>OZ244564.1:0-3603830 GCA_965217725.1 Dehalococcoidia bacterium | reverse complement strand
GTTCAACGAGGAAGACCACGACGACGGCGAGAAGGAGTTCCTGGGTCGCACCGGCAACTTCAACGGCGAGGAGATCGTGGACATCATCTGCGAGCAGCCCGCCACCGCCGCGTTCATCGCAAGGCACATGTACCACTTCTTCGTCGCCGACGAGCCGCCCGTCCCTCAGTGGCCCTACGTTGAGCCGCAGAACCCCGAAGCCATCGAGATACTCTCGAAGGCTTACTTCGAGAGCGACTACGATATAGGTCACATGCTGCGTGTGCTGTTCACGTCCGACTTCTTCAAGTCGAGCGACTCCTGGTACGCCCGCGTAAAGAGTCCCGCTGAGCTGATGACCGGCGTGCTCCGGCTCACAGGAGAGTTCAACAGGCCGAGGCGCCAGATCGTCGAACGCCAGCAGCAAATGACCTGGATGGGGCAGACTCTGATCAACCCGCCGTCGGTGGAGGGCTGGCACGAGGGCCTGGAGTGGATAGACACCGGAACGTTCGTGGAGAGGCTGAACTTCGCTTCGAGCCAGCTCGGTAACACCCAGCATCCCGGCGTCAGGTCGATCATCGAGCGTGTCGCCACCAACGGCGGCTCGGCGATATCTCCTTCGGAGCTCGTAGACCGATGCCTTGACGAGATCGGGGTGATATCCGTATCCGACGAGACCAGGTCGTCCCTTGTGGACTACGCCACCGCTGAAGGCGACATCGTCGCCGGACCGCAGGTGGACCAGGAGACCAGCGAACGTGTAGCCCAGCTGCTCCAGATGATCGCGGCTACTCACGAGTTCCAGCGCGCGTAGCGCGTAGGGGCGAGTTTGAAACCCGTCCCTACAAAGGGTGAACGCGATGACAACACTCGAAACAACAACCCGACAGAAAATGGTCTACAGCCACACAATCGGCCTGTCCACCATGGAGGGCCGGGGGTTCTACTATCCGGTCGATACCGCCTGTGGCAGCGACGGCAAGCTGTACACCGTCAGCCGGTCGCTCGAAGGCGACACCCGCGGCGTCCGCGTCACGATCTACGATATCGACAGCGAGTACTACGGTACGTTCGCGTCGTTCGGCGAAGAGGCCGGTCAGTTCATCTGGCCCGTTGCGATTACAGAGAACAGCCAGGGACACATCTACATCAGCGACGAAGACAAGAACGTCGTAACCGGTTTCGACACGTCAGGCACCATCGTCAACCACTGGGGCGAGTCAGGCAGCGCGCCCGGCCAGCTTGACGGGCCTGCGGGGCTCGCGTTCGACCAGGATGATCGCCTGTACGTCGCCGACCAGCACAACAACCGCGTACAGGTATTCACTCCTGAAGGCGAGCTGGTAAGCAGCTTTGGCTCGCAGGGTTCGGGAGAAGTGCAATTCGGTCTCCCCTGGGGCCTGACGGTCGGCCCTGACGGCTGCCTGTACGTAGCCGACTGGCAGAACGACCGCGTGCAGAAGCTCACGCTCGACGGCGAGTTCATATCGTCATTTGGGAGACCAGGGCGCGGTGACGGCGAGCTTCATAGACCGTCCGGCGTCGCGGTTGACCCCGAGGGATACGTGTACGTGTCCGACTGGGGCAACGAGCGAGTCGTAATCTTCGACTCCGACGGCGGCCTCGTCCAGAATATCCGGGGAGAGGCCACCGACTCCAAGTGGGCCGAGGCGTTCCTGTCGATCAACCTCGAAGAGGCTGCCGCCCGCGAACGCGCGAACATGGAGCCGGAGATCGACTTCTTCAACGACGACCCACACGAGGTATCGTCCCACATCGAGAAGTTCTTCTGGGCGCCCACGGCCATCAAGCTGGACGACGAGGGCCGCATGTACGTGACCGAAAGCAACCGACACAGAATTCAGATCTACCGACGAAGCGGAGATTAGAGGGGCCTGAAAGTCCAAACTAGGAACTGAGTTCCAACAACAGGGAGTGGTGAAATGACAGCGAACGGTAACGGCAACAGCAAGTCGGTAGTGGTCCTGCAGCTCAGCGGCGGAAACGACGCCCTCAATACTCTGATCCCGTACGGCGACAGTCTGTACTACGATCACAGGCCATACCTCGGAATTCCGCAGGACCAGGTGCTGCACCTCGACAACCACGTGGGACTGAACCCGGCTATGGCGCCGATCAAGTCGCTGTGGGACGAGGGCAAGGTGGCGGTCATCCAGGGTATCGGCTACCCGAGCCCGAACAGGTCTCACTTCCGTTCAATGGACGTATGGCACACCGCCCAGCCCGCGGACATTGCTCCTGAGGGCTGGCTGGGGCAGGCGCTCAGGGACCTCGATCCCAGGGCCGAAAACGTCGTCACCGGCGTCAACTTCGGTCGCGGCCTCCCCCGCGCCATGTACGCCAAGGACGTCCCCGTCGCCTCCGTCGGCAACCTCGAGACCTACGGCCTCATGCCCGACATCAAGGACGAGACCGCCCGCAAGCTCGCGCTCGAAGCCTTCTCCCAGATCTACGGCGGCTCCGGCAAGGACACAATCTCGCAGTTCATCAGCCAGGTCGGTATGGACGCGCTCAAGGGCGCCGACATTCTCAGGACCGCTCCTGCCGCGTACTCGTCCAGCGTCGAGTACGCCGACAACCCGATCGCCGAGAACATGAAGAACATCGCCCAGGTGATGTTCGCCGACGTCGGCACGCGCATCTTCTACACGCAGCACGGCAGCTTCGACACCCACGCCAACGAGCTCTCGGCCCACGCCAAGCTCTGGGGCGACGTCTCGACGGCAGTCGCGGACTTCATGGACGACCTCAAGGAGCACGGCAAGGACAAGGACACCGTCGTCCTGATGTTCTCCGAGTTCGGACGCCGCATTAACGACAACGGCGCGGGCACCGACCACGGCTCCGGCGGAGTCGCGTTCGTCATCGGCGGCGACGTCAACGGCGGTCTCTACGCCGACTTCCCGTCGCTGCGTCCCGAGGACCAGCTCGAAGGCGACATGCACTTCAGCAACGACTTCAGGCTGACATACTCGACGATCCTCGAACGCCAACTCGGTATCGACCCTGAGCCGATCACCAACGGCAACTTCGAGCAGTTCGACTTCATACGGAACTAGCCCACGCAGGCTAACCGGCACGAAGTAGACAATCGGGGGCGGTCGCTCGACCGCCCCTGTTTTGTTGCCCTCAGCATTCCAGAGATGAGTTAAGCAAGGAGAGATAGACATGCAGAAGGCACTGGAAGGCGTACGAGTAATCGACCTGACACAGTTCGAGGCCGGGACGTCCTGCACGCAGATGCTCGCATGGCTGGGAGCAGACGTCATCAAGATTGAACAGCCCGGCGTCGGGGACCCCGGACGTCGAGCCGGACTCGAATCCAAAGGCGACTCCAACTACTTCATCCACTACAACTCCAACAAGCGTAGCGTCACGCTCAACCTCAAGACAGAGAAGGGCCGCGAGATGTTCTTCGATCTCGTCAGAGGCGGCGACATCGTTGCCGAGAACCTAGCGCCCGGCACCCTGGAACGTCTCGACCTGGGCTACGACGTACTCGCCGAGGTCAACCCGCGCATCGTCCTGGCCCGCGTGAAAGGCTTTGGAACCTACGGCCCGTACAGCACGTACAAGAGCTTTGACCCTGTGGCTCAGGCTGCCGGGGGAGGCTTCTGCGCGACTGGAGAGCCAGGCGGCCCGCCGATGCGTCCGGGTACCACGTCCGGAGACTCAGCGACCGGAATGCACACCGCAATCGGGATACTCGCCGCGCTGTGGCAGCGCCAGACCACCGGCAGGGGACAGGTCGTAGAGGTCTCCATGCAGGACGCCATAGTCAACCTAAGCCGCACCTGGATGGCCCGTGCTGAGCAGGGCCGAGTCTCACCTGAGCGTACCGGCAACAGCCTGAGGTCGAGTCCCGGCGTTGGGACTTTCCAATGCGCGCCAGGCGGCCCGGACGACTACGTCTATATGATCGCCTCGCCCGCGAGAAAGCCCATGTGGAGCGCGCTGGCCACCTCCATCGGACGGGACGACCTGATCGATGATCCGCGTCTCAAGGACCCCGTCGAGATGGCAAAGGCCACCGACGAGATCAACTCCGCAATCGACTCCTGGACTCAGCAGCACACCAAGTTCGAGGTCATGAAGATACTCGGAGAGGCGGGCGTGCCCGCCAGCGCCTGCTTCAACGCCGTCGACCTGTACTCCGACGATCATCTCAGACAGCGCGAGATGATCGTGACCGTCGACCACGCCGAGCACGGCCCGTTCACCCTGCCCGGCTGCCCGGTCAAGATGTCGGACTCCCCTGTTGACTTCACCGCCGCACCGCTCCTGGGTCAGCACAACGAAGAAGTGTTTTCCGAAGCGTTCGGCTACGACACCCACGACCTGTCGGCCCTCGAGGCCCAACGTGTAATCTAGCCTCAGCGTTTCACTCCATAAAGGAGAGAACCGTGGTATCACGACTAAGACCGATCGACATCTCAATAACCTTTGAGGACCGGGCCTACCAACTGGGTGAGACCATTCGAGTCGATGTGGAAGTGACGCCCCACATGGACGTTACCGTCCGCGAGGCCCACATGGAGATAGTCTGCCTGGCACGCTACACCGAGATTGGCCAGCGACAGCAGTACTTAGGACTCGCCGGGGGGACACCGGCCTCCCTGTGTCGGAACGATTTGGCTCCGATCTGACCAGCGCCAGTCTGGAGTCCGAAAGCGCATTCACGTACCCAGGGCCGACGTTCGTGAAAGAACTCAGGCTCAGCGCGGGTAGCCCGAACAGGCACAGGCTCACGCTGGATGTTCCCGCTGAGCTTCCAGCGAACGTGTCCGGGTTCGGCCCCCGATCACGAGCGAAAACGGATTGGAGCATAGTCGTGTCCGTGAATGTCGCGGGCGCCCGCGACGTGAGCGAGTCAGTGCCTGTGAACATCAGCCAGTTCGCCCAAGACGACTCCGTGACACCAGAGCAACGCCGCGATCAGGCTCGTGAAGCAGCCCAGCACCGATGGGAGAGCGCCCGCCGGGGCCAACCAACGGAAGACGAACCACGGCCAGACTGACATGCGAATTCTGGCACTGACCCCAATCGAGAACGAGTTCAACTCGCTTACCGAGACACTTGAGCAACTCGGCCTCGAGTCTACTGAGAGAGCGGCGGGCAGGCTGTCCTGCCGAAGCTACCTCGGAGGCGTCCTGATTGTCGCGCCCGGCGGATTGGGCAAGGCCCAGTTCGGCATCCAGACCCAGTACGCAATCGACATGTTGCCCGATCGCGAGCTGATCGTCTGTGCGGGGACCTCTGGAGCTCTGCGCGACGATCTCAAAATCGGCGACGTGGTCGTGGCGACCGAGACAGTCGAGCACGACTTCAGGTGGGGAATGAAGAACAATCCCTTGCCGCGTTTTCCCGGCGACCAATCAGCGACTGCGTTTCTTGAGACTAACCTGCCAGCGAAGGATAGTCCCTTCGATGTCCATTTCGGCATCGTAGCCAGCGGCGATGAGGGCATCGTCGATCCACGGCGCGCATCCGAGCTTCGGGAAAACACCGGCGCCATTGCGGTAGCATGGGAGGGCGCAGGCGGCGCGCGCGCCGCGGCATTCTCGAATCTGCCGTTCCTGGAGCTGCGCGGCATCTCGGACGGCGCGGGCGCGGAGGCACCGGCGGAGTTCGAGTTGAACCTCCCCCACACCATGCACAACGTCGCCGTGATAGTCTTGAGCCTGGCCCAACTGCGACCGCCAGCCAGCTAGGGGCGACCGTCGAGCTCCCTTCTGCCGAACCCATTCAACTGGAGACCGTCAATGAAATACTCCATCTTCACGCATGTGCCCTGGCCTGAAAACACCGACCCCGCAAAGCTCCTGACACATGCCGCCGACGAAGTGAAGCTCGCCGAGGACCTCGGCTTCAGCAGCGCGTGGATCGCTGAGCACCACTTCACACGGTACGGCATCGGATCGTCCGCGCTGGTGATCGCTAGCTACATGGCCGGCCAGACCAAGCGGATCAGGCTGGGCACCGGTGTGCTGATCCCGACGCTCCACAACGCGATCAGGCTGGCCGAGGACGCTGCGACGCTGGACGCTATGAGCGGAGGCCGACTCGACGTGGGCTTCGGGCGCGGCGTGTATGGCTACGAATACAGCGGGTTCGGCGTCGCTCCCGAGACGAGCCAGCAGCACTTCCAGGAGAGCGTCAACGTAGTCCAGGGCCTGTGGACCAACCCGGAGTTCTCACACGAAGGGGAGTTCTACAGTCTCAACAAGGTCAGCCTGGCGCCGCCTCCGTTGCAGAGTCCGCATCCGCCGATCTACATCGCCGCGACGCGCACGCCGGAGACGCTCGACTACTGCATATCGCATGGACACAACCTTTGCATCGCCGTCGTGATGGACACTGCGCCCGCACTCGACCTGCTTCAGCGCTTCGTGAGCAAGTCCGAAGCCGCCGGAAACGACAGGCCCGCCTCGGAGGTGCCGTTCTTCAGGTACATGTACGTCGCCGAGACCATGGAGCAGGCCCGACGCGACACGGCGGCGCATCTGGAGTGGGTGCTCGACATGCTATTTTGGCGGAGCTACTTCAAGGACGGCGGTAGCGAAATCTATCACCGCATAGAAGACTGGAGACGCACTCGGATCGAAGGCCCCGCAACCGTGGACTACGTGTACGAGAACCGCGCCATAGTCGGCGACCCGGACTACTGCATTGCCAAGATCGAAGAGCTAAAGCGTCACGGAGTCCGATACCTGGGCGCCAACTTCGCGATGGGCGGCTTGGACCACGGCAAGGTTCTCAAGTCGATGGAGCTATTCGCACGAGAGGTAATGCCGGCAGTAGGCGCGCCTGAGGTGGCGGGGGTCGCGTAGCACTAGATATCAGGTCAATTCATGGAATTGCATACCGGTGCCCGCGCACCGCCCGAAAACATACCAGCATCAACGATGGGGACATCGAATGTATGCGTCTGAAAACAAAGACCCATCGCTGATAGAACCTGCCGATGGCGACACATTGTGGCGATATCAAACTTTCCTTAAGTTCCAATCGCTGGTCACTGACCAAGCACTGTTCTTTTGCCGGCTGGACAAGCTTCGCGATCCACGAGAAGGAAAGTTACCCTCCGCAACAGCTGATTCCATTAAGGACTTTCTGAACACACGCAACAAAGACGATACGGTCAAACTCTCCAATGAATTAACCCGTGCTACAGTAGTGGTCAATTGTTGGCAAATGAGCAACTATGAAGATGCCCTTATGTGGCAAAGTTATGCGAGTCCTGGCGTAGCAATCAAAACTACATTTTCTTCATTGAAGAACAGCTTGAGGTTATCTTATTCACATGTCGAAGGAGGCATAGTACAGTACATTGACCACGACAAAGATGAAATCGTCCGCGTTCAATCTGAAGGCCGAGGTAGGCAATGGTCCTCCGGGGAGATGGCAACTCTCAAATACCGAGCCTTTGAAGGTGAGAAGGAGTTTAGGCTCTTATCGAACCTTTTGGTTACCGTCATAGATGGTAACAGTGGCATGGTCGTAGAGCCCAAACGAACTGATAGTGGGATATTTGTGAATGTGAACCTATATCGGTTGTTGGATGAGGTGGTTATTTCACCAGACGCTGATGATGAATTGGAATCAAGGATCAGAACGTTAATGGAACCAATCAACGACAGATTGCCGCTAAACTCCAGGATCCCTATCAATAGGTCAACTTTGTATGTCGGACTTACTTGAGGCGGGTGACATTCACCTTGGGTCCCCTTATGTTAGGAACAGGCAGAATCGTTGTTGGACTCTGGGTTCCGGCCTTCGCCGGAACGATGGAGCGGCCCTCACCCAGACTCTCGCACGCACTCCTCAAGTAGCGCCAGCGCGCGCTCTGCGAAGACCCACATGTTGCCCTCGCGGTCCGGGTCACCCGTCTCGATCGTGATCGCGCGCTCCACCGGGCCGCTGACTGCGATGCAGGCGTGTCCGAAATTGTCGCCGTAGCGATTGCCCGTCGGACCGCTCGCCCCGGTCTCGCCCAGCCCCCAGGTCGTGCCCAGACGCTCGCGAATCGTCGCCGCGTTCATCGCGGCGTACTCCTCGGTGCTAGCGCGCTTCCCCTGCATCGCTACGTCGGGAACGCCCAGCAGCCCCTGCTGCGCCGTGCGCGTGTAGATAATCGCGCCGCCGACGTAGTACGCCGACGCGCCTGGCACAGCCACTAGGGTCGCGTTGAGCAGCCCGCCACATGAAGACTCGGCAACCGCGAGCGATTCGCCCCGGTCTTTCAGCAACTGACCGACTGCTGCGGCAAGGGAACCCAACTCAGGCACGACAGTCCTCCAATTCGAAATTCGCTATCCCCAATTCGACATTCACCTCAGCTCAGGCATGACCTCGTCTGCGAAGAGCTGCATGGACTCTTTGATCTCATCGTTGGTCAGGCGACCCCTGCGGTTGAATTCGAGAATGCACTGCGCCATTCCTGGCATGGCGTCCCGAAGCGCACTAAGCTGTTCGACACATCCGTCGGGGTCGTCGTACACCGAGTAGCGAATGGCGTCTTCGAAGCTCCAGGTCGCCCAGCCTCCTACCCCGCTTGTGAAGCTGTGCCGCGAGGTGCCCACCGACGACGCGGTTGCGTCGGGCACTGTGCTCACTATGTCGTCGTCGAGCCAGTTACGGGCCATCATCTCGTGCGCCTTCTGCCTGGTCTTGGCGACGAAGAACGATATGTTGACGTGAAATGGCTGCGGGTGGCTCGCGCCGGCTTCGGGCTTAGCCCCCTCGAATTCGCGGAGTCTGTCGATCATGCGCGGCATAGGCTGACTGAGCGTCGTCCCGATCACTCCGAGACCCATGCTTGCGGCGTATGCGAACGTCTCGTCGCTGTTGGCGGCGAGGAGAAGCGGGGGGTGTGGCTGCTGATGAGGCTTCGGCTCCACCAACAGCTCGTTCATGCTCCAGTACTCGCCTTCGAAGCTCGCCTTCTCCTGCGTCCACGCAGCCTTCAGCAGCTCGATCCCTTCGGCCACGCGCCCCCGGCTTTCCGACGCGCTGATGTCTTTACCCTGACCGAACGCCTGTCCCGCCGGAGCTCCCCAGCGTCCACCAAGGCACAGGTCCAGTCTGCCGTTCGTGAGTATGTCGCATGTGGCGGCCTGGGTTGCCATGTGGATGGGGTGATGGAGCGGAAACTGCGCCGCAAGCGTCCCGAACCTGATCTGGCTCGTATGCTGCCCCGCAGCGGACGCTACCATGAGCGGGTTGGACAGCGGCCGACCAGCGAAGAACACCGATTC
This sequence comes from Dehalococcoidia bacterium, assembly GCA_965217725.1. Taxonomy (GTDB): domain Bacteria; phylum Chloroflexota; class Dehalococcoidia; order Lucifugimonadales; family UBA1123; genus VXRN01. Next base: position 3,594,570 of record OZ244564.1, on the reverse strand, counting down.
GGCGATCCACGCCGACTCGAATCCCAGCTTGTCCGCAAGCGCTATCTGTTCGATTGTCTCCCAGTGCCGGCGTGGGACCGTGGACCCCACAAATCCAGGCACCTGCCAGAACGCTCCAAATCGCAATTGTATGACTCCTGTGGTGATACCCGCGCGTCTTCCGATGCGACTCGGGTTTTAGCTGGCGGCAGCGGCGGGCCGAGCCGCGTTGAAGCTCGTTCCATCTCCACTGCCGAATATGCCGAACGGATTGAGCGACCTCGGCGCGTCGTAGATGTCCATTCGCTCAGTACGCTTGAGCCACCCGACTACTACGTATGTCAGAGGTGTGGCGATGATTTCGTACGCAGTTTTGACGAGCCAGGCGAACAGCATGGCGCTGAACACGTCTCTGGCAGGCCACAGCCCCGACATTCCGAAGGCGATGCCGTAGAAGATCACCGAGTCCACGCCCTGTCCGACGACCGTGGACGATATCGTCCGCATCCACAGGAAGCGGCCTTCCGTGGCATTCTTTAGCATCACCATGACCGCGGCGTTGGAGAACTCGCCCACTATGTAGGCCGCGAAACTGCCCAGCAGCAGCCAGCCGGTCGTGCCGAGTATGGCCATGTACGCGTCCTGGTTGTCCCAGAAGACGGCGCCGGGGATTGCGCCTCCAAGCCAGATCAGGATGACCATCAGCAGGTTGCAGGCAAAGCCCAGCCAGATTACCCCGCGTGCGACGCGGAACCCATACACCTCGGTAAGCACGTCGCTGATGATGTAGCCCAGTGGGAAACAGATAACAGAAACAGAAACGATGACGCTGGTGCTGCCCAAGACCTCAAACGGAAGGTCAAAGAGCGACAACGGCTTGGTTGCGATGATGTTGCTCACCAGCAGTACAGTCACTGCCAAGGCGGTGATGATAACCAGCTTGCCCGAAAAGTTCATTGGCCCACCTCTTTCCTTTTAAGGCTGTCTGATACCCATGCACTCGTCGACAAGAACGCCGGTCACGACCTCCATCCGGTCGCCCCACTTGGACATCTCCAGCAGACGCTCCATCGTGTAGTCTCCAAACCGTGCCTGATCAGGCGATGGCCGGCCTCCCATCACAAGCGTCGCGATGTTCGCGTTCATCAGAGCGCCGCAGCACATTGGGCACGGCTCAAACGTAGTATAAAGCGCACAGCCGGACATGTCGTCAGTCCCCAGCGCCGTCGCAGCCTCTCTCAGAGCGACGGTCTCAGCGTGAGCCGTCGGGTCTTTGGTGACCGGCACCAGGTTTCGACCGCGCGCAATCAACTCCCCGTCCCGCACGATGACCGACCCGACGCCGACGTTGCCCTCGTCGGCCGCCCTCTGCGCTTCCTCCAGCGCAAGTCTCATAAAGCTCTCGTGATCCGTGGCGTCCACAGCAATTCTCCCAGTATCGAACTGTGATGCAAAACTACCACAATTAACCACCCATGTGGTAACGCGCCCGTAGGGTTACGCGGGTGCCGCCAGGGCCGAGGAGATGGGCGCGATACCGTCGGGACGCAGCATATCGAACCTCACGCTCAGGCACTCATACGCCCGGCACCTGTTGATGCACGGGATCCCGATCAACTACCTGAGCCGCTGGCTTGGTCACTCGTCTATCGAGACGACACTGATCTACCTCGAGCTGGCGCCGGAGCCGACGGGGTGCCCGGCCGCGGCGCCATGAGAAATTGGAGGCTGACCTCGTGGACCTATCGACGCTCCGCCATCCAGAAGTCGTCAGTCCTCTTACCGAACTTTCCGTTTCCCGCCAGATCGTCGAGCCATACCCAGGTCTTGTTCAACCACCTCCACCGGAAGTTCCTGATAAAGAAGCGTGGTATCGCATACATTTTGTGGGGCGGTTTGGTCCAGGCGCACCTGCGGACGCACGTGCTGCAGGTACTCCCGACACGGATCTGGAACGTGCTGCACTTCTCTGCATCCACTTTCCACGAAAGCACTCCCGCTGAGTTGCTCTTGGCCAGGGGCTCGAAACTTCGGTCGTCCGTTGTGATGGCTCCGGTGCCGCACTTCGGGACACACTTCTGACACGCGTTGCAGAACTCAGTGATGCCGGAGTCCACGGCTCCGGCGGGCTCCAGAGGAAGGTCGGTGAAAATCTTGGAAATACGGCAGCGCGACCCCACCTTAGGATTGATCAGAAGGCCGTGTCTCCCAAGCTGGCCGAGGCCCGCGTCGACAGCCAGTGGGATGCTCAGGGCTGTGTCATTAGCCATGGGGATGGCGTTGTACCCCAGCCCTCGAATGAACTCAGCCGTCATCCATAGCGTCGGCGCCATTCGGGCATATGCCAGTGTACTGAGCCCCTCAGTAAGAAGGGTCGGTGCGTACTCCGTACCATCCACGTCCTTGCCCCACTCGTGGAGCATCACCACCACATATTTCATCTCCTTCGGGATGACCCGAGTACCATCTTCAAGGCGAATGGGCTGGTCATACTGTTCGTACCCGGGTTCATCGGAGAACTTGATGGGGTGGGCTTCCTTCGTCTCATCGTCGAAGTAATGGGAATACACCCAGCGACGGTCCAGTTCAGCGAAGCCAACCTGGTCCGCCCCGAACATCTGGGCGGCCTTCCGCACAACCTGCGAGGCCTCTTCAGGGGAAGTTTCGGGTCGGCCAGTGGGAGAGGGCTCCAATTCGCTTTGCCATGCATTAGCTTTCTTATCCGACTGGTTCTTCGAGAAGTCCATGAGAGACAGCAGGGATTCTGATGCGTATTCCAGGCCCCACGCAGTGGCCTCGAATCCGGCGCGTCCCTTCTCCGTGAGCTGTCGCTGCTTGACCTTTAGTTTGTCCCTTTCAGCCTTGGACCGGGCATCCCAGATCATCTGCGAGCCCATATGGTCTCTCTGATTGAACCGAACGTACGAGTCCTGCACCTGGTACATTTCGGCAGCCGTGACATGGCCGTTCGTTTCTGAATCCTGTTGCGAGTGGGATTTAGCGGGCCGCCGCAGTCCAAGTTTCATTGCATGAATCCTCCTACAGGTATCACCTTGTCACATGGTGGGGTCTGACCGGCTTTTTTGCAAATCCTCCAGTAACCACCACATCAATACCCGAAGTTTCTGAGGATGATCTCATATCTGAAACGAAAGTTAGTGGGCAAAAGCACGCCGTACGGCGAACTTTCGACCGGGTAGTGCCACTGGACAGTACTACTCCCCAGTGCATTCTGGAGCTAAGATGTGCCTCCTCTTCAGGGGAAGGCGGAAAGTCACGGTGACGCCCTGTCCAAGCCCGTCACTTGCTACGGCAATCGTACCCCCGTGTGCTTCGACTATAGCTCGGGTGATGGCCAATCCCAGACCTGTGCCGCCTATCCCACGACTGCGCGACTGGTCGGTACGGTAGAAGCGGTCGAAGACGTGGGGAAGGTCTGCAGCATCGATGCCGATCCCGTCATCGGTGATCGAGATAGCCAACGCATTGTCGCCTTCTAACCCCGCTCTGAGCACGACATTTCCGCCCGATTCGACGCAATGAATGGCGTTGCTCAGGACGTTTCCCAACGCCTGGCTCATCCGCATCCGGTCGAGGTCCATGTCCAGGAGGTCACCGGATACCTGCAGCGACAATTCAACCCGTCGAGCCTGCGATTGTGGATGCCAGCGGTCCACCTCTGCGGTGAGCAGCTCGCAAACAGAAACTTCTTCGAGCGTGAGCCTCAGCTCACCATGGTCTGTCTCCGCAAGCCAGTCCAGATCAGTTACGAGACCGCGCAGCCTATCCACTTCCTGGATGATGTGGTCGGACGCGCTCTCAGGAGTCTGAAGTCCATCGCGCAGCCCTTTTGCCTCCAGCTGTATGACGCTCAGTGGCGTATTCAGCTCATGAGAGACGTCGTTTATCAGCCGCCTGCGGAGCTCGCGCTGAGTCTCCAGGCTGGAGGTCATCCGGTTGAAAGCCGCACTCATCCGTCCCAACTCGTCCGAGGACGTGACCGGCAGCCGGGTCGTATCCCCCTGCGCAATTGCCTGAGTTGCCTCCGTCAATGCCGTCACAGGCGCCGTGATACGTTTGGACAACCATGCGGCCAGCAGTATGGCAACTCCGACCGTCAGCGTCCCACCAATCGCGGTGATGTACAGGAGCGTGCTGAGGAACCCATGCGACTCGGTCGACAGAAATTCATGGTTCACATCCACATATACGTTTCCTACGGGCTGGTTCGTAGTTAAGTCGAACACTGTCTCGCGATGCCCGTCCAAGTCGGGTGCAATGGTCCCGGGTAACAGCTCGGATAGGTTGTCCTTGACCACGCGCCCATCGACGCTCGCGATGACGACTCGTATCGGGTCTTTGTGGAAGAGCTCGAAGGATCCTCCCTCACTTTCTTCATGCCGCTCCCTCTCCAGAACCCCGTCGTAGATGTATCCGGCCTCAGACAGTGGTCTGTCCACCGTTTCCCATCCACCGGCAGCGGTATACTCCCGGCTCAGACTTCGGGCCAACCGGCTCGCCTCGTCGTCTCCTATCTCGTCCACAAACACACCCAGGCGGGACTGTGTCGCGTAGTAACCTACACTGACGCTGATCAAGACGGTAAGAACGATGACCAAGACAATCGAACCCATGATTCGCCAGCGCAGCGACATCATTCGTCCTCTACCACGAACCTGTAGCCGGCGCCGTAGACGGTCTGAATAGGCTGGGCGCCGTCTCGGCTGATCTGCTTTCGCAGGCGGGCGATCTGGCTGTCTATGGCACGGTCGAACCCGTGGAATTCGTGGTTGAAGGTCAGAGAGATCAGCTGCTCACGGGTGAGCACCTGGTTGGGATGACGCATGAACGTTGACAGGAGGACAATTTGGGCCTGGCTCAAACCTACCGGTTCTCCATTGACCGTCACGCTGCGGGCGGTCTCGTCCAGCGTGATGTTGCCACGCTTCAGGACCTGCTGGACTCTGCCCTTGACGCGGCGGAGCACGGCCTCGGCGCGCGCGATAACCTCCTCCGGGTCGAAGGGCTTGACGATGTAGTCGTCGGCTCCGCTATCCAGTCCGATGATCCGCTCGGCTGGGGCTTCCCTGGCCGTCAGCATGATTATCGGGACTTCCGACTCCCGACGCAGGATCCTGCACAGCTCCACGCCGTTGAGACGGGGAAGCATCAGATCGAGGATTACCAGGTCTGGAGTCAGATTGCGGGCCAGGGCCAGACCGGATTCACCATCATGAGCAACCTCGGCAGAGAATCCGGCGCGCTCGAAGTACACCTTGACCCAGTTCGCTATCCTCGTATCGTCTTCGATAATCAGTACTATACCGCTCACACCAGTCCTCTAAGGAGCTATCCCGGAGTCGATGCCTCATAGAGACACCGCGTCTATCTATCGGATGCGCCCATGGTCAGATTATCCCACCTGAGACTTCGACATTTCCCTCGGTTGACTTCGATTAGCTCTAGCCACCTCCCCGCCGCTCGCCACCACTGGCGTGTTCGCCGCCAGACTCCCTGCTGCCACCATGCTCACCACCATCCTCGTGCTCCTCGCCCGACTCGCTCCCCTCATCTCCGGCGCCAACCTCGGCATGTGCTGTCCATCCAGTGAACGATGCCGGCGTCGCAGGTAGGTGGATCGATACCACCTCGCCTGGAGCCATGTCCATCGGAGTCGTCGGACCCAGCTCCGCGCCGTTCGAAAGGTGCACTTCGATTCTGACCCGGTCCAGGACTCCGTTGGTCGTGTTCTCCACCGTGCCCTTGAAGGAGTTGCTGGCAGCGTCGTAGCTCAGGATCAGCCGGGCGCCGCTGCGTACTGAATCAAAGCTCTCATCCGGTGCTAAAGCATTAGCGCCGCTACCTTCATCGCTCCCGGCTCCAACGGATTCATTACCGCCTTTACCACCGGGGCCGTGTTCGCCGCTGCCCTCACTGCCTTCTCCTCCTGTGTGAGCAGTGGGGCCGGGGCCGCTACAGTCGAATACTTCCATGTGGACAACGTATCCATCGTAAGAAACTCCTGCGAGTTTCGGTTCACTGGCGACCGTCAGGTTAGATGTCGCTTTCTGTCCAGGGTTCAGGTGTCCCAGCTTCTCGGGACCAAGCTCTCCCACTGTCTTCGTTCCAGACTTCAGGTGAGGTTCGGCCTGCACGTAGCATAGTTTCTGTGAGAGCGTGTTTCGTACCGTTCCGTGAACAGTCAGGGTTGCTGTATCGTACTGCATGGAAACAGCCAATCCGCCGAGGACACCGTTCCACGACTGTCCGAGCGGAATGATTAGGCTCGACATGGCGGCTTCCCTGCTCTCTCCACCGCCGTCAGAGCCTGTACTGCTGCCCTCTTCCCCACCGGGGCCGTGTTCACCACTGCCTTCATCACCTTCTTCCTTAGATTCATTGCCTTCGCGTTTCCCACTATGCTCACCTCCGGACTCGCCACCTTCTCGCTCAGAGATGCCCTGACTTACCGTGGCGCGATCAGCATCTCGGCCTTCTCCGTGTTCGGCGTCGCCCGTGCAGCCGAAGACTATCACCGCGAAGAGTATGGCCCCCCAAACCGGCCTATACAGGAACGTCTTCATCATCAGGTTCTTGCAAATCATCCTTCCATCCCTTTCGTGAAGTGTCTGTGGTGTTACTCACGATAGCGATGAAATGTCGCAGAAATATGTCGTCCTCAGAAGGGACCTGGAGGCGACTGGTGTAAGAGTCAAGATGGAGGCGGTACTGGTTTCTTAGCCATTGTTCACTCCCACTGTTCGTCAGGAGGCTCCATTCGGGCCAGTCCAGCCACTATGAGCAAGGCCGTTTGGAATGACAATCAAGTCCGACGCAAACCCAGATTTATGTGACTAGTCCTTGAGCGATGGGTCGCCATGTAGCAGAAACAGGCCGAGGAAAGGGCAGCGACCTTCCCGCAGTCGTGCAAATGAACGGCCCAATCTGATAGCATTCCATTCCACACTCGCATGACCGCCGGATGATCCCTGATGTGAGAACATCGGCGCCCCTTTTGCAGAAAAAAGTGTGGGCGATGGCCCTTTTACAAAAAGTTCGGGGGACAACGTGTCCAAACCTGTCGTAGCTATCGTCGGAAGACCGAACGTCGGCAAGTCCACCCTGTTCAACAGGCTGGTCGGCAGGACCGTGGCGATCGTGTCCAAGCAGTCCGGAACAACCCGCGACAGGGTGATGCTCGAAACGAACTGGGCCGACCATCCGTTCATCCTCGTTGACACCGGCGGACTCGAGATCTTCCCCGACACCGATCTCTGGCGCCAGGTACGCGCGCAGGTCGAGACCGCCATCGACGACGCCGACATCATCATCATGGTTGCCGACGTGATGGAGGGCGTGACAGGCTCCGACATCGACGTGGCCGACCTCCTGCGCGTTGGCGGCAAGCCTGTCGTGCTCGCCGTCAACAAGGTCGACACCGAGCCGAAAGCTGCCGGTGCGCTCGAGTTCCACGAGCTCGGGCTAGGCGACCCTCACCCCATCAGCGGATACCACAACCTGGGCCTAGACGACATGATGGCCGAGATCGTGACCCACTTCCCGCCAGAGCCTGAGTTCCCCGAGCCGGACGCGGACTTGCGCCTCGCCATCGTCGGCAGGCCCAACGTGGGCAAGTCCATGCTGCTGAACGCTCTCACCGGCGAGAACCGCTCCATCGTCAGCGACGTTCCCGGCACCACCCGCGACACCATAGACACGCTCATCAAGTACAACGACATGGACGTGCTCCTGATCGACACCGCCGGCATTCGCAGGCGCGGCAAGATCGGCACCGGCATCGAGAAGTACAGCGTGATCCGCTCCGTCAGGGCCATCGACAGGGCGGACGTGGTAGTCCTGCTCATGGACGCCATGGAACCCGCCACAATGCAGGACACGCACATCGCGGGTTACATTCTGGACGCCTACAAAGGGGTTGTGTTCGTCATTAACAAGTGGGACCTGCTCAAGGGCAAGGGGGTCACGAAGGGCGAGATCGAGGCGCTGCTCAAGGACCGGTTCAAGTTTGCGACCTACGCTCCGGTATGCTTCACCTCGGCGCTGAACTCCACCGGTCTTGAGGAGCTGATGGCTACCTCCGTCGACGTCTACAACGAGTGGACGAAGGGCATACCGAGAACCGACCTACGCCGCACTTTGATGAGCGCGATCGCCGAACATCCGCCCACCGGCATAAAAGGACGAACCCTCAAGATCTACAGCGTCTCCCAGGAGGAGGTCGCTCCTCCGAGCTTCACGTTCTTCGTGAACCGCGCCGACAGCATTCACTTCTCCTACGAGAGATTCCTGGAGAACCGCCTGCGCCGAGCGTACGAATTCCGGGGAAGCCCGCTCAAGATGCGCTTCAAGGGCAGGAGGCGTTGATGATCGAGTATCTCGTCATGGTCCCGATCGCCTACATGGTCGGATCGATCCCGTTCGGCCTGCTTGCCGGAAAGCTGGTCGCCAAGGTCGACATACGCGACTACGGCAGCGGCAAGATCGGCATGACCAACGTGCTAAGGACCGCCGGCGTCACCGCCGCGGCCGTCGTGCTCCTGCTGGATATGGGAAAGGCAGTTTCGGTCGTAGTGGCCGCAAGGCTCCTCTTCGACACCACCGGCGTCGAGGCCGCCGCAGCCCTTGCGGTGATAATCGGACACAACTGGCCGGTGTTCATCGGCTTCCGAGGCGGACGCGGCACGGCCTCCGGCTGGGGCGGTCTGCTTATCCTGTCGCCTATCGCGGGCCTCATTGCGACTGTGGTCGGCGTCTCACTCGTTGGCCTGACTCGGTACATGTCGCTGGGGTCGATCACGGCGGCGGCGCTCGGCTCGGCTGTGCTGGTAGTCCTTGCGATGATCGGTCAAGAACCACTCGTCTATAGCTGGTACGGCATCATAGGCGGCACTCTGATCGTGGTGAGGCACCGCGACAACATCCAACGCCTCCTGAACGGGACCGAGCGCAAGATCGGTCAAAAGGACGATCTCGCAAGCAACCACTAGCCGGAGGTCGGCTGAATGGCCATTGTCACGGCGGTCGGCGCTACCAGTTGGGGAACGACGCTGGGCATAATCCTCGCGAGACAGGGACACGAAGTGCGCCTGCTCGCCCGGACCGAGGCCGAGGCCGCCGGTCTGGAGTCCTCCAGGGAGAATTCCAGGTTCGTTCCCGGAGTCCTGTTCCCGGAGTCGATGCACGCGCTCGCTGATCCGGTGGAAGCACACGATTCCGCGGATCTGACCATTTTCGCTGTCCCGTCCCAGACGCTGAGATCCAATGCCCGCGCGGTGGCACATGCCATTTCCAGAGATACGATAGTCGTCAGCGCAGCCAAGGGACTGGAGCTGTCCACCTTCAAGCGAATGAGCCAGGTGCTGGACGAAGAAATTCCGTCGATCGCCCACGGCGTCTGCGCTCTGTCCGGTCCCAACCTCGCCCGCGAGATCATCAATTCCATGCCTGCTTCCACCGTGGTGGCTTCTGCCGACGCCGACGCCGCCGTTGAAGCCCAGAGAATCATCAACTCGTCGGTCTTCCGCGTGTACACCAATGACGATCTCATCGGCGTCGAGTTGTGTGGCGCGCTGAAGAACATCATCGCCCTGGGCTCAGGAATCTGCGACGGCATGGGCTTTGGAGACAACTCCAAGGCCACGATAATCACACGCGGCCTCGCCGAGATTGCGCGCCTCGGTGTGGCCGCTGGCGCCAACCCGGCGACGTTCGCTGGTCTGGCCGGAATGGGCGACCTCGTTGCGACGTGTATGAGCACCCTGAGCCGGAACCACTACGTGGGCACACAGATAGCGGCCGGCAAGTCGCTGGACCAGATACGCTCCGAGATGCAGAGCGTGGCAGAGGGCGTGGACACGACCCGCGCCGCTCTCGATCTCGCTGCGAGTCTCAGCGTCGAGATGCCCATTGCCCAGGCCACTTACAGCATCATGGTTGACGGTATCTCAGTCTCGCAGGCTGTCCGGGACCTGATGGGCCGCGAGCCCAGGTCTGAGTAGGTGACCCCTCCCGAACCGTGCTATTCGGCGCTGTGGTTACGCTGTCAAACTCATTTCAGACAGCAGGCGATCACGGCTGTTGCCGATCCAACCGGCTACCCCCTATCTGGAGTCCACAGCGCAGGCGCTTCGGGCTGCTCCGAAGCAGCCTGTTCCCCGGGCGTCCACAGCCCGGAGTCCGAGTCCACTCCGCCCTCGGTCTGCTGACCCTCCGGCGTCCACAACGGCGCCCCGGTCTCATCACCATCGGCCTGCTCGATCTGCATAAGGTCGATCACGTCGTCCGGAATGTCCCCCTGTGGGATGTAGTAGAAGTTGCCCATACCGACGCTGGCGATCAGGCGGGAGATGATCGCCGCCTGGTTGTCCTGCTGAGCCGGAACATACGCCGGCCGGCCCTGGTATCCGAATACGACGACTCCAGGCCTGGAGAGTGAGTCAGGCGCTTCGAGTATGCGCTGAGACTGCCTGAACGCGCCCACCGGTCTCAGACCCAGCATCTCGGCGTACTCGACGGCCCCCCACACTATCTCGTGCGCCAGCTCGACTGCGATCGGGATCGGCGGGACACCGCCGTACAGCCGTGGGATCACCTCGTTGTCGAACACGTCTGGCGGCGTGTCGGTCGCGAATGCGGTGTCCTTGACTCCCGTGCACAGAAAGTCCACCACGTACTGGCCGAACACTATGTTGTCGCTCGAATTGGTCCGTGCCAAAACGACAATCGCCGCGCCCTGTTCCTGCCAGCCCTCCTGCACCCACGCGCCTTCTATCGGCATCTCCCGCGCGCGACGCAGTATCCGCGCGGGCGTCTCCCGCTGGGGCTCCTGCGACTGCCGACGAGCTATCTTCTGCTTGCGCTGGGTTCGCTTCTTGAGCGCACGCTGCTGTTTCTTGTGCTGGTTGCGTTTGGTCTTCCCCACCATTTACGTGTCCTCGCGAGACTTGGTCAGGCCGACGCGAGCAGCGCCACCCAGTCGCCGTCGATCTCCTGCCGCTCGATCGTCGCGCCCTCAGCCGAGAGCGCGGCCGTCACCCCGTCCAGGTGCTTTTCGATGACTCCAGATACGAGCAGGCGTCCACCGGGCGCGATGCACTCGACAATCCGGGCCGCCAAATCGGTAACCACACGAGCGGATATGTTCGCCACGACATAGTCGAAATATCTGGTCGGCGCCCTCGGACTGGGCAGAGTGCCATGCACCAGGTCAACGGTATCGTCCGCGCTGTTGAGAGCAAGGTTGGCGCGGCCCGCCTTCACAGCGACCGGATCGATCTCGAACCCCACAACTCGCTTTGCGCCCAGCTTGGCGGCGGCAATCGAGAGAATCCCGGAGCCGCAGCCCAGGTCCAGCACGCGGTCGCCCGGAGTCATGGTCTGTTCGATCATCTCCAGGCACATGCGTGTCGTCGGATGATGTCCAGTCCCGAACGCCATGCCGGGGTCGAGCTGCACGACAACCTCGTCAGGCTTGGCTTCGTACTCGCGCCAGGTGGGGCACACTACGATTCGCTCGCCTACGCGAAGAACGTGGAAGAACTCCTTCCAGCTGTTCTGCCACTCGCCCTGGCTGACGCGGCGCTCCCGAAGTTCCGTCACCGGCGCGAGGTGTGCTACCAGGCGGACTCCAACGTCTATCTGGGAACGTCGATGGTCGGTCGTGTGATCGTCGGGGAGGTACGTCTTGACCACGACTCGATCAGGTGTGGGTGGGCTCTCGCCCTCGTCCGGGTTGAACCCTCCCGGCTGCTCGACGGCAACGCCGCCCTCTCCGTAGCGAAGAAAGATCTCTGTGAGAGGCTCAACGTACTCGGGCGGAGTCTCGATGCTCAGTTCCAGCCAATCGTCCGGCATCAATCGCCCGTCAAGACGTCCTTGACCTTGTCGAAGAGGCCCTTGCCGCCGACGCCCTCATCGCCCATCGACTCGGACAGCGCGCCGAACAGGCTCCTCTGGTCCTCTGTAAGCGACTTCGGTATCTCGACCCGCACAGTGACGATCTGGTCGCCGCGCCGATTGCTGCGCAGGTGGGGCACACCCTTGTTTCTGAGCGTGATCTGGTCCCCGGGCTGGGTGCCCGCGGGAATCGTGATCTTCTGGTCTCCCTCCAGGGTGGCCACTTCGATAGTCGCGCCGAGCGTGGCCTGCGGCACGCTGACCGGAATCGAAAGGTGTATGTCGTTTTCAGCCCTCTGGAACACATCGTGTCCGTGTATGTCCAGCACCACGTACAAATCGCCGGGGCTTCCGCCGTTCAGTCCGGCCTCGCCCTCTCTGTTGAGCCTGATCTGTGTCCCGTCGTCTATTCCAGCCGGAATCGTGACCGCGAGCTTTCTCTGTCGACGCTCCCGACCGGCCCCCCTGCACTGTGTACAGGGGTCCGAGATTATGCCGCCCTCTCCGCTGCACACGCTGCACGTCGTCACCTGGACGAACTGGCCGAAGAATCCCTGGTGTGAGCGCCGCACTTGTCCGGAGCCGTTGCAGTTGTTGCACATCGTCTTGTGCGAGTCAGGCTCGCTGCGAGACCCCATGCAACGCTCGCAGACGTCTACGCGCTGGATGTCGATGTCTTTCTCGACGCCGAAGACGGCCTCCTCGAACGTGATGGTCAGACGGGTCTGAAGGTCGTTCCCCCGCCGCGGAGCGTTCGCCGACGTTCGCGCCTGGCTGCCGAACCCGCTGCCGAAGAACGCGTCGAAGATGTCTCCGAATCCGCCGAAATTCTCGTGGCCTTCGAAGCCTCTGCCCCCGTTCGACCCCACCGCCGCGTGTCCGAAGCGATCGTAGTCAGCCCGCTTCTTCGCGTCCGAGAGTATCTGATATGCCTCGTTAACCTCCTTGAACCGCGCCTCCGCGCCATCGCTTCGGTTGCGGTCAGGGTGGAACTCCAGCGCCAGTTTTCGGAAGGCTTTCTTGATGTCCTCCTCAGAGGCGTCTCGAGGTATGCTCAGGACATCGTAGTAATCGCGCTTGCTGGTGGTCATTGGTGGAACTCGTCAGGAATCGTGCTAAGTGGATGCAGAACGGGCATCGAGCCTACCCCAAATTCAGGGCGCATTCAACCGCCATTATATTATTCATTGTCACATTCGACAAGTGACGTGGTATAGACCTGCATAATCTTCGTTATATAAGTGTCGGCCTCGCTTTAGCTTACTTATATTAGCTATTCTCCCACATACTGACCCAAGCGTCCCTGACGTGGACTGCTCATCCCAGGGCAATCGCATTTGGACTTCAGCCTACCACCGTCAATCGTCACTCCGGCGAAGGTCGGAGTCCAGCAGGGCGGTGTAGGAGGCCCTGTCAAAGCTGGCCCCGGTTAAGTGCGATTGCCCTGCTGCTCATCCCCATCGTGGGGCGCTCGCTGTCCCGATTCCCTTATAATGGGCGCTGCGTATCCGACCATCTGAGCAGACACTTCCACATGCAAATCATCGAAACCGTCTCCGACTTCAGGGCTGCGGAGCGTTCCTGCCCCCGTCCCCTCGGTCTCGTTCCCACTATGGGCTATCTCCACGATGGGCACCTGTCCCTTGTACGGCGCGCCCGTGAGGACAACGCGACGGCCGCGGCCAGCATCTTCGTCAACCCGACCCAGTTCGGCGAGAACGAGGACCTGTCCACCTACCCGCGCGACATGGAAGGCGACCTGGAAAAGCTCAGACGGGAGGGCGTGGACTTGGTGTTCGCTCCACCGGCCTCCGAGGTGTACCCGACCGGTTTTGACACGAGCATCGACGTGGGAGCCATCGCCCACGGGCTGGAGGGCGAGCATCGTCCCGGGCACTTCTCGGGCGTAGCGACCGTAGTTTGCAAGCTGCTGACGATCGTCAGGCCGGACAACGTCTATTTCGGACAGAAGGACGCCCAGCAGTGTCTGGTGATCAAACGCCTTAACGCCGATCTGAATCTCGGAGCCAACATTGTGGTCATGCCCACAGTCCGAGACCCCGACGGACTCGCGCTGTCGAGCCGAAACGCACACCTCACGCCTGAAAACCGCCAGTCCGCGCTCGCCCTGTCGAGGGCGCTCCGACTCGCCGAGACCCTGTGCGCCGAGGGCGTCCGCGACGCCGACACCATCCGCAGTAATATGCTGCTGGTCCTGAACACCGAGCCCGCCGCCGCCATAGACTACGTGTCCATCGCCGACGCCGAGACCCTCCAGGAGCTGACCACCATAGACCGCCCCGCCCTGGTCTCCCTAGCCGTCCACATCGGCCCAGTAAGGCTGATCGACAACACAGCCCTGCGCCCCGGCGGCTGATTCGACAGCATCAGCCTCGATTCGGAGTAGTCACACATCGTTGGTGACGGTTTTGGATTCGTTGACACTCAAACAGGGCGGTGATACGGTTTGGCCCATGCCATTAGACACGCAACGGAGGTGATTTAGGGGAATACCATCGATACTACAATTTGATAAGGCCTGTGCTGCTGTGGGACATAATTATGGAGGGGTAACCATATGAGAAGTTATGGTAAACGATGTGTGGTTTGGATTGTGATTGCGTTGGTCCTTGGTCTGGCACTGGCCTGTACTTCAGATGAAGCCGCAGAGGAGCCGGCTGCGCCCTCCCAACCTCAGGCTGCGGCGCCCCAGGCGACTGCGGTCCCTGCGCCGGCGCCGACGACGGCTCCTGAGCCTACCATGATGGAAGGTCCAGAAGGCCACCTGCGTGTATCTCAGCAGCGCATCGGCCTGCCGCAGTTCTACCCGTCCCAGCTCACCTGGCCCAACGAGAGCAACCGCTGGGCGTTCGGTGTCCACGAACCCCCTGCCGTTATGACTCCAGATGGCAACAATGAACCCCGCCTGTACAAGGGTTGGGAGGTTGGCGATGAAGGAATAACCGTGCAGCTGCGAGAGGGTCTGCAATTCCACAAGGACTGGGGCGAGCTTACTGCCGAAGATGTCGCATGGTCCGCCAACGAGACCATGCGCGAAGACAGCAAGTTCGTCAACATCGCATTCACTCGGCTGCACTGGGACCAGTGGGAGGTGAAGGACAACTACACGGTCTTCATCCCATGGATGGACCCCGCGCCGCTGTTCTACCTGTACTGGAGAAACTTCACTGCGGCGGCTCCTACCGTCTTCAACACGTTCTCCAAGAAGTACCTCGAGCAGGAGGGCGAGACCCCGGACCTGGACGTCGGCACCGGCCCCTTCGAGATGATGGAGTTCGCCACCGAGGACAAGGTGGAGCTGGAAGCCGTTCAGGACCACTGGCGATCGACGGCGCACTTCGACCAATTGTCCATCTTTGAGGTACGTGAGGCCGCCACCCGGATCGCACAGGTACGAACGGGCGAAGTTGATATAACTGAGGTGCCGCTCGCCTCCATCGACAATATGACCAGCGACTCCGAGCTCAAGGGCCACCCCATGGGGTTCGCCGGAGCTTACTGTGGGCTGTTCCCGCAGGGTCAATACTATGAGGCCACCGACCGATACCGTGATGACAAGCCGATTGATAGCATCTACACGCGCAAGAAGGCCGAGGGCGCGGCCGCGTTCCAAGAGTGGATTGATGCACACCCGTGGATCGGGGACATTGATGACCCAGCATCCATGGAGCGCTCCAAGAAGGTCCGAAGGGCGATGGCTCTGGCGATCGACAAGGACTCAATCGTGAGGAACGTACTCGCCGGTCACGGTAAGACCCTGTTCTCCCACCGCTTCCTGCGCGACAGCGACGGACTCTGGCTTGAAGAGGGCACCCATGAGCGCTGGGAGAAAGAACTGCCGCCACAGGGTGACGTAGAGCAGGCAAAGCAGCTGCTTTCCGAGGCCGGTTTCCCCGACGGATTCGAGGCCGAGCTTATCGTGACCACCGGAGCTAGGCCCGAGGTCGTCGAGATATCCGAGGCCGTTGCGCCAATGCTGGAAAACGTCGGAATCAGGACCACCGTGTCGAAGGTAGAGATCGCGGCCGCAATCGCGCGCAACAAGGACAAGAACTGGCAGGAGCTCAACGTCGGCTGCGGCAGCAGAGAGCCCTATCCTCTCCACATTCAGCTAACCGCCCTCGGCGGCGGGGCCATCAACATCCCCGAGTACAAGGAGTACGTCGATAAGACCGCAGAGCTGGGATTCAGTCTGGATGAGCTTCGCAAGCTGACGACCGAGTACGCCGAGATCGGGTTCGAGAACCAGTACGGTATCTCGGTGGCCCAGGTCGATCGCTGGTTCGTTAGCGGTACAAATGTGGGCGACTGGACAGTAGTCGGAGGACCGGGAGGACACCCCAATAGCTGGGAGTCCGTAACACACGGGGAGTAATTAGGACCGGAGAGGGGCTTGACCTCAAGTGTAAGCCCCTCCTTCCCGGAACATAGATCAAACGGCTCCGCACCTTGAGGTGCGGAGCCGTTTGATATTGGCAGCCCCGTCACAGGGACTTCGGGCTGCGATGCTGACTGATTGTGGACTATCTCATATCTGCCTCAACCGGGGATCGAGCCGGTCACGCAGCCAATCTCCCAGGAAGTTGGCCGCTACGACGACCAGAAGAATCGCCATCCCAGGGATGAATGAGATCCACCAAGCGTTCTCGATGTACTGCCGACCATCCGAGGTCATGGATCCCCACGTAGGCGTAGAGACCGGCACGCCGGCCCCCAGAAAGCTCAGTGACGCCTCTACCAGTATCACAAAGCCCACACGCAGGCTCCCGATGACCAGCGTAGTATTGAACGTACCCGGAAAGATATGCTTGAAGATTATCCGCCAGGTTGTGGCGCCGGCGACCCGGGCCAGTTTGACGTATTCCAACTCCTTCAACTGGAGCGTCTCGCCCCTGACCTGACGGGCAAAGCTCGTCCATACCCAGGAGACCAGCAGGAGCGTTACCAGGATGACACTATCCCCGAAGACAGCGACAAGCGCCAGGGCCAGCAGGATCAGGGGAAACGCCAGGAAGATGTCCACCACCCTCATAATCGCCTCATCCACCCAGCCCCCATAGTAACCGGAGACCAGGCCGGTCAAGACGCCTATCGCACCGCCGATAAACACCGCCGCCGCCGTGATGGAAAGTGAAATCCTTGCCCCGAACATCAGTCGGGAAAGAATGTCCCGTCCCAGGTGATCTGTCCCGAAGACGTACTCGCTAGACCCGCCGTCCGACCAAATCGGTGGTGTGAACTTGGCGTCCAGAGTGCCGACCCTGGGATTGTAGGGCGCGAGTGTAGTCGCGGTTATGGCCGCGAATGCGGCGATGGTAAGAATCACGACCGAAATGACCGGCCACCTGCGCATGAACGCAAGAGTATAGGACAGCTTGCCGACCAAGCCGTTCCTGCCGAATGTGGCTGCGAGGATCGTGTCGTTCATATCGAGGCGTCTAGGACAGCCGTATTCGAGGATCGATAAATGCGTACGCCAAGTCAACCGCAAAAGATGCCAGCACGTAAAAGGCCGTAAACACCAGTACCACACCCTGGGTCACAGGATAGTCCGAATTCTGGACACCGCCGATGGCGAGCAGCCCAAGACCAGGCCATGCGAACACCGTCTCGGTGATGATCGAACCGGTCAACAGGCCGGCAATCAGCAGCCCGCTGAATGTAAGCGGCGCGATCAGCGCGTTACGAAAGGCATGCTTCCAGACTATCCTGGCGTTCGCTGCGCCTTTGGCCCTCGCCAACTTGATGAATTCGGAGTCCATCACGTCCAGCATTGACGACCGGACCAGTCGTAGGATTCCCGACAATGGAAAGATTCCCAGAGTAATCGTAGGCAGCACGTAGTGAGTGATGTCGCCACGCCGAGACGTCGGCAGCCACTCCAAGTTCACTGCGAACAAGAAGATCAGCATAATTCCGACCCAGAAGCCCGGCATAGACTGGCCCAGCACCGCAATCGTTCTCGCGACAATGTCCCACACCGAACCCCGCTTTACCGCTGAGATGACTCCCAACGGAATTGCCAACATCGAGAAGAGGACCCCTCCAAGGGCAAGCTGAGCAGTGGCTGGAATACGCCCCCATAACACCTCGGTGACCGGCTTGTAGCGCCAGATCGACTCACCAAGGTCTCCCCTCAGAAGTTTGCCGATGAAGATAGCGTATTGAACGGCAAATGGCTTATCCAGCCCGAGTTCCCTGCCAAGCGCGTCCCACTGCTTCTGATCGAACTCAATCGCATCTGCGGCGTACAGCAGGTTGCGGGGATCGCCGTGTAGCCGCGAGATACTGAACACCAGAAACGAGACGATCAACATTGTGAGCAGCGAAAGCGCAATCCGGCGCGCTATGAATTGGCGCATCTCCCTCACCGCCTCCCTTCCGCTCTCCAACTCGGACTAGGTTGCCATTATACATTATGACCGCAGAGATCACTTATGGATACCATCTCAAATAAATTGATATGACATTGATATGGCACACTATTCCCAAATCAAAGGGGTATTCGGTCACTCTATCGCTCACTCAGCGTAATGTCGAACTCTTGACTCCAGACTCCAATCACTCCGTCCGACTCTGCAGATACAACGGCGCGAGCATACCGTCCACAGGCACGAAGTCGTCCGTCAGCACCACCTTTCGCTCGTCCGCGATCCACGACGCGAAGGCCGCCTCCGGCATGAACTCCGTCACCGGATTCCCCCTCCCCTCGAAAAGGTTGGCGCTCGTTACTTCGACCGCGCTGATCGGCTGCATGGAAGCGGCTACGATGAACGTGTAGCGGTCGTCATTGTCCCACCTGGAGTCGTCCCGCATGACGTACACGTGCGGAAACGCGCGCTGTAGAGTGTGTACGACGGACCGAAGGAACCGACCGGAGTGCATTCTGTCCACCACGTTGATCGCATACACCCCGTCGTCGGACAGCAGACCGTGCACCATCTCGTTGAACTCCAGCGTGGTCAGATGGTACGGCACCGACACGTCATTGAACGCATCGCCGACTATGAATTCGTACTTGCCTTTCGGCAGCTCCTGCAGCTTGGTCCTGGCGTCCTCGGCATGGGTCACGATGCTCGTGTCCGGCGGCAGCGCAAGGTACTCGTGGGCGACCTGCGTGACCTCCGGGTCTATCTCTACAACCTCTAGGCTCGCCTCGGGGAACAACACCTCCATGAACTTCGGCATGGTGTAGCCCCCACCGCCTATGAACAACGTGTCCAGCTCCGGGTCGCTGTGCGCCATCATCGTGGCGAGGTCCCCGAACACCTTCTCGTATGAGTAGTGCAGAAATAGCGGATCGTCGTTGTCGACGTAACTGTGTACGAGCGCGTCCAGGTACAACACCCTGACTTCACGGTCCTCGATGTCTCGCGCCCTGACCTTGATGCAGTAGTAGTTGCTCTCCCTCTCGCAGCCGCTGTCCAGCGCCTCTCCGAAAACGCTCACGCCGAGTACCGCTACGAACGCCACTCCAAGAACCGCCCCCGGAATTCGCACGCGCCACAGGTTCCCGAGTGCCAACGCCATGGCCACCAGCACCAGGGAGACGATCAGGATGACCAGCCGCGTGCCGAACAGCTGCACAAGAACGAATCCGGTGAGAAACGTGCCCAGGATACTGCCGGCCGTGGAGACCGCGTACATCTTGCCCACCACGTTGCCGGTCTCCGCGAGATCGGCCAGTCGCAGCTTGATTACCACCGGCGTCACCATACCCAGAATGACAGCGGGAACCAGGAACAGCACGACGGTCAGCATCACTATGCGCGGGATGATCGGCAGGGACAGGAATCTGTCGGACACGAAGTGGTCTACCGGCAGGATCCCCATGCTCGCGACCCCGCCAGCCAGCAGTATCAGACCCACCGTGGACGGCGAGGGGTATCTGTCTGCGAGCCTGCCACCGATGTAGTTGCCGACACTGATTCCCGCAAGCACGATCCCGATGATGCTCGTCCAGGTGTAGAGCGACACGCCAATCGTGGGCGCCAGTATCCGTCCGGCGACGATCTCGATTATGAGCGTGCATCCGCTGGCGGTGAACACGATCACGTACGGCTTCAGGGAACGAAACAGGGCAATCACGGCAACTCTCCAGCGGGCATCCTATCCTGTGACGCGGCTCGCCTCAAGCACAGCCGGGCATTCCGACAGCAGTCCTGACCGACAGCGGATATCCGGAAACACTTGCCGAAGTAGCGACAATACGAGCGCAAGATTAATGTTCAGGCACAGGCTACAATATGCTCTAACCAGACCACCTGGCTGGAGCCTGCCAGCGCTCCGCACTCGCCACACGAACAGAAGGAAGCCTTTGCCAAATGAAGTACTACCTCATCGTCGCATCACTCGCGTTGCTAGCGTCAGTAGCCTGCACCCAAGCAAGTGACCCAGATGGAGAGTCGAGGCTGGAACTGGTCCAGGACCGGGGTAAGGTGGTCTGCGCAACCCTGGACGACACTCCGGGGTTCGGGTTCCTCGACGAGAACGGAAACCACCTGGGATTTGACATTGACCTTTGCCGCGCCGTCGCGGCAGCTACTCTGGGCGACGCCGACGCCGTGGAGCTTCGCACGATTGACGCGGCGGAGCGTGGCCCCATAATGCAGGCCGGCGAGGTGGACTTGCTCGTGTTCGTGACCACATGGACCAGCTCGCGCGACGCCGGGTGGGGCGATTTCGTGCCAACGATGTTCTACGACGGTCAGGGGTTCCTGGTGCCCACCCGACTGGAAGTATCGAGCGCATACGCTTTGGGTGGAGCCTCTGTATGCACGGTGTCCGGTACGACCAGCGAACTGAATATGGAGGACTTCTTCCGCCAGAATCGCATGGAGTATTCCCCGGTCATATTCGAGACCTTCGACCTAGCTCTCGACGCCTACACGAACACCACATGTGACGTCCTTACGACCGACCGCTCCACCCTCGCGGCTCTCAGGTCCAGCCTTCCAGATCCCGGTGAACACGTGATTCTCCCGGATGTCATATCTGAGGAGCCGCTCACTCCCCTTGTCCCGCATGGCGACAGCCAGTGGTTTGACGTCGTGAAGACAGTGATGGCCATTCTGATCCAGGGCGAAGCGATGGGCGTCAATTCCGGGAATGTCGCTGAGCTCACGGCCAGCAACAACGTGAAGGTAAAGCGTCTGCTCGGAGCCGAGGGGTCGTGGGGACAGACCGAGCTAGGCTTGGATAGTACAGTAGCCCAGACGGTCATCGGTACGGTGGGCAACTACGGGGAGATATACGACCGCCATCTGGGCTCGGACGGAATCGGGCTGCCGAGGGAAGGCGGCAGGAACGCCCTCTGGGCCGACGCCCCCTGCGTCGACTGCCCAAAGGGCGGACAGATCTACGCCCCGCCCCTACGGTAGTGGTGCGCTCGGGCTACCTCACATAGAGTAGGCTGGGAAATCACTTTTCCAAACACGGGGGCGCTTCAAATGGGAGACCAGACCTGGTTCAGAGGCAACATTCACACTCACACGACCGAGTCGGACGGCGACGCAATCCGCGACGCGGGCGGCATATCCTGCATCAACCATCCCAGTTGGAAGTGGGCGTTCGACCACGAACCCATCATAAAGACGCATGGTGCCAGCCTCATGGAAGTGTTCAACGCCGCCACCGACTGCAACAACTATCCGATTCCTGTGCCGGGTTTCCTCACTCCCTCTCAGACATGGGACAACGTCCTGAGCGCGGGCGTGCCGATTTTTCGTGCCCACGTCATGTCATCCAACGGGCTGCAGGCATGGACTCAGCCGGTCTTCCTGTCATAGTTGCCCGTTGGTCCACTCCATGTGCCTGTCAGGACAGCATATCGGGTAGCACAAAGATCGGGGGGAGTGATCCGAGTCGAATACGCGAACGAGGCGCTGTCCAAAGGCGTACCCAATCGGTCAGAATTAGCCAATTAAGAGGCTACCGCTAAGAGGAATTCCAGGCGGCCGCTACGGACTACCTGCATGGACGGTCAGCAGGCCCAGGACAAGGAACATCATCATGAACAGCGAGAACAGAGTCCAGTGGGTGTACGCTTCGGAGAGCAATCAACAGCTCGAGGAGCGATACGACCAGTGGGCAAAGGAATACGATGAAGACTTGGAGTCCGACTTCGGTTACGTCATTCCCAGGATTGCGGCGGAGACGTTTCAGCAGTTCGTCCCCAGGGAATCGAGAGTGCTGGACGCTGGAGCCGGCACTGGACTGGTCGGCGTCGAACTGCACCGCCTGGGCTACACTAACTTGGATGCGATGGATATGTCCCAGGGCATGCTGGACGAGGCGCACCGCAAGGGAGTGTACGGCCATCTGTATCAGATGGTCATGGGTGAACCCCTTGACCTGGATACCGGCAGCTACGACGCCGCCATCTGCGTCGGCGTACTGACTTTGGGACACGCGCCGGCGCATTCCCTCGACGAGCTTGCGCGTATCGTCAGGCCGGGTGGCTTCGTAGTCTTCACCCTGCGTCCTGACGTTTACAGTCAGAACGGCTTTCAGGAGAAGCAGCAACAGCTAGAGTCCACGGGGGCGTGGGAACTCACGAACGTCACCGAAGAGTTCGCAGGTATGCCGAAGGGCGAGCCCGACGTAAACTTCCAGGTCTGGACGTACCGCATCAGACCACGCTGAGCCGCCTCCCGGCCCTGCACACGGAGGGTCGCCTGATGCGGCGAGTCTTCCGTTAGTATTGACACATAGTTATCAGGACTGCACGGCGTCCTCACCGTACTCGACCTGCACTCGGGGTGAGAGACGGTGGATAGGAGAATCATCTCAGATGCGCGGAATGACCCACGCAGTATTGACAGCCATACTTGTGACAGTCCTGACTGGACTTCTCGCTGCCTGCAGTTCGTCGGAAGGAGATTACGAAACCGCGCCGGCTCCGGCGCCCGCTCCCGCCGCTGTCGCTGGAGTTCAGGTCTCAGATCAGGCGGTGCAGAGCCCAGCCCCTGCACCGCCGGCACCTGTACAGACAGCCGCGACTGCACCCAGACAGATGCCTGTCGGATTCGACCTGAACCGCATCCAGGCCGCTCTGGTGCAGCAACAGCGCGTCATCATCCGCACCGTCGATATTGAGCTTGTCGTAAGAGATGTAGCCAGGTCCGTGGACGACGTGGCGGCGGTGGCCCGTCAGTTTGGAGGCTGGGTCGTATCGTCCGAACGGACTTCAAAGCACGACGCCCTCGTATCGGTCCGTGTTCCGGCGCAGACACTGGACGACGCGGTGCTGGGCATCAGGCAGGTGGGTATCGAGGTGGTGTCAGAGCTGTCCAGCAGTCAGGACGTCACCGACGACTACGTCGATACGCAGTCGAGACTGACCAGCCTTCGCGCAACTGAGCAGGCGCTGTTGAGCCTGTTCGAGCGCGCGATAGAAATGGAGGATGCACTCGAGGTCCAGAACCAGCTTGCGATTGTCCAGGCGGAAATCGAGGCTCTTCTTGGTCGGATCAGGTACATGGAGGAGACCGCTGCGTTCTCGCTCATAAACGTAAGAGTCGAGATTCCGCCCTCCGTCCTGCCCGTTGAAGCAGGTGGTGACCGCGTAGTGAGCGCAGGCGAGCCTGAAAGGTTCCAGGCCCACTTCACACCGCCTCCGGGTATCGAAGAGTTCATGTTCTCGTGGGACTTTGGAGACCACTCCCCTCCCGTGACGGGAACTGGACATGCTCCAACCACGATACCCGGTCAGCACGTGACGGCCACCGTCAGTCACGTCTATTCGAGCGACATCGACTCGCCTTACATCGTCCGATTGAAGATCACCGGGACCGGCGACGCAGGACTTGCCATTGGCTCCGCCACTTTCAGGACGACGGTCAAGAAGATTCCGACCATCGAAGTGTACGCTGGACTGAACCGCACTGTCGAACAGGGCCAGAAGGCTGAGTACACGGGTTCCTTCACCCGGTCTGACGAATTGGGCAACTTCCGTTACACCTGGGATTTTGGTGACGGAACGACCCTGGAAGTCGGCAGCCCGGAGCCGGGCGAGTCCAGGGTCACGGTTACCCATGTATTCGACAACCACCGACCGCAGGAGTACCCCATCACCTTCACCGTGAAGGCGGACAGCGACGCAGGAGAGGTCAGCGGTTCCGCCGGATTCGCGGTGCGTGTCGAGGAGTCGGAGGGGCTGGTGATCGCCGGCTGGAGCGCAGGTAAGAACTTCAAGTCGGCTAGCAGGGCGCTGTCAGCGGTGCTCCAGGCAGTCGGGACTGTGTTGATATGGATCGGCACATTCAGCCCAATCTGGCTGGTACTTGCCGTGATCATCTACGTAGCGGTCCGATTCAGGGAGCGTCTGGGGCTGAGTTCGATGTTCCAGACCCTTAACACTCCTCCGAGCGTTCCTAGGCATGTCGAAGCCGAGACCGAAGCTACACCTGCGCCTCAAGCAGGTGAGTCCGAAGAAGACAAGCCTGCCAACCGGCAGGAACCTGTCCCAGATTAGGGCCTGTTCACACTACGTAGTGCATCGAAGATGATCGCGAACACGACAAACCCGAGATAGAGCGCATCAAGCTTGTCGTAGCGAGTGAACACACGACGATAGCCCTTCAATCGACGGAACAGGCGCTCCACTTCATTACGCCTCTTGTACAACTCCCTGTCGTACTCCCAGGGCGATACTCGACTCTTCAGAGGTGGAACAACGGGAGTGAACCCCAGTTCGAACGCCACCCGGCGTGTCTCGTCGCCAGAGTAGGCGCGATCCATCACCAGAGATGGATCCCCCTGCTGCCGACCCAGCCGCCTGAGCAGCTTTCGACCTTCCGGCGCGTCATGGGCCTGTCCTGGGGAGAGGGAGAACGCTACGGGTGTCCGATCATTCGCGGCAACCATATGAAGCTTGGTAGTCCATCCACCGCGGGACTTGCCGATGGACTGTGGTCCGTTTTTTTGACCGCCCCTGTGCCGTCGGGATGCACCTTGACTGAGGTGCTGTCCAATGAGACCACCTCGAGTTTGACCTTCACTATCCTCTCCCGCTGGAGTTGTTCGAACACTCGGTCGAGTACTCCGCTCTTGGACCAGCGGTTCATCCTGGTGTAGATGGTGTGCCACCTACCGAAACGCTTCGGCAGCCCACGCCACTTGCAGCCGTGCTCTGCGACATACAGAATGGCGTTGAGCACCTGTATGTTCGGGATGCTTACGTTGCCACGCTGTACAGGCAGGTGCGGTTCTATGAGTTGGTATTGAGCTTGTGTGAGTTCCATACGTCTACCATACCACCGTCACACCTGTTAGTGTAAACACGCCCTAGTAGGCGCCACCAGTCTTGGACTTATCCTAGAAGGAGTACAAGACTTCAGGAGCGGTCAAGACTGATGGCAAAACTGAGAGTACATGAATGGTTGGGCGAAGACCATTCAGACGCGGGCATGGACTGGGAACAAGAGGCTTATCGAGCGGGATGCGCCCATGCTCGTGAGTTGGGCGAGCGTCGTCTGCAGACTCTGGACGACGAGTTGATGCACAACAGGCCGAAGGGTCTGCGGTTGGTGGGATCACGCGGCAGGACGCTGGTGACTCGGTTCGGGGATGTGACCGTCGAACGACGGCTGTATCGAGACACCGATGGCGAAACGGTGTTTCTGCTGGACGAGTATCTGGGATGGAAGCCTCAGCAACAGGCGAGTCCGTCGATCACCGAGAGCATAGTGGAGATGGCTGCACAGATGCCATTTCGTGTGGTGGCCGAGGTCGTGAGCGCTCTGACTGCGGGCGTGCTGTCGAAGTCTTCAGTGCATCGGCTGTTGCAAGACGTTGGGCAGGATGCGCTCGATGAAGATCGTGAGCGGTGGGAGGCGCAGTTCGAGCGTGGTGAGGACATGAGCGAAGGACAGCACAGAGCGGACATTCTCTACACCGAGGCCGATGGGGGGTATGGATACACCTTCAGCGCGAGGCGCGTAAGCACTACGAGGTCAAGAGCGGCATAGTCTATAGCGGGTGGCGACGCGTGGCCGAAGAGCGCTACGAACTGGTGGGCAAGAGAGTGTACGTGCACGGAGACGACGCAATCGCATTCTGGGAGGGTGCGAGTCTGGAGTGGGCCAGGCAGTACGCGCTGGATGGGGTGAATCTGTTCGTGGTGGACGGTGACGGAGCCAACTGGATACGTCGGGGCACAGAGGAGTTCGGCAACGCTATCTTCCAGATGGACGGCTTCCACCTGTCTCGCGCCTGTGGTCGAGGTTACGGTGCAGAGATCGGTCCGGCTATCTACAATGCGATCCGCTCAGGATCGGAATCGTTCGCTAGCGCGTTGATGAGTGCGGCTGTGGCTGCCGAGACCAAAACGGCCATCCGGGACAGAGAGTACATCGAATCCAACCTGGTCAACGCAATGGACTGGCGCAACCGTGTCCCCAACGCTCCGCCGGACGCTCGAGGTCTGGGAACGATGGAATCGAACGGAGACAAGCTCACAGCCTGCCCCGGACTTGATCCGGGGGCGAACCGGATGAAGAAGCGGGGCATGAGCTGGACCATACGCGGGGCGAATCGAATGGGCAAGACGATCCAGCTGAGTCGAAACAGAGAGTTGTCGAGGTTCTGTCACAGGCGACCGGTACGGGGGAGGCTGAGTCCGCCTCCGCGCGACCAATCGATGGCCACAACGCGTGCCAGCGACTGGGCCAAAGCGTCAGTGCCCGCGTTGACTGGACCCCACAACTCCCGACCGTGGGCGACTGGGCTGCGACGCCTTCTTCGTACTGCCTACTAATCTGGGACAGGTTCGACCGGCAGACACGGGACAGACTGGACTAGATACACACGAGCTGAGTGACGCCTGTGTCAGACCGTCGCGCCGACCCAGAATCGCCAATGCTGCCTCCACGACGATTACATGTTCATGACTGCGAGAATATTGCGTCGTTGGGCCCGCGCCCGCATACGCGGATTCATCATCGACGCACTAGGGCCCTACGATATGCCGAGTTCAGCTTCCTGTCGAATGTCCGCATCACTTCTACGCCTCGACGCTGGCAACTAGCCAAGTAGCAGAGGTCCCTGGCGCTAAGTTCGGAAAACTGTTCGTACAAATGCCTGGCAAGCATCACATCGGACTCTTCCAACGGCCATACCTCAACCCTAAAACGACTGATCAGCTCTACGGCTGCGTCAAAAGTTGCGGGCCTGTCAACACTCAGAAGAGCGTACGCCAACTCCTGGAGGACTTCCGCTGATGTACAGAGTGGGGTACGGTCTCTGCTGGCTTGAGCAAAGAATGCCTGCGCTGGCTTAAGATTCTCGTGCGGTCTACCCACTGCGTAAATGAAGACATTCGTGTCGACAAAAATTACGAACTGGACACTCCCTTGCTACGCGCTTCGTTGATTACGCGCAGGTGCTCGCTCCAGTCAGACTCTACATCAGGGCCATCCAATTCCGCGCACGCCTGGAAGAAATCTAAGACGTCTTGAGGAGACTCGAAAGGAGCCTTTGCACTCCGTGGTTGGAAATCAGGCGAATCTCTACGTTTCCGCAGAAATTCGTCTATCGGCTTGATCATTGCCTTGCGAGGTTTGCCTTCGCTTCCAATGAACATGACTGTACCGAGTGGCAATTCACCCGAGACTTCGTGAAGTCTATCCCTCACAAACTGTGGGCATGTACTCGTATCCAACAGAGCTTCGATCACACGGTCCCCGTATGCTTCTGAGTGAATGCTAGCACCTTGGTGATGCAACTCCAGATACGCAACTAACCCGTAAGAAGGGTCAGGAAACAGCCGAGACCACTTTATTTCAAAACTCCCTTCACCTCCTGACCTGGGCTCGCTGTAAGAGCGTGCGAGATGTCGCTGGATGCCGAGCAAGGCATCCTCCAGAGGTCTCCGGATGGTTGTAAGACCGAATATGTCGTCTTCCCGAGGTTCAATGCGGTCTATAGTGAGAATCAACAAGGCTGGCATAGAGCTTCCCCCAGGTCTCTTTGTAACCAATGAAACCTCTGGTGTTGCTCGATGTCCTGAAACACACGGTCAGGGACATCGCACTCCCGCAACAATGAAAAGACTACCAGGAAGTAGAGCGACTCAGTCAGTTCGTAAATCGGAGGGTGACCCTCATCGCCCTCCCGTCCGCGATGCATTAAGTGCTTGATCCGTGTCTGCACCACCAGTTTCGCCCATCCATCTATGTCTCCGACCAAGGATTCAAAAGTTGGGCCCGCATACTTCGCAAGCTGAAGGAGCTCCTCTTTCAGGTTAAAGTTCTGTTTGTCAATGCGTATGCGCACCAACGTTTCTGTGGCCGTCAACGCGTCGAAGAAGTGGTGGTCGAAGTACCACGGCGGTCTGTAAACTGGACTGAGGAGTATGTCGGTTACTGGACGATACTTGTTGTAGACTTCAAGCCACTTAGCCACTCCCTCCAGCCCTTCGACCGCGCTGAATGTGAAAAACATCCTCAGCGAATGGGGAGGACGGTCTCTCGTCACGCTGCCGAGTTCAAAGGAACGGCTATAGTAATCAATGGGAATTATATCGCAGACTAAACAAGCAAGTGATACCCTCAATTGGGGCCACAGGGACGGATGCGAAAATGCCCATGGAATAGGCTGGAGGCGATACGGCGATTAGGGAAGTCCAACGAGTCAAAAAGGGAAGTCAGCGAAAACTACTCAGCAATACCAGTGCCACCACTCATCAGATTGACAAAGATGTCATCGGCGGAGGTTTTGCGTTTTTCGCGAGTCTGGAATGCCTGCCATCCGTAAACAAGGAAGACGGTGGCAAACGCTGTTGCTAGAAATACAAAAATCACACCAAGTAAGACTTTCGAGTCCAAGAAGAACAAAACTGACGAGGCGACCAAAGGGACCGCCGATGCCAAGCATGGCAATGGAATTTCCCAGCCGGGAGTCTTACCTGCCTGCTCCAACTTATCCAGTTCCAGCTTCAACCTGTCTTCGTTCACAACTATGCCAGTTCTGGATCTAGCATCGACATAGTAAGCCGGGTCGCCAGAAATCTGAATTGAGCCTTGTCCTGTCATAGGAAATGGACCGTTGCCAACAGGGCGACGTATCCACAAGCACTGCAAATTATGGGGAACGAGCGGAACACGCCTGCTTGCTCTGAGTTCCAACCGTGCATTGGCATTTCAGAGTAGCCTGGGCAAACCCAATCGTTAGTTGTGTTGCACATGGGACAGTCGGGGGCATCTTTCTGTATCAGTTTCTGGTAATTCTCCTCAATCTTGGACTTGAACTCTTCAAATTCCGCTGCGGTGGAAGGCGTCGTCATTTGGGTTGTCATTCATGGTCTCCTTATCCTGCCGGGGACGCAATGCGGTTTCTATATCTGAGAGGATTGCATAAGTCCGTCATTCCGGCGTACGCTGGAATCCAGAGGGGTATGCGTAGTGCGAGGTAGCTTGCGATCAATCCACTTTCACCCTCACCCCAACCCTCTCCCTCAAGGGAGCTGACAGGGGTAGGCAAAGTGTGAGACAGGTATGAGAACTTGGCAAGCGCACGGGGATCTGGCATCTTTTTGGTATCAGACAGAAAGGCTGCCAGAGACTCCCATGCGCTTGCCAACCGAATACTATCAGATGAAGCAGACCACCAAACACTACATGCCTCACCTCAGAGAGTCTCAGTTGAAAGGACTGGTTCTGTGGGTGTTCGGCTCCATACTCGCCAGGAGCGGATGTCAGAACGCCGTCGCCACAGAGCTTTCGTTCATGGGTAGTTTCAACAGCATCCGACAGTATCTCAGAGAGTGGCTATACGATGGACAGGACCGCTCCAACCCATGTCGAGTGCAGTTGGATGTCAGACTGAGCTTCGTTCCGCTGTTGAAGTGGTTGCTGGAGCTTTGGGAGTCGGACAGGCTGGTGCTGGCCATAGACCCCACGATGAAGGGAGATCGGATAAACGCCATCGTAATAAGCGTGGTCTATCGAAGCTGCGCGATTCCGGTCGCCTGGCGCATTCTGCCCGCCAACACGCCTGGCAGGTGGATGGAGTCGATAGTGGACATGCTCGGGATGCTGTCCGAAGCGATGCCGAAGCACATGACGGTGTTGGTGATGTGCGACAGGGGACTGAGAAGCCCCAGACTGTGGGATCGGATACGTTGTGCGGGATGGCATCCATATGTACGGCAGTCGATCAACACTGTGTTCTGTCCTGACGGAGGAACCCGTCTGCCGGCACGATACCTCGTTGCTGGACCCGGACACGCATATGTTGGGTTCGGGACGGCTTTCAGCAGACCGAGCATACGCCGACGCGCAACGATGATCGTGGTATGGGACAGAGGTCAGGAAGAGCCATGGGTGGTGATGACCGATCTTGCGCCCATCGAAGCGGGAGTGTGCTGGTACATGCTTCGTTTCTGGATAGAATTGGGCTTCAGGATGCTCAAGAGCTTTGGGTGGCAGTGGCAGAACACTCGCAGGACCGATCCCGAACGGGTGTCGAGACACTGGTTGGCGATGTCGGTGGCAACGCTGTGGACGCTGGCGTATGGCACCAGAGTGGAAGACGCCAACGACCTGGGTATAGCCCCCGGTCGTCTGAGATCGCCTCCGAAACTGCTTGCGCCGACTCATCGCAGCGCACCCAGACGAATCGTAAGCGTGCTTCGACTTGGTGCGAGTTGTCTGAGACGGCTGCTGCACAGGGGCAGACTCTGGCGCAGAGTCTGGTTGCTTCCCGAACCGTGACCCAAACCACCGCCCGACATGAAGCTCACTTACCATGCCGATACCTGAAACAATCAATGCCTACCCCTGTCAGCCCTCAAGGGAGAGGGGGTCATGCAATCGTCTCCAATATCTGACCGTGACCTCACTTCGATGTAACGCTAGGTCAGGAGACGTGCTCCTCGCCTGGGATGAACTCGAACTGAGGTGTCTCACCACATCGAGGGCATACTGACGCCAGCGTACCATTCAGCATCCAATCTTGGACCTGTTCGGGGTGGCCAGTTGGACATATTCCACTCACAATGTCGTTCAACCTGCCCTTTCGAGCCTCCCGCTGGAGTCGTCGTCTCTCAGCCCTTGTCAATTTCGGGGGATTGAGGTCAGGCGTCCTCACAGGGACACCGTGTTCCTTCATGTAACGCCATTCGTCAGGCCGTTTGGGTCTGCCCTTCATCAGGGACCGGGCGACGTTCTCCGGCGTGTCTGGAATCGGGTCAGGCATGGGCAGGGGCGGTCTCCCCCGCCTGCGACGGTGCTCTTCCATCCGTTAGTCCCCCAGCGGCATATATTGCCGAATATAGCGGTGAAGTGACTGTTTCTACCATTATACTACCACTTTAGAAAAGTGCACTATTGCAGCTTCACAGCACTTTATCGTATGAGACTGAGTCATTACAATATGATTTGGATCCAATAAGCTGCAAGTCGTGGAATCACTTGGCATTAACGAGTCTTACCCCCAGATCCCCGAAAATGCACAATATTCCGATTGCTGTAACTCCTACCGGGTGGTAGGATGCCCTCGCCAAGTGGTTCCACTTTCGTTAGTTATGTCTGTCTCCCATGGGGGGTATGGATGCGGTATAGCCGCTCCATGCCCCCCGGCGGTGAAAGACATACGGGAGCCACTTGGCACGGCAACCGCCATCCTAGCTGTCAGGGGGCTTCCTCCATGTTTGACACCAGACCAACTTTTCTCATGCGACAGGGACAGAGACCAGGCTTTTGGGGCGGGGTCGAGCGTAACGCAGGCAAAATCCTGCTCTTCTCGTGACTCATCGGCATTCCACTGCGTGTGGTCGGTAACACACAGGGAATACTATTGTTGTCCCTGATAGGCGACCTGCTGTTCCTCAGCGGCCTAGCACTGTTCGTCATCGGACTGATTCTCAGGCGCAAGACTCGCCGGTCACGCATTGAGCAGGCGTCCCAAGCCGACAGTGGTGAGACACCCCGTTTATAGAAACGGTTGAGGTTTCTTATACCTCAATACCGCTCTGGCGAGTGAAGCTGGTATTACGCCATCGCCAGCCTTCGCGTGTACGCAGGTGGGCCACCGATGAGGTCGACGTATCTCAATCGCTTGCCAACCATCCCACGGACAATCGCCACCATTTGGTCCAGCATGTCCAGTGGACGGTGGTTGTGTCGCCCCACGAACTCCTGCACGTATCGGGCCAGGTGTTTAGGTGAAATGTGATGAAACACGCCCGTGATGCCACGCGACAGCATGGCCCAGAATGACTCCATGCCGTTCGTTGACGCCATGCCACGCACATACTCGCCAACGCTGTGGTTGACCGCCTCATGTTCTCGCCCAAGCCCGATGTAGGCGCGGGAATCATCGGTATAGACCACCGCGTCTGGCATAGTGTGCTGATGCACAAATCCCTGCAACGTCTCCTTGTTCGTTCTCTCAACCACCTCGGCGACAACCTGATTCGTGCCTCGGTCCCGCAGTCCGGCCACAGCCGTCTTGCCCACTGTGCCCCTACCAGACCGTAGCTTCTTGTCGGCGTGCTTGTTCTTCTCGAGGCCGCCAATGTAGGTTTCATCTGCCTCCACTGGGCCCCCGAACTCATCCACCAGTTCTTCCCATGCCTCACGGATCCTGTGAGCCAGGTGCCACGCTGTCTTCTGCGTCACTTCGAGGTCTCGGCTCAGCTTCATCGACGAAATACCTTTCAGGTTTGTGCAGACCTGATAGATAGCGATGGCCCACTTCTGATAACCGAGCTTGGATTTGTGCATTACGGTGTTGGTCTTAACCGAAAACTGTCGGCGGCAATCACGGCAGTGGTATGGCATCTGAGGATGAGTGCTATCCTGCACATTGTCGCCGTCGCAGTACGCGCATCGGACACCGTCGGGCCAGCGACTTGCCGCAAACCATTCTTCCGCCGCCTCACCGTCAGGGAATATTTGGAATAGGCGAGCAAGGGAGATTCCCTTTCGGAAGTGTTTGCCGGGGCCTGTCGTGCTTGCGCTCATGTGTTCTGCCCTCCTGTACACAGGATACGGCTTTCCCACAGTCTAGTCAATTCAATCCTGTTTAGTCTGCGATATAATTCCCTAATCAATCATGCGATCTGTATCGGCGGCACCCCAGAGAGAAACACCTTCGATAGACACCGGTTCGTTCATGCCAATCGTCACCAGATGTTGCGATGCGGTGCACAAGCTGAGAGTGTCTTCAAGCGAACGTGGCTCATTGAAGCGAAATCTCAGGGCGCATCCCTGCATGAAGGTTGTCTGCGCGGTATGGTCTCCCGTGAGTTTGTATTCAAAAGCCAGCTCGAGTTCCCCGAAGCTGGTTCCGGATACGATATTCTCCCGGGGCTCTATGTGAATATCACTAATTCCGTTAGATTCCTCATCGAAACCGAAGCTGACCGCCGACATTCCGATCCAATGCTCCAGGTTGAGCACTCTGACTCTGGCGTCGCTGAATGCAAGAGATTCGTCTATGCTGAAGTGTGCACCGACGAGAACTGCCTGGCCCGTGTAACGTTCTTCATTCATCGTACTGCGCCCCAGCACGCGAATGCTGGAGTGATTACGTAGGCATTGGTCAACTGTTATCGGCCCTTTGGTGGTATCGCCGAATATGCGGACAGGCACAGCAACTACTCTAGAGTACCGACCTTGGCAAGATGGTCAAAGTGTAGCATAGGCTTACTCTTGCCAATCGATTGTCAGAATCCCTTAATTTGAGAGTTGCGGCAAGACGGCGGGCGATGCAGAATTTGCGCTGAAACTCCATGCAACAAATTGGGACAACTATTGCATCAGCCCAAACTCACTCACCGTTGACAGCATCTCCGTAGTGCACCTCCGAGCGAGATTGCCCCACCTTCGCCACCTCTCATCTCCAGTCATGCGAGCGCGGCATGTGGACGCCTGACCGCACCGCCCTCACGTCCGACACGATCACGTTCGTGGTGTCGTCCCACCTGGACACGACACCGCTTACCTCTATCACCTGGCTCCCCAGCTCCCTCCGACATCGCTCGAACACCTGCGACCACAGGATGATCTGCACGTCTCCAGTCTCGTCCTCGATTGTCACGAACACCGTGCCGTCCCATCCTTTTGGATGCTGCCTGGCCACCGGCCATCCGGCGACAGTGACCTCTTCGCCATCGTCAAGCGCGTCCACCGCCGCGGCTGTGAGCACGTCGGAGCTCAGATACGGCCTCACGAACTCCATGAGATGACCCCTGGGGTAGATGCCCATCACCCGGTACTCGCCGGCCATCTTGTCCCGGTCCGTGAAGTCGTCCAGCTTCGGCACGCCGTCTCCCATGGAGAGAGACAGCGCCATCTGGCCATTTCGGGCAGGTCGTGATTGAAGCCCGGCCTCCCACAGCGCCTCCCTGCGGTTTGGGACGATTCCGTCGAATGCCCCGGCCATCACCAGCGACAGGACTGTCTTAGGCTTCAGATCCGTCCGCCTCACCAGGTCTCCGGCGGCCGCGTACGGACCGTGCCGACCTCTCTCCTCCAGGATGAGCCCAGCCGACTCCGAGCCGACGTCCTTGATGAATCGAAGACCCAGCCGCACCGAGCCGCTCTCGGGGGCGCACGACGACTGACTCCTGTTCACGCAGGGGTTCAGGAACGGCACACCGAATCGTCTCGCGTCCTGCTTGAGCGTCTCCAGCGGGTAGAACCCCATCGGCTGGTTGTTCATCAGCGCGACGAAGAACTCCAGCGGATAGCTGCGCTTGAGCCACGCGGCCTGGTACGCGGTTATGGCGAACGCGTGGGAGTGAGACTCCGGGAACATGTAGTGCCCGTTGATCTTGCCGAATATCTTTAGCGCCGTCTCTTCCGGGACGCCCTTCTTCTCTGCGCCCTCGAGGAATCTCTGCCGGTGCATCTCGACCAGGTGGTCGCTGTTGGGCCTGGCGAAGGCTCGGCGCACCTCGTCGGCCTCTGCTGCGGTCATGCCCGAGACGTCCTTGATGAGCTGCACCACCTGCTCCTGCCACACGATGATCCCGTAGCCTCGCTCCAGCGCGCGCTGCTCCAGCGGGTGGTCGTACTCCCACTCGGCTCCGTGCCTGTACCGATCGACGAACTGTGACACGGCGCTGCCCTGGACGCCCACGCCGGGACGTATGAGCGCCACCTGGTACGCGAGATCGAGCAGGTTGCGCGACTTCAGCCGCTGAGCCATCTTGAGCTGCGCCGGCGACTGCAGCAGAAAGACCCCCTTGGACCTGCCCTCGTTTATCATGTGGTACACCTCCGGGTCTTCCGGGTCCAGCCTGCTGAGATCGGGCCGTCTTCCCTCGCGCTCCTCTATGAGGTCCAGCGCCTCCTCGATCTGGTCGAGCACAGGCAGCGAGAGAATGTCTATCTTGGCGAAGCCCGCGTCGGCCACGCTGTCCTTGTTCCAGTCCATGATGAACCGGCCATCCGTCGCCCCTGCCCTGATGGGGACCATCTCCGGTATCGGCGAGCTGCTGAGTACCATGCCTCCGACGTGCTGCCCCAGGAGCTTGGGAGCGCCCGCCAGTTGGGGAGCGAGCTCGATCAGGTCCCTCCAGCCCGAGGCATCCACGCGGTCCCGGAAAGATGGAATCTCCATTATCTCCGTCCGCAGGTCCACGGCGTTGTGGGACTGGAGCTGTTTGGACAGCAGCTTGACCTCCTCTTGCGGAATCCCCAGCGCCTTGCCCAGGTCCTGTACGATCCCTTTGATCTTGTAGGTGGCGATAGCCCCGGTCAGGACGGCGTACTCCGGCCCGAAGTGCCGGTGGACACGCTCGATCAGCTCGTCCCTGAGACCCCTGGGAAAGTCCAGGTCGATGTCCGGGAGTGTGGACATGTCCTCTGAGATGAAGCGTTCGAGGGTGAGGTCCCACTTGATGGGGTCGATGTGACTGATGCCGATCAGGTATCCCACCACCAGCGCGACCGAGGAGCCGCGACCTCTTCCGGGCGGCCTCTCCTCAACGGGCGTCTCCAGCCTGACCAGGCCGCGCTCCTCCATGATCCGCTGGGCGATGAGCGCGATCTCCCGGTAGAGCAGCAGAAAGCCCGCCAACCCGTGGGCCTCGATCAGCTTGAACTCATCGCGCAGCCGCTTCTCCACCTCCCCGGACACCGAGCCGTACCTTCGAACTGCCGCTTCGTCGCAGAGCCTCCTCAGGTAGCTCACGGACGTGTACCCGTCCGGTACGACCGGGTCGGGAAGCGTGTATCCGAGGTCCGTGTCCAGGTCGAACTCGCACCGCTCCGCGATTCGGACGGTGTTGGAGACCGCCTCCGGGCACTCCTTGAACAGCCGCTCCATCTCGGCCTGCGACTTCAGGTACAGATGGTGGTTGGGCCGGAGATGCGGAATCGCCTGGTCGATGGTGGTGTTGAGCCTGGCGGCAACCAGCGCGTCCTGTAGCCGCGAACGCTCGGGACAGTGGTAGTGAACGTCGTTGGTGGCCACGACCGGCGCTCCGGTCTCACGGGCCAGTTTGACCAGCTCCCGGTTACGCGCCGTATCCCCGTACAGGAAGTTCCGGTTGAGCTCGACGTACACCGACTCCGCGCCGTACCACTCCATGTAGCTCTTCAGGAGCTTTCGCGCCTCGCCGGTGCGACCGCTCACAGCCAGCCTGGAGAGTTGTCCGTCACGTCCGCCAGCCAGCACGACTACGCCTTCTGAGTGCTCGGGCAAACGGGAGGGGTCGACCTTCGACTCCCTTCGATCGACAGCATTTGCGAGGGTGAATAGCTGGGAGATGTTCGAGTAGCCTGCCCGGCTCCTGGCCAGCAGCGTGAGGCGCGAGCCGTCGTCCAGCGTAAGCTCGCCCCCTGTGATCGGGCGGATGTCGAGGCTGTTGGCGAGCCGCGCGAACTCCAGCGCTCCGCAGAGATTGGTGTCGGTCAGCGCCAGCGCGGGGTACCCGTACTCCTTCGCCCGTGCCAGCAGCTCGTGCGTGTGGGAAGCTCCCATTCCAAAGGAGTAGAAGCTCTTGGCATGAAGCTCTACGTAGCCGGAGGCCATGACACTGTCGGAATCTCAGGCGCTCTGCCGGTACCAGCGACCTTCACTTCGGTCTCTGAACAGGGTAACCTGCCTGCCGTCGCCGGGATCGACCCGATAGTATGAACGCGCCACCGGCTCCGGGAGCCACCACAGATCGAACGTCCACGTATCGGATATGAGCGCCACCCAATGCCATCGTCGGTCCAGATACACCGACACCGGCTCGCGCTCCGCCCCCTCCTGTACCTCCACGGGCCTCGGCGAGTGGAGCGGCTTGATGGCGTCCGCGCCCGACGGGTCGATGGGCACCTGCAGCGCGCGCATCTCAGGCGCGGGATGCCACGGAGCGACCTCCGCGATCCTGTAGAGCGCGTGTTCGCCGTTCATCCGCGCCCGCAGCTGCCGCTCCACCTCCTCAAGACGTCGCCTGCCCTCATGTACATCCTTCAGCAGCCCGATCTGGGTCCCCGATTCCCCGGTGAGCCCGGACAGGGTGAGCGTCACGTCCTCCACGGTGATCTGGGGCGGGTCCGCCTCGATCTGGCTTCTGACCACGGCGGACGCCAGCTCCCATGTGTTGGCCGGCTGCTTGAACCGGACCACCTTCTCCCACGGCTGCGACCTGGACGCGGTGCATTCGATAGACGCGGCGCCCACGTACCTGCCCCTCATCTCCGGCCGGGCGTAGGCTCTCCTGAGAAGAGCGTCGATCGCGACGAACAGCACCTGCATGGACGAGGAGTGGTACGGAAGCGGCGTGTGCTCGACTATCGACTCCTCGTACGCGATGGGGACGACCGGCCTCTCGTCGATCCCGTTCGACAGCGCCCACGCCCGCCTGCCATCGGTCCCGAACTGGTCCGCGAGCACGTGCTCTCTCATGGATGCGGCGCTCCCCATCGTGTGCAGACCGAAACGGCGCAGGCCGATCTTCACGTCGCCGGAGACGGGTAGCAGATCGACGGCATGCGGCGCAAGGAACGCCCTCACGTCGTCCGGCACTCTCGACGCGCCGAATGCCCTGCACGTCCGGGCCGCCACGAACGCCGGGAACTTCGCGTCCGCTATACCGACACGCGGATGCAGGTACTCCGGCACCGCGTTCAGCAGCGTGGACACGACCCCCGCCTCGCCCCGGTACAGCTCTTCCAAGCCGTCCACCCGCACGTACGCCGTGCCGATCTCCGCGCCCTCGACCCGATCGCTGATTCCCTGCAGCGAGGTGAGCACCTTCCCGAAGACTCGACGGTAGTAGGGCTCGTCCGCATCCAGTACGATGGAATTGGCGTGGCTGGACACCGCCTGCTCCGGGGTCATGCCGATCATCACCCCGGAGGCTTCAGGGAAGCGGTCCACCACAACGGGTATCCTCATGGACGGATTGCGGTCGACGATCAGCGCCGGCCTCCCCTTCAGGTGGGGTCGCCGTCTCATCTCCGCCTTTGCTCTCAAGTGCGTGACGAGAACGCAGGCTACTCTCATATCGCCTCCTCGATCACCGGTACTTCCGACATCGTGGCAGACGATGTTACAGAACTTGTGTTCTATTTGTCAATCTCTCCCCAATCCTGTGGGAGAATTGCGAAAGCGCGCGTGACGAGAGTACTGCCGATTGTGTTTTGCACGTACCTGGGCCTTGCGGACTTGTGCGGAAAGCACATTTCACACAAAAACAGATCAGTCGGCTACAATCAAGAGGGACGCGGAGAAGATGCGGATGACCTCCATCAACATCATAGAAGACTTCCTGCGGGTCGTGCGCGAAAACGACGGTCTGCGCTCTTCGGTCAGGCGTGAAGTGCTGACCGAAGAGCTGCTGGCGCTGCCAGGCCAGTTCTCCGAGATGCTCAAGACTCAGAACGTCATGCTGGCTGAGCTGAAGACTCTACGGCAGGACTCCAACGCCCTGTTGGAAGAGCAGAAGAGTCTGCGACAGGACTCCAACGCTCTGAGAGATGCTCAGAACGCCATCCTGGATACCCTGACGACCGTACTGAAGGAGCAAGGGGAGACGCGTCGTGACATCGGAGCATTGCACGGCATGTACAGGCGACAACACGATGACCTTGACAGGTTCAGGGGAAACTATGCCATCGGCGCCGCACGGGAGAACGACTTTGAGATCGCCCAACTCTTCGCTCGTATACACAGCTTGAGGCACCTCAACGTTAGGCGGCTGACCAGAGATGAATTGGCCGCCATGCTCAACGAGCACTATGACGCCGTAGGTGCCCTGCTCCTTCGGGAAAGATCGTGGCGCACTTTCCAGAATCCTGACATCATTGCCGAGGTCACGGGAATAAGAAGTACAAGGGCGGGCTTTTACATCGCGATAGAAGCGTCTTACACCGGAGATACCGAGGACCTACAGAGGGCGACTGACCACGCCAGGATCCTTCGATGCGCGACCGGCCGGGACGCCTACGCCATTGTCGCGGCCGTGAGACTGGACCGGTACATGGACAGGATACGCATTCACGAGAATGCCGCAATTTACCTCGCGGAGTTCAACGAGAACCACGCCCTCTGGTATGAGCTGCCCGAACGAGGCCTGGAACCGTCGGATCTCTGCTAGAACAAAGCTGCCGAGCTATCAGACCCACCGGTATTCGCAATCCACACACCGAGGAAACACCCATGGCCGACGACTTCCTGTACATATCCCACAACCGCCTCGAGATGAACCACGGACTCCGACACGCCTACACCGGCGACGTCCCCGCGCCCGTCATCTACGGCGTCCAGGGCGAGCTCAAGAGCCACTACGGCGTGCCCGAAGACGCTCCGCCCATCGCCTCCACGCTGGACCACATCGTCTCAGCCGTCGGCGGTTGAATGTACGGCACCCTGAGACGCGCCCTTGCGGTGCGTGGAGTCGAGGTCGCCCCCGAGGACTATGTTGCCACCGTCGAGGGCAGGATAGAGGGCACCGGCCAGACGATAAGGATCACCAGCATCAACGTCCACTACGAGTTCCCCGTGTCGGACGACAAGCGAGAGGCCGCCGACAGGGCGCTCCGTGTCCATCCCCAGGGCTGCCCAGCCCACGAGAGCGTCAAAGACGCCATAGACATCACCTGGACCGCCGACCTCCGCTAGGATCCTGTCAATGCCGATTCTTAGCCATCCGTCCCGCACAGATTTTCTGAGGCAGTCTGCTTAGATTAAGCAAGAGAGGCTTCATGCCATCTACAGCTTCAAATCCGAAGAAGGTTGAGCATTGGCGTCGACGCCTGTATCTGCCTGCCTACCGAGTCAGCGACGCGGCCAGATACTCAGGTACCGCCACCCAGACCGTTAGTTACTGGCATCGACAGAACGAAGGAGTCGGTCCGGCACTACCCAGGTCCCGGAAAGGCCAGGGGATATCTTATCTTGAGTTGATCGAGGTCGCGTTCGTTGCCACGTTCCGCGCAGCTGGTGTGCCACTCCAGCGAATTCGTAAAGCAAGAGCTTACGCCGCTCAAGTTCTGAAATCTGAGCACCCTTTTGCTGAACTCAGATGGCAGACTGAAGGGCACCACGTAATGTTAGACTTGCGCGACATTGATGAGGACGCGCTAATTGGCAACCTCGTTGCGGCTGACAAAGACGGACAGGTCGCCTGGCCGGAAGTAGTCGCTGATCGTTTCATCCAGTTCGACTACTGCAACGACCTTGCTTTGACATGGCACGTCAAAGGAAGGGACAACCTGGTAGTCATAGACCCTCGCATCTCGTTTGGCGCTCCCACCGTAAAGGGCATCCCAACTTGGGTTCTGAAAGGACGATGGGACGCTGGCGAGAGTATTGCTGACATCGAGGACGACTTCGGGCTCAGTGAAGAGGAGATACGCCAGGGTCTCGTCTTTGAAGGGATTCAAGAGTACCAGTTGGCCGCCTGAAAACTGTCCCCCTGCCAAATACGTGACTGCGACGGCGCCGACCCCAACATCCAGCCAAGGGCAGGGTTCTACCGCAACGAAGCCAAATCAAACCGAGTTTCGTAGGTTGTGATATAAAATCACAGAGACAACCAGAGGGGAGAACAGCATGGGCAAGCGGACAATTGGCGGCGAGCTGTTGGACTCCGAACTGAGGGAATATGTACTGGAACAGATGGGGGACCCTACCCTTATAGCCGCAAAACTGGACGAATTTCGGAAACTCGCCATCCGTATGGACCAGGAGCACTCAGAGTTGTTGCGTCTGTACCCCGACAAGTGGGTGGCTATGGGCAGAGACGGTGTGGTCGCCTCCGCCTATACCGTGGAGGAGCTGTTCCGGCAGTTGGACGAGAAGCAGATCCCTCACTCGGACGTGGTCCACGACTACATGAACACCAAGCCCGAGTCACTGCTTCTGTGATCCAGGGGTGGTTCGATGTACGTGGACGACCTTACATTGTAGCCCTGGTGATTCTGCCCCGACTGCAGACTCCGCCGCGACAAGTGGAATTCTTGGTCGACACGGGTGCGGACGAAACATCGCTCCATCCGAAAGATGGCAACGGCATCCCATACCATGAGCTCCGCCATCCCGATTACTCAGATGGTGTCGGTGGCCCTGCTGCTTACTACTCCGAGCAGGCCATCGTTGTTTTCGAAGACAGCTCGGGAGCGCATATCTACTTCCAAGATTCTCAGGACTTCACCGCTGTCGCCGCCTGCTTGAGTTCGTCAACTTCCTTGATCGCCTGAAGAGCCTGTTTATTGCTGATGTGCGGCTTGAGCCGATGGATCTCTTCGGCAACTTGTCTGGCATTCAGTGATGGGTACTCGTTCTGAAGGAAAAACGCTGTGGAGATTCGTTCAAGGGAGCGAACGTTGTTCCCTGAAACCTGCTGAGCCACGAAGTCTATTGCGCTCTGGTACTCTGGGGGAATCGGCTTGACCCGCTTGCCCCTCTGTCCGAGAGTGAACGAAGGTCCGTAGTGCGCACGCGGCTCCACATCCAGGTAGAGCCGAATACGCATCAGCGTCAGTTCGCTTCGCAACTCGAAGGAGAACGGACCGTGCAAATAGAGGACGAAGTCGTATCCGAGAGGCACGTCGAGAAGTTCCTGCAGGAACATCGCGGACTTCTGAATCTGAGTTTCACCCGTCCAGCTCTGCTCGTCACGCATAGTTCTAACCAGGTGGCATACAAGCGCTCTTCGCTCGAATTCGTTCATCGTATCCATGTTCACTCATCCCCTCCATTCGTGCCAGAGGACAGTATGGAATCTCTGTTTGAGCGGATCCAGTCCCGGACTTCACCGGTGATATCCGGATCGATCAAAACATAGCCGACATTAACTACAGGAATCTGCTTTAGAGGAGTCGACACCGACAGGGACGACTCGATTTGGCCTTGCGAATCGACCACAGGGAAGTCGGTGACCGGGTTGGGCTGTTGATAGGCACTTCTGCGAACTCTGTCATCACCAAATTCGTCTGCGCAGGCGTCTGCTATGGCATCAACGGGGTTTTCATGTTCCACTGTGTCGCCTGGAGTCAACGTATACGCGCGACGGTAGTGTTCACGGTTGACTATCCGATGTGCGTGGCTATGCCCCGGCAGGGACTGATCATCGGCCGCATTCGCAATTCCGCTGAGAACTTGGTTGTCGGTCAGTGTTTTCAGGTCGTCCCACTCCTGTGGAAACTTTTCTTTGGGGAGCCACTCCAACAAGAACTCTTTCAGGTGCAAGTCATAGGCAACGCGCACGGGATGGTAGTACACCTGCATGAACATGAAGTATCGAGCCAGCAGCAGAGCTTCCGTTGAGTGAATGCCACCCGATTCCACCCCAAGCGCAGGTGAACGGTCCTGCTGACTGGCGGGGAGTACACGCATCGTTTCGATGAGGCGGTAGTGGTCGAATCTCCCGTATGCCACTCCCGCATGGTGTGAGTCTCTCAGCAGGTAGTCCATTCGGTCCACCCCAAAGGATTCACCGCCGATGATCTCATATAGAAGCAATTCCCAATCCGTGAATGCCTCCCTTGGCATGTACTTTTGGCCGACGGAGACCTTGGCAATGTCCAGTGGTCTAAGGGGAGGTGTCATCATCCCCCATACCTCTGCCATCAAGTCCGATTGGATGAGGTCTGCCGTAATGGATTCGTGACTCCTACCTTCCGGAAGCAGCTCCTTC
Organism: Dehalococcoidia bacterium; assembly: GCA_965217725.1. Taxonomy (GTDB): domain Bacteria; phylum Chloroflexota; class Dehalococcoidia; order Lucifugimonadales; family UBA1123; genus VXRN01. The sequence continues at coordinate 3,551,567 of OZ244564.1, read as the reverse complement.
TCAGCGGCATGGGAGAATGGCAAGTGTCCTATGTCGTGGCAGAGTGCGGCCATTCTCAGAACCTTGCGCCAGTATCTCCTCTCGTCGTCCGTGAGATTCAGAACGGTTTGCCTAACCGACTCGTGAACATTGTCCTGTGCTGTCAGGACATCGAAGACCCTGCCAGCCAACTCCATCACACCAAGGCTGTGCTCAAAGCGTCTGTGCGTAGCTCCCGGATAGACCAGGTATGACATTGCCAGTTGATGAATATGACGAAGTCTCTGGACAGGAGGGGAATCTAGTACGCTCCGTTCATCGCTGTCCAGTTTGATGAACCCGTGAATCGGGTCTCTTATCTCATGGTATCGTTTGGTGACCAAGCTGAACTCCCCCGGACACCTGGCTGTCGAGCCTGCTTCCGCACATATTAGCACAATCGTTCGTTGAGCGTAAGTCCTGACGACTATGCACAAATATGAAGTATCAACTGGTGAGTGCAACAGTTCAAGCAGATCAGTCCACCGAAACGGGAGGATCTCACCCTCACTCCCGCAAAATTGACACCCCCTCGACGCCTCGCCTAAAATCCACTCGTACTGAACGCTGTCACGAGAGCTTGCTTTGATTCGGAGACATTCCAAGGACATGCCCCGGACCCGATCCGGGGTTGAGAGGTGTGTGCGGGCGGGTTCGCCAAGAGCGAATTCCCGCCTTGTGGCGGCGTGATCCCCGAGAGCCTGCCCCGGCGCAGGCCGGGGATGCGAGCTTTACCGACGCATCCCCCCTTCCCCTGTTTTGCCTGCCCTCCAGGGCCGACCTGCGTCACACGTGAGACGCACCCTGACTGAGCGGCCCCCTTTTACAAAAACAGCCTGAACGAGAAGAGAAACAAGACATGACCACCGAAACTTGGACAAGCGAAAAGATACGAGAGACCTTCCTGGGCTACTTCGAGTCGAAGGGCCACAGCCGGATGGCCAGCTCATCCCTGATTCCCGTCGGCGACCCCACCCTGCTGTTCACCTCCGCCGGCATGGTGCAGTTCAAGTCGTACTTCACCGGCGAGGCCGAGCCGCCCAATCGCAGACTCACAACGTCGCAGAAGTGCTTCCGCACTCCCGACATCGAAGAGGTCGGCGACGCCACTCACAACACCCTCTTCGAGATGCTGGGCAACTTCAGCATCGGCGACTACTTCAAGACGGACGCCGTCGATTTCGCCATCGAGCTGATGACCCAGGGCTACGGCATTCCCCTGGACAAGTTCGCGGCAGCCGTGCACGACACCGACGACGAGACCCGCGAGCTGTGGGTCGCGAAGGGCATACCCCGCGAACGTGTTTACAGCTACGGCGACGACGAGAACTGGTGGGGACCTGCCGGCGACGAGGGGCCGTGCGGCCCCTGCTCGGAGCTGCACTACGACTTCGGAGAGGGCCACGGCTGCCTCGAAGACAACTGTGCCCCCAACTGCAAGAACGTAATGGACAACGGCGACGTCTGCGACCGCTACGTCGAGCTGTGGAACCTCGTGTTCATGCAGTTCTACCACCACCTCGACGGCTCCAGGATCGACCTGCCCGCGCCGAGCGTGGACACGGGCATGGGCTTCGAGCGCCTGATCAGGATCATGCAGCACGTCGACACCGGATACGACACCGACCTGTTCACTCCCATAGTCGCCGAGGTCGAGCGCATCAGCGGCAAGACCTACGGCGAGGACCACGCCTCCACGTATGGCATCAGGGTCGTCGCCGAGCATGGACGGAGCGTGACCTTCCTGATTGCCGACGGCGTCGTTCCGGCGAACGAGGGTCGCGGCTACGTTCTCCGCCGCGTCATACGGCGCGCCATCCGCTACGCCCGTCGGATCGGAATCGAGGGCAACTTTCTCGGCCACATCGCCGAGGTGACGATAGACAAGATGGGCGAGATCTACCCCGAGCTCGTGAACAACCACGACTTCATCACGACCGTGCTCAGGCTGGAGGAAGACCGCTTCCAGCAGGCGTTCCAGAACGGCTACGCCATCTTATCTGAGGCGCTCGACGCGCTTTCACAAGAACAAGATTTACGGGTGCAGGGCGTGCCCTGCCTGCCCGGGGACGTGGTCTTCAGGCTGTGGGACACGCACGGCTTCCCGGTGGAGATGACCCAGGAGATCTCGGCTGAGAACGACGTGGAGATAGACATGGAGGGCTTCGAGCGAGAGATGGCCGCGCAGCGCGAACAGTCGCGCGCCGGAGCGCAGTTCGGCGAGGACAGGGCCAAGATCCGCGTCTATGAGAGCCTCGGAGTCGGCGGCACCGTCTTCCTGGGCTACGAATCGCTCAGGACGTCCACTGTCGTCGTGGGACTCATCTCGGACGACGAGGTCGTCAATCAGGTCAACGAAGGCCAGGACGTAGAAGTCGTCCTTCTACAGACACCGTTCTACGCTGAGGGCGGCGGACAGATCGGCGACGCCGGCGACATATCAGGCGACAGCGGTCGAATAGCCGTCACCGACACCCAGGAGGTGATGCCCGGCCTGATAGTCCAGTTCGGCAAGGTCGCGCGTGGCACAGTCGGCCTCGGCGAGACCGTCGATGCCTACGTCGATCCGATCCGACGCGAGGACACGGCCCGCAACCACACCGCCACGCACCTGCTGCACGCAGCTCTCAGGCAGGTGCTGGGCCTCCACGTTCGCCAGGCCGGATCGCTGGTCGCCCCGGACCGGCTGCGCTTCGACTTCACCCACGTCCAGCAGGTGACCGACGACGAGATGTGGCAGGTGCAGCTCCTGGTCAACGAGAAGATCAGGCAGAACGCCCGCGTGCTGAATGACGAAGACACCTACCAGGAGGCGATCAGGCGCGGCGCGCTAGCGTTCTTCGGCGACCGCTACGACGAGCGCGTTCGTCTCGTGGAGATCGCCAACGGCGACACCTTCAGCTTCGAGGTCTGCGGCGGCACCCACGTCGGACGCACCGGCGAGGTCGGCGCCGTCTACGTGCTCGGAGAGTCGAGCATCGGCGCCGGTATGCGCCGCATCGAGGCCATCAGCGGCCGCGCCGCCGAGCGAATGGTATGGGAGCGCTTCCAGCGAGAAGAGCGCATCGCACGTACTCTCCAGACGTCGCCTGCCGAGGTCGAGGAGCGCGTCCAGTCGCTCATGTCCGAGCTCGACAACCTCCAGCGTGAGCGTGAGGCGATGGAGCGCAGGCTGTCCCTACAGGCAGCCGAGGGGCTTCTGACCCAGGCCCAGGACATCGACGGCGTCACCGTACTGTCGGCGCGCGCGTCGGCAGCCAGCGCAGATTCACTGCGCGAAGTCGGCGACTACCTGCGCGACAAGCTCGGAAGCGGAGTCGTCGTGCTCGGCTCCGTCATCAACGACAGGCCGATGCTGGTGTCCATGGTCACGAGAGACCTGATCGAGAGCAAGGGCCTGAACGCCTCTGACATCGCCCGTGGCGCCGCCAGGACTGTCGGCGGGGGCGGAGGCGGCAGACCGGACGTCGCCCAGGCCGGAGGCCGCGACGCCTCCAAACTCGACGACGCCCTAGCCCAGGTCCCAGACCTGGTGCGCGAGGCAGCCTCCTCGTGAGCAACATAAGCCCCCTCTCTCTCAGGGCTGACAGAGGCAGGTAAAGATGTACAGCCAAGCATGAATACCAACCAACAGGCCCCCTCTCCCTCAGGGCTGACAGGGGTAGGCAAATGTGCAGTCAGCTATGAATGTCAATCAACAAACCCCCTCTCCCTGAGGGTCTTAGATGCGCTGAGGCGCGAGAGGGCTGGAGCCTGCCCCGTACTTGATACGGGGGTGAGGGTGAGTACACCATGGCAGGGTTGGAAGCTGTCGCCACACGTCCAGGATCAACTATCAGAGGACAACACATCATGCCAGACCTCGCCGCGCGTCTCGACTCGGTGTCTCCTGACAGTTCTCGTCTCGACGCCGTCGGCGCTGCCGGACATCACATGCCCCGAAGTGTCAGGACACGTCTCGACTACCGTTGGCCCCTTGTTGCCAGACACAACCAGACACCGCCCGACGGACTCTGGACGGCGTGGATACTGCTCGCCGGCAGGGGCTTCGGCAAAACCCGCACAGGAGCCGAGTGGGTCCGTGCCCAGGTCGAGTCAGGCCGGGCCGGCAGAATAGCCCTTGTTGCGCGTACACCCGCCGAGATCAGGGACACCATGATCCAGGGTCAATCTGGACTCCTCAACATCTGTCCTTCCTGGTACATGCCCGAGTACGAGTCCACCAAGCGAAAGCTGACGTGGCCCAACGGAGCGACGGCATTCCTGTTTTCCAGCTACGAACCCGACCAGCTCCGTGGACCGCAGTTTGACGCCACATGGTGCGACGAGCTCGCATCCTGGAAGTACCCGAAAGACACGTGGGACAACCTCGCGTTCGCGCTCAGGCTCGGCCCGGACCCACGCTGCGTCGTCACTACTACACCCAAGCCCATCGCACTTCTGAGGGAGTTGGTTGCCCGCCCCGACGTGCATGTCACCAGGGGCACCACCTACGACAACGAGGACAACCTCGCTCCGAGCTTCTACTCTCAGATCAGGTCCCGCTACGAGGGTACCCGCACAGGCCGACAGGAAATATACGCAGATCTACTCGACCAGGACGAGGACGCCCTATGGCAACGACAGTGGATAGACGACTCCAGGATCAAACGCGCCCCCGACAGCCTTTCACGGGTGGTGGTCGCCATAGACCCGGCCGTCTCGTCCAACGCTCGCAGCAACGAGACCGGTATAGTCGCTGCCGGGATCGACTCCGACAAGCGCTGCTACGTCCTGGCTGACGGCTCTGGACGCATGAGTCCCAACAGTTGGGCTGGGCGCGCGATAGCTCTCTACGAACAGCACAGGGCGGGCGAGATCATAGGCGAGACCAACAACGGTGGCGACCTCGTCAGAGAGGTACTCCGCACAGCGTCAGAAGGTAGGACGCTGCCGTTCCGGGCCGTGAACGCCAGCCGAGGCAAGTACGCTCGCGCCGAGCCGATAGCCGCTCTCTACGAGCAGGGCAAAGTCCACCACGTCGGGATGTTCACAGAGCTCGAGGACCAGATGTGCACCTGGACCCCGCACGGTCCCGCCGACACCTCCCCCGACCGCATGGATGCCCTGGTCTGGGCGCTAACCCACCTGATCAACAGAAGAGAGACCAGGATATGGACCTAATCCAACCCACACTGGAGCGCGGGCGTCCCGCCCGCACATCCCCCACAGGGTCTTTTCATTCTTCAGTAAATAGGCCTACCGGGAGGCCGACAGCACCCTCTCCCTCAGGGCTGACAGGGGTAGGCAGAGCTGACTTTCAGGCTTGAGCCACAATCAACTGGCCCCCTCTCCCTCAGGGCTGACAGGGGTAGGCATTGATTGTTTCAGGTATCGGTATGGTAAGTGAGCTTCATGTCGGGCGGTGGTTTGGGCCACGGTTCGGGAAGCAACCAGACTCTGCGCCAGAGTCTGCCCCTGTGCAGCAGCCGTCTCAGACAACTCGCACCAAGTCGAAGCACGCTTACGATTCGTCTGGGTGCGCTGCGATGAGTCGGCGCAAGCAGTTTCGGAGGCGATCTCAGACGACCGGGGGCTATACCCAGGTCGTTGGCGTCTTCCACTCTGGTGCCATACGCCAGCGTCTACAGCGTTGCCACCGACATCGCCAACCAGTGTCTCGACACCCGTTCGGGATCGGTCCTGCGAGTGTTCTGCCACTGCCACCCAAAGCTCTTGAGCATCCTGAAGCCCAATTCTATCCAGAAACGAAGCATGTACCAGCACACTCCCGCTTCGATGGGCGCAAGATCGGTCATCACCACCCATGGCTCTTCCTGACCTCTGTCCCATACCACGATCATCGTTGCGCGTCGGCGTATGCTCGGTCTGCTGAAAGCCGTCCCGAACCCAACATATGCGTGTCCGGGTCCAGCAACGAGGTATCGTGCCGGCAGACGGGTTCCTCCGTCAGGACAGAACACAGTGTTGATCGACTGCCGTACATATGGATGCCATCCCGCACAACGTATCCGATCCCACAGTCTGGGGCTTCTCAGTCCCCTGTCGCACATCACCAACACCGTCATGTGCTTCGGCATCGCTTCGGACAGCATCCCGAGCATGTCCACTATCGACTCCATCCACCTGCCAGGCGTGTTGGCGGGCAGAATGCGCCAGGCGACCGGAATCGCGCAGCTTCGATAGACCACGCTTATTACGATGGCGTTTATCCGATCTCCCTTCATCGTGGGGTCTATGGCCAGCACCAGCCTGTCCGACTCCCAAAGCTCCAGCAACCACTTCAACAGCGGAACGAAGCTCAGTCTGACATCCAACTGCACTCGACATGGGTTGGAGCGGTCCTGTCCATCGTACAGCCACTCTCTGAGATACTGTCGGATGCTGTTGAAACTACCCATGAACGAAAGCTCTGTGGCGACGGCGTTCTGACATCCGCTCCTGGCGAGTATGGAGCCGAACACCCACAGAACCAGTCCTTTCAACTGAGACTCTCTGAGGTGAGGCATGTAGTGTTTGGTGGTCTGCTTCATCTGATAGTATTCGGTTGGCAAGCGCATGGGAGTCTCTGGCAGCCTTTCTGTCTGATACCAAAAAGATGCCAGATCCCCGTGCGCTTGCCAAGTTCTCATACCTGTCTCACACTTTGCCTACCCCTGTCAGCTCCCTCAGGGAGAGGGTTGGGGTGAGGGTGAATACATACACCTGCTAGGCGGCAACTTATGATCATCCTCGCGTTAGACGTGGGAGACCGGAGAGTCGGTCTTGCCATCTCCGACCCCACCGCCCTGCTGGCGTCACCCCTCGGCACCGTGGAGCGAGGTCCATCCGATATCGAGGACATCGTCCGAGTCGCCGAGGACAACGACGCGACCACGATCGTCGTGGGGCTACCCCTGACACTCGCCGGCGAGAGCCGCACGCAGGCTGGCAAGATACGCCGGTTTATTCGTGAGCTGCGTTCCGAGACCAGCATACCAATCGTGACAGTGGACGAGAGGCTGTCCACTGTGCAGGCTAGGCGCCTGCTAGCGGACTTGGGAGGAGGGCAGCGAAGGAACCGTGACCGCGGCAGAATCGACGCATCAGCCGCCGCGGTCATTCTCCAGTCGTACCTGGACTCGCAACGGTAGCACGTATCGGCCCCTGCTACACTTGAATATCCAGTGACGCGGTATCAGGAGAACCGGGATGGGAAGCTACATAGAAGACGCTTGGGCACTATACGGACACGCGGTGGGTGAACTCGAAGATTGGCGCAGGACCGGAGACGACATACTTCTTCGGGACGCGGCAGAGAAAGCGTGGGGCGCCGTGACTCTGGCCGCCAACGAGCTGCTGGAGTCCCAGGGAAGAGTCGTTCCTGACGGGACCAACGCCAGGCGAGACAGCATCCGAGCGGTCGAGAGGCAGAACAGACAGATAGGCGCTCTCAGGCTCCAGGCGCGGTTCCTGGCAGCCAAGAACATTCTGCACCAGGACTGCTTCTACGACGGTCAGTGTCCCTCTGACCTGGTTGTCGAAGTAGTTACCGACGATGTGCGCGAGTACCTGGGTGACGTCGCAAACGTAGTGAACGGCGCGGGGTGATCCTAATGGCCGGGCTCGTCAGCCTGATCGCCGGAGTCTGACTCGGACGAGTCCCGGTCTCGCTGCCGCTGGCGGTCCCGCCGTTCGCTGCGGCTCATCTCCCTGAGTCGCCGCTCGACAAGCGAGTGGACGGTCCCATCCGGGTACTCGCCGTCCTCGCCCAGCTCTCCGGCCCCGACGCAGGTCAGCACCTCTATCCCCTCATCTATGCTGGAGACCGCGTAGATGTGAAACTCGCCAGCCGCCACCGCGTCGGTGACCTCTCTGTCCAACACGAGATTGCGGACGTTGTCTCTCGGGATCATCACACCCTGGCTCCCGGTCAGACCCCTGGCCTTGCACACCTTGAAGAAGCCCTCGATCTTGTACGTCGCTCCTCCTATAGCCTGCACTTCACCGGCCTGGTTGACGGAGCCCGTGACAGCTATCCCCTGCTTGATGGGCAGGCCCGACAGCGCGGAGAGCAGCGCGTACAGCTCCGTGGATGAGGCGCTGTCGCCTTCGATCTGCGAGTAGGACTGCTCGAACGTGATGCTGGCCGACATCGACAGGCGCCTGTTCCGGCCATACTTGCCCTGGAGGTAGCCGTTCAGGATCAGGAAGCCCTTGTTGTGGATGCGCCCGCTCATCCTGGTCTCGCGGTCGATGTTGACGACCTGTCCATTGCCCACTGAGACCCGTGCGGTGATGCGACTGGGTCTGCCGAAGTTGTGGTCCCCCAGCGAGTAGACAGCGAGGCCGTTCAACTGGCCCACGACGCATCCGTCGGTGTCGATGCGAATCGTGTCCTTCTTGATGGACTCGCGCAGCTTGTCTTCGGTCAGACTGGCGCGATAGTCGCGCTGACGCAGCGCCTGTTCGACGTGCTGCGACGTTACCGTGTCGGCGCCGGACTTCCCGGCCCAGTAATCGGCCTCTGTGAGAACGTCTGAAACGTTTCTCAGGCGAGTCGTCAGCTTCGTTTGGTCCTCGGCCAGGCGGCTGGAGTAGTCGACGACCGCCGCGACTGCGGTATTGTGCATTGGACGCAGGCCGTTGTTCGCGGCCTCGGAAGCGATGAAAGCCGCGTAATAGGATACGCTCTCCGGAGCTCTCTCCATGGTCGTGTCGAACTCGGCTGTGACCTTGAAGTACCGTCTGAAGTCCTCATCGGACCTGCGAAGAACGCTCAGGATGCCCGGTGTCCCTACGAGAACGATCTTGGCGCTGACCGGGATGGGCTGGGGCCGCATCGACGTGGTTGGAAGCGGCGTGTTCTGCTCTCCGATGTTCTCGACCCTGATCTCAGCGCTCCGCAGCACTCGCTTGAGCGTGTCCCACGCCAGGACACTCTCGAGAAGGTCTCTTGCCTGGATGACGAGGTATCCGCCATTGGCACGGTGAATGGCGCCGGGCCTGATCATAGTGTGATCGGTAGTCATTACGCCCGCGGCAGCGCGATAGTCGATACGCCCGAACAGGTTGTAGTAGCTGGGGTTCTGCTCGAACTCCACCGGAGCGCCGTTACACAGAGTGTTGTCGATGAGATCATTCACCCTGTAGCGGGCGAAGAAGCCGTCCCCAGGACGTTCGGAGGCGCTCTGCCCCGCACTTGCCTCGTCCGAGACAGGCTTGAACACCTGGGTATTTGCGACCATGTCGGCCTCTACGTCGTCGAGATAGCCGACCACATGCGAGTGGTCCGCGTACTTGTCCTGCAGCTCGTCGATGATCGGTGTGAGCGTGAAACGGACCAGCTCGGCGTCCACCTCGAGCCTACGCTCGTTGGCCTCCTTGTCGATTCTTCGGTACTCGGACATCGTGTGTACGATTGAGTGTTGAAGCTCCTCGACCGCGACCCGAAGCCGGACCCGCTCTGCTTCCGGAAGCTGTCCGAACTCGTCCTGGCTCAGCGGGCGACCTTCGGGATGCAGTGGGACCGGCGTGATCCCAACCTGTGTCGACGAGACTGCGAAGCCTCTTGAGCGTGCCTCAGATTCCAGTTCTGCGTTGATCGCCTGGCGTTGGCGCTGGACGTCGGCCATTGCGTCCTCGACGCGATGGGTGTAGTCGTCGCTCTCAAATGCATTCGGGATCCTGGCGCGGCACGTCTCAATGAGCTGTTCCATGTCATCGCGCAGGACCCTCATCATGCCGCACGGAAGGCTGATGGGCGATGGCTGGGTGGGCTCCTGGAAGTTGTGCACGTAGCCCCAGTCCGGGGGATTCGGTCTGCCTGGGGCGATTCGGTCCAGATACGAGCGGAGCGCCGAGCTGCGACCAGTGCCTAGAGCGCCGGACACGAACACGTTGAATCCGGGCGCGTCGATCTCCAGTCCCATCCCCAGCGCGCTGATAGCCCGCTCCTGCCCGATCGTCCCTTCCAGCAGCTCGACTTCAGCCGTCGTCTTGAAACCAAGGGTATCGGGGTCGCAGAATGGCGCCAGGCGTTCTATGGGGACTTTCAGATGCTCGATGGACATGATCGTGTCAGTCGTCGTCTCCAAGTGCGGAGGACGCCAAGGCTGGCTCGATCTCCTGCCGAGTGCCAGCAGCGGGTCCGTTCGTTGTAGATTCAGGCATCAGTGGCCGGAATCCCACGGTCGGCTCCAGCCACATCGCCGCGAATATCGCCCCGACTTTGCCGATTGTCGGGTTGGCCTCACCGCTCTCCAGCTTGGAGATGTACGCCTGGCTGACACTACATATCTCAGCCAACTCAGTCTGAGTCATACCCACGCTTTCACGGGCGTCCAGCAGCGCAAGAGCGAAAGCGGTCTTGATGCCTTCCGCGCCGAACCCGCGCCGCCTCTCATCGTTCTGCAAGAAGTCGTCCAGCCAGTCAGTCCAATTGGTACTCACTTGTTAAACTCCCGATCTACAAGTTCTACTTATAGTATTCTCGCAACAGTCGCTCGGCTCTCTGTAGTTCTCGCCGTGGTGTCCGTGCTGTCTGTTTCCTGAAGCCGTGGAGGATAACGTACCTCTGATTATCGGCGTCCCCAGCGTAGAAGATACGGTGCGGTCCTGGACGCAACTGCCACACATCGTTCATCTTCTCGGCCTTCCTGAGTCTAACCATCTGTTGAGAGCCGAGATTTTCCAAGTCCCTAACAACTCGTGCGATACGATCAACGCTTGCAGAGTCGCCGGAACGACTAACACTCTGTACGTACTCAGTAAAGGGACATCGACCATTCGGTCTGACGTATATATGAACTTCGTACGCGGCCAATTATAACCCTCCCAGTTATATTGCATCAATCTCTGTGACACACCGCGCCGGGTCGGCCTCGGACAGCACTTGGGGTCTGTGGCCAGAGTGGATGAATTCGGCGAGCAGCTTGCCGGCCATGGGCCCTCTACCGAATCCGGAGCTTGCGAGGCCGCTGACGATGTATAGGTCCTCGCGCTGCGGAATGCTGCCAATCATAGGGTCGCCGTCGAGCGGGAACGGCATCAGCCCAGCCCACGTCCGCGCGACCGGTAGTGCAGACAGCATCGGAAGCACCTCGGAGGCGTGGCCTTTATTGACCTCGATGCCGGTCGGCGCGACCCTGCTGTCATAGCCCACGAGCTGGCGGTCGCCTCCGAAGATGATCTCGCCGTTGCGTCGCTGACGGCCGTACAAGTGCCGCGTCATGCGTACGCCGCCTTTGTGGGTGAGCTCAGGCGGCGTACTCGTGTCGGCTCCGTCGTCGGCGCTCCAGGCGTAAGCCGACTCAGCCGAGGACATAGTCTGGAAGACGCTGGGCGGGAGGCTTTCGGTTGCCCACATCTGGCCTCGCACGGGAACGATGGGGATGCGCAGTCCCAGCATCTCGCCCACAGGTCCGCACCAGGCTCCAGCCGCAACTACGAGCGCCCGGCACCTGAACTCGCCGCGGCTCGTGGCAACCGCGTAGCCGCCGTCCGGTCTCGACTCGATGCCGGTTACGGCGTGATCGGTGAGGATGCGCGCTCCGGCTGAGGCCGCCGCCTGCGCAAAGGCCCGGGTCGCCTTAACGGGGTCGGCCTGGGCGCGGAGCGGAGTGTACATGTAGCCGAGCAGAGCCGGGTTGATCTCCGGTTCAATGGAGCGTGCCTAGCGAGGAGTGAGCAGCTCGACCTGGTGGCCCCGACTCAGCTGCGAGAGCACACGGTCTCGCATGTAGTCATACTGCTCAGATGTGTGGATAGCCGTAAGCGATCCGGACTGCCTGAAATCGATGTCGTACCCCAGATCGAGTTGCAGCTCCTTGAAGAGCTGAAGGCTGCCCATTGTGAGGTACGCGGCGAGGTCTGGGACATCACCCCAGCCGGTCGCGCCGATCTGACCGGCGTTGACACCTGACGCCTCGGAGGCGATCTCGCCGCGTTCGAGGAGCGCGACATCGCCTCCCAGTCTCGCGAGGTAGAAGGCGGTGGACGCTCCCGCGATTCCACCGCCGATTATCAGTGTGCCCGCCTCTGGCACGATTGAGTCTCGCTACGGGTAGTGCAGCCTGCCCTGCCTCTCGGTGAAGGCGCGGAGCAGGTGACCCTGGCCAGTCGTGACGTACAGGGTGGACAGGTCTTCGCCGCCGAAGGTGCAGTTGGTCGGCTGATCGACGTTGAGCGGATGAGTCTCGATCACCTCGCCAGAGGGCGAGAAGACATAGATCATCGGACCGGGGCCGCCGGCGCGGTTCCCGGCAGTGGCAACGATGTTGCCCTCGACGTCGAGGCACATACCATCGATGCCCCTGTTGGCTCCAAAGTCGTGGATCACCTCACCGTCGCCGAGGCTGCCGTCGTCGTTGACCGGATAGGCGCGCAGCTCGCGCTTCTCCTCGGGGAGTCGTCCGCTCTGCGCCACGTACAGAGTGTGGTAGGCCAGCGAGAAGAGCAGGCCGTTGGGCCGCGTGGTGTCGAAGGTTACGCGGTCCATCGACCATGAGCCGTCTTCCTGCGGATCGAGGCGATAGACCGAGTCGTGGTCCAGCTCTTTGTTGGAGCGGTCGTTCGACCATGCTCCGCCGGCGCCTTCGTAGAACGGGTCAGTGAACCACACCCTGCCCTTGTGGTCTATCGCGAGGTCGTTGGGAATGTTGAGCTTCTGACTCTCGAAGCCGTCTGCCAGCACAGTCGCGCTGCCGTCGTCCTCGTAGCGAACAACGCGCCTTCCGCCACCCTCACACGCGAAGAGCGTTCCGCTGGGGTCGAGCATCAGGCCATTAGCGTTGTTGGTGTCTTCCTTGTAGATGGTCGAAGCGCGCGCCTCGGGGTCGTATCGCATGATGTAGCTGTACGGGATGAGGGTGAACAGCAGGCCGCTGCCGTCCCAGGCCGGGCCTTCTGTTGTGCCGCCGTACGGTCCGTTCATGTTGGTGAAATTCCAAGCCAATGTTCTGCTTCCTCTCTGACTGACTGGCAGCGATCAACCGATGGCTGCCGACCTGTTATGCCGTTCGCGCCCATTATGACAGGTTTCGAGCCTGGCAACGAGGGTCGGGGGTGGGTGCGAAGCTGTATCAGTTTAGTCGGTACGCTGCTCGAAGGTGCCATATCAGCCGCGCCGTCATTCCGGCGAAGGCCGGAATCCAGAGGGGCAGGGCAGCGCTCTTATCGAAGCCACCGACCAAATTGATACAGCATCGCCTGGTGCCCAGAAGCTTGAATCAGGTCTCTTTCAGGTCGTCTGTGCACTCACTCCTCAGCAGCCTACGGGATGCTGGTGAATAACTTGGTTTCGTCATCCCGCGAGACCCGGTTGTCTGCGAGAAGTCCGCCAAGTACGGAGTACGTCAGGTAGTCTTTCTGACGACCACGGAAGTCAGACTCCTGAGTATCTGCCAGACATACCCAAGTTTCATTTCCTCATTTCTCTCCCTATCAGGGACTATGGCTGATTGGGCTAGCTCTCTGATTGCAGGCGGCGGAGCTCGGACTCCAGTTGGCGTACCCTGTCCTCGGCGGCCTGTCGGGCCTCGGCCTCCCGCTGGGCAATGGCGGTGTCTCGCTGGGCCTTGGCCTCGGTCAGATCGGGCAGGTACTGGTCCGTCGCGGGGTCCCAGAAACGCAGCGTGCCGCGCTCCAAGTGTAGCTCCAGCCCCAATGCCTCACTGTATCCTCTCAGTACGCCGTCCTGATCGGCAACGACCGGAATCGGCTCGTACTCCCCGTTGGCCAGCCGATCACCGGCCAGCGGCGCGTCGTGGTACAGTCCGCCGGTATGGTCGAAACGCCACTGTTCGTGGACTCCGTAAGCAGCGTAGATGTCTCGCTTGACGGTGTAGTCCCGTTGGCCCGTGCTCTCAGAAGCTACTTCCAGCACGAAGTCCGGGGGTTTGCCCACCTCGCTTATCATGTAGCCGTTGGCCTCGATAATCAATGCCGGGGGTACGGTGACGTCGAGTGCGACCAGGCAGTCCGGCTTGGGCGCGCGTCTGAGGTCGTTGGCGTCGTAGCAGAGGTAGCCCTCACCGCCGACGAGAACGTCGGGCCAGTCACGGAAGTAGTCGTTGAGAATCACGTAAGCGTTAGATACATGGGGAAGTTGCTGCATGCCGTCCGGCGGCATGGGCGGGTCGGGCAATCGTGTGAGTTGCTGTTGGCGGCCCGTCTTGGGTATGTGTCTGGTAGTCATGTGATGCCTCCAGTGAAGCGGCTCACACGGTGGCGACGGTGGAATGATAACACGGTCATTCTGGGGTAGCCTTTGGCTGGCGTCTGTGCTGGGCTTGTCTCGGATTTGTCGATCTCTCCCACGTTGGACGCTCCGCCAACCCTGGATACCGGCCTCCGCCGGTATGACGGGAGGAGTCCGAAGGCGACACCGTTTGGTTGCGGCTGTCGAGGACCAGAAGGTCATGCAATTGTTAACTGGTCATAACAACCGGTTGGAGATAGTCATGCGTGAAGTACAGGCGACAGTGGCGAAGGCTAGGCTGGCGGAGCTGCTTCGCGATGTCGAACGCGGCGAGTCCATAACGATCACGAGCGACGGCAAAAAGGTAGCAGTATTGGTTCCCGTCGAGGACGAAGACCGGGAGCGGCGAGAAAAGGCTATGGATCGTTTCATGGAGATGCGATCACAGTGGAAGCCTGTCGACATCTCCGTTGAGGAGTTTATGGACTGGCGGCACGAGGGACACCGGTATTGAGTCCGTTCATTATAGATGCGTCTGTCGCAGCGGCATGGCTATTCGAAGATGAACTACACGCCGACGCACACACACTACTGGACAGCAGGCTCGGGCAAGCTGCGTCAGATGAGGGTATCCGAGTACTGCCGTGATGCCTGAGCGTCACGGCAGTGTATGAATTCGGGCCTGACTATCCCGGCTAGATAACCTCTTTGGACTCGCCTACTTCTTCGGCGGCCACGCCTTCGATCTCAGCGCCAACTGACTTGATCTGGCCGAACTCCTCGCGGAAGCCGTTGTGCATGGTGCGGGCGTCGGAGCTGTACAGCACGAACCGCACGCCCTCCTTGAGCCACTTGGTGGTCAGCTCGATGGTCTGGTGGTGGAACAGGTTGGGCACGTTGTGCTTCTGGCAGATGCGGATGACCTCGCGCAGCGCGGCCTCGTAGTCCGGGTGGTCGTACTGGTCGGGTATGCCGAGGGTGATGCTCAGGTCGTTCGGGCCGACGAACACGGCGTCGATGCCGCCGACACTAAGAATGTTGTCGAGGTTCTCGATTGCGGGGACGCTCTCGATACCGATGATGCAGACGCTGTTGCGGTTGCGCGCTTCAAGGTAGTCCTTCGTGGCCTGAGACGGGAACTCGCCGGTGTCGACGACCTTGCGGACCATCTCACCCTTCAGCGGTCGCCACTTGGCTGCGGCGACGACTTCCTTGACCTCGTCGACAGTCTCGCAGTAGGGAGCGAGTATGCCGTGGGCGCCTGCGTCGAGGGCCATTGTGACGTAGTGTGAGTCGGGAATCGGAATGCGCACTATCGGGGCGACGCCGCTGAACGAGAATGCGGCGATAAAGTCGGCCATCTCGGAGCGTCCACGCGGGGAGTGCTCGCTGTCTATGATCACGTAGTCCAGGCCGAAGGCGGACATGGGTGTCGTCCAGCGCGGGTTCCGGCTCATGCTTATCATGGTGCCGTACACGACACCGCCTGATTGGACTTTCTGCTTAAGTTCGTATCCATTCATGGGGTTGGCCTCCTGAGATCTGGTGACGGGATTGGAGATTACTCCGCGGGTGGCCGCGAACGCGGTCTGAGTTTATCAGCTTGGGGTCGAGTTGATAAGCTGGGGGTTGAGGCAGGAGGCAGCGTCGGACCTGCAGGAGAGTCCGGTTTAACCACAAAGTACACGAAGGAACACAAAATGAAGAGAGTGATCATAGATACAGACCCTGGGATCGACGACACCGCAGCGATCTTGTTCGCGCTGGGCAGTCCGGAGCTCAAGGTGGAGGCGCTGACGACGGTGTTCGGGAACGTGTCTGTCGAGAAGTGTACGACGAACTCGCTGCGTATCCTTGAGGCGGCGGGACGTGAAGACATCCCGGTGTACCCTGGCTCTGGCAGGCCGTTCGGGATGGGCGAGCCCGCGTTCGCGCAGTACATCCACGGCAGCGATGGACTGGGCGACTCGGACGCACCGGAGCCGACCATCTCGGTACAGAATCGCAACGCGGTGGTGGAGATCATAGACCGCCTGCTGGCGTCGCCGGGGGAGATCACGGTCATCGCGCTTGGAAGGCTCACGAACGTGGCGCTGGCGATCAACGTGGAGCCGTCCATCGTCGACGCAATAGACGAGGTGATCGTGATGGGCGGGGCGGTGACAGTGCCCGGCAACGTCACGCCGGTCGCCACCGCCAACCTGTGGGGCGATCCGCAGGCGGCGGATGTGGTGTACAGATCAGGCGCGAAGATCGTGCAGGTGGGCCTGGACGTGTGCCGAAAGGTTGAGTTCACGCCCAGACAGCTCATGCATACGTGGAGCGCAGACACGGGGGGAACGCGGCTTCTCCAGGGTGCGGTCGCGTTCATACAACAGGCGTACAACAGGAGAGGTCGGCTGAGCAATCCGGCAGGCGCACAGTTCAACGACGTGCCCGCGATGGCCTACGCGATCGATCCCACGCTGTTCACGACCAAGGAGGCGTTCGTCAGGGTGGAACACCTGGGGGAGATGACGAAGGGGCAGACCGTCGCCGACTTCGACGGTCAGATGGGGAACCCTACAAACGCAACCGTGGCTGTCGACGTGGACGTGCCGAGGCTGACGGAGCTGTGGGTGGAGAGAGTCAGGGGTGCGGGGGCCGGGTGAGAACGTTCGGCGGAGCCTGTTTCAATTCAGTAGGTTGAAATGTCACCCTAACCCTCTCTTGAGGGAGAGGGGATTTTCGGTCTCGCAAAGTTGCCCCTACTAATCTGACACAGCCGCCGTTCGGTGCTTGGGAATTGACCGAGGAGTGTTTTACTGATACTGTAGTATCAATAAATGCCACTGCTACCCCCTCAGCGCCCATCGCTTCGCAGCGAACGGAAGATAGGATCCTGTTCACACCATGACAACGGCACCCACCGAGCGTCCCATTGTCCGTCCGGACCTTCTTGCGGTACTGGAGGACGGCGGCTACAGGATTACGGAGCCGAGGCGCAACGTGATCGCCGCTCTGGGCCAGAAAGATGAAGGTTTCAGCGCCGAAGAGCTGTGCGGGGAGCTTCCGGGAGTCGGCCGGGCCACCGTCTATCGCACTATCAAGCTGCTACAGCGCTCAGGCGTGATATGCAAGCTGGCGATGCCGGACGGCGCGCCGAAGTACAGCCTGGCCCGAGTAGACCACCATCACCACACCATCTGCGTTAAGTGCGGCACGGTCGGGGAGTTCAAGCACGCGACCATCGAGCGGCTGCTGCGCGCCGTCAGCCAGGAGGTCTCGGGTGAGATCGTCGGGCACAGGCTCGAGGTGTTCATCTCATGCAGCGATTGCGACGAACCCGTCCGCTGGCCGATGACATCTGAGTTCGGTCACAAGGAACACTAGAAGGGAGCGGTCATGGGACCGCCCCCTATCAAGTGTCTTAACGGCTGTATCCGCCGGGCTTGGTTGAACCGATTGACTCAGGCAGCGAGTCGGTAATGTGGTTGAGCAGGAACTTGAAGTCCCTGTATGAGTCGAGCCTGCCGAGGTCGGACTCCAGCGGCCACAGCTCTTCCATCAATGTCGAAAGCTCGTGCCGCACGTATGCGGAGTCCGTGCCATCGATGTACGGGAGGCTGCTGTAGCGGTCGGAGGCCAGGGCTACCACCGCTCCGAAGCGCATCAACGGGTCTGTTCCTGACGAGACATCAGCAAGGATCGTGCCCTGCTGCCTATTGGATGTGCCGTCGGAGGGAGTGACCCATCGCAGGGCGACGTCGCCGAGCTGCGCGAAATTTGAGGCGGCCCACTCGCCCTCGTGGGTGAGCTCGATTTCGTAGAAGACGGTTGTGGCAGCGCCAACGGGTATCTCCGCGAACTCCTTGCGATTCTCGGTGAACGACTCGTCTGAGGTCACGCGGTTCTCGTACCCGATCAGCCGCCAGGAGGCGACCATGGCCGGGTCCCAGGTCACCTGGGCGCGGGTCTGGTCTGCGAACGGGACGGACAGCGCGAGCCAGTTTTCGCGGCTGAAGGTGGCGCGGGCCTGGGCTGTCGTGCTCAGGTACCTGTTCCAGCCGTTGCCGTACTGAGCGAGCTGTTCCAGCAAGTAGTCATTGTAGTTGCTGATGCCGACTCCGATGGTGATGAGGCGGAGCGGATTGCCGCTGTCTCGATCGCTCGCCGATTCGAGTATGGCGAACGGGTCGGTGGCATCCACGTTGGCCACGCCGTCGGACATCAGGATGATGTAGTTGTACGCGTCGGGACGTTCGCGCCGTATCCTGTCGGCCATCCGCACGCCGAGGTCGAGTCCGGCCTGTACGTTGGTGCTGCCGTGTGGGGCGAGCCGGTCGATCGACCACTGGACGTCGCCGCGGTCTGGACGCTGGTGCTCCACCGTGTAGTCGTGGATCACGTCGGTAGTGAAGTGAACGACTGCGATGCGATCGTCTCTCTCTAAGCTCCTGCGGATGGTCTCGGCGGCCTCGCGAGCGATGGCGATGCGATTGCCGTCGCCCATCGAGCCGGAGGCGTCCAACACCAGTGTCACGTTGACAGGAGTGTCGTCGCGCAGCTCGGGCGCCTGGAATCCGAGCCGGACGAGATAAGTGCGCTCCTGGGTCGGGTGTTTCATAACGTCGGTGGACATGCCGAAGCTGTCGCGGCTGGACAGCATGTCGTAGCCGTAGTTGAAGGAGTTGATCCACTCCTCCGCCCTGACGGAATCGGGGTCCACCTCGTAGCCTGACCTGGCCCAGTTGAGCGCGAGGTGATACGACGTGCGATCCGTGTCCAGGCTGAACGTAGATATGGCGTCGTCCTCGGTCCAGACGAACCTCGAGCGCTGGTAGTCCTCGAACGTGGTCGCGCCGGGGGTCTGCTGCTTGTGGCTACGACCCCATCGCCGATCAGTGGGTGGCGACCCGGGGTGCATCTGGGGCGCAGAGTTGGCTCCGCCTGATGCAGGGGCGGCGGCAGGTGCGGCTGGAGCTGCATACGCCTGCGCTGGCGCAGCGGTGGCGGCCGGGGCTGGGGCGGGAGCTGCCATCTGAGCTGCTGGGGAGGGAGCGCGGGTAGCCTCCATTGCCATGGAGTCTGACATCGTTGCCGGGGCCGCGGTGGGCGCGGGGACGGCGGCTGGGGCCTGTCGTGTCATCGATGGCGCGGCTTCTGCCTCAGGAGCGGCCGATGCGGGTCGAGGCGCTTCCGGCTGCTGCAAAGCCTGGGGAGCGAGAGTTGGCATCTGGGCCACTGGGCGGCCGGTGCAGCCGGCGCGGGAGCCATGGGCGCTTGCGGCGATGCTGCCTCTTCGCTGGACGACGAGCCGCAACCGATCACAACGGCCAGCAGCAGAAATCCGAGGGTCAGCAGCAGGAGCTTCGGCGTCGCCGTGCCCCGCAGGGTGTTCATAGTTCGGGTCATCTCATTCTCCTCCCGTTCTGTATTGCGGCCATGTGGTCGGTCTTGGCCGCCTCACAGGTACAGACGAATGAGACGTGGGTTTTGTTCCGCAGGGCGCGCCCTGCACCCGAATCAGGGCTCGGTCAAGGACAGTCCATGGTTCGACAAGCTCACCACGAACGGTCTTCCTGAATTTCGGAAACACCCTCTCAGGTTGAATCCTGGGAAAAGGAAGGGGCGGACTGTTTCGTCCGCCCCCTATGGACAGCATAGTGTCAGAGTCCGGCGATCAGACGTCGGACGCGGGTCTGAACTTCACGAGCGTGAACTCATCGGAGGCGTCATCGAAGACGGCCTCGACTGGCATGTCGATCTCGGCGTCTTCGATCTCGCAGTCGATGAGGTTTGAGGGCATTCGCGGGCCCTCGTTGAGCTGGATGACTGCGTAGATGTGAGGCGTCTCCGGCTGGAACGCCGGGTGCGCCGACTGGTGGACTATGGTGAAGGAGTACAGTCTGCCCCTGCCGCTGACGCGCGTCCAGCCGAGGTCGTCAGACATGCAGACGGGACACTGCTCTCTGGGGTAGAAGAAGATGTTGGCGCATCTCCTGCACCGGGGCATGACAAGCTCGTGGCGCTTGGTCGCCTCCCAGAACGGCTTGGACAGCTCCGGGTTCATCGGGACCGGTGTGGGTTTAGTGTACTGTGTGGTCATGGGTTGACCTCTGTTAGGGATCCGGGCGGCCACAAGGGCCGCCCCTACGATGTTGGTCGGTAACGCCTGAAGCTGGGCTTTTAGAGTGTTTCCTCGGACCCGAGGACCAGCGAGCACATTTCGCTCGCCGTGCCCCCTCAACCGTTCACCATACATAAGTCGTTTCTGGGCACCTGCCTTATCCCGGCCTTGCCCATTACCTGTCGGGCGCCCTCTATGACGTGTCTGAACCCGCCGGCGAGTCCGGGCTGGCCGCCCGAAAGCTGACCGCCGTCGGTGTTCACCGGGAAAGCGCCCTTATACGTCGTATCGGTGGACTCGTAGAACGGGCCAATCTCGCCCTTTGGAACGAATCCGGCATCTTCGAGGCTCACGGCCACGAGGATGGTGTATCAATCGTAGAATTCGGCGAACTGCATGTCCGCCGGAGCATACCCCGCCATCGTGAATGCCCGCTTCGCGCTTGTGGCGACGGGCGTGGTGGTGATCCTGTCGGTCTGCCAGATGTTGGCGTTGGACTGCTCCATACCAGACCCGAGAAGATACGCGGGCCGGTTCGGCAGCGCCTTTGCGCGCTCGGGAGTCGTTATTACGAGCGCGGCGGCGCCGTCGCATGGCATGACACACTCGAGCAGCCGCAGGGGGTAGTTGACGTACCTGGAGTTGAGCACGTCCTGAACGGTCGCGGGCTGTCCGTTGAAGACGGCGTTGGGGTTCTGCTCGGCGTTGAAACGCTGGTCAGAGGCAACCTTGGCCATCTGCTCCTGGGTGGTGCCGTACTCGTACATATGGCGGTTGTAGATCAGCGCGTAGCCGGTGCCGGCGCCAGGGGCCATCCCGTATGGCTCCTCCCACTCAGACCTGACTGACGCGCCGCCGCCGGGAGGTCCCGATGACCGCGAGTTGCCCATCACCACCAAGACAGTCTCACACATGCCAGCGTTGATCGCGCTTGCGGCTACCGTGGTAGCCGACGCGCCGCTTGCACCCTGCATGGAGACTCCGGTGGCGAAGTTGGGCTTGATATCTATGTACTCGGCCATCGTGGCAAGCGCCGCACCGCCGTCGGTCACCAGGCCGTCGATGTCCTGCTTGCGCAGTCCGGCGTCGGTGATTGCCATTTTAGCGGCCTCGGCGCACAGGCCGTAGAGGGTGCGTCCCTCCAGGAGTCTGCGCGTGGGGACCTCGCCGATCCCGACGACTGCCGCCTTTCCTCTTAGCGTCATAGGCCTGACCTCCACTGTCGAAGTGTTGGGATTGTACTATACCGGAACATGGAATGATCTACCCAACGGCTCGAACTCTTCCGCTTCGTGACTGCTCAGCAGAAATCACTGAATCGAGATAGGGCAGACCTGCTTTCCATCTCCAGTCATCAGTCGACAACGCCGTCGGAAAGGCTCTCACCACCCTCCGCTCACCGCAACTCCTCAAACACCGGCCGCAACCTCGACCTCGCCTCTGATTGCTCTGCCGTCTCCAGCGCCTCGTAGATCGGCAGCTCTTCTTCCAGGTCCATTCTCAGGTCGTACAGCTCGCCGGTCTCGTACAGCTTCCAGTCGTGGTCGCGAACGAAGCGGACCGTGCCCATGTTGGAGCGGGCGTTCATCGGCTCGAAGTGGAAGAATGCCCACTCCCTCGGGTTACCCGTGTCCCCCGTAAGCTGCGGGTAGAACGACCGGCCATCGACTACATACCCTTCAGGAAACTCCAGCCCCGCCGCCTCCAGGATGGTGGGCAGAAAGTCTGTGGACTCCACCAAGTCGGCATTCACGACACCCGCGGGAATCGTGCCGGGCATACGGCAGATGAGCGGGACGTGGGTGCCCCGATCGTTCGTCTTGCCCTTGCCTCCGCATATCTCATTGTGCTCGTGCACCATCGAGCAAACGTCGTGGGGGCTGCCATTGTCGCCCACGTACATCACCAGCGTATCTTCGCCGAGACCCTGCTCGTCAAGGTAGTCCATGAGCCTGCCGATGACCTTGTCGTGGTACTCGACCATGTCCTTGTAGAAGCGTGGGTCGTCCTCCCAGGAGCCGTCCTCCAGCTCCGCCCACGTCCTCGCGCCGAGCGACCTGTTGGAAGGTGGGTCGAACGAGTCCCACTCCGGGCTGTCTGGACTGGGCTCATGAGGCTTGTGTGTCGCAGCCATCGGCCAGTACACGAAGAACGGCCGGTCGTCGTCCTTCTTGCGCTCGATGTAGTCGATGATGTAGTCGCAGAAGACGTCCTCGCCGTACTTGCCCTCGGTGTCGTCCCTGAATTCGCCGTTTTCGTAGATGATGGGATTTTTGTAGCGAGACCCCTTCTCCTCGGTGTGGTGCGCGTGCCAGACGCAGAACTGGTCGAATCCCGCATCCTCGATCCGCTGACCCTTAGAGCGCATCTCGGGCATTTGATCAGGCGGGTTGTAGGAGTAGAGCTGCCACTTGCCGGAGATGCACGTGTTGTACCCGGCGTCCGAAAACAGGTGCCCGAAAGTGACCTCATCGGGCTTTATCAGGCCGAACCCGATGTAGTTGCGGAAGTTGTACTTGCCGGTCATGAGCGAGAGCCGCGTGGGAGTGCACAGCGGCATCACATGGGCCTCCTCGAACCGCATCCCCTCCCGCGCCATCTGGTCGAGTCGAGGGGTGGCGTACGATGTGCCGCCGTTCGCCCCGATAACCTCGTAGCCCAGATCGTCGGACATTATCAGGACTATGTTGGGCTGCTTGTCGGGCATATGTCGCTCTCCCTGTTCTAGGCTGTCACTTGCGACTCTGAATAACGTGCTCGCCGAAGTCTGCTATCAGGTCGCGCGCCGCCCGGCGGTCCACCGCTGCGAGCGCGACGTTGTCGACGCCGATTGATTCCAGGTCGTCCAGCCGCTGACTGATCTCCTGACCCGTGCCGGTCAGGGTGCGAGCGACCATCTCGGGCGACACGAACCGATCTTCTCCATCCTTGAGGTACACGTAGTGGCCTTCGTGAACGTCGAGGTATCGCCGGTCGTCCGGCGTGGGGGTCGGCCGATCGTCCCCGTACTGACGGATGTATCGATCATACTCCTCAGCAAGGCCCGGGTTGCTCATTCCCAGGTTCGAGCCGGGCCCGTAGTCACGCTCCCACATCGCGTGGATGCCGGGGACCAGCGTCGGCCCCACGTTCCTGATCACCCGCTCGCTCGACAGAGACTCCCCCTCCCGGAGGACACACGCCGAGGTGAGCACCGTAACGTATGGCTTGGCGCCGTTTCCGCCGAACCTGTCGAAGCTGTTTCCCGTCGCTTCGGCGGCCGCGATTACCCTGGGCAGCCCTGCGGGAACGGTCGCAGCCCTTGCCGTCGTTATCCAGCCGTCGGATATCTCTCCGGTGATCTTCTGACCCCGTGGGCCGTTGGCGGCGAGCATGACAGGGATCGGGTCTTCGATGTTGAAGAACTCGTCCCGACCCGAGTTGGCCTTCGAGTGTATGAGTCGGATCCACCGCTCGCGGCTTCCTTCTCTGAGTAGCACGTCTTCCCCTGCGAGCAGTCCCTTGACCTGGAGCGCGTACTCCTCGAACTGGTCCATGGTCAACGCAGGAAGTCCCATTGTGTTGCGGCCCGTGTAGCCGGTGCCGAGGCCGACGATGATCCGACCGGGCGCAATCCTGTTGATCGACGCCGCAGCCGCAGCGGTGACCGGCGCCAGCCTGTTGCTGGGTATGGCGACCAGCGTCCCCAGCTTGATGCTGGTCGTATTCTGCGCCGCGAGGGCCATCGTCGCCCACACGTCGGAGTAGATGAGCTGCGAATCGAAGAACCAGGCGTGCGTGAAGCCCGCCTCCTCAGCCGCCTTGACCTCGCGCCAGGCGTCTATGTACGACGGGATGCCTATTCCATAGTCCATGCGCTCTGTCCAACTCTCCTCAGCTCAATAGATCACCTGGCTCTCAGTCAGCGCCGCGATCTCGTCTTCGCCAAGGCCCAGCAGCTCGCGATAGACGTATTCGGAGTCCTGGCCGAGAGTCGGGGCTGGCCTTACTTCTTGAGTCGGCTGACCGTCGAATCGCCACGGCAGCGTTGGCAGCACCCGCTCGGTACCGTCAGGGTACTCGACCGGAGTGAGGTAGCCGCCCGACTTCAGTTGGCGCTCCGAGTGCAGCCTGCCCATATCCAGTGAAGGGCCGCATGGCACGCCTGCCTGCTGTAGCCGTTCGAATGCGTCCCACTCATCCAGCTGCGCCGTCCACTCAGAGATCGCTGCGTCCAGCTCCTGTTCCCGGCTCCTGCGACCGTCTGGTGTCGAAAGGCCGGGGTCCTCCAGAAGGTCGGTGCGTCCGATAGCCGAGCACAGCGCCCGCCAGTCGTCCTCGTGGTACACCTCGATCGCGATCCACCGGTCCTCCCCTCGACACTTGTACAGTCCGTGCGGAGCCGCCAATCGGTCCCGGTTGCCGATGGGCTGCGGCTCGTCGCCGGTCATCTGGTGCTCCAGCAGCGCTTCCGGGAGGCTGGCTGAGAGCGCTTCTGCCATCGAGAAGTCCACGTACTGCCCCGTGCCGGACTCGGCGCGGTGGTTGAGCGCCGCGAGCGTAATCATCGCCAGCTCCATCCCGACCCACGGGTCCGCCCAGAGTCCGCCCTTTATCGGGTCCTGGTTCGGGTAGCCGGATATCGAGTTCCAACCGGTGTAGTGCTGGAGCAGGCTGCCGTATGCGACGTAGTCGCGGTCCGGGCCGCTGTGTCCAGTGCCGGAAGACGCGACCATTATCAGGTCGGGCTTGACTTCCGATAACGTGTCGTACCCAAGGCCGAGCCTCTCGAACACGCCAGCGGCGTAGTTCTCCACGACTACGTCGCAGAGTCCGACCAGGTCGAGCGCCAGCTCCTTGCCGCGCTGCTGCGACAGGTTCATGGCCGCGTAGCGCTTGGACTGGTTATAGACCTGGAACGCCGACCCGCGCGTGGACGGGTCGGGACGACGCGCGCTGCCGACTTTGATGACCTCCGCGCCCATCAGTGCTAGGTGCCGGGTGGCGGTCGGCCCCGCGATGATCCAGGAGAAATCCGCGACTCTGACGCCTGACAGTGGCGACGCGCTCATGACAACACCTCTGCGTTGTGCTGGCCCAGCGTGGGTGCGGGCCGACTTCCTAGCGTCAGCGGTGTCTTCGACAGTCGATAGGGCACGCTTGGGTACTGGAACGTACCGGCGACTGGGTGGTCTATCGAGACGAAGAACCGCCTCTCTTTCAGGTGTGGGTCCACCAGCAGGTCGCTGACCGTGTTGACCGGGAAGCACGGAATCCGGCGCTGCTGCCCGTCTCGGGCGATGTCGAACCTGGAGCGCTGCCCGGTCCACGCCGCTAGCAGCTCCCACAGCTCGAGCGAGTTCTGCTGACGCGCGCTGCGGGTGTTGAACTTCGGGTCATCGCTCCAGTCAGGGTTGCCCATCAGGTCGAGCCAGCGCGCCCACTGTGCGTCTTCTCTTGGAGAGATCGCAACGTACCCGTCGTTGCAGGGCAGCACACCGCCGATAGCCGCGACCTGCCCGCCGATCGATGCCTCCCGTATCTCCGCCGCCTGCCTCGTGGGAGACTCGCGACCGAAGGCGATGTTGGAGAGTCCGGCTATGGACTGGGTTGCCATCGCCTCGAAGCTCGACACCATGAGGTGGCACCCCTGTCCGGTAGTGCGAAGCCTGAACAGGGCGGCAAGCGTCGCGGTGGTCGCGGAGATGCCCGCCACCTGGTCTGCTTGGTGCCCGCCCGCCCGGATGGGCGGCTCGGAGTCGGGGTCGGCAACCGGGCCGAGCATCCCGTGAGCGTTGGCGCTCATGTGGAACAGCGACAGGTCTCCCGCCTCGTAATCGGAGTATGGCCCCCAGTTTCCAAACGGTGTGATCTGCGTGAGTATGACGTCGCGCCTGACTTCCGCGAGCGCTTCGTACCCGATGCCGCGCTCGTCCAGCCACCCCATCTCGTGGTTGTCGACGACGATGTGAGCGTCACCCGCCAGCTCCAGCAAGCGGCTCCGGTCAGATTCCGAGTCGAGGTCCAGGGTCACGCCCCGTTTCCCCGAGTTCAGCGCCAGGTACAGCGCCGACTTCTCGGGATGCGGCGTATCGTCAGGGAACGGACCGACGAGGCGGGCGTAGTCGCCGGACGGCGGCTCAACCTTGATAACGTCCGCGCCAAGTCCCGCAAGCGTCCGCGCCGCATAAGGCGCGGAGACGCCTTCACCAAGGTCAAGGACTCTGATACCGCCTAGTAAACCGTCGCTCAAGAACTTGCCCCTCGTCATTCGCACAGAGCAACCCCCGTACGTTCAGCGCATTGTACACACGCCCTAAACCGGATTCCACCTAGTGAATAGCCTCTGATGCGCAGCTCGCCATTTCGTCACCTTGGCGACCTCTCTCGTCATTCCCGCGAAGGCGGGAATCCAGGGGTGGACGCAAGATCCATCAACTAACTTAGGCCAGGCTCATCAACCAACCTCAGATCGAGTTTCCGACCATGCTGACCGGCGACAGCTAGCGTATGTTAACCTGAATATGTGCTAGCCGAAGAACATGCCCAAACCACTCGAAAGCTGCACGACTAGTAGTCAAGGATAGAGAGAACGTCAATTGACCAGCATAGACACCATTGACGATCTCCTTCGCCTCGTGCGTGAAGACGAGGATATCCGCGCCGCTCTTAGGCGTGAGGTGCTGACTGAAGAGCTGCTGGCGCTGCCGGCCCAGTTTATCGCGATGCAGGAAACTCAGGCTTCCATG
Source organism: Dehalococcoidia bacterium (assembly GCA_965217725.1). Taxonomy (GTDB): domain Bacteria; phylum Chloroflexota; class Dehalococcoidia; order Lucifugimonadales; family UBA1123; genus VXRN01. The sequence goes on along the minus strand of OZ244564.1, from coordinate 3,524,533 downwards.
CAGCAGACGCTGACCTCCATATTGGAGACCGTGGCCTCTCTACAGGAGACCCAGAACTCCATATTGGAGACCGTGGCTTCTCTACAGGAGACCCAGAACTCCATGTTGGAAGAGATGAGGGAGACTCGCCGAGACATTGGGGCACTGCACGGCATGTTCAGACAGCAACACCAGGATTTTGGCAGATTCCGAGGGAACTATGCCGCCGATGCCGCCAGACGCAACAGGGGGGAGATCGCCCAGATTTTCGCCCGACTGCGCGGTATGCGGTATCTTCGAATCAGAGTGCTTAGTGATGACGAGCGGAGCGATATGCTCGACGAGCACTATGAAGCCGTGACAGCGTTGAATCTTCGCGAAAGAGCATGGGAAACTTTCGATGTTCCCGACCTGGTTGCCAAGGTTACGGCGCGGAGGAGCTCAGATCCCGGCTTCTATATCGCGATAGAAGCGTCCTACACCGGGGACACCGAGGATCTGTTGCGTGCCACCGATCACGCCAAGATTCTTCGCACTGCGACTGGACGAGACGCCTATCCTGTCGTCGCCGGAATGAGAGTCGGACCAGGTATTCGGGGCAAGGTATTTGATGACGTTACTCATTTCATCTACATAAACGATGAGGATACTGCCCTCTGGTATCAGCTCTCCGAAGCCCACATGGAGCCGCTAGACCCCATCTAGGGTGCTTGACCTGAACACATGCTAACCCAAGAACACGCCCGAACTGCCCAGGAATTCCTCAACGTGGCCGACGAGGAATTCGCCGCTGGCGACATGCTGCAAGGTTCGGAAAAGATGTGGGGCGCCGCGTCCCATGCTGTGATGGCTGTTGCCCAGCAACGCGGCTGGCCGTTCGGTAGCCACGGTGCGCTGCGCATCGCCGTCCGCCGACTGGCTGACGAGATCGGCGACCACTCACTGCTGGGCGGATTCGGTACGGCGGAAAGATTTCATGCCAACTTCTACCATGACTTCATGGAACACGACGCTGACTTCGACTTCACCAAAGACGTCGTCCACGAATTCGTTGTCCGGATGCTCGGACTGATGGACACGAGTCCCTTTATGGAAAACTCACCCGAATGACCCGCACCGGCATTGTCCTGTACCACGGAATCGACTCCGGCCCGGAGCTTGCCGGCTACGGGCGGATGGCCGAGGACGCCGGGTTCGACTCGCTATGGGTAACCGAGCGCTACTTCCACGAGGAGACATCCTCGATGCTCGGCTACTTCTAAGTCGCTAACAGCCACGGTGCCGTCCGATTAGACATTGGTGTATCAACGACAAGAAATCGCTCCAGCTGGGAACGCCTGACGACACGGTGTGCTGAATATAATCCAGAGCCAGGTAAGTGCTGGGAACATACGAGTCACCCTACATGCTCAGCAGGAGATGGTTGAGGAAGGTGTCTCGCTGGATGATGTACTGGAAGCTATATCACAGGGGCAGGTCCTGGAGAATTACCCCCGCCACAGGCGGGGAGCGTGCTGCCTGTTGAATGGCCTGACCGGAGAGGGACGAGCAATCCACGTCGTTTACACGACCGATCCACCCGATCTTGTTATCATAACCGTGTATGAGCCTTCGTGGCCCAAGTGGGTTACTCCTACGCAGAGGAGGCAATAGCGACATGAAGTGCAGCATCAAGGGATGTTCGGGAGAATATGAGGCGCGGAGGGTCTTTCATGCCGTGAAGCACGAAGGCCGCATAATCGTCATTGATCAGGTACCTGCTGATGTCTGCACCGAATGCGATGACGCGCTGTTCGACGCCGACACTGTGCGCAGGATTGAAGATCTGCTCAGACAGGATCGCCAACCGGCGAGCACTGTGCCTTTGTATGAGTTCGCATAATGACGCGCACCGGCATTGTCCTGTACCACGGAATCGACTCAGGCCCTGAGCTTGCCGGCTACGGGCGGATGGCAGAGGACGCCGGGTTCGACTCGCTATGGGTAACCGAGCGCTACTTCCACGAGGAGACATCCTCGATGCTCGGCTACCTAGCCGCCACTACCGAGCGGATCAGGCTGGGAGTCGGCGTGGTCAACCCGTTCACCCGGAGCCCGGCGCTGCTCGGAATGGGCGCCGCCACGCTCGACCGTCTCAGCGGCGGACGGATGATGCTTGGACTCGGACGCAGTGATGTCGATGTCATCCACGGCCGCATGGGGATCGACTACCGGACCCCGCTCGCGCGACTGCGCGGGACTGTGGGCGCGCTCAGGTCGATGTGGGACGGGGAGCGCGTTACCGCCGAGTACGCGGGAGTTCGGCTGAACGGCGTCGGCTTAGCGATCCGACCGGTGCAGGAGCGCCTGCCGATTTACCTCGCCGCCATAGGCCCCCGGGCTCTGCGACTTGCGGGCGAGGTCGCAGACGGCGTGCTTCTCAACGCGTACGCGCCTGTCGAGTACATTCGTTGGGCGGCGCGACTTGTGCGAGAGTCCGCCGAGGCCGCGGGACGCGACCCTGAGTCGGTGGACGTCACCTGCATGTTGATCGTCCGACTGACCGACGACCCCGACGCGATGGTACCCAGCCTACGCGAGCGCATCGCGCGTCTGCTCGCAGAGCCATACACTGGCGAGGCGCTGCTGGAGCACGGCGGCTTCGACTCGTCCATACTCGTACCAGTCAGGCGACAGATCGAAACGGGCGATGAGGCCGGAGCCGCGAAGTACGTGTCCGAAGAGCTAGCGAGGGCTTGCTACCTGCTGGGCGACGCCTCCGAGTGCCGTCGGCGAGTCCAGCAGTACATCGACGCCGGCGTGGATACGCTGCTGCTGCTTCCGAGGCTAGAGGCGTTCGAGCAGACCTGTCGAGAACTCGCTCCGCGCTTATGATACACTCGCGTCAATCTGAGATTCAGGGGGGAATCCATGTTCATCGGTCACTTCACAGAGCAGCCTTGGCAGGACGACAATACCGGCCTGATGGGGACGCAGACGACGGACCTGAGCATCAGCAACAAGCTGTACGATCCGGAGGTCGGAGCCAACCTCTACAACAGGTACCTTGACGAGAAGCTCTACGCTGAAGAGATGGGCTTCGACGGCCTGATGCTGAACGAGCATCACAGCACGCCGTTCTGTATGCAGGGCGTGACGAACATCGGCGCATCGATTCTCGCCCGGCAGACGACGAAGGCCAAGATTGTCATTCTCGGCAACATACTGCCGATCTGGGACGACCCGCTCTGGCTGGCCGAGCAGCTTGCGATGATCGACATGATAAGCCACGGCAGGCTTGTCTCCGGTTTCGTCCGAGGCGGCGGACGCGAGAGCGTGTCCCACAACTCCCCGCCGGTGTTCAACCGCGAGCGTTTCGAGGAGGCGCACGACTTCGTCATCAAGGCATGGACCGACCCCGGACCGTTCCGCTGGGAGGGCAAGCACTACCACTACCGCTACGTGAACCCCTGGATGAGGCCCTATCAGAAGCCGCACCCCCAAGTCTGGATCCCATCTACCGTCAGCGTCGAGACGGTCCGATGGTCGGCGCAGCACCGCTACCCGCTGGTGCTTCTTGCGACCAAGCTCGGCCCCACCAAGGACGCCTTCGACATGTACCACGACGCGGCCGCCGAGTTCGGGTACGAGTCCGGCACTCAGCACGTGTCGTACCTCTGGAAAGTCCACGTCGACGAGACCGAGGAGAAGGCCGAGGAGGTCGGACGCAAGTACCTGTCGGGCGTATCCAACCCCTTCCTGAGCGGCAACGAGGGCATGGTCAACCCGGCGGTGATGTCGCTGCCCGGCCACACCTCTCGCAGGTCGCGCAGGCTTGAGGCGTCGAGGTTCGGCCCTACCGGCCGCTTCGGCACCAACCGCCGCACCTACGAGGACCAGGCGAACGACTACACCATCGTCACCGGCACACCGGATACCGTGATCCCGAAGATCAAGCACGTGCTCGAAACGCTCCGACCCGGCAGCGTCTTCTTCTGGGACGGCGACGGCGCGATGTCGCACGAGGACCAGATGCGCAGCCTGCGGCTTATGGGCGAGTATGTGATTCCCGCCGTCCGCGAGATGGGCGAAGAGCTGGAGCTCAAGGGCCCGTTCGAGCTGAGTCCGTGGACGAACGAGCCGATGCCCGAGTCGAACGGCGCTGCACAGCCCGCCCAACCCGTCGAGGCCGGAGCCGACGACTGACGCACGTGCGCACTCCGCCTTGATGCTCTTCCGCAGAAAGATGCAAATGGAATGACACCCGAGATGATTGCCATTTTGGCTGTGGGCGCTACCCTGCTGGGTGTCGGGCTGACCTCCGGGCTGGCAGCGCTTCAGATCATCCTGAAGCGATTCGAGCAAGTCGACCAGCGGTTCGATAGGCTGGAAAGCAGGATGGCAGCCGTCGAACAGGGGCAGGTCAGGCTGGAAAGCAGAATGTCGGCTGTCGAACAGGGGCTGACAAGCCTGGAAAGCAGGATGGCAGCCGTCGAACAGGGACAGGCCAGGCTGGAAAGCAGGATGGTGGCCGTCGAACAGGGGCTGGCAAGTCTGGAAATCAGGGTGTCGGCTGTCGAACAGGGGCTGTCCACGCTGGAAAGCAGGATGGCAGCCGTCGAACAGGGGCAGGTCAGGCTGGAAGGCAGGATGGCAGTTGTCGAACAGGGGCAGGCGAGACTGGAAAGCAGGACGGCAGCCGTCGAACAGGGACAGGCGAGGCTGGGAGGTCTGCTGGATGGTATTCGTGAAGCGCTGTTCGGTCGGGTGTGACGCCCTGTAGCTGTATCGCCATCGTCAGCCGTCCCGTGCGACAATCCTTTCCCGACATTTGTTGCACCTATATGTCTCCGGTAGATTTTCTGCACGGCACCGGACATGTCTTCGCAGTTTTCGACGAGCGCACCCAGGACTCGGGCAACATCTCGTACGGCGTGGAAATCGATGGCTGGCGGTACTTCGTCAAGACTGCGGGCCGGCGCGACGACAGCAGGTCCTACTTCGATCACACGGAACGGGTCAGCGCGCTGAGAAACGCGGCCCGCCTTGCCGAGTCTTCGTCCCACCGCGCCCTGCCCAAACTGCGGCAGGTGATCGAATCGCCCACCGGCCCGATGTTGGTCTACGATTGGGTTGCGGGCGACCTCGTACGCGGATGCCTGGACAGGGTGCGAAGCCTGCCCGCACGCGAGATCGGGACGCTACTGACCGATATCTACGATCTGCACGCTGCGTGGATGGACTCGGCGTGACACCTGATGCTGAAGGAGTGACCTTTATGAGAATAGGATTCATTGGCCTGGGGATGATGGGCGGTCCGATCGCGCTCAACGCGATTCGGGGCGGGCACGAGATGGTAGTCCACGACATTCGCCGCGAGTCTGCGACACCGCACCTGGAGATGGGCGCGGAGTGGGCCGATACGCCGCGCGAGGTGGCGCAGAGGTCGGAGATCGTGTTCACGTCGCTACCGGGACCGGTGGAGGTCGAGGCGGTCGCGCTCGGCGAGGACGGACTGCACGAGGGTCTGACGGCAGGCAAGGTCTATCTGGACCTCAGCACCAGCTCCCCGGACCTGATCCGCGAAATCCACGCCCAACTGACCCCGCGCGGGATCGACGTTCTGGACGCTCCTGTGAGCGGCGGCCCGGCCGGAGCGCGGAGCGGCCAGCTCGCGATCTGGGTCGGTGGAGACCGTGAGGTCTTTGACCGGGTGAAACCCGCCCTGGACTCGATGGGAGACCAGCCGTACTACGTTGGACCTATCGGCGCGGGCGCGGTGGCTAAGCTCGTGCACAACTGCGCCGGATACATCATCCAGGCGGGCCTTGCCGAGGTGTTCACCATGGGCGTTAAGGCGGGAGTGGACCCGCTCGGGCTCTGGCTCGCCGTGCGCCAGGGCGCTCAGGGCAGACGAGGCGCGTTCGAGCGTCTCGCCGACCACTTCCTGATCGACAGCTACGACCCGGCTGACTTCGCGCTTCGCCTCGCAAGAAAGGACATGGACCTGGCCTGCCAGGTCGGCAGGCAGTACGACGTGCCTATGAAGCTCGCCAATCTCGCACTGGCCGAGATGACCGAGGCGCTGAACAGGGGCTGGGGCGACCGCGACTCGAGAGTCGCCATGACACTCCAGGAAGAGCGCGCCGGAGTCGAGGTCAACACCACACCGGAGGCGATCCAGGAGGCGCTGGGCAATTCAGAGTGACCTTACAGATCCTAACGACTGTCGCGCACGAGCAATCTTCGGCTCTAACAGTCTGGATGCTCCCCTCTGAGCATTTTGTAACCCCGTTGATTGGTTACGTGAGTTGCAATCCGCTTGACGAGGTCGGCCTTCCGCTCCTTGCTTCGTGTTCTTAGGCCGAGCGAAGTGGCCAACTCAGTAAGCACTGAGATGGGTTCACCAGATCGTTCGATTAGTCCTGCAACATCAGAGCTTTCGGATTTGCTAAGGCTATGCTCCAATCTTTGGGCACGGGACCTAGCTTCTTCAATACCATTGACGTTCTTAGCCCTATACCCTTGGGAGCCTCTAAGTCCCATTACTCTTCGGAGAGGAGTGTCACTGACTGCACGGTCGGCCAGAATATCTAGGCGCGACAAGCCTTGTGATAAACGCTGACTCGACTCGGTGGTCGGGAAAGTCTCGACCAAGAGCTGAAGCTCGTCCAAGAAGTCCCGGGTCTCACGTAGGGTCTGGATTAGTTCAACTTTCTCTTCTTCTGAGGGCAAAGATGTTAGCAGGGTTCTCAGACCCTTGAACAAGGAGTCAGTCGAATAGGTAGATGTGCGTTTCATCAATCACTTCCTGCACTCGTTAAGGGAGCTTGAGCATCAGTTCTCGCGTAATTTCTGGATATTCATTGTTGCGCGCCACCCGGCGTGCGTTCTCCGAGTTGTGCTCCCAGACTGGGACCATATTCTCAGCTGCCTCGCTATAACCAATCAATTCCGTAGTGTATTTCTGAACGACTTTGTTTCGAGCGAACGATTGAAGTGAAATCGAACTCATCGTATCCGAATGCGTCGTAGTGATCCGACTTCCACCAAGTCTGACCTTGACAAACACGATTGCGCCCAACTCAGCTACAGATCGAACGACGTCCTGCCCCGCCAGCGGAAGTACGTTCGATATTCTTGCGCCTATATCCCCGACCTTTCTGGTGAGGATGTTCAAACCGATGGTCGACAGATGGTCTGGAATGGCGGTCACTACATAGTAATCGCTGGCGTGTAGGGCATTCTGAGTCATCAGATACAGATTCGGTGGACAGTCAATGACGATCCATTGATATCGGTCACCAGTTTCTTCTATCACCGTCTTTAGGAAAGACACGTCGCGAATGAATCTCTTCGCATTCTGTTGTAGTGCCTGCATTGTTGAGAATGTTCCAACTACTTGGCCTCCTCCGACATCCTCGCCTAGCAGGTCAATGTCGCATGGTATCAGGTCCAGCCCTCTAATCGGATACCGACCAGGCACAACGGCATCCTTCCAAATGAATCTATCGATGTCGAGCGGTTGGCTATCTCCATACCGGCGGTATAGGTCCGCAATCGTTTGTCTATTCCTCTGACGCCGCCGCCACTGGTCGATAGTGGCACAAAGGAACGTAAGATTTGTCTGGGGGTCGATATCGATCATGAGAACTCGCTGGCCATAGTGTTGAGCCAGAGAGCACGATACATGAAATGCAGTTGTGGTTTTTCCAACGCCGCCCTTATAATTGATGAAGGAAACAATGTAATTGATTAGCGGAGTCGGAGGGGGGAGGAGGTTCAGATTGAGCGGGCGTGGACAGGCTCGGCGCTGAACACACCGCACAGACCATCCACCACCGGCTGACCACCACCATTCCTATACAGTGTCCTGATTACACTGGTGAACGCACTGAACGCATCGGCGCCAGCTTCATTCCTGGAGCAGTGCGAGACCTTCCTCGCTATCACAGCTCCACGCAGCGCCCGCTCCGCTCTGTTGTTCGTCGGCTCTATCCCAGGATCGTCCAGAAAACGCAGCAGATTCCCACGATCGTCCTGCCAGCCAAGCTCGTTCTGAAGCCTCCCGTTGTCACGATCAGGCATCGGGCGATCTCGCAGATGATAGCTCACCTCTTGTCTCAACCGCTCGGTCTCCCCAGTATAGTCCGCCACCTCTCCACGTCGTTGTGACTCACGCAGCTGCATTGCCTCTCTGAGCAGGCCGCTCAGACGCTTCCCGAAGCTGCGCCCTCTGCCCACCTTGGTCTCGACCACCTCACTGATCGAGCGCAGCACGTGAGCCAGACACTTCTGTTGTCTCACTCCCGACAGAGCCCGCGCATCGTAGCTTCGAGCTCGGTCGGTCACCATCACTCCCGCATAGTCGCCCGGAACAACCTCCCTAACCTCCTCGTTGCGGTGACGACCGCGCACCTGGTACACAGTGGCATCATCGGTCTCGAACGCCATCACAAAGGCACCCTCTCCGCCAACTCGCCAGCCCGTGTCGTCAGTGTGGACCACCGCGCTCTCACGCACAGACTCCCGAAGCCGCTGGTACGCATCTCCCACAGCGCCCCTCGCTCGTCGCAGAGCGTCCTGCGTGATCGCGCTCTGGCTCAACTCAACTCCGGTCAGCGCTCTGAGCACGACGGGTACCCTCCGCACCGGTATGCCCACTCCATAGTGGAGCATGTGAGCCGCAGCCATCACTCGTCTTCCCACCCGATGGGCGCTCGCACCGTACTGGTCAGGTCCAACGTCGGGATGCCGCCCTCGCACACGCCTGCCGCACGACACGCATCGGCATACCTGCACACGGTACTCTGTCACCTGCGGTCTGGGCATCGGGGGAATGTCGGTCACGTACGCAAGGCTCTCTCCCTCATGTTCGAGTATGCCTCCACATCCGGGACAGCTTTCCGCCGCTACCGCAACGTCAACAGGCGGTGCTGTCAGCTCGTCCACCGCCGGCGGCTTTCTGTAGCTGAAGTTCCCCTTCCCGGGCTTTCGACCCGGACGCCTTGGCTTTGAGGTCCGCTCGCCCTTGGAGAATGGCGCTGCCTGGCGCTTGCCCGCTCGCTGCGCTGAGGCGAGTTGCTTGCGAAGCTCCTTGATCGTCGCCGTCAGACGCGCGACCTGGCCTTGCAAGCGGTCGACGATCAGGTCGTCGTGTTCACAGGGAGGGCGGTCTTTGTCGGTACACATGGCCGAAGTATAAGAACATGACCTGCCGACTGCAATCTCACCAACCACTACCGCTAATCAATTACGAAACAATCTTAGGCACTACCGTATGACCTCGTTACGACATGTTTGACTCGAATCAACTCGATTGAAGTGACTGCCGTACAATCTACGAAATTGTACCAGACATCGTCCATGACCGGTTGTGGCTTGTAAGGTCGTAGGTGACTTGGAATTGTCGCATGTCGGAGCAGAACAGAATATCGCCGCATAGGAAAGCTTGGGAGAGTGAAACCATAAGGAGATTTGAGGCATGATATACGACAACATCCTGTACAGCATGGGATAACGTGTTTGCACGATTTCGCTCAATCGATCTGAGAACAATATGGAGGCGCTGAACAGGGGCTGGGGCGACCGCGACTCCAGGGTCGCCATGACACTCCAGGAGCAGCGAGCCGGCGTCGAGGTCAACACCACGCCGGAGGCGATCCAGGAGGCGCTGGGAGGCTAGGGGGCCGGGGGTCAGCCGGCTTCGGGATGGGCGTTCCAGGACTCGAAAGGCTCGCTGGACGCAGGCAGATTAACGTCCACTACCTGGCCGGGAGCGAGGTCAATCGGAGTCGTCGGCCCAAGCTCGATTCCATTCGACAGATGGACCTCGACCCGGACGCGGCTCAGCGTGGTCCCGGTGGTGTTCTCCACTGTTCCGGTGAAGGCGTTGGATGTCGAGTCATACGCTATGACCAGCCGCATACCTGCCCGAACGTCGTCAAACGTCTCGCCCAGTGCGTACTGCGTACCGGACTCCTCGCCGTCTTCGCCCGATTCGGACTCTTCACTGTGCTCGCCCGACTCTGACTCTCCGGTGTGCTCCGCTGACCGTGACTCTTCGCTGTGCTCACCCGACTCAGAGTCGCCGACATTGCAAGCGGTAAGGGCGAGGAGCAAGATGGCGCAGATCAGCGCGACGGTTGGTGGAAGAAGTCTCATGAGTTCTGTGTTGTCCTTATAGCGAATTTTTGCACTATTCTCAACGAACTGAATCGATAGAAAGTTAGCGCACAACATAATAGAGGATCGAACATGACATACGAGAATATCCTGTACACGGTCGACGAGCGCGTCTGCACGATCTCGCTCAACCGACCTGAGAAGATGAACGCGCTGAGCTGGGCGCTCCGACTAGAGCTTCGGGACGCGCTCAAGAGGGCTGAGCGCGACAGCGACGTCGGCTGCATCGTCATCAAAGGTGAGGGACGCGCCTTCAGCGCGGGCTACGATCTCACTCCGACGCAGCCGTCGCCGAATCGCCCTGTCGAAGGCTACGTCTCTGAGGACGTGGACCAGCTAACCGCGCAGTACGCGCGAGACCTCGTGAACGGGCTATGGCTGATCTGGGAGCTGACCAAGCCTGTCATCGCGCAGGTGCATGGCTGGTGCCTCGCCGGTGCGAGCGAGCTGGCTTCGATGTGCGACATCATGTTCGTCGCCGAGGACGCGCAGCTCGGCTACCCGCCGGTCAGGGCGCTGACGACGCCGGACACCATGTTCTTCCCGTGGAAGATGCCGATGAGCCAAGCCAAGTACCTGATGTTCACAGGCAAGGCCGTGTCCGGTAAGGAGGCGGTCGAGATCGGCTGGGCCACCAAGGCGTTCCCCGCCGACAAGCTCGACGCCGAGACTGTGAAGGAAGCCAGGGCAATCGCGACCATTGCCCCCGATATGCTGGCCGCCTCCAAGAAGGCGGTGAACCGAGCCTACGAGATCATGGGGATCAGGACGGCGCTCGAGGTCGGCGTTGACTGGCAGGGGCTGTCCACCTTCAGGCACACCGCTGGGGTGTTCAGCGACATCTCCCAGGCCGAGGGCCTCAGAGCGGCCCTCCAGTGGCGCGACGGCCCCTTCGAAGACTACTCCGCAAGACCGAGAAGCTGAGAATTTTGAATGGTGAATGGTGAATGGTGAATATGGAGCGAAGTACGTTCGTGGTGAGCTTGTCGAACCACGAGTGGACGGCCTTCGACAAGCTCAGGGCGAACGACAAAATTGATGTCGGCGGATAATCGGATGCTGTATCAGTTTAGTCGGTGGTTTCGATAAGAGCGTTGGCCTCACCCCCGGACCCCTCTGGGTTCCGGCTTTCGCCGGAATGACGGCGCGGCTGTTATGGTGCCTGCGAGCGGTACACCGACTAGGTTGATACAGGTTCGGACAATCGAAAGGCCCTGGCGCAAGCTCAAGACTTATGACACTCTAAACACCTTCATCACCTCGTCTCCGAGGTGGTTGATGACCTTGACCGCTATTCTGCCGGACTCCGGCTTGTCGAACGGACGGGAGACATCGCTGCGGAGCGACTCCCACGCCTCGGCGTCTATCTCGGCTTTCAGCGTGGTCTTCAGCGACCTGTACGGGTCGCTGGCGCCGAGGAAGTAGGCGTGTCGAACGAAGAACGCCTCCTCGTTGTAGTCGGTGTCGATGAACCAACACGCAATGCCGTCCGGACCGTCGCTGCGCACCTCGCCTGAGTTGGGGTGGAACACGTCCACGCCGTTGACGCGCACCTGTACCTGGTCGTCGTCCGCATCGAGAATGTCGATATCCGGCTCTCCGAAGATGACGAACAGGTTGCCCTTGCCGGTGTTCTTCAGGTCGTCGGCCATGTGCAGGTCGGCGTTCATTCGTGCTTTTAGCACAGGTACTCGACCCAAACGCTCGAATTCCGTGGTGTGGGCGTCGTAGTTGAACGCGCAGGCTACCAGCACATCGAACTCCGCCTCTGCCGCCTCCCTGGCGGCTTCGACGAGGTCTGGACGGGAGACCGTGCCGAACTCCGGCCCGATGAAGATGCCAGCCCGCCTCTGGACTGCATCGCCGCCGTCGCCCTGGGTGTAGCGTCCATCAGCACACACCAGTCGGCCCGGCCAGTGGGTCAGCGAGTCGAACACGATCCTGTCTTCCTTGTGCGCCTGCTGCACGCCGGACGTCCTCAGGTTTTCGAGAATGATCTGCGCGAAGTCGTAGCCTCGCCCGTAGCCGTTCGTGGTCTCGGCGATGCGGTCGAACACCTCGTCGTTCTCGTCCACCAACAGCATCCGGTGGGGGGAGATGCTCTCCACAGTGAACGGCCCGGCGACGCGCGCCTTTCTCCTGTGCTCGTAGGGCTTGTCGTAGAGGTACTCGAACTCGGCGTTGCGCGCGATGGAGGCGTCGACCGCCCTCTGCCGCGCGATGCGGGCCTCCCAGAAGTCGGCGTGCAGCGGCTCCGCGTCCGTGGGCCAGTCGTCCGGCAGCTCCCTGGGAACATCCCACTCTTCCAGCGTCTCCGACTGACCAATGGCCGATGACAGCTGCTCACGCAGCGGCACGAGTTGCTGCTCGTGCTCCTCCCAGATCACGTCGATCTCGGAGTTGTTGGCGATGTCTCGCAGCATGATGTGCAGCACGCGCTCGTACACGAAGCCCTGCCGAACGTCTCCGAACGTGGGACGCTCAGATGGCTCTCGACCGGCTATCTCAGCCTCTTTGAGCTGACCGTCACGACTGTCGGAGAGCAGGTAGTAGGGGTATCGAGCGCCCATAATGCGGGCGCGGGCAAGCGCGAGCGCAACACGGGAGGTGTCGATGGTGATCCAGCGCCGTCCCCACTGCTCAGCGACGTAAGCCGTGGTGCCGGAGCCGCATGTGGGATCGAGCACGAGGTCTCCGGGGTCGGTGGTCATGAGGATGCAGCGTTGGACTATCTTGGGGTTGGTCTGTACAACGAAGACTTTAGGGTCATTGAAGCTCCCTGTGATCGTGTCCGTCCAGACGTTATTTGTTATGGATATCGGGAAGTCATCCATAAAGCTACGAAATCGAATTGACCTTGGTGTTGATTGGATGCGACCTGCCCTACTAACGGCCAACAGTCCTTTCGGAGTTACCTTCCAATGACTATTGCTTGGAGGATGGTATGTCACTCCTTGAAACACGAACGGTTGCCGCTCCAAGGATGCACCTTGGGAAATTAGGCTGACCAGGCTATATTGACGAAATGGACCGCCGGATGCCCCCTCCGCAACTTCAGCCGTGCTCAACGTACGTCTGGTTTCTCCATCTTCATGCAATCCATAGCGATACAGATTAAGGCTATTGACTTCACTCTTCGGCTTAAACAGACCTCTATACTTTGGCTGGCCTATCTTCGAGTACCACAGAATAAAATCGACGACTGACGCAAGGTAGCTGGAAGTTGCGTACGGAGCCGTCTGACAGATGATCGTCGCGACGCTATTTGTCGCACCAAACACCTCATCCATCAGCGCCCGTACACGATGAATATTTTCATCGCCAATCTGGACGAAGATGGAGCCAGAGTCGGTGAGTAGGTCCCGGGCCACCGTCAGCCGATCACGCAGGTAGGTCAAATATGAGTGAATCCCGTCGCGCCAGGTGTCGCGGAATGCCTTTACCTGCTCAGGCTCGCGGGTGATGTGCGCGGCGTTGCCGTCCCGGACATCGCGACTGGTGGTCGACCACTGGAAGTTGGAGTTGAACCTGATCCCGTAGGGCGGGTCGATGTAGATGCACTGCACCTTGCCGCGCAGGCCCTCGCGCTCCGCTAGGGACGCCATCACCTGCAGGCTGTCGCCCAGCACCATGCGGTTGGACCAGTTGGCGTCGTGCTGATAGAACTCCGTCTTGGCGTCTTCAGAAGGAAGACCGTTGAAGTCGGAGAACAGGTCCGCGAACCCTTGCTGAACACCGTCGCTCCCAGACTCCCGGCGCTTGGCCGTCTGCCGCATCAGGTCGTCTACCAGAGCCTTGGGATGCACTCGCTCCTGGATGTACAGCGGTGGAGCGTTGACGACCAGGTCGGACCAGTCCTGATCGTCCTTGCCTCGCCACACGAGCTGCGGGTCGAGGTCTCGGTTGCGCCGCTCGTACGCTGTGCGGATCGGGTGCCGCTCTTCGTCCCGCATCAACGGCTGGTGCTCAGCGCTGGGGAGGTTACGGCGCTTCGCATCCTCGTGGGTGATATTCTCCACGGACTTGGGGGTGCGTGTGCGCGGGCGTCTGGCCATAAGGGTCGTCTACCTCTACAGTCAATTCGTTTGCCCCATCCTACTCGAAGGGGTTGAGCAGTCGCACGCCCAACCCGTCAACGTCCGAGACGTTTCGAGTAACCAAGGTCATGTCATGCACCATTGCAGTCGCGGCCAGCAGGCCGTCAACAACGGGGATCGGGCGAATGGCCGACATCTGCCCCCAAGTATCCGCTACCTGAGCATCTACCGTCAAAATGCGCCCTGAGAACCGTTGAATAACTGTCTGTAGCCATCCTTGCAGCACGTCTGCCTGATTGAGGTCGCGGCGACTGCGGGTGAGCTCTATGCCTTTGCGTATTTCGCCTATGGTGAGGGTGCTTATGAAGAGTTGCGACTCACCTACGCTGGAATACCATTCGGAGACATTGAGGTCGGATCGAGTTCCTTTTCTGACCTCCGAGACGACGTTTGTATCCAGCAAGAACATCAGAACTCAATGTCGCGCGGGTACTCTCGCGGCCTGGTAAGGTCAATACCCTCGAGCGGAGCGGCAGCAAGCATCTCCTTGAAGTCCAGACCTTCGTAACTTGGGAGACCGTTACTCTGCGGCTGAGCTAACGTCCGGCTGATCAATACGTCGAACTCCGCCTCGATCTCGTAGTTGTCCGTGAACTCGGCGAACGCCCATCTGCCGTACTCGCCGAGGTTGTTGACCCCGGGAATCCAGTAGGTATCCATCGTGGACTTCTTCTCTCTGGCGTCCTCTCGACGATAGCCCTTGATCTCGACGACGAGGTTCAGCGGGGCCTCGTGTCCATCGTCCACCTGTACGATGAAGTCCGGTATGTACGTTCTCGCGATCGAGCCGTATTGATATGGCACCTCGAAGCCGAGATTGTGGTTCTTGACGTACGCGCTAACCTTAGGGTGCGCCTCAACCACTCGACAGAGCTCAGCTTCCCAGTCGCTGTCCAAGATCACCCAGTTGACGTGACACTTTCGAGGGTCGGTCTGCCACCGGCTTTCCCTGGATGTGCGGAAGTTGACGAATCCGGTGGAACCTGCGGGATTGAACGGGTCCAGCAGCGCCTTGATCGGACGCTGATCCAGGTGGGTCCGGGTGATCGCGGCGGTGATCTTCTCGCAGGCGATGTCCGCCAGCTCCAGGTACATGAGCTGCGCCGGATAGGTCTGACCCCTGCAGACCAGGCAGTCATCCAGCCACTGCTTCGTGATTCTCTTCAGAGGGGGGAACAGGTTCGCTTCCGAGTCCTGGTTGGCATCGCGCCATCTTGTGGATATCAACCTCTTTGCCAGGTGGTAGGCCAGAGACGCGGTCCTCATGTCGCGTGTGTGCTCCAAGTCGAGGTTGACACCCTCTCCTATGATCGCCTCGTTGCGTGTCCTGGTGGCGCCGATGAGTTCGGGGGTGAGCTCCAGCGTCGAGTCCTCGTTGAAGTCGGCGCTCAGCTCGTCTCTGGGGAGATCGACGCGGTAGCCGGTAACACGCGGGAAGGTTATCTCCAGGTCGTCGCGTTCCGGCCGCACCGCCTTCACCTCGATTGCCGACCGTACCTTCTGCGGCTTGACCACTACCGGTCGGGCGGTGAAGTCGAACGGGATACCCAGGATGTCGGCGTACTCAGCGTCGAACTTGTCCTGCTCGTTGAGCTCGTAGGACTGACGACGCAGCGCGCGGCCCACAACCTGCTCGCACAGAAGCTGTGTCCCGAACGCGCGCACTCCGAGAACGTGCGTCACCGTATTGGCGTCCCAGCCTTCGGTGAGCATCGAGACGGAGACGACACAGCGCACCTGGCCGCCAAGCCGTCCCTCTTTGCCGACGGTGTTCATCACCTCCCTGAGCAGCTCCTGGTCGGTGATCTTCTCAGCCTGGCCCCGGTCTCCGGTGCGCTCGACGATCTCCCTGCGGAAGCGCTCGATCTCGTCCGCGGCCATCTGCCTGAAGTTCCTGTCGAGCGCGTCGCCCGACTCGATCTGCTCGCTGTCTATGAGCAGCGTTCTGGGAATCGGAATCGGGCTGTCGTGCTCATCGAAGTTTCTGAACAGCTCGAGTCGTCCCTGCTGCAACGTGGTTAAGCCGCCCTCGTTCTCACGGGTGAAGCCTGATATGTAGTCGTACACCAGCTTGGACGTGGAGGTGTTGTTGCAGACGACGATGAAGCAGGGCGGCACGGGTATGCCGGCCTCTTTCCACTCGTGGAAGACCGTCTTGTAGTGGCCGTAGAGCGCGTCCAGCGCAGTCTGAAGGCGCACAGGCAGCCTGAGTGGGTCCAGAGATCCCGCCTTCCTGCGTCCCGCTCGCGGCAGATCGCTGCCGACGTGCTCCCACAGGTTGCGGAACATCGGCATGTCGCCGCCTGGGATGTTGTCGGACACCGGCACGCGCGGCAGCTTGACGATGCCGCACTCGATCGCGTCCATAAGCGAGAAGTCGCACACGGTCCAGGGAAACAGCGTGCCCTCGGCGTAACCTGAGCCTCTGAGGAAGAAAGGCGTAGCCGACAGGTCGATCACCTGACTGATGCCGATCTTGCGTTTGACTGTCTCCAGGGCTGTGATCCAGACACGGGCAGCGTCGCTGTTCTTCTTCCCTTCGATGCGATCGTCGCCTCTCAGCGTGCCCTCGGCGTCCTTGCTCTGCTTCTCGCGGTAGCAGTGGTGCCCCTCGTCGTTGAGGACGAGGACGTTCTTCATGCTCATCAGGTCGGGCACGACCCTCTGCAGCATCTGGCCGTCGGTCTCCAGCGTGTTCAGGGACTCGCCACGCCTGCCTTCGAGCAGCCGCCGTCCGCCCCTGGACACTTCCATACGTTCACGCAGCATGAAGGCGTGGTAGTTGGTTATGACGATCTTGGCCCTGTCCAGATCGCCCAGCATGTCGCGGGGCACCAGCTCCCTGCTGAGGTAGTAGCTGTCGGGATCGTTGGGCTGCAGCACACGCAGCCGGTCCCTGATCGTGACTCCGGGCGCTACAACCAGGAAGCCGCGAGTGAACCGCCTGCTATTGGGATGGCGGACGGCGTTGATGGTCTGCCAAGCGATAATCATCGCTATGACAGTGGTCTTGCCCGCGCCGGTGGCGAGTTTCAGAGCTATGCGGGACAGCTCCGGGTTGGCTTCCGAACTCGCGTCGGCGAGGCGAGCGAGGATGTTTCTGCCTGCCGTTTCGTTGGGAGCCACCTCGGTCAGCCAGATGGCGGTCTCGACGGCTTCGACCTGGCAAAAGAACGGCCTGAAGTCGCTGAAGTCGTGGTGTCGCCAGTGCTGGAGCAGGCGCGCCGTCTCCGGCGTTACACCCCAGTCTCTGGAGTTCGGAATAGTCCTCCAAGCGTCCACGCGCTGGCGTATCTCGCCGACGTATGCGGTGAGGTCATACTCCTGCTCCGACGACGACAGCCCCCGTCCTTCGTCGATTTCGAGTCTGCCCTGCCCGCTGCCGGACGCCCGACGCCGTCTGCGCGGCTTAGGTATCGGCGTGACGAACTCAGCGCCTCGCCGACTTCCTATCACACGCTGCGTAGGCTGACCGTCATCGTCCAGCTCCCAGTGTTGGGACGGGTACTCGTATGGCGAGTTCAGTATGGGTGCTTCGAAGAACTGGTTTACCACAACTCACGACCCCGCAGGTAAAGCGCCGCATTCGTTTTTCTATAGGATAGGAGTACCTTGCTATGTAGATTCCAGCATCCTCCTCAGGCTCGGCAGGAGATCCGGGACATTGTTGTGGACGATGTCCCATATTATGTCGGAATCAATCCTCCAGTATCGGTGTATGATCCGGTTCCTTGCCGCAACGATTACGCCCCACGGAATCTCTGGGTGAATGTCTCTGACTGCGGCAGGGACGTTCGAGGCGGCTTCTCCAAGGAGTGCAATGTTCCAGAGAGTTGCATCATAGAGGAGTCGAGAACCAGCTAGTGTTGATTGTCGACTCCACTTGTGTGATCCAGGACACTCTCGCAGAAGCGGATCATGTCCTGGATCGATTGTCGCCACTGGTCCGAATCCTGTTCCGGTTCAGACACTAATCATCTCGCGCTCGACATACGGGTGCAGTCCCTCACGTAGCGACTTCTCCGTCATGAGGTCAACCTCTCGGCCCAAAACTTCCTCCAAGTAGAGCTGTGTGCCAAAGAAGTGTCGAGCCGTGGTTGGGCCGTCGAACCAGACCATGATGTCTACGTCTGAGTTGTCCGAGGCTTCATTGCGGGCAACTGACCCGATCAGAGCGAGGCTGCTTACATCAAATCGCTTCGAAAGCGTCGGCTTGTGTTTGCGCAGCAGACGCAGCGCTTGTGCTCTCTGCATCGGATATTCCTCTACTACCGCCCCACGTACTTTGGCTGGCGCTTCTCTACGAAGGCTCGGACGCCTTCTTTGTGGTCCTGGGTGCGGCGGGCCAGGCTCTGGGCTGGTCCGGCCAGGCGCAGGCTCTCAGCGAAGTCCACGTGCAGCGAGCGCTGTACCAGCTTCTTGATCAGCGCCATCGAGTAGGTCGGGCCGCTCGCGATCTGGCGGGCGATATCGAGCGTCTGCTCCATCAGCTCGCCGTGCTCCACGACCCGGTTGACGATGCCCATGCTCATGCACTCGTCGGCTTTGAGCACGGCGCCGGTGTACTGGAGAAGCATCGTGTTGCCGAGTCCGATCATCCTCGGTAGCTGCCAGCACGAGCCGTCCGCCGGAATCAGTCCGCGCCGGATGAAGGTCTCCGACATCCGCGCGTTCTCGGACGCAATACGTATGTCGCACGACAGCGCGATGCCCATGCCGAGGCCCATCGCGAAGCCGTTCACCGCCGCGATGGACGGCTTCTGGAGCTCGTGAAGGCGCAGCGGCACGAAACGCACGCCGTCGATCTCCTCTGCGGGGTCAGGCTCGCCCATCTCGTCCCAGGCGTCGTTGAGCACGTCCCACGCCTTCCGGTCCGCCGGCAGGGCCTCCTCGGCGGACCTCGCACGGTTGGCGTCGTCCATGCGCTTGACGTTCGCCCCCGAGCAGAACGACGGGTCGCGTCCTGTCAGCACCACGGTGCGCAGGTGGTCAGAGGCCTCCAGCCTGTCCAGCTCCTGGTTGATCTCTCCGGCCATCTCGTCACCGATGGCGTTGCGCGTCGGCGGGTCGTCCATCGTGATTACCAGGACGCCGTCGATTTCCTGCGTGTCTATGAATTCGTATGACATGCGGTCACTCCTCTATCTTCGATCTGAGGCAGTCGAAGAACTGGTTCATCATCATCCGCGACGCTCCGCCGAGGAGCCGCTGTCCGACGCGGGCGACCACTCCGGTGACCTGCGTGTCGCCCGTGACGTCCACCACCGTCTTGCCGTCGGCCTCAGAGAATGAGAGGTGACCCGATCCCTGTACCGATCCGCCCCGACCGCTGCCGCTTACCACCATGCGGTACGACTTGAGGTCATCGATGTCCTCCACGCGCACCTCGCCCTTGTACGCGCCCCGTACCGAGGCGACCCTGACCATCAGGTCGATCTCGTAGCTGTTCTCCCCGGTGGGCCGTATCTCTTCACAGCCCGGTATGCACGCGGCAAGCACTTCCGAGGACAGCATCGAACTCCAGACCTTCTCGATGTCGGCGTCAAACGTGAATGAGCCCTGTACTCTCAATTGGTTTCTTTCCTTTTTGTGCCCCTTCGTGGGTGAAGCGGATACCCTCGATGTTCAGTGCATCACCAGCCCGCCGTCCACGTTGAACGCCTGGCCGGTAATGTTCCGAGCGCCGGGACTTGCCAGGAACACCGCCATCGCGGCGATGTCCTCCGGCTCGTTCGAACGCCCGATTGGAATGCGCTCGTCGCGCGCCCGCTCGAGCTCTTCGATGCTGACTCCAGCGCTCTCGGCTCTGCCGACCATGGTCGCCCTGGACATCTCCGTAATTGTCGACCCTGGGCATATAGCGTTGACGTTGATGTTGTGCGAGCCGAGCTGGTGGGCAGCTATCATGGTCATCGAGATAACCGCGCCCTTGCTGGCAGCGTAGGCAGCGTTGGACGTTCCCGAGTACCCCTTGCCGGCGATGGAGGCGATGTTGATTATGCGTCCCCCGTCGCCCTGCTCGATCATCTCCCTGGCGGCGCGCTGCATACAGAAGAACACGCCCTTCGCGTTCACCCTGTGGATGCGGTCCCAGTCGGCCTCCTGGACGTCCATGACGTACAGGTACCTGGTAACGCCGGCGTTGTTGACGATGATGTCTATCCTGCCGAACCGGTCTTTGGCGTCCGAGATCATGCGGTCGATCTGGGAGACGTCGCCGACGTCGGTGTGCAGGGCGAGGCAGTCGCGACCCAGGTCCCTGACCTCAATGCTCGTGTCCTCGGCGGCAGCGGCGTCTATGTCCGCCGCGACGATGTTCGCGCCTTCGCCCGCAAGTCCCAGCGCAATGGCTCGGCCCATGCCTCTACCAGCGCCGGTGACCACCGCGACTTTGTGATCGAGCTGCACCTTTCGCACCTCCTGGGCCGTCCGATAAACCAGAATCCAGCGTAAATTCGGACAGGGTCGAGATTGGAGCGAGTGTAGTCCAGCGCCTAAGGGCTGTCAACGGAGGATAGCGAGGTCAGTAGTGGTAGTCGTTGGGGTCGAAGTTGATCTCAGGGGGCTCGCCGTGGACCTCGCACTCGGGGTCCTTGCAGCCGGTGTATGACTTGAAGTACTCCTCGTCGAGGGCTGCGAGGTATGGGTCGAAATCGGGGTCTTCGCACTCGTCCATGAACTCGTACAACGGGGAGTCCAAGACCGACAGGTAGGGATCGTTGTCGATATCGATGACGATGCCACGATTGGCATCGGATTCTATCTGCTGATCAGGTCGGTCCAACACCGCTGTCGGAGCGTCAGTAGCAGCCGGGGCGGAAGCCATCTCCGGGGGAGTTGGGGGAGCCGCCTTTGCGCTTCGTGTGGAGCGCGGGGACTCGGTAGAGCGTTGAGGCTTGGGCAGGAGTCTGCTGGGACTCTTTCCGAACGCGCGGCTGAGGAGTTCTCTTGCTGCTGAGACGCGGTGTCCTGGGTTGATGCCCTCGACCTGTCCCTGCATGACCTCTATGAGGAGCCGGCACATGTCTCTGCCGTCGTCGGTCTTGATCCTGATGAGCCTTGCGAGGGCAGGGTCTATCGTCAGCCACTGCTTGTCGCGGCGCTCGCTGCTGGGAGCAGTATTGTCGGCGATGAAGGCGGGAGCGTCGTCGTGTCCCGCCGCGTCGGACTGGGAGCCGTAGATAATGAGCAGCCGGGCTGCCGTGAGCTGGTGGTTCAGCTTGCAGCCGTCGATGCGTCCGTTCATCACGTCGATGAGGAACTCGACGATGTCACGACCGTCGCTGGTGTTGTCTCTGATGAATTGGGGAATGTCCACTGGTTGGTGCTGTTCGCTAATAGCTCGGATGTTCTTGTGATGATGATAGGGGGTGTGAGGGGTGGCGTCAGGGGGGGATTGAGCGGGACGCTGTATCAATTTAGTCGGTGTCTCAATGGGCAATCGCCCTTCGGCAGGTTCTGGACGAACGAATGCGGGCGAGACGCCCGCGCTCCGAAACCTCGTCCAACAGCCACACCTACAAAGTTGATACGGGCTCCAACACTCTCCCTCGGTAGCAGGTGCGCCGCTTTGCTGATATAATCGGCTCTGCCTTGCTAGAGGCCACTCCTGAGATTCGTGACAAACGGAGGATTTGCTATGGGGCGAGAGATTTCTGTAACCGTCAATGGCACCCAGCACACGTCTGACGTCGAGACTCGACAGTTGCTTGTCGAGTACCTGCGAGACACGCTGAACCTGACCGGCACGCACGTCGGCTGCGACACCTCCGGTTGCGGCGCGTGTACCGTTATTCTGAACGGCGCCGCGGTCAAGTCGTGCACCATCTTCTCGGTGCAGGCGGACGGCGGAGAGGTAACCACCGTCGAGGGTCTGGCCACAAACGGCGAGCTTCACCCGGTCCAGGAGGGCTTCTGGGAGATGCACGGCCTGCAGTGCGGCTTCTGCACACCGGGCATGATTATGTCCTCGGTGGACCTGCTTCGGAATAATCCGAACCCGACGGAAGAGGAGATCAGGCACGGGCTGGCCGGCAACTTCTGCCGATGCACCGGCTATCACAACATCGTCAAGGCGGTGCAGTACGCTGCCGAAAAGATGTCCTAGCCGAGCCAGGTAAGAACGTCGACAGCCTAGTCGATTCCGGTCTTCGCCGGAATGACGAGTATGAGGAACAAAGGAGGCCGAGCCAGATATGGTAGCAGCAACATTCGATTATCAAGCACCCGCAACGCTCAGAGACGCGGTTTCACTTCTGAACGACAACGCGGACGCCAAGGTGCTGGCAGGCGGACACAGCCTGATTCCGATGATGAAGCTGCGGCTGTCCGAGCCGAGTGTTGTGATCGATCTCGCCAAAGTAGATGGGCTTAGCTACGTGCGAGAGTCCGATGGCGGCCTCGCGATCGGCGCAATGACAACCTACTATGACATCATCAACTCCGACGCCGTCCAGCAGCACGCGCCCGTGGTGGCTGAGGCTGCCGGCCTGGTGGCCGACCCACAGGTGCGCAACATGGGCACTATTGGCGGCAGCTTGGCCCACGCCGACCCTGCGGCGGACCTTCCTGCTGTGATGCTGGCACTGGGCGCTGAGCTGGTAGCCAGCTCGCGTGCCAGCCTGGGAAGGGTCAGCACGCGGACGATCTCGGCAGACGATTTCTTCGTGGACCTGTTCACGACCGCTCTCGAACCCAATGAGATTCTGACAGAGATCAGGATTCCAGCGCAGGCCGCCAACTCCGGCGCTGCCTACGCGAAGATGGCCAACAAGGCGTCGCACTTCGCGATAGTCGGCGTTGCGGCGGCCGTGACCGTCGAGAACGGCAGCGTGTCTGCTGCGCGCATAGGCGTGACCGGCGCCGGTTCGAGCGCCTCACGCGCCTCCGACTCCGAAGATCGGCTCGTGGGAAACGCAGGCGACGTCAACGCGATTCGCAGCGCTGCCGGCAGAGCGGCCAACGGCATCGAGCTCAACGAGGACGTCCACGCATCCGCAGAGTATCGCGAGCACCTGACCAAGGTCTTTGCGCTTCGCGCGATCACGGCCGCCGTGGAGCGAGCGTCCGGCTAGACTCGGCAAACCCTAACGAAACCAAGACCACTGGGGGCGGCTGATGGGTCGCCCCCGTTTCGTTATTGGACCAATATCGAGAGAAGTGCAAAACTCAATTCTCAGTAATCTCGTCACTCCCGCGAAAGCGGGAGTCCAGTATGCCGAACGGTGGTCGCCGGGCTGTGGATTCCCGCTTTCGCGGGAATGACGGGTGGGACTCGGAGTTTTGCACTCCCCTCCAATATCGGCTCCCAGTACCCGTCGTCCGACCGACCTGTTACAATTGGCAGGAACGGAGGAGATGACCAGTTGGTCACATCTATCAACGACATAATAAGAGCAATTCGTGAGGACCCCGAAGCTCGCGACGAATTGCGTCGCGTACTCCTGACGGATGAGCTACTCGCAATGCCACAGCGTCTCTCGGAATTGGTCACGGTGGTAACTCGTCAGGGACAGGATATCGAGGTTCTCAAAAACGACATGGGGTACGTCAAGGGAAAGATTGTCGAGACGTCCTTGCAGGGTAGAATAATTTCCTTCCTTAGCAGCAGACTCAATCTTCGTCGTGCGACCATAGTGAGAGGACCTGTACGCGACGGGATTGCCCATGAATTCGAGGATGCAATCGAAGATGCCAGCGACAGGGATGAAATCGCTGCCAACCAGCGTGAGCGCATCTACAGCACCGATGTGATAGTCCGAGCCAGGAGGCGCGAGACCGGCGAGACTGTGTACGTTCCGGTGGAAGCGTCTTTCACAATCGACTACAGCGATGTCGATCGAGCAGCCAACACCGCTATAGCACTCAGACAGGTGTTCCCAGGGGTGGACGTGGCGCCCGCTGTCTATGGGGAGGTCATCACCAAGGGCGGCGCTACACTGGCGAACAGCGCGAGCGTCAGCGTGTTCTTGAGAGACCCGGAGACGGTGTACTATGAGCAGTAGGTGTTGGCGGCTCTAAGCTGACCGCCGACGGTGCTCACTCGCCTCCGAAGAACCTGGCAAGCCTCTCCAGCGCTTCTTCGTAGCGGTCGCGAGGCGAGCAGCCGTACGAGACCCGGATGAAGTCGCTCCACTGACTCCCGAAAGCTCTGCCGGGCACCGTCAGCACATGCGCCTGTTCCAGCAGCTCCGACTCCAGCTCTCGCCGATCTCCGCCGACTGCGTCCGCTCTCACCAGTGCGAACAGCGCGCCGTCGGTCCTGTGCCAGTACAGGGCAGGAGTCTCGTCGACGACGCTCTGAAGCAGGTCGCGTCGCTCGTTTAGCTCTTCGATCATGCTCTGCGGATATGCGGGCATCTGCTCCAGCGCGGCGAGCGCGGCAACCTGTGCGATTATCGGCGCGCAGATAGCCATGGCATCCTGCACCTTCAACGCCTGCGTGATAAGGCCCGCACCAGCCGCTATGTAGCCGATGCGCCATCCGGTCATTCCGAGTGTCTTGGACAGGCTTCCAAGTGTGATCAGGAAGTCTGAGGGTCCAACAACCGCGCCGGGGCTTACGTGCCGAGCGCCGTCGTAGCAGAAGACCTCGTACGCGTCGTCGTGGATGACGTAGATACCCCGCTGGGTGAGGCTCCCGGCAATCGCCGCGACCTGGTCGGGATCGTAAACCGTGCCGGTCGGATTGTTCGGGGAGATGATTACCACCGCCTTGGTGCGAGGTGTCAGGACGCGCTCGACGTCCTCGAGGGTCATCTGGAAGCCGTCCTCCTCGCTGAGGGGGACCTCCCGTACCACTCCCCCGCACAGCTCGATGGCCATGTGGTGGTTGAAGTAGTACGGCGAGGCGATCGCGACCTCGTCTCCGGGGTCGAGAATGGTCATCATCGTGACCATGAACGCTTGGTTGGAGCCTGGCGTCACGAGCAGCTGCCGGTCGGGATCGACCTCGACGCCGTTGAAGTCGGCCAGCTTCCACGCGAGAGCCTGGCGCAGCTCGGGGATGCCCACGTCAGGGCCGTAGGTATGGAGCCGTGGGCCGAAGTTGTCGAGTGCGTCCCTGACGGCCTCGATCATCTCAGGCGGAGGGCCGAAGAACGGCACGCTCTGTCCGAGGCTGATCACGTCGCCGCCAGCCGAGTTGATCTCCGCCATGCGCGTGTTCAGTGCATCTATGGGCGGCATCGCGACGGAGCGAACGCGGTGGGGAATCGGGGAATCGGCAGGGCTGGGAGTGGTCATGGGCGTCGATCGTCCTCTGTTTCACGGGTGAAAGTCGGCGGACGACCTACGCAAACTCGAAGACTTCCATCTCGACGGTTCTCTTGGGCTGACCGTCTCCGTTAACCAGCAGACGAACTCTCTCAGCCGCTTCGCTGCTGACCGACTCTTCGCCGCACCGCGAACATACGGTGGCTGGAACATCGTGTACCAAGACGTATCGTCCGTCTACCTGAAATACGTCCTTAACTAACTCTCTCCGGCTGTCCGAGCAGCCGCACACCGGGCACTTAAACATCATCTCCTCCAGACTGAGTAGTTGTGCCATAGCTGAGGATCAGGTTCATATACTGTAATGACCCTGACGAGTTCGGTGTCGGCCAGCGACACCTGAATGTGCAGTGGATGCCCGTCTCGTGTAAAGCCGAGCAATAGGCAACTTGGAGAGTACTTGTCCTCAAGGTACTCTTCGATTATAACCGAATCCGCGCCTGACTGCCCGATGTCTGACCTGCTGATGTCGCGTTCAACGACTCGTATTCGAGCGTGGCGAGTGAGGTCAAATTCACCCAAGAGTAGCTGGACTCGGACCTGCTCAATGGTCTTCATCCACCGCCATCTGTGCCGTTCCTATATTCAGGCAATGGCTTGATGCTGTACTCGGAGCCTGATCCCACCATGCTCTCGACCGCCGCGCGCGCGGTGTCGAGCGACGTGAAGCAGGGTATGCGGGCCTCCGTCGCCGCGCGGCGTATGGCGAAGCCGTCCTGCAGCACCTCGCGGTCGCCGGTGACTGAGTTGACCACCGCCTGGACGGTGCCGTCCTCGATTACGTCGACCACGTTGGGGCGTCCTGCCGACAGCCGTTTCGGTATGGGAATCACCGGCAGCCCGAGGCCGGAGATCATGGCGGCGGTGCCCTCGGTGGCGTACATCGTACATCCGGCCGCGTTCAGGTCTCGCATCATCTGGACAGACTCGGCCTTGTCGCGGTCGGCGATGCTCAGCAGCACCGAGTCGCCGGGTCGGACCGCAAGTCCGGCGGCCATGAGCGCCTTGGCGACAGCAGGCGTGAACTCTGTGTCGATTCCCATGACCTCGCCGGTGGACTTCATCTCAGGCCCCAGATAAGTGTCCACGCCGGTCAGCTTGGACATCGAGAATACGGGGGCCTTCACGGCGACCAGCTTCTGACGCTTCCACAGGCCTCCCTCGTAACCCTGCTCCTTGAGAGAGTTGCCGAGCATGGCCTTCACCGCCAGCTTGACCATAGGCACCCCGGTCACCTTCGAGATGAATGGAATGGTGCGACTGGAGCGCGGGTTCACCTCGATAACGTAAACCTCGGTGTCGCTACCGTCGCCGTTGCCGGACTGTGGGCTCCGGTACGGTGAGCCGCCACCAACAACGACGTACTGTATGTTCATCAGTCCGCGCACTTCGAGCGCACGGCCTATCCTGGTCGTGTAGTCGACGATCGTGTTGACCTCGTTCTCGCTCAGGGTAAGACCCGGGTAGATCGCCATCGAGTCGCCGCTGTGGACGCCCGCGCGCTCGACATGCTCCATGATGCCTGGAATCAGCACGGTCTCGCCGTCGCACACGGCGTCGACCTCGACCTCCCGGCCCTCGTAGTACTTGTCGATGAGCACACGCCTGCCCGAGCCTGCTTCGAGCGCACTCGTCATGTAGCGCACCAGCTCCGACGCGTTCTGGACTATCTCCATCGCGCGACCGCCGAGCACGTAGCTCGGACGCACCAGCACCGGGTAGCCGATCTCTTGGGCGACCGTCAGCGCCTGCTCCATGTCCATCACCGCCGCGCCCGGTGGGTTCGGTATCCCGACCATTGCCAGGAACTCCTCGAACAGGTGACGGTCCGAGGCGGTGTCTATAGACTGCGCCGTCGAGCCGAGAATCGGGAGCTGTGCTTTGTCGAGAGACTGTGACAAGTTTATCGCTGTCTGGCCTCCGAACTGCACCATCGACGGCGGGATAACGGCGTCGCCGTTGTCTGTCGCGACAGCCTCGTTCTCCAGGATGTCCCGCACCGACTCCTCGTCGAGCGGCTCGAAGTAGAGCCTGTCGCTGGTGTCGAAGTCTGTGGAGACGGTCTCGGGATTGGAGTTGGCCATCACGCTCTGGATGCCCTCTTCCTGGAGCGCCCATGCCGCATGGACCGAGCAGTAGTCGAACTCGATGCCCTGTCCTATGCGGATCGGCCCGCTGCCCAGCACCAGCGCCTTGGAGACGGGCGACGGCAGCGCCTCGTTCTCCTGTTCGTAGGTGCTGTAGAAGTACGGAGTCTGCGCCTCGAACTCAGCGGCGCAGGTATCGACCATCTTGTACACCGGTCGTATGTCCCACTCGTGGCGTTGCGCGCGGACCTGCTCAGCAGTGCGGTCGGTGAGCACTGCTATCTTCTCGTCGCCGAAGCCCAGGCGCTTGGCCATCCACAGCAGCTCAGGGGTCACGGTCTCGTCGAGCAGCCTCAGCTCCATCCGGGCGATACGGTTGAAGGCCCTGGTGAACCACGGGTCTATGCCGGTCGCGCGGGACAGCTCCTCCGGGGTCTTGCCCCTGCGGAGAGCGGCCATAAGCGCCCAGAGTCTCTCGTCGTTCGGGCCGATCGGCAGGCTCGAAAGTATTTCGTCTTTATCACCCTCTCCCGTCAAGGGGGAGTGAGTAGAGGATGCCTCCGGAATTCCCCATCCCGAGTCCTCCCACAGCAGCGACCGGTTGGTGATCTCCAGCGATCTGACGGCCTTCTGGAACGCCGCCTCAAAAGAGCGGTCGATGGCCATGACCTCGCCCGTCGCCTTCATCTGGGTGCCGATCCCGCGGTCGCCGCGCGGGAACTTGTCGAACGGCCATCGGGGTATCTTCACCACGCAGTAGTCGAGCGCGGGCTCGAACGCGGCGAGCGTCTGTTGAGTCACCGCGTTTGGAATCTCGTCCAGCCTCTTGCCGACCGCGATCTTCGCCGCAACCCGAGCGATCGGGTACCCGGTCGCCTTCGACGCGAGAGCGGAGCTGCGGCTGACGCGCGGGTTCACCTCGATGATGTAGTAGCTGTGTTCAGCCCGCCCGCCGCCCGGGAGCGTTTCGGCGACCACGTCTCCCGGTTCGAGCGCCATCTGTATGTTGCAGCCGCCCTCGATTCCCAGCGCGCGGATGATCTTGAGGCTTGCCGACCTCAGAAGCTGGTACTCCTTGTCGGTGAGTGTCTGGCTGGGCGCGACCACGATGCTGTCGCCTGTGTGGACGCCCATCGGGTCGATGTTCTCCATGTTGCAGATGGTGATGCAGTTGTCCGCGCCGTCGCGCATCACCTCGTACTCGATCTCCTTCCAGCCGACGAGCGACTTTTCGACGAGCACCTGGCTAATTGGGCTAGCCGCGAGGCCGCTTCTGACTATCCGGTCGAACTCCTCGACAGTGTCGGCGATGCCGCCTCCGGTGCCTCCCAGGGTGTATGCGGGCCGTATCACCAGCGGCAGTCCGATGTCGTCCATGACCCGGTAGGCTTCTTCCAGCGACTCCGCAATCTCGGATGGCGGGACAGGCTCCCCGATGCTCACCAGGAGGTCCCTGAACAGCTCTCGGTCCTCGGCGTTGCGTATCGTCTCAAGGGGAGTGCCAAGCAGCCTCACGTCGTACCTGTCCAGGATGCCAGCGTCGGCCAGGTCGACCGCGAGGTTGAGTCCGGTCTGACCTCCGAGCGTCGGCAGCACACCGTCAGGCCGCTCCCGGGCGATGATCCGCTCCAACACCTCGACGGTCAGCGGCTCTATGTAAACGACGTCCGCGATGTCCTCATCGGTCATGATGGTCGCAGGGTTGGAGTTTACGAGGACGGTGGTGACGCCCTCCTCGCGCAGCGCCTTGCACGCCTGCGTTCCGGCGTAGTCGAACTCGGCGGCCTGGCCGATGACAATCGGCCCTGAGCCGATCACCAGTACTTTCGATGGTTTTTTCTGAATGGGCCTACCTCCAGCTTGGCCTAACGACATACATCTACCTCTCAACCACTTGGGCTGAGGTTCAAGTAATCTGTGAGCTTGTCCGGGAAGTTGATGGTCATGCCGTCCGCGCCGCAGTCGACCGCGTGGCGCATGAGCTCCTCGCTATATACGCCGTGACACCTGACCACGAATCCGCGCTCGTGCAGCGTGCGCACCAGCTCAGGCGTCGTGATATTCGCCCTGGGACACACCTGGTTGAATCCCAGTGCGGCGGCCTGTTCGATTATGGAGTCGTCCCACTCTGTGGGGCCGAGCGGCACCAGCCAGCCTGTGGGCAGCTCCGGCGCGTAGGCGCGCACCTCATCGAGCCAGGGCCTCCAGAACGACGTGATTGTCACGTCGTCCGTCAGCCCGTAGGCCCTGACCAGGTC
The DNA here is from genome assembly GCA_965217725.1 of Dehalococcoidia bacterium. Taxonomy (GTDB): domain Bacteria; phylum Chloroflexota; class Dehalococcoidia; order Lucifugimonadales; family UBA1123; genus VXRN01. The sequence goes on along the minus strand of OZ244564.1, from coordinate 3,494,674 downwards.
GGCCACACGACTCGCGAGGCCCTCGGCCCGCGCCCCCGTATCAAGTACGGGGCCGGCTTTGATCTCGATGTGAAAGTGCAGCCGGCCCTTGTACCGCTCGAACAGCTCGGCGAGAGACCTGATCCTCTCCCCCGCGTACTCGGCCCCGAACCACGATCCGGCGTCCAGCTCGCGAAGCTCGGCGAGCGTCATGTCCGCAACCGGCCCTGAGCCGTCCGTTGTCCGGTCGAGGGAGTCGTCATGGATGACGACGATGTGACCGTCGCGGCTGAAGTGGACGTCCAACTCGACATGATTCACGTCCATGTCGAGCGCCTTGTCGAAAGCCGCAAACGTGTTCTCAGGGGCGTACTCCGAGGCCCCCCGGTGGGCGATGTTGAGCACTGACTGCTTACGAGGCCGGTTCATGTGGTTGACGGCTCGTATAGCTGGAGATCCGAGACACGGTTGAAGTGGTTATCCTGCGTATACACCGACAGGTCGTTCTGAATTGCAATAGCTGCAATCAAAGCGTCAGGGACAGGTATCCGCTCGCCTGTCCGTTCCAACGAATACAGTATCTTACCGGTGAGTGTCCATGTGTCCTTGTCGGTTTCAGTGTATGGCAACGACTGGAGTGTATCCTGCAAGGTTTCAAGCTGTTCCTGGTTTCTCGCACCCCGCATCAACTCCGCATACACAACTCCGACGAGCATAACCCGGTCTGATACGAGAAGGGATCTCACTACTGCTGCTTCTGGGGAACTACCCGCTCTGAAGAACTGAATCCACGCGGAGGTGTCCGGGATCACGTAGACATCAGCCATGTTCAGTGTGTCGGAATTCATACCAGTCATCCAGATCAAGATCCAACTTTCCCTGAAGCCGGAGCAGCTTCCGCAGGCCCTGGTCCTTCAGATAACACGCGAGCGCTTCGTTGACCGCCTTGCTCTTGGTGGTCTGACCAGTGTATTTCACCGTCGCCTCAAGCAGTTGTTCGTCTATATCTATGGTCGTGCGCATCTGACAGACCGCCCTTCAGTGCATCAAAGACTTGCGTCATTCCATATCATCAGAATATCACACCAAAGATGTATATGTGCAGCCCGACTTGCATCAGGTCGTGTACTCTCTGACCATCTCGATGAACCTGTCGAAAAGGTACTCGTTGTCGCGCGGACCGGGGGACGCCTCTGAGTGGTACTGGATGCTCATGATCGGCAGCGACTTGTGACGGAGTCCCTCGACCGTGCCGTCGTTGAGGTTGATGTGGCTGACCTCGATCTCGGACGGCAGGCTGTCGGCATCGACAGCGTAGCCGTGGTTCTGAGCGGTGATGTGGACGCGGCCCGTGGCGATCTCCCTGACCGGATGGTTGCCGCCCCGGTGCCCGAACTTCAGCTTGTAGTTCCGTCCTCCGAACGCCCGCGCTATGATCTGGTTGCCCAGACAGATGCCCATCATCGGCACCCGTCCGGTCAGACCCTTGGCGGTATCGACGGCGTAGTCCAGCAGGTCCGGGTCGCCTGGACCTGGAGACATCAGCACGCCGTCCGGCTTCATCGCGAGCAGCTCATCGGCTGACGCGGTCGCCGGGTACGCGATGACCTCGCAGCCGCGCGCGCGGAGGTTGCGCAGTATGTTGTACTTCAGCCCGCAGTCCGAGACCAGCACACGGAATTTTTTTTCCTGCGGCTCGGCTCCGGGTAGTGGTGTTTCCCAAGTGTAGGGCTCAGGGGTCGAGACTTCGCGCACGAAGTCGCCGTCGTCGTAGGTGGGCAACTCCTTGAGCCGGACGAGCGCATGGTCGGGGGCCTCGTCGATGGCTATCGTACCCATCATCACCCCGCTCGTCCTGAGACGGCGCGTGATCGCGCGCGTATCGACGCCGCTGATTGCCACGATCCCCTGGGACTTCAGGAACTCGTCCACCGTCATGTCGCTGGATGGATGGCTGGGAGCGTCGCAGTGGTCGCGCACCACAAAGCCCGACACCTGTATCTTGCGCGACTCGAAGTCGTCCCGATTGATGCCGTAGTTGCCGATGAGCGGATACGTCGGCACAACGATCTGCCCCGCGTACGACGGGTCGGTGAGTATCTCCTGGTATCCGGTCATCGACGTGTTGAAGACGACCTCGCCATGCGTCCGCTGCGACGTATCGCCAAAGGCAAGACCCCGGTAGAAAGAGCCATCTTCAAGTACCAGGTGGGCGAATTGAGTCATGGGCGTCTGACGGACCTCCGGGGCAGACTATGCGCCCGTACAGGATAAAGCTGAATCGCCCCCGCGTGCAAAGCCGTTTGAGAGTCGCGTTTATGGAGCTGAGTGGGTTTGCGAGCAGTGGGTGGATAAGATCACGTGCGCCCGTCTGAGCGATCACGCCAGTACGATGAGTCCGCCAGTTCTTGCGCGTGTCGTTTCTGCTCCTCCCGATCCTTCGCGGCGTCTCCAGGCAGAACTATGTCCGCATGATAGGGATTGTGGTCTGGAATCGGAGACGCTACCACCCGACGCCCGCTGCCAGCGGCATTCACTGCGGTAACTACCGCCCACCCATAGAATGTTCGACCACGAGCGTTGTCCCGGCTGTCGGCAATCGAAGTCGCCTGTCCGGGTTTTCTAACACTCAACCTGTCAACCGATATTTTGACTTCGCCTTGGGGAGGCAAGAACTCATGGAATGGGACTCGCGAGCGCCGAGCACGTGCAGAGTTCCTCCTTGAAGATACGCCTCGTCCGATCTCTTCATCTGTCGCGATTCTCTCCGGAACGTTCATGAGCGGTTAGCCGCTGTCCCGCTCCAATTCCATCAGGGCTTCTCGTAGAAAATCGTCAGGCAGATTGGAAGTGGATGTGTATCTCCTGCGCCGGTGGGCGCTCTGCAAGTTGGCCAAACATAACGCGCCCCCTTCAGAGTCGCACAGCAGGAGAACTGAGCTGCCACGGCCTGTTGGCACGTCGATAGCGACTTCACCGTCCGGTGTCGGGTACACCTCGAACCGTCTTGGCAGAATCTGGTACATCTCATTCAACAGTCGCTGGGCATTGGAGTGGGCAACTTGCGAAGGTATCGGGAATCCTTCTTCACGAGCCTCCTTGATCGTCCCCTTTAGATCGTCCAGCATATCGGAGAGTACGTCCTCGCCAAGCGTCGAGGCCGACTCATTGTCAATCATTACGCTGTCTGTCGAGGGATCAGCATCGAGCCAGTGCTTATCTCTAAGGGTCTGTAGTGCCAAGTATATCTGACGCTTTGAGAACTGCTTTTTCCGATAACCCCAAGCATACGTGTGGGCAGTTATCTCATCGTCTGTGGAGGAGGGATGCTCGGCGGCCACCCAATGTACCGTTGCCAGTAACTCAAGGCCGAATGACGACTCAAACCCTTCTACGAGGTGAGCCACCCGATCCAAGCGTTCCTTCGTTCCAGGACGTCCATTGAGGAACACGGTCGCATCTTCGATTGCGCCAGGAACGAGTTCAAGTTGTCTGTCCGGCGCGTCGCCACCATCTTTGTAGCCTGAAATGAGATGACCTTCCACCCCTCGAAGCACATGCCTGAGATTCTCTGCATACGGACCGTAAGGACCCTTCTGGAACTCCAACCTGAGAGGCTCACCGGCCAACTCCATGAAGTACATGAGCTTGTGTACTTCCAAGAGCGTGACGAATGGGTCGAGCAGAGCACAACGATATCGGTACATCAAGCCGACCAGCGTCGCCCTGCCTCTGGTCATCTTCGGCACATTGGTGGAGCGATTAGGACGATCGTCGACAGGACCGCTTCCGGGCTCGAATAGCATGACCACCACATCATCCAATACCCGAAGGGCCGATTCGATGCGTGGGTGTACATCGGTCCAGTTCAGCCCGCCGAGACTGGTTCCAAGCGGCGGAATCGCGATTGATCGGATATTGCGTTCCTCAATCTCCCTAACAAGGTCTTCGAGGCCAGCCTCTATGTCTTCTATGCGGCTCTTGCCTCGCCAGTGGCGCTTGGTCGGAAAGTTGATGATGTAGCGTGGATTGGTCATTTGGCCTGATTCGTAAACGAACATCCGGCCAGGTTTGACCTCATCCCGCTTGCACGCCGCCGCATAGCTCCTGAAGTTTTCAGGGAACATATTCTTGAACTGGAGTGCAATCCCACGACCCATCACCCCCACACAGTTGACACTGTTCACGAGCGCCTCAACATCCTCTGCGAAAATGTCGCCTGTCTTATACTCGATCATGCGTACCTCCCCTCACAATCAGTAGTACCAACTCCGCCTGATCTCTACGGGTGGGCGATGAGCGGACGCCCGCATGGCTTCCACAACTCTATTGCCAATTTCACGGGAGCGGACGCCAACGCGTGAAACCATATTCCATGGGAATGAGAACTCTACCAGGAATTCTGCCTGCTTGGTTTCCTGGCGACCTGACCACTGGTTAGCTTGTATCGCGTCCCAATCCAGTTTGTCGAGGTTGTCTAGGTCGCTGAAGTCATCAAAATAGCTGGACGCTGCGTTGGACGTCGTGAATGCCCAGCGGCGCCCATTGGAGTCTGCCCTAGCCACTGTTTGACGCAGGTCAGCCTCCAGGTGAACTATCGGCCCTTGGCCGCCTCGATAGGACAACTCTGGGTGATTAGCCATGTAGATCACATAGAGCATGACGGAGCGTGGGCAGAAGTAGAATGGGACGCAGTCACCAACATGCAGACCGGGATGGCTGGACAGCGTGAGTTGGCGTCGGCGCCGCTTGATGTTGTTAATCCCGACAGTGGTCCCAGTGTCTGTCTCATTACTATCCATCACTGTGTCGCACCACAGATAGCCGTCCGAGATAATAGACGGCAGTCTATCCACATGGACGATGTGGTATATCTTGGGTTCCGTGGGTACAAGCATGATTACGCTGTAGTATATCGGAAGGTCTCATGCGCTGGCTGTCAGTTGCAACACAGCCCCGACCCTTCGTCCCACCTCTGCGAAGTGCTGCACCTCCTCCGGCAGCAGCGACCTCCCCAGCACCTTACGCTCTCGGTACGACAGCCACTTCTTGAGCACCTGGTATCCTCCGAGCTTGTATCCCCACACGTTGGCTGGGACGTTGCGCCAGTACGCTCGGTCGTTGAGGTAGACGTCGAACGTCGTGTCACCGACCGAGCGTTGAGACGGCGTCGCCCAGCGCGTCGCGCTCCTGTGGTGTGTACGGACGCTCGTCGACCCGACCCTGGCCCGGCATGACCGCCTAGTCCGATCCAAAGTGACCCCAGCTGGCGGTGACCTCAAAGTCGTCGGTGTTCATGTTGCCCCCGTCCGTGGTGGACGGCACCATGGTGTTGGGCCGGTCTCCGAAGTGGACAGCCCCGTGAAGTCGGCCCTGCGACGCGATCCGACGACGGGCGGAAGCTGAATCAATTTTGTAGGTGTCTCAATGGGCAATCGCCCTTCGGCAGGTTCTGGACGAACGAATGCGGGCGAGACGCCCGCACTCCGAAACCTCGGCCAACAGCCACACCTACAAAAGTGATACAGGCCCCGAGGGCGTGTCGCGGAGCGTGACTACAGCTAGGCCTGCTACACTCGCACCTGCTACCTTGGAGTAGTCTTGAAGCGGCAGCCATCAGGCTATCCAGCAACCAGGAGAGCTCATATGACAACTGACATTCCTCACGAGCTGCATGGTGATGAACTCCCTCGGCAGGTGACAAAGCGAACCGTCGCCGTTGACTGCGAGCATATCGAGAAGATGCTCCACAAAGGGACCCGCGAACAGTTCGTGATCTACTGCGACGAGCCGGAAAGGATGGGCGGAGAGAATGCCTATCCCCCGCCGCTGACCTACATAACCTCCGGGATCGGGTTTTGACTGCTTACGCAGTTGAAGCGGTACGCTACAATGAGAAAACTTACGATTAGCAAGGCACGGGTCCACGTCGAGATGGATTACTATCTGTCCGGCTCAGTGCTGGCGGGAACGGTCAATAGCGGTGTTACCGAGGTGCGCTCCGAATTCGAGGTAAGCTCGGATGAACCGGAGGAAGACATAGCCTATGTCGTCAGACTCGCGAAGCAGGGTTGCTTTGCTGAGAGGCTGGTGGAAACAGCCGTGCCTATCAAGAGCACGCTTAGACTGAATGGTAAAGAGGCGACGAGCTGCATGGAGTGAGACGTATATTCGGAAGGGCTGGCTGAAATCTCTCACAATTCGCCGAGTTTGCGCGGCGCGGCCATTTCACCGAACCTTATATCTGGACATCTGGGCCCACGGCAACGCTGTGCGAGGCCGCGGGCACGCTTCAGCAGGGCAGCTGGCAACCGCGCTCCTGCCTGGATACTGATACTGGGGGATGACTCATGACTACCGTTGGCACAGATAGCCTCACGTTCGAACTTGCCCAGGACTTCCCCAAGCTTCCCGACGGGGAGACTTTCGCGGTAGTCAGCACCGTCGCCACCGACTCGCACGACAGGCTCTACGTGTTCCAGAGGAAGGACCCTCCTGTAGTCGTCTTCGACAGGGAAGGCAACTATCTGAACGCATGGGGGCATGGCGCATTCAACTCCCCGCACGGCATGAGCATCAGCGACGATGTCGTGTATATGACCGACCGGGACGACTCTGTCGCGGTGTCATACACCCTGGAGGGCAGGCCTCTGATGGTGTTGGGAGAACGCGGCTCACACTCCGACACGGGCTGTGAAGTTGCCGGGGACATGGTCCCTCGCGCCGCCGGGCCGTTCAATTACCCTACAGAAATGGTGAAGGGCCCCTCGGGCAGCATCTACGTTTCGGATGGGTATCGAAACAGCAGGATTCACAAGTTTACGAATGAAGGCGAGCTCATCATGTCCTGGGGGACGCCCGGGAGCTCAGCACCGGGCGAGTTCCACCTGCCCCACAGCCTGATGGTGGACCAGGAAGAGAGGGTCTACGTCTGCGACCGAAGCAATCGCCGGGTCCAGATATTTGACAGTGAAGGCGAGTACATTACCATGTGGACCGGCATGGGCGGGCCAAACGACATCGTTCAGGGCGCAGATGGCCTGTTCTACATCTGCGAGCAAGCGGCCGACGACAATCCCCCGCGAGTCACCATCAGAGACGGCGGTGGCGAGGTGCTGGCGCGCTGGGACATTATTCGCCACGCTCACGGCATATGGGTTGACTCGCAGGGCGACATCTATCTTGGTCTGACCACGAGTCAGAGCGTGGACAAATACGTGCGCGTGAACTGATTCTTTATTTTACTTATGGGAGCTGTTGAGCATGAGCAAGTTCTATGATGAGGCGTTACTGCCCGATGAGTTGCGGCGCGAATTCGATGTGTACGACAGGATACGGGAGATCGGCATTCCGATAGGAAGCTTCAGCGAGGATGTGGTGTCGCTGGAAGGTGCGGGAATAGCGGGAGCCGTTGTGCACGAGAGCGGTCTCGTGTATCTGTCCGGTACAACGGCCGGAACTTATCCGATGAATGACGACGAAGAGCGTATCGCTCACGGGTTCCAGGCAGCCCAGGAAGCGGCTGACGTATTGATTCGCAGACTTCACTGGACGTTGAGCTGCGGTGGCGAAGGGGACCTGAACGATGTCCTGTACACGGTGAAGGCGCTGGGGATGGTAGTTTCGCCGGGCGGCGGGGCAAGTGGGGCCGCACCTTTCGTCACGAACGGCTTTTCGTTCAGATGGCACTCGGTTTTCGGCGGGCCTCAGAGCGACTATGCCGAGGATGGCGTCGACCGGGGTGGGTTCGCGGGAATCCATGCCAGGAGCGCGATGGGAGGGTTCGATGGTAAGTTCTCCATCGAACCGGAAATCATCGTAGCGGTTCCTGCCGCACTGGCGCAGCAGATAATCATGAACAGGGGCTGGGTCTTTCCTCTACCGCCTGTGATGCTGGACAAGGTGAGGTCTGCAAGGAGCTCCTGATCGGAGTTGTAGGCGCCGAGACTGGTCACCGTTCCTGATGCAGATGTCATGGTCCGAGGCCCCGGAGTCATTCGGCGCTCTCACTAAAGTTGTGAGCAAGCCGCGGCCCGACGTACGCACTGGGCTGGAATCAGAGAGGACACGATGGAAAGAAGTCTAGAAGGCAAAGTGTCGATCATCACCGGCGCCGCGACGGGCATAGGCAGGGCGACAGCCGAGCTATTTTCCAGCGAAGGCGCTTCTGTGATTGTGGCTGATCGGAACGATATAGAGGGCGAGCGGACGGCAGCTAGCATCAATGAACATGGTGGCGATGCCATATTCCTGGAGTGCGACGTTTCAAAGGCTGACGATGTGCAGCAGATGGTGGAGACCACTGTAGAACGATTTGGGCCTCCAGATATTCTGGTGAACAACGCTGGGGTCTTCATACGTTTGGCCCATCGAGTCCACGAAATTACTGACATGGAGTGGGACCTGACGATGCAGACCAATCTGAAGGGGGCCTTCTACTGCTGCAAGTACGTGCTCCCACACATGATGGAGAAGGGTGGAGCAATCGTATCGATATCCTCCGTAACCGCCCTTGGCGGACGAGGTCTGACCGGTCCCTACGGCATCAGCAAGGCGGGTCTGACTAGACTGGCGAAAACTGTCGCTGACGATTATGGAGAGTACGGGATACGGTCCAACGTCGTCCTCCCCGGTCTGACCGACACACCGCAGGCCAGAGGATCGACGGGCAGTGCCGAGAGGTTCAAAGAGAGGAACGACGAGATTCTTCTGGGGAGGGCAGGGCAGCCCGACGACATAGCTCAACTGGTCCGCTTCCTGGCTTCCGACGAAGCTTCCTTCATATCAGGCGCCAGTTACATAATCGACGGCGGAGGGGTTGTTTTCAGTCAGTGAACGCCGAGGCGTCAACCGATGTTGAGGAGGAGGTCTGAAGACCGTGGAGACATTGAGAGAACTGATAGAGATGGCCGTCGCGGACTACGGGTTCAGGCTGGCCGTAATGTGGGGGCCTGATGACGTCATCGCCATGTCGTCGCTAACCGACGAGGAAGCGTCGGTGTTGAAACATGATCTGCTTCCCGAGCTCAAAGCACTGCCGGACCCCGTGGAGCCCGACGACCGCCCGAGCGTCAACAAGCGATTGGTTGAACTCGCGGAAGGGAAGCTGGTGTCTTCATGAGTGATGTTTAGGTAGTTTGCTGAGTACCTTGTGCGGTCATGCATCTTCGTCTATGACGATCTACTCACCTGAACCTCTGTTCTGCCATGCTTCGTACAATTCCTGTACAAGTGCCATGAGCTTTTCTTTGTTAGTCTCCCATTCATCAGCGGTAAGGGGGAATTCCCAATTCTTAACGTCCTTATCATTAAAGGGATCTCGATCTCGGGGGGTGGTCTGGAAACGAACTTCCGCGATAGTCGGCCTAAGTGCATCCGTGCCTAGGCCAAAAGCTGGTCGATATAGGTACAATCGTACCTGCCCTTTCTTTTCAGCCTTAACGCGGCCATATCCTCGATACGATTCCGAGTCGGCGTGTATTGGAAGTCTTATCCTGATCCCGGTCTTTCTTACAGACTGCCTAGATCGAGGCCAACTCTCTTGTAACATGTCTGTAACGTCATCGAATAGACCGCGTACTTCCCATCTATTGATTTGAGCGTTCAGCAAGTCCGATCGCTCTTTGAGACTAAGTCCCCCTCCGCCTAGTTCATCTTCATCGTCGCCGGCCCCTACCACCTCCACCTGCTTGGCCAAGATTGTCTCACCGTCATGGTCGAATCCGTGGAAGGTCAGCAGCGATATGTCCATGCCACTGTTCTCGGCGAGGAATCTCACCATTCGCTCCGTTCTATCATCGGCACCCAACCCTACTAGGAATAGTCGTAACGGTTTCAGCGACTCCAGTCCCACGAAATCTTGACTGGTGTACCAGTCCTCAAAATCATCGATCTCTTCAATGCCGTGTGTGCCTGATCTTTCAGATATGTGACTCGCAAGATCTGTCAGTTCCATAGAATCGAGGTGAGATGCGTAGTCTATGACCTGTGCTACTGCTTCACGCGGCACCTCACCTTTCTTGAGTTCGAATACTACTAACCTCCCGTCCTCATCCACCCCGAGCAAATCGAGAGGGCCGCCATCGGTAGGCGTCTGCCTGCCAACAAACATTAGACCCGGTATAAGCAAGTCGGGCGTATTGACCAAAACGTCCTCTAGCAGCTTCTCTGACTCAGCCTGACCGACTGAACTTAGCTGCATGGCCTGGGACCCCTTAACCGACCAAATCTGTACTTCTTCCATTGGTTACTCCAGATGAAAATTCTACCCAGTGACAGTGTACTTCAGCGTTCGCGGGTCAGTTATTCGAGAGGATGCGTCGAGAATCTCCAAGCCGACGACATTGCCGTGATCGTCGTAGTCTATGATGATGCCGGGCTTGTCCTCGTCGCTTTCCTCGATGTCCGTGTCACTCAGTATTATCCTCAGAATGTCGACTTCCTGGTCGTATGTGATCTTCATGATGGTTTCCCATCGGAGAATACCACCTCGCCTCCCACCACTGTCTTCGTCACCTTGCCCTTCAGTTTCTGACCGTGCAGGGGCGAGTTCTTGCCTTTCGAGACGAACGCCTCGGTGTCCACCGTCCACTCGGCGTTGGGGTCGAAAATAGTGACGTCGGCATTGGCTCCCGGTCTGAGGCTGCCGATGTCCGTGCGTCCCAGGAACGCCGCAGGTGCCGACGTCAGCTTCTCGACCATGAGAGGCAATCGGACCTGCCCCGCGTGTACCAGCGACATAACCGACCCCAGCGCCGTCTCCAGGACGCTGATCCCCATCGCCGCCTCATCGAACGTGCACAGCTTTTCGATGGCGTTGTGCGGAGCGTGGTCCGTGGCTATCACGTCGATCGTGCCGTCGGACAGACCCGCGGTCATCGCCTCCATGTCGGACCGGGCGCGCAGCGGCGGGTTCACCTTGGCATACGTGTCGTAGGCGGCGGTCCCAAGCGCGTCGAACGGATGCCCGCCTGCGTCGCCCATCACAGCCTCGTCGGTCAGCGTCAGGTGATTCGGCGTGATTTCACAGGTCACCCGGATCCCGCGCGCTTTCGCGCTGCGAACGAGCTCCAGCGTTCCAGGCGTGGATACGTGTGCCAGGTGGACGTGTCCACCTGTGAGCTCGGCCAGCATGATGTCGCGGGCCGCCATCGTCTCCTCCGCTGAGTTGGGCGCTCCCTGGATTCCTAGACGATTGGATATCCAGCCCTCGTTCATGTGGCCGTCCCTGAACAGGTCGGGCGTCTCGCAGTGGTTGATGATCGGAAGTCCGAGACCGGAGGCGTAGCTCAGCGCCTGTCTCATGATGTTGGAGTCGGCCACAGGATGACCGTCGTCGCTGAACCCTATGCAGCCCGCTTCGGCCAGTTCCGCCATCTCGGCGAGCTCGACGCCCGCCGACCCCTTGGTGACGCATCCGATGGGCAGAACGCGCACGACAGCCTCTGAACGGGCCTTCTGCAGCACGTACTCCACTGTGGCGCGCGTGTGCATGGTCGGCTCGGTATTCGGCATCGCACAGACGGTTGTGAAGCCGCCCTTCGCGGCGGCGCGTGTGCCCGTGGCAATGGTCTCCTTGTACTCAAGCCCTGGATCCCGCAGGTGACAGTGGAGGTCGATGAACCCGGGGCAGACGATCATGCCGTCCGCGTCGATGCGCTGAGCGCCATCGGGAGGTTCGATCGACTTCTCTACACCCATGATCAGTCCATCGCTGACCAGCACGTCTCCAACCAAATCGAGCCCCTGCGCTGGGTCGATGATGCGGCCGCCCGTGATCAGAATGTTTGTCATCTGTCGCTCTCCATGATTGAACCGAGCCTGGCCGCGATTCCCCTGACGTGTGGATAAACGGGTGTATCGTCTTTCGTGTCCCACCAGGTGAAGCTGTCCACCTCGCCCTGGACGACGACCTCGCCCTCGGCCTCGACTTCGTACAGGTGGTGATCGTTGTACTTGCCCTCGTGCGTAAACAGGTACCTGATGGACATGGCCTCCAGGCTGGTCTCTTCGTGAAGCTCCCTGGCTGCCGCGATGATGGGAAGCTCGCCATCCTCAATTCCGCCGCCTGGCAGCGCGTAGGTAGCGCGTCCGCGGTCCCTGACGAGCAGCAGTTTGTCGTCGCGCCACAGGATGAGGGTCGCGCGATGACGCGGCAGCGTTCCGTCCCAGCCCGGATATGAGGTCGGCCTATCGGCGCGTGTGTCTGAAGATCCCTCTTGCATGTGGTCAGCTTTCTGGGTCGCTAGAACCGCCTTGGATAACCTTCCCTGATTGGCGTGGCCACGCTGTACAGCAGCGCCATTCGGATCGCTACGCCGTTGGTGACCTGCTCCTCGATCATCGAGCGCGCGCCGTGAGCGACGGCAGGGTCTATTTCCACGCCCTCGTTCATCGGGCCAGGGTGCATGACTAGCGCGTCGGGACTGGTAAGCCTGAGCCGCTCGTGGCTGATCCCGTATTCGCGCGAGTACTCCCTGAGCGACGGCAGGTGCCCGGCCTGCTGTCGTTCGAGCTGAAGCCGCAGCGCATACACCACGTCCGCGCCTTTCAGCGCGCTCTCGACATCGGTGACGATCCTGACGTCGGCGAACGGGTGGCCCTCGACCCTGGTCCTATGGTCGAGCAGGTCCTGCGGGAGCAGGGTACGCGGCGCGCACAGCGTCACGTCCGCGCCCATCGCGGTCAGCCCCCACAGGTTGGAGCGGGCGACCCGGCTGTACAGAATGTCGCCGATGATCGCCACCTTGAGGCCCTCGACGCGCCCGAAGTAGTTGCGCATGGTGTACAAGTCCAGCAGGGCCTGGGTCGGGTGGGCGTGCGCCCCGTCGCCAGCGTTGATAACGCATGCGTCGAGATGCCGTGCCAGGAAGTGCGGAGCGCCCGAATGACTGTGCCTGATGATGATGATGTCGGCGTTCATGGCCTGCAGAGTGAGCGCGGTGTTGTAGAGCGACTCGCCCTTCTCCACGCTGCTGCCCGAACCGGAGACGTTGATGACGTCCGCGCTCAGTATCTTGCCCGCCTGCTCGAACGAAACGCGCGTGCGCGTGCTCGCCTCCGTGAACAGCGTGATGACCGTTTTGCCCCTCAGCGTGGGCACCTTCTTGATCTCGCGGTTCATAACGTCGCGCATCGCGTCTGCGTTCTGGAAAGTGTCCTCGATCTCCTGCCTCGAGAAGTCGTCCATGTCGAGCACGTGCCTGCGTCCGGGAACGTACCTCGGCTTCGCGCGCTCGAATGGTATGACCGGAAATGAGCCATTGGTACGTTCTGTCTGGATCGTCTGGGTCATGCTTCCCCCTTTCTTGACAGCAGCACCTCGTCCACGTCGTCGATCTCTATCAGCCTCACGTCCACCTCCTCATCATTGGAGGTCGGGACGTTCTTGCCCACGTAGTCGGCCCTCAGCGGCAGCTCGCGATGGCCGCGGTCAACGAGCACGGCAAGCTGGATCTGGCTGGGTCTTCCGAAGTCGGTGAGCGCGTCCATCGCCGCGCGTATGCTGCGCCCGGTGTACAGAACGTCATCGACGAGCACCACGCGAAGCCCCTGGACAGGGGGAATGTGGGTGCGGCGTATCAGCGGCCTCGCGCCGCCGGCGAGGTCGTCCCTGTAAAGCCCGATGTCGAGCGATCCCACCGGGATGTCCTCACCCTCGAAGCTCTTGACGAACTCCGCGATCCGGTGCGCTATCGGGACGCCCCTGGTGTGGAGACCCATCAGCACGAGGTCGTCGGCGCCGCCGTTGCGCTCCAGTATCTCGTGTGAGATGCGGACCAGCGCCCGGCGCATCTCGTCGGAGGTGAGTATCCGTCGCCCGATCAGGGGTGCATCGCTCTGGATCAACAAAAAACCTCTTGCCGTTGCTGGCAAGAGGTTGGCGGCTGTGTCGGATATGGTCGCGCCCTGCGGCGACGCTAGCTCCGTTGCTCCGCTTCGTCCCCCGTATCGGAGTACGGGGTGACGTTCCTTGCCAGCCTCACTGGACCGACTTAAAGGGTTCCGGCGACCCCACGCCTATCAAGGCCGCCACGAAGATTCTATGCAACGCTTCTCCGGAGTTTCAAGGTGCGGTTTAGTGAGCTGCTGGTGCAATTAGTCCGGTCCGATGGCCGGGTCCGCGTCGACAGCCTGTTTTCCACTCTGTGAGTAGTGTCAAACGGTTGCCCATTGGCCCATTTTATTGAACTGGACAGATGCTCAGAGTGTGTAATGCCTACGCGCAGAGAGGAATCTGGGATGATCGAGCCTGAACGTGTCGGGGTTATGGCCAAGCTCCACTGACAGCCAGTAGGTCAGGAGTTGAAGCGGCGCCAAGTATACGATTGGCGAGAAGCTCTCGGCGCACTCGGGAACACTTATGGCCGTGCCGACCAATTCTGCACGCGCATCGTCTCCTGTCTGCACGATGGCCGCCGTCCGAGCCCCTATCTCGGTGACAGTTCTCATAATGTCAGCTGTCCTATCCTCAGGACCTCCCGCCGGTGGGGCGATGAATGTGACCAGGCAGCCCTCGTCAGTGGACACGAACGGGCCGTGGAGATACTGCTCGAGATGGAGTCCTTCCGTGGTGGTGTAATTGGCCTCCTTCATCTTCAGCGCGGCTTCGTAGGCTGTGGATGCGTTGGCGCCCGTCCCGACGAAGTAGAATCGCTGCACGTCCTTGCATTCCGCAGCCCACTCTCGGACTGCATCCTCCGCCGATATGGCTCCACTTACGAGTTCCGGGAGGTCGGCGAGTCTTTCGGTTGAGTCCTGGGAGGACAGCTCGACCGCTAGCATGGTCAGCGCGGTGATGGCGGATGTGTGAGAGACTGTGAATGCCGACGATGGATCGTGCAGGGAAGTCTCCACGACGGCGTCTGCGAGTTCGCGCCTGGCGTCCGAACCAATGCCTGTCAGGAGCGCGGTCTTTGCTCCAGCCTCGTGGGCGCGTTCCAGTGAACGAGCCGAGTACGTCTTTGTACCTCGGTGGCTGAGAACTATGACGGCGTCATCTTCGCCAAGAGATGGCGGCTGGGAATAGAACTCGAACGAGTTCCAAGCGCGCGCGTCCTCTCGGTTGCCGACTGTTCTCAGGAGGTGCTCCCCTACCAGGGCAGCGTGCCAGGAGGTGCCGATGCCAACGACGTGCACCCTTGAAGAACTGCGAACGAGTTCTGCAACCATACTGACGTTCTCGCGCTCGTCTGCAATGATGCGAGCGATAGACTCCGGCTGCTGCATAATCGCGTCGTGCATGTGGTATGGGTGGGATGTACGCATATCGGAAAGTGTCATTGGCTTGCCTCCGTAGAGAATTCCACATCTCCCGCGAGGATACACACAGTCACGTCGTCATGTCACCAAATGTCACCAAGACGATTCTTCAGTTATCCAGAGACCAATCCTTCCGCCCCCGGTTAGTGGTAAAATCCAATTCGCCCCAACCGACGTGACAATGAGACAAGGAGGCCTCCTATGCTAGAGCGATTCAAGGTCCCGCACGAGGACGAGACGCGCGTCCCGCACGACGCGCTGCATGAGACGGTTACGTCGATTTTCGAGAAGATGGGCGTGACCCAAGAAGATGCGGAGCTGGGCGCGGACGTGCTCGTAGCGACTGACCTCCGGGGAGTCGAGACCCATGGCGTGTCCAACATGCTGCGCTCTTATGTGCAGGGATACTCCCAGGGTTCGCTCAATCCCAGACCCGATTGGCGAATCGTCCGCGAGTCTCCGTCGTCCGCGACCGTGGACGCCGACCGAGGCCTCGCCGTCATCCTGGGGCCGAAGGCGATGAGCATCGCCATAGATAAGGCCCGCGAGGTCGGCGTCGGCGTCGTCACCATGTACAACGCCGGACACTCAGGCGCCATCGGACACCACGCGATGCTCGCTGCCCAGGCCGACATGGTCGGCATGACCGCCACGGCGGGCGGACTGCTGGTGCTGCCGACGTTCGGAGCGGAGCCGCGCATGGGCACGAACCCGATCGCCATCGCTGCGCCCGCGAGGTCCGAGCCGTTCCTGCTGTTCGACGCCGCGACCTCGGCCATCGCCGGCAACAAGCTCCAGCTCGCCAACCGCGTCGGCGCGAACATGCTGGGCGGCTGGATCGCCGGACTGGACGGAGACCCCATTCTGGATGAGGTGCCGCTGCCGGAGCGGGGCCAGTACTACCAGCTCCCCCTCGGCGGCACCCGCGAGCAGGGCTCCCACAAGGGCTACGGATTCAGTCTGATGTCCGAGGTGCTCACCTCGCTGCTGTCCGGCGACAAGCCGACAATGCTCAGCCGGGAAGGCGGCGGCAGCCACCACTACTTCGCCGCGTACAACATAGAGTCGTTCTGCGACCTCGACGAGTTCAAGGACAACATGGACGACATGCTCAGGACTCTCAGGGAGACGCCGCCCGCTCCCGGCCATGACCGCGTCATGTACCCTGGCCTATCCGAGCACGAGGAGGAGCAGGAGCGCCGCGCCAACGGCATCCCGCTGCACAACGAGGTCATCGAGTGGTTCAGCGACATCTGCGCCGAGCTCCAGCTCCCCGCGCTGCGTACTGTGTAGATTGGCGATATGGTCGGCATCCGTCTTCTGCTGGTCGCGTTCACGGTTTTGGCGATGATCGGGCTGGCTTGTTCAGCCAGTGATCCCGATGCGCCGGTCGCCGTAGCGACCCCGCTCAAGCCGAACCTGGGCACTTCGTCGGAGACGCCGTTGCCCAACTCCTGGGTCGTGGAGTTCACTGACGACGGGTTCGTTCCCAAGCGGCTTGAGATCGCGGTCGGCGAGCAGGTCCGGTTTGTGAACAGCTCCGAGTCCAGCCTCTGGCCCGCGTCGAACATACACCCGACTCACCAGGTACTGCCCGAGTTCGACGCCGGCGGCCCGGTTAAGGCGGACGGCATCTGGGCGTACACGTTCACCAAGCCCGGGTTCTGGCGCTACCACAACCACATGGTCCCCGAACACAGCGGGCTGGTCGTCGCGGTCGGCGGCGATGCCGTTGTGCCAGTAGAGACCCTGTCTCTCGACGTTGGCGACCTGAAGTTCAAGATCCCCCCCGACCTGACTCCCAAGGCTCTCACGGACCTGTTCACAAACGACGTTCTGCTGAGCCAGTACATCAGAGACTACGGACCGGCCAACACGGTGAAGCTTATCGAAGAGGCGGGTGACGTGGTCGGCCAGCTCTGTCACGAGCGCGCCCATGTGACTGGCCGCACCGCGTACGAGATATTCGGCGCCGCCGCGTTCGCGCTTGCCAGTCACGAGTGCGAGGCCGGCGCGTTCCACGGCGCGACCGAGGCCATGTTCAAGGAGCGCGGCACCGTCAACCTGGAGTCGGACGTGCGGGCGATCTGCGGAGGCTCCGGCGTGTTCTTCTTCAGGCTCCAGTGCATCCACGGCGTCGGCCACGGCCTCATGGCCTGGACCAGCTACGAACTGTATGACTCGCTCGACCTGTGCGACAGGCTGGAGACAGACCGGGACCAGCGCGCCTGCTACTCCGGGGTGTTCATGGAGAACGTGATCGGCGGCCTGTCCGGCACGATGGGGCACTTCACCGACTACCTCTCCGACGAAGACCCTCACTATCCCTGCAATGCTCTGACCGACCGCTACGTCGCGCCATGCTACCTGTACCACTCGACGCGGATGCTGCTGCTGTTCGAGCATGACTATGAGAAGGTTGCCGATGAGTGCGCCAACGCCCCCGACATCGGCAGGTATGAGTGTTTCGAGAGCTTCGGGCGCGACCTCGCGGCCTCCTCCCTGGGAGAGCCTGCCAAGGCGCTAAAGCAGTGCCAAGATACTGTCGATGACGCTGCACACAGAGTCTGGTGCATCCAGGGTTCCGTCCAGGCCCGCTTCTGGGAGACGGACCAAGTCGACGAGGCCATCGAGATGTGCAGTCTCGCGACCTCTCCACAGGAGAGGGATGGCTGCTTCTGGATGGTAGTTTACCGAGCGTATGATCTGTACCCTGACCGTCCGAGCCTGGAGGCGTTTTGCAACCGGCTCGAATCGGCCTATCAGACGTGGTGCATCCAGGGTTCCGTCCAGGTCCGTTTCTGGGAGGCAGACCTGGCCGACGAAGCCATTGAGATGTGCAGTCTCGCGACTAATCCCCAGGAGAGAGAAAGCTGCTTCTGGAGGGTTGTTGGCCGAGCGCGCGAGTTTTATCCTGACCGTCCGAGCTTAGAGGCGTTCTGCGCCCGTCTCGAGACCGCATACCAAGCATGGTGTACCAGATGACGCAGTTGCCCGACGACCGTCTGCTCGAGCGCATAGAGTCTCGTGCCGTGGAGTTGGCGCGCGGCGCTGGCGGGATCCTGTCTCGCTACTTCGGCGGCAATCTCAGCGTGGAGTTCAAGGACGACCGCGGACGCGACCCCGTGACAAACGCCGACACCGAGGCGCAGGAATTCCTTGAGAAAGGCATCAGGGAGAGCTTCCCTGACCACGGCATTCTGGGCGAGGAGGACGACGAAAGCAAGGCAGCCGAGGACGAGGCCGTGCCCGACTTCCTGTGGGTGCTCGATCCGCTCGACGGCACCAAGAATTTTCTCCACGGGCTGCCCGTGTTCGCCTCGTCGGTGGGCGTCATGTACAGGGGAGAGCCGGTGGTGGGAGCGGTGTTCACGCCCTGGGCGGGGAGTGCAGACGGAGTTGTCCATCACGCCCGACGCGGCGGTGGAGCCTACACCGACGGTGACCCGATCAACGTGCTCGCGCTCGACTCGCCGGGTGCAGACCAACTCATCACCGTACCGGGAGCGTTCGACAGGTTGTACAGGTTCGGCAAGCCGATGCGGGGCAACTCAGGGGATCCTAGAGTGACCGGCTCGATAGCCTACGAGCTAGTCCTCGTGTCTCGCGGAGTCACGCAGTACATGTACACGTCCAACCCCCACCTGTGGGACATCGTAGGCGGCGTAGCGGTGGCCATGGAGGCGGGCGCAGCCCTGATGGTCGGCCAACGCAACTCAGGCCCGATGGGGCTGTTCCCATCGATAGCGTGGCACAGATCGAACGCTCTCGTGAACGAGTGGCGACAGGGCAACGCCACCCTCCGCGACCTCAGGCGCTGGGCCCGGCCCCTGATCCTCGGAAGCCCACCCGTCGCCGATATCGTATCCCGCAACATGACCTGGAGACGCGATCCCGCGCTTAGGCTCCGCTTCTGGTGGCGACGCCGAAAGCGCCGCCGCCGCTGACGCCAAGGCTGTCAAGCGCCTGACTCAGACGGATAGCCTCTATCTACTCGAAGATCTCCCCCACCGGCATTTGCCATCTCGGCACGATGTCATCAATCGCCAGCGTGTCCTCTACTGTCAGCATAGCGATGTCTGTCGACGAGCGATGCACCTTCACGACCCGCCTACGGGGATCTACGAGGATCACCGCCAGCGTTCCCGCATCGAGCCAGTCGGCTACTTTCTCCTCCACGTCAGTGTAGCGGTCGCTCGGTGAGATAACCTCAATTGCAACGTTTGGCGCGCCGGAGACGAACCCGAAGGACTCCCCAACCTCTTTCAGTCGCGCGCTCGAAATGAACGCTGCGTCAGGAGCGCGAACATGGTCAGGATCAGACTCCAGCTTGAAACCGGTCTCCGCCGCATAGACTTTGCCAAGCCCGTTCGCCTTCACATGGATCGCGAGCGGGGCGCCTATGGACATTGCATACTCTCCGTGAAACTGTCCGGCAGGCGACATCTTTCGCAGCTCTCCTCTCACAAGCTCGTATCGGAAGCCGTCCTTGGGCATGTTCAGGAGCTGGTCCGCGGTCATGGGTCGGGTTGTTGTAGTCATATGTCACATCTTTCCGGTTAGTTGTGGTCCCTACCTGTACTCCTCTGCATTGTCCTGGGGTGTGTAACCCAGTACATCCCACGCGCGCAGCGTGTCGTAGATCTTCCAGGTGTTGCCGGACGCGCCGAACAGTATGTCGTAGTCGATCCCCTCGACCTCGATGCACCTATCTACCATCGTGACCAGGTCGCGGCTGCTTAGCCAGCTTACGAACGAGCGCGCATCTTCGCCGGGCCTGTCCTCAACGCTCATCGTGCCTAGCCTGATGCAGATCACGGTCATTCCGTACTCTTCGGAGTAGTACTTGCCGAGTGACTCCCCGAATATCTTGCTCGCAGCGTAAGGCCCGTCCGGTCGCACTGGCATTTCGTGGGTAACCAGCGGCACGTCGTTCGCGTCCAGCCCATCGTAGTTGCCTTCGGCGATCGACTTCCACGGATCGTCGAGCTCGTAGAAGCCGTTGACGTGCATCGAGCTGAAGAAGACGACGCGCGATGCGCCGCCCTGCCGTGCCGCCTCGAACACGTTTGCCGTGGCCGTTATGTTGTCCGGCAGCAGCAGGTCCCACCAGATGTCAGGCGTGTGCCTCGGCTCGGCCGCCAGGTGGACGACAGTGTCCACACCCTGGAACGCGGGCAGGATCGCGTCGAAGTCGGTCAGGTTGGCAGTCACCGACTCGAAGCCGTCCACATTGACGGGGACGCGGTCAGTGCCGGACAACTCGTACCTGTCACCAAGCCCGTTGCGGATGAAGGTGGCAATACGACCGGCCGCGCCGGTCAGGAGGACTTTCGTATTAGATGACATGCGTTTTACTCCAGTAAGGGGTGGACTATTGTGATCCTTGGATCGCTGTAATCAACCAATTTGATTCCCACCCAAGAGCAGGTACGGTGGCCCGAACTCGTCTTCAGGTAGTCGTTCCAGCGACTCTGTAACAGTATTCACTCGGTATCTCATCGTTTGTAGCAGATGATAGCCTATGAGCGGAATTGGAGCCTGTGTAACGATGGCGCCGAATCCCCGTCCTTCGATCTGTCCCAGCGCCCAGTATGACTTCTGTTCGATGATACCGTTCGCTGTCCGAACGGAGATGACCCCATTCGGTATCGGTGTGAGACCGAGCTCATCCATCTCGTCCTGTGGCAGACCGATGTGAGTCGCACCGGTATCAACCAGGAACTCGTACTCGCGTGTTTCTGTGGCTCCGATAATCGTTGCTGTTGCTATAGTTCTACCCACTTCGCAAATCTCCAGTCAGCCTTCTGCCACACAGTATGGTATCCAAGCATCACCTTAGCACCCGCTCGAACACATACCGCCCGATGTCCCGGTTCTCGGCGAACTCGAAGCCGTCGAAGTAGCCGTTGTAGCCGATTATCGGGATGTCCTGCTCGTGGGCTGATGCGTGGGAGCGCAGGCTGTGACCCGCGCCGGTGTCGTCCCACGAGTCCTCCAGCTCCTTCGGGCCGAACACGGTGTCGATATCGCCGGTGACGACCAGGTCGCCTATGCGGTCGTAGTTCAGTCTGAGCTCTTCCGCAGCCTCCTGCCGGCTGTACACACGCTCCACGCCGCCGGTCTGTCGCAGGATGTAGGCAGCTTCCTCTGTCCGCGACACGTCGCTGGAGTGAAGGTAGATGAACATGCATCCGCCCAGGTTGTTGTGATGTACGACATACCGGTCCTTGATGATGGGCACCGCCTCAGCGCCGATCCCGTGCCCGGCGAGTGTGTCGGCAAGGTCCACCATGCGTGTCTTGGGGTTCATGCCGTGGTCGGCCGTCAGCAGCAGTGTGACGTCGGGGTGTGCCTCCACGAGCTCGCCGATGGCGTCGTCCAGCACGCTGATGTGCTGCTGCGACTCCGGCTCGTTCGGCGCGTACGTGTGCATGGCGAAGTCGGTCGTCGAGATGTACACGATGTCAGCCGGTTCGAGACTCATCGCATGGCTCGCCGCCCGTATAGTCCAGCCGTTGACGTCGAGCGAGTAGATCGCAGGCGGCTCTCCCACGCCTTCGACCGCCCACGCTGGCGCGCGCTCGGACGAGATCGCCACGTCTGCGCCGTCGGACAGCAGCGTGCGCAGCTTGTCCTTCGAGGTCGACAGGATCGTCCTCGCTCCCATCCTGCTGGCGCGCTGGAACAGCGTCTCCGACAGGATGTATTCGCCGGACTCCATGTAGATGTCCTTTCCAGTCTCGCGCACCATCCTGTAGTTGGAGCTGATACCGTGCGCCGACGGGTACTCTCCGGTCACTATCGACACGTTGTTAACGTTAGTCACCGACGGCATCATCGACTTTCCGACATGGTAGAAGCCTCGGCGCGCTAGCCCCATCAGGTTCGGAGCGTCGCAGGCGTCTATGTAATCGGGGTCATACCCGTCAACGGTGATGATTACGGTTGTCTGAGGCATAGTGCTGCACCTGCAAAGTGAGGATCGACTAAGGGTCGGCAGCTCGTATCTTAACATGACACAGGTCTCGGCCAGCCTCATCCGAGTCATTGAGTGTGTCACAATATCCTCACATGAAAGAGATGGAACCACAAACAATCCAGCCCAGACGCCACTTCAGGTGGTGGCAGGGGATCATCCTCGCGTTGCTGGTGCTGACACTGTTCATCCCCCGCACCGGGACCCTGCACCTGACGCCCGTGGAGCTGATCGCATTCGAGCACGTCTTCTCGCTCGTGGAGTGGGAGATCGCCAACTTCCCCCGAAAGTGGCTCCACTCGCTGACCAACCTGGTGCCCGGCTCCAAGCCGTCACGAGAGGAGCGACTTGCGCTGGTCGACGAGTACCTCCAGACGGTGAGGGCTGCGAACAAGGAGGAGCGGCGAATCGAGGGCGCTACGCAGCTGCGTAGCTTCAGGGCCGGCGGTGCGGGCGCCAAGTCCAGCCCCGTGTCGGACGAACTATTCAGGGAGCTAGAAGCCCATGAGCGCAAGCTCCGACCCGAGGCCGAGGAGGCCGTGGAAGCCGAGATCGCAGCGGTCATCGCCGATTTGGACATCGACTCCCGCTTCGGAATCGTCTGGCCGCCCATAGACATCAGGTTCAGCGATCTCCCGACGCTCCTGGTGATCTCGCCCAGGAACGAGATCAGCATGGTTGGCGCGGTGTTTCTCGACCCTGAGATCGAGCCGTTCGACCGTGACGAGGTCGAGAC
Organism: Dehalococcoidia bacterium; assembly: GCA_965217725.1. Lineage (GTDB taxonomy): Bacteria > Chloroflexota > Dehalococcoidia > Lucifugimonadales > UBA1123 > VXRN01. The sequence goes on along the minus strand of OZ244564.1, from coordinate 3,471,719 downwards.
ACGTGTCTTCGACGAGTTGGACTACGTGGCATACGTCGATGACATCGCCGGACTGGCCACGTTTCCCAACATGGTCTCCGACTCCCACACCACGCGCACCGTGATCCGCACAGCCGCGCACGAGTGGCTCCACTCGTTCTGGTTCTTCCATCCGTTCGGCAGGAACTACTTCGCATCCACTGAGATGACGACTCTCAACGAGACCGCCGCGACGCTCGCCGGCAACGAGATCGGCGACATCGCGTTCGAGAAAATGGGCGGAGACCTTTCCGAGAACGCGCGGCGATACGAGGCAGAGAGCCAGATCGACTCCAACTTCACCAAGTTCATGCGGGACACCCGTATCCAGGCCGAGCGGCTGCTGACCGATGGGAAGATCGAAGAGGCCGAGGAGTACATGCGCAGGCGACAGTGGGACCTGCGTCTGCGCGGCTATTACATTCGGAAGCTCAATCAGGCGTACTTCGCCTTCAGGGGACGCTACGCCGACAGCCCCGCGTCCATCAGCCCAGTCGGCGAGCAGATGCGTGAGCTTCGCTCATACATGAGCGACATCGGCGAGTTCGTCCGGGTCATCTCCAAGGTCGACAACCCCACCGAGTTCGAGGCGCTGCTTGAGCGGCTGCGGGCTGAGAGGGGAGGGAATGTGCCGGAGGAAGGGCGAGGGTAAGCGGGGAAGTTGGTGTTCGTGGTCCATGCGCTGATGGACAACTGGCGCGGTCTAGTGAGCGACTTCCGCTCGACCGAGGCCGAAGTGGCTGTCTCCGGCTAGTGTGCAGTGGGTGATGTACGCCCGCCAAGCCCTAGTAAGGGCCTGCTGGTGTGGACCAAGGCACGCATGGACTAAAAGGCCCCGGACTGTCAGATTCTGAGAAGCCCTGGACCCATTCTTCCGTAACTCGCATTTGGGTTGTCTGAACGATGCCTCAGTCCAGTTGTCTCAGACGAGGGTCTAAAGAATCGCGTATCCAGTCGCCCATGAAGTTGAAGCCGACGACGGTCAGGAAGATGGCAATGCCCGGAAAGAAAGCGATTCCCCAAGAACTGGCCAAGTAATTCCTGCCATCGGCTACCATTGCTCCCCATGCGGGCGTCGGTGGTGGAATCCCAACACCCAGAAAGCTGAGAATGGACTCAGTCAGGATCAGGCTCCCTACCTGAAGGGTTGAAACTATGATAATGGTATTCAAAACACCTGGGAAGATATGCCTAATCATAATTCGCTGGGTCGAAGCGCCCGCCACCCGGGCCAGCGCTACGTAGTCTAGCGCCTTCAGCGCAATGGTTTCCGCGCGCACTTGGCGTGCGAAAGGCACCCAGCTGAATAGCACAAGCACACCAATGATGCTAAGGAAGCTGGCGCCAGCCACCACGAGAATGACCAACGCAGCCATAATCAAAGGAATAGCAAGAAATATCTCGACGATGCGCATAAGGATTTCGTCCAGCCAGCCGCCAAAGTAACCGCTGATAAGCCCATATACGGTTCCAAACACCATCCCTATGGATATGGCTGAGCCGGCGACCACAATTGACACTCTGGTGCCATGAATAATCCGGCTGAGGATGTCTCTGCCTTGCAGATCTCCTCCAAGAATGAACTTGCTGCTGCCGCCCTCTTCCCACACCGGAGGCGCACGTCTGGCGCTTAGCGTCGCCTTCACGGGGTCATGGGGAGCTACGAACTCGGCAAATACCCCCGCAAAGACAAGGGTACCCAGAATAATGGCTGGTATGATCGGCCATCTACGTAATCCACGGCGAAGAGTAGCCCACCCGCCGTAGTCAGACGTAAAAAGCTGTGAGAGGTCGGTTGATTCGACTTCGGTTTGCTTCACTATGCGTACCGTATCCTGGGATCAATAAGAGCCAGGATAATATCAACCAGCAGGTTCCCGACAATGAAAATGAGCGTAAAGAACAGGACTACGCCGGCGAGCAAAGGAAAATCGTTCTGAAGCACGGCATCTACCGAGAGGCGACCTACGCCTGGCCAGCCAAAGACCGACTCCGTTACGACTGTGCCAGTAAAGAGACCCGCGAGAAGCATACCGCTGTAAGTAAGAGGGGCAGTGGCAGCGTTTTTGAACGCGTGTTTCCAGATGATTGACGCTCCCGAAACGCCTTTGGCCCTTGCCAGCTTGATGTACTCCTCATCCAATACGTTCAACATGCTTGAGCGTACAAGCCGCAGAATGCTGGCCGCGAACAGCCATCCCAAGGTGATCGTTGGCAGGATGAAGGTGTCTATGCCGCCTTTTTTGGCACCAGGCAGCCATTCTAACCAGACGGAGAAGACGAGTATCAATACCAGTCCGATCCAGAAGGGTGGCAGGGCCTGACCAGTAACAGCGATGAATCTTCCGACGAGATCTATGATCGTTCCTCGACTCACCGCGGATAGCACACCCAAAGGAATGCCCAGCATCACGGAGAATAAGAAAGTGGCCAGTCCCAGCTGAAGCGTTGCGGGCAACTTCGATAAAACGGCTGTGGTTACCGGCCTCCTTTCCCAAAGGCTCTCTCCCATGTCCCCGCGTACGGCCTTCGAAGCCCATACCACGTACTGCATCGGTAGTGGTTTGTCTAGGCCCATCTCCTTGCCCCAAGCGTCCCACATCTCCCTTGTGACACCCGGGACCATATACATTGCCCGTGGGTCGCCCGTAATTCGAGACATTGCGAACACAAGCGCAGATACCGCCCACAGCGTGATCAATAATAGAAGTAACCTTCTGAGCAAGAACTGAGTCATACTAAGAGTGCTTCCTCCGACAATTCGAGGTTTGAGCAGCTCCTTCTGGTGCTGACAGGAGAGGGCAAGGCACTGCTACGTAAGCATCCTCACAAGCGTCATACTCTCTAGAAATTCAGGACATGGTCTGAAGAGTATGTAGGGACTAAGGCGTTTCTTCCTTGTTCCTCATGTCGCTCTCACAAGACCGCCCTCGAGACTTGGACTTCTATTGAAATGAGAAAGTGTGGAACCGCTACGCCTAAGCTGGTTTGCGAGAATTCCCCTACGGACAAGGCTTGCTGCCGGCCCCCCACTCAGCGTTTGGCACAACCCGCCAGCAAGCCTTAATCCATTGAGATTTACCCTATCCAATCCGCTACTGGTTGGCTACATGCAGCGCCTCTAACTCGGGGGCGGATCCGTAACCATGTTCAACCATCAGGACCTCTCCTATACGAGGTCCGACGACCCAGGGGGTTGTCCAGTCCACCGTTCCGATCGTGGGGAGTTCACCTAAGTGCGAGTGGAATTCCCAATACGTGTCGAGTACCTTCCAGGCCGCTTCAATGTCGCTGTAGTGGACACCGAAGTCATCCCAAATCTGGTAGCCGATCGAGTAGTCGTAGCCGCTGTTCCAGAGGGTTTTGCCTTCGATCAGATCCCCCAAGTAGTCCGTGAAAGTCTCGACATCTGCAAGATTACCACCAAATTGAGCCGCCATAACGTCTCTCAGGATCGGCTCATCCCGGAAGAGCTCGGGCCGTCGGGAAGCGTACACGCTCTTGTCTATGGTGACGTTGACCCCCAGGTCCTCCCACATTGGGACAACCGCCTCCGCTATCTCGATCAGCTCGTCGCTAAGGGCGGTGGGAATCCAGAGTGGCATATCAAACCCGTCCGGGTACCCGCCCGCAGCCAGAAACTCCCTGGCCTTGTCCACATCGTATGGGTGGCTCCACTCTTCCTTATAGCGGACACTGCACGTGTCAATGGTATAGACGAACTGAGTACAGCCTGCCCCTCCTAGAATAAACTCATTCAGTCCTTCGCGGTCGATGGCGTATGAAAGCCCCAGCCGTAGGTTCCTGGCCCTCTCGAGATCACCGGGCTTGTCGGGATCGCCGACCCAGGGATTTTGCAGCGCCAACGGCGGGCCGGGGGTACCGTCCTTCCAGGTCCTGATCTGCCAGTTTCCGCCCATCATGAAATTAACGGCGCGCTTGTTTGTGAACGCGCCGTACACTAGTCTGATCCCCGGCTCGTCCACGATCTGATCCAGCAGGGGTATGCCAACGTCGGTAACGTCTCCCTGGGTGCTCTTCATTAGGGCGATGCGCGTGGTCTGCTCGGGAACTTCTATTACACGGACGGTCTCCCAGTCCGCGGTGTTCCGCCAGTGGCTGGGAACAGCCTCCAGGCTGATGACGTCGTCCCCTACATGGGACGTGACTCTGTAAGGCCCCGTGCCCATTACCTTCTTGGTGGCCTCATCCTCGCCTACCTCTTCAAAGTAGTCCTTGTTCTCTATAGTTGTGCCGCTGGTGAAATTGCGAGTTGTCAGGCCGTAGCGCAGAGTGGGGCCAGCTTCTCCCCAGTCCCACTTGACGGTGTAGCGGTCTATGATCTGCGGGTTCTGGAAGTCCGCCGCATACCAGCCCGTGAAGTGCGCGACCGTGCCCTCTCTCGACCCGTTCTCGAATGACCAGAACACGTCCTCAGCATCAATGGTCCCATATGCCGGATCATGCCATGGCACCCCTGGATTGATGGTCCAGGTTATCCCTTCCTCATTGACCACCCACTCCCGGGCGACCATAGGCAGATATCTCCCGTCCGTGGCAACGTCCAGCAGGTTCTCCTGGACACCCAACGTAACATCGAAGCTATTGTAAGGGGCCGGTGTTGTGGGCGTGTGCCAGCCCGGGGGACCTACGTCCTTCACCACCACCGTCAGCCCGGCGCCCGGTACGGGTCGCGTCATCGGTCTGCTCGCCTCTACCACCACCTCCCTGACGACTTCGACCTCTTTCACCACTTCCTTGATGACCTCAACCGGTTTCTCCACCTCAACCGTCTTCACTACCTCCTCCACCACCACTACGGTCTCGCCGGGCACTTCTACTTCAACCGTCTTCACCACCTCCTTCTCCACCACCACCGTCTCGCCGGGTACCTCCACTTCAACCGTCTTCACAACCTCCTTCTCCACCACCACGGTCTCGCCGGGCACCTCTACTTCCTTCACAACCTCCTTCTCCACCACCACCGTCTCGCCGGGTACCTCTACTTCCCTGACAACCTCTCTTACTTGGTCCGAGCCACAGGCCGTAACCATAACCACGACTGACACCGCCATAGCAAGAGCCGTGAAAAGCCCCCGCATTCTTATGATTCGTGTACCCACTGATCCCCTCCCTGCTGAAACCGTCCAATTAGGCCGCCCATACATCCGTTGCCTAGAATAGGGTCAACTCTATTCTGCACTACCATATATGTCAACAGACAATTGCTTTAGCGTCAACGCCGAGTTGATTCTGAGAGAAGTGCAAAACTCAATTCTCAGTAATCTCGTCACTCCCGCGAAAGCGGGAGTCCAGTATGCCGAACGGTGGTCGCCGGGCTGTGGATTCCCGCTTTCGCGGGAATGACGGGTGGGACTCGGGGTTTTGCACTCCCCTCGATTCTGCTCCTCTCTTACCTCGCTGACATCAGGCTGAAGAACGCCGTGGCCGACTCCCGGTCATGGGACCAGATGCCGTGCCAGCCCCATCTGACTCATGCTCAATGCCTAGAATCGCATGAGCCGACACTGGAATAACGATCTTCAGAGGGCTAATAGGGGATCTGTGTCGCTGGGGGAGCCTACATCACCCCCAGCACCCGGTTGAGGTTGGCGTAGCGGGCCGGGTCCAGGTCGCGGCCTGTGAAGCCCGAGAACTCCGGGCCGTAGCGGTGCACCCTGAACGTTGAGTTGCTCAGGTTGCGGCCGCTCCTGTCCGGCGCGAAGAACGGGTTGACGTACTCCCACACGATCTCGCCCCTGTGTGTCACCTCGAACAGTCGTCCGTGCGCGCCCTCGCAGATGAGTGTGTTGCCGTTCGGCAGCCGGTCCGCGCCGCTGATGTACGAGCTGAAGAACGACACCGGAGGGCTGCCCTCGTACGTCCACTCGATCTCGTTCGTATCAGGGTTGACCTCGATGACGCGCGACGCTGCCCTGTTTCTGGAGTGCGAGCCGTTGTCGAAGATCAGGATGTTGCCCGATTCCAGCTCGGTAGCGTGGTGCTGGTGGCCGAGCTCGCCCGCGCCCCACTCCCAGGTGACCTCTCCGGTCTCGCGCGACACCAGCGCGACGTTGCTGGTGCTCCTGAAGCTCAGCAGGAAGTCGCCGGACCTGGTCACGTGAATCGAGTTGGCGTGTGTCCACTCGCGCCTGCCCTCTAGGGGACAGATCACTTCGCTCTCAATCGAGAGGTTCTCCCACACGCGCCACTCGGCGGTGGTCTCTCCGTCCATGTCGATCTCGCGAATCGTGTCTCCAAGCATGAACACGGGATCTTCGGGGGTCCTGTAACCTCCGCGGACGCTCGCCGACAGGTCGGCGGGCATCTCCTCCCACAGCAGGTAGTAGGTGCTGCCCGTCAGCGATCGTTCGTAGTCGTGGTGCATGTAGGGATCGCGGTGCTCCCAGACCTTCACGCCGTCCCAGTCAAGCTCGACGATCGAGCCGCCTGAGCCGCCCAGTCCGCGAGTCTGCTCGAAGTCCGGCGGCAGGGGAGTCCGTCCAAGCAGGTTGCTGTTCGGCAGCAGCACCGCGTAGGTCAGACCCTCGTGGTACTCCCACCTGTGGCACACACGCCCGTCCATGTCGAGCAGCGCCGCGAACTTGCCCGAGTTCGCGAACACAAGCGTGTAGCCCTTGTACGAGAACATCGGTGAATGGTGGATCAGGCCCACCGGATGATGAATCGACCAGCCCATGGTATTGTCAATCGTAAATTATGAATAGTGAATGTGGAATAGTGAGATGTGGCTCGAAATGGAATCTCCGACGCTAGTCACAATTCCTAATTCCTAATTCTCGAGCGGAGTATCCGCTCGATTGGCCCACTCGCCCATCGAGCCGTCGTAGTTGCGAGTCCTGTCGTAGCCGAGGAGCCGCAGCGTAAACACTCCGTGCGCCGCACGGATGCCGCCCTGTCAATACGTAATGACGTTCTTGTCAGGCGTGACTCCTATGGCCTCAAGCATGGGCCTGAGCTCGGACGCGGGCTTGAACGTCCGGTGGCGGTCCTCTGTGATCAGGTTGAGCCACTCGAGATGGACAGCGCCAGGCACCCGGCCGGCGCGCGCGTTGCCCCGGTCGTTGGAGCCGTCCCATTCCCCGTCCGAGCGGACGTCCAGGAACACCGTGTCCGGGTTGCCGACCTGTCCTACGCCGTAGTCGAGTGTACAGACCAGCGAGTCGTCCGCCTTGGGAGTGAACGTGACCTCTCCCACATTTGGAGGTCTGTCAATCGAAGTCTGACGACCCTCATCGAACCACTTCTTCCAGCCGCCGTTGAGCACCTTGACGTTGGTGTGTCCGTAGTAGTTGAGCACCCACCAGAAGCGTGCCGAGTTCAGGCTGCCGGAATTGTCATACGCGACGACTAGCGTGTCGTCGCCAATGCCCATCTCCTCCATCAGCCCCTTCATCACATCCGGCCCGGCAACCAGTGGATACTCCTTCTGGGCCGTTGGATAGTTCGGATGCTTGATGTAGTGGTGTACACGGATTCCGACCGCGTTCTTTATGTGCGCCCGCAGGTACAGCCCGAACTCGTCGCAGTCCACCACGCGGACGTTCGGGTCGTCTATGTGCTCCGCAAGCCACTCCGTCGATGCCAGCAACTCCGGCCTGGCATAGCCCTGATCGCTCATCTGTCAGTCTCCTGGGAAGTGTTGGTCCACGAGCCGCATTGTACCAGCTATGTCCACAGGTCACTTGCAGGAGTCGTAAGCAGTCTGGTTCAGCCCACGCCAATCCCACTAGTCGCCGTCGAGAGCGGCGATGGCAGTGAGCTCCACATCGAGGCCGGGCTCGGCAAGGGCGCTTACTTCAACGTAGGCGTTCGCGGGCCAGGCGCCATTGAAGAAGTGCTCCCAGATCTCGAGTTGAGCGCCCTCGATGGGCCACATCGCGGTCATGTCAGTCGTATAGGTTGTCATGGACACGATGTTGGCGGCAGTGCCGCCCTCAGCCTGGACGATGCGCACGATGCGGTCGAGAGTCACCCGCAGCTGGTCGACGATCGGGCCTCCCTCGGCCTCGGAGTTCCTGGCGGTGCAGCCGGAGACGTACAGGGTGTCGCCTGCCCGAACGGCGCGAACATATGTCGGACCGGCCGGGTAGATGTCCTCGTGATTGTTCCTTGTAATCTTCAATGGAGCATCTCCGTCCTTCAGCTATTCCCGGCGAATCGCGGCATCACCTTTGCGGCAAAGGTCTCAAGGTTCCTGAGCGTCTTGCTCAACGGAATGCCCATGTGGGAGAACTCGACAAGCAGATAGTCCAGATTGCACACTTCCTGGAGCTCCTGGACCTTCTCCACCACGTTCTCAGGGGAACCCACAAGCAGAGTACGAGGCTCCAGGAAGTCCCAGTCCAGCTTCACTTCAGGGTCCAGGACCTCGTCCGGGTTGGTGAAGACCTGCCTGCCCCGGAAGGGATCGTTGAAGATGAACGCGGACATGATGCCTTCCTCAGCGTCCCGCCGCGCCTCCTCCATCGATGAAGCGACATACGTGGAGCGCATCACCGCCTGGTCCTCTCCCAGACTGAAAGGTCTGCCCTCCAGCTCGGTCCTGACCTGGGCGTACAGCTCCATCCGCTGCCTGACCCTGAGAGCCGGAGGCTGCCAGTAGCACGCCTTGAGTCCAAGTTCGGCCGCGGTCGTCACGGAACGGTCTGTGGACACGGTCATCCACAGCGGAGGGTGCGGCTTCTGGTAGGGTCTCGGGGTCACCCGCAGCTTCGTCACCCTGTCCCCATCCTGCCAGTCGGGATTCGACGGATACCGGGGGTGGGAGAAGGCCGTGCCCTCGGCAGGGAAGCTGTAGTTGGTCCCATCGTACGAGAAGTACTCGTTGGTCCATATCCCCCGTGCGATCTCAACCGTCTCCCGGAACAGCTCCATGTTCTCCTTGTCCTTTCGTGGGTCCGCGTTGGGGTGAAACTGTGGACCCTCGTACGGCCAGATGCCCCTGCCGAAGCCGACCTCCACACGTCCCCCGGTCATGTTGTCCAGGATCGCAAGGTCCTCGGCAAGCCGTATCGGATGCCACCACGGGGCTATGTTCGCCATCTGCCCGATGCGAATCCTAGACGTCCGCGCCGCAAGGTCCGCCCCGAGCAGAATCGGGTTCGGCAAATCGCCCAATCCATAGGGCCCGAAGTGGTGCTCCCCAAGCCACATAGCCTCGAATCCGAGCTCCTCGGCCAGGATGGTCTGCTGTCTGAGGTTGTCGATGTGTTCCTCAGCGCTTGCGGCCTCCCCGGCAGACCCCGCTACAGTTGTGAAAGCTGCGAACTTCATGCCTGGGACCTCCCCGTTGTCTGAATATTCAGCATCGTTCCGGTAACGGCTATTGAAAGGAACCAAGCCGACGCCATGCCCCTCCATCCTTGAACAACGGCAGGCACCGCTTTGCGCCTCTGAATGGGTCGTGTTACGCTTGCGCGCCACCATACTACAAGGAGCCGCACCATGCGATCAGGCCGGAATCGAGGTCTTATCCAGACCGTGCTGGGTCCTGTGCCTCCGTCGGAGCTTGGCCCCACCACGACCCATGAGCACCTCTACATCGACTTCTCCTTCATGTATCGCCCGGCCCAGGACACGCCGTCTCCAAACCTCGCGGACGTGCCCATAACCCTGGAGAACCTCGGCTGGATACGGCGCAACTACTACAGCAACCGCGCCAACCTTCAGCTGATGGACCTGGATACAACAATAGAAGAAGTGAGGAGATACAGTGATGTCGGCGGCGGCGCAATTGTGGACGCGACCACCGCGCAAATCGGACGCAAGCCGGATGCACTGGTCCGAATCTCCCGTGAATCGGGTGTACACATCATCATGGGCACGGGTTTCTACGTGGGAGCCACCCACCCGGAAGACATGGACGAGCGAAGCGTGGAGGACCTGGCGCGGGAGATCATCGGTGACATCGTCGAAGGCGTCGACGATAGCGGTATCAAAGCGGGTGTAATAGGAGAGGTGGGTTGCACATGGCCTCTGACTCCGAACGAGCGTAAGTCCCTGCTGGCGGCGGCAATCGCCCAGGGAGAAACGGGTGCGGCGATACTGGTCCATCCCGGACGACATCCTGACGCGCCGCTGGAGATCCTGGAACTGCTTTCGAACGGTGGCGCGGACATATCCCGTGTGATTATGGGACACCTGGACCGGACCGTGTTCGAGTTCGGCGCGCTCCAGGGTATTGCCGCGTCAGGCTGCTACCTCGAATGGGATCTGTTCGGCAATGAGGGGTCGTATTATCCTCTCGCTGAGTTAGACATGCCCAGCGACGCCCAGAGGCTGGATTTCATACAGCGTGCCGCGGACGCTGGCTATGCCGACCGAATCGTCATGGGACATGATATTGCCACCAAGCACCGCCTCGTGAGATATGGCGGGCACGGCTACGGCCACATTCTTGAAAACATCGTTCCCAAAATGAGGCGTAAGGGTTTTTCGGAAGATACGATTCGAGCCATAACCGTGGAAAATCCGGCCAGGATACTCGCCTTCGCATAGACTTCGATACGGAGTCCCGACATGACAGATTCATCCCAGGTGCAGACTCCGGCGTTTGGCGGACGGATCATAGTCCCCGGGCTGGCTGTCGGCCACACCGTTTTTCACTGGATCGTGCAGAGCTTCGTGGTAGCGCTGCCGGAGATTCAGCAGGCTTTTCAGCTTAACAGCGTGGGGGTGGGAGGAATCCTTTCCGCCCGGGAGTTCGCCTCAGGCCTGGTCGCGCTGCCTGGGGGCGTGCTGGTCGACATCCTGCGCAGATACTGGGGTCCCCTTCTGGCGCTGTGCCTGGGGGCGTCCGCACTGGGCTGCCTCGTCATGGGCGTCTCGCTGGTGTATCCGCTGCTGCTGGTCGGCATGGCCGTCGTGGCGATCTCACACTCCATCTGGCACCTGCTTGCATCAGCTTCTCTGTCCCACCACTTTCCGCAACGGCGTGGGCTGGTTCTGGCTGTTCATGGGGTTGGAGGCAGTGTAGGCGACGTTGCCGGCCCTCTGGTCACGGGAGCTCTTCTTGCGTTTCTCACGTGGCGGGACCTGCTGAGCGTTTACGCGCTCGCGCCGTTCTTTCTTGCTGCGACAGCCATCTGGGCGCTCCGTAATATCGGCAGTAGAAAAGGGGATGAGATCGTTGCGACCTCCGAGCGAATCGAAGCAACCAGGGGCCTCCTGAAGAGTCCGGTCCTCTGGGGACTCACCCTGGTGCGAGGGTTTAGAGCAATGGCGCTGGTGGCGCTGGTAACGATCCTGCCGCTCTATCTCGATAGCGAACTCCAGATGAGCACAGCGTCGAGGGGCTTCCACATTGGGTTGCTCATCGCCGTTGGGTTGATAGCCAAGCCTGTCGCAGGACTCCTGTCCGATCGCTTTGGCCGGAAGCAAGTGCTCGCGCCGGACCTTGTGTGGTCGTGCCTGGTGGCCCTTGCGTTGCTGGTATTCGACACCGGAATCCTGCTCACCGTCACGATTGCGCTGCTTGGACTGTTCCTCTACCCGGACCAGCCGATCCTGACTGCCGCCGTGTTCGACGTCGTTGGGAGTGAAGTGGCGTCTACCGGCCTGGGCGTTGTCACGTGCGCCGGATTCCTGATGGCGATGCTGTCCCCGCTCATCGCAGGGGCACTCTACGAGACGCTGGGCTTTGATGCGACCGTTTACTATATCGGTGCGCTGTTCGCCGGGGCAGCGCTGGTTCTCGTGATATTGTCAATACCCCGGAGCGTGAAGGAGCGACACGAGGGCTGATTGCCCTGTGACTGATGACTTTTCGATCCTCACCGGCAAGGCATCCTGATAGAACACAAAGGAGCATCGATATGCCCGAAAAGCTGATACAGGGCGACCGTTTTCCGAAAATCGAGCTGGACCTCACCGACGGCTCGACCATTGCGCTCCCGGAACAGATACCCGGGCGTTACCTCGCGCTGCTGTTCTACAGGGGCGAGTGGTGACCGTACTGCAGGCGGCAGTTGGCCACCTACCAGAGAAGCCTCGACGAATTGGAGCAGCTTGGAGTGTCAGTAATCGGCGCAACCGTCGAGGACCGCGAGACGGCGGCTCGCATGGCTGAAGAAGAGGGGCTCACCTTCCCAATCGCCTACGGGGTCACGGAAGAGAGTGTGGCGCCTCTCGCTCCGTGGTGGACTGAAGACAAGCTCCACGGACGCTACCTCCAGCCTATGGAGTTCCTGGTGCGGCACGGCGTCGTCTTCGGCTCCATGTACGCATCCGGCCCGATCGGGCGGATGGGCGTCAGGCAGGCTATGGCGCTCATCAAGTACCGGGAGAGCAGGCAACGGCGGGACTGACATATCGAGGCGACGGTCCGTCAGCTCAACCTACACGGCTTAACGCGGGGTTTAGCCGGCAGAGGCTGGTCCTCACGGAGGGACTTTTCTGGACGGACGAAAGCGAGTCCACCATTCGCCCCAGCGCGGTCCTCAGGACACTTGAAATGGTGGGCCAGCGCATCTCTGACGACGGCGGTCAACGACTTCCTTTCCAGGTAGGCTCTCTGCTCAACCTCGGCATACGTCGCCTCATCTAACTGTACTTGCATAACTTTCATCGTCCACTCCTGGTACGCTCCCTGATTTTGGCGGTCGTCAGTTCTCTAACGTCGCCGGAGGCGCCAGTTGCAGCTCTCGCCCCAACTCTTCCTTGCTGCAGGTAGCGCTGGCATCTCGCTTTCCAGGGATGCATGAGACTCTTCCAGAGGCTTGGTAGCTTCCATGCTTTGAGCGTCGGTCATGTCCAGACGCCAAACCAGCCTCTCCCGCCACGAGTCCGCTCCCCGTACTTCGAGATCACTTATCTAAGTGCTGCCGAATTACCGCACAGTCCGCCGAGTTGTTATAGCGGCGTTCAGGCACAATATCGATGATCTGCGGGGAAGAATGATGGTCAGGCTATCGCGAGGTCCACCGACGGCTGAGCAGCCCCAATAAGCTACACTGTGTCCAGGAGTCGCAGAAAAAAGGAGTCTGCTAAATGGACGAGTTCATGAGCGCGGCGCTGAACGAGGCGCGCACCGGAGCGGCAGAGGGAGGCATCCCCATAGGCGCGGCGTTGGTCGACACCAACAACAGGCTGATCGCGACCGGACGCAATCGCCGGCTGCAGGACACGGCCTGCGTGATGCACGCCGAGATAAACTGCCTTTACAACGCCGGCAAGACCGTAAAGGACTTTCGCGGAATGACAATGTACTCGACGCTGATGCCCTGCAACATGTGCGCCGGAGCGGTGGTGCAGTTCGGCATTGACAGAGTTGTCGCCGCGGAGTCGAAGAACTTTCAGGAGTCGAACGGACTCGACCTGATGTTAAGACACGGCGTCGATGTCATCGACCTTGACATGGACGATGCCAGGCAGCTCCTGGGAGACTTCATCGAGTCCAACCCCCGGCACTGGAACAGCGACATCGGCAGATAGGACCGGGTTGAATATCGACTCGGCCACGACCCCGCCATCCCTGCTTGCCACACTTGAAGGTTCTCCCGCATGTACTCGATGTGCTCAGGCACGTGTCTCTCGTATGTGTCGAGCCAGTCGTCGAGGCTCGTTTCGCCGTTCTCGGGATGGTACGAGGTGTGCGCCCACACCGGCTCTGGCAGCGACTTGATTAGCGTGTAGCTCTTGTGACGCAGCCACTTGGACAGCGCGAGCGCGTCTTCGACGCTCTGCTCGTGATAGTTCAGCGACGATGCCCACAGGTTCTCGTCGTAGGCCATTAGCGGCTCGCCCTTCTCGGCGATCAGCCTGCGGCACCGAATGTAGCTGTTGGCTTCGCTATCGGTGATGTGGACGATATGCTCGTGGATGCTCCAGCACCCGTGATCGTCCCTGAACTGCCACACCTCCTTGGGGAACTCGCTCAGCTCCTCCACGAGAAGAGCATGCGCGTTGCCATAAGACTCGATCTTCTGAATCCGCTCCTGCGGTGTCATCGGCGGAAATTCTCCCATGTGCGACCTGTGATTGTGACGTGTTTCACATGCTAGGCGTGCCGCACGATGGGCGTCAACCATTGCCGCAGCCACCACGCATGACTACGCAACACCGTCCAGATATAATGCGTCGACTCACTGATCTTTCCGAGGTGCATACATGACCACCGATCAACGCTCTAGACCAAAGATGCTCTGCCCTTGCTTTTAGAAGGGACTGACTGATGATTATGAACATAAAGGCAAGGTTCAGTGATGGCGTTCTGACACCACTCGACCCGATTGATCTGAAAGACGGCGAGGTGGTGACGTTGCACATAGAAAACGCCCCCTCCACACATGTCACCCGCCAAGATTCAGAGGAGAGGCTTCGATCCGACTCAGCCACCTCATCTTTTGCAGAATTGCTCGGAGAAATCCACGAGTCTGCGACTGAGGTCAGTTGGGAGGGCCTTCCCACGGACGGAGCGAAGAATCTGAAGCATTACCTGTACGGCCGTCCGAGAGAAAGCGATAGATGAAAGAGATCTTCGCGGACGCTGGATACTGGGTGGCTGCCCAGAACCCTGAGACCAGTTCCTCAGCTACGCCTGACATCGTTGTGCTGGGATATTGGGCAGGTCGACTCGCCTGATAATCTAGGCCCACTCCGATACAATGCGCTCGACTCACTGATCTTTCCGAGGTGCATACATGACGACCGCCCAACGTTCTCCAAACGCCATAGACCCCAAGATGCTCAACGCACTGGAGTGGCGCTGCATCGGACCCCCGCGCGGCGGCCGTGTGGTGGCCGTCGCGGGCGACCCCGCTGATCAGGGCACCTTCTACTTCGGCGCGTGCGCCGGAGGCGTGTGGAAGACCTACGACGGCGGCACCTACTGGGAGAACGTCTCCGACGGCTACTTCAACACCGCCTCTGTCGGCGCGATCGCCGTCTCAGACTCCGACCCGTCGGTCGTGTACGCGGGCATGGGAGAGGCGTGCATCCGCCTCGACGTCTGCCACGGCGACGGCGTGTACAGGTCGAACGACGCCGGACGCTCCTGGCAGCACCTCGGACTCGAGGATACGCGCCACATCGCGCGCGTCAGGATACATCCGACGAACCCTGACATCGTTTACGTCGGCGCGCTCGGTCACGCCTTCGGGCCGAATCTTCAGCGCGGCGTGTTCAGGTCCACCGACGGCGGCAAGAACTGGGAGCACGTCCTGTACAAGAGCGAGAACGCGGGCGCGGGCGACCTCACAATCGACCCGAACAATCCGCGCGTGCTGTTCGCCTCGATCTGGCAGGTGCGACGAAACTTCTGGAACCTGACCAGCGGCGGACCGGACAGCGGACTGTGGCGCTCGATGGACGGCGGCGACACCTGGGAAGACGTGTCCGGCAACAAGGGACTGCCCAAAGGCCCGTTCGGACGCATCGGCGTATCGATCAGCCCGTCGAAGCCCGGGCGCGTCTACGCCACCGTCGAAGCTGGTGAGCCCGGCGTGTTCAGGTCAGACGACTACGGCGACACCTGGGAGCTCGTCTCCGACAACCGCGACCTCCAGGGCAGGCCCTGGTACTACCAGCACATCTTCGCCGACCCGCAGGACGCCGATACCGCGTGGGTGCTCAACTACTCGACTTGGAAGTCGATAGACGCGGGCAAGACCTGGGAAGAGGTCAACACGCCGCACGGCGACAATCACGACATCTGGATAGACCCGCGCAATCCCCAGCGGTTGATCGAGGGCAACGACGGTGGAGCGTGTGTCAGCTACAACGGCGGCGAAACGTTCTCCACGATCTATAACCAGCTCACCGCGCAGTTCTACCACGTCACCACAGACACGCAGTTCCCGTACCGCGTGTACGGCACACAGCAGGACAACAGCGCGATCAGCGTGCCTTCGAGCTCCCACAAAGGCGGGATTCCGTGGAACGACTGCTACACGGTCGGCAGCTCCGAGAGCGGCCACATCGTCGTCGATCCGACAGACCCCAACATCGTGATCTCCGGAGCCATTGGCTCCTCTCCCGGCGGCGGCGGAAACATGCTGCGCTACGACCACTCCACCGGGCAGGTGCGCATCATCACCGTCTGGCCGGAGATGAACACGGGCTTCGGCCCCGTCGACGCCAAGTACCGCTTCCAGTGGACCTACCCAATCCAGTTCTCTCCGCACGACCCTGGCGTGCTCTACGCCGCTGGCAACATCATCTTCAGGTCCACTGACCAGGGGAGCAGTTGGGAGCCGATCAGCCCCGACCTCACACGCAACGACCCTGAGAAGCTCCAACCCTCCGGCGGTGACATCACCGGAGACGCCTCCGGAGCCGAGACCTACTGTACGGTCTTCTCGTTCGTGGAGTCGCCCCACGAGAAGGGTGTCTTCTGGGCCGGGTCCGACGACGGACTAGTCCACATATCCAGGGACGGCGGTCAGACCTGGGACAACGTAACGCCGCCCGACCTCGAGGAGTGGACGCGCATAGACATGATCGAGGTCTCGCCTCACGACCCGGCGACCGCGTACATGTCGGGCACACGCTACAAGTTCGACGACAACCGGCCGTTCCTGTTCAAGACCTCGGACTACGGGCAGACGTGGTCGTCGATCACTGGCAACCTGCCCGACGACGACTTCACGCGCTGCATCCGCGAGGACACCGAGCGGCCCGGAATGCTCTATGTCGGCGCCGAGACCGGCGCGTACATCTCCTACGACGACGGTGAGACCTGGAACTCGATGCGGGGCAACCTGCCTGTCGTGCCCGTGTACGACCTCAACGTCAAGAACGGCGACCTTGTTGCCGCCACGCACGGCCGCAGCTTCTGGATACTGGACGATCTCGCCCACCTCAGGCAGGTCTCCGCAGATGTCGCTGGCGAGGGATCGCACCTGCTCACACCTCCGACCAAGATACGCATGGCCGCTCCGTTCCGAGGTCGCGCCGGAAGCCGCGCCAAGAACTACCAGCTTGCGCTCGGAGCCGCAGTCGCCTTCATAGACACTCAGGACGACTACGGGCAGGTCGACCGGCAGTTCCTTGACGCCGGTAACAACCCTCCATCCGGTGTACGGGTCTGGTACTGGCTTGGTGAAGTTCCAGAAGACGAGGTCACCCTGACCTTCCTCGACGCCAATGGAGAAGAGATCAGGAGCTACTCCAGCGCCGAGCAGAAGTCCGACGACGAGGACGACTCCAATAATGGGCCGCGCGTCCCAGCCAACGCCGGAATGAACCGTTTCGACTGGAGCATGCGCTACGCTGGCGCGAGCAAGGTGCCCGGGGACAAGACCACCGAGGGCGTCGGTCGCGGCCCGCTCGCTCCGCCCGGCTCATACCAGGTCCGCATCACCGTCGGCGACCAGTCGCAGACCGTGGGCTTCGACCTTGTGAAAGATCCCCGCGTCGACGCCACCCAGGAAGACTTCGACGCGCAGTTCGGGCTGGCGATACAGGTGCGCGACAAGATCACTGAGACGCACGACAACATCAACCGCCTGCGCAGCGCCCGCTCCCAGGTCGAAGAGTGGGCAAAGCGCGCCAAGGGCACAGCCGCCGAGCAGCCGGTCTCCGAGGGAGCCGAGGCTGTGACGGGGAAACTGAACGACATAGAGACCGCGCTGATCCAGACCGGGTACAAGGGCGCGCGAGACCGCCTGCACATGCCGATCCGCTGGAACGCCAAACTCGCCGGGCTGATGCCTGTCGTCACCTCAGGCGACTACCGTCCTCCCAGACAGGCATACGACGTCTTCGCCGAATTCTCAGAGACCCTGGACGAGTACGCCGCGTCCCTACAGCAAGTCCTCGACGAGGACCTGGACGAGTTCCAGAACCTCCTCGCCGAGCTGGAGGTGCCCCTGATCGCCCCAACGTCCGAGACGTAGAGGCTTGAGGGTCTCCTGCCCTTGGGCATAGCCCTGAAGGAGAGGCATCGTGCTTAGATTGAGCAAGGTTCACAAGTTGTCAAACGACTACGTATACTATAAAGACGCCGATCACAGAACTTCTTGGTTACAGTTTCTTGGCATTACAGTGAGTCGGAAATGGCAACGAGTCTTTCGATAGATAGAAGTCTGCAATTCAAGAAGGAAGACCTCTTATTGTACATACGACAAAGGTCTGCGGAGTATCTGTCTGAAATCCGTGAAAGGTACGGTGTTAGTCAGTACAGGCAACGGGCATCAGCTATCAATCGTGCAGTCGTCAGGGAACGCGAACATCTGACAAGAATGATTCGTCAGCAAGCACGTAAGGATCAATGGACAAACCTAGACACGCTTTCCACCGTCCTCCTAGTGATGCACTGTTCAAACGTGGTGATGATTGAGAGCCGTAATGAGCAATGGCCATATGAATACATGGCGTTCTCACGGCGCGTAGGCGAACTCTGGGAACCCTTTTGTGCTGTGTGCTTCGAATTCCCGATTCACGATGACGTTTCACTTTTCATTCCTCCGCTGTTTCGGGAAGTCAGAGATCGGCTTGCTCGTGAAGTGCGTGATTTTATAGAACGACTCAATATTGATGAATCGGATAAGGAGTCTCTAATTCACTACTATAATCAAGTGTGGCAATTGGTCACATCAGGCGAGATCAAGCTGGAGCTTGATCTTCACATTGAGATAGGAACAAAGAGACACGTAATAGATTTCAAGAGCGGTTTTGGTTCAAATGAGAAGGGAAACACAAACCGGTTACTCTTGGTGGCCAGTGTGTACCAGAATATAGAACCAGAAGACTACCAATGCTCACTACTGGTGAGATCGTCTGAAGATGAGAACAACAACTATCTTCAGATTCTCAAGAATTCAGGTCTATGGGATGTCTACTGTGGTCGGGATGCATACTCACGACTCCAGACTCTATCGGGTTTCGATCTCGGGTCGTGGATTCAAGAGAACATCATCTGGCAATCTGACCTTGAACAGTCAACATTAGAATACCTTGAAGCTAACGAGCTTACGAAGTACCTAAGTTGGTAACATCAAGACCAAAACGAAATCGCGACGCGAAGCAAGCGCACTACACTACGTCGAAAGATATAGTGAACTTTATGGTGTCGCGTCTAGATTGCCGCCCGGATGACTATGTCTGGGAACCTTGTGCAGGTCATGGCGACTTAGTTGCTGGAGTTTTGGATCAACTCCCAGGAGCAAGAATTCGAGCTTCTGAAAGAGACGAGCACGCGGCCAGCTATCTACGGCGGCGATTTCACCGATCTCACAATGTGGCAGTGACCTGCGAGGATGCTTTGGATCTTGGAAGTTTTCCGCTCTTTGATCAGCAAGATGCATTTACTCGAATCATAGCCAATCCTCCTTACGGTGCATGGCAATCGCCAGATCGGAGATTGCAGCTAAAGAACCGCTATCCTGGATTGTATGTGCGGGAAACTTATTCAGTCTTCATTTTCCACTGCCTGCGGCTACTACGCCGGGGAGGTCGCTTCGTATTCATAGTGCCAGATACTTTTCTGTGGCTAAATCGGCACGAATTTCTCAGACGCACATTATTGCAGGAAGCGACAATCAGAGAAATCACCTTATTCCCATCCCAGTTCTTTCCAGGTGTAAAGTTTGGATATTCTGGTCTCGCAATTGTCAGTCTGGACAAGGAAATCCCATCAGAAAAGAGTAGCATCAGGATTAACGACCAGATCACAGACTCAAGGGCCTTGAAGGATTTGACGAGACGCCCACATGGGAAAAGTGGTTCCAATGTAACTTGGCTGTCACAGAATGAAGTCTTAGCTGGGCCACATGCTGTTTTGAGGCCCCCGGCACGAGATACGGGTATTGTCTTAGGATCGAGGGTGGACCAACTCCTAGGTGATGTAGCTGATATCAAGACAGGGTTTTATTCCGGCAATAATCGAAGATGGTTACGACGAGCTGATTCAAGTGTCCCTCGTTCTACCGGACATAGAAATGTGGATGTTGGACAGATAGCCCATGTCTTGGAAGTGCACAATCCCCCTTTGGGTGGTATAGACAACCATCGACACTACATACCAATAGTGCGAGGAGGAGCATTCCCGTACGTTAAGGCTACCCAATGGTACGTGAATTGGAGCAAATGTGCTGTTCAGGAATATAGGAGACAAGGTAAGAACCCAGCGAGATTCCAGAACGCCGGATACTATTTCCGACAAGGAATTGCGGTGCCAATGGTGGCTTCAGCACATCTCACGGCTGCTTACTTGAACTACAGGATCTTTGATCAGAGCATTGTTGGGGTGTTCCCGCATGATGAACGGTTATCTCGATATTTGCTGGGTTTTTTGAATACGCAGCTCGCAACCACCCTTATCCGCGGAATCAATGGCACTGCCAATAACTCGGCAAATTACCTCAAACGTTTGCCAATCACGCTACCTAGGGAGAATGAACTTGATGTAGCAGACGAGACTGTTTCAGCAGCAATTTCTGAGGTCAAGAACTGCGGTACTTTGGCCCGTGCCACATACGAACGGGTTGAAGAATTCTATCGGATGCTCTGGTGCGATGATTGAATCAGTCCGTAGCTGTCGAGGGAATGGTCTGCCACTGAGGCGCCTACCTTGGGATATAGCTCTTGTCTATGGTGTCGCGGAGGCTCATATGGGAGCGACGGGAATGGCTGCTCATAATTGTGGTGATGCGGGCTTTAGTGCGGGAGCCGATTGAGAGTGGAACCGATGCAGCGGGAATAGATTCAGGTGTAGCTTGATTACACAGCATCATATGTCCGCATTGGTATCATCGCGACTCAGTTGACGATGTTCACATTTCCTACACTCAAGCCATCATATACGCTACGGTCGTTTCAAGCTGTGCACTTTTAGCTCATTCCAAATTGGCCCTGAGCTCGTCCAGACTGCCGTACTCGGTTAGGCCCTCTTTATTTCGAGCCTGCTCCAGAGCCTCGACAGTTTCCTCGTTGGGTATCCTGACCGCAAAGGGCAGTCCTTGGTGCAGCGTCACCTGTCTGTAGAAGAGAGTTATGGCCTCAGTCGTCGATAGCCCGAGAGCCGAGAAGAGGTCTTCGGCTTCTCGTTTCAACTCCGGCTCAACACGGGCACGTATCATTTCGGTTTTAGCCATTTGACACCTCCACGGATGTACAGATGCACAGGTATTGTATCACGAATGGGATACATATTAGTGGGAGAGTTCCATTTCTGGGGTTGGTTTGGGGAGAGAGCAGCTAGAGCTTACAGGTGAGCGTGTGCTAGTACTATCTGGTGCAGAATTCCGCTCCAAGTCTGACTGCCCGGACTAGATGACCTTGACCCCAGCCTACCCCCTCGCCGCCGTCCGTGCCCTCGCACTCCACACGCAGGGCCTTGCGGACCCCATGCGTCGAGGCCGACAGCCCGGCATCGACGACGTGTACTCCGCCGTCGAGCGCGTCGGATGGGTGCAGATCGACACCCTCCAGGTGGTCAGACGCGCGCAGTACCTGACCCTGTGGAGCAGGCTCGGCACGTACGACCCCGATCATCTGGACTCTCTGCTGTTCGACGACGGCAGCACGTTGGTCGACAACGACCGACGTCTGTTCGAGTACTGGACGCACGCCGCCTGCATCATCCCGCTGACCCAGTACCGCTATCTCATGCCGATGATGCGCCGACACAGGAGCGGCGGCGCCGGCTGGCGGCGCACCTGGGCGCAAGACCCCGAGAATGCCAGACTGCTTGGATCCATCTTTTCCGAGATCCAGTCCAACGGCCCCTCGCGTCCCGCTGACTTCCGCACCGAGAGAAAGCAGTCCGGCACATGGTGGAACTGGGATGCCGCGAAGATTGCCCTTGAGCACCTGTACAACGTCGGCGACCTGGCTATCTCGAACCGTGTCAATTTCCAGCGCATCTACGATGTCCGCGACCGCGTGCTGCCGGAGTCGGTGGACCGCACCGAGCCGACCGAGACCGATGCTTTGTCCCATCTGCTCGACATCTCGATGAAGGCGATCGGCGTCTGCGCACCGGTACAGGTCGGAGACTACTTCCACATGAAGCGCACAGAGTCGAAACCCATCATCGAGTCGCTAATCGCGGACGGCACATTCGTCCAGGTCCGGGCTACGCTGGCCGATAGGCAGGAGCACGACCTACTCGTCCACCGTGACAACCTGCCTCTGCTCGACCAAGCTGCGGACGGCGATCTGAAGCCCCGACGCACCACCTTTCTCAACCCGTTCGACAGCCTGTTCTGGGCGAAAGACCGGGATGCCAGCTTCTGGAAGTTCAAACAGGTGCTGGAGTGCTACAAGCGAGAGCCTGACCGTATCTGGGGCTACTTCTGCCTGCCCATTCTGGACCGGGACAGGCTGGTGGGCCGCTTCGACCCCAAGCTGGAACGGAGCGCGGGCGTGCTGCGGCTGAAGAAGCTCTACCTGGAGCCCGGAGTCCGACCCAGCGGTCGTCTAGCGTCCTCCGTCGCGCGGGCTATGCGGGACTTCATGCGCTTCCACCAAGCCACCGACCTCGTGATCGAGCACAGCGACCCGCCTGAGTTTGGGGGAATGGTGAATAGCGAATTGTGAATGGGGAATTAAGATGAGAGCCTACACTTCGCCCTTCACAATTCCAAATTCACTATTCTAATAGGTCAGGCTGCTCCAGAAACGCTCTTCCTTCCAGGGGTCGCCTTCCATGTGGTAGCCGCGCATCTCCCAGAAGCCGGGCTCGTCCTCGGCCATGAACTCGATGCCGTTGACCCACTTCGCGCTCTTCCATCCGTACCGCTTGGGCACGACCAGCCGCATTGGGCCTCCGTGCTGCGGCGTCAGCGGGGCGCCGTCGTGAGAGTGGGCAAACAGCACGTCGTCGTCGAGCAGCACATCGAGCGAGACGTTCGTCGTGTACCCGCCGTAGCAGTGCGCCATCACGAACTTCGCCTCCGGCTTGGGCGTGACGAGCTTCATGACATCGGTGAACAGGATGCCCTGCCACGTGTTCTGGAGCTTGCTCCACTGGGTAACGCAGTGGAACTCGGCGTCGAGCGTCGCCTGCGGAAGATCGTTGAACTGCTGCCAGTCCAGCGTGATCTCATCCTCTACCAGACCGGACACCCGGAACTGCCAGGCATCGAGGTCGATTCGAGGCGTCGGTCCGAATGTCAGCACCGGGAACTTGTCGGTGACGAACTGGCCCGGCGGCGCGTCTGGCCGCACACGGTCCGGGTTGAGTCTTGTGATATGTCCGAGCTTGTTGAGCATTGCTTACTCCAGGTTGGGTCAGGTTTGGAATAGAATGATTCTACATCAACTGCGCCGTGCAGTTGTCAGTGGCCGCTGCCACTCTCACAGTTATTCAGATGCGTTTCGACGCACTCCCGATTCACTGAGTCTCGCATCCTTGACACCGCAGAGCGACCTCAACACAATAGCTACCCAGTAAGTGTCGCCGTTCATCTCGTAGGGGCGGGTCTTGTGCCCGCCCAGGTCATCCCATGAATCCCGGTTCAGACATTCCTCCATCTGCCCTCGACGGCATCACAGTCATAGACCTATCGACCGGTCTGGCGGGAGCGCTCGCCTCGATGTTCCTGGCCGACAACGGCGCACGCGTCGTCCGCGTAGTTTTCCGAGACAAGGACGTGCTCCGCCGCCCCGACATCTTCGCCGTGTACGACCGCGGCAAGGATGTAGTCCGCCTCGACCCAGGCATGTCCCACGAGACGCTCCGAGAGATATGCGCCGACGCGGACGTTGCGATCGACGACCTCGCGCCCAGCTCGCCGCTGAGGAAGCAGCTTGGCATCGACGATCTCAGGTCAGGCCACGAGAACCTCGTCCACTGTTCGATCACCGCCTACGGAGCCGACGGCCCTTTGAAGGATGAGCCTGCCGATCACGACCTCGTCGCCGCCCGCACCGGGATTCTCGCGAGTCAGCCGTCCTACCGCGGCGGGCCGATTCACGTGGTGCATCCCGTGGCCTACGTTGGAGCCGCTCTGCTTGCGGCCCTGGGCATCTGCGCAGCGCTGTACCGCCGGGAGAAGACCGGCATCGGCACGCGAGTCGAGACATCCCTGATGGCGGGCGCGCTGCTGTACACGCCCAAGGCCGTGAACGAAGCGATACCCATCCGCAACGTTCTTACGTCCCCCCAGGGCGGCGGACCCTTCTACAGCGTGTTCGAGTGCGCCGACGGCGAGTGGCTCCAGATCGGCTGCATCCACTCCGGATTCGTTGACTTGGCCTCAGCCGTGATCGGAGTCGCGGATGCCATCGCGTCGAATCCCGAATTCGGCGACGGCCGTTGGCCCGCAACCGAAGACGCCCGCAAGCGGCTGTTCGACATGGTAGCCGACGAGATCCGGTCCCGGCCCTCCGATGAGTGGATCAGGGAGCTGTGGGCCGCTGACGTACCCTGCGACCTCACCAGGAGCGCGCAGCACGCGATGTCCGATCCTCAGATCATCCACGACGGCCTCGTCCATCAGGTGGACGACCCTGCCCTGGGCGGTACCGAGATGATGGGACTCCCCATCAAGCTCGCCGCGACACCTGGACGGATACGCGGCCCGCGCGCCCTTCAGCCGCTCGGAGGGTCAGACCCTGCCGTTCGTCCTGAGCCTCTACCCCCTCGTCATTCCCGCGAAAGCGGGAACCCAGGGGCAGGGGAGGGCGGACCGCCACACCTCCCGCTCTCCGGCGTCAGGATCATGGAGATGACCAACGTGATCGCCGGTCCCGTCGCCGGACGTCTGCTCGCCGACCTCGGCGCGGAGATGGTCAAGTTCGAGTCCCTCGACGGCGACATCTCAAGGCCGGCGGGCGGAGCGGGGTTTATCTCGTACAACACGAACAAGCTGTCGGTCTCCGTCAACACGCGCACCGACGAGGGCAAAGACGTGGCCCGACGCCTCGCGGCCACCTCCGACGCCATTCTCGCTAACATGCGCCCCGGCGCGACCGACCGGATGGGACTCGACAGCGCTACGCTCAAGGAGCTCAACCCCGACCTGATCGAGTCGCACGTCACCGCCTACGGATGGGACGGCCCATACTCCCATCGTCCGGGAGTCGATCCGATCGCACAGGCGATCACCGGACTCCAGCACGCCCAGGGCGGCTACGACGGCCCTCCGGTGTACCTGGGCGCCCTCGCGCCCTGTGACTACACTGGAGGCGCACTTGGCGCGCTTGGCACTGTGCTGGCGCTAGTGGCGCGTGAACGTCTCGGAATCGCCCAGCAGGTCAACACCAGCCTGCTCGCCGCCGGCGCCCTGGTCTGCGCGGACGGCTTCTTCAGCTATGAGGGCAAGTCGCCCAGACCGCTGCCAGACAGTGACCAGTACGGGACCGGTCCGCTTCGCCGCGTGTACAGCGCCTCGGACGGCTGGATCACGGTCGCCGCCGACTCGCCCGAGCTCAACAACGCGGCGACCGGACCGATGGCATGGCTGACGAGCACCGAACAGGCGGAGCGCGCCTTTGCCAATATGACGGTCCTCGAAGCGCTGGAGACTCTCAGGCATCACGGCATTGCTTGCGCACCCATAGTCGAAAACTACGTCAACGGGTTCTTCAGCGATCCGCAGGCGGAGTCGAACCAGATGGCCACCGAGCTCGAACATCCAACGCATGGCCCGGTGAAGCTGAGCGGGAACCTGGTGTCGTTCGATGGCTCCACCACTCTGCCAAGTCGCCCGACGCCGCTTCTCGGTCAGCACACGAGCGATGTCCTGGGCGACCTCGGCTACACCCCGGACCAGGTCCGCCATCTGTACGAAATCGGCGTGGTGAAGAGTAGTGAATTTGGGAATGTTGAATAGTGAAATTGGAGTGGAGAGTGAGAGTTCTGACTTCTTAGCTCCCGCCATCCTTGCCTCCCGATCCTCACAATTCATAATTCTCTATTTCACATTCCCGGGAGGAGGGGAGTGAAGGGCGAGGCGCGGGACGGGACGGGCGGCCGCGTCGATGCCATCAGGTTTACGCTCGTAGCGTCCGCGGTTGTCCTGGCGCTCCTCGCCGATCACTTCATACGCACCGACGACATAAAGTGGGCTGCGGCCCCTCTCGTCATCGCGATCGCCTGTCTGGTCTTGGCAGACACACGGTGCACGCAGCCGTCGGAATCGCAAGATGACAAAGTCGAACGCCCAGAGCTGGCCACGCTCAGCTTCGGCAGGTTCCCGGCAGGCCCCGGCGCCCGCTTCACTGTCGATCTGAATGAGAGAACGCTTGGGGCGTTCGCGGCGGTCTGTGCTATCGCCCTGATGTACGTCGCCCTCCGCAATTTCGGACACGAGGAGCGTGAGAGCCTGACGCTCGCCTGGTACTCCTTCGGAGCCGCGGTCGCGCTCGCACTTGCCGCCATTCCCACCATCGACGGTCGGTGGACTGCGCTGGTACTGAGACTGAAAGCAGCGGGCGGACTACACATCGGCGGACTGCGTGCAATGGCTCCATGGCTTGCGCTGCTTGCCATTCTCATACTGGCGGCGGGCCTGCGACTCTACAACCTCGAGGACCTACCCGCCGGACTCTGGTTCGACGAGGCCGACAACCTGTTCCAGGCCCGTCACTATGCCCGCGACCCCGGCCAGATCCCGGTTTACGCCCCATCCACCAACCTCCCGACGATGTTCCTGATCCCCATTGCGGCAGTCGTCAAGCTGGCAGGTGTAGCGATCACCACTCCGAGACTCGTGGCTGCCGCGTTCGGACTGCTCGGAGTTGTTGCCACGTACCTGTTCGTCCGCCACGCAATTGGCATCTCGGCTGCGCTGATCGCTGCGTTCATCGTCGCAGTCATGCGCTGGGACATCAACTGGAGCCGCATCGGAATGCACGGTATCACCGGCGTGCTCTTCGCGGCTCTCACCGGGTGGCTTACGCTGCGCGCGATACGCACCGGACGCGCGTCCGATTACGCCTTCGCCGGCGCGTCCCTCGGACTAGGGATGTGGTTCTACGCGCCTCTCAGGATGTTCCCGCTCGTGGTGGGCTTCATACTGCTGCTGCACCTGCTGACCGCCAGACCCAACATCCGAGTCTTCGCGGCGAATGTAGCGACAATGGCGCTCCTGGCCCTGTTTGTGGCCGCTCCGGTCATACAGTTCGCGATGGACGATTCTGAGCAGTTCTTCGAGCGCACCGAGACGACCTCGCTGTTCAACCTGACTCCAAGAGAGGAGTGGGCGAGCCAGCTTCGCTCCAGCCTCGTCAGTCACGTGTTCATGTTCAACTTCGAGGGCGACCCCAACCCCCGCCACAACCTGCCCAACTCGCCGATGCTGGACCGCGTGACCGGCGCGCTGTTCATTCTGGGGTTCTTCTTAGCCCTGACCCGGTGGCGATTCGTCGCGCTGTTCGCGCTGCCGTTCTGGGTGTTCTTCATGGTGTTGCCCGGTGTCCTGACCGTGCCGTGGGAAGCGCCGCAGTCGCTGCGGTCGATTTTGGTGATTCCTGCAGTCGCGGCGCTGGCCGCACTGGTCATTGACCTCCTGTGGCGGACGTGGAGAGACGTCCCGTGGGGCATCGTCAGACGACTCGCGCTGCCGGCTGTCCTCGCCCTGTTGGGCGCGGTCGCGTATCTCAACGTGGACCTCTACTTCGGCGACCAGGCGAACGACCCCAGGGTGTACGCTGCATTCTCGACCGACGAGACGCTGATGGCCCGCAGCCAGATCGAGCGACAGAGGCTCGGATACTCGCTGTGGGTGTCACGTCAGTTCCTGTTCGGCCTGACCGGTACTCTTCTGGCGAACCATCCCAGGGTGGAGGTGCTGAAGGCCCCGGAGACTCTACCGCTCGACTCGACGCTCGTCTGGAGAGGCGCAGCCGCGTACTTCGAGCCGCGCGAACGCGGCTTCTGGGAGGTCATGCGTACCTACTACCCGGACGCCGAGTTCCGAGTGGTGACCGCGCCCACGGGCGGCGATCCGATGTTTTACACCGGCTTCGTCAGCCGCGAGCAGCTTGCCGACAGGCAGGGACTGGACGCCACATACGTCGTGGACGGAATCGAGGTCCAGGGACGGCGCAATACCGTGACAGACTCGTCGTGGCATCCCGACGCCGGGCCTGGGGAGTATCCTTATCAAGTCACGCTGACAGGCTCCCTCCACATCCCCGAATACGGCGAGTACGAGTTCAGACTGGACAGTCCGCGCACAGTCGTTGACCTGAACGGCTTGCGAGTCCTGGACTCTGACAGGACGGCCGCTCGGCTGATTCTTGCGGCTGGCCTGCACTCGCTGTCCATAGCCGCCGGCGTAGAATCGCCTGACCGCTCCGTTCGCGTGCTGTGGCTGAACGAGGACGGAGACCCTGAGCTTATCCCGTTCAGCAGGCTGTACCGTGGCTCGGTCAGGCCCGTGGGCCTGGCCGGACGTTTCTTCGCTGGAGACCGCACCTCAGGCGTCCCCGACGCAATGCAGATAACCCCCTCGATGGACCTGTTCCACTACGCGCCGGTCGTTCCCTATCCTTACAGCGCGATTTGGGACGGTACCGTTCAGACCGACATGCCCGGCCCTCAAAGGTTCAAGGTCAACCGGACCCACAGCGGCGAAATTTCCCTTTACGTCAATGACCGGCTCGTTGCCCAGGACCCTCCCAGCGACGACACGGGCACCACCGGCGAGATCAACCTCGCCCCCGGCCACAACGGCCTGCGCGTGGAGTACACGTCCCCCTCCGGCCCGACCGAATTAGAGGTCCTCTGGGCGCTCGGTTCCAGCACGTTCAGCCCGATCCCGATCGAGCTGATGACTCCCGCTCCCAAGCACATGATGCTGGTTGCTGATTGGTAATTATATTGCCAACAATTCTGTTGCCAACAATATTGTTGGCATAGTATTCTGAATACATGAAGACACAACTCAGAAAAGCTGGCGCAAACTGGGTCGAAGGAGACCGCTTCTTCGACCGGGAGGCCGAGCTCGAAGCGCTCAGGGAGCGGGTTCAAGACAGCACCCACACGCTGCTGACCGCGCAGAGACGCATGGGCAAGACCAGTCTCGTGCGCGAGATGCTGCGTCGCCTGGATGACGAAGGCGAATTCGCAACCGTTTTCGTCGATCTCGAGGCCGCCAACGACGCGCCCGATGCCGTCGCCGAGATTGCTACCGAGGCCCAACCTCTGAGGAATGTTCGAAACCGCATCTGGTCCAGCTTTGCCAACCGTCTGCGAGATATTCGCGGTCACATAGACGAGGTTGAAGTCTCCGAGTTGAGGCTGAAATTCCGCGCTAGCATGGACACCGGAAACTGGCAGCGCAGCGGCGATCAGGTCTTCGAGGCCTTCGCGCAGAATGATAAGCACGTAGTACTCGCGATAGACGAGCTCCCGATACTCGTCAACAGGATGGTAAAGGGACACAACTACCGAATCACCTCGGAGCGACGTAAGGCCGCAGATGAGTTTCTGAGCTGGCTGCGCAGGAATGGGCAGGCACACCGTGGAAAGGTATGCCTGATAGTCTCCGGGAGTATAGGTCTGGAACCCATTCTCAGGCAGGCAGGTCTCAGCGCCCAGGCAAACATCTTCTCACCGTTCGAGCTACACCCCTGGAGCCACGAGGTCTCGGTCAACTGCCTCGGCGCTCTGGCCAGCAACTACGACTTGAACCTCCCGGAGAACGTGCGACGTGAGATGTGTCGCCGTCTGCGCTGCTGCGTTCCCCACCACGTTCAGCAGTTCTTCGACAGCATTCACGAGCACCTGCGCAGGGGCGGCAGGAGCGCGGCGACAATCGATGATGTCGAGATGGTGTACGAACGCGATCTGCTGAGTGTCAGGGGGCAGATCGACCTGGAGCACTACGAGGTGCGACTCAGGATGGCGCTCGGGACCGAGAGTTACAGGACCGCCCTTGATCTTCTCACCGAGGCGGCGGTCAACGACGGTCTCCTCACGCACGAAGCTATCCAGCTTCATGTCGCAAACGCATCGTCTTCGCAATCAAATGAGCTAGTCCCGATCGAGGACATACTTTACTCACTGGAGCACGATGGCTACATAGAGCGCCAGAAAGAGGGCTACCGTTTCGTTTCCGGACTTCTTCAGGACTGGTGGCTTGCGCGCCACGGTCAATACTTCACACCGATTTCCGAGAGATAGGTCCGGAGGTTAGGCTCAGCAATGGCAGTTGCAGTCAAGAAATACAACCCAGGGTTCCTGACCGACGATGAGATCATCGAGTCGTTCTGCGTGCGCACTCACGAATTCGAATCGATCGTCGAGTCGCTGCGGGAGATGGGCAGTAGCTCCAGCACACACTCACTGGTCATCGGACCCCGAGGAAGCGGCAAGACACACTTACTTCTGCGTGTCGCTGCTGAGGTACGGCGTGACCCTGTCCTGTCAGGCATCTATCCAGTGGTCTTTGCTGAGGAGAGCTACGAGGTAGGTACCTGCGGCGAGTTCTGGCTGGAATGTCTTGCTCATCTGGCCGAGCAGGCTCCCGAAGATGAGCAGGCCAGCCTCCGCCTGAGCTACGAAGATCTCAGGACCGTCTCGGATGACAGCACGCTCGCCGAGCGATGTCTCGGCTCTTTACTCGACTTCGCTGACCAACATCAAAAGAGGCTCTTACTAGTCGTCGAAAACCTCAACATGCTCTTCTCTGACATGAGCGACCCCGACGTCGGCTGGCAGCTACGCAAGACGCTCCAGACCGAGCCCCGGATCATCCTGTTCGGGAGTGCAACGAGCCGATTCCATGAGATCGATAGCCCCGAGCACGCGCTCTACGACCTCTTTCGCGTTCTCTCCCTTCGCCCACTTGACACCGCAGAGTGTGAGGCGCTCTGGCGGACAGTTTCAGGAAAGCCGTCCGATGGGGACACGGTAAGGCCTCTTGAAATACTCACCGGCGGCAGCCCCCGGTTGATCACGATCATAGCCCGATTTGGTGCGGAGGGTTCGTTCGCGGTTCTCAGAGATAATCTGCTCGACTTGATTGATGAGCACACCGAGTACTTCAAGAGCCACCTCGAGGCCTTACCTCCGCAGGAGCGCCGTGTCTATCTCGCGCTGGCCCGACTGTGGAAGCCATCGACTGCGAGGGAAGTGGGCGACCAGTCTCGTCTCGACACCAACGCCTGCAGCGCACAGCTCAGACGACTTGTTCAGCGTGGCGTCGTCGCAGTTGAAGGTGGAACACCCCGCCGCAGGCAGTATTACCTAACAGAGCGTCTCTACAATATCTACTATCTACTGCGCAGGGGGGATGGCACCGACCGACTGGTCAGGGCATTGATCGCATTCATGGTTTGCCTGTACTCACCACTTGATTCTGACGACATCTCTAGGAGACTCTTCGAGCGTGCATATATGTCTGACCTCGTCCATGATTTCCCGGAGCAAGTGGCCCACGCATTGATCACAGAAGCTCAAGAATTGGAAAAGGCCAGTAGGAACGGCGAGGCTCTTGAGATCTACGATCGAGTGATAAAGGGATTTGGACCTGATGACGTTCTCGAAAGGCATTCCCTGTTGTCTGTGGCACTTTTAGGCAAATCTCTATTGCTTAGGAAGATCGGCAAACTGAGTGAGTCCATAGCTGTCAGCGACGAGTTCTTGAATTTGGTTGGAATCCGTAGAGGCGGCCACTTCTCCTTTTTGGTGGCGGCTGGGTCACTTGCGAAAGCTGTTTCTCTGATGGAATCGCTCGACTTTCAGACCGCACTGGATACTTGCAATCAGGCCTTGGGCAATCTTGATGTGATTGAGGAGCAACAATTCGGCAGTCTCGTACTGACCCAATTGTTCCATGTCAAGGGATTAGCACTCCTACGAAGTGGCCGGCCAAGTGAGGCTCTAACGGCTTTTGACCAGGTTGTACAGAGGTGCGGCCCCACTCCCGCCCCTGAGTTCGCTGTGCTGGGAGCCATGGCACTGGTGTGGAAGGCGCTTCTCTTGGGCCCGATGGATCGTACGGCTAGTGAGTCAGAGTTCTCCTTGCTGCTCCGTTGTTTAGCTGAGCTACAAGACCTGCCAGATCGTACCCTTGATGCTGTTGTGAACTATGTAAACGGCATCGGACTGGGTCGCGCCCTCGAGTTGATTCAATTGTCTCCCGCTGCTGGGACGCTCCTACCACTGGTTACGGCCCTGCAACTAGAGCTCGGCCAAAACCCCCAGGTGGCGAAGGAAGTCCAGGAAGTTGCCGAAGACACTCGTGCTAGGTTGATCCGAGCTAAGGGCGAACTGCGACTGGAAGGTATGACTGGCAGTGCAACAGTGTCCGTAATTGATCCAGGCAACATCTGATTACGCCCCCCTACCTATGCACCTCAGGCGGGCCACCCTCTATGAACCGCGTCCTCAGGAACGGGTCCTTGGCCGGGAACATCCCGATGATCGTGGCTGGGCCGTCCCCAATCGCGGTGAACCCGTGCGGCACGTTGGGCGGTACGACGATGGTGTGGTCAGCGCCCACCTCGTGCGTCTCGTCCCCGTATCTGACGCTCAGCGTGCCGCTCAGCACCACGATCAACTCGTCGTCCTCGTGGGTGTGCAGCGGCGCTCCGGTGCCGAGCCCGACCTCGCTGATCGACGCATCCGTCGAGGTCGTGCCGTCGCCCTCCTGCGTGATTAGCCACTTGCGGTAGTTCGGCCTCCAAGGCACCTCAGGAGCGTTGTTGTGGTCTACGATCGGCATTGAATCACCTCCTACGCCCGCGCGACTGATCGGGCAGGCTGCGTAAGTCTTGGACGCCTCGCCAGCAGGAACAGCAGCCCGCCGAGCATGTTGAGACTCGCGAGCACGCCGAACGCGATCGTGTACTCGCCGGTTTTGTCATAGACGACTCCCGCGAACACCGGTGCGGCGAGCAGCAGTATGTTCATCGGCACCTGCGACAGACCCATGATCATTCCGAACGACTTTCTGCCGAAGTACTCGCCGCGGATGGACACCGTGAGCGGGTTGCGGCCTCCGAACCCGGCGCCGAAAAGCAGCGCGAATCCGTAAGCCACTGGCAGAGTCGCCGGCCCAAAGGTCAGCAGGAACACCCCCGATGCCTGGATCCACGTGAACACGAACAGCGCGAGTCGTTTGGGCACCCTGTCCCCGAAGTAGCCGCCGATGATCTGGAACAGCATCGACACGACCGTGTACCCTGTGATGACGAACGCCGCCGTCTGAAGGCTGTACCCTCGGTCCGTCATCATCGGCGCCAGGTGCGCCATCATTGCTATCAGCACCATGGACGTGCAGCCGTGCCCTACGCTGATAAGCCAGAACGCGGGTGTTCGCAGAGCCTGCTGCCAGGTGAAGTCAACCTGCTCCGGGGCACGCCTCGACGCCGTCTCCTCGGACTTCCCGTCTGAAGACCCGACGTCGGTCTCCTCTGGCTTGTCTCCGTCTGGCAGTAGTCCGTAGTCTTCCGGCCTGTTGCGAATGAGCGTAGACAGTGGCAGGTTGATAACTAAGATCGCGATACCGATGATTACGACGGTCAAACGCCACCCGAGCCTCTCGAAGTCGGGATCGATAGCCCACGCAATTGCCGGGATCATCAGCAGAGTGCCGACCCTGCTCGTTGAGTTCGAGAGCCCCATCGCCATCGCTCTGCGACGATTGAACCAGTTGTTCAGCATAGCCATGAGCGGGAGCCAGCTTCCGAGTCCCTGGCCGAGCGCGATGAGCATGTAAACCGCATAGAACGTGAGCGGCGGGATCAGCGGCTGCATGAAGTCTGGAAGCACGTGGAACGGCATGTCTCTGAGAACGGGCACGTCCTTCGTGTCCTGGACCAGGCTGAACAGCAGCCAGCCGATTCCCATAATGGTCATGCCTATCATGACGAGCCGCTTGGTACCCAGCCTGTCTGTCAGGTATCCTTCGACTGGGCCGAGGATTCCCCCCTCGACTCGCGTGAACGCGAACGCTAGCGATAGCTGAGTCCGGGTCCACCCGAATGTGTGCTCCAGCGCGACGAACCACAGCCCCATCGCGTGGAACATCGGGGTCGTCGAGATGACCATGACCGACCCTGTGATGACCACGAGCCACCAGCCGTAGAAGACCCCACCCACCTTCGCGCGTATCCAGCCGTATGGCGAGCCATACAGTTTGGCGAAAGCCTGGCTGTCCGACGGGCCGTTGGATGAGGGAGTCTTGTCCTGGGCGTCGTCTCCACCGGCTTCGGTTTGCGTGCTTCTGGAGTCCAGCCTAGCCCCCCAGGTCCATGCCCATATCCACCGGGATGTTACGCCGCTCCAGCGCCTTGTCCAGCTTCTCCCTGAACTCCATCCATACCACCTCTTTGGCGTCGGCGTCGCCATTGACGTCCTGGATGCGTTCCCGGTACTCGTCCATCACCAGGTCTTCAGACCTGCCGAGCGGCATGTCGAAGAAGCCCGGCTCGAACTTGGGAAGCTGCCCAGTCTTGAAGTAGCCCTTGTCCTCGAGAGTGTAGCCCTCCAGGTTCTCCGTCCCCTTGCCCAGAACCTCTGCGGTCTCGATGTAGTGGGACATCACCTGCGGCATCCCGTACCGCTGGATGGGACACACCTTCATGCACACGCCGCAGCCGGAGTAGCTGGTCATCACCGGACGGCACCGGCGGAAGTCCAGCTTGCTCTTCTCAACGCCCCTGTACCAGATCTTGTTCTGGTTGATGGCGCGGCCCGGACAGCGCATGAAGCATATCTGGCATATCTCGCAGAACTTTGTGACTCCGTAGTCCACCGGCCTGTCGTGCGTGATGTTGGCGTTGGTTGTGATGACCTGCAGCCTCGCCCGCGACCCAAAGTGCGGCGACAGTAGCTGACCATTGATGCCTAGCTGGCCCAGTCCGGCCTTCACGAACAGCGGAATCATCGCGCCGAAGTGCCACGTCGGTCCCCACACCTGCGCCCTGAAGCCGAGCGAGTGAATATAGTCCACAAGCTCCTTAGCCATGTCAGCCTGCCGCAGATGGGTATCCCCGTGGGCGGTCTCGGCCTCGATGCTCGGAAGCGACTGAGTTGCGATGTAGTCCTGCTCGACTGCGAGGCAGATGGCGTTTCTCAGGTCTCCCTTGATGTACTGGCGCTTGCTCTTGTAGGCGAACCTGCGGTCGAAGTTGGTGAATCCGACTTCACCGTATCCGAGCTCCCGCGCCTTCGCGCGAATCTCCTCGGTCACGTCACTACCGGTCGGCTCGCTAGTCGGCTCCATGTCACCAGTGGACTTGAGCCACTCGACGACCGGCCCGATCTCCTCCTGGTGCTGACGGTACAGATCGGCCGTCTTAGGAGCGGCCTCTTCGCGTACGTCCAGCGCCCACAGCGACGACGCGCTGTGCTCGACGGCGACGCTCTCCAGCGGATACTCACGCGCGTAGTAGGTGACCTCGTTGTCCCGGATCGGTGTCCCCGGAACGGACTTCAGATCGGCCGCCACCGGTATCTCCACCGGAGGGTCCTCGACGCGTCTGCCAGGTCGACTTACGTGATATCCGACTCTTCTCCTTGCCATCATGCCCCCTTCAGCCCAAAAAATGCCTAACTCGGAGTGTATTTTCTGCCCGAAGCTATGTCAACGCGAACGACGCCCGGCAACCAGGGCAATCGCATTCGTCAGCGTGTGGCGTAGAAGAACTCTGCTGTTGTGGGACAGACCGGGGTTGCTTCTCGCTCCAACGAGATCACAGCCATCCTCCATCTGCCACTTGCTGTCCAACACCGGCCCACTGTTGGTGTTGGGAGGCCTCGTGAGTATGCGGGGCGCGGGAACGCTG
The DNA here is from genome assembly GCA_965217725.1 of Dehalococcoidia bacterium. Classification (GTDB taxonomy): domain Bacteria; phylum Chloroflexota; class Dehalococcoidia; order Lucifugimonadales; family UBA1123; genus VXRN01. The sequence goes on along the minus strand of OZ244564.1, from coordinate 3,436,049 downwards.
CTGGCAATCTCGATCTTCATAGTATAGCAGTGTTCGCGGGCGCGGGCGTTTGGCTGGTGGGACGGGACGGGGTCCACATTGGGGCGAGCGGCCTGGTGTTCGGCTACTTCGGGTACCTCGTCGCGCGCGGCTTCTTCGAGCGGAGCTTAGTGTCGATCCTGATAGCCGTGGCAGTTGCGGTCTTCTACGGCGGGCTGATCTTTGGCATACTGCCGCTGGACGGATTCGTCTCGTGGGAGGGCCACCTGCTCGGACTCATCGGCGGTGCAATAACTGCGTGGATGCAAGGCAGAGACAGGGTTCAGCGGCAAGATGGTCGTGGATAGATCAGCCTTTCAATCCCAATAGGCTGACCGTCACACGGTGATCGACATACCACCGGCGAATCTACGGAAAACATGGAGAATGCGACTGTCCCGAGCGTAGTCCCTCAACACGCCGGTCGCCCGGCGACCCCGCACGGCGTTAGCCGCCGGACTCTTCTATCCCTCGGATGTCCTCTTCGACCTGGCCGAGCTTCACGTACTCTTCGGACATCAGGTGGAAGCAGCGCTGGAGGTAGAGGGTGGCGAGCGTGGCTGCGTTCTCGCCGCCTGAGCCGGCGGCTTCGGCGAGCCTGGAGACCTGGTGGCTTTCAGGAAGATGCCGTCCGAGCGCCATGATCTCGGACCTCGTCTCACCGGCCAGGCCGACGTCGCCCGAGCCGACGGCGTCGCGCAGCCTGCCCACGAGGCGGGTCAGCTCGCTCAGCTTGTCCTGATCGCTCATAAGGCTGTACAGGACGTCGTTGACGCTCAGGCTATCGTCGATGTCCTCGTCGGCTATCGCGACCGGCTGCTGGGTCTGGTCGGAGCAGAGATCGGCGTACCAGCCTATCGCTTCGTTGACCGTGCCGAGCAGCGACGTGACGTCCATAGTCGAGATCGTCCCGCCGAAGATGATGTCATCCTCGCGGACCTGCGCAAGACCCTGGATGTATTCGAAGCTGCTCACCGGCTCGGGCGCAGGTGGGAAGGCAAACGCGGAAAGCTCCTTCGCACCCACTTCGCCGATCTGGTTCATCAGAAACGGAGGAACGTACTTCGACACGTCAACCTGGATTGGCAGCACCACCAGGTAGGTCGCCAGCAGCTCACCAGCATCCTGGAAGCTCTGGAAGTAGATAAGCGCGTGGCCCCTGGGGTTGTCAGCCGAGCCTCGCTCGAAGGTGAAATTCATATCTCAGTCCACTCGCTTCACTGTGCTTCCAGACCGGCCCATCTCTCGGAATTATACTTAACGATTCACGAGTGTACACCCTCGCTGCTCTACTGAGCCTGTGTCAGGCTGGTAGGTAGGTAGGGATTTCACCCTCACCCCCGTATCGGGGTACGGGGCAGGCTCTAGCCCTCTCCCTGAGGGAGAGGGGATTTTCCATAGTCGAGGCGAGGTCAAAACGCCGAGTTTAGTACGGACGAGCCAAACGGTCGTTCTGGGGTCAAAAGCCCTGTGAGGGAAAGCCACATGAGAGGGTTTGTGTTACGGGGTGGGGGAAGTGGGCGATACGGACGGGCTGGAGCTATGGGGATTTGGCCAACAGCTCCACCAGACGCCACGTGAAGAATGCTGTCGTGCCGTAGGTCGCGATTAAGAGTCCTATAACAGCGTAGAGTAGTTTTTCCACCCACCCCATTCTTGAATGTAGTCCGTTGACTTGATTGCTGATTGCCTGGGTATCTAGGCGAGTTACTTGTGTGGCCGATGGCACCATGCTGGATGCTAGATTAAGCAGCGTGGTTAGGTCGGATTCTCTACCTGCTGGGTCAGCGCTCATAGAGGGTGGGCCTTGTTAACCAGTTGAACATAGTATTCCAAAATCTCCGCAAACCCTTGACGAGCATCGGTATCCAGTTCTGCTCCAATGATTTCCTCGAAGCTATCGCGGAGTTCCTCTAACACTTCTCTTTCTACACTGACCCTGTAAGGGTGTTCTGCTAGATGCAACGAGTACAAACGCCCCAGGATTACGTTTGTTGCCAACAGCTGGCCGAAGACGCGAGGCTCTGTATGTGAAGCTGTGACCATACTTCTCCTTCCCGTAAGAGCTGTAGAGACTCCAAGGTGTTGACAGTCTAACGCTTGCTGGCCGAGCGTACAAGAACGCTCGAGTCAGACTATCTCACCTATTATTCTCCGTCCATTCCCTCGTCGAACACGTCAGAGAATTGGTCGTGCAGAGCTTGATCGGCGATTGCACTGTAGCCCTCCCCTTCTTTGAATGGTGAGGATGGGGCCATTGGAGTCCACGCGCCTGTTTCTCGTATTTGGGCGAGACAGTCATCGTGGGGATGCGGATACTGCTGTCTGGCACTCGAGACTCCCATGACCTGAAACCGAATATGCTCCATCAGGTCAATCCTTAGACCGACCAGCAGTCCACCGAGGACTTCAACAGCAGCGTTATCCATGTCTATTCGAGCCTCTAGGCTTGTCATCATCCTCTCCGACAGGGATGCGGCGTTCTCGACAACGGCATTCAGGTAATCCTCTTTCTCGTTGGGACTTGCGGTCAGCATGTTCGCCCGTCTGAAGATGGTACTATTCCAAATGGAGGTAGCGAGTACGTCCTTGGGAGTCATCGCATTCAGGTGGTAGAGTGCCCCGCCCAAAACGGCCTCGATGGACTTTTCGGTTTCCCGGATCTCCTGATTGGCACAGATGCCCATATGCTGTTGAAGGCTGTTGATCTGCTCAGGGCTGAACTCTACCAGTACGCCCAGGTATTGCATCGCCCATTGGTTTGCAGCGGCGACCGTAGCCTGAATGTCCTCTCTCAATTCTTCGGCTGACTTTATGGTGTTCAGCATTACGGCGGGTATGGCCGAGATCGCTGTCTTGAATGCCCGTCGATCCTGCTGGCAGGGGAAGCAGTCACACTCCTTGATATTGGGGTGCCTGTTTCCTAACTCGTGACACCTGCGGTATGCACTGGCCCTACCACGCACCAGATCGTCGCTCATAAATTCGGACTGGTAGATGGCAGTCACGATTTCAGGGACCGCATGAGTGCAAGGCCAGAGGTCTGCGATAAGAGAGGCGTCCTGAAAGCTAAAGTCCTCCCAAGCCTCGAATTCATCACAGATTCTACATATTCGCGTTTCGCCGCCCTGAACTGGTATCGAATGGTCGTGTTGCTCGCAAACGAAGCTCTCCAATCTTGTCTGCGGGGTATGTTCGATTGGTTCCCACGGGTGAGTGCCATCCTGCCTTTGGGTGTTCCTGAGACGTTGGGCTAGAGGGGACGTATCCTTTGCTGAAGGGAAGTAATTCGCCCGTTCCCAAGCGTTGAGGAAGTCGGTTGACCTGAACAGCAGGGAGTCGTCCGAGTTGTCCTGCTGAGTGCCTGCGTAAAGGTGGCTCGGTTGAAAGCAGTAGGGACGGTTGCATAGGTGGTGGACATTCTTGCCTTCTGGAATGCCGCCGGGCCTAGTCTGCCGAAACACTGCACGGTGTACCAGCTCAGTCCTGCCGTCGATGGTCTGAACTCCGTAGCCCTCAGCGTTGAGTCCGTATCTCCATGCGAGACAGTGTCCAGCTAATGGTATGGGAAGATTGGGGGGAGTTTGGATTCCATAGCCATCGGAAGGTCCGATAGGCCCGCTACCGGACCATTGTCGAGAGGGTCTTGGATTCCGTGCAGTGGGATTCGAGCCATACCACCGCCGCACGACCATGTCCCGTTCATACCTGTAATCTCTCGATGACACACTGATCTCCTATGAATCACTTCTTGGGCTTTAGCCCTTCCATATCAAGTGAACGGCATTAGGGAATTTCGTATGTGCGCAGGACCAAAAGGGTTACTGCGGAAGTTGTCCCAGCGATGGTCATAGCTAGGCCAGTCCAGAACCATGCTGAGTTCTGGTCACGATGCTCGAACTTATCGAACTTGCGGATAAAGCGTAAGCCAACAGCACCGACGACAGTAGCGCAGATGCTTAGCCACAATAACAAGCCAGACTGTTCATTCCGTTCACTTAGGTTATAGAGCTGGTAGATTCCTGGCAGAACATGAAGCCACCCGAACCAAGTCATCGCTATAAAGTGAATCCCCGTGACCACGGCCACAATCATCATCTGGGCACCACTAAAGAAGGACTTCCAAGAGGTTGCATCCTGACTATGGAGGTCAGTTGCCTTCTTCATTATGGCTGACTCTTGAGTGATCGGGCTGGCGGGTAGCACCTGTTCCATGTCTACGATGACCTTTAGCTTGGTTCTGTAGTTGAGCATATATCCGTAGATCGTCGCCAACCAAATAACACCGATAATTGCGCCGCCACTACCTATAGCCATGCTCATCCAAGCCGATAGGTCGACCACGATGAAGTAGCTTGAGAAGATGGCAATTTGCACGAGAGCCATGTACCTGTTGATCGACTCGGCTCTATTGGAGACAGACTCAGTGGTCTGAACATAGGTTTGCCACATGGCAACTCGGTCATTCAGTTCTCGCATACTGTTCGACTGCTCCTCCGGTTAATGTTTCTAGCCTGCGCTGAGGGCGGCGAAATGTGCGGTCTGGCCACGTCCGGATTTTCGGTTCGGATCATACTTGGTCATGCTTCAGAAATGTGTGTAAACACCTGTTCATACCCTAGATTTTGACAGTCTATCGCATCACCACAGAGGATATTGACAGATTTAGACGGCTCTGAGGGCTTAATCTGGGTCTTTAACCCACAGCCCAATTACATTATAACCACGTATTATTTGATTCGTCTGTTTTGATGCTGTAGACCCCCAAAATTACCCCCACAGGCCATAGGCAAACCTGCTGGGTCGTGATAACAGTAGTGGGGAAGAAGAGAGCGACACCCCTACCCCTGTCGGTTGGGAAGCCTTCAATCAGGGTGTGTCGCGGACATTACATCCGGGAGGTATCGCTCCACAGAACAGGGCCAAGGCGTGGACTCAACAGTCAGGATGACTCAGAGGTCAGGTGACTCGGCGGTCTCTTGTCTTGGCAGACTCTTGTGTGTGGTGAGCCGTCTCCTGTCTGTCAACAGATTATCAGCTCAGGTACGTGAGCCGTCAACAAGGAAATACAGGCAATTTAGCGTGAGTTTGGAGGCCCGCTTATGAATTCCTCGGAGAAAAGCGTGTTAATCGGCTTGGCCAGAGCCAGAGCGAGCGAAATCAGGACCGAGATAACCGATCTTGAGACTCGGCGACTGGCACTTGAGGTAGAGGCCGGGAAGATCGACAGCGCAGTTGAGGCGTTTGAGAGGTTGAAGGCCGGGTCAGACGGCGAAGGCGTAGCGTGCCAGTGCTCGAGTACTGGCGACGAGTCCAGCGTCAAAGTCGGGCGGCGCATACGCTACATGACGATGGCGCGAGAGGTTGACTACTCGGGCACAAACGACCAGATCGACAGAATCATCCGTGTGGCCGAGGCGACGGCGGACGGCATCATAAACACTACGCATGTGGCCGAGAAACTGATTGAGGATGGCATGTCTACGTCTCGAAAGGTCTATCTGCGCGGCACAGTGCAGAGCAGGCTCGCCAAGCACGATGACTTTGAAAAGATCGCTTCAGGCACGTATCGGTATTTGGCATGGGTGGAGGATCAACATGCAACAGAGTGACATGAATGCACTTCTGGGAAAGGCGGAGCAGTGCCGGACGCTCTTGGAGCAAGCGGACAATCTCTTGGAGGAGATGAGCCAATTGAGGGCTGACCTTCAAGGTCGGTTCGACAGAATCATGGAGGAGGTCAGCCACGTCGAGCCTAAGCCTTATGTCGTTGCACCAGTGTCTAAGCGGCGCACCGTCAACGGAGGTCTGAGTATGTTTCTGTATCGAACACTGAAGGAGCACGGGCCGCTGCACCTTAACGACCTGCTTGAGCAGTCTGTTCGTGCTGGGTTCACGTTTCGCAAGCGTGACAAGAAGAGCCAGATGGCAACGAGTATGTCGAGGGATAAGGCTAGATTCAAGTCAGACGGTGCGGGAACTTGGTCCATCATCGAGGAGTCAGACGGTGTTGACCTCAAGAACGGTGCGAGAGAGGAGAGTGCTATGGGGACAGCGATCCGGCAACTGAGAGCGAGAGAGTTTGAGCACCAGTAAGCAAAAGAACAGGGCCACAGTCATGACCTGAGAAATCGTAAAACTGCGGCCCCCAACCAAAGGGGGTGTAGCCCAATGGTCACTGTCAATAGTAGTGAAACACATGCAGAATCTCAAGCGGCGCCGGGGCTGACTGAAATCAAAGAGATAATTGATGCCATCGACGCAACTCCAATACTCAGCCGCCTACAGGAGTATCGCCGGACTGGACGGCGCGGGTATCCACTGAGGTCGCTGTGGCGGGCATACGTCGCCAGTTTCGTACTGAACATGGCGAGTACGAACGATCTCATTCGTAGGCTCCAGGACAACCTCGAACTCAGATTGCTGTGCGGATTCAGCACATTGCCAAGTCGTCGTACCTTCAACCGATTCATTTTGCGGCTGTCCGATCACGCGGATCTTGTCGAGGGATGTCTGACCGAGCAGGCCGACCGATTGGCGACGAAGCTACCGGGCTTTGGAGAATACGTCGCCATCGACGGCACGGTCATCAAGGCTCACTCGAATGGGAATCGCAAGGTAATAAGCGACCCCGACGCATCGTGGGCCGTCAAGAACTCGGCGGCAAGCAGTACAGGCAAGCAATCTGTCTTTGGCTACAATTACCAGGTAGTTGCTGATGTAGCCCATGGCATCCCAATCACCGGGATCGTCACATCCGGCGCGAAGAGTGAAATGAACATGATGCTTCCTGTGCTGGACAAGGCGGAGAAAGAACACTCGTGGTTCAGCCCCAAGTACGTGATAGCAGACCGTGGGTACGACTCAAGTGCCAATTCCGAAGAAGCCGTTAAACGTGGGTACTCTCCGATCATCCACATCCGCGATTTCCTGAAAAATAAGGAAGACTCAAGGGCACGGCTATACGATGGCATCTACACAGTCAAAGGCGTTCCAACCTGCCGTGGACTGCACCCCATGGAATTCGTTAGGTCTGATCCCAAGCGCGGCCATCTATACAGGTGTGTCAACGGGGGCTGCCGAATCGAATACCTGCCATCAGACGACTGCCAGAACATTTGGGTGAATGTGCTGGACGACCCGCGCAGGTTCCCGCCAGTTCGCCGTGACAGTCAACGATGGAAGGACCTCTACGCTAAGAGACAGGGTATCGAGCGAGTCTTCAAATCGCTGAAAGAGTTCAGGCGGCTTGAGTCCCACAAGGTTCGGAGCATTGGGCGAATAGCCCTTCATATGGCCATGTCCGTTCTCATTTTTCAGACCACAGCTCTGGTGCGACTGCAAAATGGCGAAGCGGAACTAATCCGCTGGCAGGTCAGGAAGATCTCATAACTTGGAACTTGCAGTCCATAGCCAAATTTTTGGGACTTATAGCGAATTTTAGCCAGCGGCCTTGACTTTCAGGGTTGTCAATCGTCGTCTGGCACGACCAACATCCACTGTCGGTATCCGCCCCTCTCGTTCAGGTCAACCACAAATCCTCGTTGCTTCATAACTCGAAGGACATCCCGTATGGTGTCATAGAAGTCTACCCAGTCCAGTCGGCGGGCAATCTCGACAGTCATCAACGGTTCATCGTCAGCATAGGATTCGGTTAGGATCGAAAACACAGCTTCGAGAATCAGGTGTCTGGCATGTGCCAGATTACGCCTGCGCTCATGGGGGTCGAGCAAGGCGTTAAGCGGCGGCTACTCTAGGGCACTCCGCGCACCGACCGTCGTTGTAGAGCGTGTCGGGATAGTTGACCTCGCGCTGGCAGTCTACACAGCGATAGTCGGCGTCAGCCTTAACCGGAGTGTCGGCAGGGACAGCAAAGAACGCTTCAGCGATGGCCTCTGGCGAGGCGTCAATCCTCGGAGGGTATTTGTTCTTGAGCGGACGGCCTCTGTCGCGTTTCCTGCGGGGCATACAGCGTTCTCCTCAGAGTCGATGTACTATGAGTATGGTCGCAACGTCCATGACTGTCAATATGGGGACGCCACAAGAACCACCAGCCCCCTACTCCCTTTGGTTGTCCAATTTTTGCAACGCAGAGTACCATTGTGGCTATCCACTGAACGACGAGGAGCAAGTTGACAACACGTACCAAATCAGTCACGACCAAATACTTGGGCAAGCTACTGGATCAGCATAATGAGGGAGCATCCGAGAGTGATATTCGCATCGCTTTTCGGGACTTCCTGATCCAGTCAGACATCGCCTTAGATGAAAGTGAAATCCGTACCGAGACCCGCCCAGCGGCAGACAGCCGAAACAAGGTCGATCTCTACATCCGTAACACCTATGTCGAGTTCAAGCGCAACATCATAACTGGCGGTGTCATAGACCCTGGGCATATTGAGCAACTGGACAACTACATCCTAGAGAACGCGCAGGCGGGTAACGGCATTCAGAACGGTATTCTGACCGATGGCAAGAACTACCTGAAACGGTCGGTCGGAGACCATCTACTTCCTATAGTCGTAGAGAGCGGCCACACGGTTTTCTCAAGTGCAAAACAGGGCGACCGTTTGCATGAATACCTCTCCGACATAATCGACACCCAAGCACAGAACATCACACCCAGTGACGAGAACCTTACCAAATACTTCGGCTTGACTAGTGGCGTGTTCAAGACAGCGACCGCACTGTTGACATCGGCGCATCGCAACAATCGCGACCTACCAACCGTCGCGGTAAAGCGCAACCTGTGGAAAGAACTACTCCAGGTTGCACTGGGTGAGGAGTCTGTTGACAACTCCGATAAGAACGACTGGCTCTACCTCAGGCACACCTATCTAACTTCGCTCATTTCTGTCATCGTACAGGCCCACTTCGGCATAGAAGTGGACCATCACGCCAAGAACAGTCCACGCGAGTTGCTGGATGGTGTATTCCTTCGGCGCTCCACCGGGATTAAGGGCATAACCGAATCTGATCTGTTCAATTGGCCTCTTGAGATTGGTCAGACTCAGTACCTGCGGACAATTGCGAGGCAGGTCTCCAGGTTCGACTGGCAGAAGAATCCGGGTGAGCTTGCTGCAACACTCTATCAGAACACAATATTGCCGGAAGAACGCGAGCAGATGGGTGAATACTACACCCCTCGCTGGTTGGCCAAGGCAATCACAGAGGAGTTGATAACAGACCCAGTCAGAACAAGGGTGCTTGATCCAGCCTGCGGTTCAGGCACATTCATCGCGTCAGCCATTCAACACTTCATCGCTAACAGTGAAGGAATGCCGCCCCGTGAAAGATTAGCAGCCCTTCACGAGAATGTTACAGGAATCGACCTGCACCCCGTGGCTGTTCAGTTGGCCAAGGCTACGTGGGTGATAAATAGTCAACCCGTCATTTTAGATGCCCGAGAAGCTGACGAGGGTGGCGAAGAGATAGTCGCCCCTATTCACCTGGGAGACTCACTTCAACTCCGGTACGACAAGAGCAAACTGATTGGCCAGAATTACATAGAGTTGCATACTGGCGAGTTACTAGATGGCGAAAACGGGGAGGTCGTGTTTCAGGTCCCTTTGAGGCTCGCGCAGGAGGTCGAAAGATTTGACAGTCTGATGCTGAGCATCGCAGACGCCATTGAGAATCAACATGACGCCGCCCATGTACTCGACACCTACAACATTTCAGCAAAGGAGGATCGCGCCCCTCTTGAAACCACCATTGCCAACATGAAAATGCTACACGAGGCAGGAAGAGACCACGTATGGGCATACTACCTTCGGAATATGTCCCGCCCGGCTGTGATCTCTGCTCAGAGGGTTGATGCAATAATCGGAAATCCACCGTGGCTCACATATAGCCAGAGTGCCGGTATCATCAGGTCTGAACTAGAGAACCTCAGCAAAGACCAGTATCAGATATGGGCCGGTGGAAAGAACTCGCCTCATCAGGACATCGCAACCTTGTTCTTCTGTCGTGTGATGGACCTCTACCTAAAGTCGCACGGGAAAATCGGCATGGTCTTACCTCACAGCGCGCTTCGGAGCGGCCAGCACTTGAAATGGCGAAGTGGGTACTACGAGGCCAAAGGATTGTCCAGAGGCAACAAGAGGGCGATCAGCAGTGATTTCAGCTTCAATAATCCTTGGGATTTAAGCGAATTGGAACCGAAGGCTTTCTTCCCAATACCGAGTTGTGTCGTATTTGCCTCGTTCACAGGTGGATGGGGAGACGTAGCTGCCCACGCCAAGTTCGCCAAACCCCTTGCGCCGGGCAAGGTAGAAATCTGGAGGGGAACTACCGGGTCGCCCCACGTCGCACGAGTGATCTCCACCCTGCATCATGACGACGGAAGTTTCCATTCCCCATACGCTGAACGGGCCAGACAGGGTCCCACAATAGTCGACCGCAGGCTCTTCTTTGTGACTGCATACCCAAATGAAGACTGGATGGCACGTCCGAACACGCTGAAGACGTATCCCGCAATAGGCAGTCGGGATAAGAAGAATTACAGCGTGGATGATCTCAATGGATTCGTCGTCAGCCAGGACAACGTCTTCGACGTGTATCTTGGCGAGTCAATGGCCCCCTACGTGACTCTCCCTCCGAGGACTGCTGTGCTCCCGATCAGCAAGGGAAGTATGACGGTCCCACTTGACCACGGGGAATGCAAACTAGACGAGACTGGGCAGCACGTAGGTCGTATGAGGTGCGCTCTCAATGTGCAGGCATTGGATGTCAACATGAGGGATCGTTGGAAGATCATGGAGGTGCTTTGGGACGAGAATAAAGGCAAGAACGACAGGAAAACGCTGTTTCAGAACTTGAACTGGCTCAACAAATTGACCTCTCAGCTAGACTACCTTCGTTCGGCAGGCCGTCACACCACCCGCATAGCCTATACCCAGAGCGGGCGTCCCACCGCAGCGATAATCACGGACAGTTCGGCGATACTGGACAAAAAACTCTATCAAGTACACTGCGACACCCTCTCCGAAGCCCGTTACCTCCTAGCGATTATCAACAGTGTGACTCTCGCAAATGCGGTTGCCCCGTTCAGGCCCAAGGGTCTATACGGTGTGCGCGACCTTGAAAAGCACCTCTGGAAACTTCCCATTCCCCAGTACGACCCATGTAATGAATTACACGTAGAGATCAGTAGCATGGGCGAGGCTGCTGAGAAGTCCGGGGCGGTCCGAATAGATGCTTACCAGAATGAGATTGGCGACGACGCCTTGACTATGGCTAAGGCCCGCAGTGAACTTCGCAACAACTGGCAAAAGTTCAGTCCGGATTGTCGGGCAATTGAAGGGTTGGTTGAGGAACTGTTGCAGTCCAATGGGTAACTGTGCGGACACCAACAGAGAGACCGCAGGAATACCTGATTGCCAGCTCTAGGCGATTAGCCTAAACTGCCAGTTATCTTGACGCTACTAGACTACCCTCACGCGCTCGCGAGCATCATCTTTTGTCTCGGGGTGATCGTCGCCGTCATCGGGCTTACTCGCGAAAACGCGATCTTCGCCATCATCGGTGTTGTAGTGTCCGTGGGTAGTGCGGCAGACTTCGCGCTCCCTTAGCAGGGTTCTGACCTTTCGTTAGCGGGACCTTTCGTGGTTGTTTGGTCCGCTTAGATTACCCTGCTTTCATATTCTGTCTAGATTATGTACAAAGTCGAGCTAAGAAACTAAGGGCCTGGCGATAATGCTTCAATCAGCCTGTCTATGTTGTGCGGCCCAAACAAACATTCAACCTTGGTCTGAGTCACATAAGGTCGAACGCCAAGCGCAGGGTCATTGATAACTTTGCGAACTGCTCTACCTCGGTTGGGAGAGGCCGACAGGAAGTTAGACCACCAATTGACTTCAATCCGCGCGATGTTGGGATCCCTTATACGCACAAAAATCATGGCCCTTGGACCAAACTCAAATCTATGGTCTGTAGTGCTAGTTCCGATATACTCCGATGGGAATGCTTCCATAAGCCTGCCCAGCATAGTCTGTCCTGTCACGGCGTTCCTTCCTCTGCTTTACCTCACGAATACGCAGTTATCACCTACACTCCAACAGCCGTAACCCTCGGCATTTTCATCGCCGATATTACGGATTTCGCAATTGGCCTTTCGACCACCGTCTCAGCCATCATACACCTATACTACTTATGTCCTTGCCTCATAGTCAGCTGCATGTAGGGGCCAAACCCTCGTGGTTGCCCACGTTGGTCGTCGTGCCCAAGGCGCCCACAAGGGACGCCCCTACGACCAAACCGTTGCAACACCCTACTCTTCTCCGAGTATGGACGCTAGGATGAGACGGGCAACCTGCTTGTCCAGGGGCTGGTTGTTGCTGCCGCACTTGGGGGAGTGTATGCACGACGGACAGCCCGACTCGCACGGGCACTGGGCGATGACTTCGAGCGTCGCGCGCCACAGGTCCTCTATTACCTCGTAGCCGTGCTCAGAGACTCCGACCCCTCCGGGATGGCCGTCGTGAATGAACACTTGCGGCTGGCCGGTGTCGGGATGCAGCGGCGTCGTTATCCCGCCTATGTCGTTGCGGTCGCACATCGCGAACAGCGGCAGGATGCCTATGGCGGCGTGCTCCACGGCGTGGAGTCCGCCCGACAGATCCAGCTTCTCCGACCGAATGAAGTCCAGCGTGTCCCTGGGAGGGCCGAACCAGAGCGCCGTGGTCTCGAATTCCTGCTTGGGGAGCTCGAGGTACTCGTCGCCGAGCACCTCGTCGGTGTGGTGCTTGATCCTCTTGAACCCGAGTACCTGCGTTGACACCAAGACCTCTCCGAAGAACACCTCGACGCGCGCCGCCTGGCGCTGCGTGTACGTGTTGAGTATGCGCGTCTCCGTATGGTCGCGAGACTGCGTGTAGTAGGGCGCGTCGGTGCTGGAAGCGTAGGCCGTGTGCGATTCCATGTCGAGCTCGGTCACCAGGTAGGACTCGCCCTGGTGAAGGTAGATCGCACCTGGGTGAAGCTGCATGAACGCGGACGACTCGGAGACCGTTTCCAGGATGGCGCCGGTGTCAGCATCCACCAGCGTGTAGAACGCTCCCGACGCGGTGCGCATGTTGACCCGTTCGGCCGGGTAGGTCATCTCAGGCACAAGGTGCCATCGACCATGCCGAACGTGAATGTAGTCGTCTTCGATCAGCTCATCAGCGTACCAGAGCAGCTCAGGGCCGAAGAACTCGGTGTCGTTCATCGTCAGTGGGGCCTCGTACGCCGCGCAGAGCAGGTGAGGCTTCATGATGTACGGGTTGGCTGGGGAGATTCTCGCGGTCTCGTGACTTCTGCCGAAGAACGAGTCTGGATGGCGCATGAGGAACTGGTCAAGCGGATTGTCCTGGGCCACTAGCACGCTGAGGGAGCGCTCGCCGCTGCGTCCGCTGCGTCCGGCCTGCTGCCACGCACTGGCGATCGAGCCCGGATAGCCGGTCAGGACCGTGGCGTCCAGGTTGCCGACGTCGACTCCCAGCTCCATCGCGTTGGTCGTGGAGAGTCCCAGGAGCCTGCCTTCATAGAAGTCTCGCTCGATGCGGCGGCGGTCTTCGGGCAGATAGCTGGCGCGGTACGGAGCGATCCGTCCGGCGATGACTGGGTGGGACGGCTTGAGTTGGTCGCGGGCGTACACGTACAGCAGCTCAGCCTGTCTGCGACTGCGCACGAACGTCATCGTGCGCGTGTGCCGCTTGAGCAGCTCGACGTAGATCTGGGTGGCCTCGGAGTTGGTGGAGCGACGGGCGCCCTTGGCGAGGTCGATCATAGGAGGGTTCCACAGCGCGAAGTCCTTGCCTCCGTATGGCGAGCCGTCGTCGTCGATGACCTTGAACGGCAGCCCGACCAGTCGCTCGGCGTGCTCGCCGGGGTTGGCAATCGTAGCGGAGCACAGGATGAACTGAGGTTCGCTGCCCAATTTGCGGCATATTCGCCTCAGACGCCTGATGACGTTGGCGACATGCGTGCCGAACACGCCCCGGTACACGTGCGCCTCGTCAAGTACCACGTACTTCAGTCCCCTGATCGTCCTGTACCAGGCGTGATGATTGGGCAGGATGCCGAGGTGGAGCATGTCCGGGTTGGTCATCACGATGTGGGATCCCCTCCGGATCGAGGCCCGGTCCTGGCGTGCCGTGTCGCCGTCGAAGATCGCGTGTCTGAGACGACTGCCTTCCGGCATGAGCTCGGCCAGCTTCTTCTCCTGGTCCTGCGACAGCGCCTTGGCGGGATGGATGTACAGTGCGCGCGCCGACCGGTCGCTCAGGAGGGATTCGAGCACGGGCAGGTTGTAGCACATGCTCTTGCCGCTGGCTGCGGGCGTGGAGACGATGACGTTCTTGCCCTCCCGCAGGGCGCTGACGGCGTCGGTCTGGTGCGTGTACAGGTCGCCTATGCCGAGCGCCTCGAGCCGCTCGGTGATGCGACCGTCGAGAGGAGGCGCGAGCTCGGCTGTCCGTGCCTCGCGCGAGGGAACCTGCTCCAGGTGTACGATCTGGTCTGTGTACCAGAGCAGGCTCTGGATGTGTCGTAGAAAAGCTGCGGTGTCCAAGGCGCGACATCTGATGCGGAATGTGGGACGCGCCGCTTCGGCAAGCTCAGCGCAGGCTGCTCAGAAGCCGGTCAGCGTCTCCATCTCGCAGTCTATCACTTCCGCATCGGGGCGGTCGGACTCTATGAACTCAAGAACGTTGTCCAGCGTCTGGTCGGCGTGTCGGACGTTGTTGGAGACGCAGGTGATCCCGATGACCGCAACCTGCCAGACGTCGTTCTGGTCGACCTCGGCGACGGCCACGTTGAACTTGCTCCGAACGCGGTCGCGTACGGAGTTGATGACACGTCGCTTGTCCTTGAGGCTGAAGCTGCCCGACAGACGGAGGGTGATTTTCGCTACGCCGACGTTCATGGGTTGCGGACTTTCTCGTTTTGCCTATTGGACGTGTTATTGCTGGCTATACTCCCACGTTTGCACATGATCGAAGGTAGTTTGGAACTTCCGGAAGAGTACTTCCTGACAGAAGAGACTATCGTCGGCTCCTTCAACGAGAAGCCATAGTCTGCGATACCCGGAGCTCACAGGGACAATAGGTCTTGGACGAACAGGTCCTCGACGCCGAGTTCGTTCTGGAGAAACTGCCTCACGACCTCACTGTCCGCCGGGCGCGTGACCTCAGAATTGCCATCCGAATTGCGCGTCACCAAAAGAATATCCTCCAGGCGCGCGTGACGCAGCAGTTCCGGGTTGTGTGTCGTAACAATGACCTGCCTCTCATCGGTCACCTCGTTCATCATCTGCATGACCCGACCCTCGAGGTGAGGATGAACGTGTCTATCGGGCTCCTCGAATATCGCGACGGAGCTTTCCTGGAAGTAAAGCGCGACAACCAGCGCGAGACATGCAATCGTCCCGTCCGAGGCGAAAGCCGCCGGCAGTCGATGGCCCTCATCAGAGAAACGTTCGGTCAGTGTCGTAATCAACTGGCCGAACCCGAACTCTTCAACACTGAGGTCGCGAACAAATGGTAGGAGCGTCGACACCAGGTTGATTAGGCGACTCTTCGACTCCGGGCGTCTGAGGATTTCACGTAGAACGACCGACAGGTTTTCAGCACTGGTATCCAGTTCTCGTGATCCTGTGGGCGGCACGGCTTGTTGGGCTTTGCGGGGATCGAAGTCGTATGTTGATATTGCGGCCAGCGAGTGAGCTGCTCTAGGCAGCAGAGCAGTTCGATGAAATCGTTCCAGAATCACTTCTTGAGGGCGGCCGAGCACTATTCCGTCACTAGGGTAGATCCGTATTTCCTCTTCCTTCAGTGGAGCACCGTCGGGAAGATCGATACGGTAAGTGAATGAGTCGCCTTCACGTTCATATAGGACCCTTCCATCACCGAGATTGCGTCGTTCCGCGAAATATACCCGGAGGTGAAACGGCAGTAACCAATTACGCGTATTCCACTCATGCGCGTTCGATTGGTCTTCGACGGTTGCAGAACCGAGTTCAATTAGAGCGAACTGTTCGGTCATCCTATCTACGACGATTTCAAACCCCGCATCAGATTCGTCGAACCTGATGGAGAGTTCATAAGTCGTCTGGTGCCTTTTCATTCCAAACGCGTCGCCTATTCGAATGCGTGCCAGATCCCTCTGGAAATCATCAGTGTCAACACGGATCCGCAAGACCTGATTCTCATCAAGATTGAAGTTCCTCAGCGTCTCAGCGCCGCCGCGACTTCCAATCGCACTCTCGAGCGAGTTCGCCTCAATGTCGCGGAGGAATCGGAACACGTCCAGAAAGTTGGACTTGCCTGACGCATTCGACCCTACGATTATGTTGAAAGGACGCAGTTCGACTTCCAACTTGTCGAAGCTCTTGAAGTTCTCGACTGTGAGTTTGGTGATTGCCACCTCAGCGCCCCCACGAGCGACTAGCATACATGTGAATGGGTCCTGCACTTCCGTCCCTTGATTATACGCGCACATTGACCTCAGCAGACCAGACTAACCCAGGGTGAGGGAAGACGGTCAGCCTGACAAAAGGGCCCGGGCGAACAGCAGTACCGACAGGCCCATGAGGACCCAAAGCGCAATCTTCTTGAATGTCTCAGGATCGGTTTTGACGAAACCCAGGCTACCGATGACAACTCCAGCTATCAGGACTGGCAGGAAGATGGCTGTCCTCCAGTAGACGCTGGGGTCGATCAATCCCTGGGCTGCGAACATCGCCGTTCCGACACTGTCGGTGCCGATGAAATAGGTGATGATCGAGGCGCGGCCTGCGATCACCCCGATCGGCGAGGAGAAATAGAACAGGATTACCGGTGGTCCGACTATACCCATACTGCCGTTCAACACGCCGCCCGCGAACCCAACCCCGAAGGTCGCTGGTCGGCCAGGCTCCCTCTCAAGGGCGAAGCCGCGCAGGAGCAGAACTGCAGCAACCATAACGGCTATGGCCAACGCGATTCGGATCGGCGTGGCAGGCAGACTCGCGAGAGCGTAGATCCCTATCGGCGTCGCCGCCCAGGTCCCTATCAGCAGAACTCCGATGGAGCGCCAGCGTACGTCTTTCCAGATCTGCGGCAACAGGGTGATGCTGGTCGCTACTTCAAACATCAGGACCATTGGGACGATCTGCACCGGCGGGAGCACAAGGGAGAGGCCGGCCATCCACAACATTGCCGCCCCGAAGCCGGCGTACCCTTTGAGGTAGGCTCCTGCGAGCACCACAACTACGCTGAACACCAAGCTTGGGGCGTCCAGATCAACCGTCGCGAGAAGCCCGTTTAGTATCTCTGTCGTACTAATCCTCCGACTAGGTTCCTGTCCGAGCGGGGGGACACCGTACTACTAGTCACCTGGGATCGTCTACTTCCGATCCTCTACGAACGTGGCTAGGCAGGCAGTACGGCCACGGGAGCAGGTGGCTTGTACCGAGGGAGCTATGGCGGTTGCCTTGAAGTGTCTCAGCTAATAAACTCGACGCTGGCGTCTGCCGGGACTGGCCGGACGCCAGGAGGGGATAGTGCAGAACAACCTGCGTGATAAATACTGCATCGTTGGAGTCGGGGAGACCGACTACAGTCGCGGTTCCGGCAGGAGTACACGGGCGCTGGCGGTCGAGGCCATCCGCAACGCCGTCGCGGACGCCGGACTGACGACGAAGGACATCGACGGGATGCTGAGCTACCACGGCGGCGACTCGACCACGTCGAGCGCGCTGGCGTACGACCTCGGCAACCAGCTCAACTTCTACATGGACTGTTCAGGCGGAGGGTCCAGCACTGAGGCGCTGGTCGGTCTGGCGATCGGCGCTATCGAGGCGGGCATGTGCGATGTCGTCGCCATATTCCGTGCCATGAACGGGTACTCGCAGGTACGCATCGGCGGCACGGGTCGGGGCGCTGCCCCTGTGACGTCCGCAGACCTGATGCGCAAGCCCTACGGACTTGCAAGTGCTGTCCAGACGTTCGCCTTCACGTTCACCCGCCACATGATGGAGTACGGCGTGAAGAGCGAGGACCTTGCCAGCATCAAGGTGACCCACAGCAATCACGCCAGCAACAACCCCAAGGCGCTGATGAAACACCGGGTGACCGTTGACGACGTGCTGAACTCACGATGGATCGTGAGGCCGTGCGCTCACCTGCTGGACTGCTGCCTCGAGACCGACAACGCGACCTGCATCATCGTAACGTCGGCGGAGCGCGCGAAGGACCTGAAGCAGCAGCCGGCGTACATCAGGGCGGTCCAGGGCAGGGGCACGAAGCCCGGCGGCGACTTCCACTATCAGCACGCGCCGATAACCAGGGTCGCCGGACACTACGTGGGTCCCAGGCTATTCGGCCTCGCAGACCTGACTCACGACGACATCGACGTAACCGGCTGCTATGACGCTTTCACCTACACGTCCCTGCTGCAGTTCGAGGACTACGGCTTCTGCAAGAAAGGCGAGGGGAAGGACTACGTGACGTCCGGCATCACCGACCTCGGCGGAGCGCGGCCAAACAACACCAGCGGAGGCCACCTGTGCGAGGGCTACACGCACGGCATGAACATGGTCATAGAGAACGTCCGGCAGATCCGGGGCATGGTCGATGACTACTGCCCGGACTGGCAGAACGGGAACCATACCTACGACTACTCGGAAGGCGGCTGCCGGCAGGTGCGCGACGTCGAGACCACAATGAACATGGGATGGGCCAACCCGGCCACGGGCAGCGCCTTGATAATGAGGAGGTAACCGAGTGGCCGTCTACAACTATCGCGAGCTGCCCTTAGTCATCCACGACCAGGACTCCGAGTACGCAGGCTACTTCCAGGCTGCGCAGGAGCATCGACTGGTCGTGAAGAAGTGCCTGGAGTGCGGTCTGCTGCGAGGCGAGCCCGGAGCCGCGTGCCCCTGGTGTGCCTCGATGAGCTCAGAGTGGCATGAGGTCAGCGGCGGCGGCACCATCTACAGCTACCAGATCGTAGCTCACAGCGTACTACCCGGCTTCAGGGACTGGGTGCCCTACCCTATCGTGCTCGTGGAACTCGACGAGCAGCGCGGGCAGCCTGACCCTGGAGACGGTCTCAGGATCACCGCCAATCTCGTCGATGCCAGCATGTACGCCGAGGCGGAAGAGAACGTGGCCATCGGCAAGCGCGTCAGGGTCGTGTTCATGGACCTCGAAGACGGACTCACCCTACCGCAGTTCACGCTGACTGACGAACCGCCAGAAGGCGAGGTCTGGCGGTACTCGGTATAGGAGTGAACTCCAATCGTGAGTCGCCGCTCAGTGTGGCCATAGGCTGGTTGCCGTGGTGTGTTGGTCTTATACTGGTAATGACAGCCGGCTGGACGGCACTGGTCGTATGGTACGAAGTCTCTTACGGGAATCACCAGAGCCTGCTGCAGACTGCGATCGCAGTTGGGGGCAAGGCGGGCACGGCTGCGCCCCTCATCCCGCTCTTTGCCGTGCTGATCGTAACAGTCCTGGATACACTGGGAGGTCTCATAATGGTTACCGCGCGTTACCTTACCGACAAATGGCTCAACCCTCTCATCGAGAAGCGCAAGGCTGAGGCACTTGAAGCAGCACGAAAGGAAGTCATTGCCGAAATTCAGGACTGGAACCGTCGCAGGCTTGAGGCAGAGAAGAAAGGCGAGCAATTCGATGAGCCTCTCCCGTACACATGAGTTGCATCGCTAACCCTCTTCCAATACTTACAAGTAAGAAGGAGAAGACACATGGAGCTACTAGTACTTTCCGGCGGAAGACATCCCTATGAAGAGTCCACGCCCGTTTTGACCCGATTCCTGATCCAGGCGGGCCATACGATCACCGTGACCGAAGACGCGTCGGTACTCAGCGACGCCGACCGCATGAGCGGCTACGACGCGCTAGTGTTCAACACCCTGCGCGCTGGCGAGATGACTCTGTCCGATGACGAGCAGGCGGGGATGAAGAGCTTCATCAGCTCAGGCAAGGGCTTCGTCTGCATCCACATCTCAGGCTGCGTCCCGGAGACATGGCTGGAGTACAAGGAGATCACCGGCGGCGGCTGGGTCATGGGAACCAGCTTCCATCCACCATACAGCAGTTTTACGGTCAACGTGACCCAGCCCGAACATCCCGGCGTGGAGGGGATATCCGACTTCGAGACCAACGACGAGCTGTACATGGGCATCGACTACCAGGACGGCAACAACATCTTCATGTACGGCACTTCTGAGGAGGGCACCTACGCCTGGGGCGGACAGGACGCGGTGCACATGCCGGCCGGTACGTTCCCGCTCGGATGGACTCGGGGCTACGGCGACGGCAAGGTGTTCGTCACGCTGCTTGGTCACAACGGACTCAGCTTCGAGACCCCGGAGTTCCAGCAGATGGTGCTCAACGGCATCTCCTGGGCCGTCGGCGACTAGCCCAAGAGAGCATACAGATTGAGCCTCAAGATATTCTTCGACGTTGATTACACGATACTAGCGGTGGACGGGAGTCTGAGGCCGGGGACCAGGCACACATTCGAGCGCCTGGTTGAAGACGGGCACGAGGTGTTCGTCTGGTCCGGCGTCGGCCTGCGCAACTCGGACGTCGAACGCCACGAGCTCCAGCACCTGGTGTCGGGCATCTTCAAGAAGCCGATCTACGACTACGTAAACGGCCTGGAACTTCTGAAGGTGCCTCACTGGCCGGACTTCGTCATCGACGACTATCCGGAGATCGTGGACACGTTCGGCGGTGTGCTGGCCAAGCCGTACTTCTTCCGATCGACCTCAGACGATGAGATGGAGCACATCTACGCTATCGTAAACGACTTCGTGACCACAGGCGGATCCGACAGGGTGGGATACAGGGCCGCGCGCAGCAAACGCTCAGGTTGAATCATGCCCATCCAGCTCCTCAGACCGGAAGTGTCGTCGAAGATCGCGGCTGGGGAGGTGATCGAGCGTCCGGCCTCGGCCGTCAAGGAGCTGGTGGAAAACGCGCTGGACGCTGGCGCGTCGAGAATACGGATCGAGATTCGCGGCGGCGGTATCGAGTACATTCGGATAACGGATGACGGCTCTGGCATCCCGTCCGACCAGGTGGAGCTCGCCTTCAGGCGGTTCGCAACCAGCAAGCTGGAGATGGCCGAGGACCTTGACGCCGTAGCAACGCTCGGATTTCGCGGAGAGGCGCTGCCAAGCATCGCATCGGTCGCTCGCGTCGAGCTGCGCACACGCACGGCAGACTCAGACAGCGCTACCAGCATAGAGATCGACAACGGCGAGGTCGTATCGCTCGGACCCGCCGGAGCGCCGTTCGGAACTACGATCACCGTCAGACAGCTGTTCCGCAACCTGCCCGCGCGTCGCAGGTTCCTGGGTTCAGCCAACGCTGAGCAGACTCGGATTCACAGGGTCGTCGCCCACTACGCGATGGCGTACCCGGAAGTCGGATTCGAGCTGAGTCCGGAACGTGGCCGGTCGTTCGCCAGTCCGGGGAGCGGCGAACTCAGGGACGCCGTGTCGGCTGTTCATGGCCGCCAGGTCGCCGAGGCCATGCTGGAGGTGACGCCGGAGGAGTCGGAAGATGCGGGAACATCAGTCCAAGGGCTGATCGGTCCACCATCTCTGGACCGCGCCAATCGCACCTACATCAGCCTGTTCGCCAACAGGCGGTGGGTGCGAAACCGGTCGCTCTCCTACGCCATCGAGCAGGCATATCACGGCTTCATGGCCGAGCGCAGATACCCGGTCGCGGTGGTCAGCGTCAGCGTGCCGTTTCAGGAGGTGGACGTAAACGCGCATCCCGCGAAGGCTGAGATCAGGTTCAGGCGGGAGAACAGCGTGTTCAGCGCTGTGCAGCGAGCTGTCCGCGGGGCTCTCGCCGAGCACGCTCCGATCCCTGAGGTGAGCCACCGAGCGGTCACTCAGCCGGGGCGCCATGGTGGTCAGAGGGCGCAGACTCCAAGCCCGTCCGCGTTCTGGCCGACGGCTCCGTTCGCATCGTCTGACCCACGAGCCGTTTCGCCCTCGCCCAGGGGCGCAATCGAGAGGTACCACAGTCTCATAGACCCACCGCAGGTAGACGAAGCTCGGCCGCCGCGCCCGACACCTGGAGACGCACTGCCCATCCTGCGTGTGCTCGGCCAGGTACAGAGCACGTACGTAGTCGCAGAGGGTCCTGACGGAATGTACCTCATCGACCAGCACGCGGCGCACGAACGCGTAATGTTCGAGCGTGTGGTCGCTCGCGCCGCCGAAGGATCGCCCGATGTCCAGAGCCTTCTGGAGCCGACAGTCGTAGAGCTGGACGACGCGGGATTCGAGCTGGTCACCACCCAGGCGGAAGTCATATCGGGAATGGGGTTCGTGCTTGAACAGTTTGGCGGAACGTCTGTAGTCGTCAGAGCGGTTCCAGCGCTGCTGGTGGACATGGACCACCAGACCGCGCTGACCGACGTGCTGGACCTCATGGAAGAGGGAGGCGGGTTCGAGACGTGGGAGGAGCGCGCCGCCTACTCGATAGCCTGTCACGGCGCAATCCGCGCAGGCAAGGTGATGACTCACGAGGAGATGCAGGAGCTCGTCCGCCAACTGGAGGCGTGCGCCCAGCCGAACACCTGCCCCCACGGTCGCCCGACGATCATACACATGAGCTCAGGCCAGCTGGAGCGGGAATTCGGCAGGACGTGAGATCAAAGACGTATCACAGGATATGTGGCCTGCGTCGCCCTCCTACCAGTTCAGCAGATGGGGCTTCTGGGCGCGCCATCCATCGTCTGACGGGAAGATGGTGGTCATCGCAACGCGTTCGATGTCGCCGTCGAACATGTGCTCAACCGAGGAGCGCCACTTCTTGTAGTGGGGAGCCTCGCGGTGGGCGTCCAGCGCGGCGGCGTCCGCATACACCTCGTACAGGTGGAAGAGGTTCGAGTCCTCGTCGTTCTGTAGGATGTCGAAACGGAAGCAGCCGGGTTCGTCGCGAACCGACCCCTGGGCGTCACCGAAGCTGGCCTCTCTGAACTCGTCGGCGTATCCCTCTTTGATGCGAATAGTTACGAAGATGGAGATCATTGCCTGTACCTCATGGCTGAAAGTTGGCCGGATTATATCATTCCCGTTCTGGCGCGTTCTGGGGGCGCATCCACCGACTACCGCCCCGTCAGACGACCAGGGCAATCGCCTTCTCGCAACAGGAAGTCGCAGAGCAGTTTCAAACCATTCGCTCTGATCTTATCGAAGCCTCCGACTTGTATCTTGAGATTGTGTTGGAACCGAGAGACAGGTGTGACGTGACATACTTTATAGGGTGTGTCACGTCACACCTGTCACACCTCACCTGGCCATCAGTCCCCACTTCCCGTCGGGCAACTGGACGAACAGGTCGTCCCTGCGGCTGAACGTCTTGCGCACTGAGGCGGAATTGGCGTCGATGGCTTCGGCCAGCTTGGCGCTGCTCATCGCGCCGTCGGCGAGAGCCTCGGCCATGCGCTCGGCCAGCCCGACGCGGCGTGTCGGCGGGTGTGTCTCCGATCCGTCGTGGCCGGCCAGCGCGAGGCGTTCAGCCGTCGACACCCTCTCCACCGAGAAGCGAGGGGCGAACGTGATTCTGAGCGTCACAGGAGCCAGCAGCGCGCCCACGTTGGTCTTTCTGTGCCACAGCGTCACCACGATAGAGTCCTCCCCGATCTCCTGCTCCTTGCGCGCCTGCCACACGTTGCGGCTGAGGTTGGACCAGAACACGCTCCCATACGGGCTGCTGAGCGCGCCGACGCCCGCGCTGGCCTTGCTCACGTGGGCCAGGATCATCGAGGTCACTTCCAGCTGTCTGAGACCGTAGAACAGCGTCTGCACGGATTCAGGCTCGTTCGGGTTGCCGCCGCACGCGGGCACCGCGCTGTCAACGATCACCAGGTCTATGTCCTTGGAGGCGACGGTCTCTGAGAGTCGTTCAACGTCGTCCACCAGCCTGCCCGCGCACCGACGGTAGAACAGTCTCGGCGGGCCCGGAAGCCCCATGCCGTCAGCTATCATGCTCAGCCGACCGTGCGCGTCCGCGGCGTCCATCTCCCAGTCAAGGTAGAGCACGTTGCCGGACATACACTCGAACGGAGTCTGCATCCCCTCGGTGACCATTGTCGCGAGCCACAGCGCGATCATGCTCTTGCCGACTCCGCCGGCGCCGAAGACCATGTTGGGGTGTCCCTCGGCCAGCAGCGGCGTGAGCCTGTATCCGGTGACGGTGTCCGGCGGCGGTGTCCACTCGGAGAGGTCGAGCACGTCCGCGCCGCGCCTGGAGCGCCGGAGCGCGATGAGCGAGGCGGTCTCGATAAACTCGCTCCACTCCAGGCCCGGGGCTTCACTGTCGCAGTGTTTGGCGATCTCGGAGCGGCTGCCGCTTGGAGGTTAGCTGGTATCGCGACTCTGTGACGAGCCTGGGACCGTATGAGCCATTGATCGGAAGGTCGGGCTGATACAGTACGGAGATCTCGCCGTGCATCTCGCCTCGCGGGCTCTGGTAGATGCGCGAGATCCTGATGTGCACCCCGTCCTGGGGCCAGCGCAGCTCGAACACCGGCCCTCGCTGTTCTATTGTGGGGGATGATAAAGGCATGTCACTCGGCCTCCAGGTCGTTCAGGGACAGGCCACCCGTCCCACGCTGAGGGACTGTCTGGAGTGTGGGCCGGATGCGGGACGTAGTGGGTCTCGGCTGTGCCGACGCGAAGCGTCCCGTCTCCAGCGCGCGAACGAGCCTGTCGAGCGAGTCCAGCAGCGACTCCACGTCCGTGTTCGGCGCGTCGCTGCGCCGGTCCTCGCGGAGTCGGCGGTCGTATCTCGCCCAGGCCTCGGCCTTGCTGCGCTCCTGTTCGCTGCGGTTCCGGGCGCGGCACGGCGGGCAGTACAGCCCCTGCGTGCGCATGTCCAGCGCCACGCCGCAGACGCACTCGATTGTTCTCTTCTTGGGTTCGGTCGTTGTGCGTTCGTTGGCCGTCATCTGTTCCTCCTGCGTTCCTACCGCCCTGGTGTGAAACAAAGAAAGGCCCTCCCGAAACACCACATGGGCAGTTCGGTGAGGGCCATTTACAGACCTGAGTGGGACGGTCCAGCCGTCTGGTATTCAGTTGTGTGGCTGCGCTACCGTGTGTAGTACAACCGTTCTATAAGAACGATACGCCATGCGCCCGGATTTTGCAAGGGGAGACAGGGCAACCACATTCTCCCAACAGGAAGCCGCAAAGCAATCTAAAACCGGTTCGCCCCCGGATCAAGTCCGGGGCAGGCTCTGAGCTTGTTGAAGGGCGTTCATGGTTCGACAGGGAGCTCGTGAGCTAGACGAACGGCTCACCACGAACGGACTTATACCAATTTCGTGTAATGCCGCCGTATTCTCGCTGATCGGACTCTCTGGATTCCGGCCTTCGCCGGAATGACGGACGGGGGGCGCTGGCCATGCTATTTGAGGCATAGTCAGAACGAATTGGTATTGTACGCCTTCAACCGGAGAATGCGATTGCCCTGCACACTAATATCAAACCACTGTAATTCGACGAACAGGCGTGCTATGCTGTCTCCCAACATTCCTCGTCGGGAGTTGAACATATGCAGGCTGCGATTTCTCCAAATGGAGGAGGTGTGAAAGAACGCCGCACTCTCGAAGACCGTTTCGGCAAGTGAATTGGGCAACAGGCACGTCGTCCGCCTGATCGAGGGCTACTTCTTCGAGATGGCTCTTATCATCTCAGAGCTCGGTCGGATATTGCGTCCCGGCGGGACTGTGATTATGGTGAACGACAATGTCCAGTACCACGGAGAAGAAGTTCCTACAGACCTGATACTATCTGACTTCGCCGAACAGTCGGGATTCGTTTGTGAGAAGATATGGGTGCTCCCTCGTGGTAAAGGCAATTCCAGCCAGCAGATGCGTCGCTTTGGCAGGCGTGAAATAAGAAAGTGTGTCTATAAATGGGTGCGCACGAATGACTAATCTGCACGATGCGCAGCTTAGGTCCACCCTGATGTCCGAAAGGATACAACAGCGGACAGACCACATATTGCGCGAGCTTATAGCCAGCATCGAAGGTACGACCAACTGGACCTTGGAGAATGGCTATCGAAACATAATCGCCAACATGGGCATTGGTCTGGACGGGACATTTCGAAACATCATTGGGCGCGACGCCGAGAACCTGATGAAAGCCCGCATTAAGAACTCCACCGTCAGCTAGCCTCTAGCCTCCAAATCTGAAGCCCTTCTCCCCATTACCCCTTCAGACGACGCCTACCGATCCGGGGCATGGTGTCGCGGACATGTCTCAAAGTATCCTGGAGTGTCCCAGACGTGACAACGTGACAGGACACACATCCCTATAGATGTGTGTCCTGTCACGTTCCGGCTATGGTGCTGATGAACGATGTCCCGGGTCCGGAACGCAACGTGCCATAGTGATTGGAAACCGACCACAGTGTTGTAGGGTAAACTGGGGCCTGAATCTCAGGAGGAGCCGACAGTATGCGGGTAGCCGTCATCGGGGCCGGAATCGTAGGTGGGGCGATTGCTTTCTATCTCTCTCGCAGGGGTGCGAACGTAACGCTCGTCGATGCGAGCGAACCTGGTATGGGAGCCACCAGCCACTCGTTCGCCTGGATCAACGGATTCGGAAAGGAGCCTCGGCACTATGGTGGACTGAATCGGCGGTCGCTAGACACATGGGACCGATTCGCACGTCTTCTTGACGCCGACATCGGCCTGCGATGGGGCGGACAGCTCACTTGGGCCGCGACAGAGGAAGCTGCTGAGGCGCTGTCCCAGAATGTCTCCAGGTTGCAGTCGTGGGGTTACGTCGCGAGGATGATCGACGAAGCGGAGATGATGCGACTGGAACCCGGTCTGAAGCCGGGACTGGTGAATGCGGCGGCGATCAGCGACAACGACGGACACGTGCCGGGCACGCTCGTCGCTCAGGCGTGCGCTCGCCGCGTGAGCGAGATGGGCGGCAGAGTCCTATCCGGGAATCCAGTCACAGGCATGAAGATTCACGCCGGGCGTGTGGATTCAGTCCAGATCTCCAGCGGCTCAGTCGAGTGCGACGCGGTCGTACTGGCGGCGGGCGTGGGCACGACGGAGCTTGCAGCGATGGCCGGAGTACACATCCCGCAGGAGGAGAGCCCCGGCGTGGTTGTCAGCACCGAACCCATGCCGCCGGTTCTCAGGAACGTCGCCGCGCTCTATGGTCCGCCGGTCGGCTCAGAGGGGCAGGAAGTACACGTTAGGCAGAGTACCGACGGCGTCGTGCTGATGGGAGAGGGCAGCCAGGAGAGCCTGGCCCGCGACGACTCACCCGAGCACGCCGCTGAGATACTTGCGCGGACATCCGTGTACCTGCCGGAGCTGAGGTCTGCCACCCTCATACCTGTCCCCATCGGGTACAGGCCGATGCCGATCGACGGTATGCCGGTGCTCGGTTTCACTCACGCAGTGCCCAACATGTACATCGCCCTGATGCACAGCGGCATCACATTGGGGCCTCTGGTAGGCGAGCTCGCGACGATGGAGATACTCGACGGCGCGCGCGTTGACATCCTGGAACACTACCGGCCAGAGCGGTTCGGTAACTCTGTACCTGCATGAAGACTCATCACGGCTAAGGAGCAGCTATTGTCAGCACCACTCACAGACCAGATCGAGGCGATAACCGCTGAGTCCGGGGTCCCCTGGACCCGGGACGGATGCGGGGTCACCCGACGAGACACCCAGATCGTGTCGCTCGTGCACAGGGACGCATACGTCGACGATACAGATCGCCACCGGGTACTGCTCGTCGGCGGGCTGTCCGGGAA
Source organism: Dehalococcoidia bacterium (assembly GCA_965217725.1). Lineage (GTDB taxonomy): Bacteria > Chloroflexota > Dehalococcoidia > Lucifugimonadales > UBA1123 > VXRN01. The sequence goes on along the minus strand of OZ244564.1, from coordinate 3,408,219 downwards.
TTCCGACGACGCGGATGCTGCCGTCTCAGTCCTGCGAGCGTACGCGTCGAGCCAGCGAATCAGAAACAGGGTAGCGCTCAGCACGATACCGTGCGCGAACCCCGACGGGCTGAGTCTCGGTGTCGGCCCCGGTAACGGCTCTGGCGGCGACCCATCCACCGGCTACCCTCCACAGGGAAGCTACTTCAACCACGAGACCGACCCCGAGGCGCGCTATCTGTGGAGATACATCGGCTTCATGGCGCCTGATTACGTGGTCGAGGTGCGCGCCGGAGACGATGTCGTTTGGGAGTGCGCCGGAGTACGATCTGCATTGTCGGACGCGCTGGATGCTCAACCTATGGCTGAAGACTCAAGCCTGCTGTCCGCGTTGTCGGCAGGCGTACCCAACGATCTTGGACAGGTGCCCGGCATCCGGGTCACGGCTCCGGTGGCGGATGCACCAGCAGAGATGTCAAAGCTTTGGAGCGTACTCGACAGCCTGGGCGGTCCTCCAACCGTCTCGCAAGCGCGTTCAGAGCTTGCAAGCCGCAGAAGCCGTTCGCCGCTGAGCGTCGCTGCATCTCTCGTCGAGCGTTACGGGGACACGCTCGATCCTGTCATCTACACACAGGGGGTCTCCATCAGCGGACGTCTCAGATACGGCACCTTGACCGGAGAGGCTACTGAGTACGCGCAGGGCGTGGCAGAGCTGGTCGAGCCATATATGTCCGGCTCGAAGCCCTGGTTTGCCGAGTCCGACGGCGGGGCGAACCACGCGGGGCTGGTCTGGTGCGACGAGATGTTCGACGTAACCGGCGACACGCGCTACCGTGACCTGTTGGTCGAGATGGCCGACCTGTATCGAGGCAACGACCCCGGCGTCCCGCCTCCGCCGTGCGATCCCGACTATCGTACCGAGGACTTCTTCTTCTCCGGCGCGCTGATGGGCAGGGCCTACGCTCTCACCGGAGACGCCAGCTACCTGGACATCCAGACCGAGTTCCTGCTGAACGCGGAAATCCAGCAGGACAGTGGGCTCTTCCGGCACTGCCGCTTGGTGCCGTACTACTGGGGTCGCGGCAACGGGTTCGCGGCTCTCGGATACGCCGAAACGCTGACACGCCTGCCTGAGTCTCACCCGGCCCACAGTACGCTGGTTGAGATGCACACTCGCCATCTCGACGCGCTGCGAGGTCTTCAGCGACCGTCGGGGATGCTGGCGCAGCTCCTGGACTTTCCCGGCACTTACCAGGAGCTCACCGCGACGTGCATGACCGGCTACGCGGTCGCAAGAGGCCTGAGGATGGGTTGGCTGGACAACTCGTACCGGGACTTCGCCGACAGCCTGTGGAGAGCCGCGTCAGAGCGGGTAGCAGTCAATGGGGCGGTCGTGGACGGATGCACAGGCACGGGGGCCGTCGACGACAGGAGGTTCTACATCGATCGCGCGGCAGAGTACGATCAGGACGACCGTACAGGAAATCTCGCGCTATGGTTTGCCGTAGAGATGGAGCGGCTGCGAGAGTGACGGGCTGTTGTACCGTCGTGCGCTACCCTCTGACGTAGAGACCTATGATAGCGGCCATCGTCGTTACCCATGAACCCATCAACAGGACGATCGTGGTATTCCCACGCTGACTCAAGTCGTTAATCCGCTGGTTCATGTCGTTCAGGCGCTGGTTCATGTCATCCAGCCGCAGGTTCATGTCATTCAGGCGCTGGTTCATGTCGTCCAGCCGCCTATCAACCTGCTCATAAGCGCCCTCGAGTCTGCTTACTCGTTCGCCAGTCGACATCATCGAACTGACTCCTTATGCGGCGCTGTGCATAAGTCTGTCACGCGCGCGCTGTCTCCCATCCCTCGACCTGGATGCACGCAACCCAGTGGCCGGGCGACACCTCGCGAAGCTCCGGCATCTCCAACTGGCAGTCATCCACCATCACAGGGCAGCGCGTGTGGAATACGCAGCCCGGAGGCGGTGCGATTGGGCTCGGAACGTCTCCCGTCAGGATGATTCGCTCTCTCTGAGCCTCGATCATAGGGTCTGGAATCGGCACCGCGGACAGCAGAGCCCGGGTGTAAGGGTGCAGCGGGTTTTCGTATAGCTCGTTTCGGTCCGCAATCTCGACGATGTGGCCGAGGTACATGACCGCCACGCGGTCCGAAATGTGTCGGACTACCGAGAGGTCGTGCGCGATGAACAGGTAGGTAAGTCCGAACTGCTCCTGCAGGTCCTCCAGCAGGTTGATGACCTGGGCCTGAATCGACACGTCCAGCGCCGACACCGGCTCGTCGCATACGATAAAGCTGGGATTGACAGCCAGGGCACGGGCGATTCCTATGCGCTGACGCTGGCCGCCGCTGAACTCGTGCGGATACCTGTCGGCCATGTAGGGATTGAGTCCGACCACCTGGAGCAGCTCGGTGACCCGCTCCCTGTACTCGCCCTTGGAGGATGTGAGCTTGTGGACTATCAGCGGCTCACCGACTATGTCCCCACAGGTCATCCGAGGATTCAGGGAGCCGTATGGGTCCTGAAAGATGATCTGCATCTTCCGGCGCATGGCCCGCATACTGCCGCCGTCGAGGTCGTTGAGGCGCGTGCCCTCAAACATAACGTCCCCGTCAGTTGGCTTGTACAGTTGAAGGATTGCCCTGCCCGTGGTCGTTTTTCCGCAGCCGCTCTCGCCGACCAGCCCGAGCGTCTCACCCTGGTTGATGGTGAAAGAGACGTTGTCGACCGCCTTCACGTCCGCGACCTTGCGCTGGAAGATGATCCCCGACGTAACGGGGAAGTACATCTTCAGGTTCTTCACTTCCAGCAGAGGCATGCCTCCGTTGGTACCGGAACCGTTGGTGTCCATCTGAGTCGTCATCGTCTTCTTCAACCTCGCCTATCAGTTCGCTATGCCGGAGAGTTCACGTATTTCCCGGTGTCTCCAACAGGCCGAGTTGTGGCCCTGCGCAGCCTCAGTCAGCACTGGGGTCTCATCCAGGCACTGTTCGTACACGAACTTGCACCGAGGGGCGAACGAGCAGCCTTCGGGCAGGTTAACCAGGTCCGGAGGCAGTCCTTCGATCGCGTCGAGCCTGATCCTCTCGTTCGCATCGAGACGCGGCACCGAGTTCAGCAGGGCCAGAGTGTACGGATGCCTCGGATTGTGGTAGATCTCCTCGGCTGTACCCGTCTCGATGATCCTGCCCGCGTACATGACGTTTACATTGTCGGCGTAGCGCGCCACCACGCCCAGGTTGTGCGTGATTATGATCATAGCGGTGCCGAAGTCGCGGGCCAGATCCTGCATGAGCTCCAGGATCTGCGCCTGAATCGTCACGTCCAGCGCGGTCGTAGGCTCGTCCGCGATAATCAGCCTCGGGTTGCAGCTCAACGCCATTGCTATCATGACGCGCTGTCTCATTCCACCACTGAACTGGTGAGGGTAGTCAACCAGTCTGCGCTCAGCGTCCGGTATTCCAACTGTCAGGAGCAGCTCAGCGGCCCTGGTACGAGCCTGTTGGCCGCTCATGTTCTGGTGCAGCTCCAACGTCTCGGTCAACTGGCGACCGATGGTTAGAACCGGATTCAGCGACGTCATCGGTTCCTGGAACACCATCGCGATGCGGTTGCCCCTGATGTTGCGCATCTCGGCATCGTCCATGGTCAGCAGGTTTTCGCCCTCGAAGAACACCTCGCCTGCGACAGTGCGCCCGGGAGGCGTCGGTACCAATCGCATTATCGACAGGGCATGAACGCTCTTGCCGCAGCCGCTCTCTCCGACTACGCCGAGCACTTCGCCCTCTTCCAGTCCGTAGCTGATATCGTCGACGGCCTTGACGACGCCGTCCTGCGTGAAGAAGTACGTGGAGAGATTGTTTATCTCCAGCAGCTTGGCCATGTGGCCCCCCTTTTGCCAGATTACTAGCCGAATAACCTGGTGACAAACACAAATCCCACCGGCTTCACTATGTTGCCGAGGGGAATCTCAGAGGCATTAAGTCAAACTCAAATAGCCTCGTTCGATTGGGCGTCAACATATGGTATTGGTCGCAGGTTGTCAAGCGCGTAGGCAATTATGCCGTTGACACACCCAATGGGTAAAATCCCCACTCTGCCTCGTCCAATGACCACTACAAACACAATAGGAGGGATCATCTATGTTTCAATCCTGTGCCGTTCATGAATTTGTGATTGTCTGTCTAGTGATTGGGGCACTGATACTCATTGGGTTGCTCATGCTGGAGGTGATAGTAAGAAGCCGACTAATACGAGAAGTAGGGCGATTACAAAAACTCCAAGGTATGACCGATGCTCCTCGAGTGTCGGCATCTGATCTCTTTGGCCGCGAAAGTAACGTACCCACTCGACACACAGATGAATCAGGTCAGCCACAAAAGTGATGCCCCCAATCACATAGAAAATAACTTGGGGGTGGTCGACAAGGAATCCTATTATCGCCGGTAATCCAACGGCTGTAGTCATAGCCAGTTTGTTGTCATCCTAAAAGAGACTGACCCGTAGTGTGGATTCTCACAAAGTTATGGGTGGAAAACAACGTCGGTTCGGCGTACGATGGTCGCCACAATTGCTATGGTCAATAGGAAGCAGTCGGTCAGGGAGACCAAGTATGCCGACGAACGACAGGCCCGTGAAACTGGATATGTCGTTTGAGGAAGCCATCCAGTTTTTCGCAAAGCCACGGTCTAAGCGTAAGGGTTCTCCTCCTGCGGAGTCTGGCAATACCACAGAAGCCTCCCCTGAGTCTGACCCATCAGATCGCAGAACCTCTCAGAATCGCTGACCCGACGCCTACTACCCCGGAAGTCGAACTCCGACAGGTACATCGGCAGGTAGTCCTCGCCCACATGGTGGAACACTCCTATCACCCCGCGCTTGAAGATGCTCCAGTTGTTCTCGATGTTCTGAGTATGCACCTCACCCCGCACGTACTCCACTTCGTGGTCGATAACCTCATGCGGGAGATACACCTTCATTCTCCTGTATGCGGGATGCCCGTCTGACACCAACATGGACCTATCAAGGTCGATGCCCCGAACCATTATGGGCCTGAGCGTCTCACCCCGTGCGTCTGGCACCACCTGTGTCCTCAGTCTACCGCCGCGCTCTATCATCCCGAAAACTGGCGTCTTTCCAGCGAGCGGCCCCTCCTTCGGCTTCTTGGGCCTCAGCCCCATCTCTTCCTCATCCTTGATGCGCTCGTGCCAGGTGGGGTGGCCCCTCCGGGTGCGGGAACCCACGTAGGTCTCGTCGGCTTCAATCACTCCGCTGAGCGGTTCATCATGGCTGTCAGTCATAGCCTCCCGTACTCTGTGGCACATGTACCACGCGGCCCTGTATCCAATGTCCAGCATCCGGTGAAGCTGATGGGCACTGACCCCCTTCTTGGACGAACACATGAGGTACATCGTGGCGAACCACTTGTGGAGCGGAACCTTGGAGTCCTCAAAGATGGTCCCGACCGTGGTGGAGAACTGTCTCTTGCACCCACGACACTTGAAGATGGTCGATACCTTGTTCTTGGTTCGGGACTTGCGCTTGATGCGGTAGGGGTCTTGCACCCCGCACTTGGGACAGATAACCTCGTTTGGCCACCGCGCTTTCTCTAGGTATTGGCGGCACTCTTCATCAGACCAGCGGAGAATCTTATGTAGCGTGAGGTTTTCGTCGTCTATCATCTATCTGGCCTCGATTTGCGTGTACAGGCAGAATAGAACAGACGTGCGGGTGTGTCAAGGGCATAATTGCCAGCGCGTAGGAGCCTGAGCCGAAGAGGCCGGCTTAGACCTCGCCGCCATCTCCCATTGGTGAGATGTCAACGCCGGACACGACTTCGGCCAGCCTGTCCAAAGTGTAGCGGTACCGGCTCGCCAGTATGCCGCAGGCAGCGCTGAATATGTGCAGACCGATCCTCGGTTCTAGCTGGCATAGCTCCATCAGTCTGACACGCGGAATGACGAACGCCGATCCATCTGTGGCGGCGCGCGAAGTCGTGACCAGAGTAGGGGGATTGAAGAAGATCGCCACCGGGAACGCCTCGTGTGCGCGGACGGTCCTGACGACAAGTGACGTCTCTCTCGCGCCTGTCGTTGCGGTCACCTCGCCGCTGCGGACCACGTAGAGCCTGTCGCCGGGCTCGTCCTGGTACCCCAGGTAGTCGCCCTCCTTGAATTCGAAGTCGTCGCACAGCGCGGCGATGCGTTCTATGTGTCGCACTGAAAGGCCCTGAAAGAGGTCCACTTCAGTCATGAAGTGAGTAACGATCGCTGAGGGGGAACGGTAAAGCATAATAGACCAAGTGCGCCGGACCCTTACGTATCGACTCTCTGCCCCAGAGGCGACAGACTGCATGAGCGGATCCTGTTACTCTATAGTCTCAGAGTCAGTGAACCGTGTCAAACGATGCGCTCACAATGATGCTGCCCCAAGTTAGTAGGCAGCACCCGCGTGAGCACCCGCCCACCGCTAGATACCGGCCTTCGCCGGTATGACGAAGTGCCAGCGCCTACTAATCCGGGACAGGCCCGCTCACAATGAAGCGGGTGACAACGGCTCTCGCTAAGGCAGCGGACTGCTGACCTGCGGGTCAGTAGCTCAGCAGAGACTCCACGCTGTACCCGCTCAGAGCGCCCCGTCCGTTCAGGTCGGACAACTCTATGACGACGCCAACTCCCGCCACGCTACCGCCTGAACGCTCGATGAGGTCGGCGGTGGCCGCCAGCGTTCCGCCGGTCGCGATCAGATCGTCGACGATCAGGACTCGGTGACCGGGGAGTATCGCGTCCACATGAACTTCGATAGAATCCGAACCATACTCAAGATCGTAGCTGACCGAGTTGGTCTCGTACGGTAGTCTGCCCTGCTTGCGCACTGGTACGAGCGGGATACCCAGCTTGTAGGCCAGTGGAGACGAGAAGAGAAACCCCCTAGACTCGATTCCGACGATCGAGTCTATGTTGGTGTCCGCAAATATCTCGGCCATCTGGTCCACCGCGAATCGGAACGCCGCCGGATGCAGCAGCAGCGGCGTAATGTCGCGGAACAGGATGCCCGGAGTCGGGAAATCCGGGACGTCTCTGATGTGTTGCCTAAGGTCCAAGTGAGATGCCGCAGGGGTTAGTGTCACCACAAGCATAGCAGACTGGATGGGGTGCTACAGACGGTCCTGGGCGATCCCCCCATCTCATCCGTTCCAACCAGATAGTGGTGGGAACACCCGCCGTGTACGGCATGGTAATCACGCATGTGACTCTCTTGACACGATCGTCGCAACAGACGGGGAAGACCCTCACACGGCACCGCGACGCGCCAATCTGGAAGGGGCCCACACCTCCGGTCCCGCGACCACCACCGTTGGCCGCGATTGTTCTGCCGGATACCTGATAGGATCCGTAGGGAACCATCGCTGCTGCCCGCCAGGCAGCTTGGGGACTCCGCAACCTGCACGGACAACGCCAGGAGGGAACATGAGCGCCAACGACAGGCCGATCACACGGATACGCGTTCCCGCCATGACTGGGCGAGGAGCCGTCGTACGGCGTGGCCAGAGGCTGAAGGTCATCGCACCGGCGGGCACACAGGTGGGAGACCTGTTCGCCTTCGTCGAGAATGATCTCTCCGACACGCTGTCGCCAAGCCAGACCAGGAGCATCCTCGACAGCTTCAACCTCGAGGTCGGCAGACCACTCTACAGCGTTAGGCGCAGGCCGCTCTTTCTACTGGAAGAGGACGCCGTTGGCGTCCACGACCTGCTGGCGCCGGCGTGTGATCGGCTGCGATACTTCGAGGACTTTGGAATCGAGGGTCACCGTAACTGCAGGGATAACCTCAACGCGGCCCTGGAGGACCTGGGATACTCTCCACCGGGATATCCAGACCCCGTCAACCTGTTTCAGAACACACCCATCGCCGATCTGAAAGGAACTCGCGGCACCCGGGAGTCACTTGCGAAACCAGGAGACCACGTTCTTCTCAGAGCGATGGAGGACCTGGTTGTCGTCGTATCGGCGTGCCCACAGGACCAGACGGTCCTCAACGGTGGGAAGCCAAAGGAGCTTCTGCTCGAAGTGTACGGGTAGGGTCGAAGGTGACGATGGTCCGTGCCAACGTCCCCTCGCTCCCGGTTTGGATAGCTCCTCCCAATCTGGTATTCTTCGCGCCATAAATTCGACATAGAGGACTATGGTGACGAAACCTGAGATATCATTTCAGCAGTTCGAGATGGACTACGAAAACGCGCTCGCCATGCTCGCAGATAGGCATAGCGAAGACACTGCGGTGGACGCCCTGATATTCGCCGAGGAGGCCCGGCCCAACTCCGGCGCGGACCAGTACACGCCCGACTGGATCCAGCCGTTCGTGGCTGTCGTCGCTGACCTGGCTCAGGACAACCTGGTGCGGTTGGCGGCAAGTTCCGGCGGGCTGGCGTCGGTCATTCCGCAGGCCATCGCCCCGGCCCTGGTCCGCGCGGTACAGCTCGGGTATGTCGAAGGGTACTTCGCCGCCAAAGACGACTAGAATTTTTTGAGGAGTGGGCACAGAACCCAGCCAACAACCTGCTCCGTTGAGGAGTGACCAGGGGCAATGGGTCTGCACTTTTCACCCTCACCCTAGCCCTCTCCCTGAGGGAGAGGAGGTAGTTGATTGAGGTTCAGGCCTGGAAAATGGGAATCTCAGACTTGCTCATGCCCGGACAGAGGAGGCGAAAGCTAAGCCTGTCCATCGACGGCATCGGTGACGTTGCCCGGTCAAGGGCGGAGTCGGACGGCCTCGACGAGTCCAGGACCAGGCTCTGGTACATGCTCTGCGACGCCTCGCGCCAGACGCTGCAACAGCTCCTGGTAAAGAACGATGACCGTCGGTTGGACTGGGGTCTCAAGAAACACATCCGACGCGTGAACGACCCCGTTCTGGTTATTCTGTTCTGGTGGATGCTGCTGTACCAGATCGTCGTCTTCAAGAACAGGGGCCTCGACGGCTATACACCCGACGACGAGGTCGAACCCATGTATGAGGCAGCTAAACGCTTCGTCGAGACCGAGTTTGCCAGGCTCGGGGTGGACTCCAAACCGCCGGGTCCCTGGGCGGACAGATGGCAAAGGCAGTACCCGATCGAGTCCGCCATGGAGTTCTACAACTCGACCTACTCGATGCTTCACCTCGGGAACGACCTTACGCTGCGGATATCGCACGTGTCCCACTTCGCCTCTCTCACCGAGCAGGCATACGACCGGATCGCAGCCGAAACGGTCTCATGAATCTCAGGGTCTCACCAGGATTGTGTCGTCTATAATGACCTGGTGAGGAACACTTCGACAAGCTCAGCGCAGGCTCTGCTAAAGAGATACTTCGGCTACGACGACTTCCGCCCGCTCCAGGCAGAGATCATCGGCGCCGTGATGGACGGTCGCGACACCGTCGTACTCATGCCCACCGGCGGGGGCAAGTCGCTGTGCTACCAGCTTCCGGCGCTCGCGCTTCCAGGTGTCACTCTCGTGGTATCTCCCCTGATCGCCCTGATGAAGGACCAGGTGGACGCTCTCAAACGCAACGGTGTACCTGCCGACTTCCTGAACAGCACACAGTCCAGGGAGGACCAGCTCAGAGTCCGGCAGGCGGCGTTTCACGGCGAGCTCAAGCTGCTGTACGTCGCGCCTGAGCGGATAGTCCTGCCCGGATTCCAGCAGTTCCTGAGATCTATCGAAGTCAGCCTGGTCGCCGTGGACGAGGCCCACTGCATATCTGAGTGGGGTCACGAGTTCAGACCCGACTACCGCAACCTGCGCGTACTCAGACGGCTGGGTGAAGGCACGCCATTCATCGCGCTCACCGCGACGGCCACGGAGCAGGTGCGGGAAGACATCGAGACCCAACTGGAGCTGCGCGCCCCCGCAAGGTTCGTGGCGAGCTTCGACCGGCCCAACCTGAAGTACAGCGTGTTGCCGAGCGACGACCGCTACGACACGCTCGTGGGTATGCTCCGCGATCGGCCCCACGGGAGCGCGATCGTGTATCGAAGCTCCCAGAAGGGTACCGAGGCGCTCGCGTCAGACCTCGTCGAGGACGGCATACCGGCTGTGGCTTATCACGCCGGGCTGCTCGGGGAGAGACGGGCTATCAATCAGGAGCGATTCGTGCGGGACGAGGCACGCGTGATTGTCGGCACCGTCGCTTTCGGCATGGGCATCGACAAGCCGGACGTACGTCTCGTCGCCCACTACGAGATGCCCTCGTCCATAGAGCGGTACTACCAGGAATCCGGTCGCGCAGGAAGGGACGGGCTGGAGTCGGACTGTGTCCTCTTCTACGGACCTGGGGAGCGCGAACGCCACAACTATCATCTTGACCGAATGGAACCGGGGCCGACGCGCGACTCCGCAGTCGAGAAGCTGGCAGCCATCAGCTCGTACTGTCACGCTCCGGCTTGCAGGCGTGCCGTGATCTTGAGGTACTTCGGCGAGGAGCCCGGACAGGTCTCGTGCAGCGCATGCGATGTCTGCATGGGAGATACTTTCGACGCGACGGTTATTGCGCAGAAGGTGCTTTCAGCCGTGATAAGGACCGGCGAGCGATTCGGCGCGTCGTATATCTCGCGGGTGCTCAGAGGCGCCAAGACCAGGCAGACTGACGAAAGAGGGCACAGGGGCCTGTCGGTGTACGGAATCGTTGACGACTTCACGGACTCAGGAGTTCGAGACGTCATGTCGTTGCTGGTAAGCGCCGGTCTGCTCGCTCGAAACGACGGGGAGTACCCCACTCTATCCGTGACATCCGAAGGCCGTGCGTTCCTGAGGGACAGGCAACGGATTGATCTACCTGTTTTTCAGAGCATGAAGCCCACTCGCGGTTCCAACGGTCGCAGGGCAGACCAAGAAGACTATGATGACTTCGACGTTACGCTCTTTGAAGAGCTGCGGAGTCTGCGGACCCAAGTCGCCAGGAATCTCGGCGTCCCTCCGTACATGGTGTTCGGTGATGCTCCGCTGCGAGAGATGGCGCGGAGCTTCCCGCAGTCAGAGGACAGCTTCCTGAAGGTCAGCGGCGTGGGCCGCCGCAAGCTGGAAGACTTCGGGCCGGCGTTTCTGGGGGCTATACGCAGCTACGCGGAGACCAATGGGCTGGAAGAGGCTTCAGTCGTCCAGTCCAGACCTGCATCCAATCGTCGTAAGCGACCTTCCCGAAGCGACACTTTGTCCGAGACACGGGAGCTGGCAAGGCAAGGGCATTCACTAACAACGATTGCTGAAGTAAGGGAACTCGCGCTTACAACCGTTGAAGGCCACTTGGCGGAACTCATCGAGACCGGCGCAATTGCCGACCCGAGTCCCTATCTGCCAGATAGTACTAAATTCGAAAAGATAAGGGGCACATTCGAGCTAATTGGAAACGACGCGCTCAAGCCGGTCAAAGAACGACTAGGCGACGGGTTCGAGTATGGAGAACTGCGTCTGACCAGAGCGTTCCTAAGACATCAGCGCAATATGAGTCAACTTGAAATGGAAAAGGTCGAATGAAATTCAGCAACTTTCTCTTCCCTCTCTCGGCTACGCCTGATTCGGACTACGATGTCGTCACCGACGCATTGCGCGAGGCTGAGCTGACCGAAGAGCTAGGGTTCGACGGCGTGTGGCTCGGCGAACATCACATAGACGGCGCCTGCGCCTACGTCGATCCAGTGACGTTCGCGGCGGCGGTCGCCGCCAGGACTCAGCACGTGAAGATCGGTTTCGCGGCAGTGCAGATGGCGCTCCATCACCCGATCCGACTGGCCGAGCAGATCGCACTGCTCGATAACATCAGCAACGGACGGATCATCCTCGGCCTCGGCAGGGGCACAGCCTACAACTTCTACGAGTACAGGAGCTACGGGATCCCGTTCGCCGAAGCCCAGGGTCGGCTTGTCGAGTCCGAGGAGATTCTTCCAAAGGCCTGGACTACCGAGAACTATCGCCACAAAGGAGAGTTCTTCGACATCGACCTCCCCGTGCTCAGGCCGAAGGTCTATCAGAGTCCGCACCCGCCGGTGATCCGTGCAGTGGCGACCGAAACTTCAATGGTCGAAATGGCGAAGCAGGGCCGGCCCCTTATGCTGGTCGTCCAGCCCGACGACGAGACTGAGAGACGCTTCAACGTGTACCAGGACGCCATGCGGGAAAGTGGATTCGACGAGACCGCCGTCGAGCGAGCCATGGAAGAGTCCTGGATATGGCGCAACATCTACGTTGCTGAGACAGACACCGAAGCCGTGCGCATCGCCACAGAGGTGCACGAGGCGAACAGAACGCACATAGACGAGACCAGGCTCAAGCTCAACACGGCGGAGGAGATGTCATCGGTCAGCACGGGGCTAGCAGACCCGAGATTTCAGGTCGAGAATAGCATGGTATTCGGCTCGCCCGACACGGTCTCCGAGCGCATCGACAGGCTTCGGAGAATCGGAGTCGGCGGCCTGATCCTGCACTTCAGAGTTGGGCCAATGTCCTGGGAGGACAACGAAAAGAGCCTCAGACTGTTCGCAGACCAGGTGATGCCGAGGTTCAAGGGCGCCGGGGGTACAGCGTGAGAGGCGGCGGCGCAGGCGTTACCGATCAGTCGGTAGCCCAGGACTTCGTTCAGCTTCCAAGGCGTCAGATCGTTCTCACGATGGTCGGCGTGCTGCTGGCCATGTTCCTGGCCGCTCTCGACCAGACCGTTGTCGCGACCGCCATGCCGCGAATTATCGCCGACCTCGGAGGGTTCGATCGATTCACATGGGTGACGACGGCGTACCTGGTGGCGTCCACGACCGCTGTGCCTATCGTCGGGCGGCTCACTGACATCCATGGGCGCAAGATATTCTACGTCGCCGGGATAATCGTCTTCCTGGCGGGGTCGGTGCTCGCCGGCATGAGCCAGACGATGGACCAGCTAATCGCGTTCCGCGCGGTACAAGGGCTTGGCGGCGGCGTCATCATGGTGAACAGCTTCACCGCCATAGCCGACCTGTTCCCGCCCGAAACACGAGGCAAGTACCAGGGGTTCATAGGCGTCGTGTTCGGCATGTCGTCGGTCATCGGACCCACGCTCGGCGGCTTCATCACCGACAACCTCTCCTGGAATTGGGTGTTCCTGGTCAACATTCCAATCGGCGTCCCTGTCCTGATACTGATCGCGCTGCTGTTCCCCGCCATCAGGCCCGAGGTGGAGAATCGCAAGCACGACTACGCAGGGATGGTCGCGCTGATTCTGGCCGTGGTGCCGGTGCTGCTGGCGCTGTCGTGGGGAGGCGTACAGTACGGATGGGCGTCGCCTCAGGTCATAGGACTGCTCGGCTTTGGGCTGATCATGACCGCCGTGTTCGTCACGATAGAGAACAGGACAGACGCGCCCATAATGCCCCTCGAAATCTACCGCGACCGAATGGTCAGCGTGTCCCTCGTCGTCACGTTCCTCACCGGCTTCGGCATGTTCGGCGGGATCATATTCATACCGCTGTTCTTTCAGGGCGTGCTCGGCGCGTCCGCTACCAGCAGCGGCAGCTTCCTGACGCCGATGATGCTGGGAATCGTGGTCGGCGCGACGACCTCCGGGCAGCTGCTGGCACGCACAGGACTGCGCTACCGCGCCTTCGGGATGGCGGGCCTGGCGTTCATGGCTGTGGGGATGTACCTCGTATCCACAATGGACCAGACCACGTCGTTCCCGCGCGCCGTCGGCTATATCGTGGTCATGGGCGTCGGACTCGGATCGACGTTCCCTACGTTCATGCTTGCCGTGCAGAACTCCATCCCGTTCAGGATGATGGGAGCCGCAACCTCCGCGTTGCAGTTCTACAGATCGATTGGCGGGATGCTCGGGCTCGCGCTCCTCGGCGCGGTGATGACCAACAGGTTCGCCTCCAACTTCGAACGGTCGCTTCCGGGTGACGTGAGGGCCGCGTTGCCTTCCGACCGGATCGAGGCGATCAAGGAGAACCCCCAGGCGCTGGTCGATCCGTCCGCTATGACGGACCTACAGGCACAGTTCGCCGCTGCCGGAGCGGACGGAGCACAGATAGCAGGCCAGTTCTTGTCCACGCTCAAGTCGTCGCTCGCGGGCGCGATAGGGGACGTCTTCACCGTCAGCCTGATCCTGATCCTGGCGTCGCTGGTCGCCTCGGTGTTCCTCATACCGTCACAAAGGGGTCCCGCCGACTCTTGAACCGCCCGCAGAAGATCCTGGTGGCGGCGGCGTTCGCCGTCCTCGTACTTGCGCTGTTCGCAGTCCTGGCGTACGGCCTGGCGAACAGGTCGACAGCCACCGGTCGCAGCGGCATGACGAGAATCGGAAAGCCTGCGCCCGAGTTCACCATGCGCCTGTTGAATGGCGGCGAGCTCAGGCTGTCCGACCTCGAAGGGGTCCCGCTGGTCATAAACTTCTGGGCCTCGTGGTGCCCCCCTTGCAGGCAGGAGTCGCCGGCGTTCGAGCGACTGTGGAGACGCTACCGCGACACCGGCATCCAGTTCGTTGGGGTCGACATCCAGGATGACGAGTCGGACGCGGAAGCCTACGTTCGAGAGTTTGGCCTGACGTTCCCCAACGGACTCGACCCTGACGGAAAGATCACCATCGACTACGGCGTGATCGGGCTGCCGGTCACGTTCTTCGTGGGATCCAACGGCATTGTCGAAGGCAGGTGGGTCGGCGCCATCCCCGAGGACAAGTTGGAGGAGTGGGTGAAGGCGCTCGTAGCGGCCTCAGCGCCAAGTGGAGAAGCCGAAGGCCGCACCGAAGGCGCGTTCCAGCAGTTGCGGTGATGTACAATGAGTAATGCAGTCGCGGTTGCGGGGTGATATGCGATGACGCAAAAGATCAAGAAACAGGTGTACTTGGACTCCGAGCAGGGCGAGCGGCTGAAGAAACTCTCCAAGCTGCTTGAAATCAGCGAGAATGAGCTTACCCAAATTGTTGAAAGGTCGCATGGCGCCAGCGAGCAATGGGCAGCAGCCAGGCACGAGCTAAACCATGAGTCTTGGCTCAAGGCCCTAGCTATCGTGGAGAGCTTGCCGACGACTGAGGAAGACACCGGCTACAAGCTCCCATCTCGAGAAGAGATGTACGATGAGATACTCTCGGAGCGGTTGGGGAATAGATACTGATCCTAGTCGATACCAACGTCGTAGTCTACGCATTCGATCAGAGCGCCGGGCGAAAGCGTCAGCGGTCGGTCGAGTTGATGTCTGAGCTTGAGCGATCATCGGAAGGCTTCCTGACGACCCAAGTTCTGAACGAGTTCTACTTGAACGCGACGCGCAAGATCAAGGTCCCTCTGAACGAGCATGAAGCCGAGACCATAGTTCGACTCCTAACCGAGTCGTGGGTCGTGCTGCCCGTTACGCAGTCCACGGTGCTGGAGAGTATCCGGGGCGCTCGTGAGCATCAACTTCACTTCTGGGACGGCATCATTTGGGCGTCGGCCAAGCTGAACGGTATTGAGACCGTGGTCACCGAGGACTTCAGCCATAACCGGGTGGTCGAAGGTGTTAGATACATTAACCCTTTCGTATCGTTGTGAGTGGATCATACATGGAAGAAAACAGGGGCGGCTCTGAGAGCCGCCCCGTTTTGTGTCTAGACCTAGTCTGTCAGAACCGACTTAGAACCTGGACTTCTTCGCCTCGAAGTTCGAGTGGACGTCGATGATGACCGTCTTGCCATCGGCGTTGTGTTGCTGGGCGTCTACCAGCGCCTGCTTCATCTCGGCGGGATCGGTGACAGTGATGCCAACTCCCCCGAAAGACTCTGCCACGCCGGCGTAGTCGCCCGTCATCTCGGTAACGCCGAACTGCGTCCGCGCGGTCGGGTAGCCGCCCGGATACGTCGCCATGCCGCCGTTGTTCAGCACAACCGTCGTGATCGGAGCGCCCGCGCGCTGCGCCGTCTCAGTATCCAGACCGGACATCCCGAACGCGCCGTCACCCATGAGGTTGAGGCAGAACTTGTCAGGACTCGCCAGCTTGGAGCCGATCATCAGCGGAATCCCAAATCCCAGGTGGGTGGTCTTTCCCCAACCGACATAACCGTGAGGCGTGGTGGCCTCATAGAACGGAATGATCGAGTCGCGGGGCGCGCCCGCGTCGTGGGTGACGACCGACCTGGACTTGTCCAGCGTCGTGTTGATCTCGTGGATGACCCGGTACGTGTTGATCGGGACCTCGTCCGACTGGAGCAGTGGCGTCCACTCCTCCATCCACTTCTCTCGCTCGGCCGCGATCCGGTTGCGCACGCCGGTGTTTCTGGGCGTCTCGCCGATGGCCGCCTTGACCTCGTCGATGACCATTGCGAGAGTCTCCCTGGAGTCTCCCGGCAGACCTACGTCGATGCTCTCCTGTTTGTTTATTTCGTCGATGTTGTCGGTGTTCTGGATGAGCACCTTGCCCGCCGGGATCGGCTGGCCATAGCCGGTGTGGGTCAGGCTGGAGCCGATTGCGAAGATGACGTCCGATTCAACCAGCCACTTGCGCGCCGGCCAGGTCGTCGCCCCCGACCCGGCGCCGAGAGACAGCGGATGCGTCTCAGGGAACGAGCTCTTGCCCTGCATGGTCGTGAACACGGGCACGTCAAGCAGCTCGGCGAGTTCCATGAGCTCCCCAGTCGCCTCGCCGAACAGCACGCCTCCCCCGGCCCAAAGCACAGGGTTGTTGGCTTCCAGCAGAAGCTTGACCGCGTCCTTCACGTCCGACCGTGAAGGGGCCATCACCGAGCGTCCCGGCGACCGGTAGTTGTCGATTACCCCGTCCGGGACATCGGCGCCCATCACGTCTGCCGGCGTCTCCAGCGTGACCGGCCCCCCACGCCCGTTTCGGAGCGCGTGGAAGGCGCGACGCATGGCATTGCCTATCTCGCCAGGTGTGAGGACCACTTCGGTCTGCTTCGAAATCGGAGCGTACGCCCGCGCCGGGGAGAAGTTTGGCCTGATGTTCCAGGCGGCCAGCGGCGTACCGCCGGGTATGACCAGTATGGGCACGTTGTCTCCGAAGGCCTGTGCGATCCCGCCCATGGCGTTCTCTGCTCCGGAGGCTCCCTGAGTGATTACCACGCCGAATTTTTGTCTGTTGCTTGCCCGGCTGTAACCGTCGGCAGCCATCACAGCGCCGCGCTCATGCCTGAACATTACGGTGCGAATGCCCTCTTGAGCCGCACACTCGATCAGGTTGTTTGACGGGTAGCAAGCCACCCACTCGATACCTTCAAGTTTGAGGATTCGCGCCACTGCAGAAAATCCGTCCACCACTTTCTCCTTTCGTTTCCGACGCCCAAAAATCAGGGCGATTTCCGTTTGCTGAAATGCACGGGTAGGATACTTGAAACCCGAATTGGCGGCAACCAAACCTATCGTGGAGACGATTGCATAACCCCCTCTCCCTTGAGGGAGAGGGTTGGGGTGAGGGTGAAAATGGATTGATCGCAAGCTACCGCGCACTACACATACCCCACATACCCCTCTGGATTCCGGCATACGCCGGAATGACGGACTTATGCAATCTTCTCATCGTGTGTCCCCCTCCGTGCTACGATCCCCCGGACAGGAGGACTTCCCGGAATGACCACGATCATCACAGACACCACCATCGTGACCTGCGATCCCCAGCGAGCGATCCACTACGGCGCGGGTCTGGCTATCGACAGTGGCCGCATCACGGCAATCGGCCCAACTGCCGAGATCGAGGCGCGCTATCCTGCCGCTGACCGTGTGGACGGGCGCGGGCGAGCGGTGTTTCCCGGTCTCATCAACTGCCACACTCACATGCTCGCCACGGCGGACCGCGGCATCCTGGAGGATTTCGGGTTCCCGACCACACTCCGCTTCCCGACGACGGCCAGGGGCCTACTCGACCCGGACGAGCGCAACGTCTTCGCCCAGCTTGCCGCCGCTGAATCGATCCGCAGCGGCGCGACCACTCTGCTCGAAATCTCGGACAACATTCCACAGTACGCCGACAGCCTCGCCGACACGGGCCTGCGCCTGTTCCTTTCGGAGAACTTCAACGATATAGACGATGAACAGCTCCAGCTTGGGCGGTACGAGTTCTCGGAGTCCAAGCTGGAATCCGGCCTCCAGCGGAGCGCCGACCTCATCTCATCCTGGCACGGGCGGGAGGACGGTCGTGTCCAGTGCTTCGTGTCCCCGCACGCCCCGGAGCTATGCTCGCCAGACCTGCTGCGGCGCGCGGTCGAGCTGGCCGATCAACACGGTCTGAGATACACCATTCACCTGTCCCAGAGTGCTCTTGAGGTGGAAGGCGTCATGAGGACGCGCGGCGTCCGACCGACACAGTACCTGTTCGCCAACGACTTCCTGAGCGACAGGCTGGTGGTCGCCCACTGTCGCTACGTGGACGACTCGGAGATCGCGCTGCTCGGACAACACGGCGTGGCGGTCTCGAACAACCCCGCGATCGCCGCCCGGCGCGGCGCGGCAGCCCCGGCCTTTGAGTTGGCCGCCGCCGGATGCCCTATAGGGATGGGCTCGGACAACATGGCCGAAGACATGGTGGAGGTCGTCCGGTCCGCACTGTTCCACGAGCGAGTCAGGAGAAACGACGAGATGTGGCCGCAGCCTGAAGATGTGCTCGACTGGGCCACTATCGGCGGTGCCAGGGCGTTGGGTGTCGCCGACGAGGTCGGCAGCCTCGACGTTGGTAAGAAGGCGGACCTCTTCATGATCGACCTCAGACGCCCGCACCTTGTCCCGACGCTCAGGGTCGTTTCAGTGTTCGTCCACCAGGCGCAGCCCGCCGACATCACCGACGTGATGGTCGACGGCAAGTGGGTCATGAGGGACAGCAGTATCCTGTCCTTCGACGAAGACGAGGTCGTCGCCCGCGCCGAAGTCATCGGTCACAGCGCTTGGAGCCGCCTCGTTGCCGAGAACCCGGATGTTCCGTTTCCCGTGCGCCTCCCGCCCAGACCGCTGGTTTGAGACCGCAAACTTGACATCACTGCATAGCTATGCTTGAATTCCCCAAGCGTCGGAACAAGGCGTATTTAGCTTGTCTCCAGAAGTCGTAATAATTGGACTGTCGGCTAACCTGAAGTAGAGGAGTACAGATATGCTCGGTGTTCAGAGGAGAGTAGCATCTCTGCTGCTACTAGCTGGGGCTCTCGCTATCGCCATGGTCATGGCCTGCAGCAGCGATCCAGAGATCATAACCAGGGAGGTAGTGGTCGAGAAGGAAGTGGTCAAGACCGTCGAGGTTCCCGGCGAGACCATCGTGGTCGAGAAGGAAGTGGTCAGGCAGGTCGAGGTTCCCGGCCAAACCGTGGTCAAGGAAGTGGTCAAGACCGTTGAGGTTCCCGGCGAGACCGTCGTGGTCGAAAAGGAAGTGGTCAAGACCGTCGAGGTCGAGAAGGAAGTGGTCAAGACCGTCGAGTTGATCGTGACTCCCACCTCGGTGCCTGTAGCAATGCCTGGCGCCATCAACGCGCCGCAGCCGAAGGGCGAAGTGGGAATCATCGCCATCGCCATCGAGGACGTGGCCCCAGGAGTTGGACTAGGCTCCACGCAGCTAACCGACTCCATGCACTACTGGGGCGTCGGTGAGGTCACGATGAAGTTCGTTGCCCCCGGAGTAGTCGCGCCGATGCTCGCTTCCGCGTGGGAAGTGAAGTTCAACGACGCGGGCAAGCCGTATGGAGCTACACTCACGATCCGCGACGACGTGATCTTCCACGGTCAGGGTCTCGGCGACCGCAGCAACGACGGCGGCAGCTGGGGCACGATGACTGCTGAGGACGTCGCGTTCACTGTCAACGACGGCAACAACGCCGTCAACAACGCCAGCATCCACTGGCAGGCAGGCGACTTCGCCGCCATGTTCGGTTCCAACCAGGCCGTCGCGGTGGATCCCACCACGGTGGACTTGACGTTCAACATCGACGCACAAGGCGAGCCGCTTTTCGATCCGCGCTGGAGCGCAAACCTGATGAACGACGCCGCACAGGCGTTCAGCGTACAGAGCATCAACAGGTTCAATACGGTCGGCAAGCAGGAGATGCAGGATACCAACTTCATCGGCACAGGCCCGCTCCAAATCGTATCCTGGGTGCAGGATGATACAGCCATCCTCGAAGCTGTTCCCTACGACCACTGGAACGCCAACTCCAAGGTGGACCGGATCATCTTCAAGGAAGTGGGCGAGCAGAACACACAGATTGCGCTAATGGAGACGGCCGAGATTGACGCCGCGCCCATCTTGCTCAAGAATCTCCCGCGTATGCTCGAAGGCGGATTCAGGACTGCGGATACTGGCCTCGCCGCTCTGGGGTCCGTGGTGTTCTCAGGCAACCTCTGGGAGACTCACCACGTCGTCACAGGTGAGCCGCTCGACACCGCCGCTGTATATATGAGAGACCTCCCCTGGATCAGCAACCCCGACCCCAGCGACTCGGGTAGAGCCCCCGGCATATCCGACGCAGATGAGGGTAGACTCGTCCGCAATGCGCTGGCCAGGGCCATCGATAGAGACCTCATCAACGAGGTTTTGCTGAACGGCCTCGGCTTCTCCGCTCACCTGAACCAGTTCAGCCCAACCAACCCGAACTGGCAGTCCAAGTGGGAATACCCATACGATCCTGAAGAGGCGGGCAGACTGATGGACCAGGCAGGGTATGCCTTGAATAGCAGCGGCAGGCGCTTCGAAATGCCTCTGTACGCCCCCAACCCAGGTGGATTGCAGGAAGTCGCCGACGCTATCGCCGGATTCTGGGAAGAGATCGGCGTATCCACCGCGGTACAGAAGTATGCCTACTCGGTGTATCGCCCGACCATCGTCGCCCGCGCCACGACGCTGCCCTGGGTCACCGGGTGCGACGACGGCAAGAGCACCTGGCCATGGGAATGGCCCAAGTCTCAGGATCACACATCGCTCACGCGCGGCGGCTTCGGCTGCGGTCTCGAGATCAAGAAGGCTGCCGACACCTGGGTTGCGGTCGCCAACGAGCCTGATGTCGAGAAGCAGCTCGCGTTGAACAACGAGCTTGCCCAGTACCTGTTCGACGAGGCGGTTAGCTTCGGTGTAGTAGGCGTGCCCTTCCCGATCACCTTTAACCCGAACAAGATCGCCGAGTGGCCGATGGACCCCAGCCTGTTTGCCACTTGGAACAACCCCGAGGACATAGTGCCGGTCGGCCGCTAGGAGGTCTTTATCCGGTAAGCTGAGAAACTCGGCGGTCGTCCCTCGGCCCCGGGTCGAGACGAAGGGACGACCGCTGGGATACGAGCCCGTATCCCAGCGGTCGCCTTCTATTCGGGCGTAGTCCAAGACAGCACAGACAGTCACTATCCTAAAAAGAAGCCCAACGGGGATCCTCGTGTGACAAGCGCCCCGATGACCACACAGGAAAAGAACGGCAAATGTACGCATTCCTGATTCGCAGATCGGCCTTTGTGTTTATCGCGCTCCTCGGCGCGACCGCGGTCGTGTTCGGCTTGTCGCGGATGGCGGGAGACCCTGTTCTGCTATACGCCAAACCGGCGGGTTACGGCTCGGAAGACTACCTCGACAATCTGCGCAAGAAGCTCGGCACTGACAGACCCCTGATTGTACAGTACGTCAAGTGGGTGGGCCAACTGGTGCAGGGAGACCTCGGACGAACGCTGCTGGCCGAGCGTCCCGTAATCGAAGTCATCAAAGAGAAAATATGGAACACCTTCCAGCTGGCGTTCGCCGGCTGGGCGTTCGCAACCGTTGTTGGAGTCCCATTGGGGGTGCTGTCCGCGGTAAAACGCGGCACCTACTGGGACTACGTGGGCAGAAGCATCGCTCTGTTCGGGCAGGCGTTGCCAGCGTTCTGGGTCGGGGTGATGCTAGTGCTGGTGTTCGCTGTGACCTGGGAGATATTCCCAGCAGCGTTCAAAGGCGAAGGTTTCAGCATAAAGCACTTCATCCTGCCCACTATCACCATAGGATGGGGCGCCGCGGCAGGCTACTTAAGAATCACACGGTCGGCGATGCTCGAGGTCCTTGACTCCGAGTTCGTCAAGCTGGCTCGCGCCAAGGGCGCCGGATCGACGTCAGTCATCTGGAAGCACGCATTCAAGAACGCGCTGATACCGCCGTTGACGCTGTCCGCGTTGCTGCTGGCGGGCCTGATGAACGGGGCGGTCGTCGTCGAGGTGGTGTTTGCATGGCCCGGCCTTGGCCGCGTAGCGTTAGTCGAGGCCGTCAACAACAACGACTTCCCACTACTTACCGGAGCCGTCTTCGTCTTCACGATAATCTACCTGATTATGAACTTCGTGGCCGACATGCTGTACGCATGGGCGGACCCTCGAATCCGTTACTCATAGGAGTCGCAGAGGCTGACAATGAACGAGGGAGTGGCATTCGAGGTCAAGCTCACCGGGCAGCAGCGCAACCCGGTGTATCGTACATGGCGCATTATTCGCCGCTGGCCGATCGTTCCCGTCACGATTCTTACCATGATGGCGATCTTTGCCATCTTTGCGCCCTTGCTCGCCCCCAAAGATCCTATCAAGCAGAACCTGAGACATCAGTACGTCCCGCCTATATGGGCCACGGAAGAGAGGCTCGCCAAGGACTCCAATATAACCTCTACCGTGTACATACTGGGCTCTGACAACCTCGGACGTGACATACTCAGCCGCATCATCTACGGCGCGCGCATATCCCTCATGGTCGCGGCGGTCGCCCTCACAAGCGGAATCCTTATCGGCACCACTCTGGGACTGATCGCGGGATGGTACGGTGGGATCGCCGATGAGGTCATAGGCCGTATCGTGGACATCTGGTACGCGCTGCCGTTCCTGCTGGTAGCCCTCGTCATCGTCATCGTGTTGGGGCAGTCGCTGCAGGTGATGATGTTTATTCTGTTCCTGACTGCCTGGAGCCAGTTCGTGCGAAACGTTCGCGCGGAGGTGCTGACGCTCAAGACCAGGGACTATGTCTCACTTGCGAGAGTGGCCGGTGCGTCCCCGTTCTACATCATGTACAAGCACATTCTGCCTGGTGTCTTCAATACGATCGTAGTGATTGCCACCCTGAGCGTGGGCGGGCTAATCCTGGCCGAGGCGACGCTCACTTTCCTGGGCGCGGGCCTGCCGTCCAACATTCCCGCATGGGGCCTCATGGTAGGCGAAGGCCAGGGTGACCTGCGGGTCGCCTGGTGGATTTCGTTCTGGCCGGGCCTTGCGATCTTCCTGACCGTCATGTCCCTCAACTTCTTTGGTGACTGGCTGCGTGACCGCTGGGATCCGCGTCTGCGACAAGTTTAGAGAGTCCCCTTGCCATCTGTAGGCGTAGCGGCGTTCATATTTCGCATATGCGCGAACATCTTCTTCTCCGGTATGCTCGGCCTCGTCTGCTGGATCGCCGCGCGCTTAATCCTAATCTCGTTCTTCGACTTTAACGCGGACACCGATCGCCTTACCTCCATAATTGCCATTGGGA
This sequence comes from Dehalococcoidia bacterium, assembly GCA_965217725.1. Lineage (GTDB taxonomy): Bacteria > Chloroflexota > Dehalococcoidia > Lucifugimonadales > UBA1123 > VXRN01. The sequence goes on along the minus strand of OZ244564.1, from coordinate 3,384,791 downwards.
TAGGCACAGGCTTCGGTGGTTCGATCGGAGCGTTCACGCTCAGCATCTCTCCCGTCCTGATCGCGCTCAGGGCTTTGCTCGGCATCGGCGTCGGTTTGCTGGGAGCGTGGCTGGGCCTTCAGTACGGCAGGGACGTGTACATTATGCCCGGAATGCCCGGAATTCCAGAACTGGGCGGCATCGTCCGGGGGGCCATGATCGCGGCGAACGCGCTGCCAATCGCGACGGATCTAGGAACAGCGGCCCGCAGCTACCACCAACGCCGCACCCTAAGAAATGAGGGAGTTACAAACCTATCCCGCTACTCCGGCAGGTCCTCCCAAAGACGGCGCGACAATTCCATCTGATTGCGGACGAGGGTGTCCAGCACCGATGGCTCGTCCATGTTTAGCCTGTGCGCCAGGTGACGGAACTCCCTGGTCTCGGGAGCGGGGATGTTGAGGTCCGAGGCGTTGCCCCTGACCACGCGAAGCGCGTCCACCAGTCCCAGAAGGAACCTGTACGACTCCCCTATTCTCCGGGCGAGTTCCCGGTCGATGTGGCCGCCCAGCTGAAGCGCGTCGAGGGCCGCCAGCGTGTTCGTCAAGCGCACGCTCCGGTCTTTCGCTCCACGCGCGATCTGCCAGGTCTGCACGTAGTACTCGATGTCGGCCATTCCGCCGGGGCTGATCTTGGCATTGACCGCCCCGCGCTCGACCAGCTCAACGGCCTGCCGACGCCTCAGGTGTTGAATGTTCTCGACGTCCAGAGGCTCGGAGGAGTACACGAACGAGTCCCTGGTCCGCATGACCTTTCTTCCCAGGTCCGCGTCTCCGGCCACCTGGCGCATCCTCACAAGAGCCAGCCGTTCGAACTGCCGTGCGTCCCCGACGTCCCTGTAGTAGTCTTCGACCGCGGCCAGAGACGACGCGAGAGCGCCCTTCGAGCCGTACGGCCTGAGCCTCATGTCGACCTCGAATACTCCCTGCTGTCGTGTTTCGAGGACCTGTAGAAACTCGCGTACAGCCTCACTGAAGAAAGTGGACGTGCGCGTCGGCTGCGGGCCGTCAGTCGAACCCTCGGCTTCGTAGACGAATATGAGCTCCAGGTCCGACCCAAAGCCCATGTCAGAGCCCCCGAACTTGCCCAGGGCGAATACGGTCCACCCACACTCGGCGCCGTCCTCGAGGCGCGGGGTCCCGAACCGGGACCGCATCGAGTCGATGCTCAACTCGAAAGCCTTCTCCACTATGACCTCAGCGAGCGTCGATAGCTCGGCTCCGAACTGCCGGCGATCTATCCTGTCGGTTATATATCGCAGGTTGATCTTGAACATCTGGCGGTCTTTGAAGTCGTTCAGGGCCCTGACGCGCTCACTGCGACTGGAGCACTCGGCCATCAGCGACTCGATTGAGTCCGCAAGCGCGGACCGCGGGCAGCTACTGTAGAGGCCGGGAATATCCAGCAGCACAGGGAACAGGTTCTCGTGCTGGACTCTCAGGAACTCCTCCCAGAGGAAGCGGCTCGTCCCCATCATCTCCGCCAGCGTCTCCAGCACACCCGGAGATTCGAGGTCCTCGAATTCAGACGTCCAGTCCGGTCTGGACAGAAGCTGGGACGTCAGGAGGTTGAACTGTCGCAGCGCCTGCCCCGGATCGGGTGCGGTCGGGAGCAGGTGAGTGAACTGCTTTATGAGCGCAGCGGCGGCCCTGATCTGTTCCAGCCGCCGGTGGGACTCTATCTTCTCTCCGGATGGCTCTGTCAGCCAGAAGGTGTCCCGGACCCTGTCCCCGTCCGTCCGCACCCTGGACCTGACGACGTTTACGCGAACGCTGGACAGCGCGATGCTGAAGGCGAACAGGAAACCGGGTGTATCGACCGACGTAATCTCCAACAGGGAGTGATCGTCTGAGGTCGTGTTGTCAGTTGTGATGTCCACCGGCACCCCGTATCCCTGTACGGGGCATGGTTTGCCGGTGACCCAGCGTTCGGACACGTGCATCGTATGAGAGAAGCTTTCGACCACTTCCAGGCGGGCCGCGTCGAACTTCCCGGTTGCAGCTTGTCGCCCTGCCCGCTCGATGCCCGTCGCAAACGTCTCCCAGTCGGGGACCCGTTCAGACTGAGGGCGGACATTGAACAGCATTACAGCCCACGGCGTGGGGGTCTGTGTGTAGGAAGTTTGCCTGTGTCGCCTGGGTAACACTTGCGCATCAGCCCGTCCCCGTATCTGAGTACGGGGCAGGCTTTGCGCGCGGCGCGGCGACGGGGCGGCCCAGGTCGGCGTGGAAACGCTGTGGACGACGGTGAACGTGTCCGCATGGACAATGTCCAGTCCGTGAGCAGTCAGCAGCCCGCTAACGAGCGACAGCGTGCCGACCCGGTCGGCCAGACACACACCGACCTGCCACTCCCCAGCCCCGATGCTCCGCACTTCGATTTCGACATCGGACGTGGAACTCACGGCGTCGAGCAGTCGCCGGACCAGGGCCGCGTCGTCCGAGTTCAACTCGGACATGGCTCCTGGCCACTGCGCCCGGAGCGCATCAAGGGTTTCAGGTGAGATGGGTGTCGTCATGGTCCAGCGTGCGTGGGGCGTTACCCAGTACGATAATGATAGCATGGAGCGTCTCACGGAACGCGGAGGCCGTATGCCCGGTATAGAAGCTCTGATAGAGGCGTTTGCCGACAGGAAGCTGCTGCGCCCACGACATGACCTGCCAAACCTGGTGGACTTGGCACGGGCAATGGCCAAGCTGTGCGGTGTCGATCTCGAGCTGTCGTCAGACGCTGAGGACATGGTCGAGGCTATCGGGACGGCAGACCACCTGGTTCTCACCCTTGCAGACGGTGTGGGAATGAATATGGTGGAGATGCTGCCGGAGGACTCGTTCCTGCCATCCCATCTCCACAACGAAATCCTAACGGTCTTTCCGTCCACTACCTCGGTAGCGCTCACGTCGCTGACTACTGCCCAGTGGCCGTCCGAGCACGCCGTCATGGGGTGGTGGACGTACCTGCCCGAGCTGAACGGTGTCGCTACCATACTCCAATACACCGACCGCGGCGGCGCGGACCTGACGCAGAAGGGGATCGACCCGGGCCGGACTTTTCCGGTCAAGTCCGTCTGGCCCCAGATGAACCGCGACGTGCTGATCGTCGTCCCTGAGCGAATCAGGGGCTCGGTCTATTCGAGTTACTTCAACGGGGGACTTGCAAGTGCCGGGTATCGTTCGCTCCCCGAAGCGATCGACATAGTGAGCCAGCGGGTGCTGGATGCAAGTGAGCCGTCCTTCACCTATCTGTATGTGCCACGCGTGGACAGCGTCGCCCACCTGCATGGGATAGCCAGGCCGGAGGTCAGGCACGCGCTGGTAGGGGTCGACAGCGAGCTGGCTCGCCTGCACGCGGCCATCGGTTCTAAAGGGCGCATGGTGGTCACCGCCGACCACGGACTGCTCGACGCGACCGCGCCCCAGCGCCATACGCTTCGCGCAAATCGCGAGATACAGCCGCTCATGATTTCCCCACCGTCGGGCGATGCGAGAGTGATGTACCTGCCGACCTGGGCGTGGGCGGGAGAGCGTATGCGCAGGTACTTCGACCGTCGCTTCGGAGAGAAGTTCGCCGTGATCGACCTGAACGAGGCGATCAAGCTGGAGATGTTCGGACCCGAGCCGCCCTCCTCGACGGCCATGCAGCGACTCGGCAACCAGATCGCCATATCGACCGGCGCGGACATGCTCGAGTACAGCGCCGCCCGCGGCCCGGGCAGAATGGTGCAGCTCAACTGCCACCACTCCGGGCTCACCCCCGAGGAGATGCGGATTCCATTCATAGTCGCTTAATCTGCCTGTAACACACTGTACACACGAAGGTGATATAACTATTGGTGGAGAATTCCACTGTGTGCAGGAGGCAGCCCGTGTCACAAACTCTCAACCCGATTCAACAACTGGGCCGACTCGGCCAGTCGGTCTGGTACGACAACATGTACCGAGCACTGATCGAGACAGGCGAGCTTCAGAGACTCATCGACTCAGGAGTCACAGGACTTACATCGAACCCGACTATCTTCGAGAAGGCAATCTCTTCCAGCGACGACTACGACGAGTCGTTGGTCGCCCACGCCAGGCGGAGCGACGATCCGCAGGACCTATTCGAGGCGCTGGCCATCGAGGACATCCGGGCCGCCGCCGATCTGCTTCTGCCCATCTATGGCAGCACCGGAGGCGCTGACGGCTTTGCCTCCCTCGAAGTCAACCCGCACCTGGCGCACGACACCAAAGGAACAATCAAGGCGGCTCGACGATTGTTCCTGGCGCTGGACCGTCCCAACGTCATGATCAAGGTGCCCGCCACGCCGGAGGGCATCCCCGCGATCCAGGACCTGATCGGAAGGGGGATCAACGTCAACGTGACCCTCATCTTCTCCCTGGAGATGTACGCGCGGGTACGCGAGGCGTATATGTCCGGTCTTGAAGACCTGGTCGCATCGGGAGGCGACCCATCGCGAGTGTCGTCCGTGGCGTCGTTCTTCGTCAGCCGCGTCGACACGTCGGTGGACGGCCTGATCGCCGACTCGGACGGCAAGCTGGACGAGCTCCAGGGCAAGGCCGCCGTCGCCAACGCCAAGATCGCGTACCAGGACTTCAGGTCCACGTTCGGCGCCGGCAGGTTCCGCTCGATGGCGGAACGCGGCGCGAGGGTGCAGAGGCCGCTGTGGGCGTCCACGAGCACCAAGAACCCGGAGTACAGCGACGTGCTGTACGTCGAGACGCTCATCGGACCAAACACGGTCAACACCATGCCGGACGCGACGCTCACCGCCTTCATGGAGCACGGAACGGCCCGAACAGCCATAGAGGACGAGGTTGATGAGTCGCGCGACGCCATCTCCGCCCTAGAGGCTGGAGGCGTCAGCATGGACGCTGTCACCACACAGCTCATGCACGACGGAGTCAAGGCGTTCGCCGATTCGTTCGACGAGTTGCTAGAAAACATCGTCGCCAAACGCGATAAGCTCCTCTCCGCTCTGGCGGCCCCTGCCGGAGTATCACTGGGAAAAGCACGAGCCACCGCTGACGAGGCGGTGGCGTCCCTAGAAGAAACAGATGCGATAGCTCGCATCTGGGCCGGCGACCACACGCTGTGGTCGTCCGACCCCACTGAGATCACCGACCGGCTGGGCTGGTTGGATACCCCGTCGTCGATTTTGGACAGAGTGGACGACCTCAGCCGATTCGCCCGCCAGGTCCGCGACGAGGACACAAGACACGTCGTTCTGCTCGGCATGGGCGGAAGCAGCCTGGGCGCGGAGGTTCTCAGGCAGTGCCTCGGACACATGGAAGGCTGGCCCGACCTGATCGTGCTCGACTCCACCATCCCCGCCCGCATAGCCAGTGTCGTGGAGTCTATCGACCCAGCTCGCACGCTGTTCCTGGTCTCGTCCAAGTCAGGCGCCACCGTCGAGCCGAACATGCTCTACAAGTTCTTCAGAAGCGTCGTTGAGGACGCTGTCGGAGTCGAGAGCGCCGGAGACAGGTTCGTCGCCATAACCGACGCGGACTCAGCGCTGGACGAGCTTGCCCAGCAGACCGGGTTCAGGCGCGTGTTTCGTAACCGGCCTGACATCGGCGGACGGTACTCGGTGTTGAGCTACTTCGGTCTTGTTCCCGCCGCCTTGATCAGCTTCGACATTCGCGGCCTACTGAACAGCGCACTAGCGGTGCAGACAGCCTGCGGCCCGGCTATTCCCCCCTACGCCAACGCTGGGGCGTGGTTCGGGGCGGTACTCGGATCGCTCGCCTTGGCCGGGCGCGACAAGCTGACGATTCTCACATCCCCTTCGCTCGCGTCATTTGGGCTATGGGCCGAGCAGCTTGTCGCCGAGAGTCTTGGCAAGAACGGACTGGGCATCGTCCCAATCGCGGGCGAGCCTGTGGACGTGCTTGAACGCTTCGGCGACGACCGTGTTTTCGTCTCCCTTGAGTTGGCCGGAGACGAGCCCGCGGCAGACGCGCTCGCGGATCGTCTGGTATCCGACGGGCATCCGCTGGTGCGGTACAGGATCGGCGACATCACCGGCCTCGGTGGGGAGTTGTACCGCTGGGAGTTCGCGATCGCAGTCGCCGGCGCCATCATGGGCGTCCACCCTTTCGATCAGCCCGATGTCCAGAAGGCGAAGGACCTCACGGACGAGGCGCTAACCAGGTTTGAGTCCCTGGGAGAGCCCCCCAGTCTGCGTCAAGAGCGGTCGGTCCAGGATCTGATCGCCGACATGCGACCCGGAGACTACCTGGCTATCCTCGCTTACGTCGAGCAGACTCCCGGCATGGATGCCGCGCTCGCCGGTCTGAGGTCTGCCATCGCCTCGAAGCACGATATACCGACTACGCTGGGCTACGGTCCGCGCTATCTGCACTCGACCGGGCAGCTCCACAAGGGCGGAGCCAACAACGTCGCCGCGCTGATGCTGACCGCTCCACACATCCATGACATCGACATACCCGGAGAGGAATTCAGCTTCGGAATACTGGCCGACGCTCAAGCGTCGAGCGACCTCGAAGCGCTGAAGGTGTCGGGGCGGAACGTGGTGTGTATGGTATTCGACGATGCAGCAAGTGCGGCGACCGGCATCGCGTCGTTGACCGAAAGTGTATGAATCCGACGTAGCCTACTTACCGCACAGTATGCAAAGATTACAACATAGAGGAAGCGCTACGACTGTCAGATCAAGGGATTAAACATGGCTCGTGGCAAAGTGAAGACTCAGACTATCGAAACGCCTTCTGACCAGTTCGACAGAGTGACGAAACGCGTTGCAGAGCGTGACCGCAAAGCCAGGACGCAGTCAAGAGACCAGCCTAGGTGGAAAGTGACTAAGGCTGCTCAATGACCTCAGACACAATCCGCCGAAATCCACTGATATCCATGAAGTAGTTCGGATAGGCTCGTCTGAGTGCGCTCAACGAGTCTGTGTAAACCAGAACTACATCAACGCTTGGCTTACCCCTGCTCCGTTCTTCCAAGAATCTGTAGGATTCGGTAGCGTCCTCTAGTTCGCTGGTTCGATAGTCAATGCTACGTACTGACTCGGTATCCAGATTCAGTTCCAGCACGGCGATACGATCTCTCATGTCGCGTAGCTCTTCCACCTGAGAGGTGACACGCTGGAATGCTGATAGGCGATCCAAAACTCCCAACTCCTCGTCGCACCTCTTGATTTCCTCGATGACATCTTCCTCAGTGGTCGGTGTGTTCGGAACGAGAGATGTACCTTCACGGAGGGCGGTCACGGAGCTCATTAGAGCGAAAAACCGGAGCCATGTCGGATGGCCCAGGTTGGACTTGAGGTCGTTGCCAACGAAAGCTCCCACGGTTTCCACGGCTGTCGCCCACTGATGTTGAGACTGGAAACGAAGCTGAATCTCAATCTGCAAGCCCTCCCAGCCTGTTGCGCGGTCGCTGTCGTATTCATACATCAAGTGCAGACCACGATATCCAGTACTTCTTGGCTTGCTGATGTAGTTGTGGTACCGGACCAGTTTGTGGCGGATCCTGCTAGACACAAACTCCGCACCGAAAATGAAGACATCATCCGCCGTCGGCAAGACCACTCGGCAGCCGCCTATGTCCTGCATCTCCGACAGCCAAATCCTCGGCAGCCTCTCGAGTTTCGATATTATGGACGGAAGACGCTTGAGCCGCTGCGCGACGATTCCGCTTCTTCCCACTCTTCTACGCAGGTTCTTACGAAACGTGTCTAATGGCCGGGCATGAGACGCCCGCCACTGGGTGACAACATCGACAGCATGAAGACGCTCGTCTTCGGAGACTTCGCTAATCGCCTCCGCATCGGAGTACACCGCAAGCACGAGTGTCCGTCCTGCCTGATCGACTTCATCAGGGCTGTACTGTGGTGCGATAACTGCCATTCAATCATCTAGGCCAGTGAAGGTCCTGGAATCCTTCATGGGAAGGTTTCGGATTTCTCGATCAGACATCGAACTCGATCCTATGAAATTGCGGAGGACCGCCATATCATTGTAGCCACCGCCGAAGTTCCAATATACTCTTGTGACCCAAGACACCGTACTTGATAGGCAGCAATCTATGTCAGAAGAACCCACTCCAGCGCCCAGCGACTTCATACGTGCCAGGATTATCGAGGACAACGAGTCAGGCCGATTCGGGGGCAGGGTCCACACTCGGTGGCCTCCTGAACCCAACGGCTACCTCCATCTCGGTCACGCCACGGCCATAAACCTGAACTTCGGCATCGCAAACGACTTCAGCGGTCTGTGCAACTTCCGCTTCGACGACACCAATCCGCTCGCGGAAGAGGCAGAGTACGTCGAGTCGCAGAAGGAAGACACCCACTGGCTCGGCTTCGACTGGGGCAACCGCGAGCTCTACGCCTCCGACTACTTCGAGCAGTTATACGAGCTCGCCGAGCAGCTCGTGCTCGCCGGCAAGGCGTACGTCGATCACCTGACTGGTGAAGAGATCCGCGAGTACCGCGGGACTCTGACCGAACCGGGACGCAACAGCCCATACCGGGAGAGGCCCGCCGAGGAGAATCTGGACCTGTTCAAGCGTATGCGCGCGGGCGAGTTAGAAGACGGCGCGTGCGTGCTGCGTGCGAAGATCGACATGGCCTCGCCCAACATGAACATGCGAGACCCTACAGTCTACCGCATCCGCAGAGCCTCTCACCACCAGACCGAAGACGAGTGGTGCATCTACCCGATGTACGACTACGCCCACCCGATTTCGGACTCCATAGAGGGCATCACGCACTCGTTGTGCTCGATGGAGTACGAAGATCACAGGCCGCTCTACGACTGGTTCCTCGACGAGCTGAACATATACCACCCGCAGCAGATCGAGTTTGCGCGGTTCAACATCACGCACACCGTCCTCAGCAAGCGCCGCCTGATCACGCTGGTCGAGGACGCTCACGTCAGCGGTTGGGACGACCCCAGGATGCCCACCATCGCCGGTCTCCGCAGACGCGGGTACACCCCGCAAGCCATCCGCGCGTTCTGCGACGAAGTGGGAATCAACAGGACGGTCGCGCTGACCGAGATGGGCCTGCTGGAGCACCACCTCCGCACCGATCTCAACATGCGCGCGCAGCGACGGATGGCCGTGCTGAACTCGCTGAAGGTGGTAATCGAGAACTTCCCGGAAGGGGAAGTGGACTACCTCGACGCTGTCAACAACCCGGAGGACGAGTCCGCCGGAACACGCCAGGTACCGTTCACCAGGGAGCTGTTCATCGACCGCGACGACTTCATGGAAGACCCGCCGCGGCGATTCTACCGGCTCGCACCAGATCGTGAGGTCAGGCTCAGGTACGGCTACTTCATCAAGTGCGTCGAAGCCATCAAGGACGCCTCAGGCGAGGTCGTGGAGCTGCGCTGCACCTACGACCCCGAAACCCGGGGCGGCTCGGCCCCGGACGGACGTCGGGTACGGGCGACGCTCCACTGGGTTTCCGCGGGACACGCGCTCGACGCCGAGGTGCGACTGTACGACAGCCTGTTCACGGTGCCCAATCCCTACGATGTCCCAGAGGGCAAGACCTGGACCGACTTCGTCAATCCCGACTCCCTCACCATGCTGACCGGCTGTAAGCTGGAGGCGTCATTGGCCGACGCCCCGGTCGGAGAGCCGTTACAGTTCGAGCGAGTCGGCTACTTCGTAAAGGACCGAGACTCCACGCCCGAGACACCAGTGTTCAACCGGTCAGTACCCCTACGCGACACCTGGGCACGCATCCAGAAGCGGGGCGGGTGACTGAGGGAAGATAGAGAGTGTCATTCCTATGACGGCTCATAGGGAATGGTCTAGTGAGAATCTTAGCGCTTTCTCCTCTGGCGGTCTGACACCGCACGTTGCGGTTGCAGACGGCAATACACCTTTGGCCTTGGGACAGCGGTATGCTGAGATTCGGACGTATTCACAAACAGCCCAAGCCCTCATTGCCTCTGGTGCTGAGTAAAGAGCAACAATGACAACCGCTCCAGACATCACAGTGGGGAGAGTGAACCAGGGTCACGACCCCCGGGCCATATCTGTTGTCCAAGCGGTTCATGATCTCATTGACGCGGAATGTGTAATCCTGTTTGGCTCTCGTTCTCGGAAAGACTGGACCGTCCGTTCTGACATTGACATCATGGTGGTTACTGTAGAGCAGCCCACTCAGAACGACGAGAGCAGAATAACCGCCGCAGCGGAGGAGATTCTGGACCGGACGTACACGGACATTCCCGAGATCGATCTGGTTGTGTTATCCACCGAGCAGTACCGCAAGCGCTCCAGGAGCATCAACAACGTGGCAGCCGTTGCGTCACGGGAAGGGATCAAATTGACTCGGAATCCCGAAGACTATACCGGGCACGAGTACGATTACGAGGCTGAACGTGAAGACCGCATCCAGCGCATCGCCGATGCAAACATGCACTACCGAAATCTGAACCTAATGCTGGACGCGAGCGTGGAAGATAGAGGCGTTGTCTTCCAAGCACACCAAGCGCTGGAAAACGGCATGGAAGCGCTGATCTCGGCGCTGGGCAGCGAGTATCCACATCGACATAACCTGACAGAGTTGGCAAACGCCATCAGGCAGAATGATAATGATAGTGATAGCGAACGAGACTGGCGTTTCCACAGTGACTTGCAGCAACTGAACGGATACGCCGGAGCCGCTCGATACGGACAGGCGCTGAGCCTGGTCACCGATTTCAGACAGATGGCTAACGACGTCACGAGTGACTTGGAGCAAATTCATCAGCGCATCACTGAGCTTACCGGGGAAGATCCCTGGACAGTCCCGCCAGAGGCCAGCTCTGATCTGGTCGGACCTCAATACAGGCGCTAGCTCCCGTCACACCGCTCCTCACTCCACCGCCTGCACGAACTCCCGCACCTGCTCCATGTCCGGCATCGCCTCGGTGTCGCCGTGCCTTGTGCAGACCAACGCGCCGGAAGCATTGCCCAGCTCCAGAGCTGTCTGCAAAACCGTGGCCCGTTCGTCGCCTGACATCGCCAGGAAGTCGAGCATCGACCCTCGCTGGAAGATGCCTGCAAGCGCTCCTGCCACGAATGCATCGCCCGCTCCGACCGGGTCCACGACCTCGACGTTGAAGCCCGTGTGCTCGACGACCTGATTCCCGTCGAACGCGACCGCTCCCGAGTCGCCGGTCGTTACTATCGCCAGACGTGTGCTGCCGACCACGAACCGGCGCGCTTGCTCCGGCGCGGTCATGTCGCCTCCCCAGATCGTCTCGGCCTCGTCGTGCCCCACCTTGAACAGCGTCGCGTACTCGCGCATCCTGTCGCACACCGCGCGAGCCTCCGCCGGACTCCACAGCGCTTCCCGGTAGTTGACGTCCATGCTGACCGGAATGCCGATCTCCTGCGCCTCGGCCATCACGCCAACCGTTGTCTGTAGGCAGGAGTCGCTCAGCGCCGGAGTGATGCCGGTCACGTGCAGCAGGTCGGCCCCCTGCAGATGCGGCAGCACCTCTTCGGCAGTCAGCCGGCTCGCTGCGCTCCCGGCCCGTCTGTACCTGCGAATCACCTCACCGCCACCGAGATGGTTCAGTAGCTGTATCCCGGTCTTCTCTCCCGGCATCTGCGGAGCGTGTACCTCGATCCGTCCGGTCAACTCCCGCAAGATGCTGTCGCCGTCGTCGTCCGCTCCGAGCCTGCTGACCCACACGGCATCCACCTCGTCAGGCATTAGCTTGCGCAGGTCGATGGTGACATTGGACTCCGCTCCCGCGACGTGCCGCGTGTAGCTGCCGTCCGGGTCATACGGACCGATGTAGTCGGCGTTGTGCTGTACCAGAGTCTCGCCGAACGTCACGAATCTCATTTCCCTGCCTGCTGCTGGCACGTCCCTATTACCGTCCTGACTGATTCGCGATTTCTGACACCCCAGCCCCTGGATTCCGGCCTACGCCGGAATGACGATTTGCGAAATGCCTACCCTGTCAGCGCCGGAGATCGAACTCACACGGGGTCCTCCGCCATCGGCGGGAACACCGAGCCGACATACTGGTGCCGAGCGGCAACTTCCTCGTCCAGCTCGATTCCGAGGCCGGGCTTTGTCGGCGGGATGATGTATCCATCCTCCCACTGGATCGGCTCCTTGAGTATCTCCGCGTAGAAACCGTCGAATCGCTCGATGCTCTCCTGGATCAGGAAGTTGGGGCTGCACGTTGAGATCTGGATGTTGGCCGCGGCCTCCAGCGGCCCGCAGTACAGGTGCGGCGCCATCTGGACGTAGTGGGCCTCAGCCATTCCCGCGATCTTCTTCGCTTCGAGGATTCCGCCGACACGTGCGAGCGCTGGCTGGAGGATCGCCGCCGCCTGTTGACCCAGCAGGTCGGCGAATTCGTACTTCGTGGACAGCCGCTCTCCGGTGGCCACCGGAATGGACGTGTGGTGCGCGACGCGCGACATCTCGCGCCGGTTCTCCGGTGGCACCGGCTCCTCGAGCCACAACGGATCGTAAGGCTCCAGCCTCTTGGCCAGCCGGATCGCGCTGGAGGTGGTCATCTGGCCGTGCGTGCCGATGAGCAGATCGACACTGTCGCCAACGGCCTCTCGGATGTTCTTCGTCACCTCGGCCGCGTTGCTGAGCGCTTGGAGCGATAGCTGCCTGGGATCGAACGCGCTCATCGGCATTACCGGGTCGTACTTGACGCCGGTGAATCCCATCTCCATGTACTGCACCGCTCGCTTTGGTGCGCGCACGGAATCGCCGAAGATGTTTCCGACCGCGATCGCGTCGTCATCGTCGCTCTCGTCCGGGGGCGCGGGATAGAGGTAAGTGTACGACCGCAGACGCTCGTTCACCTTGCCGCCGAGGAGGTTGTATATCGGCTGGTCCAGCGCCTTGCCGATGATGTCCCAGCACGCGATCTCCAGGCCGCTCAGCACTGCCACCAGGGTCAGGTCGGGGTGCTGCGAGTACCCGCTGGAATAGATCTGGCGCCACATCGTCTCGATCTGGAACGGGTCGCGTCCGGCCACGTAGTTCTCGGCGACGTCCTCGATAAGCTGCGTGACGCGGTGCGGCCCGAACGGCACTCCGTACACCTCGCCGAACCCCTCTATGCCGTTGTCGGTCGTCAGCTTGAGGAAGACCCAGTACGGTCCGCCGTGGCTGGGAGGCGGGTTCTCGACGACGTAGGTCTTCAGGTCTGAAATCTTCATCCGTTAAGTCTCCTGCGGGTGTGTTGGCGTACAGCGTATAGAGTGAGGGCTGAGCAGGAAAGTGCGGGCTGGTGAGCGGCTTGCTCTCAGTGAAATGCGACTGCCCCGTCCTAACCCCAAATTCCTGTTGAAACCTCACCTATGCGATAGTATAGTTGCCTGAACATCAAATGCTGAATCTGCTGACACTATCGGCGCATTAGGAGGTAGGAATGGCAGGCGAAGATATTGGCCTAATTGCCCACCTGTTCAGGAGGGCCGGATTCGGTGCGACGCGCGACGAGCTGGAAGCGTATGCCGCAAGGGGATACGCCGAGGCCGTCGAAGACCTCGTCAATCCTGAACGGCTCCCGCCACTGGACGAGGATATCATCACACGGTACATCGACGGCGAGAACCACTTTATCTGGGCAGGCACCTGGATATATCGCATGGTCGTCACCAAGCGGCCCCTGGTGGAGAAGATGGCGCTCTTCTGGCACCACGTTTTCGCCACCGGCGTGAGCAAGGTCGAACACTCGCCATCAATGGTGAAGCACGTCCAGATGTTCCGTGAGAAGGGCCTCGGCGACTTTCACACTCTGCTGGTCGAGCTTTCGAAAGACCCCGCGATGATCTTCTGGCTCGACAACAACGAGAACAGGATGGGCCAGCCTAACGAAAACTACGGCCGCGAGCTTCTTGAGCTCTTCTCGATGGGTGTCGGCAACTACAGCGAAGACGACATAAAGAACGCCTCCCGAGCGTTCACCGGCTGGACGTTTACCCAGCCCATTCCGATCTACCCGCAGGGACACTACCCGTCCGAGTTCGAGTTCAGGCCCGAGCTACACGACGACGACCCCAAGACGTTCCTCGGCGAGACCGGAAACTTCGACGGTGAGGACATCATCGACATCATCGTCAGGCAGGAGGCGACCGCGCGATTCATCGCGAGGCACATCTACAACTTCTTCGTTGCCGACGAGCCGCAGGTGCCGGCATGGTCTGTAGAGCCTCCGCAGGACCAAGAGGCGGTAGACACGCTGGTCAAAGCGTACTTCGCCACTGACGGAGACCTGCGGGCGATCATGCGCACGCTGTTCCTGTCCGACTTCTTCAAGGAGGCCAGGTTCAAGAGGGTCAAGAGCCCCACGGAGCTGGTGGCCGGCGTTCTCAAGCTCGGCGGTTCACTGACCTACCCGAAGCCCGGAATGACCAGCTACCAGGCGTCTGCCACGCTAATGGGCCAGCAACTGCTCAACCCGCCAACGGTCGAGGGCTGGCACACCGGCAAGGAGTGGATAGACGGCGGTACGCTCAACGAGCGGATCAACTTCGCCGTCGAGCACTTCGGCGACGAGGACAACCCAGGCGTGCAGAACATCGTGGACCGACTCGGCGACTCCGGCGGCTCGTTGTCTCCGGAAGAGTTCACCAACCAGTGCCTTGATCTGCTCGGACCCCTGGATGTCGGGTACCAGACCCGGGAGACGCTGCTCGAGTACGCCGCCGAATCGGGAGGAACGCTGGACTTCAGCACCCCGGAGGAGCGTGAGAAGAGCGTGCCCAGAATCGTTCACATGCTGCAGATGATCGTTTCCAGCAAAGAGTACCAGTTCGCCTAGTAACCTATCCGTCATTCCCGCATACGCGGGAATCCACCAAGTGGCTCGGCAATACAGGGCGGAGCATAGTCTCGGATACAGGGAGACACGAAGATGACGATTAACGGAAAACCGCCGGTCCTGGTGGTCGTGCAGCTCACAGGCGGCAACGACTTCATGAACACCATAGTGCCGTACAACAACCCTGTGTACTATGACGCCCGCCCGACGGTCGTCATCCCGCAGGACGAGGTGCTGCCGATCAACGACGAGCTGGGCTTCAACCCTAATCTCGCTTCGCTCAAGGAGATGTACGACGCTGGCAACGTGGCGATCGTACAGGGCATTGGCTACGAGAACTCGAGCAGGTCGCACTTCAGGGCCATGGATATCTGGCACACCTGCGAGCCGGTCAAGGTGGGCACCGAGGGATGGCTGGGCCGGACGATCAGGGAGATCGATCCTGACAAGGAGAACGTGTTGACCGCGGTCAACATCGGCAGAGGTCTGCCCCGCGCGCTGGTCGCGCCGGGCGTGCCGGTCACTTCGGTCGGCGACCTGGATAACGTCGGACTGATGACCAGCATCGAGGAGCAGGAGCGCCGCACCAAGGCGCTGGACATGTTCAAGAAGATGTACGCTCCCGCCGTGGGCACCGGTCCCGTGATGGAGTACCTGGCGCAGACAGGCTCCGACGTCTATACCGGCGCGGACATCCTCAAGCAGGCTCCCGCGTCCTACACGTCGGAGGTCGAGTACGCCGACGATTCAATCGCCAAGAGCCTCAAGGACGTGGCGCGGACGCACATCGCGGGCCTGGGCACGCGCATCTTCTACACCAACCACGGCGGCTACGACCACCACGCGAACGAGCTAAAGACCCATCCTCAGCTTCTGACGGAGCTGTCCGGCGCGATCTCGGACTTCTTCCAGGACCTGCGCGACCACGAGGCCTCTGAAGAGGTCACCATGCTCGTGTTCACCGAGTTCGGTCGCCGAATGCGCGACAACGGCAGCGGCACCGACCACGGCTCCGGCGGCGGAGCGTTCATCATCGGCGAGCGCGTAAACGGCGGCCTGTATTCCGAGTATCCTTCGCTTGACCCGGCCCGCTGGCTGCACGGCGAGGACCTCGACTGGACCATCGACTACCGCGGCATCTACTCGACCATCCTCGACCAGTGGCTCGGACTCGACCCCGTGCCCATCGTCGACGGCCAGTTCGAGCAGATCAACCCGTTCAACTAGCTTTCTGGCACAGGCTGTCAGGCCCTGTGTACGCCTGGCAGCCAACGATCTTGCAAAACGGAGGTTCGCAATGGGACGACCTTATGGACTCCTGAGAGCCGGCTACCCATTCCTGAAGACACTCGGCATGAGGAGAATCACGAATTTCCCCCTCGATGTCGCCATCGGAGATGAAGGACGACTCTACATCCTCTGTCGGAACGACGGTGCGGCAGTCATCCGCGTCTGGTCGTTTGACGACGCCGAACGCCTTACGGACGATCTGATCGGCATTGGCGGATACGGCAGCGACGAAGGGCAGTACACCTGGCCCGTCAACGTGATCTGCGATTCCGACGAGAACGTTTACGTCTCCGACGAGGCGCTGCACCGCATCTCCTCGTTCAGCAAGGACGGCGAGTTCATCGGCTCCTGGGGCGAAGAGGGCGACGGTGAGGACCAGATCAACGGTCCGGCTGGAATGGCCTTGGACGCTGAAGAGAACATGTACCTAGTGGACTCGCTCAACCACCGCGTCCAGAAGTTCACGCGCGATGGCGAGTACATCCTCGGCTGGGGTTCGCTGGGCGACGGCCCGGGCGAGTTCAACATGCCCTGGGGCGTAACCGTGGACGAGATGGGCGACGTGTATATCGCCGACTGGCGCAATGATCGGGTGCAGAAGTTCACCGCCGACGGCGAGTTCATCTCCGAGTTCGGCGCCTCCGGGTCCGGAAAGGGCGAGTTCAGCCGCCCTACCGGTGTCGCCGTGGACAAGTTCGGAGACATCTACGTCGCAGACACCGGCAACAACAGGATCCAGCTCTTCAACGAGAAGGGCGAGTACGTCCAGAAGTTCATCGGTGACGCGACCCTGTCACGGGTGGCCCGCGACTACATGATGACCAACGCGTACCCCAACAGGCTGCGGGACATGGCCGACCTGGAGATCCAGAAGCGCTTCCGCGCCCCCAAGTCCGTCCGTGTCAGCGACGGTCTCATGTTCGTCGCCGACTACCGCTCATACCGAGTGCAAGTGTACAAGAACGAGGCCATTCCGCTGACCGATCAGCAGATGTCCGCGCCAATGAGGGCCCCAACACTGGCGACGGTGTAGTCGGGTTCCACTTAGTACTATGGGATACCGTTAACCTGAAGCGTGAGATCCTTCTGCCAGGAGCTGGACTACAACCTGCTCTACAGGTGGTTCATCGACGTGGGCCTGATGGAGCCGAGCTTAGACTCCGGACGATGTTGTGTTCACCAAGAACAGAAGGCGACTTCTGAAATACAGTAGATGATCGGGTGATGGTTCAAAGCTTCGATCACCCAGTTGGACACGTCCTCAAACTGGACTCATCAGCCGACTGCGTCATGTACGTAGCTTAGATTGGGGTTCCAACTTTCAATCTTGCCCTCTAGGAATGATCCTCCAGACTGCAGACAGGCGGCGTCCACTTCGACATTGATCAGTCGTTCGAGAAGCCGAGCAAGACCAGGGTCGATAGTCTGCAACTGGGATGGCAACTCCGGCCGTGACAGAGGAAACACACCGTGTTGCAGGAGGGCGGCCCTAGCAACATGGCTGGCTGCAAACATCAACTCCTCCGATGCTGCATAAACATCGCCAACTTCAAGGAGTTCCAAGGCCATACTCATGCGCTTCCTTGCAAAGCACACCTTTGCGCGCCAGTCTGGCCAATGGGGATTATCCTGTTCAGCTTTTACATGCTTGGCCCACCAACCATCGGGATCGCAAATTGGTATTCCAAAGCGCAATGCCCATCCCGGATAATCGTCGCCGCCCTCAAGTCGTCGCAGGAAATTTGAGCGACTATCCCGCTGCACATGTACGTCGCCTGGACGTTTGAGGCGAATCCGGCGACTTTCGTCGTGTAGAACAAGAATGTCAACGTCACTCTGGACATTCATTGTATCGCGAGCGCCAGAGCCGACGAGGATTACGGTTGCCGTATCAGCCAACCCCAACTGCGTCAGGGCATCCAACACGGATCTTGCTCCGGCCTCCGCTGCCTTATTCATGTCGGGGTACCTATGAGTGAATCAATCTCAATAATGAACTCCTCAAGCTTGTAAGCGAGGTCATAGAGGTCTTTCTCTTCCAGCTCTGGTCCTGGGCCGTCGTAGGCGACATCTTTTCTCAGTCGATTCAATTCCTCCAACTCATCGCCGATGTCGCGCGAAACAAATCCATCGTTATAGAGTTGTCGAGCGAGTTCAGCCTTCTCGCGATGGTTCTGTGTCCACCTGAGACCATACCGAGCCGCGAGTGCAGTCACACAGTTCTCGTAGGCATAGAATCCCCACATTACGGCACTTTCAGGATCATCCCCAAACTCTGCGGCTTGGACCCTCTCCAGATGACGTTTAGCAAGGGTGATGCGCTGTCTCGCCTCGTCGATATTCATTGACTAGCTCTATGAAGTTCATTCGACTGAATATGGTCAACTTTACCACACCGCAGGACCGATCACGGCGACCTCTATCTTGACAACCCAGTCTCCCAAACTACAATTCCCTGAAACGCCCACACTTGAATCAAGAAGGAGATTCCATAATGCCGTTCTATACCAGAGGCGATGTCCGCATCCAATATGAAGAGGTTGGCTCCGGCTTTCCCCTTCTGCTGACCCCCGGTGGGGGCTTGAACTCCGTTATAAGCGGTTGGCCCGGGCAGGTGTTCAACGCGATGGAGGTGTTCAAGGACGACTTCCGCTGCATTACCATGGACCAGCGCAACGCCAACGGAGGACAGTCCAGCGGGCCGGTCCAGGTCGACCATCCGTGGGGAGCGTTCGCCGACGACCAGCTGGGCCTTATGGACCACCTCGGCATACAGGAGTTCTTCTTCATGGGCTACTGCATCGGTGGGCCCTTCGCGCTCAAGCTCATTGAACGGGCGCCCGAGCGCGTCGTGGCAGCCGTGTTCTGTCAACCGGTCGGCCACGCAAGCAAAACACCAGACTCCATGTACGACTCAGGGCACGATCTCTGGGGCCCCGAGCTATGCGCCAACCGGTCTGACGTGATGATGGAGATCGTCGATCAGTACCTGCACAACCTCTACCGCATCCAGCCGGACTTCATGTACAGCGTCTCGCGGGAGTTCGCTAGCGCGTGCCAGACGCCTATGCTGGTCATGCCCGACGACACGCCGTCTCACTCTTTAGAGGCTGCCATGGACCTGGTGGACCTGGCTCCCAAGGCCGAGGTTACGGCATATCCGTGGAAGGAAGACGAGGACACCAAGGCCAAGACGATTGACCAGGTCCGTGACTTCCTGAAGAGGCATATACCCGCCTGAACAGACCGCTGAAAGGCAGCGCTGCCGTTGCAAAAAGGGCGCGAGAGGTCAGTCTGCGCCCGCACGGGCTGGCGCAGGCTCCTCCTCTTCAGGCAGGTACTCCGTCTCCCAGTCGGGGATCAATAGACGGTCGGTACGCTCCAGCATCACGATGCTCACCGCGCCCATGACGCTGGCCACGACCGATATCGCCAGCGCGAGGTCGTAGCCGCCCGTAAAGTCGTAGATGATCCCGCCTATCCAGCCGCCCACCGCCATTCCCAGGCCCGCGCCAAGCATCTGAATGCCGTGCGCCGACCCCACTGGGGCCTGGCCGTAGTACCTGCGATTCAGGATTGGGAATCCGCCCGCCTCTCCGCCATACCCGATACCGAACACCGCCGCGAACACGTAGAAGAGCCATACGTCGTGGGTCCAGAAAAGCATGACGACCGGGATTCCCTGGAGAACGTAGGCGACGGCCATGACTGACTTGGGACCGACGTAGTCCGAGAGCACCGGGGTCGCCAGCCGCGTCGCTATGCTCACCCCTGACAGCATCGTCAACAGCCCGGCGGCTACGACGACGGACACCCCCTCCTCGATCGCTATCGGCACGATGTAAACGAGTATGACCGCGTGGCCGACACAACCGAGGAAGTGGATCGAGCTCAGGTTCCAGTACGCCTTGGTGTGGCGCATGAACTTGGTGAACAGCTTCACGCGGTCGCCCGACAGTGACCGTCGTGACGGCACCGGGTCGCCCGGCGCCCAGCCATATGGTTCGAGACCTCGATCGGCGGGCCGGTTGCTGTACTTCGCGATCAGCAGCGCCATTATTACCGAAGCCAACGCGGCAGTAACCCAGAACGTGTCTCGCCAGCCGAGGCGCTCGATCATGAGTCCCATAATGGGAGCCGCCAACGCGGGACCAAGCCCCCAGGCCGCCATCAGAAATCCCATCCCAACGCCCAAGTGCCGGCGGAACCAGGTCATCGCGGACGGAATCAGCGGCACGAGGAAGACCGCCTGGGCCACTCCGAGAAGCACACCGAACGTCAGGTAGAACTGCCACACCTGGTTGACGATGCCGATCAGCAGCATCCCGCCAATGAACATGGTGCAGCCGAGCATCATGGACTTGCGAGCGCCGAAACGGTCTCCTAGCGAACCCGCTATCGGCGAAGCCAACGCGGTCACGATGCTAGACAGCGCGTAGGCGAGCGTGATCGAACCCTGGCTCCAGCCGAACTCCTCGCTCAGCGGATAGATGAACACGCCGAACGCCATGCGTATGGACGAGCCGACCATCTGCATGATCGCGATTATCGTCACGATCACCCAAGCGTAATGCCAGTAGAAGACCTGTCGGCTCTGAACGCGCCGTGCTGGGGCTGAGTTGGGGTTGTATGACATGAATGGGGGCGGACGCCGCTCCGGTTAACGAGTGGGCTGTGCCCGCTCGCCTCACCGACTGACGCAGGTGAGGGCGCGCTGAATCACGTGCCTATCGCCGTCTGGCCTCCTGCGAGAACTCCGCCGTAACCGATGTGCTTGGGGTTGCAACTGCAACCGATCCGTACAGCGGTCAACGGCGTTTCCAGATGTCCACCAGGTTATCGCCGTCATCGTCGGCAACTCCCCACATTTCGAGGTGGATCTTGATGTCCTCATAGACGGTGCGCTCGCCGGGTGTGGCGTCCGGGTCCCGGTACGCCTCCACGCTGACGTCCATCCAGTCCAGCGGTATCTCTTCCTCGTTGGCGATCCGCTCGATCATGTTCACCGCGCAGGCGGAGATACCGGATAGGAACAGCTCTCCGGCGCCGATCTCGTCGCCCCCGGGGTCGTCCGCTATCCAGTGGTGGTTGCGAGCGTTGTTTATCGCCCGTCCGAGCGTGCCGCTGCTGTAGCTACGTACCGCGTATGCCCGTTCCAGTTCTGCCACTTCAGCCTCCCATGAGAGTGTGTTTCCAATGTCCAACATGATAGGGACTGTCCGCGAACCGCCCCTACTCGCCGGATATGGCCCTCCAGAGCGCCTCGCCGTTAGACTGCCACCATCCGTGCAGAATCGTGATGTCCGTGCCGATCGAGAAGTGGCGCACCCCCATGTCGAGGTACTTCTTCGCCTCGTCGGCGGACTGGATCTCGGCCCTCGCGGCCACGCCGGCCTTTACGGCAGACTTGAACACCTTGTCGTGTGCGGCGACCACTTCGGGATGGTTGCGCTGGCCCGCCTTGCCGATGCTGACGGAGAAGTCGGAGCCGCCCCACTGCACCATGTCCAGGCCTGGAATCTCCAGAATCTCGTCTAGCTCGTCGACGGCGCCCTTCTTCTCGATCATGGCCGCCACGACCGTGTCCCTGAGAGCGTCCACGTAGGTCTGCGACCCACCGTACCCCATGTAGGTGTGGCGGCGAGTGGCGACGCCGTACCAGCCCTTGTCCTCGGGCGTGTCCGGCTTGATCGTCAGGATCTGCTCCCGGATATCGTCCGCCGATCTGGCGTCGGTGAACAGGACGCTCCCGAATCCCGATCCCACTGCACGTTGCGCCAGATATGCCTGGTGGCTCTGATCGACCTTGATCATCATGCCCATGTCGAAGAGCTCGGCCGCCCGCGCCAGGTTGTCGAGGTCGTGAAGGTCCGACGGGCCATACTCAGCCACGAACTCCACGTAGTCGTAGATGCCCGTATGCCCGACCGCCTCGACCACAGATGGCCACGTCGAGTGGATGTGTGTGCTGACCGTGGGCTCGCCTGACTCCAGCTTCTGTCGCAGTACGTTTGGTTTCATGACCTAGCCCTCCGTTCACGTTGGTTCTGAATTTCGCCTAGCATATACCATGAAAGAGGCTACGTGACAGTAGCAAGCTTCTTTCTATGACCTGAGAGAAGTCCAAGACTCCGAGTTCTACCCGTCGTTCCCGCGCATGAGGGAATCCACAGGCCGGCAGCCACCGTTCGCCATACTGGACTCCCGCAAGAGCGGGAATGGCGAGAAGGTCGGCACCTACCAAACTTGGGCAGGTTCTGAGGACGTGGTGTTGCTAATTCTCCCTGTTGAGGTTTGCTACACTGGTAAGGTGACTGGTCCGTGTACTCAGGTAGCACTGGACACTTGGGACAACCTAGTCTACTTTCGCCGCCTCTGCCATTATCGGTGCCGACTATCGATTCATTACAGCGGTTGCAGGGCATATGTCCAATTCCATGCCACAGGATGAGATGGCGACACTCAGAAACTGCAACTTGAGGACGACAGAGGCTGGCATGGCCGGAGATGCCGTTACCGATTGAGTTTGTCGTAGACGGGACGCCTGTGTCCCAACAAGCTCGCCGAAGAAGGCGAGTGCATGAGTGGACGCAGGAGGTGCAGAATGTCGCTAAGCCGAGTTGGGGCACCGAGCATCCCTTCGCAGGTGAAGCCATGGTGGCCATCACTTACTTCTACAAGGGTGCGTCGCTGGATGTTGACAATATACCCAAGCCCATCCTAGATGCACTGAAGGGCCTGATATATTCTGACGACTCCCAAGTGTCTGACTTACTTTGTCGCAAGAGAGACCTGAAAGGCGACTTGAGAATCCAAAACCCCTCGGCGATATTGCTCCAAAGTCTCAGCTCTTCCGAGCAATTCCTTCACATCACGGTGGTCCATGTGATGAACCAAGAGGTGTAAACATGGTAAGTCACGCAACCGATACCGAACACATCCTCGTCCAGAAGACGGCTGAAGAGTACCGCAACAGAGGATACGAGGTTTTCCTAGAGTCCCCGCTGGACTTCCTGCCAGGCTTCAGGGCAGATCTGATTGCTAAGAACGCCGATGAGGTGAAGGTTATAGAGGTGAAAGCACGACGTTCCCTCGCTGCCAACCCGAGGATAAGTGAGTTAGCGCGAATCATCGAGTCCAAGCCTGGCTGGAGTTTCGAGCTGCTCTTTGTGGATGAACCGGAGAAGCTGCATTCACCCGACGACGCACGTCCATTCAAGAACGCGGACATAGTCATGAGGATCGACCAAGCTGAGAAGTTGCTCGAACTGGGCTACACGGAGGCGGCCTTCATGCTTGCTTGGTCAGCTTACGAAGGGACTGCCAGGGAATTGATTGCAACTGAAGGAGTGTCGGACACGGGCATCACTGCATCGGGTTACGCCTTCGACCAGGCGATTTTTCGGGGCTTGATCTCGAGGGAGGAGCACAACACCCTAACCGAGATGCGGAAGTACCGTAACGCCATCGTCCACGGGTATATTACGGATGACTTCAGTGGGGAGTTGGTAATTGAACTCATTGAGACCATCCGGCGCATTGCAACAAGCACAGAACCAGACGATAGTGGTGATCTGCATGGGCACTAGACGCTCTCTGGAAAACCAAAAGGAAGAGAGACCGCAGTTACCTAGTGTCACCTGTTAAGGGCGTATCATAGGGCTGGAGAGTGGGGCGACGAAGCTGTTGCGTATCACGCTCCAGGAGCAGCTTTAGATGGCCGAGAACAAGACCATAAAGACCGGGGCAAGCGTTGATGAATTCATGGCGGCGGTGGAGAACAGTCGTCGAAGGGAAGACGGGCTTGCCCTGCTGAAGATGATGAAGGACGTTACCGACCTTGAGCCGGAGATGTGGGGGCCCAGCATCATCGGCTTCGGCAGCTACCACTACAGGTACGACTCAGGCCGGGAGGGCGACATGCCCCTGACCGGTTTCTCTCCGAGGAGCCGCAGCCTGTCGCTGTACATCATGTCGGGATTCGACGACTACGACGCGCTGCTGTCCAAGCTGGGCAAGCACCGCACGGGAGCGTCCTGTCTGTACATCAACAAGCTGGCCGACGTGGACATGGACGTGCTCAGGGAGCTGGTCTCCCAGTCCGTCGAACACATGAAAGTCGAAAGCCAGTAGCGCGCTACGGCCTGCGGAGTCCGAGGTTGCCCCGCAGCGTGTCCGCGCCGTAGTCTGCGTGGAAGACGTCCCGCCGCTGAAGCTCTGGCACGACCATCCTCACGAAGTCCTGGTACGCGCCCGGCAGGTATGGCGCGGCGACCATGAACCCGTCGCACGCCTCCTGCCTGAACCACTCAGACATCTCATCTGCGATCTGCGTCGGGCTTCCCACGAACACCGGAAGCTCCCAGATCGTCCCGCGCCTGCTCTGCTTGAGCAGGTCGCCGAACGTGGGATACGCCTCCCCGGATGCGCGCATACGCTCTGCCATGCCGCGCGAGCCTGATATGGCGTTCAGGTGCTTGTCGGCAAGTCGCTCTTCCGGCTCGTGCTGACCGAAGTCGTAGTTCAGCAGCTCCGACAGCAGCACCGGCGTATCCGCAGGGTGGGCCAGGCTTTCGATGTACGCCAGCTTCTCCCTCGCCATCGACTCAGTCTCGCCGACGATGGCGTATGCGGCAGTCACGACCTTGACGTCGTTCTCGCTCCGTCCGTACTTCGACGCACGGCCCCTGATGTCGCCGCATATCTCCCGGCCGCTCTGAATTTCCCTGAACACGGCGAAGACCACCTCCGCCCAGCGCGCGGCGAACTCGCGCCCCCTGTCGCTCTGACCTGCCTGCATGATGACCGGATAACCCTGCGGCGCGCGCGGGACGGTCAGGGGACCGCGCGATCGGAACCACTCGCCCTCGTAGTCCAGCCTATGTACGCTGTCCGGGTCCGCGAACACACCCTCGCGCTTGTCCAGCAGAATCGCGTTGTCGTCCCAGCTGTCCCACAGACCTGTGATGATCTCCATCACCTCGTCAGCCTGGTCGTACCTCCTGTCGTGGTCGGCGTGGCTGTCC
The DNA here is from genome assembly GCA_965217725.1 of Dehalococcoidia bacterium. Lineage (GTDB taxonomy): Bacteria > Chloroflexota > Dehalococcoidia > Lucifugimonadales > UBA1123 > VXRN01. The sequence goes on along the minus strand of OZ244564.1, from coordinate 3,359,656 downwards.
ACCCCGAAGTTCTGCGCCTCGGAGTCGTTCAGCGAGGTGACGACGTTCCATGCGGCGCGCCCTTCAGTGAGGTGGTCGATTGTCGAGAACAGCCGCGCGATGTGGAACGGCGCGTGGTAGGTCGTCGAGTAGGTCGCGCTGACGCCCAGATACCGGGTCGCCAGCGTCATCGCCATCACCACCGGGACCAGGTTCGAGCTTGACGGCGCGAATTCCCAGCCGGACGGTATCGTCCACGGAGTCGTTGTATCGGCTGGGCATCGCCAGCCGGTCGTCGATAAAGCCAAAGTGGAACTTACCCGCCTCTAGCGTGCGCGCGATCTCCTGGTAGAACCGCGCCGAAAGAAACCCGGGGTCGGACGCCGGATGCCGCCACGACGCGGCGTAGTTCGAGCAGTTGGCCGCCTGCAGAAAGGCGCCCATAATCATCTTGCTGTCGCGGTCTCCCGACACAGTCCAATCCAGTCATGCGGTCTGAGAGCTATCCCGAGTACGTGCTCCGTTGAAAAGCCGCGTCAGAGTATAGCCCCTGCCTCCTGGAAAGTTCCAATGTCAGACCAGTCGTAACCCAGTTCGTCGATCAGTATCGCCTCGGTATGCTCTCCGAGCTCGGGAGCGCCGCTGCGAATCGTCGCCGGCGTCTCGCTGAAAGCGACGGGGAAGTTGCACACTTGTATGGGGCCGATAGTCGGATGCTCAAAGCCGGTGATGTACCCGTTCGCCTTGACCTGTGGGTCCTCAGGCAGCTCCTCGATGGTCTGTACCTTAGCGTAAATGAACCCGTACTCACGGAAGATCGCGTCCCACTCCTCGTATGTCTTGGAGGCGAACGTGTCCTCGATCAGCTTCAGAAGCTCGGCCGATCCCGCCGTGCCGTCCTGCGCCCCCTCGATTTCGGGGTCCTCCAGTATGTAGTCGATCCCAAGCGACTCGACGAAAGGCCGCCAGTAGCGTGCGGGCTGGGGATTCGAGATTCGTAGCCAGCTTCCGTCCTTGCACTTGTAGATGTTGTACATGTAGTTTCGGACGTCTTCGCGGTTCAGCGTGGGCATGTGCTGGCCGGACAGTAGGTTCATTCCTATCGCCAGGCCCTGAAGGAACATCGTGCTGCTCAGGTGGGAGACCTCGACCTTCTGGCCGATCCCCTGCGACTGCCGCGCTAGAAGCGCCGACAGTATGCCCAGGCAGAGCGTGATTCCGCCGATCTGGTCGGACGGTGCGCCCCTGACGGACACCGGATGCTTCGCCCACGGCGGGGTCGCCGACATCATCAGCCCGGCACGCGCCTGTCCGCACCCGTCGAGCGACGGCAGCTCAGCGTCCGGCCCCTCGGGTCCGAACCCGGACGCAGAAGCGTAGATCAGCCCGGGGTTGATCTTCTTCAGGGTGTCGTAGTCCATCTCAAGCCGCTCGGCAACTCCCTTGCGGAAGTTCTGGATCAGGACGTCCGCACCCTCGACCAGCTTGTGAGCGATCTCGCGTCCCTCCTCGGTCTTGAGATTGATCGCGATGCCGCGCTTGCTCCGGTTGCAAGTCTCGAAGTAGGCGTTTCTGCCGGCCGGCAGGCCCGCGTCCGCGGATTCCATTCGGGCCACCGCCCTGCCAACGTCTCCGTCTAGCGCCTCGATCTTTATCACGTCCGCGCCCATGTCTCCCATCATTGAGGCCGCCACCGGCCCGAACTGCCACATCGTCCAGTCCAGGACTCTGATTCCCGTTAAAGGTCCCACCGCTCCGTTCGATCCGTTAACCACCGTCGCACCTCGCGTCTATTACATGAGCGCATGTATCCAGCTGCTGCCGCCAGTCTATCACCGCAGGCGGTCTTCCCAGTCTATAATGCGGGGTGAATCATTGGAATCACCGCCAAGGAGGTCCTCATGGGCAGGCTGGATGGCAAGGTAGCGATCATAACGGGCGGCGCAAAGGGACAGGGCGCTGCCGAAGTCGAGCTCTTCGCGTCTGAGGGAGCAACAGTAGTCTTCGGGGACATACTGGACGAAGAGGGCAAGAAGGTCGAGGCGCGGGTCGCCGAGCTTGGGGGCGTAGCCGAGTACATACACCTCGACGTCACGAGCGACGACGACTGGCAGCAGGCCGTCGATCTGGCTGAGAGCAAGTACGGCAAGGTGGACATCCTGGTCAACAACGCCGGCATCTCGCTCAGACACGAGGCCATGGACGTCTCAAACGAGGACTGGGACATCATCATGGACGTCAACGCCAAGGGCGTGTTCCTCGGCACGCGATACGCGATACCGGCGATGCAGCGCGCCGGAGGCGGCTCGATCGTCAACATCTCGTCCATAGCGGGCATCCTCGGCCGGCCGCTGGCCTCTCCGGCCTACGCGGCCTCCAAGGGCGCGGTTCGCGTCTTCACAAAGAATACCGCCGGGCGTTTCGCGTCGGACGGAATCAGGGCCAACTCGATCCACCCCGGACCCATCGACACGGACATGATCCGCGCCGCGACCAACACCATCAGGCCGGAGACGCGCGTTGGCGAGATCCCTATGGGTCGCCTTGGACAGGCAGATGACATCGCCTACGGCGCCCTGTATCTGGCCTCAGACGAAGCATCGTTCATCACCGCGACAGAGCTGGTGATAGACGGAGGCGTATCCGGCATCAGGCCGTAACGGTCGCTCGCAAAGCGCGAGACTAGAACACCTCGTCCACCAGGATGCTGAATCCCGGCAGCGTCGGCGAGACCAGCGTGTCGCCCTCGCCATAGGTCGCGACCGGCTCGAAGCCCTGCTCGCCAAGCAGCAGCACTGCTATCGTTCGCGCGTCGGCGTCCACTATCCAGTACTCGTACACACCGTGTCTCGCGTAAAGCGCCCGCTTCACTGTCCTGTCCCGCGCGGCAGTCGATGGGGACAGTATCTCGACGACGAGGTCGGGACCTCCCCAAACCTCAGCTTCGGTGTCGATGTGCATCCGCTCATTCGAGATGAACAGCAAGTCAGGCTGCACGATATAGGTGTCGGAAAAGACCACATCGCGCGGCGAGAAGTAAACGACGCCAAGATCGTTCTCTTCCACGAACCTAGCTAGTCGCCATCCCAGTCTCGTGTCAACTCTCTGGTGGTCTCTTCGCGGCGCTGGCGCCAAGATCAGCTCTCCATCGATCAGCTCGTAACGCTTGTCGTCGGGCGTGTTTATGTAGTCTTGGTAGGTGAACCTGATCGCGGGGTTAGGGCTGGTCATGCTCGCGCTCCTGTAGCCTCAGCATAACATACCGTCTCGCGCCCTCAGATGCGGTACAGGCGCTCTGTGTTAGCTGAGAACATCGCTCGGCGCTCGTCGTCGGTGAAGTCGCGGGTGATCTCTTCGTAGGCGTTAACAATGGTGTCGTAGTCGCTCCAGAGGCTGTCCACGGGCCAGTTGGTGGCGAACAGGCTGCGCTCGACGCCGAACGTCTCGATGCAGTGCAGCACGTACGGCCTGATGCTGTCCACGGTCCAGCTGTGGTCGCCCATCCCCAGGCCGGAGATCTTGCAGATGATATTCTCGGACTCTGCGGCGGTCCGGATCCCCTGCTTCCAGTGGTTGAAGTACTCGGGGGTGCGCTCCATCGGCCCGCCGGCGTGGTCGAGGACGATGACGGTGTTGGGGAACCTTGCGGCCAGATCGCGCAGCTTCTCCATGTCCTGCCACTGTGCCGCGATGCTGGCGACCAGGCCGTACTTCTCCATGAGCGCGTAGCCCCTGTGGAAGTCGGGCTCGACGAGGTAGTCGCCGTACGAGAAATCGCGGACTCCCTTCATGTTAGGGAACTCGCAGTGGCGTTCGAGCACGACCTCAACGCTCGGGTCTCGCAGATCGGCGTATGCCACGATCGCGTGAGGGAACCCGGTCCTGTCCGCCGCCTCCTGTAGCCACTCGGTCTCCTTGACCGGATCAGGCGAGCCGATCGCAGCTTGGACGTGCACAGCTTTCGTCACGTTCGAGTCCCGCGATACGGCGATGAAGTCCTCGGCAAGCCAGTTTCGCTCGGCCAGCTTCCTGGTCTGTGGCCCGAGAACCGGGTGATCTTCGTCCGGCTGCCAGTGGGCGTAGAAGAGCTCGGGGTGACCCATGTCGTAGAAATGGACGTGAGCGTCGACGAATTCGGGCTTTTCCATGCGTAGCTCCTCGGCTCAGAGTATGGGGATTATAAGCTCAGCCTAATCGATCTCTCAATCATTTTTATTGATATTACAGACCACAGCACCGGCAGGTGAGAAAATTCACTTGCCCAACGCGAAAAACTGCCTGAAAATTCAAGAGAAAGTCGGGTCAATTTATGAGAATTCAACCAATTTCGGGAGTATAATTCGAGTGTGCCAGAATGGCCTGAACCGCTATCGACAATTGCCGACGCTTACGAACGTTTTGTGATGCCGCTTTTGTGATTGTTATTAGGAGGCCGCCAAATGGCGAACGATCACCCCGGATCAAGTCCGGGACAGGCTCTATCGTTGATGGCACACCTTATGAGAAGGGCCGGATTCGGAGCGACCCGGGAAGAACTTGAGCGTCGCCTCGCCGCGGGCTACGAGGCTACCGTCGAGGACCTGATCCACCCGGAAACCTACGAACCGCTCGACTTCTACGACTTCCTGCGCTACCTCCCATTGCAGTGGAAACCGGACACGCTCAACGGCATGGGACAGTCCGGCTGGGTGTGGCGCATGATTAACACCAGCGCTCCTCTCCAGGAGAAGATATGCCTCTTCTGGCACCAGATCTTCGCAACCGGTGTCTCCAAGGTCGATCACTATGACGAGGTCATGGACATGGTCGACATCTTCAGGGACAAGGGTCTTGGAAAGTACCGCGACCTCCTGCTGGAAATCGCTCGCAATCCCGCGATGCTGTACTGGCTCGACAACCACGAGAACCACGCCACGGCGGTCAACGAGAACTGGGGACGTGAGCTCCTGGAGCTGTTCACCATGGGCGTCGGCAACTACACCGAGCATGACGTTTACGAGTGCTCCCGGGCCTTCACCGGCTGGACCATCAGCCCCAAGCTGCCGAGGTACCACATGGGACGCTGGGACTGGTACTTCGAGTACCGCCCCTATGACCATGACGATGGTGAAAAGACCTTCCTCGGGCATACGGGAAATTTCAACGGTGAGGACATAATAGACATCGTGCTGGCCCAGCCCGCGACCGCAATGTTCATCGCGCGGCACCTGTACGGCTTCTTCGTTGCCGACGAGGTGCAGGTACCGGCATGGCAGGTGACGCCGCCCCGAGACCGGGCGGCCATCGAGATCATTGCCAACGCGCTGTCGGAATCTGACTTCGACATGCGTCACACGCTGCGCGTGCTGTTCAACTCCGACTTCTTCAAGGACGCCCGCTTCACCAAGGTCAAGAACCCGACCGAGGTTGTCGTCAGCGCACTCAGACTGGTCGGAGGCGCGGAGCTTCCGAGCCTCGATGTGTACGACTACTGCAACCAGATCACCTACATGGGACAGGACCTGCTCAACCCGCCCAGCGTCGAGGGATGGCACTACGGAGTCGAGTGGATCAACAGCAGCTCGCTGATGAAGCGCGCCAACTTCGTCGCCGACATGGTCGGCGAGATCGACCGTCCCGGCGTTAGTGCGATCATCGAGCGCGTAAGGTCCTCAGGCGGGTCACCTGAATCGGCCGTAGATACATGTCTCGACCTGCTCGGTCCGGTCGCAGTGAATGACGAGACCCGCGCCGAGTTGATCGACCACGCCCACGTTCTAGGCGAGTTCGCCTGGGACGAGGCGAATGAGGACAAGTCGACGCAGCGTGTGGCCGAGCTTCTTCAGCTCATAGTCGCCACGAGGGAGTACCAGTTTGCGTGAGTGATAGGGTTCACGCCCCAGTTGATCGATCTCTTCGGCCCCCATGCAAGCTAGCGCTTTCAGAAGGAATCGACAAAATGCTCACGAAGATAATCGGCTCTCGCGTTTATGACTTCAGCCACGTCATCGGAGACCCCAACGAGACCCTGGAGCCGGTGGCCCTGGCTATCGGCACAGAAAACGAGCTGTTCGCGATCATCAAGGGAATCCTTGAGGTCTCGCCAAACGTGACCCGGCTCTCGCTGGGCGACGAACCCGGCGACGAGCGGATCGTCAACGTAATCGGCGGATACGGCGAGGAGCCGGGGCAGTTCGTCTGGCCCTCCGGCGTCGCTCTCGACTCTGATCGCAACATCTACGTCACCGACGCCTGGACTGACCGCGTGTCCGTGTTCATGGTGGAGGGAGACTTCATCCGCTCGTTCGGCTCGTCAGGAAACGGGGACGGCCAGTTCAGAAGGCCCTCCGGCATCGCCATTGACGGCAGCAACCACGTCCTGGTCGTCGACACTCTCAACGACCGCGTCCAGAGGCTGACACGCGACGGCAGCCTCATTTCGCAGTGGGGCTCCTCAGGCTCCGCTCCTGGGAAGTTCCGGTCTCCCTGGGGCGTAACGACCGACGCCTACGGCTGCGTTTACGTCGCCGACTACAAGAACCACCGCATTCAGAAGTTCGACCCCGACGGCGGGTTCCTGTTCGCGCTCGGAAGTCACGGAGCGGGCGAGTACGAGTTCGATCACCCCTCAGACGTTGCGGTCGATCCGGCCGGCGACATCTACGTCTGCGACTGGGCCAACAACAGGGTCCAGGCGTACGACTCCGACGGGAAGTACATCACCACGTTCATCGGTGACGCGTACGAACTGTCGAAGTGGCAGACGGAGTTCATCCGCGCCAACCCGGACGTCCACAAGGCGCGCCGCCGGGTCTATTCGCTGGAACCCGAGTTGCGCTTCGCGCTGCCGATGGGGATCGCGTTCGACCACCACAGCTCCAGGCTCATGGTCGCCGACACCCAGCGCTGGCGCATCCAGATCTACAACAAGCTGCTGGAGTACAGCGAGCCGCAGTTCAATATTTGAGGTTGGCTGTCGCCGGCCGCTCTCAGGATTGTCAGTCGTCTCGGGCCTCTTCGTATCCGTACGACGTAGTTGCCAAAACCAGCTTGCGCGGCTTCCCTGCTCGGTATCTATTGTTGGGATCCGCCAACCGGTCTCGGATCAACTTGACCGATTCACGCGGGGTTCGCTCAGTGTAGTAGACACTTACGACTGCCTCGTTCGGGATTTGAACCAGATTTATGGGCAGACCGTGTTGATCTGCTTCTCCTGTCCCGATGGTCCTATTCAACTCTACGATCAAACGCCACTCTTTCTCGTAGGACCAATGTTTACTCTTGACGGACAGCAGTTTCGGTAAATTGGACCCTGGCGAGACTAGGACTATCGGCCCTGCGATCGGGGGCGGACGATCACCGTAATTCACGTACTGCAGGTGTCCGTCCTCACCGGTGAGTTTGCTGAGTACCGCCACGTTGTAGCCGATAACGAAGCCGGAGCCATCGGTCGTGTAGTGAGACCACATTAGAGGGTGGTAAGGCTCTGTAGTAAACGAGACGATTCCGAATCTTGTCGAAACCTGCTTAGTGAACAATTGACGCGTAGACAGGCTGCCGTGTTCCCGCCTCGCGCTCTGGACGTCTTCTACAGTGACTGGTTTGCTCTCGTTGACTTGGGTGAGCACATTCGCTAAGAGGCGATTCTCCTCCTCTTCGTCTCGAATGACGTACAAGGCCACAACCGCACACTCGAACGGGTCGTTGAGTGCTGCCGGTTGGGTGGCGCGAAGAGTTCCGTCTCCTACTTCAGGGATGCAGGTGAGGACTCTGTCTGAGGTTACGTACTTGTAGAGAACTTCCATGATGCGGGATGGCTCATCCGAATGTGATCAGGGGCTGTCCGATTGTACACAATTGGCCAGCCATGGCTTATCGCTTGCCGATGAGGGCAATTCTCAGACCAGTCGTTTTCTTCCAAGAAGTCAGCATCCGGATGTAACCTTGCAATCAGACGCACTATAAAGTTACGATTGGACGGTATATTACCTGACGATTAGACGCACTCAATTCCGACAATCAGACGATGCCACAGCCAACCGTATATCCTCGATACATTGAGCCGCGTCTGGCTGAGGCTCTAGAAGACTCACCAGTCGTACTTATTCACGGTCCTCGCCAGAGCGGCAAGACTACTCTTGCCCAGACCGTGTGTGCTCCCTCTCAGTTGGTATGGCCTGGTAACACTACAGTGATCTGGCCTAACGATATTCTACTGAGCATAATGTCCAACCATGCTAGGGACTACGAGTACGTAAGCTTCGATGATGATAACCTCAGGACAGGTGCCCAGACTGATCCCATGGGTTTTGTGTACGACCTGCCTGAGCGCGTTATTCTGGACGAGGTACAGCGAGTCCCCGAACTGTTCACAGCCCTGAAGTTGGAGGTGGACCGTCGCTGCGTGCCGGGCAGATTCGTACTGACAGGCTCATCCAATATCTTGCTGATACCCAGGCTGGCCGACTCTCTAGCGGGCCGTATGGAGGTAGTACGTCTCCACCCCCTGTCTCAGGACGAGATTCAGGGGGGCTTCCCGAGGCCCGAGCCACCGATAGTAGCTTCCGATCCCCGCTCAGGATTCCTCGACGCCCTGTTTGAGGGCAAGTTCAGGATTGGAAGATCCGAACGGCTGGGTAAGCAACTTCACGAGCGCATTGTGGCAGGCGGGTTCCCTCCGGCCATATCTCGACAGCCGGGCAGGCGGCGCGCCTCGTGGTACCGGAACTACGCCGAGGCCCACGTTCAGCGGGACGTTCAGGACTTGGCGCGCATCAGAGGACTGGATATTCTGCCTGATCTACTCAACGCCACAGCATCACAGACTGCCAGACTATACAACCTCGCCGACCTTTCCTCTCCGTTCCATCTGTCACGGCAGACTATCGGGGACTATGTGACTCTTCTTGAGAGAGTGTTTCTGATTGAGCGACTGAAACCGTGGTACAGCAACCGTCTCAATCGCCTGGTCAAGACACCGAAACTGCACATGGGCGACACTGGTCTCGCTTGCGCGGTTCTTGGACTGGATGAGAAGACCTTGGCATCTGATCGCAACGTACTGGGTCAGATGCTTGAGACCTTCGCGTACCAGGAGTTGAGGCGACAGGCGAGCTGGAACCCCGCTCCCTTGTCGTTCTTCCACTACCGGGACAAGGACCAGATCGAGGTGGACATCGTGATTGAGCGTGGCCCAGTGGCGGTAGCCGGAGTTGAAGTGAAGGCATCAGCGACGGTCAGACCCTCGGACTTTCGGGGGTTGCGTAAACTCAAGAAAATCGTCGGCGACCGCTTCACTGCGGGAGTCGTCCTGTACGACGGGGAGGTTGCCACGCCCTTTGGAGAGGGCCTTTACGCCATTCCGATCCGACGGCTTTGGGAGACGCCCTACGAAACGGGCTGAGGTCCTGGCCCCAGAGACTGCGCCTCTCCAAGTAATGCCACGTCCAGCCCGACGATCTGCCGGTCTTCACTCCAAACCACCTATGGGGCGTTTACCCAATCCTCATGGTGCGGAACCGCGCGCTCAAGCGTTATAATCCGTCCAATGACCGTCGCGCTTGGCAGCAGCTACCATCCGCGTGGACATGACCGACTATCACTCACCAGGAGACCGACACATGCCGAACGACGATCTGTCTTTGATGGCCCACCTCATGCGCAGGGCCGGGTTCGGAGCGACAAGGGAAGAGTTGGAGCAGCGCGTCGCCACAGGATACGAGGCGACCGTCGAGGACCTCCTACACCCCGAGGCGCACGAACCGGTGGATATCTACCAGTTCCTGCGCTACTACCACTTCCAATGGAAGCCCGGCACACTCGGAGGCATCGGCCAGTCCGGCTGGGTGTGGCGCATGATAAACACCGACGCTCCTCTCCAGGAGAAGATATGCCTCTTCTGGCACCAGATCTTCGCAACCGGAGTCTCCAAGGTCGATCACTACGATGAGATCACCGACATGATCGACATCTTCAGAGAGAAGGGCCTCGGCAAGTACAAGGACCTGCTCTTGGAGGTCTCCAGGAACCCGGCGATGCTCTATTGGCTCGACAACCACGAGAACCACGCCACGGCCATTAACGAGAACTGGGGACGCGAACTCCTCGAGCTGTTCACCATGGGTGTAGGCAACTACACCGAAGAAGACGTCTACGAGTGCTCCCGCGCATTCACCGGCTGGACCATGACTCCCAAGCTCCCCAGGTTCCACATGGGACGCTGGGACTGGTACTTCGAGTACAAGCCTGACGACCACGACGAGGGCGAGAAGAACTTCCTGGGTCACACCGGTAACTTCAACGGTGAGGACATCATAGACATCGTCCTGACGCAGCCCGCGACCGCGCAGTTCATCGCGAGACACCTCTACAGCTTCTTCGTCGCCGACGAGGTGCAGGTGCCAGCATGGGAGCATACGACGCCGCGCGACCCCGCTGCCGTCGAGATCATCGCCAACGCGCTCACAGAGTCCGATTTCGACATCCGACACACGCTGCGCGTGCTGTTCAACTCCGACTTCTTCAAGGAAGCCCAGTTCACCAAGGTCAAGAACCCGACAGAAGTGGTTATCGGCACGCTCAGGATGGTCGGCGGCGGCGAGCTTCCCGGCCCCGAGGTGTTCGACTACTCCAACCACATCACCTACATGGGACAGGAGCTGCTCAACCCTCCAAGCGTCGAGGGATGGCACTTCGGCGTCGAGTGGATCAACAGCGGCTCGCTGATGAAGCGCGCCAACTTCGTCGCCGACATGGTCAGCGAGATCGACCGCCCCGGCGTCAGCGACATTATAGAGCGCGTCAGGTCCTCCGGCACTTCGCCTGAGTCCGCGGTCGATACCTGTCTCGACCTGCTCGGACCGGTTGTCGTCAAGGACGAGACACGAGCCGAGCTGATCGACCACGCCTCGACTCGCGGTGAGTTCGCTTGGGGCGAAGCGAACGAAGCTGAGTCCGCCCAGCGCGTGGCCGAGCTCCTCCAGCTCATCGTCGCTACAAGAGAGTACCAGTTCGCTTAGCAAACCTATCCGTCAATCCCGCGAAAGCGGGAATCCACAAGGAGGATTGCCGCTCGGCAATCCGTAGTTCGGGAATCAACAACATGCTTACTAAGATAGTAGGAGACCGCGTTTACGACTTCAGCCACGTCGTGGGTGGCCGCGACCAGGTGATGGGCCCGCTGGCGCTGGCTTTCGGCCAGGACAACGATGTGTACGCCATCGTGTCCGCTCTTGGAGGAGGTCGTGGGATAACCAGATACACGGTCGGACTCTATCCCGGCGAGGAAGAGCTAATCCAGCGCATTGGAGAGTCCGGCGAAGGCCCCGGACAGCTAATGTGGACTTCCGGCATCGCGCTGGACTCGGACCGCAACATCTACGTCACAGACGCATGGACCGATCGCGTGTCCGTCTTCAGCGAGAGCGGGGACTTCATCCGATCGTTCGGCTCATCGGGAGACGGCAGCAGCCAGTTCAGAAGACCCTCCGGCATCGCCATCGACGCCAATGACGATTTACTGGTCGTCGACACCCTCAACCACCGGATACAGAAGCTCACCCGGGAGGGTAGATTCCTGTCCGAGTGGGGCGACATCGGATCTGAGCCCGGCCAATTCCGGTCCCCCTGGGGAATCACGACCGACGCCGACGGCTGCATTTACGTCGCCGATCACCTGAATCACCGTATTCAGAAATTCGACGCCGATGGCGGATTCCTTTTCGAGCTGGGCAGTCGCGGCTCCGGTGACTACGACCTCGACCACCCATCGGACGTCGCCGTCGATCCGGATGGCGACATCTATGTGTGCGACTGGGCCAACCACAGGGTCCAGTCATATACCGCCGAGGGAGAATACATCACCACGTTCATCGGAGACGCGCAGGAGCTGTCGAAGTGGCAGGTGGCGTACGTCCGCTCCAACCCGGACGTTTACAAGGCGCGCCGCCGCGTCTATACGCTGGAACCCGAGTGGCGCTTCGCCCTGCCGTCGGCGGTCGCGTTCGACAGCCGCAACTCCAGGCTGATGGTTGCCGACACCCAGCGCTGGCGGATTCAGATATACAACAAGCTCCTCGACTACAGCGACCCGCAGTTCAACATCTGACGCCGCGGGGCACAATCGCTCGCCGTGATCCCCACTAAACCGGGGCCGTATATTTCTCCACAACCAACCCCTGATCATAGGGTCTAGGGTTGTGCGAGTCTCCTAGTGACATTGGTTACTGACGAGTACCGCCGGGAAGCTGCGCGGTAACCTATCCGCGACAGTTCCGAGAGAGATACGTCGCTGTCGGATCGGCAATGATACTCTGTAGTGTTCTTTCAGCCCCGGACAATGGAGAGAACCGACTTGACGTTGACATGGTCGGAGGGCGCGCGTAGGCTAGGTCTCCATCAGCAGCAATCCCGGCGCACTTTATCATTGTCTGGGGGAGGGTCGTGACGACATATAGACCCCGCACCGGTGTAAGCGAACATCGGGTGCGCGAGCAACCCATGCTTAAGGGGATGTCGTCCGAGTTTGCGGATACACGCCCTTCACGCAATCAGATGCTGGACGAAGATCGACCGGTCCACGACTGGTATCGCTTCGTGTTGTCGTTTCCTCCGCATTTGGTGCGGGAGTACATGCAGCGGTTCAATTTGGACGAGGGGGCGACTGTTCTCGATCCGTTCTGTGGCACCGGCACCACCCTCGTGGAAGCAAAGAAGCGAGGTATTGAGTCGGTCGGAATCGAGGCGGTTCCCATGTCTGCGTTCGCAGCGGAGACGAAGCTGGACTGGCGAGTTGACCCAGCGGAATTGGAACACGATGCAGAGGTTATCGGGGCGAGCGCGAATGAGCGTCTGGAAGAGATAGACGATCAACCGCTGCGCGACCTCTCATTGAGCCAGACGAAGTTGCTGTTAAACAATTCGATTAGCCCATTGCCGTTGCATCGGGCATTGATTCTCCGGGATGAGATCGCCCAGGGCAATGCGCGCAGGGCGGAGCATCTGAGACTGGCACTGGCAAAGCATCTGCCAACGCGCATTGGAAACCTGCGCTTCGGGCCGGAGGTCGGTCTTGGAGTCGTGAAAGAGGACGCCCCGGTCGTCGAAGTCTGGAGTGCTCAAGTTCGGCGGATGGCAAATGATCTTCGTCGGTGGTCCGTTCGCGCCTTCATTCCGGCACGGGTGATTCGAGGAGACGCACGCACGCCTGATGCCCTGTTAGCGCCTGAAAGCATTGACGCGGTGATCACGTCGCCGCCGTATCCAAACGAGAAGGACTACACGCGCATGGTTCGCTTGGAGTCGGTCCTGCTCGGCTTTCTCGACGACCGAGAGTCGCTCAGGGCCGTCAAACGGGACTTAGTGCGCTCAAATACTCGCAGCGTCTATAAGCACGACGATGACGATGCGTGGCTGGAACAGTTCCCGATGATCACCGCGCTGGCCGACCAGATCGAACAGAAGAGGCGGGAACTAGACAAAACTTCGGGATTTGAGCGGATGTACCATCGCGTGACACGACTCTACTTCGGAGGAATGGTTCGCCATCTGGCATCCTTGCGCAGCGCACTCAAGCCTGGGGCGCAACTGGCGTATGTGGTGGGTGACCAGGCGTCGTACTTTCGGATCATGATCCGCACGGGTACGTTGTTGGCGGAGATAGCAGAGCGACTTGGCTACGAGATAACAGGGATCGACCTGTTTCGTACTCGTGCAGCCACCGCTACTCGTACCCAGATCAACGAGGAAGTCATTCTGCTGAAGTGGCCTGGGTGATGCCACGGATCACGAAGTACGACCGCATCATCTCAAGAGTCTTCGCTACCTACGATAGTGGAGGAGCATCGTTCACGTTTCCGCGCACCGCCATTGCGGAAGCCGCCGACGAGTTGGACCTGGCAGCACCGAAGAACCTTGGCGACGTCATCTACACGTATCGGTCAAGGCGAGACTTGCCAGAGGAGATCCAGCAAAGAGCAGAGACTGGCAGGGAGTGGATCATCCGCACGGTGGGCACGGCCCAGTATGAGTTTGTCCAAGTTCGGTGGGGAGGGGCGCAGCCCTCACTATCGCTGGCTGAGACACGAATTCCCGACAGTACACCCGCCCTAATCGAGCGGTATCGTCAATCTGACGAGCAGGCTCTGCTGGCGATCATACGCTACAATCGCTTAGTCGATGTCTTTACGAGGCTGAGCTGTTTTTCTGTCCAGAGTCACCTGCGCACAAGTCTGAAGGGCATCGGTCAAGTCGAGATCGACGAACTGTACGTGGGAATCGACCGGCGTGGCGCCCACTACGTGCTGCCTATCGAGGTGAAGTCTCGGACCGATCGATTAGGTGCTGCGCAGGTCTCTAACCTGTTCGCGCTTGCTGAGCAAAAGTTCCCCGCGTTGATTGCACGGCCGATCGGCGCTCAGTTCGTGCGGGACGACCTCATCGCGCTGTTTGAATTCGAACGAGGATTGAACGATCTTGATCTGTCGGTCGCTGCCGAGAAACATTACCAACTCGTTCCGGCTGAGCAGATTTCGGACAACTTGATCCGCCTCTACGCCCTTCGGCCAGAGGATTGAGCCGGCTACTCGCAGGACCGGGCTTGACTTCTAGTTATTGAGTGGCCTTGTTGTGATTTTCGTCGAGGCTGGGAGGCAGTTAGGACTGCTCTGAGGACTATCGCGGTCTTTACACCAGGGCACTCTGTGGCTTGATCGCTAGCCAAGGATCATGAGCCGCGGCTCGGTCTCCAGAAGCTTAACGGCTACTTGATTGCGGTCGTATCCAGCCTTCGTGTACGCCTCAATGAGTCCGTTCAAATCTTCGTTGTGGGCTACAAGGCCGTCCCTGCTAACGGCAACCCACTGGTCAGGGTAACGCTGCTTGAGGTCGTCGTGGTCATCGAGCAGGCGCTGGGCCGCCCCTTTCCCTTCGACCAGGGTGGCTATGATCTCATCTTCCCGTTCCTTGATCATGTCTTCGACAGTCACGCCAGCTTCCTCCCTCAATATTGCTGCCTGACACAGCCAGCTACGTGATGTTCTGCTCGATCGTTTCTTGCTCATATTGTATCGTGACAATCCCGAGGGAGCATCCACCTAGGATCAGTCTAACGCGATTCTCGCAGTGATGAACGTCAGCCTGCTCCTCCCCGAGGAACGGGTCGTAGCACGCCACGACACATGGACCGATCAGATGCGGCCCTCATAGTGCCCAACCGCGCACTCACGGGGTATAATCCGTCCAGTGACCGTCGCACCCGTCGCCAGCTACCAGTCGCGCGGACATGACTGACCATCATGCACTAGGGAGTTCGACACCCGGCGCTGGCGCATCCAGACATACAACAAGCTCCTTGACTACAGTAAACCACAGTTCAGCATCTGAGCCGGGAACACGCCATGAGATACCTCAAGACCATCGGTTTCAATTCCAACCAGCCCATAGGACGGGGGTTCAACTACCCCTACGACACCGCGTTCAGCGCGGACGGTCGCATCTTCGTGATGAACCGAATGGGCGGACTGAACCCGCGCGGCATCCGCATCCAGATATGCACGTTCGACGAGGACTGGCTCGGCGAGTTCTCCACCGGCCCCGGTGACGGCGACGACCAGTTCCGCGTGCCGGTGTGCATGGCTTTCGACGCGCACGACAACCTGTATGTGACCGACGAGGTGCTCAACGAGGTCAAGGTCTTCAACAGCCGGGGCAGCTTCCTCAGGAAGTGGGGAGCTGACATCGACGGCGTCGGCCCCCTGGCAGGCCCCGCCGGAGTCGCGCACGGAGCCGATGACAGCGTCTTCGTTGTCGAGCAGTACGCCAACCGTGTCCACAAGCTGACGCCCGACGGCGAGTCCATAATGACTTGGGGTAACCGCGGCGACGGCCCGGGCCAGTTCAATCTGCCGTGGGGCGCGACGGTGGACGCCGACGGCGACTTGTACATTGCCGACTGGCGCAACGACCGTATACAGAAGTTCACGCCCGATGGCGAATTCATCGCTGCCTACGGCGGACCGGGCGACGGCGACGGCCAGTTCCACCGCCCTAGCTCTGTCGCCGTCACCGGAGGCGGGCTGATCTGTGTGGCCGACTGGGGCAACGAGCGCGTCCAGGTGCTCAACCCGGACGGCGAGTTCCATCAGATGCTCGACGGCGAAGCAACCCTGTCCAAGTGGGCCGTTGAGTGGCTCGAAGTCAACCAGGACGAGCTTGGCGCTCGCAACCGCTCCGACCTGCTCGTCCAGGACCTCCCCAAGCACCTGGAAACCCCGTTCCACACCGCGTCACAGACAGAGCCGATATTCTGGGGCCCAGTCTCAGTATCGCTAGACGCCGAGGACCGCCTCTACATCACGGAGCACAGCCGCCACAGAATCCAGATCTACGAGCAGTCTTAAGCCCACCTGCGACACACGCCGTACGGCATCACTTCGTCACTTACAAAGTCGAGGCCCGCCATGACCACAAGCCCAGCCAGAGGAATAGACCAGAGGTCATCCGTAGATGTGCTGCCCGATCCGCCCAAGAATCCTGACATGCAACAACGCGAGCAGTTGTACCGGGTCGACAGCGCTCTGAGGTCGCATTTTGCCGACCGCTCCGATGTCCTGATCAGCGGCGAAGGCTATCTCCGCAATGACCCGTACAATCCAGCGGAGCAGCTCGCCCCTGACTGTGTGGTCGCATTTGGAGTCGACCCAGACGCCGTCATTGGACGTAACGGGTACGTGATTAGTGAGGTCGGCAAACCGCCGGACTTCATCCTGGAAGTCGCCTCGAGAAGCACAGGCCGACTCGACTACACCACGAAGCGTGAGGGCTATGCACAATACGGCGTGCCGGAATACTGGCGTTTCGATGAGACCGGAGGCCGTTTTCACGATACGGCGTTGGCCGGTGACACCCTGGTGGACGGGGAATACGTCCCGGTCCATATCGAACGCACGTCTGGTGGGATGATTTGGGGCCACAGCGAAGTTCTGGGACTCGATGTCTGCTGGGACAGTGGCCGATTGCGATTCTACGACCCAAACGCAGGCGCGTATCTGCCCAATGCTGAAGAGTTGAAGAGCGAGCTTGCCGCTGAAAGAACCGGACGACTGGAAGCCGAAGCCCGCGCCAGCGAGGCTGAAGCTACGATAAGCCAGCTCCGCGAGCAGCTTCGAGACTACCAAGAATAGTCAATCCAAGACAGGCTAGGGAGCGCACACACCCATGACCACAGAACACAGAAACCAGATAGCCCACCTGGCCCGCCGAGCCGGCTTCGGCGCGACTCCGCAGGAGCTGGACGCCTACGAAAAGATCGGCTACGAGGCGCTCGTGGAGCAGTTCCTCAACCCTACATTGCCCGATAACATCCCTGACGACCTGATATTCCGTCGCCATGTCGACCTCCACGCCATGCAGGGCCACAACGCCGCCTACTGGGCCTACCGGCTGATCTCGACCCAGTGCCCGCTGGAGGAGAAGATTGCCCTGTTCTGGCACGGCGTGTTCGCCACCGGCGAGATCAAGCTCAACAACCTCGGCTCCCTCACCAACCAGGTCGACATGTTCCGCAGACACGGGCTGGGGCGGTTCGACGACATCCTGATCGAGCTGTCCAAGGACCCGGCCATGATTATCTGGCTGGACAACCATACTAACCACAAGGACTCCATCAACGAGAACTACGGACGCGAGATACTGGAGTTGTTCTCAATGGGCGTGGGCAACTACACCGAGGATGACATCAAGGAGTGCGCCCGAGCCTTCACCGGCTGGTCCGTGAAGAACGGCGAGTACATGGCGATGATGGCCATGAAGGACTCGATCTGGCCCTACGGCCGCATCTTCTGGCACCACGAGTACCGTGACTACGACCACGACACCGGCGAGAAGGAGTTCCTTGGCCGGAGCGGCCCGTTCGGAGGCGAGGAGGTCGTCGAGATCATCTGTCGCCAGGACGCCACCTCCCGCTTCGTCGCCAGGCACCTTTACAACTTCTTCATCGCTGACGAGGTCCCTGTGCCCCAATGGTCAGACACGCCCCCGAGAGACCCCGACGCCATCGACCAACTCGCCGCCGCCTACTTCGAGTCCGACCACGACATCCGCTCGGTGCTCCGCGTGCTGTTCAACTCCGACTTCTTCAAGGAGTCCCGCTTCAACCGTGTGAAGAGCCCGACCGAAGTCGTCATAGGCACTCTCAGGCGGACAGGCGAGTTCCAGGTGCCCAACGCCGCAAACATCGGCATCTTCAACATCATGGAAGAGACCGGATTCATGGGTCAGAAGCTTCTCGATCCACCCTCCGTAGAGGGCTGGCACACCGGAGAGGAGTGGATCACGAGCGGCTCTCTGGTTGACCGCGTCAACTTCGCGGCCCAGCGGATGAGCGACGCCTCCCACCCCGGCATCGGCGAAATGGTCGAGCGCGTCACGAGCGCGGTCGACGCTGACCCCAACGCGCTGGTCGACGCCTGCATAGACGTAATGGGCCCAATGGACGTCGATTCCAACACGCGAGCAATTCTAGTCGAGCTCGCCATGGCAGGCACACGCGATGGAGTCTCCCAGGAGCTCGTTCTCGACCTGTTCAAGCTGATTGCTTCCAGCAGGGAGTACCAACTCTGCTAGAAGTAAGCGGCGATCGTCCTCTAAGCTCGTGAGGCTACCCCTGCAAGGGAGCGAATCGAAGAGAGATACATAGCTAAGAGGAGAACCAGCCGTGACGACCTTCACCGCGGCGGACATGAATCGAGTTCGCGCCACGGCTGCCAGCCTCGTCGATGAGTACCGACTGCCCGGCATGTCGATCGGTGTGGTGTCTTCCGACGGCATCCTCTACGCCGAGGGATTCGGCTACGCGGAAATCGAGAGCAGCCGTCCGCAGGGTCCTCGACTCAGGCAGCGGATCGGCTCGATCACCAAGACAATGGTCGGTCTCTGCGCGATGGCCCTCGTCGAAGAGGGCAAGCTGCGTCTCTACGACCGCGTGGCCGACAGACTTCCAGACATCAACTTCACCGGGCCGGCGGATACCGTGCACGTCAGGCACCTGATGACCCACACCAACGGCATAGGTGAGGCCCCCAGGATGGACCAGTACCTCGACACGGGCGCGGCGTTGTGGTCGAACAGCGTCGCGCCTGTGCCCGTAACCGAGGCGTACGCCGACGGTATCCACATCGAAGTCCCGGCCGGCACGAAGTGGTCATACGCAAACCACGCCTTCGCCCTCCTCGGTGAGATCGTCGCCAGGATAGAGGATGAACGCATCGAAGAGGTCCTGCGGAAACGCATCTTCGACCCGCTGGCCATGACGAGCACCGACTGCTACGACCTGATGCACCCCGATCTGACCGTCGGTTATCATCGCGCGCCCTCTCATGACGAGCTCGACGTGATGGACGTCCTCGGAAACGTCCCTCCCCAAGAGCCGACCGTGGACGGCTGCAACATTCGGGGCGAGTACGTGTACGTGGGCCCTCGCGCCGCGGGTGCGGTGCAGTCCACCATCCACGACATGGCTAAGTACGCCTCCACCCTGCTTCAGAAGAGTGCGGGGATAGTCAGCCCCGAGACCTTCAATCTGATGACGTCGCCCCAGTGGTGCCCGGACGATCGCCTCATGAGCCTCGGCCTAACCTTCATGCGCGACGAGCAGTTCGGGCTTCGCAGCATCGGTCACGGCGGCGGAGTCTCAGGCGGCTGGAACACACACATAGACGTCTTCCCGTCCGAAGACCTCGCTGTGCTCACCCACCTCAACATCTACTTCGACAAGTCCGAAGACATCTTCTCCAGGGTCATACAGGCCGTCCTGAACGCCCCGGCTGCCGACCTGTCCGAATGCAGGACAGACCTCGCAATCCTGAAAGCCGCCCCCGGAGTGTACGAGCCTCCCGCTGGATTCCTCACCAGCTACCGCACGATCAGGAGCGCCGGACGACTCCAGATCACCGCGAGGGACGGGGAGCTATACCTGCGCGCCCGACGCGGACCCTGGCGCGAGGGCTTCCGCCTGGCGCAGCCGGACCCCGGTGACCCCGCGTTCTTCGTACTGGACACCGGCGCGCCCGACCCACCGAGGCTCGTGTTCGCCCGGAACGAGCGCGGCGTCCCCACAGCCATCCACATGAACCGGATGAGCTTCGTCAGGAACGAAAACCTCAGCCCCTGGGTCGGAAGCTAGAATCCCCCTCTCCCTCAGGGCTGACAGGGGTAGGTATTTGCAAACCGTCATTCCGGCGAAAGCCGGAATCCAGAGGCTGGGGCGTCCTTCGACAAGCTCAGGACGAACGACTTATTTGTTTACCTACTCCTCTCAGCTCCCTCAGAGCCTGCCCCGTACTCGATACGGGGGAGAGGGCTGGGGTGAGGGTGAATCCCAGCTTTAAGCTGCCCCCGGCGCCAGCGCCTCGACAACACGGACGTAGGAGTCCATATCCGGCTCGTTCAGCACCAGCCTGATCTCGTCCACACCTGCGTCGAAGAACGTCTGCATCTGGTCCCGACACTCTTCGGGATTGCCGATGATCGTCATCGCGTCCACCATCTCGTCGGTGACCAACCGCGCCGCGCCCTCTCTGTCCCGCGACAGGTACGCCTCCCGGACCCTGTCGGCCTCTTCGCGGAACCCGATCCGGTGCATGTACTGGTGATAGAACACGCCCATGCCGCCGATGTAGAAGGCGATGTGCGGACGCTCGACGTCCCGCGCAGCCGCCACGTCGTCCGTGACGTACGTCGATACCTGCGGCGACAGCGTGATGTCGTCGAGTGAGCGACCGGCCAACTCGGCCCCGGCCTTCAGCTCCGAGATCGCGGCGTCCATTCGCGACGGCGCAAGGAAGATGGGCAGCCAGCCGTCGGCAACCTCCCCGGTCAGTCGCAGACTCGGAGGGCTGAGCGACGCGATGTAGATCGGGATACGCTCGCGGTACGTTCTGAAACGGAGCCTGAACCGCTTGGTCTGAAAGAACTCCCCATCGTGGTCGATCCGCTCGCCCGCTATCGCCTTGCGGATGATGTCTATGTACTCGCGCATTCGCGTGAGCGGCTTGCGGAACTCCTCACCGTGAAAGTCCTCGATCACGAGCTGACCGCTCGCCCCGAGTCCCAAGAAGAACCGACCCTCGGACATCAGGTCCATGTTGCCCGCCGTCATCGCTATGTTCGACGGCGAGCGCGCGAAGATCGGCACGATGCTGGTGCCGATCCTGGTCCGCGACGTGACTGCCGCGATCTGCGCCAGCGACGTGAACGCGTCCTCCGCCCACGACTCCCCCATCGTGATGCAGCTATACCCTAGCCCGTCGACACGCTCCGCCATGTCCAGCGTGTCCCTCCAGCTTCCACCCGGAGGCCTCAAACCCATGATTCCTATGTCGCCCATGCTGTGTTTAGTCTCCCCTATCCTGCTCTGCCGTTATCGTATGCACGCTGTACTATAATGCGCCCAAACCCTGGATTGCACGTGTCTAGACTTCTAGAGGATCCTCCCTCCGTCATTCCCGCGAACGCGGGAATTCAGGGGTGCGGGGCGTCTCACGCTGAGGTCATCTATTTAGAGCAACGAGGAGAATGATTTGGCCAAGCTAACAGGCTCGATAACGGATGCCGACACCGGCGAGATGATCGCCGCCAGGGTGCGTGTGATCGCCTCCACAGGCCAGTTCGTCCAGCCCGACGGGGCTATCCTGAAAGTCGGCTCCGGCGACCCGTTCTTCTACTCCGACGGTTCGTTCGACGTCGAAGTGCCCCGAGGCCTGGTGCAGGTCGTGGTGGAGCGCGGCACGGAGTACGTTCCCGTGACCCTCGACCTTGACGCGCCCTCGCGCGGCGCGGTCGCCGCAGATGTCACGCTCAAGCGTTGGACCGACCTCAGCGATCGCGGCTGGCATCCGGGAAACACCCACATCCACTACGACGAAAAGGAGACCCGACCCGACGAGCGGCTCATGCTCGATCCTCGCGTGGAGGACCTGCGCATGACTGCCGTCAGCATCCTTAAGCGCTGGGACCTCGAGTACGCCACCAACAAGTACCCGACCGGCATGCTCACCGAGTTCTCATCGGCCCACCACTACGTCCAGTGCGGCGAGGAGAATCGGCACAACTTCGACGCCTGGGGCCCCTCCGGCTACGGCCACGTGATGCTGCTGAACATTCGCAATGTTGTCGATCCGGTGAGCCGCGGCCTCCTGGTCGACACGTTCGACCCAGACTACCCTCCCCTCAGCTACGCCTGCGACGACGCCCACCGCCAGGGCGGAATCGTGATCTGGTGTCACAACGGCCAGGGCATGGAGGCGCCGGTAGCAGCAGCGCTCGGCAAGCTCGACGCTTTCAACCTGTTCGACCCAAACTGGATGGACGTCGAGTACGACATCTACTACCGGATGCTGAACGCCGACATCCGTCTGCCCGCCTCGACCGGCTCGGACTGGTTCATATGCAGCGCGAACCGCGTGTACGCTTACACGGGCGCGGAGTTCGAGTACCCGTCCTGGCTCGACGCCCTGAAGAACGGACGCACCTTCATTACCAACGGCCCCGCCTTGTCGCTGGAGGTCGAGGGCCACAGCCCAGGTGACGAGATTGCTGTCAGACCCGGAGAGCGGCTGTCTGTTCTGGCGACTTGGCAGTCGCACCGTCCGGTCGCTCAGGCGGAGCTGGTCTTCAACGGCCGAGTCATTGCCAGCGAGACCTATCCCGACGGCTCCCGGGACGGACGTCTTGAGATCGAACTGCCCAGCGCGTCGGACGGCTGGATCGCCGCGCGGCTCGCAGGCGCGCACCGGGACAGCTTCCACCAGCCGGTCTTCGCCCACACCAGCCCGGTCTACGTCCGGACCGGCGTGGAAAGCTCCGAACGCGCCGCCGCCGCCCGGCTGTTCGCCGACGGCATCGACCGAGACCTCGATCGCATACGTACGAGGGGCCGGTTCTACAACGACAGCCAGCGCCGCGAGATCGAAGACCTCTACCACCAGGGACAGCAAGTGTACCTCGACATGCTCAGGTAGCCGCGCTTGCGTCATGTGTCCCTTCAATGCAGTCTGCGAGCGCGGTGTTATACAATGCGCCGCAACTGAAGTACGCATACTTCCGAGGTCATACTGTGAGACCAAGCGAAATAATATTCGAAGTAACCGAAGGCATTGAGGGCGGCTACGACGCAAGAGCCCTAGGGTACAGTATCTTCACGTTCGGAGATTCTTGGGACGACCTGAAGGAGATGGTTCAGGATGCAGTTCTGTGTCACTTCGATGACCGTTGCGCTCCGCGAGTCGTCAGGATCTCTTTGGAGACTAGCCATGGGCGTCAGACCAAGAACGTGAACCTTCGAACCAAAGTGGTTGAAAACCAATGACAAATACAAGGAGTAATACGTGACAACAGCCACACAAACTTGGACTGAACAGATGGTCGAAGCTGCCGGCTCCACCGTGCAGGTGGTTCGAGGCGGCTCCAGCGACCCCCTGCTGGTACTCCACGAAGAGTTGGGTCACCCCGGCTGGATGAGCTTCCACGAGTCGCTCTCCCAGAGCTTCGAGCTCACCATTCCATCCCATCCAGGCTTCGGCGATACCCCTTACATTGACTGGATCATGAACATGCGCGACCTCGCCGGCTGGTATCTGACCGCGCTAGACGACATGGGCATCGAACAGACCAACCTGCTGGGCTTCTCGTTCGGAGGCTGGCTGGCCGCTGAGATGGCCACGATGGACCCCAGCCGGTTCAGCAAGCTCGTGCTGGTCAATCCCATGGGCATCAAGCCGCCGTCGGGCGAGATCTTCGACATGTTCCTGGTGGTCGCCAAGGAGTACCTGACCGAGAGCATCCTCGACCCAGAGAATACTCCCGAATTCCAGGCCGTCTGCCCCGAAGAGCCAACTCCGGAGCAGGCCGAGTACTGGGAGGTCGCCAGGGAGCAGGCCTGCCGTCTCACGTGGCGTCCCTACATGCACTATCGCGCGCTGCCGTACCTGCTGCGCCGTCTGAAGAACCTGCCGACCCAGATCATCTGGGGCAGGGAGAACCCGATCGTCCCGATCAGCGCCTCACAGGTCTATCACGAGTCGATCCCCGGCTCCGAATTGGCGATCATAGACAACTGCGGACACCGCCCCGAGATCGAGCGCCCCGACGAGTTCGTGCGACTAGTGACCGGATTCCTCAACGGCTGACCCGTCACTCGACCAGCGCAACCACTCGATTCACGAAGTCCCGGACGATTCGTTGGTCTTCATCGATCTGGAAGTCCTCCATGAAGCCGATCTGGGAATTGGCGCGGAACATACCGGCCACGCCAAAACCGGAAATAATGGACGCATCGCCTGTCTCTTCTGAGAGCATCTGAGCCGCCCTGTGTAGCTCTTCACGATTTGAGTAGGGCCACCCACGCTGTCGTGCCGCATCCAACATCGCACGCGCTGCCGCCTCCCACAACTTCTCCGACCCCTTCAGATAGTTGCCGGCCATGAACTCATGGTCCGCCGCCGCGAGAAGTCCCTGTGCCGTATCCGGGAACTTCCCTATAGGCGAGTCTGAGTTCGCAACTCAATCGACCAGGGTCAGCACTCGATTGATGAAGTCTTTGACGACCGACCGATCATCGTCGTAGTCGTAGTCTTCTATAAAGTCGTGATAGAAGTTGGCGTGAAACTGCTGGGCTGCTATAAATCCGGCGACAATCAGTGGATCACTTGTCTCTTCAGAGAGCTTGTGAGCTGCCACCTTGAGGTCTCGGTGCTTTGTGTATCGCCAGCCCCGCTGCTGAGCCGCCGCCATCAGTGCATGTGACGCCGCGCCCCACAGCTTCTCCGATGCCTGGAGGTTGTCCCCAGCCATAAACTCGTGGTCCGATACCCCAAGAAATTCCTGAGCCGTCTGAGCGTGTTCCTGTACCAGCATGTCGTGTTTATCCTATTATGAGCTTGGTACAGCGTATGATATCGTCACCATGATCCCCAATGCAAGCTGATTCGTCTCACGGTTTCATCTGCTGCAGATGTCGTTAAGCCTTCGGTAGCCGTGGTCACTCTTCTCTTCCCCCAGGGCAATCGCATTTGGACTTCAGCCTGCCACCGTCAATCGTCACTCCGGCGAAGGCCGGAGTCCAGTATGGTGGTATAGGAGGCCCTGTCAAAGCTGGCCCTGGTTAAGTGCGACTGCCCTGATGCCAATGAGAGAAGTGCAAAACTCCGAGCCCCACCCGTCATTCCCGCGAAAGCGGGAATCCACAGCCCGGCGACCACCGTTCGGCATACTGGACTCCCGCTTTCGCCGGAGTGACGAGATTACGGAAATTGAGTTTCGCACTTCTCTCTGCCAATTTGCTGCCCTTGACTATAATAGTCTATATGTTCTATTTTGTCCACTGGAGCACACGCTCGCAATCGAAAGCCAACAACTCCCAACTCCATGACTCTATCCCAATTCATCAAAGACAACACCAGCGACGGCCACGACATGGCCAGTCTCCTCATCGACGTGATGAACGGCCGCATCGACGGCTCCAAGGTTGGCCACAGGCTCACCGCCGCCAGACTGCTCATCATCTACGGCTCCCAGTCCGCCGTGGCGGGACATGAAGATGCGGACGGCTTCATCGCCGACAACACACCTGTCACTTCCGAGACGGACCCGGACGACAGGGTGTGGGTCAACATTGACCCCGCCCTCACCAAGCTCATCAGGTTCAAGACCGACGATGGTCGAGCCATGTGCCTGTTCCTCATAGAAGTCATGCAGGGGAGGGCCGAAGGCGCCAATGTGGGACATCGCGTGTCGGCAGCGAGGGAGCTTCTGAACCGCGGGTTCGGCAGGTATCAGAGCAGACCGCTGCCCAAGCCTCCCGGTTCGACCGCGACCAAACGCCAGACTCACAAGACACACCAGCGAGTTGCTGCCGATCAGACTCAGGCTGTCGCCACGACCCAGGTTCCCCAACCAGTGGTACTGTCCGCACCCGACAAGGAGTCTCGACATCTTGCCTACGGCGGCTACATCGACAGCGACGTCGACCCAGACCCGGGGCTCGCGGTCTACGACACCAAACTCTACGAGTTCTTGAACGAGTGTGAAGACCCCGACTTCGATCCCTCGCTCGCGGCCCGCGACGAGGAGTACTTCAAGTCTTACACCGGCTGCAAGGACCCCGAGTGCGAGGTCCACGGCGACCCCCCGGAAATCGTCTTTGACCCCAACGACTACCACTACTGACCACCTGGATATGGAAAGCTGATCGACCAGCGCTCCGACGACTCGGCATCGGGCAGAGTTTGAGAGACCATCACTCCGGTCTCTCACAAAAACCTCCGATTGCCCACTTATCACATGCCTGATAGACTGGGCCGCATCCCAGTAGTAGGCGATCGTGTAGAAGGAGGCGTCGATGTTCATAGGTCATTTCACGGAGAGGCCGTATCAGGACCCTGAGTCGGGGTACTTCGGCGCGACCGGGTTGCCGATCAAGGACCTCACGCTCAGCAACGAGATCTACGACCCCCAGGTCGGGTCTGACCTCTACAACCGCTACCTCGACGAGCGCGTCTACGCCGAGGAGGTCGGTTTCGACGGCATCATGCTCAACGAGCACCACAGCACGCCCTTCTGCATGGGCGGCGCGATGAACGTCGAGGCGTCCATCCTCGCCAAGACCACCAATCGAGCCAAGATCGTGCTGCTCGGCAACATACTGCCGATCTGGGACGACCCGCTGTGGCTGGTGGAGCAGCTCGCCATGATCGACATGATCTCACGCGGCAGGCTGGTCTCCGGCTGGGTGCGCGGCACCGGACGCGAGAGCGTCGCTCACAACTCCCCGCCGCCGTACAACTGGGAGCGCTTCCAGGAGGCGCACGACTTCATCGTCAAGGCATGGACCACCCCGGGCCCGTTCCGATGGGAGGGCAAGCACTTCAACTACCGCTACGTCAACCCGTGGGTCAAGCCCTACCAGGACCCGCACCCCCCGATCTGGCTGCCCGGCGTGGTCAGCCGTGACTCGCTCGTATGGGCCGCGACCAACCGCATCCCGTACATCATGCTTGCCACCAAGCTAGGACCGACGCAGGAGGCGTTCCAGATATACCATGACACCGCCGCCGAGCTTGGCTACGAGTCCGGCCCGCAGAACATCGGCTACCTGTGGAAGGTTCACGTGGACGAGACCGAGGAGCTCGCCGACGAGGTAGGACGCAAGTTCGTGCAGGGGCCGAGCAATCCCTTCCTCGCTGGTAACGAGGGCACCGCGAACCCCGCGCTGCTCGGACTGCCGGGGCTGACCTCTCGCAGGCGCGTCCTTCCCACCCGCGATGCCGCAACCGCCAACCGCGGTGGCATTCTCAGCACGTCGTACGAGGATCAGGTCGAGAACTACACAGTCGTATCCGGCACGCCGGACACCGTCATCCCCAAGATCAAGCACGTTCTCGAAACACTCAGGCCCGGAAGCGTGTTCTTCTGGGACGGCGACGGCGCGATGACCCACGAGGACCAGATGCGCAGTCTCAGGCTGATGGGCGAGTACGTCCTGCCCGCTGTCCGCGAGATAGCGGACGAGCTGGAGCTCGACAGTCCGTTCGACGTCAACCCCGCCACAGGCAAGCCCTTCGAGGAGAAGACCGCAGAAGCCGTCGCCGACTAGGGTCTAATGTGGACGCCGATGCCAGATACCGTTCGCTAGTCCTTGACCGGATACGCGTGTCCGCCGACTACAAACCTCAGTTTGGTCTCGGCAGAAGAAGGGGAGTCAGCCTTGAGGAGTTTATTGCTGCGTACTCCGCTGACCCACTGTACTCGTGGATAGGGCTTAACTCACCTGCAATCTACGCCGCGCATAAGGCTGCGGGTGGGATGACTTCCATTTACAGGCAAGTCGGAATCGGTTGCGAACGCCTCTTCCAAGCCATACTCCAAGATGCGTTTGGGTTAACGCAAAGTCAAGCCAGTTGGCAGTATAGTGCCCCAAGACCGAGCGGTGGGCGCAGAACGCTCAAGCTGGATGGACGCATCGATCTCAGGCATCTCTCTGACCACGGAGCGAAGCGTCGGGTCAATGACTGGATGCTTGAGTTCAGGCGTAAGCTTGATATTCGATCAGAGACCCACGGAGCCGTTTTCGAAGTACGGCAAGGGTACAAGAGCAAGGACAGCAAACGCCAAAACGCCGATCTCGCCAATGCTGCCGCCGCATATACACAACAGTACCTGCCTGTCTTGGTGGTGATGTCACTGCAATTCGATACTGACCTGCGAATTCGGTATGAAGGCGCGAAGTGGGGAGTCTTATCCGGCTCGATTGATACCGACGATCCTTTCACATCGACTTATGCCTTCTGTCGTCAGGTCATAGGATATGACCTCATCGGCTTCTTCGAGCGTAACTCTGATATTCTTCGACGTGAAATCGAAACGATTGTCTATACGCTGCTAGGCGAGTCATGACCATCAGCCAGAATTCACACTTGACGTTTAGAACCAACATGGGGCTCACCCGCCACGGTTGGCTCCGGCTAACACCGGCATATGCGTACAGCATGGTCAGAGACTCTTTGCGTAACATCGATAAAGGATCGATTGTCCTTGACCCTTTTGCTGGAACTGGAACCACTGGACTGGTGGCCTCCGAATCTGGAATACGTTCAATCATGTTGGACATCAACCCGTTCCTTGTTTGGCTTGGTAGGGTGAAATGTCGGACTTACTCTTCAGAAGAAATCGATCACGCCCAGCGCTTATCAGTTATGGCGATCCAAGCTGCGACGAAGTGCAATGGAGAAGGTCCACAAGTCCCCCCAATGCATCGCATAGAACGCTGGTGGGACCATGACACACTCCACGGCTTGGCATTGCTGAAGCAGGCGCTCCGTGATCTCAGCAGAGGATCGCCCAGCGATGACCTCCTGTCTATTGCGTTCTGCAGAGTCATGATTACGATGAGCAACGCTGCGTTCAACCATCAATCCATGTCATTTCATAGTTCTTCTGACCCGCAGATTGGGTTGTTTGCCCCGAAACAACGGCTGGATGAAGTGTTCAGTCGGTTTGCTGACGAAGTCCAATCTGTGCTTAGTTCCGCCTCGAGCCGACTTCAGAGTTCAGTAACCGTGAATCTGGACGACGCGCGCACTATGGAATCAGTCGAAGGCGGCACGATAGATGTGCTCTATACGTCGCCACCTTACTCCAATCGCATGAGCTACATTCGCGAACTGCGACCATATATGTACTGGCTAGGCTACCTGTCCAGTGGTAGGCAGGCTGGAGAGATGGACTGGAAAGCAATTGGAGGTACATGGGGGAGTGCCACAAGTCGCCTATCTGATTGGGATTCCACAATCCCCTTGCCACTGGGTGATGAGTTTGAGTCAGTCGTACGCCAGATTGCTGAGAGCAACGGACGGAATGCGGGCCTGTTGGCGAATTATGTTCACAAGTACTTCTTTGACATGTTGGCTCACTTTCGGGAGGCACATAGGGTTATGAGATCCGGTGGCCACCTGACATATATTGTCGGGAACTCGACATTCTATCGAAGAATGGTCCCCACCGAGAGATGGTATTCAAAGCTATTGGAACATGTCGGGTTTGAATACGTGCGTGTTGACGTGATTCGCAAGCGTAACTCCAACAGAAAGCTTTTCGAGTTCAGCGTCGAGTGCGTTCGTCCATGACAGGAGACCAGGGCCATGCCCGCGCGCAAGAAAATCGCTGCCATCGTCACGACCTGGTTCCCAGGTTCTCATGCCGACCTGATCGCGTCCAAGTTCGCCACCGGGTTCCCCACGGTGGACGGTCTGCTGGAGCCGCAGGTGGACCTAGTCTCGCTCTACATGGACCAGGTGCATCCCGACGATGTCGGACTCGATCTGGCGCGTCGGCATGGAATCGCTGTGTATCCTAGCGTCCGCTCCGCCCTCACGCTGACGCCGCCGAGCGTCGGTCACTGGCCCACCGCTCCCGGCTGGCACGATGGCGACCTCGCCGTTGACGGCGTCCTGATCGTCGCCGAGCACGGCGACTACCCGATCGACGGCAGAGAGCGCCGTCACTATCCTCGCCGCCATTTCTTCGAGCAGGTCTGCGCAGTCTTCTCCGCATCCGGCAGATCGGTCCCCGTGTTCACCGACAAGCACCTGTCACACAGCTGGAACGATGCCCACTGGATGTACCAGCGTGCGCGGGAGTTGGGCGCGCCGATGATGGCTGGCTCCTCCTTGCCCGTGTCAGCCCGTACTCCCATGCTGGAGATCAACCTCGGCACACCGATCAAAGAAGCGTTGTCGATCGGCTATCACCACTCCTACCCTGGCGGCCTCGAGTCGTACGGCTTTCATACGCTGGAGCTTCTCCAGTGTTTCGTCGAGCGCCGGGCCGGGTTCGAGACCGGAGTCGCGGCCGTTCAGTGTCTCGAAGGGGACGCTGTCTGGCAGGCCGCGGAGGACGGTCTGTGGTCGAGAGAGCTTGCCGAAGCCGCCGAGTCGTGTATCGACTCCAGGAGTCCCGGCCCCATGGAGACGGCCTGCACAGACCCGAAAGTCTTTCTCATAGAGTACAGCGACGGACTCAGAGCCGCGACGCTGATGCTGCCTGGACACCTCGGAGGCTTTGGGTACGCCGCAAGGGTGGACGGCGAGATCCAGAGCACCGGTCTGAACCGTGTGGCCGATAGCCAGCAGCCGTTCAGCTATCTCGGTCTGAACGTCCAGCAGATGTTCCTGACGGGCCTACCCCAGTATCCGGTGGAGCGCACCCTGCTCGTGACCGGTATGCTCGATGCGCTGATCGAGTCCCGCTATCGAGGGCACGCCCGAGTGGAGACGCCGCACCTCGCTGTGAAATACGAACCCTCGCCTCATTCGCCAATCACCCCGAACCCTACCCTATGACATCGTCATGTTCAGAGCGGGCCGCATCCGTGCTAACCTACGCTTTGTCCGAAACACCAGTTGAATTGGGAGTATTGCCGTGAACCTTACTGGCCGAAGAGAAGCGTACCGGGCCATCCTCGAGGGCGACGAGTGTGTCCACCCAGCGTCGGTGTACGACCCGATATCGGCGCGCATCGCTGAGGACCTTGGGTTCGAGGTCATGATGTTCGCCGGATCGATCGCGTCGGCCACGGTGCTCGGTGCGCCGGACTACATCGTGCTGACCTTGACCGAGTTCGCCCAGCAGATTCACCGCATCTGCCGCGCCGGGACGCTGCCTCTCATGGTCGACGCTGACCACGGGTACGGCAACGCCCTCAACGTGCGCCGCACCGTGGAGGAGTTGGAGACCGCCGGGGTAGCCGCGCTGACCATCGAAGATACGCTGCTGCCCAGGGCGTTCGGTCAGTCGGGACAGAGCCTGATACCCATCGAAGAGGGTATCGGCAAGATGAAGGCCGCGCTGTCCGGCAGACAGGACCCGTCGCTCGTAGTCGCCGGCAGATCGAGCGCGATCGCCATCGAGAGCCTCGACGAAGGCATTCGCCGGGCCAAGGCGTACGAGGCCGTCGGGGTAGATGCCGTCTTCATGACCGGCATCAGCACGCCCCAAGAGCTCGAAGCTCTGAACGCCGAGCTGAACATCCCGATCCTGCTCGGCGGCGTTG
Organism: Dehalococcoidia bacterium; assembly: GCA_965217725.1. Lineage (GTDB taxonomy): Bacteria > Chloroflexota > Dehalococcoidia > Lucifugimonadales > UBA1123 > VXRN01. Next base: position 3,328,098 of record OZ244564.1, on the reverse strand, counting down.
CTGGCGACCTGACCGACAAGGCGTACCTGGGTTCGCAGGGAGTCCGGGTCGCGTTGCAGGGCCACTGGCCATTCATGGCGACGATCAAGGCTGCCTACGACACCCTCAAGGCGCTGCGTGACGGCGTTGCGCCGTCCGATCTGGAGGGGATAGCGTCCGCCGACCTCGTGGCGCAGGTAACCCGCCTCGAACAGTACGACCAGTCGATACAGGACTTCCTGGAGTAACCAGGCAACAGGAGGGGCCGCACAATGCCCAAGCCAACGAAGATAGAGAAGGTCGAGACGTTCCTCTGGGACCGCTGGCTGCTGACCAAGATTCACTGCGAAGACGGCACTTTCGGCATTGGCGAGGGAGGCGTCCACGGCTGGCAGCGCCCGACCAAGACAATGATCGAGACGATGGAGCCGTACCTGCTCGGCAAGGACCCCCACAAGATCGAGCACCACTACCAGTGGCTGTATCGCAGCTCTCACTTCATGGGGTCCGTTGTGCAGGGCGCGCTGTCTGCCATAGACATTGCCCTGTGGGACATCAAGGGCAAGCGTCTCGACGTGCCGGTCTACGACCTCATGGGCGGCAAGACCCGCGACCGCGTGCGCTGCTACATGCACGTCAGCGCGCCGCAAGACAACGACACCGCCGACGGGCTTGCGCAGGACGCGCTCAGGGCCGCCAACGAGGGGTTCACTGCCGTCCGGTTCTCGCCGTTCCCTAAGGACTACTACCTGCACAAGTCCTACAGCGGATGGGCTGACGAGGCTGTCACGCGCGTCGGAGCGGTGCGCGATGCGGTCGGCCCGGACGTCGACATCTGCGTCGAGATCCATCGTCAGATGTCGCCCGCTGAGAGCATCTGGCTCGGCCGTCGCCTCGAGCAGTTCAGCCCGTTCTTCTACGAAGACCCCATGCTGCCGGACAGTCCGGCCATCATGGGCGATGTCGCCGAGCTGTGCAACATCCCGATCGCCACCGGCGAGCGCTTCACGACTATCTTCGAGTACCAGCAGCTCCTCGAAGCGAAGGCTGCGGCGTACGTGCGACCCGACCTGTGTCTCTGCGGCGGGCTGTCTGGCTGCAAGAAGGTAGCAGCAATGGCCGAAGCGCACCACGTCAAGGTGATCCCGCACAACCCGCTGTCTCCGGTCAGCACCGCAGCGTGCGTCCAGCTCGACGCCTGCATACCCAACTTCGCGCTCCAGGAGTACACTGGCGAGTCCGAGCCGCCAAAGAGCGACCTACTGCTCAACCCGTTGGAGCTTGTCGAGGGCTACCTGACAGTGCCCGAAGGCCCCGGTCTCGGCATCGAGCTAAACGAGGCTGCCCTGTCACAGCCCGAGAACCCCAAGGTGCTCGACACTCCCATCGGCTTCGACGGCTCCGTCCAGGATAGGTAGGAAGGCGTGACCAGCAGGTTCCTACCCGGAGTCCCGGCCGAACAGGTCGAAGCGATGTTCAACGCGGCTCCGGGCAACGAGATAGCCACCGGGAAGTTCGACAGCCCGGAGTCTTCCGCCGCGCTTGCCGCCAACACGTTCGGGTTCTTCCTGAACAGGCCGGGCAGCCTGCCCCCGCTCCCAGGATGCAATTTCGTGACTTGGCCTGCGCACTCGCTAACCTTGGAACGGACGGTTAACTTCCCTTGGCGCGGCGGACGTCATCCGGTCCTGGACGTACTCATCACCACGCCTTCGGCGTTGATCGGCATCGAGTCCAAGCGGTTCGAGCCGTTCCGGCCTAAGAGTGCTCCATCCCTATCGGCAGCCTATTGGCGTCCAGTGTGGGGTGATCGCATGGAAGGCTACCAACGAATCAGGGATGAGCTCCGCCGGGACAGCAGCCTGTACGATCGCCTCGACGCCGCGCAGCTATTCAAGCACGCATTCGCCCTGCGTACACAGGTTCACCGAGAGGGAGAGCATCAGGGCATGACACCGGTCCTGGTGTATCTCTACTCCGAGCCAAAGTCTTGGCCGAGTGATGGCAGGCTGATCCGCGAAGAGGGCATGGCCAAGCACAGGCAGGAGATCCAGGACTTCGCAAGCCGTGTCGAGGGAGACGAAGTGACGTTCGTCTCCTGCTCATACCGCGAGCTGCTGTCGGCCTGGCAAGAGAGTGAGAAGCACGAAGTCCACTCCCACGCAGAGGCAGTCATTCAACGCTTCGCTCCTTGATTACCCCTCCCAGGCGTATTTGCGGGCGGCGTTCTCGTCGAGGTCGCTGCCCCAGCCGGGCTTGGTTGGGATGGTCATCCAGCCGTTTTCGATCTCTGGGAGCTCTGTGGTCAGCTCGTCCCGCCAGGGGGCGGAGTCGACGTCGCTCTCCATGATGCGGACGTTGGAGACGGCTGCCGTCAGGTTCAGGCTCTGGAAGCTGGACAGGTGCGAGTTGTAGTTGTGCGGCGCGATGTTCAGCTCGTACACCTCGGCGAGGTCGGCGACCTTCTTCGCCTGGGAGAACCCCTGCCACTGGACGTCGACCTTGACCGTGTCCATGGCGTGCTTCCTGAAGTACGGCTGGTACTGTCGCAGTCCAAGCAACTGCTCGCCTGAGCAGATCGGCGTACGCTGCGCCATCTTTAGCTGCAGCAGCGCATCGGGGTCCTGGTTGTCGATCTCCATCCAGAACAGGTCGAACGGCTCAAGCGCCCTGCCGATGGCAATGGCACCCTCGGTCTTGAAGTTGTAGTTGATGTCCAGGCAGATGTCGACGTCGGGACCGACGGCCTCTCGCATCATGCCTATCTGCTCGACGGTGTGCCGGACGAGGTCGGTTGGGGCGTTCTGGTCGTTCGCGCCGGCGAACATGTTGTTGATGACGGACGGGTTCTCACCGGGGAACACGATGTTGGTCTTGAACGCAGTGTAGCCCGCATCGACGGCCTCTCGCGCGCAGTCGGCAACGTCCTCCATCGTACTTAGCTTTGGCACCCCCCACTCCTCGGCCATCCTCGCCCTGTACGTGGCCAGGTGCGACCAGTACACTCGCTGCCTGTCCCTGAACGGGCCTCCGACCAGCCTGTACACAGGTACGCCGTGCGCCTTGCCCTTGATGTCCCACAGGGCCAGCTCGATGCCCGCGATGGCCATGGCAGTCGCGCCGCCGGATGACGACCGCGTGTCCCGGTACATGTCCATCCACAGCTTATCGACCGGGAGCGGGTCCTTTCCTATCAGAGTTTCGCCGATGTCATCGATCAGCGCGGGCAGACCCTTGGCGAAAGAGCCCATGCCGTACTCGGAGTAGCCGGTTATGCCCTCGTCGGTACGTATCGCGCAGAAGAGCCAGGGATTTGCGCCCAGGCCTCGGACGGCGAAGTTTTCGATTGCGGTGATTTTCATGGTCTTACAAACCTCGACACTGAAACCTGATTCCTGATCCCACCCCCTGGATTCCGGCCTTCGCCGGAATGACGGAGGGCCTTATCCTGTCCATGCGTACTTGCGGGCGGCATCTTCTACGAGGTCGCAGCCCCAGCCCGGTGTGGTGGGTACTGTCATGTAGCTGTTGATTACCTCCGGGCGCTCGGTGAACAGCTCGAACCGCCAGGGAACTCCCTCCGGGTCGCTCTCCATTATCCTGACGTTCGAGACCGAGGAGCACAGGTGGACCGACTGGAAGCTGGCAAGCTCCGACGCCGGGTTGTGCGGCGCGATGTTCAGCTCGTAGGTCTCGGCGACATCGGCCACCTTCTTGGCCACACCGAAGCCCTGCCACTGGACATCCACCTTCACGGTGTCCATCGCCCGGAGCTCGAAGTACGGCAGGTACTCTCTGACGCTGAAGTGCTGCTCTCCAGAGCAGAGCAGGGTGGAAGTAGATGCTTTTAGCTGGGCCAGCGCTTCGGGGTCTTCGTTGTCGTGCTCGATCCAGAACAGGTTGTACGGTTCGAGCGCCCTGGCGACCCTGATAGCGCCCTCGGTCTTGAAGTTGTAGTTGATGTCCAGCAGGATATCGACCGACGGCCCGACGGCCTCGCGCATCACCGAGATCTGCTTCTCGGCGTTGCGGACGATGTCGGTATCTGCGCGCTGATCGTGGCTCTGCCCGTCCCGGCTCTGGGAGATCGAGCGTGGAGGATCGCCCGGCCACAGGATGTTGGTCTTGAAGGCGTCGTAGCCGTGCTCGGGGGCCTCAAGGGCGGCAGCCGCGACCGCATCCCAGTCCTTCAGAGGCTTGTCGGGCGCGAGCGAGGGGTCGCCGGCTCGGGCGCTTGCTAGATGGGACCAGTACACCCGCTGGCTGTCGCGGTAGGGTCCGCCGACGAGGTTGTTCACCGGGACTCCGAGCGCCTTGCCCTTGATGTCCCAGCAGGCGAGCTCGATGCCGGCGATGCCCATCTGGGCGATGCCTCCGGGCATGGAGCGCAGGTTGCGGTAGAGGTCGAAGTAGAGCTTCTCGACGGACTCGGGGTCTTGGCCGATAATCAGCGGCTTCAGGTCTTCGACCAGTCCGACCAATGAGTGAGCGGCAACGCCGGAGCCGAACTCGCCGTATCCGGTGATTCCCTCATCGGTGCGAACGGCGGAGAACAGCCAGGGTCGCCGTCCGCCATCGACGACGAAGATTTCTATGTCAGTGATTTTCATGTGGCTTACTCCGTGTGGGTGGTTAAGCGGCAACTGTTTGCGCCAAGCTCGCGGCTAGTATGTTCTGGGGTGGGGTGGTTATGCAAGCGGTTGACGCGGCGTTGGGTAGCAGCACGTCAATCCCTAAGAAATGAGATGAAGAATGTCGTCAACACCGTCTCGGTCCACAGTACTTCGGTTCAGAGTCAGGATGTGCCCGTTTTGGTGACGTCGAAATCTTGCCAAGTTTCTTACTGCTTCAAATGAGACCTTGACAGCAAGGCGGATTGAGTAATCCTCGTTGAAGACCAATGCGACTAGGAAATCAAATCCATGTTGATCGAGGTTCCTTATCACACCGAGCTGGACTGCATTACTTGCATCGCATCTTCCCTTAATTTGGTATCGAATTCCTTCGCGGTCAATAGCGTCATATGCTGCTTGAGAGTTCCCCTGTACACGCAACTTAAGCCTTCCGCACACTAACCACTCCGTATAGTCCCTGATAGGGTTGTTCCGAGTCTTTACTACACCGCGGCAGATCAATACATCGATGACTGCCCCTGTGGGTCTGGAGAAGTTCAACTTCGGACATTGATCTCAACTCTTTCATGGTCGGCTCCTGTGTGTACGGATTACCCAGCCGAGCTTGAGTTGACATAAAGAACCTGTCAAGATGAGCTGGATTCTGGTCTTGCAGGCTGAAGGAAATGGCCGCTTGAAGCATGGTTATCCAATTGAACGATATGTCGAAGGTATTCGCAATTGAGCTTCTCACTTCCATCGACCGAATCGTCTTCTCACTCCGCTGTTCCTGCACTGGACTCGCAAATCGGCGGCGAGGTTAACCAGCGAGAACGTTATCAGAACAATGGCGAGCGACGCGATCACCGCGCCGATGCCGAGGATAGCCAGCGCACAGAATCCTGCCAAGAGGAGGGACGCCAGGAGGCAGGTGATCCACAGTAGCGTGGCGTTGGATGCTCCGGCGGCGCGTCCTAGCAACACGCAGACGCCGACGGTGATGAGTGTCACAATTGCCCAGATCGCGTTGATTGGTAAGTAAGAAGAGTCGTCGCTGGTCAGGTTCAGCCATCTGACGATCAGGACGACGGGCAGCACGCTCAGTGCGATCTTGGATGTCGTATTAGATGGGACGCCAGAACTAAACGTCTCTAGAGGCGAGTGACAACAAGCAGACGACTACAAATTACGATAAGGGTTGAAGTTGATTGCTCTTTCCTCACCTGCCTCAATGGCCGCCAGGTACAGGCTAAGATCCGCTGTCAGCAGCGGAGTGTCTACTGTGACAGTTTCCAGCAAGGCGGTATCGGTCAACCCAAACCTTTCAAACTTAGCATTGGATGAGGCTTCAGTGCTGGCAACTACGACTTCCTGGCTTCCGTGGATGAAGAATCGCAACCGCCTCATCAGAAGGGACCGCTCAGGCTCTCCATGCTGGCTGACGAGGTTGGATGTCTCAGTAAGGGTATTGGGAGTTACGAACAGTTGGTCGGCGTTCTCAAGAAGTTCGCACAGAATGTCGTAGTCTTCGACCGAGTAGTCTCCCAAGCGCCGGTGTTTGGGAATTAAGTCCCGGCTTTCGCTGCCTACAACCAACAATACAAACAGGTTCGTATCGAGAAAGTACCCTCGCAACGACCTTGGCTCACTTAGCTTCCTGGAGGATTCGATCCTTGACCGAGGCGACATTGCCACTAGCATTGTCGATACGCAGGACCTTATAGGAACGCCTCAGACCTGTCTGCCCGACAATGATGGTCGCCAAGCCTCCTTGGTCCCAAGGCCGGGAGAATCCGACAGTTACTTCCCAGTACCGACGATCGGCAGCGAGTTCTATCTCTTCTAATCCGACGTTACCAATTTCCTCTTCCGCAAAAAGGTCGGCCACGTACTCCTTGGCCAACTTCGCCGCCTCTTTCACATCCACGGCAAGCTCCCCGCTTAATCTACTAACTCGTTCATCTTAGCATACACTGGTGCCAGACTCGCCCACAGATGCAGAGCGAACGTAACCGTGATTGAGGGTGATCTACGTATAGTTGGCCTCGGAGCCGCGGGCGGTTATCTTGCCTGAGGCTACCAGTTCCACGACGTCCTCGAGGTCGCTGAGGTAGGCGTCTACGAACGGTTCGTGGCCCGGCGATTGCATAAAGTGGATCCCCTTGAAGGGGATGTTGTCCTTGGAAACCAACCAGCCCCTGTCCTCCATGCCGGTGGCGATGGCGTAGATGTCCATCGTCGTCGAGGTGTACTTGAAGATGGACATATCCGGCTTGCCGAGAACCGTCAGGCCCTCGATGGCGTTGATGCTGTCCTGGAAGCGCCTGATATAGTCCATCGTGCCTTCGACCAGACGCAGATAACCATCCTCGCCCAGGTACTTCATCACCGCCCATGCAGCGGCGATGGCTCCTCCCGGACGGCTGCCGGCGATGGTGGGCGTGACGTAGTACCCTTGGGGACGCTCCGGCGGACCGAAGTCGAAGACCTGGTACTGGAAGATGTCTGGGTCGCGGGAAAGGATCGACGAGGCCCCTTTCGCGGTATATCCGAACTTGTGGAGGTCGGCCGCGATAGTAGTCACGCCGGGGACGCGGAAGTCCCAGGGCGTGACCTCGTACCCCAGCTTTTCCGTGAAGGGCAGGAAGTAGCCTCCGACGCAGGCGTCGACGTGGAAACTGATGTCGCGCTCTTCGGCCAGAGACGCCATCTCCGGGATGGGGTCCACCATGCCGAGAAGAGTGCTGGGGGCTGAGCCGACCATCAGGACGGTGTTGTCGTTGACGGCGGCGTGGTAGGCAGGTACGTCGACTAGGCCGTCAGAGGTCATTGGAGTGGACACGAGCTTGAGGCCCAGGTAGTCGGCGGCCTTATCGAAGGAGGGATGCACCGACTCTGGAGCGACTATCTCGGGCTCGGTGACCTCGGGCCTGAGGGCCCTGGCCCGGTCACGGGCTGACAGGACACCGAGAATGTTGCTCTCCGTGCCTCCTGAGGAGATCGCGCCGACCGCGTTCTCACCGTGCAGCAGACCAGCCGTCATCTCGATCACCTCGCGCTCGAACTGGGCAGTGCTCGGAAAGATCGCCGGGTACAGCGCGTTGACGGAGAAGAAGTCGAGGTACGCCTGCTGAGCGACTTCGAGCACATCGTCTCCGGCCGGATAGGAGACGCCGGCTGCCAGACGCTCCTTCCACTGCTTGTCATCACTCGCTATCTGCCGCATCGTCTCTCGCAACTCCGCCGCCGGTACGCCCTTCTTGTCCATCTTCATTTCGGCACACTCCTTGCCTTCGTCATTGGGTCCGATAACACAATCGAACGAGGGTGCTGAGCCTCGAACCTCATGGACCTCGTGCCCAGTATGATGCCATAAGATGATCCTGCCTGTTAGCTCACGGCTCGGTCAACCTCAGACCTTGGGCTGCGTCCTATAGCCCAGTTAGACCGGGCCAGACTGTCTTGCGGAGTTTGTCAAACGTCTCGACGGGTATTGGAGTGTTGGTCCTGCCCAGTAGCTCGGCGATGGCGTCGGTACCGAAGTCGTGCAGCAGTGTCCAGCCCATGATCCCGCGTGGAAACGCTTCGTCTGTCAGGAGGCTCTGGTCGTACGACTCGACAAAGGCCCGCATCTCTTCGATGTCCCTGTCGAAGAGACCAAGCCACAGTGGCATCCACTCGTAGTCTCTTACACCGATCCTGGCGTCGCCGAAGTCTATAATCGAGCTGACTCTCCACTCCCCGTTCGTCCTCGTCAACAGGATGTGGTCAGACTCCAGATCGCCGTGAAGAACGACCCGCGGTTTCGACCTAGACTGGGCAATGACATCATCTATGATGCCACCCAGTACTTCAGCGACGTCAGAAGTGACCAGCCCGCGGCCGACAAGCTCTGACAGCACTTCTCGTCGCCTCCGATCCACGAGGTCGTCCCAGGCCTCTCCGGCGTCGGCGCCTTCGAGCTTGTCGACTACGGTCTGGTGAAGGAACCTCGTTACGTCGCCGACCTGAGCGGCGATGGACATGACCTCTTCCCGACTGATCTCCGGCCTGAGCGCATCCAGTGTCAGTCCAGGACAGTGTTCCATGACGAGGTAGCTCCAGGTGGTCCTGTCCTGGTATCGACCTGACGCGACGATCTCCGGGACGGGAACGTTCCCTTCAGTGCTCAGCACCTCAATCAACTTCGGCTCTATGTCGAACTCCGACCAGAACGGGCTGTAGATCTTGAGAACCAGGCGTCGATCAAGGATGAACACGGCGTTGGTGTTCGAGCGAGGACTTTCGATGCTCCGATAGCGAATGCCCTCAGATGCACAGATGGCGTCGATGGCCGGCTTCCAGATGGAGACGTCGCTGTACACGCTGGACCAGTCTGACCATGATTCTATTGGTGGGAGATAGTAAGACAAGCTCATCCCGACATGTGGTCTTGCGGGGTAGTAGTCTATCCCAGTCTGGCAGATCGGACATCGAGCTGCCGAGAGCGGTAAAGTCCCAGGGAGTGGTGTAAAAGAAGCGCGTCGCCCCGAATCAAGTTTAGCCAGCCAGCTATCAGAACGACGGGCGGCTAGCTCGGAAGCTGTGTCAACGCTGCGTTCCGGCAGCCTGGGCTAGCAGGGGTAGGTATTCGTGCTTTTCACCCTCACCCCAACCCTCTCCCTCAGGGAGCTGACAGGGGTAGGCAAACCAATAAGTCGTTCGTCCTGAGCTTGTCGAAGGACGCCCCAGCCCCTGGATTCCGGCCTACGCCGGAATGACGCTTTGCGAAATGCCTACCCCTGTCAGCCCTCAGGGAGAGGGGGCCAGTCGATTGTGGCTCAAGCCTGAAAGTTACATCTACCTACCGCTGAAAGGGTAGCCGGGGTCAGCGAGTCGCCTCGCTCAAGAACGCTCCGGCGCCGGATGAGAGCAGCGTCGTAAGGTGGGTATACAGGTAAGTGACGCCCTGATCGAGGTAGCGTCGTGTGGCCCCGGCATTGCCCGCTGAGCCAGACACCTTTCCCTCCGACGCGATCGTCGCGAACACGTTGTCCATCGCCTCTCGCACCTCCGGGGCTTCCGGGCGTCCCGGGTATCCGAGGGACTGCGACAGATCGGACGGGCCCACAAAGAATACGTCCACGCCCTCCACCTGCACTATCTGGTCCACGTTCCTGACAGCCTCCGCCTCTTCCAGTTGGACGCATACCAGCGTCTCCCTGTTGGAGTGTTCAGCGTACTCGGACATCGACATGCCGTACCCGTAGGAGGCCGACCTGACTCCGGCGGCGAGTCCGCGTTCGCCATGAGGATGGTACTTAACGGACTCAACCGCGCTCCTGGCGTCTTCATCGGTGTTTACGTGAGGCACCTGCACTCCCATTACACCTCTGTCCATGAGCTGCCCGATCGACTCGAACGAGTTGACAGGCGGCCTGGCGATAGGAGTGACGCCGGCGGTCTCGGCAGCCATAACCATGAGCTCAACGCTCTCCAGCGAAATGGAGCCGTGCTCGCAGTCGATCAGCACCCAGTCGAAGCCCAGTCGTCCGACGATGTCAACGATGTGGGGAGACGGGAACATGACGGAGATCCCGAATGCGGGCTGACCAGAGAGCAGCTTGGTTTTCATGCGATTGGGGATCATCGGGCCTGCCTTCCTACTTTCTGTTGAGGACTTAACTCAGCGAATTCAGGTGAGTCATTAGACCATATTCTGTCCAGCTCGGTCTTGGGGATCTCTCGAAGTCCCAGGGCAATTGCACTGTGTTCGGAATCAGCTTTGACAGAACCTCTCGTTCCACCCCACTGGACTCCGGCCTTCGCCGGTGTGACGATTGACTGAGATGAGCCAATATGCGTTTGGCTCGCTCGCACTACAGACGGCAACTACGATGTAGAACCAGTGAGTGGCTCCGCGCCGCCCCCTTCGGATACTGGTACGATGGGCCGAGCCGTACATACGGCTCCGGCGGCCCAGCCGCAGCAGCAGATCCATGAAGGAGATCAACGCTTAGTCAACCATGCTCGCTTCCGGAGTGTTCGACAGACCAGTCTATAAGTGGTGGGTCTTTGCGGCCGTCGCGCTCGGCACCCTGACCTCGGTGATAAACCATGGGAGCATGTCGGTCGCGCTCCCTACTATTGCACAGTATTTCGGCGCCGACCTTTCCACCGCCCAGTGGGTGGTCATAGCCGAGGGACTCGCGATCAGCGCGCTCATCCTGCCGATGGGACGTCTTTCGGACATCGTGGGACGGAAGCGCATTTACTTGACCGGCCTGATCATCTTCGCGGGCGCCGCGATCATGGCGGCCGGCTCCCAGAGCATCATCGCCCTGATAGGCTTCAAGGCCGTGCAGGGACTCGGCGCAGCCATGACCCAGGGGACGGGTATGGCGATGGTCACCTCCGTGTTTCCCGCCGCGGAGCGCGGCAAGGGCATCGGCACCCACGCCAGCGTCGTGGGCACAGGCGGGGTGCTTGGCCCAGTAATGGGCGGGTTCATCGTCACCGCGCTGGACTGGCGCTGGGTCTTCTACGTCAACGTCCTCATGAGTATATGTGCAATGGCGGCGGTGCTGCTGATTATCAGGAGCGAAGCGTTCCGACAGGACAGCCGCAACCGCAGGTACGACTTCCCAGGCGCAGCCCTCTCGACCGCTGTACTACTCACGCTCCTGCTGACCGTGTCCAACGGCTCGCGTATGGGGTGGACTTCCGCCCCTATCATGGTTGCCACGCTCGGATTCGTCGCGTTTCTCTCGGCGTTTGTCTGGTGGGAGCTCCGTTCGCCCTCACCGATGCTGGACATGGGCCTGTTCAGGAGCAGAGTGTTCAGCATCGGCATTACGACCAACTTCATGTCCTTCCTGGCAATAACCTCCGCCCGGTTCCTGATTCCCTTCTACCTGCAGGCCGCGCTGAGGTACACGCCCGCACTTGTCGGGTTTGTATTGCTTCCAAACGCAGCCAGCCGGATCATCATGGGTCCGCTGAGCGGGAGGCTTTCGGACAGATACGGGTGGAGGCCTTTCAACATCATCGGCCTTCTGCTGTCTGCGGCGGGGCTGTTCGTGCTCGCGTCGCTGACGGTGTCGTCCTCCGTCGTCGTGGTACTGGTGGGCATCCTTTTGCAGAGCGTAGGGTCAGGGTTGTTCCAGTCGCCGAATTCGGCCTCGATATTCAGCGCCGCGGACTCGGGCCGGCACGGAGTGGTCGCGGCCTTCGTGAACCTGTCTCGCAATTCCGGCAACGTCACAGGGATAGCCATCGCCGCGTCGATCGTTACCGCGGTCATGGCAGGTGGAGGCTACGAGCCCAACATAGACGCTGTGCTCGAGGCGGCGCCGGGATCAGGACTGCTCGGCTCGTTCATGACGGGGCTGAAGGTCGTGTTCCTGGTCATGGGCGTGCTGCAGGTCGTTGGGGCTGTGGCATCGGTGTTCAAGAGCGCTCCACAACCGCAGCCGACGCCCCAGCACATGACAGTGCCAGCCGCTCAGGACCGGACGGGCTGAGCACCGAGGAGATGGAAGTCGTGGTCCCCGCAATGAAAATCATGGCCGACGCGGTCCGCAGGCCGGACTTCATGCGCCGGAGGGACGACCACGAATCGTCGGACGTGGAAGCTCGAACCCTTGAGGCCAGCGTATGAGGGTATTGATTCGGCTGACAAGGTATGCCTTCAGACACAGGTGGTATCTGCTCGGCGCGTATGCGGCGATGGTGGCGTCCAGCCTTTCCGCCCTTATCATACCGAGAGTGCTGGGAGAAGCCATAGACGAGGCCCTGGCCAGCGGCCTCCAGAGCCGACTGCTGCTGCTGGCGAGTGTGATAGTGCTGTTCAGCCTAATGAGGGGCATATTCTCCTACGGGCAGCGATACCTCTCCGAGTCGCTCTCACAGAGGAGCGCATACGACCTGAGGGAGGACTTCTTCAGGAAGCTGCAGGGCATGAGCTTCGGCTTCTTCGACAGGGAGCAGACCGGAGACCTCATGTCCAGGGCAACCCAGGACGTGGAGGCCGTCCGCATGTTCGTCAGCATGGGCATGGTGCGAGGTCTCTCCATATTCGTGACGCTGGGCGCTGTTTCGGCGCTCATGGCCATCACGAACTGGAGGCTCACCATAGTCTGCATGGCCTTCCTGCCCCTGATCCTGTGGAGAGCGCTGGCCATGTCCAGGGTCCTGCGTCCGACCTGGATGAAAGTGCAGAAGGAGACCGGCGCCATGACCACGGTTCTCCAGGAGAACCTGTCGGGCATGAAGGTGGTCAAGTCCTACGGGGCCAGGGCCTTCGAGGAGTCCAAGTTCAACGCCAGGGCCGCCGCCATTGCCAGGCTCACCTACTCGGCCACTCGCCTCTTCGCATCCCAAGGATCCCTGATGACGTTCATATTCACAGCGGCCACCGGCGCGATCCTCTGGTACGGCGGCAGGGAGGTTGCCGCCGACAGGCTCACGGCCGGCGGCCTGACGTCGTTCATCTTTTACATGGGCCTGCTTGCAATGCCAGTCAGGATGAGCGGGTGGTTGATGAACACTCTCTCCCGCGCCTCATCGGCCGGTCAACGGCTGTACCACGTGCTCGACGCACAGTCGCCCGTGAGTGAGAAGCCGGACGCCATTCCCATGCCACGCATCGAGGGACATGTGGTCTTCGCAAACGTCGCGGTCAGCTACGATGGAGCCAGGAGCGCGGTCCGCAAAATCGACTTCCAGGCGCACCCTGGCCAACTCGTCGCCCTGCTCGGTGGGCCCGGATCGGGCAAGAGCACGATAGCCCACGTCGTCCCAAGGTTCTACGACGTTACCGAGGGTCGCATAACCATCGACGGATACGACACCAGGGATGTCACCCTCACGTCGCTGAGGGAGAACGTCGGTATCGTCATGCAGGACGTCTTCGTCTTCGCCGCCACCATCCGCGACAACATAGCTTACGGGCTCGATGAGGTGGACATGGAGGTGGTGGTAGAGGCCGCGAAGATCGCTCAGCTTCATGACTTCATCGAGAGCCTGCCCAGCGGGTACGACACCTGGGTCGGCGAGCGTGGCGTTACACTCTCCGGCGGCCAGCGTCAACGTCTCGCAATCGCCAGGACCATTCTTTTGGACCCGCCAATCATCATTCTTGACGACTCCACATCGAGCGTGGATATGGCGACCGAGCACAGGCTTCAGGAAGCCCTGGACGAGGCGATCAGGGGCCGGACGACCTTTGTTATCGCCCACAGACTCTCAACCGTTCGCAGGGCCAACCTGATTCTCGTCCTGGAAGACGGCGAGATTGTCGAGCGTGGAACGCACGACGAGCTGCTGGCACGGGACGGCTTCTACCGCCGAATATACGACCTGCAACTGCGCCCGCAGGACCAGCTTAAAGCTGGACATATAAGTCCATCGAGTCCAGTCGTACGGGCAGAAGCCGAAGCTCGGGGCCATCTCCATGGAGGTAATGCCTCATGATGCACGGTGGCTTCGGCGGCAGGGGCGGCTATGGACGTGGTATGAGGGGACGGCTCGGCTCGGACAGGGAAGAGTATGAGGACGGGAGGCTCTACGACCACAAGGTGGTCAGACGCCTCTTCAGATACCTCCTCCCACATCGGCCAAGGCTATTGCTTATCCTCGCGGCCGTCATGGTGTACACCGGCACGGTGGTCGCACTGCCGTGGATGGTCGCCAGGATAATCGACCAGTACGTGCGTACGGGCGACCTGTCTGGCCTGAACGTCGTCGTTCCCATCTTCGTAGGAGTCGCGCTGCTCCAGTACGGAAGCCAGTATCTTCAACTCAGGACGATGTCGTTCGTAGGGCAGCGAGTGCTCTACGACCTGCGGGTGGGCCTGTTCAGCCATCTGCAGGGCCTGTCCATGAAGTTCTACAACAGGAATGAAGTCGGCCGGGTGATGTCCAGGGTCCAGAACGACGTTAGCCAGCTACAGGAGTTCCTATCCATCGTCATCATCACGATTGCGGACGTGCTCAGCCTCACCGGAATCATTACCGCGATGGTGCTGATGAACGCGCGACTTGCCGCCGTGACGCTGTCGGTCATCCCTGTTCTCATCGTGATGATGGTGATCTGGCAGCGGTTTGCTCAGCGAGCCTTCATGAGGGCCCGACGGGCAATTTCAGTCGTCAATGGCAGCCTTCAGGAGAACATTTCCGGCGTTCGCGTGATCCAGAGCATGAACCGCGAGGACGCGAACATCCGCTCATTCGGCAATGCCAACTCGGAGAACCTCGGCGCGAACCTCGCGGCCGTACGCATGCAAGCCGTTCTGTTTCCATCGGTCGAGTTCCTCTCAGCCGTCGGTCTGGCCTTCGTTATAGTCTTCGGCGGCTCCCTGGCGCTGGACAACGCCATCGAAGTGGGCGTGCTGGTAGCCTTCGCCCTCTACATACAGCGCTTCTTCGAGCCTGTGCTGAACCTCACCATGCAGTATGGGTCTCTTCAGCGCGCCATGGTCTCCGGAGCGCGGATCTTCGAGCTGATGGACGTGGAGCCTGAGGTGGCCGACAGCCCGGACAGCAAGCAGGTCGAGGTGGTCAGCGGCGACGTGCGGTTCGAGGGCGTCAGCTTCCACTACATCGAGGGTGAGCCGGTGCTCGAACACGTGGACCTGCACGTCCCTGCGGGACACACCGTTGCCCTCGTCGGACCCACGGGTGCCGGGAAGACCACGGTCGTGTCCCTGCTCGTGCGCCTCTACGACGTGTCCGAAGGCCGTATTCTGCTGGACGGAGACGACATACGCGATATCACGCTCGACTCCCTCTCGAGGCAGATGTCCATCGTCGCCCAGGAGCCCTTCCTGTTCTCGGGGACTATTCGAGAGAATATCCGGTACAACAGCGCCGACGCCTCCGACGAGGATATCGTCCGGGCCGCCTCCGCTGTGGGCGCACACGACTTCATCATGAAGATGAAGCACGGGTACGACACCCCGCTCCAGGAGAGGGGCGGTAACCTCAGTGTCGGTCAGCGTCAGCTAATCAGCTTCGCCCGCGCCCTCGTCGCCGACCCGGCGATTCTGCTTCTCGACGAGGCGACTGCCAACATCGACACTCATACAGAGATGCTGATCCAGAGGGCCCTCGACGAGCTGCTCAGGGGTCGGACTGCCATCGTCATAGCCCACCGTCTCTCGACGATCAGGAACGCTGACCGCATAGTCGTCCTTGACCACGGCCAGGTCGTGGAGGAGGGCATACACGACGAACTGATTGCGAGTGGCGGACTGTACGCGAGCCTACATTCGTATTCAGCTGACGGCGAGCTGAGGGTTTAGCAGCCTGCTAAGGCAGCGCCGCAACCGCCTTGATCTCCAGCAGGAACTCCTCTCTGACCAGGCCGTCGACCACCAGCAGCGTGTTGGGGGGATAGTCTTCGTCGGGGAAGATTTCAGGGTACACTTCGGTACGCCCCGCGATGTAAGCCTGCACAGAGTCGCGTCCCACGACGTAGGTGGTGAACTCGACGACGTTGCTGAAGGTTGCGCCGACGCTCTCCAGAATGCCTCCGAGATTCTCGAACACCTGCCTGGTCTGGGCGGCCATGTCGCCGACCCCGACCGGGTTTCCGTCGAGGTCGACGGCCACCTGGCCGGCGATGAAGAGCAGCTCGCCGGGAGCGGTCCTGATCGCCTGCGAGTAGGCCCCGATCGGCTGAGGTGCCTTGTCCGTATTCACGATAGCTCGCCTGAGTTCGCTCACGTCAATCCTCCTTGACCTCGATAAGTCTGATCGAGGCGCCTACGTATGCAGCTCGATGATGTCGCGGTCGGTTAGTTCGTGGCTGCGGCCTACGTGCTGGCCGTCAAAATTGCCGGAGTCGCCCCAGAGCACGGCGTATCTCAGACCCTGAGTTAGGTCATGTTGAAATGAGAAAGAGCTAGGCAATTCGTTAACGTCTATCAGACGGGAATCGTCGTCACACCATGATCTGAGAACCTCGTATCGAAAGTGAATACATGAGCTGACTCGATTCGGGAGACGAGAAGAACGGTCCAGTCAACGAGGCTCAGTCCTCTACCTCCAGCCAATTTGAAGCTTTCCATTGCTGCGGAATGCACCATGCTATCCACCCAGAACACTCTCACATGAGACTCAATCGTCTCGAGAAGCCTTGAGAGTGTGTCAAATCCAAGGCGTCGATGGACTAACGCCACGGTCTCGGAAAGAGCATACGAGGTAGTCAAAAACTCGACATCACGATCCTTCAAGACTTCATAGCCAGCTTCAGCTCGCTTGTGGAACTCATCGTTAGCTGAAATCAGGGCATAGAAAGCCGACGTGTCTACAACGATCTTCTCAGGACGAGCCATGTGGTCCCTGCTCAGCCAGATAATCGTCGTGTCGGGTAGCGACATCAGGGCAGAGATCGCGTCCTATCCCAACGATGCCCATCATCTTGTTGCCTTCTCGTACTTTGCGTGGGGTGACTGTAATGGAAACCAAGCGCATCCCCAGATCAAGGTCTGCGACGACTCCCCGCACCAGTGACGAGTGATGGATAGGCTCTCCAGCGCCGCGTCGATTGATAGGGATGGACATGTTCTTTTTGATCGATCCAAGAGCTTTCCCAAAAGCCGCCTTGAACAGAGAGACAACCAACTGGTGGTTAACATGAGGCGTCATGAAGTCATCCTGAATCAGAATGGCACAGCATTCAAGAGCATTGACCGCATCCTGCGAGGGTGGCTCAGGCATGTTCATGACGTCAGACAACGCTTCGACATGGTGGGCTTTTTCCCGATCGGTCAGACCGAAATGCGGTCGTGATACGCGGTTTGGTTCTACAACCTGGCGCAGTATCTGCTCCACATCTGGAAAATGCCGCTCAAATATCTCGGGATCGGTCCTGTATCTTGAAACCAAGACCTCAAATGTGGCTCTCTCTGCGCTCTTAGATGCCTTCGACATACGGCTCACATGCACCTTTGCTGAAATTCCTCTACTAGGTTCGCCAATCTATCCTGCAGTCTATATCTTGTCCCCTCATTCCCTGAGCGGTCCAGCGGACCAGATTTCGGATTGGCTAATTGATGACGGGTACCGTACTTGGCGATCAGATCTGGGAATTTCCGATCCATTCCCATCGCCCACTGTCCGTTAAATAGTATGTCAGGTTCGTACTCGCCTATCTTCCTAAGTTGTTCACTATCGGGCACCCAGTAATCAAATGGCTGATAACGATTACCATACCGACCATATATGTCCTGCGCGACACTACTGTGAGTGTTCCTGTAATGCTTGACGATATTTAGGACCGTTCCCTTGAACTCGATCTGAGTATCATAATTCCCCTGCAACTGGCTGGCTCGGGCTTGAACCAGGTCCACCCCTTGGAGTGATAGTGGCTCGGGAATAATAGGTGATATGTAATAGTCGCTGGCAATCAGAGCGGCTGAAGAGAAAAGGGATAGACCGGGCGGGCAATCGATCAGTACATATTCGTAGCGATCCCTTGCAATTTCAAGGTAGAGTTTCAGGATCTCTCTGATGTCGCTCGGCATCGATTCCCCTTTTTCCCATAGTGTTAGCAACTCCTCATCGAGATCAGCCACATTGGGAGTCGAAACGATCATGTGAATGTTGGTTCCATACGTACTCATGGAACTTCTTGCGACATTCGATACTCCCAAAGGAGGCTTGGCAATGAAATTCTCGACATCTGAGTACTTACCGTGTAGCGCATCCCGGAACAAATGGTAAGAAGTTCGCCCTTCTTGGTGCTGCCTTCGCACACTATCCGGGTGCATCATGCAATAGCTCAGGTTGGCTTGCGCATCCATGTCTATGAGCAACACTCTTCTGGAGTGTCTGAAAGCCAGATATTCCCCAAGTAGCATCGTCAGGGTGCTCTTGCCAACACCACCCTTCAAATTGATTATGCTAATCACCTTAGCCGACACTCTAGTTGCCTCGCTTGTCCATTGACGTTCGAATTGCGGCTGCTCAAGTATAGCACTGTGTATTCTGGGAGAACGTCGTGGCCGGCTGTCTCGTGGCTGCGACCTATTTGCAAGTCGTCAAATTTCCCGGAGTCACACCAGAACGAGGAAGCCGAGGCGTTCAATGCCGCACTTGAGGTCTTCGAGACCGTGGATGAGTCGGTGTGGGAATGAAGATCCTGCTGGACTCCAACGCCTACTCCGAGTTCATGAGGGGCAACCATCGCGTGAGAGAGATCGTGCAGGCTGCGGAGGAGATTCTGATGTCCGCCGTCGTGGTAGGCGAGCAGCTGTTCGGCTTTCGGCAGGGGCCTGCTACGTATGCAGCTCGATGATGTCGCGGTCGGTTAGCTCGTGGCTGCGGCCTACGTGCTGACCGTCGAATTTGCCGGAGTCGCCCCAGAGGACAGCATACCTCAGACCCTGGGCCAGGTCCTTGTGGAGCTGGGTTGCGGCCTCAATCACGGTCGCGCCTATGGGCAGCACGAGAGGCTCGGAGGGGTCGTAGTCCTCGACCCTGACACGGGGCGACTTGGTATAGACTCGGATTACCTTCAGGGCCTCGAATATCTCCTGGGAGATTTCGTCGAAGCCGACCTCTTCTTCGGCGCTCGCCATTATCACGGGGTAGCGGTCTCCGAACGCAGCTTCCAGGATCTCATACTGGTCTAGCGCACCGGGGATGTCGGCCTTGTTGCCGACAACGATCGTCGGCTTGTCCAGCCATTCGTTGCGGTTCGCGGACCGATCATCTCTGCCCAACATGCTGAAGTTCCACTCGCCCAGCGCGGTGAACACGTCGTCCGCCTGGGAGACGGCGTCCATCGATAGATCGACAACGACCACGAAGACGTCGGTGTTTCTGAGCAGACCGTACAGCCTGCCCTGGGTCGAGGGATTGGAGATCGGAGGCGTATCCACGAACTGAATGCGCACGTCCTCGTAGTTCAGCATCCCGGGCACCGGCTCCTGAGTGCTGAGCTCGTACGCCCCTACCCTGCTCCTCGCGCCCGTGGAGCGGTTAAGTATCAGTGACTTGCCGGTGTTAGTGGGGCCGATCAATGTGGCCCT
Source organism: Dehalococcoidia bacterium (assembly GCA_965217725.1). GTDB lineage: Bacteria > Chloroflexota > Dehalococcoidia > Lucifugimonadales > UBA1123 > VXRN01. Next base: position 3,308,489 of record OZ244564.1, on the reverse strand, counting down.
GCCGCCCCCCTCCTTGGGCATGGAGAAGGGTTCGGTCCTGCCGCTGCTGGGGCCCTTGGACGATGCTCCCTCGAGCTCTGCCATCAGCTTTGACAGCCGCGAGCGCAGCTGGGCCTTCAGGTGATCGGTGCCCTTGTGCTTGGGCATGATCGCGAGCATCTCCTGGAGCGCGGCGATCTTTGCCTGCACTGTCCTGGCCTGCCTGTACCTGTCTTCGGCCTCTCTATATTGAGGAGGTACGTTTGTGGGCATTGCTGCCACTCCCTGTTGGAATGTCAATCATGAGTCGCCCGCCACACCGGGCGACAGGATGCTCATCCCTGCTTACGCCAGTTGACATCCAGAGCCTACTCTAGCTACGGGGTGGATCGCCGAAGCCGCCTGACGTCGCCCGTCCGGCGGCGCGGTCGGCAGTCGCCTGGTCGATGTCGCGCGACCACTCGCGCTTCAGATCGTCCCGAACGCTGATCGTCAGCTTGTCGAGTCCGTCTATGTGCATCTCGATCAGGTCGCCGTCCTGCATCGCGCCCAAGCCCTGGTGATTCGTGCCGGTCGCGAGAATGTCTCCGGGTTCGAGCGTCGTGATGCCGCTCGCCCACTCCATGCAGCGTGCAATGTCGTAGGCCATGTCGCTGGTCGAGAAGTTCTGTCGCAGTGTGCCGTTGACCCACAGCCGAATGTTGAGGGCCTGCGGATCGGCGATCTCGTCGGCAGTGACTATGCACGGTCCGACGGGACCGAACGTGTCCCAGGACTTGCCCTGGAAGAAGCTGTTCCCTCCGAGTCCGCGCGCCGACCCGTCGATGAAATTCACGTAACCGAAGATATATTGATGTGCGTCTTCGGCATCGACGTGCGCCACCTCGCTGCCGATCACCACGCCAAGCTCGGCCTCGTGGTGAAAGATGTTCGCGGGCGCGTCCGGCAGGACGAGCGTGTCACCGTCGCCGATGATGGAGTTCGAGGACTTGAGGAAGGCGTTGATCGGCGCGGGCGCCGAGCGCGCTCCGTGCTCCATGTAGTTCGCCGCCATCGCGACGATCTGGGTGGGCTTCGGCAGGGGCGGACGCAGACGGAGGTCGGTACGCTGAATCCCGTCTGACGATGACACTAGGTCGTCTATAGTCCCCTTCAGCGACTGGAAGTCCGCAATTATCCCGGACATCAGCTCCTGAGGCGACATGTGGGGGATCTCGCCCACAGCCGGAGAAATATCCACAACCCGGCTGCCGTCGAGCACGCCGGGAACGAAGTCGTTGAACATTACGAGTTTCATAGTGTCACTATCCTCATAGCTGGCGCGGTTTTCAGTTTCTCTTTCAATGGCCTAGACTGTGCGGCCTCTGGATTCCCGCTTTCGCGGGAGTGACGGGTGGGCAGCGGGAGTGACGGGTGGGCAACGGGAATGACGGTTAGGCGCAATCGGTCCCGTGGACCAGATTGGGTCATGCTGTCACGGCGCTAGTCGTTCGCGGCGGCTTCTCTGGTCTCTCGCTCCAGCCTGGTCTCGCGGGGCCACTCGCGATTAAGGTCGTCCCTCACGTTCAGGTGAAGGACTCCCATCCCTTCTACTTCCATCTCGATCGTATCGCCATCGTGCAGCGGTCCCAGGCCCCGGTGGTTCGTGCCAGTGGCGACCACGTCTCCTGGGTCGAGCGTTGTGATGGACGACGCGAACTCGATCACGCGAGGGAGCTTGTGCGCCATGTCGTCGGTGTTGAAGTCCTGTCTGAGCACACCGCTCACTGATAGCTTGACCGCGAGATTCTGTGGGTTCTCGACCTCGTCCGCCGTCACGAGGTACGGCCCCAGCGGCGCCGACGTGTGCGGCGACTTGGTGGGAAAGAAGCTGTCCATAGGAGGCGCGCCGAGACCCCTGGAAGAGACGTCGATGAAGTTCAGGTAGCCAAACACGTACTGTTCCCAGTCGTCCGCACTGACTTTCGACGCCCGTTTGCCTATGACGAGGCCCAGCTCCGCTTCGTGCTCGAAGATCGTCGCCTGCTCCTTCGACAGCGCCACAGTGTCTCCGTCGCTGACAACGGCTTTCGGCGATTTCAGAAAAGCGTTGATAGGGGCGGGCTCGTCCCGTGTGCCGTCTTCCATGTAGTTGACGGCCATGCACACGAGCTTGCCGGGCTTGGGAGTCGGCGGCCTCAGCCGGACGCTGTCAACCGGCACACCGTCGGAGGCTGCGACAGCCTGCTCGATCCTGAGCCTGTAGTCGTCGAAACTCTCGATCAGCCCGTTGATAAGGTGATGCGGGCCGATGTGGGGGATGTCGGCCACCACGTCCGACACGTCAACGACGCGATCGCCTTCAACCACACCCAGTTTGAAATCATCGAAGAACACCAGCTTCATCGGGAAACACCTCCTCACATACCCGCACGGCGCTATGAACGCCTGTCGGGTCGTGCTCTGCGCTGATTGTATCAGAGGAGCCAAGAGTCCGAGCGTCGGCCTGCGTACGTTTGACCTAATGTTTGGATTTCAGCTATATTAACTTGCGAGCGTTCACTTACAACCGAGCCATACAGGACTTGGCGAGACGGTCATGCGCATACGGCGCCCAACAGATGTCAGGCGGCGCGAGATCATCGAGGCTGCGAGAGTGGTCATAACAGATCACGGGATGCAGGCGCTGACTATCGGAAGCCTTGCCCGCGCCGTGGGAGTCAGCGAGGGGGCGATCTACCGCCACTTTCGCGGCAAGAAGCGGATCATCGCCGGCCTGATAGAGGACATCGACAGCAGGCTCAACCAGAGAATCAATCTGATGGACGGAGACCCGGATGCGGGTCTGAAGCGGCTGGAACAGGTGCTGAAGGACAACGCGGCGCCGTCTAAGGTGACCGGAGTCTCGTTCATGGTGATAGCTGAAGTGCTAATGAACGGAGACGACGAGCTGAGAAGGCTGATGCAGACGGCCATCGACAGGCACCTGGCGATGATCGAAGCGCAGCTAAGCGCCGGAGTCCAAAAGGGAGAGGTTAGTACGGACATCGACCTGAAGGCTGCATCCCTACAGTTCTACGGGCTTATCCAGGCGGTCAATACCTTAAATCACTTCGGCGACGAGGACCTGCCCGTCGGAGACAGCTCCAGCTTGTGGCACGTCTTCAATCACGGAGTTTCGACAGAGCGGACATGATACGCGATACGGTACGCGGTCGGGCCGACTCTGACCAACAGGATGAAAATCGAGTCAGATCATAACTTCAGAAATGGAGGAGCATAAAGTGAAATTGCCCCACAGTATATTCGACCCCAGGCGCTGGGCAGTTATCGGCGCTGCGCTTGCGCTGATCGTGGCCCTGGCGTGCTCGAGCGAGCCTGCTCCGGCTCCAGCGCCAGCATTCGACGAGGCGCAGCTTCGCAGCATCGTCTCCGATGCGGTATCCCAGTCGCAGCCCGCGCCTCAGCCTCAAGTTTCAGCGTCGGAAATCCAGTCCATGGTACAGACTGCCATGGGCACCATGATGACCGACATGTCCAGCTCGCAGGTCTCCGCCAGTGAGATCCAGGCCATGGTGGAGTCCGCCGTGGCGGGCGCCGCACCCGAGGGCGCGTCGCCCGAGCAGATTCAGTCGATGGTCGAGAGCGCCGTAAAGGCCGCGACAGCGGACGCCGTCACGGGTCAGGATGTCCAGTCTGCCATCTCCAAGGCCGTCACCGACTCGCAGGCCAGCATGATGACCACCGAGGACGTCCAGGCCGCGGTCATGAAGGCGACCGAGGGATCCATCACCGCCGAGCAGGTGCAGGCGATTGTAGATAGAGCCGTCGCTACGCCGGAACCGGCGATGGCAATGGGCGACATGCCCACAGAGGGCGGCACCATAAGGTTCGGGATGATCGCGTTCAACTCGCTCGACCCCGCGCTTGCGGGCCTTGCTCAGGCCGAAGCCCCGTACGGCGAGCTGACGTACGACAACATCACAATGTACTGGTTTGACGGCGAGGTCACGCCTTGGGCGGTGGAATCGTGGTCTTCGGCCGACGATCTGTCCCAGTACACGTTCAACGTACGCGAGGGGATCAACTTCCACAGCGGAGAGCCGCTGACGGCTGCTGACGTCAAGTACACGCTTGACCGAATTCGCGCAGAGGACTCTATCTCCCCGCAGAAGGACAACATCGGCTACATTGACACCATCACCACCCCGGACGACTACACGTTGGTTCTGGATCTGGGCGACCCCAACGCATTCCTTCTCGAGGAGATGACCGACTATCACCTCCGCATAATCCCCGAAGGAACCACCAACGAACAGATGGCGACCGCCGAATACGGATCGGGGCCCTACACTCTCGGCGAGCACAACCCGACCGAGCGGACGGTCATGCACAAAAACCCCGCCTACTGGCGAGAGGGCAAGCCCTACGCTGATCAGATGGTGTTCTTCTACATGCCCGAGCAGGTGACCCGCGTGGAGGCGATCAAGACGGGCGCGATAGACGTGATGCTGGGTCCGCCCCTCGAGGCACTGGGTTCGTTCGCGGGCAACCCTAGCATTCTGGTCGCAGATGCGCCGTCGGCTGGCGTGGGCGTGATCGACATGCACACAGGCTACGCACACCTGCAGGGCGAAGCCGAGAAGTTCGGCCCCTTCCAGGGAGTCGAAGATTCGCTGTTCTCCAATAAGAACCTGCGCAAGGCGATGCAGTACGCCGTGGACCGTGACTTCGTCGCGGAGGCAGCGCAGTTCGGACGGGGACGCCCAGCCAACGACCACCCCGTCGGCATAAACGACCAGTACTACTGGGACGAACAGCCAATCGTCAAGCAGGACATCGCCAAGGCAAAGCAGTTCCTTGTCGACGCGGGATATCCGGATGGCGTAGATGTCGTTCTGAACACGTCGGACTTCAACCAGATGCAGGACGTCGCGCTGGCGTTCAAGGAGTCGGTCGCGTCGGCGGGAATCAATGTGGAGGTCGTCACGCACGACTCCTCCGCCTACTGGACTGCGCAGTGGATGAATCCGTGCTGCCCGTTCGTGTCCAGCAACTGGGGATCCCGCCCAGCGTACGCCGCCATCACCGTACAGCTCCGGAGCGGCGGGGTCTGGAACGAGTCATTCTACGACAACCCGCGCCTCGACGAGTTGCTCGATCTCGTCGAGGCGGAAGGGGACTTCCTAACGCGCAAAGAGTACTTCCGAGAGATGCAGGAGATCCTCATCGAGGACGTTCCCGTGCTGTACCTCACGTACAACCCAGTGATTTATGTCCACCGAGACCACATCAAGGGAATCGAGGCCCACGCAGCGAATGCTCACTGGATGTTCGAGGAGTGGTGGGTGGCGGATAACTGATCCCCGTCCGCGACTCAGAGCTGCTGGACTACTGAAATAGACTGGTCGGCGGCGGGTAGCCATATAACCGCCGCCGACCCAGGCCGAAATCACCCCAAGTCGGAGCATAATGCTCAGATTCCTAATAGTAAGACTGTCACTGATCTTGGTAACGCTGCTGGCGGTATCCATCGCCATCTTCGTGTTGGTAGAACTGGTGCCAGGAGACGCTGCCCAGGTGTTGCTCGGTCAGCAGTCAACTCCGGAAAGCCTCAAGAATCTGCGCGAGCAGATGGGGCTGGACCGCCCCGCCCACATTCGATATCTGGACTGGATCGGAAACGCGGTCCTGCGCGGCGACTTGGGGAGTTCAGCAAAGTCCCCGGACATCTCGATTTCGAACACGGTCAGCGGTCGGCTTGCGAACTCCGCGCTCCTTGCGGTCAGCTCGTTCCTGATTGCAGTGCCGCTTGGACTGTCTATCGGCGTGTGGGTCGGCACCAGAGCCGACACCAAGATAGACCGCTTCCTTACAATGGGCGGACTCATCACCATATCGCTGCCGGAGTTCGTAACCGGCATTGTCATGATCCTGATTCTCTCGTCGACGCTGGGGTGGCTGCCCTCGTCAAGCATCATGATGCCGGGAGAGTCGATCATTGGCAAACCGCAGGTGCTGGTAATGCCCATTCTCACGGTCACCGGTGCTTTGTTCGCCTACATCCTGAGAATGGCGCGCGCCAACGTGATCGAGGTGATGGAGAGCAACTACGTGCGCACCGCTATTCTCAAGGGACTGCCGATGCGGACGGTCGTCATCAAGCACGTTCTTCCCAACGCCATGCTGCCCACGATAACTGTCATAGCCAATAACGTGGGCTGGATGTTTGGAGGCCTAATCATCATCGAGAACCTGTTTTCGTATCCCGGCATGGGCAGTCTCCTGAAACAGTCGATTGACACTCGAGACATCATAATGCTGCAATCGACGGCAATGGTGATTGCGGGGGTCTATGCGTTCAGCAACCTGGCCGCTGACCTAGCTTACGGCGCACTCAATCCCAGGGTTAGGCTCTCCTGATGGCGGCGGGCAACTCCATACTGCGTGGACAGAGCGCAAGAGCGTCTTCGCTCTCCAGGGCAAGAGGCGTCGTCTGGGATTTGCTGTCTCTGGTTCTCCGTACCACGACTGGGCGAATAGGCCTCGCCATTGTGAGCGTCCATCTCATTCTTGCGGTTGCGGGTCCGTGGATCACGCCATACCCGCCGACGGAATATCACCTACCGGATCGATTCGGCGAACCGAGCGCACAGTACTGGCTCGGCACGGACGACAAGGGGCGCGACGTATTGAGCCGAATTCTAGCAGGCGCGCGCTCGATAATATGGATTTCTGTCGCGGGCACCACATTCGGCATCGCGCTCGGCACCACGGTCGGCGTGATCAGCGGCTACGCTGGCGGCAAGGTCGACCAGGTGATGATGCGCATAGTCGATTGGCTACTGGCGATCCCTTCGCTGTTGCTGGCGATTCTTGTAATCAACATGGCGACTCAGCGGTTCCAGAACGTCGATGAGTCGTTCATCATCATCTTCATAATCGGCATATCCTTCATGCCCAATAACAGCCGCGTGATTAGGAGCGCGGTGATCGCGGTTAAGCCGATGGAGTTCGTCCAGAGTGCGCGGCTCAGAGGAGAACCGCCACTGTACATAATGTTTAGGGAAGTGCTTCCGAACGTTCTCCCAGTAGTGGCTGTGGAAGCCACAATCAGGCTGAGTTTCGCGCTGCTTCTCACCGCGGGGCTGGGATTCCTAGGCCTAGGTGTGCAGGAGCCTACACCAGATTGGGGGCTTATGGTCAGTGAAAACGCCACCAACATGGGAACCATTCCCCTCGCCGCCCTCGCGCCGGGAATAGCCATGGCGTCCCTGGTGGTGGGCATTAACCTGCTTGCAGACGGCATTCGCCAAGCGCAGAACCTGCCTGAGACCGGAGACCGATAGACCATGGACCAGGCAATTCAGCCGGACGCTCCGCTCATGCAGGTCGAAGACCTCGCTGTAACCTTCTACAGCCCAAACGGCACGTTCCGCGCAGTCAGGGATGCATCCCTGGAAATCGCAAGGGGGGAGGTTCTAGGGCTGGTCGGCGAGTCCGGATGCGGCAAGTCAACCGTAGCGTTCGCGATGATGGGCTACCTACCGGGCACGGCGCAGGTGGACGGCGCAGTACGATTCGAGGGCGTGGACATCACTTCCCTATCGTCCGCTGAGCTCACGGGACTGAGGGGCAATCGCATCGCGATGGTCTATCAGGACCCCGTCACCTCTCTCAATCCGTCGATGCGGGTCGGTCCACAGGTCGAAGAGGTGCTCAAGCAGCACCTGGATCTTGGCGCGGACGCCGCCCGCGCCAGAAGCGTAGAACTGTTCGAGAACGTCGGCCTTGCCGATCCAGACCGAATCGGCAGGCGCTACCCCCACCAGCTCAGCGGCGGGCAGCAGCAGCGCGTGGTCATCGCCATGGCGCTCGCCTGCGACCCGCACCTACTGATAATGGACGAGCCTACGACCGGCCTGGACGTGACCACGGAGGCCACCATCCTGGACCTGATCGTCGAGCTGAAAGACCGGGTTAATGCGGGCATCCTGTTCGTCAGTCACAACCTGGGCGTAATCGCGCGTGTCGCCGACCGTGTCGCGGTAATGTACGCCGGTGAAATCGTCGAGCAGGCGCCGGTCCGGGAGCTCTTCAAGAACCCCAGTCACCCATACACCGCCGGGCTGCTGTCGTGCGTTCCGCAGCCACCGGGAGACGACGGCATCGAGCGCCAGCTGAGCAGCATCCCCGGCACCGTGTTCGACGCGCAGACCGAGCAGTCGGAAGAGTGCCTGTTCGCGCCCCGGTGTCCGCTTGCCCAGGAGAGCTGCACCTCACAGTCGCCTCCACTGGTGAGCGCGGGAGACAGTCACCTATCCAGGTGCTTCTTCCACGAGGACGTCAGGGCAGACATCTGGGGAGAGGCGCTGGCGCGCGTGGAGAAGCCGGAGGAGCAGGGAGACAGAGCAGTCCTCAATGTCAAGGGACTGCGTAAATTCTACGGCGGCGGACGCAGGAAGTACATCCTGTTCGGCCCCCCAGTCGCCCGACCCGTCCGCGCGCTCATGGACGTGGACATGCGGATCGACCCGGGACGGACTATCGGTATAGTCGGCGAGAGCGGATCTGGAAAGAGCACCGCCGCACGCGCCATCGTCGGACTTGAGCCAAAAGATCGAGGAGACCTCCATCTGCACGGCCTGGAGCTCGAAGGCAACGTACAAGACCGGACGGAAGACCAGCGCGCCGCGATGCGGATGGTTTTCCAGAATCCCACAGCGTCTCTCAATCCCAAGCTCCCGGTAGGCCACACGATCGTCAGGGCGCTGCGCAAGTTTGCCGGGCTGAACAAGCGGGAGAGCGACGAACGCGCAGAGGAGCTGATGGAAGCCGTCGGCCTCGACCCGTCCTTCCTCGACCGCCAACCCACGGAGCTCAGCGGGGGTCAGCAGCAACGAGTTGCTCTGGCCAGCGCTTTCGCCGCCAACCCAGATGTAGTGGTCGCCGACGAAGCTGTCTCAGCCCTGGACGTATCCGTTCAGGCGCAGGTGCTCAACCTTCTCGAGGACCACCAGCGCGAGTCCGGCAACTCCTACGTGTTCATAACCCACGATCTGGGCGTGGTGCGCTACATATCAGACGACATCCTGGTGCTGTATGCCGGTCATGTAGCCGAATACGGGCCGTCGAAGGCCGTACTGAACACCCCGTCGCATCCGTACACCGAGGCCCTGCTTTCCGCGGCGCCGGTTCCGGACCCGGACGCCGAGCCGACCCACATCAGGCTCGAAGGGTCAGTCCCGACTCTTCGCGGCGCGTTCACCGGCTGCTTCTTCGCCGGCAGGTGTCCCAGAAAGATCGGGGAGATTTGCGACACAACGCCCCCTCCCGAACAGCGCGGACCGGGCGGGGACAGCCACACCATCAACTGCCACATCCCCATTGCGGACCTGGAAGTCCTGCAGAATGAGGAATCCAGAGCGCCCACGCTCGCAGGATAGATCGATCCGCCGAACCCCTGATCGTACATGGCTCGATTTCTCACAGCATGGTTGACCGAATTGCGGTCATTGGAATAGAGTTGCCAGCAAGCGTTCACTTACGCACAAGCAGTTTGATTCCAGCTAAACCGAGCCTGGGCAATGACTCCTCAAGAATGCCAGATCGAAGTTGACGGGCTGTGGAAGGTGTTCGGCGACCAGCCGGAACGGGCCACAGATCCCGAAAACGCCTCCAAGAGCCGCGCCGAGATCCAGGATGAGATGGGACTGGTGGTCGCTCTTCGCGATGTCACGTTCAATATCGCCCCCGGTGAGGTCTTCGTGGTCATGGGTCTTTCGGGCAGCGGCAAGTCAACGCTCGTTCGCTGTTTGACAAGGCTGATCGAAGCGACCCAAGGGCGGGTGCTGTTCGACGGAGAGGACGTCCTCGAGTACACACCCGAGCAGATGATCGAGTTCCGGCGTCAAAAGGTGGCGATGGTTTTCCAACATTACGGGCTGCTTCCCCACCGCCGTGTTTTGGACAACGTCGCGTTCGGCCTCGAGATACAGGGAGTCGAAAAAGAGGAGCGCTACGCAGCCGCGACCACCGCGATCAAGACCGTCGGACTCGACGGTTGGGAAGACTACTACCCCAGGGAGATGAGCGGTGGGATGCAGCAGCGCGTGGGGCTCGCGAGGGCGCTCGCGGTCGATCCGGAAGTGCTGCTCATGGACGAGCCGTTCAGCGGTCTCGATCCACTGATAAGGCGGGGGATGCAGGATGAGCTGACCACCCTCCAGACCGAGGTCCACAAGACCATAGTGTTCATTACCCACGATCTGAACGAGGCGCTGAAGATAGGCGACCGGATAGCCATCATGCGGGACGGCGAGATCGTACAGCTAGGCTCACCTGCCGAAATCATCACTGCCCCCGCAGACGACTACGTTGCCGAGTTCGTGCGAGACGTCACCACGATCGGGGCCATACGCTCCGATGCGCCGACCGGGGAGACAGCTAGAAGCGACCGGGAGGACTGACATGGCGCAGCTAGAAGATTCTCAAACAGGCCTTGGCACTCTGCCCACGAGCCTCTCGTTGCCCAAGCTTCCGAAGAAGACGACCTGGCTGGTCGGACTGGGATTGATCCTCGTCGTACTGGTTGCCTCCCTCGTCATGTGGGGGCCGGGGATGGAGTTTCCCACAACCGTATCGACGTCTGAGGTCTCAACCGACGGCGGCGGCTCAGTCACGCTTACGAAGACGGTGCGACAGGTCACCGGCAATGCCATTGACGAAGCCGTGGACTGGCTCACAGTGGAGGGCAGTTGGCTGTTCGACGGCCTGAGCGATGGCGTGACGTACGCGCTGGTCTTCATCGAAGACGTGCTGAAGTGGACGCCGTGGCCGGTGATTGTACTTGGGCTCGCTCTGCTGTCTTTCGCGGTCGGAGGCTGGTCCATGCTCGGGTTCACCACGGTCGCGCTGATGTTCGTGGGATTCATGGGACTGTGGGAGAACACTCTCGACACCATCGCGCTGATGGTCGTTTCCGTTGTAATCTCTGTGTCGATCGGGTTGCCGCTCGGGGTGCTCGCAGCCCGCAGTAGGCTGGCCGACAACATCATGCGCCCGATCCTGGACGCGATGCAGACCATGCCCAGCTTCGTGTACCTGCTACCTGGTGTGCTGTTCTTCGGCCTGGGAGCTCCAGCGGGGGTTTTCGCAACGATCATCTACGCTGTCCCGCCGGTGATACGGCTCACCAACCTGGGCATCAGACAGGTATCTGCGGAAGCGGTTGAAGCAGCTCGCTCGTTCGGCACCACGCCCTTCCAGCTACTTACCAAGGTACAGATTCCGATGGCGCTGCCCACGATCATGGCGGGCATCAACCAGACTACGATGATGGCGTTGGCGATGGTGACCATCGCAAGCATGGTCGCGGCGGGCGGCCTGGGCGACAACGTACTCAGGGCGCTGCAGAAGAACCAGCCCGGCAACGGAGCTATCGCAGGCGTTGCCATAGTGTTCCTTGCTATCATCATAGACCGGCTCACCCAATCGGTGGCCCGGAAACGACAGGACGCCCTCAGCGTCGGCTAGATCAACTTGACTGCATCCACACAATAGCGCAGATCAGACCAATCCGAACGGCAGGCATCCGAGTAATAACAGACAGGGAACCAACTTAAACGAAAGGACGACAGGAGATGAGCCTCAGGACGTTAATGTTAATTGGAGCGCTGCTTGCAACCTTCGCAGTCGCAGCAGTCGCATGTTCATCCGAATCGGCGGAGCCCGCGATCTCCGAAGCGCAGATGCGTAACATCGTGGCAGATGCGGTATCGCAGTCGCAGCCCGCGCCTCAGCAGCAGGTGTCGGCAGATGAGATCATGGCCATGGTCAACGCCGCCATGCCCATGATGCCCGAACCTCAGGAGCAGGTATCGGCCTCTGAGATCAAGTCGATGGTCGAATCAGCCATGCCCGCGCCTCAGCAGCAGGTGTCGGCGTCCGAAATCCGGTCAATGGTGCAGAGCGCTGTGGAGGGCGCCGCCATGGAGGGCGCGTCGCCTGAAGAGATCAAGTCGATGGTGGAAAGCGCCGTCATGGCTGCTACTGCCGACGCAGTAACGGGCGAGGACGTTCAGTCTGCGATCTCAATGGCGGTCATGGAATCCCAGGCGAACATGATAACCAGCGCGGACGTGGACAAGGCAGTCTCTTCCGCGGTCATGATGGCCTCCGAAGGAGCCCTCACCGCCGATGATGTAAAGAACATCCTCACGGAGGGCGCCCAGGACGCGCTGACAGAAGGCCAGGTCGCCACCATAGTCATGAAGGCGCTGGAAGAGCGCGACATGATGATGGAGATGGAGGACAGAGAGACCATCATCTTCTCGGACCTGAACTGGACCAGCGCGCAGGTGCAGAACCGGATCGCCCAGTACATCGTCGAGAAGGGTTACGGATACCCGACAGACGTCGTGTTCGGATCGACTCTACCACTGTTCAACGGTCTGCGTGCAGGCGATACTCACGTGACCATGGAGATCTGGCTGCCGAACCAGGACGAAGCATGGATGGAAGCCCAGGCAGAGGGACAGGTCGTCTCGGTTGGCGAGAGCCTTGGCAAAGACTGGCAATCCGCGTTCGTCATTCCGGCCTATCTCCAAGAGCAGTACCCTGATCTCGACAGCGTCGATGACCTCAAGGAAGATCAGTACAAGATGCTGTTCGAGACTGCCGAAACCGGCGGCAAGGCGCGGCTCGTGTCCTGCGTAATCGGCTGGGCGTGCGAGGGAGTGAACGCCGCACAGATCACGGGCTATGGCCTGGACGATCACGTACACGTCATCAACCCTGGCGATGGAGCCGCCTCGAATGCCGACCTCTACGGCGCGTACGAGAAGATGGAGCCGTGGCTCGGCTACCAGTGGGGCACCAACGATCCGCCGCTGCTGCTGGACCTGGTACGACTCGAGGAGCCGGCGTACACTGACCAGTGCTGGTTCACGACCAAGGCGTGCGCCTACGAGGACGCGACTATCCTGATCGCAGTGGGGCCGGACCTGCTGTCCCGCGCCCCCGACGTCATCGGCATGCTGCGCAACTGGGGCTTCGACATCGACCGGTACAAGGTCGTCGCCGCCTGGCAGAGCGAAAATATGGAGGCTACGGCGAACGACGCCGCGCTATGGTGGCTGAACGGCAACGTCGATACCTGGAGCGCGTGGGTAACTCCCGAGGCCGCGTCGGCAATCGACGCCGCGCTGATGGCCAACGAGATTCCCGAAGGCTGGCCGACCCAGTAGCGACGCTCGCCAAGACCACATCTGAATAACGGACCTCCAATCATTGGGAGGGTCAGGCACCAGTTGCCGGCCCTCCCTTTTGCTGTCTCTCAGGCGTTCGACAATCCATGAGAGCCTGTGCCAGTTCAGTCAGCCTGACGCATGGTCGATGTCACGTCCACACTGCGGCTTGTGTATTTCAAACTGGCCTGACAGTTGGATACATCGCCATTCTCCCGACCAGGCCATCAGTGAATCAACAGCCGAAGTGATACTGATTGTCGTTCATGAGCCGGACTATTCTTATTCATTGTCGTAGGATAAAATCCGACCTGCAGTGTGTGAGCATGGGCCCAATTTTGGGCCTGACGAGGCGAGTCACACGAAAGCGGCCGGTTTTTCATGGACTTCGACAGTTACGATCTCGACCCGTCCATATACGACGAGATGTTCCTGCCCGACGGCGCTCCCAGGGAGCATTGCAGGCAGCTCTACGAGACTCTGATCGGGTTCTCGGCTGAGAATCTCGCCAGCATCCAGGAGAGGGTCACACGCTCGTTCTCGAACGAGGGCATCACGTTCACGGTCTATGGCGACGACGAGGCTGACGAGCGGATCATTCCCATAGACTGCCTGCCGAGGGTGATGTCGGCGTCCGACTGGCAGAGTCTCGAGACAGGTCTGACCCAGCGCATAAGTGCCCTGAACCGCTTTCTGGACGATGTCTATGGAGAGGCGCGCATCATCTCAGACGGGGTAATCCCGGAGGACATGGTGTACGGGTGCCCTCAGTACCGTCTGGAGATGCGAGGCTTCTCTGCGCCGCACGGAACATGGGTCAGCATCTGCGGCACCGACCTGGTGCGCACCAACGACGGCTTTCAGGTGCTGGAGGACAACCTGCGCGTCCCATCGGGCGTGTCGTACATGCTCGCAAACCGGAACGCGACCAAGTCGAGCCTGCGCCGCCTGTATCGAAGCTCAAAGGTAAAAGAGGTCGAGCACTACGGCCGAGCGCTGCTGGAGACCCTGCGGGAGCTGGCGCCGGAGGGTCGCTCGGACCCGTCAATCGCGCTGCTCACGCCGGGTGTGTACAACTCCGCCTTCTATGAGCACATGTTCCTTGCCCACGAGCTTGGCGCAGAGCTGGTTGAAGGACAGGACCTCCTCGTCAACAACGGTTTCGCCTATATGCGCACAACTGCCGGCCTTCAGCGCGTCGATGTCATCTACAGGCGCGTTGACGACGATTTCATAGACCCCCTGGTGTTCCGTCAGGACTCTCTGCTCGGCGTAGCCGGGCTGCTGGAGGCGTACAAGCTCGGAAACGTATCGCTGGTAAACGCGCCCGGAACGGGGGTCGCGGACGACAAGAGCGTGTATACCTATGTGCCGGACATGGTCCGGTACTACCTGGGCGAGGAGCCTCTGCTGGCCAACGTCGATACCCGGCTGTGTCGTATTCCTGAAGACTTGGAGTACACCCTGGACAACCTGCAGGACCTTGTGGTCAAGCGTGTCGGTGAGTCCGGCGGATACGGGATGCTGATCGGTCCGCACTCGACGGTCGAGGAGCGCGAGGAGTACGCCAGGCAGGTGCTCGACAACCCGGCAGACTTCATATCTCAGCCGGTGCTCTCGCTCTCTCGCTCGCCCTGCCTGGTAGAAGACCGGTTCGAGCCGCGTCACGTTGACCTGCGCCCGTTCGTGCTCCACGGACGCGAGACTCGCATTGTGCCCGGCGCGTTCTGTCGCGTCGCCCTGCGACGGGGCAGCCTGGTAGTTAACTCAAGCCAAGGCGGTGGCGGCAAAGATTTCTGGGTATTGGAGGAATGAAGCCCCCATGAACACCAATACTCTCGTAAGCATACTCTCCAAGCGGCGTCCGCCGATGATCCTGGCGGTGACCGGGGTCGTCGCGTTGATCGCATTCCTGGCACGTCCGCACGTAGCCCACGCGGCCGGCGTCGACCCGGAAACGCAGTTCATCTTCAACACACTGTCGTTCCTCATCTGGGGAGCGCTGGTGATGTGGATGTGCGCCGGATTCACGATGCTGGAGTCCGGCTCGGTGCGTACCAAGAACGCATCGATGATCTGCCTGAAGAACATTGGGCTGTACTCTATAGCAGGTCTGGCATACTTCTTCATTGGTTACAACCTGATGTACGTGGATGTGAGCGACTTCGGGGGCATCATCGGCGCCTTGAAGTTCATGCGGATGCCAACGCCGGATGAGGTGACGCTGGTCACAGGCGACGATGCAGCGTCCGCGGCGGCAGTCGGGAGCGTGGTCGAAGCCGGTTACTCCACGATGTCGGACTGGTTCTTCCAGATGGTATTCGTGGCCACGACGGCGTCGATCGTGTCGGGCGCGATAGCCGAGCGCGTCAAGATGTGGTCGTTCTTGATCTTCACGCTGCTGCTGACCGCGCTGATATACCCGGTCGTGGGAGCGTGGACGTGGGGAGGCGGATGGCTGACCGAGATGGGGTTCCAGGACTTCGCCGGCTCTACGATCGTACACTCCACCGGCGGCTGGGCGGCGCTCGCGGGCATTCTGATACTCGGGCCGCGACTCGGCAAGTTCCGACGCGACGGCAGCGCGAGAGCCACGCCTCCCTCGAACATTCTCGTGGTGACGCTCGGAGTGTTCATCCTGTGGTTCGGGTGGTTCGGGTTCAACGGTGGGTCCGTGCTCGCACTCGGCAGCGCCAAAGACGTGGTGTCGATGAGCCACGTGCTGGTCAACACCAACCTCGCGGGGGCGGCAGGCGTGATGGCGGCGCTGTTCGTCTCCAGACCCATCCTCGGACGCATAGACCTGTTCGCCGGACTCAACGGCGCGCTCGCCGGACTGGTGTCGATCACCGCGGGTCCCGACATAGTCGGTCACCACTGGGCGGTGGTAATCGGCGCGGTGGGCGGCGTCCTGTGTACGGGCGGAATAAGGCTGCTCGAAGTCCTCAAGCTGGACGACGTGGTAGGAGCGATTCCAGTTCACTTGATCGCCGGAATCTGGGGGACTCTGGCAGTCTCCATAGCCGGCGGCGCCATGATACACGTGCAGTTAATCGGCATCGTTGTGATCGGCGTGTTCGTGTTCGCCACCTCGTGGATAGTGTGGAAGGCGCTGGACCTGACTCTGGGAGTCAGGGTGTCGCGCGATGTCGAGGAGCTTGGGCAGGATGCCGGGGAGCTTGGAATGGAGTCCTACCCAGAGTTTGTGCTAATGCCTGAAGAAGACTTCAACGACGACTAGGACCGGTATGCTCTCTCGCAGCGCACAGGGACTATACTGGATGGGCCGCTACCTGGAGCGGGCGGAGCGGCTGTGCCGCCTGCTCCAGCTTCAGACGGAGGCACTGGTGGACCGCCCAGTCCAGGAGATCCACTTCGGCTGGATGCGGATCTACGGCAGTATGAACCGTCAGCCTCCGGTTGCCGACCTTCAGATGGGCAACGACGACTTCACTCTGGCAGACTCGTACACGCTGGCGGACCATCTGACGTTCGAGCGCACCAATTTCGACTCGGTGTGGAGCTGCTTCTCGCTCGCTCGCGAGAACGCGCGCCAGATGCGCCACTGCATCAGCGCAGAGATGTGGACGCGGATGAACCTGGCCTACCTGGAGATGCGCGAGCTGGGCATCGAGGACATCTGGCCCACGTCGCCGGAGAGCTTCTACGCTGAGACGGCTGCCGAGGTGAACACCTTCATCGGCGTAGCCGAGGCCACCATGTACCGTGACGAGGGCTGGAGCTTCATGCAGCTCGGACGGTACATAGAGCGTGCCCAGCTGTCGACCACACTGCTGCTGGCCCAGATCGAAGCAGAAAGGTCGGGCGTGGCCGAGATAGGCACCGGGTGGACGAGCCTGCTGACCGTCTGTCACGCCTTCGACGCATACAGCCGCAGGTACAGCGTTGAAGTGGTGCCGGAACAGGTGTTGGACCTGCTCGTCACCGACCGGCTGCTGCCAAGCTCTCTGTGCCGGTCGCTGGACATCGCGGCCATGGAGATGGAGGCCATCGGTCCAGGCCCGGACGCCAGGGTCAGCGACGCCGCACGACGGCTGGCAGGCCGACTGAGCGCCCTCGTCCACTATGAATGGCCGGACCGGGACGATCGGGAGGGCCTGCTGCGTCAGGTGAACCTGTTCTGCCGTGACCTTCAGCAACTCGTAACGGATACTTACTTCGAATACTCCGTCGACGGACTACCCAGGAGATCGCAATGATTATCGCCAGGTTTCTATGGAACGACAGAGTCCGGTGGGGGATCGTCGATGGTGAGGACGTGCTGGCCGTCCAGGGCAGTATCTTCAGCGGAGCGGAGCCGGGTGATCGCCTGTGCGCGCTCTCCGAGGTCAGGCTTCTCGCTCCCATCGACCCCAGGGCCAACAAGGTCCCCGCCATCGCCGCCAACTACGGCGAGCGTGACGAGCGCGACGGTCCGGGCATCTTCATGAAGCAGCCGGGCACTGTGGTAGGTCCCGGCGACCCGATCGTCTATCCGCGCATCGGTCGATCGATCATCCACGAGGCCGAGGTCGGGATCGTCATCGGCAAGGCCGCGAGACATGTCAGCACAGAGAACGCGCTCGATCACGTTCTGGGCTATACGTGCGTAAACGACGTCAGCGCCCGAGAGCTGGCCACCAGTGACTTGGGTCGGGGCACCAGCATGAGGTGGAAGCACTTCGACACCTTCTGCCCCATCGGTCCCTGGATCGTGACCGATCTCGACGGCGACAATCTCGGAGTCCAGTGCCGTGTCAACGGGGCAACTGTGGTCGAAGGCTCGACCAGCGATATGCTCTGGGGAGTCGCGGAGTTGATCAGCTGGGTGTCGGAGGTCATGGTCCTGCACCCCGGAGACGTCATCCCAAGCGGATGCCCCGATACGGACGAGATAGCCGTGGGCGACACCGTAGAGGTCGTAGTCGAAGGCGTCGGCACGCTGAGAAATCCCGTCGTAGCCGACATGTGATCAGGCGACCGCCTTCATGCCAGTGGAGGCGTCACCAGCTATATTCAGGCTTCAGGAGCCGCGCGCGCGACTCCTGAGCTGATATGACCACCGTGGCCCAGTTCCCGGGCCTGCCTGACGGACGGTTTCCCAGAACCCGGTCCGCAATTCACCCCTCCTAATGCTGCTGACATGCAGCCTGAAACTTGCTCAATTGTGATACTGAGTCGCAATTTACCCCTGCGTTTAGCACAGGTCTTCGATCTCGAGCGCCGGAGAATGAGCAGGAAATCCCCCCTGGTATCCACGGCAGACCCGTTGGTCAGTGCCCACGTTCGCATACGAGAGCTACTTGAGCAGTGGGAAACTTGAGGACTTAGTAACTATCTCAAAACGTTGGTCAGTGTCCAATACTTCGGGTAATCTGTAATCAGATCCAAGGCGAGGTGGAGAACTGATTATGTCCAGACAGGATGTGCTTGATACGATCTGGGAAGTGCCGGATGACCTCTGGGAGGAGATTGAAGCGGTGATTGGAGAACTCGATCCGCCAAAGGCGACCGGACGCAAGAGAGAAGACCCTCGAAAGATGCTCAACGCAATCATCTTTCGGATGCGCTCGGGCTGCCAGTGGAACAGCCTTCCGAAGTGTCTGGGCGATGACAGCACCATCCATCGTACTTTCCAGAGGTGGGAATCGGCCGGAGTGTTCCCGAGGGTCTGGGCCGTTATCCAGTCCCACTGCGATGAGTTGGGTGGTGTTGACTGGGAGTGGCAATCTGCTGACGCCGCTATGGGCAAGGCGCGTTTGGGGGGGATGAGGTTGGACGGAATCCGACAGACCGAGGCAAGCCCGGGACCAAACGCAGCATCCTGGTGGAAGCGAGCGGCGGACCATTGAGCGTCGTGGTGGCAGCGGCGAATGTCCACGATACCAAACTACTACAGAAGACTTTGGAATCAGTGGTTGTTGAGCGTCCTGTTCCGAGTAGGCATCGGCCTCAACATCTATGCTTGGATAAAGGTTATGACAACCCCACAGGACGCGAGACCGCGTTGAGACACCGCTATGAGCCGCACGTCCGCAGGATCGGGGAGGAGAAACTCGACAGCTCTGGACACAAACGCTATCCCGCGCGGCGGTGGGTGGTGGAGAGAACGTTGGGTTGGCTGTCAAAGTGTCGTGGAATCCTGGTGAGATATGAGAAGAGAGCAAGGAACTACCTTGCGATGCTGCAACTGGCTTGTGTCCTCATATGGTACCGTCGTTGGTATCAACTTAAGGTTTTGAGATAGTTACTTAGTCGTTTCCCAGTTCTGAGAGCGAGACGTATCCGCAAACACGCGTGGGATTTTGGGGTTGAAACGCTCACATATGTCTCTTATATTAAATATAGATTATCTCTAATCGGTTCTAACATAACTAAACATATATTTACTAGAGAGAACCATCTCCACCCGATTAGAGAGAGATCATACTTTCAGATCACTTTGCCCCACAAGAGAACACCGGGGCAGAAGGAGGACATTGGCATGACTACTATGCAGAGAAGTCTGAGAAGACTCACGTTTCGGAAGACGAGGAAGTTTGGCCTACTGGCGCTGTATGCGCTAATCGGGTTCGCGACGTTCGCCCTGCTTGTCGGCCCGCTCGCCACACCGCGCCGCACGGTCTTTGCGGACTCGTCAACCCGGGGGAACGAGCCCTGGCTGCAGATCAATTGCCTGGAGACCGTCGTGGAGGAGGGAGACGACTTCAGGCTCGAAGTGTACAAGAAGTACGACTCCAATTGGCCCCACCCAACCATGCGAGTGTTCTGGTACACGTTCGCGATCACCGCGGACGAGTCGGACTACGAACATCTCTACGCCGAGCGCCAGTCCAGCAACGGCTACCAGTCGAAGCACGGGAGAATGGGACGCGACTTCCACACAAAGGAAGACGTGTACCCTGAAGCAGACGAGACTTTCAGAGTCTGGTTCAACAACTCCGTCGACTACGGCAATGACGGTGAGTGCATAATCACCATCACGGACGACGATGGCGTCGGGATTCACAAGCTCGAGATAACGTCGGTCCCGCAAGAGCTTCCTGCCGGATCTGAAGACGGTGAGACCGTGGTCGCATACACCACTGGGGACATCGTAGAGATCACCGCACACTTCACCGGTCCAGTGACCAACGGCGCCCCAGGCTCAGGCGAGCAGGCCGACTTCGCCGGGCTGTACATACAGGTCGGAGAGAACCGCAGGCTCGCGGAGATGCTGCGGGGCGACGGCACGGATACCATCGTCTTCGGCTACACGGTGCAGTCCAACGACGCCGACGCAGACGGCATCAGCGTCGAGGGCGGCGGCCCCGGGACCGGACTCTACTACAGCGAGACCAACCGGGACGGCGGAATATGGGCCGTCGACCACCCGGACGGCAGGATCAACCGTATATTCCACGGCCTTGATGACGACCCTGAGCACTTGGTCGTGCAGGTCGCGGTCGAGGAGCCAACGATCGAGGAACCCACTGACGTGGATGTCACGTTGGTAGCGCCAACTCCTGAGCAGCCGTTTGAAAGTGCCGCCTCGATCTCTGTGGGCATCATAGAGACGATGGACGGTGAGCTCACGGCTGAAGACGAGGGAAGAGACTGGTTCAGCATCGACGCAACCGGTGGCGAGAACTACATCATTGAGCTCAAGAACATGATGGAGTTCATAGAGAGCGATGGTGACAGAACCTGGCTTGGAGGTTATCTAAATTATGTGGATGGCCATCTCATAGACCCGAGCATCCTTGAGGTGGTGGACTACGAGGGAGTACAGGTGCTGGGCGAGCACGACCAGGGCGGATTCCTCGGGAACTTCGCGCGGGCGTTCTTCACTCCTGAGGAGGATGGCACCTACTACATCGCGATCGGGGCCGGCGCCGAGTACCGAGGCGGCACCGGTTTCTACACACTGTCGGTGCGTGTCGACGACCACCCGGACGACTATGGCGCGAATCCCGGAGTCGTGATCCGTCCGGGCGAGTCGATCGCCGCCGTGATGGACAGCGACGTCTCACCGGACGACCCCGGACTGAATCGATGGGACTGGGCCGTATCGGACGACGGCGAGGCCGTGCCGGTCTTCGGGGTCGAGTCGCTGGACGATCGGGACGTGTTCCGTCTCGTGATCTCCGAGGAGGGCACGTACCGGGTGTCAGTGAGCGACGGGCCGACGGGAGTAGGCATCTGGAGCGTGTTTGACGCCCGCAGCGGCCTGCACGCCGACTATCCGAGGACTGGCCCTGTGGAGTCCATTGTGTGTGACTTCGAGCCGGGCACGTACCACGTGGAGGTCGGGACACCGTACCAGAGTGAGGGCAACACCGGCTCCTACACGGTAGCTCTGAATGAGACGACGGACGACGTCGAGGCCGCGACGGCCGCATAGGAGGCGCGGGCGGCGCACATATCCCGAGGCATCGCATTAAGTGGCGAGGGGCTGGGCGGTCTGGATGGGCCACTCGGTTCCCTCGCCTCTTTTGGAGTGGTCTCGATATGAACACTCCAGGCCACACGCCACTTGGCATCGCATCAGTTTCTCACCAGCTCTGAGCGATACTCCACGCGCTGGCGTACGTCTGCTCTCACAGCCCAGGCGCAGCTTGCCCTTCCTCGGATGAGCGAGAACAGTGGGCCTGGACTCGGTCCCGGCTCACATGTCCCGCTGATACGACCGTCGCCGTTAAGCAAGAACAAAGTCTGCAGGTGGAGTCTTGGTGTGCTCACAGCAAAAATGCGGAGGATGTCGCCCAGTCGCCGAACTTCGAAGTCTGGCTCCTGCACGGTACTCCTGGGACCTTGACCTCGCGATAATCCTTGATTGAGGGTTTGACGCGAATCGTCGTGAAATAACCAGTGGTGAAGCTCTGGTTGATCAGTTTACTTTATGCTCATATCAGTTTACTTTATGCTCCACATTCTGTAGGCTTAGCTTATGTCATATCCTTCGATACTCCCAGATATATGTCTGAATAGCTTGAGATAGCGTAATGAATTCTGTTGACCGTGGCCTGCATGACCTATTCAAGACCCAAGCAATGGAGACCCCAGATGAGCCGGCGATTGTGTTCGGCCAGGAGCAGATATCCTATAGTCAACTGGACCAGACGACGGATGCGCTTGGTGCCTATTTCCGGTATTGCGGTGTTTCAACAGATGACCCGGTAGGCATTTTCATGGAGACTTGCCCGGAGTATATCGTCGCGAGCATCGGAATTTTGAAAGCCGGCGCGGCCTTTATGCCCATGGCCCTCGACTCTCCTGAACCTTTACTACGCGCTGTAGTGGCCGAATCGCAGCCCAAGGTGGTGGTCACCAAATCTCGGTACTTGTCCAGACTAGACGGATTCACGGGGACGCATATATTAGCTATTGACAGCGATCAGTCCTGGAGAAGCTTCGATGCAGCAACCCTTGGGACCCACGTCACCAGTGACAACTTGGCGTTCATCCCTTACACCTCCGGCACGACCGGAGACCCGAAGGGGGTAATGCTAACCAGCAACTCCATCATCTCGTCTTACTTCTCCAGGTACAAATTCAGTTCTTACAGTGTCGGAGACAGGGTTGCCTGCAACATCTTCTTCGCCTGGGAGTTCCTTCGCCCGCTGTTGAAGGGAGGAACGGTATACGTAATTCCCGATGACATTGTGTTCCTGCCGCGGTCTCTCACCGCATTTATCTCAGAGCACCGGATTTCCGAGATTCTGTTTACTCCGTCTCTGTTACAGGGAGTTTTGAATTCGGCGGAACCCGCAGTCTTGCGGGCCCAATTGTCGTCCTTGCGAGTAGTCTGGCTCAATGGCGAGGTGGTGCCGACCAGCCTGCTGAAGCTGGCGTTGGGCGTGTTGCCCGACGCTGCCCGTGTGTTCAATACCTACAGCATTAGTGAGACCCACGATGTCTGTACCGTTGAGTTGACGGACTTGTGGGTGGACGGAATGGACGTATGCCCGGTGGGGTTGCCGATGGAGGGAGTAACGGTTCGAGTGCTCCCGGAAGGGCAGTCCGCCGTCACCTCAAGCGGCGCTGGTGAGTTGCTCATCGGCGGCCGAGGACTCGCCCGAGGCTATCTGAAGAGGCCCGACCTGGATTCCGAGAGGTTTGTCCGCTGGAATGGCGAGAGGTATTACGCAACTGGCGACCTGGCCGAGATTGATGTGTTGGGGATGACAACAATCATTGGCCGGGACGATTCGATGGTCAAGATCAGGGGGTACAGTGTTTACTTGGGCGCCATAGAGGAAGCGCTCCGGAATCACTGTGACGTGCTCGACGCGGCAGTGTTGGCTGAAACAGAGGACGAGACAAACAAGCGGCTGGTGGCCTACGTCGTACGATCCTCGCAGGCAACGTGGAATGTCGACGCTAAGAGCGGGACAAGCGGGGACCTCAGGAGGCTGTTGGAGCGACATCTACCACTCTACATGGTGCCCAGCCGTTTCATGGAGTTGGATGTGCTTCCCATAAATCAGCAGACGGGCAAACTGGAGCGCAAATCCTTGCCCGGGCTACGGGAACGGAGGACCACGGTTGAGGAGAGAACACCGCTGCCAAAGGACGCCACGGCAACGGAGCGCCGCCGGGCTTTGCGAGAGCTATGGGGCGAAGCCCTGGATGTTGATAGAGATTCTTTGGAGGATGACTGGAGCTTCTTTGACCTCGGCGGCCACTCTCTTACAGGCTTGGAGCTTACCCTGGGCATCGAACAGACATTTGGGATCGAACTTAATGGCACCGAGATTTACGAACACCCAACCATAAACGAGTTGGCAGCACATCTGGAACGTAGAGGGAGAGGGTCGTATATGGAATCGAGAATCTCGCTGGCCAATGACTCTGTCCTGGCCTCCGAAATTTTGCCGAGTGGCAGCGTGAGGACTACACGCTTGAGCGAAGCATCATCGGTCTTGGTGACTGGGGCAACCGGCTTCTTGGGAGCCTTCTTGCTTGACGAGCTGATGCGCACCACAGGACAAAGCACCCGGTTTTATTGTCTGGTAAGGGACCGGGCTTCCGGGCAGGGGAACCCCGGCAACCGAGTATTGGAGACCCTGAAGTTTTACGGGCTGTCCAGCCAGTCCATGGAAGGCCAGATTGTCCCTGTCTTGGGAGACGTCGCCCAGCCTCAGATGGGACTAGACAACGAAAAATATCAGGAGCTGGCAGAAGAGGTCGACTTGATATTTCACTGCGCTGCCTCAGTCAACTACGCTTATCCCTATTCGGTAGCCAGGCCCCACACTGTCGACGGGACATCGGAAATACTCAAGTTTGCTTGCACAGCCAGAACAAAGCCGGTCCAATACATCTCGTCCAACGGTGTTTTCCCCGGAGGAGACGATGCTCCCTACCTGGAAAACAACCAGATTGACGACTTTGTCGACAGGATGGAAGGGGGTTACAATCAGGCCAAGTGGGTTGCAGAAAGACTCGTGTGGTCAGCGGTATCCCGAGGGCTACCAGTGTGCATTTACAGGCCAGGCAATATTGGCCATCACAGCTGTACTGGTACGGTCAATCCAAATGACTTCCAGTCGTTGATAATCAAGGCCTGTGCCCGCGTACGGTGTGCTCCACTGGTGCCGGACTGGTATTTCGAGATGACCCCTGTTGACTTCCTGGCCACCGCTATCACGAAGTTCTCCGACGAGCCGGCCCATCTGGGCAAGGTCTACAACGCGGTTCAACAAGACCCCGTCACCGCCGACAGCGTCTTTGCTCATATGGAGGACCGCGGATACGTGACAGACCGCGTTTCATTGGGTGACTGGAAATCAAGATTGCAAGAAACGGCAGACCGGGAAAACGACCTGGAGTTAGGAGTACTGATACGCTCCCTGGACTCGGTTGAGGGTTATCTGTCCGACACGAGCTCCTACGACATCAGCCGGTTCTCAAAAGCTCTTGCGGGGATTGGTCTGACAATGCCGACAGTTGACGTGGATTACGTGGCCAAGTTCCTGAGAGAGTGACAAAAAGGGGCTGAATGTTCACGAGGGATGATCTGGCAGGCATATCTCTGCCCGAATGATTAAAGTCCAGTCGTACGTTCCACTCCCACACTGAGACCAGCGCTTTTAGACGTATCCGGGACTCTTCTCGTTGAACTTAGTGGTCGGCTGAGTGCAAGTAAGAACCTACAATAGTAGGCACTACATGCAGTACACGCCAACCGGGCGTGAGGGGTATCCTACTCCCGCGCGGTGCAGCCGGCACTGTAATGCCCACTCACCCAATGACGGTCGACTCGTCCTCTCAGATTGGCCAACCTGAGAGATATTTGCAACATACAAATGGCGGGTGGGGCTCGGAGTTTTGCACTCCTCTCTGGACTTCCCAATGGAGGGAAGGCAATCAGTCCGTGCTAGAATCGAGCACAGGAGGGAAGCATGACTACTAGACCCGCGGACACAGCTTCCACCGGCGATCTCACAGCTATCGTTTACCCCGAATCGGACGGTATGCCATTGCCTGACGGACATTTCCAAGACCCTCTGTTCCGTGAGATCGTGTCCACCCTGGAAGCCTACTTCAACGACCGCCCAAACACCGCAGTGAGCGGCAACACTTTCATCTACTACCAGGAGGGCAATCCACAACGCTGGGTATCTCCCGACTGCTACGTAGCCTTCGACATCAGCATGGAGTCGATAGAGAGAAACAACACCTACCGCATATGGGAGGTGGGCAAGCCGCCGGACTTCGCACTGGAGATAGGCTCTCCGAGCACAGCGACGACAGATCTGGTCGGCAAGCGGGAGTTGTACGCTGAGTTGGGAATAGGAGAATACTGGCGCTACGACGCCACGGGCGGTGACTTCTATGGGGAGCCGCTAGTGGGTGAACGGCTGGTAGAAGGCGAGTACCGACGCCTCGAGTTGGAGCGTGAACCGGGCGGGCTGGTGCGGGGTCACAGTGAGGTGTTGGGACTGGACCTGTGCTGGGACGATGGTCGTCTACGTTTCTACGAGCCTACGACAGACAGGTGGCTGCTGAATCAGATGGAAGAGCAAGCTCGGGCCGAGTCTGCCGAAGCGCGGTTGGCCGAAGTAGAGGCCGAGCTGCGAAGACTGCGCGGCGGATAGCAACTAACGTTCAGACCCAGGGCGTTGCACCCCACCACAGGGTGCGACATGGCAAGGCAGGGAATGTCACTCCCACCCTATGTAGGGTAACTCATCCGACCCAACTTCTGCGCAGATCCATGCCACTGAAAAACCGCATCTCCCACTGTATAATACGCTTCACCGCCGTGATAGACAGCGACGTCGCGCCGGACGATCTTGGGCTGAATCGGTGGGACTGGGCCGTATCGGATGACGATGGTATGCCGGTCTTCGGCGTCGAGTCGCTGGACGATCGGGACGTGTTCCGTTTCGAGATCTCCGAGGAGGGCACGTACCAGTTGCCGGTGAGCGACGGGCCCACGGGCGTCGGTATCTGGAGCGTGATAACCGGCCGCATTGGCCTGCACGCTGACTATCCGAGGTCTGGCCCTGTGGAGTCCGTGGTGCGCCACTTCGAGCCCGGCACGTACCACGTGGAGGTCGGGACACCGTACCAAAGCGAGGGCAACATAGGCTCCTACACGGTATCGCTGAATGAGGCGGCGGACGACGTCGAGGTCGCGACAGCAGCGTAGGAGGCGACGGAATTCTCGCGCCTAACTGGAAGGGGCGAGGGGCTGGGTGGTCCGGACGGGCCGCTCGGTTCCCTCGCTCCTTCTGGTGACACCGAATACTGTCTATCCTAATGCCATGACCTGTTCGGGCTCGGTGTCGTCTGAACGGCAAGAAATGCAATCAAGTCATTCTTCACTATAGGCCCGCTGGTGGCTAAGAAGTGTGCTGCATCATCTATTCCATTTCAAAGTGCAGAATGGTATAGCGTGGATTACTGGACCCAACTCGCCTTGTACGTGCCCTTATTGAGACATCTTGGTCTAAGACTCTGTTAATTCTCTCTGCGCCAGATAAAGCTCGATCCACCAGTGCTGAGATCACTTCCCTAGTATCGCTATCTACAAACTCGGACCTTCGACCCTTAGGGAGATATCCCTGAAATCTCCCCCGAATGTCAATCTCCTCTTCAATCACATTATCTTGGCTCAGGTTTGACAGTGCTGTTTGAACTTGACTTACGCTGTCGAACCCAAATGTGTCGCCGTCAGATGACAGGGAGCAAATGGCCTCGTATTCAGCTAACAGTCCCACAAATCCGCGTAGATCGTTGAGGGCGCGATTGTCAGTCTCTTCGATAGCCTCAGCTAGAGCCTCCGGTTCCAGAGTTGACGATCTCATGATTTCTTTAGCTTTTTTGATAGCCTCCTCAACAGGAGAAGGTGCCTCAAGGTAGCTTGACTGCTGATCAGGAACTTCCTCTATATCGAAGCTAAAGGAACCCAGCGATGTTCCTGTAATGACGATCTGGTAATTCTCTTGGTTAGGAATCACTCCGCGTTCTCCAAGAGTAGTTCCTTGGCTTGCAGCTAGAGATGTGATCAACTTTCCGAAGAAACTCATCGCATCGCCACCAAAAGTTGCGTTTATCCCCTGGTTACTCGCAACTGGTAGCCCGTTGAACGTGATTCTGGCGGCAGAAGGCCATCGTGGGGGAGGTGGGTCGTGCTCTAGCTTCTGTTCAATTCTTGATCTACGTTCTTCAAGGCTGATGCGGTCTATTACTGCCTCTTCCGGCACTATTTTCAAGAGGTCGTCTAAGGCTACGAGTTCAGTCTGTAACCGATCAAACCTATGTTTATTCATCATGACCCTTCTCTTCGGCCATCTCGACCAGCATCTGTCTAGCTATCGGATCCTCAGTGCCCGCTAGGTCTACCGCTAAGAATCCTTTCTCTCTGCCATCTTCCGTGTGGTGCCACAAATTATTCCAGAACGTTGCAGCCTTCGCCGTGTACCACAGGTTTCCTGAATTCATCGTTACGAAATATGAGTCGACATGGAACTGTTCCTTGTTACTCGAGGACCCTTCTCCAAAAAGGGCTGGGAATTCTCGGAGGAGATCAGCCTGTGTCGTCCCTTGAGGAACATCGAATAAAGTTACTACGTCAATATCACCTGGTTCTTTTCCTTCCTGACTCATTTTGTCATTTACGAAACTCCCATTTATTAATTGTATGCCGGTTGTCAGTCCAGCCTGATGTAGTGCAGCCTGGAAATCGAGGAATCCTCTCAGGATTTCTTGTCTTCGGTTGCTGATTCCTAGTATTTCGACTACCTCCTGCAAGTGCACCAAATATGGAGGGTGAGAGGCTTCAAGCCTTCGATCGCCCAAATGTGATGGTAAGTATCCCTCGTCATCCCATTCGGGTATCTGCATGAATCTTGAAATCGTCATATTTGAGCTAAATCGTAGGATTTAAAACACACATCTAGCAATTCTCAACCAGATTCTGACTTCGCTGCACGTCACTCTGGAATCGTAGCCTAAGCGAAAGCCTTGGCAACGTCAATCTTCCAAAACACCGGCTGCCTCAGCCTCCCTAGAGGGATGGCTGCGAGAGTCTATCTAGGTGAGGTGGCGCGGCACTGGCAGTCAGTACTTTCAGTACTGCAGAGTAGCCCGGTAGAGTTTGAATCCCGCTACGCTCGACTACCAGTCAACCAGCTAAGGACTTGACGGGCTGGCAGATACTGGGATGGGAGCGCCCAGACATTCGAAGCTACGAAACTCAAGTGCCTGCGGTGCCGCTGGCACGAGACTAGCCAATTGCCTGCAGGTGCCCGCTCCAGTCAGGCTCGGTACCGGCTCCTTCCATGTCGTCACATGCTTGGAAGAATTCCCGGATGTCTTCAGGAGACTCGAACGGACGCACCCGCTGTTGATCTCGTAGTCTTCCTTGGGCCGCGTCTAGCAGCCACTCGCTGAGGGTCTTGCCCTCTTGCCGCGCCTGATCCTCGAACCTAGCTAGGTCCGTGTCAGGGATATTGAGATGAATTCTAGCCACTGTGACGTTCCACCTACCCAGCCGAGTGTGCATGAAAGCTACACAGCAGCGGTGGTGATGTCAATGACGAGCCACTTGGCGGGTTCCTCTGTATAATGGGCCTCATCGCCACGATGGAGGTTCGTATGTCTGACGGTTCAACGGCTCGCAACGGTGTCAAGATGATGCTCGGCGTGGATGTTCCCATGCGGGATGGGGTCAAACTTTCCACGGACATCTACCTGCCCGACGTTGATGGGCCAACGCCCGCAGTCCTGATAAGGACTCCGTACAGCAACAACAGCGAGGGCATGGTACAGGACTGCATGTACTTCGCGACCCGCGGGTATGCCGCGATCTGCCAGGATGTCCGCGGCCGCTGGGACTCGGCCGGCGAGTGGTACCCCTTCAGGCACGAGGCCGAGGACGGGTACGACACCCACGAGTGGATCGGCTCCCAGCCGTGGTGCGACGGCAACCTAGGGACATTGGGCGGCTCCTACGTCGCGATGGTGCAGTGGCAGGCCGCTCCGCTCCGCAGCAAGTATCTAAAGGCGATGGTGCCCAGGGTCGGCTACTCCAACTTCTATCACAACTGGGCGTACACCGGCGGTGCATTCCAGCTCGCGTTCAACCTGCGCTGGATCGGGATCCAGATGCACACTCGCACCAACCGGGTCCAGTACCTGTGGTTCCCCGAAGACAACCACATTTCTAATCTCTTCTGGCATCTGCCGCTGAACTCCATGGACGAGGCCGCGGGGCGCGTCAATAAGTACTGGAAAGACTGGGTCGCCCACCCCAACTACGACGACTACTGGAAGGGCATGAGACCCACCGAGGAGCGCTACCACGAGATCGACGTCCCGACGTATGGCATGGGTGGCTGGTTCGACGTCTTCCTCCAGGGCACGCTCAATAACTTCATGGGCGTCAAAAAGCATGGACTGGAACCCGGCAAGAGCAATCAGAAAGTGGTCGTCGGCCCGTGGATACACAGTCTCGGCGCCGCCGGCACAGAGACGGTCACCGGAGACGTGGACTACGGAGACGTGGTCAAGATCGACCTGATGAACGAGCATCTGCGATGGTTCGACTACTGGCTCAAGGGAATCGACAACGGCGTGACTGACGAGCCGCCCGTCAACGTCTTCGTCATGGGCGCGAACGAGTGGAGGGCTGCCTCGGACTGGCCCATCCCGGAGACCCAGTACACTCCGTACTACCTGCACAGCGGCGGCGACGCCAACTCGCTGTTCGGCGACGGAACGCTCGATGCAACGCCTCCGAACGGCGAGTCGCCGGACCAGTTCGTGTACGACCCGCAGCATCCGGTGATGACCGTCGGCGGAAGCACCTGCTGCGGCGAAGAGCTAACGCCGGTTTCGATGGGTCCGCGCGACCAGCAGCAGGTGGAGTGGCGCCCAGACGTGCTTGTGTACACCACCGAGCCGCTCGAACAGGACGTCGAAGTGACCGGCCCAGTTAGCATGACGCTGTACGCGGCGTCGGACGCGCCAGACACCGACTTTACCGCAAAGCTCGTGGACGTCGGGCCGACCGGAGTAGCGTACAACGTCGCGCAGGGCATAATCCGCGCAAGGTATCGAGACTCGTGGGAGGAGCCGTCGCTGCTGGAGCCGGGGGAAGTTTACGAGTACACCATCGACCTGTGGTCGACCAGCAACCGATTCCTGAAGGGTCACCAGATCCGCGTGGAGGTGTCGAGCAGCAACTTCCCGCAATTCGATCGCAACCCCAACACAGGCCACGAGTTCGGTGTTGACGACGAGACCAGAATCGCCAACCAGACAGTCTTCCATGACGCCGAACGATCCTCACACATCACCCTGCCCATCGTGCCGATTACGTAGATTCTCGAAGCAACCGGAGAGGTATCAATAAATGAAGATCACGGACATACAGACCAGCCTGCTCAGACCGCCGGAGGACGCGCCGGCTTCGTTCGTCGGAAGACCGGGGAGAATGCTCGTCCGCGTCTTTACCGACGAGGGCATCAGGGGCATCGCCGAAGGCTCGCGCGGCTACAGCGTTTTCAACGCCTACCTGGAAGACGCCATCAAGCCCCTGCTCATTGGCATGGACCCGCTCCAGCCGCGCAGGATATGGGAGCTGCTGGCGCTCGGTGACGGAGAGCGGGCGACGAGGCTGCCCTCACAGATCGTCGGGACGATAGACGTAGCCATCTGGGACATCATGGGCAAGGCCGCCGGTATGCCGCTTCATAAGCTGCTCGGAGGCGCGGCGCGGACCGAGATCCCGCTCTACTGGAGCAGGGGCAGCGGCTGGCGGAAGTCGCCGGGAGAGATGCTTGAAGAGGTGCAGGAGGGCTACGAGAGGGGCTTCCGCGCTTTCAAGATCAGGATGGACTGGCGAGACTACAGGCAGGACGCAAACCCTGACAATGACTTCGCAATCTTCCGGGCGTGCCGCGAGTGGCTGCCGGACGATGTCCCGCTCGGATTCGACGCCAACTGCGGCTACTCTGTGTCCACGGCGATCACGCAGGGGCGCAGGCTGGAGGAGATGGGCGTAGCGCACTTCGAGGAGCCGCTGCCGCAGTACGACTTCCCGGGGCTCAGGCAGGTTGTGGACGCGCTCGACTGTCCAGTATCGACCGGCGAGCAGGAGATCTCGGCGTGGCGGTTCAGGGACCTTCTCGACCTGGGCAACCCCGACATACTCCAGCCCGACATCCTGAACGTGGGAGGCGTGTCCGAGATCATGCGCGTCTATGAGATGGCCGCCGCACGCAACAAGGTGATAATGCCGCACAGCCCGAACATCGGCGCAAACTCGCTGGCCAGCCTGCACGCGTACAGCACGGTCGGCAACGCGATCAGGCCGCACGAGTTCTCAGAAGAGTTCACCGGGCCGTCCGAGCGTGTCGCTGAGCTGTTCGTCGATCCGATAATCCCCCAAGGCGGGACGATCACGCTGTCAGACCGACCCGGGCTGGGGCTGGAGATCGACGAGAGTGCGCTCGCCAGGTGGACCGCCGACTGAGGGACGAAATTGGGTCTGCGCCGCTGCGAGCATCCGGTTATACTAAATCTACGTAAATTATAGAAGAATGCCCAGATAAACTATATTTGAGGAGGGACTAGGTGCAATGAAACTGCGAACCCTCGGTTTTGGCGCGTTGACCGGCGTCCTCCTCACGGCTCCGCTCATAGCCATCCTGTACCTCGTGGACAAGTGGCTCAATCTGTCGTTCCCCCCGTTCGACACGTTCGACTGGACCGCGGGCATGCTACCAGGCCCTCTGGTGACGTTCGGCATCGACGCGATGATCGAGACGCTCATGCTGGTAGGGCTGAGCGTCAAGGACTTCGCGAAGACCGCAGAGCAGATCATGGCGACCATGCTGTTCCTCGGCGCCGGAGTCGTCGCGACGATCATCATATTCGCGCTCGTGGAGAGACGAGTCTGGAGCGCCCGACCACAGCTTGGCGCGCTGTGCGGTGTCATCGTCGGCATACCCGTCGCAATCATTACGTTCAGCATCGGCCAGTCGACCATAGACCCGACCCTGAATTTCCTCTGGGTGATGATCGCATCGGTGGCCTGGGGGACAGCGTCGGCGCTTGTCGCCCGCCGCCTGATCGAGCCGGAGCGCACGGTCATCGTCTCCGAAGACGGAGAGCGTTCGGTAACAGTTATGGGCAGACGCCAGTTCTTGGTTCGCATGGGAGTGGCGACCGCGACGATCACCGTGGCCGGAGCCGGCATCGGACGAGTCATGGCAGGCAACGAGAAAGAGAGACTCGAAGCCGAGCTTGCCGCAATGAAGGAGAGGGTCTCTGAAAGCGCGGCAGCGGGGATGATCGAGCTTCCCAACGAAGACGATCCGGTAAAGCCGGTGCTCGGCACGCGTCCCGAGTACACTGCCGTCAGGGACCACTACAAGATATTCATCCGCTCCCAGCCGAGCGTGATCGACGGCAACACCTACACACTGCCAATCACCGGTTCGGTCGAAAATCCCATGTCGCTGACCCTGGATGACATCCGCAACAGGTACGAGGCTCGCAACGAGTTCGTCACGCTCGCGTGCATCTCCAACCGAGTCGGCGGAGACCTCATCAGCACGACGTACTGGACGGGCGCGAGCCTGCAGGACATTCTCGCGGACCTCAAGCCTCTGCCGAGCGCGAATCACCTGTTCATCGAAAGCGAGGACGGCTTCTTCGAGACGGTCTCTCTCGACCTGATAGCGTCGGACCCCAGGATCATGCTTGCGTACAACTGGGACGGCCGTCCCATTCCGTTCGATCATGGCTTCCCACTGAGGATATGGCTCCCGGACCGCTACGGCATGAAGCAGCCGAAGTGGATAACCAGCATCCAGGTCATCGACGAGTACAAGCCCGGATACTGGGTGGAGCGGGACTGGGACGAGGTCGCGCGGATGCACGCTACGGCAGTCATCGATACGGTGGCCATAGACGCAGTCATAGAAGATGGCGACAGCAAGCTGATACCCGTCGGCGGAATCGCGCACGCTGGAGCCAGAGGGATATCCAAGGTCGAAGTCCGAATCTACAACGAAGACAAGAACAAGGGAGAGTGGCACGAGGCGCAGCTGCGCAAGCCTCTCTCGGACACGACATGGGTGATCTGGAGATACGACTGGCCCTTCGCCGAAGGTCGTCACACCTTTGAGGTGCGCACCTACGAGGCCGACGGCACACCGCAGACCGAGGAGATCAACACACCCAGGCCAAGCGGAGCGACCGGCATACACTCTAAGACCGCGACAGTCTAGCCTGTGTCCGAGCTTTTCGAACTCACGGCCAGGGAGGCGGTCGACCAGCTACGACTTGGGGCTGTGTCTCCACCGGAGTTGATCGACGCGGCCCTCGGGCGCATCGATCAGACTGACGGCGTTCTCAACGCCCTCCCGATCATGTGCGCCGACAGGGCCAGGGAACACGCTGCAAGGCTGACGCACCCTGGTCCAGACGACACGCCGCGCGGGTACCTGTACGGACTTCCTATTGCGATTAAGGACATGAAGGACGTCGCGGGCGTGCTGTGTACGCGCGGGTCGCCGATCTTCGCCGATCACGTACCTGAAACGTCCGACCTGCTCGTCACCACCCTGGAGTCGAGGGGCGGCGTGGTGCTTGCGAAGTCGAACACTCCTGAATTCGCCGCCGGCGCGAACACGTTCAACGAGGTGTTCGGCAAGACCCGCAATCCGTGGAACACGGACATGACCTGCGGCGGCTCGTCCGGAGGCTCAGCAACCGCGCTGGCCTCGGGACAGGTATGGCTGGCGTCTGGGAGCGACCTGGGAGGCAGCCTGCGGATTCCGGCGAGCTTCTGCTCGGTCGTGGGACTTCGACCGACGCCGGGCAGGGTCGCGCACGGGCCGAGGTCAATGCCGTTCGGCACGCTGTCGGTCGAAGGGCCGATGGGACGCACGGTTGGCGACACAGCGCTGATGCTGGATGCACAGGCAGGGGCCTATCGCGAAGACCCTCTCAGCCTACCGGAGCCTGCGAGGTCGTTCGTCGATTGGGTCGATAGCCCGACGACACCCCGCCGCATTGGGTTCACTCCCGACCTGGGTCTGACCGCCATCGATTCGGAGGTCGCCGAAATCTGCCGCAGCGCAATGGACCACTTCAGGGACATCGGCGCCGATGTGGAAGAGGCGAGCATAGACATGGGTGACGCGGAGTGGGTCTTCCAGACACTCAGGGGGGTGTCGTTCGTCGCGAACTACAGGACGCTGCTTGCCGAGCACCGGTCGGAGCTCAAGCCGGAAGTTATCTGGAACGTCGAGCACGGCCTCGGGCTGTCGCAGGACGACGTTGCGCGCGCCAAGCTGGAGCGCGGGGCCCTGATCAACCGGACTGCCGAGTTCTTCGGCGAATACGATCTGCTCGTGTGCCCAACGGTGCTCGCGCCGCCGTTTGACGTGGACGTCCGGTATCTGACCGAAGTGAACGGCGAGCAGTTCGACACCTACATCAGCTGGCTGATCATGACCTTCGCGCTGACGCTGACCGGCTGCCCGGCGATCTCGGTGCCGTGCGGGTTCACAAAGTCAGGCCTGCCTGTCGGCTTGCAGATAGTCGCCCCCTGGAAAGAGGAGGGCTACCTTCTCGGCGCGTCCGCTCTGTTCGAGAGCGCAGCGGGAGTGAGCAAGCTCGTCCCCCGGAACCCGAGAACGCCTGGGGCGTAGCTCTTCGTGACCTGGCAGGTCATGCTTACACCGCTCGTCCCCTTAAGCAGAGCGTTGAACAAAGGTGTCTGGGCTGACTGGGACGAATTCAGCACCCCATCAAGCTCCTGCTGCGCAGTACAGAGCAGGAAGCCTTCAAGTTTGGGACGAGAATGACGAGGTCGACCACTGAGCAGTCATCGCGGTCTCCTCGGCTCTTTCATAGCGGGCTCTGCCAAGGAATAAGGCCGCCCCCTCTTCCAGCGTCGTTACACTTGTGTAGAGAATACCACTGGTGCCTGTTACTCGGCTTGTGAACTACCACACAGACTTGACACTGCCGAGGATATACGTAGAATCGGTGCTGGATGAAGTACATCCCAGAACATCTGCAAATCGTCAGGCTTTGTACCCGCATTTGCTGAATAGGACAGCATCCCAGGCCCAAGATGGGAGGAATACACCACTCATGAGGTCGGGAGTCAGTAGGAGCCAATATCGGAGTAAAGTCCCAAATGTGTGCATCTGAGCACTGAGTGCGAAACGGAGGGCTAGCGTCATTATCAAGTGACTAACTAGGAGGTTTATCCAACCATCGGAATTCGACTGAAGAGGACACCAAGAGAGGTTAGGATGAGACGATTGATGTGGGCGGTATTGATTTCGATGGTTGTGATTGTTGCGTTAGTCGCGTGTGCCGGAGAGAGGGTCGTCACTGTAGAGAAAGAGGTCATCAAAGAGGTGCCGGTTGAGGTAGAGAAAATAGTCGAGAGGGAGGTGGCGGTTGAGGTAGAGAAGGTGGTAGAGAAGGAGGTTGAGAAGATAGTCCAGGTGGAAGTGGAGAAGGTCGTGGAGGTAGAGAGAGAGGTTGTGAAGGGTGGACAGATGATCATGGGGATGCAGCTTGAGCCTGACAATCTTGATCCCGCCGTGACTCCATGGGCCGTGTCCCACAGCGTGATGATGAACATCTACGACACCGTCGTGTATGAGAACCACGATGCCACGTTCCACCCAGGTCTGGCTGAGTCCTGGGTGGGATCTAACGACGGTCTGAGCTACACCTTCAATTTACGAGATGGAGTCACCTTCCACGACGGCACCCCCTTTAACGCTGACGCAGTGAAATTCAACTTCGACCGCATCAGCGACCCAGAGACCAAGTCAGGCTTCGCAGTGACACTGCTCGGGCCGTACGCTGGGAGCGATATCCATGACGACCAGACGATCACCGTCAATTTCGAGACACCGTTCGCCCCATTCCTTGACGGGGCCAGTCAAGCATTCCTTGGCATGGTATCGCCGACAGCGGTAGAAAAGCACGGTGAGGACTACGGGGTAAATCCGGTCGGCACTGGTTTCATGAAATTCGAGAAGTGGGTACGTGGTGACCATATCGAGTTGGTCCGAAACGAGGACTACAACTGGGCGCCACCGATATGGGGTCACCAAGGACCAGCCTACTTGGAGAGCATAATAATCAAGATGATTCCCGAACAGGGTACACGGATGGCTACCTTGGAATCGGGGGAGACCAACTTCATACTAGCCGTTCCAGCAGCCGAATTTGCAAGGCTGGCAGGCGATCCAAATTACCAGATCATCTTGGGCAATATGCCTGGGCTTCCCAGCGTGGTCATGATCAATACAAGCCTGTTTCCCACTGACGACGTTGTGGTCCGGCGGGCCCTGATGCATGCGTTGGACAGAGAAATCGTACGCAAGATCGTCAATTTCGGCATTCCGGGTCCAACAGAAAATCCCCTGTCCACCTACACCGCTGGCTACAACTACGACAACGAAGGCATGTATCCACACGATCCCGACAAAGCTAGAGAGCTTCTGGAGAGTGTGGGGTGGACTATTGGTTCCGATGGTTTCTATGAGAAGGACGGCGAGACCCTCACGTTGGTTACCGGGCATGTCGGCTCTCAAAAGGATTCGCTGACCGTATTGCAGGCCCAGGCGAGGACAGTAGGCATTGACTGGAAGCTGAATGAACTGGCTTCTTCTACCTGGATCGACTCCGCAAAAGCAGGCAAGTTCAACGCGGCCTCAATAGGCTGGGTCTCCAGCGATCCGATCATCCTGGAGCAGTTCTACCATTCCAAGAACATAGACTCAGGCTTCAACTGGCCCCGGTATAGCGACTCTCATATGGACGACATACTGGATCAAGCCTCCAAATCGACCGACCCAGAAGAACGCACTGAGTTGTATGGAGAGGTCCAAAAGATAGCCATGGAAGAGGCGACAGTGTATCCGATCCACGACAACGTGGGGATCTCTGCTTCCGCATCGAATGTCGTGGGTATCCAGGCTGACATTCGGGGCTTTTACCACTGGCTCTACGACGCATACGTTAGAGAAGAGTAGAGACCGCGGGCGGATTCCTCCCCACAACCTCACGTCACCCAAAATGGCTTTCGCGGACTAGAGAGCATTGCCTCTAGTTCACTGATCCCATATGTTCCTCGCCGGAGGGTACGCGAACCGTGCAACGCTATATACTAACACGACTGGCGGTGTTCCCGCTTGCATTGCTGGCTATATCGGCAATCGTGTTCCTCATGTTGTACATGCTGCCTGGCGACCCTGCGGAGGCTCTTCTGGGACCGAACGTCGTGTCCGCAGACCAGGTCGAACAACTCCGGGAACAGTTAGGGCTGAACGATCCTCTGTATATACAGTATGGGCGATTTCTGGGAGGTGCTCTTCGCGGGGACTTCGGCCGCTCACTACGAAGTAGGAGACCCGTATTTGACGAGCTCCTGACCCAGTTGCCCGCTACCCTGGAGTTGACATTTGGCGCTCTGGGCCTGGCTATCGCCATCGGTTTCCCATTGGGCCTTCTAGCTGCCCTGAGATCGAACACATGGGTAGATAGTCTCAGCATGTTGATAGCCGTGGCGGGGCTGGCGATGCCCAGTTTCTGGCTTTGCATGCTGCTCATCTTTTTCTTCTCTGTGCATCTTGGGTGGTTTCCGGCTACGGGGCAGGGTGGGCTGGAACGGCTCGTCCTGCCTGTATTCGCACTGGGATACTACGCCGCTTCCTTGATCGCTCGCCTGGTGCGATCAGCCACGCTGGAGGTGTTGCGGCAAGACTACATTACGACCGCGCACGCCAAGGGGCTGGCCGGTTCCGTGGTGATGTATAGGCACGTCATGAGGAATGCGCTTATCCCGGTGATCACCATCCTCGGCGTCCAGTTCGGATTCCTGTTGGGCGGAACTGTGATTGTTGAGACGATTTTCGGCAGGCCAGGTATTGGACGGCTTCTCGTCGATGGGATTCTGTATCAGGACTATCGCGTCGTGCAGGCGACTATAGTGTTCATAGCCATGGGGTTCCTCACGACTAACTTGATCGTGGACATCATATACGGTCTAATCGATCCCCGCATAAGGTACGACTAGCAGGACTCGTGTGGATCATGAGAGATGCGGAACAGACCTCTTCGACTCTGCCAATGGCCCAAAGTGCGGGCTTGCTATCGCAGAGTTGGCGGCGCCTGCGCAGGAATCACGGCGCCATAGTCGGCATGGCCATGCTTCTGGTTCTCGGAGTGATCGCTGTCGCTGGCCCCTATATTGCTCCCCATGATCCCAACATCATAGATCCGGACTCGGTCCTGAAGGGGCCCCATAGAGAGCGTCTACTGGGGGCAGACCAATTCGGACGCGACGTCTTCAGCCGCGTACTGCACGGAGCGCGACTGTCGTTGCAACTGGGCATTACCACAATAGGTATTGCAGCGGCCATTGGGACGATTGTCGGCCTATTCTCCGGATACAAGGGCGGCTGGAGTGACTTCATCATCCAGCGCGCCACAGACCTACTACTGATCTTTCCGTCTCTGTTGCTGGCACTCTTCGTAGTCGCGGTAATGGGACCCAGCATTCGGAACCTCATGCTAGCCGTGGCAATTGCGTTTGTTCCCATCTACATCAGGCTCGTTCGGGGATCTGTGCTCTCCACCAAGGAGAATGTCTACGTTGACGCCGCCCGCGCCGCAGGATGTACCGATCTTCGCATTATGCGGAAGCACATACTACCGAACGTTTTCGCTCCGATTATCGTGTTGGCGACTCTCGGTGTTGGCGAGGCCATCGTGGTCGCCGCAGCTCTTGGCTTCCTGGGTCTGGGTGCCCAACCACCTACGCCAGAGTGGGGTGCGATAGCTTCAGATGGGCGGAATTTCCTCCGACAGGCATGGTGGATAACTACCTTCCCGGGGGTCGCCATTATGCTGACGGTGCTCGCGCTCAACATCGTGGGGGATGCGCTTCGTGACTCGCTCGATCCAGTGATACGGAGACGGATGTAAGTCCACTTCGGCGGCCAGCAGCTCAACTTAAATCACAGTTCAGACACTATGGGTTAACGCCAAGTTTCAACACCACTTCACTACCAGTACCGCGAGGAGAATGCTGTGCAGATCCCCATCTCACCGGACCATATCTACGAGGTGACTACTGTCTCTCACCCTTCGCTGTCACCTGATGGGAAGAGCTTGGTCTTCACCAAGTCCGCAGTCGACCGGGAACAGATGGAGACCCAGTCGCAGATAGTGGTGATGTCACTGCCAGATGGTGGAACGCTGGCTTTTACGCACGGGGATCAGGACGTCACTCCGCGATTCGCTCCCAATGGAAATACTATCGCCTTTATCAGGATCGATGCCGACGGCAGCAGGCAGCTGCGGCTGATCCCTAGCTCAGGGGGAGAGTCCAGGCAGTTGACCGATGTGAGTGGAGGCGTCGAGGAATTCGCTTGGTCCCCAGACTCACGATACCTGGCGTTTACGTCCGATGTTGACCCTGACCGGCTTCCCGACGACCACGATCCCAAGAAACATCCCCAGGTAAAGGTAGCTCAACGCATCCGATACCGAAGCGACCCTATGGGTTGGCGTGGAGACTGCTTCCGTCAGTTATTTATCATCAATGCACAAACAGGGGCGACACGCCAGGTAACCCACGGCGAAGGAGAGGTATTTGCGCCTGCATGGTCCCCGGATGGCGCCAGCATAGCGTTTATCTCCGACCGGTCCGCAGACCGGGACTTCTCATGGAACGCGGAGGTCTACGTTGTCTCGATTGACGGAGGAGAGCCCCAGGAGTGGTCCAGCGGCCTACATTGCTTTAGTCAAAGCATTTTGTACGGGGCACTCGCATGGTCGCCAGACGGAGACAAGCTCGCCGTGATCGGCAACGACGACGATATCGGCGATCCACGGCAGACATGTCTGTTCGTTGCAGAGAATGGCGGACAGCCACAACCAGTCTCCGGCGGTGAGTTCACGCCAGTTCTACCAATGAGCGAACTCCGCTGGACTCAGGATGGTCGAATTCTGGTGGTCGCCGACCGTCACGGTGAATCTTATCTGTGTCGAACCAAGTCCGGCGCAGACAGCCTAGACATAGTCTCAGGCGGTGGCGTTCAGTACACAGCCGTTAGTTTCGACTCAAGCGCAGGGAAGGCAGTCGTTGTCGCCGTGAGCCCACGCTCGTCAGGAGACCTGTTTCTTATGGATACCAATAGTGGGTCCGAGACCCAACTTACGGATTACAACCGTCAGTACTTCACGGAACACCCACCCGCCGCTATGCAGAAGTCCACCCTCGAGAGAGGTGGAATGCAGATACAGTCTCGGATCTCATATCCTCCCGCATTCGACCCCTCACAGCGCTACCCTCTCATCGTGGATATCCATGGTGGGCCCCAGGGCAGATTCTCCGACTCATTTGATCCGAGGCAGCAGGTCCTCGCCACAGCCGGGTACATTGTTCTGGCTGTGAACCCCAGGGGGTCCTCGTCTTATGGACCCGACTTCGCCAGGGCGGTCTTGAGAGACTGGGGCGGTGAGGACTATCTGGACATCATGGCTGCGGTGGATGAACTATGCGAACAGCCATACGTGGATTCCACGCGGCTGGGAGTCAACGGGTACAGCTATGGCGGATTCATGTCCAGCTGGACTGTTGGACACACCACGCGGTTCAAGGCTGCCGTCATCGGCGCTCCGTGTATCAACCTGCACAGCATGTACGGCACGTCCGACATTGGAACGAGTTTCGGCGAAACTCAGTGGGGAGGGATGCCAATGGAAGGAGTCGACCCTTTCCTGGAACACTCGCCTCTAACCTACGCATCCAACGTGGAGACACCTGTGCTCTTGATGCATGGCGAAGACGACTACAGGTGCCCCATCGAGCAGAGCGAGCAGTACTTCGTAGCGCTCAAGCGACTGGGTAAAGAGGTAGAGTTCGTGCGCTTTCCTGGTTCCGGACATGGCTTTCTCATAGATGGACACCCGGCCCTACGGGAAGAGTACATGAGACGTATGCTCGCATGGTTCAACAAACACTTAGGCAGAGACTCTTCACCTCCCAAACACGGCTAGAGGCCGACCTGATACCGGGCCATTTCCTCCGAAGTCACAGATGCTCAATTCCCAAGTCCACGCCTACGAGAATCGCACAAAGAGCGTGACCTTAAGCGGGACGCCTTGTGCAATTCCCTGGGTGATGAATAGAAGCCAGCAGAAGCTCGAATCCATCCAGTCAAATGCAGTGGGCCCCCAAAGCTCGGGTGGTCTGTGGTTGTGCCACTCGGTGGCCTGCTCGTAGGCTTGGCCAGCCCGGCACAGCAGCGGCTCGGACAGGTGCTTCACCACTAGCTGAAGACTCAGAGGAGCGCCGTTCGAGGACGCGGCCGGAGTGAGCAAGCTCGTCCCCCTGGACCCGAGAACGCCCGGCGCGTAGCAGGGGCGGTTCGCGAACCGCCCCTACCTCCAACAGCGACAGTACAGCCAGACCCGAGGGACGATACCTCTACGTCTTATGTTCTAACCACAACGTGGGTCCAGATTCCGGCGCTTGTCGAACCATTGTGGACGATGGTACAAACACTGGACAGGCCAAGAACGCTTGGGAATACGATCGATTACACGAAAGGAGGTCTGACATGTCTCGCCTGAATGGAAAAGTAGCCGTGATTACGGGTGCCACCGGCGGTATCGGCCGGGCTGCAGCAAAGCTGTTCGCGGAAGAGGGCGCGCGAGTGGCGCTGGTCGACCTCGACGAAGGCGCGCTCCAGGAGTCTGTTCGGTCGATCGGCGAAGACAGGGCTAGCTACACCGTGGCCGACGTGACTCAGCCTGACCAGACCCAAGCGTACATCAACGCAGCCGTGGAGCGTTGGGGCGGCATCGACGTGCTGCTGGCCAACGCGGGAATCGAGGGAGTTCTGTCTGAGATACCCGACTATCCCATAGACGTTTTCGACCGGGTTATGGCGGTCAACGTGCGCGGAGTATGGCTGGGGATCAAGTACGTGGTACCGGTGATGAGCCGGCAGGGAGGCGGCAGCATCGTTATCACTTCTTCCGGGGCAGGCATCAGCGGGACCCCGGAAATGTCGGCATACAATACCAGTAAGCACGCGGTTATCGGCCTGATGCGCACCGCCGCACTGGAAGGGGCGCCGTTCGGCATTCGGGTCAACACCGTCAATCCAGCGCCGATCGAGACCCGTATGATGCGCTCCATAGAGGAGATGCGTGTGGCAGCCCTGGACGATTCGGCAGTAACCGTCGATGTGGTGAAAGAGGCCACGGCAACGCGCATACCGCTGGAACGGTACGGGACCCCCGAGGAAGTGGCGCAACTGATGCTGTTTCTCGCCAGCGACGACAGCAGCTTCTGCACCGGCGGCGTCTATATGGTCGATGGAGGCAGGTCCGCCGGCAGCCGGTAATCTTTCCCTTCCCACAACGCTCTGTCCCTTCGTCTAGGGAATTACATACCTGACTAATCAGGTTGTCCTTATGGCAGCAAGGTGTAGGGAATTGCAGGAACGTCTCTGAGGAGACAATCCTGTCAGGCGTAGCATTCTTGAAGAGGCCGTCATGCGGGAATCCGGTTCAGAGACCCCGCCACAAACCTGTTGGGATTGCATGGTGAGGTATGAGATAAGAAAGAGATTAGACAGATGGATTCTCTTACCCGTGACCCTCCTGGCTGCGTCGCTGTTCCTCGCCGTGTGTGGTGGAAACGATGACGACACTGTGTCAGCACCTACTATTCGTGACGATTCGGTATCCGTTTTCCCGACGCATGACAGACCTTTGCCAACCGACTGGGGACTTGGGCATGTCAAGGCCAAACTGGCCATGGCAGATGACTGCCTGCGCGGCCTCGGCCACGACCTAAACGAACCCAATCCTTCCTACCTGTTAGTGTGGCCAGTCGGGTTCGAGCTGTACCAGGAAGGCGACTCCGTAAGCGTAAGGGACCGGACGGGCGCGGTAGCCGCAAGTGTAGGGGAGGAAGTCCGACTGTCGGGCCGAATCATTCGCTCCGACAGCGACCACGCCCGCCAGATCGAGGAGAGTGTTCCCGCCGAGTGTGTGGGTCCTTACTACATGGTTGGAGATGACGTTACCGTGGTCGGCCCGGACGAGCCAACCGAACTTTCCGTGCCGAACTCCGATGTCGTCTTCCGACGCCGCGTGACCTGGCAGAGGTCGGCGACAGTGGCGGTCCCCGCCGTTGGATATACAGGTCCCGGCGAAATGGTCATGGAGGGCGACTGTCTATTGATGATCTGGAAGAGAGGCGATGCTGAAGAAAGGCACGTGATCTCCTGGCCGCCCGGGTTTCATCCCCATGTCGAAGATGGAATGATCGAGGTTCGCAATGGTGGCGGGCGAACGGTGGCTCGTGTCGGAGACATGTTGAAAATGACGCTGCTCGCTGCGGGAGGGGGGTCTGGTGGGCGATACATACCGGAATGCGACGCGCGTCTGCACGCGCCAATCACAATCAGGAACTTCGACCTGCCAGTTATGTTCCCTGAGCACAACGAGGGAGTAACGAGCGTCTCCTACATCGAAGGTCGTCTGGAAATGGTGAATGGCTGCATATATGTTCGCGGAAGAATTGCAGTCTGGCCTTCCGACTACACGATGGAGGAAACAGACGGCGAGGTTAGGGTTCTGGACCAAGACGGGAAGACCGTAGTACAGGTCGGACGTTACGATATGTCGGAACGGAGCGTCAAACTCAAGGGCCGCGGCGTACACCGGGACGATGACTACGGCAGGCAGATAGGCCGGATGATTAGCGTTGACTGCCGCTGGGGAGACTTCTGGCTAGTGAAGTGAGACACCCAAAGGGACGCCTCATTCACTGCACACTTTCCGGGCGAAACCGCCGACATGTTGACAGAAGGGAGTGCTGGTACTGTGATTGTGAAGGTTGCCCCCACGGGACCTCTCAGACGTTCTCGTCCCGTGGAGACAGAAGAAAAGAGAACCGCTCTGGTGAGTTGTTCATGTGTCGTGCATGTGGACTGCGTATGGACGCCGACCACAACGCGGCGTTGAACATCCCTGATGGAGCATTGGCGGGTGGGAATGACCCCATCGAGAATGGTATCCCGCCGACGGTCACAGAGCCGTCAGATGGGCATTTAGCCCACGCAAATGTATCCTGATTAGTCAGGTATATAATTCCCTTCGTCTACCAGTTTCCCTCGACTACACGAATCGGTTCGT
The DNA here is from genome assembly GCA_965217725.1 of Dehalococcoidia bacterium. Taxonomy (GTDB): domain Bacteria; phylum Chloroflexota; class Dehalococcoidia; order Lucifugimonadales; family UBA1123; genus VXRN01. Next base: position 3,263,580 of record OZ244564.1, on the reverse strand, counting down.
CCGACCATCTCGGACGCAGGGTTGGCCATGAGAAGTGGACACAGTACCAACCTCAAAGCGCTGCTCATAGCTCTATCTATTTTCGGCGCCTTGATCACAATGACTGTCGGCGTCGTCCACGCTCAGGATGCAGGGGACGTTGGTACACCCCCGCCGGAGCAGACACCTACGAAAATCGATGACCCTCCTAGTGACGCGGAGTTACAGGACTTGCAGTTCATCGCCGACCGGGATGGCATATCACTGCAGGAGGCTATCGATCGGTATGCTTGGCACGACAACTTCTCCAAGATGGCCTCGACAATCCGCGAAGTGGGCCCACAGGATTTTGCCGGAGCGGAAATCGTAGGGCCTCGTCACGCGCGGATCGCTTTTGCAGGACAGCCTCCGAAGGCAGCACTAGACATACTCGACATATTCAGGAACAGCCACAGTGGCATATCCGTTGAGGTGCGCACTGACCTGGGCTTCACTGAGGAGGAACTTCAGAGGGCGATTCCAGCAGTACACTATGCGGTGCTCAGGTCTCCTGGGGTGCGCAACGCCTCTACTTCGTTCGACTCGTCGACTGCTCAGATAAAGACGGTTGTCGTACTGGAACTTACAGCTTCCGCCTCGGTTCTCGATAACCTCCAGGCCATCGCGACGCAGCGCCTGATTGATGAGACGAGGCCGGACATTCTCAACACCATTTCGGTGTCCGTGGTTCGCTCGAAGTTTGGGGTTTTGGGCGGTGTCGACAGCATCGCCGAGAACCTGAGCGGCAGAGTCCTTACTATCGCAGTTGTGGTGATCGGGTTACTGGCTTTCGTGATATGTCTCTTGGCCTGGCTGTTCCTCCGCCGGGGTGCACGGCGGCGCGGTCAAGCGAAGAGTGAGTGATGGAATTGGAGCGCCGCAGAGACCTTTGCGTTACTTCGTCATTCCGGCGAAAGCCGGAACCCAGAAGGGCATAGTAATGCCACGTAGCTTGCTGGTCAAAACCTTTCACCCTCACCCCAGCCCTCTCCCTAAGGGAGAGGGGACTTGACCCCTTCTAATCTCTGACACAGCCTCGTCCGAGTTACAGCGCTTGTCGAAATATGTGCCCAGTGGTACAAACACCAGACAGGCCAAGGACACTCGACTACAAAAAGGAGATTTCACATGACGCGTCTCGAAGGAAAGGTTGCAGTGATTACAGGGGCCACTGGTGGTATCGGCCGGGCTGCGGCGAAGCTGTTTGTGGAAGAGGGGGCGCGAGTGGCGCTGGTCGACCTCGACGAGGCCGCGCTCCAGGAGTCTGTTCGGTCGATCGGCGAAGACAGGGCCAGCTACATCGTGGCCGATGTGACTCAGCCTGACCAGACCCAAGCGTATGTCAACGCAGCCGTGGAGCGCTGGGGCGGCATCGACGTGCTCCTTGCCAACGCGGGAATCGAGGGAGTCATGTCTCCGATAACCGACTATCCCATAGATGTTTTCGACCGGGTCATGGCGGTCAACGTGCGCGGAGTATGGCTGGGGGTCAAGTACGTGATGCCGGTGATGAACCAGGGCGGTAGCGGCAGCATCGTCATCACGTCATCAGGCGCCGGCCTCGCCGGGACCCCTGATATGTCGGCGTACGGCATCAGCAAGCACGCGGTTATCGGCCTGATGCGTACCGCCGCGCTGGAGGGGGCGCCGTTCGGCATTCGGGCCAATACAGTCAATCCGTCGCCGATCGAGACCCGGATGATGCGCTCCATAGAGGAGATGCGTGTGGCATCCATGGACGATTCGGCGGTAACCGTCGATGTGGTGAAACAGGCCGCGGCATCGCGAATACCGCTGGAACGATACGGGACACCAGAAGAAGTGGCGCAGCTGATGTTGTTCCTCGCCAGCGACGACAGCAGCTTCTGCACCGGCGGCGTCTACATGGTGGACGGAGGCAGGTCCGCGGGGGTCCGGTAAGAAGTTTCAGCTTGAGATAAGGCCGAGAAGTAGACTGGCTCCGATCAGGCGAATCATTACAGGCTCCCCGAAGGGGCCGCAGCATAGTCCACGATCCAACTCTGTTCGTAAATCGGCAAACGTTGGACAATTGCATCGTAATCTCGCCCCTTAACTTCGCAAAGACAAACCTCGCCAAGACTCTCCACAGACAATTGTGTAGGGTACAAGTGTATTTCAGAAGGTCATAGAGGTATGGGAATCACTGTAGCTTTTGCCCAGATGATGGGGACTTCCATTGACTGTCGCATCTCCGAATACTTGCGCACAATCGTCTACCGGGTTCCCGGATTTTTCGTCAAGCAAGGCCACACTTCCCCTGTAGTCGTCCAGTCCACCTCCGGCCTTAAAGCAGCCATAGTCACAGACCCTCTAAAGTACTTGGCAGAGGAGGATTTCTCAGACCAATATCACTTGGACGTAAGTTTCCCCGAGACCCTGCTAAGCAAATGCGATCCATATTTGAAAAAGGCCGAGACCGAGATCTTTGTCGTGATTCAGATCAAAGAAGACATGCGCTCATTTCCCGCTATCGACGGGCAATGCATCAGGACTGAATATGACGGTACCGAACGGCTTTTCGTAGTGGACTGTGATGACGCAGCCATGCCTCGCCCCGATGAGCGAGAGGACTCCATAGGCGAAGTCCTAGCCGCAGTTAGAGAGGGGCTGGGTGTAACCGGCGAATTTGAAGATGTTTTTGCTGCGCGCTGCTATAGGACGGATGACGAAAAGTGTTTGTACCCGCTCAGCGTCGAATTTAGGGTGGGTAAAGTAGAGGTCTCGACTCCACTGACCCCCGAAGAGTTTGCCGCCAAGTCCGAGGCCGTTAGAGTTCTAGCCGCTAAAGTCGAAAAGGGAATTGACGAAGGCGATGTCAGGAGAGGGCAAGGGTCGATCCTAGTTCCAAAGGTATTCCTGTCGTATTCCTGGGACAGCGATGACCACAAGGATTGGGTGAAGGAGTTTGCCACTCGCCTACGAGCGGACGGGATAGACGTTACCCTTGATCAGTGGGAGGCGGTGTATGGAGACCAGCTGCCGGGATTTATGGAGAGCGCAGTCCGTGAGAGCCAATTTGTGCTGATCGTATGCACCCCAAATTACAAGGCACGTTCTGAGGAACGTGAGGGTGGTGTAGGTTACGAAGGGGACGTTTTGACAGCCGAGATGATGACTGACAGGAACAACCGGAAGTTCATACCTGTGTTAAGAAGTAACACTTGGAAGAACGCCGCGCCATCTTGGCTTAGTGGCAAGGTTTACTCTGACCTGTCGAACGATCAGTATAGCGAGCAAAACTACCAGGACCTTGTGCGCACGTTACTTGGTATGCGTGAACCACCTCCACCTATTGGAAAGCCTATGTCCACATTTGACCCCGAATGAAGTTGAGCCCATTGTAGGATGTGTTCAACTTCCTCCTGATGGAGATATTTGGTAGCCGGCCGTCTTTACGGCCCTGGCGATCTGCGGGAATGCCACTCGGTTGCCTGTTCGTAATTGATTAGCGGTAGTGGTTGGTGAGATTGCAGTCGGCAGGTCATGTTCTTATACTTCGGCCATGTGTACCGACAAAGACCGCCCTCCCTGTGAACACGACGACCTGATCGTCGACCGCTTGCAAGGCCAGGTCGCGCGTCTGACGGCGACGATCAAGGAGCTTCGCAAGCAACTCGCCTCAGCGCAGCGAGCGGGCAAGCGCCAGGCAGCGCCATTCTCCAAGGGCGAGCGGACCTCAAAGCCAAGGCGTCCGGGTCGAAAGCCCGGGAAGGGGAACTTCAGCTACAGAAAGCCGCCGGCGGTGGACGAGCTGACAGCACCGCCTGTTGACGTTGCGGTAGCGGCGGAAAGCTGTCCCGGATGTGGAGGCATACTCGAACATGAGGGAGAGAGCCTTGCGTACGTGACCGACATTCCCCCGATGCCCAGACCGCAGGTGACAGAGTACCGTGTGCAGGTATGCCGATGCGTGTCGTGCGGCAGGCGTGTGCGAGGGCGGCATCCCGACGTTGGACCTGACCAGTACGGTGCGAGCGCCCATCGGGTGGGAAGACGAGTGATGGCTGCGGCTCACATGCTCCACTATGGAGTGGGCATACCGGTGCGGAGGGTACCCGTCGTGCTCAGAGCGCTGACCGGAGTTGAGTTGAGCCAGAGCGCGATCACGCAGGACGCTCTGCGACGAGCGAGGGGCGCTGTGGGAGATGCGTACCAGCGGCTTCGGGAGTCTGTGCGTGAGAGCGCGGTGGTCCACACTGACGACACGGGCTGGCGAGTTGGCGGAGAGGGTGCCTTTGTGATGGCGTTCGAGACCGATGATGCCACTGTGTACCAGGTGCGCGGTCGTCACCGCAACGAGGAGGTTAGGGAGGTTGTTCCGGGCGACTATGCGGGAGTGATGGTGACCGACCGAGCTCGAAGCTACGATGCGCGGGCTCTGTCGGGAGTGAGACAACAGAAGTGTCTGGCTCACGTGCTGCGCTCGATCAGTGAGGTGGTCGAGACCAAGGTGGGCAGAGGGCGCAGCTTCGGGAAGCGTCTGAGCGGCCTGCTCAGAGAGGCAATGCAGCTGCGTGAGTCACAACGACGTGGAGAGGTGGCGGACTATACTGGGGAGACCGAGCGGTTGAGACAAGAGGTGAGCTATCATCTGCGAGATCGCCCGATGCCTGATCGTGACAACGGGAGGCTTCAGAACGAGCTTGGCTGGCAGGACGATCGTGGGAATCTGCTGCGTTTTCTGGACGATCCTGGGATAGAGCCGACGAACAACAGAGCGGAGCGGGCGCTGCGTGGAGCTGTGATAGCGAGGAAGGTCTCGCACTGCTCCAGGAATGAAGCTGGCGCCGATGCGTTCAGTGCGTTCACCAGTGTAATCAGGACACTGTATAGGAATGGTGGTGGTCAGCCGGTGGTGGATGGTCTGTGCGGTGTGTTCAGCGCCGAGCCTGTCCACGCCCGCTCAATCTGAACCTCCTCCCCCCTCCGACTCCGCTAATCAATTACGCCTGTTCATTTGTGTGGCCGCCGCCGAACAGCAATATCCTGGGTAGAAGAGGAGCCATACTGGACAGAGTTCTGGAAGTAGATTACTCGAAAGGATAAGAATGTCTAATGCGATAGAAGGCCTGCTACGCGAGGCATATTCGGCAACGCATGAAATGCTCAAGGAGCCTAAACTAGGCTCGGTCGTAAAGCACGGCCTCTTAATCTCGTATGGGCCTTCGATTCCACAACCCGATCTATTGCTCCTGTCATTTCAAGGTGGAGGCCACACTTACCGTGACGTGCAAGATACTTGGCCAGAGAAGCTGCTCTACATTGATAGCCCGCATAGGTTCGGCACAGCACTTAGAAAGCTGTGCCGTGCCACAGGCCTATATTCTTCTCTCCAATCTTCCGCTATGGCCTTTCCAGCCGTGTTTCCTCAGGCGCCAGATGGTCAAGCGGGACGCTGGATGAGGAAAACTGGGCCTTACCCAGTTTGGCGTGACCATTCAAAATACTGGGTAGAACGGCTGGTCAAGGTGATCAAGCCCAAAGTGGTCATCGTTTTCGGCGACAAGGCCTCGAAGATATTCAACATCAGTTGGGAGGATGTTGAACACAACCATGGCAGAGGCCATCAAACATTTGGGGTCTCCACGTTTCAGGGCGCTCCTACCGTATTTTGCCATCACTTGTCTCGCTACATTGAATCCGAAGCTCTGAAGTGCTTTAGGTATGCCAAGAGACTCATCTCTGAGGGATCATGAATCACTAGTCTCGATTTTGTACAAAGTCGAGACTAGAATGGCGACGGTGACATGCACAGTGCAGATCCCACACCAACGTAGGAGTCAAGTATGCAGTGCAGTGCTCTAGCCGCGGGCTAATCAATCCTCCTAAATCCATAACATGCGACTACGGCTACTCCTTTGGTACCAGACAGATAGAGGAAAAGACTCCTCCGATCCAGAGAGTATCGCGACCTACTCCGTCAGTTCAAGAGACGAGACGCCCCGCTCCAACAATTCCACCGACCCCGCCAAGACCAGCAACCACCAATCAAAGGTCGCCAGGATTAGATGGCCCAGAGTATGCTGGTCAGGCAGGCCAAAATCGACAGCCATCTGACGGAACATCCCAGTGGCGACCATGGGCGATAGGCGGCTTGATAGCCGCAACTGTATTATTGGCTATCATGTGCTATGCCTCAACAACGTCAGTAGAGAGTTGTCACTATGACGAGCTCACAAATCTCTCGATAATCATAGAGGGAGATATCGAAAACAGCCGATCCCGAACAGTTGTGGGAAATGCGTGCAGGTAACTGTGGGCGACGAGTGTATGAAATACTTACCCGACTCGACCACACAACAAGGCCTGACCAACATCACAGGATGACGCGGTCTTACACCACATATAGGGATGTAACCTGTCTTTACGGCTCTGGAGGCCTGCGGGTGTGCCACTCGGTGGCCTGTTCGTAAGCGTGGCCGGCTCTGCACAGCAGCTGCTCGGACAGGTGCTTCCCCACTAGCTGAAGGCTCAGCGGCAGTCCGTCGGAGCTGAACCCGCATGGGATTGAGATCGTCGGCGTGCCGTTGAAGTCGTACGGCACCGTGAACCTCTGGAATGCCGTGCCGCGTCTCGTGTCGATCTCGCCGTAGAGCATCTCGGGAGTCACCGGATACGCAGGGCCGGTAGTGGGAGGACACGCCATAAGGTCGATGTCGCTTAACGCCTCCCTCACGAGGCCGTTGCACTCGGCGCGCATGTTGTTCGCCTCGGCGTAGTCCGCCCCTGACTTGGCTGCGCCCATGTCGAGCCATCCCCGGAACCACGGGCCGTAGTCTTCACGCCGGTCGGGGTAGTTCTCGCGATGGGCTGCCACGGCCTCGGCTGAGCATAGCACAGGCCACGCAGGGAGATACCTGTCCACATCGGGCATCTCGATCTCCACGATCTCCGCGCCAAGACCTTTCAGTACAGCTATTCCGTCCAGCACGGCCTGGGTCAACTCTGGGTCCACGCCATCTGTGATGTGATTGAGGTCGTAGCCGATCCTGACGCCCTCGACACCAGCATCGATTCCGTCCATGTAGTCCGGGACAGGGGCAGAGAGCGACGTGGGATCCATCGGATCGTAGCCCGCGATGGCCTGAAGTATGATGGCCGCGTCAGCGACGCTGCGCGTCATCGGACCAACGTGGTCGAGTGACTCAGCCAGCGCCAGGACGCCGTAGCGGCTGACCCGGCCCCACGTCGGCTTGATGCCGACGATTCCGCACGCTGCTGCCGGAAACCGGATCGAGCCGCCGGTGTCGCTGCCGAGCGACCCGTAGCATAGCCCGGCGGCGGTGGCTGATCCCGACCCGCTCGACGACGATCCGGTCCAACGGTCGTTGTCCCAGGGATTCAGCGGAATCTGCAATGCGGGGTTGTAGCCGCCCATCGCGCCTTCGGTCAGATTCAGCTTGCCCAGCAGCACGGCTCCGGCGGCTTCGAATCTGGCCACCACGGTCGAGTCGAACTCCGGGACGTGGTCGAGGTACACCTTCGAGCCGCCCATCGTGCGAACGCCGCTGGTGAAACACAGATCCTTCACCGCGATAGGAACGCCGTGAAGCGGCCCGCGGTATGCGCCGTCCGCGATCTCCTGCTCCGCTCGTCGCGCCTGCAGCATAGCGTGGTCTGCCATCACCGTGGCGTAGCTCTTCAGATGGCCGTCCAGCTTGGCGATGCGGTCGAGCATCGATTGGGTCGCCTCTACCGGCGAAAGGTCGCCCGACCCGATCAGCCCGGCAAGCTCCGTGATATTCATGTAGTGCATCGGAGTTTCAGACATCAGCTTCAGATCTCCCAACTAGGTATCGCTTCCAGATAGTTTTGCTTTATGCAGTTCAGAATTGCACAGGGAGCAATGAAAGTGGGCTTCGCCCTCACCCCAACCCTCTCCCTGAGGGAGAGGGGGCCAGTTGGCTGTAGCTCAAGCCTGAAAATTAACTTTGCCTACCCCTGTCAGCCCGTAGGGGGAGAGGGGACCTTCATGCCAATGACGAGGGAATGTGCATACCAACCCAACCAGCAACAACTACCCGGCCGCCATCGGGTACACGTGCCGACTACGCGACAACTCCGTGGGAAGCTGCGACCCGGCCCAGCTATCGCCCCCGTCTGAGCTTTCATAGAAGTGCCCATAGCCGGTGACGCAGAACACGTTCGACGGCGCGGCGCGGTCGATGGCGATCTGGAACATACGGCTGGGCGGCGTGTCCCCGATTTCAAGTCTCTGCCAGCTCTCGCCAATGTCCCTGCTTCTGAACAGCGCCCCTTCCTCCTGAGTGCCAGCGGGCGCGCCTCCGCCACCGGCGCCAGCGGCCAGGTAAAGCGTCTTAGGGTCGTCGGGCGCGACGATCAGCCCACGGCAGTAAGACCCGCCGGGGAACATCTCGCCGAATCGTATGTGCTCCCAGCGAGTCCCGCGGTCCCGGCTTCTGAACATCGCCACCTGAGCGATGATGAACACGGTCCCCGGAGCGGCGGAGCTGACCTGCACGCCGTGCAGATCGACCGTGTGGTTCTCGGTATAGAGGCCGTCGGTGATCGAGTCCCAGCTATCGCCCCCATCCCTGCTCGCCAGCAGTCCGCCAACCTCGACGGAGGCGTACATGTCCGACGGATCGGAGGGATCTACGGCGATTCCAATGACACGCTTGGCCAGCGGCTGCATATACGTCGTCACGTTTGGATACTTCACGCGCTCTGTGTCCATCTTCGACCAGGACTCGCCGCCATTCTCGGTCCTGGAGATCGAACACGGCTCGTACCCAGCGTAGATGATGTCGGGGTCGCTCGGGTGGAACGCCATCGACCAGACGTCCATCCCGTCCCCGGGAGCCTGGAGCGCCTCCCAGTGATCTCCGCGGTCGCCGCTCCGATACACGCCAAGCTGCGTTCCAGCATAGATGACCGCGGGATCGTCGGGATGCACCAGCAGCGCCCTGACCTGCGGCTCTTCGGGCAGTCCGTTCGTTATGCTCACCCACTCGTCATCACCCTCTGAGCGTCTGAGCATTCCTCCCTGGGCTATGTTCTCTCCCTCACCCGCCAGTCCGACGTAAACATGCGTTTGATGCCCGTTCGAAGCCATTGTTTTCCTCCTCATGCTGCCGTCCACTATTCGCCAACAACTATCCGATAGCACCGCATCCAAATGGTCTTGCCATAGTTGGCGTCACCCTCCACCCGTGGATTCCGGATGCGATCTAGTCAACCGGGATCGCTACGGAAACCCGAGGCACGTCGCCGACCGCATGGGTGGTGTGCCCCTGACCGGTCAGATCGTCTGCAAGCATCACGTTGCCGGCGCCGAAGCGGCGGAGCGTGCCGTCGCCAAGACCGATCTCCACCTCCCCTGACAGCGTGATGATGAACTGCTGTCTTGGAGCAACGTGCCAGTCGATGAACTTTCCCGGCTCGTCATGCCTGAACATGACGCCGGTCGCCTGCTTCAACTCAGCCCAGGGATACAGACCGGTGTCCATATCCAACTCCTCGAAATGCGATTGCCCGTCATCGCCTGTATAGAGTCGCGTAATCATGAAGTCCTCCGAGACTTGGGTTCCGGCCCCGTATCGGGGTACGGGGTGACTTTCCCTATACTACAACGGGCGACTCCTATTGGGAATCGCAGCGTGACGAGGCTAAGGGATGGGCACCGATACGGACAGTCTCGGCTCGTCTCCTACCGTCCTCGTGGTGTGTCCCTGCCCGGTCAGGTCATCGGCGAACAGCACCGAGCCTGGGCCGAACTGTCGGAGCGTGCCGTCGGCAATGCCGATCTCCATTGCGCCGGACAACGTGATGACAAACTGCCTGCGCGGCGCGTTGTGCCAGTCGCTGAACGATCCCGGCTGCGACTGGTTGAAGATCACGCCGGTAGCCTCTCTCAGCTCACCCCACGGATAGGGTCCGTTCTCCATGTCCTGCTCTTCGAAGTGCGACTGTCCATCGTCGCCGGTGTAGATTCTAATAATCATAAGCTCCCCCACTGTCTGATGTGGGAAGTATGGTACAACAGGGGGCGACCAGCGCGGGGGGATCTAGAGCATTCTAGACTTTTGTGCGTAGTTGGCGTGGAGGCCCAAATGCCGATCGAAGTCCCTACCGGTCCGGGTGGAGTGCGCCGCGGGCGTCAGCCCCATCCAGACGATCCGTGCTTCATGTGCGAGGTGGTCGCCGGGCGCGAGAAGAAGGGCATCGTCGAGGCGACAGAGATGACACTGACCCTCGTGAACTGGAGCCAGTTCGAGTGGGGACAAGTCTATGTCATCCCCAGTCGTCATGCGCCGACGCTGCTCGATCTCACCGATGAAGAGATGACTGCGATCATGCGTGCAGTACGCAGGGTAGCGGATGCGCAGATCAGAGCGTACGATCCCGACGGGCTGAATCTGATCCAGAACAATGGCGTGATAGCCGGGCAGGAAGTGCCTCACTTCCACATGCATGTAGTACCCAGACGCAAGGAAGAAAGCAACTGGGGCAGCGGGCCACCTCACATCGCCGTGCTGGAGGGCAAAGAGCCGATAAAGCCGACGCGCCCCTACCGGATCACGCTCAAAGAAGAGCACCGGATAGCCGAGGAGATTAGGCGGTGGATGGCCTTCTAGTCTTCCGGGTTCAGTACCACCAATTCCTCGGATTGGGCAGCATCCAGAAGTCGCTGATCGGCGCATACGAAGATCGGCGACTCCAGAGACTCGTTCTTGAGAGTGAGACATCCTGCGAGCTGCATGGCATCATACGCTCGCAGAAAATATCTTGCGGTCAGGTCCGATGCCAAGTCTAAGGTCTGATCGCTGATTGCCTGGCGTAAGAACCTGGTTCTGAGGTGAGTGTCGAATCGCTCTAGAGCCTGATCTGCCGATTCATCGGTCAGATCGCCCGCCCTCTGTCGTCTACGAACAGCAGAGTGCACCTCGACCTGAGCGATGGCACAGACCGCAAGTTGATTTGCCTCGGTTGGCGAGGCCAATTCAAGCATACGCTGACTGCCGGGCTCGCGGACATATAATTTTACCAGCGCACTCGTATCGAGATACAGAAGCGCCAATCAGCGTCTCTCCTGAATCACAGTGGCTGAAAGGCTTAGGCCCTGAATCTCTACCGGAGAGAACTCGTCCAAGTTCGCTCCATCGTCTCCATGCGCATCCACCGCCTCGTGGTGACGACGATCCAAATGAGTACGGACTACGAACCTGATCCGAATCTCTCCCATTTCAGGTCGCCAGCTGTCTCGCGACGCATCGCTCCGCTTCTTACGATGGTTTTCGATGATTTCGACTTCGGTATCGTATCCCGTTGTCTGAGGCAGATGGGCCTCCACTGCCCTTCCGATCGTACGTTCCAACTCCAACTTAGCGTCTCTTATAGTGGTCACTGTTGAACTCTCCACTTCTGCCGTATAGGAGACCCCGCTGGCAGCCCGGTCAGGATTCGAACCTGAGCTAGAGGTTCCAAAGACCTCTGTGCTACCACTACACCACCGGGCTGCGATATGTCGGAGCAAGCGTGAGCGCTCAGACGAGGCTATCGAAAGACGGGGCCAAGACCACTGGCGAACGCCGAAGAACTACGGTTGGTCTCCGCGTTGGTCCGGCTGGATCAGTCCGATGTCGCGACCGGCCTGGTAGAGGTTGATCGACCAGCCCGCGCCGAACGCCGTGGGTGTGATGACCCGCGGATCGTCGGGGTTCCACATCCGCTCCCGCACGCGACCAACCGTCGGCACGCGAAAGTCGAACGGGATGCCGTAGAAGCTGCCGTGGCTCTTCCGCTCGCGGTAAGCGTGAACCGCGGTGGCGGCGAAAACGGCGGCTATCGTGACCTTTAGAATCTTGCCGATCATGCTCGTGTCTTCCGATGAGAAGGTGTGATTAAACTATAGCGCAGTTCTGAGCCGGCTGTCAGCGGGCCGCTGACGGTCTGATAGAATCCGACCCACCTATGACATCTGGAGGTGACGGAAGTGAGCGGACGATTAGCGCTGGTCGGGGGAGACGAGTTCAGATCGGGTTGCGAAGCTATGGACGCGGCGATACTGGCGGCAACCGGAAGTGCCAGCCCCGTAGTTCTGGTCATTCCGACCGCGGCGGCGTTCGAGAACCCGGCACGCGCGGCGGACAACGGCGTCCGTCACTTCGAGTCGCTCGGAGCCGACGCCAGTCCGCTTATGGCGCTTAATCACGACGACGCCATGGACACCGGCATCGCCGCCGAGGTCGAGTCGGCGGACGTGGTGTACCTGACCGGCGGCAATCCCTCTCACCTGCTCGAAACGCTCCGGGACTCACTGCTGCTCAATAGCATACAGAGTAGGTTGGAGCGCGGAGGCGTGCTCGCAGGTTCGAGCGCCGGGGCAATGGTCATGGGAAGCTGGATGAGGTTCAGAGAGTGGCGACGGACCCTCGGCATCGCGGCAGGCATCGCAACGCTGCCCCACCACGAAAGGGCAGACCCGGATACGGTACTCGGAGAGCTTCAGTCCGCGCCCGATGATCTGACGGCTGTCTTTGGCATTGACGGACGCGCAGGCGCGCTCAGCGGGCCCGACGGCTGGACCGCGCTCGGTACGGGACGTGTGACTGTCTACCAGAGCGGCGGCTGGAGACGCTTCGAGGATGGTGACAGCTTCAGCGTCGATTGACCCGTCTGGATGGCGTTCATATAATCGTGTAGCCGGCGCGGGAAGCGCACTCCCCCGCCCTACAACGTCACCCCGTACTCCGATACGGGGTCAGCAGCTCGGAGAATGCAAATGGCAGGAGCCAACCTCAGTCCGTCAACGATCATCGAACAGTTCAAGAAGAACGAGGTCTCGCACGTCGTTTGGCTGCCGGACACCGAGACAAACTTCATGTACAACCAGATCATCGCGGACGACGACCTTCAACTGGTGCCGATCTGCCGTGAGGGTGAGTCCATGCCAATCGCTGCCGGCCTGTGGATCGGCGGCAAGAAGCCGGTGGTGCTGATTCAGAACACCGGCATGTTCGAGGCGGGAGACTCGATTCGGGGCATGGGCATCGATCTCGGCATCCCGATGGTGATGATGGTCGGATACCGGGGATGGATGGGAGAGGGCGGCGAGATGACCGACTCCGCAGGTGTGTTCACTGAGCCGATCCTCAATGCCTGGGGCATCGACTACTACATGGTCGAGACCGACGATGACGTCGGAAGGATCTCAGAGGCGTTCGAGCACGCGGAGCGGGACCAGACGCTGGTCGCGTGCCTATTGGGGGCCGAGTACGGCTAAGCAGGGCGAGGCCCTGCACCCATAAAGGCTCCGCTCTCTGCCTCGACACGGGGGCGAGTTTTCACCTTCGTCCCGGCCTCTTGACTCCACTGGGGCAGACTCTCTCCCGTCAAGGAATCGGGGGGAACTGGCCAGCGTTCCAGGGAGCGCAGGTCTTCACACGAATGGGCAGCCTGAGCGTCCCAGAACGCACATCCCCTTCCATAGGCGTCTGCAAAAGGCCCTAACCAAAGTTCGACTCCATATCGAGCACCTTGTCGAGGCGTCGTTGGAACCGGTCTTCGGGGGCGAACTCGGCGGATAGGAACGCCGTCGCCAGCTCCTTGGCAACCTCGATTCCGACTATCCGCGCTCCGAGGCACAGCACGTTCATATCGTCGTGCTCGACGCCCTGGTGCGCCGAGTAGGTGTCGTGACACACGCTCGCGCGGATTCCCCTGACCTTGTTGGCCGCCACAGACGCGCCAACCCCGCTGCCGCAGATCATTATGCCCCGCTGGGTCTCGCTTGAGGTTACAGACTCGGCCACGGCCTTCGTGAAGTCGGGAAAGTCGTCGGCAGGGTCGAGCTCGTGGGCGCCGACGTCGACGACCTCGTGACCGAGGGATTCGACGAACCCCTTCAGATCGTCCTTCAGAGCGTATCCGCCGTGGTCTGCCCCTATGACGACGCGCATGATTACATCTCCCCGTGCTGTGGGCCGCTCGTATGGTATCGTTGGCTGAAGTGTAGAAAGCCCAGCCGCGCAGCGTCAACCCGGTCGGAGGCAGGCCCATGAAGATCACAGACGTCGAAGTAATCGTTCTGGAACACAACTGGGGTCCGCCTGAGGAGGGAGTCACGCGGGAGTGGCCGCTGATGCTCGTCCACACGGACGAAGGGATCAGCGGACTTGGCCGGGGCGGCGACCCCGCCATCGTAAGTAACGAGCTCGCGCCGCTGCTCATCGGGCAGGACCCGCGCCGCACGGCCATGCTCTGGCAGAAGATGTACGACCACGCCTGGAGATTCCGAGGCCCTGACCGGGCCGCGATGACGTCGATTGGATCGCTAGACATCGCGCTGTGGGACGTCGTCGGCAAGAGCTGCGGTCAGCCGGTGTGGAAGCTGCTGGGCGGGTTCACTGACCGCGTCGAAGTGTATGCCGACGGCATCGGGTACGTCGATCAGGACTCTGAGACCGTCGCGGCGCTCGTCAAGAAACACGCCGACGAAGGATACTCGCACGTCAAGTTCCACCTCAGCGACTACGACAACGACTCGGCGCTGGAGAAGGTCAGACTGGCGCGAGAGGCCGTCGGCCCGGACGTGCGCATAATGCTCGACGCGCACCGAATGTGGCACGGCACGGTCGCGGCGGAGATGGCGCGCAAGTTCGAGCCGTACAAGCTCTACTGGATAGAGGAGCCCGTGCGCGGAGACGACGAGCCCCGCTTCTACAGCATGGTGCGGGACGCCACAAGCGCGATGGTCGCGGGCGGCGAGGGAGACGGCACTCTCGGCGGCGCGCGGCGGCTCATCACCGAGGGCGGTCTCCAGCTCTTGCAGACGGACATCATCATCGGCGGCGGCTATACTGGCCTGCTGCGGTTCGCCACGCTGGCACACGCTCACCACGTTCCGATCGCGCCGCACGGAGCGCAGTACCCGGACCTGAGCAGCCATCTTGTCGCCGCTGTCCCCAACGGTCTCATCATCCCCGCCTGCCCGGACGTCGAGCCTTACGAGATATGGTCGAAGCTGTACAGTCCAAGGCTGGAGATCAAGAACGGGACAATGCAGATGTCCGACAAACCGGGCTTGGGACTAGACCTGAACTGGGACTTCGTGAATGCGCACAGGGTGGAGAGGTAGATAGCCATACGGCACAACAGCAATGATCAAGAGCGACTGCGGGCTCATGACTCCTCAGTACCGTCAGCAGGTTCGTATTGGTCGTAGTAGACTTGGATGCTATCCACATCTGCGGAGTTCAGCAGAACCGTGCCACCGCCTGTCTGTTGTTCCAGTTCCCGTTGGACATAATGGCCTGTACCACGGAGTTGGGACGCGGCGGCTTGTCGGTCTGCGGCACATCATCACGCGAATCTTTCAGCCATCTGGCTGCGTAACTACCCTGTTCCGTTTGTATCTGGTTGTCGCCACGTTCGCTTGGCATGGCGTCCTCTGCAGGTCGTCGGTGTGGCTCTCATTTTACACCAGTTCAGATTCCTGCTCGTTCGAAAATCCTATCCATAGCGACAAGGAATTGATACATTGACAGCAGTATGGATAAAGGAGCACGGTCAACGTGACATCCCTACCTCGCCTTTCAAGTATAAGAAAGGCACACCCGAGAACTGTGTGGCCCAAAGAAGATGGAGACTTCACGCCTTGGCTGGCAAGAAACATCGGCGAACTCAGCGTGACGCTGGGGATGTCCCTAAGGGTGGAAGACACCGAGGTCCAGGCAGGGACTCGTTACATCGACCTCGTAGCTACCGATACAGGAAGCGGTCGCCCAGTGGTCATCGAGAATCAGTTAGAGAATAGTGACGGCGATCACCTCAGCAGGATGTTATTTTACGCTGCGAGCAAAGACGCCGACACGATCATCTGGATTGCTCGGGAATTTGAAGAGGAACACTGGCGCACGCTCAAGTGGCTGAATCAGCGAACCCAAAGGCAGACTAGGTTCTTTGGAATCGCCGTGGAGGTCTGGAGGATCGAAAACTCTCCGCCCGCGCCGCACTTCCGGGTGGTCGTCGCGCCAGATGACTGGCGGCGAGGAAGCCACCGCCGCGTGCCAAGGAATGAGTATCGAGAATTCTGGCAAGCTCTCGAGTGCAAGCTGAAACAGGACAACTCGGATATTAAATCGTCCGAAGATCATACCAACCGATGGTTAAGAGTTGACTATAGTGGGGGCGTTGGATATTCGTTTGACCACGACGACGGATTCTACCTAGCCTTGCAACTGGATACAGCGTTGCCCGCCAAGCCCAGCCTAGAGTGGTGTCATTCAGCTTTCGACCATCTGAAAAAGGACAGAGAATGCATCGAAAAAGAACTGGGGCACTTGGAGTGGGACCGAAGATGGCAAGGTGAGCGTGGAAGCCGGATCGTCAGCCATTATCCCTCGAACTTCTACGATCTAATGGAGTCACCCGATGACCTGCACGCTTGGGCGGTCGAACAGTATCACCTATTCCGCAATGCAGTTGACCCGAGGACGAAGGAGATCAACTGCGACTTACCAGTTGATTAGAAAATGAACCTCTCATTGGCTGACTCAATAACAACAACGGTCCAGTTCGGCATACTCTGAGACAACGCAGCATCCATTATCGCCGTGATCGTGCACACACTCCACCTCTTCCTCATGGTGGCAGCAACAAGGGCAGTCGTCCTCATTACCAAAGTTTTCCGCTAGAGCCTTGAGCAGAGAGTCATCTATTTCCATTGCCTTTCCCATCACTTCCTAGTTAGATTGGCTGTCTCAAAATCCGGAGTATCTTCCAAGCCTACACGTCCGCCACGAATATCAATCCCCGAGTAGCGACCGCGATGGCAAGTCCGCGTAGCGTCCACGTATCCGTCTGCCGCAGCCACGACACCGGACACACCTGCACCCGGTACGCGGTCACCTGCGTTTTGGGCTTCGCGGGAATGTCGGTCACTTAGGCAACATCCACTCCCTCGTGTTCGAGTGCATCTCCGCAGCCGGGACAGCTGTCGTCGGACACCGACACGTCCACCGGCGGTCCCGACAACTCATCGAATGTGTTGGCGAGGGGCAGCGGCTTATCTACGGGGCTGGAGCTCATCTATCAATTCAGGATGCCGTCAATAAAATACGCGACCTATCCATAAATTCCCTACCGTCATTCCGGCGAAGGCCGGAATCCAGAGGGGCAGGGAACGGGATCAACTACTATTCTCAGAGCCTCCGACTAACCTGGCACAGGCTCCGTTCAGACAACCCCCTTGACGCAGCCACCCCACTTTCACTAATATCAGAACATATATCCTATTCATGGACACCTCAACCCATGTCACTAGCCCAATTCATCAGAGACAACACCAACGACGGCACTGACATCGCCAGTGTCCTCATCGACGTGATGAACGACCACATCGACGGCTGCATGATTAGCCACCGGCTCACCGCAGCCAGACTGCTCATCATCTACGGACACGACGACGCTCCCGACTTCATCGCCAACAATGCCACTCTCGACGAAGAGTGCACCGACAAGTGGTGGAAGACCATAGACCCTGAGATCCAGAAGTTCGTCATGAGCAAGACCGACGACGGCCGGGACATGTGCAGGCTGCTCATAGAGGTCCTGCACGGACATGGAAAGAAAGTCACCCCTGGCCACAGGGTGTCGGCCGCAAAAGAACTCCTCGGCAGAGCGTTCGGCAAGACTCCAACCAGACCCCTTCCCAAGCCTCAACACTCGACCACACCAACCGTCATTCCCGCAGAAGCGGGAACCCAGACCACAAGCAGCAACGGCGTCCATCTCACTCCTCAGGCCGAATCGCCGCCCAACCGTCATACCGGCAAAGGCCGGAACCCACGAAGTGGCTCGCCGCTCGACAATCCAGAGGGGCATGGAGAGGCTCTCACTCCTCGAAAAGACACCTCCGCTGCGACATCAGCAGTCACGTCGGAACACGAACAACCGACGGACCCGGAGGAAGAGGCCAGGCGTCAGCTACTGTTCGACCTCGACAACGACCCCCGATACACCATTCTGGACTCCGAGATCTACGACTTAATGTGCGAGTGCGACGCCCCCGACTTCGATCCATACCTCGCAGCACTCGATGAGGACTACTTCAAGTCATACACCGGCTGCAAGGACCCCGAATGCGAGGTCCACGGCGATCCCCCCAAGATCGACTTCGACCCCAACGACTTCCACTACTGACTCCCACGGGCCGTCCTTCCAGATCCTCGACAAGGTGCTACAATCGGTGACGCAAATTAACGTCACCCCGTACTCTGATACGGGGCAGGAAAGAGGTAAAGCCGTTGCCCGTAACCAGACTCGAAATAACCAGCGCAACTCCGTTCGCCGGCGGTCAGACCTTCGGAGACGTCGGAGCGTACACACACCTCAAGGGCACGGCCCACTTCGCGGTGGACCCGCTTCACCCGAATAACCAGACGATCACCGACCTCGAGATGGCTCCCCGCGACTCAGAGGGTCGAGTACGGTTCTCCTCCGATTTCGAGATGCTTCAGCCGGCCGACTCCGAGCGCGGACGCGGCAGCATCATATTTGACGTCGTTAACCGCGGCCGCAAGACCATTCTTGGCTTCAACAGCGCACCAAGAGCGATGGACGCGGGAGCGCCGCTGGAGCCAGGCAACGGGTTCCTGATGCGCGAGGGATACACCATCGTGTGGTGCGGATGGCAGGCGGACGTGCCCGACGACCCGCACCTGATCGGCATGAACGCGCCGCAGGCGCTCAACCCTGATGGCATTCCGCTAACCGGCAGGATCCTGCACCAGTTCCAGTGCAACGAGACCACCAACGTCTTCCTTCTGGCGGACCGGACTCACGTCCCGCATCCGCCGGCCGATCCCAACGAGGCCGGGGCGACACTCATGGTCAAAGACCACCCCAACGAACCGGCCACCGAAGTGATACCCAGAGACCAGTTCCAGTTCGTCCGCGTCGAGGACGAGCAGATAGAGCCGGACCTCAACCACGTCTACCTGAGAGGTGGGTTCGAGCCGGGTCGCATCTACCAGCTGGTGTACACCAGCGTCGGCAGCGAGATTGTGGGCCTTGGAATGGCTTCAGTCCGCGACATCGTGTCGTTCCTGAAGTACGAGAACGGACAGGCTGGCAATCCTTGTGCTGGGACTATCGAGCGCGCCCACGCGTTCGGCGCGTCTCAGAGCGGACGCTTCCTGCGCACGTACATCTACTACGGTCTCAACAACGACGAGCAGGACCGCATGGCGCTCGACGGCATCATCCCGCACGTCGCGGGAGGAATGCGAGGCGAGTTCAACCTGCGCTTCGGCCAGCCGTCCAAGGATGTCTGCTACATCATCCCGGAGCTGTTCCCATTCGCCGACACCGAACTCACAGACCCCGTGACCGGCAACTCCGGCTCGCTCCTTACCCGCATGGAAGAGAGCGGCAACGTCCCAAAGATCATGTTCACCAACACATCGGCGGAGTACTGGCGCGGAGACGCGGCGCTCATCCATACCGACTTCGCCAATATGCGCGATGCCGAGGAGTCTGAGAACGTCCGCCGCTACCACTTCGCGGGCACGATGCACGGGTCAGGCACGTTCCCGCCGCAGAGCATTAGGGTCATGGACGGACTCAAGGGACAACTGCCGTACAACGCCGTGGACTACTCTCCACTACAACGGGCCCTTCTGACCAATCTCGATAACTGGGTCCGAGACGGAGTTCCGGCGCCTGCCTCCCTGCATCCGAGCCTGGACGATGGCACCTGCGTTGAGTCGTACACTCTGCGCGAGAAGTTCGAGCGACTTCCGGGCGTCGACTTCCCGCCACGGGTCACGCGCGCCATGCGCCTGGACTACGGAGACGAGATGCACCTAGGACGAACCGTGAAGCTGCCCGCGGAACAGGGTGAGGAGTACCCGGCGGTCGTGTCTAACGTCGACGTCGACGGCAACGAGACCGGTGGAATTCGCCTTCCATCGGTCAGCGTGCCGCTAGCGACGAACACCGGCTGGAACCTGCGCCATCCAGACAACGGCAATCCGGACCTGGTCATCGGCATCACCGGAGGACTGGCAGGCTGGACCGTGCCGTTCCCCAAGACCGAGAGCGATCGCGAACCGGCGGGCGACCCGCGGGCGTCCATAGAGGAGCGATACGAGTCGAGGGACGACTACGTCGAGCGAGTCAGGAGCGCCGCACAGGACATGGTCTCAGCGGGATACCTGCTGGAAGAGGACATCGAGCGCGAGGCCGAAATGGCCGCCACCCGATACGACCACTGGATGAACGGGGGAGGCGGCTAAACGCCGCTTGGCACCGACCCCGACACTCTGATGAACCCGGTCACCAGAAGTATCAGCAGGAACGGCGTCCGGGGGCTGCTGGGTGAGCTAGAAGAGCGCGGCTGCACAGCGACGGTCTGCGTCTCGGCAGAGGCGCTGGACGCACGCGACTACGATCGCCTTCTGCCGGAGTCGGAACCGGACAGGTCTCGGGCGGCCCAGGCACTGGCTGACGTAGGGCCCAGCGACACCGGCATCGCAGTGTTCATGTCGCCTGACAGGACCGTGGCAATCCGCCCGCCGTTCCCATTGGCAGTCGATGCCAGGGCGGCAGGCGTGGCGTCGACGCCGATCCTCGACGTGTTCGATTCAGAGCCGGTTGTCGGCCTGGTGCTGCTCAGACTTGGCAGGTACGCGGTCGCCGTGCTGCGGGGTGACAAGCTGCTCGCTACCAAGACAGACACTCGCTACGTCAAGAGTAGGCACCGCGCTGGGGGCAGCTCGCAGCGCCGATTCGAGCGCAGCCGCGAGCGCCTTATCCGCGAGCTTTACGACACGACATGCCGCATGACGCGCACCGTGTTCGAGCCGTTCCTCGGTGAGATGGACTACGTGATGCTCGGAGGCGAAAGAGGGACCCTGAACGGATTCGTCAAACGCTGTCGGCTGATGCAGGACCTGGCGCCGAAGACGCTGTCGCGCCTTCTCCCAGTGGACCGACCGAACCAGAAGGCGCTGGAGTCCATCTCGTACGAGATGTGGAAGAGCCGCGTCACGTTCTTCTGACACGCGCTCAACTTCTACCAGGCCGTGTATCCTCCATCGATGGTCAACGCGGTCCCGGTGACGTGACGGGAGTCGTCCGAAGCCAGGTAGAGCGCGGCGTAGGCGACCTCACGCGGCTGGCCGAGTCGCCCCATCGGGTGGAGCGATTCGAGCTTCTCAAGCATTTCCGGGTCTGAGGTCAGACCACTCGTGAGATTGGTCTCGATGAACCCCGGGCAGAGGCAGTTCACTCGGATGTTCTTCCGCGCGCTGTCCACGGCGAGTGTTTTCGTGAACTGGACCACGCCGCCCTTAGACGGCGGGTACGGGTTGAAGCCGCCGCCGATTCCGACCGGATACCCCACGAGGCCCATGATGGATGCCAGGTTGATGATCGAACCGCCACCGGCCAACTCCATAGCGGGTACGGCATACCAGCTGACCATGTACGTGCCCTTTAGGTTGACCTCTATCACGCGCTCCCAGGCTTCCTCAGGGGAGGCCCCTTCCAAAGATGAGTGACGTGACGTTAGACCTGCGCTGTTGACCAGCAGATCGAGCTTTCCAAAGTTCTCGACCGCGCTTGCAACCATTCGCTCGGCCTCGGCGGAGGCTGTTACGTCACCGGTGAGCGATACTGCGCGACCGCCCGCCGCCGAGATCGAATCGACTGTCGCCTGGGCACTGTCGCCGGTCAGGTCGGCGACGACCACAGCCGCGCCTTCTTCAGCAAACAGGACCGCCGTCTCCCGGCCTATTCCCGATCCCGCACCGGTAATCAGCGCGACCTTGTCTTTCAGGCGCATCGTCAGAACCTCCATCGGTCTCAGTGATAAAATAGCAGACCGACCCCCGATTCAGGAGAATCGCTTTGCCTCTCGCACGTCCCGCCAGCCTCGCAGAAGACCGCGATGTCCTCGAACGGGTCGTGGTGCTGGGCACGTCCGGCTCCGGGAAGACCACCTTCGCGCGGGACCTGGCATCGAGGCTGGGCGTTCTGCACGTGGAGTTCGACGCCTACCGCCACGGTCCGAACTGGACCGAGACCCCCAACGACATCTTCAGACGCCAACTGGACGAGGCGCTGTCAGGCGACGGCTGGGTGGCAGACGGCAACTACAGTCTCGCCAGGGACATAGTCTGGCCCAGGGCCACATCGATCGTCTGGCTGGACTACAAGTTCCCTGTCATCTTCTGGCGCCTGTGGTGGCGCACCATAGGGCGTGCCGTCCGCAGAACCGAGCTGTGGAACGGCAACAGGGAGAGTCTCTGGGAACACTTCTTCACAAAGGACTCGCTCTTCCTGTGGATATTCAAGACCCACTGGTCGCGTGGCCGCAGATATCTGTCGGCTTTCGACCAGCCGGAGTATAGTCACCTGCCTGTCCTACGATTCCGGTCGCCGGGGGAGACCAAGAGGTGGCTGGATACGCTGTCCGCCTACCGCCGATCGACGTAGCCGTGAAGCGCTAGTACCGTTTCCAGATGAAAATGACGGATGATCCGCCCCAACCGTCATTCCGGCGTAGGCCGGAATCCAGAGTTTGAGGCAATTGCCTGTACGGTCAGAACTATCTGGACACGGTACTAGACGGCCATCATCTTGTCTGGCGTCATAAGCTCCATGAACTCTATGCGGCTGCCCTCTGTCAGTTCACGGACCTGCGCGCCGACCTCCAGCGCGGCCTGTGGAAGATCGTTTCCACCGCGCATCGGGGACATCAGCGCCTCGTCCGTCCACTCTAGGACAACTACGTTGGTCTCCCCGGGCACCGTTCCGGGGTTGAAGTACACCTTGAACTCGCTGCGGTGACCGGCGTCGTGGTAGATCTGCGCCTGCTTATGGACGAGGCTCGCCACCTGTCTCGCAGCTCCAGGCTTGGTGTTAAATATCCGCCTGACGAGGTACATAGTTCGCTCCTGGTTCGGTTGTTTGTGAACCCAAACATGATACCGGATTTGGTTATGGGAGGGTGGTAAACTACTGAATGCAATGACCGCCTCAGCGCAGCCACACCTCCAGGCTATCGAGCTGTACAAGAGCTTCGATACCGCCAGCGGCCCAATCCGCGTCGTCGATAACGTCACGCTCGAAGTGGCCCACGGGGAGTTTATCTCTCTACTCGGACCTAGCGGCTGCGGCAAGTCCACGCTGCTACGACTGATCGCGGGACTCATGGAACCGGATTCCGGTGTCATCACAATCGACGGTCAGACACCGGCGCAGGCGCAGGCCGAAAGAGCGATAGGGTACGTGCTCCAGGAGCCGGCGCTGCTTCCATGGCGGTCCGTGTACGCGAACATTCGGCTGCCATTGGACGTGAGCCGGCGGGCCGGCGGCGAGAATCGCGCGAACGTCGAAGACCTGCTGGAGATGGTGGGACTCGCCGGTTTCGCGGACTACTATCCCCACCAGCTCTCGGGCGGGATGCAGCAGCGGACGGCCCTCGCGCGCGCCATCGCCGTCGGAGCGTCGCTGTTCCTGATGGACGAACCCTTCGGGGCGCTCGACGAGATCACGCGCGCATCGATGCGCTACGAGCTGCTTCGGATATGGGAGGCTGACAAGAAGACCGTCGTGTTCGTAACGCACAGCCTCGCCGAAGCGGTGGCGCTGTCCGACAGGGTCGCAGTCATGTCCAACCGGCCTGGCCGGATCGTCTCGATAGTGGACATAGACCTTCCGCGTCCCCGGTCGAGCGACATGGAACGGGAGCCCGACTTCCTGGCATACACGTCCCGGCTCCACGACCTGCTTGCCCAGGACCTGCCCCGGACTCGATCCGGGGGCGACCGCGCTCAGCGAGTTCCTGTTGGGCAGACCAATTAACAGGGCCGACGACTCCGTTGGCGGAGCCGCGGCTGAGGCGGACGGGGCGCCGGAATCACGTCGTTCTGGTCTCCTGACGTCTCCGACACTGCTGTACGTGCTGCCGCCCGCGGTCGCGCTGACGGTCGTTGGGCTGGTCTGGGAGTTCTGGACGAAGGCTTCCAATACGCCCGTGTACATCGTTCCGGCGCCGTCTGTGATATTCGCGCGCCTCTTCGGAGACCTGGGATTCTTCGCCGGGCACGGCATGGTTACGCTGGCAGAGGCGCTCGGAGGTTTCCTGCTCGGAACGGCAGTCGCGCTCGTCGGCGCGACACTCATGGCCCACTCCCGTCTAATCGAGCGCAGCCTCTACCCGCTGGCGATACTCGTCAAGGTGACGCCCATGGTCGCGGTCGCCCCGCTCTTCGTCATCTGGTTCGGGTTCGGGCCTGTTCCGAAGGTGCTGATAGCCGCGCTTATCACGTTCTTCCCGGTGCTCGTCAACGGGGTCACCGGGTTCAGGTCGGTCGATCCGGGCGCGCTGGACTTCCTCAGGTCTATCCGGGCGTCGCATCGCCAGGTCTTCATGCTCCTGCGAGTCCCCAGCGCGACGCCATACCTGTTTGCCGCCTTCAGGGTGGCGATTCCTCTCTCGGTCATCGGGGCCGTGGTTGGAGAGTGGTTCAGCGCCGACCGCGGTCTCGGCAGCGTCATCATAGTGGCACACAGCAACCTCGACATGCCGACCCTGTTTGCGGCCATCCTGGTGCTGTCCACAATGGGCATCGCGCTCACGATCCTGACTTCCGTGTTGGAACGAAAGGCGCTGTTCTGGCACGATGTTGAGTTGGGATCGGATAAACTGTGATAATTCATCAGACAATGAATCTTATGAACATAAACCGCATATATACGGCCATTACGATTGCGGCAGCCTCGCTGCTCTGCTTTGCCGGATGCAATTTCGGTGAGAGCGAGCCCGAGTCCGTTACGTTCATGGCCGGGTTCAGGCCCCAGGCCAACCTGCCTTTCGTCGCTGCCTACGTCGCAGAGGAGAAGGGCTACTTTGAGGAGCAGGGACTGAACGTCGACATTCAGCACTCCATCGGCGAGCATCTCAACCTGCTCATGGCCGGGGAGGTCGATTTCACGACCGCTGACGCCAACTCCGTTCTCAAGCGACGCGCCGACCCCGGTCTGCCGATAGTGGCGATTGCGCTGTTTGGGCAGCGCGGTCAGCAGGCGTTCCTGGCCCTCTCGGACTCGGGCATCAGCGCCCCCAAGGACTGGGAGGGCAAGACGTTCGGGTACAAGCTCAGCATTCCGCCCGACTATCTCGCGATCCTGGAGGCCGAGGGAGTCGATCGTTCGCTCATCCAGGAGGTCAGGGTTGGTTTCGACCCTCGCATTCTCACCGAGGGACAGGTGGACGTACTGGCGGCGTTCAAGTCCAACGAGCCGAACGTCATCCGCGGGCTGGGCTTTGACGTGAACATGTTCGACGCCGCCGACTACGGCGTCCCGACGCTGGGACTCACCTACATCGTGCGGCAGGACCAGATCGACGAGGACTCCGACACCGTGGAGCGGTTCCTGAAGGCGACGATGAAGGGGCTGGAGTTCGCGGCCGCCAACACCGAGGAGACGCTCGACATCGTTCTCAAGTACGCCGAGGGTGCGGACCGCGAGCACATGCGCTTTATGCTAGATGCCGAGTTCGCCGACGCCGACTCGCCGCACACCGACGCCAACGGTCTGGGGTGGATGACCGAAGCTCAGTGGCAGGAATTCCACGACTCGCTGATCAAGTACGGCGCTCTGCCCAGCTCCCAGGACGTAAGCACGGCGTTCACGGACGAGTTCCTCGAGGATATCTACGAGGACGGCAAGATCGACTGGCCGTAAGCCGCATCGCCAAGGGGATGATTCCAGAGTCCCTTCTCCCTGGGGGAGAAGGTTAGGATGAGGGGGAATCGTGCCGACATATTCACCCTCACCTCAATCCTCTCCCTCAAGGGCTGACAGGGGTAGGCATTTCGCAAATCGTCATTCCGGCGTAGGCCGGAATCCAGGGGCTGGGGCGTCCTTCGACAAGCTCAGGACGAACGACTTATTGGTTTGCCTACCCCTCTCAGCCCTCAAGGGAGAGGAGGTAATCAGGTAATCACCTTTGCAAAAACACTCTAAAATAGGCGTAGGTTCAGCCTGATCTCCACTGCTCGGCGTCGTCCCCGGGCTCGTACCCTATCAGCTCGCGCGAGTTCGAGATGTCCCAGAATCGCCAGGTGTTGTTGGAGACTCCGTAGAAGATCGCGAACCTGACCGTATCAGGCGCGTCCACGCATCTACGTACAAGCTGCACCAGGTCGCGGTGCGTCAGCAGGGTCGCGAACTGTCTCGGCGCCATCGGCCTGCCCTCACGGTTCAGCGTCCCGATCCTAAGACAGATGACCGACAGGCCGAAGTGGTCGGAGTAGTACCGTCCCGCCGCTTCGCCGAACGCCTTGCCTATTCCGTACGGCCCATCCGGTCGTATCGGCATGTCCACAGTTACACGGGGGAAACTGGCCGGATCCAACCCATCGTACCTGCCCGCGACGATGGAAGCGTAAGGCTCGTCCTCTTCGTAGTTGCCGGTGGCGTGGTTGGAGCTGGCGAAGATCATCCTCTTTGCCCCGGCGCGTCGCGCAGCCTCCAGCGCGTTGTAGGTCGAGGGGAGATTGTTCCGGTACACGACGTCCCACGGGCTGTCCTGGTCCGGTACGCTGGCGAGATCGATAACCGTGTCCACCCCCTCGTAGGCGGGCAGCACGGCGTCGAGGTCGGACGTGTCCGCCACCAGACTGGTGAAGCCGTCCACGGGCCTGATGTCGACACCGGATACGTCGTGCGAGTCTTTCAAGCCGTCCTGAAGCAGACCACCTATCAGTCCGGCCGCTCCGGTTATCAGGACATTTTTGCTATCTGGCATGTGGGTCTCCTGTGACCTTGTGTTCAATTGTAATCAGTCCAGCAACGCCGATTATAATGGAGTCACTGCCTATCGAGAGTGGCCCCGCATGAACAGTCATCTTCTGCGCCACCTCATTGCCCACGTAATCACGAAGACACCGACATGGAAGTAGGATTTGGTAAGACCTAGTTGGTCAAACTTCCTCCAGATCGTCTCAATGAGTTTAGGTCTCTTTTCCAGGAGGCCAAGACAAAACGCGTTCGACGCCCCCTGCATCCTGCTCCCAGGTTCGACAGCGTTTACAGGGCTGGGCTTGCTCGTATGTCGGAAGAGGAGATCAGGGAAGTATTGACCGGCACTATAGAAATATCCGAGGAAGTGAAAGAACGTCTGAAAGATAATCGGGACGGCGAGATCAGTGGTTGAACTCATAGGTGAGTTCTACCGCGTCAAAGAAATCGATGAGTTACTGCTCGAGTACCGCGAGGAGTCGTTACGAAATCTCATAGGTAGTTGACGCCATACGTCAGAAAACGAGTCCCCATTGCCGTCTGCACGGAACGATCCTGAGACTATACGCGAAGAAGCGGTCAACGTACCGTTGGCGCAGATGCTTGGCGGGTATGGAGCGTCGGCGCGGGCCGAGCGTCGCAGCAGGCGAGGCGCTCCGGATGTTCGAGTCGAGCTCAGGACCGGGGACTCGGTGCTGCTGGAGTGCAAGTGGGAGGGATCGAGGAGTCTCCTAGAGGAGCAGCTCGACCAGAGGCTTGACTCGTTCCCAGAGTCACTCGGCCTGATTGGAGTCCTATATCCCGAACGTCTTCGCCACCTAGCGAACGTCGAAGCCGCATTGGAGGTTGCTGACGACGTACGGTGGTGGCTGCACGGTTGTCGTGGACAGATAGAGCCTGATCGCCGCGTCCGAACTGGAACGGTAGCAGAGCTAGCCGATGAACTGCGCGCTTTACCTCTGGAATTGGAGGGAGCCGACCGAGTCGTAGCGGCTACCGGAGTGGTCGGATACGCCATAGAGCAGGCGGCAAATCAGGTGGCCAGACACGCGCGGACGTCGAGACGCATCACCGACGTCATCGCAAGTACCGACAGAGAAAAAGACCGCGCCGCGGCCCGCCGAATCGGGTGCCTGGTGCTCTTCAACGCCATCGCCTTTCAGGACCGGCTTGCGGTCGCCAACGGCGACGTGCCGACTGTCAGGGAGTCGCTGAGGACAGGCGCTCGCGGGCTGCGCGACACCTGGCTCAGGATATGCGATGAGATCGACTACGTACCCGTGTTCGAGTTGGCCGCAAGCATTCTCGACATTCTGATCGATGCGCCGGAAGACTCACACTCACCCGTCATAGATCCTCTGGTCAGAGCGATGGAGAACACCCGCCGGTTGGAGGGACACGATCTTTCGGGTCGGCTTTTCCACACGCTGCTCACCGACGCCAAGTTCACTGGCGCGTACTACACGTCCGTACCCGCAGCCACGCTGTTGAGTCGGCTCGTGTTCCACAACTGGCCGAGTCACGTCGATTGGAGCGATTACGAGTTCCCGGCATCTCTCAACGTGGCTGATCTGGCCTGCGGCACAGGTACACTACTTATGGCCGTGGCTGACGAAGCCGGAAGACGTCACGAGGCCGCGGGCGGACAGAACGCCGCGGAGCTTCACAAGTCGATGGTGGAGCAGGCGCTGTACGGCTACGACGTGCAGCTATCCGCCGTCCACTTCGCAGCCACCAGCCTTGCCATGCTCAACCCGCACATAGAGTTCGACCGGATGAACCTCTACGTGATGCCGCTCGGAGCCGAGGGGTCGAGGGTGTGGCTGGGGTCGCTCGACTTCCTGGGGCAGGATGAGGTGGCCGTGCAGTTCGCGCTGTCCTCGGATGACGAAGGCGCGACGGGAATGAGCGCAACGCGCGTGTCCGGGCGCGGCTCGCGGAGTGTCACAGAGGGCGTGACCGCCACATTACCCGAATTGGACCTGGCGATCATGAATCCGCCGTTCACCCGTTCGGTAGGCGGCAACCTGTTGTTCGGCAGCCTGCCTACAGCCGAGCGTCGGAGGCTTCAGAAGGAGCTGTCAGACCGGTTGAAGTCGAGACAGGCGTCGGCCACCGCTGGACTCGGCGCGGCATTCGTCGCTGCCGCTTCGCCCAAGCTGCGGCCAGGGGAAGGACGACTCGCGCTGGTGCTGCCGGCCACTGTCTGCACCGGTCCTTCTTGGACGCAGACACGGTCGCTGATCGAGCGCGACTTCGATCTCGATGTGGTCATCACGTCGCACGACCCGCTGCGCTGGAATTTTTCCGATAGCACGGATCTGTCGGAGGCTCTCCTGATCGCTACGCGCCGAGCCGAGGGCGAGACATCTGAGCTGCGCCGCACCACGTTCGTCAACCTCTGGCAGAACCCCGACGGCGTGCTGGACGCTCACAGGACCGCCCAGGCAATCACGACTACCACACCAGCGAAGCTCGAAGAGTCGGGTACTTCGCTGCTGGAGGTGGACGGCGTTCACGTCGGGGAAGTGATTTCCATGCCGGCTTCAACGATCGCTGGCGGGAAGTGGTCGGGTGTGCAGTTCGCACGAGCAGACCTGATTCGCAGCGCAGTACGGCTTCTCGATGACGGCGAGGTGTGGGTACCGGGAGAGACGGCGACGTCGAAAGTCTCGCTCTGTCGGCTTGATGCGCTGGGTCAAGTGGGGCCGGACCGCCGCAGGCTTGTGGACGGGTTCGATAGAACGACTTCGGTGACATCCTATCCCTTGGTCGAAGGACACGATACGGAGCAGAGGAAATCCATGACCTGCTCTCCAGACTCGTACCTGTCGCCGCTTACAGTACCGAAGGGTGGACAGAAGCCAGGATACGGCGAACGTCTCTGGCAACAGGCCGCCGGGCTTCTCGTTGCCGAACGGCTGTGGTTGGAGACCAACCGGATCGTCGCCATGCGAGTGAATACGAGAGTGCTGTCCAACGTGTGGTGGCCGGTCAAGTTGGAGGACGAATCGGCGGAGAAGGCGCTGGCTATGTGGTTGAACTCCAGTCTCGGCCTACTTGCCGTCATGGCCGAAAGGACCACCACGAGGGGCGGTTGGGTCGCCATGAAGAAGGCTGACTTGGAGGCACTGCCCGTTCTCGATACGAGACGTCTATCCGCGTCGCAGTTGCAACGACTGTCCACCTTGTACGACGAGATGGCGGAGGCTGAATTCGAGCGGCTACCGGGCATGGTCGAGTGTCCGGCGCGAAGACGCTTGGACGACGGGGTCTCAGAAATCTTAGGTCTGCCTGACCTGAGCAATCTTCGGAGGCTGCTGGCGTCGGAGCCGGTGGTGTCGAACGAGCGGTTGTGAGGACTGTCTGCCGACTCAGTTGCTAGTGTGTGCGGAGGACGATCACGAGATGCAATATGCGTTACGCATCATGGCCATCCTCTGTATTCAGCCCGACAGCGCCGACTAAAATGGAGGCACTTCCTATCAAGCCGAGTTTCCCGTCTCGTAACGATCATCTTCCAAGATATTTTCCGACATCTATCTGTATATATCGTTCTAGATAGTGGATATGCACAAACAGCGCAAAATACCTGTAGACATCGGCATGGAAGGCATGTACACTGCACAGGAATCCTCCCCGCCGTCCCCTGTGCCGCAAGGCACGGTGCACTGGCGGGGTTATTTCGTCTATGACTGTGTCACTAAAGCTAGTGCTGTTTATCGACGCCCAGAACGTCTATCACCGTGCGCGGGCCACGTTCTTACCGGGTACCACGAACCATATCGATGGCCAGATAGACCCTTGGGCTGCTGCGGAACGTATCGCGGCCAGAGGAGGGCCGCGTAAGGAGCCGGTCGAAGTTGCGGGCGTTCGCGTCTATACCGGGTACCATACCCCGGAACGAGACTCGCGAGCATACTCATCCTACCGGAGACAGCGGTCCTTCTGGCAAAGAAGAGGTTGCCATGTTACCGCTCGCTCGCTCAGGTATTCAGGTCCTGAAGATAGGCATGGACGAGAGAAGGGGATTGACGTTGCACTGGCAGTGGATTACGTGCGCATGGCAATTCAGCGGCAGTTTGACATTGGCGCAATCTTCTCAATGGATACCGACTTGGCCCCAGCCTTAGAGTTCGTCAAGTCTCTGAATGATCCAAGCATCACACCCGTAACCGCTGCATGGTATGGGGAAGGTGCAGTTTCGCAGATCCCGGGAGCGTGGTGTCACCGTCTCTACCTTGAGGACTATCGAGCTGTTCACGATCCGACTAACTATGCCCCCGCTGAATCGATAGAGGATATGGCAGCAAGGTTGCGGAATAATTGGGCAGAACCTCTGGACTAGTACAGGTTCCAGCTGAAAATGACATACGCGTCATCCCCCAACCGTCATTCCGGCGTAGGCCGGAATCCAGAGTTTGGGGTGGTTGCCTTTACGGTCAGAACTATCTGGAAACGGTACTAGTTCAAGCAAACCATGGGGTGAGCAGTTTGCAGAACGACTACATTCTTGAGTTGGCGATATCCAAAGGCGCGCTCACGTTCGGGGAGTTCAGGCTCTCCGCCGGAGGGACTAGCTCGTACTACTTTGACGGGCGCATCCTGTCGCTCGACCCCGAGGGCGGCTACGCCGTCGCGAAGGCGTTGCTGCCGATCATCAAGGAGTCCGGGGCGCAGGCGGTCGCCGGGCCTACGCTGGGAGCCGATCCCATCGTCTCAGCTGTCTCAGTCGTGAGCCACCTCGAAGGGCACCCGATACCCGGCCTGATCGTCCGCAAGGAGACCAAGGGACACGGAGGGAAACGCGCCATCGAAGGACCGACCGACGGTCTTGGAGAAGGCGCGCCCGTCGCGGTGGTCGACGATACGTGCACCACCGGGTCCAGCCTGTTTCACGCCATAGACGCCGTCGAGGCCGCCGGGTACAAAGTCGTGAAGGTGCTGTCTATCCTCGACAGGAACGAGGGCGGCAGCGACGAGGTCAGACGTAGGGGCTACTCCTACGATGCGCTGCTGTCTGCCGATGCCGACGGAACGATAACGCCGCGGTAGACTGCGGGGTTCAGCCCAAGGCCTTTCGATCATCCGACATCTCAAAAGCGAACTGGTGTAAATCACCCTCACCCCAACCCTCTCCCTGAGGGAGAGGGAGCACATGCCTGGTTGATCAACGTCTTTCGCATACCATCGAAAGAGTGGCTCCGACCTCAGCCCGCGACGCCATCCCAGATCAGCCGCACTCCGAGCACCAGCACGACTATGATCAGCATTCGCAGCACCCACACCCCGCGCACGCGACCCGAGATCCTGGCCCCGATCTGTCCGCCGATGGCGAGGCCGATGCCGGAGAACAGCAGCATCGGGAATATCTCTATGTGTCCCAACGCCGCGTGGGTAACTGCTCCGGCAGTGCCGTAGATTGCCAGCGCGAACATCGAGGTTGCCGCGGCGACCCTGACCGGAAAGCCGAACGCAAGCACGAGGATGGGCGTTCTCAGGAACCCGCCGCCGATGCCGAAGAAGCTGGATATGAACCCCAGCACGACGTTGAACGAGGTGGCGAGGGCCTCATTGAACTCGTAGTTGTACTCCTGGCCGTCGCTTGTGCGGATGTTGCGGCTGCGCACGGTGGCGGTAATCAGGGGACGTTTTCTCTCCACTCGGATGACACGGACAAGCAGCGGCCGGATCGCGAGCTGTATCGCCAACAGCACCAGCAGCACCCCGAACGTGGTCCTGAGCATGTCGGATGAGACGAGGTCCACACCGAACGCGCCGATGATTGCGCCGGGCACGGCAGCTCCGGCGAAGAGAAGTCCGCTCCGATAGTCAACGATACCGACCTTGCGATAGGTCCACGCGACGAGGGCGCTGTTGACGGCTATCGCGGCGAGGACCGTGCCGGGCACGTCTTTCGGGTCCGAGCCTGCCATCAGCAGGAGGATTGGACTCAGAATGAATCCGCCACCGGCGCCTACCAGGACACCGTACGCTCCGGCGCCGATGCCCGCCAGGGCCATTAGCAGCCAGTCGAGATACTCCAACGGCCCTCCGGGCGTTCAGCTCAGCTCATCAGGCCGCTCAGTACGTCGTCCACCAGTTCTGCAGGTACGTCGTTGCGCGTGGTCGCGTTGCCAATGCCGTCGAGCAGCACCCACCTGATTGCTCCGCCCGCGACCTTCTTGTCGGAACGCATGGCTTCCAACACGCTGGCCGGGTCCACACTCTGCGCGTCGAGCGGCAGGCCGTAGGCTGCGAGCACGGACCGCTGCCGCTCGACCTCGGAGTCGGACATGAGACCCATGCTGTACCCGATCCTGGCCGCGCCCATCATGCCGATGCTGACCGCCTCGCCGTGCAGGTACTGACCATAGCCGGTCGCCGCCTCGATGCCGTGGCCGATCGTATGGCCGTAGTTGAGCAGCACGCGGATGCCGAGCGTCTCGCGCTCGTCCTGCGACACGACGTTGGCCTTGATCGCCATGCTGCGCCTGATCACGTCGGTGGCGACTTCAGGCTCCAGCGACTGAATCTCTTCGGTCTGGCTCTCGAACGTGGACAGCAGGTCGTCGTCCATTATCAGGCCGTGCTTGATGGCCTCGGCCCAACCCGAACGCAGCTCCCTCTCGGGAAGTGTCTGGAGGACCGAAACGTCGGCCAGCACGAATTTGGGTTGATAGAACGCTCCGACGAGGTTCTTGCCCTGAGGCAGGTCCACGGCCGTCTTGCCGCCGATTGCGGCGTCCATCATCGCCAGCAGGCTTGTCGGCACCTGCGCGAACGGGAGGCCGCGCAGATACGTCGCGGCTACGAATCCGGCAAGGTCGCCAACAACTCCGCCGCCGACCGCGAGAATCAGGTGTCCCCGCTCGGCCTTGAGGCCCGCGAGCCATGTATAGATGTGCTGCGCGGTCTCGAGCGTCTTGCTCTGCTCTCCCGCCGGCATGACAAACAGGTGCGCGGCGATTCCAGACATTTCGAGTGAGTTCTGGGCCCGCCTCGCCTGCTGGTACACACCCTCGTCAGTGATGATATACGTGACGCCGGGGTCCATGATGCGGCGAATGCGGTCGCCGACTTCGTCGATGATCTGCCAGCCGACCCACAGCGGATAGTCGCCAGCCGACGTGCGGACCTCGGCCGCCAGCTCTGGATCCGTCTCCCTCTCCCTTTTGCCCCCTCTCCCTTGACGGGAGAGGGCTGGGGTGAGGGTGACAGTGGCAACGTCATCGGCCCTGTTGAAGGAGGCTTTGACCATGTTGAATCCCCGAACGACCTCCTCTGCGGCCTGCTCGGGCGAGAGGAAGTCCGTGTGCACCGTCCAGTGGGCGCGAGTATAGTTGAACTGTCGTTGGGCCTTCAAGGAATGGATGCGCTCTATCAGATCGTCGGCATCGAGCATGGGTCTGGCCACCAGGTCATCGCCCTCGTCGACCTCCTGCTGTCTCAGGCGTCTGATGAGCGTGCCGGGCCGCGCTTCAAGGAGCACCACGACGCCGGCGCGTTCCATAACGGCGCGGTTCCGCTCGTCCATGATTATGCCGCCGCCTGTGGAGACCACCTGACGCTGCGAGCAGGCAACCGACACGAGCGTCTCACGCTCGATGCGCCGAAACTCCTCCTCGCCGTACCGCGAGAAGATGTCCTCGATGGCCATGCCGGTCGACGCGACAATCACGTCGTCGGTATCCACGAACTTCCAGCCGAGCAGTCGCGCGACCTCGTGTCCGGTAGTCGTCTTGCCGGTGCCTGAAAAGCCCGTGATGAATACGTTGTCTCTGCTCAGCGTCCGCTCCGACCACTCGAACAGTGAACAGGCAGGTCGTGATGACCTGCCTGCGTGAAACCAGTCGGTTGTCCCCTCACCTCACCTGAACACAGGAGAGGGAGTTGTTGCACCAGCGTCTGAATCGCTGTCCATTCAGCGATTTCGACACTCGTTGAGGCGCAGATGAAGACTAGTCTTCGATACCGTTCCCGTGGAGGAAGTCCACGGCCTGCTGAACGGTCTGTATGCTCTCCGCGTCCTCGTCCGAAATCTCCAACGTGACGTCGTCGGTGGAGAACTCCTCCTCGAACGCCATGATGAGCTCGACGAGGTCGAGAGAATCGGCGTTGAGGTCCTCGGTAAACGATGCGTCGGGCACTACCTCGGACTCATCTACGCTGAGCTTCTCCGCGACTACTTCCTGTACTCTCTCCATCAGGCTTGCCAATGCCATACCTCCGGTGGGGATTACTTCTTTGCGATTGTGGTCTCCATGACCGACCCCAGGACTCCGTTCACGAACCTGGGGGAGCTTTCAGACCCGAATACTTTGGCCACTTCAACGGCCTCGTTGATGGCCACCTTGGGTGGTGTTTCACCGAGCATCGCCATCTCGTATATGGCCATTCTCAGCAGGTTCCGGTCGGTGACCGCCATCTGGGAGATCGGCCAGCTGGGGGCGAACTCGGTGATTATCTTATCTATTCGCTGGATGTTTTCAAGGACACCTGTAGTCAGAGCGACGAGAAACTCGGTGGCCGACTTCGAGAGCTCGTGGGAGCTCTTCACGCGAGTCAACACCTGGTCGAGGCTGTGATTGACCACGTCTATCTCACACAGGGTCTGGAACGCTGCGACGCGCGTCCTTCGCCTAGAACTGGGTGCGCTCTTCCGGGCCATCGTCTGCCTTGTGTCCTAGATGCGGAGGCTGAGGATCGAGTCGAAGTCCGCGACGCTGGAGATATTGGCCCTGCGGTTTATGCGCTTGACCATGCCGCCCAGCGCACGTCCAGGGCCTATCTCAAGGAACCTGCTCACGCCCGACCCGACCATGTAGTCGATCGTGTCTTTCCACTGGACAGTGCTGCAGATCTGCGACAGCAGCTCCTGCTTGATGTCTTCAGCCTTGGTCATCGGCTTGCCGGTGCAGTTGGCGACTATCGGGACGCGAGAGTCGCTGAAGTCCATGTCGCCGATGGCTTCCATCAGACCCGCCCTGGCGGGCTCCATGAGCCCTGAATGGAACGCTCCGCCGACGCGGAGGGCTATCACCTTGCTCGCACCGCGCGCGCTGCACAGGTCCATCGCCCTGGCAACAGCCATTCGTTCGCCGCTGATGACGATCTGCTCTCCGGTGTTGACGTTGGATATCCACACACCGGTCTCACGAGCGACCTCCTGGAGCGCTACGCGATCGAGTCCGAGAACCGCGGCCATGGTGCCGGGGTTCTGGTCGCATGCCTCCTGCATAAGCCTTCCGCGCTCCTGTACCAGCAGCGCCGTCTGATCGACGGACAGCACGCCGCCCACCGCCAGGGCGGTGTATTCGCCCAGGCTGTGGCCTGCCATCACTATGGGCTGAGGCATGTCGTCAGTGCCGAGCTCGTCTTCCATGGCCTTCACGCACGCGAGGCTCACGGCCATGATCCCGGGCTGCGCGTTGATCGTCTCTTTGAGGTCGTCCTCGGGGCCTTCGAACATCACGCCTGTCAGGGAACGTCCGAGCGCCTCGTCGATCTGGTCGAATACGTCCCGCGCGGCGCCGGAGCTTTCGTAAAGCTCCTTGCCCATTCCGACTGCCTGCGCTCCCTGCCCAGGGAACAGGTAAGCTACTTCCGGGCCTTGAGCTTCGGTCTTGAATGTCAGCGTCATAGGATCATCTCCCTGGGGTGTCGTGCGACTCATGAGGTCCGCCGCTTCCGATACGGACCGGCTAGACGAACTCGGAGTCCGACACAATCACCTCTCGCCCATTGTAGTAGCCGCAGTGGGCGCAGACGCGGTGGGACAATCTGGCGCGCTGGCACTGCGGGCACCTGGACAGCGACGGGCGTCCGATAGCGAAGTGCGCGGACCTGCCGCCTTGTCGCTTCTTCGAGTGCTTTTTCTTTGGAAGGGGTGGCATTTCAGTTCCTCATCTTGCGCTTGGGGGGTCTAGTCTGTCTCAGCCGCGCCGGATATCAACTCAAGAAGCGGACCCCAGCGCGCGTCCCTGATCGCCTCGCAGTCGCACTGCTCGCGGTTCAGGTCGGAGCCACAGCCCGCGCACAGTCCGGCGCAGTCGGGCCTGCATAGCGGCTTCATCGGGTCTGCCATAACAACGTACTCTCTGACGGGCTCCGTCAGATCGAGAATGTGGTTATCGTCTATCAGGTAGTAGTCACTGCCGTCCGAGGGCGGGGTAACCCGCGCTCCGGTCAGCGGATTGAGGGAGGGGATGTACTCCTCTTCAAGCTGAAAATGTATTGGATGGCTGTATCGAGTCAGGCAGCGACCGCACTCGCACTCCACATCCGAACGCAACGCGGCGCTCACCCAGATGCTCTTGTTGGTCCGCAACATGGCGACCGTGCCCAATACTCTTACTGCGTCATGGTTATCGGGCAAGAGCAGCGGGTCGTCCAACTGATACTCGCGGCTGGCGCCGCTCGGTTCCATCAGCAACTGTGAAACGTTCAGCTCCATTCCCAGCCTCACATTCGGGCAGGCGAGCTATGCTGCCTAGTCAACCGATTCTAGGTAAACCTCAGATATTGTGTCAAGTTTCACATAGTCCGGCGGCTCAGTCCTCGAGTTCCGCCAGTATTTCCCTCACGTAGTCCACCGACCGCTTGTCCTTGTGAAGCTGGTCGCCAGTGTTCGTGCCCTCCAGGGCGAAGTAGCCATCGTAGCCGACCTCGTGCATCGCGGACAGCGCGAACCGGTAGTCTATGTCTCCATCGGGCAGCGAGGTCCTTATGAAGTACGAGTGGTCGAGCTCCGGGATGTGGACCCTCTGGAGACTCTTGCAGTGCCAGTACTTCGAGTGCGGAGCCAGCGCGACGATGCACTCCTCGGAAGACTCCTCCGGCTCCTCGTACGTCCAGAGCACGTTGCCCAGGTCGGGGTTGGCGGACACATTGGAGCTGTCGGTCAGCTCCAGGAGATGCAGGGTCGACCAGGAGTTGTCCGCGATCGAGTGCTGGTGGACCTCGATGGTGATGTCGGCGCCGACATCACCGGCCCGCATTCCCACCTCACGCAGCACGTTCGCCGTCCGCACAAAGTCGTCCTCGGTGGCAAGCGCGCTCGACCCGTGCGAAGACGGCTGTCCGCTCGGCCCGGTGTCCAGCGTGGCATCGCGCGGAGGCGTTCCCAGGGCCGTGTTGACAACTCCCGCTCCGATCCAGCCAGCGACCTCTACTGCCTTCTCCAGCCGTCCGCGATTGTCCGCGGCCATGTTGGGCTGGGCCAGTCCCCCGCCCGCTCGTATCGCGACACAGGGAGTACCGGCGTCCGAGAGGACCGACTGAAACTCCTTTGCCGTCTCTTTCGTCGCCTCGAACCCGCCGAACGCCTCGAAGCCCAGCTCGATGCCGTCGAACCCGATGTCGTTGACCTTGCCCAGGTACTCGGTCCGGGTCTTGGCATCCTGTGGGATGTTCCACGCGGCTCCGGCTATGAAAGGGTAAAAGGTACCCCGACGAAATGCGTAACACAGCTTCACTGTCTAAACCTCCACACTTGTAACGTACTGTCTCAGGCTAACGAAGTGCCAATCAGTCAGTCTACCTGTCGTTCCGGCGAAGGCCGGAACCCAGAGGGGCGTGGGTGGCGCTCACCAACTTTGTGAGCCGACCTTTTCACCCTCACCCCAACCCTCTCCCTGAGGGAGAGGGGGCTAATCAATAAGCCTTGCACCATCGGCGCGTTAGCTATCCGTCCAGTCCGAAGGACTCTTTGGCGATGTCCACAATGTACCGGCTGATCGACAGCGAGGAGGTCGCGCCCGGCGACGGCGCGTTCAGTACGTGTATCGCGCCCTCGGTCTCAGCGATGCTGAAGTCCTGGAGCAGCCCTCCGTTACGGTCGACCGCCTGCGCGCGGACTCCGGCGCCCGGCTGGTAGAGATCTTCGCCCCTTATCTCAGGCACCAGGGTCTGGAGCGATTTCACGAATACGGACTTCACCATCGAGCGGTACTGCTCGTTCAGGCCGGTCTGCCAGTACTTTGCGCTCATCTTCCAGAAGCCAGGGTAGGTCAGCGTGCCGAGCGCGTCGCCCATGGCGAAGCTGGTCTTTGAATAACCCTCACGCTTCAACGCGAGAACCGCGTTCGGCCCAGCCTCGACGGAGCCGCTGATCCTTTTCGTGAAGTGGACACCCAGGAAGGGAAGGGTGGGATCGGGCACAGGGTAGATCAGGCCCTTCACAAGACTGGCGCGCTCGGGCCTGATTGAGTAGTACTCACCCCTGAACGGGATGATGCGCACTCCAATGTCGACGCCCATCAGCCGAGCGACGCTGTCCGCGTGCAGCCCGGCGCAGTTGATTATGCTCCTGGCAGACAGGTCGCCGGCGGTCGTCTCAAGGTGGATGCTCCCGTTTCTCCTGGAGATGGACCGCACCTCGGCGTTGGTGACCAGGTCGCCCCCTCCCTCGCGCATCTCGGTGGAGTACGCCTCAGACACCTTGGTAAAGTCGATGATGCCTGTGTTGGGGGACCAGATCGCCCTGACGCCCGCGACGTGCGGCTCGTGCTCACGAAGCTCCTCCGGCCCTATGAGCTCTAGACCCTCGGCGCCGTTCTCCGTACCTCGCCGGTACAGCTCTTCGAGTCCTGGCACTTCCGAGTCTTCTATCGCCACGATCAGCTTGCCGCACATCTCGTACTCGATGTCGCGCTCGTCGCAGAAGTCTCGCAGCAGCCTGCCGCCAGTTGAGCAGAAGTTGGCCTTCTGGGAGCCTGGAGCGTAGTAGATGCCGGCGTGGATCACACCGGAGTTGTGCCCCGTCTGGTGCTTCGCTATCCCGGACTCTTTCTCTACCACTATGACTTTCAGATCGGGATGCTCCTGGGTCAGACGCATCGCCGTTGCCAGGCCAATAATTCCCGCGCCGATAATAGCAATGTCGTAGTTGGACGAGTTCATTGATCCACCTGGATATATGACGCGCTGCCGCCCACGGCGCCATCTTCGAGGTTGGTTGAAGGAGGTAGCTCGGATTGTATCACTAAGGTTGTTCAAACGCTATTCAGCGGTCGGCACGGGCCACTTGCCCTATGTGTCAGAGCGGTTCCGAATGAGCCCCCCTGCACGGACTCGCCTCCATCCGCGATGATTGCCGGATTCTCACGGAGCGGCTGACTCGCCGAGCATCCTTAGGCACATGGGCGAGAGTCGGATGAAAGGCATTCTCGGAGCTTTTAGCTTCAGTGACGAGAACCGGCTATAATCACACGTATCAGGGACAGCTATCATGACTACCATCGGCACCATAGAAGACCTACTACGGTTACTGCGCGAAAACGAGGAGTTTCGGGCAGCAGTGCGACGCGAGCTGCTGACTGAGGAACTATTGGCACTGCCTCAGAGGTTCGCAGAGTACACCAAGGTTACCAATTCGCGGCTGGGGGACGTGGAGACACGGCTGGACAGCATGGATACGCGGCTGGAGAACGTGGAGACACGGCTGGAAGGCGTGGAGACGCGGTTGGAGAACGTGGAGACACGGCTGGGGGGCGTGGAGACAAAGGTGGATGCTCTCAGGGGAGACGCCCTGGAAGCTAAGACTCCAACGCATCTATGCCAGATGTTGAGCGACGCGCTCGATATCAGGAGAGTCCAGGTTGTATGGATGCCACATGGAATCGTGGCGCCACTCAGCAGGATGGATGAATTCGCCAGCAGAATGGAGGAAGCAGCGGAGGCAGGCACTATCACAGACGCCGATGAAGGCAGGCTTTCCCGGACCGACATGGTGGCCAGGTCGTTGCGTAGAGCTGACGGTACTCGCCTGTGGATAGCGGCGGAAGCGTCCGGTGTCATTGGCGAGAACGATATCAGTCGGGCGCGGCAGTCTGCGAAAGCACTTGGAAAGCTGTACTCACAGGATGCGGTTCCGGCGGTGTACGGTTATCGCATCGCTGACGAGCAGAGGAAGTTGGCAGAGGCGCAGGCGGGACTGCAGAAGGTCCACGTGTTCCTGGAGCCTGGCGACTCGTAGACGGTGCACACATAAGGCACACACCTCAGCCCCCATCTGTACATTGGCTCGGGGGCTTCTTCATTTAATCGGCGGCGTTGGGTCGCTGCACAAAGTCCTGTCGTTACATCTCCCTATAAACACTATCGTTCTACAACATAGCGCAACCGCACATCGGTTGTACCGTGCGCCCGGAAAGCGTCGGTGAAATGCTGACGCGGAAACTGTGAACCGGCCTTTGGTCCGACCAGCGTGTCACCAGAGTCGAACAGGAGTCCCCCGATCGGGCCGATACACACTCCTTGATACTTGGGATAGGATTACACCGATTCCCGCACAACCAACCTCCAAGGGAGCCTCACATTGCCTTACTCCGCCATTATCGTCGGCGCTGGACACAATGGACTCGTGGCTGCGAACTACCTGGCCCGCGCGGGTGCAAGCGTTCTCGTACTGGAGCGGCGCGACTTCGTTGGCGG
Source organism: Dehalococcoidia bacterium (assembly GCA_965217725.1). GTDB lineage: Bacteria > Chloroflexota > Dehalococcoidia > Lucifugimonadales > UBA1123 > VXRN01. The sequence continues at coordinate 3,222,324 of OZ244564.1, read as the reverse complement.
CGCGTGCATCACTGAGGAACTGTTCCCGGACTTCCGCGTCTCATCGTGCTCCTACATCTGCCACATGCTCCAAGGCAAGGTGATCGACGATCTCGAGCTCAGAAAGCACGGTCTCGGCATCCATCCGGTGGACCCGTACCGCTTCCAGCCGTTCCCAAGCGGCAATTACATGCTCCGCTGGCACGATGAGAAGCACAACGCCGAGGAGCTGGCGCGCCTCTCGCCCCCAGACCTCGACGGCTACCACAGGTTCCAGCAGTTCATGGCCAGGGCCGCAGGGATCATTCACCGCTACTTCCTGGATGAGCCTCCCACGCTCGCCCAGGTAACTGCAGACGTGCAGGGTACCGCCGACGAGCAGGTCTGGGAGCGGATGCTCACCGGGAACATGCGCGACCTCGTCGAGGAGCACTTCGAGTCGCCGGAGGTGCGCGCAGTATTCATTGACGCTGAGGACGCGCAGGACCCGCGAGCGCCAGGCTCGATCATGTCGGTGGCATACAACGACACCGACATGTTCACCGAGCCGCACAACTTCGGCATTCCGCACGGCGGTATGGGCGGGATCACACAGGCGATGGCCAGGGCCGCTGAGTCGCTCGGCGCGGAGATCCGCACCAACGCGCCGGTGGACCGGATCGTGGTAAGGGACGGCAGGGCCGTAGGGGTACGGCTGACAGACGGAGAGATCATCGAGGCCGACGTCGTGCTCTCCAACGCCGACCCGAAGCGCACATTCCTGTCGCTTATCGACGAGTCCGACCTGGCATCGGACCTGGTCGGCGGCGTTCGCCGACTCAAGACGGACGTCTCGTACCTGAAGTTCCACGCCGCGCTGGACGAGCTTCCCGACTTCACCGGCTTCCTCGGCGACAGGTACGACGAAAACTACCTGGTACAGGTGCGCATCTGCCCGTCGGTGGAGTACTTCCAGCAGAGTGCGGACGACGCCCGCGCCGGTCGGCCCTCTACGGCGCCAGTCATGCACATCCAGATACCGTCGGTGCTGGACAAGACGCTCACACCGGAGGGCAAGCACGTAATGTCGATCTGGGTGCTGTACGCGCCGGTCAGACCGTACGGCGAGTCCTGGGACAACTATCGCGAGCAGGCCGGAGAGCAGCTGATAGACAAGATCTCCGAGTACGCGCCCGGATTCCGGCAGTCGGTACGAGACTGGGAGCTGTTCACGCCGCAGGAGTTGGAGGAGCGTGTCGGACTGACCGACGGCAACATCCGCCACCTGGACATCACATCGGCGCAGATGATGTCCAACAGGCCAAGCTCGCTTATGGCCGGGTACCGGACCCCTGTGGACAACCTATACCTCTGCGGCGCGGGAACCCACCCCGGCGGCGAGGTCACAGGGGCCCCGGGGCACAACGCGGCACACGCAGTGCTCAGGGACTGGGAGGTGGCGTAGGAGGAACTGACGGCTCAGCGCGGTTGGTTCACGGCGATGTCAGCGATGGCTTATCTGCGAGGATCGCCTCCCAGTCCTGACGTTCAGGCGCCACAGAGAGGTCCTGTACTCGCAAGCGCAAGAAGTCTCCAATGGCTATTGGGCCAGTTGGCAGATAAGCATCTCGCACTTCAGGTCGTCTGATCATCGCACCTTGCTCCAAGTGCAGGTGAGGCCGCTGCCCTCTCCGACGTCTCACGAACTACTCTCTGTATTGCCTCACCCCAATGATACACCAAGCTCTCTGAGCATCTGGTACATGTTGACCCATGGGACCTCGAACTCCTCGCAAATGTTAGGTATCTTGGCCTTGGTTGAATTAGCCGGCACTCGGGCCTCTTGGGTAACGACGACGCCATCGGTCACCAGCGCATGAGCGATAACCCACGGGTCGGCGCCCCTCAGAAATGGTGCAGCGCGACTGACCGCGAAATTGCCATTAACGTAGTCGGCTATCTCTCTCAGCGCAGCCTGCACCGTTACATTGGGTTCCACAACCAAGCAAGTACGCCGGCGTGCTTTGATCCACAGTGCCAGATCGTCCTGAACGCCGGCGACGAGTTCGTCGTAGACTAGGGACGACAATTGGATTTGACCTAGGTTCGAGAGTTCGTCCAGCGCTGTCCAGAATCCAGGCGCTATGTCGAATCCATACGGTCCGTTCCTAGCCTCGATAAGAACGTTCGTATCTATCCAGAACTCAGGCAAGCGACAGAGTGCCTCCAAACAGGTGCTCCGCGATTCCGGGCAGCGTCTTGGGATGCACATTCAGCAGGTCGGCCGCTTCGCGGTGCAGCAATGAACCATCCGCGACGCTGGATACCACCGCAGAAGTGAACCAGATGCCGTTGCGTGCGGTGAGGGTATAGTAGAAATTTCCTCCGGGCGCTGCGGCGGTACCTGAATTTATAGCCCGCTTGACCGACTGCAAGTAGCCTTCCCAATATACTTCAGCCGGTATCAGATCCAGATCGTAAGCCTGACGCAGAACTACCATACTGCTAACTCGATAGTGGCGTGTGAAGAATCTCAAGCTGGCCTCAGAGGTATCACCCACTTGATCCCAGCGGCGCTGGAAGTCCTGGGCCGGTACGAGCGTCTCGGCAGCAACTCGATTGCAGAACCGCTCTACGTTATTGTCTTGTTCAATCGAGCGCATGCTGTAGTCTGGATTGGATATTCCGGCCTCTCCCACCCATATGTGCGCCATTTCGTGGGCGAGCGTGAAGATCTGAGCCCCTCTAAAGTCGCGACCATTGATGAAGATGAGAGGGGCAATCTCATCTGTTATCGCGAATCCACGGAACTCTTCCACATCAAGTGGGCGATGCGTGTCGTTTCCAACCACGCCGCTGCGTAGCACCATCACGCCCAATTCCTCCACGCTTCGAGTCAACTCACGGAGGAACCCCTCCCAGTTGTTGGCCCTAGACCTGGCCTCATCGAGGGCGACTATATCCCGTATGTCTGCGGCAATTCTTTCCGCTGCGTCCGACACTGTGAACCGGCCAACGAACTGGAGCTCCTCCACCCCTTCGGACTCCCGGTATTCCCGGAACCATTGCTGCTTGTTCATCGTGTCATATAGCAGGTCAAGGAAGTCGGGGCTGGGTTCTTCGGGCTGGCTTCCAGAGAAGGTGCGCAGGTCTGGAAGCGGTAACTCCTGGACCGGTGGCTCAGAGAGAAACAGGTATCCAAAAGGGACGTGCAGGGTTTGCGCCAAACGCTGGGCCTGCCGGAAGGTAGGCCTACGTTCGGCATCCTCCCAGGCTGTTACTGCTTCGGGCTTGACGTTCAGTCTGTGAGCGAGTTGTCCTGAGTTCAGACCGCTGCGCTTACGGGCCCAGGTCAGGACATCAGGGGTGATCAGGGCTTCAGCCATCGTCGACTTCCCCTTGGGTGTGGCCAAACCTGGTGTGTACGTTTATGTCGTTTGCCATTACCGTCACACGACTCAATTGTTTAATGCGTATATGATACTCCACAACTTGCTCCGTCGGCCCGATTCCTCTACCTACGGGGTCCCGAGTGATCCACAGTTCTGAGTTGGTCAGGGCATGATTCAACTGTGTCTCTCGCGGTCGTCGTCGAACATTCCGGCTCATGCCTAAGCTGGCTTAGGCCAAGTTCTCCTGAAACTCTCTGGCTTTTTTTTCGGTGAGAGATCGACCCTGGGAAATCTCCCGAGTCGTCTGTGAAGCCTGAGTTGCCATGAGACATCTCCGATGAGTGAGGATCGTGTAAGTGATGCCTCGCGTTGCCCGACATCGGCTCCTCGCCATACAATAGCCCCGCATTCAACTTAGGATTACCGGGAGGCACTTGACCATGACCCAGACGGAGTACAGAAAGCCCATTCCGGCACCAGTTCCGGAGACAGAATTCTTCTGGCGCAAGGCCAAGGAGCACGAGCTCTGGATCCAGCGCTGCATCCAGTGCGGGGAGCCGTTTTTCTACCCCAGGCTCAGGTGTCCGCAGCTAGGTTGCATGTCGGACCAGGTCGAGTGGTTCCAGGCCTCGGGACGCGGGAAGCTGCACACGTACATGATCAACCATCGTCCCGCGCCCGGCTTCGAGACCGATGCGCCGTACGCGATCGCGATAATTCAACTCGAAGAGGGCCCGCGCATGATGGGCAACATCGTCGGCATAGAGAACACTCCGGAGAACCTGGTGCTGGACATGCCGCTGAAGGTTGTCTTCACCGACGCCACCGACGACATAGCCATTCCGAACTGGGAACCGGCCTAACTCACTCCCACGATCCGACACGGCAGCTATCCTCTAACAGGAGCTTTACGAAAAATGTCACTGCGCTACAAGACAGCCATAGTCGGCGCCTCAGAGACGACTCAGCTCGGCATAGTCCCGGACATGTCGGAGACCGAGCTTCACATCGACGCCGCCATCAACGCCATGCGGGACGCCGGCATCGACAAGGACCAGATCGACGGCATCTCCTCCACCATGAATCCCGCGACGCTCGCCCACTACCTCGGCATAGTGCCTAACTGGGTGGACAACACCTCGGTCGGCGGCACTTCGTTCCTCATTCACATGCGACACGCCGCCGCCGCGATAGCCTCAGGCCTGGCAACCACCATCCTGTGCTGCATGGGACAGAGCGGGCGGAGCCGGGTCGGAGTCGGCGGCACACGGATCGGGACGGCCGCAGGCCCGTCAGGTCCGACCTACGACGGCTCGTATCCCGGACAGTTCGAGTCGATATACGGCGTTCTCGGTCCGACCACGCAGTTCGGCATGGGTGTGCTGCGCTACATGAAGGAGACAGGGACGACGATCGAGCAGCTCGCGTCCGTCGCCGTCGCTCAGCGCAAGTGGTCGACCAAGGTGCCCCGCGCCATGTTCCGCCAGCTCGTCACCGTGGACGAAGTGCTCAACAGCAGGATGATCTGCTATCCGTACCGACTCTTCATGTGCTGCCCGGTCACCGACGGCGGAGGCGCGTTCATCCTCACCAGCGCAGACAGGGTGGACGACTTCCCGACAAAGCCGGTTTACATCCTCGGCACAGGTGAGTCGGTGGAGACGCCGATCGTCAGCCAGATGTACGACATGACGTCCTCGGCGGCGTTCAAGACCTCCAGCGCAAAGGCGTTCGAGGAGGCGGGCGTATCGCACGATGACATTGACCACATCCAGATATACGACGCCTTCGTTCATCTGCCGATCTACGGTCTGGAAGACCTCGGATTCGTGGGACGCGGCGAGGCCGGCGCGTTCATCGAGGAGGGCAACACCTCACCAGGCGGCAAGCTGCCTCTAAACACCAACGGCGGCGGACTGTCCTACACGCACACAGGCATGTACGGCATGTTCGCCATGCAGGAGTCGGTCCGCCAGGTGAGGGGTGAAGCAGCGCACCAGGTCGAAGGCGTCAAGACATCGTTCTGCCAGGGCGTCGGAGGCATGTTCATGGCCGCCGGCAGCCTCATTTTCACCAACGAGCCGCCTCACGACTGATCTATTGAGTTCAAGATTACTGTCCTGGCCCCAAGAGCTTCCCCCGTTTCAGATTAAGGCAAGATAGGAGGCGCACCTTGCGAAAGCAGACGATTCAGTACACATCGCCACTTGACGCGCTCGTCGCCATTACGAAGCGACTAGGGCTGAGAGAGAACAAGTATCGAATCGAGTCCGAGGAGTTCTTCTACCGGTACGAGAAGGGCGAGATGGGTGACGACGCGGACACAATGGAGTGGGCAAGCGACTATCGGGACTACCTCAACCTCAGACAGGAGATTGCGAACCGGCTCCGGGATGTTGCATGAGAAAAACTCCGATTGAAGGGGGTATGGTGACATGACCACCACTGAAGAACGAGTCAGCAGGCTTGAAGGCGCTTACGAGCAGGTGGACCGAAGGTTGGATAGCATAGACTCTCGGCTTGGCGAGATGAACAGCCGTCTGAACACTCAGCTAACCGTCATGCTCGGTTTGTGGGCGACATTGACCGCTGGGATCATTGCGGGCCTGATAGCTTTGTTCATCACTCGGTGAGGCCCACCATGACCGACATCCTCTGCTACCAAGACAGCTACCTGAAGACCTTCGACGCGACCGTGACTGCGGTCACGAACCGGGGAGTTGTGCTCGACCGCACCGCGTTCTATCCCGGTGGCGGCGGACAGCCCACGGACTCCGGGACGCTGACCGCCGACGGCGTGCAGTACGCTGTCAAGCGCATCCGACGCGACTCGGGACAGTACGTCCACGAGATTGACGGCGACGGCCGCCCGGAGGTCGGCGCGCAGCTCTCCGGCGCCGTCGACTGGGAGCGACGATACCAGCTCATGCGCACCCACACCGCGCTGCACATACTCTGCGGAGTGGTCTGGCGCGACTACGGAGCGCAGGTCACGGGCGGCAACATGGAACCGCTCAGGGCGAGGATGGACTTCGAGCTGGAAAGCATGTCCGCTGATTTCGCCGAACACGTCGAGGAGCTGATCAACGGCGAGGTCGCAGCCGAGCGCGACGTCCACGTCAGCGTCCTGCCCCGCGAGGAGGCGTTCCAGATACCGGACCTGATCCGCACCAAGATCAACCTGCTGCCGCCGCAGATTGCAGAGGTCCGTATCATAGATGTAGAGGGCCTCGATCTTCAGGCTGACGGCGGCACACACGTCGCCAACACCCGCGAGGTGGGCCGGATCAAGGTCGTCGGGCACGAGTCCAAGGGCCGAATCAACAAGCGCCTGAGGATCTCCGTCGACGCCTAGCTGACATCAGCGTCCCGAAAGGCTGGCGGAACAATCGAGATCTACAGAGACCACGATGAGGTCGAGATTCGCCTGACGGATGAACGCACCAGGCACATCAGACAGCGTCACAGGCGGATATTTCGAATTCCTCGCGCCATAGAGCTAACTCTGGCAGATCCTCAGTTCGTGGACTCCTCCTACCGTGGCTCGGTGGTCTATAGCAGACATTTCGAGGACGCGGACAGATGGGTTATAGTCGTAGTTGCAATGAATTTTAACGACCCCTTTGTCCTGACTGCATACACGTTGAGGAATTTATGACGGAGGATCGAATGAAGGCTCCGGATAAGGTCTATGTCTGGTTCGACCCGGAAGGAGACTTCTTGGAAGTTACCTTCGACGCGTCAAAAGATGGAGATATGGAACAGACTGCAGACGACAGGATAGCTGTAAACATTGATGACGATGGCAAGATCATCGGATTTCACATCCTGCGCGTCAGCAGCCTGATGAATGAGAAATCCACTCCTTTCGAGGTCGATCTGACCACCAGGCAATCTCTCGGGGCGACCGTGTCAAGCTGAGACCGGGCGCATGGCCTTCTGAAGTCCTATGTGAGTTAACACTTGGAGAAACCCATCATGCAGAAAGTTCTTCTCACCGGAGCATCCGGGTACATTGCCGACCAGATCCTGCCCACCTTCAAGGAGCGTTACGAGACGGTGCTCGTTGACGTGGTGGACACGAACCGACGGGGCGAGCGCGTTGAAGGCGTTGTCATACAGGACCTGATCGACCCAGACCGCGCCAAGTACGCTGGCCTGTTCGAGGGCGTCGACGCGGTCGTCCACCTCGGGTACAAGCGACGAAGCGGGAGCAACCCGCTCGACCACTTCTTCGAGGAGAAGGAGAACGTCGAGATGGCGTACAACGTGTTCAGGTCCGCCTACGACGCCGGCGCGTCCAGGGTCGTCATGGCGAGCTCTAACCACGCTGCCGACTGGTACGAGCACAACCTGATCCACACGAGGAAGATGGAGTCGCTCGACCCGTACCGTCTGCCGCTGTCGGACAACTTCTACGGCTGGGCCAAGGCGACCTACGAGCACATGGGGTTCCTGTTTGCCTGCGGCGCGATGGACTTCAGGACGGCGGGCGGAGACCAGGACCATACCGGCGCGTCGCAGGTCCAGCAGCGCAAGCTGGAGGTGGTGATGGTCAGGATCGGCGCCCCGCGCGACCTCGACCCGGCGCTATATGTCGGAAACACCGCCAACTACAAGCGCGACCTCGGCGCGTACCTCAGCCCCCGCGACCTCACCCAGCTGTTCGTCAAGGCCAGCGAGGCCACGAACATAGAGAACGAGCACGGGATTCCATGGCAGGTCGTGTACGGCATCAGCAACAACACCCGCGCGTTCTGGTCGTTGTCCAACGCCCGCGAGGTTCTGGGATACGAGCCGGAGGACGACTCAGAGGTCAAATACACCGACGACATCCGCAGACTGCTGTCCGGCGCGGACGCGGCTGGCCGAGTTGGTGGTTAGTTTCTAGGAACTGGTCGAAATTCCCACTTGACAGCCCTCGCGACCTTAGGCTAATATTTTGACCTGCACCTTAACAACTGGATAGTGGAAAGAACCAAAACCCAAAACAAATCCGTAGAGTTTGATCCTGGCTCAGGACGAACGCTGGCGGTGCGCCTAATGCATGCAAGTCGAACGGGCGAAGGGGCTTCGGCCCCCTAGCTAGTGGCAGACGGCTGAGTAACACGTAAGTGATCTACCCCGGAGAGGGGGATAACCCGGAGAAGTCCGGCCTAATACCCCGTACGCTCCCTTTACTGAGGTTCAGGGAGGAAAAGTTCCGGCGCTCTGGGAGGAGCTTGCGGCCTATCATGGTAGTTGGTGGGGTAAAAGCCTACCAAGCCGAAGACGGGTAACCGGTGTGAGAGCACGATCGGTCAGAGGGGGACTGAGACACGGCCCCCACTCCTACGGGAGGCAGCAGCAGGGAATCTTGCGCAATGGGCGAAAGCCTGACGCAGCGACACCGCGTGGGGGATGAAGGCTCTCGAGTTGTAAACCCCTTTTCTCGGGGAAGAGACAGGACGGTACCCGAGGAATAAGGTTCGGCTAACTACGTGCCAGCAGCCGCGGTAATACGTAGGAACCGAGCGTTGTCCGGATTTACTGGGCGTAAAGTGCGCGTAGGCGGTCCGTTAAGTCTCATGTGAAATCTCCCGGCTCAACTGGGAGGGGTCATGGGATACTGGCAGACTTGAGTGCAGTAGAGGGGAGTGGAATTCCCGGAGTAGTGGTGGAATGCGTAGATACCGGGAGGAACACCAGAGGCGAAGGCGACTCCCTGGGCTGTGACTGACGCTGAGGCGCGAAAGCGTGGGTAGCAAACCGGATTAGATACCCGGGTAGTCCACGCCCTAAACGATGGATACTAGGTATGGGGGGTATCGACCCCCTCCGTGCCGCAGCTAACGCAATAAGTATCCCGCCTGAGGAGTACGGCCGCAAGGCTAAAACTCAAAGGAATTGACGGGGACCCGCACAAGCAGCGGATCGTGTGGTTTAATTCGATGATAAGCGAAGAACCTTACCAGGGCTTGAAATGCGTCTGACAGGCTGGGAAACCAGCTTTTCCTTCGGGACAGTTGCACAGATGTTGCATGGCTGTCGTCAGCTCGTGTCGTGAGATGTTGGGTTAAGTCCCGCAACGAGCGCAACCCCTGTCGCTAGTTAGGATGTCTAGCGAGACTGCCCCCACTGGGGGAGGAAGGTGGGGTCGAGGTCAAGTCATCATGGCTCTTACGTCCTGGGCTACACACACGATACAATGGTCTGGACAGAGGGTTGCAAAGGCGCGAGCCCTAGCTAATCCCACAAACCAGGCCCCAGTTGGAATTGCAGGCTGCAACCCGCCTGCATGAACGCGGAGTTGCTAGTAACCGCAGGTCAGCACACTGCGGTGAATACGTTCTCGGGTCTTGTACACACCGCCCGTCAAGTCATGGAAGTCGGTAACACTTGAAGTCGCTGGGCTAACCGCAAGGAGGCAGGCGCCGAGGGTGGGACTGGTGACTGGGACTAAGTCGTAACAAGGTAGCTGTACCGGAAGGTGCGGCTGGATCACCTCCTTTCTAGGGAGACAGGGATCGCCACCGGCAAATCCAGCCAACGGCGAGACCAGGTCGGTCGGCGAGCGAGCGGACCAAGGCAGAAGGTAGAGCAGGATTCAACGCTCAGGGCATAGCCCCGGGCGTGTCGAAGGAGCTCCCCAAAGCCCCACACCCGCTCCTAACGTAAAACTCGTCGTCATCCAAGACACATAAGAAACCTACGGTGAGGTTCTTTCCACTATCCAGTGTTAAGGTGCATTTTTGTGAGGCATCAACGCCCGAACGCATCATCCGGCTGACGCCGGCATAGCGGGCAGATACCCCACTACCCCTCAACAACGTGGGGCTGTAGCTCAGTTGGGAGAGCGCCGCTCTTGCACAGCGGAGGTCAGGGGTTCGAATCCCCTCAGCTCCACCACCGTGCACTGAAGCAAGTACCATCTTCGAGCTCTGGCTGGGAGGCCTTGGAGGGCACGAATGATAGGATCGAGCCTTCTCGAGTGGGTCAAGACGTACTGAATAGAGCCTGTCTCAGAAGTCTGTGAGAGTGCTTGGGTGCAGACTGTAGTGCAACACCTGGACAGGAGCCGCCGCCCAGGGTCAAGCACCTAGGCATCGACCGGGCCTTCGGGATCCTCGACCGCGCCCTCAACCGCAGGGTGCCGTCAGGCGGTGAGGAAGGATTGGGATCCCTTCCTACAGGAGTCCCGCGCTCTGGCCTTCACTCAGTTGCGAGATAGCGGTTAGCTGACTCCAGCAATGCACGAGGATTCGCTCGCTTGGCTGGGTCGGAGAAACTATCCTCCAACGGAAGACCCAACCGCAACGCTTCCATGTCGAGGGCCGAGGCGTAACAACTCGAAAGGCCATATAGCAACGAACAGAGCTTGCTTAAGCACCGAACAACGTCCTTCCTCAAGCCGCCCGAGCTACTGTAGAACATGAGAACTAGGGTTGTAGGATGCGAGAATGGAGCCAGCAGCCCGTCCCAGGTTGAGAAGCATCTTGGCACCGTGCAGTCTCTGTCCCCCGGCTCGTGCACTTCGGCACAAACGCCATCACGCACCAATGTCTTCAATTGTTGGAATGCCGCCCGGATATCTGGAGCCATCGCGTGGATCGCCCATTCGTCCATCGGACAGGAGGTCACAGCTATCGCATGACAGTAGACCTTGCGGAGGCGAAGGAGGGTATCGGATTCCTGTTCCCGCTCGGCTTCAAGAGGACCAAACAGGTTCTCGTGAGCCCTGCAAGCCCTCCACAGTTCCTCGATCTGTTCCTCGCACGCCGCTGTCAGTTGCTGACCGAGCATTTCCTCGGTGAGTTCGGGATCATTCTCCACCTGTTGCACCTCCGTTCGCCTGGACCGAGTCATCTTCTTTCATCTCTTGGGGCCACGACCTAACTGGGGCTGCCGTCATTCTTGTTCTATCGAACAGCGCCGAGGCGTCATCGAAGAGTTGGCTACCGCCCACCGTGTTTATCCTGACCACTCCGTATGCCAGTAGCATCTGGCAAACGTACGTTAGTGCACAATTCAGGATCACAGCGAAGGCGAGGTCGAATTGTCGCTCCGGTGCGGGGAGGACCCCACCGAGACCTGGTGGCTTTCTAAGTGAGTCGACACTGCTATCACAGAAGCCGCGGCTCAGATAGTCATACCATACCTTGCCTTGGGTTAAGATGGAGACGCGGTCGGCGATGGTCCTTTTCTTGGGCTGCCTGCCGTCAAACAAGCCAATACCCTCCCGCGCCCTTGTTGTGCTTGCTTCAAGTTCCTGCCTGCTGATCTGTCCCATCGTTATCCGGCGCAGTAGTCGATGCGAGTCAAGCTCCTGAAGATTCAGCACACGATTCAGCATCTCTGGCGTACCCTCGACAGCGGCATGTCCTACCAATGAGAGTTCCGCAGCGCACTCAATGAGGATTCTTGCGTGCACGCCAAGAGTATGAACGTTGTTCTGCTCGTTTGCACGGAGAACGGCGGCGATGTGGATTCCTGCCTTTTGGAGGCAGAGTCCATGAATGCAGAGAGCAAAACGTTCGGGAGCTTCATCACTCGCATCCTGAAAGTCGCCTGCCCAGAACTCGCCATAGTCGACCTCGGCAAGAGTTCGTTGGAGAAGCCTCTGGGCCTCCTCGAAGTGGTCGATAAGTGCTGTACGTACTTCCCGCAAGGCTTCGCCCCCTATGGCCGAATTTCTGGAAGCCGTGGTTCTAATGATCCTTTGTTTGGTTTCTTGCAAACATGGGAAGGCTCATGTCCACGGTAGATATCCCCGTCTTCGAGATGTGGCTCCGCCCACTCTCAACACATCCAGGACTCGCTATTCCTGTATCGTGAACCTTAGACCAAGAGACCACCGCCACCACCACCGAACGCCGAACGGGTACGGGTGTCTGGCGGGTGAAGGTCAGCGTTCTGCTTCCAGTTCCGCGGTCGAGGTGGTTCCACCTTGAAAACTGATCGGGTCTGTCGGGGTGCCATCAGAATAAAGCGGCGGGTTGCCCCGTGAAGCCTACCAGTACATAGCTACTATTTCCGTGTCCAGGAATCTTTCGGGTTGACCGTCCTTTGCCGGTTCCATGGCTCGAGAGAACGTTGTAGTTGAGGTTACTCCAGCTAGCTCCGTATCATTGAATACTCTGCTGCGAAGGGAGAGTCTCGTCTCTCCAGGTGTCTCCATGCCGAACTCTTCCTCCACGAGCCTCGTCACCTCATTGAGGACAGTTCGTCGTTCGGTGACGCTTAAGTGCCAGTTTCCAGGTGGCACTACTGGAATGACTCTGTTCTCCACTAGATCCTGGCTTGCACGTCTTCCATGAAACTCCTCCAGCCCTTGGATATATTCCCTTACAAGTGCGATTCCGACATGCACATCTTGGTTTTGCCCTGTTGTTTCAATGTCTACCTCACCCTTCATCACTTGGCGAGCCATTTCACTCGCGCTATTCATGGCGTCCTTGAAATCGGGAATTATCCCTTCGAACAAGTCAACCACCTTCACAGGTTGCCAATCTACTTTCAGCCCCTCCGTAGCCAGCCTACAGAATACGCTATATTGTGATTTCGAAAACAAGATCTGCCTTATGTCCTTCCAAAACAAGCCCTGTTGAGCCATGCCTGTGACAAATACAGGCGTGAATTCCTTCGCGTACTTCTCTCCTAGTCCTTCTTTCACGTATGAGTGTGCCAGGATGTCTCTATCCCCTATCCGCATGGCATGGAAATCGAGTAATTGATTAGCGGAGTCGGAGGGGGGAGGAGGTTCAGATGGAGCGGGCGTGGACAGGCTCGGCGCTGAACACACCGCACAGACCATCCACCACCGGCTGACCACCACCATTCCTATACAGGGTCCTGATTACACTGGTGAACGCACTGAACGCATCCGCACCAGCTTCATTCCTGGAACAGTGCGAGACCTTCCTAGCTATCACAGCCCCACGCAGTGCTCGCTCAGCCCGGTTGTTCGTCGGCTCTATCCCAGGATCGTCCAGAAAACGCAGCAGATTCCCACGATCGTCCTGCCAGCCAAGCTCGTTCTGCTCGCCGCGGCGAGTCGCGGTCAGGCATCGGACGGTCTCTGAGATGATGGCTTACCTCTCGTCTCAGCCGCTCCTTCTCCCCAGCATAGTCCACCACCTCTCCTCTGCGTTGTGACTCCCACAGCTCCATCGCCTCTCTGAGCAGCTCGCTCAGCCGCTTGCCGAAGCTCCGTCCTCTGCCCACCTTGGCCTGGACCACCTCACTGATCGAGCGCAGCACATGCGCCAAACCCGCCGCGGCGGGCTGTCTCACACCCGACAGAGCCTGAGCATCGTAGCTCCGCGCTCGATCGGTCACCATCACTCCACCATAGTCGCCAGGCACAACCTCCCTGACCTCATCGTTACGGTGACGACCGCGCACCTGGTACACCGTGGCATCATCGGTCTCGAACGCCATCAGAAAGGCACCCTCTCCGCCAACTCGCCAGCCTGTGTCGTCAGTGTGCACCACCGCGCTCTCACGCACAGACTCCCGAAGCCTGTGGTACGCATCCCCCACAGCGCCCCTCGCTCGTCGCAGAGCGTCCTGCGTGATCGCTCCCTGGCTCAACTCCACACCCGTCAGCGCTCTGAGCACGGCCGGCACCCTCCGCACCGGTATGCCCACTCCATAGTGGAGCATGTGAGCCGCGGCCATCACTCGTCTTCCCACCCGATGGGCGCTCGCACCGTACTGGTCAGGTCCAACGTCGGGATGACGCCCTCGCACACGCCTGCCGCACGACACGCACCGGCATACCTGCACCCGGTACTCTGTCACCTGCGGTCTGGGCATCGGGGGAATGTCGGTAACGTACGCAAGACTCTCTCCCTCATGCTCGAGCATGCCCCCACATCCGGGGCAGCTTTCCGCCGCTACCCCAACGTCAACAGGCCGTGCTGTCAGTTCATCTACCACCGGCGGCTTTCTGTAGCTGAAGTTCCCCTTCCCGGGCTTTCAACCCGGACGCCTTGGCTTTGAGACCCGCTCGCCTTTGGAGAATGGCGCTGCCTGGCGCTTGCCCGCTCGCTGGGCTGCGGCGAGCTGCTTGCGAAGCTCCTTGATCGTCGTCGTCAGACGCGCGTTGCGGGCTTCCAACCGCTCTATCAGATCGTCGTGCTCACAAGGTGGAGCGTCTTTGTCCGTGCACATAGCCGGAGTATAAGAACATGTCCGTCACACCGCAACGCCTCAGCCGAAGCCGCTAATCAATTACGATCCGGCAATTGCTGCTCGGCATAGAACGTGAAACATCTACACAGTACGACTTCAACATAGGAGGGGTCGACGAGTTAGAGAAGTGGTACAACGTAGACTTGCTAGTAGAGGCCAACCTAATCAAAGGCGCGGCGGTGAGTTGGGCATCCGATGGTACGGGGCCGTACGTCAATTTCAAGGGGTTGGTAGCAATGACTTGGCAAGGGCATGATTTCTTCGATGCCGTCCGAGATGATACTGTTTGGTCAGAAGTGACGGAAAAGGCAAATGCTGGCGGCCTTGATATGCAGAGCCTGACCTTTGATGTGATCAAATCGCTCTGCGTATCGACTATTGAACGTATGCTAGGATTGTAGGATCCTGTCACCGCCTTCAGTGACGGCAGCAAGTAGTCGCGCTTCTAACGTTTGCTATGCGCCCGCTAGATTCCAGTGTCGTTGTGTGTGAGCAGCAACTTCTCTCTATGCCATCCTTGTCCCCTGATTCCCCGCCGAAAAGTTTGCAACTCAGTGAGGTTGACAACGCCCGTGACATTGTCATATGCATCGAACGGATAGGAGAGGGCTGATGTTGGAGTACAAGGGGTACGTCGGTGAAGTCGTCTACGACGATGAGGCCGAGGTCCTGCACGCGAGGGTTATCAACAGCGCCCCATATCCGATCGTTAATGCCGAGGCGACCGATGTCGAGGGCATCAAACGTGAGTTCCGACTATCGATTGATGTCTATCTAGAGGGGTGTGAAGAACTCGGAATCGAACCCGTGGCTCCAACACCTGTTCGTCTTGAGACGGAGTTTAGCTGATCACGTCGGCCCGGCAACCAGTTCAGGTCGAGTCAGTTGTGACCATAGCGCATCTGTGCTCGACGGCCACAGCCCCGAGTTAGGCACCTACGAACAGGATGAGCAGAGAGGGCGGCACCGTGAACCTCTCCGTCATCATCCCGGCCTTCAACGAAGCGGACTACCTCCCGCCCACCTTGGATGCCATCCAACGCGCATCCGCACATCTGCGTTCGCGGGCTGGCGTTGGCGTGGAAGTGATTGTCGTCGACAACAACAGCACGGACGACACCGCCGCAATCGCCGAGGCTATGGGCGCGATCGTAGTTGGCGAACCAGTGCAGGGCATCGGGCGAGCCCGAAATCGCGGGGCAGCCGTTGCCGAGGGCGACGTGCTCGTATTCGTGGACGCGGACGTCACTGTACCTCCAACGCTCCTCGGAGCGGTCCATGAGGCGGTGTGCGATCCCGACTGCATCGGCGGAGGCGTCGAGGTTGAATACCGACCACGACGGCCGGTCATCAGGCTCTACCTGCGATGCTGGCGGCAGCTCGCTCGCCTCACGGGGATGGTCCAGGGAGCCACACAGTTCTGCCGCAGGAGCGCATTCGATAGTGTCGGCGGGTACGACGAGAGCGTGTGGATGGGTGAAGACGTCGACTTCTACTGGAGCCTGAAGAAGCTGGCCAAGGAGACGCGCCAAGACGTCCGTGTCGTCCAGAGTCCAAGAGTGCTGCCGTCCACTCGCCGCTTCGACAAGCTGCCAGTGTGGAAGGTGCTGCTGTTTACCAATCCGCTCTTCATCACGCTGTTTCGACGGAGGAAGGCGGCGTGGGCCGACTGGTACAAGCGGCCCGTGCGTTAGTCTCCGGCGACTGTCACACAATCACCACGGGTTGGTGGCGTCCATCTCCCACTTGACGATGTCCCTGACAGCGATGGGCATGTCCTCTGTGAAGAGCCTGAAGTCCCTGCTGTCGTCCCTGGTGGGGTAGACCCTCTGGACGATGCAGGTCCGGGAGTTGACGAACATTTCGATGATGGAGCGATCGACGAATACGTCGATGTCCAGCCGCACGCCGCTCTCCAGTGGGAAGGGCACGATCTGCTGGCGGACGCCCCTGGAGTGGTCCCGCGGATCGCGTCCATAGCTCAGGTCATCGTTCTCGCTGGCCCTCTCGAAGTCGACCACGAACTGCTGTCGCTCAGCGTCGTAGGTCACGACCGTCTCCTCCTGGCCTCCGGGCGAGCACAGCAGCTTCACCCCGAACCGTGAGGCGTCGTTGGACTCGATGGTCAGCCTGATCTCCATGCAGTCCGACTCGAACCCCTCGACTGTCCTATCCTCGCCCTCTGACAGGGTGACGTCGACGTGACGCCGCTCGTCGTAGCGGAGGGAGCGCAGCTCCTCGACGGGATCGATGAGGAGGCTGTTATCGCCGGCGGGGGTGAACTGCCAAGGCAGCGTCATCATGCTGTTCCAGCCGTACCTCTCCCAGTCGTGCCCCCGCGCCTCCCTGACCCAGCCCCAGAAGATCCTCCTGCCCCTGTCGTCCAGCAGCGTCTCGGGCCCGGCGACCAGGCTTCCCAGGTGGCTCAGCTGTCCGTGGACCTCGGGGTAGAACTGCTCGTTCTCGTACCGCCCGATGTAGTACTGGGCCTTGCCGTAGGGCTGGTGGGTGTGCATCAGCAGCATGTGCCTGTCCCCAAAGGGGAAGAAGTTGGAGCACGCGCAGTCTTCGATCTCCTCAGTCCACTTTCTGTCCGACTTGTAGAAGGGGCCGACGTACTCCCACTCCCTCAGGTCGCTGGACCTGAACAGGCTGGTGGAGTCTCCCTCGTATCCGGGACGGTAATTCTTGTTGCCGATCAGGGCGTAGTGGACGTCGCCCTCCTTCCAGCCGCTGGGATCGAAGATAACGCACTCCGGCAGCCTGCTGGATGACCTCGTCTCATCACCTTCCAGGGACGAGTCGAGTGGTATGACGGGGTTCTCGGCCAGTGGGACCCAGTCGTCCAGGTTGTCGTCGTGACACTGGTAGATGCAGATGCCCCGACCGGGCATGTTGGTGATGATGGTCGGCACGTCCGCCCCCGCCATCACGTCGCCGCTGTTGAAGTAGTCTCCCCTACTGCCCTTGAGGGGCTCCCGCAGCGACGCCTTGTGGTAGCGCCAGTGGAGGAGGTCCCTGCTGGAGACGTGCTGCCAGCTTGAGAAGTCGCGCTCGCCGGGGCCGTTGGGAATCTTCTGGAGATAGCCGGTGTGGTACCTGCCCTTCCAGAAGACAGTGCCGTTGACGTCGTTCCAGCGCCCCTCCGGCGGCACGAAGTGGTACCTCGGCCTGAACTTGTCCGAGACCAGCTTCTCCCGCATCTCGTAGGAAGACATCAGGTATTCGTCGAAGTCTCTCATGTAATTACTCCGTGAGGCTGTTGGAGGGAGCTTGGGCCGCGCCGTACTCCATTAGTGTCAGGTTTGTAGTCGCACCGCGCGGATTGTGCGGTACAGCACCTCTCCAATTCGCACGAATCAGGTCCGCCGGGGGCGCATGTCCAGACTCCTCTATGCTGAACGGCGCAGCGGATGCTGCCAGCGCAACCCTGCAAACCGGCTGAAGTCGGAGTCAGTGGAGACCACCGTGCAGCCATGCTCAATGGCCACTGCCGCATGCTGGGCGTCTGCAACCAGCTTTCCGGTTGCCCCTGAGTCGCGGCACACCTTTTCGAAGATGGCGAGATGATCGGGGCCGGGACCTACCACTCGAGCATTTGGCCGCTCCAGAAGCGAAGACACAAACTCGAACGCCGTGTCGATGGTCGATGGCTGATCGAATATCCGTGGGTTGGTGGCAATACGGACGAATCCGGCTAGCACCAGGACTGACAGTGCAAAGGGTTCCGGTCCGGTCGCCAGGCGAGTCAGCCAGGCGGCGTACTCCGGGTGTTCGGGAGTGGAGTCCACAAAGTGAGCGTAGATCAGAACGTTGACGTCAGGAAGCAGCATCTCCGGTCAGTTGGGCCGGGACCCGAACTGTTCCTGGTCTTCTGCGATGTCTATAGCCCGTGGACGGTCGAGGTCCACACCGCGATGCGGACGGCCACTAACCGTGACAAGCCGAAACGGTGGCGGAGCCGACTCTTCACGACGTTTGAGTGCGTCATCCAAAGTCTTGGCGATGAAGGCGCTCACGCTCAGCCCCTGTTCGGCAGCTTGTCGGCGTACCTGCCTGGCAAGTTGGTCATCGAGCGAAATGGTAGTTCTCATTATTCAGAGCATAACATGAACACATCAGTGCATCAACGCAACTCTGTTTTGCAGTTGGAAGCCAGTGTGGAAGGACTGGTACACCCTACCCTACAAGCTGGCCCTATCATCTAGCCGTCGTCGGGTTCGAGCTGTGTCTGGGCTGGGAAGATCGGCTGCGTCCATGCACACGGGCCGGAGGACGAAATCACCGTGGCACGGACATAGTCTTCCTGGCCGTCGGCCCTGTACTCGGCGGTGAGGCCCGTGCTCTCGGCCAGCACCGCGCCGTCCTTGCCGGTGAACCGGGTTGTGTATATGAAATCGCGCTCCTGGTCGATCTCAAGCTCGATGCCCTCAGCGGAGCACTCCAATTGTGTGAGAGTCACGCCGGTCGAAGCGTAGAACCTGCCAGATGCGAGGCCGTCCACGATCGCCTCCTGTGTCAGCTCGTCGGCCTGCACCATCACCCAGCCGCGGCCGGGATTAGACATCCACGGGGCGAAGTCGTGGTAGTTGTGCGAGTCGTCGGTGGCCACTCCGAAGATCACCCGGCCGGCGCTGAGGACGCCGTCCCAGATCTCTTCGCAGCTCGGCCTGTCGGGCGCCCCAAACAGGTTCG
This sequence comes from Dehalococcoidia bacterium, assembly GCA_965217725.1. Taxonomy (GTDB): domain Bacteria; phylum Chloroflexota; class Dehalococcoidia; order Lucifugimonadales; family UBA1123; genus VXRN01. Next base: position 3,203,104 of record OZ244564.1, on the reverse strand, counting down.
CGCCTGGGTGTCCGTTGAACACCTCCAGCAGGCTGGCCCCTTCCACGCGGCTTATCTCCCGGTGGTCGAAGGCCCACTGTAAGTTCGGGTGGTTGATGGACGCTATGCCGCCGGCCTCGACTATCGCGTTCACATTGGCCTGCAGCGTCGACACCACGTCGCCGGCGTCGATAGGCTCGACGACCCGCGAGATCCCCACGCCGTTGATATGTACCGGCGTCGCGCCCCCATGTATGCGGACGCTGACCTCCTCGCCAGGCACCATCAGCGGCTTCCGGAAGCGACGACGGCCAGAGCCGTAGTCAAGCAGCGTCAGGTGGTTGTGGTCGCTCAGCACCAGGAAGTCGTATCCGTGTCTCCGATACCAGCTCGTGACCTTGTGCGGGTCCTCGTCACCGTCCGATTCGGTCGTGTGCGTATGGATGTTTCCCTTGTACCACTGTGCTCCGCTCATTCATGCCGCCTTTCAGTGAGATACTGCACCCCGAAAGCCAAGTTCCTTGCCAGACTTGCAACGGGCCCAGGTCGCGTCCAAACACGCCAAGTTTACCGCGTTGTTCGGCGTCATCTGGTGCCCAAGTATACAGTCCCGCAGGACGACCAGGAATTCCAGCGAATGTCCATTCCCGCCAAGCCGTTGGAGTTGTGATGTTTCTCATTTATACCGACGTGCCGTCGGCACTGCACAAGTGAAGTCTCGGCTCAGAGGGTGATCGCCGGCTCGACGGCTGGATAGGACCGACTCGTAGTCGGCGTATGTTATCCTCGTAGCGACTTGTGGATATCGTAAGCAGTCTGAACACGAGGAGAGAGCTGTGACGGTCAACAGCGCGAAACGCCGCATGATGGAAGGAAAGGTCGCAATCGGCGCCGAGGTGGGACTTGGCTCGCCGCTATCAGGTGAGCTGATCTCCCCGCTGGGGTTCGATTTCATTATAGTCGACACCCAGCACGGGTCTTGGGCCGACGAGAGCGCGATGCTTGCATTCAGAGGTATCGGGTTGGGGTCGGCTGTGCCGATGGCCAGGGTGAGGCGCAACGACTACGGGCTCATCGGTCGCCTGCTGGACATGGGCGCCTTGGGAATAGTCGTGCCCATGGTGAACACCGCCGAAGACGCGGAAGCGGCAGTGTTTGCAACGAGGTATCCGCCTCGGGGCGGTCGCTCCATTGGCCCATTCGGCACAGGATTTCTCGGCCCAGACTACGACGACTGGGCCCAGGACGAGATCTTTCTTGCGGTCCAGATAGAGACAGCCGAAGGCGCGAAGAACGCCGAAGAGATCATGGCAGTGGACGGCATAGACGGCTGCTGGATCGGCCCGGGCGACCTGAGCCGGTTCATGCGACTGGACCTTAGCAGCCCGGAGGGAAGGGAAGCCCACACAGCCGCCATTCTCGGCATTATCGAGGCCTGCAGGAAGACCGGAAAGATCCCCGGCATTTCGACGGGAAGCGCCCCAGACGCCCAGCGGTGGATTGACGAGGGCTGCCTCTTCGTTACGGCTGGCTCGGACTCAGCATGGGTTGTGGACAAGGCACGCGAGACGCTAGACTTCCTCGGCCGCTGATCGGCACGGGCAGTTGCTTCCAACCTGACCGCCATCCATCCTGATCAAGGGAACGCTTAGGGTCTGCGGGCTACCCAGATCATCTCGGTGCTGGACTCGTCGAAGTCGGATAGGTCGAAGTCGCCGAAGAGGGCTTCGATCTCGAATCCGCACAGCTGCAGCATGTGGTGGATCTCCCAGCGATGGCAGTAGCGGAGCTGGTAGTCGCGGTACAGTCGCCGGCTGACGACATCGTGCCGGTCCAGCTCTTCGATCAGCGTCCGCACGCTGATGATCTGATTGTATGCGTCGTACTGGCTCTGCTGGTACAGGATGTATTTGACGCCGGTCTCCGGGTCGGTAACGTCTGTGAGGTGTCTTGGAACGTCGCTCTGTTCGAGCGCCATGTTCGGGTCGGGGACGAATATGTTGAAGATCAGCCTGCCGCCCGGCTGGAGGTGCCGATGGATCCGACGCAGCGCGCTGAACTGGTCTTCCACGGTCAGCAGGGCTAGAAAGCCCCTGAACGGTATGGTGACCAGGGAGAATTTTCTTTGGCTCCCACTTGGGTCTCGGAGAGTGAAGTCGCGCATGTCGGCCTGGACAAGCTCCAGGGTTCCGGCGCTATCGCCGAGCATCGCGGCCTTTCGTGCGGCGACGGCGAGCATCGCTTCAGAGCTGTCCACTCCGACGACGTCAATGCCAAGCTGAGACGTTGGGATAGCCACGCGTCCTGTGCCGACGCCCAACTCCAGCACCGGGCCTCCCGACTCGATGGCGGCCTGGGTGTACAGGGGGAGATCGGAACGGATGTAGGAGTAGACCGAGTCGTATATCTCGGCCCACGGATCGTAGGGAGACTGGCTCATGTCACGTGCCGGCCAGGTACTCGAGCGCGGAACGGATGCGCTCCTCCTCTGGAATCTCAGGGCCTGTCCTGGCGATTGCCTCGCGCGCCTCAGTGTACCTGTAGCCGAGAGCGGTGAGCGCTTCGACGAGGTCGGCATCCACTCCCCCACCCGCGGCGCGTCCAAAGTCCAGGTCGAGCTTGCCCTTCAGCTCAAGCACGATCCTGCTGGCTGTGCGGCGTCCCACGCCGGGCACCGTGGACAGCGCCCTGGTGTCGCCAGCCTCCACTGCCTGCGACAGCGACATAGGACTGAACCGGCCCAGCATCGCCAAGGCGAGACGAGGACCGATGCCGCTGATATTCAGCAGCGTCTCGAACGTCCGCTTTTCGTCCTCGGTCGGGAATCCGTACAGGGATATACTGTCCTCCCTCACCTGGAGAGAAGTATGGAGAATGACGGCTTGGCCGACGCGGCCAACGCTGTCTACAGCAGTATCGGGAACGCCGATTCGCAGCGTTATGCCACCCATGCTGACCTCTACCCAGTCCTCTCCGGTCCGCTGGAGAGTTCCGGAAATCGATGTAACCAGTGAGGAGACCATGACTACTCCCACATCTCGATGCCGACTGTCTGGGTGGAATGAATGTGGCAGATGGCGACGGCCAGGGCATCGGCCTTGTCGGCAGGTTCGAGTGGCTCGGAGAGTCCGAGCAAGGTCTGGACCATCCCCTGGACCTGCTCCTTGGAGCTGCCGCCGTAGTCGGTGACGGCCTTCTTGACCTCGCGTGGCGCGTACGTGGCGACGGGCACGCCGTGAGACGCGGCGGCGATCATCGCGACGGCCTGCGACTGTCCGACAGCCACAGCTGCCTTGACGTTGCGGGATACGAACGGCGACTCTATCGCGACCACTTCGGGATTCAGGTCTTGCACGATGGCGTCCAGGCGCTCGTGGAGCCAGGCCAGACGCTCGGCGATCCCGGCCTTGCGGGGCGGGCTGAGAGCCGTGGACAGGGTAACGACGTAGCGGTCACCGTCGACTTCGACGGCGCCGACGCCCATGTTGTAAGTTCCGGGGTCTATTCCAAGTATGAGCAATTGCTAACCGCCGATATGATATACGAGATTATCCACTAATGGCACGAAGACGCACGTATGAAGTCGCGGGTACTTACTCCTCCACGCGCTGGAGCTACGATGTAATAGAGGTCCGACACGGAGTGCCACGCTATGTATGCGCCTTCTGCGCCATGCTCGATCCGGTCCAGGAGCTACGATGCCGCGACCGAGTGCGGATGCCTGTCGAGTGCGATGTCGATGAGCACGTCGGTGTCCAGAAGTATCATTGGAGGTACTTCCTGGCGAGTGCATCGTAACGCGAGTCGTCTTCACGCTCCGCCGCTCGAAACTGGCCCCGCCACCGTGACGCGAAGAAGGGTGTGTTCTCACCCACCATTTCCCTGAGAGACTGCTCAATGGTGAAGAGGCTGGCAACGGTCTGATACTTCCTTTATGCTCGGTTCGACTCATCGAGCTAGAGGGCAGCAGATGGTTGGTCGACCGTTTCGAGTGGACTGGCATCCGGAGGATTCCGAAGGGGCACTGAAGGCAGCATACTGAGCAGAACAGGACACCATGCTCCGTACTCGACTGCATGGGCTGTGGGTATTGAGGTTAGGACGACAACACGGTTGATCAGGCGCCCGCCCGCCCGGTGATATACTGACGGCTGTCGGCTACCCGGCTCACCAAGTTCGGAAAGGTCAGCGATGACTAGCAAGACGACCACACTGACACAGGAGGCGGCCGGACTCGAGCGCTTCCCGGAGTTTCCGCCACGGGACGACATGCAGAACTGGCTCCATCTTCACGCCTCAGCCATCCTGACGTCACTGGCGATCCACTTCGCCGACCGGCCCGACACCACGGTTGCGAGCGAGGTCCCTGTCGGGCCCGATATGTCTGACCGGGACGACGTCCGGATACCGGACCTGATGGTGGCGTTCGGCTGCGACATCGAGATGATGAAGCGTGACCGTGGCTACGAGCTTAAGCACCAGGACAGGCCGCCGGACTTCGTGCTGGAGGTGGCCTCTGAGTCGACGGGGACCAACGACTACACGGACAAGCGCCAAGTGTACGAGCGCTACGGGATAGGCGAGTACTGGCGGTTCGATCCGAGCGGCGGCGAGTATTACGATGCGGCCCTTGCGGGTGACCGTCTGGTCGACGGCGAGTACCGGCCAGTTGCGGTCGACCAGCTGGAAGAGGGCAGCTGGCGCGGATACAGCGAGGCGCTTGGACTGCACCTGTGCTGGGAGGAAGGCAGACTGCGGTTCTACGACCCTGAGACCGGAAGCTATCTTCGCAGTCACAAGGAGGAGGTAGCTCGCGCTGAAGAGGAAAGGGCTCGTGCCGAGGAGGAAAGGGCTCGTGCCGAGGCGGAGGCTGAAGCGCGTCGCGTCGCGGTCACCAGGGCGGACCGAGCCGAGGCGGAGGCCCGCAGGCTCAGAGAGCGGCTGGAGGAGCTCGGAGAGGGGCAGTAATCGCGCTCCTCCGCCTTCGTCTGGGCGCCGGCCGAGCCCTAGCCCTCGTAGTTGGCTAGGGCCTCGTCTGGGAAGTCGGCGTTGGAGTAGATCTTCTGGACGTCGTCGAGCTCTTCGAGCTGGTCGAGCAGCCTCAGTATCTGTCCGGCCATCCTGGTGTCGAGGGATACGGTGTGGCTGGGAATGAGGGAGACCTCGGATGAGCTGATGGAGGCGTCGCTGGACTCCAGGGCGCTTCGCACTTCTTCGAGCGAGGCCGGTTCGGAGAAGACCTGTAGAGTTTCGTCGTCGGTATCGACATCATCGGCGCCGGCGTCGATGGCGACAAGGGCCAGGTCGTCCGCATCATCCTCGGTTGTCTCGATTGTAATCACGCCCCGCTTCTCGAACTGCCAGGAGACGGAGCCGGCCTCCGCGAGATTGCCTCCGGCGCGGGTGAGCGTGGTGCGCACCGCCGACACCGTGCGGTTGCGGTTGTCTGTCAGCGTTTCCAGCATGATCGCGACTCCGCCTGGGCCATAACCTTCGTAGACGGCTTCAATCATCTGCACGCCGTCGCCGCCCTCTCCGGTGCCGCGCTTGATGGCGCGGTCAATGTTGTCGTTGGGCATGTTGGCGTCTTTGGCGTGCTGAACCGCCATGCGCAGCCTGAAGTTGGCGTCGGGGTCTCCACCGCCCTGCTGCGCGGCGACAATGATCTCGCGCGCCAGCTTGGTGAACAGCTTGCCTCGACGCTGATCGGTTACCGCCTTGGCGTGCTTGATCTGCTTCCACTTGGAATGTCCAGCCATGTCGAAACTCCGGTGTTGGCGCTACTCCGGATCGGCCAAACTGGGCAGCCGCAGACGCTCGGACAGGGGACGGCCCAAGCCCGGAGGGGCGGGTGGGATTGGGCCAGATTCTAGCACAATCCCAAGATGCAGGTAGGGAGGGTCATCCGTGGCCTGGGGATGGTGAGATAGGTATTCACCCTCACTCCAGTCCTCTCGCACCAAGGGCTGTCAGGGGCATGTATTCGTGCTTCTCACCCTCACCCCAACCCTCTCCCTGAGGGAGCTGACAGGGGTAGGCATTTCGCAAATCGTCATTCCGGCGTAGGCCGGAATCCAGGGGCTGGGGCGTCCTTCGACAAGCTCAGAGCCTGCCCCGGACTTGATGCGGGGACGAACGACTTATTGGTTTGCCTACCCCTGTCAGCCCTGAGGGAGAGGGGGCTAGTTGGCTGGGGTTCAAGCATGATGGTCAGCTCTATCTACCTCTGACAGCCCATCGTAGGGAGAGGGCTGGGTGGAACTGGTGTCGCGGGTGACGCCTCGTGTAGGATTGGGCTTTTCCCAAGCAGTCTGGACGCGCTCTCATGTCCCAGATCGTCGTTGAGAACCTCGTCAAACGCTTTCGCATCGCCGAACGCAACCCCGGTATTCTTGGCGCGCTGCGTGGAGTCGTCCACCGTAGCTATCACACCGTCGACGCGCTGGATGGGGTGTCGTTTTCGATAGAGCCCGGGGAGCTCGTGGGCTATATCGGTCCGAACGGCGCGGGGAAGTCCACAACGGTAAAGATCATCTCAGGCATCCTCGTGCCGGACTCAGGCAGGTGCGAGATCCTCGGGCGCGTGCCGTGGAGAGAGCGCCAGGAGCATGTCCGCGATATCGGGGTCGTCTTCGGACAGAGGACGCAGCTCTGGTGGGACCTGCCAGTCATCGAGTCGTTCGACCTGCTGAGAGACATCTACCGGGTGCCCCGCGCTGAGTACGCTCGCAACCGCGACGAGTTCATTGATGTGCTGGACCTGGGCTCGCTGCTCAATGTGCCTGTGAGACAGCTGAGCCTGGGCCAGCGAATGCGCTGCGACCTGGCGGCGGCGCTGCTCCACTCGCCGTCGATACTGTTCCTGGACGAGCCTACGATTGGCTTGGATGCTGTATCGAAGCTCGCGTTTCGGGACTTCATCCTCAGGTTCAACAGGGAGCGGGGCATCACGGTCATACTGACGACGCACGACATGGACGACATCGAGGCGCTGTGCGACAGGGTCATGGTCATCAGCAGCGGACGAATACTGACAGACGGCGGTCTGGACGATCTGCGTCGTCGAATCTCGAACGAACGCCGGCTGGTCGTGGAGCTTGTGGATGAGAGCGACGACATAGCTGACCCCGACGCCAGAGTGACGGAACGGAACGGGCGGCGTGTGGCGCTGAGCTTCGATCCGGAGTCGGTATCGGCGGCCGAGCTGATCGGGCGGGTGACCGCGTCGTATCCAGTGCGGGACCTGCTGGTAGAGAACCCGCCAATCGAGGAGATCATCGCGAGCATCTACAACAGGGCTAAGCCTTGATCTTGGGTAATTGCATTAGCGCAATTTCCCAAGAAGTGAGAGCCGCCCCCGCCCCTCTGGATTCCCGCTTTCGCGGGAATGACGACTTGGGTAGTAAGCGAAGAGGAGTGAGGCACTTGTGTAAGCCCAGGATGAGTCACCCTAGTCCTGCCCACACGGTTCTAGGCTGTGCCTAGCTACTGGGCGGTGCTGAGCGCGCAATTCAGGGCGCTGCTCCAGTACAGGGCCGCCGCGCTCGCGGGTCTCGGCACGCAGGTCTTCTGGGGGCTGATTCGCGTCATGATCTTCCAGGCGTTCTTTCGCTCTACGACCGCCGAGCAGCCGATGGAGGTCAATGACGTGCTGACCTACGTCTGGCTGGGTCAGGCGTTCCTCGCGCTGCTTCCCTGGAACCAGGATAACGATCTGCGCACGATGATCCGCACGGGCGGCGTTGGATACGAGCTGCTTCGGCCTGTGGACCTGTATGGATTCTGGTACTGCCGCGCGCTGGCATTTCGCACCGCGCCAACACTGCTGCGCGCCGTGCCGCTGATCGCGTTCGCGGGCGTGTTCATGAGTATGGACGCTCCGGCGTCTTGGGCCGCTGCGGGGGCGTTCGCGGCATCGATGATCGGCGCTGTCCTGCTGAGCAGCGCGATCACGACGCTGTTCAGCATCACCATGATGTGGACGATCTCAGGCGACGGCGTGTTCGCGCTCGCGCCCGGCATCGTCGGAGTCCTGTCCGGGATGCTCGTGCCGATTCCGCTGTTTCCCGATTGGGCGCAGACGGCGCTGAACATCCTGCCGTTCAGGGGGCTGGTAGATACGCCGTACCGCTTCTACCTCGGCCACATCCCGGGCGCCGACCTGCCGCTCCTTCTATTGCATCAACTGGCGTGGGCCCTGGCAATCGTGCTGATAGGCCGCTGGCTGCTGTCGCGTGGACTGCAGCGGCTGGTGATCCAGGGGGGATGAGGATGCTCGACACGCTCTACCTGTACGGACGTTACCTGTCCATCTCGGTACGGAGCCAGATGCAGTACCGCGCGTCGTTCGTCATGCTCTCGCTAGGGTACATGGTGACTACGGGGCTGGAGTTCGTGGCTATCCTGGTGCTGTTCGACCGGTTCGGTACTCTCGCCGGCTGGACGCTGCACGAAGTGGCATTCATATACGGAGTAGTGAATATCTCGTTCGCGTTCGCTGACGCAGCATCGCGAGGGTTCGACACGTTCGGCACGATGGTCAAGTCGGGCGACTTCGACCGGCTGCTCACGCGTCCCAGATCGACCGCGCTCCAACTCGCCGGACAGGAGCTGACTCTACGGCGCGTCGGCAGGTTCGCGCAGGGGTTGATCGTGCTGGTCTGGGCCAGCGTCGGGCTTGAGCTGGACTGGTCGGCGATCAAGTTCGGGCTGCTGCTCAGTACGATGGTGGGAGGGGCGTGCCTGTTCGTAGGCCTGATCGTGCTCCAGGCGACACTGGCGTTCTGGACGACCGAGACGCTGGAGATCATGAACACCGTCACGTACGGAGGCGTGGAGACGACGCAGTACCCGATCTCGATCTATACACCGTGGTTCAGGCGGTTCTTCACGTTTGGCGTGCCGCTGGCGTGTGTCAGCTACTTCCCGTCGCTGGCGATCATAGGTGTGTCAGACCCGCTTGGGTCGCCTGTGTGGTTTCGGTACGCCTGTCCACTGATCGGAGTCGTCTTCCTGGTGGTCGCGCTACAGGTGTGGAAGTTCGGTGAGCGGCACTATCTGTCCACGGGGAGCTAGGGGACGTTTCTGCGTCGCTATCGCTCGTGGAAGAAGACTATGTCGTCTGCGAATGGCTTAGCGTAGTCCTCGGAGCCGGCGAGTCCAAGCTGGCCCCGGCCGGTGACGTTGTTCTTCGCGCCGTCCATCCGTGGATCGACATACCTGTCGTACCAGCCTTCCAGGTCGGTCCGCAGATTTGAGATGCGCCCGATGTGTGAGGGGTCGTCCACGAGGTTGCGTGTCTCAAGCGGGTCGTTGACCAGGTCGTACAGCTCGTTGGGGCCGTCGGGGTAGCGGTGGACGTACTTCCAGCGCTGTGTGCGAATCATTCGCGTGGGTCCGTACTCGTCCAGCACGAACACGGGGGTGTCTCCTGACATCGACTCGCCTCTCAGCACGGCAGAGAAGTCTCTGCCCGGAAGCGGCTGGTTAGACGACGCCTCCAGTCCGAGGTATCCGAGAAGTGTCGGCATGAAGTCGTACTGGCTCAGCAGCTTGTCGCACACCAGGTCCTGCGGAACGTGACCGGGCCTGGATATCAGAGTCGGCACCTTGACGGCGGTGTCGAACATGTTGGGAGGATATGTGCCGTTGCCCTTGCCCCAGATGCCGTGGTGGCCCATGTTCATGCCGTTGTCGGCGTTGAACACGACGAGGGTGTTCTCCCTGAGTCCGTTCTCCTCAAGCCAGTCGAGCAGCCTGCCGATGTTCCTGTCCATCTCGGTGATCGCGGCGAAGTAGCCGCTCAGCGCCAGCCTGCGATTCTCGGGAGTGTCACCGAGGGTCGCGGCGCCTGGCTCCTTGTCGAGCTGGCTGAGATGAATCGGCTCGTCCGGGACCGAGTCGAACGCACAGTCGTCATGGTACTCGTCGAAGACGTCGGCGGGATGATGCTCCCTACCCCACGGCGCGTGCGGCGCGGTGTAGTGGACATTCAGCGAGAACGGCGCGTCAGAGTCAAGCTGTGCATCGAGGAACTCGAGGGCGTGATCGGTGATGACGTCAGTGACGTAGCCGTCGGGCTGATAGAAGGCGCCGTCTTCGATCATGGGCGCGCGGTAGTAGTTGCCGCCGCCTGAAGCGTGGACGTTCCAGTAGTCGAAGCCAAGTTGGGGCAGCGCAGCGTGGCCCAGGTGCCACTTGCCGCTCAGTCCGCAGGAGTAGCCGTTTTCGGCCAGAATCTCGATGTACGACCTGCGTCCGCGCATGTACTCGATCTCTTCGCCATCCTGCGGCAGGTGGGTGGAGTTGCCCTTTCTGAGGAAGTCCTGGACTCCGTGCTGGGACGGGATCTGCCCTGTGAGAATCGAGGCCCGCGCCGGGGAGCAGACCGGGGAGGCGCAGAAGAAGTTCTCGAACCGGACCCCGGTGGACGCGATCCGGTCGAGGTTGGGCGTGTCGAGCTCGTCGTTGCCGGCGCAGCCCATAGCCCAAGCGCCCTGATCGTCGCTGAGTATGAAGATGATATTGGGAGTCTGCGGGTTGCTGCTTGCCAAGTCGCCTCCGTTTCGATCTCTACGCGTCGTTGAATTCTTGCCAGTCGAGGCCGAGCCTTCGGATCGCCGAACGTAGGGTGCCGATCCTCAAGTCGTCACTTCCCCAATCCGGAACCGATGTGCTACGACGTGTGTATGGGTTGATCCACTTTCTATGTGACCCTCTTGTTCGTTTGGGATCTTCGTGGCAGCCGAGGCGGACCAGTTTCTGGACAACCTCCCGATATCTCAAGGAACTTCTGCGACTTCTGCGTCCAAGATTACGGGGCGGTCTTCGAGATCGACGAACAACATGCCTTCCGGCAGTGAACTATCCATGTCTTCATACATTTCAACGACCGTTGCAAAGCAGTCCTGCACATGCGCCAGCACCTCTTCGATCGTGTCGCCTTCGGTTAGGAACTCAGGCAAGATCGGAGAAGTAACTGTCCACCCGCCCTCCGGCTGGGGTTCGAGAGTCAGGGGTACTGTTGCGGTCAAGGGTATCTTTACGATCATGTGAAAACTCCTATACCTAGATCTCCACGTTCAGCGCGCCGGCGACGGTGTCCATATCCTTGTCGCCGCGACCGCTGAGCCCGAGCAGGATGATCTGCTCCCGGTCCAGCCTGGGCGCAAGCTGCGAAATGTAGTAGAGAGCGTGTGAAGGCTCCAGCGCCGGGATAATCCCCTCCGAGCGGCACAGGAGTTGGAAGCCCTCCAGCGCCTGGTCGTCGGTGACGCTCACGTAGTCGGCCCTGCCGGTGTCCTTGAGCCAGCTGTGCTCGGGCCCGACGCCGGGGTAGTCGAGTCCCGCGGAGATGCTGTGCGCCTCGTGAATCTGGCCGTCTTCGTCCTGGAGCAGGTACGACATGCTGCCGTGCAGGACTCCGACCCGTCCGGCAACCAGGGTCGAGGAGTGCTCCCCGGTCTCGATGCCACGGCCCCCAGCCTCAACTCCGACCAGCTTCACGCCTTCGTCTTTAACGAACTCGTAGAACAGGCCCATCGCGTTGGAGCCTCCTCCGACGCAGGCGACGGCATAGTCGGGCAATCTGCCGACGGTGGACAGCAGCTGCTCTCGCGCCTCGCGACCGATGACGGACTGGAAGTCGCGCACCATCATGGGGTACGGATGGGGGCCCACGACACTCCCTATGGTGTAGTGAGTCGTCTCGACGTTGGTGACCCAGTCGCGGATCGTCTCATTGATGGCATCCTTGAGCGTCCGGCTGCCGCTGGTGACGGACCTGACCTCTGCGCCGAGCAGCCGCATCCTGAACACGTTGAGGGCCTGGCGTCTGATGTCCTCCTCGCCCATGTAGACGATGCACTCCTGTCCGAGCATGGAGCAGACGGTGGCGGTGGCGACGCCGTGCTGTCCGGCACCGGTCTCGGCGATGATGCGGTGCTTGCCCATCCGCTGCGCCAGCAGGCCCTGTCCGAGCGCGTTGTTGATCTTGTGCGCGCCCGTGTGGGCTAGATCCTCGCGCTTGATGAAGATGCGCGCACCGCCGAGCTCACGGGTCAGGTTCTCGGCGTAGTAGAGCTTCGTCGGCCTGCCGACGTAGTCGCGGGACAGGAGCTGCAGTCTGGACTGAAACTCCTCGTCCGCCCTCGCGGCCCGGTACTCTGCCTCCAGCTCGTGAATCGCGCCCATGAGCGTCTCGGGCACGAACTTACCTCCGAACTGGCCGAAGCGCCCTCTCTCGTCCGGTAGAATTTCTTGTAAAGTCTGCGGCATTCCCTCTCCCTGAAGTTGGAGCCTGTATCAATTTTGTGGGTAGAGTTGTCACCCTAACCCTCTCCCTCAAGGGAGAGGGGATCTTCACTCTAACAGGAGGCTCCTACAAAATTGATACAGGCTCCTGAAGTTGGCGTTGATTGAGCGTTGATCGAGTGTACTATAAAACTATAACCCAGCAGACAGCGATTCAATTGCAAAGGGAGGATAGATGAGCACGGACAGCCAGGACGATCAGGGGCAATCGGAAAAACACGGACCGGGCATGTGGATTGCAATAGGTGTCGGAGTAGGTGTGGCTATGGGCGCGGCCATCGGAGCCGCCTTCGACAACGTCGGCGTGGGCGTTGCAATGGGCATCGCAATCGGCGCCGGCCTAGGCGTTACGCTTGGGGCCGTATTCGGCACTAGCCGGTGACGAGTTGACCCTGTCTGTACCCGAACCTAGAATGTGGTCAGCATCCGGGAATGTGTCCGGTGAGGGAGATCAAGAATGCCGATCTACGAGTATGTTTGCAACACTTGCAGTCACAGGTTCGATAAGCTGCGGCCGATAAGCCGTATGAATGACGACGCTCCCTGCCCGATCTGTGATGGCGACTCCGACAGGAAGCTCTCGGTGTTCGCCGCGTTTACGTCGGACGATTCGGGTGCGGTTGGGGCCATTGCTGGCGCAGGCGGGTGCGGTGGATGTGGACCAGGCGGCTGTGCCTGCTCCATGACAGTCTGAGCGATGACCATAGTACAGGTACTCCTGACCCTGCACATCCTGGCCGCGCTCGTCGCGGTCGGGGCTACGGTGTCCTACTTCTTCTGGCTGCGCCGCGCAGTGCTGGTGCCGGAGTCGAGGTCGTTCACGCTGGAAACCATCAGGCTGGTAGAGCGACGGATGGTCGTGCCTGCCTACGTGGTCGTCCTGCTGTCCGGCCTCGGACTGATCGATCGCGCGTCCTGGGGATGGTCAACGCCGTGGCTCGAGCTTTCGATTCTGCTCTTCATCGTGCTCATGGGTCTCGTCGGACTCCACGCCCGCGTAATCAAGGGCCAGATCGCGCTTGTCGAAGACGGCTCAGCCGACTCCGCTGAGTACGATAAAGCCCACGCACGAGGACGGCTTCTCCTGGCGCTCAAGATAGTCGTGGTGATTGCGCTGGTCTACCTGATGGTGTTCAAGCCCGCGCTGTGGGGATGAGGCTGGCGTGGGGACGCTACAGCGGCTTTCGTCACACCGACAAGTCTTCAAGTTCTCACCATGTCGTCCTTGACGGAGCAGACCAATGTCTCTTTCCAGCACACCCTACTCCAAACTAAGCAAGGGTAGGTAGTGTGAGTTCGGTTCTGCCAGTTCAGCCCTCACTCCCACGCCTCCCCGATGGATTTGAGGATAGATCCGATTTGGCGCGGACTGCGACTCCCCGCGACCTGAAGCGAGCTCCTCGGCACCGCTGGTTCTTTTTCCCGCATAGTTTTTCAGATCAGTTGGTTCACGAAATCTTGGACAGTTGGGATCTGCCCAGCGGAGCGATAGTCGCTGACAATTTCGTTGGATCCGGTACATCACTTCTAGTAGCACGAGAGAGGGGATTTTCCACTGTTGGATACGATCTGTCTCCACTGGCAGTAAAGGTGACAAACGCTAAGGTTGCACCATACTGTCCAAACCAACTCCAAGCTGTTCTTGAGCAAATCGTAAGTTCTCGGCATGAACACCAGAAGAGCATGGATCTTCCTTCACGCATAACCAAGGCCTTCTCGCATCAAGAACTCAAAGTGATCTATGGGCTGATCAACGCCATCCACCGACTTCCATGGCGAGTCCGTCAATTCTTTGAACTCTCTCTGCTATGGACTGCACGCAGATTTAGTAGGGCCGTGCCAGACGGAGGTTGGCTGAGGTGGAGTAAATGGCCAGACCAGAGTTCCTCTATTTTGCCTGGGTTTAAGAGCAACACGGCCAAAATGATTGCCGATACGGGGAGCCACAAGTTGTGCGAGTCACTGGGCTTTCCCGTGGCCAAACTGGCAGATGCCCGTAGTCTTCCTCATCCGCCGGAGTCAGTTCATGGGTTGATCACTTCACCGCCGTATGCGAATCGACATGACTATTCGCGGATATTTCATATTGATCTACTCCTGCTGGGACAAACTGAATCGAGCGTGACCGATTTCCGGCACCAATCCTTCAGGTCCCACGTTGAGGCCAGGCAACCTCTCAGTTTCGCTGGACGCCTCAAGGCCTATTCGGAGCCTACACTACTTCAAGAAAAGTTAGCGTCATTCCCAGCAGACTTCGACAACAGAATTCCACGGCTGCTAAGAGGCTACTTCGAGGACATGTTCCTGACACTACAAGAGGTCGCACGAATTCTACATCCTGGGGGAGTGGCTGCTGTCGTAATCGGGAATGTTCGCTATGCCGGAATCATGATTCCAGTGGACGAGATTCTAAGGCAGCTCGCCTCACAGGCTGGACTGGCCTTCGAGACTGCTTGGGTGTTACGCCATCGAGGTAATAGCGCCCAACAGATGGGACGACACGGACGTGAACCAGCACGTGAGTCGGTGCTATTCCTCTCAAAGGCTGACAATGGCTGAATATTGGATGCGATGGGTGGACTTTAGTAAACTGGGGAGCCTGCTAGCTCTGATCGTTAAGTATCCCGGGGTGTTCACTGCAACGGAACTCGATAGGATAGCGATTGAATCAGGATTGCTTCATTCGTCAACTGGCAAGCCTCTGGGGCCATCAACTCGTTATCACTACCGTCGTACCCTTGAAAAACTTGGTTTGGTCCAACGTGACTATGGCAGATTCACTGCCAAACTGGATCCGGATGAATGCCAGCAATTCCTGCCCTTGCTGGATTCTGAAAACCTCGACGATGTACAGCGTCTCATTATGGGCAATCGAGTTATTCTCAACGACGACTGCTACAATATGTTTTGGAAGATGTTCATGCCTGCGGGGCGTCCGTTTAGTCTTGAGGAATTCATAGATACAGGTAAGCCTGTCGCAATGTCAGTTGAATCGACAAGCTCTCGTGCGCAGTCCGGATCGCTGGTGACACTATATCAACCGGCACTGAATCTCAGCATTGTTCATAGTGGATACAAGGCTGTACAAGCCGTCCACTTCGGGATGCGTGCATGGGGAGTCAATCAACTGCAGTTTCTAGACGAACTCTACCGAGTCGGTGAGGGCTACATCATGTTTCCCGCCAATGTGCGCCATCGACCTAAACCAACGATAGTCGAAGAAGCCTTGGTTGAGGCGATTGATTTCTCAGACGATTGGGCAACGCCAAGAATCAGTGATCTCCTACTTACGGTCGCTAGTAGATTGAGAGTCACTCTTCAGGATGTTCGATGCGTTCTGGATCACTGGATTAGAGTTCATCCGGGGTATGTGTCCCCAGTTGCGACAAGTGAACGTATTATCTTGTCTGGGCAGGTCAGACAGAAGAGACGCTTAATTCTCAAGGGCTTTTTGTCTTTGGCAAGTGGTGAGCATATTTCGCACCTGAAGGTACATAGTGGCATCGTCAAACGGATCAGGAGAGCCTCAGACGAGGACAGTTTGGCATGAGGAGAGAAACAGTGGATCGCAAATCCGCAATGACAGATCTAGGGTTGAAGTTCAACCCCTTCCCTCCAGCAGCTACTGGGGCAGCATTCACTCAAGACCTTTGGATCCCTGAATCATGGGCAACGGAACTCCAACAGCGTATGGGGCAACTTGCTGTAGGTGAAGGGGACAAAGCGACAATGGTAGTAGGCCCATATGGATCTGGCAAGACGTTTGTACTCCAGTGGATAATGGAAAACGAGTTCCGGCAACGTCGCGTACGGCCATACTTCCTCGATAATCCTGGTGTGGCATTCTATGATCTGGCAAATAACTTGCTGCGTCAGGTTGGTAGGTACGAGTTGTCAAAGGCGATGTGGGAGCTTCTGTATCGAACTGACACATCGTCTTCGCTCCAGTCTCGACTCTTTGAGTTAACATTTCCTCAGTGGTTGACCCAACTTAACAACCGCAACAAAAGAGACAAGGAAATGAGGAGTCTGGCTGATGCTTTTCAGACAAGCGACTTAGTCGATGATGAGGAGGTCGCTTTTCGCTTCGCACAACTCGTGGTCGATACAAGAGACCGCCCGTACTTTCAGTTTCGAGATTTCGTTCCTGGCTCATCCAGATCAGTAGTTGCAGAACGCCAAGAGGCAAGATACTTCAAAGCGCTGATTAGGATACTGCAGCGTGTGTTCGACGTAGATGGGATAGCGTTTCTGATTGATGAGTTTGAGGACGTAGCACTGGGGCGGCGATTAGGAGGCAGGCAAATTGCCGAGTACACATCAACACTTCGACGATTGTTGGATACTGCCGATGAAGAAGAATTCTGGCTAGCACTATCAATCACACCAGAGGGTCTGGAACGTACCCGGAGTCTTGAACCTTCGTTGATGGAACGTTTCGGGCCTCCATTCTATATACCAGAGCTCTCGGAGACTGATGCTGAGGAGCTAGTCTCCAACCGGCTCAGAAGATCTAGGACAGCCAACTCCCAAGGTCGTCTATGGCCTTTCGAAGACAACGCCATCTCGGTGCTCCAGCCGATCAGCCGATCAATTCCGCGAAGGCTCATTAAGATATTCTGGCAATCTCTGGCACTAGCTACCCTTGAAGATGTGAAACCACCAATTCCAAACTCCCTCGTGGTTCGTGCCGAGCAGTACTTCTTGGATGAATCATGACCACAACGGCAGCACTTACGGCTTTCTTAGATACCAACGCCCTTGTGAAACTGTTCCAATTCTGGGAGGCCTGCAAGGTAGCCGAAGTTTCTATGGACTCTCCGCAAGATTGGAAGGAATTGCGTGACGCACTAACGTGCTCCAAGAGACCGTTCATAGAATCACTCGAAAGGGCAGATTTTCAGCCGGTCGAGGAAGGACTGCGATGCTTCAGAGTACTGTCTGATGCCAAAGTGGATTACGAATTCTTCTCGTGTCGGGTGTCTGAAGCTGAAATGCATAGAACTATTCTTGAGGCAAATGCAGAGGAGAGTCTTGCGAGAGGGCGAGTGCCTCTATCACTAAGGCGCAAGCGGCCGCTGCTGATCCACAGACATGCGTTGCAGGACATCGATTACACTCGAGTAAATGATGAGTTGAGTGAATTCTTTGACGTATTGAGACACGATTTCCATATCGACATCCGACTTGTCGAGGATGACAGCCACGGTGCCTCTGTTCCCACGGATGAGATTTTTCTAACTGCCAAAGCCCTTTGGTCCCGAATTCTGATAGAGACGATGGATGCTTACATCTATGCGGCCGCCATCGCATGTGAAGCAGACTTCTTTTTGACTGGTGATTCGGCACTCAGATCGACTGCCCAAGATTTGAGCAATCCCCCCACCGGTGAATGGCGGGCAGTCTCAGAAGCATTGCGTGACGTTCTTGGAAAACCGGATACTTTCAGATTCCCCAACGGACGCAGATTGGTAGACGGCTTACCTCCAGCTTGTTAGATCATTGTAGACCGTTCGGGACGGGGACACACCATGGATAGCGGTGTCCATCACGCTATTCCTGAGCGTGATGGCGAAAGGTGCCTTTTGCGCTCGGATGTTCAGACGACAGCTTCAGATTGCGGAAGAGGGTGACCCGGACTCGCAGGCCTGTCACGACATCAACGGCAAGAACAACATCCTAGCGGTGGCGCTGACGATCACAATCGTCTTCCTAATCTACATGATGGTGTTCGCCTGCCCTGTGGGGCGAGTCCAGTTAAAGAGCAGACAGGGCTCGGGGTCATCGATACTGCTGTCGGTAAGTAGCCTTACCCGATGGATACGTTGTTGTCGCTCACCATCCATGCGCCATAGGTGGCGCAGGCATAGACATCGGCAGGTTCCAACTCGGGATATTCCCTCACAATATCGTCCGCCGTGTAACCGTTTCCTACAAGCTTGAGAACAAACTCAGCCGTCATACGAGTGCCGCGGACGGTTGGCTTACCTTCACATACTTGTGGATCGACAGCTATTCGCTCGAACTTCATGGCATCACCGTATCACACAATGCACGTTTGGCTAGCGCCCGCAACCCGTGGCTAAACTTCCCGCCCCACGCCCTTAGCTACCGCTCGGTCGTAGACTACCTTGGCGGTGGCGATGTCCCATAGGGCCATTCCGAGGGACTTGAAGAGTGTTACGTCTTCGGGGCAGTGTCGACCTGGCGTCTGACCGCTGACCAGCTCCCACAGCTCGCGCATCTGCTCCCAGAACACCAGGCCGCGACCTGCGGGCATCATCAGCTCCCCGGACTCGATCATGGTCTGCGCCCGGTCGTCGACGACTATCAGGTCTGCCCTCTGGACCGCGGCATCGTCCAGCTCGGTCACGTAAGGATCTGCGCCTCCGACGGCGTTGACGTGCATTCCCGGCTCCAGCCACTCTCCGTGAAGCACAGGAGTCCGCGAGCTGGTAATCGTGATGACGATGTCGGCTCCTTTCACTGAAGCCTGGGCCGAGTCAACCGGAGACACCTCGAAGCCGAGACGCTCGGACATCTCGGACGCGTACGAGCTTCGACGGTCCGGGTTCGGGCTATACACCTTCGCCGTACGCAGCTCGCGCACCATGCTGACGGCTTCGAGCTGGGTCCTGGCCTGAAAGCCACTGCCTATCACGCCGACTGTTGCCGCGTCGGAGCGGGCCATGAACTTCGTCGCGACGCCTGTGGCCGCGCCGGTACGTAGCTGGCCGAGCCTGTTCGCTTCGACTATCGCGAGCAGCTCGCCGGTACGATTGTCGGACAGGAATACGAAGAACCTGTACACACCTCCGGCGAAGGTGTATGTCTTGAATCCGAAGACGCCCAACTCGCTGTCGGAGGCAATCATGGTGTTGACATGAGTGTCGGGGCCGGCCATGAGACGCTGCCTGGGCTGGTTGAGGGCGGTGCCGTCAGCCTGACGCCGAAGCACCGATTCTACCGCAAAGAGAGCCGCCTCCATGTCAAGGAGGCGGTCTACGTCTTGTTCTGTGAGGTAGAGGGGCAAGTTTATTTACGTATGGCCACGATATCCAGCCAGTTGCGAGGGACGTGGGTGATCTCCATCTCCTCGAAGGTCTGGTGCACACCAGTCTGAAGCGATGCGCTCGCCTCCTTCAACGGTACTCCGGGCATGGTGCCCACTATGAAGTCCTCGAAGGTGCTGATGTCCAGCCAGCCCTCGATCGGGACCTGGACCGTGTCTTCTACCTGGCGCACAACGATGAAGTTGTGGCGTTCCAGCAGGTCACGATATTCCTGGGGAGTGAGGTGCTTGCGCGATTCGACCTTGTCGGCCCGTCGAGGCGAAAGTCCGTATTCTCTGCGCAGCACTCGCGCGGACTTGAACATCCACTTGCGATAGAACTGGAGCGACTCCGGCACCTGCCCACCCTCGTAGAACGAGGTGTTGAACGCGAACTTTCCACCAGGGTAGAGCGCGCGGGCGATCTCGTCGATGAGGCCGTCCTTGTCGGGGATGTAGTGGATGGCATTACAGAAGATGATAGTGTCGGCCTGCTCCTTGAGCGACTCGGACACCTGCTCGACCTGGCTCTGGACGAACTGGACGGCGTTGTCCCTGTGGGCCTTCAACTCCTCCATCGCCTGCTTGAGAGCGATGGAGGAGTGGTCCACCGCGACGATAACCGAGTCGCGCGCACCGCGAAGCTGTTCGAGAATGAGCTTGGTCACGCCGCCGGTGCCGCAGGCGAGGTCGACAATCCGCTGACCGGAGCTGGGCTCCGCCATCGCCACCAGTCTAGCGTTGAGGTCCTCATAGAACGTGTTTTGGGAAAAGGTGGAAAATGAGAAATCTCTGGATGTCATATCACCTCTCCTGGTGTCGGAGTCTATGCATGAGCCGAGCGGTGAGTGTCCCACGCTCGAACCTTGACCGATGGCTGGCTGGTACAGGCGCATTATACCACTAGCAAGGAAAAAGGCTAAACATCGTTCGTAGCTGGCGTTCAGGAGTGACTACGCTCAGATTGAGCCGTTCACGCGTGGACTTGTAGGCGTGCCCTATGCCCGGATGTCTAGCGAAAGTTGGGCGGAAACTGGCTCCATGCTCGAGGTCGGCTGCCGTGCCTGCTTACGCTGATGACTGACGGAGTATGAGATGCGATTTCGACCCATTTCTCACCGTCTCGCAGAATCAGCTCCGCCATCTTCTGAAAGTCAGGGTACGTTGATGTCTTCCAGCGGAGAAGAACGACAGTCAGACCGGCCTGGGCATACTGTCCGACGTACGCCTGTGAGGGGATGCCTGTGTCTTTCGTGACAAGGACAGGGCTTTCCTGAACGTGGGCCAGCACATGGGCCATGAGAGCTGTGTCAGGACGCACGGGTGCTCCATTCTCACCATACGTAACAATCGGATACCGAAGGATTTTGAGCGCCCTTATGACCGGGTAAGGTACATCGGCATCGGTGACCAACATCAAGCGACCTGAAGGAATGACTGCTCATAGTCCTTCACTTCGCGTATCTGTTCATCAGTGAGTGCCGGGTACAGCTCTTTGGGGTCGATCTCGGATTCCACGGCAGACATGACTGCACGAGTGGAAATGCGCGTACCCTTTACGGTCGAAGCTCCACCCAATACCTCTGGATCAACAGCTATATGCTTGAACCTGTCTGGAGGAACGAGTTCGTTCTGCAACTCTGTTATCAGTTCAGGGAAGAAAACTGCCGCCATCTTCTGCGAACCTCTGGACGCAGCGACGGGATTCCAGTCCGGTATACCAGGGATCACCACAACTACCAAGTCACTGCTCACAGACATTTCGACCTGTTTCCAAGCTGTGCGATTCCCCTCGCACATGTATTCAACCGTATCCAACGCTGCCCTGATGCTCCTGGTGCTGGCCCCCTGGTCTTTCAATCGCACGATGAGTCGTATCAGTAACAGGTCGTCATACGTGTATGTGTTTTCGGACCTTCCGCCAGAGTGGAACTTCCGGGGACGTATCAGGTTTGCCTTGATCCAAGCCTGAAACGTCTGAGGACGGACGCGGGCCACCCTCGCCGCTGTTCTAGCCGAGTACATGCCGCCGATAGAGTCTCTCATCCTATGAGGCGTCATTCCAGCACTCTCCCTCCTTACGGCAGAATATAGAACACTTTGCCTCGGGATGTACACATGAAAAGTCGAGGGGAGAGTCTAAACTGAGGCTCGGGCACGGCAGCCTCAATTTCCTGTCTGACCGGTGCGCTGCCGGACGCCACTCACTGGGGTATAATGGGCCGAGCCAGAGTTCCCGGAGGTACGACCATGACGACGGCCACCCGAGTGCAGCAAACGCTTGTCGATCCCACCACCAAGCCCATCATTCCGACGTTTGTCCCGGCTCGAAGATTGGACTCCCTGGAAAACAAACGTCTTGGGCTGATCGACGACGCCAAGGACGGGGCACGCGAGCTGCTCGAGGAGATCGCAGACGTGCTCAATGAGCGGTACGGGGTCTCGAACGTCGTGTATCACCGGAAGCCGTCGGCGTCCAAGCCCGCCGATCCCGATGTCATAAGCAACATGGCAGAGGAGTGCGACTACGTAGTTGTCGCCATCGGCAGTTGAGGGTCGTGCAGCGCGTGCAGTGTGCACGACGGAATCCACGCGGAGAAGGCCGGCATCCCGTCGGTAACTATCTGCACTGACATCTTCGAGATCACCGCGAGGTCTATGGCACAGATGTGGGGCGCACCGGCGTACCCCGTCGTACTGACGCCTCACCCAATCGCAGAGCTGACCAGGGAGCAGCTCAGGGCGCGGGCAGAGGACATGCTCGCAGAGATGGAGTCGATACTGCTCAAGACTGCCGTGTAGTGTCGCAACGACAGTAGCTCAGGCGCCGTCGGACAACTCCTCAAAGACGCCGCGCCAAACGTCCGGACCGCCGCCGCCCATCTTCTCTCGGTAGATGATGATGCCGTCCGCGCCGAACGCCACCTTCGTGGACTGGTTCGTCACGTGGAGCTTGAACAGGACTTCACTGTCTGAGTCGGCCACGGGCCACGGGTATCCCTCGTTCTTGCCGAACCTCTCCAGAGCTGCCAGATCGTCTGAAGGATCGACGTTCACCGCGTAGAAGTCGACGCTGTCGGCGAACTCCGGGTAGATGCTCTTCAGGCTCCGCAACTCGGAGCGACAGATCGTTCAGGTAGTTGCGAAGAAGAACAGGAACGCCGGCCTCCCATTCTGCAGCAGGCCCGCCGACGTGATCGGGGTGCCATCGGTGAGCTCTATTTCGAAGTCTGGAATGCGGTCGCCGATGTTGTTGCCGACTTTGAAGTCTATCGCGGACGACACGGGCGCGACTGTGGGAGAGGGCGCGGCGGGCTCCTCAGAGCCGCAGGCCGCAACGACAAGAGCCACCAAGACCATGCAGACCACTGTGACTTTCTTTAGCAACGTCACTATCCCTTCAGGTTCATTAAGGGGTTTCATAGAGCAAAGCCCCATGAATGCCCAACGTCTGAAGATTAGCCAAACTCGACGTAACTTGCCAGAGTCAGCATTCTCTCAATAGGGAAGAGAATACGATCCTACTATTGAGGCATGCGCCTCACGCGATACTTAACATTCGCAGCTCACAATATACACGTTAGGCTACGGCCTACCACCAGTTGAATGACACTCTAGCACTGATAGGTCCCTTCTAGGCTTGTCTCATGTCCAATCCGTGTCCACAGCCGTAGCGTCGGCTACCTATTCACCGAGAGGTCAAAAACCGGGGGCAGGTTGCCTAGCCTAAATTGATGCCCGTGAAGAAAAGTATTATAAGCAGAGGAAGTAGACGCATCCTAAGTGTGGAGGAGCATGTGCCAGAGCAGATAACGTTTGTAGTGAACGGGAAATTGCTGCGATTCGCGCGACGCGATGTCGAATCATGCACACGAGGGTTGAGCCCGAAGCCGATTCAGCGGCATGCGGTGGAAATTAATGGGACGATGTACCCGGTCAAGCAGGTATTCGAAGCTACAACGGGGCTTGACCGGCTTGATTTCACCAGTGCAGTCGCCCGACTTGGGTTTACACTCGTGAGAGTCAACGGCTAGGCGTTCTACAATGACGAATGGCGGCTCCCCAGCCCATACGGCACTGCAAGGGCACTACCGACGACTCCAAGCGGGATTTGCCTTCGAGGAAAGCGGCAAGTACAGATTGCTCGTTGTCCCAAATGGGAACGCCTACGCGCCCGTCCATCGATGGTTCCACATGAAGGAAGCATACTCCTCTGATCTCTTGAGGCAAGTCGTTGGGGACACTTGCCTCAAGGGCCAGCCCGCTCTCCGAGTATTGGATCCATTTGCCGGCATAGGCACGACCGCAGTTTCGCTCGCCAATCTCACCGCTCAGAGCGAGTTGAGGCGAGGGACGTTCTATGGCTTCGAGTGCAACCCTTTCATCCACCTAGTGGGGACAGCGAAACTGAAAGCCATGCAAGTACCCTCAAAGACTTTCTGGAGGCTCGCGCGGAAGGTCGCAACCGTGGCATATCGCGGTAAGGTGCAAACATCTCCTGTTCCAGACCTCTCTACGTTCCACAATGACTCGTACTTCGACAAGAAGGACCTCGAACTACTTCTCCGGCTGCGTGCGGCCATCGACTTAGAGGCATCCGCCGGAGCGACACCGGGAGATGTTACATTGGCGCGTCTTTGCCTTGCCGCCTCCATCGAACCGGTCAGTTCGCTTCGCCGTGACGGACGCGCGCTCCGATACGTCCCGGCGAAGGTTCGCGCCCGCCCAGTCCGCAACTTCTTGGCACGTGCCAAGCAGGTCGAAATGGATATGCCCGACGAACGAGTTCCCGTTCAAGGACGAATTTATCTCGGGGACGGACGGACGATGTGCGAAGTCGTGGACAGTCCCACGTTTGACCTCGTCATGTTCTCACCTCCGTATCCGAACAACATTGATTACACTGAAGTTTACAAAATGGAAGCATGGCTACTGGAGATGTATGAGGACGCCTCAGCCTTCAAATCGCAACGGTTGAAGACAGTGCACAGCCACCCGAGCATAAGACGTGAATCGGTAGATACTGAACTCAGTCACTTGACCGATGTCGTGGCACCAATCTTGAACGCTGTGCCAGACGACCACTACACTTTACAGCGCCGCGCGATGATCAGCGGCTATGCACGGGATATGACTCAAACTCTGAAGTCAGCGTGGGATCGCCTGCGCCCCGGAGGCTACCTCGTGTATATTGTAGGGAATTCTCTGCATGGCAATGAAGAACAGGGATTCATCATCGCGGCAGATTTGATTATGGCGGAGATGGCAAGCCGCCAGGGATTCATCATTGAACGAATAGACGTCGCTCGACGCCTTCGAAGACGTCACTCCGAGTCCCCGTTCCTGCGTGAGAGCATCGTGTTCGCGAAAAGGCCAAACAGATAACATGCCAAAGAAGCAGGTCTTCCAGTTCGTCCCGTCAGCTCGTCTCCAGCATTATCTCGGGAATCAACTGATCGCCGATGCTAATCTTGCGATTATCGAGTTTGCCAAAAACGCTTATGATGCCGGCGCTGCTCACCTGTATCTCGACTTCAAAATATCGGACCGTCAGAATACGACGCTGATGATTGCTGACGACGGTACAGGGATGGATGAGGAATCCTTTGAGGAGAACTGGATGCACCCCGGATTCTCCGCCAAGTCTCCAGATGCACCAGCACAACCGAAGAGATCTCCCAGTTCAGCGGCCGCCAGACGTGAAGCCGGAAGGATTCCCGCCGGGGAGAAGGGGATTGGACGCCTCGCCGCCGGCCGACTGGGGCAATCGCTTGAAGTATTTACCCGCACACAAAAGAACACACCTTGGCTCCATGTGCTCTTCGATTGGCGCTCCTTCGACGATATGACCAAGTCGCTTCACGATGTGGAGATATACTATGACTTCGAAACTGAGCCGGAGTCACCGCTGATCCAGTCAGGGACGATTCTAATCATCCGTGATCTTAGCCAGAGATGGAACACGCGAGTACCAGGTCGGCCAGTCGCTGGTCGGAGTAGAACCCGGCTCGGGCGTCTTAGGCAGGATCTTGAGCTTCTCATCCGTCCATTGGTTGCAAGTAAAGAAGCCGACTTTACCATCCATTTACATAGTGATTCGCTTCTCGACGAAAATGATGTAGGAACCATTACGCCAAGCGCTGCATCGCGAGCAGCAGATTACCAGTACTCATTCGTATTCCAAGTAGACGATAGTGGCCGGATAAAAGTTCTTCGCGAGTTACACCGCAATGAGGCCATTCACCAACAGCTCGGAGGCCCCCGCATCAAGCGTTTCGGGGCGACAACTATTACACCGACACTAGCCAAAGAAGAAGGCCGCCCGAATTCGCTCGAGTGCGGGCCTTTTCGAGGCATGTTTCTCTATTCTCCTCCACCGGCCGCTCAAAGGGCGCGTGCAATTGATGCCGTTGGGAACGGCGTACTTCTCTACCGCGACGGGATCCTCGTCGAACCATATGGAATCGACAGTGATGACTGGATTGGCGTGGCCGCAAGAAAAGCTCGCCGCCAGGGGCACGCTCTGATCCAGCCCGTAACATTCTCCGGACATGTGTTGATCTCGCGCAGTGAGAACCCTAAATTGCGCGACATGTCTAATAGGCACGGATTAATCGAAGATGAGGCATCAGAAGTTTTCGTCAACCACATCCGCGCCGAGTTCGCCTTCTTCGAGGAAAGTATATACAAAGAACTCTCAGCACGGTGGACCTCCAAGGAAACGAAAGCTGCTAAGCAAGCAGCAGATATCCTTGAGACCTCTGAAGTTCGCCTAAGGGCGGTCGCCCATTCACTTGGGCAACCTCTCCTAGGACTGACCGCCGACATCGCGGCACTCAAGACGGTTGCCCAATGGAAGACAGTCCCAGATGAGGTCCGCAGCCCTCTGTTAGAGATTGCCGCGAGCGCGGAGGCCCATGTTGATCACTCTCAAACTATCCTCCACCGATTCCTCGACGTCCACCCCATCTCTCGGAACGAAGTGGACGTGGCACAACTCGTGGCCGATGTCGTCAGCGAGGTGAAGTCCCTGGCCAACAGGCTTGGTGTTCATATTGAGGTCGACCGGTTCCCCTCCAAGAACGCGCTTGTTGCACGTGATCTCGTCTTTGAGGCAGTCAAAGAGGTTGTTCGGAACGGTATTCAGGCTGAACGACCCGAGGACAGACCTGGCGTCCTTCAGATTACGCATCATGAGGACATGGGCGACTTTGTCTTGGATGTGATCGACAACGGGACCGGCATACCGGGCGTGTATCCAGATTATCCATTGAGCCTGATTGAGTCCACAAAAGGACGGCCCGGTGTGGGCCTCGCAGATGCTGAATTAATTATGCAGGCTTCGCTAGGCCGTATCCGGATCGCAGATACTGGACAAGATGGCACGCACTTTGAACTCTATTTTCCCGATCGCGTTTCGGGTTTGAGAAGTGATCAGTAGAGAGGCCGTATGGGATTTGCCCTGCTAATCGATGATGACCAGCCTCTTCTGGAGAGCATTGAGCGTTTGGCAGACCTCAAGGATCTAAGGTTAGACACTGCAGCTACGTGGGATGAGGGACTCGGTCTCTTTCACGTACTTGCTCCGAGTGTCGTGATCGCCGACTATCACATGCCGAACTCACGGAATGGTCTACAGCTACTTGCAGAGATCAAGGCACTGCGGCCGTCGGTCCGCGTGGTTCTCGTCAGCGCTTACATCAACGATGAGGACGTACAGCGCATCGAAGCATTGGGTATTGTCGATCGCGCCTTGCGAAAGATAGCCCTGACACAGACGATAGAAAATATATTGGACGAGATCCAGTGTGCAAACAACAGCGATGATGAAGACACTGATTGGTTGGCGTTCGCAAAGGCACGTGTCCGCGTAACAACGTCATCGCGCGAGGAACTAAATCAACTGGACGAGTTCTTCAGGACGAATCGCGCCCCATGACAGTGTCTGCAAGTAGCGTATACCTTGACACGAGCGCCCTGGTGCGAATGGTCGAGTGCGATGTGAAGAGCCCGTCTGCTCGCAATCGGCACGCCGGTGAGCCAGTAGCTCAGCTCTGTGCGAACCATGCGCCTCCTGTAGGTTTGTCAAACCTGACGATCATAGAGTTCCACAACACATTGGCGACGAATTGGCGGACAACCAACGCTGGATACGAAGAGTTTGACCAAGCGTGGGTTGAGCGCTCCCAGGTCAAGGTCATGGAGTTGTTGGCGAGGCAGCGCCTGATCCTGAGGCCAGTACCCAAGCGCGCGGACGAGCATGCCATTGCCCTCGTGACCCTGGCGACTCGCGATCACGGCAACGGTCTTCGGGTTTGGGACGCCATTCACTTGATCACAGCAGCTGCTTGGGCGCACGAACTCCAGGCGAGTGTAGAACTCTGGACGACCGATCAGGACTTCCGTAGGTTTGTCGACCTGTTCCCAGAGTTCAAACAGTTCGTTCAGATCCGCAACCTCGATGACTGACCACCATGGAACGTCCCTACGACCATGGCAATTCACAACTTAAGCCGTATCTCATTGCGGATTGATCGTGTTGGAATTGCCTTAACAGCGTTGACGCTGGCGTCGTTCGCCATTCTCGCCTGCTCGTCTTCACCCGGAGGAAACGATACGACACCCGCAGCAGATGAGAGCCCGGTCCGCGCTTCCAGAACTGGGGAGGTGATCTTCTCCACCACCTGCGTTGCCTGCCATGGAACATCCGGCGAGGGCCAACCTGAATGGCACATCCCAAAGGCAGACAGCACACTCCCCGCTCCGCCTCTCAATGGCGACGGTCATACCTGGCACCACTCAGACGGGTTCCTGTACAGGTACGTCAAGAACGGCGGGAAGATGCTGGAAGGCCCCAGCCTGCCGGACTTCAAGAGCGGTATGCCCGCGTTCGACGAACAGCTCAGCCACGAGGAGATCGTCGGGGTGCTCACCTACGTCAAGAGTCTCTGGGGAGAGAAGACCAGCCGGGGTTCACCCATTGCGGAATGGCAGGCCCTGGCGAGTGCGGACGACCCGTTTCCGCCCGCTCCCTAGTCGCAGCGTGCCTGATGTACAGTTGTGTCCCGTAGGAGGAGGCTGCACGATGACGATCGACCCCAATACGAGTACGTGGAAGAAGACGCCCGACGGCATCGCGATCCCGCCACCCTCGCCCGACGACGTGCTGTACGAGGCCACTGACGGCATTGCGCGCATCACGCTTAACCGTCCGGTCGTGCTCAACGCGATCAACAGGAACGTCAACCGCCTCCTCGACGGTGCGCTCGACCGAGCCGAGGCCGACAAGGATGTGCGCGCGGTGATCCTGACGGGCGCAGGGCGCTCCTTCTCGGCTGGCGGCGACCTGTGGTCCTCGCTGTACCCGGACGACGACCCGGCGCCGGATGCGCTCGACGTACAGGTGCGTATCTGGTCGTTCCCGAAGCCGGTGATTGCGGCCGTGCGCGGCCACGCCGTGGGGCAAGGATGCGAGTTGGCAGGAGTGTGCGATCTCACGATCGCTGCCGAGAGCGCGCGGCTCGGTGAAATCCAGAGATCCGCCACGGCTTCGGCATTCCCATGCTCATCACCCCCTACATCACCGGCCAGAAGCAGGCCAAAGAGATACTCCTCCTCGGGGAGGTGATCCGGGCCGAGGACGCACTGCGCATGGGCCTTGTCAACCGAGTCGTCCCCGACGATGAGCTCGACGAAGCTGCGAACGAGATGGCACGCAAGCTCGCGACGCTACCACCCACAGTTGTTCGACTCAACAAGCGCCTCGTCAACCTCGTGTACGAGCAGATGGGCCTGGTGCAAGCCGTTCACTACCGCGACAACGACGCCCTTCGCGAACTGCTAGAGGCCGAGAACACGGTCGGCAGCGGACGCCAGCGCATTCGAGAGGAGCAGGGCTGGGCCGCATTCAAGCGCGAGCGCGACCAAGGGTACGAGGAGTCACGTTAGCCTCTCAGGACAGTATCGACGAGTGAGCGGCGCGCTGGCGCGTCCCGTACGTTAGCCGCCCAGCTCTTGGAATACCTGCTGCCACCTGCCCGGGTCACCCCTTCCGAAGCCGTCGCGGTAGATGATAACTCCGTTTCCACCGAAGGCGACCTTGGTCGAGTGCTTGACCACGTTGAAGTTCCTGATCATCCCCTCATCAGGATGGGCGACGGGGAACGTCCAGCCCTGGTTCTGACCATACTGGGCGGCACTCTTGAGACTCTCTGAGGGATCTGCATTAACCGCGTAGAAGTCCACGCTGCCAGAGAACTCCGGGTAGATGTCTTTCAGGCTCCGCAACTCGGAGCGACAGATCGGTCAAAAACTGGCGAAGAAGAACAGGAATGTGGGCCGTTCACTTTCCAGCAGACTTGTCAATGTTACGGTTGAACCGTCAACCAGGGTGAGCTGGAAGTCCGGTGTACGTTCGCCGACTTTGCTGCCGATCTTGGCGGTCACTACCGGCGCTACAGTCGCGGTTGGCACAGGTGTGGGCGGCACAGGTGTGGGCGGCACCGGCGTGGACGTCGGAGGTACAGGCGTAGACGTCGGGGCTGCAGTCGCGATTGGCACGGGTGTCGGGGTATCGGTCGCAACGGCCACGGGAGCCGATGTTGGCGTTGCCGGTGCTTGCGGCGCAGGTGCGGACGTAGACGCTGGAGCGGTTGTCGGGGCAGGCACCGGGGTATCGGTCGCAGCGGCCACGGGAGCCGATGTTGGCGTTGCCGGTGCTTGCGGCACAGGTGCGGACGTAGGTACTGGAGCGGTTGTCGGGGCAGGCATCAGGGTCTCGGTCGCAGCGGCCACTGGGGTCGATGTTGGCATGGCCGGCGCTTGCGGCGCAGGCGCGGACGTAGGTACTGGAGCCGTTGTCGGCGCGGCAGTCGGGGGACTCGTAGGAGTGGCGGTCTCCTGAGCTGTCGCAACCACAGGAGCCGTTGTCGGTGCGATGGGAGCCGCGGGCGCACTCGTTGGAGCCGGCACGGGGGCGGTGACGTCCGAGTCGGAGCCGCACGCGACTGCGAAGACTGCCACCACGACGAGTACAATCGCCGCGACGTATCTCAGCCTGATAATCTCTCGAATGATCGGTCCGTTAGTGAACAAGTGTCAGTCTTCCGTTTGCAATAAGTGGCATGTAGATAATACGCGGGAACACATAAGCCGGTTTCTCACGCAATATCCATCAAGCGCACCAGGGTCGCGAGGTCCGGCACTTCCAGGTCAGGTCGGGCATCGGTGGGGCGAGTCGCTCCGGCTCCCTCGCGGTCGTGACCCCGGTTCACCCACACCGACGAGATTCCGAGCTCGTTGGCAGGTCCGATGTCGTGATACAGGCTCTCTCCGATGTGCAGCCAGAGGCTCTTGTCGATGTTCATCCTCTCCAGCGCGGCGTGGAAGTTGCGGTGGTCGGGCTTGTAGCTCCGCACCTGCTGAGCAGTTACGACGGTATCGAAGGGTACTTCCAGGACCTCTGCGGTCTCGGCGAACAGATCGTCGTCCACGTTGGAGATGATCGCCAGCTTGTAGTGCGACTTCATCGCTCTGAGGGACGGTATTGTGTCGGCGAATATGGGCCACGAGGGCAGAGTGTCCGCGAGACAGGTGAGGTCGGACTCGGTGAATTGAAACCCGAGATCTATGCTGATCAAGGCCATCACGCGCCGCAGGACGCGCCTGTACTCGAGGTACCCGCCTCCGTCCTGGATCTGAGGCTCGACCTCGGCGAATAGTTCCAGGATCTCCGACCTGGACAAATAGATGTCGTGTGACTGGAGCGCTCCATCGACGGCGTCCGAAATGCCGGTCTCCCAGTCGATCAGCGTGCCGTAGCAGTCGAAGCTCAGCCATTGGAATTGTTGGAAATCAAGCATGGGAGGCTTCTCCGACTGGGGCAAGACTAAGCAGCGTCGCTTTTGTGCGTCGGCTCCGATCTGGCCGTCATCGTACTGTGCGTGCCGAGGGTGACGCAACCGACCGCGTAGTGAGCTTGTTCCAGTTCAACAGGCATCGCCGACAAGCAATTGCCAAAACGGACATATATGTCCTACTATTGGCGTGCAGACTGGAGGTCGGAGTATGAGATTCATCTATCCGGCACAACTTCGTCAGTATTCCGATGACGAGATCGTCGTCTCATTCCGCGACGTACCCCACTGTCACACATCCGGCGAAGACATCGCTGAGGCGCTCTTCGAGGCGGAGGACGCGCTCGAAGAGGCTATTGCCGGGCACATTAACCGTGGAGACCCGATTCCCGTTCCCAGCACACCACTTCCCGGCGAACACCTTGTTCCCCTGCCAGTTGACACGGCAGCGAAAGCGGCTCTGACTCTGGCTTTTCGCGCGAGCGGTCTCACTCGCGTCGAATTGGCTAAGCGACTTGGCGTACACGACAGGGTTGTGCGCCGGATGCTCGACCCGCGTCATGGAACTTCAGTCAATCGCATCAATGACGCGCTGAGGGTGCTTGGTAAACAGGCGGTCCTTGAAGTGCAGGACTCCACTTCGGAAGCTTCTTCCGTCTCCCACTCCAATCAATCAAAGGAAGTAGGCGTCGCCTAGAAGCGATGATGGCTACTTTCAACGTCCGTGAGACCATCGTATAATCTCAAGCTGTATCAGACGACGGAGGTAAGCCATGAGACTCGAAGGTAAGGTAGCGCTCATTAGTGGCGGCGCCAGGGGGATGGGAGCGGCAGAAGCGCGCCTGTTCGCCTCGGAGGGCGCGAAGGTTGTTCTTGGAGATGTGCTGGAGGCCGAGGGCCAGCAGGTCGAGGCCGAGATTGCCGAGGCGGGCGGCGAAGCGGTGTTCGTCCAGCTCGACGTGACCAGCGAGGCTGACTGGCAGCGCGCCGTCGATGCCGCGCTCGAAC
This sequence comes from Dehalococcoidia bacterium, assembly GCA_965217725.1. GTDB lineage: Bacteria > Chloroflexota > Dehalococcoidia > Lucifugimonadales > UBA1123 > VXRN01. Next base: position 3,170,899 of record OZ244564.1, on the reverse strand, counting down.
GGTTCGGGGGACTGCACATCCTGGTCAACAACGCCGGCATCTGGGACGGCGGCAACGTCGAGGCCCAGACAGTCGAGGGCTGGGACCGGACAATGGACATCAACGCCAAGGGCGTGTTCCTGGGCACGAAGGCCGCGATTCCGGCCATGCGAGAGTCCGGGAGCGGCTCGATAGTCAACATCTCGTCTACGGCGGGCATCACTGGAAGCGCAGGCTCGACCGCGTACAACGCATCGAAGGGAGCCGTGAGGATACTCACCAAGTCCACGGCCGTGCAGTACGCCGCCGAGGGGATTCGCTGCAACTCCGTCCACCCCGGCCCGATCGATACGCAGATGATACGTGAGGCCTTCCCGGACGACGACGTCAGGAACGCGCGCATCAGCGTGCTCCCGATGGGACGCATGGGCGAAATGGACGACGTGGCGAAGGGTGTGCTCTTCCTGGCGTCGGACGAAGCATCGTACATGACCGGCAGCGAGCTGGTGATAGACGGCGGCGCCACAGCTATGTAGGGAAGGGTAAACTCATGAAGACGGCATTCGACATAGACGAAGCCCTGTTGGAGCGACTGCGGGAAGAGGCCGAACTGCGCGGGACGACGATGTCTGCCCTCGTGGAGGCAGGCATCCTGAGGGTTCTCAATAACCCGCAGATTCTCGCGGCTAGGAAGAAGGCGGCGTCGAAGCCCAAGAAGCCGCACCCGCCCATTCCGACGTGGAAGAGCGGGGGACACCTGGTAAACATAGATGATCGCGAGGATCTGTACCGAGCGACTGATCTGGAACGGGATATGAGACTGTACGGGAAGCAAATAATATGAGGGTGTTCGATACCAACATCCTGATCCACGCCACCGATGATGACTCCGAGCATCACCACCCCTGTCTCAGATACTTGCGAGCGTCCCGGCATGACATCGAACAGTCGTACCTGACTTGGAGCGTATGCTATGAGTTCTTACGCGTAGTGACTCATCCGAATGTGTTGAGGTCTCCATTGACTGTGCGAGGTGCATGGGGATTCCTGGAGTTCTTGCTTGAATCGCCCAGCTTCTCGATTCTGACCCACACGGAACGCCACGCAGAGGTGCTGATTCAGACTGCAATCGAGTTGCCAGACGTTCGGGGAAGTCTTGCACATGACCTTCACACGGCGGTGCTGATGCGCGAGCACGGCATCAGACCGATATACACACGCGATTCGGACTTCCTTCAGTTCCCGTTCTTGACCGTCGTCGACCCAGTCAGCGAGCCTTTGCCTTAGCACGATCCCTACGAGGAGAATACGCATGACCACCCAGGAAAAACTACAGCGCGAGATCGACCAGTTTATCGCCAGCACCCCGGTCTCCGGGCAGAAGCAGGCCGACGCCGAGGAGTACCTGCCTGGCGGAAGCTCCCGGGGCACGGCTTTCTTCGCGCCGTACCCGCACTTCATCGAACGCGGCGAGGGCCACTACATCTACGACGCAGACGGCAATCGCCTGCTCGACTTCATGATAAACGCGACCAGCCTGATACTCGGCCACGCGCATCCGGACGTGACACGCGCCATCCAGGAGCAGGCGGCCAGGGGTACGGCATTCACCGGCCCGACCGATCCGCAGGTACGCATGGCAAAGCTCATCACCGAGCGGGTTCCGTCTGTCGACCTGGTCCGATTCACGAACTCGGGCACCGAGGGCACGATGATGGCGATCCGCGCGGCGCGCGCATTCACCGGCAGGGAGAAGATCGCCAAGTTTGAGGGCGGCTACCACGGAGCGCACGAGTACGTTTCCGTCAGCGTCCGGCCTCCGCTTGCAAAGCTCGACCCCTCCGGGCCGACGCCTATCCCGGAGCATCCGGGGCTGCCGCAGAGCATCCTCGACCAGGTGATAGTGCTGCCCTACAATGACCTCGACTGGTGTGAGAGGGTACTGCGTGAGAACGCGAGTGAAGTGGCCTGTCTCATCATGGAGCCGGTCATGTCCAGCTTCGGCTACCTGGCGGGGGACGTCGAGTTCCTGAGAGGCCTGCGCGAGCTGACGACCGAGCTCGGCATCATCCTGATCTACGACGAGGTGCAGAGCTTCCGTGTCGCGCCCGGCGGCGCGCAGGAGATGTTCGGCGTAATCCCGGACATGACGTCGTTCGGCAAGATCATAGGCGGCGGGACTCCTGTCGGCGCGTTCGGGGGACGGGCCGACCTCATGGAGCTGTTCGACCCTACGAAAGGGGCCGCGATAGCCCACGCAGGGACTTTCAACGCCAACCCGGTGACGATGGCCGCCGGCGAGGTGGTCATGAACCACCTGACGCCGGAGGTGTACGATCGCATGAACGCGCTGGGAGGCGAGCTTCGCGCCAAGCTGAGCGCCGTGTTCGACGAGTTAGATGTACCGGCGCAGGTGACAGGCGTAGGCTCCCTGTTCGGCATACACTTTACGTCTGAAGAGATCACCGACTACCGCACAGTTGTCCGGGGTGACCAATCCATGCGGCAGGCGCTGTTCGTAGGTCTACTCAACGAGGGTATCCTGCTCCAGGGCGGAGCCGCGGGAGCGATGAACTCGCTGACGAGCGAAGCCGAGATTGACACGCTGGTTGACAGTACGCGGCAGGTAATCCAGCGGGTGAGGTAAACAAAGGATGCTTCGATCGGCTTTGAGGAGGGCCAGATATGGCTAGAATCCGTTACAGCAGGGACGCTGATGCTCTGCTGATCAGGATTTCAGATCAGAATATTGACCACGCTGAGGACACTGGACAGTTTATCGTTCACGTCACCGCCGACGGCGAACCGGTTGTGCTGGAAGTTCTGGATGCTAGAGAGTTCGTCATGGGAGCACTATCCAGCGTCCTTAGAGAAGCAGAAGCCAATCTGCCCTAATGAAACATCCCCTTGTAAGAATTGAGATTAGGATGGTGAGGGCGTCCTTTAACTTGGCCGCAGTCTTTGACTATACTTAGCCGATGTATTGGCCGATAGAAGTTGAGGCACATAAAGAAAGGAGAAGTGTTGATTAAACTCAAGACTTATGCAGTTTTGTTGGCATTGCTGGCAGTGGCTGCGACGCTCACGCTGGCGGCATGTTCGGAAGAGATGAGCAACGCGGAAATCAGAACGGCCGCCCAGGGCATGGGCATGGTCATGGCCGGCTCAGAATCGATGAGCGACGCAGAGGTCATGGACAAGGCCAAGCAGATGGGCATGATGACTGAAGACGAAGCCAAGGCGATGATGCCCGAGCCCGTGATGATGGGCGGCGACAGGCTGGCCCAGGTCAAGGAACGGGGCAAGGTCATCTGCGCCAGCCGGAACGACGTACCCGGCTACGGTCAAATGGATTCTTCCGGCAACAACGTAGGCTTCGACATCGACCTCTGTCGTGCATTGGCCGCCGCCGTTCTTGGCGACCCGAAAGCCATTGAGATACGCCTGATCTCGGCGGCAGAGCGCGGGCCGACGATCCAGTCCGGCGAAGTCGACATGCTCGTGAGGACGGTCACCTGGACGTCATCACGGGACTCGCAATGGGGCAACTACGCACAGACGATGTTCTACGACGGCCAGGGTTTCATGGTTAACAAGGACCTCGGCCTGTCCAGTGCCTTGGATCTGAAGGACGCGACCGTGTGCGTGACCCAGGGCACCACCACGGAGTTGAACCTCCAGGACTTCTCCAATCAGAACGACCTGAACATCGAGACTCTGGGGTTCGAGGACACCGACGCAGTGGTAGCCGCATACGAGAGCGGACAGTGCGACGCATTCACAAATGACCGCTCGCAGCTTGCCGCGCTCGGCAGCGCGTTCCAGAATCGAGACGCCCACGTCATTCTGCCTGAGACCATCTCGGAAGAGCCTCTGGGCCCTGTGGTGCCTCACGGCGACGACCAGTGGTTCGACATCGTGAAGACCGTGATGGGCATTCTCATCTACTCCGAGGCATACAGCGTGACCTCCGGCAACGTGCCGACCGCCGTCACCGGCGACACGAAGGTCGATCGACTGTTCGGCCTGGAGGGATCGTTCGGCCAGGAGAGCCTGGGACTCAGCGAGACGGCAGCGCAGGACGTGATCAGGGCCGTGGGTAACTACGGCGAGATCTACGACCGCAACCTGGGTCCGGGTGGAATAGACCTTCCGAGAGAGAACGGACGCAACGCCCTGTGGGCCGATGCTTCGTGCATGGACTGCCCCAAGGGTGGCCAGATCTACTCCGCGCCGCTGAGATAGCGTAACAGTCTGAACAGTTAAGCCAAACAGGAGGCGATCGGCTCCATGCCGGTCGCCTCTTTCTATTCTGGCCTTTTAAGCCTGTCCCAGATTAGTAGGCGCTGGCATTTCGTCATACCGGCGAAGGCCGGTATCCAGGGGTGGAGTGGCCGCTTACGCAATGGTCGCCTACTAACTTGGGACAGGCTCTGGCCTTTTCGAAGACCGAGCGAACCGCGCGAAGATGTAATAGAATCGGACGGCGATTGAAGCGGCTATCGGACGGATCGTTATGGTGACGGCGCTTCGCAGTTTAACCACCTACCAGGGCATACCGGTCTGGCGGCATGTCCAGTTTATCCAATGGGCAACGCAGATCCTGTCGGGGATTCTGGTCGTTGTCGCGGTCGCCTGGTTCTTCACCAACATCGCCAACGCTGTACAGGACCGAGAGATCCCGTACGGCTTCAGCTTCCTGGACCGCGAGTACCAGACACCGATCGGTCAGCACTTCCTGCCCTACGAGTCGTCGGACACGTTCCTATACGCCTTCGTCGTGGGGGCGACGAACACGCTGGTCGTCTCGGTAGTCGGGGTGATACTGGCAACGGCACTGGGTATAGTCATTGGCGTCTCAAGGTTGTCCAGAAACTGGATCGTGTCCAGGGTCGCGCTGGTCTATGTCGAATTCTTCCGCAACGTGCCGCTGCTGGTGCAGCTATTCTTCTGGTTCTACATAGTCCTGGCGCTGCCGCAGGTGCGCCAGGGATACGTCATAGCCGACCGGGTGTACATTAACAACGCCGGACTTTCGATACCGTGGGCGTCGCCTGGCGACCTCGGCGCGGCATTGATCTGGATAGGTCTGGCGGTCGTCGCCGTCATCGTCGGCGTGGTCGCCCACCGGCTGCTGACCCGCCGGGAAACCCGGACCGGGTCGGCGTCATATCCACTGCTGCTAGGCTGCGCCGCAACCGTTGTCATTGGCGCCGTCGGCTGGCTGATCATCGGCGCGACGTCCGGCGGAGCTCCCTTCACGATCTCGACCCCGGCGCCGCAGGGCACATTCGGACGAATCTCGGGAGGATTCACCCTGGCTGGCGGGCTGGTGGCGCTGCTGGCAGGTCTTGTGACCTACACATCGTCCTTCATCGCCGAGATCGTGCGAGCCGGCATACAGTCGGTGGGACGCGGTCAGGTCGAGGCAGCACGCGCGCTCGGACTTCCGGCTATGGAGGCGCTGCGCCACGTGACGTTTCCGCAGGCGCTCAGAGTTATCGTACCCCCGATGATAAGCCAGTTCCTCAACCTGACCAAGAACAGCAGCCTTGCGGGCGCGATCGGCTACTCGGACCTGACCAACGTGGCCAAGACCATGACGCAGACCGCGCCGGCGGTGTCCATATTCATCCTGATCATGCTGGCATACCTGGCGATGAGCCTCACCTACTCACTGATAGGCAATCTGTACAACCGGCACATACGGTTCTGAACGAGTAACCCGGGAATATCGAGTCTGAGAAGTCCACAATGGCGACGAATACTGACATAGACAGGGGAGAGGCTCTCCGTCCCCCACGCTCAAGTACAGGCGTGGTCGGATGGGTTCGCGCCAACCTGTTCAGCAACAGGTACAACGGTGCAATGACCGTCGTGTCAGTCGTTGTCCTCGCGTTGTTCCTGTGGTACGGACTTGGCTGGGTGTTTTTCAGCGCCGACTGGACAGTGATCGGTGTCCTGGGCGGCCAACTCATAATCGGGCAGTACAACATCGAGGCCGCGTGCCCGGGTCAGAACTGCTTCTGGAGGCCGCAGGCGGCGCTGCTGCTGGTGTCGGCGCTGCTTGGGATGGCGTGGGGGCTCGCCGGAGGCGGTCTCACGAAGCGCATAGCCATAACAGTCGTGGTGGTGCTGGCCGCGTTCGCCCTGCTTCCCTACGGTTTGGACACGATGGGAATGGACGTGCGTGCGCTGCTTGTCGCTAACCTACCCGCGCTGGGAGTCGGGTGGGCGCTGGCGCGCTACACTCCACTGGGTACACCGAGATGGATTGCGATAGCCGGGGTAGTAGTCTTTCTCCTAACCCTGGTCTTGCTGCGGGGACTGCCGGGGGTTCCCGGTCTTCAGCCGGTGTCGGTGATCTACTGGGGCGGACTGATGCTGAACCTAGTGCTGGCGGTAGCGGGTATCGTGATCAGCCTGCCTATCGGTATCGCACTCGCGCTGGGCCGCAGGAGCCAACTGCCCGTGGTGAAGCTGATGTGTGTGGTGTTCATCGAGGTATTCAGGGGAGTACCGCTCATAACGCTGCTGTTCATGTCGCAGGTGCTGGTGCCGCTGGCGTTCCCGGAGGACTTTCCGCAGAACTCGCTGTTCCGCGCCGCTGTCATAATCACGCTGTTCAGCGCGGCGTACATGGCCGAGAACATCCGGGGAGGACTGCAGGCGCTGCACCCAGGCCAGGCTGAGGCGGCCCGCGCGCTCGGACTGCCCGGCTGGCAGACCACAATGCTCATCTCTCTGCCGCAGGCCATCCGCAACGTCATACCCGCCATCGTGGGCCAGTTCATCTCGCTGTTCAAGGACACCAGCCTGGTGTACATCATCGGAATGCTGGAAGTTGTGGAGATTAGCCGGGCGTTCATACAAGGCAACACCGAGTACCTCGCGAGCGCGAAGGAGCTGTTTATATTCCTCGCCCTGGTCTTCTGGGTGTTCACATACAGTATGTCTTACGTGAGCAGGCACATCGAGCGTCACCTGGGCGTCGGAGAGCGGTAGTCAGAATTTCAGGGGGGCTGTCATGACTTTTATGGAAGAGGCGACAGGGTCGGAAGACATGATCGTCTGCCGGGACGTGCACAAGTGGTACGGCGACTTTCACGCGCTGCGGGGAATCACGACCACTGTCAAGAAACGCGAGGTGGTTGTCACCTTCGGTCCGTCCGGGTCAGGCAAGTCCACGTTCATCCGCACCATCAACCGGCTTGAGGACCACCAGCGGGGCGACATCATAGTCGATGGGATAGAGCTGACCGACGACGTCCGCAACATCGACGCGATACGACGCGACGTGGGCATGGTGTTTCAGTCGTTCAACCTCTTCCCTCATCTCACAGTGATGGGGAACATCACTCTGGCGCCGATCAAGGTGCGCCACATGCCTTCCGACGAGGCCGAGGGAGTCGCAATGAGTCTCCTGGAGCGTGTGGGCATACCGGAGCAGGCCGACAAGTACCCCGCCGAGCTCTCGGGAGGTCAGCAGCAGCGCGTGGCAATAGCCCGCGCGCTCGCGATGCAGCCGAAGATCATGCTGTTCGACGAGCCGACGTCCGCACTGGACCCTGAGATGATTAAAGAGGTGCTCGACGTGATGCAGGAGCTCGCGGAGTCCGGCATGACCATGATCGTCGTGTCCCACGAGATGGGCTTCGCCCGCGAGGTCTCGGACCGGATGATGATGTTCGATGGGGGTATGATCGTCGAAGAGGGCCCTCCTGAGCAGATATTCGAGGACCCGCAGAGCGAGCGGACCAAGCTGTTCCTGTCGCAGATACTGTAGGGGTCCACCGCCGGTCAGCGGAGATGTCTCCATAGCCACCTGGCGGCCATTGCCGCACCGCCCAGCAGACCTAGCGCGAGACACGCGACGTACACCTCCACCGTGGACAGCGCGTTCAGCGTTGCGTTGCTGTCGGACAGCGGCGAGATCGGGTGCATGTCCGAGTACAGAAAACTGTCCAGCAGGACGTGGCTGTACCCGCCGATAAGCGCCCCTGATATTGCAGCGACCAGTGGGACTCGCGGCTCGATCCATAGAAAACTCTCCCGCTCGGCGTGGATCAGGCGATTCCACAGCCCGAGCGCGCGTTCCAGCAGCGGCCTGCCAATGACGACCGTGAGGGTTGCTACCAAGGTAGCTCCCAGATAGGTGTGCAGGAATCGGTGGTACGGCCAGTCCTCCCTGATCACATAGAAGGCCGCTTCGGTGTCTATCGCGACCTGCGTGATGCCAAAGATCAGGAAGCTGAAATACCGGGGAGCAATGGCCTTCGCGGCCAGCGCGGCTCCCATGTGGACCGGAGTGATCGGCATGGGCGTGAGTATATCAGGCGAAGGCTCGGGTCCAGACTAAGCCACCGCTCCTTCCGAGCGAAGTAATTCGATCTCCTCGTCCGAGCATCCCAAGTCGCGCAGCACCTTGTCGGTGTGCTGGCCGAGGGTCGGCGCCGGTCGCCGGAACTGCCCAGGCGTTTCGGAGAGCTTGATCGGAATGCCGATGTTCTTGACCCGGCCCGCCACCGGATGGTCAGTCTCGACCATCATCTCTCTCGCCCGCACCTGTGGGTCACTGTACACCTGGGCAATGTCGTTGATTGGACCTGCCGGTACGTTGGCTGCTTCAAGTATCTCAAGCCAGTGATCGGAGCTCTGCTGGGCGAAAGTCACTTCGAGCGTGGACACGAGCTCGTCCAGGTTGTTCATGCGGTCTCTCGGTTCGACGAACCTGGGGTCCGTCGCCAGCTCGTCGCGACCGATGGCGGTGCAGAGTCGCTCCCAATTGGCCTGGTTAGCCGCGCCGATGTTGACGTACCCGTCCGACGTCTCGAACGCCTGGTACGGAGCGGTCAGCCTGTGTGCGCTGCCTTTGGGTTCGGGGATGTCGCCGGTGGCGAAGTACATCGCGGATTCCCAGAACGTGTAGGCGATTCCTCCCTCCAACAGAGACGTGTCCACATGCTGCCCCTGGCCGGTCCTGAGCCGGTTGATGTACGCGGTCAGTATGCCGATTGCGCCGAACATACCCGCGTTGAGGTCGCAGATCGGAACGCCGACCTTGGCCGGCGGACCGTCTTCATAGCCGGTGACGCTCATCAGCCCGCTCATACCCTGTGCCACCAAGTCGAAGCCACCGCGCCGCGCGTACGGCCCGGTCGCGCCGAACCCTGAAATGGTGCAGTAAACGATGGCCGGGTTGATCTCTCGAACCTGCTCGTACCCTAGTCCCATCCGTTCGAGCGCGCCAGGTCTGAAGTTCTGGACCAGGATGTCCGACTTGAGCACCATACGCTGGGCCAGCTCACGCCCGGCATCGGATCTTAGATCGATCACGATGCTGCGCTTGTTCCGGTTGATTCCCAGAAACGCCGCTGACTCGGCCTTGATGAACGGCGGCCCCATGCGTCGCGTGTCGTCCCCACCATTGGGCTTCTCGACCTTCACGACGTCGGCGCCCATGTCGGCGAGCATCATCGTGCAGTACGGTCCGGCCATGAGCTGGGTCAGATCGAGTACCTTCACGCCTTCGAGCGCCAGCTTAAAGCTGGACATGAAAAAGGGCGTCTGCGCCATCGCTACCGCCCCCTAAACTCAGGTGTCCGTCGCTCGATGAACGCCGACCGCCCTTCTCGAAAATCCTCGCTGTCGAAATTGGCGAACGGCAGATGCTCCTCGTCCTCGGTCAGAAACTCCACCGCGGGGTTGTCGAGGACTGTCTGGAGAATCTGCTTGTGCCTTGCCTGCGACAGCGGGGCGAGCGGGACCATCTCCTTTGCAAGTCCGTATGCGACCTCGGAGACCTCATCCGTGGACACAACCTGAGTCACCAGGCCGATTCGGTGAGCCTCCTGCGCGTCGATGAGCCGGGCCGACAGCAGGATGTACGATGCGTTTCCGGGCCCGACAAGCCGGACGAGACGGCGCATCTCGTTGTAGCCCACCAGTATGCCCAGCCGGGCCACGGGGATGCCGAACCGGCTGTTGTCGGCTGCGATGCGTATGTCCGTGGCGGTCGAGAGTTCGCATCCGCCGCCCACGCAGAATCCCTTTATGAGCGAGATTGTAGGCTTGGAAATGGCTTCGATCACGTCCATCGCGCCGTCGAACGCCTCGGAGTAGACCTTGGCCATGGCCGAGTTGTTACGGTATGACTCGAAGTCCTTGATGTCTGCGCCCGCTGAGAACGCCGTCTCCCCAGCGCCTGTGAAGACGACCACTTTGACGTCGGAGTCGTGCTCCAGCTCCACAGCAATCCGTCGAAGCTCCAGCCAGCCGTGGTAGCTTATGGCGTTGCGCTGGGCGGGACGATTGAAGGTTACTGTCGCGATGCCGTCGTTGGTTGATAAGAGGATGTCGTCTGTCATGTAGTTATTGTCTCTCCGTGAATTCGATGTGGCCCTAACTGGGATCGTGCTCGTGGTTCACGCCATCTCCGGCAGCCATCCCCACGGGTGGGGGCCCCACTCGGCGGTGAAGACCTCGCCGGATTTCACGGTGAGCACCGGTGTCAGCGCCTTGTCTCCAGTGATGGTGCCGCCCTCGGTGTCGTGGAAGCGCCAGCTTCCGGTGTGCTCCTCTAGCACACTGATGTCCGCTGCTCGTCCGACGGCCAGGCTGCCGAGACTGCCATCCATGTCGAGCGCGCTCGCCGGGTTTACGGTCGCCATGCGGACCACGTCTTCAAGGCTGAAGCCGAGCGCCATGAACCTGGACAGCATCTCGACCATGCTGTGAACGGTGTTCAGCCGGCCGGGTATGGTGAGGTCTGTGCTGATCGAGCGCGGCACAACGCCCTGGTCCAGCGCTGACCTGGCGATGTCGAAGCTGAAGTTCTGTCGTCCGTGAGCGGTGTCCAGGAACACTCCGCGCTCCTGCGCGTCCATGATCTCCGGTACGACCTTCCCGTCGTCGTCGAGGATCCTGCCCGCGTTACCGGTGAACAGGTGGGTGATGATGTCACCATCCTCGAGGAGCGGGAGCAGGTCGCGCGTTATAGTCGGCCCGTCGGTGACGCCTCGGTCGCCGATGTGGACCATGAGCCGCACGCCGCCCACGGTGGCGGCCTGCTTGGCGAGCCGAACCATCTCGACGCCCAGGATCGGAACGGCAGGGCCGACCGCACGGACCTTCACGCCCTGGATCAGCGGCTTGTTCGCCTGGATCACGCGGACGGTCTCTTCGAGGTCTATGTCGTCGCGGCCGGAGATTTCAGGCTGGAAATTGAGACCGGCCCTGGAGATGTGCAGCATACACACGATCCGGGTCTTGACCCTCGGGACCACATGTTCCGGGAACCCGCCGAAGGTGTAGCACCCCGCGCTGCCGGCATCGACGACTGTTGTAACGCCCGCGTAAACGCCAGCCAGGTCGGGGTCCACACCGGTCTGGTTCACGCCGTGGTAAACGTGCGTGTGCAGGTCGATCAGGCCGGGGACGACCAGCTTCCCATCGACCTTGATAACCCGAGTCTCGGGACCGGGCCTGATGTTCGGAGAGACCTGGGATATGGCCCCGTCCTGGACTGCCACGTCCATCTGAGCGTCGATACCCTGTGACGGGTCGATGACCCTGCCACCCTTGAGAAGAAGGTCAGTCATGCGGGCATACCTCCGGGACTTCGCTGATAGCCAGATTCGCAAGACCGATGGTACATGAGCGTCTAAAATAGACGCAATTGGCGACTCGCCTCTTTTGGAGAAGCGCGACACTCCGAATTTCTACTCGTCATTCCCGTGCACGCGGGAATCCACAGGCCAGCAACTAGGGTCGCTACACTGGACTCCAGCGGGCGGAGACCTTCGCAAAATCCCCACTCCCTCAGGGTTCACAGGGGTAGGTATTCGTACCTTTCACCCTCACCCCCGTATCAAGCACGGGGCAGGCTCCAACCCTCTCCCTTAGGGAGCTGAGAGGGGTAGGTATATCGCAAATCGTCATTCCGGCGCAGGCCTGAATCCAGGGGCTGGGGCGTCCTTCGACAAGCTCAGGACGAACGTTTTGTTGGTTTACCTACCCCTGTAAGAGGGAGAGGGGGTTATGCAGTCGTCTCAGGTGTGTTGGGCGAAGTGGTCTTCGTCAAGCTTGCGGGCACAGTGGGCGGGGGCGGTCTTGGCGCCCATGTCGAGGGAGATCATGAGCTGTGCGAGCTCTCTGCCATCTACGAGCCGGATGTGTTTGTTTCCGGCGGAGATTGTCTCGGCGGTGCGCCGGGCTGTGTCGGTGAAGTCGGACGTCGTGATAAGCAGGCCCATGTTGGCTCCGTGTGGCTCGAGGCTGCCGGAGAAGTTGCGTATTTCCGGCTCTTCGACGGGCTTCGTACAGCGTTTGGCCTGGACGTAGATCCTGTCAATGCCGAGGGCGTCCCGATCGATGATGCCGTCAATGCCGCCGTCTCCGCTGCATCCGAGGTGGTGGCCCCGTCCGTAGCCGATGCCTTCGAGGAGGTCCAGGACGGTCTGCTCGAAGCGGTCGGGTTGGAGGTGTATGAGGGTGTCGAGGATGTCGTTGGACTGTCTGAACTGTGATTCGTGTGATTCGGGGATTTGTGTGATTTTGTTGGTGGGGTGGGTAGGGGCGGATACGGTGTCAGGGGTGTCTGGATTCCGTCGTTCGCCGGAATGACGGTTGTTGGGGGCGTCTGGATTCCGGCCTTCGCCGGAATGACGGTTGGGGGCAGGCTCTTCGCCGGAATTACTGTTGTCGGCAGGCTCTGGGCCGTTGTGATGGATTGTGCGGGCGGGACGCCCGCGCTCCGTGTCGTTGCGGGCGGATTTGCCGAAGCCTCGATCCAGGAGCTCGCGGGCGGCGGCCATGCGGTGGTGGGGCCTGAACGCTCGCAGCTCTCCCTCCATGACGTTGACGAGGAAGCGTGCTATGGAGCGTCCGTCGTCGGTGTCCTCTCGGATTACCCTGGCTAGCTCGGCGTCGAACGTAGTTGGGCGTCGAGGCTTGCGTCTATCGCGGTCGGAGGAGGAGTCCGACGGGTTGTCGGCGATGAAGTCGGGGGCGTCCTCGTTGCCGTAGGTGGTAAGGAGCCTGGCGGCCTGGAGACGGTGGCACATTCGGAAGTCGTCGTAGCGGTCCTGCATGACGTCGACGAGGAAGTCGACGATGGTGCGACCGCTGTTAGTCCTTAGCTTGATTATCTGTGAAAGTGTCATATCAGTTCTCATCTGTTGTTCGGTGATTAGTACTTCCGTTCTGATTGAGATGATAGTGACTATGACGTATTGCGGTCAAGGGCAATGTTGAGGAGTGAGTCCTTTCACCCTCTCCCATCAAGGGCTGACAGGGGTAGGCAAACCAATAAGTCGTTCGTCCCCGCATCAAGTCCGGGGCAGGCTCTGAGCTTGTCAAAGGACGCCCCAGCCTCTGGATTCCGGCCTACGCCGGAATGACGATTTGCGAAATGCCTACCCCTGTCAGCCCATCAAGGGAGAGGGGGCATGTTGGGTGGAGAGGGGGTGTGTTGCTTGGTGTTCGGGTTTTTCACCCTCACCCCAACCCTCTCCCTCAAGGGCTGACAGGGGTAGGGTGAGGGTGAAAGCGGCTAGACTGCAAGTTACTGGGCACCACTCACTTCCATCTGGATTCCCGCTTTCGCGGGAATGACGGATGGGAGTTCGAAGTTTTACACTTCTCTAACGGCAGGCGATAGCAGAAATTCTCTGAGGTGAGTTATGAGACTCGAAGGTAAGGTTGCGATCATCACAGGCGGCGCGAACGGGATGGGCGCTGAGGAGTGCAGGATATTCGCGCGTGAGGGCGCGAAGGTCGTCATTGCGGACATCGTGGAAGAGGAAGGCCGCCAGTTGGAGGCTGAGATAGCCGAATCAGGCGGCGACGCGGTGTTCATGAAGCTGGACGTCACGAGCGAATCCAACTGGAAGGATACAGTCGAGGCAACGGTAGCCCGGTACGGCAAGCTGGACATACTCGTGAACAACGCCGGCATCAGCGGCACGCACGACTCGGATACGATGAGCACCGAGGCTTGGGACACCTTCATGGACATCAACGCCAAGGGCGTGTTCCTGGGCATGAAGAGCGTGATACCGCAGATGCAGTCGGCTGGCGGCGGCGCCATCGTGAACATATCGTCCATCAGCGGCATCGTGGGACAGAGTGGGAACCACATGGGGTACAACGCGTCGAAGGGAGCGGTGCGGATCGTGACTAAGTCCGCAGCGGTGCAGTACGCACAGGACGGAATCAGGGTCAACTCCGTGCATCCAGGAACAATGCCGCCGATGCGTTCATCCGCCGCAGCGAGGAACCAAGAGGTTATAAGCGGTACGCTGGACTCAGTACCGATGGGCCGCAGGGGTCGAGTCGAGGAGGTCGGCAACGCGGTGCTGTTCCTGGCGTCGGACGAAGCGTCGTACATAACCGGCGCCGAACTGGTGGTGGATGGGGGGTTAACGGCGGTGTGAGGGGGAATGAGCCTGTACTGGAGGGCAGGCTATTGCTCCGAGAGATTGGCTTGTTGGGGCACGAGGTAGTCCAGTTCAACGGACGGCGCCAGCTACGGAGAGCATGGGGTTGAAAGAGCGCTTGGTTAATCAGAAGCGGTGTCCGTCTGGATGTTAACCCACAACGGCAATTCAAAAACTTCTTGCCACTCAGAATCTTGCGCTTTTGTTTCAATCTTGATGGTGTATTCACCGACCTGCGTAAAAGGAGGGAATCCAGTAACACGTCCAATTGCCCTTGCACGTATGATATCGGTCAAGTCGATTTCAACCTCTCCGGATCGTGCCTCACCACCGTTGGGAGCGATAATCCTACTCCTCGCTTGAGCCTTCTCAGGTATGTCGAGATCGGATCTTGCCCACAAGACAACCAAATTACCATCGAAGAGTACGCTAAGCTCCCCATTGGTTTCGGTCACTAGCTCTGGAGGTGGTGCTGGCACCGTCAACTCGTCAATTACCTCGATTAGAGATACGTTGTTCGACCTTTGGTCAATGATGGTGTTCTGGCAAAGGATTGCCCAGATCGCCCTCAAGATTGTCCTCCCACCAGCACTATCGCAAACTCGTCTGTTGAGGGCCTTGACCAGGTAGTATCCACTCCAGAGGACCTCGTCTGTGCTCTATTACTCTGAAACGCTCGGGGCGGAGCCAAGGTCAGAGTTATCGGTGAATGGGTGCTCCCTGAACTGCTCCCAGTTATTCTCAGTTCCTCAGGTTCTGGCGGAATTGG
Organism: Dehalococcoidia bacterium; assembly: GCA_965217725.1. GTDB lineage: Bacteria > Chloroflexota > Dehalococcoidia > Lucifugimonadales > UBA1123 > VXRN01. Next base: position 3,155,713 of record OZ244564.1, on the reverse strand, counting down.
GTGGTTCGCAGTAAGTGAAGGGGGCGGATTCAATATCCTCTGAGTAAGCTTCTTGGCGTACCAACAATGTGGTGTCTGGTCAACGCGAGTCGCTGCCAACTCTACGACATCGGGAGCAGTAAAGTTGATCAACCAAAGAAGGATCGCCAGTGGCGTGTCGTTCGGATTCTCGAACTGCGGGTCCACTGGTTCGTCAGCAAGATCGTATATTAGGCCTACGGCCTCTTCACGGATGTCTCCAGACTCGATCATCTGGCGGTACGCCTCTTGCACCGCTGGATGCTGGGCCGCCGCACGGAAATAGCTGTTAGTGCCGCTGACTACATTCAGGCTAACGTCAAACTCGACACTACGGATTTCTTCCAGCGCTTCCTGCCAGTTCATATCCTGTCCGTCCAGTACTCAGTAGGCGTGCCTAGCATTGGATTAACGTCGTCATCCAAGTGGAAGTATTCGCCGAGGTGTCCCCATTGGCTCAACACCAACACTTCCAGTGATGCGTCTCTTGGCTTCACCTCTACTTTGGCAACTATTCCGACGTGAGAGATCTCCTTTAGATCTTCACGTCGGTAGACCACGACATCTCCACGCTCAAGTTCATTTCTATCTATCGGCCGGTATCCATCGTCCGCCAGGATCATCGGAACGTGATCGGGCTCAACCCAAGTGCGGCGTGATGCGAAAATCATGCCAACACAATTGTACACACTGTTCAGAGAGCGTACGCTTGCGGAGGGATGGGCACCAAGCACCATATCACGCGCAGCCTGCATGACCACTGGCATCCTAGGCATCCGTCTCACATTGGGGATGTTGGTGTTCTTGCGCGTGGATAGTGCAATTGCTCCTCCGAACAGATAGTCGCCTTGGGTATCATACAACGTCATTGCCCGTGCGCTGTACCCCTCAATAGATGCTCCTTGCCATCTCACTGAAATCGGTGGACGACAACTCCACTATGGTTGCGGGATAGTAACATGCCAACTCTATTTCGGCCAATGAGGAGAGTGCAAAACTCCGAGTCCCACCCGTCATTCCCGCGAAAGCGGGAATCCACAGCCCGGCGGCCACCGTTCGGCATACTGGACTCCCGCTTTCGCGGGAGTGACGAGATTACTGAGAATTGAGTTTTGCACTTCTCTCGGCCAATGGACTCGGGTCACCTACGAAATGTACGCGATGGGTTGTGGACTTTTGCTTCACACACTCTTGAGGGAGAACAAGGGTACTAGCTGCCGGTACATCCAAATAGGCGAACGGGCCTTGAAGCGGCAGCACTGGTTTCCCTCAGCGTACACAAGTAAGGGACTCTAGCAGAAGGATGCTGAACAGTTGCAACACTTGACTCCTATTCTGCCCCACGGAGATCCCCCGCCTAGGCGTGCAAGTTTACCAAGTCGCTAATATCCCTCCAGCCGTAGGATACTTCCACGAGGTCGGCTCCACCGATAGTGATTGTCTTTCGGGCGACTCGCTCACCTCCCAGTGACTCGTAGAACCGGCAGGCGGGACGATTGTCCTCCAGCACCCACAGCAGCATCGAGTTGAACCCGTCGGGCAGCAATCTCCGCGTCACACATGAGAAGAGACGACGTCCCAGACCCATGCGCTGATACTCTTCGAGTATGTAGATAGCGTAGAGTTCGCCCCGGTATGTCCCGTCGCTCTCGCGCTCAGGACCTGCACTGGCGAAGCCGACGATATCACCGTCTTCAGCTTCAGCAACAAAGTAGCTTGCTCCGGGACGATCCGTAGTGAGCAGCTCCTTCCATAGTGACTCCCTGTTCGGGTATGAGAGCCCGGCCAGATACTCGGCTGGAACTATGCCGGCATAGGTAGACCGCCAAGAGTCAACGTGGACCCTCGCCATGGAGGCGGCGTCTTCCGGGACAGCCGCTCTTATCTGTATGCCCACCTCTCCCTCCAGGGTTCTCGGCAGTCAGTCGAGCCGACAGTGACTATTGTGATGCATGGAGAGTCAACCCCGATCCCAGTTGAGTGTTCTCGATAGCACGACTACCGTGCTATCATGTCACTGTGATCATTTCGTTCAAGGATGGTGGCACCGAGGAGGAGGCCAGTCATGATGCGAGTTCCCACCGATCGTGAGCCGACCCACCCAGGCGAGATGCTGCTGCAGGAGTTCCTGCTGCCGCTCAGCATGACTCAGCGCGACCTGGCCACAGCGATCCATGTGCCCTTTCAGCGCGTCAACGAAGTCGTTCGAGGGAGACGCGGGGTCACACCCAGCACGGCGCTAAGGCTCTCCAAGTTCTTTGGCACGTCTCCCGACTTCTGGTTGAACCTGCAACTCCGTTGGGACCTGTACCATGCGCAACGCGCCGAGGCGGAGCAGATCGACAGTATCCAGCCCCATGAACTGGCGAACGCCCCATAGAGGCGGAGGAGAGTCAGACGAGAGGTCGGCGGCTTACTGGGCGCAACAGTCTATCCCACTTTGTTGCATTGGCTACGCGGACTGTCTCGGATCAGATTGCAGCCAGAACACGAGAGGACAGATTGTGGACGCTACGTGTTGCCTGGTAAAGACGACGAGTGGTTCCAAGGCGAGAAGTTCAACGATATGACCGGAGTCGGAGAAGACTGGTGATGACGTGAATCGTCTCCTCACTATTCAGATGGCGGAACGTTTGTGGGTGTCCAGGTTATAGCGCCGCCCTGGAGCAGTTATGTCGGGCGATCGACAACTCCGAACACAGACCTACAGCCCAAGTGTAGAAGTCACGTGCCCACCTCCACACAGTGGTGTAGCTATTCTTCAGACAATCTCTAGCGCCACACCGACGCCTCAAATCAGTTGAGGCAGACACCTAACCGGAAGTGGAGCTGGATGCTTATTCGGCTAGTCCTCATCTCCGGTTATGTTCTGACCAAACAGCCCCACGAGCAGCGTGACAACACCAATCACGATTATCAGGTCGTCCACCCTATCCGCGGCCGAAGCCAGACCCGCGAGAGTGGACTCAAAATTCGCTCCTAACAGGTCCGTGTTGCCTGCCAGGAATCCTCCAATCGCAATTAGAATCAGCCCCGCTACAGTCAGTATCCAACCCAATCTCGTCAATCTTGCCCATCTGCCGTCCATAATCGATACCCCCTGACCAGTTTGTTAAAGTGCCTGTTCCAGACCCATGCCTGAAAACGAATATGGCTCCAAATGTAAAGCTGGATTGTGGACCGCCCTTGCATATGCTATTCCAGCGACTGGGCACTGTCAATGCAGCTGATCTGCTCGGATACATCCCTTGTTCGACTATTTGCCACGAGAAAGCGTGGCCCCATGACCGTCAACCGCATCAATCATGACCCGCTCTCTCGTCCTCCTTTGGAATCTCAGTCCTGTTCCCGACGTCGGATGAGGCATCGTACATTATTACGGGTGTGAGCTGGGAACTGCGCCTGGCGTTTTGCACAAGCCCTGCTGGCCACACGAGGGACCCGGGCCCTGGTCTATGGGCACTATTCCAGTTTTCCGCCTTACAGGGCCTTCACTCTGCTCAATGCTCTACCTGCGTGTCGTGACATGGACAGCTCGCTATGATGAACATCCCGAATCAAGCCATCCCTGTCTATGACATAGGTCGCCCTGGAGGTGCCCAGCCCAAACCTCCGCCTCACGTCATATAGCCGCGCCACGTTTCCCCTGGAGTCGCTGACCAACGGAAATGTACCGCCTTCGGACTCGCCGAATCTCTGCAGGCGTTCCACGCTGTCTGTGCTGGCGCCGACTGTCACGGTGTTCGCTAACGCGAACTGTCTCTGGAGTTTTACAAACTCCCTTGTCTCCAGGGTTCAACCCCGGGTGAACGCCCTGAGGAAAAAGAAGAGGACAACGTTTGAACCCCGGCAGTCCGACAGGGTGAATTGACCCCCGGACCCCTGGGGCGCGGTGAAATCGGGTGCAGAAGTCCCAGGTTCCAGCATGCGATTCCTCTCCTGTCATCCGGGGGGTAACGGTTGTCGGCCGGGTGCGACTCTTGGCCCAACAATGACTCCATGGCTGTGGCGTGCTGCCTCTACACGGTGATTAGGCAAAACTCGTTGCCGTCCGGGTCAGCGACTACGGCAAGCTCCTCGCCTGGCTCGACGAAGTCCCTGAGCGCCCTTCCCCCGAGGGCTTCGACTCTCGCCAGCGCAGCCGCCACGTCAGTCACCGTCACGTCCATGTGTACCCGGGTCTTACTGGTCTTCTTCTCAGGGACCTGCTGGAGATAGACTACCAGACCGCCGGGCAGGGGGTTTGAAGGCGAGATACTGGTCCCATGCCACGTCCCGCTCGACTCCCAGCAACGCCGAATAGAACGCCTCCGCCCGCTCAAGGTCGGCAACGTCTATGCCGACGTTTGTCAGTGTTCCAATTGGCCCGGATTCTTCTGTCATGATGTCATTCTCCTATGCTCGCGTGAACAACGGGGCACCACATGCTGACAGAGAAGGGGACTCTATGTCCGGGATGTGTGGCTACCCACGACCATCTTGCCGCTGAACCCTGCCCCTGCCTTGCATCCACGCAGTTATTACACCTCCGATGAGCCCGAACAGGTGGCCCTCCCACGAGACGAATCCGTCCAGCGGCAGTACGCCGAAGATCAGCCCGCCGTAGAAGACCGCAACCGCCACGGCTATCAGGATCGACACTAAGCTCCGCTCGAAGAAGCCGCGCGCCACGAGGTACCCGAAGTAGCCGAACACCAGGCCGCTCGCCCCGATGTGGACTCCTTCTCGTCCCACCAGCCAAACGCCCGCGCCCGCGAACACCACTATGAAGATCGAGATTGCCAGCAGCGTTCCCGCGCCCCGCATGCCCACGAGGCCTCCCAACACCAACAGTGGGCCGGTGTTGGACAGCAAGTGGTAGAAGCCATCGTGTACGAATATATGAAGGGGTATGCCCAATAGACTCGCGGTGTCGCGAGGGGCGACTCCGAATTGCCGGAGGTCGGGTCCCCCCAGCCAGTTGACGATAGCGACAACCCAAAGCACCGCTACGAATCCTACCAGCCAGACAAACGCGCGCATTCAGGCTACCTGCTCTGTCTGAACTTGCGCAGAGCCTCTCGTGACTCCCGCAGTCCGCCGAATCGCAATCTCAGCAGCCCCTTCATGTCTTCGACGGCAGTGCTGACGACCCTGACCCTGCTGTCGGGGTCGTCCACCCAGCGCACCGGTATTTCGCGCACGCTGTATCCGTTCTTCTCGCACAGGATGAGAAGCTCCGTATCGAAGAACCATCCGGTGTCCTTGACGATGGGCAGCACCTGCTCCACCACCCGACGGCTCACCGCCTTGAACCCGCACTGGGCGTCGACGAACCCGGTGAGAAACATACTTCTGAAGATGAGGCTGTAGCATCGTGATATGAACTCGCGTTTGGGAGAACGGCCGATGACCTCGGCTCCGCGTCTGAGCCGTGACCCAAAGGCAACGTCGTGCCCGTCGCGGGCAATCGCGTCCGCCAGCGTCGGGAGCGCGGCAAGGTCGGTCGCGAGGTCCATGTCCATGTACGCCATAACGTCGGCGTCGCTCTGCGTCCACGCGTGCTTGAGGGCGCGGCCTCTTCCTCGCTGTTCGAGACGGAGGTACTGCACTGTGCTCGATTGCTCGGCAAGCCGACGCCCGATCTCCTGGGTGGCATCCGTGGAGCCGTTGTCGGCGATGACGATCCGCCAGTCGTAGCCGGCCATGTGCGAGGCCATGAACTCAGAGAGCGTATCGACGGTACTCGCCAGTATCTTCTCTTCGTTGAGTCCCGGGATTACGATGTCGAGGGTAGTCATAGTCCTGTGGTTACTGGTCAACGTGGGCTGATGGACCAGGGCTGCTGCCCGCCCCTTTACGGGTGCAGGGCGCGCCCTGCTCAGTGCCTGAAGTGGCGGGTGCCGGTAGTGACCATCGCGACGCCCAGCCGATTCGCGGCCTCGATGCACTCGTCGTCGCGGATAGACCCTCCCGGCTGTGCTATCGCGGACACACCGCCCTCTGCCGCCATCTCGATGTTGTCTGGGAACGGGAAGTAGGCGTCCGAAGCTAACACCGAGCCCTTGGCCTTGTCGCCGGCGATGCGCAGCGCAAGGTGGACGCTCGTAACACGGTTCGGCTGTCCGGCGCCCATGCCGACGAGCGTGCTGTCTTTGGCCAGCACGATTGTGTTGGACTTGATGTGCTTCGCCGCCCTCCAGGCGAAGGCGAGGTCGCGAAGCTGCTCCTCGGTCGGGCTGAGCTCGGTGACTACCTTCCAGGCTGAAGCGTCCTCGTCTATGTCGTCCGCGGCCTGGACCAGCGCCCCGCCGGTGACCAGCCTCAGATCCAGGTGAGTCGCATGGCCTATCTCCGGGTCGATTCGGAGTATGCGAGTTCGGCGGCGGCGCCTGAGGGTCTTGAGCGCATCCTCTTCGTAGCCAGGCGCTACGATTATGTCGTACAGCACTCCGCGCATCGCGCCAGCTGTGGCCCTGGTGACGGGTCGGTTGAAGCCCACGATCCCGCCATATGCAGAAATCGAGTCGCCCTCGAACGCGCGCTGGTATGCGGTCGGCTGATCAGGGTGGACGGCCAGGCCGCAGGGATTCGTGTGCTTGATGACCGCGACGGCGGGCTCGGAGAAGTCGGAGACGACTCGCCACGCGGCGTCGGCGTCCAGGTAGTTTGTGTAGGACATGTCGATGCCGTGAAGTTTTCCCGCCCTTACTATGCCGCCGGAGGATAGAGAGGAGGCATAGAGAGTGGCCTTCTGGTGGGGGTTCTCACCGTACCGGAGATCCGCGACGCGGTCGTATCCAAACGTCAGCTCAGGCCAGGATGTACTGTCAGTGGCTCCGGTCAGATATCTGGCGACCGCCGTGTCGTAGAGGGCGACGTGCTGGAACGCCTTGCGGGCGAGCTCGCGGCGCTCGTCCAGGCTGAAGGCGGCCTCCGACCCCGTATCGGAGTACGGGGCAGGCAGACCGTGCTCGGCGACACGCTCGGACACCCATCCATAGTCGCCGGGGTCAACCAGAACGAGCACGGACGGAAAATTCTTGGCGGCTGCCCGGATCATCGTGGGGCCGCCGATGTCTATGTTCTCCAGCGCGTCCTGGAGGGTGACGCTTTCAGCGCTCACAGTCTCGACAAACGGGTAGAGGTTGCCGACCACCACGTCGATAGTCCCGATGCCGTGCGATTCGAGCTCGGCCTGGTGTGACGCAAGGTCGCGACGGGCAAGGATTCCGCCGTGGATAGCCGGGTGGAGCGTCTTGACCCTGCCGTCGAGGATCTCGGGCGAGCCTGTGAGGTCGGCGACCTGTGTCACGGGCAGGCCGGCATCGGCCAGAGCCCCGGCGGTGCCGCCTGTGCTGACGAGCTCGCAACCCGCACCGCTGAGCGTTCGCGCGAGGTGTACCAGCCCGGTCTTGTCATACACACTGAGTAGAGCTTTCATCGGAGCCTTTCGAGAACGAAATTCGCCAGTCTGCGAGCCATCTGGTAGTTGCGCTGCCAGTCCGTCCTTAAAGGGTCGGCCACGTCCAATACATAGTCCGCCAAGCGACGTAGCTCAAACAAGCGTTCCAAACGTTCTCCCGCAAGCCTGTCGTACCTGCGCAACTCACCAGAAACTCTTCCGTGGATCGTCCTGCTACCGGATACGCCAAGTACATCCCGAGTCGCTAGAAACGCAGCGTAGTAGAGTCTGTTGATTGCTGTTCTAAGACTCGCTTCAGATGAATCGTTCAGGACAAGCAAGCTGGCGATGCGACGGAACTCCTCGGGGTTGAACGACTCTGTCGTCACCAATTGACGAATACCGAGACAACTTCGTCAAACGCTGAGCGGGCCTTCTCTGACATCTCGGGGCTGTGTTCGGATACGTTGGTAACAACAGCGTCCCAAAACTCGTCAATCTTTGATTCGTCCCCAGAGACACAAAGTTCAAAGATCACTTTGCTATCGTCTTCGTCACACGGGTAGTAGAGCTTTCGTATCACGACCTGATCTATGACGAAATCAAATCGTCTCGCAGACTCCCCGGCTTGATTCACGATGACATCGCAAAGCTCTAGCATGTGCCCCTTCATCAGGTGCTCGACATCCGGGTGAACGACAACAGGCGGCTTCTCCCTGATCTGCATTGTCATCCGCCTTTCCGCGAAAGGTCTCTGAGGTGTGAGACCGTGATATTAAAGGATAACACGACCGCTGCCGTCGTCCTCAACGACCTCTCCCACCCCAAGGGCGCCGGGGACCTGGGCCAGCACATCGGTTACTCGCCTGCGGTCGCAGGCCAGCACCATGCCCAGACCCATGTTGAACACGCGGTACATCTCGTCGCGGGATATGCCGCCGTCTTCCTGTATCTGGATGAAGATGGGCGGGACGGGCCATGAGGATATGTCGAAGCAAAGCGCCCTCGACATCAGGGTGACCGACGATAACAGGCCTTTCCATAGCCTGCATCGGTCATTGTTCTATCTTCACACGTAATTACTGTAAGGAGATGACACAGTTCAAACCAGATCGATCACTGATTCTCCCCATCTGCGGAGCGCGGCGCTAAAGCCCTGCATCAGCCATCTTTCGAATGCTAGACGCAGATCGCTGGCAGTGTCGCTGACCGTGAATAGGAACGACTCAGGGTTGCATACCATGAACTCGATGCTGTCAGTACGGTCATCATCGTCGTCATCCTGATCTGTCGGATAGCTATATTTGAGAAAGCTCGTGGCCGCCATGATACCGGTCAAGCCACGACCGACTGCATGGAGTGAAACTACGAAGACCATCACGGGAGCGTTCGAGCCTGTCAATCGCAAGGTTGCTCTGACAAAATAGCGCGTCTCCTGACGATTGAACCAGTGGCCCGCATCCTGGGCAGTCCTGAGTATCTCACTGTCGTAGTAATACTCATTGCCTTCTTCCGGCCCGCCGGGCAGAACATGCGGTGTCAACTCTTCTTGCGTACCTGCCTCGAACTGCTCGCAAACCCGATCTGTCTGTTCCTCCAAGAAAGCTTCAGCCTGCTGCCTCAACTCGTAGGCTACCGTTTGTACAGAACGGAGTCTTCGTTCCTCATCCCGCCGCCGCCTATTGAACCTGTCGATGATGAATCCCACAACCTCGCCGACAGTGTCTGCACCACTAGGAGGCTGCCCTACTTCGACGCTCAACGCCCTATGCAGGGAGTCCAACTCGAGCCGGGTCAGGAACCTGACGTGCGGTGTCAAATCTCCGTGGTCTGCCCTTTCCAACGTCGAAATGTATTCACCACGCAGATCGCGCGTGACTACCACCGGCAGGTATCCTGACTTGACTAGGTGCCACGTAAGGAGCGCCCGTACCACCCTTCCGTTGCCGTCTTCGAACGGGTGAATCTGCGTGAACCTATGATGAAGCCATGCTCCCAAAGCGAGTGGATGATCACCTCGCCCAATGGACGCATCGTACCAGCTTGTCAGGTTATCTAGCTCGCTCACGACTTGCTCGGGAGGGCAGTACTGGTGAACAACCCCATCCGGGCGCGTCGGATTGTTTGGAAGTCGCTTGAACTCCCCCCTGTGCAGCTCGGCATCAAACCACTGACCAAGCGTGTTGACAGCCTGGTAAGTCGTTTGGGTTGAGGTTATACCCTGGTGGAGACTCTGTATGAAAAACCTGGTGAGTGGTCGAGACTCTTCTATCCAGCCATTCACGTAGTCGATCGAGTCTCTGTGCGCCCGCAAAGTTGCGACAAGATCGTTCGGTAGAACGTTGGAGGACAGTCCATCGATGAGGTCGCCCGAGAACCCCTGCCGAATCAGTGTCAGCGTAACACCGCGGTCGAGATCGTACAGGCCCTCAATGATCCCCGTCTCAATAGCCCAGCTTCGGAACAACTCTTCGTTGAACTGGTCGTAAGCTTTAGGGTCGGACTCTTCGACACTGGCTTTGACCTCCAACCACTGCCGATGCAGGCCGTCGATCTGCCGGAAGTCCACGTCGATCGATCCCACGTCGAGTGGCTCGATCGGAGACCAGAGGATGGGGGCACCGTAACGTTGTTGAGATTCACGCACGATCATGTCTTGCTCCCTCGGAATCCTTCGTGGGATTTATAGGGTAACACGGCTGCTGCCAGCGTCCTCAACGATCTCCCCAACCTCCAGCGCGCCCGGAACCAGGTCCAGCACATCGGTTACTCGGCTGCGGTCGCACGCCAGCACCATGCCCAGTCCCATGTTGAACACGCGGTACATCTCGTCTCGGGAGATGCCGCCGTCTTCCTGTATCTGGATGAAGATCGGCGGGACGGGCCACGACGACGTGTCGAACCTCGCCGACACTCCGTCCGGCAACATTCTCGGAACGTTTTCGAGCAGCCCTCCGCCGGTGATGTGTGCGATGCCGTTGGCCATACCAAACACGGGTTCGAGCATGCCGAGATACGGCGGGTGCGGCCTGAGCAGGGCATCTCCAAGCGTCTCCCCCAACTCCGGGCGGAACTCCGCAAGCGGCGCCGGGTCTGAGTCCAGCCCATACACGTGACGGACGAGCGAGTAGCCATTGGTGTGCAGACCGTTTGACGGGACTCCTATCAGCGCGTCTCCGACGCCGATTCGCGAGGTGTCGATCATGGAAGCGCGCTCGGCCACTCCGAGCACGAAGCCGGACACGTCGAAGTTGTCTCCGGCGAAGATGCCAGGCATCTCCGCGGTCTCTCCGCCTATCAGCGCACAGCCGACGTCCTCGCACGCACGGGCCATCCCCTCGACCAGCGTTAGGACCACCTCGGGCCGAAGCCTGCTCATGTTGATGTAGTCCAAGAACAGGATTGGCTTCGCTCCGCAGACGATGACGTCGTTGACGCAGGCGTTGACCAGGTCCTCTCCAATGCCCTCGAATCGTCCGGTCATAACCGCCAGCTTCAGCTTGGTCCCGACCGGGTCCGTGCTTGTGACAAGCACCGGGTCTGTGTACCCGGAGAACGCGTACATGGCCCCGAATGCGCCGACTCCTGCCAGCACTTCCGGGCCATGAGTACGCCTCACTATTGAGCCTATTCGACGCTTAACATCCTGCGATGCTTCGAGATCGACGCCGGCCTGCCTGTAAGTCTGATCAGACATGAATAGCACCGAGTTTCACTTTCTGGGTGTCGCCAACACGTCGAGGTCGATTTCTCCGGTGGCGATACGCTGAATTGTCTCCGGGTACAGAATGTGCTCCTGTTCGAGCACCTTCGCGGCCAGCGTGCCGGGTGTGTCGTCGGGAAGTACTGGGACCTGCGTCTGGGCTACGACAGGGCCGTGATCGTACACTTCATCAACGAGGTGGACGGTGACGCCTGAAACCCGCTCGCCCGATGCCAGCACGGCCTCATGAACGCGCTCCCCATACATGCCCTGCCCTCCGAACTTCGGCAGCAGCGCCGGATGTACGTTCAATATGCGGCTCCGGTAGGCGTCAAGTGTACGCGTGCCCAGCATCTTCATGTATCCGGCCAGAGCGACCACCTGCACGCCGTAGAGTCGCAGGGTTTCGGTAATCGCCTCGTCGAGGCGGTCGGGGTCAGGGTGAGTGCCGCTGCTGAGGTGAGACGCCGGTATGTTCGCCCTTCGCGCCCGTTCCAGCGCCAGAGACCGGGAGTTGTTCGAGATCACCACCCGTACCTCGGCGTTTATTGCGCCGCTGCGGCATGAGTCGATGATTGCCTGGAGGTTGGTACCCCCGTGTGAGGCCAACACGCCGAGCGCGAGCTTGCTCAGGGGCACAGGTAGGTCAGCCCACCTAGGCGCGCCCTGGCGGGTCCGCGACGAACTCTTGGGCCTCCATCACCAGCTTGTCCATCTCCAGTTGGACGGGGATCGGATACTCGCCGGTGAAGCAACCCATGCAGAAGCTGTTTCCCGCGTCTTCGGTGGCTCGTGACAGCCCCTCGACGCTCAGGTACCCGAGAGAGTCGGCGCCGACCAACTGGCGGATTGCCTCAACGGACATGTTGGCAGCGATCAGCTCCTTCTTGGTAGCCATGTCCACGCCGAAGTGGCAGGTGGACACAATAGGCGGAGCGGTTATACGCAGGTGTATCTCCGCCGCGCCTCCCTTGCGCAGAAGCCTGACCACATGCGGCGTTGTGGTGCCGCGAACGATGCTGTCGTCCACGACAACCAGACGCTTGCCGCGAATGATCCCAGGCAGCGGATTGAGCTTCCGCCTGACTCCAAGGTCGCGGAAGTACTGGGTCGGTTCGATGAAGGTCCGACCGACGTACCGGTTCTTGACCAGACCCTCTCCGTATGGGATGCCTGTTTCCTGTGCGTAGCCCACAGCGGCGGCGGTGGCCGAGTCGGGCACGCCGATCACCATGTCGGCATCAACCGGGTGTTCTCTCGCCAGCTCCGCGCCCATCCGCATCCTGTCGCTATAGACCAGCCTGCCGTCGAGAACGCTGTCCGGCCTGGAGAAGTAGATGTTTTCGAAGACGCAGCTTGCGCGCTTCCCAGTCGTGCCGGGGCTCTTGACCGTCCTGAGACCCGAATCGTCGATCAACACGGCCTCGCCTGGTTCGATGTCCCGGATGTAGTCGGCTCCGACATGGTCGAGGGCACAGGACTCGGATGCGAGTACCCATCCTTCGCCAAGTCGCCCGAGGCACAGCGGTCTGACTCCCAGAGGGTCCCGGATTCCAATCAGTTCGTTCTTGGTCAACACAGTCAGCGAGTATGCGCCCTTGAGCCTGCGCATGAGGTGGGAAATGCGACCCTCCCAGTCCAGGGCGGGCGCGTTGGCAAGCAGGCTGGCGATGATCTCGGTGTCGCTGGTCCCGTCGAACCGGAACCCCTGCTCCTCCATGTCCTGGCGCAATTCGAGGGCGTTGATGACGTTGCCGTTGTGGCCGAGCGCAAGTTCCAGGCCCGGTCCGCGGGCGATGACCGGCTGCGCGTTGACAATGCGATTGGAGCCGGTGGTGGAGTAGCGGGTGTGGGCGATCGATATGTGGCCCGGGAGGTCAACCAGGTCGTTCTCGGCGAAGCCCTGGCTGATGAGGCCCATAGAGGTACGATTGTGGACGCGGAGGCCGTCTGCCGACGCGATGCCGGCGCTCTCCTGTCCACGGTGCTGCAGGGCGTAAATGCCGAAGAAGGCGACTCGGGCTACGTCCTGTCCGCGATGGTAAACTCCCACCACACCGCAGGCTTCACGAGCGGTGTCTGCGTCAGAGACAGATGGTTCTGTCCGCAGGTGCCGGCTATCAGGACTGATGAGGCTACACTCCCTCGATCCGTTACCATGAACTTCGCTTCGGTTCGCGTCCACATCACGCCGCGCAGTCCAAAGACCGCATGGGAATTATAAGCGCCATGTTGGCGGGCGGTCAACGCGGGCTGGATGCGGTTCTCGGCGGCCTTTCCCCTCGACCAGAGACCAACTTCCAAGGAAAAGCGATACTCCGACCCGATTCGACCAGTTGGGCCACAGACAACTTTCCCATGTCCTGAGAGATTTGACTTACCTAGGGGGATTAGTAGCTATAATTAAGCGTAACCAACGGAGCGTCATACATGACGACGATCAACACAGCCGACGACCTGCTAACGCTGTTGCGTGAGAACCAGGAGTTCCGAGAGGCAGCCAGGCAAGCCATCTTGACCGAGGAGTTGCTCGCGCTCCCGGCAATGTTCAATGCCTTCGTGTCCGAGATGCGTGATTTCGTGTCCGAGATGCGCAGCTATACCAAGGTCACGGACGAGCGATTGGAGAGACTTGAAGAGCGCCAGCAGAAACTCGAAGAAGGCCAGCTGAGGCTCGAACGAGGCCAGCATGGCCACACAAACGACATAGGTATGCTGAAAGGAATCGCACTGGAGACAAAGCTCTATAACCGCGGAGTTGCGCTGATAGCTACACTGCTGAGAGTGCGTAATGGACAGAGGGTCAGGGTCGCTGAGATGGACGACAACTCGGCTGAGTTCAACAACGCCGTTCTCCAGGCGCTGGAAAGCGATGTGCTGACTGAAGCAGAGTATGACCGCATCCTGGACACTGACATGATTGTCAGTGGTATCAGGCAGGGGTCGTCCAATCTCATCTATACAGCCATCGAGGCGTCATACACCGCATCCAGGGCGGACATCTACAAAGTGAAGGAAACAGCCGCCATACTCGGTAAGGTGTTCCATGATGTCGAGATACACGCGGCGCTCTACTGCGTGAACATCTTATCCACCATCGAAGATGAGGCAGCCCAGCAGGGAGTTCACCTGATAAGAACGCGGATTTCGGTCGGCTGACAACTGCGCGATCAACGACGCGACCTTGGTGCGGTCTCCGCCGGGTTACCCGTCACAAAGATCGCGCCGCTGTAGAAGATCTCTGTGCGTTCTCCTGACGCGGCCGCTGCGCTGCGTCGTGTATATGCGTCCCTGTGTACCACGGATGATCTCCCGATCACGAAAGTCATCCTGAAGAGCGTTGTCGTTCGTGAAGAGCAGCCGCGCCCCACTAACTCTGGCCAGCGCGAGAATGTGTTCGTCGTTGGACCTACACACCCTGCGGGATCGGAGCATCTCGGTCTCAGCATCCACGGCATCGCTCGAAACTTGTCTAGCGCGACCAACTCGTTGTGCCGTCCGAAGCCATCTTACAAACCCAGGGTTCTGTCCAAGCTCAGTTAGAAGCCCGCCTCCTACGACAAGCGGCCTCTTTCCTCTGTTCAGCCAACTCAGGAAGAATTCCCCCGCTGGTGACTGACTGGGGCCAAATACCTCATGCCCGACATTAGCATCAACGATTGCGCACATCTACAGGCCGATGGACCGCCGGGTCTCTTCCATGAAGAACTGTCCATAGCTGTCGGGAGCGTCCAGCACGTTACCCTGCTCGTCCAGCCTGATCGAGTGGATCTTGACGTCCGACTCGCCGCGCTCGAAGTAGAGAATCGAGACGTCTTCAGGCTTGAGGTCGGTCTTCTTGTCCCGGACATCCATGCGAACACGGTCGATGGTGTAGTCGCTGTGGGTCTCCACGACCAGCTGCCGGTCCGGTCCGGCGATGGAGCAGAACAGGCTGCCGAGGGCTGCCTGCGCGCTCGGGTGCAGGTGTACCTCCGGCTGTTGAAGCAAGAACATAGATGAGGCGTCGGGGCGGAAAAGCTCGGTAATGATTGGCAGAGCTTGGCTGACGCCGTATCCCACATCGATCAGGTTTCTGCGGTTGCCCTTGAGCTCCTTCCCGAATTTGCGGATCTGAATCTGGAACGGGGTGGCATCATCCGTCCGACCGAAGGATTCTATCGAGATTTCGTCAAACAGGCCGGAGTCAGTGCCAAACTTCTCAAGACGACCCTTTAGCTCATTCCATGTACGCAGATCGCGCCGTGACATAGTGGACAAGTAGGAGGGGATGTACTCCCCCTCTGGATCTGTAATGGGACGCGATGGGTCGTAGGTCCGCTGTGGTTTTGAACGAACCGGTGCGCTTGAGAACAGCGCCTGATTGTGGCTGCCCGGAATGCTGTATCTGTCAATCTGCCAGTTCTCTAGCTGAAGGTGTGCCTGAACAACACGCCCTTTATCATCTTCATCTAGCGGTGAAAGTCCCCCATGCTGTTCGTCTGTATCTAGGCTGGAGTCCGCCGATCCGTTCCGATCAGCCATATGCAGGGTGACCCTCACTACTGAGGCAATGCCCAAAAGCGATTCACGGCCGGAAACGAACCAGACTGGCGGAAAGTCTCCTTTCCAACTACGGTCTTGGATCCCAAACCGAATCTCCCCACTCTGATCCGGTCGCCTGATGACCTCGAAAGATATGTCGCCCACCGATGCGTACCTCGAGACTGGGTAGGTTACCCCACCGATATCTCGGAACGTGAACTGGAACGACACCGCCTCATTTGAATCCCCTAAGCTGGAATCCCGAAACCCCGCCTGGAAAGCATCCGGCTGATCACCCCGGCTGCTGTCGTTGTACACGATCTCGCTGAAAGCGCCGAGGTCGTACGGCTCTCTGCGGAAGTCCGGGACTACCTCGTTGACCGCAACCTCCCACAGCGCCCGCAGAATCGCGAGGAACGAGGTCTTGCCCGTGCTGTTTTCGCCGACGAGCAGAGTCAGCGGTGCCATACGCGCCGTCTGCTCCCCTCGGAAGCATCGGAAGTCCTTGAGGGTTACGCTATCCATGTTCAGAGTCTAAATCGCGGCGGCGAGTTCAGGCAACCGCGAGCTTCGCTGACGCTGCTGCATGAGTTCAGCCGGTGACTTCGAAAAAGGCGGGCGAGACGCCCGCGCTCCCGGAACCTGCCTCACCCCACTATGGGCTGCGCGATGATCCACAGGCTGGTGGCGGTGTAGATAATCATCAGGGCCAGCATTGGTATCTGCCCCCTGAGAGCGTCTGACGAGCTCGATGCGCGTCGCAGGGAGATCACGTGCGCCAGATAGACCGAGGTCACGTGGCCCAGCACGATCGCGATCAGGCTGATGAACCACACGGCCTTGGCGCCGATGATGTCCAGGTTCAATCTGTATTCCGCCGTGCCGAAAATGTCCCATCCGAACCCGAACGGGTCCGACGCCAGCGGTATTACCAACTGCCCCTGGATCAGCAGCAGCGTTATGAAGTGGGCCAGGTTGTACGCGAGCGCTATCGGCACAAGTGAGAACACGTACGCGAGCGCCACTTGGATCACTCCTGCTTCCTCGCGGGACAGTGTCTTGATCGCCCAGGCGAATCCCAGGTACACGACGGCAAACAGCGCCGGGGCGACCGCGAGCGCGACTGTGTCCACCACGTCCGAAGTAGTGAACGACAGCATGTCGGTGCGCAGGTTGGCCCATGTCTCCGTGTCCTGGAACCCGTCGAAGCTCACCGTGGCCAGCGCCAATACCACGAACGCGGCGGTCGCCACCGACACCCGCTCCTGGAGGGCCAGCCCCACGGCGAACGGTCGCAGGTTCAGCTGCCTGTCCTCCGGCGCCGCGTACTCGTAGCAGTCGTAGCAGTCCACGCATTCGGACTCCAACTGACACTCTGAGGTGCAGCCCCGGCACACGTCGCGATTCGTCACTCTCAACTCGGTGGGAGAGAAGCGTGAGAAGTAGCCGAAGAGCACGGTGAACGCCTCTCCGTTTCTGAGCCAGACGTGCTTCCCGAAAGCCGCCATCCCGACCCACATGACGATCGAGTACAGCAACACCATCACCGACAGCGTGAACGGCCTGAACGCGCCTGTATAGACGTTCTCGGCCCAGGCAAACAGGAAGAAGAGCAGCAGCGCGGGCCAGACGTCCAACCCCTGTGGATAGGTGAACGGAGGGTCTTCAGGCTCGTTGGCGTGGCCCCTCAGCCGCCGGTACCACTCGAATGTGATCTTCCAGGGATTGATGAACACCCAGACGTTGCCGACCAGCGCGACGACGTAACCCATCCCGACCCACCAGATGATCCAGATGAACGTTGGGGACAGGTTTTCGACTGCGCGGCCGGTGCCGAAGAAGCCCACGACCAGCAGCAGCAGGAACATCAGCACCGAGACAGTCCGCGCGGCTACTGAGACTATACGGCTGGACAGGAAAGCCCCAAGTCCAGGGACGCGAAGCAGGTCCAGACGCGGGTAGTCGAACTTCTCGGAACGCCTCTGAACGAACAACCCAATCAGCACAAACGACAGGAAGACCGTCGCCACAGCGCCGACGAGGAAGTAGTTCAGGGGTATGGGCAGATCGTATCGCTGTCCGAAGGCGTGCGCAGCCACGGGGGATACGGTCAGCGAAAGTACGCCGACAGTAGCGGCTATGAAGAGTCTGAGCGCCATGTTACATGTCCAGCTTAAAGCTGGTCACCCTCTCCCTAGCCCTCTCCCGTCAAGGGCTGACAGGGGTAGGCAAACCAATAAGTCGTTCGTCCTGAGCTTGTCGAAGGACGCCCCAGCCCCTGGATTCCGGCCTACGCCGGAATGACGATTTGCGAAATGCCTACCCCTGTCAGCCCGTCAAGGGAGAGGGGACCTTCAATACAGCGCAGGGGCGGTTCGCGAACCGCCCCTACTTCAGCGTCTGGATGTAGTTGATGATGTGCCATATCTCATCCTCGGACAGCTTATCACCCAGCGGCGCCATCGCTGTACCTGGGATGCCCTCCTGGATGAACTCGAACAGTCCCTGGTCGGGGTGCAGCGGTACGTGGACCGTGAGGTCTGCCGGAGGCGGCTCCAGGCCCGCACCGGCGGGGCCGTCGCCCATGCCCTGAGCGCCGTGACACAGCTGACAGTTTTGGTCGTACAGTCGTAGGCCGGTGGCGACGGATTCCTGTGTCGGAGGAATCGGATTTCGCGCTGGGAGCTCCTCCCCTGCGCCAAGCGTGCCGAACAGCAGCGCTCCTCCCGCGAAGACGATGACCGCACCCACGACCATGGCCGCCGCGCCGCTGCGCGAGTACCAGCCCCCGACCGGGATGCTCACTCCCATGAACAGGAACCCCAGGAGTACGAACTCTATGCCAAGCAGCGTCCTGCCCGTGTCCGCCTCCGGGGCTATCGCCAGGCTTCCTCCACCTCCGCCGGTCACCTCGAATCTGAACGCGGCGCGCGCGTCAAATGCGTCCGGACGCTGGGCGACCAGCTCCGCCTGCCAAGCTCCGGCAATGCTGATGAGCTGTTCATCGAGCACGAACTTGCCTTCACCCACTTCCGTCGCGGAGTAGGGAGTCTCGCCAAAGTCCGCGTCGAGGTACGATAGTCGGACTCTCACGTCAGTCGCGTTGTTAATCGGATCGCCGGACCGGTCCCTCAGCGAAATGCCGACGGTATTCGGTCCGACCTGTCCAGGGTCGATCGCCAGTGTAATGTGAGCGCCCTCGGACATCTCCTCGAAGGTGAGGCCGCTCTCGACGCCGATGCCCTCCCTCGACGCTACCTGGCGCGCCGGCTCCAGAGCAGTCAGGAAGCCGACAGACAGCAGCACGAGCGTCGCCAGAACGATCTCGGCTGCCACCAGCCGTTTCAGCCAGAGACTTGCGGTGCCGCCGCCTCGGAGTCGCGGCCTCACCCAAATCAGGTTCGCGCCGGCGATCAGCAGAAGGACTATGACGATGGCCACCTTGGCAATGAGAGCCTTGCCGTAGGGGACCTGCAACGCCGGCACGACAACCACCTGGGCCCAGGCGCTGTACATGCCCGTCAGGGTAATCGCGACGACGCTGATTCCAGCGACCAGCGAGAACCTGCGTACCAGGACGGAAAGCGTCTGGCGCCGCTCCGATTCTTCGCGGATGCCCATAACGAGCCGTACGGCGAGAGCAAGTCCGCACAGCCCGCCGACCCACACTGCCACGGAGACCAGGTGGATGAAGTCGTTGAGTATCGCTTCCGTTCGGACATTGACGGTCGCGGCCGCATGACTGGTCAGGCTGATCGTCAACAGCGTAGCGGCGCCCAGCGCAGCGCTGAGTATCGCCAGCGTCAGGTTGTCTCCCCTGCGCCATCCGACGATCACCGCCAACGCTGCCGCCGTTCCCAGCGCGATACGCCACAGCCACAGTCGGCCCCACTCGGTATCGAGCAGCAGCTCCCATAAGGGACCGCCAAACACCGCAAACACCGAGGACTCGAAAACGACTGACGCCTGAACGATCAGCTGAGCCACGGACGCCGCCAGCAGGACTGCGGTCGAGATGATTACCAGCCGGGCAAGAGAGCCGGTCAGGGCCGAGCTAAGAACGATATGGTCTTGCCCGCTGTCGAGCCCCTTGAGCACTCGCCGGGAAACCAGGAGGTGGAACGTGACAGCTCCGACCAGCGTCAGCCCTCCCAGCAGCACCAGCCACCGGATAACCGGCTCCGCCGGGGACTGGAGCAGTGGCTGGTCGGCGACTGCGGCAGCAGCGTCCGTAGGGGCGGGTTTCAAACCCGCCCCTACCGAGAAGACGAACGCGCCCCTGACACGATGTCCGTCCACCGTGGAAACGTTCTTCCAGGCCACCGTGTACGTGCCGTCGGCAAGCTCGTCGACCGATACCGACATCACGGTAGGGTCCGACGAGTCTACCGCGCTGTCCTGTCTGTCCACGCGGTCGCCCCGCGAGTCGAACACCTGGATCTCGCTGAGTGCGGGCTCAAGCGGCTCGGTGAAGCGGACCGTGACGCGCTCCGGGGACTGCTCGACTACTGAGTTGGCTGCCGGGTCGGACTCCGCGTAGTTGGCGTGGGCCTCGACCGTCCTCGGGGCCGCCACAAACAGAACGAGCAGAAGGGAATAGAGAATAGCGAATTTAGAATGGTGAATTGTCATCTGCCTTGGAGACCGTCGCGTAACTTCGTCATTCCGGCGAAGGCCGGAATCCAGAGGGGTGCGGATGATTCTAGGCAGCTTGAGACCAAGGCCTTTTCACCCTCACCCCAGCCCTCTCCCTGAGGGAGAGGGGGTTATGCAACGCTCTCCCACGCTCGACAGCCATTCATCATTCGCAAATTCGCTATTCCTAATTCTGACTTCCCATCTGGTCCAGCTGCGCGAGAATCATCTCAGCCGTCGGACGTTCGGTTATATCCCGGCCCACGTGATACGCGACGACCTCACCGGCCTGGTCCAGGATGAACGTCGCGGGAGCCGCGACGCCATCAGCGTGCAGGTCGAATACGCCGTAGTCGCGTGCCACGCTGGTATCGTCGTCTGCGAGGATATGGAACCCTGTCCCATACCCCGATGCTGGATCTGCCCCCACGAAATTGGCCATATTCATCGCATCGAGAACATTGTCCGTGCTTATCGCCACCAGCGCCACGTCGCGCTTCTCGAACTCAGGGTACGCCTCTGCCAGCTCGCCGAGCTGGCTGCGACATATCCCTCAGAAGTACCCCCGGTAGAACACCAGGACGACGGCCTTGTGGTCTTCGAGGAGTCCTGACAGCGACACCTCGCTGCCACCTGCTGAAGGCAGGCTGAAGTTGGGAGCCATCGCGCGCTCACTGGACCGGCCAGCCGAAGGAGTTGCTGTCGGGGCCACCATGGGAACAGCCGTGGGAGTCGGGACCGGAGCAGGCTCCGAGCCGCAGCCCGCTATCAGGGCGGCAGTCACGGCTGCCACGAGATACAGCCCCACTCTGAGGAGAAGATTATGGTTCTGGAGTGGGGCTGACATCGTTTCTCCCAGCTACGACTTCCTATTACGTATTGACAGTGCCAGCGACACGCCCCCGAAGGCGATGCCGCTCGCTCCCAGGACGATACCGACTATCGCCATCGTGGCAGCGGCGCTGTCTCGCGCGTCGTCTTCATCGTGCGTTTCCTCGGACGCCGCCTGCAACCCTCGGACCGCGGACTCCAACTCGCGCGCGGACGCGACCGCATCAGGAAAGTGTATCGCAGTCGCAACCCGCACGTCATCGAAGTCGCCGCCTCCGGCCTTCGAGTCAAACGTCGTGTCGATCTCCTCACCCTCTATGGTCCCGAAGAAGCGGAACCGGTAATGTCCGGGAGAGGTCGGGATCAGGTCGGCCGCGTAGTGGCCGGGATCGTTGTAAACGGCCCGCAGGTTCATGGTCTTCGAGACGTTCGATGGAACATGGGTCACTTCCACCTGGAGCGTTTCCTGCAGTCCCTCGACCGCGACGGGTTCCGGCTCGTGTTGAGCGTGCCCGGCCTTTGCTGTCGGTTCTTCCTGTTCGTCTTCGCTCTCCTTCGTCACCCGCAGGCTTACCGCGTTTCGCTCGCCCTCGTAGGCAGGCTCGTGCAGAAATCCGACCACCAGCTTGTACCCGCCCGTTTCCCTGTCCTCGTGCGCGAACGCGGCGGAAGAGGCCGTCGCGGCCAGCGCCGCCGCTATCAGAATCGTTATCAAGGTCCTCATCGAGGCCCACCTCCAAAGAGTTCGCACTGTCCGCATGGCCGACCGTTGGGTCGCCGCGCGGCCCGAATCACGCCCTTCGGCGTCTACCGCTTTGGCCGTTGGCTCTCTGCTTCAGGAAGGCTCTCATGGACAGTCCCAGAATGGTCACGAACGCCAGCAGGGTCGCCAGGGTGATGATCCCCGCGATCGGGCTCGCGCGCTTCACGTCGTAAGCGAACAGCGCCGAGCCGCTGCCGTCCTCACCGGACACAGTGATCGTCAGCTCCCAGGGGCCCGCGGTCTCCAGGACAGCGCGCGCCTCGTACAGTGTCGGATCGTACGAGTCCGGGCCGAACGCAAAAGGAGCGCCCGGACCTTCTGGCCCCTCTGGGGCGGCACTGACGACCACGTTCCGAACTCGGACGCCGGTGTCTGGATCGGCTACCTGGAGAATCAGGATCGCCTCGCCCACTAACGGAGGGTCGGGTATCGTGCCGAGCAGCAGCTCGTACGGGCCCGCCTGGGCCCGCTTGGTGAGCTGGAATCCGCTTCCGTGCGCGCTGACCCAGTCGGCGGCAACCAGTCCGGCGGCCGCGACTGCCACGAAGACAGTGAATGTGAGCACGTACTTCAGGCCGGGCGCGCCCCCGGGTCTAGCCCGGGGCAGGCACTGCACCCGGAAAACAGAAAACCGCACAAGCCGAACCTACTTACCCAAGAGCCTGCCCCGTTGCAGAACGGGGTCAGAGAGACAATGGCCGAAGGCTAGACGCGAGGCGGTCTTTCTAGGGGGGATACGGATGCGGACCTGAGCGCCGAGAATTCAGAGGGGCGCAGGTTCAGCACCGCGTCGGGGTCGGGCGACAGCCGGCTCTCAAGCTCCGAGTCGGCCAGCATTGCAACCGACGGGCCGGCTGAGGAGACCTCGAAACTGTACAGCGAGACCCCACTCTCGGCGGCCTGATCGCCACCGTGAAGGTGCAGGTTAGCGTAGTAGTGCTCGTGGCCCGAGTCAGCTCCGAGGTGCGCGTGGTACGGCTGGCGTTCCGCGAAGTGGTGGTCGATGACCGGTCCGAGAAACGGCAACACCGCCATCACAAGGGCAAGGCCGACCGGCCACACTCTGACAAGCACGCGATTCATAGCAAGAAAAGTATAGCACCTCACGGACAGACAGGGCCTGAGAAAGAGGAGATCCGGGCATCACTCCAACCTGAACACCGCGGTTACGCAATGCACCAGTTCGAGCTCCCCGGCGACCAATATAGGAGTCACGACCTCGGATGCCTCCGACATTACCTGAACGACCTCAGTCCCGTATTCTCGGCTGACCCGGCGTCCTTCGCACTCCTCCGAGAGCGTCACCAGGCGGCCCAACTCCGCCCCCGCCAGTTCCGCGTAGTGCGCGGCGCTCTCCCGCGCGTCCTCAAAGGCGGCAGCGCGAAGCTCACTCTCCGATCCCGTCTGGTCCTCACGCACAAATTCAATGTGGTTGAACCTACTCTGGTCTCCACCGGCACTCATGGCCGAGTCGATCAGCTCCCCCAGCGAGGTGAGGTCCTGAACGGTGACCGTTATCCCGTTCCAGACATTGAAGCCCGCGATCTGCCCGCTGACCTGTCTCTTTTCGTTTATTCTGAACCCGCTTGTCGCAATGTTGTCCTCGTCGATTCCACCCTCTTTCAGGGCAGCTATCATCGCGTCCATGGATCGCGCTGCGGTCGCCATTGCGATGCTGACGTCGTTCGCAAATGCCTCCACCCCCATCCGCATGGTCGCCGCGTCGGGTTCGTAGGTCTTAATGCCTATGCCTGTGACGAACAGCTTGTCGTCGTCGTCCGACAGAGTGACCTCCGAGGACGCGGGGGTACAGGAGACGACGAGAGCAAGCAGCGCTCCCAGAACTGCAACTGTCATAGTGGTCCTTTTCATTAGCAACACCTTGTACGGACTTTGGTTGCGGATCTTATTACTTTCGTTCGCCAGAAGTGTCTTCGCAAGTGCGGCTGCCTGAACTCGTCGGCCCAGCACCAAGAGTCCGAGAACCAGCCAGGTGGTTGCCGTCACCGTTGTAGTCTTCACGCTGAGATGCACCCCCGTCGGTTCTCATCCTGATTTGCCTTGTCAC
The DNA here is from genome assembly GCA_965217725.1 of Dehalococcoidia bacterium. GTDB lineage: Bacteria > Chloroflexota > Dehalococcoidia > Lucifugimonadales > UBA1123 > VXRN01. The sequence continues at coordinate 3,131,787 of OZ244564.1, read as the reverse complement.
TGGTAATGACGAACGCGAGAGGCAATTTGCTCCGTGGGCGAGCAGTCACTCCTAGAATCTGTGAATAACCCGGGTGCGTCAATGACCGTTGGACTCCCGCAGACTTCTGTGTTACAAACGCCCCATCCCGCCGGAGAACTACCGTATTGCTTAGGGTCGCAAGATTTCTGCTTCTGGTGACGATCCTCTACAACGTCGTGGAGGGGGTTATCGCGCTATGGTCCGGGATCGCCGCGGGCAGCATCGCGCTGGTCTCCTTCGGAGCCGACAGCTACATAGAAGTGGCCGCAGCTTCTCTCGTGCTCTGGAGGCTGGGCATCGAGGACGACGAGTACGCGGAGGTGGTGGAGCATCGGATTGTACGGTTCATCGGCTGGACTTTTCTGGCGCTGTCGGCGGCCATAGTGTTCAGGTCGGTGTGGGCAATCTTCGAACGGAGCAGCGCCGAGGAGTCGCTGGTGGGCATCGGGCTTGCTGTGGTCTCCGTAACGTTCATGCCCCTGGTCGCCATCTGGAAGCTCCGGATCGCGGCGAAAGGCAATCTGCAATCCATTGCCATCGAGGCGAAGGAGACTATCGCCTGTTCGTACCTCTCTCTCACCCTGCTCGTCGGCCTGGTTTCCAACGCCATACTGGGCTGGTGGTGGCTGGACGCCGTAACGGCCCTGCTGCTCGTGCCCTGGCTGCTACGCGAGGGATTGGAGGGCATCCGGGACGAGGAAGACCACGACGAGGTGCAGCTATGCTCCTGTCGCGCTTGCCTGTTCGGTCTGAGGTCCTGCAAAGCCGCCTGTTGCATACCCTGACGGGCCTCCGCTCCGATAATCCCCCTATTCGACGGCCCGGACGATGCTGGACTGTGCCCGGATCACGGGTACAATAAACGGGTACAATGGTAGGTACACTAAGAGAGCCGGGGGAGCGCAACTTGCCCCAGTTTCAGATAGTATCCGACTTCCAGGCGACGGGCGACCAGCCGCAGGCTGTCGATCGCATCATTGACGGCCTCGACAGGAGCATGGTCCACCAGTCGCTGATGGGCGTTACGGGCAGCGGCAAGACGTTCACCATGGCGAACGTCGTCGAGCGGGTCCAGCGCCCGACGCTGGTCATCGCTCACAACAAGACGCTCGCGGCCCAGCTCGCTACCGAGTTCAAGGAGTTCTTCCCGGAGAATGCAGTCGAGTACTTCGTCAGCTACTACAACTACTACCAGCCGGAAGCCTACCTCCCACGCACCGATCTCTACATTGAGAAGGACGCCGACATCAACGAGGAGCTCGACAAGCTCCGACATGCGGCCACCCGCGCGCTGCTGACGCGCCGGGACGTGCTGATCGTAGCCTCCGTCTCCTGCATCTTCGGACTCGGCTCGCCCGAGGAGTACCAGGGATTCATGGCGCACGTGCAGCGGGGCGAGATCCGCAGCCCCGGCCGTCTCTCCAGGCAGCTAATCGACATGCAGTACGAGCGCAACGACTTCGACCTCGCCCGTGGACGATTCCGGGTACGCGGCGACACCCTGGAGATACTGCCCGCCTACGAAACGGTTGGCGTGAGAATCGAGTTCTGGGGAGACGAGGTGGAGCGGATAGTCGAGCTGGACCCGCTGACAGGCGAGGTGCTGGCGGAGCGTAACGACATTGACATATATCCAGCCAAGCACTTCGTCACGTCGGAGGAGAAGCTGCAGGACGCCATCGGGAGTATCCAGGCAGAGCTGGACGAGGAGCTCAGGATGCTCAACCGCAAGGGCAAGCTGCTGGAGGCGCAGAGGCTGGAGCAGCGCACCCGCTACGACATTGAGATGATGCGCGAGACGGGATACTGCGCAGGCGTCGAGAACTACTCCCGTCATCTGGCCGCGCGCGAGGCCGGAAGCACGCCCTATACCCTGATGGACTACTTCCCGGAGGACTACCTGCTCTTCATCGACGAGTCGCACATGACGCTGCCCCAGATCAGGGGCATGTACAACGGCGACCGAGCGCGCAAGGAAGTGCTGGTCGAGTATGGGTTCAGGCTGCCATCGGCACTGGACAACCGCCCTCTCAACTTCGGTGAGTTCGAGCAGTTCGTCAACCAGGCCATCTATGTATCCGCGACGCCGGGCCCATACGAGTTCGAGCACTCCCAGCAGATGGTGGAGCAGGTCATACGGCCCACCGGCCTTACCGACCCGGTCATCGACGTCAAACCAACCGATGGCCAGATAGACGACCTTCTGTACCAGATCAAGCTCAGGGTCGACAGGGGGGAGCGGTGCATCGTCACCACGTTGACCAAGCGGATGTCCGAGGAGCTGGCCGACTATCTTCGTGAGATGGGCATACGCACGCACTACCTGCACTCGGAGATAGACACCCTGGAACGCAGTGAGATACTGCGGGACCTGCGGCTGGGAGTGTACGACGTCATCGTCGGAATCAACCTGCTCAGGGAGGGGCTGGACCTGCCCGAGGTCAGCCTTGTAGCTATCCTGGACGCCGACAAGGAGGGATACCTGAGGTCCACCACCTCGCTGGTGCAGACGATAGGACGCGCGGCGCGTCACGTTGACGGTCGTGTAATAATGTATGCAGACCGTGTTACCGACTCGATGAAGCGGGCAATAGACGAGACAGAGCGTAGGCGCGAGATTCAGGAAGTCTATAATCGTGAGAACGGGATCACTCCTCAGACCATCCAGAAGACCATTCATGACATTACCGAGCGCGTAAGGGCTGTAGCGGAGACGCAGGCAACCTACGCGGTGGACTCGGCAGACATGCCGCGAGACGATATTCTGCGGCTTATAAAAGACTTGGAATCACAGATGAAAACGGCGTCCAGGGCGCTCGAATTCGAGAAGGCCGCTTTGCTCAGGGACCAGATATCCGATCTGAGAAAGGTGATGGTCGAATGATCCTCCGCAGAGAGGCGACCGACGAGCGCCGGAATTCGTATTCCATGTAGACAGCCACCGACTTGGACACGTCGCGGAGGCGACTTTGCGCATATACGCAACAGTACTTGCGATTCTGTCCTTCATCCTGCTCGGAGCGACATGCTCGTCCGAGGTCAGCGAAGGTGGAGGCACTCTGCCCGCCGGTATCCAGGACGACTTCGTTCCAGACATAGAATACGACCTGTACCTGTACTTTAACCCCAGCGCGCCTGTCGCCGTCGACCAACAGCGTTTCTTTAGCGCAGACCAGGAGGAGGTCCTGGCGCTTGGCGGAGACGACGAGGTCGCCCTCACAAGCGTCTCTATGGTCGCGACTTCACTTGAACAGTTCGGGGGCATTCTCGGATTCGCCACCTCCAGCGACGCGTCGCTGGTAGGCAGTCTTCTCGCGCTGAAACCGGTCGAAGACCCGACTATCGCACAAGTGGCCACGTCTACGGTCCGGATCATTCGCGGCGACTCCGAGTGGACCGAAGAGCTTTCCAAGCAGCTCGAATCGGTGGAATTGGTGTCGCTCAGGGAGAGAAACCCGCAGGCGTGGAACATGCTGACCAACCTGCCCGTTTCCGAGGACGAAACCCCGATTGCGGCTGGTTTCATCTCAACCGACGGCAACCTGATCCAGGAGATAGCCGACAGCGCCGGCATCCAGGTACCGGGCCTTGACACCGCGTTCGGGATCGTGCGAGTGGACAACGTGGCGTTCGGGATTTACAGCAAACTGCCGGAGAGCATTCCTGAAGAGATCGACGTCGATCTGCTGGACAGCCTGGACACCGGGGTCGTCCTGGTCGGCGGCGCAGGATACGCCGGGGTTGCGGTAGCCTTCCTAGTACGCTCGATCGCCGGCAAGATCGGTATGGACACCATAGATCTCGAAAACACCAACGCGCGATACCTGGAGCTCGAAGACGGTCACCTGATTATCAGGAACAAGGGTAGCCTGATATACGCGACGGTCGCGGGCACCCGGGCCAGGGCCGAGGAGCTGATGCTGCGAGCGCTCGCCGAGTAGGGGCGGTTCGCGGACCGTCCTACTACGGGATGTCGGATAGGGGCTGAGGTCTTTTGACACCAACCAAAGCCAGGGATACAATTGAACAGACTTCGCCCTGCTTCTGCGAGGCGATTATCTCAGCGCCGGAGGGCACGCGAAATGACCACACAGACACTGACCACTGAAGAGGTATATGAGGCGCTGAGGGACGTTTACGACCCGGAGATCCCCGTCAACGTGGTTGACCTGGGGCTTGTCTACGGCGTCGAGGTCGACGAGGGCAACGTGGATGTCACGATGACCCTGACCTTCGCCGGCTGCGGCATGGGGCCCTACATCGCCCAGCAGGCTGAGTGGCGCATCGCCGAGATGGACGCCGTCGAGGACGTGAACGTCGAGTTGACCTTCGACCCTCCGTGGACTCCGGACCTCATCACGGACGAGGGCAAGAAACTTCTCGGTCTGGACTAACGGCCCGACTACCGGGGCGCGCTGCCCCGTCGAACAGATCCAGGGCATGTGCCGGACTTGATCCGGTATCATCGCAGGGGCGCCCGACGCCAAGCATGCCCCGTACTCGGATACGGGGTCGATTCCGACAAGCGTGACGGGTCGCCCCTTAGCTTTGCAACCTAGAGTGCATGACAGGAGAGTCCAATGAACCCCCATCAGCATCAACATGCGCAGGGGAGTCCCGGAGGTCCGCCGGGGGGTCCAATGAATCCCCAGCAGCAGGCGCAGGCCAGGGCCAAGGTCGAAGCCATGCGTCGGCAGTTCGAGCAGAAACGCTCGATCGCGGAGACACTGTCGCAGATCAAGCACAAGGTGGGCGTCTACAGCGGCAAGGGCGGAGTGGGCAAGACCACGGTCGCTGTGAACCTGGCCGTCACGCTCGCCAACGACGGAGCCAGCGTCGGCATTCTCGACGTCGACATAGACTGCCCGAACGTCATCCGCGCCATGAAGGTCACAGAGGCCCCCCTGGCTACCGACGACCGCAAGATGATCCCGCCGAAGCGGTTCGGCGTGAAGGTCATGTCGATGGGCTTCTTCCAGAAGGACGAGGAGGAGGCGATCATCTGGCGCGGGCCGATGATCCACAACGCCATCAATCAGCTCCTCCAGTCCACCACCTGGGGGGAGTTGGACTACCTCGTCGTGGACCTGCCGCCCGGGACCTCCGACGCACCGCTCACCGTTATGCAGGCCCTGGAGATGGACGGCTTCGTGGTCGTCACCACCCCGCAGGAGCTGGCGAAGATCGACGCGATCCGTTCGGTGAACATGATAAAGAAGCTCCAGATCGACGTTCTGGGCGTGGTCGAGAACCTGTCCGGCGAGATATTCGGATCAGGCGCGGGCGAGGAGCTGGCAGACCACCTCGACATCCCGTTCCTCGGAAGCATCAAGATGCGCGCCGACTACCGTGACACATCGAGACCCACCGTACTCAACAACGACGCCGTACTCAAGGAATACAGAAAGCTCGCCGAAAGCGTGGGCTCAGCGCTGGTTGCCGTAGCGTAGCTGGTGTCGTCTCCATACGGAGACGAATCATAGCCGTGTGCAAAACTCGGCTGGCATCTGAGGCTGTTGACTGGGAACGAGCTACAACAGTCCCATAGCGTCTTCGGGAGAGGCCACAGTCAAATCGTACTTGGATAGAATTCCACAGGATTCCAGGTCTTCCCGAAGAGCTCCGTCAGTCGTTACGAGGATTGCTCGCGTTTCCACTGCCAGCCTCACAAGGTAAGCGTCGTCTTGGCTGCCATCTGGAATCAACCCTTCGTCGCCCATGATCGGCGCGGTGTGACCAAGCCCGGTCACCTTCTCGGAGACTGTTAGGGCGTTGTACAGCGCGCGAATGAGGAATGGGCCCAAGGTGGGATGATGGTAACCGGGACGGTACAGTTGCTCTTCATACTTGTCCCACAGGACGTCGTCCACTACGAGGGTGTGACATATCTCTATGATCTGTTGCATTAGGTCGGCGCACTCTGGGTTGGCGTTCCCGTATTCGTCGAGTCCCTGCTGAGCCAAGATCACTATGTTCTCATCGAGGATGAAACTCGGAATCATGCCTTGGCGCGCAGAGCTTCAACGTACCGCTTCATCTCGTCTAGGTCAGTCTCAAAGAAGCTCTTCAGTCCCCCACTGACCTGTCCCCGGTCCGTCACCTCGATTTCGCTGGCCGAGCAAGCTCCGTACTTGTCCTTCTCGAAGGAGTAAATCGCAAGTTCGTCCGCGAATAGCCTTCCTTCTGCGACCATGGTCAACAGCCTCCCCACAACATGCTCGCTGTGGGTGGTAAGGATCATCTGTCTGTCGCCAGATTTGGCCTCTTCAACCAGCACCGACGCCAGATCGGCCTGCGCCTTAGGGTGTAGGTGAATCTCCGGCTCCTCAATTAACACCGTCGCCCCCTGGGCGGTTCTGACGACCTCGAACAACAGGTGGACAAGGGCGTTGGTGCCAAAGCCTTCAGCCAAAATACTGAGGTCGCCGGCAGGAGCTTCCGAGATAGGCTTTGCGGATTGAGGTGGAACCGTGTCTACCCTGAACCCCACACCAGTAATCCGTTTCATCAGGTGGGAAACCTTCTCCACCTCACGTCGGGAATAGGCTAGGGTCGTTGCGGTGCTGTCCTCCTGCGCACCCAGGCCAGTGGCACCTGAAATGTCCTTGGAAGACTCCGGCCCCAGCTCATATACCCCCTGGGTCAAACCTCTAGCCGCCGGAACTATCTTCAAGTCAGCCAGCGTTTTCTCAGGCACTTTGGGCAGGTGGCACGGCAATGGTGAGAACAGATCTTCATCTATATAACCTGAGATAACTCGAAAGCTGTTGATCGCAGGTAACATCTCATAGATTAGGATCCCTCCAGAGGTTGTGGCTTCGCGTGCCCTGCCGTCTCTTGCGAAAGTTATCTCATACTCTTCGCCGGAAACCGCCCACTTTGTCGAGCCACGGTCAGCGATCAGATTAGCTTGTCTGGAATACTGGAGGTCAACTTCGACCTTCAGTGGCATCTGGACCTCTTCTGAATCGATGGATGAATTCCAACACACCGCTAACCGAATACTACCAGCCCTTGATTCAGGCTCCTGGAACATAAACGCTTCCGGCGCAAACCGTATCAATTCTCCATCCAAGACCAAAGGGTCGACATTGTTTCTCGACTGTTTCAGCAGCAGGAGTGCCTGCAGCACACCAGACTTGCCAGTGCCGTTCGGACCGATAAACACCGTAATCAGCTTCGGATCGACGCTGATTTGGCGGAAACACTTGAAGTTTTCCAGGGTAACGTTCGTAATCACTGCAACCACACTCTGGCTGGATTATAGCATCCGGTAGGACACGTTAGCCTTGGGAGACTACGAAGCCGCATGTCGCGCACGCCGACAAACGACGCCGTTCTCAAAGAATACCGAAAGATCGCCGAAGGCGTAGGCTCAGCAAAGGTCTCCCTCAGCGGCGACGCCTACGCCTACTCCAGCAGGGCGGCGAGCTCGGTCGGGTGGCTCAGCATGGGGTAGTGTCCCGCGTCCATCTCGTGCCAGTCCGCCTCAAGCGTCTCGGCGGTGCGGCGCTGGTGGGACTCGGGCGGGTTGGTGCTCAGCCGGCAGCGGACCACGCGCGCCGGTATGGTGCCGGCAGTCGCCCAGAACGCGTCCAGCTCCCCAGGCGCGTCGGACGCCTCGACAGGGTGCGCGGTGGCTCGCTCGGCCGCCCACTCGCGCAGCTCAGGGTCGAGATCGGCGAACAAGCGCGTCTCCATCTCATGCCGCGTCGGGCCGCGCGTCAGCTCGGTCGTCGGCATAGGCGGCGCGTTGGGGTTGCGCTGGACGATGTCCGACACGCGCTCTCCCGGCTGGGGCGCAAGCGCATCGACGAAGACCAGCCGGCTTATGCGATCGCGCGCAAGGTCCGCCGTCTTGCACACCACCAGCCCGCCTGTACTGGTGGCGACGAGGACGACGTCGCGGAGGTCCTCGTAGAACATCATGTCGGCGACCTCGCGCGCCTGCGCGGCAATGGTGATGCCGGGACGTATCAGCCGGTGTCGCTCACCACAGCCGTCGAGCGTGGGCGCATAGACGGTGTGACCGGCACTCCGCAACACCTCGGCGGTGGGCTTCCATATCCAGCCGCCCTGGAACGAACCGTGGACGAGGACGAATATCGACATGGGACTCTCTCTTTCACAGGGTTCCGGGGACGACGCCCGTACCGGAACTACGGCAAGCGGGTGAAGCTTATCTGTTCGGCAGGGCCGTGACTGCGTACCCGGGCGTTGTGCGCTGGCCTTCGTGGTTCTCCAGCCAGATCTCGCACTCGACGATGTTCTCGTCGTCTTCCTGGTACTTCTTCTTGACGACGCCCTTGCCGTAGATAGGGGTTCCGGGGACGTCCATGCCCCTGTACTGAACGCTCAGCTTCTTGAGCGTGCCCCACTCGCCGATCCAGTCGGTTACCAGCTGCCCCAGAAAGGCGTTCTTCAGCGCTCCGTGCAGGATGACGTCGGGAAGCCCGTTATTCTTAGCATATGGGAGATCGTAGTGGATCTGGTAGTAGTCGCCGGAGGCGCCGGCATACTTGACCAGCTGCTGCGTCGTAGGGTCCTTACGCAGTACCGGTATCTCCATTCCCTCTTCGACGTCGTCGAAATAGACCTGCTCTGCCATCGTGTTAACTCCTCGCGCTCTTGAGAGCCGATTAAGCCGTGCTTGGCTCACTCGTCCTCGGGCGGCTGGTAGCTGATTCCTGTGGTGCGCTGGATCGCCACCGCCCTACCGAACTGGTTCACGTACTTGGTCTCCCGCTGGATGAACAGCATGTTTCCCAAGCGTCCCGGACGCTCGAAGACGTTCGAGACCTTCATGGTCACGGAGATCCGGTCACCCGGTCGGACCGGCTCGTAGTACTCCCAGTCGCTCCCGCCGTCCAGGTTCGCCGGATACGGACTCCGTACGTCCACCTTCATCGGGCCGGAGCTCATCGTGCGGAAGAACGTCGGCGGAGCTACGATCCCGCCGTACCTTGAGTTCCGGGCCGCTTCCTCGTCTGTGAAGATAGGGTTCGTGTCCCCGATAGCGACGGCGAACTTGACGATGGCGCCCTTCTCGACCTCATTCACATGAGGTTCTGACTCCACGCCGACGGCCGCCCTCATTTCCGGGGTAATCGCTGATTCTTGAGTCATTCCGTCCGCTCCTGAACATCGCCGGTGCTTCCGGCAAAATCTGGGCAAAGTTTAAGTGCGATACTCAAGAGTGTCAAGAAATCAGAACGCAGGCCGTGCTATAATTTCGGCCTGTAGGGGCAGAAATTACCCGGCATTGTCGGAACCGTTCAGCATATGTCGCCGATCGAGTCGTCTGCCGTATGCCTCGGCTTGGGAAATCGAGACGCAAGGAGAAGATATTTGGCCTATGTAACACTCCGAGAGGGCGAGGATCCGGAAGCCCTTCTCAAACGGTTCCAGACGGGCATGCAGAGATCCGGGATCCTGCGTGAGTTGAGAAATCGCCGGTTCTTCCGCTCCAAGGGAGAACAGATGAGGCTGGATAAACAGCGCAGCCTGCGACGCATCAGGCGCAGACGGAGACGCTAGACACCGCACCCCTCAGGTCCAAGACTGCCGCTCAGACGGCAGCGCTACTCCCACACCCACTCGGCGTCGCCGATTCGGACAAGATCACCAGGGCCGGCTCCGGCCGCCTCCAAAGCGGTGATTACGCCTGCTCGCTCCAGACGGTTGTAGAACTGGAGCTTCGCATTCCAGTCGTCTGGATTGACCATCCCCACCATCCGCGCCGCGGGCGGCCAGTCGACAACGAAGACGCGGTTCTCGTCCACGTACACGTCCGGGCGACGACGACGCGGTTCCGGCCGCAGCACCGGCAGGTCACCCTCACTGGCGTGTGACACGCTGAACATAGGTTCCGGCGCGTCCTGCAGCATCAGGAGCACACTGTCCAGGAGAGGCTCCAGGCCCTCGTGGGTAGCCGCCGAGACGAAGTACATCTCGTCACCGTTCAGCTCTCCCTGAAATACCTCCCGAATGTCGTCCTGCAGCACGGACACGTCCACCAGGTCCAGCTTGTTGATCGCCAGGACCTGCGGCTTCATGGCAAGACGCTCGTCGTGCAGGCTCAGCTCTTCGTTGATCTGCCTGTACACCAGGACCGGATCATCGACGGAGCCGTCCACAAGATGGACGAGCACCTTGGTGCGCTCGACGTGGCGCAGGAACTCATGACCGAGCCCGACGCCCTCGTGGGCACCTTCGATCAGCCCGGGTATGTCCACCATCACGAAGATCTCGCTGCGGTGCTCTACAACTCCGAGCGTAGGGTCGAGCGTCGTGAACGGGTAGTTGGCCACCTTGGGCCTGGCCGCTGAGAGGGCTGATATGAGGCTGGACTTGCCGGCGTTGGGCGCTCCTACGATTCCAACATCAGCGAGCAGCTTCAACTCCAGCCGCAGAGTTCGGACATCCCCGAGCTCTCCAGCCTGGGCCAATCTCGGAAACCGGTTCGTCGGGGTCGCGTAGCGGGCGTTGCCGGCGCCCCCTCTGCCTCCCTCGGCCGCCAGCCATCTCTCGCCCGGACTGTCGATGTCGGCGAGCAGCGCAGGCCTCTCGTCGTCCAGCCACACCTGAGTTCCAACGGGGACGGACAGGATGATATCTTCGCCGTTCCCGCCATGTTTGAGCTTGCCGTCGCCCCGGTGGCCGTCTTCAGCCTTGAAGTAGCGGAGATACCGGAACGGCATGAGAGTGTTGAGATTCGGGTCGCCCTCGAGGAACACGCTACCGCCTGCGCCACCATCGCCACCGTCCGGGCCTCCCCGGGGCACGTATTTCTCCCGACGCCCGCTTATCGAGCCATCGCCGCCCTTACCGGATGTTATATGGATAGTTACTCGATCAATCATACGGACAGTATATCTAGTAACAGTAATAAGGGTGTGGATAATGTCGATAACTGCCACCCTCTTCCCGTCTCCAGCTTTGTCCCTGGGGAGGCCGCCCTGTCAATAGTCTGTCGGTAAACAGGAATGTTTGAGCGACAGGATGTCTATACAAGGTTCGGAAAGCGTCCAGCCCGCCGAGTTATTGACACCGGGATTGAGTTATCGACATTTAGGAAGCAGTTATCGACATAGTTATGTCAAGTAGGTCGATTTCTTGTATTGGCGTAAGTCGGAAATAAGGTTAAGCGAGTTCGTAGAACCGTTGTCCGCCTGAGAGCTGCGGCGGTCAGTGGGCGGCAAGAGTTTCCCTGATGTTGATAATGTCGCGGCGGAGGTGTGGATCGACGTTCAACTGGTTGGATATACGCTCGCAGCCGTGCATGACGGTGTTGTGGGCCTTACCGCCCAGTGCGTAGCCGATAGCGGACTGGCCGAGCTGGGACTCCTCCCGCAGCAGGTACATCGCCACCTGCCGCGCGAGCGAGGTCTTCTTGTCCCGCTTCCGTCCCTTGAGCGTCTCGACGCTTATGCCGAAATGTGCAGCGACCGTGCCGATTACGACGGACTCGGGTATCTGTCGCTCCGCGGCGGTCTCGACCACGTCCGCGATGGCGCGCTTGACGAGGTCGACTGTCACCGGCGTACCCATTAGGTCGGCGAACGCAATCACCCTGTTCAGGCTGCCCTCCAACTCACGGATGTTCTTGTGAATACGCTCGGCCAGGTAGAGCAGAACGTCGTCGGAGATCGACTGGCGCGAGCCGTCAGCTTTCGCCCGGAGAATCGCGATTCGCGTCTCGATGTCCGGCGGCTGGATGTCCACGACAAGGCCCCCGGCGAGCCGGGACTGGATCCGGTCCTCGAGAAGAGTCAACGCGGTCACCGGACGGTCCGACGTCAGGACGATCTGTCGGTTGGTCATGTGCAGCGCGTTAAACGTGTGGAAGAAGCCCTCCTGGGTCTGGTCCTTGCCGATGAGGAACTGTACGTCGTCGAGCAGCAGGACATCCTCGTTCCGGTAGCGGTCTCTGAACTCGTCGGTGGTGCCCTCGCGGATCGCCCTGATGTAGGAGTTGGTGAACTCCTCGGTGGTCGAGTAGATGAGCGACATGCCGCGGGCGGCTACCTGGTGGCCGATGGCGTGCATGAGGTGGGTCTTGCCGAGGCCGACGTCGGAGTACATGACGAGCGGGTTGTATAACTGGCCCGGCTCACGCGCGACCGCGAGCGCCGCCGCGTGAGCCAGCTCGTTGGACTTGCCGACCACGAACCGGTCGAACGTGTACCTGGTGTTCAGCGTCGGCGGTCGGACGTTTCCTCCACCTGGGGCTGGAGAGAGAAGTGGTCCCCCGGATCTCTCACTCTCGGGCTCGGAGGCCTGCCCTGTTGGGTCCGCCCAGGCGGATTCGACCGCGAACCTCACCTCGACCTCGGCTTCGACCACGCTCTCGACAGTCTGCGCGATGAGCGAGTACATGCGCTGCTCGAGCATCTCGGCCACGAACGCGTTCGGCGTGCCCACGACAAACTCGTCGCCAGCATACGCCAGGCCCGAAGTGTGCTTCAGCCACGTGTCGAAGTTGGGCTTGGTGACCTGCATCTGCAACTGTCCCAGGACAGCCGCCCAGAGCTGACCAGGGTCGGTGGAGGTCGCAACCATAATGTCCCCACTCTTGAGAAAGAGACTCGATAATACCACGAAATCGGTGTGGGGCCGCAAGGAGGGTGTGGGACTTCTAGTGGGGGTCTAAGCTCTCCGCCACTGCAGAGCCTTGCGCAGCAGCGCGTTGACGACGGTCCTCTGGCGTCGCTGGTCGGTGGTTCTCTGGCGGGCTAGTCCGGAGAAGCGGTCTTGTAGGTCAGAACGGTACTGACCGAAACTGCTGACCGCGTCGTCGCACACTTCGTCGCTGGGTAGCCTGACTTGGCCCGCTCGGTGACACTGGGACAGGGCTTCCAGGAAGCGAGCTTGTGACATGATCGCCACGTCGAGCACCTCGCCATCCCGTCCGCCGACACGGATCGTGCCGACTTTCAATAGATCGCCGGTGTCCATCATTGCCTCCCCCACCTCGACCTCGCCGGACGGCAGATCGAATAGCGCTCCCTCATTGGAACGTGTGAGGAAGTCCTCTGGGAACTGAAGCAGATTGAGGGAGGACTCGTGCTCGGCCCACAGCTCGTCGGCGATGTCCTGCGGAGTGGATGTGCCCCTGCGGGCGGAGCGGCGGCGGTCGCGCTGGGCAATGATCTCCCGATCTCTGATGGCCTGCTGCATGTCGGTTACGTCGCGGTAGATCCTGTCCCTCAGTGCTGCGCGCTCCTCGGGGTCTTCGATTCCGAGTATCTCCAGCGTCGCGTCGTCCAACTCGCGGCGATCATCCAGTGTGAACTCTTCGTACAGGTAGCGACGCGCGTTTCGTCTCGACATCAGTTCGCAAGCCGCGACGGCTCTGTTGGCAGCCTTCGGTGACGCTTTGCGAATGTCGGGGACGAGCATCATGTTCACGTCTACCACTTCTGTCTTGAGGTTACCCTCGACGCCGGCTGCCCTACCGAACTGATGCTTGGCGAGTACTACTACAGTGCTGTTTAGCACTGCCCACAGCAAGTCTGGCTGTACGTGGTCGTCTACCCAAACATCGTATAGGTTAGAATTCACGGGTAGCTGGTCCTTGTTCAATGACACGACATGCCGATACTGCTGCGACTTAGGCCAGATCAAGTCCGACCTCTCAGACTTCGGCCTCAGTCCAAGGTCATACCAAGGACGAGTGCGGGCGCGGCTCGCGATAGTAGACCCGGTATTCCAGCCCTGTCGCTCTGCATGGGCGACGTAGTCAGCGAAGTGAGTGCGTCTTATCCGCGCCCGTGGTACGGACGCGTTGACGACCATGCGTCCAACATCTGCCTTGCGGACGACGGCACGCTTGACCTCCATCAGCGAGTGGAGCTCCGGCTCCAGGAAACGCCGCTCGACCAGATGCTCCACATTCGCGCCGTCGCGCACTATGCGGATGCGTCGAGTGTCCTTGCGCGAGATCCCCCAGCGGTCGGAGAACTCCTGTGGGTCAGGGATGTTGTCGAGATGCTGCTGCGTGACGTCTCGCACGCAGTAGAAGCGGTCAGCGCCGGTCTTGAATCCAAATCGCACCTCAGCCAGTTCCTGGAGCGGGGCCATGCGACTGCGTGCGCGATCCATTAGCTCGAACCACGATTCGGGGGCGCGCACGTACTGTCCCCACTTGCCACCGTTGTACGGCGGGACAGTGACGGCGTCACCGTTTTCTTCCGACCGGAACGCGACTCCTTCTTTCCAGAGTTCTCGCTGGGTGCGCACCTTCACCCGCCAGTAGTCTGTGGTCAGGTCCGTGTCGACCTCCTCAATCAGGTCGCGTATGGCGTCCATGTCGGACTGTCGGGTCGCCTCGCCTTCTTCATTGAGCGGCCTGTCGAGCGCTGCGGAGAAGATCTCGGCGAGCGGCTTTCGGAGCTGGATGAAGCGCACAGGATTGTCGTCGCGCTTCGCGCGGTCGGGCTCTCGCTGGAGAATCGTCACGGCAGTGGTGACTCGCGCGTCCTCGAACCACTTCTCCACCTGCGACTCTATGATCGCAACGATCCTGAAGCTGCGCAGGAAGAACTCCTGGAGCCTAAAGCCGTACTCGGTATCCAGCCAGCCGACGCTGGTGACGAAGCCAAGGTAGCCGCCGGGCTTGAGCAGGTGGGCAGCGTGCGAAAAGAAGTAGGCGTAGATGTCTGATCGGCCAGTCAACTTAGGCTGGCCCGCCCACTCCACTTCGTGTAGACGGCGGTAGTTGTCCTTATCGATCTTGTTGATGCTCTCTTGGCGAATGTACGGCGGGTTGCCGACAACTGCGTCCATCTCGTCCAGCGCGATGCTCCGAACCGAGTCGCCGGTCAAGGGAATGTCGTACAGCGGGATGCCCGCCTGGGCCTCGAAGAAGCTGGCTTTGGCGACACGCGGGTAGTTCGCCTCGTCGCTAAGGTGGCGAACGGCGAGGTTGATGGTTGAGAGCTGCGCCGGAAACGCGCCGATGTCTATACCGAATATCTCGCCCAGCAGACTTTCGTGGGAGATTGGAGAGCCACCTGGTGACTGGGCGAGCGCACGCTTGCGGGAGTATGCCCTCACAAGGAAGGTGCCGCCGCCGCACGCAGGATCGAGCACGCGGTCGCCTGGATTTCGGATGCAGAAGGCGTTGATGAGGTCCACGACATCGGGCGAGGTGTAGAACTGGCCGAACCGCCTGCGCTCGGCGGGGCTGATGAGCCGCTCGTACATCTGGCCGATCACATCGAAGTCCAGGCTCGAAAAGTCGAACTCCTCGATCCGCTGGACCAGGCGCGCCCAGTCCCTGGGAGCAGTAGGCGACAGAAATGGAATCTCATAGCCGAGATCGGTCTCGTCCGGCACGAACACTGTCTCGTAGTCGTGGGAGTATCGCACGGCCTCCTTGAACCTGGTGTCGAGCACCTCACGCAGCTGTTCGGGCGTGTCGACATCTTCGATAGAGAGGGAGGACATCTGCATGAACCGGCGGCGCAGCACCTGGTAGAAGACCAGCCGCGTGACGAGTATGTAGCACGACAGTCGCGAGGCACGTCCGAGGTTCTGCCTTCGCTGTTCCTCCTGGGCAGAAGGCTCCCAGCCCTGTGAGAGCATCCACGAAGTCAGTCGGTTGTTGAGATCAGAGTCGGTCCTTGACCGTGCGACGAGAGCGTCTTCAGTGTGGTCGATGGGGTCTTCCAGCGCACCTTCAAGCCAGCCGATAAAGCGCTGGTCGATGGGAGACGGCTCAAAAGTGCGGCGTCCCTCAAGGAGATCGGCGAACCGTTCAAGGAAGTCTTCCCAGAAGCTACGAATGGCTTCACGCGCCCACTCGCGCCCTACGTCGTCGCTTACAGTTGCATCGACCACGTCCGAGGGCCCCTCGATGTGGCGCTCCGCGTAAGGCACTCCCTGTATGTGAGAGTCGAATAGGACAAACTGCCGGACGTTCCAGGTAAAGCAGTGCCTAATTCCGTCGCGGGATGCTTTGCTCAGCGCGTCGTCAACCAAATCGGCATTGAGGGGATGATTGCCCTGAGCGGAGTCGGGCATTTTGATCTCGCCTGTCAGGACGGGTTGACCGGTGTCACGCCTATACAGCCGGAAGTCGTGTCTTTGCGCCGTTCCGGCAACGTGTTCTTCGACAGTCGCACGACTGAACGGCAGGTCGGGTCTGCCGTTGAGAAACTCGGTCACCCAGCCCGCAACTTCGGCGGCGAATGTGCGTTCATCGACAGGCATTGGCAGTTAGAGACTCGTGAGTAGGTTCATGTCCACCGCTAGATAGTAGCACGCTCTTCTCGATAAGGACTCCAATTGAGATGCCTCACCACCCCTGGATTCCGGCTTTCGCCGGAATGACGATTGAGCAAAGGTCTCCGAGAGCGGGAGCCCAGTATGCTGAGGAGTGGATTCCCGCGTGTGCGGGAATGACGGCAGAGTGAACGTCGAGTTTTGCACTGCTCTCGTGCCACACTCCTACTCCCCCGACCTCTCCCCCAGGGTGATGCTGGCGATCAGCTCTTCACCGTCGCGGAGCAGGGTCATGTTCATGGTGTCTCCCGGCTGGTGCGAGATCAGGAACTTGGACAGCTCCCCGATGTTGTGCAGCGTCTGACCGTCCATGCTGAGGATGATGTCGCCGGCTTCCAGCCCAGCGTCGTCCGCCGCGCTGCCCGGAAGAACCTGCCGCAGAATGATGCCCTCGACTTCCGGATCGATCCCGAGCTGTGCGGCGAGCTGCGGGGTCATCGCCGCGGGCAGAACGCCCAGATACCCACGACGCACGAAGCCCTGGTCGATGATCTGCCTGGCCACCTCCTTGGCATCGTTGATGTTGATTGCGAAGCCGATGCCCTGACCCACGCTGACAACCACGGTGTTGATCCCGATCACCTCGGCGCGTGTGTTGACCAGCGGGCCCCCGCTGTTGCCCGGATTGATCGATGCGTCGGTCTGGATCAGATCGATGATCGTGGTGTTGTGGGTCGTGTCAACCGCGCGCTCCAGGGCGCTGACGACCCCTTTGCTCACAGTGGGAGCGCCGGGTAGGCCCATCGCGTGACCGATAGCGATAACGTCCTCGCCGACCATCAACGTGGACGAGTCCCCTAATCGCGCTGGCTCCAGTCCTTCGACATCCACGATCTTGATGACCGCGAGGTCTGTTACCGGGTCCTGGCCGATCACCTCAGCTTCGTGGTTGGAGCCGTCGTTGAGCGTAACTGTGATGCCCTGGCCGACTTCCACGACGTGATAGTTGGTCAGTACGTGTCCGTCCGGGGTCAAAATAACTCCGGTCGCAACGCCGCTCGGCGGAAACGGAGTGTTGAACAGGCCTGCGGTCGCTAGCTCGGTGGTGATGTTGACGACCGAAGGTGTGAGCAGCTTGACGACCTCGGTGGTCGGCATGGAGACGGCCGGCGCAAGCGATACGCTGGCTGCGCCTGACAGCCCTGCGTCTGAGCTGCCCTCAACGGCCGCGGTCGATTCAGACGGCTTGGGAGGCTCTGTCGCTGTCGGCTCGGGGGCTGGTTCGATCTCAGGCTCAGCAGTCGCGGTTGGTGTGGGCTTCGTTGGCGTTGGAGGTATGGTCGGCTCTGGGTCGGGCGTCGCCGGTGCGCGTGCCATGGGCGTTCCCGCGTCGGAGGGCGTCGGAGATGGCTCGCGAGACTCCGCTGTCGCTGAGGCTGCCGGTGTTGAATCGGTAACCAAGGTCGCTGGCTGAACGGTGGCTGCTGCCACTTCAGTCTCGGGCGAGGCCAGAGGCGCCGCTGATTGACCGCAGCCTGCCACGAGCAGGCCGACGACAGCCGCTGTCGCAAACAGTGAGGAGGCTATTGATCGTCTGAGCATGGTGAGCACCTCAGTGTCGCAGAACTCTGCACGGGCGGTAGGGAGTTGTAAGCAAGCCATCCAACTTAAGCTCCTCTCTGGATACCGGCTTTCGCCGGTATGACGGTTATGCAAAAGTCGCTGCGTAAGCGGGCCGTGTAGAATCTATAACGCTCTTCCTGTCAATCAGATTAGCATTAGTACAGGAACGGGATGGAGACAATACGGTGAATCGAAATAATCCCCTGTCCTCTGGATACCGGCTTTCGCCGGTATGACGGTTGTGCGGCGGTATCTGGAGACGACGTAATGGATGAGATAGCGCGTTACAACATGGGGCGCTGGAACGAGCTTGCCGAGGCCGGAATCCAGTACACGATCCCATACCTGGACCTGGACGAGAGCTCCGCCAGAGAGCTCGTGGACCCCGACGGCGTCATCGGCGAGTTGGAAGGCAGGGACGTCCTGTGCCTCGCGGGCGGTGGAGGCCAGCAGTCCGCCGCGTTCTGCATCTTGGGCGCGAACGTGACCGTCTTCGACCTCTCAGATGTGCAGCTCGAACGCGACCGGCAGGCGGCCCAGCACTATGGCCTCGACGTGTGCGCCATCCAGGGAGACATGAGAGACCTGTCGGCCTTCGATGACAACAGCTTCGACGCCGTATGGCACGGGCACTCGATCAACTTCGTCCCTGACGCCAGGGAGGTCTTCAGGCAGGTCGTCCGGGTGCTCCGCCCCGGCGGGATCTACCACCTGTCATGCGCCAACCCGTACTTCCAGAACGTCGAGTTGGAGGACTGGAGGGGAGACGGCTATCGACTCTGGGACAGGTACGTTGACGGCGAGCTTGAGATCGCCGATCCACACTGGACGTTCGTCGATCCCAACGGGGCCGACCACAGAGTCCGTGGGCCGAGAGAGTTCCGGCACACGCTCGCAACGCTCCTGAACGGCATGATCGAGGTCGGCTTAAACGTGATCAAGCTCCGCGAATTCTCGGAGTATGACCCGGACGCCGAGCTGGAGCCGGGCACATGGGGGCACTTCAATTCGATCGCCCCGCCATACCTGACCTTCTGGGCGGTGTACCGCCCGCAATAAGGCCCCCTCTCCCTCAGGGAGAGGGTTGGGGTGAGGGTGAATCGGCTCCTCAGTCCACGAAAAACGCCCGCAGCTCATTCAGCAGGAAGTCCGGGTTGTCGCCGGTGATGCCGTGACCGGAGTCGGGCACGTCTATCCACGTCATGGACGGCTGCATCTCGATCATCCGCGACTTGATCTCGCCTGACAGGAAGTCGCTCTCGCCGCCCTTCATCTCCATGATCGGGCACGAGATCTTGCCCCACTGCTCCCAGAGGTACGGCACTTCTTTGACCCCGAAGCTGCCGTTGATCCAGAACATGTCCGGGTCCGACTTCGCGACGTACTTGCCCGCGTAGTTGAGTCTGAGGCTGTGCTCGGCCTGGTGGCGGTAGTGGTCCTCGCCGGGTCTGGAATTGCCCTGCATCTGGAGCTCGACGTACTCCTCGATGCTGCGCCAGCCCAGGAGGCGCCTGTTCATGCCGGAGATCTGGTTGCGTGCCGACACGACGCTCATCTCGGGGCCGTAGTCCAGGCAGACGAAGTGCTTGAGGTGGTCGGAGCGGTCGCCGGCGTATGCGATTCCGTTGCGGGCGCCGAGGGATGCGCCGGCGTAGTCGCACGGGGCTATGCCGGTCTTCTCGACGAACTCGGCCAGGTCGCTCCCGAACCTTTCGACGCCGTAGCCCTCCCGGGTGTGGTCGGAGTCGCCGTGTCCGCGCTGGTCGATGGCGATCACGCGGAACTCCTCGTGCAGCGCGCGGGCGATGTGGTCCCAGTTGTGGGCATTCCCGCCCTGCCCATGCGCGAGCAGCAGGTTCCGGTTCGACGGGCCTCCCCAGTCCAGGTAGTGGATGTTGAGTCCGTTCACTTCAACGTCGTGGTCGGTGGGCGTGATTCCGGTCATGGTGTTCTCCTGTAAAACCGATTTGCTATGTTCTGAAATCCAGTTCCCGGATAAGTTGGAATGTATCGATGCAGGTAATCCCGAAGTCGCTGCATACGTCTGGGACATGGCGGTTTGCCCGACGCCTGCTAGGTCTTGACGTTTCTGCAGTTACCACATTGCGATACTCTGGGTCCACGAGCGCATACGCGATCAGGAATGGGTCCATACCGAGCTTTTCAATCTCAATGTCTGTCAGGTCGCTTGCATATCCATGTTGAATGACTTCCGAAACCAGTTCACCGTCAGCTGTCTCGTCAAGAACCATCACAGCTTTGTTGTATTTCAGCCAGTCTGGCAAGTCCCCATTACCAGTTACGACTTCTTCGTAAATCTCTAGCGGGACTTTCAAGCTCCCATTGGCGGCATTGTCTATTAGCCAATTCCAGAATCTAGGAACCCTGTCCATTGGATAGTAGTCTCGATGCGCTGTGATCAGCACATTGGCGTCTATGAGATACATCAAGTATGCAGGTCTACTGTCCTCTGACAGATCCTAGCATCCGATCCACCTGTGTAGGCTTGACACCCAGAACCTTAGCCGCTTTGGTTGTTGAGAGTGTTCCTGAGTCCATCATTCGCCCGACAAGTCTCAGGAGAGCCGATCCGACGCGGTGACGCCGGACGACGTAGTAGTTAGGGCCGCTGTTCTGACGGAGATTCCTGGACCTGTGCCTAGTGCGTTCTTCTGCCCACTGACCCCGGAACAGGTTGTACAGGTTGTTGAAGACGCGTCGGTCGATCAAACCTGCGCGGTGGGCCCTGTATGCAACCATGGAACGGCTCAGATTCCGCTTCTCTGCGAACTCGCTGACCCGACGCTCGGTTAGCCGGTTGGACTGAGACACGCCACGCAAATCGAGGCGTTCAAGGGTCTTTTTGGGTAGAAGAAACGCTCCGGCGACGTTGTCGCAGAAACGCTCAACGCTGTTTTGGTCCTTATCGCTCCTCATTCCGGACTGGCCTATTATTAGGTGAACCATTTCGTGAAGCAGTGTGAATGACCACGCCGGGCGCGCATCCCAGTCGTTGATAACTATAAACGGCGCGATCTCGTCGGCGATGGCGAAACCCCGAAACATATCAGCATCAACAGCGGTGTGATAGCTGCCCAGATCGCCCTTGAGCAAGACAAAAACACCCCCGTCTTCGACTTCTGTCCGCAACAGATTGAATGCGTCCGTGGGGTTAGGTTGAGTGTAGAACGTCTCGATTGACACATCGAGAGTGGACCTGAGTGCTGCCAGGACGGCCTGTTCGCCGTCCGACACGCTTCTGGAGCCGACCAACTGGACCCGTTCTGCCTCGTCCTCGTCTTCCAGTGAGGCCCGCACCATGCTCTGGCGCGCGTGCATGTCCCGAATGAGCGCATCCACGAGCGCATATTTGGCGGGAGACAGGCTCTCGGACAGTGTACGAAAGTCTGGGCCACGCTCGCCCACTCGGGGCGGGCCGGACATATAGAACGTCAGCAGAGGACGACGGTAGTGTCTGGCCATCTTTACTAAGGTCGGCCGCGTTGGCTCAACTGCCCCTGACTCGAGGTCAGCAAGGCGATCCACGGCCTTAGTTCCCCGGGCGTCACGAATTGATAGCTTCCTGACCGCCTCCTCACGACTGAGACCGGCGGTCTCCCGGGCCCACTTCAGTATTTCGTGATTGACTTTCGGCATCGTTGCGAGTCGTTGGCTTCCGTTATAGTGAGGACAGTTTACACTGGGGCAATCCCTGTTGAAAGAAACACAGCGAATCGGCATCCTCGGCGGGACGTTCGACCCGATACACCTCGGGCATCTCGCGATTGCCGAAGCCGCTCGCGACCGGCTGGGTCTCGATAGGGTCATCCTGATTCCGGCTGGCCGACCGTGGCTCAAGTCCGGTCAGACAGTGACGCCCGCAGAGCACAGGCTGGCGATGGTGAAGTTAGCTGTTGAGGACAGGCCGAGACTCGAAGTATCTTCGATCGAGATCGACCGTCCCGGCCCGACCTACACGGTCGACACACTCGCCCAGCTGCGCGCCGAACTGGGCAGCGGAGTCGAGCTGTACCTGATTCTCGGTATGGACTCGGTCCGGGAGCTCCGTCGCTGGCGTTACCCTGAGCGGCTGTTTGACCTGTGCACCATCGTTGCCGTGTCCAGGCCTGACAGCCCCGACGTCTCGTCCTCCGAGATCGAGGACTCGTTCCCCACCGCGCGCGGCAGGGCCAGAACGATCCGAGGTCCCATGCTGGACATCAGCGCGACGGACATCCGGACGCGTGTCGCCGAGGGCCGGTCGATCAGCGACTGCGTTCCACCGCCGGTCGAGAGATACATTCACGAGCACAGACTCTACCTCAGCAGCGCCACCTCGTGAGCGCTTGAGCGGCGCAATACCATGCACTCAGAACTCCAGGAAGGAGACGGCCATGGCAAACCAGGTGCTGACCCGCTCAGTCCCCAACGCGTTTTGAGACGGTTGAGCGGACTACGTTACCCGTGAGGTAAACGTACTGGAAGGAATCATCGAAGTGAGCTTCAACCTCGGCGACCGTATGGCAACGGTCGTCTACGACGCTGGTCTTGCCGACGTCGACGCCATCACCGACGCGATCGATCGCGCCAACGACCTGATGCGCCCCGAAGACGACAACGCCGAGGATGCGGGGCGTGTGCTGGGGTGAGGAGAAGGGGGGCCTACGAGAATCGGACTTGGAAATCGTCTGGATCTTCGCCGACATAATCAATGATGTCCTTCGCGTTGCTGGCAAGTGAGTCAACCCCATATCCTAGTTCGGCGTAAATGCCATTAACTTCTTCGGATGGGGAGATGAATCTTTTCCTACTTCTGTGGTACGGCCTGTAATTGAACAGGTAACGCTTGGACACTGTATTTTCGGGTCTGATCGGGCAGTCACTCGGTGTCAGCAAGTTATTGGCCGTTAGCCAGCGAAGGACTTCTACAAGTAAGTCTCTCCAACTCTTCAACTTGACTGTGTCGTCATCGGGACACAAGAGTTCAATAGGTTTCAGGCCTGCTGCGTATTCGATGTCAGCCAGTTGGTGCCAATTACCCGGCCTCCAGAGAGGTACTGCCTTCCTGCATTCTTCAACTGTCTCTGAGGGAGGTGTAATTCGAGACCATAAGCTGGCTTGCCATTTTCCTATTGTGAACTCCGCCATTAGTTTCTGACTGCTAGTTTTGTACACTTTCCAATGCGCGCCGTTAGTGGCTGCAAAATAGGTGCTTCCGCTCTGCCGGCTGTAATCGATCACTTGTGACAAGACCGAATCGCCTAGGGATGCCCAGAGCCTCTTGGCTTCTACAACTATCCTAAGTCGTCCATCAGAGAAAAGGGCGTAATCCGGTATCCCTGCGCTTGATCTATATTCCGGTATCACCTCCGCCGGATCTGACGTATTCCACCCCATTTCTCTCAGCAGGGGGTCTACCAGCGCGTATCTCGTGGGCATTTCGCCCTGGCTGAGAGTGGCACCGTGCGACTCGATCCGCTCTCTGAGCGTTTCTACCAGCTGCAACAGGCTTTCGAGTGGCATACCCAGACTCCCAACCCGACAAATTGGGCGGATTATAGCAAACCACGTTTCCACACGGTGTTTAGCAAGCATCTGGCCTCACATAGACCTGAGTTGACACAGCCTCTTTCGAGAAATTATCTCTGCCGCCTCTGTCGAACGTCATGTACACTTGATAAGGCACTGCCAACCGGAGGCCTCCCATGAAACGGACAATAACGGCAACATACAGGGGCGGCGTATTCTATCCCGACGATCCCTGCGATCTCCCTGAGGGAGCGATGGTGGAGATAAGGGAGCTACCAAGCGGGAGCATACCCGCGTTGATCGAAGACCCCGAGGAGCGAAAGCGAAACCTCAAGGCTGTGGTTGACCGTATGATGCAGAATCCGATCAGCCCGGATGCACCTACACTGACCAGGGACGAGCTACATGAACGCCGTTGATACGAACGTGCTGATGACTACGGTTAGTGGGCTCCGTTACTGTTGACACTCTCCCGCCTGCGTCCTACCATTGTCCTCACTGCTTGAAAAACGTCCAAAATTGAACCAAGTTGCGCCCGGAGGGTAACGCATGGATTTTGCCTATCAGTACTCTGAAGACCAGGAAGAGTTCCGCCAGGAAGTCAGGTCGTGGTTGGAAGAGAACATCCCCGACGACATGAAAGCTCCCGTCGACCGGAACGAGCTCTCGGATGAGCAGTACTCGTACTGGAGAGACATGCACATGGTCCTGGCCGACAAGGGCTGGCTCTACCCGACCTACCCCAAGGAGTACGGCGGAGGCGGTCTCTCGGGCGAGCACGAGACCATCATCCAGGAGGAGTTCCGGCGGGCGCGCGTCGTTCCCGGCTTCACCAACGGACTGGTCTTCCCGACACTTCTCGTCTGGGCCGACGAGCCTCAGAAGGAGAAGTTCCTCAAGCCTCTGCTCAGCGCGGAGAAGATCGCGTTCCAGAACTTCTCAGAGCCCAACGCCGGTTCCGACCTCGCCTCGCTACAGAGCCGGGCGGTCCGCGACGGCGACGACTTCATTCTCAACGGTCAGAAGATCTGGATCAGTGGCGTGGAGGAGCCTGACTACCTGTTCGGCCCGTTCATGACCGATCCCGACGCTCCGCGACACCGCAACCTCGGCTACTTCATGGTGCCGTTCCCGGCAGAGGGCCTTTCGCAGGAGCGAATGGACCTGCTCTCCGGCGACGACCAGAGCGTCTTCTTCTTCGACAACGTCAGGATCCCCGGCGACCACCTCATCGGCGGCGACCAGCAGGGCTGGCAGGTGACTCAGACGACCCTCGAGGTCGAGCACGGCGGACGCGGCCAGGCGTTCCCGCGCGACGAGTCTCTGGACAACCTGATGCACTACGTTCGCAACACCGAGCGTGAAGGCGAGGCGCTGGGCTCCGACCCGATCATCCAGCAGGAGACCGCGTCGGCCTACATCGACTCGCACGTCCACAGCCTGATGAACCTGCGGAACTACGGCATGTACCAGTCTCGGCAGGAGATGACCTACCACGGCTCTCAGACATCCATGTTTGGCAAGCTCTACCGGATCGAGAACGCCGACCGCTCCCGCGACATCATGGGCATGTACAGCCTGTGCGGCACCGAGGAGCCGCGTGCTCCCTACGGCGGAGAGCCGGAAGTGTACCAGCGAGGCAGCCTGGTAGGCGCACACCCGGCGGGCACCGTGGAGATCCAGAAAGTGATCATCGCGCGCCGCATCGGCATCAGCCGGACGCGCGAGCGCGCCGCGGCCACTCCGTCCACCGCCGGAGTCGGCGGCGTCTAGCGCCTGACCTGCACATCCGAACGAATCAAGGGCCTCCCCAATTACAGGGGAGGCCCTTTGAGTCTATGATAATTTTTCTGTAGTCCATGAGCGGGGCCTTGGTGGCAAGAGGTTATGAATTGTCCGGTGCCACGATTGTAACTTCGCACCCCATGGCTGATATCGGTAGCATGTGAGATTGTGACGAGTTACTCACCCCCGCGCCTGAATTTCCAGATATAATGGACGTTGCCGCAGCATGGGCTTGCGGGAGACACAGGTTCACAGGGAGAGGGGATACGATGCCGACGATTGAGGAACGGTTTGGAGAGAAATTCAGCAGCTCGGCGGACTGGCACAGGCGGGGACGAGAGCTCTTCGCGGGCGGAATCACGCACCAGACTCGGTTTACGTCGCCGTTCGCGGTGTATATCGAGCACGGTCAGGGGCCGTTCAAGTACGACATCGACGGCAACGAGCTGATCGACTACGTCATGGGCAACGGCAGCCTGATGATGGGACACAGTCCGGCGGAGGTTACCGCGGCGGTCACGGCACAGGCCGAGCGCGGCACACACCTCGGGGGCGCAACCACCCATGAGATCAGGTACGCGGAGGCGGTCAAGCGGCTGATGCCGAACCTCGAACGGGTACGGTTCACAACGTCAGGCACAGAGTCAACCTACCTGGCTCTGAGACTGGCGCGTGCATACACCGGCAAGACCAAGATCGTGAAGTTCCACGAGCACTTCCACGGCTGGCACGACTACGTGACGCCGGAGTCGGGGCAGGCGCTCGGCGGAGTTCCCCAAGAAGTCCTCGACACGGTTATCGTCGCTCCCGCGGATGCCGCCGCGGTAGACAGGATCCTGTCTGAAGACGACAACATCGCCGCTGTGATCGTGGAGTGCAACGGCGCGCACTACGGCACGTTCCCGCTGATGAACCCGACCTTCCTCCAGGACATCAGGGATATTACGTCCAGGCACGGCGTGGTCTTCATCATGGACGAGGTTATCACCGGGTTCAGGCTGTCTTCCGGCGGAGCGCAGGTGCGATGGGGCCTGGAACCGGACCTGACGACGATGGCGAAGATCGTCGCGGGAGGCCAGCCTGGCGCCGCTGTCGGCGGTCGGGCCGACATCATGGAGCTGATGGCCTTCAGGGACGACCCGGAGTGGGACAACGTCGGCCGGGTGCCGCAGGGAGGGACGTTCAATGCCCAGCCTGTAACGGCCGCTGCCGGAATCGCCACACTCGAAGCCATCGCCACCGGGGACGTGAACGCCAGGGCGGACGCCATGGCCGACAGGCTGAAGGAGGGCCTCAACGAAGCCTTCATCCGAAACGAGGTCACGGGCCACGCTCACGGGATCGCTTCCATCATCCACGTCAATCTCGGCGCGGAGTGCTCATGCGGCCGCGACCTGTGCAGCATGTCGTACCAGCAGATATACGACACGATGCCCCAGAGGACCACGCAGGCGCTGCGCAGGGCGATGCTCGTCAACGGTGTCGATATCATGGGAGGCCGCGCCTTCCTCGTCTCATCGTCTCACGACGAGGACGTGGTTGACCGGACGCTCGAAGCCTTCTCGCAGTCGCTCAAGGACCTGCGTGAAGAGGGTGTGCTATAGAGGTTTGAGAAGCCGTTGTCACGATTCGACAACCAGGTAGCAATAGTCACCGGCGCCGCCACCGGCATCGGCTATGGAATAGCGCGCCGCCTTGGAGCGGAAGGCGCGAGCGTCGTAATGGTCGATGTCGACGGCGGTCTCGGTGAGCAGGCATCGAGCGAGATGTCGGCCCGAAGTGTGCCGACACTCCTGACCGTCGGCGACGTGGCCGAGCCTGAGACCGCTGAGCGCGCCTGTCAGCAGGCGCTCGACGAGTGGGGCAGGATCGACATCCTGGTCAACAACGCGGGTATCGGCGGCATCAACGGCAACATCTGGGAACTGCCGGTTGAGGAGATGGATCGGGTGTATCGGACCAACCTGCGTGGCGTGTTCTGCTTCACCCACTCGGTTGTTCCGCACATGCTGGAGCGCGACTACGGTCGGATCGTCAACATCGCCTCCGTCGCGGGCAAAGAGGGCAACCCCAGAATGGTCCCCTACTCCGCGACCAAGGCGGCGGTAATCGGTCTGACCAAGTCGGTCGGCAAGGAGCTGGCGGCCACCGGGGTCCGGGTGAACTGCGTTACGCCTGCGGTCGTGCAGACCCGAATCCTCGACGAGTTCACGCCTGAGCAGATCAGCTACATGGTCGAACGCATCCCGATGGGCCGTACAGGAGAGATAGACGAGATTGCGGCGCTGGTCGCGTGGCTGGCCTCCGAGGAGTGCTCGTTCAGCACCGGCGCCGTATTCGACATAACCGGAGGCAGGGCGACGTACTAGCGTCCGCACGAAAAGAGGACAACAACCAATGCCGACTATGCCCGCTGCGCTGGCCACCGGCCTCAAGCAGCTTCAGTGCGACGAGATTCCGGTTCCGGACCCCGAGCCCGGCAGAGTCCTGGTCAAGACGAATCTCGCGTCGATCTGCGGCTCTGACCTTCACATCTGCTACATGGGCTGGAACGTGTACGAGTGGCCACTTCCGCACGGTTACCCAGGCCACGAGGGCGTTGGTGTAGTCGTCGATGGAAGCGACACCGGGTTCGAGGAGGGCGAGCTGGTGCTCACCGCCCCGAACATCTGGGGGTCCAAGACCTTCGCCGGATACCAGCTCATAGACCCGCAGTTCCTGCTGAGACTGCCGACAGACGTTCCGCAGTCGCACCTGCTGATGGCGCAGCAGCTCGGTACGGTTGTGTTCGGCTCCCGCAAGCTGCCGTCGCTGATAGGCAAGACGGTCGCGATTCTCGGACAGGGCTCGGTTGGACTGTTCCACGACTTCATGCTCAGGCGCATCGGGGCGCACCGCATTATCGCGATTGAGCCAGTGCAGGAACGACGGGAACACGCCAAGAGAATGGGCGTGGACGAGGTCATCGACGTCACCGGACAGCGCGCGACCGACGCCGTCCTCGATCTCACGGACGGCGAGGGCGCTGACCTGGTGGTCGAAGGTGTGGGCAGCACCGATACGCTCAACCAGTCGCTGCAGCTTGTGAAGCCGCTTGGCAGGGTTGCAGTGTTCGGTCTGCCTCCGACGATGGACAGGGTGCCGTTCGACTGGGACACGTTCTTCAGAAAGCGGCTGGACCTGCACACGGTGTTCGGCGCACAGGACGAGCCTGGCCTCCCAGCCTTCCAGCTTGCCGTGGACTTCATCAGAAGCGGCGAGATCGACATGGAGCCGTTCGTCACCCACCAGTTCCCGATCACGCGAGTCCAGGAGGCGTTCGACCTAGCAGATGCCAGAGGCGACGGCGCGCTGAAGGTGTCGTTGACCTTCTGAGGGCCTGTCTCGGCTCGTCCCTCTAGACCTCGAACTCGGCCTGCAGGACCTCTCTGAGCGACCGCACGATCCTGTCGGGCTGTACGCTCGACCCATCGGGCAGTCCCCGCCCACGGAAGTCGTGCCAAATCGCCGTAATTCCCAGTCGCTGCGGGGCCGCAACCTCCCAATCGAGGTTGTCTCCGATCATCCACGTCTCGTCCGGTCGCGCATTTAGCTGAGCGAGCGCGTGCAGATAGACACGCTCGTCCGGTTTGCCTACCCCGAACTCCTCCTCGATCATGATGAGATCGAAGAAGCTCTCAAGGTCGAACCGGTCGATCTTGGCTCGCTGGCTCGCTGATGTGCCGTTGGTGACTAGCGCCAGCCGTGTCCCAGCTTCCCGAAGGGTCGTCAGGGTCTCGACGGCGCCTGGAAACGGTCGGACCCGCTGCTCGCGCTCCCGAGCGTACGCGTCGCCGATGGAGCGTGCGACATCAAGCGCCTCTATGCCCATCTGTCGGAACGCGCCGACGACAAGCTCGTGTCGTATATTCGCGCGACTCAGCCGAGCACGTCGATGCCGACCGGGGTCCGACCAGAACCACCGCCGATAGGAGTCGAGGCCGGCCACAAGCTGCTCGACTGTCCAGCCTGGCAGCTTGTCCACGTGGGCGGCGCAGACGGCTCTAAGAGCGTCCGCCGCGACCGGCTCGTAGGCCAGAATCGTGTCGTCCAGGTCAATCAGCATCGCCTTGGGCAGGCGGCTAGTCATTGCGGTCTGTGGGCCTGTCGTCACACTGGCACAGCAGCCGCAGCGTCTCGAATGGATATATACCGGTGTAATGCGCGTCGCTCCACAGAAACTGGACTGCGTACCTGCCGACCGAAAGGTATTCCTCAGCTCGCAGATCGGCTGGAACGCTCGCCGGGTCGAGCAGGCGCCGATTGGTCCACTCCTCAACGCACTCGGCGCAGCCGCAGTTTATGCGTAGGTAGGTCGCCGTGAAATCGCAAACGTGTTCGTCTGTCCACGAGACGCGCACGTTCTGACCGTCTATCTCCACGCCGGAGACGGTGACTTGGGATCTATCAGCCATCTGTACCTGCTCTCGATTCCTTCGCCCCGCGAGCCTAACCGGATGCGGCCCGCGTATTAGCCCATAGCATACATGGTATCATCACGCGGATACGCTCCGGTCGCGCATCGTCGCCCGGAGGAGCCTGAATGCTGGAGAGTGACACCCCCCATGCTAGACCTTCTGATAACCGGCGGACTCGTAATCGACGGCACGGCCAGTCCGGGCTTCCACGCGGCTGTCGGGGTTCAGGGCGATACCGTCTCCGTCCACCGTGGCGACGTGTCCGATCTGGAAGCCGTGCGCACCATCGACGCGGCCGGCCGCGTCGTCTGCCCCGGGTTCATCGACCTCCACTCCCACGCCGGACTGACTATGCTTGGCGAGCCGCACCACGACCCCAAGGTGCGCCAGGGCGTCACAACCGAACTTGTAGGCATCGACGGCATCTCACACGCTCCTTTCAAGACCCAGGAGGAGCTTCACCGATACATCTGGCTCGACTCCGGACTCAACGGCTACCCGCCGATGCCGGCCGACTGGCTGACCGTCGCCGAGTTCATTGGCAAGTTCGACGGCTCCGTCGCGATCAACGTCGCGTACATACTCGGCAACTCGCCGGTGCGTATCTGGGGTGTCGGCTGGAGCGATAGGCCGGCGACACAGGCCGAGATGGCCAACATGCAATCGGTCGTTCGTGAGGCGATGGAGGAGGGAGCGTGGGGCCTGTCCACCGGGCTCGACTATCCGCCGGGCGCGTACGCGGACACTGACGAGCTGGTCGCCTTGTCGGAGGTATCAGCCTCCATGGGCGGCTTCTACCACACCCACACCCGCGCCAGCCTGCTGTCGCAAGGGCTGCTCGCGCCGTGGGAGGAGGCCGTGGAGATCGGCAGGCGGTCGGGCATACCGATTCACCTGACGCACTACCGTCAGAGCGCCCAGGGCGTCGGCAGCCACCTGGACTACCTCGGCCTGGTCGAGGACGCCAGGGCCGACGGCATGGACGTCACCTTCGACTGCTACACGTATCCGTACTCCGGCACTACGATCACCATTGGACTGCCGTTCTGGGCGAAGGACGGCGGACCGGAGAGGCTCATGGCCGCGCTGCGAGACCCCGACGATCGCGCTCGTATGGCCAAGGAGCTGGCCCCGAGTAGGCTCGAAAACAACTGGCTTACCAACTTCACCCAGCCGCAGAACGCGCAATACGATGGCAGACTCCTGACCGACATCGCCGAGATGCGCAGCCAGGAGCCCGCAGAGGCACTCTTCGACCTGTTGCTGGAGGAGAACCTTGGCATCTCGACCGTAGGCCTGGGCACGAACCCGCATACGCTGCACGCTTTTGTCTCCCACCCAGCGGGCATGATCGCCTCAGACGCCATCCTGTTCGGGGAGTATCCCAACCCGCGCACGTACGGCTGCTTCCCGATCGTGCTGGCGGAGTTCGTGAGGGCGGAGAAGCACCTGCGTCTCCCGGAAGCCATCCGCAAGATGACCTCGTTCCCCGCACAGCGGCTAGGCCTGCCGGACCGTGGCATACTGAGAGATGGGTTCAGGGCCGACATAGTCGTGTTCAACCCCGACACAGTCAAGACCCACGCCAGGCACGGAGACCCCAAGCACTACCCTGTCGGCATCGACTACGTGGTCGTCAACGGCCAGATAGTCATCGACGACGGCGAGAACACGGGCGCACTGCCCGGCCGAGGACTCCGCAGGGGGCGTGGGACGACGTGAGGGATAGGTGGCGTGGAAGGCATTTTCAGTCGCCACTTCGTGCGCGAGCCATGAACACAGCAACCCGTCCGTATGAGTATTTTAACTCTCCCTGCAACTCTTCAAGAGTAGCGTGAACAATGTCCTCGTAATTGCCAAGTTTACTCGTCCATTGTCCGTTCTCAAGTTGACGTGCTGCATGTGTAGGGCTGTCATTCATCGCATAGAGGGCAATCTTTTCGCATTCTGCCTCTAAACTGCCGTCGCCGCATGGCTCATATCCGGCTGCTCTGAACAATTCAATGAAAGAATTGACAGTGCCGTCACTTGGTATGTCCTCTGGCCAGTAGCGACCGGGATCAATCCATTGCGAGTCTTCACCGAGCGCCCAAGCGAAGCAATTGTACTGTGGAGTAGATTCGCTCGTAACCTCAAAGTCAACCAGATGGGGGAGCCACGAATATCGGGATCGCATATTCACTCGATGTATTGCTTACTCTTCCCCCATTTGAGCCATGCCTCAGAAATTGCCCTGATATCCCCTCTCACGTGTGCGGGTATCTCTGGCCCTTCATCTACTATCGCCGAGAGCGCTGAAAACCAATGATTCGGTTCTGTTTCGAGGTCCCGCAGGATGAGGGGTATGGCCGATTCGCCCATGGCTACGATGTCCTGATAAGAAGGGTGCGCTGCAATTTGGGATATCAGGGACAAATGCCCTGTGTCATGCTTCCACTCATTCGACAATCGTAGGAACCTATCTGCGAGATCCTTGGCAGGTGTCGTAGGCACAGATTTCTGGAAACTATGCGAAGCGCTTCCTGTCGACGTACTCGTACGCCGTCGCTTGCCTGATGAACCTACAGTTGCTGAAGGTGACCGAATGTCCCAATCCCTTACAACATATGTCCGCCCAGTGGAAACACGTCCCTGAGTTAGAGGTCTGTCCAGTACGCTTGCCCCTGTAGTTTCACCGCTATGTCTGAATCTCGTAATCCCTGACATCGGTTACCGACCCTCAATCCTGTACAGTTTCGGCGGGAGCCAATTCTTTGATTCTATCGCTTAACCAATCTCTCATTAAGATTGCTACGTTGAGATTCATCGCAATATCGACCTCGACTTCCCGCGTTATGCTGTCAGGGACATTCCGGGAGGCCTCAACTTGACGACCATCTTCGCTCACTTCGTACTCAACTTCGTTTGGCAAGTGAGACCTATCTTTGAAAACTGCCATCTGAATGTATCCACCTGGATGAACTCCGCCCCAGATGCCGTCGATGTGAATGTCTCGGTAGAGTGGACTCTTAGTGAAATTGTATCTGACGCGGGTTCTCATGGGTCTGTCGGTCATGGTTCCACCGCTTTCACTTTTGTAATGGCGGGTATGGTAGGTTGCCATAAAGTTGCATGTCAATGTAGCTGGAAAACTCCACAGTTCGGTGGTCGACCTCGACGCTCCGATCAGCCTGTACGACGTTGCCGAACTGGAACGCAGTGTTGAGAGCCGCGTGGACCGGGATTATGAGGGCCTTGCTTCTCTTCCCATGCCTCACCCGGAACGTCGGCCGCTCGCCTTCTGGAGACGAATCGTGCACCTCAAGCTCCAGCGCTCCCTAAGTGTACCTAATAAGCCGATACAGGCTCGGCTCGTCGGCCCGCGTTGACTTGTCTTGACCGCCTACTACACAATTCACAAATGGGGTTACCGACAACTACTGTCGTCGTCTGGGCTGTTGCTGGGTTGCTGGCTGTGATGCTCGTCGGGCTATCCGTCGCGTGCGATTCTCCGCCTGCTGATGGTACAGAGAGCGAGATAGTAGAGTCGGCCCCGGTTATTCCGACTCCTGAGCCTCGGATCGGCTCTCCCAGCGCTCCAGGAAGCTCCAACGAGGCTCGCACGGAGCACACCGCAACGCTCATGCCGGACGGCACAATCCTCGTGGTCGCTGGCGATGGGGACGACGACGAGCTGACCTCGGTCGAGTACTACGATCCTTCGACCGGCCTGTGGACTCTCGTCGCCCCGATCTCGGAGGCCCGTGCCGGGCACACCGCGACGCTGCTGACCGACGGCAGATTGCTTGTCGGCGGCGGCGGCGGGGTCGGCAGCGTGACGCCAACAACGGAGTTCTACGCCCCAGTCTCGGAGTCCTGGACGGTCGCGGCGCCGCTCAGCGTTGCGCGCATCGACCACACCGCGACACTGCTGCGCGATGGGCGCGTGCTGGTCGTTGGAGGCTCTGACAAGTTCGTTCCCACACCCACGACGGAGCTTTACGACCCCACATCCGGAGTCTGGGCCAGCGGCCCGGACATGGCTGTCGCGAGAGCATCCCATACCGCAACGCTGCTGTCAGACGGCAGAGTGCTCGTCATTGGAGGCAAGCAGGGACGAGAGGCGATATCGTCCGTGGAGATTTACAACCCCGTCTCCAACTCGTGGACCGCGGCGCCGGCGATGTCTATCGAACGCGGGGATCACACCGCGACCTCGCTGCCCGGCGGCCGTATTCTCGTCATCGGAGGACGGGACGGCAGCACTGCACACGGCTCCACCGAGACATTCGACCCGGTCGCTCAGACCTGGACGCCAGGCGCGCCCATGCGTCACTCCAGGGGTGGGCACACCGCAACGCTTCTCACGGACGGTCGGGTAATCGTCGTTGGCGGGGGAGGAGCGGTTCCAAGCAACACCGCCGAGGTCTTCGATCCGGTCTCGGATACGTGGACCAGAACAGACAGTATGCTCGCCCCGCGTCGGGGTCACACCGCGACTCTCCTGCCGAGCGGTGAACTGATTGTCGCGGGTGGAAAGGCTGGACTGCTCTCGCCTCTTACCCGGACCGAGTTGTACGTACCCGGCTCCGGGGCCTGGGCAACCGCGGGCAGCACTCAGCGCGCCCGATGGGGTCACATCGCGGTGCTGATGGACGACAACACTCCGCTCCTTCTCGGTGGCCACGACACAAACGGTCGGAGCATGAACACCGCGGAGTTCTTCGATTGGGGGCCACGAAAGTGGGTTCAGACCGAGCCCATGAGGGAGCTTCGATGGGGACACGCGGCGGCCGTGCTGCCCGATGGACGGGTATCCGTCGCCGGAGGCGTGGGACATCTCGCGACGCCCCTGGCGAGCGCAGAGGTGTTCGATCCGGTCTCCGCCGTGTGGGACAGGTACGAGGACATGGCCGACGCCAGGAGCCATCACACGCTGACACCACTCCCTGACGGGCGTCTCCTGGCGGCTGGCGGATGGAACGGGATCAACGCGTTGTCGAGCGTCGAGGTACTCGACCCGCTCAGTGGGCGGTGGACTCCCGCTTCGTCAATGCGGATTCCGCGCTGGGGGCACACGACAACTCTGCTTTCCGATGGCCGCGTACTGATCGCCGGCGGGGTGGGCCGGGACGACCGGAGCGTTAGGTCGTCTGAACTCTACGATCCTGTAACCGGAGCCTGGACGGATGCCCAAGACCTCGCTGAGGCGAGAGACAGCCACGCCGCTGTCACTCTGTCAGACGGAAGGGTGCTTCTGGTTGGCGGCTACGGCGTTGACGGGACACCTATCGCGTCCTCCGAGATATTCGACCCTTCGAGCGGGACATGGTCCGACGCCGGACAGATGTCTGAGGCCAGAGCCGCCCACACCGCTACGCTGCTGCCCGACGGAAGGGTGCTGGTCGTCGGAGGCGCAAAGGACGGCATAACGCCCCTCGCGTCTGCCGAGATCTTCAGTCCGCGCGATGCCGGCTGGAGGCCCGGCGGCACGACTCGCGACGCCAGGTGGGGGCACACCGCTCTACTGATGGATGACGGCACAGTCCAGATAGTTGGCGGATTCGGCTTCTCGGCGCTCGAAACAGTCGAGACATACACACCCATGAACGGCGGCTGGTACTCCGGTGAACGACTCTCTTGACGCCCGAAGCCTGATGCCTGACGCCCACTCTCCACAGGAAGAAAAGAACAATCTGACAACCGGTCGTCTCGTCCTCAGGCGCCTGCTCACAGACTGGCGTCTCATGGTCAGCATCTTCCTGGGCATCATGATTGCCACGCTGCTGATGTCGGCCGCGCCCGTTTATCTCGACGCGCTCGAACGCCAGAGCATCAACAGCGCAGTGGAGTCCGCGCTCGCCCGTGACGGGGAGACGTACTTCAGCATCACCTCCAGGTCCAACTTCATTCCGCTTGAGGAGCGTGAGATCGAACGCACCGGCGCCGCTCTGGACCAGGCCATAGGTGCGAGCGTCGCGCCCGTTCATACCGGCACCGACCGCCACCTCCGCACCCCGTTCTACTCGGTAGCCCTTCCAGACAGGAGCGTAGGGGCGGGTTTCAAACCCGACCCTGAGGGCGGAGAAGACGATGGCGAAGACATTGGAGAGGAAGGCCAGCCACAGTCGCCTGTCGAGGGTCTGGTCCAGTCATACACGAGCCTGAACGACCACATCACGATCATCGAGGGCAGGCCGGCTGAGGACACCGTACTCCGGGGAACGCAGGGGCCGATGGTAGAGGTGCTGGTGAGCGGTATGACGGCCGCCGAGTTCGGCGGCCTGGTTCCCGGCGACGTTCTCGTCGTCGCCCCCTCTCAGGACTCGCCTGTCAAAGTTTCGGCCAGGATAGCCGGGCTAATCGAAGCGACAGACCCGGAAGACCCATTCTGGCAGACGGATGTTGAATCGTTCCTGTTCCCCAGGATTCCGAACGACGAGGGCGAGATAACGCCGAATTCGACCCCAGCGCTTGCCATGTTCGTGAGCCAGAACGTGCTTGCCGGGGCGGTGGGCACGGCTTTCCCCGGGGCGGCGGTCAATTCCACCTGGTACAGCGGCATAGATGCCTCAGTGCTGAGGGGCTGGTCCAAGGCCGAAATGCGCGAGCGAATGGAGTTGCTGGACGAGGAGATGTCCATACTGCTGCCCGGGTCCACCGCGTTCAGCGGTATCGACATCATGCTTGTCCGGTTCGGGAGACGGAGCTTCCTCTCCAGCGTTCCGCTGCTCATGCTGCTCGCCGTCCTGGGTGTCGCGGTGCTCTACTTCCTGTTCATGATCGTCTCCTACCTCGTGCCGAACCGCGAGAGCGATGTCGCGCTGTTCAGAAGTCGTGGGACCAGCACCTGGCGTCTTTTCAAGCTGTACCTTGCTGAGGGAGCGATTCTGACAGTAGTCGCGGCCGCGATCGCGCCGTTTCTGGCCCTACTCGTGGTATGGCTTGCCGGAATGCTTCCGTACTTCGGGCACATAACCGATGGCAGGCCACTGCCCGTACATCCGAACTGGATTCCGTTCGCGGCCGCCGGTATCTCGGGTCTGCTCTGTCTCATCATATTCGTGGTGCCGGGAGTCCTCGGCGCTCGCTCCGGTCTGATTATTCACAGGCTCAGGTCTTCCCGGCCTCCGTCCATGCCGCTCGTGCAGAGGTTCTACATAGACGTTGGCTTCCTGCTCGTAGGCGGAATACTGTTCTGGGAGCTTCAGGCGAGGGGAGAGCTTGTCTCCGGCAGCCTGTTCGGCGAGCAGGACGTCAACGAGGCGCTGCTGGTCGCCCCGGTGCTTTTCCTGGTGGCGGTTGGGATGATGTTCTTCCGGCTGTTCCCGATGTTCATACGCTACGTCAGCGGTGAGTCGCTGGGGCTGGTGCACCTTGCGACCGCGGTCACGCTTCCAGTGCTGGTCGCGGGCATCGCATTCGATGACGTCCGCGCGGGCGAGCTCACGAGGTGGGTGCCTGAAGCATTGACGATTGCCGCATTCGGAGCCGCGTACTGGCTCACGACCAGGGTGTCGGGCCTTCTGGGACGCGGAATCTGGATTGCTGTACAGGTGGGAGCGGTCGCGTGGTTCACGTCAGGGTCTCCCCCACACCCGGACTCGTCGTCAGCGGTGTTCGTAGGCTCGATAGCGTTGCTGTGCCTGGTGCCCGCGCAGGCGCTGTTCTATCTGCTGGCGGAGTTTGCGCGACGGGCGCCCGTCTGGGTCTCCATGAGCATGTGGCACATGGCGCGCAATCCTCTCCAGTACTCCTGGCTGGTGCTGCTGCTGGTTCTGGCCGGAGGCATCGGGGTACTGTCAACCACCGTCGGAGCCACCCTGGACCGGAGCTACGATGAGAGGGTCCGATACAACGTCGGCGCCGACATACGCGTCATCGGGCTTGACTCATACCTCGGTCGAAGAGACGGTCGTGTGGAAGGGACCTTCGGCACCCTCCCTGGCGTAGAGTCCATATCCGTGGCACACCGTGCCAGGGGCAGGGTCGGCGCCGGACAGATAGGCTCCGGGTTCAGCTTTCTGGCAGTGGATACCGACACCTTCGACGCCTGGCATCGGGGCGACTTCTCTGAACAAACCCTGGGCCAGGTGCTGTCCACGCTCAAAGTCGAGGAGCCTGTCCGGTCTATAGAGATTCCGGAAGGTTCGCGTCAGATCCGGATGTGGGTAAACCCCGAGACTTTCTACCCGCAGATCTTCGTCTGGATCGTGCTGGAGGACGCTAATGGACGGCTGGACACCGTCACATTCGGCGAGATGCCGGAACCTGGCTGGGCTCAGGTGAGAGCCGACATTCCCGGCGCCCTGGTTCAGCCGATCAGGGTCGTCTCCATCCAGATCAACGAGCCGGGTTTCGGAGCGACGGCCACCGCCGGATCGGCCGTGTTCGACGATCTCGAAGCGATAGGCGAGTCCGGGGAGGTTACCCTGGTTGAGGGGTTCGAGGACTTGTTCGACTGGGTGCCGCTGGCCACTAGCCAGCTCGGAATCGACGAGGTCAGCCGGATATCCGACAACGTCCACTCCGGCAAAGGGGCCGCGCATTTCACGTTCGGCAAAGAGACCAACGTCGGAATCCGGGGCTTCTATCAGGCCGGAGGACACGGCTACATCCCTGTCGTCGCCAGCCGCACGTTCTCGGCTGCCACGGGTGCGGGAGTGAACAACGCCCTGCTCGTCAACCTGCCCGGCGGTGTCGTTCCCATCGTCGTTACCGACATAGTTGACTACTTTCCGACGCTGGACCCGGCGGGCGGGGGATTCCTGGTCTTCGACATAGACACCCTGCTCGGCTATATGGACGCGCTGAATCCGGTTGGGGAGACATCGGTGAACGAGGTATTCATCGAGGCGGCCCCGGGCGCGGACATGGAAGTGTTCCAGAGCGTGTCCGGGATCGTCAGGGCGCGGGGTGGCGCGATCGGGCTGGAAGAGCAGCTCGCGGCCCAGGCGATCGACCCGCTCATCTCGGCGGGATGGCGGACGATAGTGCTCGTCGCCCTGGGAGTGATCATGTTCATCTCGGGCCTGGGATACGTCGTCTATCTCCTGGCGTTTGCCGAGCGCAGTGTGGGCGAAATGGGATCTCTCAGATCTCTGGGTTTCAGCCGCACACAGACCATCGGACTGATCGGATTGGAGCACTTGCTAGTCGCGCTGATCGGCCTGGGCGTCGGCACCTGGGCCGGATTCCAGATGAGCCGCATGATGGTATCATCCGTAGCCGTGACGGACAGTGGAGGCCGCGTACTCCCGCCGTTCATTCTGACTACGAACTGGGCGCTGATGGGGCC
Source organism: Dehalococcoidia bacterium (assembly GCA_965217725.1). GTDB lineage: Bacteria > Chloroflexota > Dehalococcoidia > Lucifugimonadales > UBA1123 > VXRN01. The sequence goes on along the minus strand of OZ244564.1, from coordinate 3,092,868 downwards.
GCTGTACGTCGTCCTGCTGGCGATATTCGTGGTCGCTCTGCTCACGTTCGGAGGCAGAGTGTTGAGTATCGACCTCCGACGCCTCTCCAGAATGGAGAACTAGCACCCCGGGCCCAACCCTCCCCACTTCTGCATAACCCCCTATCCCTCAGGACTGACAGGGGTAGGTAGACACGTGCGCAAACGCGACCATCAGTCAACAGACCCCCTCTCCCTCAGAGCCTGCCCCGTACCACGATACGGGGGAGAGGGCTGGGGTGAGGGTGAAAAGCCTTAAACCTTGAATCCCGGTATAACCCAGGTTATACTCGCGTTATGAAGACAGCAATTTCCATTCCAGACCCCGTGTTCCACGCTGCCGAGTCCTTAGCACGTCGCCTTGGCATGTCCAGGAGCCAGCTTTTCAGGGAAGCCTTGGAGGCATATATCAGCGCGCACGATGGCGAGAAGGTCCGCGAGGCCTTGGATGACGTGTATTCAAGTGAGCCTTCGGACCTTGACAGTGCCTTAGCCCAGCTTCAATTGGCTTCGCTGCCAGACGAGGATTGGTAATGCGGCGGGGCGAGGTGTGGTGGGCATCGCTGCCACCCCCGGCTGGCTCTGGCCCCGGATTCAGGAGGCCTGTGGTGGTACTTCAAAGTGACCCTTTCAACCAGAGTCGGATTAGCACAGTTGTCGTCGCTGCCGTGACTACCAACCTACGGCTCGCCGATGCCCCCGGAAACGTCTTGTTGGAACAGAGCGCCTCTGGACTGCCACGAGACTCCACGATCAACGTCTCTCAGATCCTCACCGTCGATAAGTCGTTCCTAACGGAGAGGGTAAGTGCGTTGCCCCGAGATATCGTGATAAGAGTTGAGTTTGGCCTGAGGCTCGTGCTGGGACTGTAGCTCGCCCCGTCCAGGCGAAGGCCGGGATACAAATACCAACCCTTGTCGACTCCCTCAGAGCCTGCCCCGTAACTGTACGTAGTGAACTGTACCTGATGAGCAAGTCTCGTGGAATTGTCAACCGATAAGTCGGCGCGCACCTTACATATTGCAAAGGTCCCAGCGCACCCTTAGACTGTCAATATCCAGTGGTTTATTACTTAACCAGATGGAGCGGGAAACACTCTCGGGGATGCAGCAACCGACAGGGAAGCTGGACAGTCTAGGTTCCAAAGCGAATCTAGCATGGTATCTCATTCTATTCTTCGCTCTATTTTCAATCGGTTCGCTTTTGGTTGTATGGCGAGAGGTAAGAGAAGAGTCGTCGGATAGCTGGTTGTCTACCGCAGTAGCCGTTGGAAGTGGCTTGGAGTGGGTTGTGGCTGGAGGCTTATCGTATGCGGTAGTGGAAGGAGCATATATGCTTGCAGCCAAATACAGAGAGCAGTTGTGGGCCAGGGGTGTAGAGAAAGGGCGCGAAGAAGGGCGCGAGGAGACTCTCGCTCAAATCTTTGAGCTGCTGGACGAGGAAACGCGCAAGAAAATTGAGCGACACTTGAGCCTCGACAAAGAGGTTGAACGGTCCGGTAAATCCTGACAGTTAGCTCAGGCATCAAATCTCGCAGAGACCTCGGCTGATTCAGTCGGGGTCTTTTCTTTGCAGGCGCCTGATTACCCGCAAACTGAGCCACACCGGCACCCAGAAGCTGTATCAGTTTAGTCGGAGCCGCTCTACGGGATCGAAAATCCCCTCTCCCTCAGCAGGGTCTTTTCGTTTTCGCCTTGTCATCAATCTTTCGTTCGCCCTGAGCTTATCGAAGGGCCGTCCGTTCATGGTTCGACAAGCTCACCACGAACGGACTACTCTAATGACACTTAAAAATGAAAAGACCCTGGTCTCTGCGTTCTGCCATCTTGCTGCCCCTCTCTGTCAAAACATATGTTCTGCTAAGTGATGATAGCACGGAATCGAGCATGAGGTAGCGGCTTAATGGACGACGGAGGGCTAAAATGACAATGGACCTAGGTGAAAAGTTCGAGGTAGCAGTGAATGAATAGTGTCGGAAATAGAGATTACTGGCCTGAGGAATGGCCTGATTGGCCAGAAGACTCTAGGGCACGGAAAGCGGTACAGAGCTCATATGATCTTGGTCTGTTTATCCTGAATGCCCCAGCTTCTCTTCGAAAGTTTCGCTTGGAACAGGCAGAAGAAAGAGCCCAGCACTTGCTGGCTCAGTTGGGAGACAGAGAACAGAAACGGGCCAAGAGCTTAGTCGCTCTCTGGGAACGTAACGCATTGATACAGCAGGACATTCGTTACGAGGAAAAGAAGAAGGGCATGGATGCGGTCGATCACTTGTTGACCAAATGGCACTCTGCAGAAGGTCAGATGCGCAGGGCGAAAGAAGAGGCGTCGCAGCTTGGTCTTGCTGGCTACGAATACTTCAGAAGTTGTGAGGACCGCTTCTACATTCTGCAGGAGGAGAAGGACGAGTTCGGGCGATTTCACAACTATCCTGACTATAGCAAGTTGCGAGGACAATGGTACGCCCGCGAGCCGATTATGGAACCGCTGCCTTGGCCTTGGGAAAACATGCTGTCTCTTTGCAAGCGATTCGAAGCTCGGGGAAACAAGGCCCGGGAGGGGCCGACAGGACTGAAGTTCACGATAGCTGCCATCGTCCTCACTATCGTGTTCGGCGTAGCTGGAATCGTGGCAACTGTGATTATGGACGGTTTCTAGCCCCCGGGACGAAAGAGGAGCTTCGCTTGCACGTATGGAACAGAATTAACGACTACGTCAGACTCTGAGTGTGAAGAATGAATCTCCAACGTGACCTAGTTAACATCGTCCAGAAGTATTTCTCTCAGCAGGGTATTTCTTACAACGGAAGTGGCGACGCTGACGATCTGGCAGCACGGTACTTCGAAATGCTGCTCAGGAGGATTGCTCCTGTCCCCCGGCGTGTCCACCTTTCTGATGAGCTACATACGTCATTGGGTAACCTGACTCGGACGAGCGGCGCTAAGCAAAGAACGAAGGCGCTGGAGGCATGGAACGCCGTGTTCCGTATCAGGTACATCATGACGAGCGGTGGCGACCTCACGCCCTACCAGAGCAAGGGGATCATGGACTCGACAAGCAAGGACGGCCTACTGTGGGACTACGGCATGCACCACTTCCACCTCAGCAGCGGCTTTGAGAAATCTGGCTTTGCAAGGCGATCAGACTATCTGCTGTTTGCCTTAGTGGCGGACGAGGACGCCTTCCTAGTTGATGTGAGGAACCATCGTGATCCCGAAGACCTTCTATGGGTGAGACAGAACCTTCTGAAGATTGTGCACCGGAATTGGCCGGAGATAATCAGCACGAGAATTCTTCATGGAATTCGAGGGGAGACTCTGACTGACCAACAGAAGAAGGAACTGAGGAGTAAGAACATCAACTCAGCTGCTGACTTGGGCGATTACGCCATCGCTCCGCTTGGGTGGGGAACTGTCCTCGATGGCAGTAGTACTTTCTGCAGAGTACGGGCGGACAAACTCCTGCACGAACTGAAGTGGCACGAGGACGTCTTGAGCCACCCGACTGAGGAGCTGCGCGCTCACTTAGAGGGTATTGGAGTGGCACCTGGGAAGGAGGATTTCCGGCTGGTGCTTCTGGAAAGTGTTGACGCGACGACAGAGCTTGTAGACCACCTTCAGCAGGGAGACCATCAGAGCCATGGCCTCTATGCAGCGGGCTTTGCAATCGTGGAGGCCACAAATGGTCACCCGGTAACCATCACAGTGACCGGTGAGGCTTGACTGTATTGCCACACGACTCGGACGGGTTGAGCCGGCATTCGTAGTGGCCGCACCTGCGATGCACTTTGTTTCAGACGCGAGCGGGATCCCAGTTCTCCGCTAGGGGCTGGATCAGGGCATGATACTGCATATCCTGTTGGGTTTCCTGATGATTCCTCCCCGCCAGCCAGGAGCTTTTCGTTTTCGCCTCGTCATCAATCTCTCGTTCGCCCTGAGCTTGTCGAGGGGCCGTCCGTTCATGGTTCGACAAGCTCACTACGAACGGACTACTCTAATGACACTCAAAAATGAAAAGATACTGTCTCCCTCAGGGAGAGGGTTAGGGTGAAATGTTCACCTACCAAATTGGTACAGCATCCGGCGTCCACCCCGTATTGACACAAGTGTTCCAATTGCCTACCATCACAACCAGAAACCCCGCCACTCACTAGGCATGATTTAGAGGACCGCCAATGACCCATCTGAACATGCAAAACCGCACCTTGGGCATAATGGACAATCTGCCATTCTTGCGGTCGCTCAACAACGAGTGCATCGACCTCATCGCCATTGATCCCCCGTTTGCCGCCAACGAGACGTTCACCGGTAGGCCGAGGCCGCCCATAACGGACGCCGAGCTAGAAGAAGAAAAGGCGCTGGCCGAAAAGCACGGTGTCGAGCACGACGAAGGCAGAGGCACAACCGTCCAGGACATCTGGACTTGGGACGCCAATGTCCACCCCGACTGGCTCAATCAGATTGAAGACGACTACCCTCCGGTATTCTCTGTGATAAGGGCTGTCGAGTCCTGCGCAACGGAGAACGAGGCTGCATACATCGCCTTTATGGCAGTCCGGCTAATCCAATGTAGACGGATTCTCAAGGCGACGGGCTCAATCTATCTCCACTGTGACGACCATGCTAACGGGTATCTGCGGATGCTCATGGATGCGGTGTTTGGATCTGAGAATTTCAGGAATGAAATCGTATGGCGTCGATATGGTGCTCACAACGACGTGGGCCAAGGCTCGACTAGATTTGGGAGGGTGCACGACATAATTCTGTTGTACGGCAAAACCGCTTCTGTCACTTGGAATCAGGGTTTCGTGCCATTGGACGAGAGCTACGTTAAGAACACTTATCGCTACATTGATGAAGATACGGGAAGAAGGTTTACGACTACGCCACTTCTAGGTCCTGGTGGAGCTGAAAAGGGCAATCCAGTTTATGGCTGGAACGGTCACGTGCGAGCATGGCGGTACAGCAAAGAAACCATGCAACGCTTACACGATGAAGGTCGGCTGTACTACTCGAGAACTGGATATCCGCGCAGAAAACTGTACCTAGAAGAGTCAAAGGGCGTCCCCGTACAAGACTTGTGGTCAGACATTTCATCTTTGTCCGGTGCCCATAAGGAGCGCACCGGCTATGCCACACAAAAACCTCTCGCTCTCTATGAACGCATCATCGAGGCATCCAGCAACCCCGGCGACGTGGTTCTCGACATCTTTGCCGGATGCGCCACAACAGCTGTGGCAGCCGAGAGGCTTGGCAGGCAGTGGATAGCCTGTGACATGGCCTATCGATCATGGACTATGCTCAAGCGCCGGTTTGCCCTCAACAGCTTTGCTCTCAGCGATATGACGTCCGCAACCACTGATGCTCTTGCCGGAAGTCAGCCAGAGCTTGCCACAGCGGAGTCCTACACTATAGGGTCGGCTGATCTGCCATCCCGTGATGACGAAGACCCGGAACCCTTCCACAACCTCAACCGTGTGGTACCGGGTAGACGCGGACAGGAGAGGTCGGCACGGTCGGCCTCCTGGTCAGGGCGGCTACCCAAGGAAGAAGCCAAGCAACTCCTGGTTGAGAAGTTTGGCCCTTACTGCTGGGGTTGTGGATGGGAAGCACCCACCTTCCCAAACGGAGAGCGCGACCTCGGCTTACTGGAAGTCGATCACATCTGGGCGCGCAACGACCGTGATACCGTCTCCGGCGGTTCGGACGAACTCTACAACCTCGCCCTCCTCCACGCCACCTGCAATCGCAGAAAGAGCAATCGTCTCACGTTGGAGGAGCTGCGCAGCCAGAACGCTGACGATCAACGCATCTACGGCCCACTCGTACATCTTGGAGAGGCCACACAGTTCGCCAGCGAGTACATCCTCCAAAGCGGCACACAGCCCTCTCTGGCGTAAGTCTGGACAAGACACAACCAGTTCGCGGATAGGCTTCTGAAGTGCGTTAACGCTAAACGTTCAAGCTGATGAGTCCTCTCCAAACGCAAGCGATGCTACCATAGTGGGACAGTACCGAAGGCAAGCCGAATCCTTTAGGGGGCGAGCAATCGGTTAGAATCAAGAACATAGAGGCGGAGAAGAGCATTCCAATATGGGCACTTTCAACTGGCCGCTGCGGATTTCCGACATGGACAGAGAACAGTCCAGGGACATAGAGGCGACCGTGGATACTGGTGCCGCATACACTACGCTGCCCGGCCGCCTGCTGCATGAACTGGGGATCGAGCCGATGGCAAAGCGCAGGTTCGTGCTGGCCGACGGTCGGCGAGTTGACATGGACATCGGCAGAGCCTGGGTCACGATCAATGGCGACAGCGAAGTTACCCTGGTGGTCTTCGTAGACGACGACGCTCCCTCATTGCTGGGAGCCTATACCCTGGAAGGCCTGGGTCTGGCGGTGGATCCCACGTTGCAACGACTCGTCCCCACCAATCTAATCATGTACTAGTTGACTGTCCACATGGTTGTGACAGTCTGCAGACAGCCCTGAAGGCCCCGAAATCCTCGCGAATATCGCCAGAGTCCTGTCGGCATGGCCGATGGTCGCCAGACGCAGTCTGGCCAATTGGCGACTGCTGTCGTCCGTCGTCATCGGCGTAGTCCTGGCATCGACGATCATGGCCGGGACGGTCATTTACTTCGACTCGCTGCGGGACCTGGCGCTCGAATCGGCGCTGTCCAGATACGATCCTGTGGACCTGGACATTATCGTCAAGACGACCAAGGGGCCTACCGGTCCGCAGGCTTCTGCCTCCGTACGCGGCTTCATGGAGGGTGAGTACGGCTCAAAGTTGGGCTGGCTGCTCGAAGGCACCGTCCGCGGCGGCAGGTCGGCAACCTTCTTCATGACTCCTCCGGGCGAGGAGGAGTTCGCCGGCGACGACAATGCGCGCAGTTACTTCCTGTTCGTAAACGGTATCAGGGAGCATGTCGAGCTGCTGCCGGGCGGTCGTCTGCCTGCCGAGCTGCTCGGTGTATCTCCGGACGGCAGCCCGATTTCGCTGGAGGTGGCCGTACCCGAGGACGTGGCGAGCGAACTCGGCCTGACCGTTGGCTCCAGGCTGTCGGCGACTCCCCACTGGGTGGATGCCACCCCGTACGCCTCGGCGGTGGTGTCGGGCATCTATCGCAGGAAGGATCCCGATCATCCGCTCTGGCGTCTGAACGACGAGATATTCCACACATTCTCCTCGGGCAGCTTCGTCGCCGTCCCGATGCTGGTGTCGGAGAATACGCTCCTGCGCGGGCTGGGCGCCGCGTTCACGGACATGGACACCACCTACGGCTGGATGCTCATGGTCGCCCACGAGCGACTCCGCGCAACCAACGCCACGGACGCCCTGGGTTCGATAGTCGGAATGCGACGCAGTGCCTCGCGCACGTTCCTCTCCTACAGACAGGTAACCGAGCTCGACGACGCGCTTGCCGACTACGACGAGAGGCTGCTGTTCACCAAGCTCCAGATGTTCGTGGTGCTGATCCTGATCGCCGTGGTGGTGTTGTACTACGTTGTGACCCTGTCCTCCCTGGTGGCCGAACAGCGCAAGAACGAAACCAGCCTGCTTCAGGGCAGGGGGGCGACCGAGCGCCAGGTGTTAACCGTGTTCGTTCTTGAAGGGCTGACGATCTCCGTGCTGGCCATCGTAATGGCGCCCTTCCTTGCCGCTCTCGCGATCAGCATTCTTGGATACACGCCCGCGTTTTCCGATCTCTCCGGCGGTGCTCTTCTGCCCGTCACGCTGACGAGGGGCGCGTTCATAATGAGCGCTCTTGGGGGTGTGCTGAGCTTCGGAGCGCTGATGATCCCCGCGTTCGAGGCATCCAGATCACCGATGTCCAGGGACCGGCAGGAGATGGCGCGTCCCTCCCAACTGTCGTTCTTCCAACGCTACTACCTCGATGTGATGCTCCTCGTGGTGAGCATCGTGCTCTTCCGTCAGCTCACCGAACAGGGATCGCTCGCTGCCACCAACCTGCTTGGGGAGATAGCGGTCAATCAGCTTCTACTCGCAGTTCCCGCTATCACCCTGGTCGCCGCGGCGATGGTCCTGCTCAGGCTGTTTCCAGTGGTAATGAACCTGGCCAGCCGGCTTCTGGCCCCCCACCTTGCGCCGGGACTGGTGATGGGTCTGTGGCAGATGTCCCGCAACCCAACTCACTATGCACGACTCGCGCTGCTGCTCATCCTGATGGCCGGACTCGGCATATTCGCCGCCAGCTTCGGCGGCACACTGAAGCGGAGCTTCACCGAGCGCGTGCTGTATGCCGCAGGCTCCGACATCCGGCTGGTCAACGTGTCGATCAACAATCGGGGCGCCTCCAAGCCATTGGTCAAACCATACGAGGAGATGGATGAGATCCTCGGCGCGGCTCCGGTGCTGCGCTCCATCGGCTCGCACCTCGGAACGATAGGTGGCGACACCACTTTCGACGTCCTTGCTGTCGATACAGAGAGATTCCAGGATGTGGCGTGGTTCAGGGAAGACTTCTCGGACGACCCGCTTCCGGAGGTGATGTCCCAGCTCAACGGCCATTCGCCGGGGCGAACGCTCGGCATCCCGCTGCCGGACAACGCGCGCGCAATACAGGTGCTGCTGAAGGCCGATCGCCCGTACCCGTCAGTGGGAATCGGAGCGCGACTGAGGGACGCCAACGGGCGCTACTTCACTTACAGCCTTGGCTTCCTGGAGTCCGGCAACTGGCGCCTGTACAGCGCGGAGCTGTTCGAGGGGGGCAGTCCCAGGATCAGACTATTCCCGACCCGCCCGTTCACTCTGGTATCGATTGGGGTCAGGGAGACCGACATAGAGCGTGGTCTCAGGCCGGGGTCCATACTGATCGACACGGTCCGGGTACGTAAGTCCAATGGCGAGATCGAGGCGCTGGAGGACTTCAGAAACATCGACGGGTGGAACGTGCTCCAGGAGTCCGGCTTTGCTAACCAGGACAGAGCGCGCGTATCGGACGTATCGGCCCGGGGAGACGGCTCTCTAATGTTCGCGTGGGCGGCCGGACGTGCGTTCGTAGCCAGGGGCGTATCTCCCGGACCGGAGCCCGAGCCGGTGCCGGTGGTCGCCAGCGAGTCGTTTCTGAGGCACTTCGGGCACACAATCGGCGACGAGCTGAAGGTATCGGTCAGCGGACGACGTCTGACAGTCGTGCTGGCGGACACAGTCGACTTCTTCCCGACCCTGGACAGCTACAACGACAGGTTCATCGTGGCCGATCTGGAGACCGTACGCGCGCACACGAATCTCGGTATGGCGCGCACCGAGATCACCGCGAACGAGATGTGGCTGCGTACCGATGCCGAGGGCGAAGAGCGAGCAGAGCTGATCGACAAGTTCAGGCACGGCAAGCCGTTCCAGATAGGCAGAGCGATTGACACGGTCGAGGACCTCGCCGTGGCCCAGATCGACCCGCTGGTTCTAGCCGGCTGGAGGGCGCTTCTGCTCATAGCGTTCGGCGCCATACTGGTACTCAGCAGCCTCGGCTTCTTGGTACACGCCTACATCTCGTTCCGAAACCGGGAGCTCCAGTTTGCCCTGATGCGCACGATGGGCTTCACGACACGCCAGCTCGTATCGCTCATGTGGCTGGAGCAGGCGCTCGTCATAGCGGTCGGCATGGCGCTCGGCACCTGGATGGGCGGCCGGCTCGGGACGACCATCATGCCCTTCCTCGGGCATGACGACCGTGGAGGCCAGGTGCTGCCCCCGTTCGTTATCGAGGTCGGCTGGCAAAACCTGCTGGTGACGTATGTCGCAATGGGTCTGATATTCACCGCCATAATCCTCGGCGTGATCTGGTTCGTCCAACGGATGTCGTTGTCCAGGGCGCTGCGCCTGGGGGATGGCTGAGGGATGCTATTGGCTGTTGAAAGTCCCAAATAGACTACGAGCGACGATTCGTACGGATAAGATTGTCGGGTACCTGCTATCGTCGAGTCATCCAAGAGGAAGGGATAAAGCAGACTTCCTCACCCGATTCGGGTTTCATACAGACTGGTGGCTGGAGGTGGAGGCTGCGTTACGCTCTCATGCATTGCGGTACGATGTCGCTGAAATCGAGGAAACTTCTTACGGGATCAAGTACAATGTGGATGGCAGTCTTGAGACTCCCGATGGGCGAAACCCGGTGGTGAGAACGGTGTGGCAGGTGGATCGTGGGACGAGCATACCCAGATTCATCACTTTGAGACCGGCGCCTAGGAGGGCAAGGTGTTCAAAGAGTTAGACGTTGTAGCTCTTACAACCCAAATTCCGTTGGATGATATTTGGGATGTGCCTAGTTACAGCCCACTGCTGCGTCGGAATGGCGGCCAGCCATCGGGGCTTCTTCCTGGGGACACCGGCACTATCGTGTATGTACAGGGCGGAGGGGAAGCGTTCGAGGTCGAGTTCTTGGAGCCGGGCGGCTACACGGTAGCCATAGCTACCGTCAAGCCATCTCAGATGCGCCTGGCGACAGAGGAGGACAGCGCTAACTGTCGCTTCCGCAAGAACGCTAGTGAGCCGTCTTATCAGCCATAAGTAGGTAAGCCTCACTGCATCTTACGAGGATTGTTTAGGAACTCGCCTTCGACGCCATAGCGCGTCTCGACCTTCTGCCAGTTGGGCATTGCCCTGATGCGCACGATGGGCTTCACGACACGTCAGCTCGTATCGCTCATGTGGCTGGAGCAGGCGCTCGTCATGGCGGTCGGCATGGCGCTCGGCACCTGGATGGGCGGCCGGCTCGGGACGACCATCATGCCCTTCCTCGGGCATGACGACCGTGGAGGCCAGGTGCTGCCCCCGTTCGTTATCGAGGTCGGCTGGCAAAACCTGCTGGTGACGTATGTCGCAATGGGTCTGATATTCACCGCCATAATCCTCGGCGTAATCTGGTTCGTCCAACGGATGTCGTTGTCCAGGGTGCTCCGTTTGGGGGATGGCTGAGGCCGCCAAGCTTCCCCGCGTGGTATCATGTTCGCAGTATCTGACCCAGGTTCAGGTCAATGAATCGCTCTCCACGGAGACGCAAATGACTACCATGACCACCACAGCACGAAAACTCGAGCTTGCTAAAACTCGCGATGCCATCCTTGCCATGTACCCAGGCAAGGACGGCATTCCCATGCCGGACGCCATGCACCAGGAACCGCACTACGTTGAGATACTCGCCACGCTCAAGACATTCTTCAATGCCCGTCCCGACGTGTTGGTCAGCGGCGATACGTTCATCTACTACGTCGAGGGAGACTCCAACACCAAGCTCTCCCCGGACTGCTACATTGCGTTCGGAGTCGACGACGAAGAGGTCCGCAAGGACGACTCCTACATCGTCTGGCGCGTCGGCAAAGTGCCTGACTTCGCGTTGGAGATCGCTTCCAAGAGCACCTGGCGTCGCGACCAGAACGAGAAGCGTAACGAGTACGCGAGGATCGGGATTGCCGAGTACTGGCGATTCGACCCAACCGGGGGCGACCATTACGATACTTCCCTGGCCGGCGATCGGTTGGTGGACGGCGTGTATGAGCCGATAGAAGTGAACGTCGGCCCGGACGGCATCATGCGAGGACACAGCGAACTGCTGGGACTCGACTTATGTTGGGTCGACGGAAAGCTGCGCTTCTACAATCCCGCGACCGAAGAATATCTCAGGGACTTCTTGACCTCCGAGTCAGAGCGCCAAGCCGCTGAAGCCCACCTCGCATCCGAGAGAGCCGCACGCCAAGCCGCTGAGGACATTGCTGCATCTGAGAGAGCCGCACGCCAAGCCGCTGAAGCCGAGCTTGCAAGGCTCAGGGAGCAACTCCGATCCGACAACGGTCGGAGCTAGACGTTAGCGGCGGCTCTTCTCGGTGGTGCGCCTATGGCCAACTCTTCCCGGCCACCTGATGACGCGGAGACCAGGGAAGCTAAAGTCACCCCTCTATACCTCCCGGAACTCGCCCTCGACGGTGTTATCGTCATCCGAACTATCGCTGGATCCGGCGTCTGCGCCCGGAGGAGGCGGCTCGCCCGGTCCTGCGCCGGCGCTCGCCTGGCTGTACACGGCCTGTCCGACCTTCTGGAGCGACTCCTGGAGCTCGTTCAGAGTCGTCTCGACGCGGGCGATGTCGTCGTTCTGCAGCGCCGACCGCACAGCGGCGATCTTGCCCTCGACCTCGCTCTTGAGCTCCTCAGGGATGTTCTCCGCATTTTCCTGGAGCATCTTTTCGGCGGCGTAGGCCGCGTTCTCGGCACTGTTGCGCGTCTGGACCTCCTGCCGCTTGCGCTCATCCTCCTCAGCGAAGCGCTCGGCATCCGACACCATCTGCTCGATCTCGTCCTGGGCGAGACCTGAGCTCGCGGTAATCGTTATCCGCTGCTCCTTGCCTGTGCCCTTGTCCCTGGCGGAGACGTTCAGGATGCCGTTGGCGTCGATGTCGAACGCGACCTCGATCTGCGGCAGTCCGCGAGGCGCGGGCAGGATGCCGTCCAGCACGAACCTGCCGATCGACTTGTTCTCGGTTGCCATGGACCTCTCGCCCTGGACTACGTGGACCTCGACGCTTGTCTGGTTTTCGGCCGCGGTGGTGAACACCTCGCTCTTGGAGGTGGGGATCGTGGTGTTGCGCGTGATCAGGCCGGTCGACACGCCGCCCAGCGTCTCGATGCCCAGTGTGAGCGGTGTTACGTCCAGCAGCAGGATGTCCTGGACGTCTCCCTGGAGAACGCCGGCCTGGATGGCGGCGCCTATCGCGACCACTTCATCCGGGTTGACGCCCTGGTGGGGCTCCTTGTCGAAGAGGCTGACAACGGCCTCTCTGACAGATGGCATCCGGGTCATGCCGCCGACGAGTACGACCTCGTCGATGAGCGACGCGGAGACGCCCGCATCGCTCATCGCCTTGCGGCACGGCTCGACTGTGCGCTGGACCAGGTCGGAGACCAGCTGCTCCAGCCTCGAGCGGGTGAGTGTCATGACCAAGTGCTTGGGGCCCGACGCGTCTGCGGTGATGAACGGCAGGTTGATCTCCGTCTGTATCAGTGTGGACAGCTCGATCTTCGCGCCCTCAGCGGCCTCGCGGAGCCGCTGCAGCGCCATCCGGTCGTGCTTGAGGTCGATGCCCTGGTCCCTGCGGAACTCCTCTGCGATCCAGTCGATGATCTTCTGGTCGAAGTCGTCTCCGCCGAGGTGCGTATCGCCGTTGGTGGCCATCACCTCGAAGACTCCATCGCCGATCTGGAGGATGGTTATGTCGAACGTCCCGCCGCCGAGGTCGTACACCGCGATCGTCTCGTCCGAGTTCCTGTCGAGGCCGTAGGCGAGCGAGGCCGCCGTGGGCTCGTTGATGATGCGCAGCACCTCAAGCCCCGCGATACGGCCCGCGTCCTTGGTCGCGTTCCGCTGGCTGTCGTCGAAGTAGGCCGGGACCGTGATGACCGCCTGGGTGACCGGTTCGCCGAGGTTTGCCTCGGCGTCCTGCTTCATCTTCTGCAGCACCATGGCCGCGATCTCGGGCGGTGCGTGGTTGCCGCCCGCCATCTCCACGTGGGCGTCGCCGTTGGAGTGCCGGACGATCTTGTACGGCATCAGATCGACGTCTCCCTGCACGCTCAGATCGTCGATTCTGCGGCCCATGAACCGCTTGATCGAAAAGACGGTATTTTCCGGGTTGGTCACCGCCTGTCGCTTGGCGGTGGTGCCGACGTACCGTTCGCTGGATCGCGGGTTTATCGCGACCATCGACGGCGTGGTCCGGCCTCCCTCCGCGTTCTCGATCACGCGCGGCTCGCCGCCTTCAATCACGGCCATGCAAGAGTTGGTCGTGCCGAGGTCAATTCCGAGTATTTTGGCCATTTACTGAATCTCCTGTTGAAGGTCCTGATCGTCTGATGTGCTTTTGACTTCGGGAGCCTGCGCGACGCTCACCTGCGCCGCTCTCAGCACCCGGCTGTGGAGCCTGTATCCGTCTCGGATGATGCGGACCACGGCTCCCTCACTTACGTCGGTTGTTGGCTCGAAGAAGACGGCCTCATGTTGGGACACGTCGAACGGTTGGCCGATGGCCGCCTCGATGCGCGACAGACCCTCGGACTGGAGCATGCTCTCCAGGCTGCGCTGCACCAGCTGCACACCCTCGTACCAGCTCCCGTCAACCGCGTCTTCCGGCAGGAAGTTGACTGCTCGTGTAAAGTCGTCTGCGACACCGACCAGCTTCAGCAGAAGCTGTGCGTTGGCGCGCTCCCTGGTGTCGGACAGCTCCTGTGTCGCGCGCTTCTTGTAGTTCTCCAGGTCAGCCCTGTATCTCAGGGCCATCGACCTGAACTGGTCTTTTTCACGTTCGGTCTCGTCAAGGCGCGCCTGGAGATCCGCAACCTCGTCCAGTTCGGTCTCCATCTGCTCTTCGAGAGTCTGACTTTCGTCCGACTGTCGGTCTTCAGTCATATTGTCCGGTCCTCCAATGGTCTTTCTTACATCAGCCTGCGAGTATCTTGAACATCTCATCCAGGCTTTCGTTGAGAGCTTCTCTGAGAGGCTGCCCTTCTAGCTGAGCCATCTGCGTCCGCATCCGGATCATTCTGTTGAACAGCTTCATCGCCAACTGTACGCCGGCCAGATTCAGGCCGAGATTGTCTACGAGATGCTTGATGAGCTGTAGACGGGCAATGTCCTCATCCGAGTAGAGCCTGGACATCCCCCCTGTACGTGATGGCAGCACAAGGCCCACCCGTTCATATTTTCGTAAAGTTTGGGGGTGCATGTCCAGAATACGCGCGGCGACGCTGATCACGTATACACCTTCCTGCATTGGACCTGGTCCCTCCCATTTCTTTAATTCAGGGGCTCGTCACCGATTCGGGACTAACCTGCGAGTCCTACGGGCGTTATAGCCTCTGGACGACTCGTAATCAATGAGTCTGTATCAGTTTAGTCGGTATGCCGCTCGAAGGTTCCATAGCAGCCGCGCCGTCATTCCGGCGAAGGCCGGAATCCAGAGGGGCGGGGCAACGCTCTTATCGAGGCCACCGACTAAATTGATACAGCATCGTAATCAATAGTAGCTATTGATACGCAGCGTGTCAAGTGATATAATAAATACGCATCATGTTAACTCATACGATATTCAGGGAACAACCACGGAGAGAGAAGATGCTTGAACTCGGAGCGTGCCCTCGGTGTGAGGGCGATCTGCACACCAACAGAGACATGTACGGGTCGTACAGGCAGTGCCTCCAGTGCGGCTACATGCGAGACATACCGGATACTGACCGGCTACTCAGGTCGCTGAAGCTGGCTGACTTCAACAAGAAGAAGGTGGCCTGAGCGGGCGCTGTCTGTCGGCGAATCCCGAAGTCGATAGACGCGCTACAGCTTGCTCCTCCTCAATCAGAACGCCCCCTCATCCGAGGGGGCGTTCATTTCTTCCAGCGCCGCGCATCAGGAAGCCGAAGTCTCCACCAAGGCTGCTCCCTCCATCCGGGCCAGTCTCCGATCGAAGGTGTGGAGCGGTACAGCTCTCGACCTCTCGGCTGAAGAGAGGATCATCAGGTCCGAAAAGCCAACACCGCCCTGTCGGTAGGTGAAGGCCGCACGGGCAACGTCATCGGCAACCTCGACGACCAGACTGTCGGTGGAGATCAACTCGACCAGGACGTCCGCAATCTGGGCGCGAGTGAACCGGTAGAACCGTTCCAATACCCAGACGACCTCGATGGCAACCTCTCGGCAGATGAAGCCCTGACTGTCGAACGTTAACCCTTCCATCAGCGCCCGTGCCGCCTCCGCCTGTTCGGCGTCGTCAGCCACGAGATAGCGAACTATCACGTTGGTGTCGAGGGCAATCACCCCTCACAGGCTCCTTCGGCGATGGCGCTTTCCATGTCCTCCAGAGTCGCTGCAGGACCGTCATGCCGCAGTATGCCGAAGAGTCGGCTCACGGGGCGTACGGGCACGATACGGACTTCTCCATCCTGGATGATATAGCGCACTCGGTCTCCGGCCCGCACCGATAGGGCTTCTCGCACGGCCTTTGGCAAAGTGGTTTGTCCTTTCGAGGTGATGCCGGATTCGATCATGAAGAATGCTCGCATGCATTACATTAGGCTCAAATGCCTTACTTTGTAGAGTGTAGACTGGCAATAGCTATGTTGCAAGTCTACACCCGGTCTGGAGCCTGTGTCAGTTTGGCCGGAGGCACTGAAAATAGCGGTTGACCTCATCCTCATCCCCTCTGGATTCCGTCTTTCGCCGGAATGATGGACGCGGCTTTTGTGGTTCCGGTGGGCGGTACACCGACCAAGTTGATGCAGGCTCTCTGGTCTGCCGGTCCTAGGGTGGTTCAAGAGCAGAGGTAACGCTCCGGACCCAACTGGGCAACTCTTCAATCTTTATCATATCTCGGGGACGCTTTGTCAGTTTATGAGTGACGCTCTGACCTTCCGCCATTCGCACGAGGCTTCCGGCAGCGCCCTCTGACACCTCTCCTTTTCGCCATCCGTTGAACAGTATCTCTTCGGGACGAATACCCAAGCAGAGCAAGTAGTCGTAATTCCGGTCGAGTCGGATGTGGTTGAACTGAAACGAGCCGCCGCGATCTTCCGATGCCGTCTTGACCTCGAATTTAAGGCTGCCAATTTCGAGGTCCCATTCCTCGATACGTGAGGCCCCCTTGCCGACGGTAATACCTGAGTGGCTCAGGTATCGAAAGATGAACTCCTCACCGATGTCTCCACGGTTTGTATTGGCTACCTGGCGAAATGGCCCGAGTGTTGCTCCGGACCACTTGGACGGGGGCGTATGCTCTTGGATCACTTCGAGCATGAGCTCCAGCGGCTTCAAGCAGGCGGCTCCCAGATGGGTCCCGTCGCTCCACGCTTCCAGAAGACCAGAAAGTAGGAGTGGTTCTTTCGCGCGTGGACCTGCCTGGCCATTCTGCTCACGCCGGGCCTGTTGTTTCTCATAACCACAAAGAGGTCTTCTGTAACGAGTCCCAGTCTTTCGTATTCACGCATGATCTCCACATGCGTGAACCTCTGTCGGTTGGAGCAGACCTCATCCTGACACTTTACGATTAGTGTTCCACGATCTCGGAGTACCCGGTGGGCTTCTCGGCCGGCATTGATGTACAGGTCCAGGACGGCTTCATGGTACTTGCTCTTGGTCCGATTGCCTGTACTGTTGTTCTTGTAGTAGCTCTCGTATGGCTGGTGGTTGGAGTAGGCGGTCCCGCCCGGCGAGTGCATATATGGAGGATCCAGGACGACGCAGTCGATAGTGCTGTCCTCATAGGGAAGAGCGCGGCAGTCGACACCTGTTGCAATGTCAGTCGGCAAGAGATTGTACGTGCCGGGGCTTACTTTGTTCCAGAATACGCCCTTGCCGTAGGTCACGTCGGCAACTGTGCTGCCTGGCGCTACATAAAGATCGAGGATCTTCGGAAAGACGTCTTCGTTGGCCGCCGCGTATGCGCTGAGGGTAAGATCGTTCCTGGGAGACCCGTTGCGCACGACACGCCTTGCCCTCGGAGATGCGTTGTCATCTTCGAGAGTTAGTTGCGTTCCCTGCGTGGTGTCGAAAGCCAAGTGGAAGAATCCGGCCAGTGTTACTCCAGTCCGAGCTGGTAGTGTTTGCCCTCGGTCTTGATGGAAGGGGCGACGACCACCTCTGCCACCTCGTGCATCTCGCGGATGTTCTCGGCGCCAACCATGCCCAGACAGATGTTCAGCGCGCCGACGAGGTTCTGCGTCCCGTCCACCACCGAGCTCGGTCCGAACAGTATCTGCTCCAGCGTGCCCTTGACGCCGACCTTGACGCGCGTCCCCCGTGGGAGATTGGGGTCCGGGTTTGCCATTCCCCAGTTGTATCCTCTGCCAGGCGCTTCTTCAGCCTGAGCTAGCGGAGTGCCGATCATGACCGCGTCGGCTCCAGAGGCCATAGCCTTGCACAGATCCCCGCCCGTCCGGATGCCGCCGTCGGTAATGATCGGGACGTATCTTCCGGTGCGCTCGTAGTACTCGTCGCGCGCCGCCGCCGTGTCCATTGTGGCCGAGACCTGCGGAATTCCCACCCCGGTCACCTCGCGCGTCGTGCACGCCGCGCCCGGCCCAACGCCGACCAGAACACCATGAATTCCCGTCTCCATCAGCTCGAGCGCCACTTCATAGCTCACGCAGTTGCCCACGATCACAGGGATCGTCACCAATTCGAGCAGCTCCGGGAACCGCAGCCCACGCTCACTCCTCGAGATGTGCCTTGCCGTGGTGACAGTGGACTGTACGACGATCATGTCCGCGCCCGCTTCGGCCGCGAGCGGCGCGAGGTTCTTGGTTCTTGCCGGGGTAAACGAAACGGCGCACTTTGCGCCGCTCGCCTTGACCTCTTCGACCCGCTTCCCGATCAGATCCTCTCGAATCGGGGCTGAGTACACCTTCTGAAGGAGGGACGTCACCTTCGCCTGGGGTGTTTCCACGATCTCCTCGATGACGCTCTGCGGGTCGTCGTAACGGCTATGGACACCCTCCATGTTGGTTACGGTCATTCCGCCGAGCCTGTCCATCTCACCCGCGAATTTCGGGGACGAGACCGCGTCCATAGCCCCGCCGAGCACCGGCGTTGACAGGCTGATCCCGTCCACCGAGAAGTCGGTGCTGGTCAGCTCGGGGTTGATCGTTACCGAGCCTGGCGCGATCGCCACCTCGTCGAATCCATATACTCGTCGAAGTTCTCTGAGGTGTCGGACCCCCATAGCGCGGAAACCTCCTGGGATTATGTTGTTCATGTATGGGCCGGCACGGGCCGGAGTCTTGGAACGTCAATTACCCCGGCTATGCGACAATGTCGCTCTCCGGGTCGTCAGAGGAGATGGGAGAGCCGTACTCTGCTGGACTCAAATGCGCGCCAGAATCGCGGCCATCATTTCCTGTAGGCCAGGGAACAGATGCGCGTCCGGCAGGTGCTGGTGCGAGGCCACAAGCTCGTCGTCGACGTAGATGTGAAACAACCCGTGAGTGCTTGGGATCAGGTTGAACTCGGCGATCGAGTCACCGTTGCGGCTGAGGGCTTCTCCCGCCATCCAGGCGGCACGCAGCGCGTGGCCTCAGTGCTGACAGTACTCTAATCGTATCCTGAGACCATCGTCCGCCATGCGCCCACCTCCTGCGATGGTATTACAACATGGTATGTCGGAGGGGTGTGTTCGGTCAATGGCGCAGAGACTTACGATTCCTCCGAAAGTGGCCCTGCTGCGAAATGTCCAGCCCCTTCCAGGGACACAAGACTGCGATTAACGCCCTTCTCCTAACTCCTCGAGCCGGGCCCTGAGCCTGCGGACCTCGGCTTCGGCGCGGTCCGCCCTGGTGATAGCATCGCGGCGAGCCTCGACCTCTTCTTGGTGGCTGAGCAGGTAGCTCTCGGTCACGGCGTCAAAGAAACGGAGTTTCCCGTGCTCCCAGCACACGTGAAGCCCGAGAGTTTCGCTGTACCCGCGCCAGGCTCCCTCCCCGAGTTGCTCCACTTCCACCGGCTCGTACACGCCGTCAACGAGGCGGTCGCCGGCGAGAGCGGCATCGTAGTGGTCGCCGCCACTCGGGTCGAATCGCCAGTATTCGGGAATCCCGTAGCGCTGGTAGTCCAAACGCTTGTCCGTGTAGTCGTTCACCCCCGTCGTAGGAGAGGCGACTTCAAGCACGAAGTCCGGCGGTCTCTCCGTCAACTCTAGTGGGTATCCGCGACGCTCCTCGATCAGCTCGCGGTCACAGTCGTACGCCACCAGCAGGTCCGGTATCCGGATGTCGTCGCGGTCGGACAGGTTGGGTCCAATCGGCACCTCGCTGGCCACGACGGTGTTCGGCAGATCCGCAAAGTGGACCGACAGCGCCGTCAGGACGGAGGAGTCGTATAAGTGGAGCCAGTTCTGCATATCGTCCTTGGGCGTGAAGACGGGGAATCGGACGATCCCGTCAGCTTCCTGTAGGAGAGTGGTCGTCTTGCTGGTCATCGCTGGCCTCTCGTGCCTGGTGAGCCGACTGATGACAGTATACCACCGGGGATCACAGGCGCCTGTACTCAATTGAGACTGGGTCTGTATCAGTTATGTAGGTGTGGCTGATTGACCACATACTGGAGAGGTCGACCGGCGTAGGAAGCGAAGGTCGAAACCAGATTGACAAATCCTAAGGGAGTAGGTGAACAGTGAATAGGAAGTATCGACCAATAGCAGACCGTCAGAAATCTCTTAAACCAGTTCCTCAGAAAGCGAACATTACGCTAGCCGGAGTGCGGCGTATGTACGAAGCCATAGGGGGAACGGAGTATAGTTGCACGGTCAATGAGTATTGTCGAACATAGATCTTCGAGTTTCCGAGGAATGTTTTCCAACCAGACCGTGACGAACCGCACCACATGATCTATTCGTATCCTGCGGTTCAAGCGTGTGTCGCCACAAGTCTGTTACAGGCTCTAATTGATGCCAGCCCTTTGACGCTCGGTGAATTCCACGCCTACCATGAGGGCGCATGGGATATGTCCTCGAGGAACGGATGTGGACATAACGCTGGACATGGACGACGATGTCAAGAAGAATGTCCGCAGAATCACTATGGACAACTATACCGCTGACCGACAGGAGCATGTCGCCAAATTGAAGGAATCTTTCCAGAAGGTGGGACGCAATATGGGGCCTTGCAAGTGGAACAGGGAAGACCTCCATGCCCACTAGAGCGCCTAGTGATACCAGTGTCATGGTCGACTCAGCGATTGCCTAACCCCTTTGGAACTGGAGCGTAGCTTGCCTACCTTGGAGGACAGCGTAAAAGCCCTCGCCCGCGAGATCGGCTTCGACCGTGTCGGCATAACCGGCGCGGAGCCGTTCGTGCGGGACGAGGCGGCTGCGGTCGAGCGTGTTCGCTCAGGACTGATGGACGGCCTGCCCTGGTACACCGAGGAGAGGGTGCGCCGGATGAACCGTCCTCGGCTGCTTCTCGAGGGCGCGCGTTCGGTGGTCTCGCTGGCGCTCAGCTACAACACCGGTGAACCCTCGGACGACGCTCCAGACCCGCGTGGCAAGGTCGCCCGGTACGCCTGGGGACGCGACTACCACAGCCTGATAAAGAGCAGGACACGTCGGTTCGTGCGGGAGCTGCCCGATGTCGTCGGAGGGCCGGTTCGCGCCCGATACTTCGTTGACGACGGCCCAATGAACGACCGCGCTGTCGCCGAGCGCTCCGGCGTGGGATGGTTCGGCAAGAACACCAACATTCTCACGCCCACCCACGGCTCGTGGGTGTTTCTGGCCGAGGTGGTCACCGATCTTCACCTGAAGCCGGACTCGCCTCTGAAGAAGACCTGCGGGGAGTGCGTCCGCTGCATTCCCGCCTGTCCGACCGATGCGATCGTCGCCCCGTTCGTTATCGACAACCGCAGGTGCATATCGTTCCTGACGATTGAGCTTCGCGGCCCGATCCCGCGCGACCTGCGTCCGCTGATGGGCGACTGGGTATTTGGCTGCGACATCTGCCAGGAGGTGTGCCCGGTGAATCGCAAGGCAGCGCCGAGCAGGGAGGTCGAGTTTCGCAAGCGACACGACTTCGACGCCCCGGAGCTCATCCCGCTGCTGCGCCTCGACGAGGAGGGCTTCAGGCAGAGGTTCAACGGCAGCCCGATCCGGCGCGCCAAGCTGGCCGGACTTCAGAGAAACGTGTGCGTCGCCCTGGGAAACATCGGCGACACTGTGGCAGTGCCCGCGCTGGTTCAGGCCCTGTATTCAGACGAAGCTCTGGTGCGGTCACACGCCGCCTGGGCGCTCGGTCAGATAGGCGGCGAGACGGCGCGCGAGGCGCTGCAAAGGGCGATTTCGGAAGAGGATGACCGCGACGTGGCCGAAGAGGTCCGCGACGCTCTTGCACGTGTCACGGGATCTCCGAGAGCGTGATCAGCGCGCCTTGTCGCTAGTTCTCGAAGAAGTCCAGGTCGATCGCGAACGCGGCGGTAAGCAGCAGGAGTCGGAAGTCCTCGGACCTCTCGGAGTCGTTGAACAGCACCTGGAACGTGTCGGCGTCGGTGAAACCTTCCCTCAGAAGGCCCGACCACTGCTTGGTTACGCGACCGATCTCCTCGCCGCGCTGGTCCCGCACGAAGAACGTATAGGGCCTGAACAGGCTGCCGACTATCTCTCCGAAGGGTCGCTCGTCTCGATCGGTCAACACAAACCGGCGCTTCAAGAATCCCCACTGACGGTTCAGCGCGCCTACGTGGCGGCCCGAATCGTCGCTCATGAGCAGATGTGAGAAGAACCAGAAGAACTGCCTGCTGGCCGTGAGGACCGGGTTGCCGTCTGTGTCGACGACATGGATGTCGAGCGGCCGGTGCGTCTTCAGGAAGAACCTGGAAAGACCGCCGGACTCCTCGTAGGCGTACATTACCTGCTGACCGTCTGGGGTCAGGACCTCGTAGCGGTTCCTGGTCTCGAATCCCGTGATGGCTTCGAGTCCCTCAACCTGCTGGCGTACGATCAACTCTTCGTGTCGCGTGATGTCTATCAAGTCGGATCGTACTCCTGAGCTGCTGGAAACCGTTCGGAAACAGGGGCCGCAGGCTATTGCCTATCTTGGGTACACCCGTATCTTCGCCGCAACGTCGTAGCTGAACACCATGTTGCTGCTGCCGCAACCGAGTGTTATGACCCCCCGGGTTCTCGCGGCCTCTTTGACGTCCACCTCGCGTCCGGGAACGAGGTCCTGCTCCACGAAGTACGTGAGCAGCGCATGGTCGTCCTCGGGCACCGAGTCTATGACAAGCTCCTCTCCCTGCTGAGCTTTGTCCAGCGTCTTGGTATGCCTGTTCGGTGTGTGGCCGCTTCCGGGGATGGGGTGTCCGAATGGGCACGTCTTGGGGTCGTTGAGCGCCTTGACTATCTTCTCTTCGAGGTATTCTGAGATCGCGTGCTCAAGGCGATGGGCTTCGATATGGGCGAGGTGTAGCTCTATTCCCAGCAGGTTCACCACCAGGCACTCGGCGAGTCGGTGTCTTCGGACGATGCTCTCGGCCGGCTTCCGGCCCTTGGACGTAAGCACCACCTCTTTGTTGGCCGTAGTCTCGACCAGTCCCTCCCGACTCAGCCGGCGGATCATGCCTCCCACGGATGGCAGCGACGTCCCCAGACCCTCGTCTATTGGAAGCGTCTTGAGGTGGTCGGCGAGCACGGTGAGCGTAACGCGCACGTTCTGCTCCTCGAGTCGGAATATGGACAAGAGGTAGTTCTCCGCGGCCATTGACAGGCGCACGGTGGTGTTTCTGGATTTGCGGTTGCGCGAAGTGGAACGAGTAGCCATCGCAGACCCACGATAGTCAGTGGAATGACGACAATGAAAGCTATCTGTGAGGTTAAATTATAACAGAAGCGGATTCGGACTGCGTGGCGCAGACATATGTCGCCAGGGTCTTTCGATTATTTGAGAAACCGGCTGGTCAATCAGACAGTTGTCCCCTCTCCCTCAGGGAGAGGGCTAGGGTGAGGGTGATTGACACCGCTTCGTTAGTGCCGTGCTCAACAATCGAAAGACCCTGCGTATATCGACTTCATGTCATGCCGTGATTGAGGTTGACACGGCATCTCTCAGAGATGGCTCACGAAGATAGGCAGTCGACTTATCGGCGTCATCGCGAATCTGCAGGAACTGGCTGACGGGTTTTGAGGCAAGGACAGTTACGAGATCGTCGTCCACGCTGCCGAGTTCAATTCCTTGCCCCGAATTGATGTGGTGCATGAAGTTGAAAATAGTAAGGCCGACCGGAGCGCTTCCGTCCGGCTCCATTCTCAACAGAATCTGATCCGAAATCTGGTAACCTGTCGCGCCTCTCAACTGGCCGAAGGCTATGTAGAGAGTATCCCCCTCCGGGTCATAGGTTATTCGAACCGAGTTCATCAAGTAAAGAGCGCTACGTCGTCTAGGTAGGCCGTGAGGACGAAGTTGTTCTCATCACCGTCGGTACTGTAGCCGAATCGTACAACTACGACGACCGTCGTATTCTCGTATGGGAGCCCGGAGCAGTCTTCGTAGTACAGGTAAACGTGTTGACGAACCGAATCTTGGAATCGCCGACCCAGCCGGATAGTCTCGAACAGTTCGCGCTCGTGACCCAACATCTCCAGATGTTCGTCGCAGATATGTTGCCAGCGCTCTTCAGTTAAGTATATCTCATGACCGCGTCTGTCTTGTGTACCCATACGCACTTCGGATTCAGACGCGATTTCCGATCGACTAACCTACCGCTTTGTCCACTGCTTGGCCTTGCGTGCGCGTGCGAGTCCGTACTTCTTGCGCTCTTTTTCGCGTGCGTCTCGTGTGAGAAGGCCTGCCCGCTTGAGCGGCCTGCGCATAGAGGGGTCAGCTATCTGGAGCGCCCTGGCGATGCCGTGACGCAGCGCCCCGGCCTGGCTCACAACCCCTCCTCCTCGTATCTTGGCGACCACACGGAACTGGCCGTGCGAGCTCGTGACATCGAAGGGCTGGTTGATGAGCTGCTGCCAGGAGTCCCACGGGAAGACCTCATCCATCGGCCTGCCGTTCACCTGGTCGACCCCCGTGTCGGTGTACAGACGCACCTGGGCCACCGAAGTCTTCCGCTTACCCATGGCGTAGTAGTAGTGTTGCTGGTCCTGGGCTACCATTTATGCCTCCGTTCGGCGTGATACCTGCGCATCGTGCGGATGATCCGGGCCGATGTGCACCTTCATTCGTTTCAGCATCTTTCTTCCGAGCGAGTTCTTCGGAAGCATACCCTTTACAGCCTGTCGGATTACGCGGTCGGGATGCTTCGCCAGCATGTCGGCGAGTGTCCGCTCGGTCAGGCCTCCGTGGTACCCGCTGTGCCGGTAGTACATCTTCTGTTCGACCTTGTTGCCGGTCACGCGGATCTTCTCGGCGTTGACGACGATCACGTAGTCCCCGGTGAGCAGGTGCGGGACGTACATCGGATTGTGCTTGCCGTTGAGGATCGTCGCGATACTGGTCGCCAGACGCCCCAGCGTCCGGCCCTCGGCATCGACGACATGCCACTTGGGCTTCAGATCTGAAGCCTTGGTCTCGTAGGACTTTGAGGTTGCTACCATTTCTTTCCGTTCCTGTTCCGGCCTGTTCTGAATCTGTCGTCAGAACGGGCTGTCTATGTACTTCACTCTGACCAGGCACAGACCTTGTGGAGGAAGTGCCCGGGCCGGCGGGGCATCGCCGACCATTGAAATCTGCCTTGCTACGTCGCTC
This sequence comes from Dehalococcoidia bacterium, assembly GCA_965217725.1. Taxonomy (GTDB): domain Bacteria; phylum Chloroflexota; class Dehalococcoidia; order Lucifugimonadales; family UBA1123; genus VXRN01. Next base: position 3,067,620 of record OZ244564.1, on the reverse strand, counting down.
TCTGTCAACCTGCCCATTCCGACGTCCACCAGCGCACCTGCCATTCTGCGCACCTGGTGGGGGAGAAACGCGCTTCCTTCTATGTCTATTTTGAGAAGGCTGCCGTCGCTCACGAGCTCGATTCTATCGACACGCCTGATCGTGCTGGCCTCTGGGTCTTCCAGAGCGCCGCCGAAGTTGGCGAAGTCGTTCGTTCCCTGCATGTGTACCGCCGCAGCTCTCATGGAGTCCAGGTCCGGCGGATGCCGGAGTCTGTGGGCGGTTCGCCTCATCAGCGGAGACCTGACCCCGGACACCAGGATCGTGTACCTGTACAGCCTGCTGACGGCGTCGCGACGGGGATCGAACTCCGGCTTTACCCGGTGGACCGATCTCACGGCTATTTCCTGTGGGAGCCTTGCGTTCAGCGCCCGCAGGACCGTCCCGGGGTCGTAGGAGGCGCCGGTATCGAACGCCACGACCTGTCCCATCGCGTGGACCCCGGCGTCGGTGCGGCCCGCCGCCTTGATCCTGACCGCTTCCCCGGTAAGCGACTCTATTGCTTTTTCGATTTCCTCCTGGATGGTGCAGGCGTTCTTCTGGTACTGAAACCCGCTGTACTTTGTCCCATCGTACTCGACAATCATCGCCAGGCGCATTGTCGGCGTTTCCCGTCGTGTTTATGATTCGGCGGCTAGCTCACGAGCTCCACCATCGCCATGTCGGCGGCGTCGCCCTTGCGCTTGCCCAGCTTGTATGAGCGGGTGTATCCGCCGTCGCGGTCGCTGTACCGTTCCGCCAGATCGTCGAATACCTTCCGCACTGCTTCCTTGTCGGTAAGCAGCGCCGCGGCCTGCCTTCGGTGGTGCAGCGTTCCCTTTTTGCCGAGAGTAATTACCTTCTCGGTCATTCGCCGCGCCTCGAAAGCCTTCGCCTCGGTGGTTCTCAGCGTCTCATTGAGCAGCAGGTTCGTCACCATGCCCCTCAGCATCAGCAATCGGTGCTGAGTGGGCCGGTTCAGCTTCTTTCCTGATAGTCGATGTCTCATTTCAACCCAGCTCCTCCTCGACGGCGTCCTCTTCGGCCGGCTCATCGGCGTTGGCCAAGTTCGGGTCGAGTTCAGGCGGTAGAAGTTCGTTCTCTCGGAGTTTGTCATACAGTTCGGTGTAGGACTTTTCGCCGAAGTTTCTGATCTTGAGCAGCTCTTCCCTGCTAAACTGGAGTACCTCGCCGACCCGGTCGATGCCTGCGCGCTTCAGGCAGTTCAGTGTGCGCGAGCTGAGGTACAGCCGCTCTACGGGGATGCCGAAGTGCTCGGGCGGAATGCTTATCGAGATAGCCTGACCGCCGTTCACGCCTTCCTCCGCACCCTGTTCGGTGTTGGCGAACATGAAGAACTGGTTGACCAGGGCGTTGGAGGCCTTCTTGACCGCCTCGACCGGCGTTATGGAACCGTCGGTCCAGACCTCGAGGGTCAGCCGTTCGAAGTCCGTGCGCCGGCCGACGCGCGTGCGTTCGACCGTGTAGTTGACCTTCCTGGTAGGAGTGAATATCGCATCGACCGGAAGGACTCCTATCGACTGACCTTCGCCCTGTGGAGACTCGCGGTAGCCCTTGTCGCGCTCGACGTTCAACTCGATCGATATCCTCGCGTCCACGGAGTCGAGGGTCGCCAGGTGAAGCTCAGGGTTGACAACCTCGAAGTCAGCCGACGCCATGATGTCCGCGGCGCTCACCTGCCCCTCTCCGGCGACCTCCAGCCGCAGCTTGCCGGGCCTGTCCACCTCGGACCGCAGCCGAATCGCCTTGACGTTCAGCAGGATCTCGGTGACCTGTTCCCTGATGTTGGGAATGGTCTGGTACTCGTGCTGAACACCCTCGATCTTGACGGAAGTTATCGCCGACCCTTCCAGGCCGTTGTACAACACCCGTCGCATCGGGTTGCCGAGCGTCACTCCATACCCGGGCTCAAGCGGTTCAATGACGAACTTGCCGTACTCGGGTTCGTCCACCTCCACCTCGATGGAGGGATCGGGGATCTCTATCTCTTCCTCTTCTGGTAAGTCGTAAAGCACGAATGTCGGATCGGTTGTCATGCACCACTCTCCTTGCTGAATTCCACTACTTCGAGTAGAACTCCACCACCAGTCTCGCGTCGATGCCGGTCTCGATCTCTGTTACCTCAGGCAGGGAGGCGACCTCACCCGTCAGGTTGGCTATGTCGAGCCGCAGCCATGGGGGGACCGGACGCTTCGGCATGCCGTCCGTCAGGTCCTGTATGAACTGGGGAGTCGAGCCGTTTCTGCCCACGCGTTTCCACGCGATCGCGTCGCCCGGCTCCACCAGGTAGGAGGGAATGTCCATGCGGCGTCCGTTTACGGTGAAGTGCCCGTGGTTGACGAGCTGCCTTCCCTGCTGCCTGGAGTCCGCCATCGACAACCTGTAGATCACGTTGTCCAGGCGTGTCTCCAGTACCTGGAGCAGGTTGTCGCCCGTGACGCCCGGCCGAATACGCGCCATATCGAAGTACTTCCTGAACTGGCGTTCGAGCACTCCGTATGTCAGGCGCGCCTTCTGCTTCTCCCTGAGCTGCAAAGCCCATTCCGACGGCCTCCTTCGCCTGGGGACCGAGTCTCCAGGAGGACGACGCCTGCGCTCTACCGCGCACCTGGGCGTGTAGCATCGCTCGCCCTTGAGAAACAGCTTCTCACCTATGCGCCTGCACTTGCGGCAGACGGCGTCTTTGTATCTTGCCATTGGCTTTCCCTGTCCTCTTTCCTCTCGGATTTGCTTACTTCAGGCTGTCGCGAATCCCATCTCCTCGGAGAGGCGCGATACGTTGAATCCCTCTTTGCGTACTCTCAGATCGTAGTACAGCAGCGTCGCCGGTATGTAGGTTACCGGAAGCACAATGACGCTCCCGAGAATTGCACCCACGGTGACGGCTATGCGCCCTACGAGTGTGAACTCATCTCCTGCGGCGGTGACCGATCCTACGATCAGGAACGGGAGCAGGATTACTATCACCAGTCCCAGGGCTACGAGCGAGTAAACCATCAGGTTGAGCAGTATCCTGAACTCCGTCCTGCGGGCCAGCGCGAAGCCGCGCCTCAGCGCACCCAGCGACCGATAGCCCTCTACCATTACCGCCGGCGCCGCCGTCGTCATGTAAATGACGAACATCAGCATCATTACGAGCAGCACCAGGGCTACTGGCAGCATCAGAATCCGCTCGGACTCGATCAGCACCTCGGAGACCGCTAGAAAAGTTGTCCCGAGCACCGCCTGTACGACGCCGAGCATCAGGATCGATTTGCCTCGCCACAACACCCTCGAATAGCATCCACCAACATTGACTTGGTTGGTCACGTAGTGCTGCCCTACGGCGAATATAGCTGCTCCGTACGCGAACGTCAGAGCGATGAAATTGATAAGGTTCAAAATGATGCCGAATGTCCAGTTGTCTACAGGAATCGCCGCTAGCAGGGCGACCGGCAACTCGATGACCGCGATCAGCACGATGAATTTCTTGAAATGACTGCCGTAGATTACGAAAGTCTCGTTGAGAATATCCCCCAGGCCACGCTGTCCGAATTGCCGTTGCGACGACTGCTCTTCCACACCCGAATTCCCGTTGTGCTAGACTCTGCGCCGTTTTGGCGGCCTGCACCCGTTGTGTGGGATGGGCGTGACGTCCCTGATAGATGTCACCAGAATGCCTGCGCCTTGCAGCGCCCGGATCGCCGCTTCGCGACCGGAGCCCGGACCGCGCACGTACACTTCGACCTGCCTGACACCGTGCTCCATACCCTTTCGGGCAGCATCCTCTCCGGCGCGCTGAGCGGCAAACGCCGTAGACTTTCGCGACCCCCTGAACCCGACGGTGCCCGAGCTGCCCCAGGTGATCGGGCTGCCCTGCGGGTCCGTGATCGTGATTATCGTGTTGTTGAAGGTGGACTGGATGTACGCCCTGCCCACCGGAATCGACTTGCGCTCTCTGCGCCGTGATCGTGGTCTTCTTGCCATATCTTGTTCTCAGCCTTACTTCTTGGTGGTGGTTCGTCCCCGTCCGGCGACGGCAACTCGCTTGCCTCTCTTGGTTCTGGCGTTCGTCTTGGTCCGTTGTCCCCGGACCGGTAGGCCGCGCCTGTGTCGCAGGCCCCGATACGAGCCGATGTCCATTAGCCGGCGTATGTTCATATTGACTTCGCGTCTGAGATCGCCCTCGACCACCTTCTCGCGGTCGACGATCTCGCGAATACGATTGAGCTGCGCATCCGACAGGTCTCTGACCTTCGGGTTGTCAAGGACCCCCGCCCTCTCGCAGACGTCCTTGGACTGGTACGGTCCGATACCGTAGATACTGCGCAGCGAGACTTCTACCCGCTTGTTGTCCGGGATGTTCACTCCTGAGATTATGGCCATCTCTATCTACCCCTGCCGCTGCTTATGCTTTGGATTCTCGCAGATGATGAGCACTCTTCCGTGCCTTCGTATCACCTTGCACTTGGCGCATCTGACTTTGACTGACGCGGACACTTTCATAATGAACCTCAGATCTCTCGATTGTCGAACGGCCCTGGCGTACTCGAACGACACGGCGTGGCCATGCCGCCACGGAGGTGTATCGTCGCGGGGCGAGGAGTATTCGGACGGCTCTCCTACCTGAAGCGGTAGGTAATCCGGCCGCGTGTCAGATCGTAGGGAGAGAGCTCGACCAGCACACGGTCGCCCGGCAGCACGCGAATGAAATTCAGCTTCAGCTTGCCGGACACGTATGCGAGTACCTTGTGCTCATTGGCCAGCTCCACCCTGAAGCTGGCATTGGGCAGAGACTCAGTGACAGTCCCCTCTACCTCGATCGCCTCCTTTTGTTTCCTTGCCATCAGGCTCCTTTCGAATCGTCCCCGGTGCCGTTGACACTCAGGCGGGTTGTAACAACCGGGCCATCTTCAGTAATTGCAATCGTATCTTCGAAGTGTGCCGATAGGCTTCCGTCCGCGGTCGAGACGGTCCAGCCGTCGGCCTCCACTTGTGTTTCGGATGTCCCTATGTTGAGCATCGGCTCGACCGCGAGGGCCATCCCCTGTCTGATCCGCGCTCCACGCCCGGACCGTCCGTAGTTTGGGACTTGCGGCTCCTCGTGCATATTGAAACCGATGCCGTGACCTACGTACTTCTTCACCACCTCGTATCCGAGACCTTCGGCATAGCTTTGCACCGCGCTCGAAATGTCTCCGATCCTGCCTCCGGCTCTGATCTTTGCGATTCCCTGTTCCAGCGACTCTCTGGTCGCGTCGATAAGGCGCTGCGCCTCCTCGCTCGTTTCGCCAACTCCTATGCTGAAGGCGCTGTCTCCGTGTAGCCCTTCGTAGATGGCTCCGACGTCAACCTTCAGTATGTCGCCCTCTTTCAGTCGTCTCTTGCCCGGAACCCCGTGAACGATCTGCTCGTTCAGCGACGCGCATATCGTCGCCGGAAACGCGTATGGCATAGACATCCCTGGGTTGTACCCCTTGAACGAAGGTATCGCTCCCAAACTTCTGATTGTCTGTTCGGCAATGTGGTCAAGTTCCCGGGTCTCTATTCCCGGCTCAACCGCTTCCTTCATCTTGTCCTTTGCGTGGGCGACAATCTGGCCTGCCTCGAACATCAGACTCAGCTCGCGAGCGGACTTTATGGTAATTCCACTTGGCCTTCGGGCCATCTGCGTAACATTCTCCCGTCGATATCGTACGCCCTGGGATTCTATGGACCAGGCTCGCTACTTCCAGTGGCGAAACCGCCGATCGCCGGGTGTGAAGGTTTCACCCCGAATAGACTGCTCCGATGAACTTACCCTTAGATATGTAATAGTCAGTTTACAAAAACCCAGACTACCCAACAAGGCGAGCTCCGACCGCTTCGGCCAGCGCCGCGCCGACGTCCTCCACCGGCTGCTCTCCATCGATCTCGCTGAGGTTGCCCGCCTGTCGATAGTAGTCCACAACCGGCTCCGTCTCCTGGTTGTACACGTCGATTCGCTTGGCCACGACCTCTGCCTTGTCGTCATCTCTCTGGTACAGCTCGCCGCCGCACTCATCGCACTTCCCCGAAGTTTCGGGAGGAGACGAATTCAGGTTGTATGGCCGCTGGCACTCCGTGCAGATTACTCTGCCGCTGAGTCGGCTCACCAACTCGTCGTCCGAGACCCGGATGAATATCACATGGTCGATCCCGCCGCGGTCTGAGAGCGCGCCATCGAGCGCCTGCGCCTGCGCATGGGTCCTCGGAAAGCCGTCCAGAACGAATCCCGACGCGTGACCGGGATCGTTGATCCACTCGGTTATCATGCCGATCGTCACGTCGTCCGGGACGTACACCCCGCGCTCCATGTAGGAGCGGGCGAGCTGCCCCAACTCGGTGTCGCGACGCTGGTGGTCTCTGAACAGGTCGCCCGAGGATACGGCGTGTACAGCCAGGCTGTCCGCGAGATTCGCGGCCTGTGTCCCCTTGCCCGATCCGGGCGGTCCCATGAGTATGATGTTCATATTCTTGCCGACTACCTGATGAACCCTTCGTAGTTGCGCATCAACAGCTGCGCTTCCAGTTGTCTCATAGTGTCGAGAGCCACGCCCACCATTATCAGCAGGCTGGTGCTGGAGAGAGTCAGCGCGCGCACGTCAGTCACTTGCGTTACGAAGAATGGAATGATGGCAATAGTTCCCAGGAATAGCGCGCCGCCCCAGGTGATGCGGATTATTACCCTGTTCAGGTACTCCTGGGTCGGCCTGCCGGGCCTGATTCCCGGAATGAACCCGCCGTTTCTCTGCAAGTTCTCCGAAAGGTTCTGCTGCTGGAATACAACCAGCGTGTAGAAGAACGTGAAAATGACGACGAGGATAAAGACGGCTATCCAGTACGGAAAATTGGCAGGGTCGAGCGTGTCTGTGAAGAACTTCGCCAACTTGGAGAAGAACGAGTCGGAAAGCGGATTTTGGAAGTAGCTGAAGATCGTCGCGGGCAGGATGATGATGCTGAACGCGAAGATCAGCGGTATCATTCCCGCGCTGTTGACCCGCAACGGCAGGAAGGTCGACCCCGACTGTCGCTGCATCTGTCCTCCGCGATAGACGCTTCTGCCGTACTGCACCGGAACGCGCCGTTGCGCCTCGTTGAACAGCACGATCACAAATATGATCCCAAACCCCAGGGCGAGCAGCAGCAGCACTCCCGCCGGGTTCGTCTCGAGGAAACCCTGCCCGACGACTGTCGGGAAGTTAGCAACGATGCCGCCGAAGATTATCAGCGAGATTCCGTTGCCCAGCCCGCGCTCGGAGATGAGCTCGCCCAGCCATACGAGGAACATTGTGCCGGCGACCATCGAGACCAGCATGGCCAGCGTGCCGATGTTGAATCCGAAGTCCACTCCGGGCAGAACACCCGACTGTCGAAGCAGCGTGAGCTGGCCCCACGATTGCAGGAACGCGATCGGGACCGTGGCGTAGTGCGTAATCTGGTTGATCTTCTGGCGTCCGAGGTCGCCCTCTTGCGAGATCGCCTTCAGGCTCGGTATCGCCGGAACGAGGATCTGCATCACGATCGACGCCGTGATGTACGGGTACACGCCCAGGGCCGCTACGCTGAGATTAGACAGCGCCCCGCCGCTGAAGAGGTCCAGGAATCCAAGAAGCGCCTGCTGCTGGAAAGCCTGGGACAGCGCCTGGGTATCGACGCCCGGCACCGGTACCTGGGCGACGAACCGGAACACGACGAGCATCGCCAACGTGAACAGGATCTTCGACCGCAGGTCGGGGACCCGCATCGCGTCGATCATCGACTGTATGAGCTGGGGACGCGACGACTGTTGCTGCGCCCTTCCTGCCTGTGCCTGACGCATACTGACTACTCGGTCACCGTGACTGTTCCACCCGCGGCCTCGATCTTAGACCTTGCCGCTGCGGAGAACTTATGCGCCGAAACGCTGATTGCCACGTCGATGTCTCCCCTGCCCAGCACCTTGACGGGGCTGTTCATGTTCTTGACGAATCCGACCTGGACCATCGAATCGGGAGTCACCTCGCTTCCGGCGGGATACAGGGCGAGCTGGTCAATGTTGACGACGCTGTACTCCTGCCTGAAAATGTTGGTGAATCCGCGAATGCTCGGGAGCCGCTTGAGCAGCGATAGCTGCCCGCCCTGGAACTTGACCATCGAACTACTGCCGCTTCGGGACTTCTGTCCCTTGAGGCCGCGACCCGAGTAGGTGCCCATTCCGCTGCCGTCTCCACGGCCAACGCGCTTTCGGTTCTTCTTTGCCCCCTTTGGGGACCGCATCATGTGTTGCTGCATATCGAAACAGTCGCTCTCTCGGGCTATTGCGAGTCTTCTTCGACCGGGGCCACCGTCACGAGGTGTCGCACCTTGTGCACAACGCCCATGATCGACGGCGAATCTTCATGGATCACCGTCTGGTTCAGACGTCTCAGACCCAGGCCCTCGATCGCCCTCTTCTGGGAGCGCTCGTATCCGATCGCGCTCTTCTTCCATGTAATCGCTATCTTCGCCATTGGTACTGTTCTCTACTGCTCTGAGTTGTCCAAGCCGATCATTGTGAAGCTGGGCTGCTCTCTGAGCTTATATCATCGTTCGTCCTGAGCTTGTCGAAGGGCGGTTCATGGTTCGACAAGCTCACCACGAACGTTTGTTAGGGACTTCTTACACGCTTTCTGAGGCTGAGGCTGAGGCTGAGGCTGCCGCTGCGGCTGCCTCGGCCTGTCTGGCCGCACTGCGAGCCTCGGCGACGCGTTGCCGTTCTTTAACTTCCTCGACGAACTGCCTGCGCTTGGCGATCTCAACCTCTGGAAGTCTCAACTGCCTCAGGCCTTCGAACGTCGCCTTGACCACGTTGACTGGATTGTTGCTGCGCCGCGACTTGGTGAGAATGTCGCGCACACCTGCAAGCTCGACGACCGCCCGGACCGCGCCTCCGGCTATGACGCCGGTGCCCGGCGCCGCGGGTTTGAGCATGACCACCGAGCCTCCGTACTTCGACACGACATCGTGGGGGATTGTCGCTCCCTTGAGCGGGACCTCGATCATATTGCTTCGAGCCTTGACCGCACCCTTTCTGACGGCGTCGGGCACGGCGTCCGCCTTGCCCATGCCGACGCCGACGCTGCCCTGTTCGTCTCCAACCACCACCACGGCGTTGAAGCTCAGGTGACGTCCACCCTTGACCACCTTGGCGACGCGGGAAATACGGACGACCCTCTCAACGAGGTGCTGCTCGTCCGGGTCTTCGTTCTGCTGTTGAAATCGCTGCTGCGGTCGCTGCTGCTGGGATCGCTGTTGGTACTGGGATCGCTGCTGCTGCTGCGGTCGCTGCTGCTGGGATCGCTGTTGGTACTGGGGTCGCTGCTGTTGAGATCGGTAATTGGTGGTCATCTAGAAAACCAGACCCCCTTCGCGGGCGGCGTCTGCCAACGCCTTCGTCCTGCCGTGATACTTGAATCCGCCTCGGTCGAACACGACGCCTTTAACGCCCTGCTCGGTCGCGCGCTCGGCTATCAGCGTCCCGACCATCGTCGAGACCTCCGACTTTCGCGTGCCGTTGTTGACGTTCCCGCGTATCGATGGCTCCAGGCTGGATGCCGCCGCGACGGTATGCCCGTGTGAATCGTCTATCACCTGGACGTAGATGTGATTGAGACTGCGGAACACCGCCAATCTCGGGCGGTCCGCAGTACCTGTGATCTTTCGGCGTACACGCTTGTGGCGCATCTGTCGGCGCGCCTTGCGCATCTTTGACTGTGGCACCTTATACCCTCCTGGCGCTCTTGCCAGCCTTGAGATGTACGACTTCGTTCTGGTACCGGATACCCTTTCCGGTGTACACGTTGGGCGGTCGCACTTTCCTGATTTCGGCTGACATCTGGCCCACTGCCTGCTTGTCGATTCCGCGCACGCGGATCCGGTTGTTTCCCTCGACTTCAAGCGTGATGCCGTCCGGCGGGTTTATGTTTACCTGGTGACTCAGCATTACGCTGAGGGTGATCCCATCGCCGTTCTGAGCGACGCGATAGCCGACTCCGACGAGGTCGAGAGTCTTCACGTAGCCCTCGCTGACCCCGACCACCATGTTGTTGATGAGACTCCGGGTGAGTCCGTGGAGCGCCTTGTGCTCTCCTGAGTCGCTGGGCCGGTCCACGAGCACCGAGCCGTTATCCCTCCCGATAGACATATCCGAGTGGAAGCTCTGGCTCAGCTCGCCGCGCGGCCCCTTTACCGTCACAGCCTGTCCGTTCACCTGAACGTCCACGCCCTGGGGCACGGGAATCGCCTGTTTACCTATTCTGGACATTTTCTACCTTTTCCATAACTCCGGCTGAGGCAACCCTCTCCCTGTGGAGAGGGGGAGGGTGGCTGGCATTCGCGGCTCACCACACGTAGCAGAGAAGCTCTCCGCCAATGCCGGTGCGCCACGCCTGCCGTCCGGTCATAACTCCCTGAGACGTGGACATCACAGCCACTCCGAGTCCTCCGTAGTATCGGGGGATCTCCCCCTTACCCACATAGACTCGAAGCCCCGGCTTGCTCACCCGCTTCAAGCCCGTGATCGCGGGCTCGCTGCGGCTCCTGTAGTGGAGCTTGACCTTAATGTTAGCCTGAGGCGTGCCTGTCCTGACGAGGTCGTAGCTCTCTATGAAGCCCTCCTCAGCCAGGATTCTGGCCAGCTCAACCTTCAGTTTCGAAGCCGGGATGTTTACCGACTCATGACGCGCGTTCACCGCGTTGCGGACGCGCGTGAGCATATCCGCGATCGGATCTGTCACTGCCATTCTTCCGTTTCCTTACCAGCTGGCCTTGCGCACACCGGGCAGAAGCCCCGTAAGCGCCATATTCCTGAAGCAGATGCGGCAGAGCCCGAAGTGCCTGATGTATGCCTTCGGCCTTCCGCAGTTGTTGCACCTGTTGTGCTCACGGACCTTGAACCGCTGTGGCTTCTTCCAGCGTGCGATCTTTGACTTCTTCGCCATCTTGTCAGACCTGTCGTTTCCTGATTGAGCCGGGCGATTTAACTACCGATTGTTCTCAACTGAAGACTGCGCTACACGAGCATCGGGTCGCGCGTCCTCGCGAACGGCATACCGAGCAGCTCCAGCAGCCTCAGTCCTTCCTGGTCGTTGGGCGCGGTGGTCACTATGACCACCTGCAGACCTCTCAGCCTGTCTATCGCGTTATAGTCGATTTCGGGGAATATCACCTGGTCGCGAAGGCCCAGTGAGTAATTGCCCCTGCCGTCGAACGAGTTTCTCGACACGCCCTGGAAGTCCCGTATTCTAGGCAGCGCCGAGTTGACGAGCCGGTCGTAGAACTCCCACATCCGCAGTCCCCTCAGGGTGACTGTCAGGCCGATGGGCATGCCGTCGCGGATCTTGAACTGGGCGATCGACCGCTTTGCCCTGGTCACCAGCGGCTTCTGGCCGCTGATGGCGGTCAGGTCCGCGGTGGCCGCTTCCATGGCGCGGGCGTTCTGGAGCGCCTCTCCCATACCGATGTTCATCACGATCTTTTCCAGCCTCGGCACCTGCATTGGGCTGGTGTAGCCGAACTCCTGGATCATCTGTGGCCCCACCTCGTTGCGGAGCATCACCAGCAGCCTGGGGCGCGAGCGCGAGCTCTGGGCGCCGTTCTGTTCGGCCTTCTGACCCCGTATCGGGGTACGGGGTGACGTTTCTGACTGTTGCTGCGTCATTCGATCACTTCACCACACTTCTTGCAGATTCTCACCTTGGTGCCGTCCGGCAGAGAACTCACGCCTAACCGGCTTGGAGAGTCGCACTGCTCGTGGAAGAACTTCAGGTTCGCTACGGAGACGGACAGCTCCTTCTCGATGATCCCGCCCTGGCGGAACGCGCCGGTGGGCTTCTGGTGACGCTTCACGACGTTCATACCTTCAACGATAGCCCTGCTCTTGTCGGGCAGCACCCTCGTAATACGTCCGCGTTTGCCCCTGTCCCTGCCCTTGGCGATCAGGACGTTATCGTTAGCCTGGAGTCGCACTAGAGCACCTCCGGAGCCAGGGATACTATCCGCATGAAGTTCCTGTCTCTCAGCTCACGAGCGACCGGGCCGAAGATGCGCGTCCCTCTGGGCATCTGGTCGTCGTTGATAATCACTGCCGCGTTATCGTCGAACTTTATCCGAGAGCCGTCCACGCGCCGGGAGGGATGCTTGGTTCGCACCACCACGGCCTTTACGACCTCTCCCTTGCGCACGGCTGCGGCCGGAGCCGACTCTTTTACGGACGCGACGATCACGTCACCGACGTGAGCGTACTGCCTGCCGCTGCCTCCGGGGACGCCGATACAGCTAATGATCTTCGCGCCTGAGTTGTCTGCAACCTTCAGCCTGGTGTAAATCTGGATCATGTCTGATGTCTCGCCTTGATCGCTGGTGCTGCCGTCGAATCGTCGCTCTACGCCTGGTCGTCTCCGGCCTCGGCCGTCGACTGGCTCTCCATCTGCGCGGCTGCCGTTGCGGCTGCCGACAGAATGTCTTCGTCCACTTCGATCTCTTCGGGCTGGACTTCGGCTATCTCTATGCTCGACAGGATCTCCGAGACCTTCCAGCGCTTTGTCTTGGAGTAAGCGCGCGACTCGATGATCCGCACCGTGTCACCGAGGCTGCACCGGTTCTCCGGGTCGTGCGCGTAGAACTTGGTCTGGCGCCTGACCGCCTTCTTGTAGATGGGATGGGGTTGGCTCCACTGGTAGACCACGACGACGGTCTTGTCCATCTTGTCGCTTACGACCTTGCCCACCCGGACTTTTCTTCTCTCGAAACTCATGCTTGTGTTCTCTCAGATCCCTGGTGCGGGGTTGAGCTTGCGCTCGCTCCGCGTGCAGTTGTCGCCGGCTCGGACTATGTGGACAGTCCAATCTCCCGCTCGCGCATAACCGTCAGGATCTGCGCGACCCGCTTTTTCGTCTTGCTTATCTCGTTCACGTTTGAGAGCTGCATGGTCGCGGCTCGAAAGCGGAGGTTCATAAGCTCTCGCCGCGTCTCGTACAACTCCGTCGCCAGATCGTCTGCGGGCATTGCCCTTATGTCGTCTATCGGCATATTTCAGTCCTGTATCTGTGGGTTTGCTGATTCCCGTTGGGCCGTTCGTGGCGTGCAGCCTATACCGGCAGCCTCGTGACGATCCTGGTGCCCATCGGCAGCTTCGACGACGCAAGCCGAAGAGCCTCTTTGGCGGTCTCTTCCGGCACGCCCGCGATCTCGAACAGCACGCGACCGGGCTTCACCACCGCTACCCAGTGGTCGACGGCCCCCTTGCCGCTGCCCATGCGGGTCTCAGCGGCGCGGGCCGTGACGCTCTTGTCCGGGAATATGCGGATCCACAGCTTCCCGCCTCGGCGGGCGTAGCGGGTCATCGCGCGTCGGGCGGCCTCGATCTGGCGCGAGGTTACCCACGCGGACTCGGTCGCCTTCAGACCGAACTCGCCGAAGTTGATCTTACTTCCGGCTACCGCCATGCCCTTGCGTCGGCCCCGGTGCATGTTGCGGAACTTAACCCTGTTCGGTTGAAGCATTGTTCTCGCCCTCTTGTGCTGGTTGTGGGGTCGCCGATGGCTGTGTCGTGGGTGCCGGAGCCGCCGGAGCCGCCGGAGCCGATTGAGTCCCGGGCATCGGCTGTGCGGCCTGCGGCCGCGGCGCTGGCGCCACTGGGGCGACGGGTGCGGACGGGGCCGCCTGGACGACCCGTGCGGCAGGCTCAGGAACCGGGTCCGGGGTTGCCGACAGTGTGACCTCGATCGGGGAGATCTCTTCCTCGATCTCTGGCTCAGGTGTGGTCTCCGGGAGGATGTCCCCTTTGTAGATCCACACTTTCACTCCGATGCGTCCGAAGTCCGTCGCCGCCTCGGCAAGTCCGTAGTCAATGTCAGCCCTCAGCGTGTGGAGCGGGACCCGCCCCTCCATTGCCTTCTCAGACCTTGCTATGTCGGCGCCGCCGAGTCTGCCCGAGCAGATGATCTTGATGCCCTCGGCTCCCGCCTGCATCGAGCGTCCGAGCGTCTGCCTGATGGCTCGTCGGAACGCGATCCTGCGCTCGAGCTGGTCGGCCACGTTTCGAGCGACCAGGAAGGCGTCCAGCTCAGGCTGACGTATCTCCTGGACGTTGAGCCTGGCTCGCCGCCTGATGATGCGCTCGAGGTCCTTTCGGAGCTCCTCTACGCGCTGTCCACCGCGACCGATCACGATACCGGGTCTCGCGGTGTGGATAGTAACGGTGACGTCGTTGTTGCTTCGTTCAATCTCAACCCGTGAGATGCCCGCGTCGGGGTAGCCTTCCGCTATCCGACCGCGCACCTGGAGGTCTTCGAGCACCAGGTTGCGGTATGCATCCGGCTTACTGGCGAACCACCGTGCCTGCCAGTCCTTGACGATTCCTAAACGAAATCCTATCGGGTGAGTTTTCTGACCCAAGCTAGAGCTCCTCGTTTTCGTCCACCACCACCGTTATGTGGCTGCTGCGCTTTATGATTTTTGTGGCGCGGCCCCTGGCCCTGGCTCTGAACCTCTTGAGCCTCGGGCCTTCGTTCGCGTATATCTGGGTGATTGTCAGGTCGGCAGGCCGCGCGAATATCTCTTCTTCGGCGTTCGACGCGGCGGACTTCACCACACGCGCCACTGAGGCCGCGGCCGGTGAGGGAAGAAACTCCAGGACGTCCATGGCATCCTGTACGTTCTTGCCTCGAACGAGGTCCAGGATGGGCAGCAGCTTCTTCACCGAAATGCCTGTGTTCTTGGCGGTTGCGTTTACTGGCATGGCAGGACCTCTATCTCACTGCCGAGGCGCGCTCGGACTTCGAGGAGTGTCCCCTGAAGGTTCGAGTCGGGGCGAACTCCCCCAGCTTGTGGCCTACCATGTTCTCGGTGATGAACACCGGCACATGGCGTCTGCCGTCGTGTACCGCGATGGTCAGGCCGAGCATGTCGGGCATGATCGTCGAAGCCCTCGACCAGGTGCGTATCACCTGCCGCGACGGGCTGTTCCTGGCCATATCGACCTTCTTGGCCAACTTTTCATGTACGTATGGCCCCTTCTTTATCGACCTTGACATTCTTTCTTTCCTTCTACTGACCGTTACGGCAGAGAGCGTTTCTCTCCCTCTGCCGACAAGAAATCGACAGTTGGCTGACTGCTGAATGCTACCTCTGATACCTGCGACGGACGATGAACTTGTCCGTACGCTTGTTCCTCCGGGTCCTGTATCCGAGGGCGGGCTTGCCCCACGGCGTCTTCGGCCCGGGCATACCGATCGGCGAGCGTCCCTCGCCGCCTCCGTGCGGATGGTCTCTCGGAGACATGACCACGCCGCGCACTTCCGGACGACGTCCAAGATGCCGCTTTCGCCCGGCCTTTCCGAGCTTGGTGTTCTTGTGGTCCAGAGCGCTGAGCTGCCCGACCGTCGCCATGCAGTCGCTCAGCACATTGCGCATCTCGCCCGAGGGCAGCCTCAGCAGCGTGTATTTTCCCTCTTTAGCCAGCACCTGTGCGCTGGTCCCTGCTCCCCTGACTATCTGACCGCCCTTGCCGACGTGCAGCTCCACGTTGTGGACCTGCGTACCGGAGGGGATCGACCTCAGTGGCAGCGCGTTGCCGACCCTGATTGCGGCCTGCTCCCCGGCCTCGACGGGGTCTCCAACCTGTAGTCCGTTCGGGGCCAGTATGTACCGCCAGTCGCCGTCCGCGTACTTGATGAGCGCGATTCTGGAGGAGCGGTTCGGATCGTACTCGATGGACGCAACCTCTCCGGGCACTCCCGTCTTGTTGCGCTTGAAGTCGATCAACCTGTAACGGCGCTTGTGTCCGCCGCCCCGGTGCCGAACGGTAATGCGACCCTTGTGGTTCCTGCCCGCCCGCTTCTTCAGCGGCCTGAGCAGCGACTTCTTGGGCCGCGATGTGGTTATGTCTTCAGTGGTCTGACGCACCTGGCCGCGCTGGCCGGGCGTCATGGGCTTCTGGACTCTCAGAGGCATAGCTTAAACACCCTCGAATATCGTTATCGTGTTCCCTGGGGCCAGTTGGACGACTGCCTTCTTCCAGCTCCGGGACATCGAGAATCTGGGGCCGAGGCGCCTGCGCCTGCCCTTGACCGTCATCGTGTTGACCTTCAGCACACTTACGTTGAACGCTTCTTCTACCGCCTCTTTGATCTGGTGTTTGGTGGCCGTCTTCGCCACTTCGAATGTGTAGCGGTCCTCGTCCTGCAGAAGCGTACTCTTCTCAGTGACGACCGGTCGCCGGATAATCTCGAACGGGTGCAGGTCCATGATCTACTCCTCCACCCCTGCAAGCTCGGCGTCCGAATCGACTCCCTGGCCGTCGGAGTCGCCGTTCGCGGAATACTTCCTCACAAACCTGCCGCCGAAGACGGCCTCGGCGTTGCGGACCGCCTCGACGGTCATGACGACCGTCCGATGGCTCAGCAGATCGACCGCGCTCAGAGTGCGGCCCGGCTTCATGGTCAGTCGCGGTACGTTCCTTGCGGCACGCAGCGCGTCCTGGCCGGCGCCGTCGGCGGCGAGGAGTACCGAAGGGCCCGCTCCAAGATTCATGAGCACCTGCGCGACGACCTTGGTCTTCGTCTCGGCAAGGTCGAAGTTCTCGACCACCACCAGGCTGCCCTCCTGCGCCTTGCCTGAGAGCGCACTCAGCAGCGCGCCTCTCCGCATCCGCTTCGGCGTGTTGTGCCTGTAGCTCCTGGGACGTGGTCCGAAGGTCACGCCGCCGCCCCTCCAGATGGGCGACCGGATCGAGCCGGCCCTGGCCCTGCCGGTGTGCTTCTGCGGTCTCGGCTTTGCGCCGCCACCGGCGACCTCGGCGCGGGTCTTGGCCTTGGCCGTGCCCTGCCTGCGGTTCGCGAGCTGACCGACCATGACCTGGTGAATCAGCGCGGGGTTGACCTTCGCTCCGAAGACGTCGTCTCGGACCGTAATCGTGCCGGTCACTTCGCCCGCTAGATTTCTGACTTCTAGTTCCACTTCAGCCTTTCCTCTTGTTCCTTCTCTCTGGGGGAGAAGGTTAGAGCCTGCCCCGGACTTGATCCGGGGACGAGGGGGATTTTCTTCTATCGCAGCTTGCGCTTGCGCGTGCCGGACTTTTTGATGAGGACCAGCGAGTTTCTCGCCCCTGGCACTGCGCCCTTGACGAACAGCAGGTTGCGGTCCAGGTCGGATTCCACGACCTCCAGCTTGCGTACGGTCACTCGGTTGTCGCCCATGTGTCCGGCCATTCTCATACCCTTGAGGACCTTGCCCGGCGTGGTTCCGGCTCCGATCGAGCCGGGGGCGCGGTGCCTGTCCGACTGGCCGTGCGTCTTCGGGCCTCCCCGGAAGTTGTGCCGCTTCACGCCGCCCTGGAATCCCCTGCCCTTGGCCCGAGCCGTGGCGTCCACAAGATCTCCGGACTCGAACAGCCTGACGTCGATCTGCTGGCCGAGCTCAATCTCGGACAGGTCGTCGATGCCGAATTCACGCAGCACACGGAAGTTCTTGCCCGTGCCCTTGAGGTGTCCGGCCTCCGGCCTGTTGAGCCTCTTCACCTCGTCGTAACCGAGTTGGACGCCGGTGTAGCCGTCGGCCTTCTCGGTCTTGATCTGGGTGACGGTGCATGGGCCGGCCTGTATGACGGTCACCGCGTCGGACCTTCCATCGTCGCGGAACACCTGGGTCGTCCCGATTTTCTTGCCGATCATTCCATGAATGGACATTTCGTCTTGCCGTTTCTTAACTGTCGCTGCCTGCCGTCGTTCCCGCGACCGCGGGAATCCGGAATTGGCGGTGGTTTCCTGTATGTATGAACATCTGGACGTGCGCTACAACTTGATCTGTATGTCCACGCCCGCCGGGACGTTCAGACGCGTGAGCTGATCGATCGTCTTGGAAGTCGGCTCCAGGATGTCGATCAGCCGATTGTGCGTCCTTATCTCAAAGTGCTCCCGCGAGTCCTTGTCTATGTGCGGGGACCTGATGACGCAGAACCGCTTTATCGAGGTTGGGAGCGGCACTGGCCCGGAGACCCGCGCGCCTGTTCTCTCGGCGGTCTCGACTATCTGTCCGGCGGACTGGTCGAGGATCCTGTGGTCGAACGCCTTTAGGATGATTCTGATCTTTTGCCTGCTGTCGATTACCATTACACGCTCTCGACCAACTCTCTGGGGACCTCGACGTAGTTGTCGAACTCCATCGTATAGCTCGCGCGGCCCTGGGTTAGGGACCTGATCGCGTTTGCGTAGCCAAAGCTCTCGGAGAGCGGTATCTCGGCCCGCACTGACTGGACGTCACCGACGCCCTCTATGTTTCTGATCTGTCCCCTGCGCCGCCCCAGGTCTCCAAGAACGTCGCCCAGGAATTCGCCCGGAGTGACTACTTCGAGCTTCATGACCGGCTCCAGGAGTGTGGGCCTGCCCCTTGTAAGCAGCGACTTGGCTGCAATGGAGCCCGCGATCTGGAAGCTGATCTTCGACGAGTCAACCTCGTGGTAGCTCCCATCAATCAGCGTCAGCTTCGCGTCAACCACGGGGAACCCGGAGATAGGGCCGGAAGCGAGCGCCTGGCGAGCGCCCTCTTCCACTGCTGGTATGAACTCGGTTGGTATGGCCCCGCCGGATACCTTGCTCTCGAACTGGATGCCGCCGCCGCGTTCCAGAGGCTCTATCTCCATCCATACGTGGCCGAACTGGCCGTGACCACCGGTCTGGCGTATGAAACGTCCCTCTGCGAGGGCTGCGCCTGTCACGGTCTCCCGGTAGGCGACCCTCGGGCGTCCGACGTTGGCTTCTACGTTGTACTCGCGCCTGATCCGGTCCACGATGATGTCGAGGTGGAGCTCTCCCATTCCCGAGATGATCGTCTGACCGGTCTCGTCGTCGTAGGCGACCCTGAATGTCGGGTCTTCATCCGACATGTGGATGAGCGAGTCCGATAGCCGGTCCTGGTCGGTGCGCGAACGCGGCTCGATGGCCACCGAGACCACCGGGTCTGGGAACGTTATCGTCTCCAGCACCGCGGCGTCGTCCCGGCTTCCGCAGATCGTGTCTCCGGTGGTGGTGGTCTTCAGTCCGACCGCCGCGACAATCTGACCGGCCTTGACCTCTCCGATCTCCTCCCGCCTGTTGGCGTGCATCTGCACCAGGCGCCCTAGTCGTTCCCTGCGGCCTTTGGTCGCGTTGAACACCATCGAACCGCTCGCTGCGCTTCCCGAGTAGGCACGGAAATAGACCAGGCGGCCGATGTATGGATCGGAAACCGTCTTGAAAGCGAGCGCGGCGAATGGCGTGTCAGGATCGCTGGGGTGGCGCTCGACCGGCTCGCCATTCGAGTAGTCTTTGCCTTCGGTGGGAGGAACGTCCAGAGGGGAGGGGAGGTAATCGCCGATTGCTTCGATCAGTGGTTGGATCCCGCGATTTCGGAGCGCAGTGCCGCACAGTACGGGCACCACCTTATAGTCGAGCGTCGCTCGCCTGAGCGCACGCTTGATCTCCTCCTTGCTGATCTCTTCGTCTTGGAGGTACTTGATGATCAGATCGTCATCGGTCTCGGCGACCTTCTCTACCAGCACGTTGCGGTAGTTCCTGAACTCCTCGATCATCTCTTCAGGGACCGGACCCTCGCGCGGAACGGCAGGGCCGTCCTCTTCGTAGAAGAACGCCCTCTCGTCCACGAGGTCTATCACGCCCCGGAAGTCGTCTTCTTCGCCAATCGGTATCTGTATGGCTACGGGGTTGGCGTTCAGCCTGCGGGCGATGGAGTCAGTGGCCCTGAAAAAGTTCGCCCCCACCCTGTCCATCTTGTTAATGAAGCAGATGCGGGGGACATGGTAGTGGTCCGCCTGACGCCATACCGTCTCCGACTGCGGCTGCACGCCTGCAACCGCGTCAAAAACGACGACGCCTCCGTCAAGTATGCGGAGGCTTCGTTCCACTTCGGCCGTAAAGTCCACGTGACCTGGGGTATCTATGATATTGATGGTGTACTGTTTCCAGGTGCAGGTTGTGGCAGCCGAGGTAATGGTGATGCCTCGCTCTCGCTCCTGCGCCATCCAGTCCATGGCGGTTGTGCCCTCGTCCACGCCGCCGATCTTGTAGATTCGACCGGCGAAGTAGAGCACACGCTCGGTGACGGTCGTCTTGCCGGCGTCTATGTGCGCTATGAACCCGATATTTCGGGTGTTTTCAAGTAGACCGTTGTTCATCTCTGCCTTGCAGCTTCGCCCGTGGGCGCGGGAATTATTTCCCTGTCAACAACCATCGTAGGGGCGGGTCCGCAGACCCGCCCCTACGGAGGCATCTGGTCGCTCGGTTAGTTCACCCCGTTTGGTGAGACGTTACATTCTGCCAAATCAATTCGTTCGGATGGAAGACCGAATCGACCTCCAATTGCTACCGGCGCTTACCACCTATAGTGCGCGAAAGCGCGGTTGGCTTCGGCCATTCGGTACAGGTCTTCCCTGCGCCTGACGGCCGCGCCCTGTCCGCGAGCTGCCTCGGCCAGCTCGATCGAAAGCCGCTCGGCCATTGGCCTGCCGCGCCTCGACCTTGCCGCCTGGATTATCCATCGCATCGACAGCGCAAGCCTGCGCTCCGGACGCACCTCGGTCGGGACCTGGTAGGTCGCGCCGCCGACCCTGCGAGATCGTACCTCGACCATCGGCATCGTGTTCCGAATCGCCTGCTCGAAGACCTCCTCCTGCGGACGACGGACCTCTTCGGACGCAATGTCCAGCGCGCCGTACACGATCTTCTGAGCCACAGTCTTCTTGCCGTTGAGCATCACCTTATTGATGAACTGGGCAAGCTCCACGTTATAGTACTTTGGGTCGGGTATGACCTCGCGCCTCTCGGCTCTGCGTCTTCGCGCCATCCAATGTCCTCGATCGTTTCTGGTTTAGGGCCGCTCTACTAAAGGACTCTTGGGTCCCTCTTCGCGCCATACTTGCTGCGTCCGCGCTTTCGGTCGGTCACGCCCTCGGTGTCCAGCGCACCGCGAACGATGTGGTATCGCACTCCGGGTAGGTCCTTGACTCGTCCGCCCCTGATGAGGACAACCGAGTGCTCCTGGAGATTATGGCCCTCTCCGGGGATGTACGCGGTGACCTCCATCTGGTTGGTCAGCCGCACTCTGGCGACCTTTCGCAGCGCCGAGTTCGGCTTCTTTGGGGTCTGTGTACGCACCTGAATGCAGACTCCGCGCTTCTGCGGAGAGCCGGAGCCCCTGCGGGTGCGGTTCTTCAGCGAATTGAACGTATATCGGAGTGCCGGGGCCTTCTCCTTCTTGTTCTTGGAGCGGCGCGGCTTCCGTACTAGCTGATTGACTGTGGGCATTACAGACCCCTACCGTGCGTCGAATCTGGGAACAGACAAAAGGTAAGCCGTCAACAAGTGGCGACAAACGCGGATTTTACCTAGTTTCTTAGACAGTGTCAAATTTAATGACTATTGCGCAGGGCAATCACATTCGGACTTCAGCCTGCCACCGTCAATCGTTATTCCGGCGAAGGCAGGAGTCCAGCAGGGTGGTGTAGGAGGCCCTGCCAAAGCCGGCCCCGGTTATGTGCGATTGCCCTGGTTTTCTCCGAGAATCACCGGAGATATGTCCAGCTCGCGCACTATGCTGTTGAAGGCTTCGACGTCCTCGCCGAGAACGCTCCGCAGGGCATCCAGTTGGGTGTCTATCCTGGAACGCAGCTCCTCGTAGACGTCGTAGGACTGCTGCGTCGGAGCGCCGTCGGCCATTCCGACAGTGTCCCCAAGCGAGGCGAGCCTGGAGCGCAGCCCCCTGGCGTAGAACGCGCCTCGATCGGCGTGTCCGAGCTTACGCTTCCCAGCAGCAGCTCGTCCTCGATCACCGACAGCTTCTCTCTCAGTCCTTCCGCCGCTTCCGTCACCACTTCCTGCCCGCCCAGGCGGGTCGAACGGTCAGTCCACTGCTCGATCTGCGAGACGATACTGCGGGCTGTCGACACGGCGTCTGAGGACTCCGACACCTTGTCGCGTGTCGCTATCAGCAGGTCGTGCTGCTGTTCCAGGTCTTTCTGGGATATGCTCACCCTCGGGTCGACGAGTACGTCGAACCGCTCCTCCCATGTCTCCTCGCCTACCTGCAGACGTACGCGATAGGTACCTGGAGATACTGTGGGGATATACATCGGCCTGCCCGCCTCGGACTCTCCCTCGACACGCCTGGCTCCCTCGTGTTTCATGTCCCACACAAACCTGTTCACGCCCTGCTTCGTCGGAACGCTGGGAGTCCCGACACGGCTGGAGAGATGCCGGATGACCTCACCATTGGCGTTCATGAACGTGAGCGTGGTTTCCTCCTCCGGTTCTGTTCCCAGGAAGTATGTGACCACAACTCCGTCGGGCGGGTTCTGACCGGCGTCGATTGGCGTGATGGACCGCGTCCCATGTTCGGTTTCGGCAATACGATACGTCGCCGGAATTCCGAGGCTGAGCTGGTAGTGCTTGGTGCGTCCCGCAGCACGATTCCAGTATCCGTAGGGTTCAGAGAGGATGCGATACGTGGGCCTGGGACGAAAGAGATGAGCGCTCGCGCCGGCTTCCACGTCCTCAAACTGCCCGAACTGGTGAAGAGTGGGTAGGTCGTCCAGTATCCACAGCGACCGCCCGTGGGTCGCGACCGCCAGGTCGCCGTCCCTGATTACAATGTCATGTATGGGAACAGGCGACAGGTTGAGTTGGAGCGAGTTCCATGATTCCCCGTCGTCGAAGGATACGTACACACCGCCCTCGGTCCCGGCGTACAGCAGACCCTCGCGTTCAGGGTCTTCCCTGATGACCCGTGTGTAGTCACCCTCGGGGATGCCCTGGCTGATAGCTGCCCAGGTTGCGCCGTAGTCTCTGGTCCGGAACAGGTAGGGCTGGTAATCGCCGTGCTGGTATCGCGCCGCCGCGAGGTAGGCCGTTCCCGCGTCGTGAGGCGACGCCTCCAGCCCGTACACCGGAGTCCACACCGGCAGACCGTCGGGGGTGACGTCGGTCCAGGTCGCTCCGTTGTCTTGGGATACGTGTATCAGCCCGTCGCTGAAGCCTGTCCAGAATACCCCCTGCTGCACGGGCGACTCGGCGAACCTCGAGATCGCACAGCGCTCGAAAGGCGCGATATTCGTGTTCGGATCGAAGTCCTCTCTGTCCGACACGTCGTCCCTCGTCAGATCGGGGCTGATCACTTGCCAGCTCGACCCGTCGTCCACGGACCGGAACACCACGTTTGCCGCTGAATACAGGACGTTCGGATCGTGGGGAGAAAACACTATGGGACTGTCCCACTCGAACCGGTACTTTCTTCCGGGCACGGTCAGTCAGGTGAGGTCCGGCCACACGGTGACGACACGCACCTGCTCGTTCGAGTGATCGTACCGGAGCATGATTGCCCCGGCTCCGGGCGAGCTTCCCAGCGCGCCGGAATACGATATGTTCGGGTTGTCCTGTCTGACCGCTATGTGGCCGCTTTCGGAGCTGCCGACCGAGTAGCAGTCCGACCATCGAATCGCTCCCCTGCTCGAACGACTTGGCACGCTGATCGAGGAGTTGTCCTGCTGGGTGGCGTACAGGCGGTATGGGAACTCCCTGTCCGCCGTGATGTGGTAGAACTCGCCCGTCGGCTGGTTGTAGATCGACGACCACGAATCGCTGCCGTTGAAAGTCACGCATGCGCCGCCGTCGTTGCCGTTTATCATGCGGTTGGAGTCGTTCGGGTCGATCCAGAGATCGTGATTGTCGTAGTGGGGTAGTTCCAGGTTGTTGAACGTTCGTCCGCCGTCTATCGACTTCCAGAATGGCTGGTTGAGGTTGTATATGACCTCCGGGTTCTGCGGGTCTCCAAAGATGTGATTGTAGTAGTGAGGCCGCACCGTCATCTCAGGGTCGTCGTTTACGTGTTCCCAGGTTCCCCCCCAGTCGTCCGACCGGTACAGCCCTCCGGTTCTGCCCCCAAGCTCGGCAAGCGCCGCCACGCCGGCCGCGCCGCCCACGTCGAAGAGCGCCCACACCCTCCCGGATCTCGCGGCCGTTCCGGTTACGCCGATTCGCCCCTTTATTACGTTCGGAAGTCCGGGGTTGTCCGTCAGGTCCGTCCAGGTGTCGCCCCCGTCCAGGCTCCTGTATATGCGGCTGTCCGGGCCTCCGCTGTACGAGTTCCAGTAGCTGCGTCGGGAGTCCCACGTCGTTGCGTATATGACTCGCGGGTTGGTCGGGTCCATCCATATATCGTTCGATCCCGCGTTCTCGCTGCGGAACAGCACTCGCTCCTAGGACCCTCCGCCGTCGTCCGACCTGAACACTCCCTTCTCTGTGTCCGGGCCCTCCAGGTGCCCTAGCACCGAGGCATATACGAGGTCGGGATTGTTCGGGTGTACTCTGAGTCGCGCAATGTACCGCGTCTTCTCCAGCCCCACGTTAACCCAGGACCTTCCCGCGTCGGTTGACCTGTACATCCCATCCGCGCGGGAGGTCCAGTGCAGCCTCGGAACTGCGGTGCAGGACTCTCCCATGCCGGCGTAGATCACGTTCGGGTCGGACTCGGACACCGCTATAGCCCCTACCGCGGAAGTCTTGAAGAACCCGTCCGACACGTTCTCCCAGTACGTGCCGCCGTCGTCGGTCTTCCACACCCCACCGGCGCACCCGAAGTAGAAGACCATCGGGTTGGAGACGTCCCCCGCAACCGAGACGACTCTTCCGTCCCGGAACGGCCCTACGCAGCGCCACTCCAGGGAGTTATGTATGAGTGTGCCCGCCCGTGTTGCACCCACGTTGTTCTGAGCGGCTGCCTGAGTGTCGGCCTGAGTGTCGGATTGACGTCTTCCCAAGAGATACCTCCACGACATCCGGGGTCAGTTGAATTCGGGTTGCAAGACCCCAGGCGCACGCCTGCTGGATCACCTGCGCATTATAAGTGAAAGACCGCGCGAAACCGTGTAGGGACTCGCCGCTGAGCCTGTATCAATTTTGTAGGTGCCAATGCCGAGCGTAAATATCCCCCTCTCCCTCAGGGAGAGGGTTGGGGTGAGGGTGAAAAAGGCTTGTTCACAAGCTACCGGGCACCACCCACGCTCCTCTGGATTCCGGCTTTCGCCAGAGTGACAAAGTTATACAAAGGTCTCCAAAGTGGGACGGACGCGCGTCGCGATCGTGACGTAGTAGCGTCGGGGAAGCCGGACCGGAGGAGCAGTCCTGGCCCGCTACGCCCCTGCCGCCACTTCCTGCTGAGACCTCTTCGTTGCGTCTGGGAAGAAGCCGCTGAGAACCCTCTCGGCAATGCCCTGGGCGTCCAGTTGCAGCCTGTGGCGCTGGTCGGCGGCGGTGCCGTGCTCGACGAACAAGTCCGGCATACCGATGCGGTTCACCGACACGTCATCCATGCCGGCCTCAGCGAGCGCTTCCAGCACTGCCGAGCCGAACCCTCCGGCCAGCACGTTCTCTTCCACGGTGACGATGCGGGGGACGCTGCGGGCAGTGTCCAGAAGCAGGTCGATGTCGAGAGGCTTCACGAAGATCGGGTTCACCACGCCGCACTCGATGCCGTACTCGGTAAGCATATCCGCCGCCTCCACGGCTGCGTTGCTCGCCTTGCCCAGGCCGAAGATCACGACGTCACGGCCTTCCCGTATCACTGAACCCCTGCCGAGTGGAAGCTCCTTGAGGTCGCTGTCGAGCGGCACCCCGACGGCGGCACCCCTGGCGATGCGGATTGCAAATGGACCCCGGTGCTTGTACGCCGTATAGACCAGGTGCTGGAGCTCGTTCTCGTCCATCGGCGCCGCCACGACCGCGTTGGGGAGACACCGCATGTATGTGATGTCGAACGCGCCGTGGTGCGTCTTGCCGTCCTCGCCCACGATGCCGGCGCGATCGGCGATGATCGTAACGGGCAGGTTCTGAAGGCAGACGTCGTGGACTATCTGGTCGAACGCCCGCTGCAGGAACGTCGAATAGATCGAGACGAAGGGATTGAGTCCCGCCGAGGCCATACCCGCCGCCATGCTGACCGCGTGCTGCTCAGCGATGCCCACGTCGAAGACCCTGTCCGGGAATTCGCGCTGGACGCCGACCAGTCCCGTGCCCTCGAGCATCGCCGCGCTGATGCCGACGACCGACTCGTCCTCCCGCATGATGCGCGAGATTGTCTGGGCGAACACACTCGAGTACGTGGGCGCGCCCGAGCTGTCTCCCAGCGGCGAGCTTGGCTGGTGGAACCTTACAGGGTCATCCTCGGCGGGCTCGTAGCCGTGACCCTTGTGAGTCACCACGTGCACCACCGGCACGAGGCCCGTGGGGGTCATCGCCTGTTTGAGTGTCTGTTCGAGCTGCTTGAAGTCGTGCCCGTCGATGGGTCCAAGATACTGGAAGCCCATCTCGGTCCAGAACATCGTGGGCACGATGAAACCGGCGAGCGCCGTGTTGAACCGCTTGACCAGGTCGTACATCAGCTCGCCCGTGGGTACCCTCTTGGAGAGCGCCTTCATGCGCTCGATCATCGCCTGGTACTCGGGATGAGTGATGAGACGCTTGCGCCAGTTGGTGAGAAAGCCGATGTTCTCGGAGATGGACATCCCGTTGTCGTTGAGGACGATGATGAACTTTTCCGGGTTGAGGTGCACGATGTTGTTGAGCGCCTCGAAGCTTGAGCCTGAAGTCATCGCTCCGTCGCCCACCACCGCGATGGTCCAGGAGTCCAGCTTCTGGTTCGCTGCTCCCTCCGCGACGCCGAGAGCGATTGAGAGTCCGGTGCCGGCGTGTCCCGCCGCGAGCGTATCGTGCGCACTCTCGCTGGGTTCCCCGAACCCGGACAGGCCGCCCTCGAGCCGGATATCCTTGAACTCGTCGCGCCGCCCTGTCACCAGCTTGTGTGTGTAGAGCTGGTTGGTCGTGTCCCAGACCATGCGGTCCCTGGGGCTGTCGAACACGCGGTGCAGCGCCAGCGTGAGCTCGACCACACCCAGGTTCGAAGCGAGGTGACCGCCGCGCTCCGTTATCACGGAGATGATGATGTCTCGCGCCTCTTGCGCAACCTGGGCAAGCTCTTCGTGAGTCAGTTCTCTGAGGTCGCCCGGTTCATCGATCTGATCCAAGAGACGGTCGGACATGGGAGATCTCTTTGTGAAGTGTCGGCTGCGCCGCCGGAATCGCCGTAGCTGAGGACGCATCGGCTACAGCTATTGTAACGTAAGATGCGTGTCACATGCTGTCAAGACGTGGGGAGCATCTCGAACCTGTCTCAGGTTGGTAGGCACACCCTGGGAGCGCGGGCGTCTCGCCCGCATTCGTCTGAAGGCTCAGGTTTCAGACTCGCCCCGGCCATTGTGATACTGCCGACTAAACTGATACAGGCTCGTAGCATCGAGATGATTCCTGCCCAAGAAGCCGACTGGGCAATCGTGGTCAAGGATGTGCTTGTGGTGGTGTTGCCGACATCACACCACCGTCAGATGTACCCGATGTGTTCAATCGGGTCGATTGGCACTTATAGGTGCGGTCGCTTAGGGATCTGAGTGGGTGTTGGGACTGGTTGCGGAGCGGGGCCTAGGAAGCTGCTTTTGTATGCCCGTGACGCAAAATAATTGACATTGTTGGGCCACAACGTTAACGTTGTGGTATGTTGCCGGACTTCACCCCAGAGGGGCTACTTCCACCAGGAGTGCATAGGGCCGAGTGGGACGAACTGCTAATCAGATTCGGCTACAACCCCCGGAGAATACACCTCCTGACAGGACTGAGAGCTGCCTTGGAGAGCCTGAAGAACGCCGGCTGCCGGACAGCCTATATCGACGGGAGCTTCGTTACGTATAAAGAATATCCGAACGACTTCGATGCCTGCTGGGAAGAGGAGGGAGTCGATCCATTGGCGCTCGATCCGGTTCTCCTGGACCTCCGCCCCAAACGGGTCGCACAGAAGAACAAGTACTATGGCGAGTTGTTTCCAGCGTCGGTCCCTGCGGATCCCCAAGGGCTGTCTTTTCTCGAATTCTTTCAGGCCACGGGCACGGGCGAGCCTAAGGGGATCGTCGCCATCGACCTGGAGGGACTGACATGATAAAGAACGAACGCCAGTACCGGTTCACCAAGACGCAGGTAAATCGCTTTGAGCAGACACTTGCGGAGCTGAGAAGTCGTAACCAAGAGGACATTGACGTGCATCCGCTTATCGCCAAGGCTCAAGAGGATGCGGTCAGTGGCCAGCTAGTGGACCTGAGGGAAGAACTACAAGCGTATGAATCTCTGAAGGCGGGTAAGTTCGAGGTGAAGCAACTCGAAGTGGTGTCTGACCTGCCCACTATGCTAATCAGCGCGCGCATCGCCCAAGGAATGACTCAGAAGGACTTGGCAGAGCGCATCGGCCTGAAAGAGCAACAGATTCAGCGTTACGAGGCTACAGACTATGCCAAGGCCAGCTTGGCCCGGATCCGGGAAGTCGCCAGGGGGTTGCGCGTGAAGTCGTCGGTGTAGGTGAAGACGAAAGTTGCCCTGCCTTTGGTTCATCTTCTGAGTGTTATGGCAACTATGCCCTGTTTTCAGCCTTGGGAGCTAGTGCAACACACCGTCTGCAGGGTGGGCGCTCCATAGGGGCTGTGGTGTGCCGAATGTGTACGCCAAAAGTACGCAGTTCCATGTTGAGTACTCTAAGCCTCATAAGGCATAATGTGCCTTATGGAGTTCAGGCACCAGGGGCTGAAACGTCTCGCGGAGCAAGACGATCCGAGCCGCCTACCTCTGGATATGCTTGGTCGCATCAGGCGCATCATAGTGCAGTTTGCTCTCCGAGAGACATGGATCTGCCCGGTGCACGCTTACACACACTGAGAGGCGACCGTGCCGGTCAATGTCACTGTCCCAAGTTGGTGGGCGGATCACGCCACCCTCACCCTAGCCCTCTCCCTGAGGGCTGACAGGGGTAGGCAAACCAATAAGTCGTTCGTCCTGAGCTTGTCGAAGGACGCCCCAGCCCCTGGATTCCGGCCTACTCCGGAATGACGATTTGCGAAATACCTACCCCTCTAAGCCCTGAGGGAGAGGGGGTTTGCTGATTGACACTCATAGCTGACTGCACATTTGCCTACCCCTGTCAGCTCCCTGAGGGAGAGGGGACTCTCGATCCCGTAGGGCTACGCCTACTAATCTGGGACAGGCTCCCGGTCAATGGAGCGTTCGTGTAATCGGCAACTGGAGGGTAGTCTTCCGTCCAAGCCTGCCTGCCAGTGTCGAGCAACCATTCGCGCCGAGTTAAGAAGTCGGAAGGTCTTCCGAGCTACTCCAGCCGCACGGCTGTCCCATAAGAGAGCACCTCGGCAGCATCGCTCATTACCTGAGAGGTGGCCATCCGCACGGCGACGATGGCGTTGGCTCCCATATCTTGGGCCGCGTTAATCATCTCCGACACCGCTTCTTCCCGGGTCTCTGCCAGCAACTCCACGTAGACTCCCACACGCCCACCTGCGATGGAACGTACGGCGGCTTGAATATCGCGCCCTACATTACGTGCTCTCACCGATCTGCCCTCGACGAGTCCCAGGACCTCGACTACCTTCCTTCCCGGCACCTCGTCCGTTGTAACCAGCAGCACTTCCTCCTGTGACATGTTCCTCTCCTTTTTCGACGACTTCGCCCTGTGACAGGGCAGAGTCCACGAACAGATAGCGGACTGGACATTCATTCCCAGACCATCTTGAGTTGGGGCAGGTTAGAATACCCTAACAGGCAGAAGCAAAGGAGGTAAGGCATCATGGATTTGGTGAAGAGAATTCTGGCAGTCTTTCTTGTCGCGACCGGGGTTGCGGCGGCGGTGCTGCTCATAGCGACGCCGCTGTTCCACGATGGGTCGCCTGAGTACCCGGTATGGAAGGTGTTGAACTGGTTCATGGCCGCCGGCGTGCTGATAATCCTGGTTGTAGCCTACCTGCGGAAACATGTCCGTGGAGCCGACGAGCTCATCGTCACCGAGTACCTGCGACTCAACCTAGTCTATTACGGCGCTATCGCGCTGACCATGCTGTTCTTCTGGGAGTGGTTCTGGACGCTGAACCCGGACAGCGAGACCGGCGGAGCGGTCACCTCCCACCTCGTGTACTTCCCGATCATGGACGCTCTGTTCGTGGCTCTGGCTCTCTCGGTCGGACGCAGGCTCTGGAGAGAGGTCGGAAGCCCGCAGACGTAGGACGGGCCGCGCGTTTTGCCTACTTGGTGAGTTTCCTATGGACTCGCACACACGCTGAGGACATCTCCACAACCGATTTCACGCACATCGTCGTACACATATATAAGGTAAGTGTATAATGTTACCCCAGCACACAGGTACAGAATGAATGAACCTGAAAGAGGCCACATGCAGTGGCACGCGGGCAACAGGCGAGGAGGTCAAAATGGGCAGACTAAGACTGATAACACTGTTGGTCCCGGTGGTGCTATTGTCGCTCTTTGCGGCGGCCTGTTCGGGTGGAGATGCGCCTGCACCTGAACCAACTCCGGACTTCGCGGCACTGATCAGCAAGGCTATGGAGTCTCAGCCGTCAGGCGCGACCCCCGACGAGGTCGCTTCCGCCGTTCAGGCCGCACTCGCGGCCCAGCCCGGCGTCACCGAAGCACAGGTCGCCAGCACCATCGCGAAGGCGCTGGCCGATCAGCCCGGCGTCACCGAGACACAGGTGGGCGATGCGATAGCCAGGGCGCTGGCTGAAAGGCCCGGCGTCACCGAGGCGCAGGTTGCGGGCGCCATCGCCGGTGCGCTGGCAGAGCAGACGCCCGGTCTGACCGAGACACAGGTGGGAGACGCGATAGCCAAGGCTCTGGCTGCAAGGCCCGGCGTCACCGAGGCTCAGGTGGCAGGCGCCATCGCAGACGCGCTCACTCGCCAGACACCAGGATTGACCGAAGCGGAGGTCGCCGCTGCCATTTCCAGGGCTCTGGCAGACCGCCCAGGAGTCACCGATGTAGATATCCGGATGGCAGTAGAAGATGCTGTGGCCCGGGCTATGACCCCCGATCCGTTCAGGATCGGCGCGATGGACTCCCTCACCGGCGTGGGCGAGTCCTACGGCAACCCGATTGTCAATGCCAAGCAGTTGGCCGTGGACGAGATCAACGCCGCAGGCGGCATCAACGGCCGGATGCTGGAACTGGTCGTTGAAGACTCGAAATGCAACGCGCAGGACGCAATCACCGCGTACAAGAAGCTGACCGACGTGGACGGGATGAAGATCATTCTGGGCACAACGTGCAGCGGCGCTATGCTCGGAGCGGCTCCGCTTGCTGAGGCGGATGGAGTAGTCATGTTCTCTCCATCCGCCACTAACCCCGACATCGCCAATGCGGGCGACTACATCTTCCGCACCGCAATAAGCGACGCGCAGCTTGGGGTAGATACCGGCAACGCGATGTGGGTCGACGGTGTCCGAAGTCTGGCGACTATTACCGAGACGACTGACTACGCTGAAGGCGTTCGCAGGACCACTGTCGAGCAGTTCGAGAAGCTGGGCGGCGAGATCGTGGGCGAAGAGCGTTACGCGTCCGACTCGACGGACTTCAGGACTCAGATCACCAAGCTCATTGGCGCGAACCCAGACGCGCTGCACCTTGCCACCCAGGGGGAGTTGCCGGGTGGAACGATCATCAAGCAGGCTAGAGAGCTCGGATATACCGGCCCGATTTACACCGAGAGCGTTCCCACAGGCGCTACTGCGCTCGAGATAGCAGGAGACCACGCAACTGGTGTTAAGTCCATCATTCCCACAGACCTGGACCAGAACAACCGGACTGCGCAGGACATGATGGCCAACTTCCGCGAGCGCTACGGGTACCTTACCCTCGCCTGGTTCCTCGGATCAGCCTACGACACGGTATACATTGCCGCCGAGTGCCTGGGACAAACCGGAAACGACCAGGACGCTGACGGCTTCCGAGACTGCATGTACGACATCACCTTCAGTGGCACTATCGGAGTGGACTACAGCTTCGACGACATGGGCGAAGTGGTCGGGTTGTCCTACGCGGTGGTAGAAATCCTGCCGGTGGCCGAGCGCACGGAAGATAACCTGGGCTACAAGGTACTCGGGCCAGCACCAAGCACATCCATGGCCATGGGCGGCGACATGATGATGAAGCCGTTCAGGATTGGCGTGATGGAGTCTGTCACCGGTCCAGGCGAGACCTACGGCAGAGTCGCCGTGCAGGCGAAGCAGATGGCCGTCGACGAGATCAACGCCGCGGGCGGCATCAACGGCCACAAGCTGGAGCTGATCGTCGAAGACGAGAAGTGCAACGCCCAAGACTCGATCACCGCGTACAGAAAGCTCACCGACGTGGACGGTGTGAAGATCATTCTCGGAACGTCGTGCAGCGGTGCGATGCTCGGAGCGGCGCCGCTGGCTGAAGAGGACCGCGTCGTCATGTTCTCCGGGTTGGCCACCAACCCGGACATAGCCGACGCGGGCGACTACATCTTCCGCACGTCCCTGAACGACGCACAGCTCGGTATCGACACTGGCAACCTGCTGTGGGAGGACGGCGTCAGGAAGCTCGCCACGATCACTGAGGCGACTGACTACGCCGAGGGTGTCCGCAGGACCACCGTCGAGCAGTTCGAGAAGCTGGGCGGTCAGATCGTAGGAGAGGAGCGTTACGCCTCTGACGTGACTGACTTCAGGTCACAGTTGACCAAGCTGATCGGCGCGAACCCGGATGCCATACATATCGCCGCGCAGTCCGAGTTCACCGGCGGCACGGTGGTGAAGCAGGTGCGCGAACTCGGCTACGAGGGGTCGCTCTACTCTGAGATCGTCCCCGTTGGCACGACCGCATTGGAGATCGCGGGCGACGCAGCTACCGGAATGAAGGCGGTTATTACCGACCTCGACCCCGGTAACGAGAAGGCACAGAATGTGCTCGCCAGGTTCCGTGCGCGCTACGGTTACGTCACCCTTCCGTGGTATCTAGGCTCTGCGTACGACGATGTGTACATCACCGCCGAGTGCCTGAAGCAGACCGGTGACGACCAGGACGCTGATGGCTTCCGCGACTGCATGTACGGCATCACCTGGAGCGGCACCATTGGAGAGAGCTACAGCTTCGACGAGAGGGGCGAGGTCGTTGGCCTGGCCAACGTCGTGGTTGAAGTGCTGCCTCTGGCTGAGCGGACTGAAGCCAACCAGGGCTATAGGGTTCTCGGTCCGGCTCCGATGATGATGCAGTAGTAGATTTCCGTGAAATTCGTGGGGCCAGTTCGAGACCTTCTCGAGCCGGTCCCACGCTACATTCGACCTGTACACCCATCTCGCTTCGAGGGATCATTTGCTCAGATACCGCGGTCGCCGTAGCGCGACCCTGGCAATCGTACTGACTGCGCTGGTCGTGCTCTACGTCGGCTGGAAGATCACCCAGTCCCCTGACCAGGCCATGCAGTTCGCCTTCAACGGCCTTGCCGTCGGCGCCGTGTATGCCCTGCTCGCAATGGGATTCACGCTGGTGTACAGCACGGTCTGGTTCTTCGACCTGTACTATGGCGCAGCGGCCGCGCTCGGCGCATACAGCGTCTTCTACCTCCGCTCACACGATACTCTGGGCGGGCGCTACGAGGTCAACGAGCCTATCCTCAATATCCTGTTCGCGGTGGTGACCGCCGGAGTCGTCGCGTGGTCGTTCCATGCGAGCTTCGGCTCCCGCCTGAGGAGCCGCTTCAACCCGACCGTTGTTCGGGCCGTCGGCCTGCTGATCGGCGCGGCGGCCGGTGTGTACATGGGCTTCGTGCTTGGCTACCCGGCCAATATCCACACGGTTCTCAGTCCGGCCGTCGGCGTGCTCGTGACTGTGGCTGTCGTGTGGGTCCTCCATGCTGGATACAGGAGCGTGTTCCCAAGGGCCAGTGCCATCCCGGTCCTGGTCGTGGGCGCAATAGCCGGAGTCGCACTAGGAGCGTACTGCGGTCTCCTCGTGGCGGACTCCCCCGGCTCCGGGCTGTACCTTAGCTGGGGCGTCTCCTGTCTTCTGGCCGGCATAGTCGGGCTGGCGCTGTACAGGGGGCTGTACGTGTACATGCGAGAGCGGGCCAGGTCTCCGCTGGTCATGCTCGTGGCCACGCTGGGCATCCTGCTGGCCATCACGGCGTTTACCACGATCATATTCCAGAGCGCGCCGCGCCCACTGCCTGACGCCTTCGGCAGCGCCCCCTTGAAGATCGCGGGCGCAAACATTAAGGGGTTCAATGTATTCACCATCGCCGTCGCCCTCGTCGGGTTCGTCTTTCTTCTCTTTCTATTGAAGAAGACCTCCTTCGGGAAGGCAGTGAGAGCGATCGGGGACGACGAAGAAGTATCGAAGGTCGTGGGGATCAACACGACGGTGGTCATCGCCGTCGTCTTCTTTATAGGAGCCATATACGCTTCCGCAGCCGGCGTGCTCAGCGGACACGACACGGCCATTCAGCCCAGGATGGGCCTGCTGCTGCTTCTGAAAGGCTGGATCGCCTCGGTGGTCGGCGGAATCGGGAACATCTACGGAGCGATCGTCGGAGGATTCGTGCTGGGACTCATCGAACAGTTCGGCATCTGGGATCTGGCCGGAGAGTGGAAAGACGCCATCTCGTTCGTACTTCTCATACTCTTCCTGTCGTTCTGGCCCAACGGCCTGCTACCCAGAAAGTAGACCAGTATTGTCAGAGGCGAGGCAAGTGCAGGACATGGTCAGGAGACCTTTGCATAACCCCCTCTCCCAGAGGGCTGGGGTGAGGGTGAAAAGGCTGGATTCCGGCCTTCGCCGGAATAACGGGTAGGTGCTTGAAGGAATAAAGAATTGTTGATGAACAAACAGCTCTTCAGGGACTTCGCGACCCTGTTCAGCGATCCCAAGAGCTTCTGGCAGTCGTCCAGGGGCAATGTCCAACTGTGGGCTAACCTGTTCGTCATCGCATGGGCCATCGGATTCATGCTGTGGCAGGGCGTCGGATTTGCCATCACGGTGGGGACGGTCTTCGCCATCTGGGCCATACTTGCCGTTAGCCTGAACCTCGTCGTCGGATTCACCGGCCTGCTGTCGGTGGGGCACATCGGCTTCTTCGGCATCGGCGCCTACGCAATGGCGATCCTCAGCTCTAACCCAGCCTATGAGCAGCTTCGCACCGAGGCGATACCAACCTTTGCGTGGCCCTTCTTCGCCGCGCTTCCAGTCAGCGTGCTCCTGGCGGGGCTGGTCGCAATCGTTGTGGGAGTCGTGTTCAACCGTTTCAGGGACGACATCTACGTGCTCGTCTCGTTCGGATTCGCGATCATCGCATTCAACGTGTTCCTGAACTGGCGGGGCCTCACAAGGGGCGCGTTCGGAATCCACGAGATCGCCCGGCCCGAGATAGGAGGCTGGGTACTCGACGGCGAGCTCGAGTTCCTTATATTTGCGCTGGTACTCCTGGCAGTGGTCATGCTGATAGCGTGGTTCATAGTGACCTCTTCGTTCGGGAGGGTACTCACCGCCATCCGGGAGGACGAGGAAGCGATAGAAGTCTTCGGATACCGGGTGACCCAGTACAAGCTCGCTATATGGGTCATATCGGCAATGATGGCGGGCCTTGCGGGCGGCCTGTTCAGCAGCTGGACCAGCTTCATAGACCCCTTCTCGTTCATCCTGCTCGAATCGATTCTGCTGATATCCATAGTGATCCTGGGCGGACTCGCCACGATCTGGGGCTCCCTGCTCGGCGCGATGGCGTTCGTCCTGCTCGAAGAGGGTATGCGCTTCCTGCCGTTCATGCCTGTCGAGTACATCGGCCAGGCCCGACAGGTGGTGCTGGGATTACTCCTGGTGCTGCTGATGCTGTTCAGGCCGCAGGGCCTGGTTGGGAGGTACAAGCTATGACCGCGACCCAAACCGGAGTCTCCGACGACTTCGTTCTGGAGACCTCCGAGATCTCCAAGCACTTCGGCGCCGTCAGAGCCGTCGACCAGCTTTCCATCTCCATCCCCCGGACCGGGATGACCAGCATCGTCGGCCCCAACGGCTCGGGCAAATCGACCCTCGTGAACCTGCTCAGCGGCACGCTGCCTCTGGACGGCGGAATAGTCATCATAGACGGCGTCGGACTCAGGGTCGTCAGAGCCCACGAGACTCCCGAGCACGGCATCACCCGCACGTTTCAGGAGGTCCGGCTGTTCGACCAGATCAGCGTGTGGGACAACATAATGGTGGTGCTGACCGAGAGGCGTCCGTTCCGCGCGCTGCTGGAGCGGGGCAAGCAGAGCCACCGAGATAAGGCGCAGAGCATTCTTGAGAACGTCGGGATGTGGGAGAAGCGGGACTCGCTCGCCATGGACCTGTCATACGGCCAGCGCAAGCTGCTTGAGATTGGCCGCGCTATGGCATTGGAGGTCAACACCTACCTGTTCGACGAGCCGTTCGCTGGCTTGTTTCCCCAGATGCTGGAGAAGGTCAAGGACATAATGCGACTCATGCGGGACGACGACCGCTCGATCATCTTCATCTCCCACAACATGGACATCGTCCGGGAGCTGACCGACCATCTGATCGTGCTCGACAGCGGCAGGCTGCTCGCTGAGGGAGAAGTCGGAGACGTCCTCGCCCGCGAAGAGGTGATAGATGCGTACCTGGGGACATAGTACTGTCGTCATCTTCCATCCGTCATTCCGGCGCAGGCCGGAATCCAGAGTTGGAATACCTTTTGAGCATTGGGCAACACGTCCCGGAAGTGGTGGTAGTGAACAGTGATTGATGAAGAAATAAGACTGCTGGACCTGGTCGATATATCGGTCCACTACGGCGCGGTGGTCGCGCTGGACCAGATATCGCTCGGCGTGCGCAGGGGAGAGGCGGTCGCGGTGATGGGCCCCAACGGTGCGGGGAAGTCCACCGTTCTCAAGGCCATAATGGGTCTGGCCCCGGTGGTCGGCGGAGAGGTGTACTGGCGTCAGAAGCTCTTGGCGGCAGCCACGCACGAGATCGTGAAAGAGGGCATCGCGTTCGTCCCGCAGGGCAGGCGGGTGTTCACTCACCTCACCGTCGAGGAGAACCTCGAAATGGGCTGCCTATATCTCAACGACCCGGCCGAGAAGGACCGGCGTCTGGACTCGGTCATGGAGCTGTTCCCGGTACTGCACCAGAAGCGCGGCGACCTCGCGAGTCAGATGTCGGGTGGACAGCAGCAGATGCTGGCTCTCGGTCGGGGACTCATGGCCGGGCCGGAGGTGCTTCTGCTCGACGAGCCGACGCTGGGCCTCGCGCCAATAGTGGTCAGCGAGGTCTTTCAGAAGGTCTCCGAGATCAGCGACAGGCTCAACACTACGATCCTGGTCGTGGAGCACAATATCAAGGGCGTCCTGGATATAGTTGACCGCGCCTACGTCCTGGACAGGGGGAGGGTCGTACACGGCGGCACTCCGCAGTCCGTGAGGGACACCGACATACTGACCCGCGTCTTCCTCGGCCAGTACAGCGCGCCCGAAGACGCCTAGCCTCAGCTGCTACTCACCACGCAGTCGCCTTAGCTCGGCCTCCATCGCGGCCAGCCGCGCTTCGGCGGATTCTCTGGCCGATCTCTCTTCATGAGCGCGAGCTTCAGCGGACTCTCTGGCAGCTCGTTCCTCATCGGCCAGAGTTTCGGCGGATTCTCTGGCGGTTCGCTCCGTATCGACCAGAGTTTCGGCGGACTCTCTGGCGGCTTGCTCCGCATCTGCCCAGGCATAGACATCCCAGTAATTTGGCAGCCACTTGTCCGCCGCGGGATCGTAGACACGCAGGTGTCCATCCTCCCAACAGATGTCCAGCCCCAGGACTTCACTGTGTCCGCGCACCCGACCGCCCGGCTCACGCTCCAACTCCAGGCGTCGATACTCGCCTTCCACCAACCGCTCGCCCACCAGAGGCTCCCGGTAGAAGTCGCCGCCAGTCGAGTCGAAGCGCCAGTATTCCCCTATTCCCAGCTCAGCGTACAATTCCCGCTTACGGCCCAGATCTGTAGTCGCTGTGCTCGGAGAGCCTATCTCCAGCACGAAGTCCGGCGGCTTGCCCACCTCCCATATGCGGTAGGTGTTGAATCTCTCTATCGACTCCATGCTGATGTCGAGAGCTATGTAGCAGTCGGGGGACACCCAGCGTTGGGAGTTGCCCTCCTCGTAGTAGACGAAAGTGTTGCCGCTCACTGCGGTGCTTGGGCTGTCAAGGTAGTATAGTTCGAATATGGACAGGATCTCACGGAACAGAGGGTCTTGGAAATATCCGTCGGCCAAAGGCATACCGTCCGATTCGGGGTAGAAGACCTCAGTGAGATCGGTGGTGGAAGCTGTGTTCACGGGTCTGGTCGTCATGCTCCCCTCCCGTCTCGATTCTAGCACAGGTTGACTGCCTTCTTGTGACGAATTGCGTCGCATTCGCGCCATATTACCGCATCTGTTCGGAATGAGGGTGTCCCCGCCTGCGCATCCCTTGGAAAATGGTTCACCCCCGTTGGTCCATGTCGCAACCGCGCATTGGGCTGACAAGGACTCACGGGGGTGATGTTTTACCACTCTCCACTCCCTTCGAGGAGTGGAGAAGCGGACTTCTACCTCGCCTCGCTGTCGGCCTCGAAGCCTGAGGGGCGGTGGGTGCCGTCGCAGAACGGCTTGTTGTCGCTCTGACCGCAGCGGCAGAGCGTCACGACATCGCCCTCAACGGAGTACTCGTTGCCCTGGGCGTCCACGATCTTGAAGTTCCCCTGGATCATGAGTGGGCCGTTCGCGCGGGGGGTGATTGATACTTCTGCCATACGAAAACCTCCAGCTATCGGATATGTATAAGACGGTCCTGCGGGCTGATCTTATCACACGCTCAGACGGCGTATGACCGCGCTCGTAAGCTCCGGCACTATCTCCGTCCAGTCTCCGAGTATTCCGAAGTCCGACGCGCGGAATATCTGCGACCGGGCGCTGTTGTTGATCGCGACGATCGTTCCCGACCGCTGGATGCCGACCGTGTGGTTGAAAGGCCCGCGCAGCGCGACCGCCACGTACAAATTGGGCGCGACTGCCTTGCCGGACAGCCCTATCTGGTACTGGCGAGGCAGCCATCCAAGGTCGGCCACGTCTCGCGTCGTGCCGATGGACGCACCGAGCGCCGCCGCGAGGTCGCGTATCGGCCCGAGGTTCTCAGGCCCGCCTATGCCCTTTCCGACCGACACTATCCGCGCCGCGCGTTCCAGCTCCGCGCCCTCTGCCGACTCGTCCGACACGCTCTTCAGCACCCTGACTCCGGACGCGGCGTCGGATCTGACTTCGATACGGTTGACCAACGGTTCGATCGACTCGTCGGGCTCGCACGCCGTCAGGATGCCGGGCCGCACGGTCGCCATGTTGGGCAGCGTGCGCGACAGGATCGGCGCGACGATGCTCCCCCCGAACGCGGGCTTGAGCTGCGAGAGCCGTCCGGCGTCGTCTATGTCGAGGCCCACGCAGTCCCCCGTGAGGCCAAGCTCCAGCCTTCCCGCCACACGCGCCGCCAGGTCGCGCCCGTTCGCCGTGGACGGCACCAGCACCGCGAAGGGTGAGTGAGCGCTGATCGCCGCCGTGAGCGCGGCGGTGTGCGTCTCGGTGTCGTACTCGGCGATCTCGGCGATGCCTGCGACGTGCACCGTGTCCGCCCCGTACGCGGTCAGCTCGCGGATGCGGCCCTCGTTGTCGTCTCCTATCAGGACGGCCTCGACACTGGTGCCTATCTCCGCCGCCAGATCGCGCGCGCGTCCGAGAAGCTCCAGCGTCACGGGCCGCACCGTTTCGCCGGTGACCTCCGCGACTACCCAGATCGCGCCCTGCGGCCCGCGCTCCAGTCTCGGCCCCCTGGCGGCTGCGCCGGCACGGGATGAAGCCTCGCCGTCGAACACACCTCGCTCATCCAGGAACTCCATGAGCTGCGTCACCGCCTCCTGGGTCGGGACGTCCCTGACAACCGTGCCGAGTCTTGTCGACTCCAGGGAGAAGATCTCATCGACCCATGTCGGCGAGCCGTCCAGCCCAAATACCGACGTATCGTCGGTCAGATCGGCGGCGGATAGCTGCTGGATCGGCCTCGAAGACGCCTCCTCCATCTGCTCTCGCCTCGGATAGACCTCCTCTGCCGCGCCGTCGGTGATGGTCACCAGCGCCGGAAGCGGACACTCCAGCTCCTGATAGCCCTCGTCGGTCAGCCGCGTCGCGGTTATCGCGTTTGCCGCCGGGTCCACGTCGAGCTTGGACACAGCCGTGATCTGCGACAGTCCGAGCATCTCGGCGACTTCCGGGCCGACCTGTCCGGTCTCGGCGTCCGTGCTGTTGCGTCCGCAGATGATGAGGTCGGGCCGCTCGCGCTCCAGGGCCAGCGCAAGAGCTCTGGAGGTGGCGAGCGTGTCCGACCCGGCGAATGCGCGATCGTTGAGATGCACAGCGCGGTCCGCTCCCATCGCAAGCGCCTGGACGAGCGCCTCCGACGCCTGCGGCGGCCCCATGGTGAGCGCGACCACCTCTGCTCCATGCTCCCTGCCGAGTCGTGTGGCAAGCGACAGCGACAGCACGTCGTACGGATTGACCTCGTTCGGTACGCCCTCACGCACCACGCGCCGCGTCTCGTTGTCGAACTTGAGCATCGAGACGACAGGCACCTGCTTAATGCAAACGGCGATCTTCATGGCTGTTCCGCCTCTACCAATCGGGCACGGGCACATATGCCCAACCCGCCTGCTCGAACACGGCTAGAGCATCTGCGCGTGGTCGCTAATCGCCACTGCGAATGCGCTCGTGAACGCGCTCCCTGAATCCGGCTGGCGCTCTGGACGCGGCGGTCGAGCTCAGTATCTCGATCGTGGCTCTCAAGGTTCTGACGAACGCCGTGCACGGACCGCACCGTTCAAGATGCGACCTGATCCTGGACGACTCGGCGGCGCTGAGGTCACCGTCTATGAAATCGGAAGACGCCGCTCGCACCTCGCCACAGTCGAGCTCGCGCCTGCCAAATAATCGAAACAGTCGTGAAATCATCCTGCCAGTCACCGCCCCGGAAGAAAGCGCCTAAACTCTAGTGCAAGCCCGCCTGACCGTCAACCGAACAACTACCCCGTCTCCCTCAGGGAGAGGGTTGGGGTGAGGGTGATTGACACCACTTCACTTCTGAGATGTCCAACAATCGAAAGGCCCTGGCTACAACCGCCTGCCACTTACGGCTAACTACACTATCAGTTACAATTGGATGCAATCTGGCCCGGAAAGATTCAGGATTGAGGCCCACCAGCCATCTGCCAGACTTTCCACCGATACAGATCAAGGCCGAAGCGTCTGAGGTTCCTCCAAGAAGACCGTGTCAGAACAGTCCGCACAGCAGTCCCAGCACCCAACAATGGTCGCTGATTTCGAGCAGGTCGTTGAACAGCACTCCGACTTGGTCTACAACGTCGCTCTCAAGATGATGGGTAGGCCCGAAGACGCCGAAGAGGTCGCGCAGGACGCCCTGCTTTCAGCCTATAGGGCGTACGGTCGATTCAGGGGAGACTCGAAGATCACGACCTGGCTCTACAGGATCACGGTCAACGCCGCGCTGATGCGGCTGCGGAAAGAGAAGAAAGAGCGCACCCTCACCCGCACCGGCCTTGAGGACGTGGACATACCGGACTGGACGGACACGCCGGACAGGTTCGCCTCCAACTCCGAGCTCGGCGACAGGCTGCGTGAGGGAATCGAGATGCTTCCCGAAGACTTCAGGGCCGCCGTCATTCTGAGAGACGTCGAAGGACTGTCCAACGCCGAAGCCGCCGACGTGCTGGACATTACGGTCTCTTCCTTCAAGTCACGTCTTCACCGAGGCCGCGTACTGCTGAGGAAACACCTCGAAGAGTATCTGAGCCTGACCCGTACCTGATTCGAATTAAGTCGACGACGAGGGCTGCGTCATGCGTGACATACCAATAGTCTTTCCGATTGCTCTGGCGATAATAGTCGCCATGTTGCTGTTCACCAGCGCGTACGCTGTCTCCGCCAGCGCGGTTGCAGGGAACTCAGCCTACTCCTCGCAGTTGTCCCCGTCCGGGTTGGCAATTTCCACCGGCCAGGGCAGCTCCGCCTCGTCAGGCGGGTCCGAAGGCTACAACTGGTACGAGCAGGCCGCGCTCGCCGTCTGACCGCTTCACTGACTCTCGGGGCCGTTGGCTTCCATCGCAACTCCCACCCGACCACATGGCCGTCGGGTATAATCGAGTTCCAGAAGAACTATCGAATCGGTGGCCGCCGTCTGCGGGGGTCGCTCCTTCAGAACCCCAAGCATACTCGGCATCCCAACGAGGTGCGATATGACCACAGTCAAGACTACAGAGGTCCACAGCGGCTACCAGTTTCCTGACCCTCCCGAGCACCATCTCGACAAGATGACCAACTTCAACCATCTCGCCATCACTGGCAGCGCATATCACCTTGTCCAGCACTTAGGCAATCCGAACACCACGCTCGTTGCTGGCGAGCACTACATGAGTCCCATACCAACACGAAACATGGCTGGAGTGAAGTTTCCGGACCTGCTGATCGCCTTCGACGTGGACCCGGCAGCCTACTACCGCAGGAACGCATACGTCATCTCCGAGCAGGGTAAGCCTCCGGACTTCGTGATGGAGATAGCGTCGCGTCGCACTGGACGCGAGGACACCGGCGTGAAGCGTGAGGTTTACGCTGCTCTGGACATCCCTGAGTACTGGCGCTTCGACGAGACTGGCAGGTACCACGGTGAGCGCCTGGCCGGAGACCGCCTTGTGGGCGGCGAGTACCGGCCGTTGCCGATCGAGCAGCTATCGGAAGACGTCTTGCAGGGCTACAGCGACGTGCTGGACCTGAACATACGTTGGCATGACGGACGTCTGGAATGGTACGACCCTGCGACCGGTCGTCACATCGTGACCTTCGACGACGAGCGAGCCGGCCGCCTACAGGCCGAGGCCCGCGTTCGGGAACTGGAAGAGGAGCTCCGGCGACTGCGAGGCTCGTGACTGCCCGACCAATTAATCTGGGCTGGCGACCTGTCGGTAGGAAATCCTCGTTAGGGCTACGTCGTCTCCCTCACCCCACCGGCGCCGTCTTCTTCCCCCCGTGGACGCTCGGCTCCGAGCACCACTTTAGCCTGAGCAGGTCGAGCGGCTCCAGGATGCTCTCCGGCAGACCCAGCATGTCGATCAGCACGCGATGGTCCAGCTCCTTCCGAGTGTTGTCCCGGTACGCCTCGTTCGCAGTTCTCTCAGAGATGGGGGATTAACTGCTACGCTCAGACACCAACGCTCGAATATCTGTTGGCTTTCGATCTGGTGGTTTCTAACGAGAGACTGTGATGTTCCACAGCGAGGAGGCAGCAATTGGAAACACTTGATGTCGATGGTCTGTTCTGGTTGGCTTCCGATCCAGAAGATAAAGAGGCCGGTCGTCTTACATATAGTGACGAGAGCGGCGCAGAGCTAGATTTGATCGGGTCATTCAGCGGATTAACTGATTTTGGACAATTCAGCGGCGAGCCGGTGCGAATACAGGGACTTGCGAGGGCCAAGCGGATCACATTGGATGGGTGCCACAAAACTGGTGATTCAATCACAAGTCCCGGGTTCTATCGTGAAAAGTACGACGTGCAGAGCATTTTTGTCGGTGCTCACTTCGATCATGACGAGTCGCTTGAGTTCGTTAGAGTCCACTTGCAAATGGATTACCTAAGAGCCTGGATTGGGAAAACTGGCACACACGTAGATAGAACAGCCGGCGATAACTCAAAGGGAATCAAGAGAATCCACATTATTCACGATCCTCTTGAACCGCTGACTTGCTCGTCACACCTCGGAGAAATAGAGATTTCCTTTCCTTTTCACTTTCATCCCAATGAAGCTGGAAAGACTTGGATCATGCAGGGTTGCCAGTTCGGAACTCGCTTCACGAGCAGCCCTTCACTCCATGAGGTCTTGAAAGTCTGCGCTGCCTTACAGGACCTTGTTACAATTGGGATTGATGCTCCAACGACGGTCACCGGTCTGGTTCTGAATACCGTCAATGACGAAAGAGTCGAACTGTACGCTCGGATTCGCGGCAATCAAGTACAGGCCAAAACCAAGGACGTCCATCCGTCGGAAATGATGTTTACCTTTGACCATATTGGAGGTCTGAGCGGCATTGCCGGTTGGCTGCAGGTTTCACAAAACGATACGGAGCAGTGATTGGCTCGCTGCTTAGTCATTGGTATCTGCCAAGCCTCTATGAGGAGAATCGTTTCCTGAACGTCGTAATTGCGGCAGAAGCAGTGGAGCGAATACGAACTCAGGAGCAGGGCCTCAATTTCCAACATGCGCTTGAGAGGCTTGCTAAGGATGCAGGGGCTACGTTTGAAGCTCTGGTGGACGACGTTGCGTCTTGGTCGAAAGAGGTAGTCCAACTTCGAGTTAACCAGGTTGTCCATCGCGGATTGGGAGAAGACATCGACAGCTCACGCTTACACGTTCTCACCGAATCACTTTATTACCTCGTGGTTCTCTGCCTCTTGCGAGAATGCGGAGTACCGGAGGATGCCTTCTCAAATATCAAGCAACACAGGAGATTCATGCACCTCGCTAATAGGCTCAGAGAAGTGCGGTGAACATTCTTCAGAGATCGTCTCTGGTTCACTCTTATCAGGATTAGGGAGCAACGCATTCGGTTG
This sequence comes from Dehalococcoidia bacterium, assembly GCA_965217725.1. Lineage (GTDB taxonomy): Bacteria > Chloroflexota > Dehalococcoidia > Lucifugimonadales > UBA1123 > VXRN01. The sequence goes on along the minus strand of OZ244564.1, from coordinate 3,022,924 downwards.
CACTTTTAGGTAGGCTGGAGCACTTTTAACAACGCCGAATGGTTCAGCTTTTGGATCATTGATTACCAGAGTGAGGCTGAAGCCTCAGTTGTACGCTGGCTGTCATCCCGAGACTTACAGTGCAGCGCCTATCGCCTCAGCCTTCTGGCTCAGTATCCGACAGTTCATACCCGTAGTACGTGGTCACGACGATGCCCATACGGCGAAAACCACTCTGCTCTACGGCCACCTCATCAATTGTCTCCCCTGACAGGACTCGCACAGCATCTGCTTTTGCGACCGATCATGGCTCATCAAAACAATCTTCGCTTTAACTTCCTCTAGGCGAAATCGGCGAATGCGTGGATTGCCTCCGGTGGGTTATCGCCTTCATGGAAAGACAGGTGAGGTTCAACGTCTTGCACTTGGCTTGTCAGCGTAGCTTGCAGTTGACATTGAAAGCACATCTGTTCTATTCTTGCGACCGGAGCACACGCTCGCAATCGAAAGCCAACAACTCCCAACTCCATGACCCTATCCCAATTCATCAAAGACAACACCAGCGATGGCCACGACATCGCCAGCGTCCTCATCGACGTGATGAAAGGCCGCATCGACGGCTCCAAAGTTGGCCACAGGCTCACCGCCGCTAGGCTGCTCATCATCTACGGTGAGGAGGATGCGGACGACTTCATAGCCGACAACACTCCCATCACTTCCGAGACGGACCCCGACGACAGGGTGTGGGTCATCATTGATCCTGCACTCACCAAGCTCATCAGGTTCAAGACCGACGATGGTCGAGCCATGTGCCTGTTCCTCATAGAAGTCATGCAGGGTAAGGTGGAAGGCATTAACGTCGGACACCACGTGTCGGCAGCCAAGGAGCTACTCAACCGCGGGTTCGGCAGGTATCAGAGCAGACAGCTGCCAAAGCCTCCCGGTTCGACTACGCCAAGACGCCAGACTCACAAGACACACCAACGAGTTGCTGCCGATCAGACTCAGGCTGTCGCCACGACCCACGTTCCCCAACCAGTGGTACTGTCCGAGCCCGACAAGGAGTCGCGGCATCTGGCCTACGGCGGCTACATCGACGGCGACGTCGACCCAGACCCGTGGCTCGCGGTCTACGACACCAAACTCTACGAGTTCTTGAACGAGTGTGAAGACCCCGACTTCGATCCCTCGCTCGCGGCCCGCGACGAGGAGTACCTAAAGTCATACACCGGCTGCAAGGACCCAGAGTGCGAGGTCCACGGCGACCCCCCGGAAATCGTCTTCGACCCCAACGACTACCACTACTGACCATACTGACTTCCGGTAGCTAAGAGAGAAGAAGGTTCGGAGCTTGATACGGGCCGGTCTCGAGGATGTGGACATACTGGACTGGTCTGCCACGCTCGACAGTTCCGCCTCCAACTCCGAGCTCGGCGACAGGCTGCGTGAGGGAAAAGCCACGTTCTACCTCTGCCTCCTCCACTGACTAGCCGATTCACTCCGAGATCCACGAATCTATTTCATGGAGGTGGCTCAAGTCCCAGCCGAGACTATCTGTTGACTGTCCAGTTACTACCCGGAAGTATCATGTATCATCTAATGGTGATACCATATACGGTATCGCGACGGGTAGCTTAAGTACGGAAAGTTGAGCTTCTGAATGCCGCCGCGGGATAGACGTCTTCGAAGGGCGCGACAGAATCCCAAAAGTGTAAGTTTTAGCGACCTGCGCAGAATCTATGAGGATCATGGATTCACAATCCGGTCAGGTGGGAGAGGGAGTCACTTCATAGCGACGTTGCCTTACTCGCCCATCAAGCGGACGTTCCCTCGACAGAACCCAATGAAGAGAGTCTATGTAATAGCAGCGTTGAATGCTATCGAAGAAGCACAGGCACTTGGATTCATAGAGGAGGACTAGAGCGATGGCCCAGACGCTTGCCACACACAAAGACTTGGCATACTACTTGGACCTGCCATATCCGGTTCAGTTGTCCCATCAATCTGAAGACGACGACGAGTACTGGCTCGCCGAAGCACTCGATTTGCCCGGATGCATGGCAGACGGCTCTAGCCCGGACGAAGCATTAGAAAGTCTGGAAGAAGCAAAACGTCTGTGGATTGAGACTCAGATCGAGGATGGCTACGAAGTACCCGAGCCGACTCGGGTTCATGATTACAGCGGGAAATTCCTGGTTCGCATGCCTAAATCGCTTCACTACACACTGGCGGTTCAGGCAAAACGTGAAGGCGTGAGCCTGAATCAATACGTCACTTCGCTGTTGAGTAGCGGTGCTTGCTGGCATCGCGTCAATGGCACTCCAAGCGGGTTGTGACCAGCTACGCTCACTTCCCGCCCCTTCGTGACCGCCGAATTGCGTTTGTGATACCCTTTGCGTGCCTGTCACCAGCCTGTTGACCAGGCGCTAATTCACCGGAGATCAAACTAGGAGAGACGCATGGGCAAGGTTATCGGAAGCTATCTCATTTCGCGGACGCTCAAGGAAGAGGGCGTGGACACGCTCTTCTACCTTATGGGCGGACCCAACTTCGACATCGTCATGGCTGCCGAAGACCAAGGCATTCGCTGCATCGACTTCAGGCACGAGCAGGCTGCCGCGTTCGCCGCCCACGCCTACGCCCGTGTCACCGGCAAGCCCGGCGTCTGCACCGCCGCATCCGGCCCCGGAACCCTCAACCTGCTCACCGGCGTTTACACTGCCGCCATCGACTGCGCGCCCATGGTCATACTCGGTGGCGCGGGCCCCGTCCATGAGATCGGACGCGAGGCCTTCCAGGAGGTCGATCAGGTCGGCATCATGGAGCCGATGATGAAGTGGGTGCATCAGACCACGCATGCCGCGCGCTACCCAGAGGTGGTCAGCATGGCGTTCCGCAAGGCCACGACCGGACGCCCCGGCCCCGTCTATATAGACTGCGGCGCGGACGTCCTCTACGAGGAGATCGACGAGGAAGACGCCATAACCCCCTGGCGTGCCGAGAGGCGCAGCAGGCCCGCCGCCGAGGCCGACGTCGTAAGAGAGACCATCGACATGCTCGCTGCCGCTGAACGGCCGATGATCTTCGCCGGCGGTGGTGCGTTCTTCTCCGGAGCAGCCGATGAGCTGACCGAATTCGTCGACCTCACATCGACCCCGTTCTACACGGCTCCGATGTCCCGAGGACTAGTCGCCGAGGACCACGCGGTATCGTTCCAGGCCGCGCGAAGCACCGCCATGCGCGAGACCGACTTGGTTCTCGTGGTCGGCACCAGGCTGAACTGGATGGTCCAGTACGGACACCGCTTCAACCGCGACGCCAAGGTCATTCAGATCGACATCGATGCCGCTGAGCTCGGACACAACCATGACATCGATCTCGGTATCGTCGGGGATGCCAAGGCAGTCATGTCGCAGCTGATCGAGGAAGCCAGGAACCGCGAGGCCGACTGGGCAGGTCGTATTGAGTCCGACTGGATCCTGCGCCTGAGCGAAGTCGAAGACCAGCGTGCCGCGCAGGGCGCCGCGCTGCTGAACTCCGACCAGACTCCGATGCACCCGGTGCGGCTTTGCAAGGAAATCCGTGAGTTCCTCGACCGCGACGCAATCGTCTCGGTGGACGGCAACGAGATCCTGCACATCGGACGCCAGACCATCCCGACTTTCGAGCCAGGTCACAGGCTGAACTCGGGCGTCACCGGCACCATGGGCGTCGGTCTGCCGTACGGCATAGGCGCGAAGGTCGCCAAGCCCGACAAGCAGGTGCTCGTGCTGCACGGCGACGGCTCGATGGGCATGAACGCGATGGAGCTGGACACCTGTGTCCGCCACAACATCCCGGTCGTGACCGTGATCTCCAACAACGCCGGCTGGACCGCCCGGACGCCCGACCGCCGCAAGCCCGGACGTGAGCTCGGCTTCACCAACTTCGACGGCATGGCCCGTGAGCTCGGCGCCTACGGCGAGAGGGTCGAGGACCCCAACGAGATCAAGCCCGCTCTCCAGCGCGCCTTCGACAGCGGCAAGCCCGCGGTCATCAACGCGATAGTAGAGCCGACCGCCGGCGGCGTATCCCGCGCCTGGGGCGGCTCCCGCATGGAGTAGAGCCCGCACGCTCTATCTACATCTAACCAATCAAGCAGGGGACAGGCGCAAGCCTGTCCCCTGTGCTTTTCCCGGTTCTACAACTCCGACACCACCAATATCATCTCGAGAGCGGAGCGTATCTCTCGACTCTGATCTCGTGCTCCCTGGCACGCATCTGTGATGCGTCATACCACGCCTGCATCCTGAGCAGCATATCCATACCGACCCCAAAGGCCTTTTCGACGCGCAACGCGAGTTCGGGCGACAGTGATGAGCGACAGTTCATGACTTCGGAAAGGATTGACGTATCGATTCCCAGGATCTGGGCCGCCTCGCCGACACTGAGACCGAGCTCCTGGACAATCTCGGTACGTATGAAGTCTCCAGGGTGCGGTGGGGTCATTTTGACTTCGATTCCCGTGGATTCCATTAGTGGTAGTCCTCCAGATTGACCTGACCAATCTGACCGTCTTCCTCCACAAACGTGATTCGCCAATTTCTGGTAACCGACACGCTCCACTCGTCACGCCGGTCATCTGAAAGCCGATGAATTCTCCATCCCGGAGGAGCGTCGGAGATGAAGCTGTCAAGGTTCTCGGCCAATATGAGAGCAGCGAGAACGTTTCGTACGCGGACGACCATGTCAGCGGGTACAGCCCGTGAGTCGTCAGCGACAATCAGGCGACGGAGCCCCCTGTGGCGGACTGAACGAATGTTCATGGGAGTTGAGTATATGGGGACAGCGTATGATTCACAAGCCAAGCACCACCCGGTCAAGGAGTCGCCGAGATCAACGGGAATTGTTGGATCGGCTGAGCTCCCTGAGTGCAGCTTGTGCCTAGTTCTCGTCCCCCAGCCACTCCAGCATGAGGATTCCGATCTCGCCGGCGCGGCCCAGCAGCTGCGGGTTGATGTGCCGCATCTCGTCAGCCGGCGAGTTGATGCGCGACAGATCGTTCGACAACATCCAGAACACCGGGATGCCTGCGACGTCGAAGGGCGCGTGATCGCTCACCGCCCTGCGTTCTCCTTCATGGAAGAGAGTCAGTCTGAGATTGTCCCCGATTTGAAGCGCCCGATCGACCAGACTGCCATCGCCGGACACACCGAGAGCCGTCCCGGAGCCGAAGGCGTCGAAGTTCAGCATGGCGATCGTGTTGTCGATCTGCTGCTGGCTCATATTGTCCACGTAGTATCGGCTGCCGAACAGGCCCACCTCCTCTGCCCCGAACAGTATGATCCTCACGTCGAATGGGTAGTCGCGCCCGGCTATGTGGTCCGCGATCGTCAGCACCGCCGAGACTCCCGACCCGTTGTCGCTCGCCCCCTCGGTATTGGGCACCGTGTCGTAGTGCGCCCCGAGTATAACCCGCCGCGGCGGGTCGCCGCCCGCGGGCCCGGGCTTGTCGGCGATGACGTTCCGCGATGGCGAGGTCTCGTCTCCCACGGATACGGTTGCTCCCAGCTCACCCTGCTCGATTAGGTCGAGCAGCTCTCGGCCGTCAGCCTGGCTTATGGCGACCGCCGGGATGCTCGGCTGATTGGCGAACCTGCCGAAGAACAGGCCCCGCTCGTTGTTGAAGACGATCGCTCCAACCGCTCCGGCCTCGGCGACACGCTTGACCTTCTGCTCGAACGTGATGTCGCCTCGCTCTATCAGCGCGATCCGGCCCTCCAGTCCCTCGGCTGGGATGTCCTCCTCGAACGCGCGGCCCACGTCGGCCAGCAGACCGGCGGCGATTCCTTGCAAAGACGTCGAGATTGGGATCGCTCGCGGCGGGTCCGGAGTATCGCCCGAAGGCGATGTCAGTTCTACTCTAGCCAGGGTCAGCGTAACGCTGAAATCCTGCAGCGAGGTGTCGTAGCCCAGATCGCTGAGCCTTCCCCGCAGGTGTTGAGCGGCCTCGAGCTCCTGCTCCGTCGCGCTCTCTCTTGGGCTGTACTCTTCGGTAAGCTCTTGCAGAGTCTTGAATACCTGGTCCGCCAGCACGCTCGGCGCTGCCGGAGTTCGTACGACGGCAGGCGCGGGAGTCGATGTTGGCCGGGGCGCCGGTGTCTGCGTCGGCATCATCGGCATCGGAGTCGGCGATGGCCTTGGCGTCGATGTCGGCCCAGGTTCCACGGTCGGAGGAGCCGCCGTCGCCGTTGGGGGCGCTGCCGTCTCAGTGGGCGCAACGGTTGGTGCCGGAGCAGCCTCCTGGCCGCCACACGCGACGAGTACAGCCATCGTCAAGATGACGAGCAGCAGAAGTTGAGGGACCCGACCGTTGGGGAGAAGCTTCATTGTGTGAGGTTACAACCTTTCGTGTTTGCAGTTACAACGATCTCGATTGGCCCTGGGTTGGGTCGCGTCCTAACCGCAGGTCACAGCCGATAGTAGCACTGCTCCCAGGTTCACTCCTTAGGATAGTCTCGTCCTGCAATGTGTCTCGCGACGGTCAGCAGTGCGGACAGACCCGAGCCGTTGTCGCTCGCGCCCTGTGAATTGGCCACCGTGTCGTAGTGTGCGCCAAGGATGACGACGCGGTCGTCGTTCGCGCTTTTGCGCAAGTCCGCCACCACATTCTGGGACACTCCTGTGTCTCGCATATGAATGGCAATAGTTGCCGATACTTCTTCGCCCTGTTCGATGAGTTGCAGCACCGCGCGGGCCTCTGCCGGGCTTAGCCAGAGCACCGGGATGGCAGCGCGGTAGGTATACGGGATAAGGATGTCGTACAGTTCCGCTCTGGAGATTATCGCGCCCGGCGCACCTGCATCTGCGACACGGTCGACCTGTTCACGGAATGTAGTAGCGCCAAGGTCTATGAGTGCAATCCTGCCCTCCAGTCCGTGGTCTGGGATGTCTTCCTGGAGTGCGTCTCCCACATATGTCAGCAGTCCGGTGGCAGATCCGTCCCCCGGCAGCATTACCGACACCGGGTGCAGGTGGGAATCCTCGGTGTCCATTTGTAGCTTGCCTTCGCCGGATGTCAGGTGTAAGTCGGTCCTGAAGATTTGAGGAGTGTTGAACTCCTGGAGCGAGGTTTCATAGCCAAGTGAGTCGAGGTTCTTCTGAAGGTACAGCGCCGCCTCCATCTCCTGGTCGGACCCGCTCTCACGCGGGCTGTGATCTGAGGTCAGCACTTTGAGGACCGCGTACGCCTCGTCCGCCAGCGCGCTTGGCTCCGGCGTGGGCAGTACCAGCGCTGCGCCGGGCGTCGGGGTGGGTCGCCGGTGGCGGTGCGGGGTCGTTCACCGAAGTGGGATTGGTCACCGGTGCGGGCTCGTTGCACGCGGCAAGGACGACTGTCGCGAAGGCGACGATCAGTAAGATGCGGGTCGCGCTAACAGCCAAGGCTCTGTTTATGTTGGCAAGCAATTGCATATATATAATTTACACGCGAGCCTCCCGCGAATCTACGCCAATTTTCTGAGAGGCGCGCATCCAGCGGGGCGCCCACCAGTTGAGGCGCGACATCACTCGCATCAGCGCGGGCACCAGCAGCGCACGCACGATTGTGGAGTCGACCAGCACCGCGATGGCCGTACCCAGCCCGAGCGCCTTGATGATCAGTATGTCGCCGGTGGCGAAGCCCGCCGACACCAGGATCAGGATAGCCGCCGCGCTGGTGATGATCCGTCCCGACCGCTCCATGCCGACCGCCACGGCTCGCGTGTTGTCCCCGGTGCGGTCGTACTCCTCCTTGACCCGGCTCAGCAGGAACACCTCGTAATCCATGCTCAGCCCGAACACGACCGCAAACACCAGTATCGGCACAGTCGCCTCGGTGGTTCCCTCTGCGGTGAACCCCAGCAGCCCCTCAAAGTTGCCCTGCTGGAACACGAACACCAGCGCCCCGAAGCTGGCGAGGATGCTCAGCGCGTTGAGCACCACCGCCTTGAGGGGCAGGATCACCGACCGGAACAGCAGCAGCAGCGCAACGTAGGTGACGATCACCACGTAAACGATCACCCGGGGGAAGTCGGAGTACATGCTGTTCACGCTGTCCTCCTGGTCTGCGGTCACTCCGGTGACCAGCACCGTCATGTCCCCACCCGGAGGGTTAGAGCGGATGTCGGACACCAGCGCCTTGGTCTCGTCTGCTGTCGGTGAATGCCTGGGCACTACCCTGACCATTTGAGTGCGGAGATCGTCGCTGACCAGTCCGTTGAAGGCGACTACGGCGTCCTCGCTAACTGCGGGAGCCGATCCGCTGAGATTGGAAAGCGCCTGGAACTGCTCCCACGTCATGCTCGGCACGGCCCCCGTATCGGAGTACGGGGTGACGTTGCTGAAGATGCTATCGACGCGAAGAACCCTGGGGTCGTTCTCCATTCGCTCTACGAACTCGATGCTCGCGGCTATGTTCTCTGGAGAGAATGTCGAGGTGGGTGAGCTCTCAACGAGGATCACCTGCGACAGCTCGCCCGGCCCGAAGCGTTCGGTAATCAGGTCCTGCCCCTGTCTCGACTCAGCTTCTTCGGGCAGAATAGACGCCCACGGGCTCCCCAGGTTGACGTTCAGGAACGGCAGTCCCAGAAGGATCAGAAAAGCTGTAGTCGGGACGATTACTGCTATCGGGTGTCGCATCACCCACTGCGACAAGACGAACCAGAACCCGCCCCTCGCGGTCCGCTTTCTCCAGATGGACAGCCTGTCCACCCGGTGTCCCAGCACCGTGAACAGCGCCGGCAGTAGAGTCAGCGCTATCAGCATCGAGAAGAATATGACAGTGATGCCGCCTATTCCGAGTGAGCGCAGCATCATGAAATCGAAGAACAGCAGCCCCGACAGCGCAATCACGGACGTGCCTGCCGAGAACACTATCGCCTTCCCTGCGGTCTGAATCGTCACCATCACCGCCGAGGCGACCTCGTCTGCGCGCTGCAACTCCTCTCTGAACCTGCTGACCATCAGCAGCGAGTAGTCCACCGCCATGCCCAGTCCCAGGAACGACGCGATGTTCAGCACGAATATGGACATATCCGTGGCCTGCGCGACAACGAACACCAGCGCGAGCGTAGTCACTACGCTCAACGCGCCCATCGCCACGGGCAGTCCGGCAGCGACCACGCTTCCGAACACGATCAGCAGCAGGATAGCGAGCAGCGGTATGGTGATGAGTTCCGCCCGTTGCAGGTCACGCTCGGAGTAAGTGCCTAGATCGGCGAACAGCGCGATCCCCCCGGTCACCCACACGTCCAGCTCGGTCTCGCCCAGACCGCCGCGGATCGGCTCCACAAGGTCGACCGCTTCATCGACCGACGCGTCCAGCTCCACGAACGCGTACGTGGTCCGGCGATCGTCGGCCACAAACGTGTCACCGGGCACCGTATAGAAAGTGACCACGCTCACCACATCGGGTATCTGCCTCAGCGGAGCGATGGCCCGCTCCACCTCCTCGGCGTAGGTCGGGTCATCTACGTCAAGCGAATCACTCGAAAACACCAGCGTGACCGACGATTGCGAAAGGCCCAGCTCCTCGGCCGCAATGCTCAGGGCGGCCCTGGACTCTGTGTCGATATCGCCGAAGCCGTGCTTGAGCTGGGACGTCACCCTCGGAGCGAACGGAACGCTGACGAGGAACACCGCCACCCAGCCTACGATGACCCACCACCGGAACCTGATAACGAACGCCGCGAGCCGGGTCAGCACTCCGCCGGCCTCGTCATGACCGGCTACTCCTTGGAGATGCGCCAGTGGCCGGGGCCGATTTCTACCATCTGCATTGAGTGCACCCTACATATCGCACGAAATCGGGCAGAGTGGCTATCAGACGTATTCGTAAGGTGAATGATGGGTGTGTCCCCATTGTTCGATGGCACACTGTCTTTGATCACGTGCAGAAGCTCGTCAAAGAATGATGGGGTGACGGTCGCCATGTCTGCCAAGTCAATGGTCAAGGCGGGCTTACCATTGCCCCTAGACATGAAGGCGCAGACCGTTGGGGCCATTTCGCGCGCCGTCTCCCGTGAAGATAGCACCCGACGCTTCTTTGTCTGGTAAAGATTGAGGACTGGTACCATGCTGAATGCCTTAGGTTGGGATGTTTACAGATGCCAATGTTCCGGGGAACAGATTAGCCGATCTTGGAGAGGGTATCCTAATCCTGCCGTCACAGTGCAGAAACGCGCGGCCTGAACTGATATTCAATTCTCGGTTGGGTGGAAGGACCAACTCGACAATATGAGACAGTCCCAGTCCCCGCGTATTTCCGTGGACACTGATGTTTTCCACAAGGGCATACTCAATCGCTCGCCAGTCGTTTTGCACATTTCCTGCGTGATCAGGATTCTTGAGAAGTGATGTCCTGATGCCGATCCCTCCGTCAGCAATTGCACACACGAACCTTGGGTGCCCCTCAAAAGCATAATACTGTACGTACCCATAAGCGTCGATTGGAGAATCGGCATGCTCAACTGCATTGTTGGCTAGTTCGGCGAAAACCATGTTGACGTGTTCGTACACGTTGGCAGAGCTGATGTTACTATCCATCAGGTTTTCGACTATTGCCTCTCCCAAGTCTTCAACTTGTGACATTGTAGTTAGTCGTGTAAGTGGGAGCATAAGGCGACCTTGCTGCAGCGCTGGCATACCCAAGTTGTCGACCTCGATGCCAGCGTTCTGTAGAGTCTCAAACAGCCCGAGTCTGTTGAGATATGACGTGACCCCGATGTCGTATGGAATCACCAGTTCACACGGAATTCCTCGCTCCGCCGCCAAGAGCGGATAGATCGTGCACCACAGCACACCTGCCGGACGTACGAACTCACAGCGACTCAGGTCGATTCTGACAGATTCCCAGTCGAAGTCGTCTCGGCGTGGGTCGTTCCTGGGGACCTGATACTCGAGAGATCCCCAGTGTGGCTGAACTGGCGCTGGGCGCTGATCTCCAGCGTAGCCATTGGCGTTGCTCCGCCTCCTACCCCAGATCCAGCTTTGGCTGCGCGCCGTTTGCGCGACCGTTCCGATGGCCGTTGGTGGATGCCTTGCTATCGGCTTCGTCCGGGAGGGTCAGGTCGCTGACGCAGCTGATCGAGGCGACGCCGTCGCCTTTTGCAGGCTTGAAGATCGTCACCCCCTGCGCTACCCGGTCGGTGTTCCTTATCTCGGAAAGACTCGTCCGCAGCACTTGTGCCTGCTCCGAGACGAGGTACACTTCCTTGCTGTCGTCGATCACCCTCGCATCGGCGACCGGACCTGTCTTGTCAGTGATCTTGAACGTCCGAACTCCTTGACCGGCTCTGCTCTTCTTACGATATGAGCTGAGAGGCGTAATCTTGCCAAAACCCAGCTTGCTGATGACCAGCAGGCTGGCGGACGGCGGCCCGACATCCATCGAGACTACCCTGTCGTTGTTGAGGAGCTTCATCCCTATGACGCCCATGCCTCCGCGATTCATGTACAGGCGAAGATCATCTTGTCCGAAGCGCAGCGCCTGGCCGTTGCGGGTAACCATCATGATAGTGTCGTTTGGGCCGGCTGCTCGAACGGATACCAGCTCATCGCTGGCGCCGAGGTTCATCATGTTGTAGCCGGACGGTCGCACGTTGGCCACCACGCTCAGAGCGATACGCTGGACCTTCCCTCGAGCCGTGGCCAGCATAAGGACGTTGTCTTCCGACTGGAACTCCTTTGCGGACGTTCCGATAACCGCAGTCACCTTTTCGGTGCTGCCCGCGGCTATGACGTTGGTGAACGGCACACCCCGGGTGTTCCGCGACGTGTCGGCCCGCAGCTCGTAGGCGGTCATTGAGTATACTCTGCCCTTGTTGGTGAAGAACAGCAGCTTGTCGTGGGTGTCAACTACAAGCAGGTGCTTGACGGCGTCGTCGTCCCGCGTGGTCATTCCGCCCACGCCCTTGCCGCCGCGGTGCTGATTGCGGTACGTGCTGGCCGGGATTCGCTTTATGTATCCGCCCTGGCTCAGGGTGACAACGATCTGCTCGTGAGGTTCGAGCGCCTCGCGGGAGAGATCAGAAGCTTCGTGGCTTATGTCGGTCCGCCGGTCGTCGCCGTGCTTCTTCTTGAGGGCGCGAAGCTCCTTCTTGACCTCGTTGAGCATCTTGCGCTCCGACGCGAGCAGCTCTTCCATCTCGAGGATCGCGACCTGAAGCTCGTTGTACTCGTTTTCGATCTGCTGGCGCTCAAGTGCCGCCAGTCGGCGAAGCTGCATGTCCAGTATCGCCTGCGACTGATCGTCATCGAGACCGAACCGGGTGATCAACTTCTGCTTGGCGTCCTGCGCGCTGTCGGCGTTGCGGATCAGCGCGATCACCTCGTCGAGGTTGCTGATGGCGATTCGCAGTCCGGCCAGGATGTGGGCCCGCTGGCGCGCCTTGGCCAGCTCGAACTCCGTTCTGCGACGGATAACCTCACGCCTGAACTCAAGGAACTGATGGAGCGCCTGTCTCAGTGTGAAAACTCTCGGCATCCCTTCAATGAGGGCCAGCATGTTCGCCGAGAATGAGCTCTGCATCGCCGTGAACTTGTACAGGTTGTTGAGCACGACCATGGGCTGCACGCCGGCCCTAAGCTCGAACACGACGCGCATTCCCTCGCGGTCCGACTCGTCACGAAGGTCGGAGATCCCCTCGATCTTGCGGCTCTTGACCAGGCCGGCGACCTTCTCGACCAGGGCGGCCTTGTTGACCTGGTATGGAAGCTCGTTGACGATGATCTGCATCCGGTTGGCGCGGGACATAGGCTCGATCTCGGCCTTTGCGCGGACTATGATCTGGCCGCGACCCGTGGCGTACGCTTCACGGATGCCGGTTGTACCCATGATCGTGCCGCCTGTCGGAAAGTCCGGCCCCTGTACGAACTCCATGAGGTCTTCGACCGATGCGTTCGGATGGTCCGCCAGGTGGATCAGCGCGTCGCAGACCTCAGTCGGATTGTGGGGCGGTATGTTGGTCGCCATTCCGACCGCGATGCCGGAAGCGCCGTTGACGAGCAGGTTCGGCAGCCTTGCCGGCAGCACCAGCGGCTCTCGGAGGGTGCCGTCGAAGTTTTCGATGTAATCGACCGTGTCCTGGTCGATGTTGACAAGCATCTCCTCCGCGATGCTCGTCATTCGCGCCTCTGTGTACCGCATCGCCGCGGGCGGGTCGTTATCCACCGAGCCGAAGTTGCCCTGACCGTCCACCAGCGGCGCGCGGAGCGTGAACGGCTGCGCCATGCGCACCGTCGCGTCATAGACTGCCGCCTCTCCGTGCGGGTGCCACTTTCCAAGCACCTCTCCCACGAGTCGCGCGCTCTTCTTGTAACCGGAGTTCGGCCTCATTCCGAGATCCTGCATCGCGTACAGGATGCGCCGCTGCACAGGCTTGAGTCCGTCACGTATGTCGGGCAGGGCACGGGAGACGATGACGCTCATCGCGTAGTCGAGATACGAGCTTCGCATTTCGTCCACGATCTGCGTCGGCTTGATGTATCCGAATTCGGTCTTGGTTACCATGAAGAGCTCCTAGCAGGGCGCGCCCTGCACCCGTATTCGGGTCGCGATGGGGGGCTGAAAATCCGCAGAGGACTCATCCGGTGCCGGTTTTCAGGCATCGCAAGGCTCCAGGACACAACCCGGAGCGGGCAATTTGAGAGGGTGCCGTCAAGGGGAGTTTGAAGTGCATCCGATTACGGATATTATAACATTTTTGAGCGTTTTCTTGACGCTGTACAAACGTAAATCCGGCGAATTCACGCCGAATCAGCTATGTTGTAGCAGCGAGACGCTCCGCCGCGCGCTCAATCAGCGACTGAAACAGCCGGTCGAAGTGCGGAGGCACTTCCATTCGCCGTTCAGGGTGGAACTGCACGGCTATCACCCACCTGTGACGGGGGCTTTCGAGGGCCTCTATCAGCCCGTCGTCAAGCGAGTACGCCGACGCGAGCAGGTGCGGCGACTTCTGGGCTTCCCTGACTCCCTGGTGATGGAGGCTGTTGACCCGGACGAACCCGCCGGACCCGACCACCGCCGCCAGCTTGCTGCCTGGGGAGATGTAGATGTGGTGGTACGATGCCTCCCACTCATTGTCACCCAGGTAGGTTCCGGAGTGCCCGTCCAGGTGCTGGACCATGCTGCCGCCCATTGCCACGTTGAGAAGCTGCATCCCGCGGCAGACTCCGTATATCGGTAGATCGTCGTCGAGAGCGGCGCGCGTGATGGATAGCTCCATTTCGTCCCGCGCGCTATCGAACGGCATGTAGTCGATCTCGCTGGAAGGCTGCTCACCGTACCGGCAAGGTTCGATGTCGCCGCCACCCGTCAGTACGAGAGCCCCCGCGCGGTGGATGACCTCAGACGGCGTGACATCGCTGTCGGGTGTCAGCACCCACGGCTCGCCGCCGGAGCGTTCGACCGCATCCACGTAACGCTGGAGGTGGACATCTACCTCGCCGCCGGTTATCGCAACGAGCGGACGGTCAGCCCCACCAGCCCCGTTAACCCCACTGGCCCCATTACCCCCATTACCCATTGAAGTTGGGGGGGCGCTTTTCGCGGAACGCCTGCAGCGCTTCCCTGTGGGCGTCCGTGTCCATCGAGGTCCTGAAGATGACACCCTCGTCCGCAAGCACCTTGTCCACGTCGTGCTCGAGGTAGTCCTGGTGCACCAGCTTCTTGACCTGCGCAAGCTGCCAGATCGGGTTGTCTGCTATCTCGGTGGCGAGCTCGACGGCCTTCTCCAGCATCTCGTCGTCCGGATAGACGTAGTTGACCAGCCCGGCGTTCAGGGCCTCGTCTGCGGGGATGAGGTTGCCCCTGAGCATGTACTCCAGGGTGCGCCCCAGACCGATCAGGTAGGGAGCGTAGTGCGTGGACGCGAACTCCGGCGTCAGGCCGACTCGGACGAACCTGAAGGACAGCCGGGCGCTCTCGGACGCTATGCGAATGTCGCAGGGCAGCGTGCGGGTCAGCCCCTCTCCGATCGCCACGCCGTTGATCGCGGCGATGATCGGCTTGGCCGCCTTTACCATCTCGTGCCAGCTGTCTTCCGGCGCGGGCACGACATCGTCGGAGGTCTGCCCGTCGCGTCTGGCCTCGAAGCGTCCGATGTCGGCGCCGGCGCAGAATCCTCTTCCCGCGCCTGTCCACACGATCGCCCCCACCGAGTCGTCGGCGTTCCACTCAGCGATCTGCTGACGGATCTCGTGGTTCATCTGCGGGTTCATGGCGTTGAGCCTGTCGGGCCGGTTCATGGTGATGAGGCCAACCCGGCCCCTGACCTCGCTCAGGATCATCTCGTAGGACATATCGGAATCCTCCGGCGGTGAATGCTAGAAGCTGGTCGGTGTGTCGACCAGTGTATAATTCTACCCTATCGTACGACGAGTCGAGTTGTTGCACTGATCCTGTCATCAACCGGGCCCGCAATCGTTACTCGACTGGATGCGACGCAGAGGGAGGCATAGATTGGTTCGACCCACTGAAGTCAGACCGCTGCCCGGATACAGAATCTGGATAGAGTATGACGATGGCGAGTCGGGTGAGATCGATCTGTCCCACCTGGCAGGAAAAGGGGTATTCAAGGCTTGGAATGAGCCGGGGAACTTCGAGAGGGTGGGTATAGACCCATACGGCGCGATAGCATGGGATGACGACATCGACATGTGTCGCTTCGCCTTGTACATGGAGCTCACTGGCAAGTCCTGGGAGGAGCTGCCCGACGAGGCCGAAGTCGCAATCGGCGATGCCTGAACTCTGTCGCTTCTATGGCATCATCATCCGTATGCACATTCCCGACCACGAGCCGCCTCATTTTCATGCGCTGTACAGCGGACAGGAGGCACTGGTAGAAATTGACGGCCTCTCCATCATCCGAAACACAACACCACAAAGGACGGGAAGTATCACCAAGCCAGATTGTTATGAGGACCAAGAGTGGTTCTCTATAGTTGGACAGAATGGTAGTAGGCTATAGGCATTCCTACCTTTAGCTCGTCTCAGGTCGACTGTCTGATTGACACACACGTTGCATCTTGAAAGGGTCGGAGCACCAGCATGGTTATGAGTCGTCGAAATGTGCACGGCAAGAGCTGCAAGTTCTGGGACTGCCGTAAGCGCGTCAGGGGTAGACACATCTACTGTTATGACCACTATCAGGCGTTTCAGAACGGAGACGTTGACGACTGCCCAGGATGCGGACGGGGGAAGAGCTCGAGCTACAGCGCATGCCTCGATTGCAGACCGACGGAGCCGGCAAAGCCCACCAAATCGAGGAAGACTTATCGAAGGGAGCACTCGGATGCGTGGGAGGCTAAGGACGCCGAAGCGGACGAGTTCTATGTCTACGTCCTAAAGCTGGATGATGGCAGCTTCTATGCAGGTCAAACACGTGAGCTTCGCGAAAGGCTCATGGAGCATCGCGATGGCACTACGAGGTCGACCGCAGGTAGGAGTCCTAAGCTCGTTTGGTTCAGTACGGTTTCGACACGCGTGCAGGCAACCGTCCTTGAAGTACAACTCAAGAAACTTTGCGACCGGAATCCTCGTGAGATTCGGAGGTGGGTCCGCAGATTTCGGGATCTTGTTGAGGAACTGGACTTCAGTTAAGTGGGAGTAGCAGGGGCACAATCGCCACTCTTGGTTTTCGTGGAATGCGACCTTGGAAAGGTCACATCTCTCGAGGGTCTCATAACCTCCCGGTTTCCAAGAATACATGGACTTCTGCCATGTCGTCCTTTGCCCTGGCCTGCTCTATCTGCACCGGCTCAATGCTGAAACCGTACACGGCCGCGATGGCGTCTCCTCCAAACATCTTCTTCAGTATGCTTGCAGATTCGCGAGCGCGGCTGATGTCCCTTCTGCCAATAACACCGGACGCTTCCACCGCGATATGTATCCTGTCGTCCTGGGCGTTGGTGGCCTGCATGACCATGTCTGTGTCGGTTAGCCGTTCGGCTTCGTCAGCCGTGATCTGACTCTCGGCGACAGCTCGTTCTTTGCTCGTCTCGAACTCTTCCGCCCTGCTGGGTGGCTGAACATAGTGCTCCGCCAGCCAGAGTGTTCTAGGGCCTGTCAGACCGATTGCTGCGGCCAGCCTCTGGCGCAACCTCGTGGGCATCTTGCTCTCCAGCGCAGCCCCTCGTATGTCACCCACGCTGGTCGTCAGCCTTTCCAGGCTTTCACTGATGCTGTCGAATCGCTTATCTACGCTGTCGAATCGCTTATCTACGCTGTCGAATCGCTTATCTACGCTGTCGAATCGCTTATCTACGCTGTCGAATCGCTTATCTGTTTCCGCTTTGAACTCGCTGAATTCCTTTGGAAGGTCCAGCAGGTCCTGCGTCAATAGCTCGCGCCTTGCTGCAGCTTGAAACTCCTCGTTCTCGCGCAGTGCACGTATGAAGTCGTCTGTGGTTTCGATAACTAAGGACATTGGTCGTTTCTCCTCCTGAATTGTAGCTTATATTGGTCGAACTTGGCCTCATTGTGCAGACGTGTGAACATTTCGACCGCGACGGGGTCTGATATCCTCGCTGCCATTTCCCGACTCAGCGCGCCGTTGTACCATGCATAGGAAACCCGCAGCCCCTCGCAGTCCAGGAGCTTGACTCATGCACATCGCAGACGTGAAAGCCGTCTATCCGAACTACAGGCATGTGGCGCCGTCGTGGAGGACTCATCTGTGGCAGATTGTGGTGTGCGTGGAGTCGGACACCGGCGAGGTCGGCTTCGGCTACGGTGGCGGAGGCAAGGCGGCGGTTGAGATCGTCAACGGGCACATGCGCGACCTGCTTGTCGGGCGCAAGCTCGATGACAGGGACGGCATCTTCAGCGCCTGGGACGCGCTGTACTACGAGTCCATCCCATACGGTCGGAAGGGCGTTGGGGTGATGGCGCTGAGCGGTATCGACCTCGCGCTGTGGGACCTGCTGGCCAGGTCGGAGGGCGTGCCCGTCCACGCCGTCATCGGCCCGAGAACGAAGGGGACGATTCGTGCCTACGCGACCGGCGGAGACCCGGAGTGGTACAGCGGGATGGGCTTTACCGCGCACAAGTTCCCGCATCGCTGGACAGGAGACCCGGCCGACTTCGAGACCGCCGAGCAGTCGGCCGCCCGCGCCCGCGAGATCATGGGGCCTGACGCTCGGCTGATGATCGATACCTACATGACGTGGGACTCGGATACGACTGTCCGCATGGCCGAGCTTCTGGAGCTGTACGACATATTCTGGTTCGAGGACGTGCTGACGCCGGACGATCTCGAGGGCCAGGCTGCGCTGAGGCCGCTAGTGAAGCCGACCCTGATCGCGGGCGGCGAGCATGAGTTCACGCACATAGGATTCGGCGATGTGGCCAGGGCGGGAGCGATGGACCTGTGGCAGCCCGACATCACCTGGTGCGGCGGCATCACCGCTGGCCTGAGAATCCTGGACATTGCGAGGGAGCACGACATTCCCGTAGCGCCCCATAGGGGCGGAGAGGTGTGGGGACTTCACCTGATAGCCGCGTCGGACTGCACGGACTTAGCCGAGGTGCTGCCCGGAATGCGAGACGCGCCGAAGGACGAGCTATGGCTTGGCGAGCCGTTCCCTGAAAGAGGTTTTACCCAACCGTCCGACCAGCCCGGATTCGGAGTCATCCTGAACGAGGAGCTTCTCTAGTCGAGCGTCGCCACCCGGTGGGCGTTTATCCAGTCCCAGTCGAGATCGAAGCCCAGCCCCGGCTTTGTCGGAGCCTCCAGGACGCCGCTATCGTTGAGCGCGATGTCCTCGACCAGGCCGAACTGGTGGGCCTCGGTCGGCATCCAGTACTCGTAGTATGCGCAGTTCTGCACCGAGGAGATCACGTGCAGGTTGGCTATGTTGAGCAGCGAGTTGCCTGCCGTGCCGATCTCGCAGTTGACGCCGAAGCCTTCGGCCATGGAACACAGCTTCTTCAGTCCTGTGATGCCCAGCTTGCGCGCAGTCCCCCGCACCAGCCGGACGGCGTTGTGCCGTATGTAGTGATACCCGGTCTGGAACTGGTTCTCGGGCTTATCGCTCATGCACAGCGGCGTGATAAGCCGCCTGCTGAGCTCCGCGATGTTGTCGTACTCGTGCGGCGGAATCGGGTCCTCGTACCAGTAGAATCCGAGGTCGTCCACCGCGCTGCCGACGTCGAGCGCCTTGCGGAAGTCGTACCCGTTGTTGGGATCGAGCATGAGCTCCATGTCGTCGCCCACGACATCCCTGACATTCGCCATCATCTCGAAGACGGTGGCCGTGTCCATGACTCCGGGATGAATCTTGTACGCACGGTGGCCGGCAGCCTGTATCTGCATTGCCTCGCCGACGTAGTCGGCAGGGCTCTCGTGACGCGGCGGGTAGGTCGCATAGACTTCGGTCTCGTATCGACGGGTGCCGAGCAGGCTGTGGACGGGCACGCCCGCGGTCTTGCCCGCGATGTCCCACAGCGCGACGTCGACGGGCGCCCAGGCGTTCATAGAGAGGCCGCGCCTGCCGCTGAGAATGGGGAGCCTGCTCCACAGCCGTTCGCGCTCGAACGGGCTGCGGCCCATGATCTCCGGCTTGAGCACGTTGAGAATTGGGCCGAACTGGCCGTGTCCGCCGCCCCTGAAGTCGCCGACTAAGCAGTTGCCCTCGATGCCCTCATCGGTCAGTATCCGCAGCACACCCTGTTCGACGTCGCCTGAGAACCTGCCAAGGTCCGAGTCCAGCCCCGTATCAGGCAACGCACGGCGTACGACTTCGATTCTGACGTCGGTTATCTTCACTGTGGGGGCTCCTTACGCGGTCAGCAATCGGTGCAATTCCAAGAGTCGTGGGCTCTCGTAATCGGTCAGGTCCGAAAGCACTTTCTCAATCTTGCGCTCATCCGAATTGATTACTCCGTGGAGCGCATTGGCGCGTCTCGGCAATCCGTACTTCTCTATGTCGAACCCCATATCATTGACAGCTCTCAGAAGCCAATCTTCAAGTTTGGGACACAGTACAACGACTCGATTGTTCCGACGACTGTCGTAGTAGAGCTTCAGACCTAATTCCACATGTTCCCGGCTCAGGGAGAGCTGCCTCATGTATCTTGGCTGAGTTTTCCCTGGGTCTTCATCGACCATCGCCACAAGATCCCTGCTATTCATCAGCCTATTGCAGACTGCACCCTTTCCCTGGATTTCGTGGCCCACCTGTCTCCGGGATAGATCAGTTACGTGTCGAACCAGAACCCCGTCGGGCTTGCATTCGACGTAGATCATCGTTCCTCGAGGAATGTTTCGATGTTGGAGAAAACATCGATCTCGTCAAAAATCCTCTCCAAGTCCTCCGGCGGCAGCTGCATGATCTTGGTCCGGTAGTCCTCGTAGTAGGTTATGAATATAGCGATGTCATCGGCGAGGGTCTTCTCCAGGACCGGCAGCAGGAAGTACGGGTTGTGGGTTGAGACGAAGTACTGGTTACCGCGTTCGTCCAGCGCGATTCTCTCGGCGAGGTACTTGGTGTAGTACGGGAACGCGTGCGCCTCGGGCTCTTCGAAGACGAGAACCGAGTCTGAGTTGGTGTGCAGCGCCGCCATGTAGAACACCAGCCGCTGAAACGTATCCGAGGCCAGGTGGTATGGGTGCGAGACGATCACACTCTCGAAGTCCTTCAAGACCTCGATCTTGTTCTCCTGCGGCCTCAGCCCCAATCGCAGTCCTCTCGACAGGAACGGCGCCGCCACTTCGGCTACCAGCTCACGATCCTGCAGCAACAGGGACAGTAGGTTCGCGCCGGACGGCGGGATAAGGAAGGCGCTAGCTTTCTCAGGGAATATGGACCTTGGAGTGAACCTGTAGAACTTGCAGGAGTCCGCGGACCCCCGAGAGTGATTAAATTTATGGGCATGGAGAGACTGGTAGTCTCCCGTTATTGAGTAGCCCTGTTGCCTATACGAACCAGTTTCGTTCGACCCCAGATCCCGGGTCACCTCTTCCTCCTCAATGCCGCCAAGGAATGTTCCGTCCGAGAACTGTAGTAGAAGGCGATCCCGAAATCGTTGCTGGAATTGTTCGCCGAAAGGCTCCTCTCTGCCCAGGGTTATCTCGATCGTTCTGCTGAGGTCGCCATCGTAGAATAGATTGCTGACTTCGTCGCATCTCACGAACGCCTGGAGGTCAGTCGGAGAATTGAAGTGACCGACGTAGGAGATCAGCCCAAGTGCTTCCAGGATGTTGGATTTCCCGGTATTGGGCTCACCAATCAGGACGTTGACCCGTCGGCAGTTTAGCGCGAGGTGCTCGACGGACTTGAAGTTCCTGATTTCCAGGTGGTCGAACATGCAGTCCCTCGCGTCAGTTAATCAGGCCGCCGGAAGCATCGGCTGAGATCCGAGTGGACGACTTCGATTGCGACGTCGGTGTTCTTTATTGTTGCAGGTTTCTCCCATTTTGCGTGTCGTACTATAGCTGTGGGGTGTGAATTATTCCATAGCGAGGTCATTGGGAGAGGCTATTAGGTTGTTGTCGGAGGCAGATTTTTTACCCCCGTATCCAGTACGGGGCAGGCTCTCACCCCAGCCCTCTCCCCCGGATCGAGTCCGGGGCGGGCTCTGAGGGAGCTTACAGGGGTAGGCATTTCGCAAATCGTCATTCCGGCGTAGGCCGGAATCCAGGGGATGGGGTGCCCTTCGACAAGCTCAGGACGAACGACTTATTGGTTTGCCTACCCCTGCAAGCCCTGAGGGAGAGGGTGCCAGTTGTCATAGTTATAAATCCGCCTGAGGGGGGAAGGGGCTGTTGGTTGATGCGATGCTGTATCAATTTAGTCGGTGGCCCCGATAAGAGCGTTGCGTTGCCCCTCTGGATTCCGGCCTTCGCCGGAATGACGGTGCGACTGATATGGCAGCTTTGAGCAGCGTACCGACTAAACTGATACAGGTCCGGTTTGAGGTTCATCCCTACCTACACCGCCGCGGCTGGGGTACAGTATAGCCATGCCTGCGAATGCTGCAAAGCTGACCTCCATCGTCGAGGAGTACCTCGGGGACCTGCGCCGCCTTCGGGCGTCGGGGGCCGCGACGGTCGAACGCTCCACGTACACGCCGATTGCGAACCTGCTCAACGCTGTCGGCTCCTCGCTCAGGCCGAAGGTTTTCTGCGTTGTCGAGCTTGCCGACCAGGGCGCGGGACATCCAGACTTTGGCCTCTACGCCTCCGGGCAGGTGCAGCGTGACAGACCTCGCGCCGGGCAGATGCCGGAGCGCGGAGTTGTCGAGGTCAAAGCGCCCAGTGACAGCGCATGGCTGACCTCCGAGAGCAGTCAGGTCAGCGGTTACTGGGACAAGTACCGGCTGGTGCTGGTCACGAACACCCGCGACTTCGTGCTGCTGGGCGAGGACGCGCACGGCAACTCGGCCAAGCTGGAGACGTTCAGCCTGGCCGACACCGAGGACGAGTTCGAGTCCGGGCTTCTGAAGCCGCGGGCGTTCGCGCGCAGGGTCGGGGCCGGACTTGGAGAGTACCTGTGCCGCGCGCTGTCCCATCGCGCCACGCTGTCGGAGCCCGGAGACCTCGCGTGGCTGCTTGCGTCGTACGCGCGGGACGGACTTGCGCGTGTCCAGGCCGCCGGAGACACGTCGTCTCTCGTCGCGGTGCGCTCGGCGCTGGAGGACGCGCTGGGAGTGAAGTTCGAGGGCGAACGCGGCGCAGCGTTCTTCAGATCGACGCTGGTGCAGACGCTATTCTACGGCGTGTTCTCCGCGTGGGTGCTGTGGTCGCGTCGGAAGCCGCCTCCCGCAGCGGCGGGTAAGTTCAACTGGCACGAGGCCGCTTGGGAGCTACGCGTGCCGGTGCTGCAATCACTATTCGAGCAACTGTCTACACCCGGACGCCTGCGGTCGTTGGACCTCGTCGAGGTGCTGGACTGGACGGCGGCCGCGCTGGACCGCGTGGACAGGCAGACGTTCTTCGAGCGGTTCGACGAGGGAGAGGCGGTGCAATACTTCTACGAGCCGTTCCTGAAGGCGTTCGACCCTGTGCTGAGAAAGCAGCTCGGAGTCTGGTACACGCCCTCCGAGGTGGTCAAGTACATGGTGGCGCGGGTGGACATGGCGCTCAGGGACGATCTCGACATCGAAGACGGGCTGGCTGCCGAGAACGTGTACGTGCTCGACCCGTGCTGCGGCACGGGCGCGTACGTCAGCGAGGTGCTGCGCCGCATTGCAAAGAACCTGGAGGGTAGCGGATTGGGAGCACTTGTCGGGGCGCGGGTGAAGCAGGCCGCCACCGAGCGCGTGTTCGGGTTCGAGATCATGCCCGCTCCATTCGTCGTGGCGCACCTGCAGGTCGGGCTCACCATGCAGGACCTCGACGCGCCGCTGTCCGAGAGCCTGCCCCCGACTGGATCGGGGGACGAGTCTGAACGCGCCGGGATCTTTCTCACGAACGCGCTCACCGGCTGGGAGTCGCCCTCGGAGAAGCAGCTCGCTTTTCCAGAGCTCGAGGAGGAGCGAGACCGCGCCGAGCGGGTGAAGCAGGACACGCCGGTGCTGGTCATACTGGGCAACCCGCCGTACAACGGCTACGCGGGCATGGCGGTGGACGAGGAGCGCGAGCTATCGACCGCCTACCGGAGGACGCAGCTGGTGCGGAAACCGGAGGGCCAGGGTCTGAACGACCTGTACGTGCGATTCTTCAGGATGGCGGAGCGTCGCATCACCGAGAAGACCGGACAGGGAGTGGTCTGCTTCATTTCGAACTACTCGTGGCTGGACGGGCTGTCGTTCACCGGAATGAGGGAAAAGTACCTGCAAGAGTTCGACGCGATTCGGATCGACAGTCTCAACGGCGACAAGTACCGGACGGGCAAGGTATCTCCCGACGGCTCGCCAGACCCCAGCATCTTCTCGACTCCAAGCGACCCGATAGGCATCCAGGTCGGGACAGCGATCACGACGCTGGTTCGCAAGTCCGAACACGAGCCAGCTAGGACGGTCGGGTTCCGCAACCTGTGGGGACAGTCCAAGCGTGAGGAGTTGGAGGAGACAGCGCCGTCTAAGCCGGCCGCGCTGTACGATGAGGTTTCGCCGGTGCTACAGCTGGGTCTGCCGTTCGCCCCCATTGCTGCCAACCGCGATTGGCATAACTGGCCTTCACTGACAGATTTGCTTCCCACGTCGTTTCCTGGTGTGAAAACCAGTCGAGATCCCTTCCTGATCGATGTCGACCACGACCGCCTGAGAGCGCGGGTAGTCGACTACTTCAATGCTAAAGTGAGCCATGAGGAGATCGCGCGGCTCTACCCGTCGGTGATGAACTCCACGGCTAGGTTTGATGCCCGCTTAGTACGTAACACACTTCTCATGCGCGGTGGCCCCCGTCTGGCAGGCTTTGTTCGCCACTCTTACAGACCATTCGACACGCGATGGCTCTACTGGGATGCTGACACTAAGCTGCTCGACGAGAAGCGCGCCGAATACAAACCTCATGTATTTGATGGGAACTTGTGGTTGATAACTCCTCGGAGACAGCGCAGGGAGTGGTCTCCACCATCGTTGACCTCGGTTATGGCAGATCTCAATCTCATGGATGGCGGCACATCTTACATACCGATGCATCTCCGCGACGAAGGCCTCGGCGTCGAAGAAAACGAACTCCAGCGTCGTCCCAACCTGTCGGGAGCCGCACAGCACTATCTTGAACGAATCGGCGGGGACGTCGAGGAGCTGTTCCATCACGTCCTCGCGGTGCTGCACGATCCAGCGTACCGGGAGGCGAACGCGGGGGCGCTCAGGATGGAGTGGCCTCGCATCCCGATTCCGGGCTGGCCCGCCGCGGCGGGCGATGAGGCCGGAGCGGCTGACGATCTGGCAGAGTCGGCGGCGCGTGGCCGGGAACTTGCCGCGCTGCTCGACTCGGACACGCCTGTTCCGGGAGTCACGACAGGAATGCTGCGTCCTGAGATCGCGGTCATCGCGGTGCCGTCCACCACGAACGGCGGCAACATGGTCGGCGACGACTTCGACCTCACCGCGGGCTGGGGTCACTTCGGGTCGGGCCAGGCGGTGATGCCGGGCCAGGGTCGGGTCGTCGAGCGTGCGTACATGTCGGAAGAGCGCGAGGCGATGGGCGATACGGTCTCGACACTTGGGGACACGACGTTCGACGTCTACCTCAACGACCGCGCGTACTGGCGCAACGTGCCGGCCAACGTGTGGAGCTACAAGCTCGGAGGCTACCAGGTGCTCAAGAAGTGGCTGTCGTACCGCGAGAGCAAGGTGCTGGGGAGGTCGCTGCTGCCCGACGAGGTCCAGCACTTCGCAGAGGTGGGGAGAAGGGTTTCAGCGATTCTGGGTTTGGTGACACAAGGATAGTGATTAACGGATTTCGCAATCCATCTCGTGTGATAGACTGGTTCAGCCATCTGGTGGAGGTTTCACGATGACCACACCTCGACTCAAGCAGGACGCCACTCATCTCGATGAAGTCCACTACCCCATAGACGATGACGAACCTTTGGCCGAGTCCGAGCACCAACTCTTTCCCCTAACCTACGCGCACGCGGCGCTGAGGTCGTGGTTTGAGGACGCCCCAACCGTCTGGGTTGGGGCGGACATGTTCCTCTACTACGAGGAGGGAGTCCCGTCGAGTGTGGTTACACCCGACGTTTTCGTGGTCACCCAGACTCACAAGAGACACAAGCGCAACATCTTCCAGACATGGGTGGAGGGACGAGTGCCTGAGCTGGCGCTGGAGGTAATGTCTCGGACATCGGTGCGCCGTGACACAGTGACGAAGTACGATCTGTACGAGAGGTTGGCAGTACGAGAGTACTGGCTTTACGACCCGACCGAGGAGGGGGTTCTGGAGCCCCGGTTGCGTGGGAACGTGCTCGTCGAGGGTGAGTACAGACCGATAGAGGTGCGAGAGGTGGATGGGAAGCACGTCGGTATGAGCGAGGTGTTGAGGTTGGAGCTTCACGCCGATGGCGAGTGGTTCCGGTTCTTCGACCCTGTCGCAGGCGAGTATCTGCCTGATTCCCAGGAGACGACGCACGCCCTGTATGCCGAACAACGTGCCCGCGAGGAGGCTGAAAGGGCGCGTGAGGAGGCTGACCGTGCCCTGCTGTCAGAACAGCGCGCCCGTCAGGAGTTGGAGCGTTTGCTACGGGAACACGGTATAACGCCGCCTCCCGTCGTGGATGGTGGCACACCTCCTATTCGCTAACGTGAATGGGCAGATGTCGAACTCGCCCCCACGGGGGGCCGCAATCGGCACACCTATGTTCCCGTGCCGTGCCTCCCATTCGGACACAGGCTCGGCGTCGGGCCGCTTCCCGTACTGTGGACGCTGGGTTATGATATTCTCAGAATGACCGAATGCGGCGAGGCGTCGGTCGTTGGTGCATCGCCGCGAATGGAAGGGGCTAACATGGGCAAACTGGGGGGATCCGGCCTGCTGATCGCGGGAATCGTCCTGGCCTTTCTGGGTTTCGTGCTCAGAACAGGCCTCATCAAGTGGCTTATTGACGTGACGGGTCTCATCCTGATCGTTATCGGGATCGTCCTGATCGTCATAGGGGTTGTTCAGATGTTTTCGGGCAGGGGACGCGGGTCGTACGACGATTATTGATTTTTGCCCCCGTATGGGAGTACGGGGCATGCTTTTTTGTCATAGAGCGGACCAACACAGCTTAGGAGGGGATAGATGGGTGTTATGTCACGGATGTCAACCGTGGTGAAGTCCAAGATGAATCGGATTCTGGACAGGGCGGAAGACCCTCGGGAGACTCTGGATTACGCCTACGAGAAGCAGCGTGAGATGCTCCAGAACGTCAAGCGGGGCATCGTGGAGATGGTCACGAACAAGCGGCGTCTCCAGCTACAGGCTGAGAAGGTCAAGGCCAGCATCGTCAACGTGGAGAACCAGGCCCGGCAGGCCATGGCAGCGGGACGTGAGGATCTGGCTCGGCTCGCGCTCCAGAGAAAGCAGACGGCTCTGATCGAGCTCGAAGGCCTGGACCAGCAGGTCAGTCAGCTTGAGATGGAGCAGGAGAAGCTGATAAAGGCCGAACAGAGGCTCGTGGCCAAGGTGGAGTCCTTCAGGTCCCGCAAGGAGATCATCAAGGCTCAGTACAACGCTGCGCAGGCGCAGGTGCGTATCGGCTCTGCGCTGTCGGGCATCTCTGAGGAGATGGGCGACGTGCAGCTTGCGGTGGAGCGTGCCGAGCACAAGACCGAAGACATGAGGGCCAAGGCAAGCGCGATAGACGAGCTTGCGGACTCCGGTGTGCTCGACGATCAGCTCTCTGTCGGCAGCGGCGACGCCTTGAGCCGAGAGCTGGCCCAGCTGACCGCCTCGCAGAACGTCGAAGACGAGCTGTCGGCTATGAAAATGAGCCTGCCGCCCGGTCGCACGGAGCGCAAGTCGCTGCCCGGCGGCTAGCCATGTAACGAACGTCCGTCATTCCTGTGAAAGGAAACCTTTGCATAACTTCGTCATTCCGGCGAAGGCCGGAATCCAGAGGGGCGTGGGTGGTGCTCGGCAGCTTGGGACCAAGCCCTTTTCACCCTCACCCCCGTATCGAGTACGGGGCAAGCTCCAACCCTCTCCCTGAGGGAGAGGGGGTTATGCAAAAGTCTCCGAAAGCGGGAATCCATAGATTCAGCGGTGTAGTGTTTGGCTCGCTGCAATGGACAATCTGAAGCAGAGCAATCCCACGTTTTGGAGCAAATGAACCGATGATTATTCGGATACGGACAGAGGGTCAGTACAATCTCTCGGGCCAGTTTCTGGACGACTTGAACGATCTGGACAACAAGCTCGTGGATATCATCGCCCAGGAAGACCGCGATGGGTTCGAGACGGCTCTCAAGGAGATGCTCGACCTGGTCCGGAACAATGGCGAAGCTGTTCCAATTGACGAGCTGGTGGAGTCCGACCTGGTGCTGCCGGAACCGGACATCACTCTCGAGGAGGCGGAGGAGCTGTTCGTCGGGGAGGGTCTGGTTCCAGACTAGACCTCGGTAATCGTCGCGACGGCGACTGCTCCGATTACGGGCGCGCCTCGAAACTGGCCTCCGTGGTGGCCAGATGGGACGCGTCGTTGAGCCTCACGACCGACCAGCCGCGGCTGTCGAATATGAAACGCGATACCGACGTGTTGTCTATCGCCAACTGCATCAGCAGGCTGTCCCTGAAGCCCATGATGTACTGGAACAGGCAGCGCGACGACTGACCGTGTCCGACGACTGCTATCGTGAGGTCCTGGGGCTTGGACGCCAGGCTCTCGTTGTAGATGATCTCCCGCTCCAGCCACCCGGAAATGCGCCGCTGCACCATCCGCAGCGACTCTCCCTGAGGCGGCACGAAGTCGGGTCCCTTCGCTGCCCTGTAGAGCATGATCTCGGGCGTGTTCACCTCTTCGATCGGGACGCCTCGCCAGCCGGGCATCTGCTGCTCCATGATGGCTTCCACCTTCGGGTAGTCGCGGTCCGGCTCGCCCATTGCGTCCAACATCAGCCGCGCCGTCTTCTCCGCGCGGACGAGGGTGGAGCTGTACACGAGGTCGAACTTTACTCCCTCTTCAAGCAGGCGTTTGCCGAGCAGAGTTGCCTGGGTCTCGCCGAGGTCGGTCAGCGGTGCGTCGAAGTTGGCCCCTGCGGCGAAGCCCGGAGTCGCGTTCGACTCCGACTCGCCGTGCCTGATGAAATAGAACTCGCATCTGAAGTCGCTGTGAATCAATGGCGTGTGCCTCCGTGCTGATTATGGCTGCTGTCAGCCGCACGGAATTTATCACAGGTGGGGGCTGGACTGCCTATTCGCCTCGCAGACGGCGAATCTCGGCCTCAAGTTCAGCTACGCGAGCATCGGCTGCCAGACGGCCCGAACGCTCTTGTTCGGCGCGGACATACTCTTCCTCTGCGTGGACATACTCTTCGTCGGCCCGCGCCTGCGCTTCCTCTGCGCGGGCATGCGCTTCCTCTGCGCGGACATGCGCTTCCTCTGCGCGAGCATACTCTTCGTCGGCCCGCGCCTGCGCTTCCTCATGACTCAGAAGCCAGTTTCCGGCCATAGGGTCCCAGAACCGCAGCTCGCCGTCACTCCACCAGAGGTCTAAGTTCAGAGCGTCACTGTGAGACCACACTTTGCCGTCGCTCTCACGATGCATCTCAATCCTCTGGTACTCGCCGTCCACCAGCCGCTCGCCCACCAGCGCCTCGCCGTAGAAGTCCCCACCTGTCTCGTCGTACCGCCAGTATTCGGCCACTCCCAACTCCGCGTACAGGTCGCGCTTGGGGCCCAGATCCTCCTCAACCGTGCTCTCAGAGCCGATCTCCAGGATGAAGTCAGGAGCCTTGCCGACCTCCCAGAGCAGGTAGGTATTATGGTGCCTTATCGACTCCATTGCTTCGTCAGTGAATTCCAGCAGGACGTAACAGTCGGGCGCAAATCGGCGGTTTGGATCCCCCTCGATGTAGTAGATGAACACATTGCCGTTCACCCTAACGTTTGGATGGTTTCTGAAGTGAATGTCAAGACTGCCGACGACCCTGACATATAGAGGAGCTTGGTACTCTCCATCAGGGATTGGCATACCGTCCGTTTCTGGATAGACGATGGCGGTGGCGCCCCTGATGGTCATGGACTCCTCCTTGTTTGCCGGGACTTTATCACAGCCACAGGAGGCGACCCTCCATGCAGCAGTGGCGCGTTTCGCACTTGCAGACCATGCGGCTCCCGTCTGATAAGTGGTAACCGCCTTACGAAGCTACACTCCTGCGAACCACTCCGGGAAGCCCTCGGCGAGGGCTTGGTCGCCCTGGAGAGCTATGCGGCCGCGTCTGACGGAGCGTCGGAGCGGCAGGCGTCCCATCAGGAACAGGATGTACGAGCTGGAGTCCAGCTCCAGGGTCGCGTCGGCATCAGCGGACCCGCCGCGGCGGGTTGCGTCCAGCGAGAAGTCGTCGGCGCGGACAGTGAGGTCGTATGATTCGTCGCCGGCATCGGCGAGGACGAATCGAAGCCTGGCCGCCGGGGCGGTCCTGGGTCTCGGACGGAAGCCCGCTCTCAGCCACCTGTGTACCCAGCCCTTCAGGAACGGGACGGCAACCGGGTTGATCGCCGCGCTACGGTCGATGCCGTATCGGACGTCCCATCCGTGTACCGCAAGCTCCATCGCGCGAAGCTCGATGAGGCGCTCGATCGTCATTACCCGGAACGGGTGCCACGCGGGAAGCTCGTACTGGTCGGACTCCAGTCCCACGATGAGGCGGTTCAGCCGCAGGCACGAGGTGTTGAACTCTGGAAACAGGTCCTCGCCGTAGGCGTCTCGCAGGCTGATGACCGACTCGACGCGCTCTTCCGGCGTGCGATTCCTGTATCCCATCGGAGGCGATGCGCTGCCGTTGACGGCGCGCTCGATGCTCAACGTGAAGTTGTTTGCCACGTCGATCAGGTGGGTGACCACGTCGGCCATGTTCCAACGATCGCAGGCGCTGGCATACACGTCGGCGTCGCGCCAGACATCTTCGGGGAGTGTGTACAGAAAACCCGCAAGGTCGTTGGACAGCGCGCGCACTATCTGGATATTTTGCTGGACGGACATGGGGCCGAGCGCTAGAGGCCCTTGTCGGCGAGGAACGCGGCCAGGTCGGCGGTGCGGCAGGAGTAGCCCCACTCGTTGTCGTACCAGCCCACGACCTTGACCATGTCGCCGCCCATCGACATCGTGGACAGGCCGTCTATGATCGCGCTGTGCGGGTCCTGCCTGAAGTCGGAGCTGACGAGCGGCTCGTCGGTGTACTCCAGGATCCCTTTCAACCTGCCCTCCGCGGCCTCCCTGTAGGCATCGTTGACCTCGTCAACAGACACCGACCTGTTCAGAGTCGCCACGAAGTCCGTCACCGAAACGGTCGGCGTGGGCACTCTCATGGCCATGCCGTGAATCTTGCCGTTGAGGTCGGGAAGAACAAGTCCCACCGCGCGCGCGGCGCCTGTCGAGGTCGGGATGATGTTCTGCGCCGCCGCCCTGGCGCGGCGCGGGTCTGAGTGTATCTGGTCCAGGATGTTCTGATCGTTGGTGTAGGCGTGGACCGTCGTCATCAGCCCGCGTTCGACTCCGAAGCTGTCGTGCAGCACCTTGACCATCGTGGCGATGCAGTTGGTGGTGCAGGAAGCGTTGCTGATGATGTTGTGATTCTCAGCGTCGTATCCGTCCTCGTTCACGCCGAGAACTACTGTGAGGTCCTCGCCGGAAGCGGGAGCTGAAATGATGACCTTCTTCGCGCCAGCCTCGATGTGCCCCCCGGCCTGTGAGGCGTCCGTGAAGATGCCGGTTGACTCGACGACCACGTCGACGCCGAGGTCGCCCCAGGGGAGATTTGAGGGGTCGCGCTCGGACAGCACCTTGACCTCGGTGCCGTCAATCCTGATGCCCGAGTCGGTCGCTTCGACCTCACCGGCGTAGCGGCCGTAGGTCGAGTCGTACTTGAACAGCCGCGCGTTGTCTTCGGGGTTGCCGAGGTCGTTGACCGCAACGACTTCAAGGGTGTCCGGGTGCCGTTCGCGGATTGCGCGCAGTACCTGTCTGCCGATTCGTCCGAAGCCGTTGATGCCGATGCAGGTTGTCATGATGCGAACTCCTCCTGGTCAGGCCCGGGGTCATGGCGGGGGCTTCCGGGCGTAGGCGCCGGGTGTCGGTCTCACGGCCCTATGTTATCCGACCCGGACGCGACCGGTATAGGGGAAAGTCCGCGATTGTCCCTCCGGCTTGCCTCCCTGAGAGGGGTAGGTTTTCACCCTCACCCCAGCCCTCTCCCTGAGGGAGAGGGGGCCAGCTGATTGTGGCTCAAGCCTGAAAGTCAGCTCTGCCTACTCCTGTCAGGGCTTGCCTCCCCACTGTCACAGCGAGCTAGTGCCAGACCCACGCGGTTTTGCGTGAATCGAAAGAAACGATAAACTTGCCACCATTCGGGACGCTTACATGAAGCTCAACCGCATCTTCCCTAAGCCAAAACTGCGGACCGTGAGAATTGCCTGTGCCGGCGTTAAGTGGACTTCGTGCTAGCTAGACTGTTCAATGTACCCCCAGCGCTCAGGTACCCCAAGTACCGAGCCTACTGGCTCGGTACTCTGGCGTCGGTGGGCGGCTTCCAGATGCTCATGTTCGGGCAGGGTTGGCTAGTCTTTGAGCTGACAGGGTCGCCTCTCTACCTGGGATACATTGGTCTTGCGAACGCCTCGTCCGCTATTGTGCTCACCCTGTTCGGCGGCGTGTTCGCGGACAGGCTGGACAAGCGAATGCTCATATTCGTTACTCAGCTTGGCACTGGACTGCTAATATTTCTGCTTGCCGCGCTGACGCTGTTTCAAGTGATAGAAGTGTGGCACATCATATCGATTGCCTTCGTCGCGGGCGCGGTGCACGGATTTGGACAGCCCGCGCACGAGGCACTCTATCCTCACCTGATAGACCGCAAGGTAATGGTGAGCGCCGTGGCCCTGGACTCGGCGGTCTGGGAGGGCACTCGAATAGTCGCGCCCGCGGCGGCAGGGTTCGTAATCAGCCTGACCGGGACCGCGACGGTTTTCTTCCTGGCCGGCGCCGGATTCGTAGTTATGACCCTGGTCATACTCATGCTGAGGGTCCCCGAGATAGTTCACTCCTCCGGTGGCAGCCCTGTGCGGGACATGATGGAGGGACTGAAGTACATCAGCGGGAACGCGGTGTTCTCGTTTCTGATAGGCATGACGTTCTTCAACAGTTTCTTCGGCATGGCCTATATCCAGATGATGCCCGCGTTCGCGGTTGACGTACTCAAGGTCGGCGCAGACGGGCAGGGAGTCTTGATGAGCGTGGGAGGCGTAGGCGCGCTGGCGGTGACCATGGTGTTGGGGTCGATGAGCGGATCTTCGCATCGTGGTCTGATGATAGTAGGCGGCAGTGTGGCGTTCGGTCTGTCTGTGGTGGCGTTCGCGCTGACCTCGCAGTATGTGGGCTCGTTCCCTCTTGCGCTGGCGCTGATGTTCATAATGGGGACATCGAGCTCGATTTACCTGATCGCGATAATGAGCTCGCTGCAGCAGCTGGTGCCGGACAACATGCGCGGCAGGGTGATGGGCTTCTACAGCATTACGTGGAGCCTCTCACCATTGGGTGCAATGCAGGCAGGAGCGATAGCGGAGCTCGTCGGCGTTCCTGCGGCTGTGGCCATAGGCGGCACGTTGGTCACGCTTTTCGCGCTCGGTCCTGCGGTGCTAGCCAGGCAGGTTAGAAACCTCAGCGTGACACTTCAGGAGCGCGAGTCGAGCGTGGTGAGCTGAGGCGTCCCCAATCCGCAGTTGGTTGAGTTTGGAACTCTTCATGGTATTGGGAGATGCGGTACCCGTACCACCATGCCGTCACGTACGGGGTAGGTACCTCCGGTACGCTTCGGCGCCTGCGTACCGGGCGTCGGGGCCGAGCTGCTCCTCGATAAGAAGCAGGCGGTTGTACTTGGCCGTACGTTCGCCACGCACGGGTGCGCCTGCCTTGATCTGGCCCGCGCCTACGCCGACGGCGAGGTCGGCTATGGAGGAGTCCTCGGTCTCGCCGGAGCGGTGGCTGATTACGATGCCCCAGCCCGCCTCGCGGGTCATGCGGATGGCGTCGAGCGTCTCGCTCACCGTGCCGATCTGGTTGAGCTTGACCAGCACCGCGTTGGATGTGCTGCGCTCGATGCCCTGAGCGATTAGACGGGGGTTCGTCGAGTAGATGTCGTCGCCGACGAGCTGCACACGGGAGCCTAGACGGCGGGTCATCATGTCCCAGGAGTTCCAGTCGTCCTCAGCGAGGCCGTCCTCGATTGAGATTATCGGGTAGTCGCTGATCCAGGCGTCGTAGATGTCGACTAGGTCCTCGGAGCTCAGCGAGGTCTCGCGCTGGGGAAGCGTGTAGCGTCTCGGTCGGCTGCTGAGCTCTGATGCGGCGACGTCGATAGCGAGAAAGCAGTGCTCGCCGGGGGTGTATCCGGCCCTCTCTATGGCCTCGATTATCAGCTCGACGGCCTGGCGATTGGTCGTCACCGGCGGCGCGAACCCGCCTTCGTCTCCGACGTTGGTGCCGAGCGCGCGGTTGCGAAGCCCGGTCATGAGCGAGTGATAGACCTCGACTCCCGCCTGCATCGCGCGCCTGAACGTGTCGAAGCCGAGCGGCAGCACCATGAACTCCTGGAAGTCGGTTGAGTTCTCGGCATGGCGACCGCCGTTGATGACGTTGAACATGGGAACGGGCAGCGTGATCGGCTCGCCGTCGTTGAAGTAGTCGTACAGGGGACGTCTGCTGCTCTCCGAAGCTGCGCGCGCCGCGGCGAGCGAGACGCCCAGAATGGCGTTCGCGCCGAGCTTGCTCTTGTTGTGCGTGCCGTCGAGTTCGATCAGCAGCTCGTCTATGGCGCGCTGGTCGAGCGCGGGCTTGCCGCACAGCGCGGGAGCGATCTCGTTGTGCACGTTGGCGACGGCCTTGAGCACGCCGCGCCCGAGGAATCGGTCTGGGTCGCCGTCGCGAAGCTCGACGGCCTCATTCGCCCCGGTCGATGCGCCGGAGGGCACGAGCGCCCTGCCCCACGCGCCGTCGCTAAGGCCTATGTTGACCTCGACGGTCGGGTTGCCACGCGAGTCGAGCACCTCGCGCGCACGTATGTCGGATATGGTGGTCATGGGATGGGTAGTACACCTATGGTGAGCTTGGTTGTCGTTGATACCTTGCGGGGGCTGGTGGTCTCGATTGTTGTCCTGCTAGTAAGGCGGTTCCAGATCCGGCAGTCTTGACCAGAACACTTTCGTTTCATGGCTCACACCAAGCGGCAGCGGAATGTTCTCTGTCAGAACGCCCTCAATCCTGTTGTCAATGTGAACGCTCGCGATGGCGGCGTAGGCGGATACTCCAGTGAACCGATTGATGTACTCAGCGTAGCGTGTTGCTCGCTCCGTATCTCGATCGTCCGCCGTGTAGGAGATTTCCACCGCTATGTAGTGTGTCTCCCCGTCGCTAGCTGCCGCTTCAATCACCAGGTCAGCGCGGCGGAACCCGCGCATGTTGTCCCGTGAGATACCGGCGGCCAGGCCGCTGCGCTGCGCCTCATCCGCGATCGCACCCAACTCGCTTCGCTCAAGTGTCTTTTGCCACCGAAGCCCCATGTCGCTGGTGATAACAGGCGCATCGTCACGGGCTACCCTTTCCATGAATAGCCCTTTCAAATCCCCAATGTGGGTTGTGTTCTGTTTCGTGTCGGTTTCGACGCTGTCGAGACGTTCCAGAATGGCGTTCTGGGTCTCCAGCAAGAAGTTCTGGGTCTGACGCAGCTCGGCCAGGTCCTTCAGAATGGCGTTCTGGGTCTCCAGCAAGAAGTTCTGGGTCTGACGCAGCTCGGCCAGGTCCTTCAGAATGGCGTTCTGGGTCTCCAGCATAGAGTCCTGAGTCTTGCTCATCGAGGCGACTCGTGCAGGGAGTTCCAATAGCTCTTCGGTCAGCAGCTCGCGTCTCACTGCCGAGCGCAGCTCCTCATCTTCCCGCACTATCCGGAGGAAGTCCTCTATGTTACGAATAGTTGTCATCCATGTCCTCTCTGCGCCATTCACAATTGTAGCTGACCACTACGTATCTGTGTGAAATGAGCCAGTTCCTGTGCGAATGGCGCCGGGATGCGCTCTCGGAATACGCCCCGCACGAGGTCCATAGGATGGTGAGGTGTGAATCCGGCGAGGTGACCGTGAAGTGCGTGTTCGAACCTCGACTGGACTACGCCCGCAGCGTCACACTACTCAGACCGCTTCGCTAGGGAGTCCAGGCACGCGGAGGACGGCAGGCACTCAGCCTGTTGGCGAGGTTCCTATGCGCATCGACGGCGGACAGGGCTACCGCGCGGTTCACGCGTCCTGACGGATGGATGGAGCGCCAGGAAACAGGCATTCCGTCAGTGGTAATTGATTAGCGGAGTCGGAGGGTGGAGAAGAGGTTCAGATGGAGCGGGCGTGGACAGGCTCGCGATTGTGCTAAATCCAACTCGGAGCCAGAGACCTCCTCGTGGGGTCATTCGAGGAGTCCTCCACGGTCTGCTTGGGTGAAAGTCCGCCGGTCCGTGAAACGGTCGCCACCAGTCGACGAAGAACTTTCCAATGATGAAGAACATCATGCCCGTCACGATTATACCGAGGATGTAGTCTTCCGTAGTTACGGAGTGTTCGATCGAGCTCCATGAGATAGCGGCGAGAATCGTCCCGGCGATCACATAGAAGCCCATCTTTATGTAGGTCGGTGTCATATCAGCATTCCTCCACGCGAGTCTTCACCGAAGAGCCCCACTCTATTCTGGGACAATCCAAAGGGGTCGGCCTGGCAGTCAGTTGGTGCAGTTCGACTCAGCAATCTTCCTGTGTCGTCATTCAGGTCATCTGACCGACCCTTCAGAATCGTGTGTTCTCTATCTCGAGACAGGACTCTTCCCCTTTTCATTGACGACTCTAATCTACGCATGAGACCTTTCGAAGCCCGCGAGAAGCTAACCTATCTGACGCTCACCAACTGCCTGGTGTCCATGTGCAACCCTTCTTCGAGCACCGTCTCTACCGTAGCCTCTGGAGCACTATGGTGAACCGCCGCGTCAGCTGCGGGCCCCGTAATCACGCGAAGCTGGCTCACGTCTCGCTGCGCGCATTCGGTTCTAGACAGGTCTTGCCTTGTGCATGGGCCGGTTGAGTCCCGGCCGTCGACAGACTCGTCGGGTACTACGGAACGGGTGTCCCGGGTGATAATGTCCAGATTCTCGTGTCCTGGCGCATCCTGCAGCAGGTGCTTAGCGCTATTCTCCGAGGCTGAATTCAGGACCTTCAGATGACGACGACCTTCGGAGTCCTCCTCCAATTCGAGCAAGTACTCAACCGCGCTGCCGTCTGGAGCCATCGTGTATAGAAAGACCCCACCACTTTCCGTACCCAAGGTGCGCACCGCGATCCTCGATCCGTCAGGAGACCACTCCGCGATGTTGACGTAGTGATTGGTGTACTCGAACTCCGGGGTTTTCCCTACACTGGTGCCGTACGTGTCAACTATGCAGACACCCGCCGTGTAACGCGATGGCTCACATAGGTACATGATCTGGTCACCCCTCGGTGACCAAGAAACCATGAAGGTGGCACTGTAGTATGTCTGGTGGTAAACATACAGTTCGACCTCGTTTTCCATGATAGGTGCAACCTTCGTGCGGTCGGACCCGTCGGCCGATGCTATGAACAGGGATACCCCCTCGCCGTCAATGGCCGCAAATGCAAGTCGCTGCCCATCAGGCGACCATGAGGGAGATCTCACGGTATCAGACACCCTCGTCAGTTGGGTCCCATCCGCTCGTACAGTGTAAATGGTGCCCCATCGATCGTTGAGGCCCTGCCTAACAAATGCCAGAGAGTCCCCATTGGGGGACCAGACTGGGGGACGCATGGCCACATCAGCTATCTCAGGTGTGAGCTCCCGCATGTTAGAGCCGTCTGGTTCCATGGTGAAAATGGACCTCTCGTAACTGGCGAGTGGATTCAGTTCGCGGATGAAGGCAATTCTAGCTCCATCAGGGGAGCACACCGGATAGTTGTCCATGAGGTTGCTGAAGGTCAACCTGCGTACGTCCGTGCCATCAATGTTTGCGGCATCGATTTCGTAGCTATGTTGGTACTCTATGTTGGATCCCTCCTTCGGGGGATTGGCTGACAGGGGACCGTGCCTGCACGTGGAGTAAACGACTCGCGAGCCGTTGGGAGACACGTCGAAGTACATCATGCCACCTATGGCGGATGGCCGATCGTACACTTCAAGGATGAACGATCCCTCCGCCACCCGCTGTAACTGGGAGCCGTCGGCGTCGGTGACATACACCGCCTGCCCCTCTGTGGCTGAAAAAGAAAAGAGGTACTCGTCTCCGTGGTCGAATAGGATCTTGGTGCCGTCGCTGGTCCACTTGAGCAATTTACGATGTGACCAATCCCTGCCCTCCGGGATGCAATGGCTTGAAGGTCGTTCCGGGATCACAAATCCAGACGGAGGCACGGCACCTGAGACACTGGAAGCCACTCCGGATGTTAAGGTCCCTGTCGGGGTAGCAGTAGGTTGCGGAGTTACTGCGGGGATCGGTGTGACTGTCATTACAGCCCTGCTGGACCGGCCGGTGCTAGTAGACAAAGAGATTGCTGTTCCCGTTGAAGTCGTCTTGGTCGGCAAACTGGAAATCCCTTGGGCAATTTCAGCAGCACCTGCTGTAACTTGCATGCTGACCACCCGGACCGAGCCAGTTGTGGCTTGTTCTTCGTTCGAGTCACGATCACAGGCCACCGAAGCCAGCATTACGAAGGCCACCATCGTCGTGAGCAAAGCCAGCCTATTTCCGGCAGTGGCGTTAAAGTACACCTTCATCCCCCAGCTATCATAGTTGATCACTCGGTGGTCTGATACAGGGCATAGACTGCCATGATGTCGAACGGAGTGGGCGAGCAGTAGAAACTCGACTTCTGGTGCATGACCACTTGAGATAGAGACGGATGGTGGGCCTCCTGTCCATCGACATGGACCGTGCCTCTTATTCCAAGTGCATGACCGGCCTCGTGCTGCATTGTCTTATATCCAGCGTAGGAGCCATGACAGACGTTGAGGTTGGTATCGCTCCAGTCGACGACGTCGTCTCCACCAGGTAACTCCGCGAACCCGACGGGGAATTTGCTCAGCCTAATGATGAGATCCGTGATCGTTCTGTAAGGCGGTAGGTCAGGATCTGAGGCCAACTGGGCACACGCCGTGGCTCTGTCATTACCAAACACGCACGGAATTATTCCTACGTGCTCGGCGAGTCTCGGGAAAACGCCGATCTCCTCGAGTTCCACGTTGTTCGGGTCCGTATCGTCGTAATTGATTAGCGGAGTCGGGGTGCGGGGAGAGGTTCAGATGGAACGGGCGTGGACAGGCCCGGCGCTGAACACACCGCACAGACCATCCACCACCGGCTGACCGCCACCGTTCCTAGCCAGCGTCCTGACTACACTGGTGAATGCACTGAACGCATCCGCACCGGCTTCAGTCCTGGAGCAGTGTGACACCTTACGAGCTATCACCGCCCCTCGCAGCGCTCGCTCTGCCCGGTTGTTCGTCGGCTCTATCGCCGGATCATCCAGAAAACGCAGCAGGTTCCCTCGGTCATCCTGCCAGCCAAGCTCGTTCTGTAGCCTCCAGTTGTCACGATCAGGCATCGGACGGTCCCGTAGATGATGGCTCAGCTCTCGTCTCAACCGGTCCGTCTCCCCACCATAGTCTGCCACCTCTCCACGACGTTCTGACTCCCGCAGCTCCATCGCCTCTCTGAGGAGTTCGCTCAGTCGCTTCCCGAAGCCATGCCCTCGACTCCGATCGGGGGTCCGCCCTCTGCCCACCTTGATCTGGACAACCTCTCTGATCGAGCGCAATACGTGCGCCTCGCCGCGGCGAGCTGTCTCATCTCCGACAGAGCCTGAGCATCGTAGCTCCGTGCTCGATCGGTCACCATCACTCCCGCATAGTCGCCCGGCACAACCTCCCTGGCCTCCTCGTTACGGTGACGACCGCGCACCTGGTACACCGTGGCATCATCGGTCTCGAACGCCATCAGGAACGCAGACTCTCCGCCCACTCGCCAGCCGGTGTCATCGGTGTGCACCACCGCGCTCTCACGTACAGAGTCCCGAAGCCTGTGGTACGCATCTCCCACAGCGCCCCGGGCCCGCCGCAGTGCGTCCTGGGTGATCGCGCTCTGGCTCAACTCTACGCCGGTCAGCGCTCTGAGCACTGCCGGAACCCTCCGCACCGGTATGCCCACTCCGTAGTGGAGCATGTGCGCCGCAGCCATCACCCGTCTGCCAACCCGATGGGCGCTTGCACCGTACTGGTCAGGTCCAACATCGGGATGCCGCCCTCGTACACGTCTGCCACAGCCACGACACCAGCATGCTTGTCCCGTACCCCGATACGGGATCTGCACACGATAGCCTCTCACCTCGGGTCTGGGCATCTCGGGAATGTCGGTCACGTAGGCAAGACCCACTCCCTCGTGCTCAAGGCTGCCTCCACAGCCTGGGCATCTGTCATCCGAGACTGCTACGTCAGTGATCGGTGCTGTCAGCTCATCGACAGAGGGCGGCTTACGGTAGCTGAAGCTACCCATGCCGGGCTTGCGCCCAGGACGCCTAGGCTTGTCGGTCCGATTGCCCTTGGAGAACGGCGCCACTTGACGCTTGCCCGCCCGCTCGGCGGCGGCGAGTCGCCTGCGCAGATCCTTGATTGTCGCGGTCAGACGCGCGTTCCGGTCTTGCAACCGGTCGACCTTGGCGATCAGACCGTCGTGCTCACAGCGTAGAAGATCTTTGTCCGTGCACATGGCCGGAGTATAAGAATATGCCCAGCCAACCGCAACGCCACTGCTGAAGCCGCTAATCAATTACCGCCAGTGTTATGGTGACGACGGCCTTGAGCACGCCGCGCCCGAGGAATCGGTCTGGGTCGCCGTCGCTAAGGCCGATGTTGACCTCTACGGTCGGGTTGCCCGCGAGTCGAGTACCTCGCGCGCACGGATGTCGCATATTGTGGTCATGGGATGGGTCTGCACCCTTGATGAGCTTGGTCGGTGTTTGTCCGTCTTCGGCAGACATGGTTCCTACGACCGGGGCCTTTTCAAAGTCAGCACAAGTATCCAGGACGCTCTACGGATTGGGTCACCACCCTTGATACGGAATCCAGTAGTAGCAGTCTCACCAATTGTAGCGTTGTAGGGAACATGGTAACTTGTGGCTGAGAAGATGATCCAAACCGTGACTCTCCCCACTCGCACAAGGAGCGACGCTGATGACCGAGCTTCTTCAGCAGGCTTTTGATAGAGCCTCCGAACTATCAGAAAAGCAGCAGGATGAGTTTGCGCGTTTCCTGCTCGCGGAGTTGGACTCGGAACGGCGCTGGGACGAGTTGCTCAACCTTCCCGAATCAGAAGACTTGCTGGGCCAGTGGGCGGATGAGGCCCTGGATGCGCACAGGGCCGGATGCACGTTGCCCTTGGATCGGCCCACACCATGAGTATGACCGGCTTCTGAGACGAGCTTGACACTCGTGGCAGCGGTGCCCGTTGCGATGCGAAGTGGCGGTAGGCCTCCATAGGCTCGTGTCGCAAGACCGGAAACAAGCACGTTGCGGATACCAAGTGCCTGTGCTAGATTGCCGCCACGTTTCACTTTGACCCCTTTTCCGGTTGACTCGATGATGCTGGGCGCAGACACCCTGGACATAGGCAGTCACGGCCTGATTGGTGACATGTCTTCGGCGGCCCTGGTCGGGACCGACGGCTCGATCGACTGGTGCTGCCTGCCGAGGTTCGACTCGCCCAGCGTGTTCGCCGCGCTGCTCGACAGCAAGTCCGGCGGCAGGTTCCAGATCTCCTCCGACGATGCAGCGTCCACCAGGCAGGCGTACCTGCCGGACACAAATATCCTGCAAACGTCGTTCTCCACGGCTACGGGCACGATGACCGTCACAGACTTTATGCCTGTTCGTCGGGACGCGCTCTCGGAAGACGCCCCGCACGAGGTCCACAGGATGGTTAGCTGCGACTCAGGCGAGGTGGCCGTGA
Source organism: Dehalococcoidia bacterium (assembly GCA_965217725.1). Taxonomy (GTDB): domain Bacteria; phylum Chloroflexota; class Dehalococcoidia; order Lucifugimonadales; family UBA1123; genus VXRN01. Next base: position 2,981,298 of record OZ244564.1, on the reverse strand, counting down.
AGTGCGTCTTCGAGCCTAGACTTGACTACGCCCGCGGCGTCACGACTCTCAGACCTCTTCGCGAGGGAGTCCAGGCGCGCGGAGGGCGACAGACACTCAACCTGTTGGCGAGCGTTCCCATGCGCATCGACAGCGACAGGGCTACCGCGCGGTTCCCGCTGCGCCAGGGAGAGTCGGCATCGTTCGTACTTGCGTACGGACATGGGAGACCTGTGCGCCTCCGCACGTATCGTACAGAGGCCAGGCTGGAGGACACGCGCAGGTTCTGGGAGAGGACGGTATCCGAGACCAGGCGCGACGGTGCATGGTCGGATGCGGTGACAAGGTCTCTGCTCGTGCTGCACCTGATGATGTACCGAAGGACCGGAGCGATCATCGCCGCGCCAACCACCAGCCTGCCGGAGACGCTCGGAGGCTCGCGCAACTGGGACTACCGCTTCGCATGGCTGAGAGACTCCAGCTTCACAGTCGATATCCTGTACCGGGTCGGCGACGACGACGAGGGCGACAGGTACATAGGCTGGCTTCTGGACCAGTGCAAGCTGAACGACCGCAAGACGAGGATAGTGTACGGCGTATCCTCCAACTCGTCGCTGAGGGAGCGCACACTCGACCACCTTGAAGGCTACGCAGGCTCCCGTCCGGTGCGTATCGGCAACGGCGCGGCGCGGCACCTTCAGCTCGACGTTTTCGGCGAGGTAATCCTGGCGATTCATACCCTCTACCGGCTCCAGGGCCGGATTCTGCCGGGCGCGTGGTCGCTTGTGGCCAAGTTCGCAGAGACGGTGATGCTCAACTGGCGCCGACCCGACCGCGGCGTGTGGGAGGTCAGAGGTCGGCAGCGCCACTTCGTCTACTCCAAGATCATGTGCTGGGCGGCGCTCGACCGCGCGGCTGACATCGCCAGAACACTGAAGGAGAATCGGCTCGCCGGTCGCTGGGCGCGCGCCGCAGAGACGATCAGGCGAGAGGTCCTGACCGAAGGCTGGAGCACTAGAAAGCGTGCCTTCCGTCAGCGCTACGATGACGACGCGCTCGACGCGAGCAATCTGATGATCCCGTTCCTGGGCTTCCTTCCCCCTGACGATCCGCGCATACGCCTGAACGCGGACGGTATAGCGCGGGAGCTGGCTGACGGCCCGTTCGTGTGGCGGTATCTGCCGTCGGAGACCGACGATGGCCTCGACGCTCAGGAGGAGGGCGCGTTCACCCTGCTGAGCTTCTGGCTGATCGGCAACCTGCTCTACACCGGCCGAGTCGAAGAGGCCGCCGACTACTTCGAACAGATAATGTCGCACGCCAACCACCTGGGCCTGTTCTCCGAGATGATCGACCCGCGCACCGGCGCCTTGCTGGGCAACTTCCCGCAGGCGTACAGCCACGTCGGGCTGATCCACACAGCCCGCAACCTGGACCGGTCGCTGAACGGCAGACCGCTTAGCGACAACCTGGCAGTCCATAGAAACTAGAAGCTGTGGATCTCGTGTCAACCGCGTCCGGCTGTATGCGCTTCTGCCAGACGCTTCTCAACGGCGCCACTCTCGGAGACCGGCGTCTGCCCCACATGGCCATGCTATGATGATCACCCGGATGGGAGCTTTGACATCGAAAGCTCAGCGGAGAGTCCAACCATGACCAGCCCAAGGTCGCTCAAACAACCACGGACCGTCGACTACTCTCACTTGGAGCCGCTGCCCGATCCGCCGCGGGAGCCCGATATGCAGCAATCTGAGCAGATCTACACATTTCGCGCCCTGCTCAGGCTCCACTTCGCCAATCGGGACGATGTTCTTATCTCGGGTGAGGGCTATCTCCGACACATTGGAAGCAACGCCTCAGAGAGGCTTGCGCCCGACTGCGTTGTGGCCTTCGGGGTCGATCCCCGATCCATAGTGGCCCGCAACGGCTACGTGATAGGCGAGGTTGGCAAGCCCCCTGACTTTGTGCTGGAGGTGGCATCCCGCGCCACGGGTCGTCGCGACTACACGGTGAAGCGTGAGGGGTACGCCGGGTACGGCGTGGGTGAATACTGGCGCTTCGATCACACTGGTGGCAGGTATCACGACGCGGCCCTGGCGGGCGATGTCCTGGCGGATGGCGAGTACCGCCCCGTGGAGATAGTCCGCGAGCTTGACGGCCTGATCTGGGGTCACAGCGCCGTGCTGGGCCTGGACCTGTGTTGGGATGAGGGCGAGCTGCGGTTCCGCGACCCGTTGACAGGCGAGTTTCTGCTGACGCCTGAAGAGCATCAGGCCGCTCGGAATGCGGCCGAGGCGCGAGTGGCAGCTCTGGAGGCTGAGTTACGGCTCCTGCGTGGTGAATAGCTCCGTGAGCGGCATTCCCATCAGAGATGGCTGCACTTCGAGATCGCTTTCGTCATTCCCTCTCCCCATAGGCTTCACATTCGCAGCCTTTTAATGGCACGTTTGTTCTTGACGCTCTACTCTTCGTCCTGTAGTCTCCGACTACACTATCGACGAGAGTCGATCCTGCGGGACTCTATATGGCTACCTCCGACACTTTGCAGGAATACCTACAAGACGACAGCATCTACTGCGGCGACGCCCGCGCCATGCTCAGGCTCGTGCGCCCGGAGTCAGTCAGCCTGAGCTTCTGGTCACCACCCTACTTCGTCGGCAAGTCATACGAGAGAGACATGACCTTCGAAGAGTGGCAGGACCTGATCCGCGAAACGATAGAACTCCACTTCGACGTGCTGAAGCCTGGGGGATTCCTCGCGATAAACATAGCTGACATCTTGGCATTTCCCGACTCTGACATGCCGCGCATCCAGGCGGACAACGTGTCCAACAAGAGAGTCAAGATCACCAGAGAGCAGGTGTTGGAGGCCCAGCAGGAACACCCCACCTTCAACAGGTACCAGCTTGCCGAGTTGCTGGGATGCAGCGAGCAGACAATCGACCGGCGATTGAACAACAATAACGTGCGTGGCGGCAAGTACACCGTCCAGCGAAAGGTGAAGCTGGTCGGCGGCCTGATTGAACAGTGGGCAGACGACGCGGGTCTCTATCTCTACGACCGTCGCGTGTGGGTGAAGGATCCCTGCTGGGAGAATGGACAGTGGCACAGCCTGTCCTACCGTTCAGTGGATGAGTTCGAGTACGTCTATGTCTTCTGGAAACCAGGCATTACGACGATAGACAGAACTCGTTTGGACAGGGCTGAGTGGAGCGAGTGGGGTTCAAGGGGCGTCTGGCACATCCCGTCGGTTCGGGCGAATGTTGAGCATGAGGCCCAGTTCCCGGAGGAACTGCCCCGTCGCGTGATACGAATCTTCAGCGCTCCGGGCGACCTGGTCCTGGACTGTTTCGTTGGAAGCGGCACCACCACTGCCGTGGCCATCAGCGAAGGGCGTCGATACCTGGGTATTGACCTGATGCCGCACTATGCCGCTCTGGCCAGCGAGCGCTGCCTCAACGCCCAGGGCAAGCTGCTGTGACCCTGGACCCTCGTCAACTCAAGACAGAGCCTTCGCTTCTGGAAGAGATTGAGAAGGCCACCCTTCGCATGGTGACGCAAGCCATCTATGATTTTAGAGACGAAGCCAGCGAGTTCTTCGTACACGAGCCTGATGCCGTCGCCGACATAGGTGAGGACATAACGAGAGAAGCCATGGATCGTATGGGGACGTCGATCATTCCGGCACGTCTGTTCGGAAGAATCGACTACAAGCGAGCGCGATATGTGTTTCACCCAGAGTACTCGGTCCGGCAGGCGCTGTTCATAGACTCTAAAGCTGAGCAAGTGGCTGGGTCGAGAACAGTTACGATCCAGACCAGCCAGACCTCCTTGCGCATTCGTCAGATACGAAGCGGCCAGCCAATTGACGTTCAAGGAACACTCCCCAGGACTCTTCAGTTGCAGGGAGTCGACTATCTTGTCACCACCGTGTTCGTGAAGTACAACTACGAGGACTCGGAGGGTAAGTCCGAGAAGGCTCTTCAGAATATTTCTGTGACATGCCTTCCCAGCGGGATGTTGCAGGAACAGTACAACCCCTCGCACGAGGAGACGATATGGCTCGCGGGCCGAAACGCTCCCAGTCGTGGCGAATCGTTTCGAGTCAGAATTAGCCTGCCGGGTCTGAAACAGTTGGCGAACTGGCGTGTGCAGAACATCGAACTAGGTCCCGAAGCCAGATTTGCTTGGGACGAATGATCGACGACTCCTCAGCAGACACAACCCACCCCATGCCATCTCACCCGGCACATCCCCACGCCGTTCTCATCACCAGCGTCCACGTCAACCGCCCATGCTATGATTGTCGCCAGGATCGGGAGTTTGGCATCAACATCTCAGGGGAGAGTCCAACCATGACCACCCGAAGCTCTCTCAAACAACCTCATATCGTTGACCACTCTAAGCTCGAACCGCTGCCGGACCCGCCGCGCGAGCCTGATATGAACCAACGCATTACTAACAGTGCCTTTGACGGCACGCTGATTCCTCACTTCGCCGGCCGTGGAGACGTGCTGGTCTGCGGAGAGGGCTACCTCAGGCACGAAGCGACCAACGAGGCTGAGACACTCGCGCCTGATTGCGTCGTTGCCCTCGGAGTAGACCCTAAAGGCATAGTCGTGCGCAACGGCTACGTGATATCCGAGGTTGGCAAGCCCCCGGACTTCGTCCTCGATGTAGCATCACGCAGCACGGGTCGTCGGGACTACACAGTGAAGCGTGACGGCTACGCGGGCTATGGAGTACGAGAGTACTGGCGCTTCGACCACACCGGCGGCAGGTTTCACGATGCTGCTTTGGCCGGGGACGTGCTGGTGGACGGCAGGTACGAGCCAGTGGAGATAACCCACGAGCCGGACGGGTTGATCTGGGGTCACAGCGAAGTGCTGGGCCTGGACCTGTGCTGGCTCGAGGGCGAGCTGAGATTCCGCGACCCATCGACTGGCGAGTTCCTGCTGACGCCTGTGGAGCAGCAAGCTGCACGGACGGACGCCGAGGCTCAAGCTGAACAGGAACGTTCCGGCCGACTTGCAGCCGAGGCCCGCGTCGAGGCACTTGAAGCAGAACTCCAGCGGCTGCCCGGTCAGTAGCTACAGTGGACGACACACCTTCACTCCCGGCACACCCCGATGTTGTCATCATCACCGGCGCGTCTGCGGGCATCGGTAAGGCCACTGCGCTGCATCTTGCGAGTCGCGGGTATGCGGTGATCGGCACGAGCAGGCGGCTGGAGCGGCTGGAGTCGCTGTTCGACGAGGCGGAAGAACAAGGCGTCCGGCTGTTCGGCGTTGAGCTCGACCCCAACTCGGACGAGTCCGTGCAGAGCGTCATGCCCGGCCTGATCTCGCAGTTCGGACGCATCGACGCGCTGGTCAACAACGCAGGCTTCGGAGTCTGGGGACCGGTCGACAGCCTCTCGATCGACGAGCTCAAGCTGCAGTTCGAGGCCAACTTCTTCGGAGCCGTCAGGATGGTCCACTCGGTGCTCCCGCAGATGCTGTCTCGCGGGTCCGGGCGGATCGTGAACATAAGCTCCGTGCTTGGCCGTATGGGCACGCCGTTCAATGGCGCCTACGTGTCCAGCAAGTACGCGCTGGAGGGACTGAGCGAGTCGCTCAGGGCCGAGGTGAAGCCGTTCGGGGTACACGTCTCCCTGGTGGAGCCGGGGCTGTTCGCGACCGACTTCCAGAAGAACCAGCTCAAGGCCGCTCGCTCACAGGACGAGGACTCGGCCTACGCCCAGTACGTCGAGCGATACAACAGCCGTCACGACCAGTTCGACTGGTTTGCCTCCGATCCTATCAGGGTAGCCAGGGTGATCGAGAAGGCGCTCAGCTCGCGTCGTCCCGCGTTCAGGTATCCGGTGGGAGTCGACGCCCGGGTCGGAATGTTTGGCGCACGGGTGCTGCCGGAGCGCCTGTTCCACGCGCTGCTCGACCGCGCGACGATAGGCCGCTGAGGCCAGGAAGTTCGAGTTCAGGCAAATCTGCCGAAGTCGAACCGGCCCCAGTAGTTGCCTGAGACTTCGTCTTCCAGCTGTTTAAGAGTTCGCCACGGAAACTCAGCAGCCTGCTCTTCTTCGGACAGATGCCTGAATCCGGGGTCCCATAGCGCGTCCACGTAGAACGTGAAGTAGTGTCGGTCGAGGAACCGCGGAAGGCGGCGAATCCAGTCAGGATCGAGGGCGTTCATCTGCCGGTACCCACTCAAGAACGGCTCCATAAAGTAGTCGATGAACTCTTCGCTGTCCATCTTTCGCCCGCCCGTCCACTTGTCGTATTCGCCTCTGGCGTAGCTGCGTTGCTGGCAGAGCACGACGTTGATGATGACGGTCGTGAAGTCGGACAGGAACCAGTCGTAGTGGAGATTGTCGAAATCAATGGGCCAGAGTTCTCCGCCGTCACGCAGCATGTTCCACTGGTGAAGGTCGGAGTGTACGAGGCCGTAGGATTCGCGATCGGCTGGCAGCGACAGCAGCCAGTCCTTGATGCGCTGACCGTGGCGGCGCAGTTCCATCTTGCACGTCGCAACGCTGCACTCAAGCTCCCAGTCCCTGTCCTCGTGCCAGTGCCTGCGGCGGATTGACTCATCGGTCGGCTCGTAGCTCTTGGAAAGGGCGTGCATCCGACCTATGAGAGCTCCCCATCGCTCGTACAGTTCCGGCGTCCACTCGCGCCAGTCCACCAGCGCGCCGGGCGCCTTCTCGTACGCGATGGCGAGGAAGTAGCCTGAGTCCGCGTCCACCGTCTCGACGAAATTGCCGTGCAGGGACGGAATGGCCCGCGACACGTTCACGCCGCTGTCGGCCAGGTAGTTCGTAAAGTCGAGCTCTCCGAGTATCTGCCGGACCTGCCGGTGGGTGCTGTGGGTTATCTTCAGGATGATCGGCTGGGCCGCTGCCGTAAAAGAGCCGCCGTCAGGGTACTCGAACACGTAGCTGTGGCTGCCCTGGTGGGGCATGGAGCCCGCTCTGGTCAGCCCGAACATGCGTTCAGCGTCTGAACGAACGTAGTCGTGGTATAAGTGTCCGAACTCTTTCAGCAAGGAAACTCACAAGAGACGTATTGGGATGAAAGCCTGTCGTCGGCCAAAACGTGGCCCCCGGACAGCAGCAACGTCGGCTTCACGATATTACAGTTTCGCACCTGATGGAGAGAACTGCATCAGGCCAGACTTGCCGTAAACTGTACCAGTTTAGTCGGAGGCCCATTCGTAGGAGCGTCCCTTGTAGGCGCCCTGAGCATTATAATCAACGCGGGCAACCACAAGGGTTTGCTCCTACATGCACCTGGCCGACTAAATTGATACAGGTACGACTTGCCGTCGCGTAGACAGTCTCAGAGGTCATTCACCTTCTCTTAGCTGGCGTGACACGCCCCCTCATACCTACAATAACAGTGCAAGGCGGCCGGGCGGTCGCTGCCCCTTCAGTGTCGAGGCCCAGCCTCGCGTGTGTCGGGGGAGAGGAAAGTCCGAGCTTCACCGGACAGGATGCCCGCTAACGGCGGGGCGGGGCGACCCGACGGAAAGTGCCACAGAGACATACCGCCCACCCACGGCGTTTCCACGACCGCCGTGACGGGTAAGGGTGAAAAGGTGAGGTAAGAGCTCACCGTCCCGGCAGTAATGCGGGGAGCCAGGCAAACCCCATCCGGAGCAAGGCCAAATAGGGGGTCAAGGGTGTCCGGCCCAGCCCCGGGTTGGCCGCTCGAGCCTGTCGGCAACGTCAGGCCTAGATGGATGGCCGCCGTTCGCCTCGGCGAATACAGAACTCGGCTTACAGGCCGCCTTGCTTTCTGCCCAGGTCGCACTCCAGGGCCCATTCAGTCTCCCGTGACGGAGAGACCCTGGACATCCAACGCCAACACCTCCCTATCTATCCTTCCCGAATACGGAGACCTTTGCATAACTTCGTCATTCCGGCGAAAGCCGGAATCCAGAGGGGCGTGGTGGTGCCCAGATGCTTGCGATCAAGCCCTACTCACCCTCACCCTGAGGGAGCTGACAGGGGTAGGCAGAGCTGACTTTCAGGCTTGAGCCACAATCAGCAAACCCCCTCTCCCTCAGAGCCTGCCCCGTACTCGATACGGGGGCTGACAGGGGTAGGCATTTCGCAAATCGTCATTCCGGCGTAGGCCGGAATCCAGGGGCTGGGGCGTCCTTCGACAAGCTCAGAGCCTGCCCCGGACTTGATGCGGGGACGAACGACTTATTGGTTTGCCTACCCCTCTCAGCTCCCTCAGGGAGAGGGTTGGGGTGAGGGTGAAAACCTACCCCTCTCAGCCCTGAGGGAGAGGGGGGTTTGCAAAGGTCTCAATACGCGAGTCAGTTAGGAAGAGACTCCTGATCGCCGACTCATCACAAGGAGGCGAAGTACAGTCTGTTGATCGCCGACTCAGCCGAGCGACTACTGGAAGTAGAGCCTGACCACCGCCAGTACCTGTTGCCCTGTAAGTCTGCCAGCGAAGTAGTCCCTCACAGCTTCCAGAACCTCACTGCCGCCGATTGCGCCATCCCCGTCATCGTCGTACGGAAGGCCCAACGATAGCTGGGCGGCCGCGGTGTTGCCTTCTCCATCGGCATCCGTCGCCACGTCAGCGGCAATGTCCACAGTCACCACGCCGACGGCGTTCGGCGTCACGTCGAAGGTGTAGACGGAGTCTCCGTCGCTGCCGACGAAGTTGACCGCGGAGCCGTTGACCACTCTGATGTCGCTTACGGTAAAGCCGTTGACCGGCTCGCTGAAGGTGACCGTAACGGGAATCGGTGAGTTGATCCTCACCATAGGCGTACCTGCAGTGGCAGCGCTCACCGTGGGCGCTCCGGGCGACTGCGGTTCGCAGAACGGGAGACCGACCTCGTCGAAGTCGTTGAACTCCACATCTCGCAGTGCCTCCGGTATGCACCCGGTCAGCTGGTTGTCGCTGAGGTACAGCCCTATCAGGTTGGAGAGGTTGCCCAGCTCCGGCGGAATCGACCCGCTCAACCAGTTGTCTCTAAGGTTCAGATATGTCAGGTTGGAGAGATTGCCAAGCTCCGGGGGTATCGACCCGGTCAACTGGTTTTCCCAGAGGTTCAGGTACGTCAGGTTGGACAGACCTGCCAACTCCGGAGGTATTGATCCGGCCAACTGGTTTTTCCAGAGGTATAGTCCGATGACCCTTCCGTTCGCGTCGTTTGTGACGCCGTACCATTCCCTGACGGGCCTGTCGCTCAGCCAGTTGGAACTGTCCTCCCAGTTCGCGCCATCTGTGGCGCTGTAGAGTTCGGCCAGCACCGCCCGGTCCTCTTGCGAGTCCTGCGGTGCGCAGCTGCTGCCGTCGACACTGCCAATGCCCTCAAGCCATGTCTGGAAAGCGTTATCGATAGGAGCACAGAGTCCCGAGTTGCTGAAGAAGGCAAAGTTCTCCAGCGAGGTTAGCCCTGTCAAGCTGTCTGGAATCTCTCCCGTCAACTGGTTACCCCAGAGGTACAGTCTAGTGAGGTTGGACAGGTCGCCCAACTCGGTCGGTATCTCTCCACTCAACCGGTTGGCGCTGAGGCTCATGACCGTCAGGTTGGCGAGACCTCCCAATTCGGTCGGTATCTTTCCGCTCAACTGGTTCCTGGTGAGGCTCAGTTCAGTCAGGTTGGCGAGATCGCCCAGTTGTGGTGGAATTGGGCCGTTTAGCTGGTTACCACCGAGGTACAGCCCGCTGACACGTCCCTCATCATCGGTTTCGACACCGTACCATTCCCTCATTGGCCGATCGCTCAGCCAGCTGGTGCTGTCTGACCAGTTCGCGCCGTCTGTGGCGTTGTAGAGTCTGACAAGCACGGCGCGATCTGCCACGGCTTCCGCAGAAGGGCAATTGTAGCCTTCGACTTCTTCTATGCCCTGGAGCCATGCCTGAAATGCGTTATCAGTCGGTGCGCACAGGCCAGCGTTGTCTGAGAAATAAAAGCTTGTCAGACTGGTCAGACTGGTAAAGCTGCGAGGAATCTCGCCGCTCAACTGGTTGTCGTTGAGGTTCAGCTCCGTCAGGCTGGAGAGGTCGCCCAACTCCCTCGGTATTGGTCCGTTCAGCTCGTTGTCGGAGAGATTCAGGCTCGTCAGGTTGGAGAGGTCGCCCAACTCCCTCGGTATTGGTCCGTTCAGCCGGTTGCTATAGAGAAATAGTCCCCTCAATTTTGAGAGATTGCCCAACTGACGCGGAATCCTCCCGCTCAAGTCGTTCTGGTCGAGCCACAGCTCTTCCAGGCTGGAGAGATCGCCAAGTTCCTTAGGAATCACTCCGGTTAGCTCGTTCTCACCGAGGCTGATAAACGTCAGGTTGGACAGGCTGCCGAGTTCGCTGGGGATCGTACCTGTCAGTCCGCTGTCACCCAGCCCTATCTCAACTACGCGTAGTGGTGTTCCTTCCACGTGGACGCCGTCCCAGTCCTCGACCGGAGTGTTCGCGGCCCAGTTCAGCGTCGCTGTTCCCGCCAGGGTATCTCTGACATCGAGCAGGATTTCGCAATCGGCCGCCAGCGCCGTCTCGGTGGGCGACACCGCGCCCTGGCTGGCACATCCGCTCTGCGCCTTGGCAAGGCCGTCGGGCCCCACATACGCCCAAAATCCGGCAATGGTCAGAGTGACTATCAGGCCCACCACATAGCGTTTCATCGCTCATCTCCATCTATCGCTGACAATGACTCCATGCGCGGTTCATACTCGCAGAGATGTCTATTGGTGGCAATACGACTTGGCGGGTGACGACCTATTGCCGACTCCCTCATCAGGCAGACCCCATCTGGAGCAAGGCCAGATAGGGGGTCAAGGGTGTCCGGCCCAGCCCCCGGGTTGGCCGCTCGAGCCTGTCGGCAACGTCAGGCCTAGATGGATGGCCGCCGTTCGCCTCGGCGAATACAGAACTCGGCTTACAGGCCGCCTTGCGATCTCCTCCGCACTCTGGATGCAGTTGTCCCAGAAACCGGGCTAGGCTTGCCCTTGCTGCTTGGTGGTTTCCCATCTGGTTGTCTGTCAAAAGTGCGATATAATGCAGACACGCGGAGAGTCAGCGATATTCGGCGAAAGTGGAGTGAACTCCGACTTTGAATCGAGAGAGTGAACCGGGGTACGGTAACCAGAACAGAGGCGTCCATTTCCTGTATCTCGCACTTACCGTGACGCAAATGCTTGGTGGCGGGATTGTACTGTACAGAGAGGCGGGTCGTGCTTGGAACGACTGGGATTTGTGGGTCCACCTATGGACCAATCTGTCCTACATTGCGATCACGGCGGCCGCAGTCTCTATATATGTTACCGAGTTGGGAGGTTACATAGTGGTTCTGGCCAAAGACTTTGAGAGATGGCTCAAAAGGAAGCGAGAGGAGCAGCAAAGAAAGCGAGAGAAGCAGCAGGAAAGGCATGACGAGAGAACCCGCCAGGAAGTGTACAAGCTTGTTTCCAGGTGGAATGATCGGCGGCTAGCGGCCCAGCGACGCGGCGAGCCCTTCGATGAGCCTCCACCAGGTATCAACAGCACGGACTCCCCGTGATCACCGATTCAGCTTGGCGCTATGGTGACCCTCGTCACTGGAGACGTCAACTTATTGAACAAAGCTGATGTAGCTCGGATCGAGAATCGCAGGTTCGATTCCATCTTCGTATGCTTCTCTGACGGAGTCATCGAACCACATGGCGACAAATACCTGAGAGGGATCGGAACCAACTGCCTGTTCAGCAATTCTAGAATGCCCTCTCACTGTTATCCTATATTCCCCTAAGTGAGTCCTGCCGAACGAAGACGTACGGTTCAATTCCTCCACCCAACCTTCTTCATTCAAATACTCGACTAGGTAAGAGATCTCGCTGGGTGAGGTGGATTCTGACCAGGCCATAGCGCCTAAGGATATCGAGTTGGCTGGGACTTCAGATTTGAGAGAGTAATTGCCCAGATCAATAGGCTCTCCAGCCAATTCGGTTTGCTCAGACATAAACCTGAGCAACCTGTCTGCCCGCTCATAAATCGGGAGCCTACTCCTGTTGGCGGCGTTTTCGATTATCTCTTCCGTTACGGTCGGGCGGCTGTTGCCCTGCAGCCTCTGATCTACCAGCCAAGTTGTGAGTTGAGCTTTCTTCCGATCGTCCAAACTGAGAAGGGCTTGGCGGACACTACCGGGAGTGATGTAGCCCCCACCGGCCCGAGCAGACTCCCTGACCTCCGCGTAACTTGGGTCCTGACTGACATAGCCGACCGCCTCGTATTCCTCACCCCAAATTCCGCATGTCTTAATCTCGGTAGTCACTCTTGGCTGCTCCTCTCATTGGTCGATGGAGTTTGTTCCGGCCCAATCACCTTTGACTATGTCGAAAGCGTAACTACCTGAGCGCCCCCGAGCAAACAGTATCCAGCCCTTGGATTCCCGTTTTCACGGGAATGACGGAACGAAGAGCCTCGCGCCGCACTTCCGTCCCACAACCTTACAACCACCCAAATTGCGAAACGCATTTTTGCCATGTGTCCCCTCTCCCCATCTGACACGGTGCTCTGTACCGTCCCAAAATGGATTCCCGCGCGCGAGAAATCGACCGCAGGGTTTACGCACTTTTGCACTTCTCTATAATTCCGGGTTGCACTTGACGCAACTACGGCACGCTCTCTAACATGCTCGGCAGTACATACGTTCTATTAACTGCGACGCAGACGGAGTGTCCCGAAATGAAGTCCACTTCCAACTCATTGCAACAGCTGGTGCTGCGGGAGACCGACGACGGGCTGAGGCTCGTCCGGTTCCTCGTGGACGTGATGGACGCGGAGATCGAAGGCGTGAAGACCGCCGACCGCGCCGCCGCCGCTCGTGAGCTCATGGACCGCTGCTTCGGCAAGCCGTTCACGGCCACTGACCGCACATCGGAGATCTCCGACGATGTGGATGACGCATCCGACCTGCTGATCGACAGGATCATGCGGGTCATCGACGAAGTGGCCTTAGATGAACAGGAGAACCACGATGGCTGATCCAGCCGGTATCGACAGGCTGATGGAGTCTGTGTCGGCGCTGCCCCAGCGCGTACGCAGGCGGATGCTCGCTGAAATGATGGACCTGCGGGGAGAGGCGGCGGACGCCGCTCTCCACATGTGGCCGCTGTGGGCGCGCGACAGCCAGATCGCGCCGCCCGGCGACTGGTCGGTGTGGCTGCTCATGGCTGGACGCGGCTTCGGCAAGACGCGCACAGGCGCAGAGTGGGTGCGCGCCCGTGTCGAGTCCGGTACGTCTGGGCGCATCGCGCTAGTCGCCAGGACTCCAGCGGACGTGCGCGACGTGATGATCGAGGGCGACTCCGGCCTGCTGAACATCTGCCCTCCCTCGAACCGGCCCAAGTACGAGCCCACCAAGCGACGCCTCACCTGGCCCAACGGCGCGTTCGCGCTGGCCTTCTCAAGCCACGAGCCTGACCAGCTCCGTGGGCCGCAGTTCGACGCGGCGTGGTGCGACGAGCTGGCAACCTGGGAGTACCCGCGCGAGACGTGGGACAACCTCGCCTTCGGCCTGCGCCTGGGTACAAGTCCGCAGTGCGTGGTCACGACAACGCCCAGGCCGATCGAGCTGCTTCGTGAGCTCATGGACCGCGAAGACGTACACGTTACGCGCGGCTCCACATACGAGAACAGGCGGTTCCTTGCGTCCAGCTTCATAAGGCAGATCGAGCGGCGCTACCAGGGCACCGACACCGGACGGCAGGAGATATTCGCCGAGCTGCTCGAGGAGGCCGAGGGCGCGCTGTGGCGGCGCGACTGGATCAGCCACACTGAAACGGTGCCTGACCTCAACCGGATCGTCGTCGCGATAGACCCGGCGATGTCGTCCAGGCCCGACAGCGCCGAGACGGGCATCATCGTCGCCGGCACCGATGAGGACCTGCGAGGCTACGTGCTCGAAGACGGCTCCGGTAGAATGTCGCCCAACGAGTGGGCGCGCCGCGCCATCGACCTGTACGACCGCCATGCCGCCAGCCGGATCATCGGCGAGCGCAACAACGGAGGCGACCTCGTCGGCACTGTGCTCAGAACGGCCTCCGAAGGGCGTAGTCTGCCGATCAGGCTCGTGACCGCCAGCGTAGGCAAGCACGCTCGCGCCGAGCCGGTGGCCGCGCTGTACCAGCAGGGCCGCGTGCTTCACGTCGGCTCGTTCTCGCAGCTCGAGGATCAGCTCTGCACATGGGAGCCGGGCTCGGCGCCGTCTCCGGACCGCATGGACGCGCTCGTGTGGGCGCTCAGCGACCTCATCACCGACCGCAGAATCACCAAGATATGGGTCTAGGAGAGGCGCGAGTGAACACCAGAGGCACACCTAAAGACAGAGAACCGGTCTTCTGCGACGACTGCGGTCAGGAAAAGATGGCCGAGATCCGAGACGGCAAGCTCGTCATCGTCGACAGGCGACACGGCCGGCAACACGTCGCGATCGTGGACGTGATCAGAAAACACAAAAGGAAACGAAAACATGGGTAACGTGACTGACGTGATAGATAAGTGGATAGACAGGTTCAACTGGCTTCTCCCCGCGTTCATGTACATGAGGCTTCAGCGTCTCCAGATACGTCCGGAGGGCCGCTCAGCCGCCGAGTCACCAGTTATCGGCCTGGCGGGCGCGGACGACTGGGCTCCGAGTCACTACGCCGCCTACTTCGCGACCTCGGCGCCGGTGTACTCGGCAGTCCGGCTGCGCGCCGACGCGGTCGCCAGACCGCCTCTCAGGGTGTACCGGCAGGTCGTTGCCGCAGGCGAGTGGCACAGAGAATGGGTCGGTCCAGACCACCCCGCCCAGAGGCTGCTGGACAGGGTGAACCCTCACTGGACGGGCGGCGACCTCTGGCGCGCGACCGAGACCTACCTGAACCTCTGGGGCGTTGCGTACTGGTCAGTCGAACGCGACGATCTGGGTATGCCGGTCGAGCTTTGGCCGCTGCGTCCGGACCGCGTCCGGCTCGTGCCAGACGAGAACGAGTACATCCGCGGCTACCTTTACACCGGACACTCCGGCGAGCAGGTCGCGTACGCGGCCGACGAGGTCGTGCGGCTGCGGTACTTCAACCCGCTCGACGAGTACGCCGGGCTGTCCCCAATCGCCCCGGTGCGGCAGACGCTGGACATGGGCCGCGACGCGCTGCTGAGCAACAAGTCCGGGCTCGCCAACGACGGCTCTCCAGGCGTGGTGATACATACGGAGCACCACTCCGACGATGACGAGGTCGAGCGTCTTCTCGATGAGTGGGAGTCGCGCTTCAGCGGTCCTCTGAACAGGCTCCGACCGGTCGTGCTCAGCGCGGGGATGAAGGCGTCGCAGATCGGGTTCTCTCCTAAGGACATGGAGTACCTCGGCGCGCTGCGCTGGACCGTCGAGGACGTGGCCCGCGTGTTCAACGTGCCCAAGCCCCTGCTGCACGACCTGGAGCGCGCCACATACTCCAACATTGAGACGGCCCGCCGGATGTTCTGGGAGACCTGCGTCGTGCCCGAGCTGCGCTTCTTCGAGGAGAAGCTCACCGCGAACCTGCTGCCCATGTTCGGAGATAACTCCCTCATTGCCGAGTTCGAGACGTCCAGCATCGAGGCGCTGCGCGAGTCCGAGTCCGAACGCGCAAAGCGCATACAGATATACGTCTCCGAGGGAATCATGACCCCGGACGAGGCCAGGGCCGAGCTCGGCTTGGGCGTAATGGAGGCGTCCAGATGAGAGAGTGGCAGTTTCTTCCCCGTCATTCCCGCGAAAGAGGACCATTCCCAAGCCCCCTCTCCCTCAGAGCCTGCCCCGTACTCGATACGGGGGCTGACAGGGGTAGGCATTTCGCAAATCGTCATTCCGGCGTAGGCCGGAATCCAGGGGCTGGGGCGTCCTTCGACAAGCTCAGAGCCTGCCCCGGACTTGATGCGGGGACGAACGACTTATTGGTTTGCCTACCCCTGTCAGCTCCCTCAGAGCCTGTCCCGGACTTGATCCGGGAGAGAGGGTTGGGGTGAGGGTGAAAAGGAAGTGATCGCAAGCTTCTATGCACCACCCACGCCCCTCTGGACCCCCGCTTTCACAGGAGTAACGAGACTACCGCTGGTTGAGTCTGCACCCGTCACTGGGACGGGGCTTCTCTCGGCCGATTATGCGGAGTTTAGCGACCTTATGCCCTCTTCATAAGATCGATAAGTTTGCTATAACCTATGTCCATGGACCCAATTCTCAACCCATATGCACCCGGAGCTGGCACTCCACCGCCTGAACTGGCAGGCCGGGACGTGCTGCGCGAGACGGCAAGAATCGCCCTCGAGCGCGCCAGGATCGGGCGTCCCAGCAAGAGCATCATCATGGTGGGACTGCGGGGTGTCGGCAAGACCGTGCTGCTGGACAGGATACTCGCGGACGCCGAGAACAGGGGCGCCATCGCACTCCGAATCGAGGCCCCGGAGAACCGGTCTCTGCCGTCCACGCTTGCACCCCAACTCCGGCTGGCGCTGCTGAGACTCTCGAACCGGGACGCCGCCAAGGAGCTGGCACGGCGCGCCCTCAGAGGACTTGCCGGCTTCGTGGGCGCACTGAAGGTCAAATACCACGACATCGAGGTTGGACTGGACTTCGAACCCGAACCGGGGCTGGCGGACAACGGAGACCTGGAAGCCGACATGCAGGACCTTTTCGAGGCGGTCGGCGCGGCGGCCAAGGCGGACGGGACTTGCGTCGCGCTGTTTGTCGACGAGATCCAGTACGTCAGGGAGGACGAGCTCGCTGCGCTGATAACCGCGCTTCACCGGACATCCCAGCGGCAGCTGCCGGTAGTCATGGTAGGCGCGGGTCTGCCGCAGGTCCGAGGGAGACTCGGTAGCGCGAAGTCATACGCGGAGAGGCTCTTCGACTTCCCGGAAATCGGCGCGCTTTCGGTCGACGATGCCAGACTCGCGATCGCCAAGCCCGCCCTGGACGAAGGGGTCGAGATCCGGCCTGACGCGCTCGATGCCATCGTCTCCAGGACTAAAGGCTACCCATACTTCCTACAGGAGTGGGGAAAGCGCGTGTGGGACGTCGCCGGCAGCTCTCCGATTACGATCGCTAATGTCGAGGTAGCCTCGAACCAGGCGATGGCCGCACTGGACGAGAGCTTCTTTCTCGTGCGGTTCGACAGGCTCACCCCCACCGAGAAGACCTACCTGCGCGCAATGGCCTATCTAGGCCCAGGCCCCCACCGATCAGGAGACATTGCCAGCGCGATGGACCGCCCCGTAACCTCCCTGGCGCCCACCCGCAGCCAGCTCATAGGCAAGGGCATGATCTGGAGTCCGAGGCACGGCGATACGGCGTTCACCGTCCCAATGTTCGACGAGTTCATGCGCCGGATCATGCCCGGGGACTAGCTGTGGGGCACGCCAGGCCCATGCAGACCTACGTCGTCGAGTGAGTCATTATATGGGTTGACCATAGTGATCTATATGGGTAGTATGGCAACTATGAAAACGACTCTCGACATTCATGACGAGCTGCTGACCAGGGCCAAGCGCCATGCGCGGGAGACACATCGGCCATTGCGGGCGGTGGTCGAGGAGGGCCTCAGGTTGGTCCTCTCGAAAGAGTCTCGCCCCGAACGCTATGTCCTCCCGGACCGCAGCTACGGCGGACCTGAGATTCATGACCCACTGGCCTCCTACACCTGGTCTGAGCTACGTGACATCATTTACGGCGATACTGCTCAGCCGTGATCGCGGTAGACACCAACATACTGGTCTACGCCCACCGAGCAGACTCGCCCTACCACTCTGAGGCAGCTCCGCTGCTAGCGTCTCTATCGGGGGGCGATATCGCATGGGCGATACCGTGGCCCTGCTGCTACGAATTCCTCAGCGTGGTGACCAACAGGCGTATCTGGGGGGACAGTGCGACACTGATGCAGCAGGCTTGGCAGCAGATGACCGCCTGGACGGACTCGCCATCAAATCAGCTCATCGGGGAGACCGGTGACTTCCTGGACATCCTGCGTAGATTCGTCGACAGGCCGCATGTTGCAGGCCCAGTCGTTCACGATGCGCGCGTGGCGGCAATCTGCGTAGCTCACGGCGTAGAGGTCCTGCTCACTAAAGACAGAGATTTCTCGCTCTTCCCTGAGCTGCCGACCCGCGACCCGGTCAGAGCGGCATAGACAGCCCGATTCTCATTGAGCGGGCGGTGCTTGCTCCGGGCGACTCGGCGACCTCGACTGTCTACTACTCGTTTATTATCCCAAGGCCGGCGTGGCGTCTTACCCCATCATCGCATTATGGGATAACCTTGGCTCGACATCAGTCCGGCCTCCATCAGCAGCCCACACCACCATAGAGGAGCGAAACAACTATGAAGATCACAAACGTCAAGGTAGAGATGTTCAACTGGAAGTCGGAGCCGTGGATGACAGGCGTCGGCACGAGCTTCGGACAGACCCGACAGCTCGGAATCGTGACCGTCGAGACCGACGAGGGCGTCAGCGGCAACGCCTTCCTGGGATCGTCGCGCATGGGCGCGGACCACTACTCCCTGGGTCTGATCGAGTTCCTCAAGCCTCTGGTCATGGGCCGCAATCCACAGGACATCGGCGCGATCTGGTGGGACATGTGGAAGATGAACCGCTCGGTCTCCACCAACGCCATCGGCGCGATAGACATCTGCCTGTGGGACATCAACGGCAAGATCGCCGGACAGCCCATCCACAGGCTGCTCGGCACCTGCAAGGAGTCCGTCCCCGTCTACTCGTCTACCGCGTTCTGGGAGACCACCGGGGAGTACGCCGAGGAGGCAGTGAAGTTCCAGGACATGGGCTGGACCGCCCACAAGATCCACCCGCACGGCAACCCCAAGTTCGACATCGAGATCTGCAAGTCGGTGCGCGAGGTCCTCGGCGACGACATGAAGCTGATGCTCGACTCGATGTGGGCGTACCAGTACGAGGACGCCATGCGCGTCGGTCGCGCGATCGAGGACCTCGGCTTCTACTGGTACGAGGACCCGCTCGTCGAGGAGGACATCTACAACTACGTCAAGCTCCATCAGAAGCTCGACATCCCGATCATGTCCACCGAGTACGCGCCTGGTCGCTACTACGGTATGACCCAGTGGATCACCCAGTACGCGACCGACATCCTGCGCGGCGACGTGGCTGTCACCGGCGGCATCACGCCGATGGTGAGGCTGTGCCACATGGCCGAGGGCTTCAACATGAAGTGCGAGATTCACCACGGAGGCAACTCGCTCAACAACGTCGCGAACCTTCACATCACGATGGCCGTTCCCAACTGCGAGTTCTTCGAGTTCTTCCCCTGCACCGGCGCGAACATGTACGGCCTCGTCGAAGACATCGACATGACCGGCGGAGTAGTCCACGCCCCCAACGAGCCCGGCCTCGGCTACCAGATCGACTGGGACCTGGTAAAGCGAGAGTACACGGGAACTGCGGAGTAGGGGTCTAGGAGGAGTCTGCTAAGAGCGACTGAGCAAAGCTATCTGTACTTCCGATCGGGAATCGCGCTTTCAATCCAGGGTTTCGTGTCCCAAATCGAATTGACCATTCCATACGCACTTCTGTATGGAATGGTCAATAGTAACTATGTACTGCCACATTGGAGGGCTCCGCTATACACAGCTTGCGGGGAAGTGCCAATGGCCACGCCGCGCGGATGTACGCGATTAAGGATGTTTGCCTCCGCATAACAACTTACTTATACTCCATAATACATAGCTATGGCCCGATCCACATTTACAGTACGCCGTCTTGCTGCTGAAGCCGGCATTGATGAAGATGTAGCACTCATCCTCTTGTGGGAGGATGGAAAGGCTTATGATTATGTAGATGATCCGACAAGCATAATTAGGAATGGGGACACAAGCAGAGCTCGTAGGCTTGTTGGGCTGGCCACTAGACGGGAACTTGAGTCTAAGGCTGCATGGCAGTCGGTGTTTGAACTAGATGACGCTGACTTCAGGAGTCTATTGGAAACTCTGGGTGTGCGTTCTAGTCAGAACGATAGACTCCCCAAGAAAGCAATCAGCAGGTTGCGTTTCGAGGCGCAGAATCGAGGTCTGGTGTGGCCTGGGGCAGTTTCTCCTAGGACAAATGGGACCGATAAGGTTAAGGGTAACCTCGCTCGCCGTAGGACTGATGCTCCTCCTCTTAACTGGCGACTAATTGGCAGAGTACGTGACGTCGATCATCTTTCTGATGACGATGTACATGATATTCATAAGGAACTCGTGGTGGATTTTGCGAATGCAAACGATCCTATTAAGCCGCCAGGGATAAGAGATGAACATCTTCTGGCATCTGCTTTAATGCGACCAATGACCTCCCTAGAAGGAGAAAGGAAGTACCCTACAGTCGAGATGGCCGCTGCCGCACTCCTGCATTCACTCATACACAATCATCCGTTCCATAATGGAAATAAACGGACTGCACTTGTCTCAATGCTAGCGTTCCTAGATCACAACAGGGTGCTTGTCACCTGTGCTGAAGGTGAACTGTTCAAGCTTGTCACAAGAGTCGCCAGCCACTCCATAGTCCCATCCGAACGTGATCAACGGGATGATCGTGAAGTGATGTCGATCTCAGAATGGATTTCCAGAAACTCGAGACGGATTCAATTAGGAGACCGTTCAATTCAGTTTCGTCGATTTTGCAAACTCTTGGCTAAATGTGACTGCGACTGCAGTAGTCCAAGAAACAATCAAGTCCAGATCAACAGAGAAATTCGCAAGAGAAGACTCTTCAGAGATCAAATTCAGACTTTATCAACTTATGTTGCATATCATGGTGAAGGTCGCGAAATAAATAGGGCTGTTGTCGCAAAAGCCAGAAGAGATCTTCAAATTGATGAACCACACGGCATTGATTCAGCGGCTTTCTATCATAATGCGCCAGCAGCGGCAGATGAGTTCATCAATAAATATCGAAAGACACTTAGTCGGCTGGCTAGGCTGTGACGAGCATGAAACTAAAGATGTGTTGGGGTAGGTACTTACAATAGGTAAGGAAGTGGTCAAAGGGTACGGCAAGTTCGTCTTATGACCACCGTGTCCAACGACAACTGGTTGGAATGGGAGCCTGGCGATGTCGGCACCACCATCCACGGTCATCCTAACGACGAAGTCTTTGCGGTGGAGTTCATGGCTCTCGACGACGATATACGGGCAATCTGCAACTGCTCAATTGTCCCAGGCGTGCCCAGGATCTGGCGCTGACATTACCGACGCTCGTAGCGTGGAGATCACGGTATAATACCAATTCGCCGTGATGCGACCGTATATGAACGATAAGCCTCTGGATTCCCGCGTTCGCGGGAATGACGGATGGTAAGGTAGCACTTGGAAATAGACTATGACCGCTTCATGGTGTAGTCATAGCGAATTGGTATAAGTACGATGCTCTGCTGCAACCGCTAGCCGGCACGACGAATTAGCTACGAAGGCTGGGGCCGAACCCATTTCTGCTCAGGCCCAGTTTGGGACGTTCGCCTGTCGGAATGAGTCTCTTCGGTGGTAGTCTGTAACTACCGATGAACTCGGTAAGATTCCTACCCTCGCGGAGACAGCGAAATGGAAGTCAACAACAATCGTCTCTCACTGGACTTTGACCCCCATCTGGACCGTCGACTGAAGACGACCGCCGCACTCAGGGGAGTAAGCATGCTCCAATACTGCCAGGCCGCGATTACCAAGGAGCTAGCCAGGGATGAGGCGCGGCGTGTGGCGCCCCTGCCATTCGGCCACGAGGCCGTAGACCGACTTGCAGCGCTCCGCGACGCCACTTTCGGCGGCGAACCACTCCCCGGAGATTCCACCGAGTTCATCCGAGAGGATCGTAAGTCGAGGTCAAGTCAGTGAACGGCCCCGCCGTCGGGGACCGCGGAGTAGTAATGAATTCCCGACAGTCGAGGTCTCAGCATTCAGTTGATTCATGCTTGACCTGAGCGATCTCGATACTGACGACATCCCGGGTGTAGGTCGGGAGCGGGGCGTAGACTTAGCTAAAGCCGGGGCCGTATGCCTGGAATCGCAAGGCCACAATCCAGGTGTGCAACTCGAAGTTCGCGGAATATCAGAAAGTAGGTACACACTGACGTGGGCCGAGATCACTGCCCAAGACCGTCGTACCTGGGCCGATCCAAGCGAAGCAACTGAGGATGGTGCAGCCGGGATAGCTGCTCTTCTGGCCATCCGAGAAATCGGATACACTGTCATCCTACGGTCCTACAGAAGTACGGGAATCGACTACTGGCTGGGCAACAACGATCTGTCCGACGTTACCGTCGCTGAGAGGACGCTGACATCCGCCCTCCAGCCCTTACTCGAAGATGATGCCCTCATCGCTAAGGGGCGCATGGAGGTATCCGGCATTCTCAATGGTGACGACCAGCAGATCAGTGCGAGGACCAGATCGAAACTTCGTCAGACAAACCAGTCAGACTCATCTGCACTCCCAGCCTATGTGGTGGTGGTCGAGTTCAGTCAACCGGTTGCTGAGGTTACTAGAAAATGAGCAGTGCTCGTGAACTACATGACCGCGCAATGGCGTTTGTGGATCAAGCTATTCGAGAGCGAGATCTGGGCAACACAGAACTGTCACGAGATCTGTTTCGGAAAGCCCTTGAGTCAGAAATGGCTGCGATTGAAGAATTGCCCGAAAAGGATGGGCTGGCCTGGTCAATACTTCACCGTAGCGCTGGTGCTATGGCTCTGGACTGTAAGGACTTCCAACTGGCACAGCAGCTAGCTAGCAGAGCCTTGGCGAAGGAGCCACATCCAGAGGTCAAAGACGAACTCTGGGAAGTTTGGAATCAAGCTGATTACTACAGGCATGAAGAAATGACCTTAGTTGACGAAAGTGCGTCTGTGGTAGACGAGTAGTCGGCAGTCCCATGTCCACAGCACCTCCAGTCGATACCGACCTCCATCTCCCCGATTTGCACATCAAGGGCTTTCGAGGGATAAAGAACCTTCGGATTTCCCGCCTCGGACGGGTGACGCTCCTCGCTGGCAAGAACGGAACAGGCAAGACGACCGTCCTTGAAGCTGTTAGAGGTTACGCGGAGCAGGGTCGCTATGGGGCTATCGCTAACACGCTATGGAACCGCGAAGAGACAGTGCGGACGTTCGACGAGGAATCGGGGCGTGAACTACCCTCGCCAAACTGGGAGGCACTGTTCTATGGGAGGGTTTTGACGTCGGACTCGTTAGTCTCTATCGGGCCGATGTTAGGCGATAAACTCCGAATGCAGACCGAGCTGGTTCCCGCTCCGGGGGATCCCTCGACCATCGACTCGCATCCTCTTGGTGAGGTCCTGAAAATCCAAGTCAAATTCAGGGGTTCCACTCTAAGTTTCCCTGCACATCTCACTGCACAACAACACCGGTTACTGGAGCTCGACAGGGCGTCGATCCGTTCGCCGGCTAGACAGTGTGAATCGATTGGGCCAGAGTTGCCAAGTAACCTCCAACTGGCAGGATTCTGGGACAACGTGGCACTGACTGAGCAAGAGTCCCAGGCAGTGAAGGCCATCAACCTCATCTACTCAAACAGAGTCGAACGGATCGCCATGATTGGAGACGACATCGGCGTCCGCAGGAGTACGGGTCGAAAGGCTGTCGTGAAGCTGTGCGACGAACCCCGCCCCGTCCCCCTCAAGAGCCTTGGTGACGGCGCGGTGCGACTGTTTGGAGTCGCCTTGGCCCTGGCCAACAGCAAGGACGGATTCCTGCTTATCGACGAAGCGGAGAATGGCATCCACCACTCGATACAGCGCGATTTCTGGACGATGATTCTGAAGGCAGCTCACCAGAACAACGTCCAGGTCGTGGCGACAACCCACAGCTGGGACTGCGTCGCAGGTTTCGCAATGGCCGCGACTGAGATAGAGGAGGTCGACGGCGCACTCGTTCGCCTTGAGAAGAAAGACGACCGGATCAGAGCCGTCGAATATCCAAGCTACGACCTCGACGTCATTGCTCAGCAGGGCATTGAGGTGAGATAGTCGGTGAATCGGCCGCTCCCGGACTCTCCAGGCAACCTACTGATCGTCGAAGGTGAGAATGACAGGCACGTTGCCTGGCATATAGCGAACAGACTCGGCTCAATTCCATCGTTCGACATCCTCGATAAAGAGGGCATCGATGAGCTTCTAAGATCGATCGAATTCGACATTAGGACCCCAGGGTTTGAAGCGGTCGGCTTCCTGATTGATGCAGACGACGACTTGTCGGCACGCTGGAATGCGGTAGCGGATCGACTTGGGAGAGCAGGCATAAACGCTCCGAGTGCTCCCGACCCGGACGGCACAGTTATCGATGCCACCGACGAGATGCCCCGCATCGGCATCTGGCTGATGCCCGACAACCAGTCTACCGGTGAGCTGGAGGACTTTGTCGCCAGTATGATCCCTGATGGAGACCCGGTGTGGCCTCTATCCCAGGGCTACATCGACGGGATACCCGTAGTGCACAGGAAGTTCGTTCCCGGCAAAATACTACGCGCCAAGATTCACGCGTGGCTGGCGGCTAGGGAGGACCCCAGGCAGATGGGTCTGGCCATTCGAGCCCGTGACTTGGATGTCGATGGCGACCTCTGCACCCGCTTCACCGCTTGGCTGGATAGACTGTTCGTCTGACCAGCTAGCCCCCTCCATCTCACCCTCACCCCAACCCTCTCCCCGATGGAGAGGGGGCTTGTTGCAGGCGAGACGGGAGTCTTAGAGCATCTGCCCTTTGGGCGAAGCCTCCACCCCTTGACAGCACATCAGTTCTCATGCCATAATCCCCGCATCGGTCGCACATAACCCGACCGCACAACTGAATACCAGACGGCTGGACCGTCCCAAACTGGTCTGTAAACGGCCCTCTCCGAACTGCCAAGTTCATCCCCGTGAAAACGGGGAGCGGTGTTTCGGGAGGGCCGTTCTTTGTTTCAGACCCCAGGGTTTCCAGCCCCAGGAGACACAGATGACATCCATAACCCACACACCGGTAACGCTCAGCGACCACGAGGCGGAGGAGCCTGGCCTCGCGAAAGCGGGGCACGTCTATTCCGTCACCATCTTCGCCAACGAGCTGTCCAGAGACGGCGTCAGCGTGGACATCGACGGCATGGACTTCTCCAACTATCGGAAGAACCCCGTCGTGCTGTTCGCGCACGACTACAGCGGCAGGACCGAGTCGAGCGGTCTGCCCATAGGTCGCACCCTCCGGCTGGAGCGGACCCCTGACGGACGCATCAGGGCCGACTTCGAGTTCCTGTCCGGCGACCAGTTCGCCGACCGCGTCCGAAACGCCTGGAACCGGGGCTTCCTCCGGGGGGCGTCAATCGGCTGGAGGGCTATCGAGGCGCGACCCAGCAGGCTCGGCAAGGGCGTCCGCATTGTGAAGTCCGAGTTGATCGAGTGGTCCATAGTGGCCGTTCCAGCCGACCCGGACGCGCTCCGAGGCGCATACACCCGTGTCATGAAGGCGCTGATAGAGCCTGGGCCCGCGAAAGCGGGGCACGCGAACGGGCGGTCCGTGAGTCGTGGCGACACGACGAAAACGCCCGTCAGGGTGCCTGAGATCGACCTCGCCGAGACCCGCAGCCTGCTCGAATCGCTCAATCGCTCGGTGCGCGGCGAAACAGCCGACACGGAGTTCTGTCGAGACCCTCCGGCACGGCGGTCATCGGAGACAGGCGGCCAACGAAGTCTAACGTCAAGCAAACACCCAGGAGAGAAAGATGCCAACCACGATTGAAGAGATACAGGACATGAACCGGACAATCAGCGGAATCGGCGAGTTCGTCCGCGAGCGCACCGGCGCGCTCGCCGGCGACTTCACGGCGCTCAGGGAGGAGAACGACCGCCTGCGCGCGGACGTCGCCGGCCTGCAGGAGCAGCGCCGCGCCAGGCGTCGCGCCGAGGTCGCTCGTGTGGACGACTCCGAGCGCGGCATAAGGGTGACGACGGGCCGGTTCGCCGGATGCAGCCCCCTGGACATCGGGATGATGCGCTCCCTCGCCCACTCTCACCGCGACGACCCCGACGCGCCCCACGCGCGCTCGTGGGTCGCCCAGCTCGGCGAGGCCACCCGGTCCATGGTCACCGACCTGACGCCCGACGTGGTCGACCGCCACTTCCAGAGCATCGAGCGCAGGCTGCGCAGCGCGTACGTGACCGCACCGGTCGCCGGTGTGCACTCCCGCGATCCGGAGATGCAGTACAGACAGGTCGTCCAGCCGGTGCTGGGCCACATGCGCGACGTCGCCACGCGCGCCGCGATGGACTCGACCACCGAGGGCGTGGGCGACGAGCTGGTGCCGACCCTCGAGCGCGCCGAGCTCTGGATGGACGTCAACCTCCACACGCTCGTCATGGGGCTGATACCGAACTTCTCGATGCCCAGCCAGCCGTTCGACATACCGACGCAGCTGGGCGACGTCAACTTCTTCCCCGGAGTGGAGAACACCGGCGCTACACCGACCGCGCTCGCGACCTCGAAGGTCTCGCTCGACGCCCACGAGCTGGTCGCGCAGGTGCCGTTCAGCTTCTCGCTCGACGAGGACAACGCGCTGCCGTCGCTGCTCGGCGAGATCAGGACGTCCCTGGTCCGCAACACCGCCGAGGTGATCGACGACATCATCCTGAACGCCGACACCAGCGCCACCAACGGCATCAACAGCGACGGCGCCACGATCAGCGTTGCCGACGCCGGCAAGGCCCACTGGCTGATCGGCTACGACGGCCTGGTCCACCTGCCGCTCGTGGACAACACCGCCATGTCCAACGACCACGCCGCGGCCGTGTCCGACGGCATGTTCAACGAGATCAGGGCAAAGATGGGCCGCTACGGCGTCCGACCTTCTGAGCTCGCATGGATCATGGACGTCAACACGTTCATCCGGGCGCAGTCGGTCGACACCTTCCGCACTATGGACAAGCTCGGCCCGAACGCCACGGTGCTCACCGGAATGCTTGGCGCGATCGAGGGGATTCCCGTGATCGTATCCGAGCAGATGCGCATGGCCGACACCGACGGCAAGGTGAGCAGCGACGGCAACGGCTCCGACACCGGCCGGCTTCTGCTGGTCAACCGCACGCAGTGGGCGCAGGGCTTCCGCAGGAACCTCATCCTGAACGCCTCGCGAGATCCGAGCAAGCGGCAGACGGTGGTGACGGTCAGCTTCCGCCACGCGCTAACCGAGCGCAGCGGCGACCGCTCGTCCGCCACCCACACCGCGCTCCAGTACAACATCACCGGCGTGGCGTAGACGGCCCCTCCGTCATTCCGGCGAAGGCCGGAATCCAGGGGCGGGGTGGCGGCTTCCATGCAAACAGTTTGGGGTCATATGCTCCTTCAGCCCAACAGTCGTTAGTGGTTGGTACTTCGTTTCTGGCCACTAACGACTAAACCGATGATCGGGAAAAAGAAATGAACTCATATATCACACTCAACATCATCAAGGGCCCGTCCGTGCTCGACATCAGGGACACCGACGCCGACGCGCGACTGCTGTCTCTGATCGAGAGCGTCTCACGGGCGATCGACGGCTACTGCCGTCGTCACTTCTACGTCCTGCGCGCGACCCGGCTGTTCGACGGCGACGGCTCCGCCACGCTGCGGACGCCCGACCTGGTGTCGATAGACCCTGACGGCCTTTCGACCGACCGCGACGGCGTCTTCGAGACCGCCTGGAGCGCGTCGGACTACCTTCTCCATCCTGCCAACGCCGACCCCACCGGCGGCCACGACGCGGCGCGTCCGTACTGGAGCGTCCGCGCGAGTGCTGCCGGGGGAACGGGTCGGGGGTTTCCATTCGGCTCCCGTGCGGTACGGGTCGCCGGAGAGTGGGGCTTCTGGCGCAGGCTCAGGTCCGCCGGGGCGACGGTCTCCGGCGCGGTGGACGACCGCCGTGCCGAGATAGTCGTCGGCAGTCTCGGGGACATGCAGGTCGGACACACGCTGCTGATCGGCGAAGAGCAGGTGTACGTGCGTGGGATCAGCGCCCGGACGCTCAGCGTCGCTCGCCGCCTCAACGGAACCGTGGCCGCGAGCCATGAACCGGGCGACGCCATCTCGGTCTTCGAGTATCCGCGTCCCGTCTCCGAGGCGGCGCTGCTCCAGTCAGCCACGCTCTGGCGTCGGCTCGCCAACCCGTCGGATCCTGCGATCGGGCTCGCCCCGGACGTCAGGGAGCTGCTAGCGCCATACAGGAGGCTGACGATATGACCGACCACATCACCAACGTAAGGCGTGGACTCGGACGCATGATTGCGGACATTCCCGGCCTCCGCGTGATCGACCACATGCCGGACACTTGGAGCGACTTTCCGGTCGCCGTCGTCGCGCTCACACAGGCGCGGGACAAAGTCACACTGGCAGGGGTCGAGATGGAGGGCGAGTTCACAGTGACGCTGCTTAACAGCGGGGCCAATCCCCTGGATGCGCTCACCGACCTCGAGCCGCTGATCGGGTCGATATGGGCCGCAGTAGACGCCAACATGCGGCTGGGCGACACAGTCCACTTCATAACGCTGGACAGAATTGACGGCATAGGCATGAGGAAGCTGGGCGCCCAGCGCTGCGCCGCTGCCGACCTGCACATCAGATTCATGGCGGGATGAATTACCCCCTCACCATCTGGGCCGACATGGGTATGTAGGGGCAGGTTTGAAACCTGCCCCTACATGAATACCAACCAACCTGCCCCCACCACGAATACCTACCCCTCGCAGCCCTCAATGGGAGAGGGCAGACAGGGTGAGTTTAGGAAAAAAGAATGACCTTCTTCGACAGCAGCATCTCAAGGTTCCACATAGACGACACGACGGGCGCGAGCCGCGACCTCTCAGCCAGCATCACCGAGATAGAAGGCATACCCGGCTCGCGGTCGCTGGTCGAGGTCACCTCGCTCAGCGACGACGGACGCACATACGTCGCCGGACCGCCGGACTCGACCATCACACTCACAGGCATCTTCGACGACGGCGCAAACGCGGCAGACACCGTGCTGGGCTCGCTGCTTAGCCACCCGTCGCCGGTCGAGTTCAGCTACGCCCCCGCGGGCACGTCCCACGGCAGCGTGAAGTACTCGGGCAGGTGCTGGGTCGAACGCTACGAGGTGTCTTCGCGCGCGGGAGAGCGAGTCGGCTTCACCGCTACCCTCAGAGTAGAAGGCAGCATCGCGAGATCCGTCCATACCAACCAACAGGCTCCCTCTCACCATTCCCCTAAGGCATCCCCATGACCCTATCCCAAATAATCAATCTCAGGACCGACAACGGACGCGACATCGTCGACTTCCTCGTCGACGTCATGCAGGACCGCTTCAAGGACTTCCGCATCTGCCACAGACTCCAGGCAGCCAGGCTTCTCACCACCTACGGAAACGAAGACGCCCCCGACTTCATAGCCGGCAACACACCCGACTCCCGGCCCGGCCGCACTAGGACCCGATCCCCACGCCAGACGAAGTTCGACACCGAGCTTGCCAGGGTCATCAGGGAAGACACCGGCGACGGACGCTCCATCGCCCGCTTCCTGGTCGACGTAATGGAAGGCGAGCTCAGGACGTTCAAGCCCCATCACCGCATAACCGCCGCCCGCGAGCTCCTCAACCGAGGCTTCGGCAAGTCCGCCTGCACCCATCAACCCGACCCGGAGCGCCCCCGTCCCACCCCAACCCGTCGTTCCGGCGGAGGCCGGAACCCAGAACCCAACCCCACTCACCACACAAACAAAATCACACAAGTCCCAGAATCACAGTTCAGACAACCCGACCTAACCGAAGACCTCATAGACACCCTCACCCACACCACCCCGAACCACTTCGAGCACACTGTCCTCGACCTCCTGGAGAAGATGGGCTACGGACACGGACGACACACCGGACGCAGCGGAGACGGAGGCATAGACGGAATCATCGACCAGGACACCCTCGGCCTCGACAGGCTGTACGTCCAGGCAAAACGCTGGACCCGCAAGGTCGGAGAACCCGAGATCAGGAGCTTCTCCGGCAGCCTCGACCCTCACGGAGCCACCATGGGAATCCTCATCACCACCTCCGAATTCAGCGAGCGCGCGCGCCGCACCGCCAGGACCATCTCCGCCGGCAATAAGCACATACGCCTTGTCGACGGCAGAGAGCTGGCCCAGCTCATGATCCGCCACAGCGTCGGTGTGACGACCGACACCCCCCCACGTCCAAAAGCCCACCCTGAGCCTGACGAAGGGCTCGACGAGAACTACTTCAACCAACACACCTGACAACACTGTCTCCCCCGTCAGCTCGCCAACCCAGACAGACAACCATGAACACCAACCCACAGGCCCCCTCTCCCTCAGAGCCTGCCCCGGACTTGATCCGGGGGTGAGGGCTGATAAGGGTAGGTATTCGCACACCGTCATTCCGGCGAAAGCCGGAATCCAGAGCCTGGGGTGTCCTTCGACAAGCTCAGAGCCTGCCCCGGACTCGATCCGGGGACGAACGACTTATTTGTTTACCTACCCCTGTCAGCGGGGTGAGGGTGAAAAGGAGAAGGAACACAAAAATGTCAGCAACACTCGAACTCACCGACGGAACTACGACCTTAGACCTGCTCGGCCCGCCGTACCGCGCGAGTCAGCCGGTGCGGATTGAGCCGCCAGGGGCCAGGCCGATACTAGCCGGACAGGCGCTGCGTGGCGTCCACTACTCTCCGCGCATCGTCGAGACGGACCTCAACCTGAAAGCTGCCGACGTCACATCACTCCGCAGCGCGATACGCGCGCTGGAGTCGCTGTGCTCGGTCTCCGAGAGCCGCCAGTCGATCGCCCACGGAGCCCCTGTTTCGTTGCGATGCCAGCTTGGCGGCTCTGACGCGCCAAACACCGATCAAGGGGCCGAGTACCGTGTGCTCAGAGGCGAGCTCGTGCTGCCTCCGACTCTCCTGCAGGAGCCCGCGCTCTCAACCGCGCACGCTGTAACGGGAGCGAGGCTAAGGCTGCTGGTCGAACCGTTCGGCAGGCTGGCGCAGGTCGCCCTCCCGGAGCTTACGGTCCACAACGAGCAGGACGGAGCGGCGAACAACTGGCTGGACATCACCGGCGGCCAGGGCACGCACGGCGCGAAGCTCAGGCTCAAGATCGGGGACCCCGGAGGGTGGAGCGGACCTTCGAGGATGTGGGTCGCGCGACGTTCAGGAGGGCGCAGGGCGGACGGGCTGTTCTACCAGGCAGAGGCCGGCACGACGGCGTCCGGCCATACACCGTTCGTCGGCAGTCGCTCCACCTGGGACGGCGCCAACGTCGCCGACCCAAACGCCAGCGGCTCAGGAGGGAACGTCGCCCGCATGAAGTGGTCCACCCGCACGAACACGTACGAAGTCGTGTCGTCTCCGACTCGCGCCGGATATGTTGAGATCGGCATACCCGGTGCCTCAGCTCCTCATGGACTGTTCCGCGCGCTGGCCCGAGTGCGGGTCGGCGGCAATCCCTATTCCAGCCCGTTCGAGGCTGAACGCTACGAGACCGAGTCGGCCCTGGCGTTCGCGCTGGGATGGACGTTCGGAGGCAGACTGAAGGAGCCTTCCGAAGACGATCGGGTGTACCTGGAAGAGACTGACAGCTTCCGGACTGTCGATCTCGGCGAGCTGTCCATACCGCCGATGGCGATGCCTGAACCCGCCGCGGCGGGCAGCCCCGATCTCAGGCTGAGGGTCCACGGGATATTCGACCCTCCCGGGCCGTTCAGCGACAGCGTGGTCAACAGGTACTACACGGTGAGCTGGGACGTGGACTACGTGATGCTGCTGCCGATAGACGAGGGCGCGGTGATCGTGGACGGTGTCGACTCCACCGACCGCTTGCTGATCGACACGCTCAGCGACACTCCGGGAGTCTATCTGCTCGATGCTGCCGACGTGGTGCAGAGGTACGCGGACTTCACCGGAGGCCCTTTCGGACTGGGCACAGAGGACACGCGGATCTACGTAGTGCGAGACGAACCGGGAGACCCGTCGGCGGTCAGATTCACGCTGAACGCGAGCTACACGCCGCTCGTGTCGGGGGTGTAACCATGCCAAGAACGATTGCACACAACCTGAAGCTGTACACATCGTACCCCCTCTCCCTCAGGGCAGACAGGGGTAGGTAAAAGTGTACAGCCAAGCATGAATACCAGCCTACAGCCCCCTCTCCCTCAGGGCTTAGAGGGTAGGTATTTCGCAAATCGTCATTCCGGCGTAGGCCGGAATCCAGAGGCTGGGGCGTCCTTCGACAAGCTCAGAGCCTGCCCCGGACTCGATCCGGGGACGAACGACTTATTGGTTTGCCTACCCCTGTCAGCTCCCTCAGAGCCTGCCCCGTACTTGATACGGGGGAGAGGGCTGGGGTGAGGGTGGGAGCCTCTCGCTCTTCACTCCGAGAAAGGAAATAGACATGCCCAGGACCATCGCGCAGCACCTGAAGCTATACACCAAGCCACCTGTAGGGGCAGGTTTCAAACCTGCCCCTACCCTTGTCGCGATAATCGACCCCGCCGTCATACAGTCGCTGGAGCACGGCACCCGGCTGCCGGGCGGATTCAACGAGCTGTCGCTCACCCTGGCCGCGACCGAGAGCGAGTTCTGGGACTGGCGGCAGAACCGTCTGCTGGGCCGGCTCGTGCTGGAGGAGCCGGCGGGTCGCACCATCTGGGAGGGAAGAATCGAGAGCGTCGCCCTCGCAGATAGGTGGCAGGCGTCGCTCACCGCACGCGGCTACTGGTCGAACCTGACAGACTCGGTACGCAATCGCAGCTACGTCAGCCCGCGGCGGCGGGGCGGCTCCATCATCGCCGACCTTCTAGGCGACATGCACGCCCAGACTCGCCAGCTATCGTCCTCTGTTGAGCATGTGGCCGACGGGCCGGCCATAGTCCACGAGTACCAAGACGACTGGACGATCTGGCGCATTCTCACCGACCGCAGGCGCGGGGTGGCGTCCTTCGGATCGGGCTCAGGCATGAGGATGGACGTCGCGGTCTGGGAGGACCGGAAGCTGCACTACCAACCGCGCCCCCTGACGATGAATGGGCCTGCCCCGTACTCCGTTACGGGGTCGGGCGTCATCTGGCACTCCTACATGAGGCAGGAGAACGGGGGCGGAGTCGTCCACCTGCCGCTGAGCGTGGACTGGAGCGAGCTCGCCAACGCCGTGGCCGTTACATACGAGCGGTCCGGCGAGGTCATGCGCACGCCGCCGGCCATCGACGCTCGGAGCATCGCCAGGTACATCCGGCGCGAGCGGCACGTCCCGAACATTGGCGAGTCCGCCGGCGCAACTGCCGTCCAGCGGCGCGATACTGAGCTCAGTCTGCGCTCGCGTCTCAGGCCGACCGCCGAAGGCCTGGCCGTCAACCGTGTCTGGGACGGCGACGGCATCGAGTGGCCCCTGTGCCATGTGCGTGCCGGCGACGTCATCAGGATTCCCGACTTCACCCCAAGCACCGTCGATCTCGACCAGGTAGTCTTCGACGCCTACCGCACCTTCTTCATCGAGGAGACCCTATGCGACCACGTCACCGGAGTCCTGACCATCCGCCCCGAAAGCGAGAGCGCGGCCAACGGGTAGCGTGCAATCTAATCGAGACAAGTCCATGACTCCGAGTCCCACCCGTCATTCCCGAGAACGCGGGAATCCACTGCCCCGCGACCACCGTTCGGCAGACTGGACTCCCGCTTTCGCGGGAGTGACGAGACTGTTGCTCATTGAGCTCCGCGCTCTTCTCGCCATGCCTGGAGTCTTTTCAGCGACTTCTCCCGTGCTGTATCATGCAGTCAATTCGACAACTGAGGTTGAACGCATGACGCAACAGTACAACCTTCCGGGCCGTGTGGCTGACATAGGCGCTCGCATCAAGAAGGCCAGGATCGCCATCGACCTGAGCCAGGAAGACTTCGCTCTCAGGATGGGCCGGACAGGACGCCACTGGGCCTGGAAGGTCGAGGCCGGACAGATCGGCCTCTCCGCCGGTGAGATACCCAAGGCTGCCGAGATGCTAGGCCATTCAGTGCAGTGGCTGATCGAGGGCAAGGAGGAGGTGTTCGAGGTCGAGGACCCCGACATCCGCCTGTTCTTCCGTCAGCACGAGTGGTCGGACTTCACCGACGAGGAGCAGGAGATCATTCGGCAGAGCATGAGAATGGCCGTCGCGTACAAGGCCGCGCGTGAACAGAGCTCGACTCCGGCCGCTAACGGCTAACCGCTGAGCACCCCCTCACACCACGCCGCGACTGACAGCAGCCTCGACTCCTCCCAGTGCGGCGTGCCGAGCTGGACCCCCAGCGGCATCGCGTCGCTGTCGAACCCCGACGGCAGCGAGATCGTCGGGAACCCCCCGAACGTGAACGGCGACTGGAACATCGGGTCGCCTGTTGTGCTGAGGTCGCGCGGGGCGGCTGTCGGAGTTGACGGGGTCATCACCACGTCGAAGGGCCGCATCGCCTCGGTCACATCGTGGGTGAACGTCGCCTGCACGTCCTTGGCCTTCAGGTAGTCAACCGCGCTTGCCTTCAGCCCGTTCTCTATCACACCCCTGACGTTTGGCGAGTAGTCGTCCGCACGACCGTCGAACCATTCCCGGTGCGCGTCGGCGCCCTCCGTCGTCATGAGTATCCGGTGCGCCCACAGCATCTCGTCGAAGTCGGTGGGCAGCTCGATGTCCTCCACGACAGCGCCCGCCTCTGCGAACCGCCGGGCGATCGAGTCGGCGTGCTCCTGCATCTCCTGTGTGGCCTTCTCCCAGAAGTGGGTCCGTACCAGTCCGATGCGAGGCGTTGTCTGTGGCGTCAGAGATGCTGCGTGGAAGTCGGGAATCTGCGCGTCAACCGACCCGCGGTCGTTGGGGTCGAATCCCGACATGGCGTCGAGTAGCAGGGCGGTGTCCTCGACGGTGCGGCCGTAGTGTCCCATCGTGTCCAGCGAGGCCGATACCGGCACGACGCCGTACCTGCTGATCCTGCCGAACGTGGGCTTCAGGCCGACCACGCCGTTGTACGCCGCCGGGCGCAGCACAGACCCGCCTGTCTGCGAGCCCAGCGACGCCGGAAACATCTTCGCGATGACACCGACGGCGGACCCCGAGCTCGACCCGCCAGGCGTGTGCTCGTGGTTCCACGGGTTGCGAGTCGGAGGCGGGTCGCCGCAGGCGAACTCGGTCGTGACCGTCTTGCCCATGATGACCGCGCCTGCCTGTCTCAGCTTGGCGATAGCGGTGGCGTCGAAGTCCGGCACGAAGTCGGCCAGGATCTTCGAGCACGCGGTCGTCAACACGCCCCGGGTGTAGTAGATGTCCTTAACCCCTACCGGCACGCCGTGCAGCGGCCCGCGCGGCCCCTCCGACGCTAGCTCCCGGTCGCGCAGACGCGCCGCGTCGAGGGCAGCGTCCTCGTCCAGCGTCACCCAGACACGGAGCTGCGGCTCCAGCTCGCTGCACCGGGCCAGCAGCGCCGACATCAGCTCCTCAGCCGACACCTCGCGGGCCCTGATGGCCTGTGCGGCTCCGGCGACGGTGAGATCGTGCAGTTCAGTCATGGTCGGCCTCCTGTGGGTGGGGGGTGTCGAGTTTTCTGTAAAGGCGTTACGCACTCATCCTACACCGTCTCGCATGAGACTGCCCCGTGAGGCTCACGCCTGTCGTAGTTTCGGCGTGACTACGGCCATGATTGACAGCCTGCCGGCGCGGCACAGGGGAATCGGGGCCGTCGCGTTCGCAGTTGATCGTGCGCGGCGCGTGCGCAATCATGTGGATGCGATCCTCTTTGGAGGATGAATACTAGAGCTATCCATCTGGGCTGCTCCTCAGGGTCAGCGGTCTGAGAGTATGTCTGCCACACGCGGGTCGAAGACTTCCTTGAACTTGGGAAGAAGGTCAAGCATCCATGACCTCAGCTCATCCAGCTTTTCCGGGGGATCGTCTATGGACCCATCTGTCCTGATGTTTATGCTGGAGAATGTGTACCTATCATACCTATACCAGCGCCAATCGGGTTGAGGGCCAGCATCGATCCTGCATTCGATGTCTTCCCGCTCAGCGTGCAGTTCGTTGAAGATCCTCTTGGTCAGTTCGTTGTCCCCGGTCTGTATGTGGAGAGTAACCCAGGCAGAGTTCCCGCTCTCGAGGGATACCGCGTATCCCACGCCATTGGGGAGGTCGGATGGGAAGAACCGGTCGGTGTAGTCGAAGTTTTGTCTGGTCCTGTCGGCGAAGCTCGACTGGACCAACTCCTTGATCAGAGGCTGGTAGAAGTCGTGGTGCTTCTTGGCCAAGGGCGGCATCGGGGGGTCAATGGGCAGCGTGATGTCCTTGTCCCAACCACCTGGATACACCACCTTACGGAACCTGGGCTCGGCCCGAGAGCTGCCGGTCTGCCTGACTAGCTCGATTTTTACGCCGAAGAACCTCGCTCTCCCGGTCGTCCATTCGTTGAGCCGGTGCAGGGCCTCGGCATACTCGTGCCTGAACTCGGTCGCCACCCATATTGCTACGCGAGCGTTGCAACCCGTTGCGTAGGTGAGCAGTTGGCCCAGATGGTGGGTATCGGTCCACTCCAGTTGGTTCTCGATCGCGACCAGATCTTTTGTGTCGGTATCTCGGGCCAGGATGTCGAGTGACATCGGGCCCACAGCCTTTTCCTGCTGGACAAGCTCCAGCCTGATGCCGAGCTCCTCTCCAAGCAGGTTCAGGTTCTGGGCCAGCCAGGGAGTGAAATCAAGCGCCTCGTTTGGTCACTTGGTGCGGACTTCCAGATTCTCGATTCCCTCTTCAACTGCGGTCACTTTGGGGTTCTCCTTCTCGTAGGCCAGTATCTCCCTGCTGGATCACAAAGTCACGGCGGTCATGGTACAGCCGCGCACGATTCAATACGTAGTCATCAGCGGTCAAATCGATGTCTCGACACTCCGTCATCGTCCAGTAGTTGTAGTCGCCCAAGAAAAGATAATCCCTTCTCTGACCGAAGAACCAGCACTCGACGCCTTCCCCACGCGCGATACGTGAGCAGAATGCCGCTAGGAGGTCATGCTGACCGTCCTTGTTGATCACCACGTATTCATGAGGCCACGAGTAACGGTACGTGACTGCCTCACGCCAAGGGGCTTTCGCCATCAAGGTCATGATGTCTGGTGGGTCGAGAAATATCACCGGGCGAAGTCCTCGGCAAGAGCTTCGTCGTGTTTCTCGGACAGCGGATGGGGTGTACCTGTCCCGGACTGTCCCGAACCGATGAAGGTGAACCCCTCGAGTCCTGCGGGCTGCTTGGCTGAGGGCATCAGATACTGGTCGAGAGCGTCCCTGACGAGTGCGGCCAGGGACTTGTTCTCCGCATACGCCCGCTGCTTCGCCAGTGCGTAGGTAGTCTCATCGAGCTGTATCTGCGTCCGGATCATCGTGCTGCTTGCTCCCGCTACATCATACAGTCATGCTGTGGGACTCATCATCGGAATAGGTCGTAACAACTGAGTTGTGGATAGCCAGGTAATCATGAGGTCCGCCTTGAAGGCGTGCTTGCGTCACCTAGAGTCCGGTTACAGACAAGTTCAGCCGGTTGGCGGGTGGGACTGGATGGGGAAACTGCTCAGAACCTACCGTACAGCTATGCGACCCCCTCATACTGAAATGGCATATGAAATACATTGGAGGTTGTGATGTACAGATGGTACATGCGGCGCTTCTGTAGCCTGAATAAACACTTGCATGTTGCGGTACTGCTTTCAACACTCGTTATCCCAGTATTCCTTCAAGTGTTTCAGGGTTGGCGGGACACTGGGTTCTGTCCCCGATGCGTGATATGGAGTGAGTTGGCTTTGTATGTTGTCTTTTATCAAATTGCCATGTTGCTCTTAGCCTCGGCTACTAGACAGGATAGGGCTAGAGTGGAAGAGGGACTTGAGCGCACGTCCTCGGCACTCACCGACCGTATCGAGAAGTTTATTGTATTTGATTAGCATCGTTAAGCCCGTCCCGGGCCGCGCATAGGCGACTAACCGGGTCGCCAGGTGGTCAGCACGAGTCGGCGGCGGAATCCCCCACGCATGTGATGGCAACAGCGGGAATCCCGAAGTTAGTCGATAGCGGAGTCGGCTGAGGCGTTGCGGTGTGATGGACATGTTCTTATACTCCGGCTATGTGCACGGACAAAGACCCTCCAGCCTGTGAGCACGACGGCCTGATCGCTCAGGTGGACCGGTTGCAAGACCGGAACACGCGTCTGACGACGACGATCAAGGAACTTCGCAAGCAGCTCGCCGCAGCGCAGAGGTCCGGCAAGCGCCAGGCGGCGCCATTCTCCAAGGGCAAGCGGACCGACAAGCCCAGACGTCCGGGTCGAAAGCCCAGCATGGGGAACTTCAGCTACAGGAAGCCACCCTCTGTCGATGAACTGACAGCACCGATCACTGACGTTACGGTTACGGAGGACAGCTGTCCCGGATGTGGAGGGGTGCTCGAACACGACGGAGAGAGTGTTGCGTACGTGACCGACATTCCCGCGATGCCCAGACCCGAGGTGAGAGGCTACCGTGTGCAGATCCCGTATCGGGGTACGGGACAAGCGTGACGGTGTCGTGACTGTGGCAGGCGTGTACGAGAACGGCATCCCGATGTTGGATCGGACCAGTACGGTGCAAGCGCCCATCGGGTTGGCAGACGGGTGATGGCTGCGGCGCATGTGCTGCACTACGGAGTGGGCATACCGGTTCGTAGGGTACCGACGGTACTCAGAGCGCTGACCGGAGTGGAGTGGAGTCAGAGCGCAATCACCCAGGACGCGCTGCGCCGTGCCCAGGGCGCTGTGGGAGATGCGTACCAGAGGCTTCGGGAGTCTGTGCGTGAGAGCGCGGTGGTGCACACCGACGACACGGGATGGCGAGTGGGTGGCGAGGGCGCATTCCTGATGGCGTTCGAGACCGAT
Source organism: Dehalococcoidia bacterium (assembly GCA_965217725.1). Lineage (GTDB taxonomy): Bacteria > Chloroflexota > Dehalococcoidia > Lucifugimonadales > UBA1123 > VXRN01. Next base: position 2,942,407 of record OZ244564.1, on the reverse strand, counting down.
GACGCCACGGTGTACCAGGTGCGATCTCGTCACCGTAACGAGGAGGTCAGGGAGGTTGTACCTGCCGACTATACGGGAGTGATGGTGACCGATCGAGCGCGGAGCTACGATGCTCAGGCACTGTCGGGAGTTAGACAGCCCGCCGCGGCGGGTCTGTCGCACGTGCTGCGCTCAATCAGTGAGGTTGTCGAGACCAAGGTGGGCAGGGGACGGACCCCCGATCGGAGTCGAGGGCATGGCTTCGGAAAGCGACTGAGTGAGTTGCTCAGAGAGGCGATGGAACTGCGTGAGTCAGAACGTCGTGGAGAGGTGGCGTACTATGTTGGGGAGAGGGACCGATTGAGACGAGAGGTGAGCCACCATCTCAGAGACCGTCCGCTGTCCGATCGTGACTCGCCGCGGCGAGCAGAACGAGCTTGGCTGGCAGGATGACCGTGGGAACCTGCTGCGCTTTCTGGACGATGGTGGGATAGAGCCTACGAACAACCGGGCAGAGCGAGCGCTGCGAGGGGCGGTGATAGCGCGTAAGGTATCTCACTGCTCCAGGAATGAGGCTGGCGCCGATGCGTTCAGTGCATTCACCAGTGTGATCAGGACCCTGGCTCGGCACGGTGGTGGTCAGTCGGTGGTGGATGGTCTGTGTGGTGTGTTCAGCGGCGCGCCTGTCCACACCCGCTCCACCTGAACCTCCTCACTCCCCCTCTTACTCCGCTATCGACTAACTTCGGAATTCCCGCTGTTGCCATCGCATGCGTGGGGGATTCCGCTGCCGACTCGTGCCGACCACCTGGCGACCCGGTTAGTCGCCTATGCGCGGCCCGGGACGGGCTTAACGATGCTAATCAATTACACCTAACGCTTTTAGCAGGCGCGCGCTTTTCAGCGTCGCCTGGCTAAACTTGTTAAGCCCCTTATAGTAGATGGCAATTCCCTAAACGTAGCGACCTTGGCAGTTGCTTTGGACAAATCGTGAGCTGCAGTGAACTCGTTTGCAACCACGATGCAGTCAATACCGGCCGCTATTGCCGACTTCAACCCTCTCGCCGAGTCTTCAATAACTACCGTTTCAGCGGCAGTAGCACCAAAGCGTTGGAGTCCTCTCAAATAGGGTTCGGGATGTGGTTTAGCTCGCTCGTAATCCTCCCGAGTTAAATAGAATTCCATATGATCCAGGATGGATCGCCTTTCGTGTATTAAGGCGAAATCAGGTGGTTTGGAGGTAGTAATTATGCCCATCCTGTACTCACCTGCGAGTACGTCTAGCGTTTCCAAGACACCCTCGATTTCGATGTCTTCGGTGATCAGGTATTCCTGGTAGTATCGGTTTCTTAGTTCGCGGCCACGTTTAATTTCAGATTCGGATATTCCTGAAACTCGTGCCGACTCCCACGCGGAAACCCCATTGGCCATATTCACCAAATATGCGTCTCGTGGGAGATCAATTCCGAGAGATGCCAGCGCTCGTTTGTTTGCCAGGTAATACCAATGTTCTGTTTCGACTAAAACCCCATCATGGTCAAAGAGAATGTATTTTTTCACTTTTGTGCTCGATTCAATTTCGGCTTAACGATCAAGCTGACTTGACGAGCCCCGACGACGAACCGTCGGAGAAGAGTTAACGGTGTTTGCGATGCGAAGCGAAAACTTTAAAAAACCTTCGCTGGCTCGGTCAAGTTGAGCGCCTGGTTAGCCTACACTTCATGTTTATTGGATAGGGCTTTCTGTCAATTGAAGTGGAAGCAGAATCACCTTGGCCCTATTGCCCTCCGTATACCTTCATGTGATTCCTTCAAGGTTGCTTTCCAAACGTGTCTCGAACGGTTGGTCCGCCTCTGGAAACTCGAAGGAGCGACCGGTGATCTTCTCGTAAAGGTAGATGTAGCGTCTTGAGAGCTCGATTACAAGGTCATCCGGTGCTGGTGGTAGGACCTCATCCTCGTAGGGGTTGCAGTTCTCCCTGAACCAGAGCCGGAGGAATTCTTTGTCGACGTTGTCGGGTTCCTGTCCCTCCCGCATGCGCTGTTGATAAGAGTCGGCGATCCAGTAGCGACTAGAGTCAGGGGTGTGGATCTCGTCGATCAGAAGGATCTCACCGTTCTCGTCACGGCCCATCTCATATTTGGTATCGACGAGAACCAGGCCATGCTCGGCTGCCTTGGCTTGACCGAAAGCGAAAAGTTCCTGCGCGATGCGGCTACATTGTTCCCAATCATCGGCCGTCATCCAGTTCTCGGACACGATGTCGTCAGGGCTGATCGGACGGTCGTGATCCTCCTCCTTGGTGGTCGGTGTGAGGTAATTCGTCGGGAGCTTCTGGTTTTTCATTAGGCCGTCGGGCAACTCGTTGCCACAGTAGTGACGCTGACCACTCTGGTAGACCGTCCAGATGGAGGTGCTCGTGGTTCCGGTGATGTATCCACGCACCACGAACTCAATCGGGAAGACGGTACATTTCTTGGCAATTGTGACGTTTGGATCGGGGATGGATAGAACCTGATTTGGCACAATATGGCGGGTCTGTTCAAACCACCATGCGCTCGTCATGTTGAGGACCTGCCCTTTGAAGGGGATAGCGGCAAGCACCCGGTCGAAGGCACTCTGTCGGTCAGTGGTGATGAGTACCATACGATCCCCAAGATCGTATCGATCCCGTACTTTGCCTATGAACTTCTCACCTTGAGAAATATTCGTCTCGATGAGGCAGTTTCCGAGCTCTTGTCGTATTCGATCCGTGTAGCCCTCTGGGGTGTAAATAGCGTTCTCCATTTATTATTGTCTCCGCAAGGTTAAAAGCGTAATTGATTAGCGGCTTGGAGTCGGGGAGGAGCGGCAGGGGACGGGAGCGCCACTGAACACATTGCAGAGGCCATCCACCAGCGACTGATCGCCACCCTTCCGAGCCAGGGTCCTGAGTACGCTCGTGAACGCACCGAACGCATCGGCGCCAGCCTCGGTCTTGGAGCAGTGAGACACCTTGCGCGCTATCACCGCCCCACGCAGCGCTCGCTCTGCCCGGTTGTTCGTAGGCTCTATTCCAACACCGTCCAGAAAGCGCAGCAGGTTCCCACGGTCATCGTGCCAGCCAAGCTCGTTCTGAAGCCTCCCGTTGTCACGATCAGGCCCCCGATCGGAGTCGAGGGCAGGCATCGGGCGATCTCGCAGATGATAGCTCACCTCTCGTCTCAGCCGCTCAGTCTTCCCAGCATAGTCCACCGACTCTCCACGTCGTTCTGACTCCCTCAGCTCCATTGCCTCTCTAGCAGCTCACTCAGTCGCTTCCCGAAGCTCCTTCCTCTGCCCACCTTGGTCTCGACCACCTCACTGATCGAGCGCAGCACGTGAGCCAGACCCGCCGCGGCGGGCTGTCTCACTCCCGACAGAGCCCGCGCATCGTAGCTCCGCGCTCGATCGGTCACCATCACTCCCGCATAGTCGGCAGGTACAACCTCCCTGACCTCCTCGTTACGGTGACGACCGCGCACCTGGTACACCGTGGCATCATCGGTCTCGAACGCCATCAGGAACGCGCCCTCTCCGTCCACTCGCCAGCCCGTGTCGTCGGTGTGCACCACCGCGCTCTCACGCACCGACTCCCGAAGCCCACGGTACACATCTCCCACAGCGCCCCGCGCACGGCGCAGTGCGTCCTGGGTGATCGCGCTCTGGCTCAACTCCACTCCGGTCAGCGCCCTCAGCACGACGGGAACCCTCCGCACTGGTATGCCCACTCCGTAGTGGAGCACATGGGCCGCCGCCATCACCCGTCTCCCCATACGGTGCGCACTCGCCCCGTACTGGTCCGGACCAACCTCGGCGTGGCGCCCTCGTACCCGTCTGCCGCAGCCACGACACCGACACACCTGCACCCGGTACTCAGTCACCTGCGGTCTGGGCATCGCGGGGATGTCGGTCACGTAGGCAACATCCTCCCCCTCCTGCTTGAGCACGCCTCCACATCCGGGACAGTTGTAGTCGTCCACCGACACATCCACGGGCGGCCCCGACAGCTCATCTGCAGAGGGTGGCTTGCGGTAGCTGAAGTTCCCCATGCCAGGCTTTCGACCCGGACGTCTGGGCTTGTCGGTCCGTCCACCCTTGGAGAACGGCGCCGCCTGACGCTTGCCGGACCTCTGGGCGGCGGCGAGCTGCCTGCGAAGCTCCTTGTTGGCCTCGGTCAGACGCGCGTTCCGATCTTGCAACCGGTCTACCTGAGCGATCAGGTCGTCGTGTTCACAGGGTGGGCGGTCTCTGTCCGTGCACATAGCCGGATTATAAGAATGTGCCTAGCTTACCACAACGCCTCAGCCGAAGCCGCTAATCAATTACAGTTTATTGAAGAACATCAGCGACAGATGACGGGTATTGAGGATCGCGTGGGCGACCTCCGCGAGTGGGTGCGGGATCTCCGACGCGCCTTGTGCGATGAGTTAGGAGTTGACCTACCTCCTCTCACAGTCTCAGTACGGGTCAGCTTTCGTGCCGGGGCCCCAACATTTAGTGTCAATGTTGTCAGTAGTCCTGTGGGCCGGAGCGCGCGCCTGTTACGCTGGGTTAAACGGCAGGCTCGAAACCTACAGAGATGGGCTGGTAAGGTTTTCGTGGATTGGGAAAAGGATTGAGAAGAGTCTCGGTCTGATACCAAGTTGTCGTGATGCCACCATATATGTTTGTCCGACTCTGGATTCCGGCCTACGCCGGAATGACGAATTAGGGTGCTGCGCTATTACAGATTCACGGCGTGCTCAAAGCGAAATGGTGTTACGAAGCACGGCTTATCAAACCCCTTCCGTTCAACGAAGCCGGGGACAGTATCCTTTACAGCTTGAACTTGAAAGTGATATTTTCTCTGCGCGGTCTGCGTCTTCGCCGTATAATCGCACTTTCCCGATATTATGGAGCTAGAGAAATGCAGATCTCATCAATTCTAAACACAATAGATTTGGGATCGTTGGCATTGCCAGCCTTCCAGCGTGGGTTTGTATGGAAGCGTCCTCAAGTCAGAAATCTTATGAACTCATTGTACAGGGGATATCCGGTAGGCTCGCTGCTAACCTGGACCACCCGTGCAGAGCGAGCAGAAGTCAGAACCACCGGCGAGGCTCTGGCGTCCGGGCCACTAGAATTATTGCTGGATGGACAGCAGCGAGTAACCAGTCTCTATGGGATTGTCAGAGGAACACCTCCACCGTTCTTCGATGGCGACGCCAAGTCTTTCACCGACCTTTACTTCAATCTGGAGAGTGAGGAGTTCGAGTTCTACTTGCAGAGTAGAATGAGCAACAATCCCCTGTGGGTTAGTGTTACGGACCTCTTTTCACCCCAAAATAGCTGGATGAGCCAATTCATTGGCAATAATAATTACACCCCGGAGACCCAGAACATCTATCTGCAGAACGGGCTGAAAGTTGGGAATATCAGAGTTGTCGATTTGCCCGTCCAATCACTTACGGGAGAAGACAAGACTACTGAGGTCGTCGTCGATATCTTCAACCGCGTCAACTCAGCTGGCACCCGACTCTCCAAAGGAGATTTAGCTCTAGCCCGCGTTTGCGCTCTTTGGCCCGAGGGACGTATAGAGATGCAGAAAAGGCTCGTGAAATGGCGAGAGGCCGGTTTTGATGCCACGTAATTGATTAGCGGAGTCGGAGGGGGGAGGAGGTTCAGATTGAGCGGGCGTGGACAGGCTCGGCGCTGAACACACCGCACAGACCATCCACCACCGGCTGACCACCACCATTCCTATACAGTGTCCTGATTACACTGGTGAACGCACTGAACGCATCGGCGCCAGCTTCATTCCTGGAGCAGTGCGAGACCTTCCTCGCTATCACAGCTCCACGCAGCGCCCGCTCCGCTCTGTTGTTCGTCGGCTCTATCCCAGGATCGTCCAGAAAACGCAGCAGATTCCCACGATCGTCCTGCCAGCCAAGCTCGTTCTGAAGCCTCCCGTTGTCACGATCAGGCATCGGGCGATCTCGCAGATGATAGCTCACCTCTTGTCTCAACCGCTCGGTCTCCCCAGTATAGTCCGCCACCTCTCCACGTCGTTGTGACTCACGCAGCTGCATTGCCTCTCTGAGCAGGCCGCTCAGACGCTTCCCGAAGCTGCGCCCTCTGCCCACCTTGGTCTCGACCACCTCACTGATCGAGCGCAGCACGTGAGCCAGACACTTCTGTTGTCTCACTCCCGACAGAGCCCGCGCATCGTAGCTTCGAGCTCGGTCGGTCACCATCACTCCCGCATAGTCGCCCGGAACAACCTCCCTAACCTCCTCGTTGCGGTGACGACCGCGCACCTGGTACACAGTGGCATCATCGGTCTCGAACGCCATCACAAAGGCACCCTCTCCGCCAACTCGCCAGCCCGTGTCGTCAGTGTGGACCACCGCGCTCTCACGCACAGACTCCCGAAGCCGCTGGTACGCATCTCCCACAGCGCCCCTCGCTCGTCGCAGAGCGTCCTGCGTGATCGCGCTCTGGCTCAACTCAACTCCGGTCAGCGCTCTGAGCACGACGGGTACCCTCCGCACCGGTATGCCCACTCCATAGTGGAGCATGTGAGCCGCAGCCATCACTCGTCTTCCCACCCGATGGGCGCTCGCACCGTACTGGTCAGGTCCAACGTCGGGATGCCGCCCTCGCACACGCCTGCCGCACGACACGCATCGGCATACCTGCACACGGTACTCTGTCACCTGCGGTCTGGGCATCGGGGGAATGTCGGTCACGTACGCAAGGCTCTCTCCCTCATGTTCGAGTATGCCTCCACATCCGGGACAGCTTTCCGCCGCTACCGCAACGTCAACAGGCGGTGCTGTCAGCTCGTCCACCGCCGGCGGCTTTCTGTAGCTGAAGTTCCCCTTCCCGGGCTTTCGACCCGGACGCCTTGGCTTTGAGGTCCGCTCGCCCTTGGAGAATGGCGCTGCCTGGCGCTTGCCCGCTCGCTGCGCTGAGGCGAGTTGCTTGCGAAGCTCCTTGATCGTCGCCGTCAGACGCGCGACCTGGCCTTGCAAGCGGTCGACGATCAGGTCGTCGTGTTCACAGGGAGGGCGGTCTTTGTCGGTACACATGGCCGAAGTATAAGAACATGACCTGCCGACTGCAATCTCACCAACCACTACCGCTAATCAATTACGATGCCACCTTGGACTGGCTGCTGCGATGCATGACAGGTGTTGTAGCCAATGCTTCCGAATACGAGCGCCTGGAACGAATCGACATTGAGACAATTCGACAATCCCTGTCACAGACTGAGCTTGCAGTAGACCACCTGCTGGAGGCTATGCGTAACCATCTGTATATGGACAATGATCGTGTGTTCAGCAGTAAGCAGGCACTGCCGGTGATCGTGAAGTTCTTGACCCGTCACAACGGCAGATTCCCGGATCGGGCCACCATGGTGCGAATCCTGCACTGGTATCTCAGTGTTGCGATTTGGGGCCGTTTCTCCGGGCCGATAGAAACAGTCATCAATCAGGATCTGTCAGCTCTGGAAACCGAATCTCCCATTGATGCCTTGCTACGGAACCTGCGACAGAGTCAGGGAGAGCGAATCGTTACGCACGAGAACTTTGACGTTAACTACAATAGAGCGAGATTCTATCCTCTGCTGTATGTAATGTCTCGCGTCAATAATGCAAAGGACTGGGGAACCGGCAATCAGTTACGACACCACAGCCTCGGCGACCATACCAACCTGGAAATGCACCACATATTCCCGAAGGCGTATCTGCGACGGGAAGGGATTATGGCCAATGATGCCAACAATATCGGCAACATAGCTTTCCAAACCAGAGAAACCAATCGGGCGATTGGAAGGCGTCCACCGCAGGAGTATATGCCAGGGGTCTCGGAGCGTTGGCCTGGAACACTGGAGTCCCAGTGGGTGCCTACCAACCCGGACCTATGGCGCGTGGAGAATTACCAGAAATTCCTACAGGAGCGTCGGTGCCGGCTGGCCGATGCCGCAAACTCGATGCTGGACACATTGCGGCGTGGGCTATTGCCTCCCTATGCCGAACCGTTCGATACACTACAAACCACAGCAGTTCCAGAGATCAGTGACATAACAGGCGGCATCGATTCCGAAGACGAGACGGCTATCTTGGCGGCGCTAAATGAGTTCGTTTTGGAACACGGCTTGGCCGCTGGCCAAATGGCCTATGAGATTTTCGATGAGGATACGGGCGAACCAACAGCAGTGCTGGATCTAGCTTGGCCCGATGGTTTGCAAGCAGGGTACAGCCGACCTGTCGCAGTGTTGATTGATGAGGATGCCTCTGTTCAGTTAGCCGCCAACGATGCTAATTTCCGTGTGTTCACGTCTTCCACTGACTTCCGACATTATGTGCAGCGGGAGATTCTTACCGAGCCGATTCAAGTCTAAGAACGTGCGTCAGAGCAGGTTGTGGTCAGGCTCTTGTCAGAAGATTCTCTCAGTTGGCATTGAACCTACAGAGAATAGTAGCATCGCCTTCGCGAGATGTTCTGATGGTACCAAGGTTCTACCGACCTTGAGCGCGGCTATTCGAAGTCACCGTATATGCAGGCGACGGAGGCGAGCACGGATGACTTATACTAATTCGCTGTGATGCCGCCATATAGTGTGCCTGGCTCTGGATTCCCGCTTTCGCGGGAATGACGGATTAGGGGTTAGCGCTAGCACCATGAGTATGAAGAGTAGTCGGACCAATTAGCGGCGTAGTCAAAATGAATTGGTATTAGAGGGTGTCTGTTGTCTGGTATTCGTACCCTGGCCTTCGCCGGGACAGGCTTTTCACCCTCACCCCAGCCCTCTCCCTGAGGGAGAGGGGGTCTATTGGTTGGCATTCATGCTTGTCTGTTACACCTTTGCCTACGCCTGTCATCCCATCAAGGGAGAGGGGGCCTGTTGGTTGGTGCTCATGCTTGTCGCAGCTTGGGTGCGACGGCGGCTAGTGCGAGGACGAGTGTGATGCCGGTTAGGCCCATCACCTGGGCCGCCGCGGGCGCGCCCCAGAGGCCGGCAATGGCCCCGGCGGCCATGCTGCCGAAGCTGTAGGCGAGGATGGAGAACGAACGCAGGCCCATGACCCTGCCCCGGAACTCCTGTTGCGTGGTGCGCAGCAGCAGCGTGAGTATCAATACCTGCGTGGAGGCGAAGGCCATGCCCACCAGCGCGAATAGACCCATGGACAGATAGAAAGACTGGGACAGGGAAAAGAGCAGGACCATCGTGTGCCACGCGATCACGGCGACGAACAGCAGCTTGCCAGTGTGGCGCAGGTTGGGCACCATCGCCAGGCCCAGCGATCCGCTCAGCGCTCCGACGCCGAAGGCGAAGAGCAGCAGACCCAGACCGGCCGAGTCGGTGCCCAGTACGTCTCGGGCGAAGATGGGAGCAAGGCTGGTGTGTACCGTCCATCCGGCCAGGTTGATGACAATCGCCACCGTCAGAACGGCCCAGATAATCTGGTTGCCGACGGCGTACCGCAGTCCGTCTGTTACCGCGCGCATCACCGACTCGGGCCGGTGGATGCTTTCGGAACGGTCGATCCTGATGCCTATGGCAACCATGCCGCTGGCCAGGTACAGCGAGGCGATGGCCAGGTAGGCTCCCTGTGGACCGAACCCCTTGTACAGCAGCCCGCCGATGACCGGGCCGCACAGCATGGCGATGTTCATGGCTACGGTGTTGAAAGCCGCTCCGTTGTTCACCCGCTCCCTGGGCAGGGTGTCGCCCACCAACGATTGGGCGACGGGCATCTGGAAAAGGCGGACGACGCCCATGAACAGGGTGATGGCGAAGATGTGCCAGACCTGGAGCAGGTCGGTCAGGATCAGCGCCAGCATCAGAATGCCCATAATACCCATGACGAATTCCACCGACATGAGCAGCAGGTTGCGGGGCAGCCGATCGGCGATAGCGCCGGCGAAGAGGGCCAGGAAGTTCAGCGCCATGCGCGCGGCGGCGATGGAACCCACCAGAAACGGGGAGTCGGTAAGCGAGAGGACAAACCATCCCAGCACCGCCGACTCCATCTGGGAGCCTATGCCCACCAGCGCGGTGGAGCTCCATACGAAGGCGAAGTTGCGATGGCGGAAGACGCCCAGGGGCGAGGAAGCCCGGCTCAGCGTGGCAGTTAATCTCAAGCTAGAGTCCCATGCCGGTTAATTTTGGCGACCACATATCCTAGCACGCTATTGTCGAATGCTATAATCCTGACACGAGACCCGGAGGGTGAAAATGGTAACGACACCAAAGCTGACCTACCAGGACTACGCCAACCTCGAGGGCGACGAACGTTACGAGCTCTTGGATGGAGAGTTGATTTTGGTTGGATCACCGAACAGAGATCACCAGTTGGTCAGCGTGCGCCTGTTGACCCGGATGTATTCGTTCGTGGATGAGAACGATCTGGGCTGGGTACTTGATGCCCCATTCGACGTCCTGTTCACCGACACCGACGTCGTACAGCCCGACATCCTGTTCATCTCACGGGAGCGAGAGCACATCCTGACACCTGCCAACGTACAGGGAGCGCCCGACCTCATCGTGGAGATCCTGTCGCCGTCGTCGTCCACCAGGGACTGGCGGGCCAAGCGAGAACTGTATGCCACCCACGGTGTACGCGAGTACTGGATAATCGATCCCGCTAACAGAATAGTGTCCGTCCTGCTGCTTCAGGACGGTGTGCTGGAGATCGAGCAGACTCTAACCGAAGACGATACGGCGACATCTACCGTTCTCAATGGGTTCAACGTCAGCCTGGACAGCATCTTCCCATAAAGTCTCACCGCTCAGGTCTTGTGAAGACTGCCGACCGCGCCCTCCCCGTTCGCCTATAATTGCATGACGTTTCGGCCTCGCTGGGGAACGCCTCGGTACGAGGCAATGCAATATAACTCTGTGGGACGGTGAATCATGTCGACTGTCGAATACGAAATCAGGGACAAGGTCGGATACGTAACCCTTAACCGGGCGGACAAGCTCAACGCGATCGACGTTGAGATGCGCAACGAGATCTGGCGAGTCATGCACGACGTCAACGACAACCCCGACGTCTGGATGGCGGTCATAACCGGCAAGGGTCGAGCCTTCTCGGTCGGGCACGACCTCGTCTCGATGTCGGGCCGGGGCGACGACCTCTACGAGGACGAGATCTCGACCGAAGACCTGTACGTGTACCAGACGCAGATATACAAGCCGATCATCGCGTCCATCAACGGCTTCTGCCTCGCCCAGGGAGGCGGTATCGCGCTGGCGTCGGACATCAGGATCGCGTCCGACCAGGCGCAGTTCGGCTGGCCGCAGGCGCGACGCGGCATCGGCTCGGTCAGCGGACCGTGCATGTTGGCGCATCGCGTCCCGCTAAACTTCGCGTTCGAGTTCCTGTTCACCGGCAACATGATCTCAGCCGACCGCGCGCTGGAGCTGGGCCTGGTGAACAAGGTCGTGCCCCACGACGAGCTCGAATCGGCCACGCAGGAGTACGTGGATACCCTCATGGCCAACGCGCCGCTCGCCATGCGGGCCATCAAGGAGGTCACGGTGCGAGGACTGAACATGCGTCTCGAGGACCGGGTCCGGCTGGCCGGAATCGTGAACAGGCGACTGCAGCGCACCGAGGATGCCCAGGAGGGCATCCGAGCGTTCGCTGAGAGGCGGACTCCGTCGTTTGTGGGGCGGTAGGGGAGAGGGTCCCGGGGCGCGCCTCCCACCCTCATCCGATGCTGTACCAGTTTGGTCGGTGGTCTCCACAATGGCGTTGGCCCCAGCCCTCTGGATTCCGGCTTTCGCCGGAATGACGACAAGGCTGTTGCAGCACCCGCGATCGGCCACACCGACTAAGTTGATACAGATTCCTCTCTTCCCGACAAGCCAATCGGTTCAGGACTTATATGCTAGGCTGATGTCAGGAGGGAGGAGATGAGGACAACAGCATACGCTCTGATGGCCTGCGCCTGCGTGCTTTTGCTGACGTGGCATGTCACGGGCCTCGTCGCGGCCAAAGAGCCGAGCCTCATCATCATCGAGATCGACGGCGCCATTGATCCGCTGACTGCCGACCACGTCGCCCGCGGACTCGATCAGGCGCACGAGTCCGATGTCAGCCTGGTGGTTATCGAGCTGGACACGCCGGGTGGGTTTCTCGATTCCACGCGTGACATCGTCGAGGTGCTTATCGCTTCGGAGATACCTGTGGTGGTATGGGTCTCACCCGCAGGCGCGCGGGCGGCTTCAGCAGGTACGTTCATCGCCGCCGCCGCCAACTTTGCGGTTATGGCGCCGGGCACCAGCATCGGCGCGGCCACACCGGTTTCCTCAGATGGAGGCGACTTGCCGGAGACGCTCTCTCGTAAGATCAGCGAGGACACTCGCGCCTTCATACGGAGCGTCGCCCAGGCGCGCGGACGCAATGCGGAGGCGCTCCAGGACACGGTGCTGACAGCCCGGTCCTACTCGTCTCAGGAAGCAGCCGATCTGGGCGTGATCGACTTCGTCGAATCCGACCTCGGCGCTCTGCTCAGCGCGATTGACGGCCGTGAAACTACTACTGCTGTGGGAACGGTTACTGTCGACTCGTCTGACCTGACGGTCCGAACGCTCGACGCCACTCTGCTGGAGCGGACTCTGGGCGTCCTCGCGAACCCGAACGTGATTCTGGCGCTGTTCCTGATTGGTGGAATAGCCCTTGTAGCCGAGTTCGCGTTGCCTGGGATGTTCGGTCCAGGCATCTTGGGGGTCATTCTGCTGGTCCTTGCATTCGTCGGATTCTCCAATGTGCCCGGAAGCTGGGTGGGTGTGGGTCTGATCGCGCTTGCGATGGCGTTGTTCTACGTCGAGACCATAGCGCCCGGCTTTGGCGTGTGGGGAGTGGGCGGAATCGTCAGCCTCTTGCTCGGATCGATATTCCTGTTTGGGAACTTTCTCAGCCCATCGGACCTGCCTGAGCCGAGGTTCATGGCGAGTCCGGTCACGATCGCGATAGTAACCGGACTCGCGATAGCGACATGGGTGCTGTTCATCCGTGCCGTCAGGAGCGAAGGCGGCACTTCGAGCGGCTACCAGTCTGATGACGAAATCTTGCTGGAGGGACAGTGGGGTGTGGCGATGTCAGACCTCGCCCCTTCGGGTAAGGTATGGGTCGCCAGTGAAGAATGGTCTGCGGCGACAGACCCGGGAGTTCTCATCAAAGAGGGCGAAGAAATCCGGGTGACCGCAGTTTATGGACAGGTGTTGAGAGTGGAGAAGCTGGATATCGAACTATAGTGGCAGCCGACGTGACCGCGGCTATTCAGCCACTCGAATGAGAGGAGAGACCAGATGGCAGGATTTCACACAGTAGGACCCAACTACGCCCTGATCGTGTCCGGAGGAAACGTGCAGCCGAAGGTGAAAGTAGGCGGCAGGATGTTCGTCCTGCCGTTTATTCAGAAGGCGCAGATGCTGTCGCTGGAGGTGATGACCCTCCAGGTCAACACGGCGAGGGTGTACACGGCGGAAGGGGTTTCCGTCTCGGTCGATGGCGTGGCGCAGGTCAAGGTCGGTCGAAGCGAGCAGGCAATCAGGACTGCCGCAGAGCAGTTCCTCGGTAAGAGCGTGCAGGAGACCGCAGAGGTCGCCTTGCAGACGCTCGAGGGTCAGCAGCGAGCGATTCTGGGAACGATGACCGTCGAGGACATCTACCGGGACAGGGTGACATTCGCCGAACAGGTCCGCGAAGTCGCGGCGACTGATATGACCAACATGGGTCTGGAGATCGTGAGCTTTTCGATTCGAGATATCCAGGACGAGCAGGGGTATTTAGAAGCGCTCGGAGTCAAAAGGACCGCAGAGGTGAAGCGGGATGCCGCTATCGGCCAGGCAGAGGCGGAACGCGATGCCGGGATCAGGGCTGCTCAGGCCGAACAGGAGCGTCAGGCGGCGAAATTCGCCGCGGATACGGCTATAGCGGAGTCGGAAAGAGACTTCAGTATCGAGAAGGCGGCATACGATCAGCAGACCAACGCGCGCAGGGCCGAAGCGGAGCTGGCATACTCACTCCAGGAGGCGAAGACCCGACAGGAGATCAGAGAGGAAGAGCTGCAAGTCGAGGTGGTCGAGCGCCAGAAGCAGATCGAGATTCAAGAGCAGGAGATTACCCGCCGGGAGCGTGAGCTGGACGCGACCGTGCGCCGACCTGCCGAAGCCGAGCGCGACCAGCTGGAGCTGATCGCCGAGGGCAACAGGCGGCGCGCTCGTGTCGAGGCGGAGGCGGAGCGTTACAGTCTCGAAACCGTGGCCACAGGCGAACGAACGCGGGTCATTGCTGAAGCGGAGGCCGAGGCCGAAGCGATCAGACTTCGTGGACAGGCTGAAGCGGACGCCATCAAAGCGCGTGGAGAGGCCGAGGGCCAGGCGATCAGAGCGCAGGGACTCGCGGAAGCCGAAGCGATGGACAAAAAGGCCGATGCCTGGATGGAATATGGGCAGGCCGCCATGATCCAGCAGCTGTTCGAGTATCTTCCGCAGGTCGCCGAAGCGGTGGCGCAGCCTCTCGCGAAGACCGACAGCATCGTGGTCATAAGCAACGGCGGTGGCGACGGAGCCGGCGCCGGGGCCAGCAAGGTCACCCAGGATGTATCGAACACCATTGCTCAGCTTCCGGCGCTGGTCCAGTCGCTCACAGGAGTTGACATCATCAGCACCCTGAAGAACCTGCCCGGCATAGTGTCCGAAGAGAGCAATGGGCAGGGTGGTCAAGCTGAAGACACAAAAGAGGAGTCACTAGAGGGGGGATAGTGGTCGAAAGGCCCTAATCCGCCGCGTTGGAATATCGACGAGAAGCATGGACCAACTCGACAGCGAAGAGAATGAACTTCTGGCATCCTATGAACTGAGCGAGTGGAAGCCGGTAGCGGAGCTTGAGGCCGAGATGAGGCGATACCGTGAGTACGCCCGCGCCACGCTCAATGAAGACCAGAGCACCAACGAGCGCAAGCGAATCGAGGAGCGAAGACATTTATGACTAATCAGAGCAACGAGTTCTACAACCGACTGGGTGTCAAGCGCATAATCAACGCGGCGAGTTGGATCACCGTATACGGGGGCAGCCTCATGCCGCCCGCGGTGGTCGAGGCGATGAACGAGGCTTCTCGCTGGTTCATCGACCTGCACGAGCTGAACGAGAAGGCCGGCGAGGTCATCGCACGGCTGACCGGCGCAGAGGCAGGCTTGGTCACGGCCGGGTCTGCGGCCGGAATGGTGCTCGAATCGGCTGCGTGCATAGCTGGGACCGACCCTGCCAGGATCTGGCAGCTCCCCGACACGACCGGCATGAAGGACGAGATCGTCATTCACCGCGCACACCGCGTCAACTACGACCACAGCTTCCGCGTCACCGGCGCGAAGCTGGTCGAGATCGGCAACACGGGCACCACCCACGAGTGGGAGCTGGAGGCCGCGATCAACGAAGACACCGCCGCGGTCGCGTACGTGTTCGGCCCCCGACCCGGGGGCGCCCTGCCCCTGCCCAAGGTGATTGAGATTGCGCACGAGCGCGACGTTCCCGTCATCGTGGACGCCGCCGCCATGCTGCCGCCGCCTGAGAACCTGAGCAAGTTCATCGAACAGGGCGCGGACCTCGTGAGCTTCAGCGGCGGCAAGGGCGTGCTGGGGCCACAGTCCACGGGCATACTGGCCGGCCGCGCCGACCTGATCGAGGCGGCGTACGCCAACTCGGCCCCCAACTCCGAGTCTATCGGACGTGCCGCCAAGGTCTGCAAGGAAGAGATCGCCGGTCTGGTGACGGCCCTTGAGCTGTTCGTAGACACCGACTTCGACGCCGTCCAGGCTAACTGGAGGGGCAAGTCCGTCCACGTCGTCGAGCGTCTGCAGGACATAGATGGCCTGACCGTCGAGTTGCTGGAGGCGCGCCCGGAGCTGAATGAGCCTGACAACAACACCGCCCGCGCCCACGTTCAGCTGTCCCCCGCGTGGAACGGCCCATCCATAGTCGAAATCGTCCAGATGCTCGAAGACGGCGATCCCGGCATACGAATCAGGGAGTCGCGGATCGACGACAGCTTCTCGTTCATACCCGTCAACGTAAGGGATGGCGAGGAGGAGATCGTCGCGAATCGCCTGCGCGAGATCCTCACGCAGAGTGGCGGGAGAGCGGTCGGCGGCAGGTGAGCGAGCAGCGTATGCTCGACTCTCGCAGTATCCTCTCGAACTCCTGTCTGTCCAGTCTGCTGAATACCCTGTGAAGCGTGGCGACACTCGGTGTCTGGGGTCCCGACTGAATCCCAGAGGCCTCGACATTGCATGACCATGCTCGCTGTCATTCCCGAGTTTCGATGTCGGGTCGATAGCCTGCGCGACCTCCTAAAGATGCGCTAGAGGGTCAGTTCGTTCGCCCTCTGATGAGGGACTGTATGGCCACGGCCTTGCGCTCTTCGACGGGAACGCTCATGAAGTCGACAATGGCATGTTCCGCCCGATCGATCCAGTTCAGCGTTGCGGACAAGGTGAACGTCTGATCAGGATCGTAGTCAGCGTTATGGCGCTGGGCTTGCATCTGGACGAAGGTATCGGCAAAAATCCTGACCTGTCGTGAGAAGAGGACCTGGTTCCGCTGTAGGTTACGCTTGGTGTCGCGGTGTTCAAGTCCACGGTAGGCTCGGGACCAAGCGTGACGGGTGATTGGATCGTACGGCGAACCTATGAGGCAATTGGCATTACTGATTGCGAGGGCGTGAAACATCGCGTAGTACGCGGTACTTATGGCACGCCGTAGAGAGTCTTCTAGTGGTTGGATGTTGGGCTGTTGTGGAGTGGTCAGAGATCGACTAGTGGCGATGAGGTCCTGCCAGCGAATCATGTCTGCCTGATTGGACCGTGCGCAGGAGTTGTGCCAATTCGCTTCTTGCCATCGGCCTTGTCGACATATGAGATCGACGGGACGGTGTAGAGACCAATATCGAAAAGCTGACCCCTGATCTCTTGGTAGAGTGAGTTGCATAGGCGGGGTTCAAGGTTCTTGCGGTCGCCTTCGTAGACCACGAGAACGTTCAGGAATTCGTCCTGATCCTGGTCGAGCATGGCGCTGGCGTGGACGTCGGCAAAACGAACCTTGCCATTGAAGTGGAAATTGAGTCCCTTCCAGATGATCTGCTTGGCTTTCTCCTGTGTTTCCGTAGAGATAGTCATCGTCTTTGCTCCGAGCCGTGGGTTAGTTGTCTCCGAAGACTCTGAAGGCGCCCCGGTATACGAACAGCCATGAAATACCAAGTCCTATGGCTGCGCCTGCTATCTGATACACAACTCTATCGGTCCAGTAGACGTCCCGGGTGATCCAGACCGCGAAACTGGCCCCAAGCAACACAAAGAGTGTGGCTGCCCATCCAGACATCTCCGTCGCCTCCGTCCACATCTGATCTTACCTTACCATAGCTGACTCTACCGTCCGAATCAGCGACCGGTAGCCTCAGGGCAATCGCATCTAAGTTCCTGTGTGCTAAATCCAAAGCTAAATGCCGACGGGTGGGAATCCCGAACCGATCAGAGTCCGATAGGTGGAGGGCGTAGCCAAAGCTAACACCGAATAAGATGCAATTGCCCTGCTCGAACGGGAGAGTGACGGCAAGGCGGAAACTGAAATATACTAGGATGAGCATGTGGTTAGTTACGCATTGGATCCTTCCGATGCTGTTGCAACCTGCATAGCTAGATATGATAGTTGGGATTGAACCCTACGATAAAAATGAGAACTATCAGAGGGTTCTCCCTCGTGGATTGTCGAGCAGCAAGCCACATCATGAGTCCAACTTGTTCGTGGAAATGACAGTTAGATGGTAGGAATCACAACGAGTAGCCGAGGCAAGACAACTTGGAGGACCACCATGACGACAGTTAAGTACGCACTCGATGAGTTCATCCACGACATGAGCGCGTTGGTGGACGAGCAGCCGGACCAGGAGCGCCTGTTCGATCTCGGCTCCGGCTACCTGGAGCAGCTCGTAGTCAACCCGGACGCGATTCCGGAGGAGTACCGGATGCCCGCGCAGGGGCGCAATCACGGCACGTACGTGCTTCACTACGGCGACAACGGCCTTCTGGTTACGACCGTGGTATGGGGTCCGGGCGACCACATCGGGCCGCACGACCACTGCACCTGGGGCATGATCGGCGTGATGGACAACGGCATCACCGAGACCCGCTTCAAGCGGCACGACGACCGCTCCAGGGACGACTACGCGCTGCTGGAGAAGGACCGCGAGACGCTGGTGCTGCCGGGCGACGTCAGCCTGCTGATTCCCGAAGTCGATGAGATCCACCAGATGGACAACCACTCGGACCGCCCGACGGTCGAGATTCACGTTTACGGCAACGATCTGAGGGGACTGCAGCGCAGCAGGTACAGCCTCGAGACCTGCGAGGTCAAACACTTCGCGACCACACGCTTCGACAACTGCTAGCCAGGGGTAATGGCCCCTGTCCGACATCCCACGTAGGGGTGGTTCGCGAACCGCCCCTACCAGACCAGAACCGCCCTTACTAGACCAGGTGAAATGCTATGTCATCAACTATCTCCTGCGCCGAAGTTGCCGACCTGCTAGCGGGCGACCAGCCCTTCGCGCTGATCGACGTTCGGGAATCGGGCGAGTACAACTCCTCGCATATAATCGGATCGAGCCTGATCCCGCGCAGAGAGCTTGAGCTTCGTATCGCCGATTCTGTCCCGTTCGCGGATACGACGGTCGTGCTATGCGACGACGACGGCCGACGCGCGGCCCTCGCCGCAGAGACGCTTCGGGGTCTCGGCTACCGCAACGCGCAGGCGATGAGCGGCGGCATGGCCCGATGGGTGACGGAGCGCCGTCCCACCGAGTGGGGAGTCAACGTGCCCAGCAAGGACTTCGGCGAGAAGGTCCAGGTCCAGCATCACGTACCCGAGATCGACGCCGTCGAGCTTCGAAGCAGGATGGACCGCGGCGACAAGATGGTGATTCTCGACACGCGCACGCCTGAGGAGTACCAGCGGAACTGCATCCCCGGCGGTCGCAGCGTGCCCAATGGGGAGCTCGGACTGCACATCAGCGACATCCTCAGCGATGTGGACGACGATACGGCCGTCGTCATCAACTGCGCGGGCCGCACCAGGAGCATCATCGGCACTCGGCTTCTCCAGCGCATGGGCGTGGAAAACGTCGTCGGACTCGAAAACGGCACAGCCGGATGGGTACTCGCCGGTTACGAGCTGGAGAGAGGCGCTGACCGTCTCGATCTTCCCGATCCGACTGCCGATGGCCTCGCCTCCGCAGAGCAGTTCGCAGACGGGCTCGTAGAGCAGGACGGCGTTCGCTACCTGGACGTGGCCGGACTGGACTCTCTGTTCGCCCGCTCGGAGACGGAGAGCGTGTACCTCATCGACGTTCGCACCGATTCCGAGTACGCCGAAGGCCATATCCCAAGCTTCAGGTGGTTCCCCGGCGGTCAGGCGGTACAGCGCGCCGACGAGGTTGCCGTTGTGCACAACGCGCCGATCGTGTTCTGTTGCGACGGCAGGGCGCGAGCCGTGCTCACAGCGTCATGGTACAGGCAGATGGGCTTCGAGGAAGTGTACGCTCTCCACGGTGGCACGTCCGCGTGGGTCGAGTCCGGTCGCGCGCTCGAGAGGGGCGCACCCGACTCCGGTGCTCAGGCGCCTTCTGGGAAGAACGTCAGCACTCTGACAGCGGACGACGTAGCTGCTGCTTCGTCCTCCGCTCGTGTCATACACGTAGGACTGAGCGCCGAGTTCGCCCGGGGTCACGTACCCGGCGCGTCCTGGGTGCCGAGGGGGTGGCTGGAGTTCAGAATCAGCGATGTCGCGGCTGGCAAAGACGTCCCGATCGTCGTCACCTGTGCCGACGGCGGAGCGCAGTCTTCACTGGCAGCGGCTATGCTGACGGAAATGGGCTACACCGACGTCAGCACACTCGAAGGCGGCACCAGTGCGTGGCAAGCTTCTGGACGCGATGTGGAGGTCGGACTGACCGGGGTGATGTCTCCTCCCAACGACAACCTCCCCATGGGTCCAGACCGAGGCTACGCCGACATGGTCAATTACCTCCGCTGGGAGGAGGAGCTGGGGCACAAGTATGCGGTGGGGGGCTGAGGGATTCCTTCATCGGAAGTCAATTATCGGCTACTCATACCAGGGCCTGTGCAAAGTCGCTCACGTCTGTGACAGCGCGGCCTGTGCGCAATCTGGATTCCGGCCTCCGCGTAGTCTCCTTCCACAACAAACCCGGCTCGACCGGCAGGGCTAGCGGAAGGGGTCAGGTGGTGTCAGATAGTCGGCTTCGGTGACCAGCTCGGTCAGCACGACCAAGTCGAGGTCCTCGAGGCGTCGGAACCCGATGCTTGCTGCGCCGAGTTTCACCTTTCCGAGACGATCGGCATAGCGGTGGGCGAGGTAGGCGTCCGGACCGGTGTCGACGATCCGCATCGACTCGCTCATGATCCTTCCTCGGCATTGGCCAGATCAGAAAGATCGCTCTTCAAGGATTCGCGGGTTGAGCCCAGGAGCTTGTTACCCATAAGCTTGACGAATACCTTGCTGAACAGGTTGTTGGGCTGGACCTCGAAAGATGCCGAGACCTCGGTGGTCTCGCCATCTTTGGATTCTCCGAGGCTGTAACGGGTTAGATAGATTGCTCCGGCCTCGGACGCAGTCATTGCAAATGAAGTTGGCTCACTCCACTCAACAACTTCGATAGTTTGCGTGTGGCTCTTTCCATAGACCCTTCGGGTCTGCTTCCACTTCGCGCCGACTCCGGACTTCTCCGAGGTCAGCCACTCGATCGCTTCATATGACTTTACTCGACTGGGGTACCGATCCAAATTGATCAACGTACTCCAAGTCTTCTTAATCGATCCTTGGAACTCTTGCTTGATTGACATCTTTGATGTCATTGCATTGCTACTCCCTAGAGATGATTATAGCAATGGGATACTATGGGGTGCTAGATGAGAGCCTGAAATCCGCACCGGTCAAGCCGTCGTCCGAGCTCCAAGGAGCTGGCCGGCAGATGGACTCTCCTCATGGCGGAAACTGTTGGGCGGCGAGTCGGGCGGCTGATTAGAGGAGGGAGCAGCTTTGTATACGTCCATCTACATCTATCGCATCAAGAAGGAAAGCGTCGAGGAATTCCTGGCTATCGAGCGAGAGGCAGGCAAGGTCTATATAGAACACGGAGCCATATTTTGCGACATCTATAGGGCCTCGAAGCTGACGGCCATGTATGGCTGTGTGGCGTTTACAGAGGCGATGGATGTCGATGAGGACGAGGAGGTACTGGTAGGCCTGAGCAGCTTCGATGACCAAGCCCATCACGACAGGACTATGTGTCAGGTTGACTCAGACCCGAGGATCCAAGATCTCTTCGCCAGGGTGACCAAGGTGTTAGTCTTGGACCGCACCGTCCGCGGCGAATTCGAGCTAGCCAACTAGATCAGTGGTTGGAGGTGCAGGATGCCGATTGAAGCTCCGCGAGGGCCCGGGGTGCAGACCGGAGCAGGACATCCGGAGACCGGCGCGTCACTGCTCCAGCAGCAGCAGCCTGGCCCTGGGGTCATCCGCGTCCAAGATACAAGTCCTCGATGCCATTCTCGCGCATGGGCGAGTGAGGGTTCCGCCACTTTACGGCCAGCAGGAGCAAACACTATGAGGGAGCAGATTTGGTCTGGAATTCTTGAGGCTGATTGACTTTGTCGCTACTACGCGACGATTCCGACTGAGTTTGCGCATAGTGACGGACTCGAAGCCCAAGCCTAATCTCCAACGACACGCTCCCCACAGGCCCGACCGCAGCTTCGCCGAAATGGTCAACTACCTCCGCTGGGAGGAGGAGCTGGGGCACAAGTACACACTCGCTGACTGAGGGATTCCCTTAACAGTTTATCGCAATTAATGCCTGTGGTGTCGGAATGCGTAACTCTGGTCAAAATGTGTTACAGTTGACCTCGTCTCAATAGTCTGTACATGGCTCGACACGCAACTATGTGAGTCATCCGTAGGGTCTATTCTCAACTTCTCGCAGACGACGCTTGGTTTTCTCGCTATAGAGGACGTGCATATCTTGGAAATCGGAGAAATAATCTCTGTTTCAGCCATCCTGGTCGCCATCATCCTATGGAACCTGATCACCGTCTGGCAGTTACGCTCTCAATACACCAGACTCATCAAGGAGATCAGGGCACTAGGCACCAGGCTCAGCGATGTCGAGTGTGAGCAGGCCCACCAGGAGCAGATGGCATGAGGGAGCAGATCTGGATTGGGATTCTTGTGGCGGACCGGCTGGGTCGCTACTACGGGATGGTCTCAGATAAGTACAGCCGGTGGCATCTGATTCTCACATGTGTGGTTGTTGTATCAGCTTCGAGTTCGGCGGCGTCCCTGTTGGCTCGCTTCCCGGAGGCCATAGCAGCCGTCGCTTTGCTTATCGCTTCAGCGGTTGCGATCTGGCTCTATCTCAAGGACTACTCTGGAAAAGCTGTCGCCGCCCAGCTGTTCAGTGAGCAGTACGATCATCTTGCCACGGAATGGCGTCGACTCTGGTACAGCAATTCGACTCCTGAAGAGGTTTACGCACTTCGCAGTGGCAGTGACAGGATTGGAACAGGCTACGATATTCCCATCGATGAGGACCTTCATGCCAGAGATCAAGCCTCCGACTCCGCTGATCAATTACCCACCGATCTCTACAGGAGCCAGTTCGCCAGGTAACCGGCCAAGCAGGCGCCAGACAGCGCAAGCAAGATATACAGCATGAAGACGCGGGCGCGAACAATTGAAATAACCGCCGCAGCAGCATAGAGACTGACTGCCGCGCCGGAGATCATGAACGCGAGAGCGGCGCCGAAGCTCATGCCCATTTCCATCAGTCTCCTCACCAGGGGTAGTGCTGCGTAGCCGTCCAGGTACATGGGCGCGCCCACGAATACGGCGAGGGGGACCGATGCGCTTGCTTCGCTACCAAACAGCGACACGACCCACGCATCCGGTACCAACCGCTGTAGGAGGATCTCCAGCACCAGCGCAAGCGCCAACCATTGTAGGATTGGTCGGACCAGCGGCCGACTGTCAGATCCCCCGAGAGCAATGCCGCGACAGCCATCCCACCCGCGCGGTACAGGTGAGCAGAGTGAAGATTCTCTTCCTGGATGAATCAGGTGACCACAATCTATCCGTGATCGACCCACAGTATCCGATCTTCGTGCTTGGTGGGGTCATCATTGATGAGGACTATGCGAAGGGTCCACTGAACGATGCCTTGGACGCGTTCAAGGAAGAGGTGTTCGGACGCACCGACATTGTCCTGCATACGGCCGACATCACCCGCAACCGGAACGGGTTTGAGGCCATGAAGGAGACGGCGTTTCGCGGGCGCTGTCATACTCCGTGGTGGCCTGTGTGGTAAGCAAGGACGACTATCTCAGCAGATTTGGGCTGGCGGCCCTGGACGGCTTTGCCTAAAAAGTGGGCACTTTACGGGCATATGTGAAATTTGCCCGTAAAGTCTGCCCAACAGCTTGCCCGATAAAGCATGGGCGATCATACATGAGGGGTGGCCTTGCTGGGTAGTCTCTT
This sequence comes from Dehalococcoidia bacterium, assembly GCA_965217725.1. Taxonomy (GTDB): domain Bacteria; phylum Chloroflexota; class Dehalococcoidia; order Lucifugimonadales; family UBA1123; genus VXRN01. Next base: position 2,918,807 of record OZ244564.1, on the reverse strand, counting down.
TGGGATGATGGTCCTCGTTCTCGGCGCGATCTTGCCATGATACTGCCACCCACGAGCGTGTGATGATGGCCAATGGTGAATAGGCCACCACGATCTAAGCACCCCATCCTGCTAGACTCCGCCCTCAGATTTTCCGTGGCGGTATAAGCAGAAAACCGCTAAAATCACACCCCGTAGCCATGCGAGCGAGACAGTGAACGCATATCGTGACGCACTTGCCGGGTTGATAGGGGCTGTTATGTTGGAAAAGGAGACTAAGAAGAATGGTTACGGCATCGGAGGCTGATGTGCTCATCGCTTCTCCGAAAGTAATCGCGGCGAATCTGAAATGGCGATTCCGGCGAGGTGGATACCGCATAGAGGCTACGGTGCTGGTCGAGGACTCTGGCGAAGACCTGAGACTCGTCGGCTATGTCGGCAGGAAGAACCGCAGTTTCGGCCTTCTTTACAAAAGTACTCCGGTCCGAAAGTATACGGTTCACGACCGACATATCGACGCCAAGACGGGAGAGAGGGTCACAGGGCCGCATAAGCATTTGTGGGATGATGAGTACGAGGACAATCGGGTCTATATCCCCAACGACATTCGTATCGGTGACCCCAACGACGAGTTAGTTGACTTCCTCGTCGAATGCAACATTGATCTGAGGGGGTCGTATGACAGGGAGAGCTTCTTGCATAACAGGCAAGGAGGGTTGATATGACCAATGCCGCAACATGCCATGATGTTATCGAAAGATACTTGAAGCTGATGTCGGACGATTTTGAAGTTACGCCGTCGGACAGTGGTTGCTATGTCCTCACGCCCTTCACCAGGCCTGATGGGGAGGCAATCGAACTGGAGTTGACGTCCTTTCCCAATGGCAGTATTCGTCTCAGCGACATGGGAGACACGCTAGGCTACCTGTACGTCAACGGGTTGACTCTAACGAAAACGGTGTTGGCCAATACGTGCCGTATCGCCCACCGTAATCGTGTTTTCCTACACCAAGGCGCTCTAGTGATAGAAGGCGACGACGTGATGCGAGGCGACGGCTTGCATCGCCTGATACAGGCAACCGTGGAGACAACGGCCCTCATTCAAGGCAGACGCTCCACCAGCCGGGTGCAATTCGATACAGAAGTAGAGTCATTCATCATTCAGACAGGCGTTGTGTACGACGTGGATTTCCCAGTGAAAGGTGAACGGGAGTCCCACACGTTCAAATTCCACGTCAACTCGGGACGCAACCTGCTCGTCCAGCCAATTACGGCTGCCAGCGAGCCAGCCGCCCACTCGTGGGCTGAGCGTTGGGCCTATCGTTTCTCTGACACGATAGCTATGAGCGAAGACTTCCAAGCCATTGCTGTTTTGGATGACCGAGGCAACCGAAGCGCGGTTTGGACTCCGCGTGCGCAGGCTCCAATTCAGGACGTAGTGGTCATGTGGGAGAACAAACACCTGTTGGCCGACAAGCTCAGCCCATCTACCACCGATGAGCGTGTGGTAACGGCAAGTGGTGAATAGGTATCCCACGCTCCAAGCACTCCGTCCAGCGTAGATTCCGTCCTCAGATTCAATTGCCGTCGTGCCCCGATAGGTCTTTCAGAGGCATGAGTCTCTGGCACCAGCGTCCGCATTGATGCCTCACCTGCTCGGGAACGCTTCATAGCCTGTCATTGAGGCCCTGCTAACCGCGCAGCCTCTCTGAGATAGGGAGCGAGCTCCAAACTGGGGATTTAACAGGCAGGCAGCTTCAGGTGAGCGACGTATTACGAAAACGCTGCCCCGCGCAGATTGAGGAATAATCGTCATTGACAAGCAGCGCATCTGCGCCTATACCACACGTCTTGAGCGTTACATAACGAATACAGGCGCTCTGGGCTGGACTCTGACAATGTAGCCTTGGTACACTTGCTAGTCCAAGTCAAAGTCAAAGAGAAACGACACCGCCATAACCCTTCCACGGCCATAGAAATCTGTGAGGGGCAAAAATGCGGACTCTCGTCCGGCGCGGTGTCGTATCTGGTAAGGAGGTGGCTTCCCTGCCGCTTTGTTTGAAGGGGCTGTTTGGCTACCAACGAAATGAAGTATATGCGATCCACGAAGACGGAGTCTACCCACAGAATGGCTACAGACATGTGTCAAATATCAGCAACCAAGCCCTCAACGTCGAGGTCGGAGAAGAGGTCTCGACGGCCACCCGGGCCTCGCATGGGAATATCCGCAAGTGATGTCGATTTCCGGGGAGCCACCTCTGTGGCCGCATGGCTCCGGCGTGTGGCTCAGGTAGTTTCCCCAATCGGAAGATATGTCCTGGGCAAGCCCACAAAGGAGGACTGGGAAATCGTCAGGCGTAAACTTCGCCGCAGCCCCCGGGGACATGTCGAGAACTACGGTCTGGTGGTGGTGCCGGCGGGAGAATGAGAAAAGGCCAGCCCCCGCTACGCAGTAACCAACCTATGGATCCAATTTACAAGGTTAGCGGCAACTCGTCAAGTCAACATCGCAGACGGAGCCTGTCCCAAGTTAGTAGGCGACCACTGCGTAAGCGGCCACTCCACCCCTGGATACCGGCCTTCGCCGGTATGACGAAGTGCCAGCGGTATGACGAAATGCCAGCGCCTACTAATCTGGGACAGGCTTTCGCAGACGGTTTCGTTCCGTGCCCGGTAACACCCAGAATATCGGGTTCCTCAGCAGAGACTGCCATGTCGAACCGGGGATTCTCCGTACGTGTAACGACGGGTGGCGGCTCTGGAGTTTCGGTGGTCGCAGGAACAGCCGCCTGTTGGCTGCGGCGTGTTCGCCGCAGCCGGCACAGCAGTTGACACGGACGTCGGTGGAGTCGGCCTCCGGTCGCCCGACGCTCAGAGCGCACCACCTGCGACTGAGCGGATCATAGTGACCGTCGCAGGCCTCGATAATCTCCCTGCCGCTGCAGGTCTCCGAACCCGCCAGGTACAGCCGCCTGCCGATCTGCTCAAGAAAGTAGCCAGTCTCCCTGCACCATCGAGTCCCCTCCTAACGCCTCGCAGCAAGGATCCCATGCCGGTACATGCCTGGTGTTTCAACTAGGCTTTAGGCCAGGCTCAATCCTCTGAAAGCGCCCTCAGCGCCTCCACCGCGGCCTCGGCTCCTGCCGACTTCTTGCTGCGCCCCTGTCCTGTTCCCATCGGGACTCCGTTGACCACGGCTTGGACTGTAAAGGTGGGGTCGTGGCTTGGGCCGGCCATGTCGATCGTCTCGTACGCTGGAGGGCCGAAGCCGCGCTCCATGGCTGCCTCATGCAGCAGCGACTTGGGATGACGCGGAGCGGTCTCGGCTTCTCCGGCCTCGTCCAGCTCGACTCCCATGACGCGAACCGTGAAGTCGCGTGAGGCATCGTACCCCCGGTCCAGGAACAGCGCGCCCATCAGCGCCTCGAACGCGTCCGCGAGATTCGACCGGCGCTCGCTGCCGCCTCTTTCGATCTCGCCTCTGCCCATAACCAGCCAGTCGCCCAGTCCGAGTCTTCCGGCGATCTTGGCCAGGGATGGTCCGTCCACCAGCGAGGCGCGCACCTGTGTCAGCCGACCCTCCGGCCACTCCGGGAACCTGGTCAGCAGCTCTTGAGCGACGATCAGGCCCAGAACGGCATCTCCGAGGAACTCGAGCCTCTGGTTCGACTCGTCGAACACGCCAGGGAACTCCGCGACGAACGAACCGTGTACGAACGCCTGCTCCAGCAGCGAGATGTCGTTGAATTCGAGGTCGAGGGCTGCCGCAATCTCAGCTAGGTGCCTGGGCGAGTGTTTCACCTGTCATTTCCGCGAAAGGAGATCTTTGCATAACCCCCTCTCCCTGAGGGAGAGGGTTGGGGTGAGGGTGAAAAGGGCTCGATCACAAGCTACTGGGCTCCTCCCACACTCCTCTGGATTCCGGCCTTCGCCGGAATGACGGACTCATGCAATCTACTCGTCCCTTCAGGCGGCTTCTGGCTGTGGGGCCGCGGAGCCCCGCCTGAAAATTCGCCCGAGCAGGTTGGGAATGCTCTCATTCATCAGGGTGTACACAACCGGCACCACCACCAGCGTCAGGACCGTCGAGCTTGCCAGGCCGCCTATCACGACGGTCGCGAGCTCCGCCCCGATGATGCCGCCCGCATCTTCCGCGAACACGGCCAGCGGCAGCAGCGCGAAGCTGGTCGTGATCGCGGTCATGAGGATCGGGCGCAGCCTGATCCGACCTCCCTCGATCAGTGCGTCGTACACGCTCAAGCCGCGTTGTCTGAGCTGCTCCACGAATGCGATGAGCACTATCGCGTTCGTCACCACTATGCCGATTAGGAGCAGAATGCCCATCATGGCGGGGAGCCCCAGCGACCTGCCGGTAATGGCGAGCGCGGCCAGAGCGCCGATCAGCGCAAGCGGCAGGCTCGTGACGATCACGAACGGGTTTCTGAGCGAGCCCAGTCCGGCGACCATTACCAGGTATACGAGCACGATCCCAACGGCCATCGCCAGGAAGATGTCCTGGAAGCCCTCCGCTATCTGCGCGAAGACACCTCCGCTGGTCACCTCCACGCCCGGAGGCAGCGACAGACCATCGATCTTCTGCTGAATCTCGATCCCGACCGCCTGCGTGTCGTCAGCCGTAATGCTGCCGGTGATGCTCGCCGAGCGTACGCCGTCGGTGCGACTGATGGTGACAGGGCCCGGCTGTACCTGCACCGAGGCGATCGTCCCAAGTGGGACGGCCCCAAGTGGGCCCGCGATCATAAGGCCGTCGAGCTTCTCCACGCTGTCGATGTCGGCGGAGCGGCCCGCCAGCGCCACGTCGATCGTGCTGCCATCGACTTCGACCTGGGTCACGGTCTGGCCGATAAGGAACTGGTTGACCTGGAAGGCGACCTGCTGCGCGCTGAGACCGGTCTTCGCGGCGGCGGCGGGATCGACGTTCACGATAATCTCGTCACGCGCCTCGGTCACGTCGCTAGTCACGTTTACCACGTCGTCGATGGACGTCAGCTCGGCCACGAGCTGGCGAGAAACCGATGTTATGTCCGCGTAGTTCGCGCCAGTGACGCTGATCTCGACTCCGCCTGCCGGTGGGCCGTCGGCGACTTCGGTGATGTTCACTTTTCGGCCCTCGACATCGCCGCCGAGCCTGTCTCTCAGCGCTTGTGGGGTGTCTTCGGGCACGTCCGACCTGAGCTTGGTCAGGATTGTGGCCTGGTTGAACCCGCTCGGACCGTTCTCGCCGAACGTAACGGCAGAGCTGCCAACCGTGGTGATGTACACTTCGGATACGCCGCTGATCTCGTCTTCGATCTTGGCGGCCTCTGCCAGCGTGGACAGCGCCGGCGTGCCGGGCTGCAGCGACATGTCGATCGAAACATACCGCACGTCGCTGGAGCCGAACAGCGACACCGGAATGAACGTCATCAGGCCGAAGCTAGCGACGACGAACAGTACCGCAGCCCCCAGCGTGATCGCCTTGTGGCCCAGCGTCCAGCGCAGTATGGGAGTGTACACGCGCTGCATCCAGTTTTCGGCCTCGTGCGGCTCGGCCCCCTCTCCAACCCCTTCGGGCAGATCGCCCGGCCTCAGCAGGTACGCGCCAAGAACCGGCACCGCGGTGAGCGCGACAGCCAGCGACGCGATTAGCGCGAAGCAGACCGTGAGCGCGAACGGGAAGAAGAACGCGCCGACGAGCCCTTGTATGAACGCGAGCGGTACGAACACGACGATGGTGGTGAGCGTCGAGGCGGTAATGGCGGGGCCAACCTCGACTGTGGCGTCCAGAGCGGCGCGCCACCGCTCTCTGCCGCCCTGAATGTTACGGTAGATGTTTTCGAGTACGACGATGCTGTCGTCAACCACCCGACCGACCGAGATAGCCAGTCCGCCCAGCGTCATGAAGTTGAGCGAAAGGTCCTGCCAGCTCATGAGCAGCACGCCGGTGAAGATGCTGAGCGGTATAGACAGCCCGATCACGAGCGTCGGGCGCAGCGTGGACAGCGCTCCTCTAATCACCGATGGTCTGAGCGTCAGGAAGAACGTGAACACCACGGCGACCGCGAGAGTCAGCCCCAATATCGCCTCGCGTTCGAGGGTTTCGATCTGCCCCCGAATTTCGGGGCCGTCGTTGGACACCGTCACGATCTCGACGCCCGCGGGCAGCGGACCGATCTCGTCGAGCGCGTCCAGTACGCCGGTGGTCACGTCTATCGTGTTGGCGTCGGGGTCCTTGATGATGGATACCCCGATGCTGGGCTTGCCGTTGGTGCGGGATATGCTTGTGACCGGAGCGGGACCAAGCTGGACGTCGGCCACCTCGCCCAGCGTGACTGGCGCGGGCGGCGGGTCCGATGGCTGGGGCGGCGCGCCCGTGGGAGCGGACGAGAAGCCTACGACCAGGTTCCTGAGCTCGTCCAGGGACTCGTAGGTGTTGGTCGTCTTGACCGGCAGCACACGGCCGCTGTCGCTGATCGCCCCTCCGGGGAACGTGACGCTGTTCTCCCTGAGCGTCTGGGATACCTGGAACATCGAGATACGCTTCTCGAGAAGCTGCTCGGAATCGACGGAGATCAGCGCCTGGCGCGCGACGCCTCCGGTGACCTCCACGCTGAACACGCCGTCAACACCCTCGATTGCGGGCACAACAAGGGATTCGGTGACCTGCTGAAGCTCGGTCAGCTCTTTCTCACCGGTGACGCTGAGCTGCAGCACAGGGAAGGAGTCCGGGTCGATACGCCCGACGACCGGCTGAATCACCCCGGTCGGGAACTGGATGCCTCTGACATTGGCGTCAATCGTGTTCTCGGCCTCGGCCATGTCCACGCCGAACTCGAAGTTGGCAAGTATGACGGACCTGTTCTCCGAGGATACCGACTGTAGGCTGTCGAGCCCGTCGATACTCTTGATCGCGTTCTCTATGGGCGCGGTAACGTCCTCCGCTACCGCCTCTGGATTGGCCGACGGGTAAAACGTGACGACGGTTACCAGCGGGAACTCGATCTCCGGAAATAGCTCGACCGGAAGCGTCCGGTACGTGAATATCCCTGCTGCCAGCACCAGGATGATGGCAAGGACAGTGACGGACCTGCGACGCAGCGCAAGGCCGGTGATTGATCTCATTGGGGACTTCCTCTCGGAGGCGTGGTATGCGATTAGACGCTACTACAAGGCTAGCAGTCGGGGTTGTCTGCTTCCATACCAATTACGGGGGCGAGTGGCTCGATGTGTGTCATCCTCGAGTTGGGATAGACGGACAGCGGCCCGGTTCATACTTGTTGCCTTTGCGATCCTGAGCACGGCCCCTATCGTGAGGTTCTGTTTGCCGTGCTCGACGAGGCTGATGTACGTGCGGTCCAGTTCGGACGCATCCGCCAGATCTTGCTGAGTCATTCTTCGACAGGTCCTCTGAACTCTGGATCTGAGGGATGGTTCAGTTGTAAGTTGCTTTGTCGACCGCGGTTCTCTGGCTTCATGTGTGATATAGTTAAGATATCAATACGATATCAAAATTGAAGGAGATCAATGTGCCGAACTTGGCGCTCCGTGGCCTTTCAGACCACTTGCATCAGGAACTCAAGGCCGCCGCGAGACGGAACCACCGCAGCCTCAACAGGGAGATCCTTGCGAGGCTTACTGCATCGGTTCGCTATGAACCGGTAGTTCCCGAGAGGCTCCTCGAGCGCATACGGCTGCGACACGAAGCTATCGGACCCGTGGACCTCAGCGAAGAGACCCTCCGCGAGATGCGGGACACTGGACGGCCGTGATCGTCGTCGACACGAACGTCATGACTCATCTGCTAATGGGTGGGGAAGATGGTCCCGCCGCCGCCCTGCTGCTCCGGCGGGACCCTGAATGGGCCTCGCCCGTCATTCTGATGAGTGAGCTGCGCAATGTCCTGCTTGGATACGTGCGCCGGGGCGCACTCGTACCGGACCAGGCCAAAGCTATGACCGATGATGCCGCCGTGATACTGGGAGACCGTCTTGCTACCGTTTCGGGTGATCAGGTGTTTGATATCGCTCTGGAGTGCAACCTCACCGCCTATGACGCGGAATTCGTAGCCCTGGCCCGGACATTGCGCGTCCCGCTGGCCACGCTGGACAGTGCAATCCTTCGTGGCGCCCCGGACGTGGCAGTGTCTTTGCAAAGTGCTCGCGACCTCTCCGAGAGATGGGATACGTAGTAGCCGCTGGAAGACCTGGGCACCTCCCAACCCTACAAACTATCCGTGTTCACCACCGGCTGCGTGCCCTTGTCGGCGCAGAGCAATGACGAGCAGGTTGCTCACCATCGTCGCCTTGCGCTCCGCGTCGTCAACTGCTGTGGCATCCCGCTCACTTCGGGGATATAGTGATTGAGAGGAGTGCTTGAAGTTATGGAGCGAGACCAGTTGGACTCAGGAACGGGCCGGGCGACTGTCGGAAGGGCGGCCGCGTCGTTCCGTCCCTACACGCTGCAGGTCATCGGAGTCGCCCTGCTGATCCTGGTGACCGCCGGTCTGGGCGTCGTCAACCCGCTCCTTATTCGTTCGGTCTTCGACGACGCGCTCTTCGCTCCGGCCGGCATCGACATGCGGGTGCTGTGGATACTGTCCGGCATCATGGTCGCCGCCACGGTCGTTAGCGGCGGTCTGGGCATCATCCAGACCTACCTGACCAACGAGGTCGGACAGCGCGTGATGCGCGACCTGAGGGACCGTCTGTACTCGCACCTTCAACGCCAGTCGCTCGGCTTCTTCACCGGAACGCGCACCGGCGAGATACAGTCCCGCATCGCCAACGACGTCGGAGGAGTGCAGAACGTCGTCACCAACACGCTCTCCAGCGTGCTCTCCAACACGGTCATATTCATCAGCACTCTCGTAGCCATGCTGATCCTCTCATGGGAGCTGACGGTCGTGTCCGTCGTGGCCATCCCGGTGTTCGTGGTGATATCGAGGTTCGTGGGAGAGCGAAGGCGGCGCGTGACTGCGGAATCTCAGGAGGCTGCCGCCGAGGTCACCGCAATCACCCAGGAGACGCTATCGATTTCCGGCATCATGCTCGCCAAGCTGTTCGGGAGGCAGAACCAGGAGATCGAGCGCTTCCACAACGAGAACGAGCGCATGGCCGACCTGGCCGTACGGCGTCAGATGACCGGTCAGTCTTTCTTCACGGTGATGCAGATATTCTTCTCGCTTGCCCCTGTGGTCGTCTACCTGATCTCTGGATACCTCATAGCTGGGACAACGACCCCGGACATCAGCGCCGGCACCGTCGTTGCGTTCACCACGCTCCAGTTCAGGCTGTACTTCCCGATAGTCAACCTGATGGAGGTGTCGGTGGAGCTGCAGTCTTCGATGGCGCTGTTCGAGCGCATCTTCCGTTACCTGGACATCAGGCCGGACATCGAGGACCGTCCCGATGCCGTGGACCTGGACCCCAGATACGTCCGCGGCCGCTTGACGTTCGACTCGGTCAAGCTGTCGTACAACCCTGAGCACGGAGAGCAGACCACGGAGGACGGGCATCGCCGATGGGCGCTGAACGACGTGGACTTCGAGGTGCAGTCCGGTCAGCTTGCGGCGTTCGTCGGACCGAGCGGGGCCGGTAAGTCCACCATCTCGTACCTGATTCCGCGGCTGTACGACCCGACGGAAGGGTCTGTGAGGATCGACGGCATGGATGTCCGCGACATCAAGCTGGACTCGCTCGCCGGCATGATCGGGTACGTTACCCAGGAGAGCTACCTGTTCCACGCCAGCCTGAGGAGCAATCTGCTGTACGCCAGGCCGGACGCTACCCAGACCGAGGTCGAGGCCGCCGCGAGGGCCGCGTACATCCACGACTGGATCGAGACGCTCCCTGATGGGTACGAGACCATTGTCGGAGAGCGCGGCTACCGGCTGTCCGGCGGAGAGCGCCAGCGGCTCGCCATCGCCCGCGTGATCCTGCACGACCCGCGCATCCTGATTCTCGACGAGGCCACGTCTGCGCTGGATACGGCCAGCGAGCGACACGTCCAGATGGCGCTGGAGCCGCTCATGCGCGACCGCACGACCATCGCCATCGCCCACAGGCTGTCCACGATCATGTCGGCTGACGTGATCTACGTGGTAGATGGGGGCAGGATCGTCGAGTACGGCACCCACTACGAGCTTTTGGAGAGATGCGGACTCTACGCCGAGCTATACAACGAGCAGTTCCAGGGCGGGCTGGTCGAGTCTCTCTGCGAGGACGGCATAGTGCTCTCAGACGGCAGAGTAATGACCCACGAAGGCGTACTGGTAGGAGCCGGCGCGGACTGACACCAAGTGCGGTCAGTCCGTGCTGAGTCTCCATGTCGTCTTACGCTGAGTGATATAGTGAGTGTGCAATGGTCGAACTAAAACCGCTGGAAATGTTTCTGGGGTGTCGGGTTGGGTACCGTTAATCTCAAGTCATTCTCACTGGCGGACTACCTGAAGGCCGCTCTCGCCTGTGCCGAGTACGAGAAGGATGAAGATGGCATGATCGTTGCCAGCGTCCCGAACTGCGCGGGTTTCTACTCCCAGGGCGAGTCCTACGAGGAGGCTCGGACCAACCTTCTGGACGCCATCGAAGGCAATGTCATGATAGCTTTGCAAATGGGTTGGGAAATACCGAGCATTCCAGGCGTCGAGATAAGAACGGAAGTTGTCGCGACTGACCCCGCTTAGATCACGTGAGGTAGTCCGAAAGCTACGGGCACTGGGCTTTTCCGGTCCTGTGTCTGGTGGCAGGCATGTTCATATGTTCCACCCTCATACTCGTCAGGTTATCCCGATTCCGATGCATGGCAGCCGGGACATCGGAATCGGAATCACCAGTAAGATCGTAAGAGATTTGGGCATCTCCAGGGAGGAGTGGAACTCACTCTAGCCTGTGGAGAACATCTTTGAGCCGCTCCTGCGCGACCACTGCCATGGCCCACCGGTTGTTCATAATCATGTCGGTAGGACGTGATCTATGTCGTCGACGAGGGCAGGACCGTTGAGTACGGCACCCACGAAGAGTTGTTCGATCGCTGCGGCTTGGTCGAGTCCCTCTGCGAGGACGGCATAGTGCTCTCAGACGGCAGAGTAATGACCCACGAAAGCGTACTGGTAGGAGCCTGAGTGCTTGCGGTCGACACACTTATTGGCACTATGCGGGGCATACCACTTGTAGTTTTTGGACACTACCATACGCCTAATGTCGTGTTACTTGCAGTAAAATTACACTTAATGCATTCTACTTGTAATTTTCGACCGTTGATGCAACACTGGCGACATGGTTCACGAAATTCTCCAATGGGACGAACTGGAAATTCGGCTGACCCAGATATTCAGCCCTGCCGCGGCCATAGATCGCAAAGCGTTGTTCCATGGACGCCACGCTATAATCAGGCGTCTCATTGCCACCGCAAACCAGTCTGGGCAGCACGCCATCATCTATGGTGAGCGGGGAGTAGGCAAGACTTCCCTTGCTAACGTGCTGTCGTCCTATCTGGAGCCGTTCACGTCGGAGACCATAGCGACTGCGAGGGTAAACTGCTACGGGGAAACGACCTACACGCAGATATGGAACTCTCTGTTTGAGCAGATTGATATTCTCTCCGTGCAAAAATACGGCGAACTCACTCTGAACGACGTGTTCAGGGTCCTCCGTGAAGAAGACGCCAGAAAACTCATCCTCATAGTTGACGAGTTCGACCGGATTCAGGATCCCGACATAGACATATTGTTCGCCGACACCATCAAGACGCTGTCGGACTTCAGTCTGGACACGACCCTGATACTGGTGGGGGTGGCGGATGACATTGATAATCTCATCACGGAGCATGAATCCATCAACCGCTGCCTAGTCCAGATTCATCTGCCTCGAATGTCCGTCGGTGAGCTGGAGTCGATCGTCAAGTTCGGTATCGAGAGCGTGGGGATGGAGATTTCAGATGAGGCGGTCTCGCAAATATGCGCGTTGTCGCTTGGGCTGCCCAATTACGTTCACGCCCTGGGACTGGCGGCCGGACACGCGGCGATAGATAGGAAGAGCCGACGGGTTGAGACCCAGGACGTGGCGAATGCCATCGAGTCGCTGATTCTGGAGTCGCAGCAAACGGTCGTCCGAGCGTTCGATCTGGCAACTGCCAGCCCGAGAAGACAGACATTCTACTTCCAGGTCCTTTTGGCCTGCTCTCTGGCCCCGACCGACCAGTTGGGCTACTTCCGACCGGCAGACATTCGCGACTGGTACTCCAGGATCATGGGGCGTGACCAGGACACTTCGGCATACACTCGACACTTGCACGGGCTGTGTGAGGAGAGACGAGGCTCGGTTCTCCAGAGACTGGGGGAGCCACGCAGCTACAGATTCAGGTTCACCGACCCGATCTTGCAGCCATACGTTCTCATGCGGGGGCTGGAGGGGGGTCTGGTTACCATGGACGACATCCGATCGCCCGTGTGAGATCCGGGGCACGCGGTTGGGCGTGCCCCTTCTGGTTTGCGCTGAACTAGCCAGCTACACGTTCGTCGCAGCCGGGCGGCCTTCGATGGCGTGCCGCACTTCGGGGTTGACTATGGACATCGGGAACGTGCCGTTCAGCAGACGCGAGGTCTCCTGGCCGACCTGGACGCCAGACCTTATCCGCGACATATTCGACGAGCCCGCCGAGTGTGGCGAGACCACCACGTTGTCCATCTTCAGCAGCGGGTTGTCTGGCGACGTCGGCTCCTCCTCGAACACGTCGAGGCCCGCGCCCGCGATCTCGCCGTTCTGTAGTGCGGCGATCAGCGCGCCCTCATCGATCACGGGGCCGCGGCAGGTGTTCACGATGTAGGCGGTGGGCTTCATCGCTTTGAAGAAGCTCTCGCTGAGCAGCCCTTGGGTCTCGTTGTTCAGAGGCGTGTGGACCGATACGAAGTCGGACTCCGCCGCCAGCTCCTCGAGGCTCCCGACCAGCCTGACTCTGTACTCCCTCGCTATCCAGGGTGGGCAGTAGGGGTCGTATGCGATGACCTCCATACCGAACGCCTGCGCCTTGCGCGCCGTGGCGCGGGCGATGTTTCCGAAGGCGACCAGACCGACCGTCTGATCGTATATCGGCACCATCGGCATGATGGCGGCGCGCGTCTCCGCGCCCCACTTCCCGGCCTTGACCAGCTCGTTGAGCTGCCCCAGCTTCTTGGCGCAGGCAAGCAGCAGCAGGATCGCGTGGTTGGACACCTCCTCGGTGCAGAAGCCTGCTGAGTTGATGACCATGATCCCCTGATCGGTCGCGGCCTCGTGGTCGATGTGGTTGAATCCGTGGCTGCCGACCATGATCGCCTGCACGCCCTCGGTCTCCTCAATTACCTCGCGGGAGAGCGCGACCCCGGCGTTGATGACGATGTCCGCGCCCGCCATCGCTTCGATGGCTTCACCGTCGCTGGTGCACTCGAACTTCTCAAGCTCGTAGTCCAGGCCCTGGATCTGCTCTTCGATTAGCTCCGTGTCTGCTTCGCCGCTGCCTGATATGACTGAAATCTTCAGTGTCACTGTTTCCTCCTGTTGCTATTGGTTTTCAGTCTGCCCGGCGACTCTCGTTCGCCAGGGTGCTTATCGCCTCTATTATTGTGTCGACCTCTCGGTCCTCGGTGAAGAACGCACAGCACAGCCGCATCGCGCTCTGTTGGAGCGCAGGCCTGCCCAGGATTCTCCACCGGTCGAACATCTGGGAGTTGAGATCGGCTCCGTCCAGCCCATCCAGGGAGAACGTCACTATGCCCGTCGAGAACTCGTGGCTCTCAGGACTGCGGAGCGCCGCGCCCGGTATCTCGGCGATGCCCGCTTTCAGCCTGTCGGCAAGCTGGAGCGAACGTGCCTCGATGGTATCGATGCCGACACCATCGAGATACTCGATCGCCTGGCCCATCGCGCTGTACAGGACGTTGTGGCGTCCGCCGAACTCGAACCTGTGAGCCGTATCGAGGAACTGCAGGTCTCCCATCGTGCTGCGGTCGAGCGTCCCCGCCTGCGACCCTGTCCATGAGACCTTGAGCCGCTCGACCCAGTCGCGCCTGACGTAGAAGTAGCCTGTGCCCCATCCGCCGAGCAGCCACTTGTGGCCTGTGCCCGCGTAGAAGTCGCAGTCCATGTCGCGCAGGTCGATAGGGAACTGACCGGTAGACTGCGCGGCGTCCAACGCGACAGGCACTCCCCGCTCGTGAGCAAGCTCGCATATCTCCCTGGCCGGCAGCCGCGTTCCTGTGTCTGTCGTTACGTGGCTGATGCAGACGAGCTTGGTACGGTCGTTTATGAGCGCGTCCAGACCGGCCAGCATCTCCGCGCGGTCCTCCGGCAGCGGCATCTTCCTGATCCTGATGCCCCGCTCCGCCGCGAGGTTGAGCCACACCATGATCCCGGTCGGATGCTCCTCGTCGGTGACGATCACCTCGTCTCCGGGGTTCCAGTCCATGCCGTAGGCGACAGTGCTCAACCCCTCGGACACGGACCGCAGCAGCGCGATCTCCTCCGGAGTGACCCCGAAGTGGTCGGCCACCGTGCCGCGGGCCTTCTCGAACTCCTCGCTGATCGGCCCCTTGACCGAGGGGATGTCAGGTCCTTTCTCCATCGCGGCCCGGTACTGGCCGGCAATGAAGTCGACCATCTGCCTCGACAGCGGCCCAGTGCCGCCGGTGTTCATGTAGATAGACTCGCCCAAAGCTGGGAAGTCGGAGCGGATGCTGTTCAGGTCGAGTGCCAATTTGGTCCTCCTCGGCGGGCCGGTCTCGCCCCACATTATACGCATCGGCCCAATGGTTGTGTGGGGCTTGATTCAGCTTCGAAGCTGCACCAGTTCGAGTAGGCGCAGCCTAAAGCCTCCCGCCTATGGGACGGTTACGCCCTCAAAGCAACGGCCCGGACGGAAGACGCATCAGAAAGTGGATTCCAAGAACTCTTAGCGCCCTCGCCTGAACTGTTCATCACAGGTCACGACGGTGGTGTCTGTACTAATCGTCGTCATGCACCAGCGTGGCGGGCGAGTATGTCTTTGATGTCGCCGGGGTGTGTCGAAACGTCTGAGCGCCAATGGCCAAAGCCGCCGTGCTGGTTGACTGCGACAGTCCACTCCTTGAGGAAGCGTCGCTTGGTGTGGTTCTGGTCGTCGTCTTGTCCTTTGGTTTCCAGTACCAGCATGTCACCAGACTTGAGCCGAATGAGGAAGTCGGGACGGTACTTACGCACGACGCCACGATGGATGTACAGCACCTCAAAACCTAAGTGGTCGTTCTTGACCCAGGCATCGACCAATGGGTTATGGTCTAGTTCGAACGACTCTGAGGCTTCCCAAGTGCTGTCGTAGACGCACATGTTGATATGGCTGCGCTTCGTGTGTTCACAGGGCTTTCCTGTGTACCACGTGGACATGTCACCTGTGGAGCGTATGGGATTGTCTCCGTCAAACACCGGCTCCAGCCTCTCGGTGTTCTCGAATCGAATAGCCTCCCGGATATGCTGCCCAACTCTTGTCATGTTCAATGTGATAAGGAGGCGACGGCGCATTTCATCTTGGTAGAACAGCGGCGGCGATATTGCGATCCGGTCAGATGTGATGAACTCTTGGACCAGCCGTACAAGCTGCGCGATGAGTTGGGGGCCGCCTCCTGACCAACCGGGTTGCATCTGGTCGAAAACATCACGCGCAGTCTCAAATATGATCCTCTGTGTACGATACTCATTCGCCAGAGCTTCAAGATCAATGTTCTTAATGTTCGTGACATCCGGTTTGCCGTCCACAATGGGTGCGAGCTCAGCGAGCTGCGCGGTCTGGCTGGCGTCCAGTTCCAGCGGGCTCACTTTGTCCCAATCTAGTTCCAGGCGTGGGCGGTAAACGTGTTCAATCCGTATGAGGTTGGGCCAGCTGATCTCGAACTCCGCCTTGTCGGCGGATGGCTCAATGGCGGTCTTGGGGATAGGAGGCTTCGGAGGACCATCACCCTGCGACTCGTGTGGCAGAAAAGTAAATGGAATACCGAATATGTTGACGTACTCGGGGTCTAGGAGTCCGTTCTTAGGATTCACGTCGTAGGCGGTACGTCGTAGGCCTCGCCCGACTACCTGCTCACACAGAAGCTGGCTGGTGAAGGCTCGCAGGCCCATGATATGCGTGACCGTCTTGGCGTCCCACCCTTCGGACAGCATTCCCACGGAGATCACGTTCTGTATCTGCTCGCCGGGCTGCCCCGGCTTGCCGATTGTGTCCACAGTCTGCCTGAGTAGCTCGGCTCGCTCTTTCGCGGTCATCCTGCGACCTGTTCCCTCTCCCGTTCCGTTGCCCGGCGCCACCGACAATTGTGCGATAGGATCTTCGGAGTCCTCGGCTTGCTTCAGGACCCTTGAGTCTATGTGAAGCGTTCGCCCGGGGTCGGACAGCTCGTCTATCAATATCCTTTTGCGGTCGAACGCGGACTTCACCCGGGCTGCCGTCTCGGTCCGATTGGCGACTGTAATCATCACAGGAGGGGTATTGAATCCAGACTCGTTCCAACTCGTCGCCGTCTCTCTCCAGTCGTAGCCGAGCAGGTAGTAGCCATTGACAACGAGATCGGGCAGTGGCTCGTGAGCCTCGGCCTTTCGGTTCAGATCATCCCTTACTTCAGGATCGTTGTAGATGTGATAGAGGCGGGGTCTGTATGTCTTAGCGCTGGGTACTGCATCGTCGCGGACGACAACGCGCGGGGTCTTCACCAACCCGGACTCAATGGCGTCGTTAAGTCCGAAGTCACTTACTATCCAGTCGAAGAGTGCTTCTTCTGAACTGCGCCTGCCGGACGGCGCGAACGGGGTTGCTGAGAAGTCGTAACAGGTGAGAATGCCGCGCGCCCTGTGAATCCTATCCAAGCCTCCTACCCACTTTGTCGCCTCATCAACCTCCGCCCTGGTGACACCCCTGATTCTGGACCCCGCTGGTGTGCGCCAAGCGTGATGCGCCTCGTCGTTGATAACGAGCAAGTTGCGAGTCCTGGACATCTCTCCAAGCACGTCGCGGACGTATGCTTCGTCGCTCTTGGCTCCCCGTTTGTCTACGCTGCGCCTCCTGTAGATCTGTTCGTCGGTCTCCCAGTTGAGCGCGTGCCAGTTGCGAATGATGACCTTGCCCTGCCGCAGCTTGTCGAGCATGTGGGACGGCACAACCCGGAACGCCTCATAGTAGTTTTCAGGATGGGATGGCTCTAGAACGGCGAGCCGACTCCTGACCGTGAGACCCGGAGCGACCACGAGTACGTTCTTCGCGAATCGCGTGTCCTGAGGGTAGGCGGCCTTGTTGAGAGCGTGCCAGGCTATGAGCATGGCCATGACCACGGTCTTGCCTGATCCGGTAGCCATCTTGGAGCACAGTCGCTTGAATTCACCGCTGTCGGAAGGCACTTCGATACCAACTTTGTCTGCGGCAGGGGCCTCCGTTAGCCAGATGAGCGTCTCGACGGCCTCGAGTTGGCAGAAGAAAAAGCGTCGGGCCTCAAACTCCTCGGGGTCTATCCAGTAGTCAAGCAGGCGCTTCGTGACGCTGGTTACGCCAGGGTATCCTTCCTCACGCCACCTCTTCACGCGCTCGCGTATCTGGTTGACTAAGGTGATCTCGACGAAGATGCCGGGGTCGTCAAAGGCGCGGGAGCTCTCGGATGCCACGAGGTATCCTGCGGGCCGCCGTCCCTCGACGAGGTCGAACAGCCTAGTCTCTCGCTCGTACTTCCAGTGGGAGCTAGGCTCCTCGTACGGGGAGTTTATGATGAGGCGGTCTATGGTTTCCTGGGGCATGATTGGGCCTACTATTCACAATCTAGTGGCAGTGTGTGGGCAAGAAGTTTCAGTGTTCGCTTAAGAACTGTTGTTCCGCCGCCACCCATACTCTGACCACCGCCATAGTCAGAAGAAAGATAAGTTGAGGCAATTTCTCGCGCGGTCTCGGGAGAGTTTATCTGTACTCCGCTGGAGACTTGGTCGTCGCCGCGCTGATCCAATAGAGCTATGAGTGCAATGTAATTGATTAGCGGAGTCGGAGGGGGGAGGAGGTTCAGATTGAGCGGGCGTGGACAGGCTCGGCGCTGAACACACCGCACAGACCATCCACCACCGGCTGACCACCACCATTCCTATACAGTGTCCTGATTACACTGGTGAACGCACTGAACGCATCGGCGCCAGCTTCATTCCTGGAGCAGTGCGAGACCTTCCTCGCTATCACAGCTCCACGCAGCGCCCGCTCCGCTCTGTTGTTCGTCGGCTCTATCCCAGGATCGTCCAGAAAACGCAGCAGATTCCCACGATCGTCCTGCCAGCCAAGCTCGTTCTGAAGCCTCCCGTTGTCACGATCAGGCATCGGGCGATCTCGCAGATGATAGCTCACCTCTTGTCTCAACCGCTCGGTCTCCCCAGTATAGTCCGCCACCTCTCCACGTCGTTGTGACTCACGCAGCTGCATTGCCTCTCTGAGCAGGCCGCTCAGACGCTTCCCGAAGCTGCGCCCTCTGCCCACCTTGGTCTCGACCACCTCACTGATCGAGCGCAGCACGTGAGCCAGACACTTCTGTTGTCTCACTCCCGACAGAGCCCGCGCATCGTAGCTTCGAGCTCGGTCGGTCACCATCACTCCCGCATAGTCGCCCGGAACAACCTCCCTAACCTCCTCGTTGCGGTGACGACCGCGCACCTGGTACACAGTGGCATCATCGGTCTCGAACGCCATCACAAAGGCACCCTCTCCGCCAACTCGCCAGCCCGTGTCGTCAGTGTGGACCACCGCGCTCTCACGCACAGACTCCCGAAGCCGCTGGTACGCATCTCCCACAGCGCCCCTCGCTCGTCGCAGAGCGTCCTGCGTGATCGCGCTCTGGCTCAACTCAACTCCGGTCAGCGCTCTGAGCACGACGGGTACCCTCCGCACCGGTATGCCCACTCCATAGTGGAGCATGTGAGCCGCAGCCATCACTCGTCTTCCCACCCGATGGGCGCTCGCACCGTACTGGTCAGGTCCAACGTCGGGATGCCGCCCTCGCACACGCCTGCCGCACGACACGCATCGGCATACCTGCACACGGTACTCTGTCACCTGCGGTCTGGGCATCGGGGGAATGTCGGTCACGTACGCAAGGCTCTCTCCCTCATGTTCGAGTATGCCTCCACATCCGGGACAGCTTTCCGCCGCTACCGCAACGTCAACAGGCGGTGCTGTCAGCTCGTCCACCGCCGGCGGCTTTCTGTAGCTGAAGTTCCCCTTCCCGGGCTTTCGACCCGGACGCCTTGGCTTTGAGGTCCGCTCGCCCTTGGAGAATGGCGCTGCCTGGCGCTTGCCCGCTCGCTGCGCTGAGGCGAGTTGCTTGCGAAGCTCCTTGATCGTCGCCGTCAGACGCGCGACCTGGCCTTGCAAGCGGTCGACGATCAGGTCGTCGTGTTCACAGGGAGGGCGGTCTTTGTCGGTACACATGGCCGAAGTATAAGAACATGACCTGCCGACTGCAATCTCACCAACCACTACCGCTAATCAATTACAGTGCAATCTTTACATCTTCCCAAAAATCTGCTCTGGCTTCTTGTGAACGGGCTGACATTTCATTGGCTAGATTAGTCTCCGCGCGAATAGTGCAGAGCAATTCTGGGCGATGCCAAGCAAGCCACACTGTCAGTGGAACAATAGCACGCATGTGACCTTGAAGGTTATTCCAGCCAGCAGCTCGATCTACCAATCGTGTTGCGTCCCGCACACCTCCTAATGCATGCATACTTATGATTGCTTCAGTAGCTTGAAGCAGTGCTCCGAATCTGAAGTCGTTAGTAAAGTCGACCAACCTAGTTGCTCCTCAGTAACATTTCGATGTATTAACAAACTCCAATGGGATAGTTTATGGACTATCTGTGCCATACAGATAATAGTCCAGACGATCTATCAAATCACTTGGTAGCTGGTCCAACTCCTCTTGAGGAACGTCTTTCCAAATTTCGGCAAGCTCTTCCTAGATGGGTCTAGGCTTGGGGCCAGAGACAGGTTTCCCATTTGGCGCTATCACCCGCAGACTCTCGATGCCCCGATCGTCCACTATCTTCACGGCGACTCTGCTGTGTTCACCCATATCGAATGGGAGTGAGACCGTCCCACTGTAGGCTTCAATCAGTTCCTCGTCGATCTCCGCCTTGAGATTCCGGGCAAGGCGGTTCCAGCCGTCACGTGATCCAGACATCGGGAAGAACACCTGACTGGGATAGAGGCTGCGACCGTCGTAGTCGGTGTCCAACATCCACATGGCGATCTGGTCTTCTCCACCGGACTCCACCTGGCCGGTCTTGGTGTTGTAGTAATCAAATCCGCGCACATAGACCTGCCACTTGCCAATGTTGTGACCACGACGAATCTGGTGTAACACAACATCCGGCTGCCCGATTAGCCAGAAGCTCTCGTTGCTGGCGCGCTTTCTTTTGAGGTCCTCTGTAAGCAGGTCAGCGTTCATCTGCGCCTTCAGCAACGCGATGCCGGGCCACCTTGTTTCGTCGATGTCCTTGGCAGCCTCGGGATCGAACTGAAAGGCTGCAAACACGATGACCCGTGGCATGGGCACCAGGCTGTGAGCCTCTTCGAGTGCCTGCGCGACCTGGCGCTGTTCCAGCGGTGCATGATCCGGGCCGAACGACACGACGACGCGCTGAGAGGCACGCGCCGCCCCTTGATCGCGCACCGAATCGGCTCCGCGATCGTTGGGGAGTGTCTCACCATCGGCGTGCAGATGGCGGCAGCCCGGCAGCGGCTCTAGACGTGAGAAATGGATAAACTGCCCTGACTTGCCGCGGATGCCTGTTTTGAGAAGCTCGTCACGCCAATCTGACTGGCGCAGCGTCTCACCTGATCGGGCAATGGAGTCGTCGGGGTCAGGTCGAGCACCACCCTCCTCGCTGAAAAGTGCCTCGTCTATGGGCATTACGACTGATGATGGTACGGCCTCTACACTGAACGGACCAGTGACGCGCCTCTTACTCCTGTCCACAATCGGCTGGTCATAAAGTGTCTCCTGGAACGCGCTCCGTGTAATAACAGCGTCGGCTTCAGCTTGCGTCATGCCTTCCCGGATGTCGGTGTTGTTGGCAATAGAACCCAAAGTGATATGTGGCACTGTCTCGTACTTGAATCCATTTGCCACACCATCGTCGGGATGGGCTAGTTCATAGTAGTCATATACCGCTGTCATCAACCTCTGCCGGGCGAGAGTGACAGCGACACGGGAGGTATCGCATGTGATCCAGCGACGGCCCCATCGTTCGGCTACATAGGCGGTGGTGCCGCCACCACACGTAGGATCGAATACAATGTCGCCAGGGTCTGTTGCCATCAACATGCAACGGGTAATCACCTGAGTATTGGTCTGAACGGCGAACACCTTGCCATCGGCGCCGGAAGTATCATCCCAAGGCGCGGTCAAGTCGGCCCAGCCTTTGTCATCTGCGAACAAGATATATCGGACTAGATTGCCTGACGGAGTCAGGCGACCGGCGAGAGCCAACCTATCCATTCCTTCTCGCGTTGTTGCATAACCATTCCTTGGATGCCGATAAGTCACTCCGCGATATGTGTAGTTGAACATGCCAGCCTGCATCGGACCTGATGGCTCCAAAGACTTGGATGTAAAGATTCTGGCTCCCTCGGGGATCTTCCCGAATTCACGGATCACGTCTGAAAGCCGCCTATCAGTGCCATCTGCCAATCTGCACCAGTTGAATCCCGAGCCAGGGCCATAGTTCATTTTTCGATACAACTTCCGGTACTTAGTCAGAGGCCGACCTTGCTGGTCGTACTTGTTCTTGGCATACCAGATTACAAAGTCAGACATCTGTTCCAGAAAACTTGTCCCAAAGGGCATTGTTTTGGTGCGGTATGGAATCAGAGCGATGAAATTGTCCACTCCGAAAACTTCATCCATCACACTTCTTACTAAGTGCACATTCTCATCACTGATCTGTACGAACACGCTTCCGGCCTCGGTCAGCAACTCTCGGGCCAGTAGCAGGCGGTCACGCAGATAGGAGAGATAAGAGTGAGTACCGAGTTCCCACGTATCCCTGAATGCGCGTATCTGCTCAGGCTCTTGGGTCAGGTCAGCGTCACGCCTGTCTCTGACGTTGCGTCTATTGACAAAAGGCTGGAAGTTGGAGCCGTATCGGATACCGTATGGCGGGTCAATGTAGATCATCTGCACCTTGCCTGCCATACCCTCCTTCTCTAGTAGGCTGTTCATGACAAGCAGGCTATCGCCGGATACGAGGCGGTTGGTCCAATTTTGGCTATGCTTGTAGAACTCAATGGCGTCTCGAACGGGCGGGTTCTCTTCGGGCAGCTCCCATAGACTGCCTTGTGAAGGAGCATTGCTGCCGTTGGACTTGCGGACAGCCTCGATGATGGTGCGCGGATCGATTCGCTCATGTACGTGCAGCGACACGGTGGGCACCTCGAAGGAGGTGTGCTCGGCCTTCCCTGCCCACTGGAGCTGAGGGTCCAGGTGGGGATCGTAGGAGTAGGTCTTGCTGCCAGAGTCCCCGTCTGTCTCAGGCGTGACGAGTCCGACAGGCGGGTTGTTCACCCGCTCCTTGTCCCGATGCTCGTAGGACTCGATGGGAAGCTTGGTTTGCGATCTGGCGCGTCGTGCCATTTAGTTGGCTCCAAGTGATAGCCGAGGCTGATGTGCAAGATAATCCTATCCTCTGCCACGACTGATGTGAAGCTTGCGTTACTTCAGGAGCCTTCATCAGATTTGCGTGCGCCATCTGAGAGAATGGATGGGCAAGGACGGAGCTGAGGAGAGCAGGTCACCACTACATCTGGGCGCGACAGGCCACGGATGGACCCCATGAGCGCCATTGCCAGGTAGAGAGTCTCACCTCCCCGCATACGCGCGGCGCAGGGCGTTGTGCACGAACTCGTAGTAGTCGGTGTGCGCTCTTTCGATGGGCACCAGGAGGTCGCCCAGATCGCCGGGCTCCGGTATCCACGCGGCCGGGTCCGGCAGCGGACGCGCAGCACAGGCGAGCTCCCAGTATCCGAGGTTCCGAACAGGGCCTGACGACGCCTGGTAGTACTCCAGGAAGGGGGCCGCAGCCTCCTTTATGCCGCGCAGGTACATGTCCATCCTGAAGTAGCCGACATCGAGCGCCGGATCGCCGTACGCAGCCGCGTCCCAGTCCACCACGGCTGAGACGCGCCCATCGACCCACAGTATGTTTCCGGGCCAGAAGTCCATGTGGAGAAAGACCGGGCAGTCCGCGACCAGCCCTACGCGCAGCTCTCGAATCGCGTCGTAGATCGTATCGGTGAGCGGGTGTCCTGCCATTCGGTCCGGCCACTCGCCGGAGAGGAAGTACAGGCCGAGGTCGTTGCCGTCATATATGTGGCGACGCTCATCGGCATCAGGCCTGACATCGTGGATCCGGAGAAGCAGCTCCGCTATGTCTCGTGCCCACGCCTTGGGGTCGCGCGGATTGGCGTTCTGAGTCCCATCTACGAACGTCGTGACGATTCCCGGCGTTCCGAGCAGCTCTCCCGTGGCATCGAGCAGCACCGGCTCGGGCGCAGGAATCCCGTGTTTCCGGGCGATACGCAGCCCGTGAAAGTCGGCTGTGGCCCGTTCGGGATCGGGGTCGTCGGTCATTCGTTTGACGACAAGCCGCAGTCTGCTGCCTGCGGGGGACAGGGTATCCAGCACCTGCACGGAGTTGGTGAAAGCCGCGTGCGCCGGGGTCACGGACACGAGCTTGTGCCCGGGAACGACGGCGTCGATGACGCGGGATGCAAGACACACAGGATCAGCCGGCAGGACAGCAGCCCTCTCTCACTCAGGGATCAAGGGGGTAGGTATTCGTATCTTGGCCTTCGCCGGGACAGGCTTTTCACCCTCTCCCTGAGGGAGAGGGAGCAGGCTCTGAGCTTGTCGATGGACACCCCAGCCCCCTGGATTCCGGCCTACGCCGGAATGACGACTCGTGACTACGTCACACCACCGGCCTTGCCAGCGTCTCAGGCGAGACCTTGCGCGGCAGCCACTCGCCGTCTGAACTGCTGCCGACCAGCTTCCCGTCCTCCACTATCACCTTCCCTCTGAGAATGGTCTTCACAGGGTATCCCTCGCACTCGAACCCCTCCCAGATGCTGTAGTCGGAGTCGGCGTGCAGGTCGTCGAGCGTGAGCGTCTTGCGGACGGTCGGGTCTATGAACACCAGGTCGGCGTCGCTGCCCGGCGAGATGACACCCTTCCTCGGGTACAGCCCCAGGATCCTCGCCGCGTTGGTCGAGGTTATGTCCGCGAAGCGGGTCAGCGACATGCCTCCCTGGGAGACGAACTTCGTGAAGGCGACCGGCATCCGTGTCTCGATACCGTTGTGACCGCCGCACACGGACTCGATGGTCTGCCCCCAGAACTTGACGTCCTTGTACGTGGTGTACTCGTCGGTGGCTGTGGTGGACACGCGACCGTCCATCAGCCCCAACTGCAGCGCGTCCCTGTCGGAAGCGTACTTGATGGCCGGGTACGTGTGAATCTTGGTGCCGTCGGGCTTCTTGTAGTCGTCGCTGGTGAACTCCAGGTAGTTGTGCAGCGCCTCGCCGTACACCGGCTGACCCCTGTCCCTGGCCTCGCCGACCGCCGCCACGCCCTCCTTGGCGGTTATGTGGACGAAGTAGATCGCGACCTCCGCGTGTTCGGCCATCCTGATGACCTTGCGGAAGGAGACGTCCTCCGAGATGTTGCTGTGCACCAGGTGCAGGTTGTGTCCCTGGTCCCGTCCTTCGCGCCTCAGCTTCTCCTCCATGTAGGTCACCATGTCGTCGTCCTCGGCGTGGACCGCCATGATGCCGCCATTCTTCGATACCTCGTTGAAGATGGCCTGTAGATGTCCGTAGGGCACTCGTCCCCCGAACGTGGTAAAGATTTTGAAGCTGGCCTGACCCGCCTGGACCGCTTCGCCGATCTCCCCGATGGTCTGCGGACTTACAGCGCCCGCCAGGATGTAGTGATACGCGAAGTCGATGTAGCTGTGACCCGAGAACGCCTGCCGACGCGACTCCATCTGTCGCATGATCGGGTCCGGCGACACCGGGTCGTCGGGCGTGACGGGAAGCGTCCCCGCGAAGTCGAGAAGAGTCGTGACGCCCCCGAACGCTGCAGCGCGCGTGGCAGCCTCAGGCGGCTGAGTGAACACCTCCGGCCGACCGGCCCACTTCTCGGGCACCGGAATGCCGATGTGCGTGTGCGGCTCGATGCCACCGGGAAGTACAATCATCCCCGACGCATCAACCACCTGCGCCCCTTCTGTCGAAAGGACGCCCGGATGCGCCAGCGCGGCGATCCTGCCGTCCGCGATGGCAACGTCCACCTCCGCCACTCCCTGAGGAGTCACAACCTGTCCGCCGGTAACAATCGTGTCCAACATGATGACCCCCTCAGCCTGTGGTTATGGGCGGATGGTATGTTCGGGGGCGGATGCCGTCAAGGAGGGGGGGAAGCAGAATAGCCTATCCGGGTTCAGGACTCTCGCATCCTGTTGAGCTCGTCCTGTAGCTCCCGGGCACGCGCCTCTGCCGCATCTGCACGATTCTCGGCCTGCATACGAGCCTCGCGTTCGTCATCGAAGGTCGGGATGTGACGACCGGTCGCCGGGTCGTACCACTCCAGCCGTCCGGCGTGCCACCTTATATTCAGGTCCAGTACCTCACTGTAACCCAGGAGAACGTCCTCAGATAACTGCTCGATCTCAATTGGCTGGTACTCCCCGTCTACCAACCGATCTCCCGCAAGCCGATCGCCGTGGTACTCGCCAGTTTCGTCGACTCGCCAGTATTCTGGGATCCCGAAAGAGGCGTAGTCGTCTCGCTTTTCTCCGATATCCTCGTCTCCAGTGCTCTCGGAAGCTACCTCAAGTACGAAGTCAGGGGGCTTTCCCTGCTCGGAGATGATGTAGCCGTTGCTCTCGATGTAGGCCGAGGGGTCGACACCGAAGGCGATGAGAAGGTCCGGCCTTCTCCGCCGGGACCTTCCCGAACGTGGCTCCGT
Organism: Dehalococcoidia bacterium; assembly: GCA_965217725.1. GTDB lineage: Bacteria > Chloroflexota > Dehalococcoidia > Lucifugimonadales > UBA1123 > VXRN01. The sequence continues at coordinate 2,892,781 of OZ244564.1, read as the reverse complement.
GGAGATATAGCGCTCGGCGGTCACCAGAGTGGTATCAGGGTTGCCCAAGTGTCGGATGATGTGGAGAGCGCTGCCTTGTGCGTGCAGGTGGTCGAAGCTGGTCATCTCGTCTAGTTCGCGTGGCGGAGGGTCCGGGAGCCTGAATCCGGCGCGGAACCTAGCGGTTCTAAGTGTGGTCATATTGCACCTCGTATGATGGGCGAGTATGCTGGCATCCGATGGTCAGACCTGAGTGGACATGTTCCGGTCGGCGCGATGTCGTCTTCGCTGTCGATTATACAGTACGGCCACCCAGCCAGCCCGACCTCGGCCGGCCTCGGAAGCTGCTCCGGTCACTCCAACTTTACGTCGCGGAGGGCGCGTGATTCGGTCAGGAGTGTTGCCGCATCGACACCGAGGTCCGTCTTGGGATGCTGAGCGAGTCGCTTCCGCCACTCCCACCTTGCTACCTCACGCTCAACGGCGGTGAGGACCACGTCATTCACGGACTGGTTGCTTTCACGCGCGTACTGACGCACGCGTTCATAGAGATGATCAGGGACGTTATTGATATGCAGGTCAGCCATACGAAGAGAACAACCCGACCTTAAGGCGGTGGGGGAGTGGAGGCATACTCCGATGCTAACATTAGCCAGCTTCCAGACATCTATGGAACATCGGATACCGAGAAACAACAAGAGGTGAAACTATGGCTGAGATTCGTCTGACCACAAATGGCTTGCCGCCCGCGAAGAATACCGCGATCTCCATTTTCAACCCAAGTCATCCGCATCATCCACGAGTTATTGCCCTGCTGCACAAAGTGAAGGAGGCGCTGGATAGCTCATCGTGGGATCCAACCGAGCGGAGGCGAGTCGGAATTGAACTCGTGATGACTGAGACTCCAGATGGTTTTCCGGGCGATGCTACCAACTACCTCGGAGGTGTAGCAGATGTCTTGCAATCAAACCGTGTCAACGCTGATCTTTCTCACCTTGGCGAACTGGATAAAACATCGCTCTATCTTGACGATAATCAGATTCGAGAAGTGCGCTATTCGGTCGAACGAGGTGCCACTCTTAGGTACCGAGTCCGTGTGTGGGTGCTGTGACAGAAGTCCAGTTGGAACTACTCGGTCCTTTCCCTTAAGGGTCAATTGGGGACACTATTGGCCACCCGGCTCACAAGTAAGATCGCTATGGCATCCAGATCAGTTGTCACTTGGGTAGACCGTGCTCGTCGTACAGGAAATCGCCGTGCTCGACGGCGGAGGGGCCATCGCTAAGCAGACTGGCGCAGTGTTGACCGATGGCGTGCAATTCCTTGACGCGCTTTTCCCGCTCCAGGCGCTCCCTGAGCGCGACCGTGATCGCTCCGGTCATCGTCTCGCCGGTAAGTTCCGCTAGTTCACGTGCCAGCCGGCAGGTCTCTTCGTTCTTGATGTTGAGGCTCACCGGACATCCTCGCTGGGTAGAAGTGAAGTGTGTATATCTACCTTACGATCCTCGGACGCCTTGTTCAACCTATGTCGGTACCGTCAAGACTCCGAGTGAGCTCACCCTTCATCCTGAGAAATTTGACCCGCTGAGGTGGAATAGCCACTATAATCATTAGGAGCCGGGAGAGTCGACGCATTGACGACAATCAATACAACTGAAGACTTCCTGACGCTGATGCGTGAGAATCAGGAATTCCGCGAGGCTGCGAGGCAAGCCATCCTCACAGAGGAGTTGCTGGCGCTTCCTGCGGTGTTCAGTACGTTTGCGTCCGACATGCGCACTGACTTCAGGCGCCTTGAAGGGAATGTGTCTGAGATACGTAGCGACGTCAAGCGCCTCTCGGACCGCGTTGACTCAATCAGGGGCACTTCGCTTGAACAGAGGCTGAGTACAAAGCTGATTCCTCTGGTGGGGCGCGAGTTCAACGTCAGGAGGGTCTATCCGATCTGGTCTCCCGGAGTTATTGACGTGTCGGGAAACACTAGGGAGTTCCTCGATAGAGTCGAACAGGCGCTGGAAGACGGCATCGTCGACGACGACGAGGAAGCCCGGCTGCGTGTTACGGACCTCGTCATGCGCTCCCAGAGGAAGACCGACAGGTCGACTCTATGGTTCACTGTGGAGGCTTCCGGAATCATCAACGACGACGACATCACCCGCTCGCAGCAGTCAGCCAACGGCATCAGGAAGATCTACTGTCAGGACGCCATACCCGTTGTGTACGGATACGGGATTCACGAGGACCAGGTGAGACTGGCTGAAAAGCTAGGCGTTCAGGTGTACCTCGACCCTGAAGGGGACTAGAGAGAAGACAGGCTCGCTAGAGCCGCGTCGATAGCTCGTCACGCAACCTCAACATCCGTAAGGGCGAAGTCCTCGCCCTTGAACAGAAGCGGCTCCCGAGTGACCTCCGCCAGCGCGTACGCGAAGCAGTCCCCGAAGTTCAGCCCCGCTGGGTGGTTGCCCTTGCCAAATCGCCGCCATGCCCGGCGCGCGGCGTGTGCTTGGAAAGCAGTGACCGGTTCCAACTCGATTCTCGATTCATCCAAGAACGCGTCAAGCGCATGCCCGCTCCCGACGCCGACTCGGCCTTCTAGGACAATGGCTGCCTCCAAGAAACTCGCGGCAGACATTCGACACCGCGGAGCCTGCAATATCGCCTCGTCGTAGTGTTCAGAGTCTGGTTCATCGAATAGGACAGCCAGGACAGCCGAAGTATCTACGATCACTTAGGCAGCCCGTTCTCGTCGTACAGGAAGTCGCCATGCTCGACGGCCGAAGGCCCAGGGCCCAACAGCTTCGCGGCGCGCTTCGAGATGGCCCGCATCCTCTTCAGACGCTCAGCAATCTCGCGTTGTCGCTCCAGGCGCTCCCGGAGAGCGACCGTGATCGCCCCGGTCATCGTCTCGCCGGTAAGGTCCGCGAGCTCACGTGCCAAGCGGCAGGTCTCTTCGTTCTTGATGTTGAGGCTCACGGCGCATCCTCGCTGAGTAGAATCGACACATCTACTTTACGCCGTTCAGACGCAATGCGCAACGAAATACGGTGTATGAATCTGATTGAACCGAGGCAAGAATCCACAGACAGACGTCGTAACTGTTGGAAAGACCCATGCGCTGCGCCAGTCACATCCCCCGCAAAGGCAGGTCTATTACCGCCCGTGTCCGCTTTCTACCCCACCTCACCCCGCACAGCAGCCACCGCCGACTCCATATCCCGATGCAGTGGCATGAGCTTGTGGAAGCCGATTACCTTGAATGTCTCCTCAATGTGAGGTCTGAGGCCGCAGATGTGGAAGCTGCGTTGCTCAGCTTCGAGGGATCTCGAGATGTGCAGGACAGCGCGCAAGCCTGCCGAGCTGATATATATAATCTCGGCTAAGTCCATTATGACGTCATAGTCGTTGACAGATACAGCGAGCATGGCTTGAGTGTAGAAGTTCTCGGCCCTCAGCGCGTTTATACGTCCCTCGGCCCGGAGTATCAAGATAGGTTCGGCGAACTCTTCAATTCTGAGTGTCATAGCTGCCCGTTACCAATGCCCCAATATTTTTGTGACCACTGCCTTATTCACTCGCCGCAGGGGGCACAGGCAAATTCTAACACGCTCCCGGCCTGTGCTGTTTCCCCGATTACACGTAGGGAGCCTGTCCCAAGTTAGTAGGCGACCACTGCATAAGCGGCCACTCCACCCCTGGATACCGGCCTTCGCCGGTATGACGAAGTGCCAGCGCCTACTAATCTGGGACAGGCTTACACGTAGGACTCGCCTTGATCATGGCGTCCATCTCCTCTCCCGACCTCGAAATACCTGACAAGATAGTGCATCCTTGACCAGACTCCTCCCCCTCCTTCTGGCCATCGCCATCGCCTCCGTGCTGCTCATCTCCTGCGACAGGGATGACACGCCGGAGACGCCGGCCTTCACCCTTCAACTCCTCCACGCATCCGACATGGACGGCGCGACAGGCGCCCTCGACAACGTCGAGGCCTTCTCAGCCATGCTTGACGGCTTTCGAGGTCAGCACCCCGACAACACCCTGGTACTCAGCTCCGGCGACAACTACATACCCGGCCCCCGCTTCTTCGCTGCCGGAGACAGCTCCAACGACCCGGTGCTGGGCGTGTCGGGAGACGGGCGCGGCGACATCGCTCTCCTCAACGCGATGGACTTCCAGGCGTCGGCTCTGGGCAACCACGAGCTCGACCGCGGCACCGGCGTCTTCGCCTCTATCATCGCCTCTGAGACTACCGATGGCGGGACGTATCCGGGCGCGAAGTTCCCATACCTCTCCACCAACCTCGTGTTCACCGACGACGAGGACCTGAGCCCCCTTGTCGTCCCCGACGGCGAGGACGCCCCGCTGTCGGCCGGCAGTCTATCCGGGAGCGTCGTCATAACGGTAGACGGCGGACGCGTTGGCATTGTGGGAGCGACCACGCCGCACCTCGGCAGGATCACAGGAATCGGCGGCGTCACGGTGAAGCCTGACGACAGCTCCGGCATAGACGAGTTGGCCGCGATTATCCAGCAGGCAGTTGACAGCCTCGTCGCTCAGGGCATCGACAAGATAATTCTGCTGGCGCACATGCAGCAGATCGCGGTCGAGAAGGACCTCGCCTCCCGGCTGACGGGCGTCGACATCATCGTGGCTGGCGGCTCCAACACGATTCTGGCCGACGGCAGCGATCGTCTGCGCCCCGGAGACGAGGCCGCGGACACCTATCCGCTCCGGTTCGATTCCCCCGACGGCGAGCCGCTGCTGCTGGTCAACACCGATGCCGACTACAGGTACCTGGGCCGCCTTGTCGTGGGCTTCGACGACGAGGGAGTCGTCCTACTCGACAGCATAGACCCGTCCGCCAGCGGCGCATACGCGACAGACGAACAGGGCGGGCGGGAGTCCGGCGGTCGGCCAATCCCGGATGTGAGCCGGATAGCCGACTCTTTGAGGAGCGTGCTGAGGGAGCGTGGCGGCAACGTGCTGGGTAGGACGAGCGTCTACCTCGCTGGCAGACGCGGAGACGTGCGCACCCAGGAGACCAACCTCGGCAACCTGACCGCCGACGCCAACCTGTGGCTCGCCCGTCTGACCGACCCCGATGTGGCGGTCTCCTTCAAGAACGGCGGCGGCATCCGAGACGACATAGGCATAGTCGTCCAGCCGCCCGGAACGACCGACCCTGCGGACGTGGTGTTCAAGCCGCCGCCGGCCAACAGCGCCGCCGGCGGACGGAAGGGAGACATATCCCAGTTCGACGTCGAGGGCACTCTCCGCTTCAACAACGGACTCGCCATCGTCCCGCTGACTACGAGCCAGCTTGTCGAGATCGTTGAGCACGGAGTCGGCTTCGACGACGTTGGCGAGGTTACCCATGGCCGGTTCCCCCAGGTAGGCGGTATGCGCTTCAGCTTCGACCCGTCGGCGCCGTCCGGCCAGCGGGTACGCTCTCTCGCCATTGTCGATGACGGCGGAGCGGTGGCTGATCGCGTGGTGGAAGACGGCGCGCTGGCCGGCGACCCGGAACGCACCATCAAGATGGTCACGCTCAACTTCCTCGCCAACGGCGGAGACGGCTATCCCTTCCCGGTCCCAGCTCAGGGCCGGATCGACCTCTCGAGTGAGGCAGGCCAGCCCAATCCGCCCGACCCCGACTTCCCCGACGCCAACGGCTTCATAGACGAGGCAGTATCGACAGACCCCGGTCAGGCAGATTTCGCCGGTCCCGGTACCGAGCAGGAAGCCCTGGCCGAGTACCTCGCGCACTTCCACACCGAGCTCCCGTACGACGTGCCCGAGACCCCGCCGCTGGACGACCAGCGCATCCAGAACCTCTCCATCCCAGGCAAACAGGACACCGTCCACTCAGCCCGCTGACCGACCAACGCCGCTGTTTCGTTCACGCCTACTGGCTAAGTAGGCCTATAGCTACTCTGTAGCGGTGGCACGACCCTCTGCACTCGTCTTGTGACCAAATGCCGCGTTTGTGGTGAAGACTGCTGCAGCGCCGCCAACCCAGTAGGCCTCACTCGTCTCCCGCTTGCCCTCGATCTTCTCGAGTGCTGCGTTGCGGAGAAATGTCGAGGTGGGCACGTCTTCCACTTCCGCGCGCTCAGCGATCCTGTCGAAGTCGCTTCTCCGCAGGCGCACGGACACCACCACGCTGCCCTGCTTGACGGCCGGCCGTCTGACAGCATTCTCCAGGTCCCAGTCGTTGCCAACGTCTTCAGGACGGTCTGTTCTACTTTCCTCTGTCATCAAATTCTCTCTTGCTGTAATTTCGTCAACTCGGACGACTTGCAGGGCCACGCTGTCACCGGACGCCAAAGAGTACTTTCGTGGGTTGGTTCAATCGGTATAGCTATGCAGGCTCCTTCGTAATCTCTGCCGATTACCAAGTGCGTGGCCCGCCGGAGTCTCCTGTTTCTCACAACGAGGTGCGGGATCTCAAGTACCTGGAGTACCTGGCGACTTGTCAGTCCGTGCGCGGCGAATTTCGATTCATTGTCCTCGTCCAACAGGAACTCGAGGATTTCATCTTTCATTGATGGTCTCTGCAAGTCTCATACACTGTACACTATGTCATACAATTGTAAACAAGGAGGTCTGTGGGGTGAAAGAAATCGACGAGATTCTTGACGCCAATACCACCATCGAGTGGCTGATACTCGCCGATGCCGCCGAGGTGGTTGGAGGCAAGCTCTACCTGATGGGGGGAGGATGGGACCGTCTGACGGTCAACTCTCAGCCCGCAAAGAAGAACCTGGCCGTCGCGCTCGCGCTCAGGGTCCCGTGGCATGAGACAAACAGGCAGCACGCTTTCCGGATCGACATGACCGACGAGGACGGCGCTCAGATCGTCAGCGTCAACGGCGTCTCCGAGGTCGGTCGCCCAGCCGGTATTCCGCCCGGACAGCCCCAGCTGGTCCAGCTGGTCGTGAACTTCGACGCCACGTTCGAGAAGCTCGGGACGTACATCATCACCGCGCGAGTAAACGACTCACAGGAGCGCTCCGTACGGTTCAACATCGTGCCCGGCCCCGGCGTCGCGCGGCGGGACTCCTAGCAGCTTCGCCGGTCTGCCGCGAGTGTCGTCAATCCACTCCCGTCAGGCCGGAGCGCTGTAGTAAGAGAACAGCATGAACAGTGAGAAGCCTACGGACCACGCCCATCCAATAACGACCGAGATCCCGGCTTTCCACCACTCGAAGTCCAGCGTGTTCTTTATCGCCACCACACCCGCGAACAGGATCCAGATGATTCCGACGATCATCAGCAGCGGCACGAAGGTGTAGAAGACTGTCAAAGCTATCGGCGCATAGCAGATTCCGAGCGACCTCAGCGCCCCCCTGAATCCCGCATCGCCCTGGAACAGCCTGATGCCGAGGATCCACACGAACAGCGTCCACAGGAACCACCCGGTCATGATAGTGGAGACAGCCATTACCAGGCCGAAAAGCTCTCCCGGGTCGAATCCCACCAGCCCCGGCTCTCGGACTTCGACCCAGATCCCCAGGCTGAATGCGAACCCCGAGATGATCACGACGCCGAGCGCGGCGAACATCGTCTCCTGGCGGTCCCTGTTCTCCCGGAATACACTGCCGTCCAGCAGCACGGCGCGAAGCGCCAATTTCAACATGGCCGTTCCTATCGCTCAGACTGATGGAGATTGTAATCTCACCCCGTACGACGACTCAAGCGGACAACCTGACACCCAACACCCGCAACGTGTAAAATCTGCAAGTCAATCCGCTGAGGTGATCAGGTGGGACAGCCGGACGCTCTAGTCCTTACGGCAATCGGAATCGGCACCGCGTTCGGGGTGCTTCTGATGCTGCTTGTCATAGTGCTGCTCATCAGGCTCATCTCATGGGGCATCGACAAGTACACAGGCGACGACGACACCCCCGAAGAAGCGATGGAATCTCCCGACCCTGAGAACAGGAACCGCGCGCGCGCCGCCGCAATCGCGGTTACCGCGCTCATCGAGTCCCAACCCCATCTCGGGCGTTCCCCGCGAGACCAGGGTCAGTAGAGAGGCAGGACCGAAACCCAATTGGACGAACTACTGGACTTCCTGGGTTCCACCGGCCTTTCAGCGATTGGGCCGGGCGAGGCGCTGATGATCCTGGTCGGCATCGTCTTCATCTACCTCGCCGTCGCGAGGGAGATGGAACCCTACGAGCTCCTTCCCATCGGACTCGGCGTTATCGTCGCCAATCTCCCGCTGACCGGCCTGCTCGTCTCGCCTGTCGAGGGCACCGGATTCCAGGAGTCCGGCGTCTTCGGCATCATCTTCCACTACGGCCTCTCATTCTGGAACATACTGCCGCCGATCATCTTCCTTGGACTCGGTGCTCTCACCGACTTCGGCCCCGTTATCTCCAACCCCAAGACGCTGCTTCTCGGAGCAGCCGCGCAGGTCGGCATATTCGTAGCCTTCTGGGGCGCGCTGGCGACTGGCGTCTTTGAGCTTCCCGAGGCCGCCTCCATCGGCATCATAGGCGGAGCCGACGGTCCCACGACGATCTTCCTGTCCGCGAGGCTGGCCCCGGAGCTGCTGGGAATCACCGCGGTCATAGCCTATTCCTATATGGCGGCTGTCGCGTTCATCCAGCCTCCGCTGATGAAGCTGCTGACGACCAAGAAAGAGCGCTCCATCGAGATGGCCCCTCCCAGGGAGGTCTCGCGACTGGAGAAGCTCCTCTTCCCGAGCATCGCGATGATCGCCATCATCCTGATTGTGCCGCGCTCAGCCCCCCTGATCGCCATGTTCATGATCGGCAACCTGTTCCGCGAGAGCGGCGCGGTGCCGAGACTCACCTCAGCCGCTTCTAACGAAATCCTCAACATAGCCACCATATTCCTGATGCTGACCATCGGTACTCAGCTCTCCGCAGCGCGCGTGTTCCAGCTGGATACGCTCATCATACTCGGACTCGGACTCGTAGCGTTCGCGTGCGGCACCATCGGCGGTCTGCTGTTCGCCAAGATCATGAACCTCTTCCTGAAGGAGAAGATCAACCCGCTGATCGGCTCGGCCGGCGTCTCCGCGGTGCCGATGGCGGCGCGCATCTCTCATCACATAGGTCAGCAGTCTAATCCGCGCACGTTCCTGTTGCCCCACGCTATGGGGCCAAACGTAGCCGGCGTCATCGGCTCGGCAGTCGTCGCGGGCGTGTTCATCGCCCTAGTGGGCGCAGGCTGAAGGACGAGATGACCAGGACCGTCAAAGTAAAGCTCGAAGACAGGTGGTACACTGTCGAGGTCGGCGACCTGACCGAGCGGCCCGTCAGGACCGTTGTAGACGGCCACGTCGTCGAGGTGAACCTCTCCGACCCCGTCGAAGACACGGTCGCCCCGACCCCGTCGTCGGCCCGGCGGCGTCCGGCCGGGACATCAGCTCCCAGACCGGTCCCTAGCACACCTCCCGCGCCGAGTCCAGCGGCCGTCGCCCGACCTACGGGCGCCGTGGTGGACAGCCCACCGAGTCCCGAAAAGGTCTTCTCCGCCCCCATGCCCGGCACGATCCTGTCGATCGCGGTCAGCCCCGGCGATCAGGTCGTAACCGGCGACGCCATCTGCGTCCTGGAAGCGATGAAGATGCAGCAGATGCTCCGCGCCGACTGGTCGGGCGTGATCAAGTCCGTCCTGGTCACAGTCGGCGAGCAGGTGATGAGCGGCTCCCCAATCGTCGAGCTGGAGTAGCCGTCAGGGCTTAACTCGACGTTTGGCCTACTTCCGCTGGGTACCGCTGAAACTCAAACGCCATTCCCGCGAAAGGGAATCCACGAATTGGCTCGCCGCTCGGCAATCCACGCTTCGCCATTCACCAATTACTGCGCTGGCGTCGGCCCGAACTTCCAAATCCTCCCGCCACTGCCGCCGGAAAGCCCGTTGTTCGAGCTCGTGAACATAACCCCGTTGAGTGAGTCGCCGGAGGTTATGGTCTCCTGCTCGGTCCAGGTCATGCCCCCGTCGGTCGAGTGGACAACCTTGCTCTTCGCGCCCACGGCCCAGCCCTCGCTGTCGTTCAGGAAGAACACACCGAAAAGGTCCTCAATAAGACCCGACTCCACGCTCGCCCACGTCGCTCCCCCGTCCGTTGTTCGCACGACCAACCCACTGGGCCCCACCGCAACGCCCAAACTGGCCGACGGGAACGACACTGAATAGAGTATACTGTCGACTCCGCTGTCCTGCGCAGCCCAGGTCTCGCCGCCGTCGCTGGAGTGCACCACCGCGCCGCCGTACCCGACCGCCCACGCTTGGCCCCCGTCTGACAGGAACGCGATGTCGAGAAGGTCCTCGCTCGTTCCCGAGTCCTGCTTCGTCCAGCTGCTGCCGGCGTCAGACGTGCGATAGATGGCGCCGAAATCGGCCACGGCCCACCCTGCCTGAGAGTCCTTGAAGTAAACGCTCTCCAGCGCGAACACTCCCTGGACGGTCGGCAAGATCTCCCAAGTGTTGCCGCCGTCAGCGGTGCGTAGCACGGTTCCCGCGGTGCCGACAGCCCAGCCGTTGCTGGCATCTACGAACCATACGCCCGTCAGGTTAATGGCAGTTCCACTATTCTGCACCACGAACGCGGCGCCGCTGTCCGTGGTCTTGCCGATCGCTCCATCCGTTCCGACCACCCACGCCGTATTCGCGTCGATCATCTGAACGTCGTTCACCCCCAGCAGGCGTCTGGTGATAACCTGCTCACGAGGCGGAAACTGAGGAAGAAGTGTCCATCCGACAGGTCCGGTGGGCGCATCTCCACTGACGCTTGTCCCGGACGAGTCTGACCCGGACTCCGGGCCGGACGACTCTCCGGAGCACCCGAACGCGAAGACTGCCAGAAAACAGGCGGTGATAATCCATATCCATAGCGTCGCCAGCGGTCTGCCGAGCATACGCATTGACCCAACAACGCTGTTGATTCGACTCACTGGATTCTCCCGGGGATGTAACGCTGGTGTATCACTTTCAAGTTGGTTCGCTGATACGGTCTCGCTCAGGGACAGAACAGAGCCTCTCAAAGCAGGCTCTGGCGGTGAGAGTCGCACATGTCCCGATGCGGCTATCATACGACAGATTAAGTCAGCAGGGCAGACTAATCAAATTTCCATGTTCCGTACAGACGAACTTCCAATTTTGACACCGTCTGTTAGAATGCGCAAATCGGAGCCAGTGTCTCTGTAGTGGACCGTAAAAGTGAGAGGATGGAGTAATGGTAAGAGTAAGACTTGGTGTGATCGTGGTCGCACTGCTGGTCCTGTCAGTGCTGGCGGCAGCTTGCTCCAGTACGGAAGCGCCCGCGCCACCGACACCCACACCGATTAACGTTGCTGAAATAATTCAGCAGACCATGCAGGCCCAGCCGCAGGGTATGACGGCCGCCGACGTCGCCTCTGAGGTCCAGAAGACGATGGCAGGACAGCAGGGGGTCACCCAGGCAGACGTCGCTGACGCGATCGCAAGCGCGCTGTCCCAGCAGCAGGATGTAACTCCCGCCGACATTGCCTCAGCGGTACAGGGTGCGATGGCCGCCCAGCCTGGAGTAACACAGGCTGAAGTAGCGGACGCAATCGCCAAGGCGATGGCTGGTCAGCAGGGAGTAACTCCTGCTGACGTGGCTTCAGCGGTCCAGGGGGCTATGGCATCTCAGCCCGGAGTTACCCAGGCAGAGGTAGCAGAAGCGATCGCCAAAGCGCTGGCCGCCCAGCCTGGAGTCACCCAGGCAGAGGTAGCAGAAGCGATCTCCAATGCGATGATGGCCCAGCCCGGAGTTACCCAGGCAGACATCGCAGCTGCCGTAGAATCTGCCGTGGCCAAGGCTGCTCCAGCCGCTATGGCGCCCGCGATGGACTCAGGCGACTCAATGATGAAAGATTCCTCCGGAATCACCTTCTGGAGCGACCTCGCGGCATCATGCGAGACGCGCGGTGGCCACATGACTCTGGGCAACCGCGTTTCCGAGTTCACCAACCTCAACCCGGCGACCATCAACCAGGTCATCCAGTTCTCCATCACGGCTGAGGTCCTCTCCGGACTGGTGCAGCTGGACCCAGAGCTGAGGCCGGTCCCAGACCTCGCGGAGAGCTGGTCAGTGTCTGACGACCTGCTCACGTACACATTCAACCTGCGCGAGGACGCGAAGTACCACTCTGGCAGGGCGTTCACCGCTGACGACGTGGTGTACACCTACGACCACCAGCTCGACCCCAACACACAGTCCATTCACACGAAGGGACTGGAAGGCGTCAACCGACCTGAGAAAGTGGATGATCACACTGTCAGAATAACCACAGCTTTTCCGAGAGCGTCCTTCCTGACCAAGGTCGTTGAGCGCGCCAGCGGCCGTGTAATGACCATCGTCGACCAGGAGACCATCGCCAACGAGGGCGAGGGCGGATTCAACCGCAAGCCAGTCGGTGTCGGACCGTTCCGCATCACTGAGCACGCCTTCGGTGAGAAGCTCGAGTTCGAGGCCGCTCGCGACACCTACTACGATCCCTCCGTGCCGTGTATCGACAGCTTGACGATGTTCAACATACCGGAGGACAACACGCTGGTCGGCGCGCTGATAAGCGGTCAGGTGGACATGATCTACGGGTTCGCCACGCAGTTCTATGACCAGCTGGATGAGTCCGGCGATGTCGCCATCGACACCACCCCGGACGTAGGATTCCAGATGCTTGCTCTCAACGTCAGGGGCGACCGCGCTGAGAAGATCGGCATGGCCGAAGCGCCCTGGGACGACATCAACGTGGTGTATGCTCTCGGAAAAGCTCTGGACCGGGACGAGTTCATCGAACGCACCTTCCAGGGTCGCGCCATCCCGTCTTACGGCCCGATACCGCCCGGTGAGAAGTACTACTTCAGAGACCTCAGCGGTACCAGCCGCAGGACGTACGATCCTGACGCCGCCAGGCAGTTGATGGCGGATGCCGGATACGCGGACGGGTTCGAGATCGAGGTGCTTATTGGCAGCGTAAACCGGGTGCCCCTGGAGGTACTCGGCGCACTGCTCAAGGAAGAAGTCAACGTCACGCTTATCCCGGACATACAAGAGGCGGCAGTGTCTCAGCCGAGGACTGTGGCGGGTGAGTACCAGGCATTCCTGGGCGGCAGCGGCGGCGACCCGGACCCGGACGACGCCATTGACGACTGGTTCGCCGCGGGCTCCAAGTTCAACTCATTCGGGTACGACGACCCTGAAGTCAACCGACTGAACCTCAGGCAGAAGGCGGCAGTCAACCTTGAAGACCGGCTGCTGCACATTCTCAACCTGAGCGACCGGGTAGACGAGACCTTCCACGGCGTGTTCACCCACCACCCCTTGCAGACGACCGCATATCGAAGCGACGTCCAGGGTTACGTGTGGATTCACGCCCTCAGGCAGCTTGGCGCGGTCTGGCTCGATAGATAACTAGTCAAGATAGCGGCAAGGTCACTCCCATATCAGGGGTGGCCTTGCCCGCCATATCCAATCCGATTCCCATCAGGTCCGGTTAACACACACCTATGCAGCGCTATCTGATTCGCAGATTCATATTCTCACTGTTCGCCATCTGGGCAACCATGACGGTGACCTTTCTCTTCATGCGTCTTCTTCCAGGAGACCCGATCACCGTCATGGTCGGCACTGAGGGAGACCCCTCCCAGATCGAGGTGATTAAAGAGCGCCTCGGACTGGACAGGCCGGTGTGGGTGCAGTATTTCCTGTACATAAGGAGCATGGCCACGCTGGATCTCGGGGACAGCATCTACCGCCGCCTGCCCGTCACCGGACAGATCATGGAGGCGCTGCCGCGCACGCTCTCGCTGTCCCTGGTCTCATTCGCCGCGGGTGTGTTCATCGGCATACCGGCCGGCATCATTTCGGCCATCAGGCGGTACTCGATTTGGGACCACACGGCTACGCTCATAGCGTTCCTTGGGCTCGCCATGCCCGGATTCTGGCTGGGAATCCTGTTGATAATCGTCTTTGGAGTGCAGCTCGACTGGCTGCCGGTGTTCGGCTACTCTCCCATCGAAGACGGATTCTGGGACTGGCTAAGCCGTCTGATTCTGCCGGCGCTTGCGACAGGGACCGGATTCGGCGCGATTCTGGCGCGCCAGACCAGATCGGCCATGCTCGAAGTTCTTTCCCAAGACTACATCCGCACGGCGTACGCCAAGGGTATGCGCGAGCGCGTCGTAATTATCAGGCACGCGCTCAGAAACGGACTGATCCCCGTGGTCACTGTGATGGGCATCGCGCTCGCGATCCTTCTCAACGGCGCCGTCATCACCGAGAACGTGTTTGCCATCAGGGGGCTGGGAAGGCTCTTCATCGACTCCATCCTGGGCCGTGACTATCCGGTCGTCCAGGGCGTTATCCTGCTCGTAGCTTTCATATTCATCTTCATGAACTTCTTCGTGGACATCCTCTACGCGATAATCAATCCGCGCATACGGTACACAGACTAAATGGCCCAGGACACCATACAGGCCGAGCTCGAAGGTCAGCGCGAAAACAGGCGCAGTTTCCGTTACTTCGCCCGTAGGTTCCGGCGCGACAAGCGAGCGATGGTCGGCCTCGTAATCGTTGTCCTTTTCGTCCTGTGCGCGCTGCTGGGCGAGTTGGCAGCGCCCTATCAATCAGATGCTCAGGACTATGAGCTGCTGGCGGCCCCCACCATCCAGCATCCGCTGGGAACGGACAACATCGGGCGCGATGTGCTCAGCAGGATCATCGTCGGAGCGCGTATTTCGATGGTCGTCGGATTGAGTACGGTCATTCTGGCAGCCGCTGTTGGGATAGTCCTCGGCGTGGCTGCGGGCTACTATGGCGGCTGGATGGACATGATCGTCATGCGTATCATCGACATACTGTGGGCGTTCCCGAACTTCATCCTCGCGGTCATGCTCGTGGCGATCTTCGGCCTCGGTCTGGCCAACGTCATAGTCGCGATAGCGCTAGCCTACGTCGACGACTTTGCGCGCGTGATACGCGGGATGGTGCTGATGCTCAAGGAAGAGGACTTCGTAATTGCCGGACGAGCGATGGGGTCGTCGGACAGCAGGCTCATGTTCATACACATATTCCCGAACGCCATGCCGCCCGTGATAGTTCAGGCCAGCGTGTTCATTGCCGCTGCGATCCTCGCGGAGGCAGGCCTCACGTTCCTCGGACTCGGCGTATCCCCACTCACGCCAACATGGGCGTCCATACTCAACGACGCGCGGCCATTCTTCACACGCGCCTGGTGGCTGGCGACTTTCCCAGGACTGGTCATTATGCTGATCGTGCTAGCCGTCAACTTCGTCGGAGACGCCATCCGCGACATCAACGACGTCCGAGAGTACGGCCCCGGTGTGACCAACTGATCGGCCAGCGGTGAACCCGCCGGTCAATCGTGGTCTCGACTGTCGGTCAGTCCGCTCTCGGCAGACAGGTACCCGGCTGACTGACTCGGAATGAGATTCCGATACCGAAGACACCCCACCGCCGAAACGGCCGCGGTAGCCTTGGTCTTTCTGATCGCCCTCGTTGGCGGCACCATCTACTTCACCAGGAACGCCGACACACCCGGATCCCCCGGCGACGGGGCACGCTGGCAGCCGGTCCCGTCCGGCGTAACCTCAACTCTTCTCGACATAGATTTCGTCGACCCCGAACACGGCTGGGCCGTGGGTCAGGACGGCACCATCATCGCCACGTCAGACGGTGGAGAGACGTGGCATAGCCAGGCATCCGGATTCGAGCTAACCATCCGCGGCGTCGACTTCATAGACGCCCGGACCGGCTGGGCGGTTGGACACCTCGGGCTGATTCTCCACACCACCGACGGCGGGCAAACGTGGGCGCTGCAGGGCCACGAGGCCGCGCTCGGGCTTAACCTGATTCATGTCAAGTTGAGCGGTCCAGACACCGGGCGGATCATCACTGAGCAGGGAGGCTTTACGCTCGGGACCACCGACGGTGGCGCGACCTGGGAGCGACAGTCCTTCGACAGCACGCAGTCCAGGTCCGACGCCTTCATCCTGAACGACACTCACTCATGGGTCGCGCTCAGTTACGGCGGAGTTGTATCGACCGCCGACTCCGGCGCATCCTGGAAACAGCACAAGGGAATCAACCAGGTCCAGATAGGTACGACCGGCATCTTCTTTCTCGACGAACGCAGGGGCTGGGTCGCTGGATGGCGCGGCAAGCAGCAGGGGATCACGTCCGGCGTCCAGTTCGTCAAGTACCTTACGGACGGAATGGTCGCGTACACCACCGACGGCGGGGAGACCTGGACCCGCGTCGACGCCGACTCCGGCAAGTTCCTGTGGGACGTAGTCTTCATGGATGCCCAGGAGGGATGGGCCGTCGGCTCATCCGGTCAGACCATGCACTCCACCGATGGAGGCCGCACCTGGTCCCTCGAACCGCCGGTAACCGATTCGACGCTCAGGGCCATCACGTTCTCAGACCCCAACACCGCCTGGGCAGTCGGCGAAAACGGCACAGTCCTGAAGCTGACCCGAGAGTAAGCAGGGTAAGGGAGTCCCTGAATAGGGACTGGTCCGGAGTCTGTATCAGTTCAGTCGGTACGCTGCTCGAAGGCGCCATATCAGCCGCGCCGTCATTCCGGCGAAGGCCGGAATCCAGAGGGGCAGGGCAACGCTCTTATCGAAGCCACCGACTAAATTGATACAGCATCACTGGTCCGCGACGGTGTTTAATCGACTCGTCACCCGCCTAGAAACTTCGTAATGGCAATGATTGCCGTCGCGATCGTCGCAATCGCAGCAATGCCGCCAATCTGGACACCTACCATCCACTTGATGAGGGTATTGATGTCGCCCTTGATCTCAACTTTGAATTCTCCGAACTCAGACTTGAGATCAGTGATCTCCCTCGTCAGCCGGATCTCCAGGTTTGCCAGGTCTTCCTTGGTCGCGTAGTGGCGCAGCTCCTCCCGGAGCTCTGAACGAGTTATCGGATGTTCTGCTGAGGTCATGGAAACTCCGTGCTACTGTGACGTATTCTATCACATGATTGCAGCTAGCGCGCGAAATACGCCATGCCGATAGTGCGTTCTGAAAGAATACGTCTGAAAGTCCGAGGGGCCTCTTAGACCCTTACTCTGCCCCAGACCTCAGATCCTGTAGCCTGACGATCAGCTCACGCTGCTCATCACTGAGCGAATTCGGCATCTGAGGCCTTACCGTGACATACAGATCGCCTTTCACGTCCGATGCTCCCAGCTTTGGCATCCCTTGACCTCGCAGCCGTATGTTCTGGCCGTTCTGGCTGTTCGCCGGTATCTTCACCCATATCGTCCGATCGTTCAGCGTCCGCACCTGCGCCTCTCCCCCGAGAATGCACTGCTCGAACGGGACATCCGCGTCGGTGTACAAGTCCGACCCGTCGCGTCGGAATCTGCCATTGGGCGTTACCGACACCCTGAACAGCATCTCTGTGCCCCGCTCAGGAGTCACCCGCACCGTGCTGCCGTTGTCCACTCCAGGAGGGATGTCCACTTCGAACCGCCGGTTCCGCCCTCGCACCGTATAGTTGGCGTTGACCGTCGTGCCTGCATACGCTTCCTCCAGCGATACGGTCACCGATGTCTCCGATCGCACTGTGCCGGAGCCATAACGTCCGCCGCGAAAACTCCCCCTGTCGCCGAGTATGTCTTCCAGCCCTGCGTAGACGTCTCCCTCCGGCGATGGCCTTCCACGATACCCTCCACCCATGAAATCGTACGCGCTCCTCGCCGACCGTCGCTGCGCCTCGATCTCGTCGGCGTGCTTCCACTGATCGCCATGAGCGTCGTACTTCCTGCGGCTGTCCGGGTCCGACAGCACCTCGTACGCCTCGTTGACCTCCTTGAACCTGGCCTCGGCATCCGAGTCGTCCTGGTTCAGGTCCGGATGGTACTTCCGCGCAAGCCTTCTGAACGCCTGCCTGATGTCCTGCTGTTCGGCGCTACGCTCGACGCCGAGAACGCTGTAGTAGTCTGCCATTGGTACTCTTCAACCAATACTATGATGATCCCGAATTATAACATATGCTATGTAGCGGCAATGCTATATTGATTCGAAGTATATCATATCTATTGACAGTAATAGGTATATTGCCTACAATTCATGTATCAACCTAGTGGCCAGAGAGTCACAACCCAATCGGAAACTAGCATACACGGAGGTACACTCAAAATGACTATGCAGAGATTCGACCCATTCGCTGAGATGCGACGGATGGACGCGGCGTTCAACCGGCTCTGGAACACGGGCGCACGCGCCACCGAAGTCGATAGCGGACGCTGGGACATCCCCATGGACGTCCTCCAGGAGGGAGACGACCTGATTGTCCGTGCGTCGCTCCCCGGCGTCGAGCCGGATGACATACAGGTCACCCTTGAGGACGGCCTGCTCACTATCGAGGGCGAGACCTCGTCCGAGAGCGAGGAGCAGAGGGGCGACTTCCTCCTGCGCGAGCGACGGGCCGGTCGCTTCCACAGGGCGCTGCGACTCCCCAGCTCGGTGGACTCCGAGCAGGCCGAGCCCAGCTACGCCAACGGCGTACTGACCATCACCGTGCCCAAGCAGGAGGCCAAGAAGGCCCGCAGGCTCGCAATCAAGACCGACTAAGCGTAACCCGCATCGGACGGCAATCAACCAGGGGGCGGTATCTATTGCCGCCCCCTCTTCGTTTTGGTTACGTCGGCCGCCGTCACGCCTCTTCGAGTGGTGGGAGCGCTTTTACAATCGCCATCGTCTCCAAGCTCACGGTAACGATGCGCTTCACGAGGTCGAGGATGTAGCGGGGCTCGCCGTGCTCTGTGGCCCAGTCGTTGGGGTCGTTGACGATGCCGCTGGTCTTGTCGGTTGTCACCCGGTAGCGGTCGATCAGCCAGGCGAGGGCTGAGCGGGGGCCTACAGCGTACTCGTGGGCCTCGTCTGGGATTCCGGCTAGCGTGATCCAGTCGTTGTAAACGATCGTCGAGCGATCGGGGGCTTTCGATGTGCCGCCCCAGCGCATCTTCTTCACTCGGTAGCGTTCCGGTTCTCCGGGCGCATCCGGCGACAGACGCTCCTCCAGCGGGTACGGACCGGCTTCTTCGTAGCCGATGTGCAGGTCAAGCAGCTTCTGTCCGGCGTCCGAGAACGCGCTGAACGCCTCGGCGGTCGAGACCTCCGGGATGCGCGGCAATAGCCTGGCAAGGTCGTTGGCGTAGCGGGCACGGTAGTCAGGCGAGTGCAAAACGCCGTAAACGTAGGCGAAGATCTGGTCCTTCGTCACCCACTCGCCGTAGCGGGTGCGGTAGGAGTCCAGTGCATCGTCGGTGATGTTGTCGAGACAGCGTTGTTCTTCTTGTATGAGCTCACCCTGCTCTCCGACCATTGGCTCATCGTAAACGTAGCGTGGGAGTACCTGGCATCGTTGACCAGACGCTCCAGCCATAGCTCCTTCCACGACAGTGTTGACGGCAATTATGGCCGGTGAACGCCCCGGTGTGCGTAGTCCTCGCTCCACCAAGATCGCCTGAGTACCGACATGTTGAGTGGGGAAGATGCTCGGCAGTTGATAGACTGAGTTATTCAACACCCGATCCATGTAGAAGTGCTGACGGAAGAAGGGACGATACAGGGCTGATCGTAAACCCGAGGGTCTCAACTCTGCCGTGAGTCCTCTTCTCGCCCTCTGTTCAGCGGTGCCATCCCATTTGAACTGACTCGGATCCCGGAACACAGAGTCAGCCCCCTCCCGCAACGCCTCAACCTGCCCGTTATAGAAACTCACTTGCTGTTCAACTAAACTGCGCAACTTATCCTCAGAGGAGTTGAAGGCCCAGGAGTCGCGATTAGTGACAGCTCCAAGAGACGATTTCTCGAACAAGGGTGTCAGCGACGGCATTGCGTCTTCGCTCTGGATTACGGTGACCGGGCGGAGGTAGAGGTAGTTGTCGCTGCGCTGGTTGATCCAGTCATTCTGCTTGTTCGGTATGAGGTCCTTCCAGTTGATCTCGTCAAACTTGGCCTTCCTAACGACGTCCAGTTTTTGTTCACGAGACAGATAGTCCCCAATATCGTAATAGTTGATAGCTGCGGTTCCTGTTACAGGCTCAGGCCGCTTTAGCAGCAGGAGTACAGCAACACCCGCACGGCTGCCGCTCCCGAATACTTTCCCCCCCTCTCTTTGCGAGGTCACTCCTGACGTACGTTGGTTGCCCCGAAGATCGAAGATATAGATCTCGTGGAACTCCCTTGCTAGCACCTTACGAAAACCGTCGAAGCTCTTGTTGTCGAGGAAGCCGCTATTTGTGACAAACCCGACAATGCCGCCGTCGCCTGCCTGAACCCGATCCGAGGCCCAACGGATCGCACGAACTGATGAGTCATAGAGTGGGTTCTTCAAACCCCTAGAGTCAGACTGCGCAATGTAGCTGTGGGCGATCTCACTGTCGAGTGTAGGGTAGCGCTGGTTTGCGTTCTCATCATCGTGTCTACCCTGACCTCTGGACCACGGCGGGTTGCCTATGATGACTCGGATGTCCAGCCCAAGCTGTCGCTCCATACGCTCGTTGTTGCGTGGGAAGAAGGAGGTGTCTTTCCTGTCGCCAGACTCTGATGACTGGAAGGTGTCGGCGAGCACGATGCCCTCGAACGGTTGGTATTCGCCCGCGATCTCGTCGTAGGTCGTCTCGATGTTGACGGCGGCGATGTAGTAAGCGAGCAGCATGATCTCGTTGGCGTGCAGCTCGGAGGCGTACTTGCGGAGCAGCGCGTCCCTGTCGATGAAGCCGCTCTGCATGAGCCGTGTAATGAACGTCCCGGTGCCCACGAAGGGGTCGAGGATATGCACGCCCTCGTCATTCAGCGAAGCGTCGAACTCCCGACGCAACAGGGCCTGGACGCTGCGGATGATGAAGTCCACTATCTCGACCGGCGTGTAGACGATGCCCAGCGATTCGGCGACCTTGGGGTAGGCCACCTTGAAGAAGCGCTCGTATAGCTCGACCACGACGCGCTGCTTGCCCTCAGCGTTGTCGATTCCCTCCACGCGGCGGCGCACGCTGTCGTAGAACCCGGCGAGCTCGGCGGTCTCGGCCTCAAGGCCGTACCCCTCAAGCTCGTCCACCATCCTCTGCATGACCAGAGAGACCGGGTTGTTCTGCGTGAACACCTGGCCTCCAAACAGCGCGTCGAAGACCGGCTTCGTAATCAGGTGTTGCGAGAGCATTGCCACCGCATCGTCCCGCCTGATGGAGTCGTTGAGATTATGGCGTAGCGCAGCTACGAACTCATCGAACCGTGTACCAACCTGTCCGTTTGGGTCCTCTATGAGGGCTCGGATGCGTTCGTCGTGGCGGCGGGCGATGTCGGTGACGGAGTCGGCCCACCTCTCCCAGTAGCGACGCTCTCCGCAGCGTTTGACGATCAGCGCGATGATGGCGGTGCGCAGCTCGCTCAGGTCGAAGTCGATGATCCCCTGGGTTACGCGAGCGGCGGCCTCATCGCGTACACTGTTTCCGTCGCTACTGTCGTCTCCCCTGCTGCCCACGCCAATTACGCGAATCGGACCGTCGTTGCTCCTGTTGAGTTCCAGCTTGTTGACGTAGGCGTCGAAGCGTTCGTCGTGGGAGCGGAGCGCCTGCAGGACCTCCCACACGTGGCTGTATGCGTCGTTGCGGTCGAGCGCGCTCGCGGCGTCCTCACCAGACGGCACGACGACCGGCAGGATGATGTAGCCGTATTGCTTGCCCTCGGCCTTGCGCATCACCCGTCCGACCGCCTGGACGACATCGATCTGGGACTTGCGCGGCTGGAGGAATAGGACCGCGTCCAGCGCGGGCACGTCTATCCCCTCGGTGAGACAGCGGGCGTTGGAGAGCACGTGACAGCGCTGGTCCATGGTCAGCGTGTCGCCGAGCCAGGAGAGTAAACGTTCGCGCTCGGTTACGCCGCTCTTACCGTCCACATGGTGTCCCTGGATAGCGAGATTTCTCTCAGCGACAGCGGATTGGTCTTGCTGCTCCCGTTCGACCAGTCCAACGAAATGTTTTGAGGCCGCAATAGTGTTGCTGAATGCGACGGCGCGGTGCATCGGTTCGGGGTCGTCCTTGAACTCCTGTCCCTCCGGGTCCAGCTTGGCCAGCCCGTTCAGGACGCCGATGACACGGCCAACGTCGGCCATATTCTCGCCGTCGCCGAGCAGTCGCTGGTATTCGCGGGCGATCTGCGCCTCGCTGATCGCGAGAATGGTGACCTTGTAGTCACTTAGCAGGTCTTCATCGATCGCTTCGGCAAAGGTCAGGCGGTGAAACTCGGGGCCGTACTGGCTCTCGTCGTCCATGGAGGCGATGTAGATGTCTTCCTCCTGCGCCCTCTGCCTGGCCGCGGGCGCATAGATGCGCGGCGTTGCTGTCATGTAGAGCCGCTTGCGCGCCCTGATCGCCTGTGCGTTGTGGACGAGCAGGAACGAAGACATCTCATCCGCACGGTGAGCGCCCGTGGTGCGGTGCGCCTCATCGCACACCACAAGGTCGAAGTCGGGCAGTCCCTGGGCTTGTGCGTCGGCGACCACCTGCATCGACTGGTAAGTGGTGAACACAGCCGTCATGTGAGCTGGCACGTCGGGACTGGCGGCGTCGAGTAGATCTGACGCATCGGTCGTGGCCGGAATAGGCATGTCGTAAGTTCGTGTGCTGTCGGTGTCGGTCCTCCCGACTTTCGCGTCGGAGCACACTGCAAAGGCCCGCAGGGGCATCTCGGCGTCCGCGCCCCACTTCCTAATGGACTGTGCGAGTAGCGAGAGAGAGGGGGCGGCGAACAGCACACGTCCGCCCTTGCCGGCAATCTGCTCGGCGATGCGCAGCGAGGTAAGCGTCTTGCCCGTGCCGCACGCCATGATGAGCTTGCCGCGATCATGCAACTCGAACCCGGCCATCACATCCTTGATCGCGCTTACCTGGTGCCGGCGAAGTACTTTTCGGTCCACAACTCGCAATGGCGCGGATTCGTCGACCAGACATGCGTCCCAGTCGATGGATAGACCTTCAAAGCCGAAGAAGTCCAGTCGCTGCACTGGTGGGTCGACGGCGGAGAGTGCTATCACCGCGTTGTCACTCCATCGCGTTGCAGTTGTAACGAAGTACCGCTCGACGTAAGGTTCACCGTTGTAACGACGTTGGGAGTTGGCTAGGAATGCGTCTACCTCGTGCTTGGGAATGTAATCCATGCTCTTGCACTGAATCGCTACCAAGCCACCGTCTTTGCGCCTAGCTACAATGTCGGTTCCCAGGTCACGGTGGCTTCGCTCTGGCCAATCGTTCCAGAGCCATACGTCAGCGAAACGGTCGCGGTATAGAGGGTCGGTGCGGAAGACTTCCGCCACAAGAGGCTCGAAGGCCCGACCCCTATCCTGCGGGTTGGGGTAACGCTCACGCAGGCGTTGGTACACATCAATGAAGCCGACCATGTCCCTGTTCCTCCGCGTTTGGGGTTGGCGAAGGCGAGGGTATCAAATGCGAGAAGTAGTCGCACGTGGATTTGCGCGTATAGACGTTGAGTCATGCAAGCTACACGCTCATATGATTCCGTGATATACAGCAATAACCTTCAGTCAGGTCGAGAGACTGTTGCTATACCACAGAATCGTGTGTGGGTCGCCACGATATGCGTAACTCTCTAGTATGAGACAACGAGATGGGGTTCTACTGCGCAATGGCGGAATTGGGGGTAGTAACGAGCGAATGACGCGAGTGTCGGCGCTTTATCCATCTGACACTTCGTTCCCCCGGCAGATCCTAGCACCGCATCTGGACGAAAGTGACAGAGATCCCGCCCCATGCCAATCTTCACATGCCGTTGCTATAATACCGCGCGGAGGAACGAGTCAATTGCAGATTTACACTCGCTCAGGCGACGAGGGGGAGACCGGACTGCTCTTCGGCGGACGAGTATCCAAGTCCGACGTTCGCACCGAGGCATACGGCTCGACCGACCACGCGGTCTCCGGCATCGGGCTGGCCCGGGCGCTGGCTTCCGAGGACAGGGTCAAGGAGATCCTGCTCGACGTTCAGCGGGAGATGTTCATGGTCGGCGCTGAGCTAGCCACCGATCCAACCAATCGCCACCTTCTGCTGGAACACTTTCAGATAGTCGGCGAATCGCACGTCACCAGGCTGGAGAAGCTCATCGACGAGATCGGCGAGCAGGTCGAGCTGCCGCCCAACTTCATCATACCGGGCGCATCGACCGCCTCTGGCGCACTGGACCTGGCAAGGACACAGGTGCGCACCGCCGAGCGCCGTGTGGTGGACCTGAAGACCGCCGGGCTTCTGCCCAATATCCATCTCCTCGTCTATCTCAATCGGCTCTCCGACCTTCTGTTCATGCTGGCACGCTACGAGGACCGCCACCTGCCGTTCGAGATCGTGACCGGTCAGCCGCCTGAATCATCAGAGCCATCAGAAGAATGACGCTGCAGCCTACCATAGCAATAGTGGACTACGATGCTGGCAACCTGCGCAGCGTGCAGAAGGCCATACAGCGCTTCGATGCGCGCGCTGAGATCACGTCGTCCATAGACCGGATAACGTCCGCTGACGCCATCGTCGTACCCGGTCAGGGCGCGTGTGACTCTTCCATGCGCCACATGCGCCAGCGCGGGCTGATCGACCCGATCCGCGAGTACATAGCCAGCGGCAGACCGTTCCTCGGTGTGTGCCTGGGACTTCAGCTCCTGCTGGACTCATCGGACGAGGGTGACGAGCCCTGTCTCGGTGTTGTCGGCGGGGTATGCCGGCGGCTGCCCGGAGGCCAGAAGATCCCGCACATGGGTTGGAACCAGGTGACATGGCGCAAGGAGCACCCGTTCTTCGACGATGTGCCTGACGGCTCTCACTTCTACTTCGTCCACAGCTACTTCGCCGACCCCGAGGACTCTGAAATCGTCACCGGGACTACTGACTACGGAGTCGAGTTCTGCAGCGCGGTGGCATGGGACTCCGTTGCCGCCGTCCAGTTCCACCCCGAAAAGAGCGGCAGCGTCGGACTGAAGATATACGACAATTTCGTGCGGTTCGTACGCGAGTCCTGAATCGGAGCGGCGCAGTGGAGGTCATACCAGCCATCGACCTGATCGACGGCCGTTGCGTGCGTCTCTACCAGGGCGACTACTCGCGTGAGACCGTTTACTCCGACGACCCGGTCGAGGTCGCCCTTCGCTGGGAGCGATTGGGCGCGCGACGCATCCACGTTGTCGACCTGGACGGCGCCAGAGCCGGATCGCCTCAGAATCTCGATGTCATACGCCGCATCGCGGATGCGGTCGCCCCCCCAGTTCAGATGGGCGGAGGCGTCCGCACCATCGAGGCGGTACGGGAGGTCATCGACTCAGGCGTCGATCGCGTCATGCTGGGCACCGTGGCCGTCCGTGACCCCGACATAGTCACAAGCGCCTGCGAGCAGTTCGGCGCCGGCAGAGTCCTGGTAGCCATAGACTCGCGCGACGGCACCGTGGCCGTCTCAGGCTGGACCGCTGGGAGCCAGACGGCGGCGACCGACCTGCTCCCCTTGATGATGGACGCCGGCGTTCGTACCTTCCTGTGTACTGACATCTCCCGCGACGGAACTCTCATGGGGCCCGACTACAACCTCATGCGCAGCCTGGTGGCCATCGCCGGCGCCGGCGTCATCGCTGCGGGCGGTATCGCCACAGTCGGCCATCTCAGAGATCTGGCCTCAATCGGCGTCGGCGGCGCGGTCATCGGACGCGCCCTGTACACTGGCGACATAGACCTCGCCGAAGCCATCGGCGCTATCACCAGTCCGGGGCACATATGCTGACCAAACGCATCATTCCGTGCCTGGATGTCGACGCCGGGCGCGTCGTCAAAGGCATCAGCTTCATCGAGATCCGCGACGCGGGCGACCCTGTGCAGCTTGCGTCCTACTACGATGCTGAGGGCGCCGACGAGCTAGTGCTGCTGGACATCACCGCAAGCTCGGACTCCCGCGACATTATGCTGAACGTAGTGCGCGAGGTTGCTGAGCGCCTGTTCATTCCGTTCACCGTCGGAGGTGGAATGAGGACCGTCGCCGACGTGCGCCGGATGCTGGAGGCGGGTGCGGACAAGGTCTCGCTCAACACCGCTGCCGTCAGCGAGCCCGAACTGGTTGCCGACGCCTCGGAGCGATTCGGATCGCAGTGCATCGTCGTCGCCATCGACGCCACAGCGATCAGACCGGGCGACCGCAGGGTCACCTGCGACGATCCAACCCTCGCAATCGGCGAAGGCTCACGCTGGGAAGTCTATACGCACGGCGGCAGGACGCCCACAGGCATCGACGCGCTCAAGTGGGCGGTCCGCGTTGCTGACCTGGGCGCTGGCGAGCTGCTGCTCACAAGCATGGACACCGACGGGCACCAGACCGGATACGACCTCGACATGGTCCGAAGCATCTCCGAGTCGGTCACGATCCCGGTGATCGCCAGCGGCGGCGCTGGCGCCCCCGACCACTTCCTCAACGCCCTCGACTACGGAAAGGCCGACGCCGTCCTAGCCGCGAGCGTCTTCCACTTCGGGACCTACAGGGTGAAAGACATCAAGCAGTTCCTGCACGACCGCCAGGTACCAATACGCCCACTCGAATAACATCTAATAGACCCCCTCGCCATCAGGGAGAGGGTTGGGGTGAGGGTGATGAAGAACTCCAAACTACGAGCCCGAAGGCTTAGGAGAAACCTGACCGATGCAGAGAGGCGTCTGTGGAGCATCCTCAGAGGGAGGCGACTCGATGAGTTTAAGTTCAGAAGGCAACAGCCTCTCGGCCACTATATTGTGGATTTCATCTGCTTTGAGCGGAGGTTGGTGATTGAAGTGGACGGCAGCCATCATCAGGATCGGTTGGACTACGATGATGAACGCACCAGGTGGTTGAACTCTCAGGGGTTCGAGGTCTTGAGACTATGGAACAATCAAGTACTGTCTGATCCTGATTCGGTATCGGAAGCCATCTTGCTGAAGATGAGAGGCTGTGCATAACCTTACGCCAACTTAGAGTATGTCACCCTCACCCCAACCCTCTCCCGTCAAGGGAGAGGGGGATGTATCGCAAGGTGCACTCACCCTGACCATCTCCCTCGGAGGAAAGAAAAATGCCGACAGTCCTGCTCGACGAAAAGGGCCTCGCGCCCGCGATCTGCCAGCACGCCGAGACCGGCGAGGTCATAATGCTGGGCTACATCAACCCCGGCGCGCTCAAGCGCACGCTCGAAGGCGGCGAGGTCTGGTTCTACTCCCGCAGCCGCTCCGACCTTTGGCACAAGGGTGAGGTGTCCGGCAACTACATGAGAATCAGGTCCGCTGCGGTCGACTGCGATGGCGACGTCGTGCTGCTCAAGGTGATCCCCGACGGCCCGATTTGCCACACCGGCAACCCCACCTGCTTCTTTACGCCGTTCGACGACATGCCCGAGTTCGACGCGCCCGAGAATGGCCCCGGCATCCTCGAAGAGCTGTACTCGGTGATCCAGGACCGCAAGCAGGAGATGCCCGAAGGCAGCTACACGACCAGCCTGTTCCAGGGAGGCCCCGACCGAATCGCCCAGAAGGTGATTGAAGAGGCCGGAGAAGCCGCCATCGCCGGAGTCAAGGCAGACGGCGACGCCGTGGCGTCCGAAGTGGCCGACCTTCTATACCATTGCCTGGTCATGATGTCCGCCGCCGGAGTCAGACCCGAACAGGTCTGGACCGAACTGAGAGAGCGCCGGGGGTAGGTATTCACCCTCACCCTGAGGGAGGGGGCCCGCGTTGGTCGAGGCTCAAGCATGAAAGTTGTATCTACATACCCCAGCCAGCCCTGAGGGAGAGGGGGCTGTTGGTCGAGGTTCAAGACGGCGAAGCGGTATCTCTGTCTGCCTCCATCGCCGCGACCAAACTGGTATTCGTCAGAAGAGGGCCATCCCTGAGGCGGAAGGCTGCTTTACGCCAAGATTCTGTGCCGATAGGGTGGGCAGTGCCTGTCCAAAATCCCTCTACCGCCCTTTTCAACCAAGTTTGGCATAGGACGTGGCAACGGCCTCTAGCGATTTTCGTGCCATCATCTCTCTTGCAATGGACAGGGCTCTATTCACGTTGCAGTTCATATACTCGGTCAGTATCTTGGAGGCTATTTCTCTCTGGCCAGAGTCAATAAGCTCTCGGCCCTCAGTCGCAATCCCATAAGCACTCTCCAGCAACTCCTCCTGCAGTGGAGCCCAGGTGGAACGAATGGTGTTGATCGACTCGATATCGAATTGATCTCCCTGTCGCATGCTCCGTTCTAGGGCTCGGAACAGCCACCACGGGCTCTCATCGCTGGGCTGCGCAGCGCCGTCAGCCAGCACTTGAGGCACCTGGCCCTCAATAAACATGGGTAGAAAAACGCCGAGGCAGGGGGAGTAGAGACTGCACCAGTACACAGGCAGTCTGGAACCGTCGGAGCAAAGATCAGCCACGAGGCTCGCGGCGGTGTTTCCTCGTCTTTCCCCACTGTAGTGGACGCAGATAGAAATGGAAGTGGGCATCTCCTCGCAGAAAGGTTCCTCGGGGTTCTCACCGTCCGAGTGGTCCCGCAGCAGGGCCATCATGGTCTGAGTGTCGATCTCTCCGGTGTGTGCATTCAACACTCCACAAGAGCGGGCGCTGCGTTGCTGACCACGCCCCGAGGCCCGCGCGGGAAAGTCACAGTATGCCTCGGCAAAGTTAAATCGGGCACCCCCAGCGTGCCATCCATTTTCTTTAGCGCGACGCTCTGCTAGTGGAGACAACCCGACCCAGTCAGTTCCAATCGAATGGATGTTGCTGATCCCCAGCGCAGATTCGACCTTTTTCACTGCCCATTCATGGCCCGCGGTCTCTATAACGTATGCCTCGTGAGGATCGGCCACGATATACCCGTTGTCGTAGGTACGGACACCGTCCCCGTTCTTGAATTCCCCCTGTCCGAACTTGCTGATAAGTGAGACCATGACCTCCACCGCCTCACCGGCCGACCTCCCCCGTTCAAGCCCGAGACGCACCAGTTCCATCCCCACAAGTTTCGGCTCCTGAAACTCTGGGAACTTCGAGGCTAACCCCTCGTTGCCAATCACAACCTGATGTTCATTGAACCCGTGCTCGTATCCCCAGCACCAATAGGGTCGGGAGCCCACGTGCCCGTAAGTCGTGGCCACCTGGGGGAGCTCGACGAATTGGCACCTGGTTCTGGCATCAGAGGCATGCGAGGCACGGCTCCGATGGACCAAAGGTTGACACTCTTCTTCTGGCCTATCGCTGTTCTTTGCGAAGAGAGTCTGGCCATGCCTGGTGGAGTTCGGTAGAGCAACCATGGTGTCACAACTTAGTAGCATCTCATATCCTCCTGACGGATGCGGATCTTTTCCTTACTACGCCCTGGGTCATGCAGAAGTCTCCCCGAAGCCTCGTCTTGCCAGCTTGGGATCCAGAGCGTCTCTGAGACCATCGCCCACAAGATTTATGGCGAGCACTGTGAGCGCTAGGGCCGCGCCCGGAAAGAATGTGACCCAGAATGCTGTCTGAATATAAGTTCGTCCCTCGGCTATGATGTTGCCCCAACTGGGGATAAACGGTGGCGTCCCGGCGCCCAGAAAGCTCAGGTTTGCCTCGGCGATTATGGCAAGTGAGAAAATGAAAGTGGCCTGTACCATTGCTGGTGCAAAGGTATTGGGTGCTATGTGAAGAAATATGATACGCCGTGCCGGAGCTCCTATTGCTCTGGCCGCCTCCACAAATACCTGATTTCGCAGACTCAAGACCGAGCCCCTCACAACGCGGACCATGCGCGGTGTCTCGACTACGCACAGGGCTATAATCACGTTCTGAATACTTGAACCCAGAGTCGCTATAAGGGCCAAGGCCAGCAGAATAGACGGAAAGGCCATCAGCCCATCCATAAACCGCATTACAAGGTTGTCCAGTCTGCTGTAGTATCCCGCAAACAGCCCAATCGTTAGGCCTGCGACGTTGGCGATAAGTGCCACCGCGAAACCCACCAGAAGCGATATCCGAGTGCCTGTGATGGTGCGATCAAACACATCCCTGCCCGCATGGTCTGTTCCAAACCAGTGCTCTCTGGAAGGGCTTTCAAAAAGAGTATCAACGTTGACTCTCGTAGGGTCCGAGCGAACGAGAATTGGCGAAAATATGGCGAAGTAGGCGACAGCCACAAGGATGATAATTCCCAGCAGCATATTGGGGTTTGTCCGAAGCATACGAGCGGGGCCTCGTAAGAAGGATTGCGCCCTTCCCACTATGGACCGCGGAGACTCTGTCACGGTGACGCGCTGTTTTGACATATCGATCAATAACGAATTCGAGGGTCGAGGTATGCGTACAGGATATCAACTGCCAGGTTGATGAACACATAGGCGACGGCCACGATCATCAACATTGCCTGGACGATAGGGTAGTCTCGACGTACCACCGCGTCGACAACCATGCGGCCCAGACCGGGGATAGTAAAGACCGTCTCTGTTACAACGAAGCCGCTGGCCAGCGCAGCGAATAGCAGACCTATTATTGTCACGATCGGGATAGCTGCGGACTTGAACGCGTGACGAACGTGAACCGCTAACTCACTCAGGCCCTTGGCGCGAGCAGTTCTGATGTAGTCCTCTCTCAGAACTTCAAGCATAGCTGATCTGGTCATCCTGGCTACAAGGGCAGCCGATGGGATGGCCACGGCA
The DNA here is from genome assembly GCA_965217725.1 of Dehalococcoidia bacterium. Taxonomy (GTDB): domain Bacteria; phylum Chloroflexota; class Dehalococcoidia; order Lucifugimonadales; family UBA1123; genus VXRN01. The sequence continues at coordinate 2,862,078 of OZ244564.1, read as the reverse complement.
AGGGCAGGAAGCGTCATGGCACGCAAGAACGGCAGAAACCCGTTCGAAATAGGCGTATATCCTATTACTGGAAAGATCCTCAGGTTTACGGCGAGGCCCCAGATCATTATGAAACCCAGCCAGAAAACCGGGATAGAGAAACCCAAGACCACGAAAAGCATTACTATCCGGTCTATAGCCCGGCCTGCCTGCCAGGCTGCAAGGATACCTAGGGGTATGCCAATTACCAGGGTCAGGGTCAGCCCCAGTATGGCCAGTGTAACTGTGGGCTGCACCCTCGGAGCCATTAGGCTGGTGATGGGACGCTTGGAGAATATGGATGTCCCCAGGTCTCCTCTAGCGAGACGTCCCACCCACAGCCCGAACTGGACGATGAGAGGCCTATCCAAGCCTAGGCCTTTACGTATTTTTTCCACATCCTCCGGGGTGGCTTCGTCTCCCGCGATGATGGTGGCGGGATCCCCCGGCGCTATGTGCAGCAGGGAGAAGGTCAGGACCCCCACCATGAAGATGACAGGTAGGCTCGCCAGGAGCCTCCTTAGTAGATAGTGACCCATGTTGTCAGATTCTTGTCAGACACTTCGCCGCCGATTGGAGCCTGGGTGCACCAACGCTGAGGCTCTGTGGCGACCGGCCCGCGATAACGGAGATGCCTTCGCCAAGATGCGGCGAAGGCATCTCCGTACGTTCGTTATAAAGTTTGCGGACCCTGCTACTCCTCCAACCACACGTCGAACACAAGGAAGTAGTGGGCGGGTTTGAATCCTTGGACATTCTTGCCGGCTGCGAACAGCCTTGCGACTTCCCCTATTAGGACATAGGGGACATCCTCGAATGCCTGCGCCTGAAGCTCGCCAATTAACTCGGCCTGATCTGCGGCGGTTTTTGCTCGTGTGAATTCAGCGAGCAGCTCGGCCATATTGCCCGACTCGTCCTGATACCGATTGAACCAGCCATTCTTTGTAAGCGTCGACTTGGTTAGCGGGGTAACGGTGGTGCCCGACCCTGTATGGAAGGCTTCCCAGAGCTCCGGGTCTGCCCTCCGCGTGGTCAGCGTGGCCCAGTCCATAGCCTGGAAGTCAACCTCGAAGCCGATATCCTCGAACACCTCGCGAGTTACCAGCGAGAGCTGCGGAAACCAAGGCATGTCCTGCGCGGCCATTAGCCGAACAGTCGTGCCTTCGAAGCCAGCGTCTTTGACCAGTTGCCGGGCTTGATCAATGTCTTGAGCGTTGTAGTTGTCTGCCCCAACGGTGTTCTCCCAGCGGGTGCCACACGTGTAATAGGTGGGGCACAATCTCCACAGCGCGTCGTTGCCACCGACAGAGAGTTTCAGGGCGGATTCCATTGGGTACGCCAACTGAAGGGCGCGGCGCACGTTCTTGTTGTCGAAGGGCGGCTTTAGATGGTTAAGGTACACGCCCATTTGTTCCCCGGGCATTACCACAACTGGATCAACCGTTTCGCTGCTGAAAACCCGGTCGGCGAGGGTCGGGGAGAAAAAGTCCAGGAGGTCCACCTCCCCCACTTCCAACGCAGCGAGACGAGCGGCCTGGTCGGCGATCTCGATCCACTCAACGCGGTCCGCAAATGCTACGTGCCGGCCTGCCAGACCAGAGGTCGGGAGTGCGCTGGGGTTATAGTCGTCGTAGCGAACCATGGTCCACCGGTCCCCCGGGGACCAGCTTTCAAACTTGAAGGGCCCAGTTCCAATCGGCTCCGGCGCTGACTCCGTTTGGGGGAGTGAGTATGCGCTTTCTGGGACCGCAATCGGCGGGAAGGACTGCTCCGTCATTAAGCTGTCAAGCACCAGAGCGGTAGGTTCATTAACCTGGATCTGAAGGGTGCGGTCGTCTGTTGCGGAGATGACGCCCCCGAATTCGGTCACCACTAGCTTCCACAGGGTAGCTACATCCTTCACCTTATCGAAGGACCCAACGAGGTCGCCAGCTTTCAGATCCTGTCCGGTGTGGAACTTCAGGCCATCCCGCAACTTGACGGTCGTCGTCAAGCCGTCAGGGCTCGATTGCCACGACTCTGCCAATTGCGGTTGAAGTGCGAGCCCGTCGTCCAGGGTGAAGAGTCCTTCTTGGAGGTGGTGGCGGACATTAGCGGTTACTGTGACGGTAGTCCACTGAGCATCCAGAGATTTCAGACTTCCGTGGGGTACCGCCCTTAGCGTACCGCCCATCCTCGCCATCTCAATGTCCACGGGCGGCGGGGCAGGGGCAGGAGCAGGGATCATAATAGGCTCAGGGGCCGGGATGGCAGCGACGGCCGCCGATACTATGGCCTCCACCTCGCCGCTGCTTAGCGGAGTCGGCCCTCCTGAGACCGCATCCTCAACGGCATTGGCCACCGATCTATTGATGTCGGCTGCGGTGACGGCCCCGGCTGTGGCTGCCTCCACCGCTGCCTCGACCATTGACGCAATCTCCTCGGCACTCGTCCCCTCGGGCACAGCTCCCGCAACTGCTTCTGAGACCAGTCCCCGGAGCTCCTGGGCAGTGGGCCCGGCAGGTGCTGGCGCAGGTGCTGGCTGAGCCGCAGCCGCAATTGCCTGCTTCAGGGCAGAGTCTAGCTCTTCCCTGGTGATGGCATCCTCGGTGACAGCCTCCTGCGCGCTACTGCAAGCCGCACCCACAAGTCCGACAAGCAACGCCACTACCAGCAATAGTCGTTGGATCTTCATAGCAACATCTCCTCTTTGCTCTTCAAATACGTGCCTTGGCATAGTGAGGGTCAAAGCGGCGCTCTATCGTAGCAGGAGTCAAAGCGATGCCTTGGCGTAACAGGAGTCAAAAAGGGTAGGATTATGGCAGGCGTAGAGTATTATTGTTTCGCCCGTGTGTCAACACCGCGATAGAGCTGTTCCAAGGTTTTCGATCCTCATAGTTGCTGCCCATACGGGCAGAATGGCAGACGACAAGATTGTCGAAACAGTCGAAATCCCCCTGTCTTTTGCCAGGCGGATCCGGGCTGTAGCAGAGTGATGAGGGTGATACGGTAGAGTTGAGATTCCCCCACGACCGTGACTAGTGGAGTCTCGGAATCTTCGGAGGAGATCAGATGGATACAGTTGTACCCATAATAGGGATCATCCTCACGATAGACGGACTGACCGGGTCTGGTAGCTGGGATTGCAGGTCTTATCAGGAAGACGGCGAAACGGTCTCCCCGTCAGCCTCCAGCGCGGTCTGCATCGCCGCGACCGCTACCTCGATCTGGTCGTCATCGGGCCAGCGGGTCGTGAGCTTCTGCAGGAGCAGGTTCGGCGTGCTGATGAGCCGCACCAGAGGGTTGTCCTCGTACCTGCCGCTCAGCCGGATCACCTCGTAGGCCGCCGCCGCGATCAGCGGAATAAACACGATCCGCGACGCCACCAGCCACCACAGCGGCTCCCTCGGCACGAACACGAACACCAGTATCGCGACCACCATGACCGTCAGCAGGAACGCGGTACCACATCTCGGATGCGCCGGTGAGTACTTCCTGATCGCCTCGGTCACCAGCGGGTCGCCCCGCTCCTGTGCGTGCACAGTCATGTGCTCCGCGCCGTGGTACATGAACACGCGCCTGATCTCGGCCATTCGTCCGATCACCCATATATAGGCGACGAACACGACCAACCTGATTGCCCCCTCTGCGACGTTGGACAGTATGTCGTTGCCGAATGCTCCCTCCAGCGGTCGGCTGGCAAACAGCGGCAGCAGGAAGAACAGCACTATCGCGAACCCGAACGAGATCAGCAGCATACTCGCAAGCGCGCCCTTGCTGAGCTCCTCGGACTCGACCTCGGAGTCCGGGTCAGCCTCCGGGTCTTCCAGGCTGACGCTCGAAGAGTAGCTCAGCGCTCTCATCCCCAGGCTCAGCGTCTCGACCAGCGTCACGACTCCTCTGACGAGCGGCAACCGTCTGAGTGTGCCGGTGTAGAGGGTGCTGAGCGGTCTGAGTTGAGTCGCAATCGCGCCGTTGGGACGTCGCACGGCTACCGCCATGTGCGTCTGGCCGCGAATCATCACGCCCTCAAGCACCGCCTGCCCGCCGTATGTCGGTCTCTGCTGCGTAGTCATTGGTTCACAAAGAAAAAGGGTGAGACCTGCGATCCCACCCCTTCGTCCTTTTCAGGTTGCCTGGAAGCTACTGCAGGTTGAACCTGCGCTTGAGTCGCTCGACGCGCCCCTCGGTGTCGACGATGCGCTGCTCGCCGGTGAAGAAGGGGTGACACTTCGAGCAGATTTCGACTCGCAGCTCAGGCTTGGTGGCGCCGGTGACGTAGCTCTGTCCACAGCTGCACATGACCCGGGCTTCCGCGTAGTATTCCGGATGGATTCCCGTCTTCACGTCAGCTAGCCTCCCATCGGGTACACGCTGGCGACCTTTCGGCCCTGGCGCGCAAACTCGAACTTCACTGAGCCATCGACCAGCGAGAACAAGGTGTGGTCCCTGCCGAGGCCGACGTTGTTTCCGGGATGGATTCGTGTGCCGCGCTGTCGCACTATGATCGTGCCCGCGCGCACCATCTCGCTGTCGTAGCGCTTGACGCCGAGACGCTTTGAGTTGCTGTCTCGCCCGTTGCGTGTGCTGCCGCCGCCCTTCTTGTGTGCCATGCTCGACCCTCCGTTATGAGCTTAGGAGTCCTCGCCCGGATCCTCTTCAACTTCAGACTCGATGTCTTCATCCATCAGGATGTCTGTCACTGTCAGATCGGTGAATAGCTGACGGTGCCCCTTCTTCCTTCGGTAGCGGACCTTGGCCTTGTACTTGAAGACAACGATCTTCTTTTTCTTGCCGCTGTCCGAGATCTCGGTCACGATGCGCGCGCCGCCCACTGTCGGGGTGCCGAGCGTGACCTGCCCCTCTTGCGACACCATGCGGACATCGGTCAGTTCGACCGTGTCGCCGATGTCACCGGGTATCGACTCCACCCGGATGGTGTCTCCGGTGGATACCCTGTACTGTTTCCCGCCTGTGTGGACGATAGCGTAATCTGACAATGCGCAAACCTCTTGGACAACAGGACTATTCTAGTAATGCGGCTAAACTCCAGTCAACTCAATTTTCGAGCAGGGGCGGAGTGCGAGACTGGTCTGTTACAACGGACGGCGCCATCGTCATCCCGGCGGAAGCCGGAATCCACATCTTCTGAGTCGAACGGCGGGATGCGGTCGAGCGTGAAGCTCGCGGCAGGGACCTGCCCAGGGTCTTGCCGAAAGCGCGGTTGAGTAGCTCTTTTGCGGCCGATGCGCGGAGTCCGACGTGGATGCCTTCCACCCTGCCCTCCATGACATCTATGAGGAACATGCAGATGACGCGACCATCGTCGGTCCTCGCTTTGATGAGTGCCCTCAGTCCGGGGTCTATGATGACCTTGACCCGCTCGCCGCGCTTCGTCGCTGGTGTATCGGGAGTGTTATTGGCGATGAAGTCAGGAGCGTCGCCCTGTCCATAGACGGTGAGCAACTTGGCTGCGGTGAGCCTCCAGTGCGGATCAACGACATCGTTCACTGCCGCAGGTCCATAACCGCAGATATGGCTCTGAGGATAGGGCGTGCTCTGGGAATGTCGTCCGAGTTCTGGCTGAATCTCCAGGGTATGTACGATCTGGACGTGGCCCGCGCTTGCACCGATGTCAGTGGCGTCTAACAGTCAGTCGAGGATCCTATCTAGAGGATCCTATCTAAATGGGGCGCCTACCTCGCAACGTGGAATATGTCTGGCGCCTAGAATGTGGATCGGCACAGCCTCAGCCGATTTAGGGAAGTAAACGAAGAGCGGCGTCTTTGGCATCTACCTCAATCGGCGTGGTCACTGTTGCTCGCTTTCGTCTCTACTAAGAGTGACAGATTGCGGGGGTTGCGCAACTCGTATCCGTTACCAACGCGGTAGATGTCTCCATCCACGCTGATGGGATCGCGTTGCTCAAAAGCTCTGATCACAGTGTTATAGGAAGACGCTTCAAACACAGCCTGCAACCTTATGGGACGGTCATCACGCACATAGAGAACCGTGGCTCTTCCGTCGAATTCTCTTGGTTCCCTTTCCAGACGGACAACCTGTGCGACTATCCGCTCGTCAAGGGATGGTTCGTTGAGACGGAATGACTTGGCGGCCTCCACAAGGATGTCTGCAGAGGTGGAAGAGAACTGAAAGTGGGAGTTGGGCACGTTGGCTGGCCGCACTCCGGCCCAAGTCAATTCAATTTCAATTCCGCGACCTTTCTTGGCCAGTTCCGCCAGTGAATCGCACAAATTGGCGCTGACACCGTAGTCCACCACCTGTCTGAAGGGTTCCAGGCTGTCGTCGGCAACCACCTGTTCTATTGCCGTGCTGGCGTGACCCAACCCCTGAGCGAGTTTACTGGTGGCGAGACGGGAGAATGGCGGATTGAAGTCGTCTCCGAAATCTTCCTGTCTTCCAAATCCCACTGGCACGGGAGAGTGCAATGTTAGAGCGTAGCCTTGATAGTGACTGGGCATGGGGCGCACATTGTCAAGATAATCTGCCACATCGGAGCTTATTTTGCCGCGGTAGGCCGGTCGAGGCTTTTCCGCAGCCCGCGCACTGGCTGCCAGCATATCGTATGCGTCTTTGAGCATACTTGCGCTGCGGCGCAGTGAAAGAGGAGGCTGTTCGGCTATACCATTGGCCGAACGCATCCGGATAACGTCTGCACCAGATGCTGAGAGGTCGTAGAACACATCAAGTTGGGAACGCTGCTCGACGGCCGCTAATACTTCGACGGATTCTGCCATGTTCTCGGCGTAGTCAGCGACAGTATCTCTCGTAGGTACAAGAATTTCCCAGTTTCGCCCTCCATGCTCAATAGCGTAGATTGTGGCTGGCCTAATTCCCCATGGACCTTGATTCTTCCAACCACGCGACGAGAGATAGGAACGGAGGCTCAGGATTGATAGCGAGGACAAAGCGGTCCGATCCTGTATCTGGACTAGCATAGCGCTTCTCCCCGTTCAGCCTTCTGCATCAGACCGATTAGCTGGTCACCGCTGAAGATGTTGGCAGTAGGTACCTGCACAGTGACGCTGGAAGAGTTGAGAGTGTCGGGGCATCCTTCGAGACAAGTCCAGTAGGCGCAATGACGCAGGCATAGCTCATCTTCTGTCTGGTTGACCCACCGCTCCTTTTCCCTGGGCACCAAAACGACAATCAGGATTCTTGGAGTTCGTGTTTCGGCGCGCAGGTCATGGTAATTCTTGACTGGCAGTGGATAGTGCAAGTTGTCTCCCCTCACAATATCCAACTCAGTTGCCTTGGCTTGGAACTCTATTCTTGGCCTCCGCCTGAAGTCTGCAATTAGGATGCCGTCTACACTGTCATGATCCACTCGTGGCTCAACAACTTGATACCCAGCTTGAGATGCCACAGCGTCAATGTACGACAAGGAAAACCGCTCCTTCTGAGCGTTAGCGTCCATTCACCAAGCCTTCCATTCCATACATCCGCATTCATCCGATACCAGTTTGAGCAACAGTGTATAGCCCATAGCAAGTAGGATACTGACGACCAGCGTGTTCACCCCGATATGTTTGTGTAATGGTAGCACAGCCGTTTCAAAACAATTCCCCACACCTCAGGGCAGGTACAATTGGGAACCCTTTCGCACCTCACAACAGCGGCGAGTTTGCGAGTCACCTTTCAAGTGAGCACGACGCACCCAGTAGAGCGCAGACCCAATTCCAGTTATCATGATCCCACCAACACCAACCAGCCAGGAGGCAAGACACAACCATGGCCGAGTACATACCCTCACCCGCCGAATGGGTACGCGATCAGGTCGAACTTTACGAGGGCAGCGGTGGCGCCGATGGTACGACGCTGCGCGAGACAGGACTGCCCGTCATCATAGTGACGAACCGCGGAAACAAGACCGGCGCAATCCGCAAGACCCCGCTGATGCGCGTCAGCGACGGCGACAACTACGTACTGGTGGCCTCAAGGGGCGGAGCGCCGACACATCCAGTGTGGGTGTACAACCTTCGCTCGGACGCCAGCGTCGAGATCCGGGATGAGGCCGACGTGTACACCATGACCGTCCGTGAGGTCGAGGACGACGATGAGCGCGCTCGACTGTGGGACATCGCGGTCGGGGCCTTCCCGCCCTACGCAGAGTACCAGGAACGCACGACCCGGAAGATCCCCGTCTTCCTGGCAGAGCTTGCGTAGCAGGGAGAGACTGCGCTACCTCTTCCTGAAGCTAGTGCCAAGTTCAGGTAAGTTTAGGCGGAGGACGCATACGGGGCTTCGGGCGCGGAGGCGTCAGATTGTCGGTGCGCGGCTCTGGTGCAAGCAGTAGGTCCTTTAGATTCGGTTTCGCCATCTTCTCCATTCGATGTCCTCTACTTGCGAACCATCGCATACACGCGCCTCCGCAATTGGCTCAAGCGATAGGAGCAGAGCGAGTCAGCGAGACAGACGTCAGCGTGCTTCCGGGTGCTACCTCGACGTTCTCCGGGTCGCTGGGAGCGGGTATGCTCTGACCGTGCGCCTCCATACTCTCGACCCAGTCCCGAGCAGCCTCCTCAGCCTGGGTCAGCGCCTCATCGACCGTGGCTCCCATTGCCACGCATCCGGGCAGATCAGGGAATACCACGCCGTAGGCCCCGTCCTCGCCGTCAATCAGTGTTGGATACCTAATGGTGTCTGGTGTCGGTGTGTCCATACCATCCCGATTGTAGCATTGAGCCTGTGTCAGTTTGGAAGGTGGGGGGTTGTTACCCTCACCCTGAGGGCTGACAGGGGTAGGCATTCGTGCTTTTCACCCTCACCCCAACCCTCTCCCTGAGGGAGAGGGGGCTGTCGGCTGGTATTCATGCTTGGCTGTACACTTTTACCTACCCCTGTCAGCCCTGAGGGAGAGGGGACTCTGGGCCGCGGAGCGCTACCTACTGATTTAACGCATCTTTGCCCACTTGCCACCCCTCCCTTCGCTACAATAACCTTCGCCCAGTCCAGCTACCAGTCACCTACGTTGAAAGGAAGACCATGCCAGCCCTGCGCTTTGGCGCGTTTCTTGCGCCGCACCATCCGATAGGCGAAAACCCCACACTTCAGTTTCAGAGCAACCTCGAGTTCGTCCAGCAACTGGACTACCTCGGATACGACGAGTTCTGGTGCGGTGAACACCACTCGACAGGCTGGGAGATCATCGCGTCGCCCGAGGTCTTCCTTGCCGCCGCTGCTGAGCGTACCCACAGGATCATGCTGGGCACCGGCGTAGTCTCGCTGCCCTACCATCACCCGTTCATGGTCGCGCAGCGACTCGTCCAGCTCGATCACCAGTCACGAGGTCGCGTGATCTTCGGATCAGGTCCCGGCGCGCTGCCCTCCGATGCCCACACCCTCGGCATGGACCCGATGGTGCTGCGAGACCGGCAGGACGAGGCGATGGGGGTCATCCGACGCCTGTTCGAGTCCGACGATCGATTCAGCTACGAGTCCGAGTGGTTCACTCTGCGCGACGCCAGGCTCCAGCTAAAGCCGTTCCAGGAGCGGATGGAGTTCGCCGTCGCGTCGATCCTAACCCCGTCCGGCATGACGCTGGCCGGCAAGCACGAGGCCGGAGTTCTCTCCATTGGCTCTATGACGAAGGCTGGAATGCGGTCTCTCCCGCTCCAGTGGAGCTTCGCTGAGGATTCGGCAGCCAAGCACGGCAAGACTGTGGACCGCAAGAACTGGCGCATCGTGATGAACTGGCACATCGCAGAGACCCGCCAGGAGGCGCGTGAGCAGGCACGCGACGGACTGATGCGACACAACAATGAGTACACCGTCGGGACGCTGGCCGCCGGTAAAGGTACGATCTACAAGACTCCGGACGAGGCCGTCGACGACGTCGCGTTCTCCGACGAGAGCACCGCGGTCATTGGCACACCCGATGACCTGGTCGCAAAGATCCACGACATGACGGAGCTGACCGGGGGCTTCGGCTGCGTTATCGGCTTCGTCCACGACTGGGCGAATCGAGAGAACACGCGCCGGAGCTGGGACCTCGTCGCCCGGTACGTCGTCCCGCAGGTCAACGGCCTGCTCGACGACTACTTGGACTCGTACAAGTGGGTCAACGAGAGCCGCGAGACGTGGCTCCGCGCCAACGATGCGAGAATGGCCAACATCGGCCAGAACGAGCGCGCCGCCAAGGTGGTGGAGTCCGAAGGGCTGGAAGGCGAGAAAGTTACCGCAGAGTAGCGGCTGCACGGGGGTAGACCAATGACCTACGAAAACCTGCTGCTGGACCGCACCGATTCTGTGCTGACCATTACGGTGAACCGGCCGGAGGTCCGCAACGCGCAGAGCCGCCTGATGCTCGAGGAGTTCGACGACGCGCTGATGAGCGTGGCGGACGACGACTCCGTCCGCGTCGTCATCGTGGCCGGTGCGGGCGACCACTTCTCGGCTGGCCATGACCTCGGCAGTCCGCAGGAGATGGCCGACAGGGAGCGCCGCCCGTACGCTCCCGGCATCCCAGGAGCGTACACACGGAGCTGGAACCTGAACATGGCGAACACCCTCCGATGGCGGGACTTCCCCAAGCCGACAATCGCGCAGGTGCAGGGCTACTGCATCATGGGTGGACTGATCCTCGCGACCGCCTGCGACCTGATCGTGGCTGCCGAGGACGCACGCTTCTCTGACCGTACCGTCCGCTGGGGTGGCCCGCACGTACAGTTCGCCAGCCTGCCGTGGGAGATCGGCTTCAGAAAGGCCAAGGAGTACCTGTTCACCGGCGACTGGATCGACGCCCATGAGGCGGAGCGTCTCGGACTGGTCAACCGCGTCGTGCCTACGTCCAAGCTGCAGGAGGAGACGATGGCGCTCGCACAGCGCATCGCGCTCCAGGACCCGTTCGCCGTGCGAATCTCCAAGTACTCCGTCAACCAGATGCAGGACGAAATGGGCTTCAGGTCCGGCGTTAAGAGCGCGTTCCAGACCCACGCCCTGTCGGTCGCGTACCGGCGCGATCGCGATGGCGTCGAGGGCGAGGATCGCGCCGTCGGGATCGAACGCGCACGAGAGCGCGACAAGAGGTTCGGAGACTTCGGGGACCGGCGGTGACAGCCCTGTCCGACCTGCGGGTCGTCGATCTATCCGTGGGTGTGGACGCGGGCGTAGCCGGCGCGTTCTGCGCCAAGATGTTCGCCGACTTCGGAGCCGACGTCGTCAAGGTCGAGCCGCCTGATGGCGATCCCGCCCGCAAGCTCGGCCCATTCCCGCGTGACAACCCCGACGCCGACACCGGCGGCATGTTCAGGTACCTGAACACCAACAAGCGTGGCGTCACCGTCGATCTCGACTCCCCCGACGGTCTGGCCCAACTCTGCGACCTCTGCGCCACCGCCGACGTTGTGGTAGAGGCAGGTTTGAAACCTGCCCCTACGCCGGGCCACATCCAAGAATTGGGCCTCGGCTACGACGACCTGCATGAGATCAACCCAGGTGTCGTCCTCGTGTCCATCACACCGTTCGGTCAGACCGGTCCCTGGCGTGACTACCAGGCCACCGACCTGGTTGAGTACGCGGCGTCCGGACAGTCATACGTCAACGGCTCTCCCGACCGTGAGCCGCTGAAGGAGCCTGGCGACGAGTCGTACTTCCAGGCCGGCGCGTGCGCGTTTCTAGGCGCAATGACCGCGCTCGCGCACAGGGACATGACCGGCGAGGGCCAGCACGTCGATGTGTCGATACAGGAGGCCGGCGCGTCCGCCTTCAGCCCGCAGATGCTTGGAGCGATGCACAGCGGAGACCCTGTCGAGCGGGAATCGACGCCGCTGCTGCCCTGCAAGGATGGATTCGTGTCGCTCAACGTCCGGCACGACGCAACGTGGGAGTACATGTGGCTCTTCTTCGACGATCCCGATGTTGCCCGCAACCCGCGCTACGCAACCTCGGCGGCCCGCCGCCAGAACGCGGCCGAGATCGAGGAGATGCTTCGCCCGCACCTGGCTCGACACACAATGGAGGAGCTGTTCCATGGATTGGCCCCTCTGCGGCTGCTGATAGGCATGACCCTCGGCGTCGACCGCCTGCTGGTCGATCCACACCTGGAAGAGCGCGAGTTCTTCGTCCGCTCCGACGATGGTGGGACGATGCCCGGCGCGCCGTTCATTATGAGCGCGACCCCCTGGAGGCTCAGGTCGGACGCGCCGGAGTTGGGTCAGCACAACGAGGACCTTTAGTTATCAGCCACGCTCTATCGTGACCGGCGCGCCCTTTAGCACGGTCGGGTCACCGGTCCTGCCGGTTGAAGTCCGGATGCCACTCTACATGGCCCAGCGACAGCCGAGTTGCGACAGCCGCACTGCCGTATCACGCCGCGACGAGAGTGGGAGTGGTACCATGTTCCCCGAGTATTGGATTCCATACACATGATAATCGACTCTCACGCATACTGTTTCGAGCCGGCCGACAGCCCGCGAGGGTACGCCGACTCCAGGGAGCACCTCCGCGAGGTGCAAATGTCGCACGCCAGGCACCACCAGCCAGCGTTTCGCATCCGGGACCGAGTTCAAGGCCCGTCGGACGTGCTCGACCCCAAGGGCGACGGACGCCTCGACGACCTGCCGGACCTCAACTTTCGTGTCGATCGCGCCGCCGGCCGGGTCCTGTGGGACTACCGGGGAGAGACCTATACCAAGCACTACTATCCGCCCAACCTCCGCAATCTTGAGTTCACCCCCGAAAGCCTGATCGGCGAGATGGACCATGCGGGAATAGACATGACGCTGCTGCACACCAACGCCATGCTGGGACGGAGCAACGAGTACCAGGCGGAGTGCGTGCGCCGCTATCCAGACCGCCTTCTCTCCATGGCGATCGTCGACGAGCGGCAGATTCACACAGACGTCGACTCGGTGATTGCGAGTGTCACCACGGCCATCCGGGACCTCGGGCTGCACGCGATCAAGTTCAGCTCCGGTGGGTACATCGTCAGCGACGAGCCGTGGGACCGAGGTCCCTACGTCCCGTTCTGGGAGGCCGTCTCGACGCTTGACGTGCCCATTTTCTTCACCCTGGGCACCGGTCCCGCCCGTGCCAGCGAGGCCCACGCCGACACAGACGGACAGCGAGGGTACCTCGGCGAGCTTCGCATCCTCATGCGCCTCATGGACCGCTACCCGCAGATGTTGTGCAGCATCACGCACGGTTTCCCCTGGCGCGTGTATCTGGACGGAGAGCGCATCACTCTGCCGAACGAAATATGGGAGCCGTTCGAGAACCCGAATCTGAGCCTTGAGGTGTGCTTCCCTGTGCGCATCGGCGACATCTTCGACTATCCCTATCGCGAGGTGTGGCCGACTATGGATGCGATGGTCGAGCGGATCGGCCCCCGACAGCTCATGTACGGCACAGACATGCCCTTCCAGAACCGCTTCTGCACCTACCGGCAGTCCCGAGATTGGCTGGAACGCCACTTCGCCCCGTCCACCGGTCTCACCGTCGACGACCTGGCGCTCATAATGGGAGGCACCGCCGCCCGCGTTCTCGGCGTGGATGGCGAATAACGCCAGCCACCGCCGGCACTGGCAGCATGCCTGTGTCCCCGAAACCGAAAGATTCGTGTGGAGTCTACCGAGCCGCCATTCGCCACAGGAGACTATGCAATCACCAGTGGGATACGAATCTCGGCGGGAGTCAGCCCTCCATGAGCAGACATCATCGGATGCACCTCTTTTTCTCCCAGGGCCGCCCGGTAGTCCAGTAGCGCGTCCCCTGTGGACAATACAAGCGCGTTCCCCATGCGATTGCGCGTTTCGTCCGACAACTCTCCCAACCCTAGCAGCCCGGTACTTTCGATCTCCTCCGCGGTGACCACCAGGAACTCGTCGCCAAACCGACTGTGTACATATTCCCTGAAGGCGTCCATGTTCTCACCCGGTACATCCACGTACACAGCCCGCAGGTCTCCCGTCGGCATACTCCTGCTCAACCCGATAATTTCGTCTGATAAGTCCAGGGGGAATCTCTTGTGTTCCGGCGCATCCAGATGCCCGTGGTCCGCGGTCATAACCACCCTGGAGTTAGATGGCAGCGCATTCCGCAATGCGCTCAACGCAAGGTCAACCCCCTGCGCGGCTTTCAGAGTGTCCCTGTGAGAAGCTCCCAGTATATGCGCGGCGTTGTCGACCTGCGGCAAGTATAAATACACGCAGGTGGGCTTCCGAGCCGACAGCACGCCCTCGATTGCCAGATCAACTGCCTGCTGCGGCGAGTTGATTTCATAGCCTCTCTGGGAGATGCCTCCCGTCCAGTACTTGGAATACACGCTGCCAACAATTCGATCTGGCATGATGTGAAGAGCATCCAAGCCCATACGACCAAGACGTGACGGCACAGGGTATGCTTCCTCCACACCGACCCCGAGCTCTGACAGGGGTTTCCTATCTACCGTTCGTGCGTAACTAATGATCGTGGATACGGCGTTGATTTCTCGCAGTCTCAGGAACCAGCCTATGACCGCGTGTTTACAGGGCCACTCGCCCGTTGCAAGCGAGGTGAGTGCGATAGGCGTCGTGGAAGGGAACACCGTTCGCATTTCTGCAACGAGGTGAGCACGAACGAACGAATCTCCATCCAACTCCTCAACGAAGCTCATCCCGAAGCCGTCCGCCATTACCAGCACGAGGTGCTCCGGTTCGCCAATCAGCCTCTTTATACGGGTGGCCCCAGCGTCCAGGGACACATTGGGAACACCCATGATGCTGTGCAGCGCATTGGCAAGGTCAACGATGCTCAACGCGTCCGATACGGGGTGAAGCAGAACCTCCGAATCGAGCAAAGCCTTGAGTCTCTTCAGATCGCTCATTTCATCATCACCAGCCAAAAGTCAGTAGTCTCAGCCCAGCCTACTGCGTCTCGAAACCGCCACTCCAGTGAAGCTCGCGCAGTTCCCGTGGCATGTGATGTCTGAACACCTCTGCCCGCTGGATCAATTCGCTGAGCCAGTGACCATCGGGAAGAAACTCCGATGCCTCCGCCTCGCTCATCCATCTGTGTTCAGAGTGCTCGCTGCTAAAGGACAGGCCCGATTCGTCCGCGATGGAACACCCGAAGCTGACGCCCACCATGTCGTTGTCCGGGGTCGGGTCTCCGCGGTAAAAGTGCGTAGTCCCGAGAATGCACTCGATGCGCACCTCCGTCGCCAGCTCTTCCATCGATTCCCTCCGCACCGCGTATGCGAAGCCCTCGCCCTGGTCGAGTCTACCGGAGCCCGTCTCCCACTCTCCAGGCGCGAAGTCCTTGTCCTCAGACCGCCGAAGCAGCAGATACCTGCCGTCGCTTCTGCGCCACACCAGGAATCCCACCATCGCAATGAAACGGCCTATTGCCACTAGTGCCTCCGATCTACCGAGTTGCGTCGAGCATAGATCAAGTACTGGAATCCCACCAGCCCCTCTGCCTTCCCATCAATCCCAAGCGGTATAGGACGCGCTACAGCGGTATAGGACGCGCTACAATTGAGGCTGGATGGTTCCGCTTGAAGGAGACCGCCGCCTGCGCCGCATACAGCCTAGCGACCACCCTGAGGAGACGTGAACATCGCCCAGCACATCTACCAGGTCGACGCGTTTACAAAAACGCCTTTCGCCGGCAATCCCGCCGCCGTGTGCGTGTTGCCTGAGCCAGCCTCTGAGCGCTGGATGCAGGACGTGGCCCGCGAGATGAACCTGTCAGAAACGGCGTTCCTCGTAGAGAGCAAGGACGGCTACTGCCTGCGCTGGTTCACTCCGGCGGTGGAGGTGGACCTGTGTGGCCATGCAACCCTCGCCAGTGCGCACGTACTATGGGAAACGGGCGAGGTGCGCCCCCAAGAGACCATCCGCTTTCATACGAGGAGCGGTCTGCTCGCGGCGAAGCGCGACGGCGATTGGATCGAGTTAGACTTTCCGGCGACGCCCGTGAGTCCTTGCGACCCACCGCCCACGCTTTTCGACGCGCTTGGCGTACCCCCTGCGTTCGTCGGGAAGAGCAAGTTCGACTACCTGGTGGAGCTGCCCACTGAGGGAGAAGTGCGCGCAGTCGTCCCGGACCTAGGTGCGCTTGCGCAGCTGGACGCGCGGGGCGTCATCGTAACCAGCCGGTCCGATAGCCCACAGTACGACTTTGTGTCGCGCTTCTTCGCGCCTGCGGCAGGCGTCGACGAAGACCCCGTGACCGGCTCGACCCACTGCGCGCTTGGTCCGTACTGGCAGTCGCGCCTCGGCAAGACGGATCTTGCCGCTCGCCAGGTGTCGGCACGCGGCGGAACGTTGCGTGTCCGCGTGGACGGCGACCGCGTTCGCATAGCGGGGCAGGCGGTAACGGTGCTGTGCGCTACGCTGGTGTAGGAACGCTGTGGACAGGTACCGGTTGTACGAGGTCGACGAGTGAGATCACAGTCATGTGAGAGGGCGCATCCGGGAGCAAACTAGAGTCAGGAGGAGTGCAATGCGGGAGTGGTTCGAAGACGAAGCATTCTGGGAAAAGCTGTATCCGTTCATGTTCCCGGAGCGAAGTCCTTGTCCTCAGACAGCCGAAGCAGCAGATACCTTCTATTGCTCTATAAGTTCAGGTCCCTCACCCAACGAGGCAACGACTTTGTTCTCTAATCGCTCCCAGAGTTCGTCAGGCGGTGTCGGTCACGTGCTCTTCCAGCGTCGGACGGGAGCCCTTCTTGTATTGCGTCAACGTGGGACGGTGGAGAGAGGGACCTTCCCGACCTTGGTGAGACGCCCGGGAAACCATTGTTGAAGGCTCTGACGGGTGGTACAAACACCGGGGGCAGGTCAGTGTGTGGCCCGGACCGTACTACTAGCGGCACAAGAGCGGCTTGGGTGTCAAGGAAGTTGCTGGTTGCCGTCCCGATACTCGCCATGCTTCTGGTCGGATGTTCCGATGGGCGCACCGACGAACAGGCCGGAGCCATCGAGGAGTTCCGGACGGTCCGCGACCTGCCGGCTAAGCTGGACGTCACCTCGACGGCCATCCCCACGACTACACCGACACGGCCGCCCACGGCTACTCCGACTCCAACGGCTGAACCGACACCTACCCCCCACTGCCTCTCCCACGGCTACTCCGACCCCAACGGCTGAACCGACACCTACCCCCACTGCCTCTCCCACGGCTACTCCGACCCCAACGGCTGAACCGACACCTATCCCCACTGCCTCTCCCACGGCTACTCCGACCCCAACGGCTGAACCGACACCTACCCCCACTGCCTCTCCCACGGCTACTCCGACCCCAACGGCTGAACCGACATCTACCCCCACTGCCTCTCCCACGGCTACTCCGACCCCAACGGCTGAACCGACATCTACCCCCACCGCTACACCGACACCGCTGCCCACTGCGTTGTCACCTCCGCCCAGATGGATTTTCACAGAGGATGTCCCGGAAGGGATTGGGGCCATTTACCGTGAGGAGATGGAACGCGTCCGCGGCTTTTTCAGCGACCGTTTCGGTTACGAAGCCACGGACTTTGTGGTGCTGGTCGGCAGTCCTGACGCCCTTGAAGAATCCGTTTACCAGGACGTGACCGGCGAACCGCCTCCCAGGTTTTGGACTTTCGGCGGCCACGTCCTTACTGGACGCGATGGCGTCACGTTTGCCGTGTTCGAGTACTATCCTGGACCGATAGAGTGGAACACCATTGCACATGAATACATCCACGTCTTGCAGCACCAGTTAGCGGGCTGGGGCGGCAGTCGTGTCGAAGGGGTGGACCTCGGTAGTTACGATGAGGTGCGGGTGTCGCGTTTTGCCCCAAGATGGCAGGTAGAAGGCTTCGCTGTGTACGGCGACTACTTGTACCAGGCAACCAGACCCGAACGCCCACCGTTCATACCGTATACACTGGCCCCCTATCGGTACCTGCAATGTAACCCGCAGGGTTGGGACGACCCGGAGCTTGAATTGAGGAGGCAAGAGCGGGCCTGCGAGTTCTACGATCTGGCCTTTCTTGCTTCTATCTTCCTGATGGAGGAGCTGCCGGTATTGGAAGGACTATCCGTTGATGAAGGTGCGTGGCTCAACTACTGGAAACTGCTCGCTGAGGCAGAGGCGTACTGGATGTCTGAGAGAGTTGCCGACAATGAGTTTGTAACCAGATTCGTTGTCGACTGGCAGCCAGCTTTTCAGAAAGCCTTTGGCATCTCTGTCGATGACTTTTACGTAGCGTTCGGCGAGTGGGCTCGATCCGACGTGATCGACGAACGTGCAGACACCAGGGTGGATTATGGGGGGTGCCCATAATCTGGGGCCAGAGACCCGCGCCGGAGCTCCGTCGAGGGCATCTTTCTCGACAGGAGAGGTTCGAGGACGAGGCATTCTGGGAAAAGATGTATCCATTCATGTTCCCGAAGCAAAAGTTCGATGATGCGGAGCATGAGATAGGCAGCGTTCTCGAACTTGCGGGCCTCGAGAGTGGTGATGTCCTGGACTTGGCCTGTGGACCGGGCCGACAGGCGACCGCACTCGCGAAAAGAGGGTTCTGTGTAACTGGCGTGGACCTCTCGCTGTTCCTACTGCGACAGGCAAAGGATCTGGCCCGAAAGGAGGGTGTCAGTATCGAATGGGTGCAAGAGGATATGCGGAGCTTCCAGCGACCGGAGACATTCGATCTAGCCATCAGCCTATTCACTTCGTTCGGATACTTTGATGACAGACGGGACGATGTTAGGGGGTTCTTCGCAGCGTGTATCAGAGTCTCCGAGAAGGGGCCACACTTGTGGTGGAAATGGCTGGCATAGATGAGGACCTCGCGATCGTTTAGGTGCTGGACGACAAGCCCTGCGCCTGCTCCGCGAAGTGGGGCTTGAGACGCGGGTAGAGACTTCGGTAACGCTCGTAGGCCTGCCCATACGTGTCGGCGACTTCGGGACTCGGCTCCACGCGGTTGAGTGGTCGAAGCCAGGTCTGGCACGCTTCTCTGACCGATCCGAACCCGCCGGAGCCTACTGCCGCAAGCACAGCAGCCCCGTACGGCGCGCCGCCAGACGGCGCTACGGTAACCACGGGTACGCCGAGCGCGTCAGCCTGCATCTGACGCCAGAAGACGCTGCGGGCTCCCCCGCCAACTGCTACGGCCTCGGTTGCGTCGACTCCCAGGCCCCTCATCAACTCAAGCGAGTCTCGCAGCGCGAAGACCACTCCCTCCATCACGGCGCGTACGAGATGCCCCCTCTGATGCCCTGTGTGCATACCGACAAATGCCCCACGCGCATTCGAGTCGGCATGAGGCGTACGCTCTCCAGTCAGGTACGGCAGGAACGTCAGCCCTTCCGCGCCCGGTGGAGTGCTGGCGGCCTCGGCTATCAGCTCGTCGTACGTAAGAGGCGTCTCGCCTGACCCCGACAGTACCTGTCTGAACCAACCCAGGGCCGCACCTGCGGATAGCACCACTCCCATCAGGTACCAGATGTCTGCAATGGCGTGGTTGAATGAGTGTATGCGCATTCCCGGATCGACGCGTGGCCGTTCGATGGGCGCAACCACCGCGCCGGAGGTGCCGATGGAGGTCTGCATGGCTCCCTGCTCGACGACCCCGGAGCCGACCGCGGCTGCGGCGTTGTCTGCGCCTCCTCCGACCACCGGCGTGCCCTGTTTCAGGCCAAGCGCTTCCGCTGCGGCTGCGGTGAGTCCACCGGTCACGCTCGAGGATCCTCGCACAGCAGGGAGTATCGACGGGTCAAGCTCTAGCGCGACGACCATCTCTTCCGACCAGCGGCTCCGACGCACGTCGAACAGCAACGTGCCTGCGGCGTCCGAAGGCTCAGTGGCCTTCTCGCCGGTCATCATCAGCCGCACGTAGTCCTTGGGCAGAAGGAGCGCGCGCGCCTGGTCGAAAAGGTGTGGCTCCTCGTCGCGCATCCACAGCAGCTTGGGTGCAGTGAAGCCCTCGAGAGCGGGGTTGCCCACCAGACGACGCAGACCATCAATACCGACCCTGTCGGTTATAAAGCGGCACTGGGTGGTGGTGCGAACGTCGTTCCATAGTATCGCCGGCCTCAGCACCCTGTCCGCCTTGTCCAGCAGCACCGAGCTGTGCATCTGACCGGACAACCCGATTGACTCGACTTCACGTACCCTCGCCTGGGCGCACGCGGCCCGGACCGCCGTGACTGTGCCCTCCCACCAGTCTGACGGATTCTGCTCCGCCCAGCCGGGCTGTGGGACCGATACATCGAGAGACGATTCCGCCTCTCCAACGACCGCCCCGAGCTCATCCACGATCAGCGCTTTGACCGCGGTGGTGCCGACGTCTATTCCAAGGTAATGCTGCGGCATGACTCTCCCCGACAGGCAGGCTACGGCTTAACAACAGTCAGCGACATGGCACTGCTACCTCAAATTATTCGGTGGAGGAGTCCACTGTAGTTCGAGGCCCAGTCTCCGAGCTGACTGCCAGCGCCCGAGTTGCTGTCGTCCGCCATGAAGCTGTTGTTACCTGCCCTACCGAGCAGTGTACCCACGCATTTCTGCCAGCAGCGCCGGCACGTCCCTGGTGGCGGCGGACCAGACATTGTCGCTGGCGACGAGCCATGGTCGGTGAATCAGAATCGTTCGCATACCGAACAGTCCTGCCCAGTTGACATTCGGGATATCTTGGAAGACCTCGGGACTCAGGCCCCTGGCGGCATCGGCAATGAGCCCGATCGCATGGTAGATGGCCAAGCGGGACCTCAGTTCGCCGTCTAGGTAATCTCGTCGGTGGTGCTGGGACAGCCAGATCACAACCTCGCACCAGTGCTCCACCCGTCCTGGATGGTCGGATGGCTCGGGGCCCAGCTCAGACGGCTGAGTAGATGACGTCACGGCTCTCCTTCTCGTGCCGAGCCCACTCGGCACCGTCCGCGACATGCCTTTCGAGAATGCCTCTGTCCATTATCCACACATGGCTGCCGAGCAGCTTTTCCAGATCATTGACGACATCAAAGTGATGCTTCTTGAAGCCCCACTCATAATCGCCGGGGCCAAAATCCGCGATCAGGTACAGGTCGACCGCTTCAAAGGGGTCAGACTCGTTCGAGTGCGCGACGGACAACGCTGGACGCTGTTGGGCGGTGTCGATGGCCAATTCCCGCACCTTCCACCGCCGACAGATCTCGATGATCCGGCTCATTGGAAGGTCATCCCGGGTCAGAAGGGGCTTGTGTTCTACCGCATTCACGAACCCTCCCCCTTTCGATGGAGATGCTAGGACTCATGAGTAACGAGAGTCAGAGATCTCCCAGAATCTGAAAGAAATGTATGGGTACTTCAGCCCGCTAGTTGGAGCTGATGTCGTCGAACAGTTCTGCCCAGCTGTCGTAGCTGCCCCTGCCTGTACCGTAGCGATGGGTTATCGTCCCGTCGCGCCCAATCGCTATCTTCGAGGCCTGATTGGAGATGTTCAGCGCCTCCAGCATTCCCTCATCCGCGTATGCTACGGGCCAGGGTAGCCCCTTTACCTTTCTGTCATCTTCCAACTCATCGATGCTCTCGAAAGGGCTTGTGCCGACGACGTAGAACGCAACCCGGTCACCGTAGTCCGTACCCACCTGTTCCTTGAGGCTCCGCAACTCGGAGCGACACGTGGGTCAATAGGTCGCATGGAAATAGAGGAACACTGGAGTACCCTCTTCAGCGAGGCCCGAGGATGTGACTTTGGCGCCGTCCAGCAGGCTCATGCCGAACTCCGGAGCGCGAAGACCCACTTCGTAGCCGATTTCCACCGTCTCGACCTTCGGCTCACTGTCAACGACCGCGACAGTCTCCGGCGCCGGAGCAGGGGGAGCGGCTGAGGTTTCTGCGTCTTGAGCGTCGGACGTTGCTCCGCAGCCGATTACCAGGGCAACCGTCGCGCCAAGAGTCAGCAGGATTGGAAGTGAAACTCTGATCCTCATGTTGGTAACTGGCAACCTACCAAAAACCGTCTTGAAAGTGGTCATGTGCAATGAGCATACGGGAAAAAACTCCCAAGTACAATTCAGTTTAGCGCCGGCCTTTCGCTGCGGTCAGCGTAGCGGCGGATCGTGCCGTCTTCCACGCTCCAGACGGCGGTGGCGTAACGGTCGATGAAGGTACGGTCGTGAACGGCCATCAGCACCGTTCCGGGGAAGGCATCGAGCGCCTCCTCAAACCGCTCTCTCGACGGGATGTCGAGGTGATTCATGGGCTCATCCAGAACCAGGAAGTTGGATCCTCCCAGTACCAGACTGGCAAGCAACAGCCGGGAGCGCTGGCCGTAGCTCAGACTGCCGGCAGGCAGCAGCGGCTCGTCGTCCTCGAACAGGTACAGGTGGAGTAGAGTCCTGGCCTCGGTCTCCGTCATATCTGCCGCCTGTCGGACCATCTCCAACGCGGACATGCGCCAGTCCAGTCCGGCCTGGTCCTGCGGCATGTAGCCCGTCCTGATGTTTTCGCCGACCCGTACTGAGCCCAGCGTTGGAGATAGCTGGCCCGCCACGAATCTGAGCAGCGTGGACTTCCCGCAGCCATTGGGGCCCAGGAGCACAACACGCTCTCCATGCTCCAGGACAAGGTCAACGTCCCTGAACAGCCACCGCCCATCGAATTCGTGACCGACGTCTTCCAACAGGAGCACCCGTGAGGCGCCGCGCGGTGTGCGGCCAAAGTCCAGTTTCATTGTCCACGCCGCTCTGGGACGTTCCACCCGGTCAGGAGACGAGAGCATCCGCTGCAGTCGTCTCTCTCGCACCTTGGCCTTGCGGGCCACCTTCTTGGCACGTCGCCGATAGAAGTCGTGGGTCGTGGACGTTTCGGTGCGTAGCGCTGTCTGCTTGGTGCGGGAGATGTCTCTCTGTATCCTTCTCTTCTCTGCCTCCTGGTCCTTCCAGGTCTCGGTCTGCTTCTCCAGTTCGCGCTCTTTGGTTGAGCTGTAGTCCGAGTAGCTGCCCGGATAGGCGACGATACCGGGGCGCATATTGTCCAGCTCCAGGATGCTGGTCACGGCGCCATCCAGAAAGGACCGATCATGGGACACTATCACCGCAGCGCCCGCGTACCCGGACAGATACTCTTCCAGCCATTCAAGGGCCTCGATGTCGAGGTGGTTGGTTGGCTCGTCCAGCAGCAGAACGTCGGGGTTGCACGCGATGATGCTCGCAAGGCCGGCCCTCGTCTGCTGTCCTCCACTGAGGATGGAGAGCGTGGTGTCTTTCGGGAACGTTCCAAGACCCAGCCCATGGAGCACCGCGTCTGTACGCTGTTCGACCTCGTAGCCTCCCAGCAACGCGAAGTCGTCGGACGCGCGGCCGTACTCTTCGATCAGGGCGTCCAGCTCCGGACCGGCAGCTTGAGCCATGCACTTCTCAATCCTGAGCAGCCCTTCATGCGCCCTGGTGTGCTCGGCAAGGCCGCGACGTACCGCCTCGCCAAGTGTCTGGGCCGAGTCGACCTCGAACCCCTGCGGCAACCAGGCGGTCGATGCGCCGGAGCCCAGGATAACGCGCCCGGTGTCGGACTGCTCTACGCCCGCGACGATTCGCATCAACGTCGACTTGCCGGACCCGTTAGGACCGACCAGGCCGACGTGTTCCCCGCGATTGACTACGAAAGAGACGTCTTCCAGGATGACTTCGGAGCCATAGCTTTTGGAGATGTTTACGACTTGGAGCATCCTCGACCCTTCGTTGCGACTCAGTCCGGACAGGTTGCCGGTAAGGATCGGAAAGTCGGTCGGGAAGTGAACGCACTCGGAGCGTTTTGAGGCCCCCACCGAAGTACGACCCATCTGGTGGGAATTACCGCGGCATCCGTAACATTCGCAGGACAGGGGGCCATACACGGGCCCGGGAACGACGAAGTTCGGTTACCGTAGTAGCTGGTGGAGCCTCAAGGGAGAATGCCTCCTTGCAGTGCGGCGCGGCTACTGACTCGCTGGCCGGTTGCTGTCGAAACCGCCAGAGTGTAGATGCCGATGACACCTTGATGATAGTACACCGGTTAAGGACGGCGCTAGCCCGGATGCAATGCGCGGGCGCGTTGTGAGCAGGGTCTTTCGATTGTTGGGCACGGCACCAACGAAGCGGTGTCAGTCACCCTCACCCCCGTATCAAGTACGGGGCAGGCTCTAGCCCTCTCCCCGAGGGAGAGGGGACAACTGTCTGATTGACCAGCCGGTTTCTCAAATAACCGAAAGACCCTGGCGTTGTGAGTGAATGAAGACTCATTCATGTGGGAGTGGGGTATAATCAGAATTCAGGAGAACCACCGAGCCGTAAGGCGCCGTTCCCGGCTGGCCACTCCACTAGACCCAAGGCATAGTCGCCTACCCAGAGAGGTGCGATATGACCACACTCAAGACCACCAGGTCCCAGAGCCGTTTCAGGCTGCCGGACCCTCCCCAACGCGAGTCCGACGAGATGACCAGCTACGACCACCTGCACAAGACCGGCAGCTCCCACCATCTAATCCAGCACTTCGGCAGCCCCGACACCACCCTGGTAACCGCTGACCGTTACATCGTCTTGGCGTCTGGCCCGGCCAGCAGAGACGTCATACGCAGGTACCCGGACCTGCTCGTAGCCTTCGACGTGGACCCCATCGCCTACAAAGAGAGCAACGGCTACATCATCTCCGAGCAGGGCAAGCCACCGGACTTTGTAATGGAGGTCGCTTCCGAGAGCACCGCTGGCAAGGACATCGGAGTGAAGCGCGACGACTACGCCGCGCTGGGGATACCCGAGTACTGGCGCTTCGACGAGACCGGGGAGTTTCATGGCGAGCGCCTGTCAGGAGAACGCCTTGTGGACGGTGAGTACCGGCCCATGCCGATCGAGCGGTTGTCGGAAGACACTTTGCTGGGCTACAGCGACGTGCTGGACCTGAACATACGTTGGCATGACGGACGCCTGGAGTGGTACGACCCCGCGACAGGCCGTCACATCGTGACCTTCGATGACGAGCGCACCCGTGCCGATGACGAGCGCACCCGTGCCGATGACGAGCGAGCCGGTCGCATACAGGCCGAGGCTCGTGTACGCGAACTTGAGGACGAACTCAGGCGAAGGCAAGGCTCCTGACCGCCCGGGAGCAGACTGACATGTCCCCCCGACTCCCGCTCGCGCACCTGCGCGCGACCGTTCTCACCCAGGCTTGGGCAGGCGCCTACGCGACGCGCCTGCTTGCCGACATGGGCGCCGAGGTCATCCAGATCGAGGCCCTGAACAGGATCGACCCCTGGCGCGGCGGCTACCCGCCCCGGCTGTCCGGTACTTATCCCGACGGCGTTCCCGGAGACCGCCCTTACGATCGTAACGCCGCCTACAACTCGGTTAATACCGGAAAGAAAGGCATTACGCTCGATCTCAACTACGCCGAGGCCAAAGACGCGCTGTTGGAGCTGGTCGGCATCTCGGACGTATTCGCCGAGAACTTCTCCGCGAGAGTCTTGCCCAACCTGGGACTCGAGTACCCTGCTCTTCGTGAGGTGAACCCGTCAATCGTGCTTCTTCGCATGCCCGCATACGGCTGTACCGGACCTTACGCAACCTACATGGGCAACGGCGGCTCGATTGAGCCGATGTCCGGAATAACCTCGCTTCTAGGTTACTCCGGAGGCCCGCCGATGAACTCCGGCGTCATGCACACCGACCCCTTCGCCGGCATGATGGCGACATCGGCCATCATGATTGCGCTCCACCGCCGCGCGCGCACCGGACAGGGGCAGGAGATCGACCTCTCCCAGCAGGAGACCTCCATCGGTCTGATTGCCGACCGCGTGATCGAGTACTCCATGAACGGCTCAGGCTTGGAGCGGCACGGCAACCGCAGCGACCGCATGGCTCCTCACAACAACTACAGAGCCTGCCCCGGCGAAGGTCGTGGGTGCGCCGGCGACGACTCATGGGTCGCTATAGCAGTCCGCTCGGACGACGAGTGGAGTCGGCTCTGCGTTGCCATGGACGCTCCTGGGCTTGCGACCGACCCCCGCTTCCAGGACCTCCAGGGCAGGCTCGACAACGTCGATGATCTCGACAGTATCGTGTCCGGCTGGACGCAGGGCAGAGACGCCTGCGAAATCACCCGGCTCCTCCAGGCTGAGGGCATCCCCAGCGCGCCCGTCCTGAAAGCCACCGAGTTGGCCGACAATCCACAGCTTCGCGAGCGCGGCTTTATACAGACCATAGATCACCCAGAGGCCGGCGTTCAGAAGTACGCGGGCGTCGCCTGGAAGCTGTCCCGGACTCCGGGGAAGCTCGGCGGGCCGTCACCCAGGCTCGGACAGCACAGCGTCGAGGTGCTGCGCGACTACCTCGGCAGATCGGTCGAAGACATCGACGCGATGGTCTCCCATGGCATCACAGGAGACACCCCCGATCTTGACGCCTGAACTTGGCGACAGACGCCGACTCTATCGAATCGCGTACAGGACGCCGTTCTCGGCGGTCACGTACATCGTGCCGCCGGCGAATACGGGCGTCGACACGATCTCATCGTCAACCTCGAACCTCCAGCGCTCCTCGCCGCTGAGCGCGTCGAAACCGTATATAATCCCACCCCTATCGCCCACGTAAACGGTATCGCCCGCTATTGATGGGCTGCCGCTTACCCCGTTATCCAGCTGGGACATCCACGCGAGGCTGCCGTCTGAGCGACTGAGGGCGAACAGAACGCCCGTGTCCGACACCACGAAGAGGCGGTCGTGACCCAGCGCCGGAGCGGACTGGAATCTCATGCGGCCCGCGCGGAAGTTCCACACATACCCCTTCGGCGGCGGAAGCGAGCCGACGAACTGCCATACGTAGATCTGAGTACGTACCCACCGCGCCGTCTTCTCGAACGGCACTTCCTTCTGTCTCCAGTCGATGGCGACGACAGCTCCGCGGTTGTCCACCGCGTAGAGCAGATCGTCATCCAGTGCAGGCGGCGCGATCGACTCTCCAGCTACGTTTAAGTCGAGCCGGTGTCGTCCGCTGACCGCGTCGAGAACCTGAGCGGCGCGGCCTTGGGATACGATACCGATGACCTTGTCCGAGACCGCCGCGCTGGCCTGGAGTCTGCCCTCTGCCTTGTAGCTCCAGAACTCCTCGCCGGTCAGCGCGTCAAGCGCGTACAGCCTTTTGTCACTCGAACCAATGTAAACGATGCCCTCGCTGACAGTCGGAGAAGCGATGATATAGCCGCCCGTCAGGAACTCCCACGCCTGTGTCCCATCCTCCACTGACACCGCTATGATTCGGCCATCCCTCAGACCCACGTACAGCAGCCCCCCCGCCACAGCGGGAGATGAGGCGACCGGACCGCCCACGTCGATCTCCCAGATCACCTCCCCAGACTCTGCGTTAAGGGCCATGAGACGCCTGTCCCCGGTGCTCACGTAAACCGTTCCATCGACGACGGCCGGTGAGGACTCGAATGGTGCGCCGGTCTTTAGCTGCCAGACAATCCGGCCCTCGGGTACAGCGTCCGGCCCCGACGTGAGAGCCCAGTGGGATGGATCTCGCCCGAACATCGGCCAGTCGGCCTCTGTCGTTGGCGCCGAGGACACGGCCGAGGTTGGCACTGGCGGTCTGCTGCCGGGACCCAGGCTCCAGAACACCCAGCCACCTATCGCCAGGGCGACCGCTATCGCCAACCCCCAGCGTATGACGCGTCGCCGCCGCGCCGCCGCCTGCCACCTGCGCCGACGCATCTCCGCTTCCGAAAGGCTGACCCTGTCGGCGCGCTCCATCGGAACACGACATCGGGAGCAGTAAGTATCCTCAAGGTCATTCGACTGCCCGCACGCCGGACAGAGTGCAACGGTTTCCATAACACACGATAGTACATCAACACACGAGTCGGATGCACCGACCATCGAACGCCGAGAGAAGTTCACAACGCGAATGGCCGGCGTTGCAGCGCCGTCGCTCCCGCTAGACGACTCGCGGAACCGCGCAACAATCCATGTCAGACTCTTGGCTGATACGTCGCATTGAACGACATATCCATCAGCCAGCGTTTGAAGCTCTCGTTCTCTGAAAATTCCTTGTACAGCTCAGTGCTGCACTGCAGCATTTCTATCAGAACATGCTCCAGAACCCGATCATGCTCCACTCGGGCGTTCGCCTCGTCCGAGTACTGCCGGGCATTTCGGTAGGCTTGCTCGGCCTCCACACGCTCGGGTATCCCAGCGATGAGCTGGCCCACCTGGTCGGCGTCTGTGAACTCCGTGCCCCACATCCGGTTGAACTGCTCCAGAATCACTGACAGGGGATTCAGGTCCGGCTCTGCTATGTATCCACCACCTGTCGCGGGCGCGGGGTATATCTCAGCGTCTTCGTCGGCCAGGAGAATCGACTCCGCAGCCTGCTTTTCCACCCGATAGCTGTCCATGTCGATGACCTCAAGGATCCCCTTGGATAGGTCTTCCTCGACCGGGGCCGGCAGCTTCGGGACCAGGAAGTTCAGGAAGATGGACAGCTTCTCCCAACCGACGTCCCCATAGGGAAGCACTTGCGAAAGGAAAGCGTACGCTCGGCAGAACCCCTTGGCCTTACCCTTGAAGTCCACCTGCCCGTCCTCGTCGAGCTCCGAAACGTATGTCGCCACGCAGGAGTCCAGGATCGGGTCGAGACGGTCCCGGTCCGCGCCATCTAGGTACAGCTCCACCAGCTCGTCTATCCGCTCGTCAGAGTAGACCTGGTAGCCGTCCAGGGCGGCCTTGAGATCGTGCAGCTTGTCGGGGTCGGTCTCGTCCGACAGGATGGTGGTGCGGTAGTAGTTCGAGAAGGCGTCCTGAATGGCGTCTGTATCGTTCATGAAGTCCAGCACGAAGACGTCGTGCTTCTTCGGATGGGAGCGGTTGAGCCTTGAGAGCGTCTGTACGGCCCTGATTCCCGAGAGTGTCTTGTCGACGTACATCGTGTGTAGCAGCGGCTCGTCGTAGCCTGTCTGGAACTTGTCGGCGCAGACGAGGATGCGGTACGGGTCTTCCTGAATCTTCTCGGCGATGTCGTTGGACGGAAAGCCGTTCAGCGACGCCTCCGACACCCTCGCGTCGCCGTAATCGTGTTCGCCAGAGAAGGCGACGATGGCCTTGTGAGGACTGCCCCGCTCCGCGAGATAGTCTCGAATGGCGTGATAGTACGAAATGGCGCGCTGAATCCCGTCAGTAACGACCATCGCCCGCGCCTGACCACCAATCTTGCCCTGGCCGGCAACGCTCTGGTGGAAGTGGTCCACCATGATCTGAGCCTTCAGCCCGATGGCGTGGTCGTGTCCCTCTACGTACCGGCGGAGCTTTCTCTGCGCCCTCTTCGAGTCGAACTCGGGATCGTCCTCGATCTTCTTAACCAGGTTGTAGTAGCTGTCCGCCGGCGTGTAGCTGCCCAGCACGTCAAGTATGAACCCCTCCTGGATGGCCTGCTTCATCGTGTAGCTGTGGAACGGCAGATGCCTGATCGTGCCGTCCGGCTGAGGGTCGGGAGCGCCGAACATCTCGAGAGTCCTGTTCTTGGGCGTCGCCGTGAAGGCGAAGTAGCTGGCGTTCGAGAGCAGCTTCTTCTGCTCGATGATCCTGAGTATCTTGTCCTCGAAGGTCTCGTCCTCGTCCTCGTCCTCTTCGTCCGCGTTGAGAGCCACCGACATGGCCGCGGCGGTGCGCCCGCCCTGGCTGGAGTGGGCTTCGTCGATGATGATGGCGAAGCTCCTGTCGCTGAAGTCGCCGGCTATCTCGTCCAGGATGAACGGGAACTTCTGCACGGTGGAGATGATGATCTTCTTACCGCCCTCGATGAACTCCCGCAGGTTCTGAGCGCGCTCTGCCTGCCCGACGGTCGCGCTCACCTGCATGAACTGCCTGATCGTGTCGCCTATCTGCCTGTCAAGGATGATCCGATCGGTCACGACTATGATGGAGTCGAAGACAGGCTCTCCGTTCTTCTGAAGGCCCACCAGCCTGTGCGCCAGCCACGCGATGGAGTTTGACTTGCCGCTTCCCGCGGAGTGCTGAACCAGGTACTTCTGGCCTGCGCCCTTCTCCTGCGCGTCGGTCAGCAGCTTGCGAACGACGTCGAGCTGGTGATAGCGCGGCCATATTTGGGTCCTGCGCCTCTTCCCGGTCTTCGGGTCGGTGGTCTGGATGAGCTGGGCGTAGTTCTCAAGGATGTCGGTCAGGCTCTTCCTGGAGAGCGTCTCGCTCCACAGGTATTGGGTCATGAGACCGTCGGGATTGACCGGGTTGCCCGCGCCACCGTCCCGTCCCTTGTTGAACGGCAGGAACCACGACGACTTGCCCGTGAGCTCCGTGCAGAACCGCACCTCCTGGTCGTCGACTGCGAAGTGCGCCATGCAGCGGCCCAGCTTGAACAGGTCCTCACGCGGGTCGCGGTTGTCTTTGTACTGCTGCTCGGCATCGGCCACAGTCTGCTTCGTGAGCTGGTTCTTCAGCTCGAAGGTCGCCACGGGCAGACCGTTGATGAACAGCGCGAGGTCGAGGGACATGCCTGGACTGGTCTTACTGTAGTGCAGTTGGCGGGTTACGGAGAACCGGTTCAGCGCGTTGAGCGCCCTCGCCCTCTCATTCCCAGGCGTCGGGGTCTCGTAGAAGAGAGTGATATTGTGCTGGCCATGCCTGACGCCGTTGCGGAGCACGTCGACCACGCCACGACTGGTGACTTGGTTCTTCAGCCTCGCCAGGAAGCGCTGCCTGGTGATGTTGTCGCTGTCCAGCGCGAGCGATTCGGCGGTGTCCGGCTGCGTCTCTCTCAGGAATGCCGATAGCTGCGCCAGGTCGATGCAGTATTCGCGATCGTAGTCGTAGGGTTCGCCGGGAAGCCAACCCGCGCCGTAGGCGGTGGGGGGCTCGCCCAGCTGATTGTCCGGCGGAGGTGAGCCATATACTCCGGTCAGTATCGCTACGATGTAACTCTCCAGGCCGTGTTCGGATGTATCGGCGACTGCCGGATGGGATCCTTTGAGTTCCAACAGCGCCTTTCGCCGTTGGTCAGCGGGCAATTGAAATACGCCGCGCCTTGCGTTAGACCAGTTCACGATTTCGGGAATGTCGGAAGTGTCTATCTCGTCTTCAGACATAGCAGCGAGCGCTTCCAGTTCCGCTATCTGCTCAGGCGTCAGTTCAATGTCTTGATTCTTCATATCTCAATCGCTCACTGCGGGTCGCTCTTCTTGCGCTGATAATTCGGCCAAACTCATCGTCTGCCCCAAAGTCGCTGTAGTTGAGCGTATACACGACCCGTATGACTACTCCATACACCATGCCCGTTGTTCGAAACCGCTCTTCATATGGGTATGGATCGTATCCAAGTATGGCCAAATGGTCGTTAAAGACAAGGGATGCGGTCTCGAAGCTAATGCCATGCTTTTCCTTGTTGATTTCGTTCTTGCCATCGTCCCACGTCCAGTGTAATCGCCAGGCTCCTCCCGGCTAGGGTATGGACACCTCGACCTCGTCTGCAACTGCTCCGCGAACGTCGATCTTGCCTGTGACGACGTCGGCGATCAGGCGGGTGCGGTATTCTTGCATTAGCTCGATCTGGCGACGGGCGTGGGAGACGGCGTCGTCGATGTCCGACGTTGCTCTACCTAGATATTCAACGATGGCCACTTGTTCCTCGGGGGGTGGGCATGGAGTTGTCATCTGTTTGAAGTCTTCCCAGTAGAGACGGTTGCGATCCTTGACTATGCCGCGAGAGTGCTTGTCAACCTCGGCCATGTATGCCCGAGTACGAAACAACGCGCTGAAAAAGCGAGCCACGGTTCCTGGGAGCGGTTTAGCAATCACATAGGCTGGACTAACCAGTCCGTCTACTGGGGCCACTCCTACCGCTCCTTGCCACATGCGCATCATGTTGTAAGTCAGGTCCCCCTTAGCAGCTCGTTTGTAACTGCTCCGAACACTCATTATTTGCTTCCGGTCTGAGGTCCCGAAATTACGGACATCTACTCCAGTCCTTAGTGAGACTTCAAGGATAGGAAGATCTGGGAAGCCGGTTTCGTTGCGTTGAGCGAAAAGGCGTCCATTACGAACCAGATTCCAATGCGCCGGCACGTCGCCGAGCCACTCGATGCCAGAGGGCTTGAGGGGGACGTTGGGGTCGAGACCACGGGTAACGACCTGATTTATGATGGCCTGCTTCTGCTCGGTCAGAAGTTCGATCAGCCGCTCCTTGGCGCTGATGTAGCGCTGAATGCGGCTGTCGGCGTGGTCGAGGTAGCGGACGATGGCTTTCTGTTCAGAGAGGGGTGGGAGTGGAAGCATCACGGACCGGATTCCGTGGTGCGTCAGACCGTATCGTGTTACACCCCTGGCTTCCACATGGAACTGGTATGCAGCAGCCTTATTCCGAAGAGCCAGAGCCAAGTAACTGCCTAATAGAATCTGCCGATCAGGCCTCAGCAACGCCAAGTGGTAACCCGAAACAATATCCTCCGCTGACTCTGTCACCAGAGATGGGACTCCAATGTCGTCCCAAGTTTCGGAGTCTTTCGTAATTAGAACATCGCCCTGCTGGAGGCGGAACCTCTCGATCTCGGACTCCGAGGCGGTCGCCATCATAAGAGGCATATCCACGGTGATGTGGGCATTCTTGTATACGTCAACATAGTTGCACAAGCGAACCAGTCTTTCGCCCTCTCTGATGTGCTTATCGACATTGCTGACTCTCATATGAGCCATGACCCCAAGTCGTCGCACCTCCCAGTGCTCTGGTACGTCCTCCAACCACTGGACACCAGAGGCCTTGTAGGCAGAGTAAGGCTCGAGATTAGAAGTCATTGTTCTTCCAGCGATCACTCCGCATCCTCGCGTCCTATGACACTGGCGATTTCAGCCGCGATTTCAGCGATCGTAAAGTCAACAGTGCTGCGAGCTAACTTGTCGGCAAGCGACGGACTATACCTTATGACCTCATCTTTGCTAACGCCATGCCAGAGAGGAAGAATCTCTTGCTCACCGGTCATCTCACGGGTCACCAGACCATCCAACTCATACTGAGGCCAGTCTTTTGCGAAGAAGTTACTGGAAATTACGACCACGCCGAATCGGCTCCGCGCTATACCTTGGTCAATCTTTCTGCGAAGACTATCCCCAATGCGAAGCTCAAATTCGTCGTACCATACTCGGAAACCCTCGGAAACCAGCGCGTCTGCCAGCGGACGTGCAACATCATCTTTGTCTTCCGTAGCGTGACATATGAAGACATCATAGCTTTCAGAGTCGGGGGACTGGGCCTTAGTGAAGTTAGGAGTAAGCACGGGTCTAACCATACTTGCCAGCGGGGGTGGGGAGTACTCCGGAAGTGGAGTCATTGCCTCGAGAGGAATGACTCGGATTGAGGCCCGGGTTTGACCTTTCAACCCTCGCATATCAATAGTTACATACCAAGTGCCTGGGCGAGGGATCGTCAAGCGAGTTGGGGACTTTCTTATCAGTCCTCCTTGGTATTGATGCCGACGCCCAGCACGATATTTCTGTAGATTTGTACCGTCGAGCAGTCGAACATTGGCAGCGCTACCGGATAGCGTCACTTCAACCACTGTGCCTCTAGGTTGGTGTCCTAGACTGTATTGTTGAAATTTCACCTATAGCACCCCGAACCTTATGAGAAAAGTCTCATAGCGATTGAATTGGTTAACGCCAACATCAATTTACATGAACGGGCGTCTTCCCACGATCTCAGCCACCAATCCATCAGTGTCCCGCTCAAGTGCGAGGATGTCGGCTGTGATCTCCTCTAGCGGCCGCATCGGCTCAGGCTTGTAGAAGTGCCGCGTGAAGCTGATTTCGTAGCCGATCTTCACACTGCCCGGGTCGTACCAGGCATCGGGAGCGTAGGGCAGCACCTCCCGGCGCAGGAATACGTCAATGCCACCCTCTTCCAAGAGAGGCACCTGCTCCGTATCCCGCAACTCGGGATCGCGCTCGTACTCAACCACGACGGTCCTGCCGCCGATTTCCCTCTCTAGCATCCCGTGCAGAGGGTCGGGCGCTGTACCCCGCCTGTGAATCTTCTTGATGACCGCAGGCGCGTCCTCGGAACGCTGGGCGGTTGACCTCAGCTCCCTGATCTCTTTGGCCTTGTAAGCGCGTTCAGGTTCAGTGCCGACCAGCCTCAGTGGGCGGTCCACCGTCACCTTCCAGTAGCCGA
Organism: Dehalococcoidia bacterium; assembly: GCA_965217725.1. Lineage (GTDB taxonomy): Bacteria > Chloroflexota > Dehalococcoidia > Lucifugimonadales > UBA1123 > VXRN01. Next base: position 2,827,984 of record OZ244564.1, on the reverse strand, counting down.
ACGCCTCGTTGGGGAATATCTTCGACTGCTCCGTCTCCTCGAACGCCAGGAACGTATCGCAGATGCGGGCGATGTCCTCGTCCGACAGCTCGCAGTTCTTCTGCCCCAGGTTTCTTCGCAGCGGAGTGGACCACTGTGCGGCGTCGATCAGATGCACGAAACCCTGGCGATGCGCTGGCTTCCTGTTTGACAGCACCCAGACGTAGGTGGCGATGCCGGTGTTGTAGAACATGTTCAGAGGCAGCGCGACAATCGCCTCCAGCCAGTCGTTCTCGATGATCCAGCGGCGGATGTTGCTCTCGCCAGACCCCGCGTCGCCCGTGAACAGCGAGCTGCCATTGTGGACCTCGGCTATGCGGCTTCCGAGCGGCGTGTCCCTCTTCATCTTGCTAAGCATATTGACGAGGAACATCATCTGCCCGTCGCTGGTGCGCGTGACCATAGAGTACTCATGGTCCCCTGCGTGGCTGATGACGAATCGCCGGTCGTTCATTCCCTTCTTGCCGCCCATCTTGGCCAGGTCGTTCTTCCAGCTCTTGCCGTAGGGCGGATTGCTGAGCATGAAGTCAAAGCTCCGCGGCCACGAGGGTTGGGACAGCGCGGCGTCGTTCGACAGTGTGGAGTGCTCCGGCCCGCCCACGATGTTGTCCGCCGAGTGTCCCTCGCCTTTGATAAGCAGGTCCGCCTTGCAGATCGCGTAAGTCTCAGCGTTTATCTCCTGTCCATACAGGTGAGTGGACACCTGCTTGCCGCGCTGAGATGCGATGTCCTGAAGCCTCTCCTCCGCTACAGTCAGCATTCCGCCGGTACCCAGGGCGCCGTCGTACAGCAGGTATGCCGTTGATTGCACCCGGTCGGCTATCGGGTCGAATACCAGCCGGGACATGAGCTGCACAGCGTCCCTGGGAGTCCAGTGCTCTCCCGCCTCCTCGTTGTTTTCCTCGTTAAAGCGGCGCACCAGGTCCTCGAAGATCGTGCCCATCGCGTGATTGTCCAGGCCGGGCAGTCGTATGCTGCCGTCTGCGTTCTGCACCGGTTCCGGAGAGAGATTGATGTCCGGCGAAGTAAACTTCTCAATCAGAGTCCCCAGCGCATCGGCAGCGGACAGCCGCTGGATCTGGTTGCGGAACTCGAAGTTGTTCAGTATGTCCTGCACGTTCAACGAGAACCCGTCCAGGTACGCCTCAAAGTTGGAGCGGAGCTGCTGGCGGCTGCTCGTTCCGAGCAGGCTTCTCAGCGTGAACGGAGAGGCGTTGTAGAACTCCTGCCCCGCAGCCTGTCTCAGCGGACCCTCCTGGGCGGTGATGCCGGCGCCATCCAGCAACTCTTTCCGCTTCAGCACCTCGTCCTTGGTGGGTTCCAGCACCACGTCGAGACGCCTGAGAACCGTCATCGGCAGAATGACGTCGCGGTACTTGCCCCTCACGTACAGGTCGCGCAGCACGTCGTCGGCCACGCCCCAGACGAAATTCGAGATTCGGCCCAGCTGTGTATCTTGCATCGAATGCCTTTCACCCAGTGGTCATATCAGGCGCCTCAATTGTAGCACCGGCATTTCCTGGCCATCTCCGAGTAAACTGACCCCGATGCTGTCCCAGATTGGTAGACAAAGCCGTCTCCGTCACTCTGACGAAGGCTGGAATCCAGGGGTGGTAGGGCGCTATGCGCAGAGGCTGCCCGATAATCTGGGACAGTCTCATTGACCCCTGTCCGACACGGACATATCATCCGCGTTAGACGAGTGCTGAGACCTCGGGGGTCTTATTGTGTCTGCCACCCTGAAAAGGACGTGCGTTGCAGCGGCGCGGCTGGCGAAGCGCCATCTTCACATGGCAGCGTTCGCGCCGGTGCTGGCGGTGGCGGCCCTGATGCGTCTGTACGACCTCAGCCACGGCCACCCCGGACTCGCGATCTACACGTCCATCTCGTCGCACGCTTACAAGTCCTCCCACGACTGGCTCTATCCCAACATGTTCGCGGACGGCTCCATCCTGGCCGACAAGCCCCCGCTGTTCTTCTGGTACCAGGGCCTTTTCATCGCGCTGCTCGGACCCTCCAACCTGTCGTTCAGGCTGCCCGTGGCGATCGCCGGCATCTGCTCCGTCGTGCTGATCTACGTGATCGTGAGGCGATGCAGCGGCGCCGTTCCCGCTCTGATCGCCGCCGCCGCGCTCGCTGTCATGCCGCTGGACGTCAACTACTCCCGCGCAACTTTCATCGAGCCGGTGACCACCGCAACGATGATGTTCGCAGCCTACTTCGTCGTCCGGGCCGTGCAGGAAAAGCGCGAGCGCTTCTACTATGTCGGCGCGTTCATTCTTGGACTGGCGTTCATGGTAAAGCTGTGGCAGGGACTGCTGCCCGCTCCCGCGTTCGCCCTGCTCGCGCTGGCGTACAGGTGGCAGCCGTGGCCGAGCTTGGTGAGGACCGGACTGAAGTGCGCGGCCGTCTTCCTGGTCACCGCGTTCTGGTGGCCGACACTCGTCTGGCTCACGCCCGGCGCATACGACACCGTGATGCACGCCGACAACGTCTGGGACATGATTTTCGGCTGGAATCTCTTCGAGAGGTACGGTGAGCTGGAGTACGGCGCGCGACACCGCCGCGACATTCTCTGGTTCGTCACCGGCCCGATGAGCGTGTACTTCGGCGCGTCGCTCTTTCCAGCAGCGCTGCTTGGCGTTTTCGCCGTGCTTGGCGGTGGCTGGAATCGGGCCTGGGAGTTCGGAGCTAGACTGGGTAGGGGCAGGTTTGAAACCTGCCCCTACCCGTGGTTGGCCGAGCGCGCCCGCTCGTACGTCGGGCCGGTGTGGACTCGCAGGCTGTCGAGGTCTGCTCCAGCCGATGCCCTGCCCGGACTCGACCTCGGTGACCTGTGGCTCGTCTGGTTCGGAGTCGGCAGAATCGGGTTCGGTGGCGCGTCGATCAGGCTCGCGACCTACTGGACGGTCACTACCCCCGCTGTGGCAGCTCTGGCCGGCATCGGAGTCGCGTCCATTCCGGCGCTGCTGCGGCGAGGAAGCGTCGCGGCATGGCTGGTGTTCGCCGGAGCCCTGGTCGGCGTGCTCTACTGCGCGTCGGTGTACGGGCAGGTGCGCGAGATCGCTCCATACTTCAGGACCGCCTCCAATCTCGCGCTGGTGTTCGCCGTGGCTATCGCCGCCGCCGCTGTGTTCGTCTACTTCAGGTGGCGTCCACGCGGGATAGACTTGGCCGCCCTGACGCTGGCGGTCGCCTGCATCGGCGCCGTCGCGCTGACGGCCACTGTCACGGTCCACAACGTCACCAACCCGCGCGACGACACCCTCGGCAGAATCGGGTTCGACCAGATCGACGTTCCCGACTTTACCGGCCCGGAGCCGACGCTCGCCGAGCAGCGCCGCCAGAGACAGGGCGCGCTGATAACGGCGATAGTTAGGACTGAGTTCGACCAGCTCGAGGCCGCTCTGGAGTACGTCCGCCAGCGTCGTGGGGACGCACGCTACATCCTCGCGAGCGACACCTACAACACCGGCGCAATGGTGGCGCTGATTACAGGTCAGCCCGTCCTGCCGCTCTATTCCGAGTACAGGATGGTCCCGCTCATAGACGACGCCGAATTCAATCGCCTTCTCGACGCGGGCGAGATACCATTCATACTGACCACGAACCACATGCTGTACATGGACTTCGACCTCTACACGCGGATGCGTACGTCATCCTTGGATGTCACGACCCGGTCCGGATTGCCCAAAGACGGAGAGATTGAGCTTCTCAGGGTCACTGACTGGTAACGAAAACGCTGACGGTATCCGGCCAGCACCCTGAGCGCTGAGCCTTGATTCCCCGACGGTGTGAACAGAGCTGTGGTGGCACCCGTTACTAATCTTGACACACCACACCAGCATAACTAGCATTCCCCTCGACGATCACATAAATCCCCAGGAGAGACTGACATGTCGATGGTCGCTAGACCGGCAGTTCTCGCAGACGTCTTGGTACCCACCGTCTGGGTCCAAACGCGAGCCCAGAGAATAGCTACAGACTTCGCGCTAATGTTCGGATTCGCCTGGTTTGTCGCACTGTTTGCACAGATGGCCATTAGGCTTCCCTGGACGCCGGTACCCATAACGGGCCAGACCTTTGCGGTGCTTGTCGCAGGCGGGGCCCTCGGAGCGAACCGCGGAGCCGGATCGCTGCTGATCTACATGCTGATGGGCATGATTGGCATTCCGGTCTTCGCCCCCGGCTCAGATGCGCTGGCCATGGACGGCACTTGGGGGGTGCACTTCCTGTTCCCGTGGGTCGGAAGCGCGAGTCTGCCCTGGGCGATTGCCAGTGGCGGCTATATCGTCGGATTCATACTCGCCGCCTGGGTAACCGGGTTCTTCGCAGAGAGATTATGGGACAGAAAGCCCTTGGGGTTGCTTGCGATGTTAGCAGGCAACGTCATCCTGTATGTACCAGGCCTGCTGTGGCTCTATGCCGATGTGGCTGGTCGCGATTGGGCCAAGACACTTGAGTGGGGCCTCTACCCATTCATCGTCGGCGATCTGATGAAACTCTATCTAGCCACACTGACGTTGCCAGCAGCGTGGGCCCTGGTGAGCAAGCTCAAAACGGTACATCGTCGAACCTCTTGACATCGTCGAGGCCGGTCTGGCGCTCTCGCTGGCCGTGTATGGCTTCAACCTCTTTGGAGACGCGATCAGAGACGTGCTCGACCCTCGCCTGCGAGGCACATAGCGCCAAACCAGGGTGTTACAATATACTCTGACCTACGGGAGCTTTATGCCTTGTCATACACTTTTTGCGTTGTTATCGAGGAAGACGAGTTTGAGGACGGCGCCAGGGCGTTTCATGCGAGTTGCCCAGCGTTGTCCGGCTGTCATACGTGGGGACTCACCCATCAGGAAGCTCTGACCAATATAAAAGAGGCGGTCGCGCTGTACATCGAAGACATCGTAGCTGCCGGGGAGCAGATTCCTGAGGATGTCCATGCGGAAGAGAGCACGTTGCGTGTCCACTCCGAACTGGTGGTCAGTGTGTGACCGGACCTGTCCCGCGCGGGATAATCGCCCGTCGACTTGTCAGAGCATTGCGCGATGACGGGTTTCTACTGCAAAGGACCAGAGGGAGCCACCGCATATACAGACATACAGACGGTCGTAGAATCGTTGTATCCTATCACCGACTCGGCGACACGTTCCCGATTGGAACTCTCAGGGGAATTATCACCGATGCTAGTTGGCGATACGAAGATCTACGCCGGCTTGGCTTGGCAAATTAGCACGAACAGCGTGCTCGATCCACTTGAAATAGACCGTTAACTACCGGCAATCACAAAGGGAGAAACACCGCAATGACTGACAGCAGCACCTACACGGCATACTTCAACGGAGAGTGGATTCCGTACGGCGACGTCACCATATCGCCCGAGGACCGCGGCTTTGTCGTCGCCGACGTCGTATTCGACATCGCCCGCACCTTTGGCGGAAAGCCGTTCGTTCTCGACCGGCACATCGACCGCCTGTACCGCTCGCTCAAGTACATGCGCATCGACCCGGGCCTGACGCCCGAAGAGATGACCGACGTCTGCGAGCAGGCCGTCCAGATGAACATCGACCGCCTCGACGAGGCCGGCGACTTCCAGATTCACCCGTTCATAACTCGCGGCGTGGGGCACGGCGTGGCCGACCCCCCTTCTGCAACCGTGTGTGTCGCCGTCAAGCCCGTCGCGTTCGAGTCCTTCGCACGCTTTTACGTCGAAGGCGCTCACGGCGTCATCGCCCGTACTCGCAGCTACTCCAGCGACATGATGGACCCCAAGGTCAAGCACCACAGCCGCGCGAACTTCGTGCTCGCCGAACTGGAAGCCTCTGACGTCGACCCCGGCGCATCGCCGATCCTGCTCGACCAGGACGGCAACCTGACCGAGGGCATTGGCTACAACGTCTTCCTCGTCAAGGACGGCGTACTCAAGACAGCCACCGACAAGAGCATCCTGCAGGGTATCTCTCGCAGTGTCATCTTCGACGTTGCCGGGCAGTTGGACATCGACGTGGTCGAGGAGGACCTACAGCCCTACGACCTGTACACCGCCGACGAGGTCTTCTTCTCCAGGACGAGCCCGAGAATCGTCCCAGTCAGCATGGTCGATCTCCGACCCGTCGGCGACACCGTTCCGGGCCCGGTAACCCGGCAGCTTCTGGCCGCTCACAGCGAGCTGGTGGACGTCGACATCGTTGGACAGGCCCTCCACTACGGAGGCGTCAAGGAATAGGGTGTACCGTGACGGACACAGCCGGCAAGGCAATGACGGTGCTCGGGGCGGTCGAACCTGACCGCCTCGGCTTTACGCTGATGCACGAGCACCTCTATCTCGACCTGCGTAAGAATCACCTGCCTGACCCGGAACTGACGCCAGCCGAACGCGCCGTGTGGGAAGCGGACCTGGATCTGTCCAACCTCCACCTGGCGCGCCGTGTCCTCCCGCTCCTGGACAACTACGTGCTGGACACGGAGGACAGCGCCATAGCCGAGGTGTCCCACTTTCGCGCTCTGGAAGGGCAGACTATAGTCGACGTGACCAGCAGGGGGCTCGGCAGAGACCCCGAGGCCCTGAAGAACGCATCGACCTCGACAGGGCTCAACATCGTCATGGGGTCGGGCTGGTACCAGAAGGTCTTTCACCCGGACGACATGGACTCTCGCAGCGTCGAGACCCTGACCGACGAGATCGTCCACGACGTTACCGTCGGCGTGGGAGACACAGGCATCCGGTCCGGCATCATTGGCGAGATAGGCGTCAACGGCGATCCCATCACCGACAACGAGGCCCGTAGCGTCCGCGCCGCGGCGAGGGCAAGCCTGCTGACCGGCGCGGCGATATCGTTCCACTCGCCTCCTCTGAAGTCCGAGAAGCAGGACGTTCTCGACATCGTCGAGGAGGAGGGCGCCGACCTCACCCGCACCATCCTGGGACACTCCTGCTCGATGGCTGACGACGTGCCATTCATGCTGGAGCTGCTTGCGCGGGGAGTTTACATACAGTTCGACACTCTCGGCGTGGTGCGCACCTCCGAGGAACCTGCCCGCGACCACCGAGTCGCAGTCGCGATTCCCCAGATGATAGACGCTGGGTACGGCGACCGCATTCTGCTGTCCCAAGACGTATGCTGGAAGTCCCATCTCAGTATGTACGGCGGCTCCGGATACACCTACATACAGGAGACATTTATGCCCTATCTCAGCACCTTGGGCGTGAGCGACGAGGCCCAGCGCCAGATCATGGTCGAAAACCCACGGCGGGTTCTGACTCTCGTGTCTCCCTCGTAGGGGCGGTTTGCGAACAGCCCACACCGGCTGGTACAGCATCTAATCCCCCACCCCTTTTGACCGAAGCCTTCCAGTCTGGTTAAACTCCCCTTGACGCTCGCGACGAATGTTGCGCGCGATCAAGCGACGCTCTTGGAGGAGTGAATGAGACGACTGAAATTTGTAACCCCCATCGTGGTCCTGACCCTAGCTCTGGGCCTACTGACGATGGCGTGCAGCACTGCGGAGGATCCCGGCGCGCCCGCGGCCCCGCAGCCTGCCGCGCCCGCGGCTCCGGCGGCTCCTGCCGCTGGAGGACAGGTCGCGCAGCCCGCAGCTCCCATGCAGCCGGCTGCCGCGGCTCCGGCCGCGACCGCCGTTCCGCCTCCGGGCGCCCCGAAGGCTGCTGAGCCCATCATGGCGTCACAGCAAACGACCTCACGCCCGATGATGGCCTCCGACGCCGACACAAACATCTTCTCCGAAGACAGGTTTGGCGGAACTCTCGTCTGGGTTCCACAGGGCAGCGTGGGAAACCTCGACTCCATGACGTCCGGCTCGGCCATCGGACGAGGCGTGTCCTGGCACTTCTGGGAATCGCTGGCCCAGTGGGACTCGCAGGGTTCCATCAACCCCGACATGGCCGACAACTGGGAGGTGGATGGCAGCACCTACACCTTCACGCTTCGCGACAACCTCACATGGCATGACGGTACCCAGGTTCTGCCTGAAGACATACAGGCGTCGATCAAACGGTTCCGGGAGCAGGACACGTCTTTCAGCCCGATCCTCAACGAGATCTGGGAGGGATTCGAGACAGTTGACGACAAGACGTTCAGGATAGTTCTGAGCGAGCCGTCCGCGCTGTTGATGACGGCGCTCGGCTATGTCGGCGGCACGCAGCCGAACATCATGCCCAAGGAGACCGCCGAGAAGTATCCGGCGGGTGAGTTGGTCCAGGACTTCGTTGCGTCCGGTCCGTACAAGTACATAAGCTGGGACCCCGGCAACGAGATCATCCTGGACAGGTACGAGGAGTACGTCCCAAGGCGAGAAGAGCCAAGCTACCGGGCTGGCGCGAAGCTCGCCTACTTCGATCGGCTCCACATGAAGGAGATCCCCGACCAGGAGACCCGTGTCGCCGCGGTGCTGACTGGAACCGTGGACTTCCTCGACGTAGTATCTTCGGATTTCTACGAAGAGGCGCTGAAGAACTCGGACCAGGTGTCGATCCATATCGGCATTCCGGGCGCGCAGCCGGACATCGGCCTCAACACACGCGACCCGCTGCTGGGGTTCACTGAAAGCGGCCAGAAGCTGCGCCAGGCCATACAGGCGGCAGTGAACGCCGAAGACATCATGAAGGGCTACGGCGACTCGCGTCTCTGGCAGCTCTGCCCATCGCTTCAGATGTGCGGCACGCCCTGGGCCGAGCACACAGACAACGAAGAGCTCTACAACCAGAACAACCCCGAGCGCGCCAAGCAGCTGCTTGCCGAGTCGGGTTACTCCGGCGAGCCGATCATCATTCTGGACCCGACGGACTTCCCGACGATCCACCCGATAGCGCCGGTTCTCAAGGAGCAGCTCTCGGCAGTTGGAATCAACGCTGAGGTCAAGTCAACTGACTGGGCGGGGCAGATCGCGATCTTCAGAGGCGCGGAAGGTTGGCACATATTCACCAACTGGAACAGCAGCAACCTCTACCATCCGCTGGTCGCGACGCACTACAGGGTCGGCGAGACTAACTATGCAGCGGACTCCGCGACTGGACAGTTGATGACTCAGCTCAGGTCCGAGTTCGCCGCCGCGCCGAGTCTCGATGAGCAGTTCGCGGTTACCCGCAAGATGGCTGACGCTGCCTGGGAGGACCCCAGAAGGGTGACCTTCGGCCAGTTCTTCCAGCTTCGCATCTACGACAAGGACCTCCAGGACGTCGACGTTCGCGGCGCGCCCGTAGGTTCCCCGCTCTTCCTCAACGTATGGTGGGGCGAGTCGGAGCGCCGGTCCAAGGACCCACGCTAAGTCAGGTAAGTTAGTACATATTCCCCCGTTCGGCTACGCTGAGCGGGGGAACTGAATCCCGGACGTGAAGTCGTCACCCCTCGACTTCAGATCTGAGGCCAATTGTTCGCCTATATCGTTCGTAGACTGCTGGCCACGATCCCCGTTCTGGTGGTCGTTGGCCTGTTCACGTTCTTCCTGTTGCGTCTCACACCCGGCGACCCCGCCGCGGTTATTGCCGGAAACGAGGCCACCCACGCCGAGTACGTTAAAATCCGCGAACGTCTCGGACTCGACGACCCCATATACGTCCAACTGGGCAAGTGGGCCGGGCGTATCACGCAGGGCGACTTTGGCACGTCTATCAGGTCAGGCAGACCGGTATTCGATCTGATTAAGGGACGTGTGGGACCGTCGGTCTCTCTGACGGTCGCCACTGAGCTTATAGCCGTACTGGTGGCAATACCTCTGGGCGTTCTTGCTGCGTGGAAAGCGAATTCGATAACGGACCGCTCCATAATGGTGTTCGCGGCGGTGGGGTTTTCGGTTCCGATATTCTGGCTCGGTTTCATCCTGATCTGGATCTTCGGCCTGTGGGCGTTTGGAATGGACAATCCCCTGCTGCCCGTTGCGGGTTATGTGAAACTCACAGACGATTTGTGGGAGTACGTGCGTCATCTCGTCCTGCCAGCTCTAAGCCTGGGCCTGGTCGTCATCGCACTCATCGCCAGAATGACCAGGGCGAGCGTCCTGGAAGTCCTGAAAGAGGACTATGTGCGAACCGCGCGGGCGAAGGGAGTGACTGAGAGGACCGTACTGATCCGGCACGCACTTCGGAACGCGTCGCTGCCGATACTGACCGTTATCGGACTGGGCCTGGCAGGGCTTCTGTCAGGAGCAGTAGTAACCGAGAGCGTGTTCGCGATACCGGGTCTGGGTCGGCTGGCGGTCGAGGCGATTGCGACGCGCGACTATCCTATAATCCAGGCGATGATAATTCTCATCGGCAGCTTCTACGTCTTCATCAACCTGGCTGTCGACATAACCTACGCTTTCCTTGACCCCAGGATCAGGTACTGATGGCACAGGCGACCGGAAATACGCTGCTTGAACAGAGGCCCTCGCTGGCTGCGCGGGCGTGGAGAACGTCTGTCAACACCGCCGTGCGAGAGCCCACGATGACGGTGGGACTCGCGCTCCTCGCCGTGCTGGTGCTTATCAGCTTGGTCGCGCCTTTCGTCATCCCGAACGAACCGACCAAGATCAACATGGACGCGCGACTCGACGCCCCATCCGCAGACTACTGGTTCGGCACGGACGCTTTCGGGCGCGACGTGTTCAGCCGCACCATGAGCGGGGGCAGGATTTCGCTCATGGTCGCAGCCTGTGTCGCCGTGTTGACGATGATCTTCGGAGCCACGTTTGGATCATTGTCGGGGTACTTCCGCAAGGTGGACGCCGTCCTTATGCGTGTCATGGACGGGCTGATGGCGATTCCAACCGTACTGTTGGCGATCGCGCTGATGGTGATTCTGGGCGCGAGCCTCCAGAACGTCATCATCGCCATTGTGATCGTGGACACGCCCCGCATGACGAGAATCGCACGCGCGTCGGTTCTGAGCCTGAGGGAGCAGCCGTTCGTCGACTCGGCGCGCTCCATAGGCGCGAGCCACGGCCGGATTCTCGTCCGACACGTCATCCCTAACCTGATGGCGCCTATCATCGTAATGGGCACCTACGTAGCCGCCAGCGCAATGCTGACAGAAGCATACCTCAGCTTCCTCGGAGCCGGAATCCCAGCGATCGACAACCCAAGCTGGGGCAACATCATGGCCGAGGGACGAGGCTTCATCCACAAGGCCATGTGGGTGATCTTCTTCCCCGGGTTGGTGCTCGCCGTTACCGTTACATCGATCAACCTCGCCGGCGACGGTCTCCGCGACATCCTCGACCCCAAGCTCGCCCACCGCATGTAGCCGGGCGTTCCCGAAGCCCTTCTCCTCTGGCAGGAGGATCTTAAGTTGATAGAAACCTCTAGTGCTGACAATCTCCCAATGACACACAAGTGGTGCCTATTTGAAGTTTGGCGAGGGAGAAGAACGTGACCGACATGAGTGCAGAGGAAAAACTAGCTCAGATCAGATCTCTCCTAGGGCTAGAGACCCAGGATGGTGCGGATGTGCAACAGAACGACGAGGCTGAAGAGCCAATTGACATCACCTTAGATACGTCAGATTCGTCAATTCCTGCACAAAGCCAAGAAGAGGAACGGGGTACTCCGACCATAGGGTCCGACAAGGAGATTCCAAGTCACACCGATGTGCCGGATGGTGGCAAATTGATCCTCAGTGCATTTCAACAAGCTAGGGCCTCCGGGAAGTTAGATTGGTACCAGATGACCACAGCTGCGCTGAAGAGTCGGATGTTGTCCCTCACAGATCGAACCTTCAGAGAAGAGAACTATGGTGTTGGCACACTGACAGAGTTCATTCAGAGACACGGAGATCGTGTATCTCTCGATACGTCGGTGCCCCATCCGATAGTTAAGCTGCTAAACCCTGGGCAGGACCCAGTCGACGGTAGCAGCCAGCCCGATACAGGTAGACCTATAAGGATTCGGAGCGACCTATGGCAGGCTATCTTAGATCGGTCCAGTGACCAAACCTATTCCTGGGACCCCGATACTGCACAAGTGAAAACTGGCCAGCCAGTGGATTGGGACCTAGTCTTGCCGACAGTTGACGAGGATACAGACACGCAATGGCGGCGGGACTTCATCGGGTCACTCACTGGCGAGGTCGAAGTAACAGCTAGTGATAACTACCAACTGATGTCATGGGGTAACAACCTCCTACCCACTTATCGCTTGCCATCACGCCTCATTCCTAGGTGGAACAGGTTTCTGACCAGTCAGGTCGTCACTCGACTCTCTGACTGGTTTGAACGGTCTGGGCTGGAACCGCCGAGGGACTTATACAGCACTGGTGTAAGTAGAGCTCGCCGTGCACACGCAGAAACAGAGCAACTACGACAACTCATTCTGGCTGTAGTTCGAGATATGACAGGGCAGGAACTGTCGAACTTGATTCTGCCTCCGCGCACCGTCCTTCGAGTAACAAGGTTACGCCGCCATGGCTGACCGATGTGTAGAACTGTGGCTGACTTATCCTAGGATTAAATCTAGTTCTCCACAGCAGCAATTGTTCGCACAAGCAAGAAAGATGATCTCATCGGAGTGCAAAGCACGAGGATGGAATTTCAACGTAGTCCTCAGTTTCATCCTTCATCCAAATGGAAGATACACGGAGGCTATCCCCCCAGATGGCGCTACCACCCTGTATAAACGCGCGCACAATGCGCGTATCGGAGTCTGGCAGTTCGGCGACGCCCAAGTTTCCATCAGGCCGAAGCTCAGCAAGAATCCGAGACACTTCCAGGAGCTTAGGAGATTCCTTCACCACAAGGCTTTCCACTTCAAAGTAGGAAAGAGGAATTTCGCCGACGTGTGGGAGTCATCGCTGATTTCCTTTCAAGAGTGGTTGGATCGCGTCGACTGTGAAGGGCAAAGTGACCCACGGTGTCTGCCGTTTCACATATTCAAGACCGAAGTATCCATCGGTATTCTGGCAACCGATAAGGGGCGAAGAGAATTCGCAATCACGCACGGACCTCCATCGAAGAGACACGATGACAATGAACTCCGCTGGAAAAGCCCCAGGGGGGCGCTGCATGGTGGCGAGCAACTTCACATCTCGGGGTATGAATTGGAAAAAGGGTTCCATTGGGACGTTGATTCGGGAAAGAGGAGACGAACGGTGTTTACCACCGAGGGGGAGTGGAAAATCCAGCGTGGTGAATACCTCAACATATACCCAGATGGGTACGTTAGACCGGGAAACCCCAGAAGGTAACTGGATTAGATCGCAAAAAGAAAAGCCCGCATATATGCGGGCTTTGCGATCAGATAACCCGAGCACTTCGACCATCAGCGGCTAGTACGTGGGTGAATTCGGTCCGCGTACGGACTTTAGCTCTCTCGCACATCAAGTGTATTTTACTTGATGTGATTTTCGTCCGGGCTCGAAAAATGCGCCGAACCAGTCCACGACCGTCGTGCCACTCTATGGCTGAGAACTAGGAATCAAACCATGTCCTCCTCCCGTAGGCGTTGACGACAACTCCATTCAGAGTCGAGGTTTACGTATACGGATCAACATTAGATTATCAAGGAAGTTTAGGGCTGTCAACAATATTCACTTGTTTTTCCCATCGGGAGATCGTGGATCGGTGAACGCCCAGCAGACACGCCAATGCCTCCTGACTCATTTTCAGTCGGTGCTGTTTCGCACTTATGGCGTCTGCCAAATCGACAGGCGCAATCTCAACGAATATCAGGAATGCGACTTGGTGGCCCTTTTGGGGGCCTGTATGCTGAACTGAGGTTGGACAGACGATGCCAGCCCCTACTCGATCGCGTACAGCGCCCCATCCCACGACCCCACGTACACCACGCCGTCCACCACAACCGGCGTCGCGCTAATCTGCCCGCCGGTCTGGAACTGCCATCGCAGCTCCCCACTCTTCGCATCCAGCGAGTAGAGAATGCCGTCGGTATCTCCCACCAGCACGATGTCGCCAACAGCGGACATCGACCCCGACACCGGAGCGCCGACCTGCCTCCGCCAGACCACTTCGCCCGTGTCCTCGTTGGCCGCGACCACCTCGCCTCCGAAGTTGGCGGCGTACACGCGACCGTCCGAGACCACCGGCGTCCCCATAAAGCTGTCTCCTGTCGTCACGCCCCAGACAAACCCCTTCTGCCTCAGAAGTTCATTCGACATGCCCCAGTAGAAAAGTTGTATCCGAATTTTCAGCCACAGCCACTCCAGCGGCAACGTACGCTCCCGCCAGTCGACGGCCTTGAGCCGGCCCCGACCGTCGGCGACCAGGACGTGCTGTTCCCCGAACGTGGCCGAACTCCGCGGCGTCTCGGAAAGGTGGAAGTCCAGCCGCTTCTTGCCGGTCTTCCTGTTCACCACGTGAAGCAGTCCATCGAACGACGTGATGGCCACCGAGTCCCCGAACACCGCCGGGGAGCCGCTGATCCATTGCCCTGTGCGGTACGTCCAGCGCTCCCTTCCGGTTCCGGCGTCGAGCGCGTACAGCTTGCCGTCGCCGGACCCGATGTACACAACCCCACGATCGACGGCCGGAGAGGACAGCACCCGGTCCCCGGTCATGAACTGCCATCTCATCTCCCCGGATTGCAGATCGCGCGCTTCGACACCGCCGTCCGAGCGCCCAATGAACAGCAGATCCCCGGCCACCGCCGGCGACGAGTTCAGCGATCCTCCCACGGTGCGCTTCCAGACTTCAGCCCCCGTCTCGGCGTTCAGCGCGACGATCGATCCTGCCCTGGTCGCCACGTAAACAGTCCCATCGACCACTGCGGGGGATGCGTAGATGGGCCCGTCCGCCGCGTAACGCCATTTCAGGACGCCACCCGGCGTCGCTTTGCTGTCGTCCGCCGCGCCGCTGTGGGCGAGGTCCCGCTGGTACATGGGCCAATCGCCGCCGGTCGGCAATGAGCTTATGTCCGACGACGGATCTGATATGAACAGCGCCACCCCCACCTGCGGCAGTATGTACCATGCCGCCGCGAGCACCACGCAGACGACCCCGACGGCCCACCGGACAAGTCGCCAGCGTATCCTCGACCTGCGTATCCGGGCAGCCAGTGCGTGCGCGTCCGACATGTCCAGCAGCTCTGCGTCTTCGGGCCGGTTCGCCCAGCAGTTGGCGCATCGCTGCGTGTCTTCTACATTCGGACGCGAGCAGACGCGGCACATCCACGCCTTCTGCGGGGACTGGTTCGACTCAGGCATCGGCGCTCTCACGCCTCCTCACCTGACAGGTGTGTGTTGATGTAACTTTCAAACTTGAACCTCAATCAACTGACCCCCTGTCCCTCAGGGCTGACAGGGGTAGGAAGCATCAAAACTGTGGTGGGTAATCATGCTGCGGCATTATTGGTATGCCACATGCTGTCCCAGTCGTTGTTCAACGTGAGCACCCTCAGCGCCACGACCTCGTCTGTGCAGGCTCTGTTCCAACTCATTCCTCTGCGTCCCGTCAGTCTCCTGTTGATTACGATGTCCACCGCTCCACTGCCCACAGGATACCCTTCTGACCTGAGCCAGTCGTAGTCGCCTATCCAATCGGCGTTGTTGCTCACATAAGTCATCAACTCCCTCAGAGTGTCGGTCGGGTATCTGTGGGACAGCTTCACCAACTGTCTGAGAGCCTCTTGGGGTCTGCCTCTGACCAGCAGTTCCATGAGTGTGTGGCAGACTGTGCCCACCTCCTGGCGTGCTATGGACGCTCTGACCGACCTCCATACTCTGTGTTCTCCGACTCAGACCAAAGTTGTGTATGCGGCCCTCAAGCTCATTGATAGATTCGGTCTCGTTCGGTATCTGTATGGTGCGGGTGATCGTTATCTGCATAGGACTGGTCTTCTCCCTGGAGGTGTTTGTCCAAGAATAAGGCCGGTCCTCTCTATCTCGATACCTCACCCACCACTCTTGCGATGCTTCCGAGGGCCAGTCTTTCTTGACCGGTTTTGGTGCGCTTGCTAGACTTGAGACCTGTCGAAACACCATGCGGGCGGTTAGCTCAGAGGCCTAGAGCGCTGCGTTGACATCGCAGAGGTCACTGGTTCAAATCCAGTACCGCCCACCACCCCGCGCCGGTCCTCCCCGGGCCTTGGATCATTCGTTCCAGGCGCGAACCCTCTCTGACTACGTAGTGGACACTCCGCGCCATTCGGCTGGCATCGTAGGCTGCGCGTCGGGCGCTAACGATCCTGTTCAGGCTCACCCCTGTCTCTGCGTACTTTTGGCAAAGAGCACAGTGAGTTTCCCATTGGAAAGCCAACGCCGTAGTCATATAGTCTGTAAATGGGTTGATAACTTTTATGGGAAGCGTGGCGTTGTACCATACGAACAGTCCTTCCGCCCGTGAATTCAACGGAAGAGGCAGGCTCTCTGAGATATGCGCGCGCGAGGAGAGCCCAGAGCGTTGGATAGGTGTTGAAGCCCCGAATTCGGGGCATTCCGAAGTTTCCCAGAACCGACAGAGGGTATTACCATGTCAAGAATCGTCCTCCTGCTGATAGCGTTGATATCGCTCGTCTCGTTGGCCGCCGTAGCGTGCGGCTCCGAAGACAAGACCGACGAAGCGATGCCGGAAACGGCAGCCGTTTCGCCGACAGAGGCGCCTGCCGCAGACACAACCCAGCCCGCTGCAAAAACCCAGGAGCAGACATCTGCGCCGGCAGCAGCTGACGAGCAGCAGCCGAAACCGGCAGAGCCGCCCGCCGCGGCCAAGGTAGATGAACAGCCGGCTGGAGAGAAGCCCTCCGGCGGGGTGTTACGCAGGCTGTGGTCCGATCCCCCAACGCTTGATCCCCACCTGTCCTCGGACACCACGTCTGCCGGCGTGGTGGTGGAAATATACAGCGGACTGGTCGCGTTGAACACCGACCTCCAGTTGGTTCCCGACGTTGCCGATAGCTGGGAGATTAGCGAGGATGGCAAGGTCTATACCTTCCACATCCGCGACAACGCCAGGTTCCAGGACGGCAAGCCCATAACCGCGAGCGACTTCAAGTGGTCTCTCGAACGGGCCGCGAGCCCCGACACCGCTTCCCCGGTAGCCGACACTTACCTCGGCGATATAGTCGGAGTTGACGCCGTACTCGAAGGCAATTCTACGGACATCGCCGGAGTACGTGTCATCGACGACAACACTCTCCAGATTGAAATCGACGCTCCCAAGGCCTACTTCCTGGCCAAGCTGACGTATCCGACAGCCTACGTCCTGGACAGGGAGAACGTAGATGCCGGCGGCAGCAGTTGGACGGACGCTCCCAACGGGTCAGGTCCGTTCAAGTTGGCCGAGTACCGCGTGGGCGAGCGGATTGTGCTGGAGCGGAACGAGAACTTCTACCTTGAGCCCGCGCACCTCGACTCCGTCATAATGAATCTTGCGGGCGGTCAGTCGATGGCAATGTATGAAAACGACGAGATCGATATAACTGGAGTCAGCCTGTTCGAGTTGGACAGGGTCCTGGATCCGTCCGAACCGCTTAACAAAGACCTCGTCATAGCGCCTCCTGGCTTCACCGTCTTCTACATCGGATTCAACGCGGGCGAGCCGCCATTCGACGACCCCAAGTTCAGGCAGGCCCTGACCTACGCCGTGGACAAGGACCTGATCGCGAACGAGGTACTTTCCGAGTTGGTCACGCCTGCTTACGGAATCCTCCCACCTGGGTTCCCGGGTTACAATTCCGATCTCGTGGGGCTGGAGTACAGTCCTGAGCTGGCCAGGCAGCTGCTTGGCGAGTCAAAGTACCCCGATGCCGAGACCAGGCCCAGGATCGTAGTTACTGTGCCCGGCACAGGCGGTTCGATCGGGCTGGACATGGAAGTGGTGATCGAGATGTGGAGGCAGGAACTGGGTGTGGAGGTCGAGATCCAGCAGGTGGAGTGGGCCACATATCTCCAGGACCTCAACCAGAACAAGTTCCAGGCGTACGGTGGAAGCGGCTGGCAGGCAGACTACCCTGACCCACAGGACTTCCTGGATATCCTGTTCCACACCGACAGCGCGCTCAACCACGGCAATTACTCGAACCCGGAGCTGGACGCGATCCTGGAACAGGCTCGCACCGAACCGGACATCGAACGGCGCGTGGAGCTCTACCACGAGGCTGAGAATCTGATTGTGCAGGACGCGCCGTTGCTGCCATTGTGGTACACAGGTGAGCAGTACGTGCTGATTAAGGGCCACGTCGAGGACTATAGGGTCACGCCGATGACGGTACCGAAGCTGAGGTACGTCAAGTTCTCCGGCTGAGTCCACAGGGTCTTTCGGTTATTTGAGAAACCGGCTGGTCAATCAGACAGTTGTCCCCTCTCCCTCAGGGAGAGGGCTAGGGTGAGGGTGATTGACACTGCTTCGTTTGTGCCGTGCCCAACAATCGAAAGACCTTGGCTGAGTCCATAGCCTGACTTGGCACATCGCATAGATGAGCCAGCGGCCTGATGGTCGCTGGCTCTTTGTCGTAACAGAGCGCCCACAAGTCCTGGAACCAGGCAGTCGAGCGCATGGGTGAGCGTGATACAATTCGCGCGTGGCACGGGCTGGCTGCACTCAGAACGACGTTCCATCGAGACAAGGGAGAGTAAAAATGGCGCAGAAGAAAGGAACAGGTCTGCTCATGGTCTGGTGCGAGGTACCGGACGAAGTGGAGGACGAGTTCAACCGCTGGTACAATGAGGAGCACATCGAAGAGCGGCTGTCGATTCCGGGTGTTTTCAGCGCGGCACGCTACGAGGCCGTAATGAGCGGACCGAAGCATCTCGCCGTGTACGAGCTTGAGAGCTCGGCCGTGATGGAGTCGGAGGAGTACCTGAAGGTGAGGTCCAAGCCGACCGAGTGGTCGCAGCGCATGTCGCCTGAGTACACAGCGACCACCTACGTCCGCAACGTGTACGAGATGGTCCACCCAACTGGGCTCACTGACGAGATCGCGTCCAGCCCAATGGCGCCGGCGCTGCAGATCGGCAGGATGGACATCCCCGCAGATGTCGAAGACGAGTGGAACGACTGGTACAACACGGTCTATATCCCAAACTACGAGACCGTTCCGGGGGTCAGGCGAGGACGGCGCTACACAGCGGTCACTGGCACCCCGATCTACCTGACGATGTACGAGTTCGACGACACCGAAGTATCAAAGGGCCAGGAGTGGCTCACTCAGCAGACCGCTCACCCCGACAACGCGCGTATGCGAGAGGCCATGATCCACCTCCCCGAGTCGCCCGGCGTGTGGCAAAAGACCTTCGAGCTGGGCGAGTAGCTTCCCAAGCACGGGCGATTGCCAGATCAAAATCCAAAATAGATCAAGGATGAACGACAGATGACTGACATGATCCGAGTCGGAAACGTCGAGATAGTAGCGGTGCTGGACATGGTGCCGCCTCCGCGCGACCCGACCATCTTCATCAGGGAACAGCCACGCGAGGCGTGGGCGCCGTACGAAGACGAGGTGCTGGAAAACGGCTTGCTGCAGCTCTACTACGGCAGCTTCTTCGTCAGATCGGGCGGACAGACCGTGCTGGTCGATACCGGCATGGGTCCCGGCCCGCACGCCCACCTGGAGAACCGGTCCGGCAACCTGCTGGGCGCGCTCAGCGACGCGGGCGTCAAAGCTGACGACGTGGACATCGTCATTCACACGCATCTGCATCCGGACCACGTCGGCTGGAACGTCGACAGCTCCGGCGATGCCAACAGACCGTTCTTCCCGAGCGCGCGTTACCTGGGCCCGCGAAAAGACTGGGAGCACTTCATGCAGCCCGACGTGCTGCCAACCGCTCCCCACATATCCCAGAACGTCATTCCGCTGGACGAGTTGGGACTCTTCGAGTTCATTGACGACGGACACAACGTGACCGATGAGATAACCACGCTGGAGACGCCGGGACACACTCCCGGACACCAGGTGATACTCATAAGCTCAAACGGAGAAAAAGCCGCGATCATCGGCGACCTGATCCACAACCCGGTACAGATCCACGAGCCCGACTGGTGCGCCTTCGTGGACACCAACCCGGACGACACGCGCCGCTCCAGAAAGGCTTTCATGGACCGCGCAGAGCGTGAGGACATGGTCGTGGCCGCCGGGCACTTCCATCCAGGCCGTCACATCGGCCGCTTCGTCAGGATGGAAGGACGCCGCTACTGGCAAGGCATCTAGGCCGAAGCATACCGCAGCGTTCACGACGATCACAGTAGCAACTGGTATCATAGGTACATAAGTTAGGTTCCTGAATCGTTTGACGACAGCTTGGGGGGTAAATATAATCCCGCCCATGCTGGCCAATTAGGACGACTGTGAACCCTTGGAGGGGATAGGTGGTATTTCGGGACACTCAGAGGGAGGAATACAGGAACAATCCTCTTGAGGAGGTGATCTGTCAGATTAAGTTTCCACCGATACTCAAAATCGGAACAACCACACCAGCAGAGTTCCAGGATCGTATCAGAAAGCAGTTTCCCCTATATGAGCAGCCTAACGTACTCCCTGTCCCTGACCAAGTAAGGGAAATACTGTCTCAAATCGGTGTTGAGAATCCCTTTTCCACTCAGATGTCACATCTCCACCGCTTTAATACTGCTGACAGGACTCGTTCCGTAACGTTGCAATCTGAATTCATAGCTTTCAGCGTAACCGATTACAAGAGGTGGCAGACCTTTCGGCATCAACTTGAATTCATAGAGCAAGAGTTCAGATGCTTGTATGAGCCAGAGTTCTATTCTCGCATAGGTCTCAGGTATCGAGACAGGATAGTCAAGAAAAATCTGGGCCTCGAAAATTATGCTTGGAGTGATTTGCTGCACGATGATATCGTCGGCTTTTTGGGGCAAGAGCAATACTACAAGCTGGTTGACCAATCCATTACCGCTGTCCAGATGAGATTGCCGGAAACTGACGATGCGCGGTTGACATTGCAATATGGGATGCAGCCACAGTCTGAACAAATTTCTGCCTCATACTTCATAGATGCAGATCTGTTCATTGAAAAAAGGACTGGACTCAATGACACCTTTGAATTACTTGACCAATTCAATAGAACCGCAGGGAACATCTTCAGGTGGGCGATCAGTAGCACCCTTCGTGACGCACTGGGGCCTGAACCTATCTGGCGCTGAAGCCACCACATACGTGCTGGAAGATCGCTTCACACTGAATATTACCGGCAATGGCGACGAGCCGTTGCATCTGGAGGGGTATGGCAAGGGAGAGGATGCATACACAAGGGCCACCTGTATGATTATTGTCGGGCTTATGCCGCCACAAGGGCTGGGAGAAACGATTGATACATTGAAAGACATTTGTCAATTCTACGCAGATCCACCTGCTAGAAGATTGCCTTCCCCGAAAGTATTTGAAACCAATGCACTCATCACGTCGATAGAGTAGCTTGGAGTATCACTCCAATCACGGTGAAACCCTTATATGTGCAATCTCCCATTGATGGTCCTTTGCGCCAAGGGGAGGTCCTAAAGGATGTTCGGGAAATACAGTTCCCAATTGGAGAATCTTCAGAAGATTCTCTTTCAGAGGATACTAGCGTTAAAGTCACAGTTAAGGAACACCCTCTAGCAATTGTCCTGAGTCCTGACTGTGATCTTGAGTGGGATTACCAAGCGAGAATTGGGTGTGCTAACCGTGAGACCAAATTGATGAGCCACATCCTGCTGTGTGATCTAGAAGATGATGCAGCATTGCGGACAGTCCGAGTACAATCATCTCGCGACCGCAGAAGAGTCTGCGAGAACCGGGATGAGAGATACCACTACATCCGCTCGAGCCAGGTTGAAGGTGGTCCTTCGCTCAACGAATTCTACATTGATTTCAAGCGGTTATTCGCGTTGCCTGCGGGGTATGTCACCCAAGAAGCCGAAGCATGCAGGGTAATGAGACTTGGCATACTGAAATCACCCTGGGTTCAGCATCTGGCTCATAGGTTCGTTTTCTTTTTGGGCAGAGTCGGATTACCTGATGAAGAGTGAAGAGTCTATTACTGTCTTAGATCTCTTCCATCAACCAACATCAACAGGAGGCCCTCTATGCATCTTCTTGAAGTGCTCAACCCCATCGGCCAGCAACGCGGGCTGATGAACTTGCTGACGATCAGTCCCAGACCGGATACCCTCGACAACAAGACCGTCGGACTCATCTGGAGCGGCACCCACGGCGGAGACCTCGCGCTCAACCGCACTGGAGAGATGCTCAAGGAGCGGTTCGCAAACGTGACGGTCAACTTCTACACGGGCGGCAACTACCCGGCGCCGCCGCCGATAGTGCAGCAGGCAGCCAGGGAGTGCGACGTCGTCATCGGCGCCACAGCCGATTGAGGGACGTGCGCGTCGTGGATGGTCCACGACATGATTGAGATCGAGAAGACGGGCAAGCCCGCCATTCCGATCGTATCCGGCCGCTTCGAAGAGGACGCCATCGCAAGCTCACGCGCCTTCGCTATGCCTGACTTGCAATTCGTTATCGTCCCCCGAATCTACCGGAACTTGGCTCCCGACCTGTGCATCAGCCAGACCGAGGCAGTCATAGACGACATCATCGAGGTGCTCACGGTAGACCAGGGGCACACACGCGGAGAGCGCGACACGACGACTGCCACCGAGCGGTTCGAGGGCGATGATCGCTGGGACGCGATCCTGAAGATGAACGAGCAGTGGCTGCTGCGCGACTGGGGCGACTCTCTGGTCCTGCACCCACCGACCCCGGAAGCCGTCGCCGACTTGGTTGCCGGTACGGGCCTAGACCGCAGCGACTTGGTGTGCGACATGCCGCCTGGCTTCGGCCTCGCAACGGTGGAGAAGATCGCCATCAACGCCGCGATGGCGGGCGCGAAGCCTGAGCAGATGCCCGTCATCATAGCCGCGGTAAAGGCGCTGTCCGAAGTCGGTGAGCACGGCGGAAAGTCGTTGCTGATGTCCACCAGTCCCCACGCGCCCATGCTGGTTGTCAACGGCCCGGTCGCGAAGGAGCTTGGAATCAACCCGCGCTCAGGACTCGGACCCGGTCGCGACAACGAGGTGAACATCACCATCGGACGCGCCTTCTCGCTGTGCCTGCGCAACCTGGGCTACTGGTACCCGGGCCAGATGGATATGGACACCATCGGCACAACCCGAAAGTTCGTCCACTGCATCGCCGAGAACGAAGAGATGAGCCCCTGGCAGCCGTTCCACGTCGACCAGGGATTCGGCGCCGGCGAGAGCACGGTGAGCGTGTTCATCACCGACGGCGAGCTGGACGTCCAGGACCAGGGCAACACGTCGGCTGAGGGTCTCCTGAAGACCATCGCGTACGGCAGCACGTTCGGCACTATGGGCTTGGGTTCGACTCACGGCGCGGAGCGCCTGATTTTCATGCCCCCTGACGTCGCGCGACCGGTCGGCGGCCAGGGCTTCTCGAAGAAAGAGACCAGGCAGTTCATCCACTACCACGCCAACCAGAGCCTGGGCAAGCTGATCCAGTACATGCCCATAGACGACGCGCGCGTCGGAAAGCAATGGAGCTGGCTGGAGGGTCTGACCGAGCAGGAGCGGCTGGACATCACGGTGCCGCTGCTGGAGAGTGTCGACCGCTGGCACATCGTGGTCGTGGGCGCAGACCGCGCCAAGACCCTTGTAATGCCTACGGGCGAAGGCGTATCGACTGTCGGCGTCGACCAGTACAGGGCATAAGCGAAAGACAATGGGGGCGACCCTTGTGGTCGCCCCCACCTCACAAGATCGACACCCTCTCGGGCTAGCCCCCTACGGCCGCGTCCACCTTGTTCAGCGCTTCGGCCATGAGCCGCGCGTGTTCGACCGTCATGTTCATGTTGAAGTCGAAGCGCAGGCTGCGTCCCAGGATGTCCAGCGTCTGGGGGCACATGTCCCTCGAGTACTCGACATTGCCTTTGTAGCTTGGATCGTTCCACGGATACCCCGAAGGATGGTGGGAACGCTTCTCCAGGATAGAGTCCCAGTAGGTGTAGATGTGCCTGTCCGGGAAGCCGTCGTTGTACACGGTGGCCGCTTCGACCCCCTCAGCGTTGAGAGCGTGCGCGTACCCTACTGCCAGCTCCTTGTCGTGCATTATTACCGACGCCGACACTCCCGTGTCGCCGGCGGGGTCGTCCACATGCTGAATGCGGTATCCTCTCGACTCTTCCAGTCCTTCGAGGAAGGCCCGCTTGAGCGACCGCTGATGCTCCAGGATGTCGTCGAGCTTGGATAGCTGCACCCGCGCGATGGTGGCCAGCACCTCGCTGGGACGATATGTCTGTCTGGGGAAAGGCTCGTTGCGCCACTCGATGTCTTCATCTCTGGCCGTCCACATGGGTAATCCTGGATCGGCGGCGAAACAGGCCCGCTCGTATATGTCGCGGTCGTTCGTGAATACAAGTCCGCCCTCGCCTGAAGAGATCGTCTTGTAGTAGTTCAGGCTCCAGGCTCCGGCATCGCCGTACGTGCCCACACCCTGGCCCATGTATGACCCGCCGACGCACTGACAGCAGTCTTCCACCACCTTCAGCCCATGCTTCCGTGCCACCGCCAGAATGTCGTCCAGTCGAGCCGGTACCCCGCGCATGTGCACGGGTACGACAGCCCGGGTATGCGGCGTGATCTTACTCTCCACGTCCTGTGGATCGAGCCCGAGCGACTCGTCTATCTCCGCTATCACTGGCACGGCGCCGGTGGCCATGACCGCAGCCGCGGTGGAGATGTAGGTGTATCCGGGCACGATGACCTCGTCGCCGGGTCCCACACCAACTCCTGTCAGGGCGCTGATGAGCGCGCTGGTGCCGGAGTTGACCATCAGCGCATACTCCACGCCCAAGTACTCTGCCGCCTCTTCCTCGAACCTTGCCGCCTCGCTCTGGGCCTTGGGGTAACGAAACAGCTCCTGGCTTCTGAGTACCTCGGAGACTGCCTCTATCTCCTCATCGCCGATGACGCTGGGACCGGATACTCCGCTCGGCAAAGGTTCCGACACGACGGGTGTACCACCATCGATTGCTAGTCTGCTGTCGCCCATAACTGCACCTCCTGACACTGCTCGAATCGGACTGACTATAGCACAGGAGAAATGGGGATATGACGAGAGCAGACCCTGCGCGCCGCAACTTTTGCCCTTCCCGACAACCACATTCCCGTAGCCCGGCCAGCAGACCGGTACTACCATGAAGTGTGGGGGAGGGCGTACACCCTCCTCCTTCTGCTGTAACAAGCTGGCTCATATAAGCTCAGGAGATGCTCATGACCATCAGCACCTACATCAATTTCAACGGCAACTGCCGAGAGGCGTTCGAGTTCTACCGCTCCGTCTTTGGCGGGGAGTTCGCGGTCATGGAGACGTTCCGCAACGGGCCGCCCGACATGGGAATGCCCGACGACGAGTTGGACAACATCATGCACGTCTCGTTCCCGATCGGGACGAGCGTACTCATGGGGAGCGACGTCCCCTCAACGTTCGGCGCGCCCCACGCGCCGGGCAACAACTTCTCGCTCAGCATCAGCACGGAGTCCCGTGAGGAGTCCGACGACAAATTCGCCAAGATATCGGAAGGCGGCTCCGTATCCATGCCGATGCAGGATATGTTCTGGGGTTCTTACTTCGGCGCATGCACCGACAAGTTCGGCATCGGCTGGCAGATCAACTACGAGCTTTCTCAGGACTCATCCGGCCAGGTCCGATCCACTGAGCGCTCCAGGGTCTTTCGATTGTTGGGCACGACACTAACGAAGCGGTGTCAATCACCCTCACCCCAGCCCTCTCCCTGAGGGAGAGGGGACAACTGTCTGATTGACCAGCCGGTTTCTCAAATAACCGAAAGACCCTGCTGAGCGCTCAGTGTAACTTGAGCGCCATCTTATCGCGATGCTATGATATTGGAGTGGCCTGCCAGACGGGCCATTCCCCTTTGAACGCTCCGCAGTAGCTCAGTGGTAGAGCGGTCGGCTGTTAACCGATTGGTCGTAGGTTCGAGTCCTACCTGCGGAGCCAGAATCCCCGTTCAACATGACCTCAAAGTAGTATCTGGTACTACTTTCATGTGATGGACAAAAGCTAATGCGGCCCGAGTTACGCGAAGAAATGCTACGCATCTTGGAAGAGTTATCCAAGGGCGAACCGATTGGTATGACGTTTGGAGACTCTTCTCTGACCATCGAGGCCATTCCTTTGCTTGTAGAACATGGTGCCGTGTCGAATTCGGCCAATGGAGCCTACAAGATCACCACGTTGGGCTACGAGTACTACAAGCAACTAAAGTCACCACTGCCCTACTGGCTTAAGGAAAACTGGCTTCGCTTATGTGGTCTAATCGTTGCAATTGCGGGAGTAGTAGCTGGAATTCTGATAGCGGTGCTCTGATCGCCGAATGGCTACGTTGACCTAGACCCCTCGCCGTTCTAAAGTCCGACGTGACCTGCCGGGACTGTTCCCACGTCCCGGTTATTGAAGCAGACGGAACAGAAAATCCGTCGCTCCAACATCACCTTGAAAGGTCGCTTGCACAGATTGCAGGGCCGTTCCTCGCCTGTATAGGTTGTGTTCTGGAATTGCCGTTCGCGCTGTCCATGCGTCACCTATTTTGAATCCAGAAAAGGGAAAACAGGGGCGGTAAACAAAATGGCTGAAACATTGAAAGAGTTGAACAAACTCACGGACGAAGAGCTGGAGGAGCGCTACGACCGTACTGCAAGGACTACGGAG
Source organism: Dehalococcoidia bacterium (assembly GCA_965217725.1). Classification (GTDB taxonomy): domain Bacteria; phylum Chloroflexota; class Dehalococcoidia; order Lucifugimonadales; family UBA1123; genus VXRN01. The sequence goes on along the minus strand of OZ244564.1, from coordinate 2,801,319 downwards.
TATTGGGGTGATCACTATCTGCGAATACTCAACTGGCGACGCCAAGAACGCCACACCGTCAGCATAAAGCGTCTGACGCGGTTCATTACCGGTTTGACGGTTGTGGTCACCGTTGCCACGGTCATTAACGTCGGGATTCTCGTTTACGACGTATTGAAGTGACAGCAGTATCGCTGGGCGTCGCCTACCATCAGCACACTGAGCGCCGCTGCCTTATCCGTGTCCATTCCACCATTGCCCATTGATTGAAACTCTCTAGCCTTGCCCTGAATGTCACCGGCCCGGAGTTCAGTGAAGTCTAGATGTATGTCCGTCTCTTAGCTGCGGAGCCAGCTCCACTCCACAGACCCTCTCACTGCGTCTGTCAGTTCTTCAGCAGCAGCCCCGGCTGACATCCGCGACAGTAGGTGGTGATCCGCTGGTTCGCTCGCAGCTCCGTCAGCGCTCTGCCGCAACGCGGACACGGCTGTCCTCCGCGGTTGTGGACTCTGAGAAAGTCGCGCACCTTGTGATCGATCTTCTCTCCCATCCGGCTCCGCACCTCATCGATAGACTCCTCGATCACCCGCCGTGAACTCTTAAAGATGCGCCGCAGCTCGTCTTCTGACAGCGCCTTCCTGCGCTTGAACGGGTACACCTCCGCGTCGAACAGGATCTCGTCGGCATAGGCGTTGCCGATCCCTGAAATCACTCTGCCCCTCGTCAGCACTCCCTTGATCTCGCCGTGAAAGCGCTTCAGGTTATCCTGGAACTGCTCGAACGTGAAGTCATCCAGAACGTCGGGCCCCTGCTCCGCCAGCCCCGGCACCTCGTCCAACCGGTCGTCCGGGACGTAGTAGAACTGGCCCATCTGCCGACCATCCGTATAGCGCAGATCGACATCGCCCTCAAGTCGGATGCGGACACAGGTCCGCTTCTGAACGCGCGTTCGGCTCGGACAGTGCTGCAGCCCGCCGGTCAGCTTGGGGTTTATGACGATGTGCCGCCCGCCGGACAACCCAATCAGCAGGAACTTGCCGCGCCGCTCCACCGACTCAGCCTTCCGATCTACCGCGTCCGCCTCGAAGTCGCCGCAGAGCGACCGTACGATCGGCTTCAGGATGTTCGCAGCTTGGATGCGCTTGTCCGGCAGTCGCGACGCGAGAAACTCCGCAACCACCTGCATCTCCGGGGCTTCAGGCATTGGCAAGCCTCCCTAGTACCGCATCCCTACAAGAATGACAGACTCTATACCGCCGCTGGTCATTCCGGCGGAAGCTCGAATCCAGGGGTGGGGATTGTCTTGAACATGGCAAGACGCTCTGGAAATGGCACTAACACTCAGGCTCCATCCATCCGAACTTTCTGAAGTTGACCCGTCCCTGATCGTCGAAGACCACGCCCTCCTCCTGGAGCAGCTCCCGCTGTAGCTGACTTCCATGCCCCGTGCTGCGCGGGCTGACTCTACCCTGGTAGTTGATGACACGCTGCCAGGGTACGTCGGCGTCAAAGTCCAGAGACGCCAGGCAGTAGCCGACCATCCGGGGCGTGCAGTCGCCGACGACCAGAGCAATCTGGCCGTAGGTCGCCACCTGCCCGTACGGTATCTGTCGCACCACGTCCAGGATGCGACTGTACACCGGGGCGCGCTCGTCACTGTCGCACATAGGAGATCAGCCTCCTGAGTTGCCACTCTAAAGGAACGATACTCCGTTTTCTAGGAGATAAGAGATAGGGAGACAATTGCAAGAGTGCAATTGCCCAGGAGTGAGGAGTGAGAGCCTCTCCCAATCGCCCCGTTGGAGCCTGTCCCAGATTAGTAGGCGGTGTGGGTAAAGGCATTAGTACTGCCCTGAACTTCTCTGGCTTCCGGCCCCGTATCGAGTACGGGACCGGCTCTTCGCCGGGATGACAGCAACGGCTGCTATGGTATCCGCCGGATGGACGCCTACTAAACTGGGTCAGATTCGGACTGTACAATGGTCGCGATTCCATGAGCCAAGTCCGCACCCAACGCAGCCGATACCTCGCCTTCTCCGCGATTCTATTCGGCCTGTTCACGTTCGTCTCAGACCACGGGAGCGTTATCATCGCGCTCCCATCCATCGCCAATCACTTCGAGAGTGACCTGCCCACCACTCAGTGGGTGCTCATCGGATACGTACTTGCGATCAGCATCACGCTTCTGCCAATGGGCAGACTTGCGGACCTCGTAGGCCGTAAGGCTGTCTATGTCACCGGATTCATCATCTTTGCGATCACCGGGGTCATGGCTGGATTCGCCCCGTCGATTCCCACTCTCATAGCGGTCAGCACACTTCACGGCCTGGGCGCGGGCATGACCCAGGGTACGTCGATGGCCATGGTGGTCGCCACCTTCCCGCAGTCCGAGCGAGGCAAGGTGCTGGGAATCTACATGGGAGTCGTTGGAGCGGGAAGCGTCTTCGGTCCCGCCGCGGGCGGGGTAGTGGTCGGGGCGCTGGGATGGCCGTGGGTATTCTTCGGCGGGTCGGCGCTCGGCCTGATCGCGATGGTCTCGACGGTCGTATTCGTGGATTCGGGCAGGGCCGTGCGCGAAGGCGCCCGTCCATTCAGATTCGACTGGATTGGCGCAGCACTGTCGGCTGGCGCCCTGATCGCGTTCCTTCAGGCGATGACGTGGGCGCCCAACGTCGGGTACGGCAGCGCCTACATCGTTCTGGCATTGGCTGCGGCGGCCGCGCTTGCCGCCGGGTTTGTGGCCTGGGAGCTCAGATCGTCGTATCCTCTGCTGGACCTGCGACTGTTCCGCAATCGTATTTTCAGGGTTGGGGTGGTATCGGCGTTCATCCACTTCATCGGCACTACATCTGCGTGGTTCCTGATGCCGTTCTACCTTCAGGTCGTGCTGCGTTACACTCCGGGCGAGGTCGGATTCATGACCGCGCTCAGCTACGTTGCCATGACGATAGTGGGACCGATCTCCGGACGCCTCTCGGACAGGCTTGGCCGACGGCTCTTCACGGTAGGCGGACTACTCTTTACGACCGCGGGGATTCTGACCCTGTCGTCTCTGAGGTCTGACTCCCACGCAGCGGTCGCGATAGCCGGAATGATTATGCAGAGCGTCGGGATCGGGGCGTTCATTCCGCCAAACAACGGCGCTGTTCTGAGCGCGGTGGCGAACGAAGAGCACGCCGTCATATCCGGATTCCTGAACCTGGTGCGAAACTTCGCGAGCGTTACCAGCGTTGCGATCGCGACGGCGGTGGTAACGATGACGATGGGGGCGATGGGCTTCCCGCCGAGCCTCGCCGCGGTCTCAGCCGAAGGGTCCGCCGGACTCCTCGATGCGTTCGTCACAGGTCTTCGTTACGCCTACTGGCTCATGGCGGCGATGCTGGGAGTGGGTGTAGTTTTTACGTTTGTCGGCACGTCCGCCGGCTTCGGCTTGGGGCGAGGCCAGAGGCCGCTGGCCGATAGACGGCCCGGTTGACGGGAGCCTGTCCCGCGAACTGTGACGTCGGATCGCGAAAACGCCTCGCGCCTGACAGATAAGATTGCACAAGTGCAATTCTCGAGGAGTAAGGAGTGAGAGCCGCCCCCAAACTGCCCCAGTGACCACCCGTAGGGACTTTTGCAATTCTCTCTCTGACGGTCCATCTGTTGTCGCACGAAAGCAAACATCGCTATCATGAACCCAGCGACAGCCGTCGCTCCCCCCACCGTGGGCCGGTAGCTCAGTTGGCCAGAGCACCGGACTTTTAATCCGGGTGTCCTGGGTTCGAATCCCAGCCGGCCCACTTCTTCCGACCTGTGCAGGCTAAATTCATAACTCCCCCACGTCCCCAGTTCTGCGAGTTACCGTCTCTAGCCGCCAAGAACGGCCCAGCCAATGGCCACAGCTGGCGGTGTAGGCCCACTGCCAATTTGCCAATAGGATGGGCATTGAGAACCATGTGCAATGGGTGCGGGGCTTGATGCTCGGCAAGGACCTGAGTCATGTGCGGACCCGATCCGTGGCGTAACTGATGGCGACGTTAGGAAGCATAGTGGTAGGGCTGTTACGGCTCAGTGGGGCTAAGAACATAGGGACGGCTCTGGGCCGGCACGGCTGGAAACCCTGGAAAATGCCTACTCTCATTGGCTTAGTGCCAGACAATCAAAAAGTACCTGCGGCGAACGCGGCACTTATGGGATCGCCATTGCCTGTTTGCTAGAATGGTTCTATTCCCAATGGTCACTGCGTAAGTACGGGAGGCCCGCAATGGTTGCGGCATCAGAGACGAAACTCGTCAAACTGCAGGTCTCCGACTTCGGCCCCATCGCCGAAGCGGGCATCGAACTGCGGCCGATGTCTGTCTTCGTGGGCCCGAGCAACACCGGCAAATCCTACCTAGCGGTCCTGATCTACGCACTTCATCAGTTCTTCGGCGCCTATGCGTGGACCTCTCGCGACGGGAGAACGCTAGGGAGCTTGCGTTCCCACGAACCGCCTTTCATCACCCCAATAGCCGAAATGACTTTGTCGGCCACGGACATTGACCACATATATGCGTGGGCTGCAACTGAGCGGATGAGAATAGAATCTGCCAGCCGTTCAGCCGCATCGCCTCCCGATTCGGACCTCCCTCGCGAGGTTTCCGACATTGTCCGTCGTGCCCTTGGCGAAGTCAGGTCCCTTAGCGATGTTTTGAAAGAAGAGATAGTGCGATGTTTCGGTTTCGAAGCGTCTGAAAGTCTGGTTCTCTACTCGCCCAACGACATCAAGGCGTGTACGATGCGCACTGTTGTCTCAAATGAACTAGCTGGCGGCGATGCTTACAGTTACGAAATTGGAGTGTCTAAAGAAGAAACAACCATCGATCCTAAAATACCGAACTTTGTTCCCTTCACTATTTCAGAAAACCTTCCATTCCCTTGGTTCTCGTTGTCATCGGACGATGTCGGTTACCAGAGAGAAAGCAATGCGCGCGTTCACCTCATTGCTTTTGCGTCTGCGGCATTGTCCCTTAGCGTTGGACCTCTGGGGCGGCCCGCACATTATCTGCCCGCAGATCGTGCCGGTGTAATGCACGCACACCAGGTAGCGGTCCGGGGATTGATTGCGGGCGCATCTAGGACGGCAATACGGCCAGCTCTGACTATACCAGTTCTCTCCGGAGTGTTGGGCGATTTTCTCGAACAGCTAATAGAACTGGGGTCGGCGCCCGTCTCTCGCGAATTCCAGGGAGGTAACGACTTGGCTCGCCTGCTGGAAGCAGGTTTGATGAAAGGCTCTGTTCGAGTTGAACGTTCGGAGATAGATTACCCTTCCTTCGTCTATCGCCCGAACGATTGGCGGCACGACTTGCCCCTGATGAAATCCTCTTCAATGGTTTCTGAACTAGCCCCGGTCGTTCTATACCTTCGCCACGTCGTCCGGCCGGGCGATACCCTAATAATCGAAGAACCCGAGGCTCACCTGCACCCTACGGCGCAGGTTGAATTCACGCGCCTGCTGGCCGGGGCAGTCAAAGCCGGCATCCGGGTCATTATTACCACCCACAGTGAATGGGTGCTATGGGAACTGGCCAATCTGGTGCGCATGTCGCAACTTCCGCTCGAACTGCGCAACGGGCTTGACGGTGCTGACCACGCTATCGAGGCTGCTGAGGTCGGTGCCTGGCTTTTTGAGTCTGATGCAGAGAGGAGAGGGTCTGTGGTTAGAGAAATCCCGTTGGATATTGAGTCAGGAACTTTCCCCGCTGGGTATAGTTTGACCACGGAATCTCTCTACAAGCGATGGTCGACCATCAACCGCCGCATCAGAAAAGCGTAATGGCAGCCACGATAGTAGAGGCTGTAAAAGCGAAAACCAAATCGCTCTGTCAAACTGACTGCTGCTACGATAGCGGATGCTGCATGTCGTTAGGGGGCATTCCAGAACCTTTCGTGTTGATAAACTTGGAGCACGATGCTGCCCCCCGTCATCGCGACCACTCACGTCACCTCAATCACCCGCATTGCGACTTCTTGTTGGTCGCAGGCGATGACGGAAATGGCGGCCCTTGGGTTGTGCCTATTGAGCTGACTACTGGAAACAAAGATGGTGATTTGCTCTTGAGGCAATTGCGAGCTGGTGCTGATATCGCGGATGACCTGCTCCCCCCTGACGTCCCCTTTAGGTTCAGGCCAATCCTCGCTCACGACGGTAGACTGCATCAATACGTGATTACCGAAGTGATTCGCCGGCAGAGTAGTCATATTCAACTCAGAAATGAATCCGAATCTATTGACTTAACACGCTGTCGGGCGACACTAGCAGACTCTCTGGTCGAGTAACTGTCCTTAACCCCCAACCCTACGGCTGCGCTGGCCTTCAAAGAAGGATAACTGCGGTGATGGGTCCTGTTCCATCCTACGGTCCGATCATCGAGAGTTGCGGTGCTCACTCGGGCAGATTGGCGAGCCTCCAACCTGTTAGGTCGGAAACTTGTGTTTATTAAGCTGAGGGTAACTTGACTGACTGCTTATAGCAGGGCCTCCCAGCGAAAAGTTCGCAGTACAGGACACGTTGGCCCACCACCTACGCGCTTCTCTGGCAAGAGGGTGATACCATACCCCCACGAGTGAAGCTACCTGACCTCGCGCCGCAAGTTCCGCATCTCGGCCTACCGGCCAGACCCTCACCTCATCCAGACACCCCTGACAGGTGCAGGTAAAGGTGTACAACCAAGCATGAATCCCAGCCGGCGGCCCCCTCTCCCTCAGGGAGAGGGCTGGGGTGAGGGTGAAAAGCACGAATACATACCCCCGTCAGAACAGAGACCCGAAGTGCCCCAAGAGGAGATTTGACCATGACAGGTACGGCCGTCAGACAGATCGTGGCAGGGGATCCCGCTCCGGACTTCGAGCTTCCCTCTCTGCCGGGCGGCTCGGCAAGGCTCTCCGACTACCGGGGCAGGAAGGTCGTCCTGTTCATGTGGGCGTCCTGGTGAGGTTGCAGAGAGCAGCTGCCAGGCTGGCAGCAGTTTAGCGACGAGAACCGAGGACGCAACGTCGAGGTCCTATCGGTCGCGCTCGACGCGCAGTCGCCCGACGTGCCGCGTCTCTACGTCGAAAAGGCCGGCGCCAGGTTCACCACACTGGTCGATCAGGAGAACATCCTGAGCGACCTCTACGGTTTCAGGGCCATTCCGAACGGATTCCTCATCGACGAAGAGGGAATCGTGCGTTTCAGCCAGCTAGGCGGCTTCGACATACGTCGGCGCGAGACGGCCGAGGTCCTGGAACGTTGGGTGTCAGGACAAAGCCCAACGCCGGGCGGAGAAGGACCAGAAGGCGTCTTGGGCGCCGAGCACTCCGAGGCCAACGAGATCTTCCGTGAAGGACTGGAGCTTTACAGGGCCGGCAGGACCGGCGAGGCGCTCACACGCTGGCGGCAGGGGCTCGAGCTCAACCCGGACAACTACCTTATCAGCAAGCAGATCTGGGCAGTGGAGAACCCGGAGAGGTTCTACGAAGGCGACGTCGACTACAACTGGCAGCAGGAGCAGCTCGCCAGGGGGCTGTAGGCTCTTCAAGACCTCCGAAATGCCCGACCAACCCGAAATCTACCCCATGCCGATGTTTCCGACGCTGTCCGTCGCAGACGTGGCGTCGTCCGTGGAGTGGTATGTGAACGCGCTTGGGTTCGAGCCCGTGTTTACCCTGCCCTCGCCCGACGGCGGCATCGCGATGGCTCACCTGCGCTGGCGGAAGTACGCGGACCTGCTCCTGGTCCCGGACTCCGGCCCGCCCGACGTCGAGCACCCCAAGGGTGTCGGCGCCGTCTTCTCATTCCTCGTGGACAAGACTCCTGTGGACGACATGGCCGCCAACCTGGCGGCGGTCGGCGTGGAAGTGTCTGAAGGCCCCGTAACCCGGCCCTGGAACACCCGCGACATCGTCGTCCATGACCCAGACGGCTACAAGCTGGTCTTCTTCGAGCCCGTGGACATTACGAGGACCTTTGAAGACGTAATGGGAAATGTTGCGGACAGCAGCGCAGGCCGTACCCCGCTGACATAAGATAAGATACGCCTCGGCAAGAATGGAGGGTTTATGTCTGACTTTGCCCTGAATGTGGGTGGCGTTGAGATCGTCGCCCTTTCCGATATGAACCTCCCATTCCCCATGCCCCTTACCGAGCTGTTTCCTATGGCGCCTGCCGAGGCATGGACGCCCTACAGGGAGCGCTATCCCGATACATTCGATGGCGACCATATGCTCATCGAGATCGGGTGCTATCTGGTGCGCTCCCAGGGTCGGACTATCCTCATCGATACCGGGTACGGCGAAGGCCCTATCGAGTCCATCGGAGGACGCCGGGGAGAGCTGATGGATGACCTGACCGCCAAGGGTGTCAACCCCGAGGACGTTGACACCGTCTTCATCTCCCATCTTCACTCCGACCACGTGGGCTGGAACGTCGTGGAGCGTGACGGCAGGCTGCTCCCCGCTTTCCCCAACGCCCGGTACGTGGCTCACCAGGCCGACCTCGACCACTTCCGCAGGCCGGACGTGCAGGCGGCGTCCACCTTTCCCTTCATGGACAGGTGCGTGGAGTCCATTGTCAATCTGGGCCTTTTCGACACGCTGACCGAGGACACTGATCTCACCTCGGAGGTGAGGGCCCTGCACACCCCCGGCCATACGCCGGGCCACATGAGCATCCTGGTCTCCTCCCAGGGAGAGTCAGCACTGATACAGGGCGACGTGCTGGTGCACCCGGCGCAGGTGACCGAGGACGACTGGAACTGTCACTTCGATTACGACTGGCCCCTCTCCACCGAGACCCGCAGGAAAATGCTAGACAACGTGGAAGTCCGGGAAACCCCAGTCATATCCTGCCACTTCCCCGCTCCGGGATTCGGGACGGTCAGAAGGAGCGAAGGCAGACGCTACTGGCACGTGGGACTGGGCAAGTAGAGAATGTTTACTTCCCAATCCCGTTCGTCCTGAGCCTGTCGAAGGACGAGGGTTAGACCGGCCAAGCTGAGGAGGTAAGACATGGACGCAGAAGCAGCTCAAAAGATTCTGGATGGCGTTGACCGGGAGGAGATGCTCCGTCTGGCCCAGGACCTCATCAGGATCCCCAGCTTCAAGACCGAGGAGAGCGACGCTGCCCGCTACCTGGCAGAATACCTGAGGCAACGGGGTTACGATGTGCAGCTGCAGGAGGTGGAGCCGGGCCGATTCCAGACCGTCGCCACGCTGAGGGGCAGCGGCGGGGGCAAGTCCCTCATGCTCAACGGCCACATCGACATCGACCCGCTTGCCATGGGCTGGAAGCGTGACCCGTGGACGCCCAGCATCGAGGGCGACCTCATCTTCGGCGCCGGCATCCGCAATATGAAGAGCGGCGTTTCATCCCTGGTGACGGCAGCCGAAGCCATACGGAAGTCCAGTGTATCCCTTGACGGCGATCTGGTGCTGGCCTGCGTGGTCGGCGAGTTGCAGGGCGGAGTGGGCACAACCTACCTCTGCCAGCACGGCCCGCTCACCGACATGGCGGTGGTGCCGGAACCTTTCGGAGCCGACAACATCCTCACCGTCCACGCCGGTGTGCTGGAGATGGCCGTACACGTTCTGGGCAACTCCCGGCACATCAGCCGCAAGGAGGAGAGCGTGGACGCCATCGCCAAGATGTGTAAGGCTGTGCCCGCCATCGACGGCGTGGAGTTCACCTACACACCCCGCGAAGACCTGCCCGGCCTCCCGCGTATAAACGTCGGCGCGATCATCGGGGGACGCGGGCGCGACTACGACATGCGCGGGCCCAACTTCGTTTCCGACTTCTGCACCGTGATCGTCGACGTCCGCTTCCTGCCGGGCATGACTTCGGCATCGGTCAGGGCGGACATCGAACGCGCCCTGGACCGGCTCAAGGCCGACGACCCCGACTTCAACTATGAGATAGAGATGCCGCCCGACCCGAAGCACCGCGTGTTCACAGTCGTCATGGAACCCTTCGATCTGCCCAGAGACGAGTACATCCTTGACTGCGTACTGCGTCAGTACCGCACGGTGACCGGACGCGAACCCGACGGCGTTGGGACGGTGCTCCCCGGCTCATACACCGGCGACGACACCACCCACCTGTGGCGGGCCGGGGTACCGTGCCTGCTGTACGGCCCCGGCGGCGGCTCCGAATCGGAGACCATACCAGACGAATTCAGCCGCATCAGCGACATGGAGCAGGTGGCGAAGGTCCTGGCCCTCACCGCCCTGGACGTTTGCAACCTGCCCAAGTGAGGCTGCTGCCTGCGGCCCAGAATCGTCAGACAGACAAGGGGTCAGACCGGCAAGAATGGTTGACGTGGAACACCACAGACGACCCCAGAGGCCCGATACAGTCGCAACGGGACTCCATTCGTGCGCTGGATACGTACAACGTGGAGCGTCTGTCCCTGCGGGCGCCTAAAGCTGTCGCTCTGCTCGTCATAGGTGAATCTGGCCTTGTGATATGAGTCTTCTGGGAACCGTTGCCGTGCCTCCGGCGCCACAACCTGCTGACCTCGCCGGACACACTCTGCCACATGGCTCGCAGCGAAATATCCGGCATCAGCCAACTTCTCGGGCAGATGGGCGGCAGAGACATCCTCGCGCTGAGTCGAAGGCTTAGGGAGCCGGTGAGCCGAGAACAGATCACTCAGGCGACCAGCTCGTGGAGTAGTCATCCGCAGGATGGTCGGTTAGGCGAGTCAGACCGGACCCATCGGCGTTCATAACGTATATCTCACGGTTCCCGTTCCTGTCCGAGTGGAACGCGATGCGACCGTCAGGTGACCAACTCGGGCCGTACTCTTCCACCGCGTATTCGGTCAGACGTCTCACATCGGAGCCATCGTCGCTCATGACATGTATCTTTGGAACTCCGTTACGTTCTGATACGAACGCTATCCGTAGCTGAGGGCCAATCTGGATGTGCACCGGCCGCGAGAACTCTTTGCCGTCAGCGTAGATGGAGTTGTCGAACTCCACCGGAATACGGAGGTTCTGCTCGTCGATGTTGTAGATCGTGAGTTTGAATAGCGGTCCGAATTGCCGAACTCGATGGACCCCTCGGATTTGGCATCGTACCATCCTGCCGAGTCCGGCCCTGACAGCGCCCAGCCTTGCAGGAGACCTCCGTCGATCTCTTCTACGATCTCGACGGAGACGGGCTTGATCGTATCCAGTCTGAAGAGGATACGATCAACGCCCCTGGGAGCGTGCAGCGCTCGCATGAAGAGAGTCGCCCGCCCACTGAACCGGTCTACTGAGGGCGGGTCGAGTTGCACCACACCCTGGTTGTCGGGACCAAAGAACTCCGCAACGTCAAACCTATGGGTCTCGAACCACGCTGTCCCAGATACGTGACGAACCATGATCGAACACCCCCTGCTCGAACCGCCGCACATTGGCCAGCACAGAGTCCCTATCCGTAGTCAACTCAGAGAGCACACGGGGCTCGACGTTCCTGTCGTGGAACTCGATGACCCCGATCCTGTGTGAGCCAGGAAGGGCGAGTACGGCGGACTCGAAGGCGCCTATCATGGCCTCTATGCCGCTCTTCCCGTCCGGCAGCCGCGCTTGGGCCATGCTGTTGGTGAAGTCGAGCACGAAGACGACCTCCAGCCCGAAGCTCTCGGCCGTGTGTACAAAGAACCCGGTCTCGCTGTAGTCGATCTCATCCCAGCCGCCCCTTCCGGGAGCCCGCTCGTAGACTCGGATGGCAGACTTGACCTCCTCGACGGGCAGGACTATGGCACGACCTTCCTGGTCGCGGAGTGAGAAGACGAACTGCACTTGACTCGGGGAACTGGTAAGGGTGGCGAGCCGGGTAAGCCTGAAGGGAGGTGGAGGCACTGGCGTGGCAGTGGGCAAAGGAACGGGTGTCGGAGTGGCGGTGGGACTAGGCGTAGGTGTTGGTGTGAGGGTTGGTGTAGGCGCGGCAGTGGGCGGAGGAGAGGGAACAGGGATAGACGCAGTCGGCGGGGTTTCGGCTTGCAGCGCGCTTGCGATGGCGGCCTGCACGGTAGCTTCCAGGTCGGGTGTCGGCTCAGGGGGCGGCTGGGAGCACGCGGCGATTAACGCGACGACGGCGACACATCCAAAGATACCCCAACCAGCACGCATTGCTACCCCCCGGATCAATGTAGCGTCCATCCCATTCGACATCAACAATCGGCAGGCGATACTATACGATGGCTAACACGGCTGCAAGCTGAAGCCCTCGTCACAGATGACCGATGGTGTCCAGCTATGCAATCCAGTCAGCACTTCATCGAACCCACCCCTCACGTTACCCAGCTAGGCTGGTGGAGGTTACGTCAATCGTCGTGTAAACATGATCAGTTGGCGACCTTCTCTACCGTTGACTCGATGGCTATTCCGTCCACGAATCTGGCGCCGCGGTAGACGTCCTTCATCAGCTCCGAATCCTGCAACCGACGCCCGACAAATTGTTGGCGTTAGATCACCCCGAATGGTTCAGCCAGTAGTCCACCCGCGAGGAGGGAAACATGAAACTCACAATCGACAGTACACAGCGGCTTGGCGTCATTGAAGACCTCCCGTACGCGAAGGCGATCAGGAACGCGGAGTTGCGCGAGCTCGTGTACGACGCCTGGGCGATGTCTCTCTCGTCGAGCAGCTTCGACAGGATCAACGACATGCCGTGCTCTGGCGGTCCCGGCGGGCCGGAGTTGATGGGACGCGGACAGGCGGCCCATCTCAATGGAGTAGCCCGGATCGGCGTGTCCATAGCGCAGGGGCTCAAAGACGAGGTGGGCCATTTCCAGGTCGACCTTGATGAGGTGATCGCCGGAGGCCTGTGCCACGATCTCGGCAAGGCGTGGGAGTACGACCCCCACAACATCGAGAGATGGAGCGACCATCGGATCACAGGATCGCCGTCTCTGCGCCATCCGCTGTTCGGCGTCTTCGTCGCCCTTACTGCCGGCTTGCCTGAGCAGATCGCGCACATCGCTGGCACTCACTCGGCCGAAGGGGCGCACATCACGAGGAGCCTCGCCGGCGAGATAATCGCGATCGCCGACGAGACGTTCTGGAAGGTCCTCGCGAGCGGACGACTGCTGGAAGGCTAGCCCATCGGCCGTCAGCACTGTGAGGGCTGGGACGGAATAAGAGTCCGAGACGGCTGGCCCAGACTCTCATCTAAGAATGTGGAACATATCCTATATCGATACTGAGTACCGAAAAGTTCGCGGTACAGTACGCTCCGGCCCACCAAACTGCACAGACCCTGGAACCTTCGCCTCGAACTCTGTTCCAGAACTGTAGTCAGGCCATGATCAAAGCAGCTCCCTGTTGAACGACTCGACCCAGCGGCGCTGGTGATGCGGCAGCCCGTTGATGCGCACGTCCAGCTCTATGGAGACATGAATAGCGTCCCGGGTGCTGCGTACGTTCGCTGAAGTGTCCACGTTTATCACGCTGTCCGTGCGGGTGATGGTCCTGAAATGCTGCCCTATGGCCGTGGTGTCCTCGGGACTGCGGTTGTTCGCCCACACTTCCAGCTTGGACTCCACTCTGACGGTCATGTCAGCGCTGGCCCTGCTTTCGTCCACGAGGTGCAGCCTGAGACCTGTCCGGTCCCTCATTACGTCGTGTGCAATCTCCCAGGGGACAACGCGGGGAGATGCCTCCGGGTACTTTCGCGGCGCGGAGGAAGACTCGTACTCCATCTCGTCCGCCGGCAGCTCCCCAACAGGGGCGTCCCGAGTGGGCACAACCGGCAGTTCCAGGTAAGACTCCCGCCCGCTGCCCCGGTAAACACGGTTCGTTCCGTTGTACGGGGTCGGCCACAGGTTCGGAAAGTCCGCGCTGCTTATCGAAAGCCGGATTCTGTGCCCTCGCTCGAATCTCCATGCCGTGGCGTCCAGGTCCACGTGCAGCTCATAGACCTCTCCCGGCTCCATGGGCTCCGGGTCTGTGAGAGAGTTGCGCCGCGTCCCGTTCAGTACACCTATCGTCACCTTTGCGCTGGCACCGTTCGGCGCGACGTCCGACAGCCGTGCTACGAACGCCATGACGGACGCTGTGGAGCTGACGTGGACCACGGCCTTTCCCATGCCGATGATCTCCAGCGGTTCGTCCAGGGGTTCGGACGTGTAGTTCGCCGAGTAGATTTCTTCAATGCGCTGGTCGCTGGGCAGTCCGAAGGGCACGCCCGCACTCCAGAGGCCGCTCGCTATGCCCACGGACGGCCTGTACTCGTACTCTTCGTAGCCCATGTCAGGGTTGCCCGGCACGAGGTCGCTCCCAAGATCGAGCCGGTGCGTACGACCGCCGGGGATTGGGTACGCTGGCTCCGCCCGCCAGTAGCCGGACGTGTGGGTGCGGTAGGCATCCGGCGCGTCGAACGTCTGGACGTAAACATTGATGGCCGCCTCGTCCATGATGCCGTTGTCTATCCCCTTGAGCCAGTGGTCGCACCATCGCACGGTGAGATGCTCGCACGCCAGCGACGGGCCGGGCGTTTCGCAGTCCGGGCCGGAGTGGTTCCACGGGCCGATGACTACTTTTGTAGGCGCTGCCATGTGCTGAGACGACCTGAGCGGCGCGTTGCAGTAGCCGTCGCGCCATCCCCCGATGAGCAGAGCCGAGGCGTCGATCTCCTGGTATCGGCCCCGAATGCTGCCGGCGCGCCAGTACTCGCCGTCCTTCTGGTTGGCCAGCCATGTGAGCAGGTAGGGCCTGTTCTGCTCCAGGTGCTCCTCCCAGAGCTCGGCCCAGCGGTCTCCGCTGTACTCGGGATATGGGGGCATCGAGTTCATGCCTATCATGGAGCAGCCGTATGCGCCTATGTCGTAGTAGCAGCGCCAGGCCCCGCCGCGGTAGTGACAGTCGTCGGTGTACCTGTCGTCGGTGTAGTTCCATGGAATGATCGTCTCCAGGTGAGGAGGCGCAAGCGCGGCGACCTGCACGCTGGTGAACCCGCCGTACGATCCCCCGGTCATGGCGACCTTGCCGTCGCACCAGTCCTGCTCGGCGATCCACTCGACCACATCGTAGCCGTCACGGTGTTCCACGGGGCGGTACTCGTCGTCGTTCGAGCCTTCGCTGGAACCGGTTCCCCGGCAGTCAACGCGGACGCCGACATAGCCGTGCTGTGCCCAGTGGTGCTGCATACCCGTCAGCGGCTCCTGGTCGTCCTTGCGGTACGGAATGTATGTGAGGATCGCTGGCCACGGCCCTTCCCCGGCCGGCACGTGAATGTCCATCGCGAGCTTTGTGCCGTCGCGGGTGGGCGCCATGATGTTCTTTACGAAGCTGATGCCCTCCGAGCTAACTGCCATCGGCCGGACACCCGAGTAGGTCTTCTCTGCCATATATCTCTCCCGTCTGAATATGCGCGTCTGAGAGAGTAATGGCTTGGGGTGTAGAGAACAATCCCACGCACCCCACCACTCCGCACTCTACTCAAGGCTCCAGAACATTCCCGGATATCTCCGCTGCCATGACACCCGGCGAAGACCTCTTCAGAGGTCATGTTCCCAGCGCCGCCGGGCGCAGTCCCTGGCACTCAAATGTCGAATTTGGGCATCGAATTCGATCGACGCTATCGGGGCGGCCGCTCACTGTTGCGGAAACCGAAAGTGTGAGTTGGGAATGGCACACATACTAAACACGCATAAGTCGTGATTATCCCAATCATTAAGACGTGTAAACGTAAGTCAATCTGAAACTATCTCATTTCTTAGATTTTTCTTATCAAATTGCTGACCTACTACCTTGCAACAGTCATGGTAACGGCATCTATAATTTTAAGTGACCTGGCCATCCCGTCGCTGAGCTTGATTCTCCGACGAGTCTCCAGATCGCTGCATGCAGAAGCGTGTGGAACAGGGGGGATTCCAATTCGTTGGACGCTGTTTCGCCCGCTGACCCTCGGGTCAACGTGGTCAAAGCCCATGTGGGCCGCGACAGAGATTGAGATAGAACAACTTTTGCCTTGGTATGGGTGCGCGCGCTGAACGGCTGTGTTGAGAGCCCCTGAAACGCTGACGCAGTGCAGTCCTGCGCACCGCCTACCGGGTCAAATCCAGTGATTTGCCAAAGAGGAGTTACGGAAATGGTGATCTCGTTAGCACCATCGACCGATACCAAATCGCAAGTTAAGCACAGCGCATGCCCTCGCTGCGAGGCATCCCTGGTCTCCAACTACTACGAACCTCAGTGTCTCCAGTGTGGATACGTAGACTACAGCTACACGCCTCCCTCCAAAATAGGGAAGAAGAACCTGATGAGCGCCGGAACACTATACGTGTTCAGGTACATGGGTGACTCTCCCACCCTGTCTGAGACGTTGGCTCACGTCCAGCTGCGACGACTGCGGAACCGGATCGTGTTCGGCGTGACGTGTCCGTTCTGCGATGACGATGTGGAGATGGAGCAGTCTTCTCTGAGCGGCAAGCGGAAGGAGATCCGCGAGGAGAGATACCGCTGTCCATACGGTCACAGGGTGTCGCTGATCCCTCGCAAGGACGGCAACATGGGGTGGAAGTAGTCGCCTCCGCCTAGTCGACACAGATCAATAGAACGAAACGCAAGCGTCGGTCACAACCTGGAGCACGGAATCCTGGCTGAACCGGCGCTTGTATTCGTCTGAAATCTCGTCGATCAGGCGCGACGTTATCAAGAGCGCAAGTGTCTATGACCTTGGCGTGATTCTGACATAGATACTGGTAGCGGTGCGAGACGAGGCCAATGGGTACGTGAAGGATCACATCGGAAGTCTTCGGCCCACCTCTCTGATGCGCTGCCGCCGCTGGTCCACATCAGGCATCACGCTGGACACCAGCGCCCAGTAGCCCTTCGAATGGTTGAGGTGAGTCAGGTGAGCGAGCTCATGCACGACTACGTACTCGATCAGAGACGGCTCCAGCATCATAACCCGCCAGTTGAAGCGCAGCGTGCCGTCTGCGGCGCAGCTTCCCCAGCGGCGTTTCTGGTCTCCGATCAGTATCTGGGACCTGCTCCCCTTACCCAGCCTGCCCCACCAGCGGTCGACGTACTCGGGCAGGCGCGCCATCGCGCGCGTCCAGTACCACTCAACGATGGTACGACGGACCTCTTCGTTGCGATCGTCTTCATCCATGTCATGCGGCGTCGAGACCAGAAATCGCCAGTGGTCGAATCTAACGCTCACGGTACGCACATCGGAGGGCCTTATGACTAGAGAGACATTGCGACCCATGTAAGGAAGCGTCTCACCGCTGACAAAGCGCCTCGTAGGAAGAGGAGTCTGTTCCTCGTCCAAGTGCTTGAGAATCCAGGGCGCGCGCTTGAGAACGATGTTTCGAACTTCGTCGTCCGACAGAGTCGAAGGCGCGGCGACCCTGACACCACCGCCATTCAGGGCAATCTCCACGGTCTTCTTGCGGCGTCTGCTCCTGCGGACCTCGTACTCGATGGTAGTGTCGCCGAAGCGAACGCGGCTACGGTCAGTCACTCTTGATCCCTATCGATGGAGTCGAGAAGACGCCTAAGCTTCGGCAAGAGTTCTGGGATATCGCCCTGGATAATGGACCAGATGACGTCATCGTCTAAGCCCAGATAGCCATGCGCAACACGGTTGCGCGTTCCGATGATGACTCGCCACGGAATGTGTGGATTTGCTTCACGAACTTGGTTCGGGACATGGGTTGCTGCCTCTCCAATCAGTTCGATGTTACGCAGGGTTGCGTCGTAGGTACGCTCATCAGAGACGAACGCATCCCGGTTGAGCCCATTAGTGTAGGACAGAGCCTTCTCGCTGAAATCGACCATATCTTGGACATACAGACGCCAGTCCCGCGGTTCTGCGTTGCCCTCACACATTTAGAGCCTCACGCTCTACGTAGGGACGCAGCTCTGCTCGAAGTGCCTTGTCGGTTACGAGATCGACCTGGCGATCCAGCAGGTCCTCGATATAGAACTGAACACCGAAGTACGTCTTGGAAGTTGCCGGACCATCGAAGTGGACCAAGATATCGACATCGCTCAAATCGGTGGCCTGGTCGCGTGCGAACGAGCCGAAAAGCGCGAGTTTAGTTACGCCGAAGCGTTGCTCGAGCGTCGGCTTGTGAGTTCGCAGCAGGTCTAGGACTTCGTCTCTGTTCATGGGGATCACTTCATTTGCTGTCCTAGGCTGCAGGCAGCAGGGTGCAGCCCAGAACTCGCTGTGACTACCAGAAAATGCCGGACATGTCGCCTGTCGATCAAGTCACGCGGATGTCCCGAGGCTATCGGCAGTTTCAAACCCTTTATGTGTCACTTTGAATACTTCGCCTTTTCCGGCTGGGTCTTCGACAAGTCCTTGCTCATGCAGTTCCATTAACGCCTGCTCCCATTTAGCCTCCGTTCTCACATCACCGCTCTCAACAAAATTCTTGCCATTTGTCTCTATGGACAGACCTCCGAACGACCTGATACTAATAATCATTCCTTTACTGTCCCTCGCTGCTTCAACAATGAGCTCCATCGCCTCCTCAGAGAGTTTGAGGGTCTTGAGAACTACTGGGGGGTACTGATGCCCAGTGGTCTCTGGGACTGACGGTATTTGTACTAGTGAGTCAACCACCGACTCGAAATCCCCAGCCGTATGCCAGTCAGTTCCTTCCAAGTTCACCGGGCAACCTGCTGCCCGCAGGCGTTGGGCTAGCTCTTGACGCCGCTGGGAAGACTTGTCAAGTCTAATGACATGACGACCTGCAACATCGCTAAATGGCCTTAGTGAGCCCAGTTCCACAAGAACCGTCCGATCTTCCGACCTGCCCATCGCCATACCTGCTTCAAACAGAACATTCGGCCTCGCTTGCCCAGTCAGATCTGTCTCATGGGGAGGTTCGCTGTCAGTCCGTAACGACTCCCTGAGCCTCGCTTCATCGTCTGGTGTGAAAAGTACAACGACCGCGTGTGCGCGCGAAAAGGCGGCATCCAAGATTTCGCCTACATACGGTGCAGGCTTTCCCGTGGCGTGGACTGCCTCAGACCACTCCACGGGATGCAGATCGATTGATCTCAGGAAATCGAAGAGAGCATCACGGGCCATAAGGTTCCTACCGTGGACAACAAAAACGTCCCGAGTATCTGCAGGCGGTCGAAATCTCTGCACATCTGTCGACTGCTCTTCTGATTCCCAGCCAGGTGGGCCGAGGATAAAATCACTTGTGACATCGGTCATAATGTTCCATGGTATCTGGGCAAGGTTTAGTACCTTCCGCTCAGTCTCAAATATCTCAATACGCACGAGGTCACCGATTGTTAGCATTCTTCCCTTTATGACTATCGGTTCTGCTCTGCTATAGGGTGTGAGGAAACGCCGCTCAAGATCTTCAAAAGAGAGGTCGAACTCCGATTCTCGCCGTCTGGAGGATGGCACCGGCTCTTTGGATGTAATCAGTACGTGATACAGCTTTGTCAAACTGTCCAATCTCCCGAGGACATTCGCTCTCGCCCCATCATCAGAGCGTCAGCGACAGATGCCTTCAGTACTTCAAGAATCTTTAGCGCCAATTGGTTCCGTGTTATCCGATCCCTTGATGCTATTGCCGTCTTAGCAATTATGGCTTGCTCGCGCCTAGGACGGGCAAGCGCCAAGTAATAGCCACATAGGACATTAGGCAGAGTTGTGGACACGTAAGCAGGTACACCGATTTCATCCGGCGTTTCCGAGTCCCTTGTAAAGATCACGTCCCCTTGATACAGGCCCCACTTGGCGCATTCTGCATCTGTGGCCGTCTCGGCCATGAAGTGCATGTCAGGTAAGATGCGGCGGTTGTAGAGGACGTCCGTGCAGTTACATAGACGGACTGGTATCTCACCCTCAATGGACTTCCTATCGACGCTGCTAACGCCACATCCGAACGTCCTCTAGTCGCACAACCCGCCACCCGTCGAGTACCGGCGCATTGCTCGCCATCGGCTCGCTACTCCCTCGCGTCCAGCCTGCTCAGTTCACCAGGCCAGTTGAGGATGAGACGATCAGCGGTCACTAGCCGATGACCTTCCAGGGCGGTGGCGACGATAATCCTGTCGGCTGGGTCGGCGTGGAAACCCTTCAGGCTATTGGCGCGGATTCCGATGAGTCCGTCAACGGCAATTTCGATTATGCCCTGCTCCAACTGCTCCCGACGCCACAGATAGATATTTTCAGGGAATTGCAGCCTTCCTTTATCTCTTAACATTGCCAATTCCCAGAACGAAAAAGCGGACACCGCAACCTGTTCCATCCGCCACGCTCGGTCTATCTCCTGCCGCGCAGAGACTCCTAGCTGTGGCTCGCTCAATCTCAACCACAGCGTCACATGAGTATCGAGAAGAATCAAAACAGGTCCTCATCCAACTTGTCAGCATCCTCGTACCATTCGACGGGCATGGGAGAGACGATGTCTCCAAGTATCTGGATTCTTCCCTTGTCTATACCAAAGAGACTCTCCGGCTTCTTCCGATACGGCACCAACTTCGACACCGGACGGCCGTTCTTGGTGATGACGATTTCCTCGCCACTCTCTGCCACCTCATCCATGAGCTTGAGACACTTGGCCTTGAACTCCGACGCCTTGATCGTCCGCGCGCCCATCTGTTTACTGCTGTCCATTGCCATGTCGCGCTCCTGCGTGGTTGAGTGACCACTATCGTAGCACGGTCACGACGACGGTCTTAGCACCGGTCAGCTATCGGATATACCCCATCTTCGCCAGCAGGGTGACTTGGACAGTCTCTCTTTGGCACTCGCTTCTGCCGACTTCGCACCCGATGGTCGCGTCGGCGAAATGAACGCGGTCCCTGTCGGTCACCGTCCCCGCAGAATATCCGCGGCCTGCCAAAGCTTGGACTGGAGCTCCTGACTGGAAAGCGGCATGAACGTCTTACCAGCCCATGGCGTAGCCTATGTTGTTCTTGGCGGAGGCGGCGCCGGCTATTACTCCGGTTTCGGAGTGGTAGCGGATTCCGAGGACCTTGCCGTTTGCCCAGTCGCCGGTCATCTCGATGTCGTGGCCGCGACGTCGGAGCTCGTCGAGCGTCTTGTCGGGTAGGCGAGACTCCGCTACCACACGTCCGGGGAACGCGTGACGCGGGTAGAACGACGACGGGAAGTGCGTGGTGTGGACCGTCGGCGCGTCGAGTGCCTCCTGGAGGTTCATGCCGAACTCGACGTGGTTGAGGAAGAACTGGATCGTCCACTGCTCCTGCGAGTCGCCGCCCGGCGTGCCGAACGCCATGAACGGACCGCCGTCCTTTGTAGCTATCGTCGGTGTGAGCGTCGCGCGCGGACGCTTGCGCGGCTCCAGCGCGTTGGGGCGTTCGGAGTTGAGGTAGAACATCTGGCCGCGCGTGCCCAGGGGGAATCCCAATCCCTTTATCACCGGTGACGAGCCTATCCAGCCGCCGCTTGGAGTCGAGGCGACCATGTTGCCCTCGGCGTCCATGGCGTCGAGGTGAGTCGTGTCGCCGATGTGCGCGTGACCGAATCCCAGATCCTTGATCTCCCTCGCGGCGACACCAAGCGCACGGCGGTTGTCGTCAACCACACCAATTGACGTGTACTCGGGAACCCCGCCGCCGAGGTCGCCCGGGCGCAGCTCGAGAGAGGCGACCTCTCCTATCTGGCCGGCCCTCATGTTGCCGTACTCACCCGACAGCAGCAGGTCGAACGGGACATCGTCCATCTTGGGGTCGCCATAGTACGCTTCGCGGTCGGCGAAGGCCATCTTGGCCGACTCCACCCACGAGTGCAGGTACTCCGGCGAGTTGTGTCCGAAGCCCTTGACGTCGAGCTCCCGCAGGATGGAAAGCTGCTGCAGGAAGACGGGTCCCTGTGTCCAAGACGAGCACTTGTGCACGTCGAGTCCTTTGTATTCCAGGGATAGCGGCTCCTCGACGTCGGCGTGCCACTCGGCCATATCCTCGTACGAGAGCAGTCCAGTGTGCTCCTCACCGCTGGCGTCTTCGACCGGGTTGTCTTCTATGAACCGGACGATCTTCTCGGCGATCTCGCCCTTGTAGAAGGCGTCGCGCGCGGCCTCGATACCGGCCACCCTGCCGCGACCCTTAGCCTCGTCCTCGGCTCGGCACATGATCCTGAGCATCGCGCCGAAGTCAGGGTTGCGTTGGACCTCTCCGACCTCACGCGCTCGTCCATTGTTCAGAAAGATCTCGCCGGTCGTTGGGTATAGGTTATTGAACTTGTCCTCGCTCAGGCCGATGCGGTTGCTCATCGACGCATAAACAGGGAAGCCGTGCTCGGCGAACTCGATAGTGGGCTGCAGGATCTCCGAGAAGCTCATCGTGCCGAACCGGGCCACAGCCGTCGCCCAGGTATCTACCGGGGCAGGAACGCACGCGGGCAGGTAGCCGTCGCCAGGGATGAGGTCGATACCATTCTCTCGACACCAGTCGATCGTGAACGCCTTCGGAGACCACCCCATGCCGGAGATGGCGTAGGTCTTGCCCTCTCTGGCGGAGTAGACCAGAGTGGGGACCTCGCCACCGATGCCGCAGCTCTGCGGCTCGATGAGTGTCTCGCAGATGCCCATGGCGGCTGCGGCGTCGATGGCGTTGCCGCCGTTCATCAGTATCCTCAGTCCGACCGACGTGACGAGGTAGTGGCCCGACGTGACCACGCCGCGCCTCCCCATGATTACGGGCCTAGTTGTAAATGTCACCATGTTGGGGTCTCCTCTTGGTTCGGCCCGTCTGTAGTGGGGCACGATGGTTGAACCAATCCTATATGCTCGGCTGTGGTTTCGCCATATTGCGTGGGGACCACAGAACCTGACCCAGACAAATAGGCGAACTATGGACTGTCGGGCCGCGGGCCACTTCCTGGACCCCGGCGAGCGCCGGAAGGACTGAATTTGGAACACCTGTGGCCATGTTGCGCCATTCTCGAGCGCAACATATCTGTTGACCTCAGCTTCCGTGTTGGGTAAGTTGACAGTATGAACGCTAGGGAGCTGCAGCGGTGGCTTAGAAGGCGAGGTTGCACTTTTCACACTCACAAAGGTGGCAGTGGTCACATTACAGTGAGGCTCGGCGACCGGACTTCCCAGCTACCGATGCACGGCGGCAGCAAGGAACTGGGGCGGGGATTGGTAGCAAAGATCAAGAAAGACCTGGGGTTGCAGTGATGCTTGCCTATCCGATCATGCTTGAGGACGACGACGGGAGCGTACTGGTGACGTCTCCGGACTTCCCGGAGCTTACGACTTTCGGGGAAGACCAAGACGAAGCCATCGCCCGCGCCGCTGACGCACTCGAGGAAGCTATAGCAGCTCGTATCCATGACGGCAAGGACATCCCCAGACCCACCGTCGGATCTGTTTGCTCCACGCTGCCCACGCTCACGGCGGTCAAGGTCATGCTGTACCAGGGAATGAGGGAGCAGGGTGTAGGCAAAGCCGAACTTGCGCGACGGCTCAGTTGGCATCTACCCCAAGTGGATCGGGTATTGGACATCCAGCATAATTCGCGGTTGGACCAGATGGACGCCGCGCTGGCCGCGATAGGACGGCAACTGGAGGTTAGCGTGACAGCGCGACGGTAGTTGCGAGCGAGGAGTGAGTCTGCCCTTACCGGTGGCTGGGTGGATGCCAGGGTCTTTTCATTATCAGTCATAGCGTGTCTGAATTGGCGCAGATCACCCTCACCCCAACCCTCTCCCTGAGGGAGAGGGGGCGCCGTCGGCTGGTATTCAGGCTTGGCTGTACACTTTTACCTACCCTTGTCGGCCTGACCGGGGTCACAAGCCGTAGCTGCCGTACATTGGAGGAGCGCGACCGTCGAAGTAGTAGCGACTGCTGCGGTCGTCCTCGGGGTAGTACCTGGGTTTGTCGCACACCGTACATTCGGGATGTCCGCATTTCTTGTAGAAGTACGAAGTCAGTATGTTCGGCGTGTAGGAGATGTACTCGTGCTCCTCCCGCGTGGGCGGAGGTCCGGGGTCCTCAGGTTCTTCCGTCGCTGCGGACTCGGCCCTGGCCTTAGCTTCTGCTCTTGCCCTGGTCTGTTCGGCCTCGCGCTCCGCCTCCTCTTTCGCCCTGCGCTCACGATCCTCGGCGATCTGTCTGTGTCGCTCGACCTTCCTGTCCACCATCGCATCGAATGCAGCTACTTCCTGGTGCATGATGGCTTCCAACTCGCTGGGATCTGAGAACGAGTTCTTCCACTCTTCGTACAACTTCTGAGTGTTCTCCCATGCCTCGTGGAATGCCGATAGGTCGGGTACGTGGGGAGGGTTGTCGGGGTCTATCTCCTGTTCGGCGAGTTCAGCCTTCAGGCGGTCGTCCCGTTCGATGATCGGGGCCATCTCTTCTCAGAAAGCTGCCCAGCCGTCGTCATCCTCGGTCTGCTGGTGGGCATCGGGGTCAGCCTCGGCTACCGCTACTGCGGTCAGGGCCTCTTCCGGCTCGGTCTGAGCGCTGGCTGCGGTGTCTGGGGAGACCGGAGTCAGGGTAACCGATGGTCCAGAAGCATTTACAGCGGCTTCTTCCCGCGCGCCCTTGCCGAAGCCTCGGTCTAGAAGTTCTCTCGCGGCCGCCATGCGGTGGCTTGGGCCGAAGGTTTTCAGGTCTCCCTCCATGACGTAGATCAGGAACCGGCACACGGAGCGTCCGTCGTCGGTGGACTCCCTGATGACCTTTGCGAGCGCGGCGTCGAACTCAGACTCGCTCGACGCGCCGGAGCCTGCCCTGGGTCGGGACGGCTCCGGCGGATTGTCGAGGATGAAGTCTATGGCCTCGTCGCGTTCCACCACGGCAGACTTGCAGGCGCAGCCGTACTTGGTGAGCAGCTTGGCGGCGTCGAGTCTGTGACAGATCTTGAAGCCGTCACGCTCGTCCTGCATGACTTCTATGAGGAAGTCAACGACGGTGTCGCCGTTGTCGGTCTTGGCCTGGATTCTGTGCGATAGGTTCATGGGTCGTTGGTGACCCGTGATTAGTATATGTGTTCTAATAGAGAGAATAGTAGATGGGCTGAGTTGCGTCAAGGGCGATGGCCTGAGCGGATGCTGTATCAATTTGGTCGGTGGCTTCGACAAGAGCGTTGCCCTGTCCCTCTGGATTCCGGCCTTCGCCGGAATGGCGGGATACGGGAACATTACGCGACGCGCCAGATATGGATTCCCGCGTTCGCGGGAATGACGGCGACGCGAGAGATGTGAGGAGTGGATTGTAGGAGCAGGCCAGAATTCACAAAATTGAGTTGTACTGTATCAAGTTCATTGCTATCATAAATATACGCAATCTATGTCATCAAGCCGATCAGCTTGATGACGTGAACTAAGAGGTACGGATATGGTACTACGTCCCGACAATTTCACAGAGCAGGCGCAGGAAGTGCTGCGCGAATCGCAGGAGATCGTGCGCAGGTATCGCCACCCGCAGTGGGACGCCGAGCACATCCTGATGGCACTCCTGGAACAGAAGGAGGGCGTCTCACTTGAGCTGCTCGCGGAGCTCGGAGCTCCAACGGACGCAATCCGTGCGAGCCTGCACAGCGTTATGGACGGCGTGCCCAGGTCGGCGCAGACGGTGACACAGATCTTCATGACCCCCCGTGCGGAGGCTGCATTGAGTCGCGCGAAGGCCGAGGCAGACCGTCTCGGCGATGACTTCATCAGCGCGGAGCACCTACTCATTTCGCTCACCCAAGAGGAGCAAGGGCCGGTCGCCCATATCCTCAAGCAGTACGGAGTGGGCACCGAGAGGGTATACAAGGCGCTCCAGAAGGTTCGCGGCAGCCACCGCGTTACGGACCAGAGGGCAGAGAGCCGCTATCGCTCTCTCGACAGGTTCAGCATAGACCTCACGCAGTTGGCGTCCGACGGCAGGCTCGACCCGGTAATCGGACGCGAGGCAGAGGTCGCCCGCGTGATGCAGACGCTCATCCGGCGCACCAAGAACAACCCCGTAATAATCGGAGGCGCGGGCGTCGGGAAGACGGCAATCGTCGAAGGCCTTGCGCAGTGTATCGTCTCCGGCAACGCGCCAGAGGAGCTGAGGGACCGGCGCGTGCTCGCGCTCGATATAGGCGCGCTGGTGGCCGGATCCAAGTTCAGGGGCGAGTTCGAGGAGCGTTTGAAGGCCGTCATGGACGAGATCAGGGAGGCCGAGGGCGAGATCATCCTGTTCATCGACGAGCTGCACACCGTAGTGGGAGCGGGTGCGGGCGAAGGCTCGATCGACGCCTCGAACATGATGAAGCCGGCGCTCTCGCGCGGCGAGCTGCAGGCCGTAGGCGCGACAACCGAGGACGAGTACCGCCGGTACATCGAGCGGGACGCGGCGCTGGAGCGCCGGTTCCAGCCAGTGCTGGTGGAGGAGCCCGACCCTGAGATCGCGATCGAAATGCTCAAGGGGCTGCGTCCCAAGTACGAGGCGCACCACAAGGTCAGGGTGGAAGACGACGCAATAGAGGCCGCAGTCCGGCTCAGCCAGCGCTACATCTCCGACCGGCTGCTGCCGGACAAGGCCGTCGATCTGATCGACGAGGCGGCGTCCAAGCTGCGCATCGACTCCCAGTCGAAGCCGTCCGACATCGTTGAGCTGGAGGCCCGTATCCAGAGGCTGGAACACGAGGAGCTGGCGGCTTCGCAGCGGGCCGACTACGAGCAGGCCGCGATTCACAAGTCCGAGAAGCTGCGGCTCCAGGAGGAGCACCAGTCCCGGACCGCCGACATGGGGATTGGTCACCCTCACCCCGGTATCGAGTACGGGGCAGGCTCCAGCCCTCTGCCGTCAAGGGAGAGGGGGAGTAGGGAGGAGATGGTCGTGACCGCCGAGCAGGTCGGCACGCTCATAGCGACCTGGACGGGGATCCCGGTCGATCGGCTGCTGGAGACCGAGGCCGAAAAGCTGCTCCATATGGAGGAGCGGATACACCAGAGGATCGTCGGGCAGGACTCGGCGATCACAGCAGTATCGGATGCTATTCGGCGCGCGAGGGCTGGGTTGAAGGACCCGAAGCGGCCCATCGGCAGCTTCATCTTCCTCGGGCCGACGGGGGTAGGCAAGACAGAGCTGGCGCGTGCGCTGGCCGAGTTCCTGTTCGACGACGAGCAGAACATGGTGCGGGTGGACATGTCCGAGTACATGGAGAAGCACACCGTTTCCAGGCTGGTCGGCGCGCCGCCGGGGTACGTCGGGTTCGACCAGGGAGGGCAGCTCACGGAGGCCGTGAGGAGGCGCCCGTTCCGTGTAATCCTGTTCGACGAGATCGAGAAGGCGCACCCCGACGTGTTCAACATCCTGCTCCAGATCCTGGAAGACGGCAGGCTGACGGATGGACAGGGGCGGACGGTGGACTTCCGCAACACCCTGGTTATCATGACCAGCAACCTGGGAACAGGTGTCGAGACGCGGGAGGTGGTCGGATTCCTTCGCGACCCGGGGAGGGAAAACGACTCCGCAAGGCGGAGGGCAGCCATCGACGAGGCGCTCAAGCGCGTTTTCAGACCAGAGTTCCTGAACCGCATCGACGAGACCATCGTGTTCGATCCCCTGACCGAAGAAGAGACGCGGCAGATTGTCGACATAATCTTCGCCGAGGTGTCGTCACGGCTGGCCGAGCACGGCGTGACTATCGACATGACCGACGCCGCACGCGACTGGCTTGCGAGCGAGGGATTCGACAGGACTTACGGCGCGCGTCCGCTGAGACGCGTGGTGCAGAGGTCTATCGAGAACCCGCTGTCCAGGCTCATTCTGGGAGGCGAGTTCGTGTCGGGCGACCACATCCTCGCGGATGTTGGGGATGCGGGGGCGCTGTCGTTTACGAAGGTCGAAGCGTCAAAGCCGGTGCTGGTGGGGGTGTAGTATAGTTTTGGCCGATTGCCGGAAGAACACCCTCACCCCAACCCTCTCCCTGAGGGTGAGGGGGCCAGTTGACTGGGGTTCAAGCCTGAAAGTCAGCTCTGCCTACCCCTGACAGCCCTGAGGGAGAGGGGGTCTGTCGGTTGGTATTCATGCTTGGCTGTACACCTTAACCTGCCCCTGTTAGCCCTCAAGGGAGATAGGATGACACGACTATCGATCTGAAACTACCCGGCGAGTCGAGGGACGCTATCGTCAGGGGTGTGCGGGTCCGGTACGTCGAAGCTGGGCGGGGCTCACCCCTGGTGTTGCTTCATGGGCTGACCTCGTCGAAGGTGGCGTGGCGAGAGAACATCGAGCCGCTTGCCAAGAGTCATCGCGTGTACGCGGTCGATCTGCCCGGTCACGGCGACTCAGACAAGTCCAACGTCAACTACGACTCCGAGTTCATAGTGGGGCTGATGAGGGAGTTCATACTGGGCCTCGGGCACCGGCGGGTGGCGCTGGCCGGTATCTCCCTCGGAGGGGGTGTCAGCCTTCTCACCGCGCTCGAACACCCTGAGATGGTCTCGAAGCTCATCCTGTGCGGCAGCGGGGCGCTCGGACGCGAGATCGCGATGGTCATCCGGCTTGCGGCTCTGCCTGTGGTCGGGGAGTTCATGGTCGGCGGGCCTTTCGACAACACGCGCATCATGGCCCGGAGGTGCTTCTACGACAAGCACCTGGCTACCAGCGATCTAGTCGAGGAACTAAGGCGCACCAACAGCCTGCCGGGAGCGCGCGAGGCGACGATGTCAATCATCCGCAAGTACATCAGCGTGTGGGGTGTGCGGAGACAGTACGTGGTAACAAATCGGCTAAAGAGCCTTGATATGCCCACTGCGCTGTTCTGGGGCGCGGACGACGAGATCATCCCGGTCAGACATGCCCATCAGGCCGCCAAGATTCTCCCCGAGGCTGAGCTGCACGTGTTCGCGAACTGCGGTCACTGGCCGCAGATGGAGCACGCCGACGAATTCAATCGGCTGTTGCTGGAGTTCCTGTCGCGCTGACCATTGCCGTTTTAAGGATGGTTTTGCCATACTCGGGCCACCCCCACCCCTCTGGATTCCGGCTTTCGCCGGAATGACGAGTGGCGGCGTAGAAACTGTCAACGTCATTTGTACGTGAGGCTATGATTCCAGGTCGCTCATAATCATCCGTGCGACCTGCCTCCCCATACGGACGCTGTAGTTCGTGCCCCTGTCCTCCGGGTATATCTGGGTGGTGTTCGCCAGGTAGACACCCTCGAACGGCGTGCGGTGGCTGGGTATGTGCTGGGAGTAGTTGACTCCTATCACGGGCTGAGCGCCATCGACCCTGTGATGGTAGCTGCGCTCGATCCAGTCCAACTCGAACTCTGGGTTTACTTTCTTGAGGTGGGGCAGGTACTCGTCGAGCAGATCCTGGTGCTCCATCCGATACAGCAGATGATCGGTGGTCAGGTAGTTGGACAGATAGACAATGTGTTTTCCGCCGTAGTGCTCCGGGCCGATCAGGTTGGTGTGCTCGATGACACCGACGAACGGGATAGACCTGTCCGCGACGTTCAGCCAGTAAACGTGCGACAGCGGCCTGTCCAGCACCAGGACTATCAGAACCGCAGACATGTAACGGGCTCGGTCGAGCCTGGCCTGGTAGTCCTCCGGCATCTGTGGGACCAGCCTGGTGAAGACGGGGGACGGGGTGGTCGCCAGGACCGCGTCGAAGCTTTCTTTCCTCGAGGCGTTGTCACCCATCTGCACCTCAAGGCCACTGACTTTGCCATCGTCAACGAGGATGCGGTTTACGGAGGCGGAGATATGCACCTCGCCGCCGAGGTCGCGAATCCTGTCGGCGAGCGTGTCGAACACGAGCCCGAAGCTGCCCATAGGGTATCCGAGCTTCTCGCGGACCATGCTCTTGCCCCTGGACGCGACCCTCGTGTTGATCTTTCCCCACACCCACGCCATGGTTACCTGCCGGTAGTAGTTGTCGCCGAACTTGCCCCTGAGCATCGGCTCCCAGAAGGCGTCATACACGCGCTGACCGCCGTGGCGTCTGAGCCACTCGTCGGCGGTGACCCTTTCATACTTGCGCCAGTCCTTCTGTCGCTGGAGGTAAAGCGTGGTCAGTCCGAGACGAACGCGGTCGGGCAGACTCAGCGGCTTGAACTTGAGCAGGTCGAGCGGGGTCACGAAGTCGTAGATCCGGCCATCGTGCAGCGTGCCGACCGTGGAGTCTATCCAGCGGATCGTGTGGCCGAGGCCGATCTCATCGAGCAGGTCAATGATGTCGGTGTCGGACGTGAACCAGTGATGGTAGCCGCGTTCGAGCCGTTCGCCGCCGACGTCGAACGTGGATGCGTGCCCGCCAATGAACGGCGCGCGCTCGTAGACCACGGCCTGGTGGCCCGCTTTCAGGAGGTCGTAGGTGGCCGGCAGCCCAGCGGCTCCGGCGCCGATTACGGCTATGCGCATCGTGTCACCATCAGCGTCCCTCGCTCTCCCATTCCACCCTGACAGGGGTAGGTATTCACCCTCACCCCAACCCTCTCCCCCAAGGGAGAGGGGGTATGTTGATTGACATTCACAGCTGACTGCACACCTGCGTACCCTTGTCAGCCCGTTTAGCGGGGCGATCATCCTGTCGCTGACCCTCGCGGGACAGCCGTCGCAGCGACACGTGTGCCCCCCACAGGAACACCTGGCCGAGCACTATCATCGGGAGCAGTATCACGGCATGAACGACCACGGCGAATCCGGCGGCTACAGGCCTCTCCACCGAGGACAGCGGACTTAGCACGAGGGTCTCACGCGCGATGATTTCGAACAGACCGAGTCCGCCCGGCGCGGCAGGCACGGAGCTGCCGATGTTCGTTATCGAGGTCACCAGGACCATCGTGGCCGCCATTTCGCCGGGGCCTGCGTGGGCGTCGTGAATGCCGAACGGGAATCCCATTATCCAGAACACCGCGGCCTCGGTCAGCCAGATCGGGATGGACAGTAAGAACAGCACAGCCAGCTTGCGGGGGTCGCGCAGAGGCTCCAGACCCTGCAGCAGCATGCCTGTAAGCGAGTCAGCCATCAGTCTCAGTCGTTCAGGCAGAGGACGCGCCACAAACAGCGCGACCGCGCGGGCCTTCTCCGGAAACAACGCCAGCAGCACCAGTGCGCCAAAGGCAGTAACGAACGGAAGGCTGAATCCCAGTATCAGCACCGCCTCAGGGACTCCGAAACGCGCGCCGAGCGACTCCACGAGTCCTGTAACCGGCACGAACAGAGCGACGACCGCCACGAAGAACAGGAGCGTCAGTGCGTCGAACACGCGCTCGACCAGCACGGTCACGAACGCGGCAGCCTTGTTGATGCCCTCGCGCTCTCCAACGTAGTAGCTGCGCACCAGCTCGCCGAGACGCATCGGCAGCAGGTTGTTTGCCATGTACCCAATCGTGACTACCGGAAACAGCCTCATCGTCTTCACTGGTTTGAGGTGCCTCAGCATCACTGTCCAGCGCAGCGAGCGGAAGTAAACCGAAAGCAGGTACATGCCGACTGCTGGAAGCACGTACCAGTAGTTAGCCCCGCCCAACGCCTCCAGCATCCGCTGTACGTCAACGGTGAATACAAAGAACGCCAGCAGGACGATGCTGATTCCTATGCCGATGCGGTACTTCATCTCATTGGTCAGTTTACCGCCGAAGGCGGGGGGATGTCAGGCGTCGGTACCGTCTTGACGGGCCGTTTTCATTGTCGACCATCACGCTGACGAAGCTGCTCAGGTCACCCCAGCCCTCTCCCTGAGGGAGAGGAGGTAGTTGGCTGGTTTTCATACAATCGAAAGACCCTGGCCAGCCTGGGGCTACGGCGACGCCCTGTAGTCCAGCGGGACGTCTGCCTTGAAGTACAGGTAAGAGTCCTCGCTGCCGATGCGGTCGCGTATTCCCTCGCGGTTCAGCCAGTAGTCCATTGCCCTGCGCCAGGCCGACCTGTCAAGAACGGCTCCAGCTAACCTGGAAGGCGTGATCTCTCGGTAGATGTACTCGGGGAACCACCAGCGATGCCTGATCCGCTCGGCCTGACCGTACACGTCCCCCAGCGCCTGGTCCGCCGATTCGCGGTTGTTGGAGTGGACCACGACCACCGGCTCGCTGGGAAGTGCGTCGAACGAGTCCGCTCCGAAGGTCGGGAACTGTACGCTGGTTGTGTCCCGGAAGTACCAGGCCCAGGGCCATGAAAACCCTGAAGTGCCGTCGATCGCGACCTGGACAGTGCCATCCTGGCTGGTCCGTTCGATAGACTCAAGCAGACGGGTCACGTCAGGAGAGGTCTGCGTGTAGACGATCATCTCGACTGGAACGTCGCCGTTCCTGTAGGACGCCATTGCCCCTGCCCTGACGGACAGCACGAGCAGGACTGCCGCGACCACCAGCAGGGAGATGCCAGCGAGGTTTTCCGTGCCAAGCGAGCGGGACATGTACACCGCCATCGCGACCATCCCCGCAGACATTGCTGCCAGCACGAGCTGAATCGCCACGTCCATGACGGTGTTGCCTGTAGGATCGTAGAATGCGAGGTTCCACAGCAGTACGACGAACAGCGGGACGCCGGGGACCAACAGGTATCCGCTGTGCTCGATCGTCCTGCGCAGATCTATCCTCCGCGCGACATCCGACAGGAGCATGCCAGTGAGCACGATGAAGGGAAGAGTGATGTTTACCAGCAGCCACGGCATCTTCTCGCTAGCGACCGTGTACAGCAGGAACGTAATCACCGGCCAATAGACAAGGAATGCGCTGAAGCGGTCGCGCCTACGCAGGAAGTAGACGACCCCGACGATGCCGATGAAGAATGGCAGGAACTCGTACACCGAGGCCGTGACGAAGTAGTAGTACCAGGGCTGCGCGCCGCGACCCTCGCCCTGCTGGACAATCCAGTAGCCGAGAGCCTGCCAGATGCCGCTCTTGATTCCGCCGTAGAAGTTCGTCAGGAACGTCGTGTACAGCAGCGTCCAGATCGAGTAGAAGATGAGCGCGCATCTCCACCACACGGACCAATTCCAACGGTATCCGAGATAGGCTGAGAGGCCGGCCATGGCGATCACGACCATGAAGGCGATGACGTTTCCGCCGCCGACTGGATCGCCGATCCTCGCGCTGCCCTCCCCGCCGGCGAGCACCAGTTCGGTCCAGCTAAACAGCGGGGTATCCTGAAGGAGCGCGCTGAACGCGGACCACTGCGGAAGGGTTACGACTATCAGGAACACCACGAAGGCTGCCGGTCGTGAGAGTCTCGCGAGGTCTATCTGCTGGTCGCGGTCGGAGTACCAGAGAGTGCGCAGGACCCGCCAAATCGCCACAGGCGGTGAAACGCCCTGGACCTCCACCGGCCGCAACACCCCGCCGATATACGGACGGGCCGCCAGCAGGAGGCACCACAGGCCGAGAGTGCCCACGACCAGGTATGCCGACTCCTTCGTGGCGAACGCCAGAGCCAGCAGTCCGGCGGCGATGTACAGGTAGCGGTCCCGCCCCTCGTCCAGGTATCTCCACATGCACGTCACGAGTCCGAACGTCCACACCGCCATCAGGATGTCGTTGCGCGCAAACCGGCTAAAGTACAGAATCGCGGGCGACGCGAACAGAAGCATGGAAACCGTAAGGGCTCCGACGCGCCCGAGCCTGCTCCTGAACAGGAGCGGCATCGCGATCAGGACGGTGCCCATGATTGCGTACAGGAGCCGAGCGGTGACGTCGCTGTCGCCGAACAGCAGGAACAGGGCCGCGTTCGCCTCGAACTGGAACGGCCCGTGCATCATCGGGTTGTGGACGTACTCCGAGCCGTTGAACAGGTTCCAGGAGTAGAGCGCGTGTAGGCTCTCGTCGTGGTGCATGGCACGGGCGCCGAGCTCCCACAGTCGCATTCCCAGTCCGACCAGCACCAGCGCACCGTAGCCAACGGCTTCCCACCATCGCAGGTCGACCAGCTTAAAGCTGGACATGTAAAAGGGCCAACGGAAACCCCTCACGGCAGGGGCGGGCGACTCTTCAGGTGTTGCAGTTGCGATGTCGACCATTGAAGCGAATCTACTCGCGCAGCTTGTATATGGTCACGTCGTCCTGCTGGAACACCGTGTCCATGAATTCGGGGAACTTGTCGAGGCCGGGACCGCCGTGAGCCAAACGCTCGCGCGGCCCGACGTACACATAATCTACGTCGTACTTCAACAACAGGATTCGCGCCTCGTCGGGGTCAGCTGTCGTGTATATGGCTGCCACGTCGCTCTGACGGTCGCCGATGGCTTCAGCCGATCCGCGCCACTGGATCTCGTGTCCGGGCCAGTTGAACACGGTCGGTATGCCGGTGCTGCGAGAGATCAACCCGGCCTCGTACCACTCTCCAACCGACTCCACGATAGCGGCATCTTCAGGCAGGTTGCTCTTGACGAACTCAATGGCGGCATACTCAGCGGGGCGACTGTTGAGAACGTATGAAAGACCGTCCAACGTGGGACTGGAGGCGAAGCCTCCCTCCTCGACCTTAGTCGTTGCCGCCGCAGCCGAGTAGTACAGTCCACACACCACGAGCGCTATCGCTGCCGCTGCCCAAGCCGTTGACAGTGTCCGCAGACGACCGGTCAACCTGGGTCGCGTGGACAGCCAGTAGTATATGGAGTAGCCGGATACAGCGGCAAGCAATACCCAAGCCTGATAGTAGAGCTTGAACACCGTGTTCATGCGCTGCCTCGGATCGTCGAAGAAGTCGTCCACGTACATCAGCTCCGGCCCCATTATCAGCAGCAATCCCAGCGCGCCGAGGGCAAGCGCGAAGCCCCTGCCCGTCGGCCCGCGGAGCTTCATCTCATGGATTGCAGACCACACAGCCATGCCGATGAGCAGAGCCAGCGGGAGAATGTGGACGAGACGGCCCAACGACCCCTCGGTGGGAGTCGGCGACTGCAGCCTGACCGCCATCCATGCCAGAAACGGCAGGAACGCGACGACCAGTGAAATGACCGTCATCCGTCGCCAGTCGGGGCCAACGATAGTCTGCCAGAAGCACGCGACTATGAAGGGCGCGACAAAGACCAGCAGTGTGCCCCAAACCAGGAAGAGGTGTATGTAGCGCGACGGTGTGGCGACCGCTCCAATTCCCTGTACGGAGCTCGTGAACTCCAGGTAGTAGGGCAGATACAGCACAAGTGCCAGCACGACCACGATCAGCGGTGTTTGGACTACGGCGAGTCCGACCCGTGCCAGAACTGCGCCAATACCTTCGTCATCCTCACACTCAGACGATGGCTGCGGGTACGCCTTCAGCGCGGCGATTCCAACGAGCAACGCGGCGTAGGTTGGCAGGTCCCACATGTTCGTGAACGCCAGCCCACCGAGCGAGACAGCCATCGCCGCCAGGGTGCCGTATCCCCAGAGGCTCATCCCGCGAAGGTCGGTCACTTTCGACCTGAAAAAGTTGAGCGCAAACCCAGCTGCCAGCAGCGCGAATGGGATCGCGAAGACATGCGGGTGCAGGTCGCCAAGCATGAAGCTGAAGAACGGGAACTCGTGGATGGTGTAGTCGATTTCATTGCCGTCCACGAAGGTGTTTATCACCCTGGTAGCCCTGAACCACCACCAGAACTCGTCAGGGGTCCAACTCTCAGTTGGAGTCTCCGTCGGTCCGGAAAGGCCGCTTATGCCAACCCAATCGTAGAAGCCCTGCGAACCCATCGCGTTGGCGTACATGAACTCGAGAATGCCTTCCAGGTTGGCGACGACTACCAGCAGAAGGCCGGCCCCTACGCCGGAAATCACCGCCACACGCAGGGGTCCTCTGTCGAAGCGCACCATGCTCATGACGAGACACAGCACAGCGGCCGCGGCCATTGCCGGTACCAGGGCGAGCGAGAGGTTGTAGGAGAAATTTGAGGCGACCCCAGACAGCTCGCTGACGACGCCCATCATCCAGTAGCCGAAGTAGTAATAGCTGATGGACTCGCCCCGGAGCCACGGGTCTTCCGGCTGTCCGAGAGTCGACCCGATCGAGGCGCTGAGGAACGCGAAGTCCATCGGCTGTTCGGTGTGATCTATCGCCGGGTCGTAAGACTGGAACAGCGTCCATCCCAGGAAGAAAAGGATGAACACGATCTCACTGACCGCTATCAGCCGCCAGCTGCGCCTCACGAACGCGGTCAGCTCTTCCCTGTACAGGTATGCCAGCACACCCGACGAAGCTGCCACCAGGACCACCAGTCCGACCAGCGTTAAGCGGACGCTGGGGACCAAGTGCAGCGTGCTCAGAATCCACGCAGCATAACCGAACAGCAGTATTCCGAGCGGCTTGCTAAGCCCATATCCCCTGTCCGACAGCTTGGGCAGCAAGAAGTAGGCCAGCGGGAAAACCGTCAGCCCAATGATCTCGACCGTTACAAGCCAGAGTAGAACGTTCAACATAGCCACAGGCCATTATACGGACGCCGGTTGGCTGGTACTAACCCGACCCGCGCACTTGTGACGACTGTCCCCAAATGCTACGCTCACGTCGGCATCTCACACACCAGAACGGAGAGTCGTCCACACATGCTCAGGTTCCTAAGAAGGGGCGAGAGAGAAGACCGCGAGAGGACCCGCAGCGCCGTTCGCAGGACCGGGCAGCGATGGTTCCGGCGCATGACCGGCGTGTTCCAGCGCAGCCAGATCGACGACGATATGTGGGACGAGCTGGAAGAGATCCTCATCTCCGCCGACGTGGGTGTGCCCACGACCATGAAGCTGCTGGACGACCTGCGCGATGAGGTCCGCGACAACGGCATCACAAGCCCGGAGGAGGCATTCAACCTCCTCAAGGATGCGATGGTCGAGGCGCTAACCGTGGACGGCGCGGGAACGGCAATGGAGGTCGAAGAGCAGCCCCTCGTCATCCTGATGGTGGGCGTAAACGGGGTGGGCAAGACCACCGCAATAGCACGACTAACTCAGCTCCATCTCGACGAAGGGAATACCGTACTGCTCGGCGCGGGCGACACGTTCAGGGCTGCGGCAATAGAGCAGCTGCAGACCTGGGGCGAACGCCTCGGAGTCGATGTCATCGCTCACAGGCAGGGCGCGGACTCCGCCGCTGTGGCCTTCGACACCATACAGGCCGCAAGATCGCGCGGAGTCGACATCGTCATCATAGATACGGCGGGGCGTCTTCACACTCGTTCCCAGCTGATGACCGAGCTGCGAAAGATGCGCAACGTCATAGCGCGGCAGGGAGTCTCCCGCTCGCAGCGAGTAATCCTCGCGATGGACGCCACCACCGGACAGAACGGCCTGATCCAGGCGCGGACGTTCTTGGAGGACATGCGCTGTGCCGGTGTCTTCCTGGCGAAGCTCGATGGCTCCGCAAAAGGCGGCGTCGTACTGTCGATCACGCAAGAACTCGACCTGCCGGTGCTGTTCATCGGCACCGGAGAGGGCCCTGAGGACATGGCAGTGTTCGACCCACGCGACTTCGTGGAGGGGCTGTTCGAAGAGTAGACCCGTATCAGAAGCTGTCGGAACTTACGAAAATCTCCTCTCCCTTGACGGGAGAGGTCTCGACTCGAGGGAAATGCCCAATGACCACGGCTCAACAGACATGGACGCGACACAGCCGGGAGCTGGCCGGAGTCCAGACCACCCTCGTGACTGGCGGCAGCGGCGAGCCGGTCTTGGTGCTGCACGATGAGACCGGATATCCAGGATGGCTTCAGTGGCAAGAATCGCTGGCGCAGAGTTTCAACCTCAACATCCCCATGATGCCGGGATATGGCGAGTCGGCAAGGCTCGACTGGGCAATGTCCATGCGCGATATGACGGGATGGTACCTGGAGGCGCTCGACGACCTCGACATCGGGCAGGTCAGCGTGATTGGGTTCTCGCTCGGTGGCTGGCTGGCGGCCGAGCTTGCGACGATGGACCCAGGGCGATTCAAGAAGCTGGTGCTGGTGGGCGCCGCAGGTGTGAGGCCGCCAGTAGGCCAGATACTGGACATGTTCCTGATGACGATGCCGGTCTTCCTGGAAGCCAGCGTCAGTGACAAGGACAGAGTAGAAGAGTTCTCCACAATCTCCCCGGACGAACCTACCCCTGACCAGGTGTTCGACTGGGAGGACATTCGGGAAGTGGCGTGTATGCTCGGATGGCGGCCCTACATGCACAATCCGACTTTGCCTCAACTGCTACACCGGCTGAAGCGTGTGCCGACTCTGCTGGTGTGGGGCCGCGACGACGAGGTCATTCCGTTGAGCGCGGGTCAGCGCTACAACGAGTCGATTCCAGGCTCAAGATTGGCCGTCCTAGACGAGTGCGGCCACAGGCCGGAGCTGGAGCGTCCGGCTGAATTCGTGGAGGTTGTGCGCGCGTTCCTAGCTGACGGGTAGAGGTATATAACTCGGCAGGGTGATTTCCAGCAGCGTGTTAGCACTATCAGACACAAAGCCGCCGCACTCCCATGAACGAATCTACGACAAGAACCGGTACAGAGTCATCCAGTGTGAGTCAGGGTCTCCCCATATCTCTGCGCAACCTGATTCATGCCCGGTCAGTGGAAGACAATAGGCGAGAGTTCAAAGCCGCTTGGAACGAATCCACCAAGGATTCAGTGGTGCGAACCGTTTGCGCGTTCGCCAACGACTTGTTGAATCTGAACGGCGGGTACGTCGTCATAGGCATCGAAACAGATGATCTCGGACAGCCCGTCCTTCCTCCACGGGGGTTGGAGAACGCAGACCTCGATAGGATTCAGAGGGAGATACGAGGCCAGTGTAACAGGATCAATCCCCCCTATCAGCCGCTGCTCTTTCCGGTTCTGTACCAGGACAGGTCTTTGCTAGTGGTCTGGGCGCCGGGAGGTGACACTCGTCCTTACGAAGCGCCTTCGAGACGTGGAGACAGGCAACACTACGTCCGGCATGGGTCCGAAACGGTGGAAGCCACGGGCGCGCTGCGCACTCAGCTCTTCGAGCAAGCGGCGAGAGTTCCGTTCGATGATCGTCGCAGTCTGTCCGCAAGCATGGAGGCGATTTCGGAGAGGTTGGTTAGGGAGTTCCTAACCGATATCGGAAGCGCCCTCGCCGATGACATCCGGCTCGACCCGGACGCTGTTTACTCCAGGATGCGTCTCGACGTGCCCATGAACGCTCATCGCGCGCCAAGAAACTTCGCGCTCCTGTTCTTCGCCGACGACCCGGACGAGATGTTCCCCGGAACCAGGATTGAAGTCGTCCAGTTCCATGACGACGCAGGCGGAAGTCTCATAGAGGAAAGAATTGTCAGAGGGCCGATTCACCACCAGGTCAGGCAAACTCTGAATTATATGGAATCTATCGAAGACGTACTTATCGAGAAAATTCCGGATAGAATGGAAGCAAAAAGGACCGTTAAGTATCCGCGCGGAGCCATCAGGGAAGCGGTCGTCAACGCCGTGTATCACCGGTCGTATCAGAACGTTGAGCCAACAAAGATCTACATATATCCTGACCGGATGGAGATTACCAGCTACCCGGGCCCGGTGCAGGGTATAGAGCTACATCACCTTGCCAGCGGCGGCTCCGTTCCGAACGTGCCTGCCCGAAACCGGAAAGTTGGAGAGTTGCTGAAAGAACTCAGGCTTGCTGAGGCAAGGAGCACAGGACTGCCTCGAATGCGCCAACGCATGGCGGAGAACGGTTCTCCAGAACCGCGCTTCGACTTCGATGTGGGCCGCACGTACTTCACGGTAACACTTCCTGCGCACCCTCGGCACAAAGCTCTCCGCGCACCCAGATAAGGAAGCGGAAGCCTGAAAGAAACTAGGCACCGCTGTTATGCCTGTCCCTCAGGATGCCAAGTGTGAACGATTAAGGAATTCTCATGTACCAAACTGGTGCAACCATCCGTGAGATCCTAGAAGAAATCCAACGGAACAACCTTGTGTTGCCGGCCATCCAACGCGAGTTCGTGTGGCGTCCTCAGCAAGTCTGCCGATTGTTCGACAGCCTTATGCAGGGTTATCCATTCGGCACATTTCTCTACTGGCAGGTTAAACCCGAGAACAGTGACAAGTTCCAGTTTTACGATTTTGTACGCGACTACCACCAGCGAGACAACCCCCACTGTCCGCCTCTGCCGCCGATGCCGAATCGGCAGTTGACTGCAGTACTTGATGGCCAGCAACGGCTGACCGCGCTGAACATCGGACTGCGTGGGCGAATGGCATGGAAGTTACCAAGACTATGGTGGAACAATCCACACGCATTTCCCACACGTCGCCTTTATCTGGACCTGCTATGGCAGCCCGACGAAGATTACGAAGGAAGTTTGGAATACCGGTTCGGGTTTCTGACTGATAAGCGGTTTGAGTCAGCCGCTGCGAGCGAGTGCTGGTTTCCTGTCGGTGCCATCCTGTCGATAGGCGAAGGCTTGCCAATGCTAGAGTGGTTGAATGACCGCCTAACGCAGAAACAACTACCTCAAGCCTTTGGTGCACTTAACAATCTCAATCAAGTTGTCCATAACAAACACTTAGTAGCATTTTATCAAGAGAGTAGCCAAGACCTCGATAAAGTCCTACAGATATTCATTCGCACAAACAATGGCGCGACGATCTTGTCGCATTCTGATCTGCTGCTTTCAGTCGCGGTAGCCCAGTGGACTTATCATGATGCCAGGGCAGAGATTCATGCACTGGTGGATGAACTCAACAGAATCGGTTCTGGGTTCTCGTTCTCAAAGGATTTAGTTCTCAAAGCCGGGTTGATGCTGAGCGACATTGGAAGAGTCGGATTCAAGGTTGAAAACTTCAATCGGGAGAACATGGCCATATTCGAAGGAAAGTGGAGTGACATCAAAAGTGCCTTGACACTGACTGTCCAACTGGTTTCTAATTTTGGATTCAACGTGCAGAACCTGGCTGCACATAACTCCATTCTGCCGATAGCATACTACCTCTACTTGAAGAATCCCGGAGTAACCTATCTAACGCACAGCTCGTTCGAGCAAGATAGGGATACAATCCGAAAGTGGTTAATCAGAAGTCTGCTGAAGTCCGGTATCTGGGGCAGCGGACTTGATACACTACTGACTTCCCTTAGACGGGTCATCAAAGAAAGTGGCAGCGACTCTTTCCCAATTGCCAGGATTCGCGAGGTAATGGCAAGCCGCGGGAAATCACTGAGATTCGAGGACGAGGAATTCGAAGAGTTGCTGGATATGTGGTATGGCAACAGCCTAACCTTCGCACTTCTGTCGCTGCTCTTTCCGTTCGTCGATTTACGCAACCAGTTCCATATCGACCATATCTTCCCAAGATCGCGATTCACACGACAGCGACTCAAGAGCGCGTGTGTGCAGGACGACAAGATTGATAGTTTCATCTCTCTTAGGGATGGGCTCGCCAATCTTCAATTGCTAGGGGGTCCTGA
Source organism: Dehalococcoidia bacterium (assembly GCA_965217725.1). Lineage (GTDB taxonomy): Bacteria > Chloroflexota > Dehalococcoidia > Lucifugimonadales > UBA1123 > VXRN01. Next base: position 2,760,091 of record OZ244564.1, on the reverse strand, counting down.
AAACGAAGAAAAACGCGCCAAGATGCCGGCTAAATGGCTATCCCAAATGTATGGGGATTCTACGGACAGCAGGCAAGACTGCCAAGATCGTCACATGTTGGGAGATGTGCCGGAATCTATAGCCAAATTCGACGTTTTCTATAAAGCAAGGCGAGCGCGGTTAAAGTTGAGAATCGAGCAGTTGTTAGGGTGAGAGGATTCTGTGACGAAGTAGCGATCTCCGCCTCACCCTATCGTGACCTTCTCCTGTATGGCGTCGTCTGGAACGCCCCGAAGGGCCGTCTTCTCTTCGGTCTTCTAGAATAAGACTGATCGCCTCGGCTAGATCGTCACGTGCCGAATCTTTAGTTTTCCCCTGTCCATTGGCCCCGGGGATTTCCGGGCAAAAGGCGATGAACCAGTCTCCGTCCTTCTCTATGACGGCTGTGAATTCGTTCCGCACTGTTCCACTCCTTTTCATCTATCCGAACGATAGCAGTTCCCCGGTCGCTAATGCCGGTCTCGTCGTCGCTGCCAGTATGTATTCGGATACATATGAGCGCACTGCGATTCAACTCAGCCCGTGGCGTGGACTTGGGTGGTCGAGCACGGCCCGGTTTACCAGGTTGTCCGGCATACGGCCGGTGAGCACGTAGGCGACCTCTCGGGCGGCGCGCTGCTCCAGCTCCAGCGTGGCCTCCTGGCTGAAGAAGGCCACGTGAGGCGTTATGACGATGTTGTTCAGTCCGAGCAGCGGGTGGTCGTTGGCAGGGTGGTTGTCGACCATGACGTCGAGTCCTGCGCCGGCAATCGAGCCGCTGGTGAGGGCATCGTAGAGGGCGTCTTCGTCGATCAGAGGTCCGCGCGCGCAGTTGATCAGAAAGGCCTCCGATTTCATGAGGCCCATCTCGCGCGCACCCATAATGTTCTCGGTCTCGGCATTGAGCGGTGAGTGGAGCGTCACGAAGTCCGACTCCCTCAGTAGAGTGTCCAGGTCCGACTTGCGCGCGCCTCGGAGCGCGCACTGCTCGGCTGTCATGTACGGATCGTAGGCAAGCACGCGAAATCCGAACGCCAGAGCCTTCTGGGCCGTCACCTGTCCGATCCTTCCAAATCCAATCACGCCAAGCGTTTTACCTCTCAGACGCATCATGCGCATGGTGAGCGGTACGCTTCCCCATCCGTCGCCCTTGACCGAGTTGTCAAAGAGCGACACACGCCGGTTCCAGTTGAGCAGGAGCGCCAAGACGTGATCGGAGACCTCGTCGACGCAGTAGTCCGGTACGTATGTGACGGCCATACCGAGCTCTGTGGCGGTGTCCACGGCTATGTTGTCCACGCCCACGCCGAACCTGCCCACGGCAACGCACTTGGGAGCTGCGCGGAGGACAGCAGGCGTGACCTGGGCGAAGCATGTCATGATGGCGTCGACGTCCCCGGCGAGCGACACTAGCGTCTCCTCGCTGCCGTCGGGGGCGACAATGGCCTCGGCATCCGCTTCTTCCCTGAGAACGGCTTCCTCAGGCTGTGTTGTGGGCCAAACGTAGTCGGTTATCAGGACTTTGAATTTCGACACACCAAACTCCTATTTCGCCATTCTCACTTCTTCGTTAACCATGTCACAAAGCCATCGGCTTGAACATACACCCCTCCACGAAGATGTCGAAGAAATCGGGAGTGGTCTCCAATTCGACGTGCTCGACAGTCGAGACAAGCTCCTCCATTCGCTGGCGAAGCCGTGCGGATACGAGCATGATCGTCGCTCCCTCCAGCGCGGCGTTGCCCACCTTATGGATGCGGTCGGCGGGGACGTTGGCTATGAACCCTACCGCGAGCGCGTTGTCCACATTGACATAGTTCGCGAACCCGCCGGCGAGGTACAGCTTTGAGATCGAGCCGATTGGCAGGCCGTAGCTCCGCAGGACGATGAACTGGCCTGAGTAGTTCGCGGACTTTGCCTGGGCGAGCGCCGATATGTCAGCCCTGGAGAGCGACATGCGCTGCTCAGGGGCGAATACGAACTCCGATCCACCATCTCTGAACGCGCCGAGCTCGTTCATCAGATCGCCCCGGCGGAGCTCGGCGAGAAGATCGACCAGCCCCGAGCCGCAGATACCCTGCACGTCAGCGCCGCTGATTGTCTCTACCTCGACCGACTCGCCTCGAATGCGAACCGACTCCACCGCACCGTCGTATCCGGGCATCCCGTGGGTGATCTGGCCGCCCTCGAAGGCTGGGCCGGCGGGACACGACGCAGCCATCATCCGGTGACGGTTCCCGACCACGACCTCGGTGTTGGTGCCGACGTCGACGAGCATGACATCGTCATCCTCCTCGTCTATTCCGACCGCGAGCAGGTCTGCCGCAACGTCTGCCCCGACATGGCTGCCAATCAGCGGGCCGCCATAGACGTGCGCGCCCGGGAACACGCGCAGGCCAGCTTCGCGGGCAGTCGTGTTCAGGGCGGTTGTGTCGCGTATGCCGCTGCGTCGCTCGATCTCGACGACTGACCTGTACGGCTTCTCGCCTATCGGCTGGACGTCTATGCCGAAGAACATGTCCCGCATGGTGGAGTTGCCGACGATTACGACCTCGTAGATGTGCCGGCGGTGGAAGCCGAGGGCGCGAGCCATGTCGCCGATCTCGAAGTTGATCGTCGAGAGCATCACCTGGCGCAGCTCGCCATTGAACTCCCCGCCGTCATACGATATGCGGTGCATGATGTCGCTGCCGCCGAAGCGTTGCGGGTTCTCAAACGACGCCGTGTGGACGATGTCGCCGGTTTCGAGGTCCACGAGATTCATGGCCACAGTCGTGGTGCCGACGTCCACGGCAAGGCCGTAGATGCGTCCCCTGTAATTGTCTATACGCTCGCCTCGGAAGACGACTGAGTCGCCATCGCGTGAAGTCAGCGGATCGAGGTCCACCTGCCTGCGGACGGAGTGGGTGAGAATGCGGGGCTGCCGGCGAAGGACTGCGAACTCTACGTCAGCGTTCTCATCGACGACGTGGGCCTGGCAGGCCAGCCGGTAGTTGCCTCTCAGAAATTCCTCCGAGGGGGTCAGAGGACTGAGCGCGTCAGCGCCCTGCTTGACCTCTACGATGCACTCATGGCACTCGCCGGTGCGTCCGCACGAGGTGGGGACGCGAACGCTGAGGTTATCAGCGTAGTCGAAGATAGACCAGCCGGGAACGAGGTCGAGCGCCTGCCCTGAGTGGTAGAGCGGAGACATGGGCGTATTGTAGCATCCGACGCGGGTTCAGATGTCTAATCATATTCGAGATCGTCTTCATCCAGTTCCGGTTCAAGCTCCATCGCTTCAGAGTCGCTCAAATCTATCGCCCATCTGCCCCTCGCCCATTCAAGCAATCTGCCTCGTCTCGCGTCGATGGCAGATGTGTCCCAATCTTGGAATTGTCCTAACTGCCTTTCGACATACAACGGCGACTTGGCGTAGCAGTACTTAACCTCAGAGCTAATCGCGCCCTTCTTGTCAGGGAATGGCTTGTTCCCTAGATGAGAGTTACCCTTAGTCAGAGTGAGATTTCCCAGGTTGTGGACGTATTGCTGATGTGTCTCGTCGCTAAACCTCTCTTGCCAGTAGGGTCGATTATCGATGGACTGCGGTAGCACGTGCTCAATGGTGTCCTGAAGGTTCCGACTCCGCAACTCATCCCACGTCACAATGGGAGAAGCACCCTGCCCTGATGCGAGAGCAGTCTCGTACTCATATAGGAAGTACCGTAGTCCACGCCAGTTATACGCATGGTTCAGCTGTCGATTCTCACCACTCATCAGACCTTTGAAATCTTCGTTCCCGCATCGATAGTCAAGCTCGCGTTTGAAGCGCAAGATTGCGCCATCGAAGTCTTCCCACTGGCGCACTAGGTCATATCCCAATCGGAACAACTTGGACTGACCGGCGTCGGCTCTGGATTCCTTCAGCCAATACACACGGAAGGCGAAAACCTCGCATAACTTGAGAACATCGAGATACTTGTTGGGGTCATCGGGCCAGCGCTCCCTCACTGCGAGCAGAAGTGGTAAGAATGGGGCAGTTACGCCAACTCTCCCTAGCTTTGCACTCCACTCGATCACTTGTGCCCGAGCCTTGAGGTCCACCTTGAACGATGCAAAGGCGTCGGGCCTGTGTGGACGATGTATATCACAGAAGCTAATGCAGGATGCTCTGAGTCCCTCTGTGTAGCGATGCAAGCGATCAAGGAGGGTCGTATGTTTTCCTTTGTACTTCCGCAGATCGAATCTATCCTTGACGCTCGTACTGCCCTTCCATTGCCGGGAGTAGTGGTTGTAGCGGGTCAACCAATCAGCCCGTAGGAGTCGATCTTCGTCAGCACTCAATACAAGGCCGGCCGCCATTAACTGGCGAAGGATTTCTGCCCACGCCTGGTTGACTGATTTGGCGAGTTCGTTGGGAGAGTCAAGAGAAGAGGAGGCATGTAGGAGATAGTTCTTCACCTTCTCCAAGTTAGTTAAAGATTTGCCTCGGTCGTTCATGACTTCGAATATGACTCCAACCTCAGCTTCATCCTCAACCTGATAAAAGGTGAACCGGAGTTGAGTAGCTACCTTGACGTATAGGGTTTTAAGCCACTTCTCTCCTCTGTCCCCTTCCGTGCCGATGTTGGCTGCAAGGTATTTGGCGACCTGGTTCTTTGCTGCTTCTAGACGTCGTTCAGAAGTAATCTTCGCCCCCTCCACACCAGGACTGCTCGCGAGAATACTTGACTTGAAGAAATGGTCGGTATCCTCGTTTAGAGACAGCTTGAAGAGTGGTTGTCCGCTTTCCCCTTGGGCGGCAATGTAATTCTTCTTGATTCCACGCGAGAGTGGCTGAACCTTCACAGAAAGGCCATCGAGTGATCTGCGGATTCCATTAAGCAGCAAAACGATGGTCGTTAGCCGCTGCTGTCCGTCGACTATATCGACGGGAACGTAGGCGTTGCCATCCTCGTCCATCCAAGTCGGACCGGAATGTGACTCATGGAGAACGACAGTACCTGTATAGTGGTAGCGTCCAGCCCCAAGCAGTTCTAGGTCTTCGAGGAATTCTTGGACTTGCTGGTATTCCCAAGAGTAGCCACGCTGATAGTCGGGAACCCTGAACACTCGCTTGTGGAAAAGGTCGTCAAGGGATATGACATTGTCCATTAAGCACTCCTCAACCAAATAGTGTTGATATTTTCGATGCCATCCCCAGCAGTCACCCCGTCCTAACCACCACCCTGAAGCGGCGCATGGAGCAGGTGGGGTGGAGCTCTTCGAATGCCGTGACCTTGCCGGCTTCGATGCGTACGCCCACCTCTGGAAACTGAGGACGGTGCACCTGTCCGAGTGGGGTGCCGCTCTCGTCGTACAGGAACCATGCGGTGGTGGGCAGGCATGTCTCAGCAGTCATCGGTGAGGGTGGCTCAGATGTCCTCAATGATGAAGTCGGCGACACGTTCGCCGATCATGATCGAGGTGGCATTGGTGTTGGCGCGTATGCAGTCTGGCATTATGGATGCGTCGGCCACTCTCAGCCCTTCGAGTCCGTAAACTCGTCCGCGCTGGTCCACGACGGCCATGCGATCGGAATCGGGGCCCATCTTGCACGTCCCGGAGATGTGGTGGCTCGTGCGGACGTTCTTTAGCATCCAGTCGTCGAGCGCATCGTCGGATGCGAGGTCGGTCTCGGAGGGGTCCACCAAGCCTTCGATTAGCTGCGCCATTGGGCCCTGGTTGGCAATGTCCATACAGACATGGACGGACTCTCTCATGCGGTCCATGTCGAACTTGGAGGAGAGCAGGTTGTAGTCCAGGAACGGCTGAATGCGTGGATTGGTGTCGCGCAGCCTCATCTCGCCGGCGGCCTCGGCCAGGTAGATGGCGGCGATCATCCCAATCCCTATCGGCTCCCTATCCCAGTCGGTGTAGATCTTGTTTTCGGAAGCGCGAGAGATCGGGTGTATGAGCATGTCGTTTCTGAGCGACGAGCCGGTGGAAGTGTACCTCAGAACGAACTGGATGCCTGGACCGACCTTGTCGTGCTCGTAGCCCGGAACGGTACGCCATACGAGTTGGACCTGCGGATGGTCGCGCAGGTTCTGGCCCACTCCCGGCGCGTCGCTGACCACAGGGACACCGAACTCGGCAAGATGCCCGGCAGATCCAACGCCGGACAGCATCAGCAGGTGTGGAGAGCCGATGGCGCCGGCGGACAGGATGATCTCGTCTCCCAGGACAGTCCGAACCTCTCCATCAGCTTCAACTTCCACGCCGACCGCCCTGTTGCCGTCGAACACGACGCGGTGTGCGAGCGCGTCGGACATAATCGTCAGATTCGGCCGATCGCGCGCCGGATTCAGGTAGCCCAGAGCAGTGCTCCAGCGTATCCGGTTTGGGTTGTTGAATGGGCAGGGACCGACTCCGGTCGAGTCGGGGTCGTTGTGGTCCGGACAGTCCGCGAAGCCATACTCCCTGCACGCCTGATACCAGGCGGTCTGATCAGGCAGCATGTCTTCGGAGCCGTACCTTCTGACGATGATCGGCCCATCTACGCCGTGGAAGTCGTCTGAGAAGTCGGTGTCCGTCTCTATCCTGCGGAAGTACGGCAGGAGTTTCTCGAATCCCCACTCCTCGTTGCCCCATGATGCCCAGTCGTCGTAGTCCTCTGGCACCCCGCGAAGGAATATCTGGGCGTTGACGGCTGACGACCCTCCGGTGGTCTTGCCGCGAGGAACGATCATCGGCAGTCCACGGTCGGATGCCTTGGCGACGAAGTGCCAGCGATGATCGCTGGCAAGGTTCTCCCTCGCCGTAACGCCGTGACCGTACCCGTACCTGACGTCAGGAGGCAGGTCGTCTAGTGTGGGGTAGTCCGGCCCCGCCTCTATCAGCAGTACGGACTTGTCCGGATCTTCCGTGAGCCGGGCGGCGAGCACCGCGCCCGCAGAGCCGGCGCCCACGATGACGTAATCGTACTTCATGACGCCAGGAACTTCCGCACAGCCGCTTCGAACTTGGCTGGCTTGTCCTGGGGCACCGAGTGCCCGGAGCCTTCAATTGTGACCAGCGTGCAGTCTGGAATGGCTGCCGTCATGGACTCAGCAACTTCCGCAGAGAGCACATCACTTACGCCGCCTCTCACTATCAGCGTCGGACACCGAATCGCCGCGATCGCCTCTGTGAGGTCTTCCGGCTTCCAGTACAGAGCGACATCCATTGTGTGCTTTGGGGTCCACCGGCCGTCATCAGTGTGCTTGAGGCTGTGTCGGACGCGGTGTCTGATGATCTCCGGGGGTGCGATCGGGTTGGACTCTATGGCTTCGGCGAACGCTTCCTCGATCGTTTCGAACTCCAGGTAAAGTCGTTCCAGCCTGGCCTTCACGTCCGGTTCGTGGAGGCTGGTCAGTGTCGGGCCTATGTCCACGGGCACCAGCTTCTCGACCATCTCTGGATAGCGGCTCGCGAGTGCAAGCGAATTGTGAGCTCCCATGGACAGTCCGATCAGGACAAATCGGCCTATACCCCAATGGCAGGCGAGCGCCCGAATGTCTTCCACGAAGTGCTCGGTGTCGTACCGAGGCGGGTGCGGCCAGCCGGTGTCGCCATGGCCCCGCTGGTCCAGGGAGAAAATGTGATACTTGCCCTTCAGCGAGTTGGCGAAGATGTCCCACGTATGGGCGTGTCCGGTCAACCCGTGGAGCAGAACCATTGGAGGGGAGCCAGGTTCGCCCCACTCCAGGTAACTGAACTCCAGTCCGCGCAGAGCTGCCATTCCCGGCCGATAACCTTCAAACTGTTCCACCTGAAATCGACTCCCTAATCGACTGCGTCAAATCGCTCCGACTCCGCAGGCTGAGACCACAGGTCGTCCGCGCCAGCCATAGTCTCTACCCTGGCCGGACTTGCACGCCACGAGTCGTATATCGCGTTGCTCTCCCACATGACCAGCGTGGTAATCTTCGTGGGGTCGGACCGGGAGATCAGCGTCGTCCTGCTCACGAATCCGGGATGTCTGCTTTGGGCTTCGCCGTTGCCATCGAGAAGCGTGCGAGCAGACGCGACGAGATCGGGTTTCGCCCAGTGGTGTGTCAATACACCTATCATTCGATACTCCGTTCAGGTTTGTACTCCAGCGTGGAGGCGAGTTTAGCAGTGGCGAAATGGCCGGTCAATCGAAACGCAGGCCCATTGCAGCTGGGTCGTAGAGTCACAGGGTCTGGGTGCATTTCCACAGGTATCTAGGCATTCACTGCGTCTTAAACCATGCTAGAATCAAAAGGTGTGCAGCTTCACAGTCCTGTACTGGCCTGCCAGCATAATTGCGTCAACCGTTGCAGATTACTGTCCTGCTTACACTAAACATCCTTTTTGGCAACAATGTGGGCGAAACAGTCTATAGAGGAGATTTTCACGATGGATAGACTCGACGTACGAATTGTCGCTCATCTCCAGAAGGACGGGACGTCTACCAATGCGGGGATAGCCCGAAAGGTGGGGGTGAGCGAAGAAACAGTGAGACGTAGGCTCAAGAGACTCATGCAGGACAACTACATCAAAGTAGTTGCCATACCCGATGCCCGCAAGATCGGGTATGAGTCCCAAGTGCTTGTCGGCATCCAAGTAGATGCCGACAAGGTAGATTCCGTGGCGGATGCGCTGGCTGACATGTCGTCAGTCTCATGGGTCTCGGTTACGACCGGGTCCTTTGACATATTCGTCTGGGCGACGCTGAAGTCCTCGACAGAGCTCAGCGAATTCCTCAGACACGGAGTCGGAAAGATCCCGGGTGTGCGTAAGATGGAGACGTTCATTAACCTGGGATTCAGGAAGCAGGAGCATGGACTGAACATGGAGTCCGTTATCGTATAATCTATGCTTAAGCCAAGGAAGTCTGAAACGAATCGGCGCTGTTTGACAGCGCCTTTTCGTTTTACGTAGTATTTGCTTGTGATCTTGTGTCAGGGGGGTGACGGGCCATTGGCGCCAAATGGACACACTACCCTCATCCAGGCGTTCGGGCAGTATGTCTCGAAGCACGTCATGACGATGAAGGGTGACAAGACTGAGACAAGCAGAGAACTTCAGCGATTCGTTCAATGGTGCGGGCCCCAGAAGGTAATGGGCGACGTAACTCCTTCTATGATTGGGGACTACGTTGAGAGGGTCATAGGGTCAGGTTCGACTCCACAGGCTCCCGAGAGGCTCCAGGCGGTGAGGCAGTTTCTGTCTTTCGCGCACAAAGAACAGATCATCGAGCGAAAACTGGCCCAGCATGTCCGAGTACGCAGGGCGAGGCCGCGACTTGGGGGAGGGCTCCAAGAGGACACCCGGATCCAGTTGACTGCTGAAGGCCATGAGGAGCTCGTCAACGAGCTCGAGAACCTCAAGGCCCGGCGCCCTGAACTTTCGGATGCGATTCGCTTAGCTGCCGCTGACAAGGATGTCCGTGAGAACGCGCCCCTGGAAGCTGCCAGAGAGGACGCGGGACGAGTCGAGGGGCGGATAAGCGAGATCGAACAGACGCTCAACAACTCCGTGGTCGTGGACGCCGCTGCAGCAGCAAGGTCGCGGGTGGTCAAACTCGGAGTCGTCGTGTCGGTGCTGGACATGTCAGAGGGGCGCAGGTCGTCACAGCCTGCCGACTACACCGTAGTGAGTGCGTCAGAGGTCAAGCCCCCTGAGAAGATTTCCAACGTTTCCCCACTGGGCAAGGCGCTATTGGGCAGGGCTGTGGGTCACGAGGTAGACGTTCAGACACCGCGCGGGGAGATGAAGTACAAGATACTCGGCATTTCCTGACCCGCTTCACACAATCGAACCAACGGAGGGCTGCCATCGGCAGCCCTCTTCACTTTCCGGCGCTTCGGGTTTTGCAGACAGCCAGCGGTGGGTGAGCCTGTAGGTGGTTTCGTGTAGGGGTGTCCCTTGTGGACACCCAAGCTCTTGTGACTAAACTGGGCAACCACAAGGGTTGCCCCTACGCATACTAAACTGGCACAGATACGCGGTGGGCCCTGAAATGACGACGTCTCCGGGCATTCGTGTATCATACTTGACTGTGGGCTTGATCCGACTAGCTACGAGGCCAGCTACTGCGATCCAGGGCCCAGGACCCCACAATAGAGGAAGCGCAAATGGCAACGCAGGTGACAGAGTCGGATACCAGGGAGATGGTCCACGACCTCAGCAGGCTGGTGTCGGGCGAAGTGCGATTCGACAAGATGAGCCGCCTCCTGTACTCCACGGACGCGAGCATCTACCAGATCGAGCCTGTGGGGGTCGTCCTGCCCAGGAACGCGGAGGACGTCATCGCCGTGGTGGAGACGGCCAGCAAGTACGGGGTGTCCGTGCTGCCGAGGGGCGGCGGAACGAGCCTGGGCGGACAAACAGTGGGGCACTCTATCGTCATGGACTTCTCGAAGTACATGAACAGCGTGGTCGAGCTGAACCAGGAGGAGAAGTGGGTGCGCACCCAGCCGGGCATCGTGCTGGACGTGCTAAACCACCAGATTCGCGACAGCGGGTTGTTGTTCGCGCCCGATCCCTCCACGTCCAACCGGGGCAACATTGGCGGCGCGCTCGGCAACAACTCGTGCGGCGCTCACTCCATCATGTGGGGCAAGACTGTCGACAATGTCCACGAGCTCGATGTGGTGCTGTCCAATGGACGACCGTTCAGGCTCGGCGCGCTCGACGGCGCTCAGCTCGAGTCTATTATGAGGTCGGACGGTCTCGAAGGAGACATCCACCGCAGGCTGTTCGAGATCGGAGAGGCCAACAGGGAAGAGATCATCGCGCGCTATCCCAAAATCCAGAGGCGAGTTTCCGGCTACAACCTGGATGAATTCGTGGGCGGGATGGGCTTCAACATGGCCAGGTTCGTCGTCGGGTCCGAAGGTACCCTCCTGACGATCACCGAGGCGAAGCTCAAGCTGGTGGACAGGCCGAAAGTCACGGGCCTCGGCGTCCTCCACTGCGACGACCTGATCGAATCAATGGAGGCCACGGTTACGGCGCTCGAGCTTCAGCCCGCGGCGGTCGAGCTGATCGGGTCCATGATAATTCGACAGGCCAAGTCCAACCTGGCCTATGCGCGAATCACCGACTTCATCGAGGGCGATCCGGAGGCGCTACTGGCTATCGAGATCGCCGGAGACACCGAGGACGAGGTCAGGTCCAGGATGGACCACCTCGGCGACACTCTCGCCAGCCGCAACCTGGGCTACACATTCCTCAAGCTGATGAGTCCGGCCGACCAGGAGAAGGTGTGGGACGTGCGAAAGGCGGGCCTTGGCCTCATGATGAACGTACCTGGGGACGCGAAGCCCCTGCCGTTCGTGGAGGACTGCGCCGTAGCCCCGGAACACCTGCCGGACTTCGTGCGGAAGTTCGACGACATCGTGACGTCCAACGGCACGGAGGCGGGATACTACGGCCACGCCAGCGTCGGATGTCTCCACATTCGTCCTCTAATCAACCTGAAGGACCAGGAGGGCGTGGACCGAATGGTCTCCATTGCCGAGGAGGTTGGCGACCTGGTGATGGAGTATGGCGGCTCCATGAGCGGCGAGCACGGGGACGGCCTCGTGCGAAGCTGGTTCAATCGCAAGATGTTCGGAGACCAACTCTACAACGCCTTCCGGGACGTGAAGCAAGCATTCGACCCGAACGGGATCATGAATCCCGGCAAGATCGTGGATGCCCAGCCGATGACCGAGAACCTGCGCATCGGCCCCGAATACAAGCCGCTGGAGCCGATCACCGGCTTCGCGTTCCGCCAGGAGGGGAGCTTCGCCCACGGCATAGAGATGTGCAACGGACAGGGCGCATGTCGCAAGGTGCTTGGCGGGACGATGTGTCCCTCATACATGGTCACGCGGGAGGAGGAGCACTCGACACGCGGCCGGGCCAACGCGCTCCGGTCGGCGATGTCAGGGGCGCTTCCCGCGTCGGCAATGACCGACAAGCGCCTGTACGACGTGCTGGACCTGTGTCTTGAGTGCAAGGGCTGCGCCGCGGAGTGCCCGTCCAACGTGGACATGGCGAAGCTCAAGTACGAGTTCCTAAACCAGTACCACAAGGCCAACGGCTACCCGGTGCGTAACCAGTTCTTCGGCAACATCGCCACGTTCAGCAAAATAGGAGCATTCTTCGCCCCTATGTCGAATTGGGTGAACAGTCTGGGCCTGACGCGCCGGATGATAGAGACCAACTTGGGCATCGACAGCCGCCGCGAGCTTCCCCCGTTCGCCAGCCAGACGTTCGAGCAGTGGTTCAGGGCGCGCGGCGGGTCGCCCGCATCAGCCACGAAGCTCGGGCAGGTCGTGCTGTTCCCGGACACGTTCACCAACTACAACCACCCCGAGCTCGGACGCGCCGCCGTCAAGGTCTTGGAGGCGCTTGGCTACCAGGTGGTCGTGCCAAAGGTCAGGTGCTGCGGACGTCCGATGCTGTCCAAGGGGATGATGGACAAGGCGCGCGAGAACGCCCGCTACAACGTGGAGCAGGTGCACGGCTACGTTGAGGCCGGCGCCAAGCTGGTGGGAATCGAGCCGAGCTGCATCCTCAGCTTCGCCGACGACTACACTGACCTCAACGGCGTCGACGTCAGCAAAGCGAACTCCATCGCGGAGAACACGATGCTAGTCGAGGAGTTCGTCGCCCACGCGCTGGAGCAGGGCGCGACTCTCGACCTGGACGCCTCGAAGCTGCCGGGCAGGATACTGTTCCAGGGACACTGCCACCAGAAGGCGCTAGTCGGAACGGGCGCGGCTATGGGCCTGCTCAACTCGTTGGACGGCGTGGAGGCTACAGAGATCAGGTCGGGGTGCTGCGGCATGGCGGGCAGCTTCGGGTACGAGACCGAGCACTACGACATCTCGATGCGGATCGGTGAGATGACGCTGTTCCCGGCGATCCGCGAGCAGCCGGGCGAGTTCACAGTCGTCGCAGAGGGGATCTCCTGTCGTCAGCAGATCGCCCAGGGCACCGGGAAGCAGGCCAGGCATCTGGTGGAGGTGCTGGCGGAGGGGCTGTAGTCCCAATCCCATCGATTCGGCTTAAGAGGAATGCTATGCCTTCCTATCAACACATTTGATGAGTACCATGCTGAGTTAACTCGGATTATCGAGTTTGGCGGCTCGGACAACGAGCTGAGCATTCGCCCCGCGTTCCAGAACTGTCTGAAGGCGTACTGCGACAACCACAGAGAGCGGTTCGCTCTCGTGATGGAGCTGCGCACTCCATCCGGCGTAGTTCCCGACGGCACCGTAAAGGACTCGCTGCGGATGGCGCACGGTTACTGGGAGGCCAAGGACACGCACGACGACCTCGACGCTGAGATCCAGAGAAAGTTCAACAGCGGGTACCCGCGCGACAACATCATCTTCGAAGACTCGAATACCGCGGTGCTGATCCAGGATCGTGAAGAGACGATGCGGGCTGACATGAGCAGCCCGCAAGAGCTTCACCGACTCATCCGACGCTTCCTCGACTACGAGCTCCCGCAGATAGAGGAGTTCAGAGAGGCGCAGCGGCAGTTCAAGGAAGACCTGCCCACCGTGCTCGATAACCTGCGCGGCGCAATCGAGGCGGCTGAGTCCGACAACTCCGACTATCGCGCCGCAGCCGCCGATTTCCTTGAGCTTTGCCGGCAGTCCATCAGCCCGGAGGTGTCAGAGGCCGACGTGCGCGAGATGCTGCTGCAGCACATCCTGACCCGAGACATCTTCCTACGCGTATTCGGCGAGGACCAGTTCCACCGAGAGAACGACATCGCTCAGAGGCTCGACGCGCTGGAACAGACCTTCTTCACCGGTGACGTGCGTCGTGAGGCCATCGACAGGCTGCGCTCGTACTACGGCGCGATCGGGAGGGCAGCCGACGAGATCGCCGACTACTCTGAGAAGCAGGGCTTCCTCAAGGCGATGTACGAGGACTTCTACAAGGCGTACAACCCCTCGGCGGCAGACAGGCTCGGCGTGGTGTACACGCCCAACGAGGTCGTCGACTTCATGATCCGCGGCGCCGACCACCTGCTGCAAAAGCACTTCGGGCGCAGCCTCGCCGATAAGAACGTGCAGATACTCGACCCGGCGACAGGTACGGGCACCTTCATCACCAATCTGATCGACTACCTGCCCGCCGACAGGCTGGAGTACAAGTACCTCAACGAGATGCACGCCAACGAGGTCGCTATCCTGCCCTACTACATCGCCAACCTCAACATAGAGTACACCTACAGGGAGAAGACCGGGCAGTACCTGGAGTTCCCCAACCTGTGCTTCGTCGATACGCTGGACAACATGGACTGGCAGCAGACCGGCGCCACCGGCGGAGCTGTCACGAGACAGGGCGCTTTCAACCTCGGCGGGCTCTCGACTGAGAACTGGATGCGCGTTCAGCTCCAGAACGAGAAGACGATCAGCGTCATCATCGGTAACCCGCCGTACAACGCCAACCAGCAGAACGAGAACGATAACAACCGGAATCGGGAGTACCCGGAAATCGACCAGCGCATCCGGGAGACCTACATCGCCGCCAGCACTGCCCAGAAGACCAAGCAGTACGACATGTACAAACGGTTCATTCGTTGGGCGTCAGACCGGCTGGCTGATAGTGGGATCATCGCGTTCGTCACCAACAGGGCGTACATCGACACTCAACAGGACGACGGCTTCAGAAACGTGGCTGGTAACGAGTTCAGCGACATCTACCTTCTGGATTTAGGATCTGATGTCCGTCGAAATCCCAAGGTGTCAGGCACTACCCACAACGTATTCGGTATACAGACAGGCGTAGCCATTGGCTTCTTCGTGCGAGACAAGTCCAGGATTGGTGGGTGCGACATCCATTATGCACGTCGAGAGGATGCAGAACTAGCTGTAGATAAGCTGGCGTATCTGCGTAAGGCTGAGCTCGACCAAATTACCGTGGACGACATTACGCCTGACAAGAATGGTAACTGGCTCAATCAGTTGAATCCAGAATTCGAGAAGTTGGTGCCTTTGGCCAATCGAGAGACCAAGCTGGCTAAGGCCATTGAAGATGAACAAGCCGTGTTCAGGTTGTATTCACTAGGTGTCGTTACCAACCGCGACGGCTGGGTGTATGACTTCGACAGTCACCATCTCCATAGCAAGGTTACGTGGATGGTTGACAGATACGAACAAGCCCGCAGGCAGCATGGTGGTCAAAGTGTTAGTGATGGCGCCTTGGGAATTGCAATCAAGTGGACCCGCGATCTCAAACGCCAACTACGGCTCAACCTCCCAAACGTCGTACGTGAGTCTGCCATTCGCATGGCCACATATCGTCCATTCACAGCCAAACTCCTCTACTACAATCAGAATCTCAACGAAATGCAGTATCAGATGCCGCAGCTGTTCCCGCATGACAACGCGGCCCACAAGAACAAGGTTATCTGTTTTCAAGCCACGGGTGCACGCAGACCCTTTGCGGCCTTAGCAACCGACAAGATATCCGACCTCCACTTGTTTTTCGACGGCACCCAATGCCTCCCCTTGTACCGCTATACGGACGATGGCGAGCGAGTCTGCAACATTACCGACTGGGCCATCCGGCACATCAACGATCACTACCACAAAGACTGGGGCAAGGACTTCCAGGAAATCTACCCGGACGGCATCTCGGCTGAAGAAATCTTCGCCTACACCTACGCGGTGCTCCACGATCCAGTGTACCGCTACGACTACCGAGTCGATCTTCTGCGCGAGTTCCCCCGTCTACCGCTGTACCACGACTTCGACCTCTGGGCGAAGATGGGTCGGGAGCTTCTGGACCTGCACATCAACTTCGAGTCGGCTGAACCCTACCCGCTTGAACGTCACGACAAGCCTAAATCTCGGTCCGGTTCTGACGCCGAATGGACTCCGAAGGCTCGCCTTCGGGCCGACAAGGGGCGCGGCATCATCGCACTCGATGAGCAGACGTCCCTCTCCGGCGTGCCGTCTGACGCATGGCGCTACGTGCTCGGCAGTCGTTCCGCCCTCGAATGGGTACTAGACCAGTACAAGGAGAAGAAGCCGCGGGACCCCACCATCAGGGAGAAGTTCAACACGTACCGCTTCGCTGATCACAAGGAGCATGTAATTGATCTGCTCAAGCGAGTCTGTACGGTCAGCGTCAAGACGATGGAGGTCGTGGACGGGATGGCCTATTGGGAAGGCGACAAGCTAGTAGTGTTCGGCGACCGTGACAGGGACGAACTGGCGATGCTGGCATGGTCGCAATCGAACAGCGAGCCAGCAGACTCTACACACTCAACGAAAGAGTATTCGGACGCACTCTAGGCACTGTCTCGAACGCTAACCTGACCGAATTCATCGTAGCGGTACGCAGGCTATTCTGTACGCCAGCACCATTTCCCACTGTCATGCGTGTACGAACACGCCTGGGGTCCAGTATTCCGTTGGGATCAAGTGGACCCTTGTTCCAGGGAGGGGTTGTAGGCGGTATGTTAAACTGACCGAACAGCTACGATCGAAATATTGTCGATACTCCAGCATCACGAATGCGGGCTATGACCGTGCAGCAAGACAAGCAAGCTGACCTAGAGAGATTCACCGCCGACGCAAAGTGGTTCGACAGCCACTATGACGAGTTGATGGCCAAGTACCCAGACCATTGGGTTGGCGTCTATCACAAGAAAGTCGTCGGCGCTTCTACCAACGGAGAGGACCTCATCGTGAAGCTGAGCAACGATGGGATGCCTGTTGGGCGAATTTACTTCAATTTTCTGGACAGCAAGCAAACAATCTGGGCCTTCGTGTCCAACTGATGATACGTGGGTACTTTCTGGGCAGACCCCGTCCTCGTCCCTACGTTGACCTGCACGTAGAATTCCCGGATGCGAATAGTGGAGCTCTTAGCATTCCCTTTCTCATCGACACAGGAGCAGATCACACCTTGCTGTCGCCCACTGAGGGGGTCCGCCTGCGCCAAGACCTTGGAATTGACCTGCTGTCGTTGCCTCGTGGCGAGCCGATTGGCGGTGTGGGTGGCTACCTGGAAACCAGAACCATAGGGGCATACATGACGATAGGCGGATACACTGCGAACGTACAGATCTCTCTTGCAGAACCACCTACTTATGGCAACTTACCGGAGATGCCTTCCTTATTCGGATGGGACATCATTCGCAACTTTGCCGTATTCCTAGAACACCATACTAACAGCGTCGTCCTCCTAGAAAGAGAAGATACTGAGCTGGCCAACTTCATCGACCGCTGACTCAGCACAGCTATCCACCCCTCACACGTCTACGAGGACGCCGGGGTTTAGTATCCCGTTGGGGTCTAGGGAACGCTTTGCAGCTCGGAGGGCGGTGGCGAACGGGTCGGGGCGCTCCTGATCGTACCAGGGTCGATGGAGCCTGCCGACGGCGTGGTGGTGGGTGATGGTGCCGCCCGCTTCGATTATCGCGTCGGACGCGGCCTTCTTGATCGCCGCCTGCTGACCCGCGTAGTCGCCGCTCCTGTATGCGCCCGCGTAGGTGTAGTATGGCGCGGGACCGTCCGGATAGACGTGGGTAAACCGGCAGTTGAGCGTTCCGCCTCCGCACACTTCGTTAAGCGCCCTGCCCATCATGTCGCGCACGTGGGAGTCGAGCTTGGGCCACCTGTCCCATGTCACGGCGGTCTCTACGGTACCGGTTACGAGCCCGAGTCCAGACGTCAGACCGCCGCCGATGTCGATGAAGGCGTTTCGCCACGCGCCGACGGCGCCGCTCCTGCCTGTGGGTCTGCCTGAGCCGTCGTCGATCAGGACCTCGTCGTCTCCGACCACGCCTCCCGCAGCCCTGGCGATTTCAACGGCGGCGCGAATGTTCCAGTCCTGCTGAAGCTCCCCGGACTCGAAGCCGATGATCAGAAGCGCTCGGACACCGTCCATGTCGGCGGCATCCTGGGCCAGATCAGGATCGAGAACGCGCAGGTTCGCCGGCCATAGCTTGGTTTGGACGATCTGCCTGGCTGCGTCCCAGGTCTGCTCCCAAGTGTCGAATACGACTCCGGCCGTGGCCCTGTACCTGGGGCGGACCTGGATGCGCATCCACGCCTCGGTGATAATCCCCAGTATGCCCTCGCTGCCGATTACCAGCCGGTTGGGATCGGGACCGGCGCCTCCTCCCGGCAGTCGTCTACTCTCCCACCAGCCCACGGGTGTCAGCATCCTGACAGATTCGACGAACTCGTCGATGTGGGTGTGGTTGGTGGCGTAGTGACCACCCGACCGCGTCGCGATCCAGCCGCCGAGGGTCGAGCCAGTGAAGCTTTGCGGATAGTGCCTGAGAGTGTAGCCGTGGGGCCTGAGCTGGTCTTCCAGGTGAGGGCCGAAGACTCCCGCCTGGATGCGTGCGGCGCGAGATGTCTCGTCAATCTCCAGAACCCGGTCGAACTCGTCCATGTCGATCGTGACGACGCCGTCCGCCTCCGGGGGCGTGACTCCGCCTACCACGGACGAGCCTCCGCCAAATGGGATCGCGACGTGTCCCTCAGAGTCGCACCACTCCAGCACGCGCTTCAGCTCGGTCTCGTTGCGAGGATGGGCGACGGCGTCCGGCGGGTTTGGGAAGTGTCCGTTGATCGCCGCCGGCTCTCGATCGTCGGCGCTGTACGAGTGCAGAGCGCGCTCGTAGTTGTCGGTGAAGCAGAAGCCGGCGACGGCGTCCGGTATCCGAATTCGGGGCGGTCTGAGCTTCAGGTCTTCGGGCTTCGGTATGAGTGGAGCGACGACCTGTGTTCCGAATCGCTCCGTTAGATGTGCAGCGTGTCTGGCGCGCTCGGCGTCCGTAGGCTCCTCGGACTGGAGTCCCCACGTCCAGAAGCTGCGCCTCGGCCTGTGTGTGGATGTCATGTCACGTATTCCTGCTGAATGGCTGGGGAAATGTTAGCCGTAGGCGTGTGTTGGGGCAAGGAGTGCTCGCTACCCGCACGGTACCTACAGCCTGGCGCGGATGCCGAAGGCGACTGGTATTGCGACGAGTGGAACGGCTGCGGCGAGGTAGAACGGCGCGCCCAGGTCGGCGGAGATTTCGGATACTCCACCGGATACGACCGCTCCGAGGAATACGCCCAGGGAGTAGATGGCGTAGAAGATGCCGAACGCTGTGCCTCTCTGACCTCTGTCTGCCTGCTCGGCGACCGAGACGCTGAGAGACGGGAACAGCAGCCCGAACCCGAGTCCAAAGATCAGCATGGCGGGGAAAATGGCGTTTGCGACCCCGCCCATGACGGCCAGCGTCAGGCTGCTGATTCCGAGGAAGCCCAGTCCGCAGGCAACGGTAAGCGCGCGGGACCTGTCGTCCATGATTCGGTGGACCGGACTTGCCATGACCACCGTCGCGACCAGGGAGAACGTCGCGAAGGCGATACCAGCCGTCCTTGTCGACCCTCCCATATCGTCCACGACGATCGGTAGGTGATTGATGAGGACGCCGATGCCGAACGTCATCACCAGCACCGACCAGAACACTCTGAGCAGGACGCCGTTTCGGACGAGCGAAGATACCGGCTGCCTGTCCTGCTGGGGGTCGCTCGTGGAATGGGCCGACCCCGGTACCAGGATCCAAAAGGCCATGGCCGCAAGAAGCATGAGCGTCGCGCTGGTGGCGAACACCGCCTCGTAACCCAACGCCTCACGGATGCCAACGGCGAGCAGTGGGCCGACAACCGCCGAGACCGCGATAAGCGATCCGCTCATTCCCATCGATCTGACACGCTGGCTTCTGGAGCGGTCTCCCAGCATCGCGAACGCCCCCGGCGCCAGGACACCCGCGAACAGCCCGTGGAAGGCTCGCAGAATAAGAAGCTGTTCTGGCGTGTCCACGAGTGAATAGGCGTACAGCGCCACCGCGGCCAGGAACATCCCGACGATGACCAGACGCTTGCGGTCCATCCTGTCCAGCAGCGCCCCGGCTCCCAGGTTGCCCAGAAGGTTCGCCGCTGAGTACATCCCGACTATCAAGCCGATCATACCTGCGGACGCGCCGAGCGAGCGGGCGTACGTGGGGACCACTGGAAGCTGCATGAAGAGGTCCATGAACGCGACCAGTGCTACCGCCCTGATGGTCCACATCGCCATGGGGCTAGACTGTGTCTGGATTTTTGAGGTCAAGTCGTGCATTACTGGCGGTCTCTGAAGCAAACACCATATTTTAGGGCATCGGGCTGGCGCATGGGTACCATGATGATTAGCAGGGCAATCGCATCTGGACCCTACGTGATGGGAGATCAGCACATCGTCTACAATCAGGCCGAAAACCTCTGAATGCACCCAAACTTTCCTGGAGTCCTATGTCCACACAGCATGAAACCTCTGATGTCTATGCGCAATCCGTCGTGTTCGATGGACTGAACGTCAGCAACTGGGACAGCCCGGACGTGTTCCGCAGCCTGGACACTGGCAGGGTGACAGGCATCAACGCCACGATGGCAATCTGGGAGAACTTCCGCGAGGCGATGGACAACCTCGCGGGGTGGGTGCACAGGTTCGAGACCCACCAGGATACGCTGATCCAGGCGCGCACCTCGAACGACATCCTGCAAGCCAAGGAGCAGGGCAAGGTGGGTGTGGTGCTCGGGTGGCAGAACTCGTCGCCCATAGAGAACGATCTCGACCGGCTCGCGCTGTTCCACGCGCTGGGCGTAAGAATCATCCAGATCACCTACAACGAGCGGAACCTGGTCGGCAACGGCTGTTACGAGCGCACTGACGAGGGGCTGAGCAGGTTCGGGCAGGACCTCGTTAGGGAGATGGACCGGCTCGGCATCCTGATAGACCTGTCGCACGTGGGCGACAGGACGACGCTCGACGCTGCTGAGCTGTCTCAGCAGCCTGTGGCTTGCACGCACGCCAACGCGCGGGCTTTCTTCGACCATCCCAGAAACAAGACAGAAGACGCGCTCAGGCTGATTGCCGAGCGCGGCGGCGTGATAGGCGCTAACGCCTTCCCGCCATTTCTACGCAACGGGTTCGAGTCCACGATCCACGACTACGTGGATGCTATCGACGATCTCGTCGAGCGCGTCGGCATCGACCACGTCGGGATCGGTACCGACTACACTCAGAACCAGCCGAAGGCGTTCTTCGATTGGATCTTCTCCCAGCAGGGCACCAAGCTGATGGACGTGTCGGACGCCTACCCGGAGAACCTGCTGCACCCGTCCGGCATGGAGACTCCGGACAGCCTTTCCAACGTCGCGACCGAGCTGCAGGGCCGAGGGTACCGCATCGAGGACATCGCCAAGGTGCTCGGCGGGAACTGGCTGCGTCTGTTCTCGCAGGTGTGGGGCGAGTAGACGTCCTGACGCCTATCTACGTCACGCTCCCGGAGCGTCCGCCTGCGCGATGAACCTGCCGACCTCGAAGTTGAAGACGTCTGGATTCTCAAAGTAGACCGAGTGTCCGCAGCCCGGCACCCGTATCAGCTCAGACCCAGGTATGTGACTCGAAGCCTCCTCGAGGACGTGTGGCGGCGTGATGTTGTCTTCCTCGCCCACGATGAACAAGGTTGGGGCCTTCAGATTGGCGAGCTCCGCGCCTTTTGGTCCACCGCTCAGAACGCCCGCGATCTGTGGTCTGGGCGGGTTTGTGCGCGAGATCTGTAGATACAGATTCGCCAGGTCTGGCTCCTGCGCGCCGAAACTCTCGGCGAGCGCGCGGAACCCGATCTCACGCGTCGCTGTTTGGCTCTCGAGCCAGTCGTTTAGCGCCTGCTCGACGTCAGGCTCGCCCATTGCGCCGGTGGTGTCGGCAAGGATGAGGCTGCGCGTTCTCGTCGCGTACTCGACAGCAAAGCCGAGCGCGGTGCGGCCTCCCATAGACTGGGCCACCAGGTGGGTGGACTCTATCTCCAGGTGATCGAGAAGAGCGGCGAGATCATCGACAAAAGCCTTCATACCCGGCCCGTCTGGCACGTCGTAGCTGTGACCGAAGCCGCGGTGGGAGAACGTGACGCAGCGGTAGTTCTGGGAGAAGTACGGGATCTGCTGCCACCAGGAGAGCAGATTGCCGCCCGCGCCGTGGCAGAAGACGATGGCTTCGCCCTCTCCGTACTCCTGAAAGTCGATCTCGATTCCGTTTATGGGTACTCGCGGCATTGTGTTTGCTCCTAACTTTATGAGGATATACAGACGATGACACCAACACTGACTATAGAGAACCCATTCAGGGATTAGGCTGAGTCCAGTCCTCTACTCTAAGGCCATCGAAGTTCGAGAAGTCCGCCGCGTTGGCGGTGACCAGGGTGAGATCGTTGACGAAGGCAACCGCCGCGATCTGACTGTCAACGAAAGGCGGAGTCAGTCCGATGCCGCCAAGCCTGGCGCGCTCGGAAGCGTGCCACTCAGCGGCACGCTGGTCGAAGGGTAGTATGGTGACGGAGGGCCGGACGGTATTCAGCAAATAGTCCTCTATGATGCGTCGCCGCGCAGACTCGGGTAGTCGAAAACACCCAAACAAAAGCTCGCTCCACACAGGTGCAGCCATAGCGACCTCACCCCGGTGGGCGTCAATACGGTCAACAACAGCATGGTTAGGTCTGGGCTTGACAGGTTCAGACAGGATATTGGCGTCCAGCAGGTATCTAATCATCGAACCTGAAGTCCCTTCCGGGCGAGCGGTCACGGACATCTCCCCATATTTCATCAGGGTCCAGGTCCAGCTCTGCGACGTTATGCTTCTCCCGCCACTCCTGAATCGCCGTCCACAGGTCGGGCTTAGGCGGGTTCAGCCGCTCATACTCCTTGTGAGAGATCAGCACGGCCACCGGTCTGCCCCTGCGGGTCAACTCGACCGCCGGCCCTTGTTCAACCTGCTTAACGATGTTGGGAAGGTTGTTCCTAGCGTCCGAAATAGAATACTGCCTGACCATGTTCGGACCTCCGAGTCTCTCAGATGTACATATTCATGTACATTTTATTTTAGATCGGAGCGCCATTCAAGCAATTCGGGATGCAGACAGGGCAATCGCACTTAACCGGGGCAAGCTTTGACAGGGCCTCCTACACCACCCTGCTGGACTCCGGCCTTCGCCGGGGTGGCGATTGACGGTGGCAGGCTGAAGTCCAAATGCGATTGCCCTGGGATGCAGAGAGAATTGAAGAATGCCAATCCGGGACTGGGACGACACACCCTTTCTACAGAAATCGCCTCGCTTGGACTTCCCTAGAATATCCCCTCCGGCTCGAGGCCGAGGTAGTGCTGGCCGGCGGTGTCGTAGTGGGTTGGGCGGCCCTGTATCTGCTGTGTGATGGCGTGGACGTCCTGGAAGCGACGCTGGATCGGGTTGACGGCGAAGATGGCGCTGGAGCCGCAGATCGTGTAGGCGATGTCGACCACACGGGCCGACTCCCGTATGGCGTGGGTGCTGGCAAGGCGCACTCCCACGCGCTCCTCGACGGTCAGGTCCAGGTTGGTCTTGGCGCCCTTCCACATCGCGCCTGCCGCCTCTTCCAGGAATGCGCGGGCTGAGTTCCAGATGGCCTCGGCCTGACCGACCATTCTATGCGTGGTCGATTCGTGTCGCATAGGAGATTCGCGCCCCTGCTGCGTCTTGCCGATTGCCAGGTCTATCGCGGCGTCGAGGCCGGCGCGGGCCGCGCCGAGGGCGACAGTCGCAAAGCCTGAGCAGAACAGCAGCGTGGTCGGAATCACGTACAGCGGCCCCGGCTCGCGCGATACGGCAGTCGTCGGGTACGACCGCGTGGCCGGCACAAACAAGTCTTCGATTGCGAAGCCCTGGCTGCCGGTGCCCCGGAGGCCTCCGACCTGCCAGATATCTACCAGATTGGCCTGATCCTTCGGTAGAAGCATCGTCCGCATCTCCGACGGCTCGGGCGCGCCCGGCTGGTACACCGGGGTCAGCGCCGCGAGCCATGTCGCGTGTGGATAGCCGCTGCTGAAATTCCAGCGACCAGACAGGCGATAGCCGCCGTCCACGACTTCAGCCCTGGTGTGCGGCATGGGTGGGCCGTTGGTGACGACGTTGCGCTGGACGGTCCAGATCTCGTCCACTGTTTCCGGCGGCACGCGAACGGAGTTGGTCGAAAATACGTTGTTCTGGTTGATGCACCAGCCTACACTCGCGTCGGCCTCTGCGAAGATGCGGACGATCCTGCGGAAGTCCGGGTGCTCAAGCTCGGCTCCGCCCAGCGACCTGGGCAGGAGCAACCTGAAGTAGCCTCGGTCGGCGATCTCGTTCGAGACTTCGACCGGGATGCGGCGCTGCACGTCTATCTGGTCGGTGACGCTGCTGACCATTTCGGCCAACTCGTGCGCGCCCTCTATGTAGCTGTCTATGTCAATCTGAGATGTCGTCATTACCGATCCTGAAATGCTGGTGTGACCGGGATTCTACAGGTTTCGCTCGAAGAAGTCGGTTATTCGCTCCTCCATGTAGATCCGGTCGGCCTGGCTTCTGGGCATGTGGCGTTCGTCGGGGAACATCAGGAACTCGTAGGGCTTGCGGGCCTTTATGAGCGCGTTGATGAGCCTGGCAGTGTGCCTGAAGTGGACGTTTTCGTCGATGAGGCCGTGCACTATCAGCAGGTCGCCTTTGATCCCCTCGACGTGGGTCAGGACGCTGCTTGCCTCGTAACCGTCTGGGTTCGACTGGGGTGTGCCCATGTATCGCTCGGTGTAGTGGGTGTCGTAGCCGTCCCAGTGGGCCACGGGCGCGCCCGCGACTCCCATCTTGAACACGTCAGACGCCTGCATCAGGCACATCAACGTCATGTAGCCGCCGTAGCTCCAGCCGTACACGCCGACACGCTCAGGGTCGGCCAGTCCGTTATCGACCAGCCAGCGTACACCGTCAACCTGGTCCCGGACTTCGACGTCGCCCATTCTGTGCTTGACGACACCTTCAAACGCGAGACCCCTGCGCGCGCTGCCTCGATTGTCGAGACAGAAGACCAGGTAGCCCCGTGAGCGGAGGTATTGCGATCGCATGGTGCAGGTCATCGACCAGTGGTTGTCAACGACCTGTGCGTGGGGACCACCGTACACGTAGATCACGGTCGGGTGCGGCCCCGGGCCGAATTCGGGAGCGGGCCGGTACAGAGCCCCGTGAAGCGTCTCGCCGTCACCAGATTGAATGGTAACAAGCTCAGGAGGGGTGAGGGCCAGCTCCGCCACCCGCGGATCGTCCGTGGAGTGAATGGTGTGGAGTACGGAGCCGTCTTTGAGCGAACGAAGCGTTATGGTCGGGGGAGTTCCGGTATCGCTGAACACATCTACGAATCGATTGGAACGGTGATCAAGAGTCACGGAGTGCGTACCGGCCTCCGGCGTCAGGCGAGTTATTGGGCCGCCTTCCAGGGAGACGCTGTACAGGTGGCATTCGGTTGCGCCGTCCCTGGTGCCTGTGAAGTACACAATTCCGGCGTTCTGGTCAACGCCGGAGAGGGAGTCGACGGCCCAATCGCCGTTGGTGAGCTGCCGATCAAGATTGCCATTGCCGTCGTACAGGTACAGGTGGCGGAACCCTGATCGCTCGGACGCCCAGATGAACCGTCCATCATCGAGCGGACGGAACATGCCGTGCAGGTTGATCCACAGGTCAGATGACTCGGTCAGCAGGGTGACGCCCTGGCCGGTCGAAGTGTCGAACCTGACCAGGTCTAGCCGCGTCTGTTCGCGGTTCTGGACCTGCACGCACAGGGAGCCGTCCGGCATCCAATCAACGCGTGCGAGGTAGATGTCGTTGTCGCCCAGGTTCATCCAGACAGGCTCCCCCCCGGACACGGAGACCACTCCGAGCCGCACACGCGCGTTGGGTTCGCCCGCGAAGGGGTATCTGTGGTCTTCCTGCGCAGACGGGCCGGTGTCGTCGCGTCCCTGGTGAACGATGCGATAGACCGGGATGTGAGTCTCATCGGCCTCCTCGAAGGCGATCTGAGAGCCGTCTTTCGACCACCAGAAACCGTGCAGCCTGTGCATCTCCTCCTGGGCGATGTACTCGGCCAGCCCGTTCGTCCTGCCTGTCCCTCTCGCGCCGTGCGTCAACTGACGGGCTTCGCCGCCGCTAGCAGGGCTGATCCCGTATCGTGGTACGGGGTATGCATACACCTCTGCGTCCCTGACGTATGCAACCTGTGAGCCGTCAGGAGATAGCTGTGGGTCCTGGATCGGGCCTCCGTCGCCGGACACCACGAGCCGCGGCGGAGCATCGGGGCCGTCTCCCGTATCGGGGTACGGGACATGCTTGACGTACACACCGGACTGGGCCGGAATCAGGATGACGTCGTCACTTGCGGCCCACGCGTACCGGACGATTCCCTGTCCCAACTGCCTCTGACGTTGCCGCAGAAGCTGCTCTTCGATTGACAGGTCTTCAGACTCAGGCTCTACGGTCGCCTGGA
The DNA here is from genome assembly GCA_965217725.1 of Dehalococcoidia bacterium. Classification (GTDB taxonomy): domain Bacteria; phylum Chloroflexota; class Dehalococcoidia; order Lucifugimonadales; family UBA1123; genus VXRN01. Next base: position 2,733,721 of record OZ244564.1, on the reverse strand, counting down.
TGACACGGGACTCTCCGGTACGTGTGTCCAGCGCGTAGAGTTGTCGCACCGGACTCCGGTCAGGTCCGTAGAGGTAGGTCAAAAAACTGTCGTCAGGGCTGAATGAGAACGATACAGGAGTGGACATCCCCGGTGGTGGGAACTTGGCGATCTCTTCTATCGGGATTCTGGCTGCGTGGTCTGGTGGCATGTTGTGTGTCTTCTGCCTGCGAAGGCGGTCTGCGGGGGTATGATGTCAGGAGGAGGACCTCCTTGCCTATGCAGGCTCCTCCCAGTCGAGGACTCGATTGTCCCTCATCTGGATGATCTGGTCATCGCTGTAGCCCAGCTCTCTGAGAATCGGGAAGGTGTGCTGACCGCGCACTATGCCGCCTCCGGCGACACTGGGGGTCTTCGAAAACTCGAGTATGGGCGCGTAACGCCAGAACTCGCCGTAGGTCGGGTGGCTCACCTCGACGGTCAAGTCGTTCTGGGCCACGTGCTCGTCCTCAGCGAAGAAGTGGTACATGCCTCGATCCTCGGTCTGCACACAGCCGAGGTCCGCAGCGGTCAGTAGACGCTCCCACTCCAGCGCGGGACGTTCAGCGAAAACGGAGCCGAGCTCCGACGCCAGGGGACCGTCGTTATCCTGCCGAGCGTCGGCAGTGATGAACCGGGGGTCTTCGAGAAGGTCGGGACGACTGAGCGCGCTGCACAGCCGCGGCCACTCGTCTTCAAACGGGCACGCCAGGAACACCCAACCGTCGGGTGTCGAGTACAGTCTGAACAGCGCGCCGGTGCCGTATCCGTCGGCGTCTATCACGGGCCTTGCGGGCCTGTCCTCGTAGTCGAAGAAGTCGTCCGCGTTTACGTAGGCGTTGGAGCCTATCATAGTGGTCTCTACGTACTGCTTGTCGCCGTGTCTCTGGCGTGCGTACAAGGCCATGGTGATCGCAGTCGCCGTAACCATTGCGGTGTTGGGGTCAGGGTTGACCTCGTTTGCGCGACCCAGCTGCCGGGAGACGGAACGGAGTTCGTCCATGCTCATGCCGGCGTTGTCCGGAGGCAACGCGCCGCGACTGATCTGGGCCATGACGCCGCCTCCGACCGCACCGCCGATCGGGTGCATGGCCGGCCGGTGACTGTGCGGGCCTGTCGAGCCGTATCCACCCAGATAGGCGTAGATGGCGTCGGGATTGAGCGCCCTGACCTGCTCGATGCCGATGCCCACCCTCTCAGGGGCCCCTGGTCGCATGTTGTGCAGCACGACGTCCACATCAGGAAGCAGGCGGCCAAGAATGTCCTGGCCTTCACGTGTCTTGAGGTCGATGGACAGGCCCTCGGTGCCAGCCATCGTCCGGTTCGACGCCAGACCGTTGTAGTGGCCGCGCATCCAGTCTCCGGCAAGGGTCTCTATACGAACGACACGCGCGCCGAGCTCGGCGAGCAGCGACCCTGCGAGCGGGCCGGCAATGACCGTGGACATGTCCAGAACGGTTACGCCTTCTAGCGGATGGGTGGGAGTCGCGCCATTGCCATTCGCAGAGTGGGCGGGAGCGTCACCGAGACGCGCCAACACCTCTTCGGTGTGCTGCCCGATCTGTGGTGCCGGGCCTCGCACGCTGGCCTGGGAAGCGTCCATGCGGAACAGCGGCCCCAGTTGGCGCATCGGCCCGACCGTCGGGTCATCGACCGTCTGGACAGAGCCGTTGTGGACCATCTGCGGATGATCCAGCGCCTCTATGGAGGTCATGAACGGCTCGGCGGCGACATCGCCCTCAACATCGATGAAGAGGTCCATCCACTCGTCGATGGACTTCTCCTGCATCTTGTCCAGTATGAACTCGCGCATCTCCTCACGGGGTTGGTCATCGAGGAACGGCGCCGAGGCGTAGCGCGGGTCTTCAAGCAGGTGGCCGAGTCCGATCGCGTGAATCTCAGAGATGAAGAGCCTCTCCATCAGGTTGGCGAGCTGCAGCCAGCGTCCGTCGCCGGCACGCACCGCCAGGTACTGGATCGGCGCGGGCCTCGATGCGACCACGGTGAGGTCGTCGGGAAAGTTTTCGGGGAACTTGATCATCATCTGCCAGACGAGGAACTGGCTGAGGTCATAGTAGGTTATCGCTCGGAGCAGGCTGGTCTGAACGTGCTGGCCGACACCCGTTCGGTCACGGATCATGAGAGCGGCCACAGCGCCCCGGACCGCGGCCATTGCCGCGCCGTGGCTCGCGACCTGCACCGCGCCGTAGTTGGGTCCTTCCCGTCCGTTCTGTCCGGCGAACGCCATGTACCGTCCGCACTTTGCGCTTACGAGCGCCTCGTATGGCTTGTACCGGGCATAGGGGCCGGAGTCGCCAAACGCTGTAATCGAGGTGTAAACGAGGCCGGGATTTTCGGACTTCAGGGTCTCATAGTCTACTCCGAGCGCAGCGGCGTCTCCGGGAACGAAACTCTCTACCACTGCATCTGCGAAACGCGCGAGGTCTTTGGCGTGTTTGCGGCCTTCGGCGGTCTCGAGGTCCAGTACGACACTCTTCTTGCCTCGATTCCACAGGAGCGAGGCGGGATGTGTCCGATAGGGGTCTCCTCCGGGCGGCTCCACCTTGATGACATCGGCGCCGAAGTCGGACATCACCATAGTCGCGACGGAGCCCGCCATGCCCTGGCTGAAGTCCAGCACGGTCATGCTGTCAAGTACCTGTGTCATGTAGCCTCGTCCACCTTCCCCCGTATCGGAGTACGGGGTGACGTTACTTCGGTTTTCTGGCCAGTCGTCCGACTTCTTTCAGGAGGAGTCCTGCGCGTTGACGCTGACGTGTCCATCGCCGTTGCGATCAAGCTCCAGGGCGATCTCGCGTCCCGGGTTCGGCCGCCCCTCCGTATGTCCCAGTGGGAAGACCCTGGCGTTCAGCCGATGTTCAGTCAGCTCAAGCAGACCTACCGTGCCCAGTCGAAGCTCCTTGTGGTGCGGGAACGTGATGGAGCCGCTGTTGATGAGTGTAACACCGTCGCGATATTCCAGACGCTCCTCGTGAGTGTGCCCCGCGATCATCACATCGACCGGACTCGGGAAGTGCTGGCTGAGCACGGACATTGGGCGGAACTGGCCCCCCAGGCTGTGGGTCATGCCGACTCGCCAGCCCTCGACGTCGAAGGTCTGCACGTCCTCGCACCTGGAGTCAGGGATCGGGTCGTTGTTGCCGGTGGAGCACAGCACAGGTGCGAACTGCTCCAACCAGTCGAGCACATAGGGCGCCGTCAGATCGCCTCCATGGAGGATCAGGTCGACGCTGCTGAAGAACTCAGCCGGCTCGGAACCGAGTTCTTCAAGCTCGCGGATCATGTTAGGCAAGTGGGTGTCGGTGAGGAGTCCAATAATCATGCGCCGAAATATACTAACTGAGGGGCTGGGCGGTCAATGTTGTGAGTTGCGTGTAACCGTCCCATAGACGGTGGGTGAGTTTGACGAGCAGCTCACTGTGCGCAATGTCGCCATGCGGACAGACCGGTCTAAGCTGCGGTGAAGTTGCTGTTGGACGTTCAGGAGACAGTGTGATGCCTCCGATATCCGCCGTCACCATACAATTGGTCGAGTCCCTGGTGTCACGCTCGCAGCGGCGCGCTTACGTGGTGCAGGTATTGCAATATCTCCCGCTGCGAGTGCACCACCCCAGTCTCGTAGTATGAGATCGAATGCTCCTTGCAGAAGGGCATCACAATCCGTTGCGCGTCCTTCAACCGGTTCCGGGGCATGCTTGGGAACAGGTGGTGCTCGATCTGGTAGTTCAGCCCGCCGTACAGGAAGTCATTCAGGGGGCTCGATTTCACATTCCTGGATGTAAGCACCTGTTTCCTCAAAAAGTCCAACTTTGTCTTCCCATCCAATGTCAGCATGCCCTTGTGGTTGGGGGCGAAGGTTGAGCCGATGTACAGCCCTAATAACATCTGATTGACCGCGATGAATAGTAACCCTTGCCAGACTGGCAGGGACAAGAAGACCAAGCCTGTATAGATGCCGATGTGGCCGATCATCATTATCGGCTCGGCGATCGGGAACATCAGCTTGTTTCGGAACATATACTGGATACCCGAAATCTTGAGCACCAATCCCTCGAAACAGACCAGTGGGTAAAAAAGAAATGCCTGATAGGTGACGATCAGTCGGGGGATCCCCCTCATGCCACGGGCCTGGTCTTCCGAGAACGCAATGAATGGCAGGTCTACGTCGGGGTCCATGTCCAGGTCGTTCGGATTGCTGTGGTGCTCGTTATGCTTTTCGACCCACCAGGTGCGGTTGATGCCGACCAGGAAACTGATGAAGAGGCCGACGCGATCGTTGCTTCGGCTCGATCGGAACACCTGTTTGTGGCCCAGATCATGGCCGAAAAAGGATAGCTGCGTGATTATGAACGCAAGAAATGCCGCGTTCAGCATCTGTATCCAGACGCTGTCCACGGATATCAGGACCGCGACACTCAGAGCCAGCAGGCTCATGTTTACAGCCATCCTTACAGCGTAATATCCTGGATTCTTTTCCAGGAGCCCAGCACCTTTGACAAGGCGCTTGAGCTGTGCGTATTCGTTCGGTTCCTGCTTTTGAGGATTATCGCAGGAGGGGGCAACCGTCGGCCCGTCGGTTAACCCATCAGTTTCCGTCATCATCTTGACACCTTTCACCTTATGTTTAGTTCCGCGGAGAATGGCCGCCTGTCTCGGAGGCCATTTCTTCATAGCTGGTTGGGGGAATCGGGGTGCTGGCTCCTAAATTGCTGAGATTAGGTTTTCGTAATGTGCGACACTTTGAGCATGTACGGCTGCGAACTGGTCGATTGTAATTGATTGGCGGCCTGGAGTCAGAAGGAGCGGCAGGGGAAGGAGACTTCGAACTGGCTCTGCATGGGCTGCCGGGAAGTGATCCTCCGCTGTTCTCTTCTCCACACCGTCTATGGGACGGTTACGGTTGCGTGCAATATAGCCGCTAGATCCGCTCGAAGTATCGAATGCGCTCCCAGTCCGTTACGGCCTGCCGGTAGGCTTCCGCCTCCGTGCTGAAGAAGTGTACGTAGTGCGCCACCACGTCCTCGCCGAACGCCGACTGCGCCAGGTCGCTCCGCTCGAAACTCCGGGCTGCCTCCTCTAGGCTGCCCGGCAGCATCAGCTCCTCCGGCGCCGCGTAAGCGTCTCCTATGTATACTGGCGGAGGCTCGATCCGGTCTTCGATGCCTGCCAATCCCGACGCGATGACAGCCGAGTATGCCAGATATGGATTTACGTCGGCCCCTGGTATACGACACTCGATCCGCAGGCTTGGGCCAGTGCCAACAATGCGGAAGCCAGCCGTGCGGTTGTCCGGCGACCACGCCAAGGCCGTCGGCGCCCAGCTCCCTGCCTGGAAGCGCTTGTACGAGTTCACAGTCGGCGCGTAGCACACCATCATCTCCGGCACGTACCGCATCCACCCGCCCAGGAACCAGCGAAACTCGTCCGAACACGCGATTCCGGCAAGGTCACCATCTCCCGGGAACGCATTAGTCAACTGCCCATTCGTGTCCGTCCACAGGCTCACATGCAGATGCGAGCTCGACCCGGCCTGGGCTGCGTCCGGCTTTGCCATGAACGTGACGCTCGCCCCGAGCCTGTCGGAAATCTCCTTCGCCGCCTGCTTCAGCACCACATGACGGTCCGCCATCTCCAGTATCGGCGCGTACCGGATGTTCAACTCGTGCTGTCCCCGGCCGAACTCTCCCTTGGTTGACTCAACGGGCACCCCGGAAGCGGCCAGATGGCGGCGATACGCTCCGTTGAGGTCCTCAGTCCGCGTACCTTGCAGGAGGAGATAGTCCTCGATGTACCACCCGGCCTCATGCAGGTCTCGATACCCGCTCCGGGCCGCATCCGAGTATGAAGTCCGAAACTGGTAGTACTCCAACTCGGAGCCCGCCATGGCTTCGAACCCCCTGGCGCGCAGCGTCTCCAGCTGTTTGCGCAGGATCGACCTCGGAGCCACTTCAACCGGCTTATGCGCCGGTTCCAGTTCAGCGTCACAGATTGCCAGCGCGGTCCTATCGAGCCACGACAGCTTGCGAAGGGTTCCCAGATCAGGTGCCAGGTGCACGTCCCCATAGCCGAGGTCCCAGTTCGAAAACTCGTACCCGGCGACCGGCTCCATCTCCATGTCCACAGTGAACAGGTAGTCGCAGGCATGAGTGCCGCCTGCCACGTCCGTCAGGAAGAACGAGGCATCAAGGCGCTTGCCGAGCAGCCTTCCATAAAGGTCGGGAAACGCCAGGATCACCGTGTCGATCGAGCCGTCATCGACGGCTGAGCGCAGCTCGTCGACACTTAGCATTCCGGGAACTGTGGTCTCTTCCGAGCGCACGTTGCTTGCCTCCAGTGTGACTGATCCCTGCGCGTACTGCGTCAAGGTATGTTACAGGATTTATGCAAAGTCCCCGGATAGTCCGTACCTACGCGCCAGGCATTCTTGGTCGGAATCAGACTTGTCACCCTCACCCCAACCCTCTCCCTGAGGGAGCTGACAGGGGTAGGCATTGATTGTTTCAGGTATCGGCATGGTAAGTGAGCTTCATGTCGGGCGGTGGTTTGGGTCACGGTTCGGGAAGCAACCAGACTCTGCGCCAGAGTCTGCCCCTGTGCAGCAGCCGTCTCAGACAACTCGCACCAAGTCGAAGCACGCTTACGATTCGTCTGGGTGCGCTGCGATGAGTCGGCGCAAGCAGTTTCGGAGGCGATCTCAGACGACCGGGGGCTATACCCAGGTCGTTGGCGTCTTCCACTCTGGTGCCATACGCCAGCGTCCACAGCGTTGCCACCGACATCGCCAACCAGTGTCTCGACACCCGTTCGGGATCGGTCCTGCGAGTGTTCTGCCACTGCCACCCAAAGCTCTTGAGCATCCTGAAGCCCAATTCTATCCAGAAACGAAGCATGTACCAGCACACTCCCGCTTCGATGGGCGCAAGATCGGTCATCACCACCCATGGCTCTTCCTGACCTCTGTCCCATACCACGATCATCGTTGCGCGTCGGCGTATGCTCGGTCTGCTGAAAGCCGTCCCGAACCCAACATATGCGTGTCCGGGTCCAGCAACGAGGTATCGTGCCGGCAGACGGGTTCCTCCGTCAGGACAGAACACAGTGTTGATCGACTGCCGTACATATGGATGCCATCCCGCACAACGTATCCGATCCCACAGTCTGGGGCTTCTCAGTCCCCTGTCGCACATCACCAACACCGTCATGTGCTTCGGCATCGCTTCGGACAGCATCCCGAGCATGTCCACTATCGACTCCATCCACCTGCCAGGCGTGTTGGCGGGCAGAATGCGCCAGGCGACCGGAATCGCGCAGCTTCGATAGACCACGCTTATTACGATGGCGTTTATCCGATCTCCCTTCATCGTGGGGTCTGTGGCCAGCACCAGCCTGTCCGACTCCCAAAGCTCCAGCAACCACTTCAACAGCGGAACGAAGCTCAGTCTGACATCCAACTGCACTCGACATGGGTTGGAGCGGTCCTGTCCATCGTACAGCCACTCTCTGAGATACTGTCGGATGCTGTTGAAACTACCCATGAACGAAAGCTCTGTGGCGACGGCGTTCTGACATCCGCTCCTGGCGAGTATGGAGCCGAACACCCACAGAACCAGTCCTTTCAACTGAGACTCTCTGAGGTGAGGCATGTAGTGTTTGGTGGTCTGCTTCATCTGATAGTATTCGGTTGGCAAGCGCATGGGAGTCTCTGGCAGCCTTTCTGTCTGATACCAAAAAGATGCCAGATCCCCGTGCGCTTGCCAAGTTCTCATACCTGTCTCACACTTTGCCTACCCCTGTCAGCCCTGAGGGAGAGGGGGCCATTCGTCTAGTTTGGGGCGCTGGTGAGCAGGAAGCCTCCGTCTACGGGGAGGGTTATGCCGGTTACGAACCGAGCCTCGTCGCTGGCCAGATATAGCGCCGCCCAGCCGATGTCCCAGCCCTGTCCCTCGACGGGCAGGGGCGTGGAGGTCTGGCGCATTTCGCGTGCGTCTGGCGTGCTACTCTCCAGCCTGGGAGTCCACATCAGGCCGGGCATGATGCAGTTGACCCTGATGTTGTCGGTGGCGTGATCGACTGCCATCGCCCTGGTCAGGCCGACTACCGCCGACTTGTTGACCGTGTACGGGGCTGACGACCTCATCGTCTTGGGTCTCAATGCCGTTACTGACGAGACGTTGATTATCGAGCCGCCGCCGCTGGTTCCCATCTGGGGCACCGCGTAGCGGCTCATGTTAATCATGCTCATGACGTTAACTGACATGCTGTTTGCCCAGTCTTCGTCGGTGGTGTCCACTACGCTGCCCGACCCACCTCCGCCGCCGACGTTGTTGTGCAGGATGTCGAGCCTGCCGAAGCGGTCCACAGCCGCATCGACAACACGCCTGCACTCTTCAGACTCGGTCACGTTGGCGGTAGCGGTCATGGCCTCGCCGCCCTCTTCCTCAATGATCTCCCTGGTCGCGTCGGCCCACTCGCGGACTGCGTCGACCAGCACGACGCGCGCGCCTTCGCGGGCGAAAAGGATGGCGGCAGCCGCGCCGTTGCCAACTCCGGCCCCGCCGTAGGTTCCCGCGCCGCTCACTATGGCGACCTTGCCGCTCAGCCTGCTGGCCGATGTGTTATGGGTACTCATTAGATACGTCTCCCGCGATGTCAGGCGCTGGTTTGCTGTTCCAGTACGTGGAGGTACATAAACGCGCCCGTAAAGGTCGTCGCTTCTTCACAGTGTCCTCCGACCATCTCTCCCGAAGGCCGCGCGGCCGCCAGATGGATATGAACACGGATACCGCCTTCCAGCATCGGCTGGATGTAGCCTTCTGCGCTGACAAGCTCAAGGTTCTCGTCGATCACCGTTCTCTCGAACTCAGGCGAATTGTCGTCGTCGAACCCGCACAGGTTGCGGAGCCGGAGCTGTCTGAGGCTGCCTATACAAGACGTTATGGCGGCCTCGCGGATGCCCTCTGAGATAGCGAACTCTTCAAGCTCGGCGACGAGAGACTCGTTGGCCTGGAAGCGTCGGTATATGACGGGCGAGGTGCTGGGTTCCCATCTCTGCATGGCGTGTCCCCCTGGGGGTGGATATGGCTGAGTGTGAAGCGATTGAGGGTATGGGCCGCAATATACAAAGTGGGTGAAATGCCGTCAATGTGTGAGACGGGCACGAACCTGTCCCAAATTGGTAGGTGGCCTCTGCGAAAGTTGCCCCACCACCCCTGGATTCCGGCTTTCGCCGGAATGACGGAGAGGGCTGTGCCTACTAATCTGGGACAGCATCGACGGGCACCGCTAGGGCAATCGCATTTCACTGACTAACTGACGTTACGCAGTCTTAGGGAGTTGTAGTTCATCGAAGGCGTGACGAATGGCCTTGAGATATATCCGGGTTCTGAGCGCGAAGTGATTGATCTGATGTCTCACGCTGAGCCACTCCAGACGACAGACCGAGTATATGGACATGAACACGTGATTGCTCTGTGTACGCACCGTCTTCGTCGGCGACCTCCCAAGCGCAGCGTTGGACTTGAGCGTCTTGTGAAACGTCTCCACTCTCCACCTTCTGTGGTAGATTGCTTCTATGGCCTCGCCCTCAGAATCAAGCTCGCTACAGGCCAGATACAGCGTCCCTGTGCTGCCGTCTCCGTTCGTGAAGACCTGACGCATCAGCAGTACTGGAAAGTCCAGTCCTCTCAGCCAGCCGAGCACAGAGCCTGCCCCGGCGGAGGCCGGGGTTGGCCTTCCGGCAGGTGTGGTGAGTCTATCCGATGAAAGCTACCCTGAAGTTTCTCCTCATAGCTCAATGCCACCGTCCTGTTGGATTTGAGTGCGATCACGAACTGCTTGCCCAACTCGTCGTGTATGAACTCCATGTTCTGCCTGGACGAAAACCAGCTGTCGGCCAGCACGCAGCGGTACTCCAGCCCATTGTTCCGACACACTCTGAGCATCCGACGCATCAACTCGTTCTTGGTGACCTCGCTCCTGCGCCTGAGACGACCGGTGCTGTGATCTTTGAACTCAATGGGCTTGTGGATGATCTCCAACGCCACCGGCAGACTCACTCCCTGAGCATGGTAAACACAGCTGAGGATGTTGATGCCCTTGACCGATCGGCCCTTGCTGTGGTCGAAGTGCCAACTGACTATCTCGTTCTCGTCGGTGTGGGGCTTTTCCTGTATGGTGTCATCGAAGATGAGCACACCGTCGGGGTGCTGTATCGCTCTGACCATGGGCTTGACCTGCTTCCACAGAGTCCTGGAGTCATAGTCGTCCGCTGCGAGAAAGCGGGTCACCCTGTCGTGGCTGATCACGCCGTCAAGCATGTCGGACAGCCCAGTCGCGGTGGTCGCTCCAAAGGAGCTGAGAAGATAATCACTCGCCGCGGCGAGTTCGAGCAGTTCTTGGTTCATGATCCAAGCGTATCAGTTCCCACAGAATGTGCGTAACGTCAGTGAGTCAGTACCAGTAGTAGGTAGTCTTGGTCCCATCCAGCGCGTTTGCGTTTGGCGACCACACCCTCCTGTGAGGTGAGGTGTTGCATCCGGCCGGTATCCCCCTAGCTGACGGCCCTTCTTAAACTGGACGAGAAAGCTCCGGGTTGCAACAATCGCTCAGGGAGACTGTTGCACGAGGATCCAGGGCCGCCATGACCACCCAGACCATTGCCAGAGGACGACGTCCGCGGGGCGTTCACCGTAAGAGGACCGGCCGGGAGACGCCCACGGCCTTCAGGCCGGCGCTCTCGTATGGTACGGTCAGCGATGGTCGGCTGGTCAATGTTCACAGGATGACGGCGTGGCGCTGGGTGCAGGCCGCGGTCGGGCGTGCCGAACTCCCGGTCTCGGATCCTAACAATGACCAGTGCGGGCCCATCCCGTGTGCAGTAACCTACTGGGCCCCGAGTTTCTTGCACGACTCATAGGCCCGCATTGCCCACTACCCGCCTCAGGCTCCCACCCGTCCCCGTCTTTGTCACTATGACCGTGGCTGGCGAAATGGCGTTCATGACGTTCGCTACGGTCTCGTCCGTCTATCGCATCACCGAAGCCGGACTGGAACCTTTGCAGCTCATCCTTGTTGGCACGGTTCTTGAATTCACCGTGTTCATAGCCGAAGTGCCAACAGGCGTGCTGGCTGATGTCTACAGCCGGAGACTGTCGCTCATCGTCGGCTTCGCGCTGGTGGGAATCGGATTCATGCTGGAGGGGGCTGTACCGATGTTCGCGTCCATCCTGCTCGCGCAGATCGTTTGGGGAATCGGATTCACCTTCACCAGTGGCGCGACTCAAGCTTGGCTCGCCGATGAGCTCCGAGATGACTCCGAAACCGCCAGGGTCTTCGTCAGGGCGGCCAAGTTCGAGTCGATTGGCGCACTCGTCGGGATCGGACTGAGCGTCGCGCTCGCGACCATCTATGTCGGTCTGTCGCTTATCGCCGGGGGCGCGATGTTTGTCCTACTTGCCGTGTTCCTGTCGGTCTCGATGACCGAGCGGGGATTCACCCGGACGCCAGCCAGTGAGCGCGGTAATTGGCAGTCTATGGCGCGTGTTCTCAGAACGGGGCTGCGCGCGGTGTCGCTCAACCGCGTACTCATGGCCCTGGTGGCGATACAGCTCTTCTTCGGCATGTCCAGCGAGCCGTTCGACAGACTCTGGGCCAAGCACGCGCTCGACACGTTTGAGTTCCCAAGAGTCGCGGAGCTCGACCCAGTGCTCTGGTTCGGCATAGTCCAGGCTTCGGCGTCCATCGGTGGCGCGGTCGCCATAGCTGCCATAGAGAGGGTCTTGCCCATTGAACGCTCCTGGGGCCCTCGTATTGTCCTCTCAGTGGCCAACGCTGTGATGATCGCGGCCACTGCGACGTTCGCTCTGGCAGGAGAATTCGGGATTGCTATGGGCATGGTTGTAGTCGTGTACATCCTGCACAGGGTGGCAGAGCCGTTCACCGCCGCCTGGATCAATCGCAACTGCGAGTCCGAGTATCGGGCGACGGTATTCTCCATTCACGAGCAGGCGAACTCGTTTGGCCAAGTTGTATTTGGTCCGGGCATTGGCCTGCTGGCAACCGTCAGGGGACTACGCACCGCTCTCGTCAGCGTGGCAATTCTCTTGGCGCCGCCCCAGCTTCTCTACCTTGTCAGGGGATCCGAGCGGCGGTGGGATTAGGCGCTGCACACACTGGTCCCACATCGTCCAGGGTCTGGAACGTTGTATCCATGCACTGGGGATGCTATTGTCATGACATGGCTAACTTGCAGGTAAAGAACATACCTGACGCCCTTCATGAGCGTCTGCGTCGCCATGCCCGTCAGAACGACACTACGATCAGTTCGGTGGTTCTCACTGCCATTGAGCGCGAATTGGCATGGGCGAACTGGCGTGAGCGCTTCGCTCGGCATCCCAAGACCGATCCAGTGATTAACTCGGTAACCACGCTCAGAGAGGAGCGCACGCTCCGCGATAGAGAGATCGGTTGACCGCATACGTAATCGATGCCTCGGCAGCGGTCGAATACCTGGTCAAATCATCGTTGGGTACTCACGTTGCTGATCTCGTCGAGGACGATCCGCTTGTGGCTCCAGAACTGATCGACGCGGAGATTCTATCCGTGTTACGTAGTTGGGTGTTGCGCGGTCACATAGAGGAATCACGAGCCGTGATGATTGTCGAAGACGTGCCTTACTGGCCAGTCCACCGCATACCTAACCGGGAGTTGGCTCGGCTTGCCTGGGACTACTATCGCAATGTCAGCGCATATGACGCACTCTACGTCGCTGCCGCCCGAGCGCATGATCTACCATTGTTGACAGCCGATATGCGTCTCGCCCGAGCACCAGACCTCGGTATAGTAGTCCAAGCTGAACAGGCGCCTTAACCTCGCTCTCTTGTGTCGTCCTCAGGCGCAACCGACGGATGTCCCTGTGACTGACCAACCACTGCTCTCCACCCCTGTTTGCCCAGGGCAATCGCACTTAGGCCAATCTGGAGTCACTTTGGCGGAAGACAGAGGCCTCACCGCGCAAATCGGACTCTCAAGTGACAGTATTTGTCGGGTTCGGGCGTCGGATTCCCGCTATTGCTGGGAGGGTGGGGCCATCGCAATCCAAATGCGATGGCCCTGCGGGCGCCACCCCCAGATTCCGGCTTTCGCCGGAGTGACGCGAGGGGAATGCTTACAGAAGCTGGCACAGCATCCTGGGGCGCAAATCTCGTTGACGGTGTATAGGGCGTGTGCTAACTTTGGCCCACGTTTGAGCATGATGAGCGAGGAGTTGCCTCGCGAAAGGAGCGTCTGGAAATGCCGCAAACCAGAGAGGCCGCGATCGTCGGCATTCACGAGTACCCGCTGAGGGTCGTTGGCCCCGGAGTCAGCGCACTTCAGATCAAGGCCGCGTCCGCAGCCCGCGCGTTGGAAGATGCGGGTTTGAGTTGGAGCGACGTTGACGCTGTATACGACCACGGCGGCCACCAGAGCATCGGCGGGCTCGGCATCTCGGAGTACTTCGGCCTCAACCCGAGGCTGATCGACAACACTGCGGTCGGCGGGACGTCATACGAGTTCCAGGCCAACCACGCCGCTACCATGATCGCGGCGGGCAAGTGCGATGTCGCGCTCATCACCTACGGCTCCACTGCACACTCGGACAGGCGTCGGATCGGCACTGGCGGCGCGCCGGGAGCGGGAATCCCCAACCCGCAGACGAACATGGAATCGTCCTGGGGTCAGACGCTGATCGCCAACTACGCGATGGTCAAGAACCGGCACATGCACCAGTACGGAACGACCAACGAGCAGTTCGCTCACATCTCGATCGCCACTCGCAAGCACGCGATGCGAAACCCGGAGGCGGTCAAGGCGATGACCGACCTGGAGTTCGTGGGCATCCGTGAGCTGACCGTCGAGGACGTCGTTGACTCGCGGATGATCGCATGGCCACTGAGACTGCTGGAGTGCTGCATGATCTCGGACGGTGGCGGCGCGGTCGTCATCGCGTCGAAGGAGGTCGCCGCCAACTGCGCCAAGTCCCCGGTGTGGGTCATCGGCGGGGGAGAAGCGACCAAGTACCGCGAGAACGGTGGCGACATCACCGTGAGTGCGGGGGCGCAGTCAGGTCCGAGGGCGTTCGCAGACGCGGGCGTAACTCCTGACGAGATTGATGTCCTGATGGCATACGACTCGTTCTCGATAACGGTCATGTGCATGATCGAGGATCTGGGCTTCTGCACGAAGGGCGAGGGTGGAGAGTACGTCGCGCAGGGGCATCTGGGGTTCGACGACCTGCGCAAGCCCGCGCTTAACACGGACGGCGGCGGACTGTCGTCCAACCATCCGGGCGAGCGCGGCATCTATCTGCTGATCGAGGCCGCGCGGCAGCTCAGGGGCGAGTCAAACTCGCAGGTCGATGGAGCAAATCTGGCAGTCGCCGTCGGTAACGGCGGCCAGCTGGGATCGAGGCACGCGACAGGCGTTACCATCCTGGCCGCGGACTAGCAGAGGTCCATCCGATGACATACATACCAGTAGAAGAGGTAGCTGAAGAGTACAGGCAGACGGGCCGGTGGCTTATGGACCGGGCCGAGTGGGAGTTCGACCGAGGCGATCTCGTGCAGGCGTCCGAGAAGGCATGGGGCGCAGCGGCACAGTTCCTGAAGGCGCTGGCCACACAACGCGGATGGGGGCACGAGTCGCACCAGCACCTTGGTCAGGTCGCAGACAAGCTGGCGGCTGAGACAGGAAACCCTGAAATCAGTATCTTCTTCGACAGGGCAGAAAGCCTGCACGCCAACTTCTACGAAGCGTACAGAAGCGAAGCGTCGGTGCGTTTGGGCATAGACGCCATGCAGCAGTACCTCGACATCATGGAGGCCATCCCTCCGCCCGAAACACCCCCTCGCATTGGTCACAAAAAGAAGAGGACCTTCTTCAGAACGCGAGAGGACCAGACCGCAGGCGCCGTCGTCGAGCCTGACGCCTGATACTGACACTAGGAGAACCCAATGACCGAACAAGCACTGAGGCCACAGCCGCGCTTCCCGGAGCAAGACACAGAGCCGTTCTGGGAAGCCACCAAACGACGTGAGCTCGTCTACCAGACCTGCGACGACTGCGACGAGGTGATCTTCTACCCGCGCGCGCACTGCACCGGATGCCTGTCCAGCGACATCTCCTGGAACGTCTCCAGCGGGAAGGGAGAGGTGTACACGTTCAGCGTGGTCATGCAGAACTACCACCCCGCGTTCAAGGACCTCGGCCCGTACGCGTTGGCGTACGTGGACCTCGACGAGGGGTTCCGCATCATGACCAACATCGTCGGCGTCGATAACCCGATCGAGGACGTCACCTGCGGCATGAGGGTGGAGGTCACCTGGATCGACCAGGGCGAGGGAGAGATAGCGCTTCCTGTGTTCAAGCCCGCATAGGTGAACGTCTCATGGACTTCCGATTCACGCCAGAACAGGACGAATGGCGGCGGGAAGTACGTTCGACTATCGAGTCCCTGATCACTCCCGATCTCCGGGAGGAGATGGAGAGCGATGACGACGTAGGACCCGGCCCCGCCGGTAAGCGCTTCATGCGCGAGATCGGCAGTCGCGGGCTCCTGGGCATCTCCTGGCCGGAGGAGTACGGCGGACTGGGCCGATCTCTCATGGACCAGTACATCTTCTCCGAGGAGGTCGGCAGCTTCGGCGGTCTGTACACCAACGGCACGGCGGTAAACATGGTCGGGCCAACGATCATGAACGTCGGCAACGACGAGCAGCGGGCCGAGTGGCTGCCAAAGATGCTAAGCGGTGAGGTCGAGTGCGCACTGGGCTACACTGAACCCGGCGCCGGGACGGACCTCGCCGGACTCCAGACACGCGCGGTCGTGGACAGAGACGACTACGTCATCAACGGCCAGAAGCTGTTCACCAGCGCGGGACACTTCTCGTCTCACGTCTGGCTGCTGGCAAGGACGGACACTGAAGTCAGGAAACACCGCGGCCTGTCGGTCTTTCTGGTGCCGATGGACTCCGACGGCATCTCTGTGCGTCCCCTGTGGCGCATGGACAGCGGACGCACCAACGAGGTGTTCTTCGACAACGTGCGCATTCCACGCCAGAACCTGATCGGAGAACCAAATCGCGGCTGGTACCACGTAGCCATGGCGCTCGACTTCGAGCGGGTCAGCATCGGCTCGCGGTACACCGGTCTGATGCGCAGACTCAACAAGCTCGTCGCATACGCCAACAAGACGGAAGTAGATGGCGAGCCGCTGTCGCGCGATCCGCACTTCAGGACTCGCTTCGCCGAGATTGGCATGAAGCTGGAGACGGTCAGGCTGCTGTCGTACAGGACGGCGTGGATGATCGACCAGGGCATCGTGCCCAACTACGAAAGCTCGGCGCTGAAGATTGTGGCTACCGACCTGATCCAGGAGGTCGCAGACTTCGGGTTCGAGCTGCTGGGCATGTACGGACAGCTCACCAAGCATTCGCCGTTCACACTGCTGGACGGTGAAATGGAGCAGGCGTACCGGAGCGGTATATTCCTGAGATTCGGCGGGGGCGCGAACGAGGTCCAGCGCAACATCATCGCGCAGAGAGGTCTCGGTATGCCGAGGGAAGACGGGCAGGGGCGGCAGGACGCCAGGTCGCCTCAGGCCGCTGCAGGCAGGACATAGACCAGGACTCCCGCATGGACCTCTCCCTCACAGACGCGCAGCAGAAGCTGAAAGATACCGCCAGAGAACTATTCGAGGTCGAGTGCCCGACGAGCCTGGTCCGTGCGATGGAGCAGGACGACCGGGGCTATCCAGCCGATCTTTGGGAACGCATATCGGGTCTCGGATGGTCCGGACTGCCGTTTCCAGAGGACCTGGGAGGCTCCGGGGGTACGCTCACCGATCTGGCAGTGCTTCTTGAGGAGTTCGGGCGCGCGCTCGTGCCGGGACCGTTCTTCAACTCCGTGGCTGTAGTCGGTCTGACCCTCCTGGACGCTGGATCGGATGCGCAGCGTTCTGAGATACTGCCGCGAATCTCCGACGGCTCACTCATCGCGACCGCAGCACTCCTGGACGAGAGCGCCCGCTACGGCCCCGACTCGGTCGCCATGACAGCGGAACGGCGGGATGACGGGTACGTGCTCAACGGGACCAAGATGTTCGTCGAGTACGCAAACTCCGCCGACTTGATGCTGGCGCCGGCGAGATCGGATAACAGCGTCGTAATGCTGCTTGTACCGACGTCGGCAGACGGTGTCAGCCTGACTCGATTGGACAGTATCGCTCGCGACCCCCAATTCGCGGTAGAGCTTGCAGACGTTCACGTAACGGGCGACCTTGTCGCTGATCCTGAACAGGGCGGAGCGGCTCTCAAGCGCGCGCTCTACAGGGCTGCCCTGCTTCACTGCGCTCACAGCGTAGGCGGCGCACAGCACGTTCTCGAGATGACCGTCGCCTATACCAAGCAGCGCGTGCAGTTCGACCGCGCAATCGCCACGTTCCAGTCTGTGCAGCACGACTGCACGGACATGGTGATCGCGATAGACTCGGCGCGGCTGGCGACGTATGAGGCGATCACCAGGATCGAGGACGGGCAGACTGCTGACAAAGAGATCGCGCTCGCCAAGTCGCTCACGAATCACGCCTACAAGTGGACGACGCTGACCGCACAGCAGATACACGGTGGGCTCGGCTTCATGGAGGAGTACGATCTCCAACTCTGGACGCGCAGGGCGAAAGTAGCGGAACTGAAGTACGGCGCCTCATCCGGGTACGTCGAGAAGTTCGCCCAGCAGATGGGGCTGGCGTAACACAATCTCCACTCTACTTCCCCAGGAGTTGAAGTCCTCAATTCTCCTCTGCGTCTTTCATCGAACTCGGAAATCAATGACAATAGCGATGGGGAGCACAGCTAGAGTCTCTACTGGTTGGCACCGAATAGGAGAGCGGGAATTATGACTAGCGTCTCAGAGATTCAGCAGGCGATATTAGCTCTTCCCGAAGCAGACTACGCTCGACTCAGACGGTGGCTCAGCGAGTTGGACTGGGAAGAGTGGGACAGACAGATCGAATCGGACTCGAGAGATGGGAAGCTGGACTTCCTGATTGCCGATGCGGAGCAAGCCAAGAGACAGGGAACGCTCCAGGAACTCTAAGTGCATCGGACCACTCCCCGATTTTGGCGGTATCTCGAACGTCTACCCGAACCGGTTCAGAGAATTGCGAGGCGCAATTTCCAGATTCTCAAAGAAGACCCAAGATATCCGTCTCTTCAATTCAAGAGAGTGGGCCGGTTCTGGAGCGTTCGCGTGGGACGTGGGCACAGGGCGCTAGCCATCGAAGACGGTGAAGACTTCATCTGGGTATGGATCGGCGATCACGATGAGTATGACAGGATAATTGAGTCCTAGTGTACCGACAACTCAGTTCTGATGGTCACAATCGTTCGTCCTGAGCCTGTCGAAGGGCGATACGCAAACCATCAATACCATGTGGTCAGGCCACTAGAGGGATGTCCAGATCCCTGGTTAAGGTTTACTACCTTCCAGCCCGGGCGGCAGCAACTCATCGAATCTCAGACTAAAACCTTTGGGTATCTGGCTTGGAATCTGCTTGGGCGGTCCCATCGCATTAAATGTCTTCTTGAGCAATGGCGATTTCCAAAGGGTTATTGGGCAATCCAAATATAGGAGTTGCACCTCCGTGTGCTCAGGGTATGCATTTTTCACTAGATCAAGCCCGTTGCGCCATTTTTGTAGATGGGCATCGCCCGGTGTGTCTACAGAAACATCTTGCTTTTCGGCAAGTACGACGATTTCGGTATCCATCACACGGCTGACCATTGATATGCCAGTGTTTGTACATTGGCTAGTGAAGTAGGGAGAGAAGTACAGAGGAGCCTTTTTGTCCTTGAGGTTGGCGACGTACATCCAGCCTTCTTCAAATATCTTCGCGTTGAAGGGATTCACGTCCTGAATGAGAATCTCAGCATCATAGTAACCCATGTGGTAATCACTCCTGATGTAGCGAATGAACTGGTCGAGAAGGTATCGCGACACTTCTGAGTCGTCGGAAGGCTTGTAGCCCAGGGCGAGATCAACGACTTCGTGCCACTGCACATTGCTGAATCGTATGCCTTGTTCGGATAGCTTCGCCTCAACACTTTTTCTCGTCGCTGCCGCCAATTCAACCTGAGTAAGGGCAACCACCCCTCGTGTCTTATACTGATTCCACAGCCTGTGTTCAGTGCCATACTTGAGGAGTTGCTGGGCGGTAGGTTCGGCACCCCCAATCTTAGCCTCCAGTACGATACGCATTCTACTGTCCTCGATGACGATATCTCTGCGACCGAATCTCGAATCGGTAACTTCTTGCAGACGTACGGAATAGCCGGGTTTGAGGGTCAGGCGACGGGCAACGCGCAGACGACGAATTAGTTTGGTGCAGAAAGAGCGATCATAAGCTAGCAGGAATCCCAGAGCAAAGGTGAGTGCGTCTTCGTCACTGCCCGCCAGGCGAAATATGCTCTGGACAGGGAAGGTATCTCTTAAGTGGTTCTTGCCAATGTAGAGACGCATAAGACTCGCAGGCCGCTCCTCTCCATATAATAGTCTGGCCTTTGCATAAAATCGAGGCTAGTAGCCCACCACTCTTGAGTTGATGGGCAATTTCACCCTCACCCTCAAGGGAGAGGGGACGTTGGATTGTCTCCTGTCTCTGCTAATAGTCACTTCGATGATGTTGGACTACTAGTCTGAAATCTGTATTCCACAGCAAGTCTGATCCCATAAATCTGGATCTGACTGAGGATAGAGTCCGGTCGCCTGGCGCCCCTAGTTGAACCGGCCCATCGTACTGTCGATCCCGTCCTGCATGAGGCTGATGATGGCCTGTGTGGCCCTCTCGATGGCGTCGTCGACAAGCTCCTGTTCTTCGGACGACATCTCGCCTAGAACCCATCCTACTCGGTCTGTGCCGGGAGGAGGCTGTCCGACGCCAATCCTCAGCCGAGCGAAGTCCTGGTTGCCCAGCGCGGAAATGATCGACTTTATGCCGTTGTGCCCAGCAGCGCTTCCACTGGGCCTAAGTCTGAGCTTGCCGGGCGGCAGCGCCGTCTCGTCATAGACGATCAGCAGCTTGTCCTGCGTCGCCCGCATCCGAGCGAGCAAGTATGCCACCGCTTCGCCGCTGCCGTTTACGTGGGTACGGGGCTTGGCAAGTGCGACCGCACGCCCATCGATGGTCCCCATGCCGAGCCTCGTGGTGCTGTGCGCACGCCGTAGCTCGATTGAGTGACGCTTGGCCAGCAGGTCGATGAGCCACCAGCCCGCGTTGTGCCGTGTCTTTAGATAGTGAGGCTCAGGGTTGCCGAGTCCCACCACGATCAGGTCCGGCGTCTCCAGCGGACCTTTGAGTCTGCGATTCCGCTTGAACAGGTTCTTCAGGAGTGACAATTGGGATCATCCGACCGGTTGAATTCTGAAGGCTACCGCAGCAGCCCGTAGACTCGCTCCGGCTTGACCAGAACGATCACTGCTTCCTGGTCGATCATCGCCCGGTCGTACTCCTCCCAGTCGGGATGCTCGGTGTGGCTGCACGCCATGTACACTTCGCGAAGCAAGACCCTCAACTCCTCCGCGTCCGTGCTGTTGCAGTCGAACAGGGTCGCCTGGCCTTCGACGGATACCCACTCGCGCCAGTCGTCTGTGACCCCGAGTACCGTGCAGTTCGGGTCTCGGCGCAGGTTCCTTATCTTCTGCGACCGCGGGTACACCGACACGAATGCCGCGTGGCCCTTGTACGCGCCGCATACCACGATGCTGGAGTGGGTGGCCCCGCTGGGCCTGCGGGTCGCGATGACGCCCCGGTGATGTGTTTCAAAGAACGGCTTTACGTCGTCGAAGTCCATGAGTGCTCCCTGATGTCCGACAGCGCTACAGGGCGCTGAGCGCCTGGTCCAGATCGTTGATTATGTCGTCAGCCGACTCGATTCCACATGACATGCGGATCAGTCCGTCCGTTATCCCGGCGGCAATTTGCTCTTCTCCGGACAGCGACCTGTGCGATGTCTTCGCCGGGTGGGAGATCGTGGTGCGGGCCTCGCCGAGACTGGGTGCGAAAGGTATCATCCGCAGTGATCGGACAAAGGCCGAGGCGGCCTCGCCACCGCCATCTAAGTCGTAGGAGACCATGTTCCCGAACCCGTCGTCGAGGACCGACGCTGCCAGTTCATGCTGAGGATGGTCGGGCAGGCCCGGATAGTGTACCGCTGAGATTCTCTCGTGGTCGGACAGGAATGCGGCCACCTGCATCGCGTTTTCGCAGGCTCGTTCGACACGCATCGGCAAGGTGCGAATCCCGCGCACTATCAGCCATGCCGCGAACGGGTCCAACGTGCTGCCCCAGATGCGGTTGGCCCCCTTGATCTCCATCGCGACATCGGCGCGGGCGGCAGCGACTCCACCTGTGACGTCGGAGTGACCCCCGAGGCTCTTGGTTGCGGAGTGCAATGTCACGTCTGCGCCCAATTCGAGTGGGCGGAGCAGCAGAGGCGTCGCGAGGGTGTTGTCCACGACGACGCGCGTTCCCCGTTCCGCCGCAAGCCTGCATATCGCCTCGATGTCCGCAAATCTGAGCAGCGGATTGGTTATCGACTCGACGAGTATGAGCCTCGGGCCGGACCCCGTATCGCGGTACGGGGCATGCTTGAGGGCGTGCTCGACCTGGTCCAAATCAGTCATATCGACGAACTGGGACTCTATTCCAAGCTTGGGCAAGTATTGACGAAGCATCACGTTCGTGCCGCCGTACAGCTCACTGCCCGCGACTATGGTGTCCCCGGACTGGACCATCGAAAGAAGGGTGACGGCTATCGCTCCGAGGCCGGACGCAAACGCGACCGAGTCGTCAGCATCCTCGAGGTCGGCCACGACACGCTCGAGGATCGCAACGTTCGGGTTGGCATCGCGAGAGTAGATGAACCCGTCCCGCCTGCCCTCGTAGATGTCATCTACCTGTTCGAGGCTGTCGATCTCAAAGACGGAGTTCTGGTATATCGGCGCTGTGAGCGGCCTTGTGAACGACGGCAGGTCCGCTCCGGCGGCCG
This sequence comes from Dehalococcoidia bacterium, assembly GCA_965217725.1. Lineage (GTDB taxonomy): Bacteria > Chloroflexota > Dehalococcoidia > Lucifugimonadales > UBA1123 > VXRN01. The sequence goes on along the minus strand of OZ244564.1, from coordinate 2,711,600 downwards.
CGCAGATCGACTCGATTGACTTGTAGGAGAGTCGCCGGCTCATTCGGACTCCAGATCCACGTCTCCGCTCTGACCACCCGACTTACGGGCCAGCCGCACAGACTCGATCCTCATTCCGCGATCGACAGCTTTGCACATATCGTAGATCGTAAGCGCGGCGATGCTGACAGCCGTGAGCGCCTCCATCTCGACACCTGTCTTGCCGACGGTGCGGGCCGTGGCGGTGATGTCAACGGCGCTGTCAGCGGAGTTCAGATCGAACTCTATACCGATCTTGTTGATGGGCAGCGGATGGCAGAGCGGAATCAGTTGCGACGTGTTCTTTGCGCCCATTATTCCGGCGATCCGGGCGACAGCGAGCACGTCACCCTTGTCGAAAGCATTTGCCTGGATAAGCTCCAGCGTCTGCGGGAGCATGACTACCCGACCCCGGGCAACGGCCTCCCGCTGAGTGTCGGGCTTCCAGCCCACATCGACCATCTGGGCGTTGCCGCTCTGGTCAATGTGGGTCAGATTGGGATTCCGTGTGTCGTTCAACAGATCATCACCTTCAGTCATTTCAGAACATGGAAACAGCGTTCTCGTATCCCTCATCTACCGCAAGGTCTTCCTCCCTGGATGCCGCGACCGCAAGCGCGTCCGCCCGCTCGTTGCCGGGGTTGCCGGCGTGTCCCTTGACCCACCGGAATTCGACGTCATGCGTCTTCAGCAGGTCCAGGAGTCGCGCCCACATGTCCGGGTTGACCGCCTTTTCCTTCTTGTTGCGACGCCAGCCGTTGGCCTTCCAACGTTCGGCCCAGCCTTTGTTGATGGCGTCGACGATGTATCGAGAGTCGCTGTAAACGGTGACCTCGCAGGGCCGTTTCAAGACTTCAAGCCCCTTGATTACAGCAAGAAGCTCCATCCGGTTGTTGGTTGTATGGCGAAAGCCACCACTGAGCTCGTTGCGGTGGGGGCCGGATTGCATGACGGCACCGTAACCTCCCCTGCCGGGGTTGCCAGAGCAGGCACCGTCTGTGTAGAGGGTTACTCGCTTCATAGTTCCAGCGTCAATTGTACAGTAAGTCGGGGCCTCCACCATTCCTGCACGACCACCATGTGAGGCCGAAAACATGGTGGGCAGAGTCGAACTCGCGTTGACCAGTCCGATTCCTACCCATAGAATCCGACCAAGTGTACAAACGAAGGGGGAAAGACATGCCCGTTGACTATGAGAAGAGAGACAAGGTCGCGTACGTCACGATCAACAACCCGGCCAAGGCCAACATCCTGGACAGGCAGATTTCGTTCGAGATCTCGGAGATATGGAAAGAGATCTGGGACGACAGGGACATTCGAGTCGCGATATTGACCGGAGTCGGGGACCGACACTTCTGCGCCGGACACAACCTGGCGTCCAGGCCCGACGTCACCGCGGAAGAGCGTGAGCGGCTCCGGGCCGAGGGTGTGTTCTGGCCACTGAGCGGCACAGTGAACGGCGCCCGCATAGGTTCAGACGGGCGGCTGGGCGACCACTACCCGCAGATCTACAAGCCGGTGATAGGTGCGATCAACGGTTGGGCCGCCGGAGCCGGCTTCTACCTGATGCTCACGTCCACAGACATCAGGATAGCCTCGCGAGAGAACGCACGCTTCAAGTTCGCGCTGCTGAGCCAGGGCTGGGTCGGCGGCGGCCCCGGCGCGACCTACCTGACCAGGCAGATATCGCACGCTGACGCCATGCGCATCCTGCTGATGGACGAGCCGTTCGACGCGGAGGAGGCGCTGCGGATCAATCTCGTCAACGAGGTGGTGCCCCACGATCAGCTAATGAGCCGTGCGGAGGAGTTGGCCGCTCACATCGCTGGCCTTCCCCCACTCGCGGTGCGAATGATGAAGGAGCTGGTGCTGAGGTTCCGCGACATTCCGGTAACAGAGGCGTGGCGAGTTCAGACGCTGATGAACGCTCTGCTGACCCAGATGACCGCCGACGGTGACGAAGGACGCGCCGCGTTCCTCGAGAAGAGGCCCCCTAAATTCACGGGGTCCGTCCGACGGAAGGGCGAACCATTCGACGAGGCGACGCCCGAAGAGCGGGCAAGGCTCGAAGAGATACGCCGGGACCTGCTGGGGTAGGTGACTATTCTGTAATCATTCCAGTATTGTTGGAACTGCTCTTGACACGGCACTTGAGAAACAGGCATACTGCTAATCCGTTTTCAAGGGCCCTGTGACTGAATAAGCTGTTACGCAGGGCTAAGGTGTCGGCATCCTCGGCGATGAGTCGGGCGTCCACGGAGCATTCAGAAAGCTCTCAAACTGAACGTGAGGCGGGCCGGAAGGCTGATGCTGGGCTTCGGGGCCAATATACTGGTGGATAGGCGGGTTCGATTCCCGCACTACTGCGGAGGCCCCAGTAATTGGGCGAGAAGTCCCGTCGGAGGAGGGAAGCCTCTGAAGGTAGGGAGGTTCGCCCCAGGGTCATTGGGAACGGTGCGAAATCAAAGAGGCGGACGTTCATGTCCGCCTCTTTTGCTATGTGGGCCACAGCAGGACAGGCGAAGGGATATACTACCATCCCACGGGAAAGACCCTCGAAACATTCCGCCCCCTTTTGGATTCGGGGCAACCCTGCCGCAGAAGGTGTCCAGCCATGTCCCTTGCTTCCTGTTTTCTGGCGACGGCGATACTCGCTCTGGCCGCTTGCATAAACATCAACATTTCCCTGTTCGATGATGACGACACTCCAACGGTCGAGATCGACGATGTCGAGTTCGAGGTGGAGGTCGCAGATACGCCTGCACTCCGACAGCGGGGACTGACTGGTCGAACGTACCTGGAAGAGCGCGGGGGGATGCTGTTTATTCCAGACGAGCCATACGTGGGAGACTTCTGGATGAAGGGAATGCTGTTCCCACTGGACTTCATCTGGATCGGACGCGACTGCCAGGTCGCAGACATCCATGTGTATGCCAGGCTCCCCGAGCGCGGTACGCCTGACGACCTGATTCAGCGATACTATTCATATCCCCGCGCCTCGTACACGCTCGAAGTCAACGCCGGTGAAGTTGACCGGTTCGGCATCAGGGTCGGGGACAAGGTCGAGTTCGACAACATCGACGGTCGCTGCTGACCGTAAATGGACTCATCGCCGTACACGCGAGACCAGGATTGAAAGAACAGCAGTCACCAGCCCCGGCCCAGCGCCGCTGGTGAGACTGGAAACTGCGAACTTCTCTACGGCGGCCCTACTTTAGGGGCTGTACCCTGAAGAGACCTGGGGCACGTCAACGGTGATCCGGTCCAGCACGTAGGCGAAGTCCTGGTAGGAAGCGAGACCGCCGAGGTGGTCTTCCACCTGCCGAAGCTCGTCCTGCAGGACCGACAGGTCGTACTGCACATCGTATGGTGCGTCCGGGTATGGCAAGCTGCTGTACCTGTCGGCAGCAAGGGCGACCACGGTTCCGAAGTGAAGCAGCGCGCCGTACGTGTCCTCCGCCGGCCAGTCGTACCTTCCCATCACCTGTGCATGCTGGCGATTGGAGTCGTTGCTGACGGGGGTGACCCAGCGCAGCTCGACGTCGCCCAGGTTGACCGTGTCACCGAGTCTCATGTACTCGGTTGGGCGGAGTTCGTAGAACACAGTAGTGGCCGCGCCCGATGGGATCTCCGCGAATTCCTTGCGTGCCTGCGTGAAGTTCCTGTCTGCGGTGATCCGGTTTTCGTATCCGACGATGCGCCAGGACTGCACCACGTCTGGATTCCAGGTGACCTGCGCGCGTGTCTGGTCGGCGAACGGGATGGAGAGAGCAAGCCAGTTGTCGCGGGCGAACAGCCCTCTCGCCTGTCCGACGTCGGTCAGGTATCGGTACCAGCCGTTGCCGTGCTGTGCGAGTTTCTCCAGCAGCTCGTCGTTGTAGTTCTCAATGCCCACACCGATGGTGATGAGGCGCAGGGGGTTGCTGCTATCATAGTCGCCTGCCGATTCGAGTATGGCGAACGGATTGGTTGCGTCCACGTTGGCGACGCCGTCTGACATCAGGATTACGTAGTTGTATGCACCAGGACTGTGCCGACGCATCGAGTTTGCGATCGAGACGCCCAGATCCAGTCCTGCCTGGACATTCGTGCCCCCGTTAGGGGCGAGCTGGTCAATGGACCGTCTGACGTCCCTTGAGTCCGGGCTCTGATTCTCCACGGTGAGATTCGTGAGGACACCATTGCTGAAGTGCACCACTGAGATGCGGTCGCCGTCTCGAAGGCTTCTGCGGATGCTGTCTGCAGCCGCGTGGGCAATATCAACTCGGCTGCCTTCTCTCATCGAGCCCGACGAGTCCAGCACCAGCGTTACGTTGAGGGGCCTGCCGTCGTCACGCAGGTGTGGGGCCTGGAACCCGATGCGCGTTAGGAGCATCTCGCTGTCGAGCGGGTGCGGCATGATGTCAGTGTGTACAGCAAAGCTGTCGTCTCTCAGCGGTTGCTTGTAGCTGTAGTTGAAGGCGTTTACCCACTCTTCTGAACGGACTGAGTCGGGCTCCACCTCGTACCCTGACCTCGCCCAGTTGAGCGCAAGCTGGAACGACGTGCGGTCGGTATCGAGGCTGAACGTGGATACGTTGTCCTGGGTCGTCCGTACTAAGGTGGTGCGCTGGTTGTCCTGGAAAGTGGTCGCGCCCGGCTGACGTATCTTAGCCGCCTGTGGCTGGGGCGGAGCGGCCTGGACTGCGGGGGCTGGAGCGGGAGCAGCAGGCGCCGCTGGGGCACGGGCGGGCGCCGGTGAAACAGGTGCCACAGGGGCGCGGGCGGGCGCTGCTGGAGCCGGAGCTGCAGCGGGTTGGGCGGCAACTACCCGCTCCGTCTCCAAGGCCTCCATGGTAGGTGCGGGCGCAGGGGCTGCCGCAGCAGATTGGGGCGCATCGGATTCTTCGCTCGCGCAGGCTGCTATAACGATGCAGACAAGCACAAGCAGTGGTAGTAGTTTTAGGGCTTTCGCGAGCATTTCTTGACTCCCAGTGTTTGATTGAAGGCTATGTGCATTTGGTTTTCCGATTCTATGGTGTTGTGTTCACGCATTGTACTAATCTAATACAAGTTCAATTCCACATCGGCTCTCCTATCGCTGTGTGTTTCGTCCCTTGGACTAACCTCAGCGATAGTGTGGCCCCGGCACGCGTACACACCAAACGTCATAAGTGACACATCCGACGAGACTTGTGGTTCAGATGTGTAACATTTGGACAGAAACAGCTACAGAAGGGACCAATCCAAGCGCGCTGGGAACGGGCTGAAATCAAAGAGGCGGACAGCAATGTCCGCCTCTTTGATTGATTGGCTAACTTCAGGACCCGACGTTCGGTGGCGGGAAATTTGTATTTGCAGGTTTAACCTGCCTATGTCCAGCTTTAAGCTGGCGGTGGGAAGATCTCCGATAGGAAGTCCACCATCAGCCTGGCGGCCACCATCGAGGTCAGGTCTGCGTGGTCGTACGGGGGCGCGACTTCGACCATGTCGAAGGCCACCACTTTGTGGTTGCGGGCAAGGTGGACGAGTGCGTCGCGAAGCTCCTCGTAGTAGAGACCCCAGACTTCGGGTGTGCCGGTGCCGGGCGCGTGGCTCGGGTCGAGCACGTCGATATCGATCGTGACATACAGGTTCTCGGACTCTGGCACGAGATCCATCGCTGCCGAGGGTCCCAGCTCCTTGAACCTGCGCGTGGTGACGACGAGATTGCCGTCCGCGATCGCCTCGTCATAGACCTTGCGGCTCTCCTTGCGGATGCCTATGGAGCTGATGTTGCGGACGAACGGCATCTCGCGGCAGCGCCGAATGGGGCTGCCGTGGGTGTAGAGAACGCCCTGTGTTTCGTGAGAGTAGTCCATGTGGGCGTCGAAGTGGACGATATCGAGGGGTTCGAATGCCGACAGACCTCGCACGACCGGAAAGGTGATGGCGTGATCGCCGCCCACGACGACGGGCATCGAATCTCTTGACACGATCTTCTCGACGACGTTGGTCAGTTTCTGGAAGTTGTCGAGCACGTCCGACGGGACGACGGTGATGTTGCCGCAGTCGGCCATCGTGACGCCCTTGAGCAGCTCTGTGCCACGATCAGAGTCGAAGTATCCAGCGGCCTGCTGGTCGAACTGCATCCCGCCATAGCCGACGTATGAGTAGCCGCGTGCGTCGCGCACGGCGTCCGGGCCGAATCGCGCGCCGGGTCGTCCAAACGTGCCCTGGTCGAAGGGCATCCCGACGAAAGCGACCTGTGCATCGAGCGCATCGAGGTCATCAAGCAGAGGAGCGTCGTAGAACGTTCGCGATCTGGCGCGAATGTCGGGCCAGCGCTCTTCCTGTTTGGGTGTCTGGTCTGATGTCATGTCTCACACCTCACGGTGCTAAATGTGCTACTTCAGGCACTTACACCAGTACGCCGAAACCGGACTTTGTGCATATCTCGATGCGGTTGCCCTCGGTGTCCTCGATGAAGAACACTCGCTGACCGTCGTGACGGGTGGTGATGTCGGTCGTCTCGACGCTGTTGGCGTGCATGTGCTTCTGAGCTTCCTCGATGTCCTCCACCTCGAACGCGCCGTGGTGGGAAGGCACCGACGGAGCGACCTCGCCTTCGATCAGGTGCACCATCGTGCCGCTCGGAAGTTGGAGCCACACTATGTGATCGGAGTCCACCATACTGGGTATCTCCTTGACCCCCAGAACGTCTACCCAGAACTTGGTGGCGCGCGCCTTGTCCTTGACACAATATGTTAGGTGGTTGACTCTCCGAAGCCTGATCGTACCAATCATGCCTGACATCGTTGCATCCCTCCAGTGTGGCGTTCGTAACGTGTGGCGACATGATAACAGGATCGGTGAGACGTGGTGTCTGACAGAACAGGCATGAACCGGAGTCACACCCCTGTGGCTGACCGTGATGTACAATCCAGCGTGCCAGTCGGGTGTCGCGTCACCCGACTCGTCCACAATGAGTCCAGATTAGGAGAAGAACATGGCCGAGATCGAAGCAAGGCTGGAGGAGTTGGGAATCGAGCTGCCGGACACACCCCCGCCTATCGCCAACTACGTGCCGGGGGTGAGGACAGGCAACCTGGTCTATCTGTCCGGGTTGGGACCGGCGAACCGTGCAGACGGTACTGCGCCGTCCGGCAAGGTCGGACGCGACCTCACCACTGAGGAGGGCTACGAGGCCGCGCGGCTGACAGGACTCAACATCATTTCGCGCATGAAGGGCGAGGTCGGAGACCTCGACAAGGTACGTCGGGTGGTCAAGCTCCTGGGGATGGTGAACAGCGACCCCTCGTTCAACCAGCAGCCGGCGGTAATCAACGGGTGCTCAGATCTCCTGGTCGAAGTGTTCGGAGACAAGGGTCGCCATGCCAGGTCGGCGGTAGGCATGGCAGGGCTTCCAAACGACATCCCGGTCGAGATCGAGGTCATTATCGAGGTCGACGACTAGCGGACGATTACGCCAGCACCTGCATCGAGTAGCGTGAGCGCATGTGACGGCCCTGCTCAAAGCGGTCAAGCCCAAGCTCGGATATATCTATGCTTGAGGCTTGGCCTTCCACGATTAGCTCGGACATGACCACGCCGATCATCGGCGAGAGCTTGAATCCGTGCCCGCTGAAGCCGACGGACAGATAGAGTCCTTCGATGCCGTCCACGCAGTCCAGCACAGGGTGCCAGTCAGGCGTAGTTGTGAACAGGCCGCTCCAGCCCCCTCGGAAGAGCGCCTGCGCCATGCCGGGCATTCGCTTGGTGAGCTTCTCGAAGGTCTGCTCCACCATGGACATGTCCACGCCCTGGTTGAAGGTATCGGGTTCGGCGTACTCGTCCTCTCCGACGCCGATGAGGGTCAGGTTGCCGGCGTCCGGCCGAGGCGACATGTCGTTCACGACGTCGCCGATGATTGGGTGGTCCGGCACTATGTCCTGCGGCCTTCTGAGCATGATGACCTGGTGTCTGATCGGACGGAGATCGACTTCCACGCCGATGGACTCAAGGAATGGGCCAGACCACGGCCCTGCTGCCACGACCGCGATCGGTGTCTCGATCCGTCCCTCAGCGGTGAGGACGGCGGTCACACGGTCGCCGGTTACCTCGACCCTGGTCGCGGGCGAGCCGGCCAGCACTCGGGCGCCCCTGTCGCGGGCTGCGTTGGCGTACCCGGTGGTCACAGAGTACGGGTCGGCGTAGCCTGAGTCGGGCTCGTAGGCGAACGACTCCCCTTCGGCTGTCTCGACCATCGGGGCTATCTCGCGAACGTCCTCAGCGGTCACCAGCGACGTCTCCACGCCCACGGACCGCTGCATCGCGACATTGCCTTCCATCGCCTCCCTATCCTCGGGCCCGACGATGACGAAGTAGCCGGTCTTGGTGTAGCCGGACGGAATGCCGACCAGCTCATCGAAGTCGCGGAAAATGGCGAGGCTGTCCCAGGCAAGGCGTGTCGTGACCTCGTTGGAGTAGTGCATCCGCAGAATTGCCTGCGATCTGCTGGTCGAGCCAGACGCAAGCACGTCGCGTTCAAGCAGAACAGTGTTGGTCACACCGTGTAGGGCGAGGTTGAAGAGGATGCTGCATCCCATCACGCCTCCGCCGACTATTACCGCATCCGCTGTATCTGCCATGAACGTCTCCTCTCTATCTATCTGTAACAGTGTTCCAGGTTGATTCCAATACCTTACCAGAGATAGCATAGCGGTAAGGAGCCACTCAATGATTGTCAAAATCACGTCCAAACGTCAGGTCACGTTCCCCGCGAGAGTGCTGGACGCACTGGGCGTCGGCCCCGGCGACCAACTCGAACTGAGCGAGGGACCGGACGGTTTCATTCTACGGCCCCGTCGCATCAATTACTCGCGGCTGGGAACGCTGAGAGACAAGATACCACTTGAACATCCCACGTTCGACAACCAGGACTTCCGAAGGGAGCCGTATGACCCAGCGCTTCGGGATTGATACATCGGTCCTTGTAAGACTGATCACCCGGGATCCTGAAGACGAGTTCGCGCGCTGTGTCGAGGAACTTAGGCTCCTGGTTGAGGAGCAGGGCGACGAGATTTTCGCTTCAAACCAGGTTGTGGGGGAAGCGTACGTCGCCGTTCAGCACCGCTACGGCGTGTCGAGTGCCGACGCTCGAGCCTCTCTGCTCGATGCGCTGCGCAGCGGTCTGGTGGCGCCTCTCAACGGTCTGTCTGTCATCAAGGCTCTTGAGGCGCCCGGCGGTCCCGGCCTATTCGACAGACTCATAGCCGACGATTACGCTCGGTCTGGCATGGATACGCTGACACTCGATCGCAGGATGGCTTCCCTGGAAGGCGTACGTAAGCTGTAGACCGCCAGCGGACCGGCAGGCGACCTGCTCATAACCATGTTCTCCTCGTTCGCGGTTCGTTGTTGCCCGTTAAAGCCGCGTGCTATAATTCGCTGGATATCCCCTCCCAGGTTTCAGGAGTATTTGGTTTGACTTCGGTACGGATGCGCGATTACGAATTGGTGATGATCCTCAGCCCCGAGGCTACTGAAGCCGAAGCCGCTGAGACTGTCAGTCGAATAACAGTCCTAATCTCCGACGGGGGAGGAAGTGTCTCCCAACAGGACAACTGGGGTATCAGGAGGCTTGCCTATCCGATCCAGCGGTTCATCGAGGGTAACTACTTCATCGCCAGATGCAAGATGGACGCGCAGGTCGCCGTTGATCTGGACAGCACGCTGAACTCGTCACAGGACGTGCTCAGGCACCTGGTGTTCAGGCTCGATAAGTCCGACCTTGCCGCAATGGAGAAGCAGGCAGAGCGCGAGAACGCTGCACGACAGGAAACCGAGCGCCGAGCCACCGCCGAGCGCGAGGCTAGAGCGCGCGATGAGGCACGCAGATCGGCTGAGGCTGCCGCGCGGGCCGCAGCGTCCGAGGCTGCCGCTGCCGAGACCGCCCCTGTGCAGGCCGAGGCCGCTCCGGTTCAGGCTGAGGCGAGCGCAGAGGCCGAGTCTGACCAGCAACAGACCGCTCCGGTGCAGGCTGAGGCGAGCGCAGAAGCCGCTCCGGCACAGGCCGAGACACCATCGGAAGCCTCCGAAGATGTGTCCGCGAGTGTGGACGAACCCAAGACCGGCGAATAGCGACAGTCATACGATGCCAGGAGTCAGGCTATGACCATGAACAAGGTCCTGATTATCGGAAATCTGGGATCGGACCCAGAGATGCGCTACATGCCCAGCGGCGATCCCGTGACCAGCTTCTCAGTAGCCACCAACAGGCGATACAAGACAAGGGATGGGGAGCAGCGAGAGGAGACCGAGTGGTTCCGAATTAACGCTTGGGGAAGGCTTGCGGAAATCACTAACCAGTATTTGACCAGGGGCAGCAAGATCTATGTGGAAGGCCGTCTTCAGAGCCGCTCCTGGCAGGGTCAGGACGGCCAGATGCGCTTCAGCAATGAGATACGCGCCCAAGAAATCCAGTTCCTGGATCCCCGCGGCCAGACCTCCGGCGATCCTGGCGGATACGGCGGCACGCCGCCTGCCGGCCCGGATGACGACGCCGACGATCTGCCCTGGTAAACAGCTAGAACATTTCCAATAGGCTCACCCCGACGGGTAGCAGGTAATCGCTCCAGGCAATACCGCCTCGCCCGTCGGCCCAGCAAAATCCAGCAAGAGTCAATACGACGTAGATACAAGGTGAGTGCATATGACGACACAGACCAGCAGACCACCATCAACAGGACCCAGGCCAGGCGGTCCTCCCGGTTCGAGACCGGGCGGCCCTTCGACAGGGGGCAGGCCCGGTGGGTCAGGACCTCAGGGCGGTAGGCCCGGCGGGTCGGGACCAGGCGGGCGACCGGGCGGCGGTAGACCCGGTGGACGACCGGGTGGCGGCGGTGGTGGCGGCCGATTCGGCGGCAGGCGCGGCAGACCGCGCTACTACAGCCGTCGAAAGATCTGCGGCTTCTGCGTAGACCACATTGAGTTCATCGACTACAAAGACACCGAGCGGTTCCGCAGGTATATGACCGACCGCTGGAAGATCGAGTCCCGGCGCAAGACCGGAGTCTGCTCCAAGCACCAGCGCGCCCTGGCGACTGCCATCAAGCGCGCCAGGCACCTGGCCCTCATCCCATTCAGCCCCGACCACGATGGGCCTCCCATGCGGTGGTCGAGGTAGGACGCTGTATCTAAAGTGGTCGACGAAGCTCAGGAGGCACCGTCCAGACGGACGGTGAGAAGAGACAGCCGGAGGATAGCGGCGGAACGCTCTCCAGAAGAGCGCCGACGTCGCAGGCTGGCGCTCATCATCATCGGCGCGATGCTGTTCGTGATCACGGGCATCGTCATAGCCGGCTACGTCATAATATTCGTCCTCCCCCCACAGCAGCTGATCGTTCGCGTCAATGACGTGGTCTATACACGAGGCGACATGGTTAAGCTGCTGAGGCTCAGGCAACGGTCGATGGAGTTGTCCGACACGCAGGGCCTGCGCACGAGCGACGACGTATTCGAGGCGCTGCAGCTAATCGTCGAGAACGAGGTGATCGCTCAGGCCGCGCCGTCGGACGGGATAGCTGTCTCGCGCGATGAGATAGACAACGCGGTCCGAGCCAGGATCGCTCCGTCCGCAAACGAGTCTCTCGGCAAGTCGGATGCGCAGATCCAGCGCGAGTACCACGAGCGATATCGCCAATTCCTGAACCAGGCCCAAGTCAGCGAGACAGAGCATCGCGACCTGGTGCGCAAGTCCATTCTCCGGGAGAAGTACCGGCAGTTCGTTGGCGATCAGGTGCCGGCGTTCGCCGAGCAGGTCTATCTGCACCGCATCGCAATGAGTCCCAACGACGAGATCGACATCATGCAGACCAAGCTGACCGACTCGATCGGAGACGACAATAGCCCAGAGCGCATCCGCGGCATACTGAGGGCTATAGCGCGCGAATTTTCCAGCGACCCTGAAACCTACCAGTCCGCCGGAAACCTCGGATGGACTCCGCTCGGCATTTACGAAGACTATGAGGACAAGTTCTGGGACCTGGAGCCCGGCGAGCTTTCCAAGCCCACTCCGAACATGGACAACCCCCAGTCGATTTTCTTCTACGTGGTCTCGGAACGCGACGGCAACCGTGAGGTTACCCGCCGCAACCGCGAGACCCTGAAGACGCGGGCGCTACAGATGTGGGTTAACCGGGAGCGGCAAAACCATGACGTTTACGCGACCTTCAACTCGGATATCTACGCCTGGTTCATAGAGCAGCTGCGCATCAGCGCCTCGACAACTCCGACCCCCGTGACGAACCCGTTGCAGAACATTCTGAGCGGGCTCTAAGTTCAGGTCTTATCGTGACTAGAGACTCCATTGGAATCGGGCTGCTCGGAATGGGTGTCGTTGGGGGCGGTGTCGCACAGATCATCGAGCGGAAGCAGGCCCACCTGAGCGACATGGTCGGCTGCCCTGTCGAGATCAAGGGCGTCCTGGTGAGAGACCCTTCAAGGCCCAGGGCGATCGACCTTCCCGATGGGCTGATTACAACCGACCCCTCGCACATCCTGGATAATCCCGAAGTCGATATCCTCGTTGAGCTGATTGGCGGGGAAGAGCCCGCCCGCGAGTACCTATTCAAAGCGATGTCCAGTCGCAAGCACATCGTGACCGCCAACAAGGAGGTCATGGCCAGACACGGCTTCGACATCCAGCGGTACGCGCGACAGCAGGGGGTGCGAGTGCTGTTCGAGGCTGCTGTCGCTGGCGGCACGCCCATCATAGCCCCGCTCGTGAGAGACCTGGTCGCGAACGACGTCGTCACGATTCACGGAATCATCAACGGAACGACCAACTACATCCTGACCAGGATGGAGCAGGACGGCGCCGACTTCGGCGACGCGCTGGCAGAGGCGCAGAGGCTGGGGTATGCAGAAGCCGACCCGACCAACGACATCGAGGGCATAGACGCGGCCTACAAGCTGGCTATCCTCGCTACTCTTGGCTTTCGAGCGCGCGTCACGGACGATGACGTTTTCCACGAAGGCATCACGCGCCTGACCGCCAGGGACTTCCAGTACGCGCGGGAGCTGGGATACGCGATCAAGCTGCTGGGAATAGCGTCCGCGGACAATGGGGCGCTCCAGGCCAGGGTACACCCGGCGCTCGTCCGCGAGGACGCGATGATAGCCAAGGTGAACGGTGTGCTCAACGCCGTCGAAATCCAGACCGACCTCGCAGGCAAGCTCCTTTTCCACGGCGCGGGCGCGGGCGCGATGCCGACCACGAGCGCGGTGATCGCCGACATCGTCGATATCGCCCGGGGCATCAACGCAGGCGTGAGCGACTCCTCCCAGCCTGAGAGCAGCAGCCAAGCTGACGACGCTGCCGCCACTGGAGCGGTCAGGCCGATTTCCGAGCTGGAGACCCGGTACTACATACGGCTGACCGCCGCTGACCGTCCTGGAGTGCTGGCGCAGGTCGGAGGCGTATTCGCGGAGCACGACATCTCAATCGCGTCGGCGATCCAGAAGGAGACCGACGAGGTCGCTCAGCGCGCGGAGATCGTGCTGATGACCCACCGGGCGAACGAAGCCTCGATGCAGCAGGCAATCCTCGAGCTCGAAGCTCTCGACACGGTGGTGGAGGTCGGCAACCTGATTCGCGTTGAAGAGTGGTAGTAATTCTTCTGGAACTCCTGCCCAGATGCGGATAAGCTGATCGGGTAATCCCCATTATGTGAGGTGGAATTGCCTATGCCTGCCACGTACTACACTTGGAAGCGCTGAAGTACCTGCCGGAGAGTGAAAGCGGAGCTTTCACAGGCTGGTATCGAGTACGACGAGCGCGACTTCTTCGCCGAACCGTTCACCGCAGATGAGCTTCGGGACATCATAGGAACCCGGCCCGTCTCGGACTTCTTCTCATGGAGGTCGCCGTCTTTTCGCAAGATGGGGCTGAACCGTGACGACCTCAGCGACGATAAACTGCTCCAGCTTATGGTCGAAGAGCCAAGGCTGATCCGGCGGCCGCTGATTCTGACCGGAGAGGGCGGCCTGATCGTCGGCACCGACAAGAAGGCGATGGCGGACCTGGTGAGCTGACACGGCCTGGCCTCTTTCGTCCACACTCGTGTGGGAGGGGACTGTGCGCCATGCCCTTCAGAAGTTACCTCCTCACGCCTGAAGGAAGCGTAGAGAAGGATCTCTCCGAGATCGCAATCCAAAACGGCGAAGGCGTCTCGTGTGGTTCGGGCCAACCACCATTGCCCCTGAGCGACTGCTGGGCTGCGTGAGCAAGCCAGATCCGAGGCGGGTTGAGATCGGAGCAGTGTCGGACTCCCGGCAATTCTTGCAGTATGATTGAGCCCACGATCGACACTGGAGTCGGAGCGTAAGCTCCGCATTACACATAGCTCACATGGGAGTATGACAACATGCTGGCAGACCTTTCGGGCAAAGTTGCGTTGGTTACCGGCGGGGGCCGGGGAATCGGACGTGGAATCAGTCTCACGTTAGCCGAGCAGGGGGCGGACGTTGCGGTGGCCGACCTGATTGCGGACAACGCGGCGGAAGTGGCGGAAGAGGTCGGGCAGATGAGCAGACGTGCCGCTTCAGTGGCGATGGACGTGACGGACAGGTCGTCCATCAAAGCTGCGGTCGCAAGCGCGCTAGACCAGCTTGGCGGAATCGACATACTGGTAAACAACGCCGGTATCATCGGCGCCAGTGGTATGTGGGAACGGGACTTGTCCTCGGACGACGACTGGAACGAGACGTTCCAGGTGAACGTACGGGGCATGGTGATGGTCACGGAGGCGGTGCAGGAGCACATGATTCAGCGCGGTTCGGGCCGAATCATCAACATCGCATCCATCGCCGGAAGGCAGGGCAGCCCCGACATTCCCCACTACTCCACCTCCAAGGCTGCTGCCATCAGCTGGACGCAGTCCAACGCGCAGCAGCTTGCCGATCACCGGATAACCGTCAACGCGATATGCCCGGGACTTTTGTGGACGCCCATGTGGGAGGCTATAGCCCAGCGGAGATCGAGGCTCGGCTCGACCCAGACGCACACGGACGTGCAGGGGATGCCCGGACGCGAGCTGTTCGAGACCGTCGTAAATCAGACGATGCCAATGAAACGCGAGCAGACCCCGGAGGACATCGGCAAGCTCGCCGCGTTCCTGGCGTCGGACGACGCGAAGAACATCACCGGCCAGGCCATCAACGTGGACGGCGGGATCCGTATGAACTGATCAGATCACCCCGTCGGCGCGGAGTCTTTCTATTTCCTCCGACGACATGCCCAGGTCTTCGGCGTATACCCGGTCGTTGTGCTCACCCAGCAGTGGGCTTCTGAAGGTCCGCCAGGGGGTGCCGTTCATGATGTACGGGCGTCCGGCGTAGGTGTAAGTCTCGCCCAGGTCCGGGTGTTCCACCTCCGCGAAGAAGCCTCGATCTTCGGCGAAGTGAGCGTCTTCGAGAGTCTCCTCGGGGGAGCGGACTATCGCCCATGGGAACTTGCGTCCCTGGGCGCCTCGGTATATCTCCTCCGCGTTGTGCACCGCAATGAACTTCTTCACGACTACGAATGCGTGGTCGACTTCTGGGCCGACCCTCAGTCGCATGGTCGCCATGTCCCGGTACCTGGGATCGACCAGGTCCTCGGCCATGCCAGCCGCGTCCATCCATTTGACCAGGGCCAGCCACTGGTCGAGGCTTGTAAAGACCGCAAACACATTGATGTATCTGCCGTCAGCCGTCGGGCAGAGCGTCTTCGGCGTCGGCTGGACCCCGTGGTGCCTGCCGGTCTGACGCTTGACCAGCTCCTTGGTGTAGATGTATGTGGGCATCGCGGCTTCGGTGGTGCACGAGCAGGCCTCGTGAATGGAGGCGTCAACATGCTGCCCCTCGCCGGTCATGTCACGCCAGTTTAGGGCCATGAGCGTTCCCAGCGTGGCGTAGTTGCAGCTAATGATGTATCCGTGTCCACCGCTCGGCCTGATGGGAGGCGCGCTGGGCAGGTCGTCGTAGCCGCAGCTGTGCATGACGCCGCCCATCGCCATCGCCACGAGGTCAGACGTCTTGTAGTCGCGGTACGGGCCATCCTGGCCGAAGCCAGTGAGCGACGTCATTATCAGCTCTGGATTCGCCGTGCTCAGGTCTGAGTACCCAAGTCCCAGGGAGTCCATGTAGCCCGGATCGAAGCTCTCCAGCAGCACGTCGGCCTTGGCGGCCAGCTTCTTGAGCACTTCCCGGCCGGTTGGCTGTTCTATGTCCAGCGTGACGCCTTCCTTGGCTGTGTTGAATGCCCAGAAGTTAAGGCTCTGATTGGGGTCAGGTACGTCGTTTCGGAAAGGGCGAATGTTGCGGGCGGGATCCCCTCCGGGCGGCTCTACCTTGACCACTCGCGCACCCATCTCTCCCATAAGCTTTCCGATCAACTGGCCCTTTTCATCGCACAGGTCGAGGACGGTCAGGTCCGAGAGCGCCCCTTGGCTGCCGTTCATCAGATTGCCCCCTCGACCATCAGGTCTGTGATCTCCTCTTCGGGAACTCCGAGAAGATCACCGAAGATGTGCTGCGAGTGTTCGCCGAAGAGCGGCGAAGAGCGCCGGAGCTCCCAGGGAGACCGGGAGAGACGCATCGGCTGCCCCTCGTACTTGGACACGCCCAGCTCCGGGTGTTCGACTTCAGGCAGAAACTCGCGGTATCTGAGCTGCGGGTCGTCCTCGATCTTTTCTTTCGGCGTCTGCACCGCTCCCGCGGCGACGCCGGCGGCCTGGAGGGTGTGAAGCACCTCGTGCGGCTCGCGCTCGATCGTCCAAGTCTCTATCAGTCGGTCCAGTTTGTCCTGGTTGTCGTAACGACCCTCATTGGTGGCGAACCGTTCGTCCGATGTCCATTCGGGCGCGCCTATCGCTTCCACGAACGCGCTCCACTCTGCGTCGTCGAAGACCGTGATGGCACACCAGCGGTCTTCCCCCTTGCACCGGTACGTGCTGTGGGGAGCGACCTTGTAGTTCGGGGCCCTGTTGCCGGGCGGGTTGCCCTCTCGCCTGAAGTCGCGTCCGTTCACGGTCTTGTCCAGAATGGCCGTTCCGGTAAGCGCCATTCCCACCTCCACCTGCGACAGATCGACCCACTGACCCTCTCCGGTGCGATTCCGGTGGTGAAGCGCGTTCATGCACGCCAGCGCCCCGTAGAAGCCCCCGGTATGGTCCATGTAGGAGAATCCCCACCCGGCGGGGTCCTCTCCGGGGAGACCGGACATGTACGTGAGGCCCGAAAGCGCCTGCGCGGTAGGTCCCCAGGTAACGTATCTGTTGTCACGACCCGTATGCCCGAAACCGGACATGCTCACGTAGATGATATCGGGTCGTAACTTGCGCTGCGCCTCGTAGTCGAGACCCCACCGTTTGAGGACGGTCGCGCTGAAGTTCTCGACGACGATGTCCGAGACGGCGATGAGATCGTGGAGCAGTTCCATGCCGCTGGGGTGCATCACGTTGATCGTGACTCCCAGCTTGTTGCGATTCAGGTTATTGAACATGCCGCCCATGTTTGGGCTGTTTGCACCCGGCGGCGCCATCGAGTTCCGAGTGTAGTCCATCGTCTGTTCGTTCTCGACTCGGATGACTTCCGCGCCGAAGTCCGCGAGGATTCGTGTGCACGTCGGGCCTGCCACGATCCAAGAGAAATCGACGACCCGTACCCCCTCAAGCGCGTGTTTACGCATGTGACCAACTCCCCTGGCAGCTTGATTAGCCAAAGAATCCTATAGCCGATATGGATCGTAGTCAACAGTGTCGGACTTGCGGAATCGAATCGATTTTGGCACGATAGAGTCATGAGAATAGCCGAATTCGAACTGAGAGACCCCGTGCCGGAGTTGAGACGGCCAATTGCGATCGCCATGCTCAGGCCGTGGATAGACGTGGGAAGAGTCGGGACGCTCGCGCTCAACATCCTCCAGCGCCATCTTGGCGCGCGGGAGCTGGGCCGGCTTGTAGAGCCGGGGAAGTTCTTCGACTTCACCAGGTACCGGCCTCGGATGCGCACGGTCAACGGGCAGCGGGTCTTCACCACTCCTAACACCATCATCCACCACGCGCACGACGACGCTACCGACCGCGATTACATTTTCTTGCACATACGGGAGCCTCATGCGTACGGTGAAGTGTACTGTCGCGCGATCTCAGACGTGCTTTCGCACTTCGACGTGCAGGAGTACTGTCGGATCGGAGGCATGTACGACTCCGTGCCGCACACGAGGCCTCTTCTGGTAACGGGAACCATGACGGACGACCAGGCGGCCAAGGCGACCGGCCTGGTGTCCCAACGTCGGAGTACGTACCAGGGGCCGACGTCGATCGTCAACATGGTGGCCGACCTCGTGACACAGGGCGAGATCCCAACGACCAGCCTGATGGCCCACCTGCCGCAGTATATGCAGCTCGACGAGGACCACATGGGGGCGGCCCGGATCGTCGAGATACTGACCGCCATGTTCGATCTTCCCGCATCGCTCGCCGACCGGGAGCGCGGGCGCCGCCAGTACGAGGATGTCAACCGGGCGGTGGAGAACAACCCCGAAGTCCGCTCTCTCATCGGCAGACTCGAGTCCTACTACGACCGTGTGCTGGTTGAAGGCGGACAGGAGGAAGAAGAGACGGAGGATGCCCAAGATCTGGCTCCTGACGTTGAGCAGTTCCTGCGAGAAGTGACCGGTCAGACGGAAGAGGACGACTCAGACGACGACTCCAGCATCTAGCGACACCCCCAGAGACTTCGTCGGCTACGGCCAACATCCGCTCCGCGTCGAGTGGCCGAACGACGCCCGCATCGCTATTTCGTTGGTGGTGAACTACGAGGAGGGTTCCGAGTACTCTCTTCTGGACGGCGACCCTCACCGCGAGAGCAACAGCGAGGTCCCCTCCCCACTTCCGCTGGACGAGCGAGACCTGGCCAACGAGTCCTTCTTCGAGTACGGCAGTCGCGCCGGCGTGTGGCGGGTCATGAGACTCCTGAAACGGTTCGACGTGCCTGCGACGTTTTACTGCTGCGCCCTCGCTCTGGAACGCAACCCGGAGGTCGGCCCGTCAATCGTCGAGCAGGGCCACGAGGTCTTCGGACACGGCTTCCGATGGGAAGAGTACTATCGAATGGACCGCGACGCCGAACGCGAGGCGATCCGCAAGGCAGTCGAGTCTATAGAGCGGACGACGGGTGTTCGCCCTCTGGGCTGGTACACCCGGTACGGCCCAAGCCTGAACACGCGCGACCTGGTGGTCGAAGAGGGCGGGTTTCTGTACGACTCGAACTCCTACGCTGACGACATTCCCTACTACGTAGAAGTCCACGGAAAGCCGTGGCTGGTCGTCCCATACTCCCTTGAGGTCAACGACACTCGCTTCTGGCGAGGCGGCATGAACAGCCCCTCCGACTTCTATGAGACCCTGAAGAACACGTTCGACCTGCTGTACGAAGAGGGGTCCGAGTCACCGAAGATGATGAACATCGGGCTGCACTGCCGGATCGTCGGCCGCCCATCCCGCGCCGCCGCGCTCAGGGACTTCCTGGAGTACGCGACCGGGTTCTCAGACGTCTGGTTCGCGCGACGCACCGAGATCGCCCGGTGGTGGCTCGAAAAGTACCCGCCACGTGGGTCCGCAAATTGAAGACTACCTCGCTGCCGGACGGACACACCGTTCTGGCATCGGACGGCTCCCAAATCCGAGAGCTGGTCCTTACCCCTCGATCCAGCATGGTCCACTGTACTCTGGAGCCCGGAGCGATCTCCAAGGCTGTCGCGCACCGGACGGTAGATGAGGCATGGTACTTCATCTCCGGCAAGGGACAGGTCTGGCGATCTCTGGGCAGTGACGAGGTCGTCGTAGATGTGTTCGCTGGCGTATCTCTGACCATCGAGACCGGAAGCCATTTCCAATTCCGCAACACGGGAGACGAAGACCTGTGCTTCGTCATAGCCACCACGCCGGCGTGGCCCGGCCCGGACGAAGCATATCCTGTACCCGACCACTGGCCGACAACCGCTGTCAAGGCGTAACAAGACTGGAAGAAAACATGCGCAGCTACCTGACAAACCTCGAATGCACCTACTGCCATGCCGAGTGCTCGGCTGACGAACCGCAGCGACTCTGCGCCGCGTGCGGCAAGGTCCTGTATCCGCGATACGACCTCGAAGGAGCAGCATCCGCCCTGGACCGCGACGCGCTCAAGGAACGCCCAGCGAATATGTGGCGCTACTTCGAGGTCATGCCGATCCGCGACGAGGCGAACGTGATCACGCTCGGCGAGGGGTTCACGCCGATGTTCCAGGCCGAGCGGCTTGGACCCGAGATGGGCTGCTCCGACCTGCTCATAAAGGACGAGGGCGTAAACCCGACCGCGTCGTTCAAGGCGCGAGGGCTATCTGCTGCCGTCTCGAAGGCGAAGGAGCTCGGCATCGCCAAGATTACGATGCCGTCGGCGGGCAACGCGGCAGGCGCGATGACGTCTTATGCGGCAAAGGGGGGTATCGACTCCTATGTGTTCATGCCGAGGGACGCACCAGAGTCGAACCGGAAGGAGGTCGTCATTACGGGCGGCGAGCTCACACTGATCGACGGGCTGATAAGCGACGCCGGAGTCATGAGCCGCGAGCGTGCTGCCAAAGAGGATATGTTCGACATATCCACGCTCCAGGAGCCATACAGGGTCGAGGGGAAGAAGACGATGGGATACGAGATCGCGGAGCAGCTGCGATGGACGCTGCCGGACGCGATCATCTACCCGACAGGCGGAGGCACCGGGATCGTTGGAATGTGGAAGGCGTTCGCCGAGATGGAGGCGATGGGCTGGATCGGCAGCGAGAGACCGAGGATGTTCGCGGTGCAGTCCGACGGGTGCGCTCCGATAGTGAGAGCGTTCGAGCAGGGCACGGAATTCGCGGAGCCCTGGCAGAATGCGCAGACGGTCGCGCCTGGCATCCGGGTGCCGTCGGCAATCGGAGACTACCTCATCCTGGGCGCGATACGGGAAAGCGGCGGTGGCGCGCTCACGGTCAGCGACGACGAGATACTCGACTACATGAGCAGGGTAGCGCGACTAGAGGGAATGTTCATCTGTCCCGAGGGAGCGGCCACGGCCGCTGCGCTGGAGAAGCTGCTGGCCGCCGAACAACTCGGAGCCGACCAGCGAATCCTGCTGCTGAACACCGGCTCCGGCCTGAAAAACCTGGAGCTAGTGTAGGCTGCATCACCTGGCTCACTGACCGCCTACTAAACTGATACAGGCTCAAAGTGAATAGCCTAGTTGTCAGGCTGAGCGGAACGGTAGTAGAGTATCGGCGTGTACTGTTTACGTAAGACGTAATGATTCGAGGCTTCAAGGATTGGAGAACTGAACGATTCTTTGAGGGCCGTCTGGTGCGGGCCTTCCAAGGCTTTGCAGATCAGGCGACGCGCAGATTAACGGTATTGGACAGCGTTGCTTCTCTTCACGACTTGGCAGGGTTGCCCAGCAATAGGCTGGAATCTCTTTCCGGCGACCGCATGGGCCAATACAGCATTCGGATCAATCGCCAGTGGCGCGTCTGCTTTCGCTGGGAAGACGATGGTCCTTACGACGTCGAGATAGCGGACTATCACCGATGAGGAGACCGGGTGATGAGTGTGAGCAACGGTATGAGGCCGGTGCATCCGGGAGAGATACTTGGCGAAGAACTCCAGGAGCTTGGAATGTCGGCAAACGCCCTGGCCAAAGCGCTCGACGTTCCCACAAACCGGATCACAGCAATCCTGAATGGCCAGCGCGGGATAACTGCCAACACGGCCCTGCGCTTGTCACGATACTTCGGCACGACGCCGCAGCTGTGGCTGAATATCCAGAAGGCCTACGAGCTGCGTATAGCGGAGATTGAGGCTGGAGAGAAGATATCGGAACGGGTGCAACCAAGAAGCGCGACAAGGGTCGTCGGGCCTTGAGAGAGATGGACCTGAATCACTAAAGGCCAACTGCCGACCATGCCAGCCAACGACCGCAGCCATGAAAGCATCATCAACGATACACTCGCGCGCCTCCTGCGGGAGCAACTCGGACTGGATGCCGTAGCAGAAACGCTGCGAGGCCCTGCCAGACCGGACATCATCGTCCGGTTGGCCCATGCTACCGTAGTTGTCGAGGTTGAGATTGAACCTGCCCCAACAGTGGAGGCGGATGCGCTCGCCCGACTCGGAATGGATATTGATGGGCAGATCGTTGACAACGTGTTCGCCGTTAAGGTTCCTGCTCCACTCAGATCGACAGCGCAGCAGCACATGTATGATCGCATGGCCATTGCCGAGCTGGAGTGGCAAGAGTGGCGCTCCGATGGTTCTTCAGGGCCCAAGAGTAGTGGCAAGGTAACCGAACTCGGACAGTCGGTCTCTCTCGCGTCTCCGCCCGCTGGCAATCTGGACAGAGCGGTTGATCTTCTCGATGAGGGCACTCGCCGCGCTGGCTCTCGCCTGTACCAGTCACCTGGCACTATCGCCCGTGTATCGAGCATCTTCGGCGCTGATCCAAGTGACGAGGTAGCGAACATGGCTGCGCTCGTCATCATCAACGCAATGGTCTTTCAAGAGCGTCTCGCCAGCGGCGATCCAACTTACCGCCCTGTGAGTGCAGCCCGCAGGCATGGCAGCTTTTCGCGACTAATGCTCCTCCACACTTGGGAAGAAATCCTCGCGATAGACTACTACCCAATATTCAGCATAGCGAGGAACGTGATACAGGAACTGTCCGATGTCGAGGCGGCGAGCGTGCTGGAGGAATGCGCCGAGACCGCGGCTACCCTGCTGGGAATGGACGCGGTGGGACGTCACGATCTGGCAGGAAGAATCTTCAACCGGCTCGTGTCCGAAAGGAAACTCCTAGCAGCTTTCTACACCAGCATACCGGCCTCAACACTTCTCGCCGGCTTGGCACTCTCGCCAACGAGATGGACTAATGTTGACTGGGGTGACACCCAAGAGCTCAGCCGTCTGCGCGTGATCGACCCTGCCTGCGGGACCGGGACTCTGCTGATGGCCGCATACCGGCAAATGCTCCAAAACCACGCGGCTTCAGGCAACCGAACCCTGGAGGATGTCCCGGCGCTTCACCGCGCGCTGGTCGAGGAGGTCATAACCGGCACCGACGTTGTACAGGCCGCAATTCATCTGACTGCCGCGACGCTGGCTGCGATGTCCCCGTCTGTCCGATTCGAACGGATGGAGCTTCACACCTTCAGACTAGGTAGAGATGAGGACGGTAGAGTCCACCTAGGTTCCCTTGATTGGTTGGTCTCATCTGAGATCCAGTCTTCATTCTCTGGTACAGAAGAGTCCATTGGAGCAACGACTGGGGAAGGGAGCATCGTACAGCATCCACAAGCCGATCTGGTTATAAGCAATCCCCCATACACACGACGAGGGGCTGATGGGGGGAAGGAGGATGAAATAGCCCGCGTGTTTTCTCTCCCTCTAGGTGACGATGCGTCCTGGAAAGACGTTAAGAGTCGAACGTCTAGCCTCCTAAAGGGGACGCCCGCAGACCTGCGTGCTGGACATGGTACCTCATTTACGGTTCTAGCTGATCGTATAGTCAACCCTGGTGGGCGCATCGCACTAGTTCTTCCAGTGACTGCACTTGCTGGCGAGCTATGGAGCGGCATCCGAGACTTGCTGTCGTCTCGTTACGAGATTGAGTTCGTAGTCTCGTCCCATGATCCAGAGCGACTCTCCATGTCTTTTGACACTTCGATTGCTGAGACCCTCATAGTAGCGCGACGGTTGGTCGAAACTGAGAGTCCATCCCTCCGAGGCAGATTCGTCAACCTGTGGCGGGCACCATCACGGGAGACCGACGCGCTAGCGCTCGTAAGCGCAATTAACGGCACGGTGTCGGCGCCGCTTCTCAACTCGGACGGCCCCCCAGTCGGCGGCAGCCCACTGGTGGTCGGAGGCGACCAGTGGGGCGAGATTGTGAACGGTCCTGTCGGAGAGGCGCCATGGAAGTCAGCTCGATGGAAACATGCGCTTACAGGCCAGTTCGCTGCCGCGTTGGAGCGTGGCGAGTTGTGGACAGAGGACGGCGGCAAACTCGCAGGACACATCCCCATCGCTGTAATGGGAGAGGTCTGGAATATGGGGCCTGAACACAAGCAGATCAAAGGGTCCACTGGAGTATTTCAGGCTCATCATGGCTGGAACGAGCAAGCTCAATTCTTTGCACTTTGGAAACATTCTGCACGCATTCATCAAGGCATGGTTGCAGAACCAAATGCTTGGCTCGTCCCAAAACCTAACCGCGATCATACGAGAATATGGTCACAGTCTGGCACTCTTCAAGTAACATGCGATGTTAGATATAACTCTCAGCGAGTGACAGCAACACGTACGTACGTCCGTACACTAGGAGTGCGAGCATGGTTCTCCCTCCAGACGAACGAGACTGAACCTGTGTCCAGATCTCTGCAGGAAATTGCTGCTACGCTGTGGTGCAATTCCACACTCGGAATGCTACTCCATGCGAATCCATCCAACAGGGCACAGAAAGGAAGAGGAACAGGTAGCAAGGGAATGTTGGAGAACATAAGAACCCTCGATGTCCGACAACTGCAACCTTGGCAATTGGACGAAGCGCAATCTATCTGGCAAGACCTAAGCGACAGAAAGTTTGAGTCCTTCCACAAATGCGCAGTCGACCCGGCCCGCATTGAGCTTGATGAGCGTATCATCCGCGACCTGCTCGGCTTGGGAGACGACGCGGTCACCGCTGTAGCCAAACTGCGAACGCTCCTAGCTGCGGAGCCATCTATTCACGGCTCCAAGAAGCCGGAACTGCCGAGCACGAACCTCACCTCCCTTCATCAGAGACTATTCTGATTGGTGACAGAGGCAGACGGCACACGCTTCCTGAAGACCGTTATCCCCAGCCGCAAGGCCACTAGAGACTACGGCAGGCGGAGGGAAAGAAGAGATGGATGATAGCCTGAACGCAGAAGAAGCGTCATTCACAAGTACCTTTCCGGGCGGCTTGTCGAGAGCAGATAGGCCGGGGGCTCCGCACGGAGTGTGTTTTACCTGACCTCGACCTCGCTGATGTATGGCGCGAGGATGCCCGTGGACGACTTGACCATCATCTCGATCAGGTCGTGCGTGGGTACGCACTCAGGGCACTCTTCGTTGACGCCGGGCGTGTACTCGATTGTGAGTTTGCCGCCTCTGGACTCGACGAATTCAATGGACCCGCCCTCTGAGGCCGCAATCACCTGTATGTTGTCGAGTACGCTCTGAAGTCCTGGATCTACCTTGGTCGTCATTCGCTGCGTCTCCTGCCTGATGTGCGCTTACATCCTAACATTTTTGACCGACGTGGATGGCGACCGTACCCAGCGCCAGCTTCACGCAGTTAGTAACCCGGAGTCCGGCGTCGGTCATGGCGTCCGTCAGCTCGGACGCGGACATGAACCCCTGAGCCGACTGTGGCAGGTACGTGTATGCTTCACGGTCTCCCGCCAGCAGAGCGCCGAGCCAGGGAGTGGCGTACCTGAAGTGCAGGCGCGCCATGGCGCTGATCGGGTCTCTGCCGTCCTGTCGGACGATCTCCAATGAAACTACCCTGCCTCCGGGCGAAACGACACGGGCCATCTCCCGCAACGCCTTGGGCACGTCGGTGAAGTTCCGTATGCCAAATCCGACGGTCGCGCACACGAAGCTGTCGTCGGAGAATGGCAGCTCATGCGCATCGCCCTCGGTGAACGACACCGACGCCCCGACACAATGACGTACCCCTTTGCTCACACCGAGAGTCATCATGTCGTGCGTGAAGTCCAGTCCCACGACGGACGTGACCTCGGCCCGACGCGCAAGCTCAAAGGCGAAGTCTCCCGTTCCGGTCGCGACGTCCAGCGCCCTGCCGGACAGTCCGTCCACAGCCATCGCAGTCGCTTTCCGCCGCCAGGCGTGGTGGCGTCCGCCGGACATGACCGAGTTGAGCAGGTCGTAGCGCCGCGAGATGCGGGCGAACATGCTTGTCACGTATCGGGCGCGTTCTGGGCCGCGTAGCTGTGCCAATGGACGCCTCTACCGCAGGTCTCTTATGGAGCCTGGAAGCGCAGGAAGCAGGTCGCTCGCGATCATTCCGGTGTCTCCCA
This sequence comes from Dehalococcoidia bacterium, assembly GCA_965217725.1. Classification (GTDB taxonomy): domain Bacteria; phylum Chloroflexota; class Dehalococcoidia; order Lucifugimonadales; family UBA1123; genus VXRN01. The sequence continues at coordinate 2,685,448 of OZ244564.1, read as the reverse complement.
ACTGGTTTCTGACGGACTCCCCGGCCAGCCCGTGCAGATACACACCAAGCGACGCGGCGGCCTCTGGCGCCAGCCCCTGCGACATCAGGCCCGCTATCGCGCCAGCGAGCACGTCCCCGGTCCCCGCGGTGGCAAGCCCGGGATTGGTGAACGGGGAGACCTGCGCCGAGCCGTCGGCCTGGGCAATGACGGTGTACGCACCCTTCAGAACGACCGTCTTGCTCCACTCCCGCGCTCCTGCGCGAGCCAGATCGAGCCTACTCGTGGCGTGGCCATAGTCCAAGTTGCTGACCAAACGCGCCATTTCTCCCGGATGTGGCGTCAAGACGCCGTTCGTCGCCCAGCGACAGTGCCAGTCTGGAATTCGGGCCAACGTGTTTAGCCCGTCTGCATCGACTACGGTAGCGGGCAGATCGGCCCCCGACAGCAGCAGCCGCTCGACCATCGACCTCGTCTCGTCAGCCTGCCCCAGACCGCAACCGACGAGCATCGCGCTGTAACCGCCTGTGGCCTCCAGTATCTGATCGGCGGCAGCGGGAGATACTACTCCCTCACCGGACTCCGGCAGCGGTAAGAACGTCGGCTCAACAGCCCTGGGAGCCACCGACGAGACCAGGCTAGCGGGAATCGCAATCGTGACAAGGCCGGCGCCGACCCGCGCGGCGGACGCCGCAGCCAGGTAGGCCGCGCCAAGGAAATTGCGCGATCCCGCGACGATCATGGTCCGTCCGAACGTGCCCTTGTGGGAGTCGCTCGGACGCTCAGGGAGCATGGCTCGCGCCCACTCGGAAGTCAGCAGATTGACCTGCACGTCGTCGTCCAGACCGGGCGAAATCCCAATGTCGGCCACCTCAAGGTGTCCGACATAGTCCGCTCCGGGAAAGTCGAGGTGTCCGCGCTTGGGGTATCCCAGTGCGACGGTAACGTCCGCGGCAACACACGCCGGGTCCACTTCGGCGGTGTCGGAGTTCAGGCCCGTGGGCAGATCGAGCGCGAGCAGCCTCGCGCCGGGAGCGCCGCTCCTCGCGGATGACAGGACTCCAAGTATGTTTTTGAACACACCCTCTATTGGCCTCGCCCTGCCTGTGCCCAGCACCGCGTCGATCACGAGATGGGCAGAGTCGAGCAGACATCTCAAGCGTTCCAGTCCAGGATCGTCAGAAACTGCAACGATGTCTACGCCAGCACAGCGAGCATCTACCAACTTCGGATCCGGCGTACCTCGCTCCCGACAGACGTACGCGGTGACCCTCGCGCCCCAGCGCTGGATGTGCCGGGCTGCGACCAGCCCATCGGCGCCGTTGTTGCCGGGGCCGACCAGGACGACGACCTGTGCGCCGGTGAGCGGGCCGACCACGCGCCGCGCGGTACGGGCGACTGCCAGACCCGCATTCTCCATCAGCGTGTCCGTCGAGACGCCGGCCTCCTCGGATTGATCTTCGATGGCCCGCATCTCAGCGGCGGTGACTATTTTCAAGCGGTCACACCCGCCCCACGAGCGACTTGAGAAGCTCCCGCGTTCGGGCAACCGAACCGTCCGCGTCGTCGCCGACGGGGAAGATCGAGGCCAGGTAGTCAGTTGCACCAGCCGACGAAAGCGCCTTCAACTGCGCCTCGACCTCAGCCTCGTCGCCGATGATAGCGACCTCCGCCGGGCTTTCGACTCCCTCGATGTCCAGCATCCGCCGATAGCTGGGCAGTCCGCTGTAACGTCCGAAGTATCCTGCTGCGGCCTCGAATCCGGCCTGGCTGTCGTCGGTGACGCAGATCGGGAGCCCAACGCATACACGAGGGGCAGGGCGTCCCGCGCCCTCGGCGGCAGACGTGATCCTGGGCACGATGTGCGTGTCGAGCGTGCGAGGGCCGACCATCCACGTTATGGTGCCGTCGGCCCGCGACCCCGCCATGCGCAACATCCTGGGAGCGAGCGCGGCGACGCACACAGAAGGTGGAGTATCCGTCATCCGGGCTATCTCGCCGGACACGCTGAAGTGCTCGCCGTGGAAGTCCACGCTGCCCGTGGACATGAGGGACTGGAGAACGGTTAGGTACTCGTCCATGTGCTGCGCTGGCGCATGAAAGGACATTCCCCAGCGGTCTTCCACCACCGGTCTGTGGGACAGCCCGATTCCGAGCAGGAGCCGTCCCCCGGTGGCTGCCTGCGTAGTGATCGCCTGCTGGGCGAGCGCCATCGGGTGGCGCGGATAGGTCGGCACGACGGCGGTGCCCATCTCTATGGTCTCCGTCGCGGAACCGCACAGCGCAAGCAGGGTCAGCGCGTCGACGCCAGCCACTTGTGCCGTCCAGAAGCTTTCGAATCCGTCGGCTTCGGCCTCTGCAGACTGCTGGATCTGACCTTGAAGCGTGTCCGCCGCGCCCATAGTTCCGATGAAGAGTCCAATTCTCATTTTCAGCCTCTTTTCTCCTGTTCAGCTGCCCAACGCTTGGCCGCCGCTCGCGCGGCGTGTCGGTTGGGAGCGTTCATACCTAGTGTTCTGAGGTCTATCGCCTGTGCAGTATGTTGCCCTTCTCGCTGTCTCCAACCACTGACGCGACGGCGAACTCTCGTGAGTGGCTGAGGGATAGTGCGATGTCGGTGAGTCCAAGCCGGTCCGCCCTGGCCTGCGCCGTCCCGTGGAGCTCGATTCTCGGCGCCTGTCCGCGACCGCGCACCACCTCGATGTCTCGCCAGCGGATGCCTCGCACGCCAGTCCCCAGGGCCTTCATGGTCGCCTCTTTGGCGGCGAAGCGGCTTGCGAGCTGCGGCGCGCGTCCCCGGCAGTACGCGATCTCACGGTCTGTGTAGACGCGGCGCAGAAATCTGTCGCCGTACTGCTCGAACACGTGCTTGACTCGGTGAATCTCGATTATGTCCACGCCCGCAATCAGCAACTTCCAGCCTCGATACATTTGTCGCCAGCCATTATATACCCAGCGTTGGGCTGCCCCGTTATAATTGGGGCACCTGATTCTGGATGAGGGGAGAGTCGCCCGATGACCGCAAGTGTGATTAGTGGAACGCGCCTGGCCGAAGAGATCCGGTCCGAGATCGCCGAAGGTGTCGAGGAGGTGCGTACGAAGCACGGAGTCGTTCCCGGACTCGCAGTCGTGCTTGTCGGAGACGATCCTGCCTCAGCTGTTTACGTGCGCAACAAGGGGCTCGCGGCAGAGGCGGCAGGCATGTACTCCGAATCGGTCATGCTTCCCGCAACGGCCTCCATGGACGAGGTGTTGAGCTCGGTGCGGCGGCTGAATGAAGACAGCCGGATTCATGGGCTGCTGGTGCAGCTCCCGCTGCCGGATCACCTGGACGAGAATACGGTGATGGAGTCCATATCGCCCGACAAGGACGTGGACGGACTTCATCCGTTCAATATGGGTCTCCTCGCGGCCGGACGGCCGCGGTTCGTTCCCGCGACGCCCGCGGGGATACAGCAGATGATCGTTCGATCCGGGATCGGCACCGAGGGCAAGCACGTCGTTGTGCTGGGCAGGTCGAACATCGTCGGAAAGCCCATAGCGAACCTCCTGATACAGCGAGCCAGCGACGCGAACTCGACGGTGACCGTGTGCCACACCCGCACTCGCGATCTGGAGAACCTCACAAGGCAGGCCGACATCGTCATCGCGGCCATAGGCAGGGCCCGGTTCCTGACCGCGGACATGGTCAGCGAGGGCGTTGTCGTAATCGACGTCGGCATAAACCGGATCGACGCTCCTGAACGCAGGCGCGGGTATCGCCTGGTTGGCGACGTGGACTATCGGCCGGTGAAGGAGAAGGCGTCCGCGATCACGCCGGTCCCCGGTGGAGTAGGGCCTATGACCATAGCGATGCTGCTAAACAACACGTTGAAGTCCGCGCGGTTCTTCATGCACCCGCACCTGCGCGACGGCTAACACCGGCTCCGTGAGTTCGGTCCGAAGACAATCGCCGACAGCGGCACATCCGTTCACCGTTCGCCGAATGGAGGAGCGAGACCTCGGGCAGGCAGCCGAGGTCGAGAAGGACGCCTTCCCAACCCTGTTCCCGCCCACTTCTTTCAGGCGTGAGCTGAGAAACAGGATCGCGCGGTATCTCGTGCTGTCGCGCAGCGCTGAGAGGTCAGGCGACGAAGCTGGCCTGCCCCCGTTTCCGGATGGCTCTGCCGAAGTACGCAACGGCCCCCTGTTCAACCGGCTGATGACTGGCGCGCGCCAGATGTGGAGGGGACGCAACCCCTCGTGGCAGCCCGGAGAAGACCTGATAGTCGGATTCGTGGGTCTGTGGTACATGGTCGATGAGGCTCATATCGTGTCCATCGGCGTTAGGAGCGAGTATCGCGGCCTCGGCCTGGGTGAGATGCTGCTGATCTCAGCCATCGAGCAGGCCATCGAAATGGAGTCGCGCGTGGTAACGCTCGAAGTGCGGGTCTCCAATTACGTCGCCCAGAACCTGTACAAGAAGTACAGCTTCACTGAGCGAGGGGTCCGAAGGGGCTACTACTCCGACAACCGGGAAGACGCGCTGATTATGACGACCGAGCCTATCAGGAGCGACACGTACCGGAACGATCTGAAGGACCTGATAGCTTCCCACGAGCAGCGATGGGGACCGTCGCCGCGTCAGATCAACTGAACCTGACATCGGAACCGCATGGGGTCTTGACTGCATCTAATCGCATACCGAGCCTATCAATCGGGAGCCTTGCACACATGTCCAGAGCACGAATAGCAATGTTGGCGGCCGTCTGCCTGATCGCTGTGTCAGTCGCCTGTTCCAGCAACGACAGCGACACGCCCCAACGGCCAGAGCCGCAGGAAGCTCCAACCTCGGCACCCGTATCGAGCGCGCAGGCGCAAGTAGCTGCCCCTTCATCGACGACCGGGCCTGCGGCGACCGTAGCGCCTCCTCCCACTGCCGCGGCAGTTTCGACTTCTACGTCTGTTCCGGCGACGACGGCCCCGACATCCACTTCCATCCCGGCTCCGACCGCAGCGCCTGCGAGCCCCTCTCCTCAGAGAGCGGGGACATCAGATGCGTCGGCCCCGGCCACAGTCACGTCGGAGGCCGGGGAGCGCGAACTCAAAGTCGTCACGCTCCTGCCATTCGACGCGATTCCCGCGATTCTCGAACCGGAGTTTGTGGGCGCTGAGGAGGCCGACGAGGAGCTCGAATCTCACAGCCTGGTTCTTGGTCTCTCCATCGACGGCGACCACCGGGCGTATTCGATCCCGACTCTGAGCGCCCACGAAATCGTGAATGACACTGTCGGAGGTAAGCCGGTCGCGGTGACATGGTGACCGCTTTGCTTCTCGGCTATCGTGTATAGCCGCACCATCGGAGACGAGGAGCACACTTTCGGCGTATCGGGCAAGCTGATCATGAACGCCCTGGTGATGTACGACCACCAGACCCGTACTCTCTGGAGCCAGTTCCTCAGAAAGGGCGTTGAGGGCCCTCTGGACGGCGTCGAGCTGGACATGGTGCCGGTCACGCAGACTACCTGGGCAACCTGGAAGGAGCTGCACCCAGATACCAAGGTCATGACGACGGGCGGCCTGGGCAATTACGACAACTACAACGGGTACTACATGAGCAACAGCCCCGGAGTTATCGGCCAAGCCCACGAGGACGACAGGCTTAACAACAAGGCGCTGGTCGTTGGCGTGGACTTCAACGGCGTCACCAAAGCGTACCCGACAGCCGACCTGCTGAGTAACCCTGTCCTGAACGATGACGTCGGCGGCCAGGCGGCGCTGGTGTACATGGACGGCCCCACCGGCACGGCGCTGGTCTTCGATCGCAACGTGGATGGGCGCACCCTGACCTTCGCGCTCGATGGCGAGCCCAACGGGGTTCAGACTAAGCTTGTGGACGAAGAGACCGGCACCACCTGGTCGGCGTTCAGCGGTCTGGCCGTCGAAGGGGAGCTGTCAGGCGCGAGGCTTGAGCGTCTGCCATCGCACCTGTCGTTCTGGTTTGCGTGGACGGACTGGTACCGCGACACGGAGCTGTTCACGGGTTGACACTCCGTCTACCGGCCTCTTAGACTCCGAGCCGGGCGGCCGCGCCCAGTGAGGCCATGAATATGGAGACGCGACATGCCCGAAGACGCATCCGGTAAACCGAATATCATAGTCATCCTGGTGGATGACATGGGTTACTCGGACATCGGGTGTTTCGGCTCCGAGATACGCACTCCCAACCTGGACTCGCTCGCAGAAGGCGGACTGCGATTCTCGCAGATGTACAACTCGGCTCGATGCTGCCCCTCCAGGGCCGCGCTGCTGACAGGCCTGAACCCGCACCAGGCAGGAATTGGACACATGGTGGCCAATCTCGGAGTGCCGGAGTACCAAGGCTACCTGAAGGAGAACGCGGTCACGATCGCCGAGGCGCTCAGGGCCGATGGCTACTCTACCTTCATGTCCGGCAAGTGGCACGTAGGCGGCGACTACAACCTCGCCGATCCCGACTCGTGGACCCCTTCCGCTCCCACACACCCTACTCCCACGCAGCGCGGGTTCGACCGATACTTCGGGATTCTCACCGGAGCGGGCAACTTCTACTTCCCCAAGACGCTGATGGACCAGGACACGCTCGTCCCACTGGCCGATCTGGACGACTTCTATCTCACCGACGCGATCAGCGACAACGCGGTGAGCATGATAGGCGAAGCCGTTGCCCAGGACAGTCCGTTCTTCATGTACGTCGCCTACACCGCGCCTCACTGGCCGCTGCACGCGCCGGAGGAGGACATCGCACGCTACGAGGGACAGTACCGAGGCGGATGGGAAGAGCTGCGCACCGGCCGGCACGAAAAGCTAAAGAGCGAGGGTGTAGTCGACGAGAAGTGGGAGATCAGCCCCCGTGACTCGGACAGCCCTCCCTGGGACGAGGTGACCGAACCTGCCTGGCAGGATATTCGCATGGCGGTGTACGCCGCTCAGGTCGACCGCGTTGACCAGGGAGTGGGCAGAATCCTGGCCGCTCTACGGTCTGCGGGAGCAAACGACAACACGCTCATCATGTTCCTGTCCGACAACGGCGGATGCGCCGAGTTTCTTGCGGAAGACGGCAGCCTGCCCCAACCTGCGAGGTACGGTGGCGTCAGTCCGGACGGCACACCGGTTGTAGTGGGCAACATCCCCGGACTCCGCCCCGGCGGTCCCCAGACGTTCATGAGCTACGATTTGCCCTGGGCTAACGCCTCCAACACGCCGTTTCGCCGGTTCAAGCGATGGACGCACGAGGGCGGGATATCCACCCCATTCATCCTGAGCTGGCCGGCCAGGATACGAGATCCCGGCATCGTTCATTCGCCCGTCCATCTAATCGACATAATGCCCACCTGCCTTGACGCCGCCGGCGCCCGGCACCCTACCGAGCGTGCCGGACAGCAGACCATTCCGCTCGAAGGCGAAAGTATGCTGCCCGCGATCGAGCGTCGAGAATGGGCGCGCGAGCGTCCGATAGTCTGGGAGCACGAGGGCAGCAGGGCGGTGAGACAGGGTCAGTGGAAGCTCGTGTCCGCGATCGGAGGCGGATGGGAGCTGTACGACATGGAACGCGACCGGACGGAGTTGGACGACCTCTACGTTCGAAATCGCTCCAAGGCCCAGGAGCTGGAGAAACTCTACGACGAGTGGGCCGAACGCTGCGGCGTCCTGCCTTGGTCCGTAATAAGCTCCGACTGGAACCCGCGGATGCGCGGCCAGAGCATCCATCTATCCGGCTGAAGTCCGAAACGCGAGGCCCCCAATGCTCGTCGCCAAAGTAATCAACAAGATAGCCGTGGTGGAGATCCACGGCGGAATCGGCGGAAAGATCAAGTCGCCGGATATGGAGAAGCTGGTCAACCGCATCCTCGATGACAAGCGTATGCGCGCCGTGGTGCTGGACATCGACTCCCCTGGAGGGGACGCGGCCGCCTCCGACTACATCTACCGCGCCCTCAAGAGAATCGCCCGCCGCAGGCCGGTTGTTGCGAGCATACGGGGAGTGGGTGCGTCGGGAGGGTACATGATCGCCTGCGCCGCACACCGGATCGTCGCCGCGCCGGGGTCGGTTGTCGGCTCGATCGGCGTGATCTCGGTCAGGCCGGCATTGCAGGAGCTGCTCGAACGCGCCGGGATCGGAGTGAACGTCAACAAGAGCGGCGAGTTCAAGGACCTGGGCGCGCCCTGGAGAGAGACGACGCCCGAAGAGGAAGCGAAGATACAGGAACTCATCGACGACATGTACAGCTCGTTCGTGAACGTGGTCTCGGAAAGCCGCGGGATAGAGGAGGAGCGCGTGCGCGAGATCGCGACGGGCGAAGTCTATCTAGCGTCGCGCGCAGCAGAGCTTGGACTTGTCGACGAGATCGGAGACCTCGATCGCGCCCTCGAGCTGGCCGCAAAGGCTGCGGGCATTTCTAAGAGGACCGTCTACATGAGGCCGCAGCGAAACCTAATGGAGAGAATGATCGGTCCTCTCAGCGACAGCCTCGTCGGCTCCATCGCCGCCGACGTCGAACGCCGGCTGTGGCAGGGACGTCACGGTCTGTAGGTACAGTTGCACTACCGAACTCTCGGCAGGACGGGACTCAGGGTATCTCTTCTCAGCCAGGGCACCGGCGGCCCCAGCATGTTCGGCCAGAATCGGGGCGCAACCCAGGCCGAGCAGGACAGGCTCATCCACACATGTCTTGACCTCGGCATCAACCTGCTCGATACCCACGAGGGTTACCAGGATAGCGAGGAGATCCTCGGACGCGCGCTGAGCGGCGTCCCCAGAGACCGCTACGTGCTGGTCACCAAGTGGACGTATCCCAGGGACGGAGACCCTACAGCCGACCCGGAGGACCTGGTGCGATCCGTCGAGGGCAGCCTGCGCCGGCTGAACACCGATCACATAGATGTAATGCTCCTGCACGGCCTTCTGGCAGTACACCACGACATGGCCGTAGAGAAGTACGGCCCCGTGTTTGACCGGCTCCGGGATCAGGGCAAGATCGGACACAGGGGATTCAGCCTGAGATACATCGCCGATCCCGACCAGAAGGGCGCGCTGGCCGGCCTTGAGCGGGCGCCCGAAGTCTGGGACGTGATAATGCTGAAGTTCGGCATCCTCAACCAGTGGATGGCGCGGGAGGTATTGCCCCTTGCGCTGTTGCACAACGTCGGGATACTGAATATGGCGGCAGTCAGGATCAGGCTGCCAAAGCCCGATCTGCTCGAAGAGACGATCTCCGCGTGGAAGTCCCGCGGACTGTTGTCACGCGATTCAATCCCGGACAGGGACCCTCTCGGGTGGCTGGTCCACGACGACGTGGACTCGGTTGTAAGCGCAGCGTACAAGTTCGCCGCAGACCATCCAGCCATATCGAGCGTCATAACTGGCACGTCGAATCCGAGTCACATGGAATCCAACGTCAGAGCAATGGAGCAACCCTACCTCCAGCACGCCGACCGCGTGCGGCTGGAGCGCATCTTCGGGCACATCATGGAGTATGCGTGACGGCCATATTGAAGCTGTGGGAGTAGATCAGCCCCCCAGCAGCTTCAGGACGGCTATGATGGCAGTTGCGACGGCGGCGAAGGCAGCAATGCCGCCTAACTGGGTTCCCACCATCCATTTGACGATGCGAGTCTCCAATTCGGCAATATCAGTCTTGACCTCACCCCTGAGCTCGGCGACCTCAGTCTTCAATTCGCCAATATCAGCCTTGACCTCAGCCCTGAGCTCAGCAACCTCGGTTCTGACCTCGGCAATATCGGTCTTGACCTCAGCCCTGAGCTCAGCAACTTCGGTCCTGACTTCGGCAACTTCGGTCCTGACCTTGGCAATATCTGTCTTGACCTCAGCCTTGAGTTCAGCAATGTCAGCCTTGGTCGCGAAAATCTCTCTCGCCGCCTCGTATGTTATGAAGCGCTCTTCCGTCATCGCCACTAAGTTGCCTTCCCTTCAGAGAGCACGAGTAAGACATGATGCCAATGTCCACGTTCGCAGATCGCATTGTGAACTCATGTGATTCTCTACTAATCGCTCGAACCTGTCAAGACGAAATACGCTGGCTGTTCAAGGCCAAAAGCTCTGTCAGTATTCTCAGATGTTGCGAATTACCAATTTTGGTCTGTTGCACTGAATACAATCGTCATTCACGCCTAGCACCATGAGTCCACTGGGTTAGGGCATGGACCGCCGAACGGGCAGCAACTTCGTGGGGCGTGTGGACGACAGAAGAATGACAGTGAGCGAATGTGGAGTTTTGCACTTCTTTTGTCGGAAATAGAATTGGACGAAAACTAGTCAAAAATACTGAAGATGAAATCATGAATGTGCTAAAATAGCTATTGGCGAGAGGCCGTAACGCGACTCAAGGATCGCGCTCTACGCCCCGCCTCGTTTGATCGAATCTGGTTGAACTTCTGCGTGGAGCACAAGATCCTTGGAAGCACGAGAATTGTCTCATTCTCGCCGCTGTAGTGGACCTGATCCGTCCAATACCCCGGCGGACCCCGTCGGGTCGGCACTCTCTGTCGACTCCCAGCAGTTGGCTGGCCCATCTGATGTGAAGAGCTTGGTTGCCTCGACCGACCAGACCGGCACGTATGGGGGGGCTGGTCAGGATGTCGCCGGTCTTCCACCCCTGTCATCCGGCGCCGAGTCATCTGCCGGTTCTTCCGATGTGAAGAGCCTGATAGCGGCGGACTCACCGGCAGCCGAGCTTACGGGAGTTGTCGAGACTCCTCCTGCGATTTCAGCCTCGGCATCGCGGCGTCGATTTCGCCCGCACATCCGTCGTCCACATGTCAGGCCTCTTCACATGCCGGTGCGGGTCCGCACGTTCGACTCGTTCCGTTACCGGAGCTACGTGTTCCTCTGGCTGGCGACGGTGTTTTCGTCCGCGGGCTTCTGGCTGCAGCAGGTCGTCGTCGGGTGGCTGGCGTACGAGGTCACCGAATCGGCATTCTGGACAAGCCTCGCTCTGGGCCTGGACGCCCTTCCCATACTGCTCGTCGGTCCCATAGGGGGAGTGCTCGTCGACAGCTTCGACCGTAGGAAGCTGCTCGCGTTCGTATACAGCTACCAGGTCATCGTGACATCGGTGTTCTCGGTTGTCGTCCTCACTGGGAACCTGGAAGCGTGGCACATATTCGCCTTCATATTCTTCATGGGACTGTCGTGGGTAATCAGCGACCCTGCCCGGATGTCGCTCATCCCCAACATCGTGCCTAGAGAGAACCTCGTGAACGCTTTCGCGTTGAACTCGATGGCGTTCTCGGTGACCCGGCTTGCGCTCCCGGCACTGGGCGGAGTGCTGATAGCTATCTCTGGGCCGGGACCGACCCTGTTGCTCGAGGCCGCCCTCCAGGTATGTGCGGTTACCGTCGCACTGTACCTCCAGGTGAGAAAACAGGACAGGCCTGCGCTGCGGCTGCCGACCGTATTCTCCGATCTGCGCGAGGGTGTCCGCTACGTACTCAGCCAGCCCATCCTGATCGGGCTGTTCACGCTTACCGCGATGCCCGCCCTGCTGGTGATGCCTTCGATCCAGGGCCTCATGCCGGTGTACGCCGCCGAGGTGTTCAAAGTGGACGCGAAAGGACTCGGGCTGCTACTGTCCGCGGTCGGAGCGGGTTCGACGCTGGGTACGTTCGTCCTCGCCTCCAAGGGCGACATACAATCGAAGAACGTCGTGTTAATTGCCGCATTGATCGTCCTGGCGTTGACAACGGCGCTCTTCTCTATCAACCCCTTCTTCTACACTGCGTATCTGAACCTGATGGTTATCAGCGCCGCGATGATGACCCTGTTCTCGGTCAGCAGCGCGGCGGTCCAGAGCATGGTCCCCGACCAGTACAGGGGAAGGGTCTCCGGCCTGTACATGCTGACTTGGGGGCTGTTTCCGTTCGGAAGCCTCGCCGCCGGATTCCTGGCGGAGCGTCTCGGCGCTCCTCACGCTACACAGATCGCCGCCGGAACGATGCTGGTGCTGTTCTCGCTGGCAGTCTGGAGAATCAGAACTCTGCGACATTTAGCTTGACGCGACGACCGTGGCCGTCAGTTACTCTGGGACTCGCCTCTCTTGGCCTCCTGCCACAGCTCTTCTTTAGCGTCGAGCGATAGAGACTCGAAGTCAAGGCCTCGGCTCCTGGCCAGCCGCTCCATCGTAGTGAACCTGGAGTAGAACCTGCGGTTGGCGAGTCGAAGGGCGGTCTCGGCCTCGATTCCCAGCCATCGGCTAGTGTTGACCAGGGAGAACAGCAGGTCGCCCAGCTCCATCTCTCGGTCATCGTCGCTCTCTGCTTCTTCCAGCTCCCTAAGCTCCTCCACCATCTTGTCCAGAACTCCGGCGTAGTCGTCCCAGTCGAAACCCATCCGTGCCGCTCGTCCCTGCACGGCTTGAGCGTAGCCCATCGCCGGCATCGCCTTGGGTACGCCATCCAGGATCGACCTGTCGGTTCCCGCCATCTCCTGGCGCTTTATCTGGTCCCAGCGCGGGACAGCCTCCTCAGTGTCCTCCAGCACCACATCACCGAAAACGTGCGGATGCCGCCTGACGAGCTTGTCTATGACCTGCCGGAAGACGTCTGCCCCACTGAAGTCGCCTCGCTCCTCCGCGATCTGGATCTGAGAAGCGCCGTGGAAGAGCACGTCGCCAAGCTCCTCCGCGATCTTCTCCACGTCGCCCTCTTCGATGGCTTCCACCAGCTCGTAGCATTCCTCAAGGAAGAGATGCTTGAGAGAGTCGGCGGACTGCTCCCTATCCCAGGGGCAGCCGTCAGGCGAGCGCAGCGTCGCGACGAGTCGCTGGACACCTTCGAAGCTGCTCGGGAAGCTGCTGTCTGTCACTGCTGTTCACCTCTCTGTTGACACCCCAAGACCTCGACCATAAGATGCTACCCCATGATGCCCCGGATTGACATCGCGCCGACGGTAAAGGTTGTGTTTTCGGCCCTGTTCGTTGCGATGGTGCCCGTCTTTCTGATAGCGTTCAACGTCCGTTGGGTTATAAACTTCCCGCCGCTCTATTCATACGGTTTCGACAGGTACGACATCGCGCGATACACCGGAATCGAGCGGGATGAACTGATATCGGCGGGAAAGCAGGTCCGGGACTACTTCAACAACGACGCCGACCTGATCGAAGTCCGCGTAGTTGTTGGCGGTGTTCGAGTCATGAATCTCTACAACGAACGCGAAGTGCTGCATATGCGCGATGTGAAGGGCCTCGTAAAAGGCGTGTATCGAGTATCGGAAATAAGCGGACTGTTTCTAGGCCTGGTGGTTGTGGGAGGATTTGTCCTCCGGCGGCGCGCTTTCATCCCGAGACTGCGCACTCTGCTTCGTTGGGGCGGCGGAGTGACGCTCGGATTGGTAGCATTTGTCGGTCTCGGATCTCTGGTTGGATTCGACAGGCTGTTCCTCGCTTTTCACTTGGTCAGCTTCAGCAACGACCTCTGGCAGCTCGACCCACGGCGTGACTACCTGATAGCGATGTTCCCGCAGGGGTTCTTCTTTGACGCAACCATGCTCATCGCGCTGGCTGTAGTCGTGGAGGCTGCCGTCCTGGTGATAGTACCCAGGTTCATGCCAACATCGACCGAGCTCGAGCGGAACGTGGACAACACAGATCTGATGAGGGAAGCAAATGCCAGTTAGCGGATTGGATATCAGGTTCAGGCGACCACTCGCCGACGGCAGATCGTGGGGCGACGTCGGGCCCTACGAGGAGATACGGGGCACGCTGCGCTTCTCAATAGATCCCGGCAACGCGGCGAACACGCGCATCACGGATGCCGGACGTGCGGCGAGAAACGGCGCCGGCAAAGTAGATTTCTCATCCGACGTATCGATCATACTGCCGGCTGACCGCTCCAGGGGAAGCGGAAGGTTGATGTTGGATGTCGTGAACCGGGGCAACCGGGTTGCGCTGCCGAACTTCAACAGCGCCGACCGTCTGCCCATAGACGCCGGCGTAACCGAGGATACCGACATCAGCCTCGGAAATGGCTTCCTGATGGAACGCGGCTACACCGTGGTCGCATGTGGCTGGCAGGGTGATACCCCGGCGTTTCCTGCGCTGATCACCATGGACGGCCCAGACGCTGAGAACGACAGCGGCGGCCCTCTCGTCGGAAAAGTGTACACGCAGCTCCAGAGCGTAGAGAATACGCACAACTTCCTTCTGTCGGACAAGGGACACAGGGCATACCCGGCCTACGATATGAACGAGGCCGACGCCAGGCTGGAAGTGCGCGACATGCCTGACGGTCCGGCGAGCCTCGTACCGCGCTCGTTCTGGCGGTTTGGCAGGATCGATGACGACGGGACGTACGTTGCAGACCCCAACTACATCTGCGCTGAGGGCAAGTTTGAGAAGGGCCGACTCTACCAGATCGTCTACACGACCATCGGCGCGCCGGTGTTAGGCCTGAGCTTCGCGGGGCTGCGAGACTGCGTTTCGTGGTTCAAGTACGGGTCGCACGATGCCGACTCCCCCATCGACGTCAGATATGCGTACGCTTACGGCCGCTCACAGACCGGACGCTACCTGCGCACGTACATCTACAACGACTTCAATCGCGACGAGCAGGGACGCGAGGCGCTCGACGGTATTATCGCCAACGTCGCGGGAGGAATGAGGGGCGAGTTCAACCAGCGGTTCGGACAGAACTCGAAGGACCGCAACAACATGCTGACCCAGCTATTCCCGTTCTCGAGCGTGGAGCAGACCGACCCCGAGACCGGTGTGACGGACTCGCTGCACCGTAGGCTGGACGCGCGCGGCAGTCCGCTGCGGGTCTTCTACACCAACACGTCAGCCGAGTACCACAGGGGCGACGCCTCGCTCATCCACACCGACCCAGACGGCACGGTGGACGTCGACCCCGGCCCCAGCGCGCGTGTGTACCACTTCACCGGAACGGAGCACGGCACCGGCACATGGCCTCCTACGGATACTTCCGATGCGGGAGAAGGTGTCAGCCGCACGCAGAATATGCGGAGCACCATCGACTACACGCCACTGCTCAGGGCGTGCCTGGAGAACCTGGACCGGTGGGTCGCCGAAAGCGTCGAGCCGCCGCATAGCCGCCATCCCAGGATAGGCGACGGCACTGCGGTTACGCCCGCCAAGCTCAGGGGCGTTATGGACGCGATTCCCGAATCCAACTACCCGCGCCGGCACCCCCTGCCTCACAGGCGAGACTACCAGCTGAAAGCTGACGTGGAGCAGGTTACGAAGATGCCGCCCGACGTTGGCAAGGTGTTCGGCTCACTGGTGCCGGACGTGGACTCCGATGGCAACGAGGTCGCCGGCATAACCATGCCGGAGGTATCTGTGCCCCTGGCAGCCCACACCGGCTGGAACCTGCGACACCCCGACATCGGGGGCGAGACTCAGCCGTTGATGTTCGCCGGCGGCATCATCCCTTTCGCCAGGAGCGAACAAGAG
Organism: Dehalococcoidia bacterium; assembly: GCA_965217725.1. Taxonomy (GTDB): domain Bacteria; phylum Chloroflexota; class Dehalococcoidia; order Lucifugimonadales; family UBA1123; genus VXRN01. The sequence continues at coordinate 2,670,023 of OZ244564.1, read as the reverse complement.
CGCGCCGCGTCCGGCGACCCTCGGCCCGCTATCAGCGAACGTTACGCCTCGAGGGAAGACTATCTGGCACGTGTTAGGCAAGCTGCCGAGGCGCTGGTGACCGAGCGCCACTTGTTGGAGCAGGACATCGAGGCGTGCCTGGCACAGGCTGGGAAGTTCTGGGACTGGTTCGCATGAGTGCGGAAATCTTTGCGATAGACAAGCATTTATTCTACAATACCCTCCGCTAAATATTTGGGACCCGTGTTTCCTGCTGCAAGAAAGGAAGAAATGGCTACTTGGACGCCCGACCCGACCTTCTACCCTTCGCCCAAGATGGCGATGGACGCCCCCCAAGAAGAGCTCGCATATGTTGCTATCGTTAACCCAAACAACGATGGAAAGCCGGACGCGCTCGGCGTTATAGACGTCGACCCGGCCTCTCCTACGTACCAGCAGGTTGTCGGTCGCATGGACATGCCCAACTCTGGGGACGAGCTACACCACTTTGGCTGGAACGCCTGCAGCGCGGCGCTGTGCCCGAACATGCCTCATCCCCATGTCGAACGCCGATACCTGCTGCTCGGTGGGCTCAGGTCTTCGAGAATTTACGTAGTCGACACCAAAGACGACCCCAGGAACCCCAAGATCGCCAAGATCATTGAGGCGGATGAGTTTCAGAAGAAGACCGGATACAGTCGCCCTCATACGGTGCACTGCGGCCCGGACGCGATTTACATGAACGCGCTTGGGGCGCCGGACGGCGATGGGCCGGGTGGGATATTCCTACTGGACCATGACACGTTCGAGGTGAAGGGAGCTTGGGAGGCCGATCGGGGACCGCAGACGCTGTCTTACGACTTCTGGTGGCATATCAACCACGATGTCATGATTACGAGCGAGTGGGGCACCCCCAAGATGGTAGAGTCGGGAATCGTTCCCGAACTGCTTCTGGACGGCCAGTACGGCCATCAGCTGCACGTCTGGGACCTCAGAACGCGCAAGCACAAGCAGGTGATAGAACTGGGGCCGGAGAACCAGATGGCGCTGGAGCTCCGCCCCGCGCATGACCCACGAAAGGCGTACGGATTTGTCGGGGTCGTGACCAGCCTGAAGGACCTGTCAGGATCGGTCTTCATGTGGCACCAGGACGGTGACGAGTGGACCGCCACGAAGGTCATCGAAGTGCCGGCTGAGCCTGCCGATCCGGAGCTTCTTCCTCCGTTGCTGCAGGGATTCGGCGCAGTGCCGCCGGTCATTACCGACATCAACCTCAGCTTGGACGACAGGTACCTGTACGTGTCGTGCTGGGGCACCGGCGAGCTGAGGCAGTACGACGTGTCAGACCCCTTCGACGCCAAGCTCACCGGGTCCGTCCACTTGGGTGGAATAGTCAGGAAGGTCCCCCATCCGAACGGAACGCAGCTGAACGGCGGCCCGCAGATGGTCGAGGTGAGCCGCGACGGACGCAGGATCTACCTGACCAACTCGCTGTACGTTGCATGGGACGAGCAGTTATACCCAGAAGGCTTAAAGGGCTGGACGACCAAGATCAACGCGTCGCCGGACGGCGGAATCGAGGTCGACCCGAACTTCTTCATGGACTTCGGCGACGAACGCCCGCACCAGATCAGGCTGGAAGGCGGAGACTCCTCTTCCGACTCGTTCTGCTACCCAGACTAACCCGTCTGTAATAGGGACGCGTGGCGGTGGAAATAGTCGAATTCTGGCCCTGGCTGGCATTGGCCGCCCTGGGCGCGTATCACGGAGTCAACCCCGCCATGGGATGGCTCTTCGCTGTCGCGCTCGGTCTCCAGGAGCAGAGCAGACCGGCTGTGCTTCGCGCCTTCGCGCCGATAGCCCTGGGCCACGCCGTTTCGGTCGCGATCGTGGTCGCGATCGTGTCGGCGAGCCGGACGGTCGTCCCTATCGACATTCTGAAGTGGGTCGGCGCGGGTGTGCTGATCGCCTACGGTCTCTACAAGCTGCTGTGGCGAAGCTCGCATCCGCGCTGGGTTGGAATGCGAGTAGGGTTCAGGGATCTGACGTCCTGGTCGTTCCTCATGGCGTCGGCGCACGGCGCGGGGCTGATGCTCGTGCCGGTGCTGTTCAACCTTCCCGGCTACGGGGCTTCGACCGCTCAGGCAATCGACGCGCGTGACCTCCCGCACTCCGAGTACATGCTGTTGGGCGCGTCGCCGTCGGTTTCGACCGCGGTCACCCAGCTAACGGCCGTTGGAGTCCACACTGTAACGATGTTCGCCGTGATGGCTATTGTCGCCATAGTGGTGTACGAGAAGGTAGGCCTCGCGCTCCTCAGAAAGTCGTGGTTCAACCTCGATCGCGTGTGGGCGGCAGCGCTGGTAGCAGCCGGAGTGGTGACGCTGCTGTTGTAAGCACGCCTTCAGAGCAGAGGGCTGAGCAAGTCGGCCACCGCGAAAGACAGGTCGGGCAGCGCCACCGGCGCAATGGCGTCGCCCACTTCAAGCTCCATAACTACCCGGTAACCCATCTCGGCCGGTTCACGCATCACAAACAGCCTGGGCCTGCCCACATCGAGTATCCACAGCTCAGGGACGCCGCGCATGGAGTAGATCACCGACTTGTAGTTACGATCGTAAGAGAGCGACGTGTCAGACACCTCCACAACTAGCAGCGCCTCAAGCTGCGTTGGATGTCCGCCAACGTAACGGTCGTCGCGCGGAACCAGCAACTGAACGTCGGGCTGCGGTTCTGTGATGTCGGCGAGGCGCAACGGTCCCTGAACTCGTACACGGGCACGGGCACCCACGGCGTTAGAGAAGACATAGGTCAACTCGTCGACTATCGCCTGATGGCGACTCCCAATCGGAGACATCTCTACTATTTCACCCTCGATCAGCTCTACGCGGTCGGACTCGGTCAGAATCCCGACGCGAGCCATCTCGTAGTACTCGTCCACGGTGAAGAGTTTTTTCTTTGCTGCGATTACCATGTCGTCGCCTCGCGTGAGTAATGGGGTGGCACGCCCTCATCCGATTGGCAGAAACCTGCGCCAACCGACAGTGTGAGACAGATTGTACCCCAGGAAGTCCTCGAGCGACTCTCGCCGCATCGCTTGCCTCACATCTGTATCTTCTTCTCGCCCGACAGGTACGCATCAGGCTCTTTCCGGAAGGCTCGGTTGCAGCCTGGCCCGCAGAAGTAGTAGCTCTCGCCCTCGTAGTCGTAGCTCCCACCCGGCGGTTTTCGCACGTCGACCTGCATATCGCAGACGGGATCGGTTGCGCGGTCGGAGCCGCCTCTGTTGAATAGTGGAATTCTCATTCGGTGTCTCTCCCTGGAGTGAACCGACGACTGCCGAGGTCACCAGGCACTCGGCCTGAACCTCTTCAGTCGCAGCGAGTTGGATACGACGGTCACCGAGCTGAGCGCCATCGCCCCGGCGGCAAGGACCGGGTTCAGGAAACCGTGGTCACCGAGAATTGGACTCAGAACGTCCGGGACCCCGGAGCCGGCGAAGAGAGGATACAGCACTCCAGCGGCGACTGGGATGAGCGCGACGTTGTAGGCGAACGCCCAGAACAGGTTCTGCCTGATTATGCGCATGGTCGCTCGGCTGAGCTCGATAGCAGCGGGCACGCCGAGCAGATCGTCGCCCACAAGGGTTATGTCCGCGGCCTCTATGGCAACGTCCGTTCCCGTGCCTATGGCGATTCCGATGTCGGCTTGTGCCAGCGCGGGCGCGTCGTTGATTCCGTCGCCGACCATTGCCACGGTCTTGCCCTCGGCCATGATCTCCTGGACTCTCTCAGCCTTCTCCGACGGCAGCACCTCAGCTATTACCGTGTCGATTCCGGCGGTGGCGGCGACCGCTCTGGCGGTACGTGCGTTGTCTCCCGTCAGCATCACGACATCTATACCCTTGTCCCGAAGCGCGGCAACCGCCGCGGCGGACTCATCCTTCAGCGTGTCCTCGACACCTATCACGCCCTCGACTACACCGTCGAGTCCGACGAACACCGGCGTCCCTCCCTGAGCAGCGAAGCTCCCGGCGGTCGCCTCCATCCCGTCGGTGGAGATCCCCTGGTCCATCATCAGGGATCTGTTGCCGATGGTCACGCTAACGCCATCGACGGCGGCCGTCACACCGGCGCCTGGTAGAACAGCAAAGTCGTACGCCTCCTGCAGCATGAGGCCGCATTCGAGCGCGTGGTCGATTATGGCCTGTCCCAGCGTGTGCTCCGAGCGGCGCTCTACAGACGCCGCAAGCGCCATCAGGCGGTCCTCGCTGACATTCCCGACGTGGACCGAGGCAACGGTTGGACGCCCCCTGGTGATGGTGCCGGTCTTGTCCAGCACGACTACATCGACGGCGTGTGCGCGTTCGAGGGCCTCGGCGCTGCGTATCAACACACCGTTCTCTGCGCCCTTGCCCGTCCCGACCATTATGGCGGTCGGGGTGGCGAGTCCCATCGCGCACGGGCAGGCTATAATCAGCACTGCCACGGCAGTCAGGATGGCGGTCACGTAGCTCGGCTCGGGGCCGAACGCCAGCCAGACCAGGAATACCACGGACGCCACTCCGACGACAGTGGGCACGAAGTATGCGGATATGAGGTCGGCCAGTCGTTGAATGGGCGCCTTGGAACCCTGCGCCTCCTCGACGAGCCTGATAATACTGGAAAGCATTGTGTCGCGCCCCACGCGCGTCGCCGTGTACACCATACCGCCACGCCCGTTGACCGTGGCGCCGTAAACGTCGTCTCCAGGCTTCTTGGATACGGGAGCGCTCTCACCGGTGAGCATCGACTCGTCCACAGAGGTGGTTCCGGTCTCGACAATGCCGTCCACCGCAATCCTCTCGCCCGGTCGGACCACGATACGGTCTCCGACGACGATGTCGTCGATCGAAACGTCGACATGCTGGTCGCCCTTGATGACTCGAGCGGTTCGGGGCTGGAGTCCCATCAAGGCCTGGATCGCGTTGGAGGCCCTGCGCTTCGCCCTGGCCTCCATGAACCTGCCCAGGAGAACGATGCCTATGATTGCCGTGGACGTGTCGAAGTAGGTATCGGCATCGTGTCCGTCGAAGAAGGACGACTCCCCCAGGACCGTGACAGCCACGCTGTACGCATACGCTACCGATGTGCCAACCGCGACTAGGGTGTTCATGTTCGATGTGAGGTGCCGGGCCGCGCTCCAGGCCGAAATGTAGAAGCCCCGCCCAGCCCAGAGCTGGACCGGGGTGGCCAGAGCGAGCAGAACGAACTCCATTCTGAACGGGACGAGGGTCTGGGCGTTCGGTATCACCATAAGCGCCATGATGACGGCGGCGGCGGCAAGGCTGAACGCGAATTTGACCTTCAGTACCCCCAGACGGCGGGGAGTGGAGTCCTCATCCATGTCGCCATCGGCAAGCGCGGCGGCGGAGTAGCCTGAGTCCTCGACGGCGTGGCGTAGGTCCACGATGCCGGTGACACCCTGGACGTATTCAACAGTCGCGCGCTCGGTGGCAAGGTTTACGGATGCCGACTCGACACCGTGGACGCCGTTAAGGGCGTGCTCGACGTGGGAGACACATGCCGCGCACGTCATTCCGTCGATGCCGAGGGTCACCTTCCGGGTACCGACGCCGTAGCCAGCGTCTTTGAGCGCGTCGGTCAGGATGTTCAGATGTACCCTGCCGTCTGCCTGATCCGTGGCGTCGCCGAACGATAGGGTCGCCTTCTCGGTGGCGAGGTTTACCGCCACATCTTCCACGCCGTCCACGGACATTAGCGCGTCCGAGACGTGGCTGACACAGGCGGCACACGTCATTCCGGTAATCGGAAGTGAGATCTGGGACGCAGATGGCGCTGACAACGGAATACCACTCAACTCGGGTACTCTCGATTGTAGCACGATAGCTACGACCCCATAGTGAAAGGGGGACCCCTTTAATCAGGAGTCCCCCCTTTTGGCATCCAGCACACCGGCGCACGCCCCGCAGCTACATGGTGCGCACGACCCCGACGACCTTGCCGCGGACTGACACGTTCTTGGCCGGCACCATGATCGGCTCCATGGTGACGTTCTCGGGCTGGAGACGCACCATGTCGCCCTCGATGTAGAACCGCTTGAGGGTGGTCTCTTCTGTAGAGTTGAGCCATGCCGCGACCATCTCGCCGTTGGCGGCGTCGTTGGCAGGCTCGATCAGCACGAGGTCTCCATCAGCGACGAGCGCATCAATCATGGACGTGCCCTTGACGCGCAGGGCGAAGACATTCTGACGGTCCTGGGTTAGGAACGATGGTAGGTCGATCGTGTCATGGCTGTCTGACGCAAACGAAGGAGCGTCCGGGATCTGAAGGGGTTCGCCCGCTGCGATGCTGCCCATGATGGGGATGCTGTGGATGTCGCGCTTGGACCCTCGCAGCCCCTCGCCAACGAGCTCGATTCCGCGAGAGACTTCAGGCTCGCGCCTCAGATACCCCATTGCCTGGAGCTTGTGCAGGTTGTAGTCAACTACCGAGGTCGAGCTGACCTCACAGCCATTCTGGATGTCACGTACCGTTGGTGGATACTGATGCTCGTCCATGAACTTCTGGATGAACCCTAGGATGCGCTGCTGTCGCTGTGAGAGCCTGTTCTTCATTTCTGACCTCGCGTACGAATGTTCTGCCGATAGAGTATCAGACCATATGTGCGGTGTCAACGTGCTGAGGTCGGCCCGGATGACATCCCAGCCCCCAGTCCATATACTTCTCCCCACCAGGAGGCTGACAGGGGTAGGCATTTCGCAAATCGTCATTCCGGCGTAGGCCGGAATCCAGGGGCTGGGGCGTCCTTCGACAAGCTCAGGACGAACGACTTATTAGTTTGCCTACCCTTGTAAGCCACCAGGAGGGGAAGCACATGCAGGATCTGGTAATGGCCGAGTGGACCGATGCAGTAGAGGCAATCGAGCGCTGCTACGAGCTGGGATGGACTGATGGACTTCCAGTCGTGCCGCCGACGCTCGAACGCGTGCAGGAGTTCATGGACGTCGCCGGGCGTCCGGCCGACGAAGTGCTCGGCTCCATACCTGAGCGCAGACGCGAGGTCACCGTCGCCAAGACTGCCGCGAACGCGGTCATGGCCGGCTGCCTGCCCGAGTACTTTCCTGTCGTACTCGCCGCGACCGAGGCGATGCTGGACCCTGAGTTCAACTTGATAGCGCCTTCGTCCAGCCAGGGCGGCGCGGCCGTCCTGGTAATCGTCAACGGCCCTGTCGCTGGTGAGCTGGGGATGAACTCCGGCGCCAACCTGTTCGGACCGGGCAACCGCGCGAACGCCACCATCGGCCGGGCGATACGTCTCATACTGATGAACGCCTGCGCGTCCATACCCGGACTGTTCGACCGCACGGTCATCGGACATCCCGGCAAGTACACGTACTGCATCGCCGAGAACGAGACCGACTCCGGCTGGCTACCGCTTCACGTCGAGCGCGGCTTCAGCCCCGACCAGAGCGCGGTCACGGTGTTCGCATCATGGGAGCCGAGACAGGTTCGCTCGGCGGCATACTCGCAGGAGGTGGTGCTGGATACGGTCGCGGACGTCGCTTCGGTGCTGGGATCCTCCCTGGCATCGTCGGACTCCGTGGGAGACGACTCCACGCCGGTCCGTCAGGGTGAGCTGTTGGTGACGATAGGAGGGGCCGCCGACTTCTGGGGAGACTGGACCAAGCGCGACGTTCGTGAATACCTCCATCCCAGAATTGGCCGGTCCATAGCCGACCTGAAGATAGTCAGGGTGCTGGAGGGCGACGTCGGACCGGCAGACTACCAGATGTTCGCCAACTTCGTCCCCGAGCCTGACGACATCCTGGTCGTGAGGGCCGGCTCCCCAGAGGCCACCGGTTACCGCTGCTCTGTAATCCTGAGCGAGCTGCCCAAGGTGGCGTCCACGGCGGTGACGAGGGCAGTGGCTCCGGCTCCCGGTTAGCCTTGACAGCGCCCATGGACACAACCGTTAGGCTGCCAGTATTGCTACTAAGGGGCCATCAATCGCCAGAACGGCTGCGCGGCGTTGTCGAGAGTTCAAAGCGCGACGATTCCCTGGCGCCGGTTACGGTCGTCGGTCCGTCCAACTACGCCAACCTCTCGCTGAGGCACGGCTTTGCGCGCGCTGGATTCGTGAATGTCAGGTTCATCGTGTTTTCGAGGCTGGCCGAGTTCCTGGGTGCACCGCTCATGGCCCGCGAGGGTCGCACTCCGCTCACCCGTGTTATCGAAAACGCCGCGGTTCGGGCCGTTGCGAATGGCGCGTTGGGTCCGCTTGGCGATCTGCGAGATCACTCGTCCACGCTGCGCAGCCTGAAGAAGTCGTTCCGTGAACTCCGAAGCGTCTCTAGTTCCGCTCTCGACGCCCTTGCCGGAGCTGGGACGCTTCAGTCCGAGACGGCCAGGCTGTACAGGCAGTTCAGGCGAGACACTGCCGGTTTCTACGACGACGACGACCTCGCGAGAGCCGCCGCCCGGTCTGTTGACGACCGGCCCACCGCCGGTTTCGAGGACCTCGGCGCGATCGTGTTCTACATGCCCGGCGACCTTACACCCGGTCAGCGCGCGCTTGTCGAGGCGCTGGCCAGACGAGAGCGTTGCATCGTGATGCTCGATCTCGCCGGGGACCCTGTCACCGATGGTCCCGTGAATACGCTGGTCAGACGGCTGTCGCCTGCTCTTGGCGAGCCCCAGACCATCCCCGACCCTGTCGAGCATACTCATACGCATCTGCTGATAGCGCCCGACCCGCACCAGGAGATCAGGTGGGTGATCCGGCAGATTGCCAATCGGGCGCGTCAGGGTATGCCATTCAGCCGGACAGCGGTCCTGTACCGCAAGCCGGACTACGGCAAGATCATCGCCGAAGAGATGGAGCTGGCCGGCATACCCGTCGCTGGACCGGACCAGACCCCGCTTTCAGAGACCGCCGTGGGCAGGACACTGATCGGACTCATGGAGTTGGCCGACAGCGACTTCCAGCGGAGCCTGGTCACCTCTTGGCTGACCGGCTGCCCGGTCAGATCGCCGTCCAGATCGATACGGTTGAACCCAAGCATGTGGGACAAGCTGTCTAAAGAGGCCGGAATCGTCAGGGGCATCCAGCAGTGGAGAGACAGGCTGGAGAAGTACGCTGCCAGGCAAGATGAGTCGATCTCCGACCTCGCAATGACGGTGGAAATGTCCGAGGGCAGGCTGAGAGGCATCAGGGCACAGGCTGAGTCGGCGCGGGAGATGCTCGCGTTCGTCAACCGACTGCACGACGACCCTCAGCCTCCAGGCGAGGGCGCATCGTGGGCGGACCTCTCCGCGTGGGCGCGGCAGATCGTTGACGACTACGTGTCGAGAGGAGCGGGTACTCCTGAAAGCGAGCTGAACGCGCTGGAGAAAGTCCAGGACATTCTGTCCGAGTTGACTGTCGCAAGCGCGGTCGCGCCGCAGCCAACTTTTCAGACATTCCGCGAGGACTTGTACGAGGCCCTGCAGGCGCCGGCCGGCCGGTTGGGCGAGATGGGCAAGGGCGTGTTCGTCGCGTCGTTCAGGTTTGCGGCCGCCATGCGATTCGACGCGGTGTACCTGGTCGGAATGATCGAAGGCGCTGTGCCGCCCGCGGCATGGGACGATCCGCTGATTCCGGAGTCCGCACGTCAACGGGCAGGAGGCTCGTCGGCGGGATTCGAGATGCAGCAGGACGCCAAGGCCAGAGAGCGACGTGACTATCTGTCCGCGCTCCGCAGCGCTCCCGACAGGACTCTTTCAGTCTCGCTAGCAGACCCGTCCGCCGGACGCGAGCAGCACCCATCCCGATGGCTGCTCGAACAGGCGAAGGAGTTGAGCGGCCTGCGTGTAACAGCCTCCGAGTTGAAGCGCATGATGCGCAATGACTGGCTGACCATCATCCCCTCGGCGGAGTCCGAACTGCTAAACGGCGACGGCGCAGATGCAGCGGACGTTCTCGATTACGACCTGCGCCACCTGCTGCGCTGGGAGACGTCTGGACTCTGTGTCACGCGACACCCGTTTGCCTCGGGCGCTCCTCTGGGCAGGGCGCTGCAGCTCGGGCGCGCGCGCCGTAGCTCCAACTTTACCGAGTGGGACGGCAACGCATCATCAGTCGCTCGTGAGTCCAGGTACAGGAATGACACTCTCAACAGGATTCACTCCCCGACGCGGCTCGAACGGTGGGCCGCCTGTCCGTTCAGCTACTTCCTGGGCAGCGTACTCAGGATAGGCTCCATCGAGACACCGGAGGACATCTTCTCCATATCCGCCCTCGAACGCGGCAGCCTGATCCACAAGATCCTGGATGCGTTCATGAGAGGGGTGGCCGAGTCGGGAACGATGCCCAAGCCGCACGAGCCCTGGAGCCCCGGCCACAGGGCAGACCTCATAAGGGTCGCTAACGAGCGCTTCGCCCAGGCCGAGTCCGACGGCGTCACCGGGAGGCCGGTGATGTGGGAGCTGGAAAGGGCGCAGATTCTCGCGGACCTGGACACGTTCCTGGAGCGGGACGCCGCTCTCAGAGCCAGATTCCAAGTGACCCCCACTGCGTTCGAGGTAGGCTTCGGCCTGCAGGGCAGCCCCTGGCAGGAGGCAGTCTGGAGTCTGGACAGCGGCGAGCGGGTCCGTTTTAGGGGCGTGATCGACCGAGTCGATACGTCAAGGGACGGACGCACCGCGCTCGTCATCGACTACAAGACGGGCAGTTCGAGTCCGTACAACGGTCTTGAGAACGACCCGACAGACAAGGGAAGAAGGCTCCAGCTTGGCGTTTACGCGCTCGCAGCCCAACGCGGACTGGAGCGGGCGGAGAGTGTCGGCTCGGTGTACTGGTTCGTGACCACGCGAGGTACGTTCGCCCTCGCGCCGAGAGAACCTGTGGACGGAAGCTCCGATTCGGTGCGCGGCAGACTCGGCAATGTCGTCTCCAAGATCGTCTCTGGTATCAGGAGCGGCGTGTTTCCGGCAAACCCGGGAGAGCGCAACGCCTACTCCGGTTTTGACAACTGCGGCTTCTGCGAGTTCGACTCGCTCTGCCCCTCCAGGCGGGATCGGATGTGGAACAGCAAAAACGGTCATCCGATACTGACAGGATACCGGGAGCTGGTCGGCGAGTAGCTGTGATGACGACGGCCTTCATGCCCATAGACCAGGAGCATCGCGAGCGAATTCGACTCTCGCTGCGGGAGACCATATTCGTCGAGGCTGGCGCAGGCACCGGCAAGACCACCAGCATGGTCGGCAGGGTCGTCAACCTGATCGGCTCCGGCGTCACGACTGTTGACAGGGTGGCCGCTATCACGTTCACCAACTCGGCGGCGTCCGAGCTCCAGGAGCGCATCAGGGAAGAGCTGGAAGGATCGTCATCCGACGAAGACGCCGACCCCACGTGGCGTCAGTTGTGCGAGAGGGGGGTCGAGGACATCGACAGGGCGACGTTCACGACACTGCACAGCTTCGCCGGAGCGATTCTTCGCGAACGTCCGCTTGAGTCGGGTCTTCCACCTTCGTTCGAGACTATGGACCAGGTCGCCAGCGACCTCGACTTCGATGAGAAGTGGAACGAGTGGCTGGACTGGGCATTGGACGATGCCTCCAACGTTCCAACGCTGCCTTTCGCGCTGTCGCTCGGTTTGCGTCCGTCCCACCTCCGCCAGATCGCGCTCCAGTTCCACCGTAACTACGACCTCCTGGAAGGTGTCGACTTCGACGACACGCAGATGCCCACGTTCGAGTCAGCTCAGAAGCTCGCGGGCGCTGCCCATGAGCTCGATCGACTGTGCAGCTTTTCCAAACTCCTGGAGGACGATCAGCTCTACCGGCACGTCCAGTCCAAGTTGTCGTCCATCCGGCGGCTGACCGAGATGGACACGGGGTCGCCCGCCTCGCTGGGAATGCTGTTCAGGCTCATGCCGATACGCATGACGCGGGGAAGGCAGGGAGACTGGCACACTGACCCTGTCTCCGGTGTGAACGCCTGCAAACTGCTCAAGGACTACCTGCAAGAACACCATGATGCTGTAGGCCTGGAGATCGAGCGTGTCAGAAACGTATCGCTGGCTCCGATTCTCCGCGCACTGCGTGACTTCGTAGTAGGGTACGAGAAGGACCGCAGGCGGGAGGGCCGCGCCGGATACCACGACCTGCTGGTATGGGCGCGAAATCTGCTTCGAGACAACATCGACGTCCGCGACCACTTCAGGCAGCGGTACACGCACATCCTGCTCGACGAGGTACAGGACACCGATCCGATACAGATGCAGATCGCCACGTTCCTCGCTGAGGACGTTCCAGACGGAACGCCCATTGAGGCGCGTCCGACAGACTGGCGAAATGTGAAGCCCGCAGACGGCAGACTGTTCGTCATAGGTGATCCGAAGCAGTCCATCTACCGGTTCCGCAGGGCGGACGTCAGGCAGCTCAACACTCTCAAAAACCAGATGAGCAGGACGCCAGTGAACCTGGACCAGAATTTCCGCTCCCACCGCCCGATCATCGAGTGGGTTAACCACCTGTTTGGCAGCTGGATGGCAGCCAGCGAGTCGCAGGCCGAGTACGTAAACTTACGGCACAGGTGGGAAGCCACAACTGGCGACGACTCTGGCCCTTCGGTCTGGCGGCTCGGAGATGCGCTCGACGCGCCTATGGGGGAGATCAGGGCGCTGGAGTGCCGGGGCATTGCGGCCGCTCTTGGACAGATTGTCGACAACGCCTGGCAGGTGCGCTCGGGCGAGAACGGCGGCGCGCCGGAGTATCGACCTGCCAGTTTCTCCGACATCTGCATTCTGATGCCTACGCGCACCGGTTTGAGAGACTTGGAGCTCGCCCTCGACGAAGCTGGTATGCCGTACAGGCTTGAGGGCAGTTCGTTGATCTTCGATACGCAGGAGGTCCGCGATCTGCTCAACTGCCTCCGGGCGATAGACGACCCGGGCGACGAGGTCGCGATTGTGGCCGCGCTCCGCTCACCGGCCTTCGCCTGTACGGACGTGGACCTGCTCAGGTACTACGAGTCGGGAGGTCGGTTCGACTACCTGGCTCGCTCACGCGGTCCGAACGGCCCGGTGGCCGAAGGGTTGGGCGCGCTCCTCGCCTATCATGAGCGCAGGATGTGGACCTCTGTCGCGGCCCTGATCGACGCGTTCGTCCGGGAGCGGCCCCTGATGACCGCCGCGGTCGATCACCCACGCAGGCGCGAGCAGTGGCGCAGGTATCGGTTCATCGTGGCACAGGCGCGGGCGTTCGCTGAAGCCGGTGGCGGCTCCCTGCGTAAGTTCCTCGAGTGGATCGACCGGCAGCGCAGCGAGGGAGCGCGCGTGACCGAGACGCCCGTGCCTGAGACTGACGAAGACGCTGTCCGAATCATGACGGTTCACGGCTCCAAGGGTCTTGAGTTCCCCGTGGTGATTCTGACAGGACTGAACGCTCGACGACGGAATCGCACCGACTCAGTGCTGTTCGGTCGCACAGACAGACCGAACGCCGGCAGGTCGGTCGAGGTCAAGGTCGGTAGCGTCGGTCAGGTGTCCCAAACCCCGGGGTACGAAGCCCTGGCGTCGGATGAGAAGGCGATGCTCGACGACGAACACGTCAGGCTTCTCTACGTCGCGGCCACCCGTGCGATGGACCACCTGGTACTGAGTGTGTATCGATCATCGAAAAGCGAGTCTGATGCCTCGTACATCGCCAGCCAGTTCGAGGAGCATGACGACATGTGGCGCCAACTGCCTGATCAAACAGAGCAGCAGGCGATTCCCGCCGACCTGACTGACGGGCGGCGCGACGATAAATTCGACACAGCCCAACACTCGCTTGAGGCCAGGACACGGTGGATCGAGGCTCGCGACGGGGTGATCGGACGCCAGGGACGCCCAACCACGGTGGCGGCGACGAGGCTGGTTGAGGTCGCCAGGGAAGAGTCCAAGGACGAACAGGAGAGCGACGAGCCCTGGAGACGCGGACGCGCGGGCACGTCAATAGGGCGCGCCGTCCATGCAGTTCTCCAGACGATAGACCTCGCCACTGGCGATGGAATCGACGAGACGGCCCGCGCTCAGGCGGCCGCCGAGGGGATACCGGGGCGCCTCGTCGACATCATCCGGCTTTCGAGGGTCGCGGTGCGGAGTCCCGTGGTCAAACGTGCGGTCGAGTCGGGACGGTACTGGCGGGAAGTGCCGGTCGGAGTCCCGATCGGCGACGGGTCTCTCCAGGGATTCATCGACCTGCTGTTTGAGACTCCGGGCGGAGAACTGGTAATTGTGGACTATAAGACCGACTCGGTCAGCGCCGAAGGGGTGTCCGCCGCCGCTGCCCGCTATCGCCCGCAGGCGGCAGGGTACGCACTGGCCATTCAGGAGGCCACAAGGAGGCAGGTGGCCGAGGTCGTGTTCCTGTTCCTCGAACCCCACAGCGAAGAGTCCATGAAGGACATCGAGGATCTGACCGACGAAGGGGAGGCGCTGGCAAAGGCGTATCTTGAATGGCCTGTCGCAGCTGCGGACGGATGATCCGACCTAATATCTCGAAGCTATAACTTGCCAATTACCGCCACTGCGATTGTGATTGTGCTGGCAATCATCCCGGCAGACATGGTGATGACTATTCCCGCAAGCCACCGGTATTGATTGGCAGCGCGGCCTTCAATGCGGTCCAACCGCACGTTTACGTGATCGAATCCGATCGCCATTTGACCATGAAGACTGTCGATGCGCGAATTGGTACGGTCGAATCCGGTTGCCATTTGCTCGTTTAACTGGTCGGAGCGTGCATTGGCGCGGTCGAATCCGGTTGCCATTTGCTCGTTTAACTGGTCGGAGCGTGCATTGGCGCGGTCGAATCCGGTTGCCATCTGCTCGTTTAACTGGTCGGAGCGTGCATTGGCGCGGTCGAATCCGGTTGCCATCTGCTCGTTTAACTGATCGGAGCGTGCATTAGCGTGGTCGAATCCGGTTGCCGTTTGCTCGTGCAACTGATCAAAGCGCGCATCGATCCGCTCAAACCGTTCATCCATCCGATTCAGCCGGTCACGAATTTCGCCGAAAGTATCTTCCAATCGTTCGATTCTGGCGTCTGAAGTCGTCACAAATTTAGTTTATCACACCAAACGGAAACTTGCTGGAGTCTCATCGACGACCCCAGCACTCTTGAGCTTCGCCAGGTGAGTGGTCACGTTTCGCTGTGCCGACCGCTTCAGTCCGGGCTTGAGGTCGCGCGGGTATATCGACTCAGTGATCGCCTCGGCGGTTGTGTGGCCGTCCTTGAGCGCATCCAGCACCTGCGTCTCTCGTCGCGCCCTGTGATCGTACTGCCATTGAATCAGTCCCTTCCCCTTGGGTGGAGGGACCACCGGGCCGTGCGCTGGGCACACTGTCTCGTGACCGATCTCAATGAGTGCCTGGAGTGACTCCATGTACGCCGCGAGATCGCCTACCGACGTTGAAGATGCGCCGAGCACCGTGTCACCCGTGAACATCACTCCGTCCTCTGCCAGGTGGTAGCAGACGTGGTCGACCTCGTGTCCCGGCGTGAACAACGCTCGCAGCGTGGCGCCAGCTACTTCAACCTCCTCGTTGTCTTCCAGCGGCGCGACGGCATCATCGTCGCCGAGGACCTTGCGAAGACGATCCACGAGCTCAGGGTGGCAGCGCACCGTCGCCCCTGTGGCCTCATGCACGCGGTCCAGTCCGCCGATGTGGTCGGCGTGACCGTGCGTGATCAGGATCGCCTTGATCCTTGGCTTCCCGAGCTCGGCGTAGTAGTCGAGGATAGACTGCGTCCATTCGCGCCAGTGATCGCCAGTGTCGATCAGCGCCATCTCGTCGGACGGGTCTCCCACGAAGTAGTTGTTCGACCCTCCCGGATGTGAGACCGCGCCGTCGTCGATGTGCATGTTGTAAACGTGTGGGGTTATCTGCATGTGTGAAGTCCGCTCCAGCCTAAAGTGCGTCGAGTTGCGATACCACCTCGGTGGGCAGGTCTATCGTAGTCGCCTCGGCGTTGCTTGCCACCTGATCGGGACGGGACGCGCCTACGATCACCGACGTGATCTGTGGACGCGACAATGTCCATGCGATGAGAAGCTGAGGGACACTTACTTCCAACTCCGCTGCGACTGTCCTGAGCATCTCGACCATGCCGAAAGTACGCTCGTTCCAGTAGGTGTCTTTGGCTCGCTGGGCGTGCCGGGATGCCATGTGGCTGTCGTCCGGAGGCCCTGCGGCAGAATCGTATCTGCCCGTCAGCACGCCGCCCATGAATACCTGGTAGGGGATGATGCCAACTCCCTGATCATCGCAGGCGGCGAACAGCTCGCCCTCGATGTCTCGCTTACCAAGGTTGTACTCAGGCTGGACCGACTCGAATCGCTCGAGTCCGCGTTTGTCGCTCACCCACAGCGCCCTGGTGAGCTGCCACGCGGCGAAGTTGGAGCAGCCAATGTATCGGATCTTGCCCGTCCGCACCATGTCGTCCAGCGTGCCGAGCGACTCCTCGAGCGGCGTATCGGGGTCGAAGTAGTGGACCTGGTACAGGTCGATGTAGTCCGTCCCCAGCCTGCGGAGGCTGCTCTCGATCGCGTCGATGAGGTGCTTGCGAGACAGTCCGACGTCGTTGGGTCCGTCGCCCGTGGCGACAAATCCCTTTGTAGCAACGACAAACCGGTGTCTGCGCATTCGCACTGCCTTGCCCACGACGACCTCAGAGTGACCGGCGTTATAGGCGTCGGCAGTATCGATGAAGTTGACGCCCGCATCGAGCGCGGCATCGACCACCGACATAGCGCGTTCGTCGTCGACGTATCCCGCGCCAAACATATTGGTGCCAAGACACACCCGTGACACCTTCAGCCCGCTGCGACCGAGTTTAACGTAGTCCATTGGCCACCTACCTGAACAGTCTTGCCGGTCGCTCGACGGTCGCCTGGAGTCGCCGCATGAAGCTCGCCGCCACCGCGCCGTCGATGACCTGGTGGTCCGCCGTCAGGCTAAGCGTCAGCATCTCTCTGACCACGATCTCACCGCGCGAGACTACGGGCTTCTGAACAACGCGACCTACTCCAAGAATTCCGCTCTGCGGCGGGTTGAGTATGGGTGTGAACCCATCGACCGAGCCAAGCACGCTGATTGTGAAGGTGCCGCCGACAACGTCGTCCGGAGACAGTTCGCTCGCTCGGGCCTTGTTCGCCATCTCGTGGGTTGCGGCGGCGATCTGACCCAAGCTCATGGCGCCCACGTCACGCAGCGTCGGAACGATTAGCCCGTCGTCCAGCGCAACCGCCACCCCAACGTTCACCTGGTCGAAATAGTGAATAGTCCCGTTGGCCAGCACCGAGTTCATTGCGGGTACTCGTCTGAGCGCTTCCGCGCAAGATTTGATGAGCACATGTGCCAGGGTTATGGTGGTGTCCTGGTCTCGGGACGCTTCGCGGCGCATCCGCTGGACCTCGGTCACGTCCACTTCGAGGAAGTACGATAGCTGGGCGGAGCTTCTGAGGCTGTCGGACATGTGCCGCGCGATGCTCCGACGCATCCCGCTGAGCGGCTCGCTCCTCGACGGCTCAGGCAAGCCCGGAGGCATGGCTGGAGCCTGTTCAGCAGCCTGCGCCTCGGCGAATGCGCGAACGTCCGCCTCGACTACTCGGCCACGCGGACCGGTGGCCGTCACCTGCGACAAGTCCACGCCCAGGTTGGACGCCACCCTTCGCGCGCCTGGAGTCGAGGGCACCACATCAGGCTTGGCGGCCTGCGCCTCGGCAAAAGCGCGCACATCTGCCTCCACCACGCGTCCACCAGGGCCGGTGGGCGTCACCTGCGATATATCGACCCCAAGACTGGCCGCCACCCTTCGCGCGCCCGGCGTCGAACGCACCGATCCGCCACTCTGCCGACGCGCGGCCTGGCGTCTCTGCGGAGCCCGCCTGCTCGCGGCCCTTGCAGCTGGAGCCGTCGGGGCTTCCTGGACGGGCGGCTCTTCCCCTTCGGCAAGCACGTACCCGATGAGGCCGTCGACAGCTACTGTCGCTCCCTCGTCGACGACCGGGTGGAACCGGCCGCCTGCCACCGATTCGAGGTCGTAGTTGAGCTTCTCAGTTTCGATCTCGGCGATGACTTCACCCTGGCTGACATCGTCTCCACGGCTTCTGGCGAGCCGCACCACGACGCCCTCAGTCATGAAGTCGCCCAGTCTGGGCATAACTATCGGAGTTGCCAACGTACTTCCCCCGGGATTACTCGTGCGGTCGCCGTCCTATTCGAGTACGCTGAGCGCCGCGTCAACAGTCATCTCGGCTGTCGGCACGAAGAGCGCCTCCAGCGGCCTGCTGTACGGCACGGGAGCGTGAGGCGCGTTCAGTCGCTTCGGCGGAGCGTCGAGGTAGTCGAACGCCTCCTCTGCCACGAGCGCGGAGATGTCCGAAGCGATCGAGCAGCGAGGATAGTCCTCGTCGACTATCACGACCTTGCGGGTCTTCCTGACCGATTCGAGTATCGTCTCGTTGTCCATTGGCGACAGCGATAGCAGGTCCACTACCTCTACCGAGTATCCCTGCTCCTCCAATGCCGCAGCTGCCTGTAGACACACGTTCGTCATGTAGCTGATGCCGACTAGCGTTATGTCGGTGCCTTCCTGCACGACGCGAGAGCTGCCGATCTCTATCTCGTAAGGCTCCTCAGGTACATCGACGTCAAAGCGAATTCCCATGAGCTGGCGGTTGTTGAAGACTATGACGGGGTCGTTGTCTCGTATCGCGGCAGTCATCAGACCCTTGGCGGTGTATGGGTCCGAAGGCGCGACGCACTTCAGACCAGGGAAGTGCGTGAAAATCGAGTACAGCGTCTCCGAGTGCTGGGCGGCGGAGTTGGTTCCCGCTCCCGTGCCCGTCATGATCGTCAGCGGTATGGTTACCTTGCCGCCGAACATGTAGTGGATCTTGGCCGCGTTGTTGGTGATCTGGTCGGCGCAGACGCCGTAGAATCCGACGTACATCAGATCGACGATGGGTCGCAGCCCCGATGCGGCAGCGCCCACGCCGGCTCCGACGAACCCGGCCTCCGAAATGGGAGTATCGCGCACCCTGCCGCGCCCGAACTGGCCCACCAGCCCCTTGGTCAGCCTCATGGGGCCGCCCCAGGCGTCCTGCTTGTCATCCCTGTCGCCGCCGCCGGCGATGTCCTCGCCCATGACGATGACGTTTTCGTCGCGCTCCATCTCCTGCTGTATGGCCTCGTTGATCGCCTGTATGTATGAGACCTGTCTAACGGCTTCAGCTACCATTGGTTCCTCCTGGTTGTTGACACTTAACGCTGGGCGGTGGTTGAACGGCTGCGCCTGCTACCCATTACCCATACCTCACATACACGTCCGTCATCAGCTCATCAGGCTCGGGGAACGGGCTGTCGTCTGCGAACGCCGTTGCGTCTGAGACCGCCTTTACACACTCGTCATTGATTGTCTTGAGCTCGGCTTCGGTGGCGAATCCGCCGTCCACGAGGTGCTTCTCGATTCGGACGAGGCAGTCGCGCGCCTCGTAGTAGTCTTCCTCTTCCTGTGTCCTGTATCCGAGTGGATCGTCTGCCCCGAAGTGGCCCTGGTATCGGTAGGTCTGGGCCTCGATGAGCGTCGGACCGTCACCGTTACGCGCCCGGGCAACAGCTTGGGACGCGACCTCGTGCATCTCGATGACGTCCTGGCCGTCCACCGAGACGCCTGGCATGTCATACCCGGCGGCGCGGTTGGCGACCGACGCTCCCGCGACGGTGAACTCGAACGGCGTGGCCTCCGCGTATCGGTTGTTCTCGCACACGAACAGCACTGGGAGCTTCCAGATGCTCGCGAGGTTCATCGACTCGTGCAGCACACCCTGGCTGGACGCGCCGTCTCCAAAGAAGACCACGCTGACCTGGTCGGTGCCCCTCACCTTGGCGCTCAGACCGACGCCCGTCGCCACCGGAATGTTGGAGCCAACTACGCCGTTCGCGCCCAGCATCCCTTTGTTGATGTCGGCGATGTGCATGGTGCCGCCCTTACCCTTGTTGGTGCCGGTGGACTTGCCAAGCAGCTCGGCCATCATCTCGCTCAGGTCTACTCCCTTGGCGATGCAGTGGTGATGGCTCCTGTGGGTACCCAGCACGAAGTCGTCGTCTCGTAGGTGGGCGCAGATGCCGGTCGGCACCGCCTCCTGGCCGATGGAAGAGTGCATCCCGCGCAGTTTGCCCGCGTCAGCCTCGCGGCGCGACTGCTCCTCAAACCTTCGTATTGTCAACATCGTCCTGTACATCCACAGGAAGGTGTCTCGATTAAGCTCAGAATGGGTTCCGCTCATGATCCCCTCCACAGAATTTGAGATACAAGTGAGAACTATTTGCGCAACAGCGCGGACAAACGAACTCATTGTCCCGCTTGCCACGGCGCGAGTGTAGCAATCAAGGTGTGAGCCGTCAAACGTGTTCCGCGCTTCAGGACGACGGACAGACTCGCCTCTGAACAGACTGCCTTGATGTGTTACTCGTCCAGGTAAATCATCCACTCCAGCAGGTTTTGGTCAGGATCGCGCGCATAGAGACTGACGGCGTTCCGATGCTGCAGAGCGCCCCGACGAGGCCCCGGACCTGCGATGATCTCGACACCCGCTTCCTCGAGCATCCTGCTGCACTCTTCTGCCGTTCCGCCCCACACGAAGCAGATATCGGCCGACCCGGGAACGGCGGTCGGGCCCCGAAGACTCGCCGTGTACCCCTCCGGATGGACGTTGATCTTGGAGTTTCCAACCTGGATGGAAAATGCGTTCGCGTGGCCCGCGCGCCAGGCGTCTTCGTCGTTGATCGTGAAGCCGATGCGCTTGTAGAACTCGATCAGCCTCTCGGCATTTGCCGTGGGCATCGCAATATGGTCTATTCCGACCGTGCTCATGTTCGCTCCTTTCGATAGGCTATAACGCTGCTGCCACCTTGAGCCAGGGAAGAACAATTCCAACTGTGTTCATGGCTTGCTCCTTCGGGAAACGCTAGTGTGCGAAGACAGACTCCTGGGGCGTCAGTAGGGCAGCTCGGTCTCGGGTCGCTGCTGGATGAAGTGCCCCTGGCTGACTCCAAAGTTCTCCTGGAGCTGCACCGTGAGACCTCCATCGACCACAAGGGCGTGCCCGGTTATGAAGCTCGCCTCGTCGGAGCACAGGAAGGCGACCGCATTGGCGATGTCCACCGGGCGTCCGACGCGTCCCACCGGGTACTGGTCCACGAAAAAGTCCAGTCCTGTGGGAATTCTGTCCCACCGCTCCTGCCCTCGCTCGGTGACGATGTGGCCCGGACAGATGGCGTTCACCCTGATGCCGTCCGGCCCAAGCTCGGTCGAAAGCTGCCGCGTGATTCCGATGACCGCATGCTTGCCGGTCTCATAGATCAGCGCGCCGGGCGCGCCGAACAGCCCGTGCACAGACGAGATATTCACGATGCTGCCACGTCCGGTCTGACGCATGTAGGGCACCGCAAACTTGGCTGCCAGGAAGTGCGCCTTCACCAGGATGCCTATACCGGCGTCGAAGTCGGACTCCGATATGTTCCCAAGATCGTTGTCTCCACCCCACAGGTCTGATGACACCGCGTTGTTGACCAAGATGTCGATTTTGCCGAACTCTGCATGAGCCCTTTCGACCATCGCCTCTATCTCATCCGCGCGGCTCACGTCCGCCCGCATTGCGACTGCATGTCCGCCGGCTTCAGCAATGGTCTCAGCGTTGGCTAGGGCCGCGTCAATGTCAACGTCAGCTATCAGCACGCTGGCGCCTTCTTCCGCGAGCCGGCGCGAAGTGGCCCCGCCAATACCCAGCGCTCCGCCGGTTACGATCGCGGCCTGTCCCTCAAGTCTGCTCATGATGTCCCCCTAGAGTCGAGTTCGTGGAGAAGTCCCAGCCCTCGCCATTCTAAACTGATCGAGGAAGGGCGTCTAAGGGTCGAGGACCGGCCTGAAACTGTCCCAGATTAGTAGGCACAGCCCTTTCCGCCACTCCCGCGCGCCCACCCGTCATTCCCGCGAAAGCGGGAATCCACTGCGGTTGGCGAGCGAGATTGCAGTGTAATCAAAGCAAAATGGTATTAACCCAGAAGTACAAGCCCCCACACAATCGGGACCGCGAGCAAGGAGATAAACACCGCCGCCGAGCCGAGATCCTTCGCCCTGCCGGAAAGGTCGTGAAGCTCAGTGCCTACCCTATCAACCACCGTCTCGATGGCCGAGTTGACAAGCTCGACTATCAACACAACCAGCAGCGACCCAATCATCAACGCCCGCTCGACTCCGTTTTCGCCCAGCCAGAACGCGATGGGAGTCAGAATCAGCGCCAGGATGAGTTCCTGCCTGAACGCGGCCTCCCCTCTTATCGCGCTGCGCAGACCCGCCAGCGAGTGCTGCGCAGCCCGGACGATCCTACTAAAATCCAACGTGCGTCCCTGCATCAGGCGAGCAACCCGATCAGCTCCAAGGCAGTTGTCGATTCCCGTTCGACCAGAGAACAGTGCGGTCCGCCCAAGGCGTTGCTGTCTTGACCTTCAATGCATTCAGAGTGGTCCCTCAAAGTCAACGGGCCTATCCTCAAGAATAGCCAGCGGCGCATCCACCACCATTGCTGTCGCACAATCGGCCCCAACGATGGACGCGGCGACCTCGATCCCAACCCCGAGCCTGGGTGACCTCAGACCGGTGGGCGAGTGCGTATCAGACGCCATGATGTGCGCCAGTCGCCTGTTGAGCAGCTCGTGGGTGAACCGCTTGACCTCGTCGCCCCATGTGCCAACGACGCTCCCGGCGGTGATCTGGCTGATCATCCCTCGCTCAATGAGGCTTGCGAGCAGACCGACGTCCTGCTGGAACGTCTCAATTCGTTCCGGGTGTGCCAGCACTGGCGTCAGTCCCATCTCCTGGATCTCGGACAACGTACTCTCTATGAAGTCCGGTCTGCCGAAGAACGGCATCTCCACCAGGATGTACCGGCTGCCGTTCATCGTGAGCGCGCGCCCCGCGTCTATCTCGGCGGGCAGCGCCTCGTCGAGATGGTTCTCCATCCCCAGCATGAGGGAGATGTCGACGCCGTGCTCCGCGTTTTGCTCGTTCATGTCTGAGATCAGGCGGCGGATGTGCCCGACCGACCAGTTCTCGGTCACGTCCTTCCGATGCGGAGTGGCGAGAACGATCTTCGTGCCGGTCTCCGCCGCGACCCGCGACATTTCGAGCGTTTCTCCTGGCGTCCTGGACCCATCGTCCACACCCGGCAGGATGTGTGCGTGGAGGTCGTACATTAACTGCGAATGTTGATTCTTCGGAACGCCTCGGCGTAGGGCATGTCCGCGCGCTGTCCGATCCTCCGCGCGTTCGCCCTGACGAAGTCGCCCACATCGGTGCCGTCTTCAGAGGAAATCTGAGACGCGTGCTTCTTCAGCGACTCTATCTTGAGGTCGATCGTGTCGGTGATGTCTATGTACGTATCAGGCTCCTCGGTGCCCCAGAACAGGACATCGCCGACCTTGTGGGTGTCCAGGCCGTCTTCTGTAATGTGCTCTGGGTAGTGCAGCCGGTCTCGCGCGTAGGGAAACACCGCGTCCATGGTCACCATGCCGCACATCCTGTGGTCTCGATGGAGGTAGAAGCTGCGTCGGTTCGGATCGGTGGCAAAGACCACGTCGGGTCTGAACCGCCGGATCGCGTGTACCAGGCGCTCCCTGAACTCAGACGTGTCCTCGAGTGCGCCATCCGGAATTCTCAGGTACACGACCTCCTTGATGCCCAGCACGTCGGCAGCCTCGGCCTGCTCTCGCTCGCGGATCTCTGCCAGGCGTTCGGAGGTTAGATCGGGGTCGCTGGTGCCCTTGTCCCCGTTGGTGCACAGAACGTAGTACACCTCCGTTCCTTCCGCAATCCAACCGGCAACGGTCCCACCGCAGCCGATCTCCGCATCGTCGGGATGCGGAGTAACTACCAGCGCTCGTTCGGGTCTGTCCATGATCGTAGATCGGCCTCCTGTTCGGAAATCGGGATTCGACGTCTCAGTTTACAGGTATGGATTCAAGGCTGTCAGCAGCAGCCTCTCCCTCGAGAGACTTTCAGAAGTCCCCAGGCCCACCTGAGGTCCATGGCCCTGTCGATTGGCGCAATAGTCTCGGGGCAACTTTAGAAAGTATCTCTTCCCTCAGGTAGAGCGCTGGCGTGAGGGTGATCGACGTCGGCCTCACTTTTACGATGCCCAGTAATCAAAAGACTCTGACTTCTGACTCGCCTGTCCCTCTGATACAATCGGTCTGGCTCCAGAACGGCACCAGTGCAAGCGGGGAACATGAACGACATCACTCTACGAAAATTCGAGTGGGGCGACCTTGAGTCTGTCTCTCGACTGCTCACCAGCATCAGCGGAACGGGAGGCACGGAGAAAGAGGTCGACTCCGAACTGGTGCGACAGACGCTTTCGCATCCATCGGTGCACCCCGAAACCAATCTGACGCTCGCACACTCCGGCGCCGATCTCGTTGGCTACTATCAGCTCTTCCCCGAGGTCTCTATAAGCCGCGCGGTTGTTGCAGGCGGAGTGCTCGAACCGTTTCGAGGAGAGGGGATCGGAAGGCGGCTGCTGCGCGCAGCCACGGATCAGGTCGAGGCCCTCGGCGTGGGTGTGCTGCACATCCAGACATCCGCAGGCGCCGCAGACGCCCGCCACATGCTGGAGTCCGAGGGGTTCGAGCGGGTTAAAGACTACTGGCAGATGCGTTGGAGCGGCGGAGACCTTCCAGCGTTAAATATGCCCCCTAACTTTCGACTGAAGTCTTTCAAGCTGGGCGAAGACGAGGCTATGCTGACCGAGCTCCAGAACGCCGCGTTCGGACAACACTGGGGCTTCTGCCCCAACACCGTCGACGAGATCGCGGCGCGGGTCCGAATCGCCAGCACCGACCCTGACGGCATCATCTTCGTAATGGACGGGGACAGACCCGCCGGATACAACTGGACGCTCAGGAACGAAAACCGTTTCGGCAAGGTCGGCTTCGTCTCGATGACCGGCGTCCATCCCGAGTACAGGGGCAACGGACTGGGCACCGCAGTTGTCGTGACCGGCATGGAGTATCTCAGGCAGCAGGGCGTAAACGCCATCGAGCTGGAGGTGGACTCGGAGAACACTCCCGCCCGCGAGCTGTACCTGAAGCTAGGTTATCGACAGGTCCACCACTCCGTCTGGTTCGAGCGCAGTCTTTAGGAGCGTAGTCAACGAATGAACTTCCACTTCGTCCAGATGGCCGATCCCCAGTTCGGCATGTTCGCCTCAATCAGCGAGTACACCGACGACGATATCGAGGAGCGCCACGCCAGGGGCCTGCTCGTACGCAAAGCTCCCAGACCTATCACTGGATTCGCCGACGAGACCCGACTGTACACTGCCGCCATTGAGGCGACCAACCGCCTCAACCCCGCGTTCGCGGTTGTCTGCGGCGACCTCGTGCACGACGCCGCCAACCAGGCGCAGGTCGATGAGCTCGTAAGAATCACCGAAACGCTGGACGAGAACATCCCCATGCGCCTCGTCCCAGGCAACCATGACGTCGGAGAGGCGCCGACGTCGGACTCACTCGCCCTGTACCGGCAGCGCTTCGGACCGGACAACTACTCCTTCGACCACGGCGACTGCCACTTCGTCGTCATCAACAGCTCGGTGGCGTTCGATCCCGTCAACGTTCCCGGTGAGTGGGACCGCATCGTCCAGTTCATGATCGACGACCTCAGCGCCGCCAGAAGGCGAGGCGTACAGCACCTCGTACTGTTCACACACCACCCGCTGTTCCAGGAGCATGCAGCTGAACCGGACAGCATGTGGACCGTCCCGATCGAACGGCGCGCCGTTATCGTCGGGATTCTCAGGGACTTCGATGCGTCAGCGGTCTTTGCCGGGCACCTTCATAAGAATGTCTATGCCAACGATGCCGGGCTGATGATGGTCACGACCGGCGCGGTGGGCTATCCACTCGGCCCCGATCCTTCAGGCATCAGAATCGTGCACATGCAAGAGGACGCGATACGGCACAGCTACTACGGAATGGACTCGGTCCCGGACTCTCTGTCGGGGCTGGGAAGTTCGGACTGAGGACAGTCGCTTAGCAGGGGTCCTGCCCCGTGGCCCCAAGCTTACGATCCCGGCCATTTACGACCGTTATCGTCTCCTGCAATCCTTCGGGGATTACTATGCCGCCGGAGAAGATGATCTTCATCGCCTGTTCGACGGTAATGCCCGCGTCGGTCACCTCGTCTTCAGGAATGACCGCCAGCATCCCCGATGTCGGATTCGGCACGGTTGCGATGTAGATGACGAGCATCGTCCGGTCGTCATGCGGCAGGACGCACTGTCCTGTCACCAGCCCCAGCGCCCTCACTCCAGGCCTTGGCCATTCCAGGAACACGACCCTGCTGAAAGCGTTCTCCCTCGGGGTCGAGAGAGCCTTGGTCGTCTGATTCGCCACGTCGTAGATCGACTTGACTATCGGTATGCGACTCAGAAAGGCGTTGATTCCGAGCGCAACCTTGTTCTGGCCCTTTTCACCGGTGACCAGCATTCCGAGACCATAGAACGTCACAAGGGCCGAAGCCGTGACCGATGTCCAGACAATGAGCGTCGCGCCGGGGACATCGTGCAGGATTGGCCTCCCAAGCATGAAGTCCACGAATGGACTTATCACGCTGCCCGCGAAGCCCACGAGGTATCGGACTATGAGAATGGTTATGAACAAAGGGATGAGTAGCAGGAACCCGCGAGCAATACATCGCCACACGTGTTGCTTAATTCGAAGCGGGAGAGCTTCACGTTCGGGTGTCCGGATGATGTCCCCTTCCGGGTCGCTTGTTTCTATTCCGTTCATCAGCTTGTGTCCTAGATGAACTTAGCCGTATAACGCTCCCCCTACACTCATAATAGCCGAGGTGTTGGTCAAATGGTGAACCAAAAAACTGGTCAACATTTAAGGAATATATGGAATTTCGAATAATGCACCTGTCCGACGTTCGCCGACCCGTACAAATCTAAATGGATACGAATGCAGCACACAGATGGTCGACGGCGGCCCGATCTATCTCAGTCCTAAACCAGCCTCGCCATTCAACACTGAACTGCTCCACTCTCCCACATCAGCTGGGTCCAGCCTGACTACTCCCGGTATGCGGTCGAAATCAGTGTCCGAGGAGATGATCCGGACGGCTCCCAAGCGTTGCATCACCGCGGCATGAACGAGGTCTCGGGCGCTAACCGTGGAATGCTGGTCAGCCAACTCCGCCGCCGGGCTCATGGGCAGACTCCAACTCACGAGAGATCGTTGCAGCGTCCGGCGGATCCTCCACTTGTAGTCTGATCAGACGCCCTGCCGCCTGCCTGCGACGCTCCCGCATAACGCGTTCATACGCTTCATCGATCAGGCTGTCCATCGTCTCGAAGATGGGCATTCCCCTCTTCTCGACGAGTTCTTCAAGCCACCGCCTTCTCTCGTCGCCCTGTTGTGCCATGTCCCTCAAGCTGTCTGAAGCCCCCTGGCGGGAGCCCCTCAGTCTCCGGCGAGACCGGCCCAGGAGTCGTCGATGTGAGTGGAGTAGTAGTCCAGCATCCGGTCGGCGACGCTGCCCCAGCCCATGCTGAGCGCCTTTTGGCGCGCCGCCTGCCCCATAGCGTCCCTGAGCTCAGGGTTGGCTAGGAGAACGTCCAGCCGCTGCGCGAACGACTCCGGACACCGCCACGGCACCAGGTAGCCATTCTCGCCGCTGTTCACGAACGTCTTCATGCCGCCTACCCTGGACACCACCACCGGCGTCCCGCAGGCCATCGCCTCCAATGGGGCCAGCCCAAAGCTCTCCGAGTGGGACGGCAGAACGAACACGTCCGCTGCGCTGTAGTACGTCGGAAGCACGCCCTGAGGCACCGATCCGGTAAACGTCACGGAGTCTCCGATGCCCAACTCGGACGTCAGCGTCTTCAGCCTGTCCAACTCAGCGTCGTTGCTAGGGTTCCCGCCGACGACCAGCACCCTGAGGTCCTGACCGTACTCCATCATCGGCACCGCCCGCAGCAGGATGTCGATGCCCTTGAGCGGCTCGATCCTGCCGACGTAGAGGATGACTCGCTCCTCCCTGATGCCAAGCTCCGCTCGCGCGTCAGCCTGGTCCACCGGCTGGAACGTGTCCAGGTTGACACCGGCCGGGATGACGTGGATGTTCCGGGGAGGGGCATCGTAGTGCCTGATAACGTCCTGTCGCTCCTCGTCGGTCGATACGACGATGCCGTTGGCGACGGACATTACGTGCGCCTCAATGTCCTGGCGCAGCTGGGGTTCGTGCTCCCCGGGCCTGGCACGCATCTTGGTCTTCGCCAGCGTGTGGAACGTCGCCACGTGTGGAGCGCCCCATTCCCTGGTCAGGGTCGCGCCCACCATGCCGGACAGCCAGTAGTGGCTGTGGATCAGGTCGTAGCTGTTCCCCTCTTCCCTCCGAAAGCGGTACAGTCCGTCGAGGAAGCTGGGGATGTAGGAAAACAGATCGTTCTTGGAAGCGTCGAGGGGGCCGGCCTCCAGGTGTATGACCCTTGCGCCCTCTTCGATCTCCACGATCTTCGGGTCGGTAGGGTCGTGGTACCGGGTGAAGACATCGACCCGGTTCCCTCTTCTGGCGTACTCCCTGGCTAGCTGCAGGACATAGACGTTCATGCCGCCGGTGTCCTTCTCGCCCAGCCTTGCCACAGGACAGCCATGGTAGCTCAGCAGCGCCAGGCTTCTACACATACACACCTCTACCGTGAAATCGTCAGATGAAACACAAGCTCATCCTGGCCGCCCAGGTTGTACTTGTACCTCTCATCACCCTTTAGGAAGTTGAACGTCTTTCGGCCCTCTTCAATCGCCATCTGGAGGCTCAGCGCCTTGTTTATCAGGCCTACGCTCAGTCTCGAGTAGCTGGGATCGTAGCCGCTATTGTATAGCAGATAGTCACCACCGTAGTCGAAGCAGATGCAGGCGGCGACGTTCTCGCCGTCCACCTCCAGGAAGCTCAGCCTGAACTGGCCCCGGCTGACCGACTCCCTTGCGATGTCCAGGAAGAAAGTCTCCCGCTCCGGCGTCAGGAACTCGTTCTTATCGTCGCGGCTCGCTCGCAGCAGTCTGAAGAAGTCCTGCATCGAACCGTTCAGCACCTCGCCGTCGTCGGCTACGTACTGGCGGTGGCTGTTCTCTCTATCCAGCCTCCGCAGCTTGCGCCTCAGCTCGTGCCTGTCCTTCTTCCTCAGCCCGGCAAGGAACTCGTCCCACGTAGGGGGAAGCTCCGCCTTGGGAGTCGTCTCCTCCTCCTCGATCGTCACACTCATGTCCATGCTGTGAGCGAGGCTCGGAAGATGCTCCAGCGTTGGCGACCCGCTGGGAAGAGACGGCAGGTCCAGTGTGGCCCAGTCGCCCGCCGACAGGTGTTCCCACAGCGCGGGGAAGAACCGCTCGACCCTGCCCTCCGGCACCACGAAGTCGAAGTAGTCGGAGAGGTCTTTGTCGCCCAGAAATGTCAGCCTGTCTCCATCAGACATCAGCGGGGCGATCCCGAGCAGATCGTCGTCGTCGTAAACGGACAGGATGCGAAGCTCTCTGGAGCCGCCAAAGTTGTCCCACCAAGTCTTGTGCCACCATGGAGTCACGAACACTGTATCGGTAACGCATTCTGGGAGAATCTGTTCCCAGAGACTCCAGATGGAATCAAAGCTCTCTGATCTGACCTCAGTGGTCACTCTATACTGACTCCTCTACTCCACCGACAGCGCCTGCTCGACCGCAGCCAGGTCTGGAGGGTACTCCTCCATCCACTCCGGCTCGATCTCGTTAGCGAGGTCGGGATCCTTCAGCCCAGATCCTGTGATTATGCACACGACCTTCTTGCCTTCCAAGTCCAGTCCAGCTTCGGAGTGCTTGAGCAAGCCTGCAACGCCCGCGGCGGACGCCGGCTCGCAGAAGACACCCTCGCTGTTGGCCATCATCCGGTAGGCGTCCAGGATGTCCTGGTCCGAGACCATGTCGATTGTGCCGCCTGACTCGTCACGCGCCCTGATCGCGCTGTTCCAGCTCGCAGGGTTGCCTATCCTGATTGCAGACGCGATCGTCTCCGGTTCCGGTACGATGTCCCCCCTGACGATTGGAGCAGCGCCCTGTGCCTGGAAGCCCATCATCTTCGGGCGCACGGCCGACCATTCGTTGATGTAAGCCTCCTGGAAGCCAAGCCAGTATGCGGTGATGTTACCGGCGTTGCCAACGGGGATGAACACGAAGTCCGGGGAGGTGCCAAGGTCTTCGACGATCTCGAACGATGCTGTCTTCTGACCCTGGATGCGGTTGGGGTTGATTGAGTTGACGAGGGTGATGGGGTTTCTCGCGGTGAGTTCGCGGACGAGTTCGAGCGCGTGGTCGAAGCTGCCGCGAATCAGCATGATGCGGGCGCCGTAGGCTATAGCCTGCGCCATTTTCCCCCTGGATATGTTGCCCTTGGGCACTATTATGGTCGTGGGAAGGTCCAGGTATGCCCCGTATGCGGCGGCTGACGCGCTGGTGTTGCCCGTGGAAGCGCATGCGATACTCCGCCCGCCCGCCTCGATCGCCTTGGCGACCGCCACCACCATGCCCCTGTCTTTGAACGATCCGGTGGGGTTACACCCTTCCAGCTTGAAGTAGAGCTCTTCGCACCCAACCATCGGGCCTATGGTGCGCGACTTCACCATGGGAGTGTCTCCCTCTCCAAGCGAAATCATCGGCGTGTCGCCGGACACCGGGAGGTGGTCCTTGTACTTTTCCAGTACGCCTCTGTTCATTGTCTCCCTGATGACGGGTCTGGGCTCTGACTCGGGGACATCGCCGCCGCGGCTGGTTTGAGGCAAACCCGTCGGCAGTCGAATGTCATCGCAGCGCCGGGGATCGTGTTTCGATACAGTGGCGGACAGGGTGGGATTCGAACCCACGAGGGCCCTATAAAGACCCTACGCCCTTAGCAGGGGCGCGCCTTCAGCCGCTCGGCCACCTGTCCGCGAAGATCTCTAGAGCCCTCGCCCGAGTGTCACATACTGAGTCAAAGCTGAAGATACTCTACCGCACGCCGCCACCGGGTGACAAGTTGGGAGTTGCCTGTGAGCAGGGTCTCTCGGTTATCCAGATTAAGTAGTCGCTGGCCTATGGATTCCCGCTTTCGCGGGAATCGCCCATGCGGGTTGCAACCCGCACAGCGAGCAATGACAATGGGGGCCTGCCCGTGCCCCGCCCTTGGATTCCGGCTCAAGGCCGGAATGACGAGTTGAGGGCTGTGTATCTGGTCATTTTCATGCCAATGACGGATAGTGGCAGACACTCTCAGTTTGCACTAATCGAAAGACCCTGATCTCCCCACCATCACATTAGAGAATCTGATATCTGTGCCAACTAGACGGACTGGAAAAGAACCTACTGATGACTAGAAGCACGAGAACGGTCGGATCGAGACTGAAATGGGTCACAGTAGCGGCACTTCTAGTGGCGATTGCTGGCCTGCTCACGTTCTACGACTCGCACATGGTCCAGGGCCAGGACAAAGTAGCCCCAAAAACCGCAACCTCTTCTAATGCTTACCTAGGCAATCTGAATCTTAGCGGAATAGTGCTTGAGCACGATAGGATCTTAATTCCCCCAGGTTTCAGCGCCCTTGTCTTCAACTACACCGTCAGTGTTCCCAACAGCCTGACTCAGACGACCGTTACCCCTACGCCTGCCCACTCTGCGGCGACCTATGTGATCAAGCTGGGCGGCGTAACCGACGCGGACGGCGTAATCGACCTCAGCGTGGGCAGCAACGTCATCACTGTCGAAGTCACGGCAGAAGACAGGGTGACCAGGATGACCTACACCGTCACGGTCAACCGTGCCCCGCCGCCCTCGACGGATGCCACGCTGAGCGGTCTGACGCTGAGTGGTATCGACATCGGACCATTCTCGTCAAGCAAGGCATCATATACAGCCAGTGTTTACAACAGCGTCTCCCAGACGACCGTGACGCCCACGCTCAACCAGTCTGGGGCGAGCTTTGTCATCAAGCTGGGAACCTCCGAGGACGCAGATGGCACGGTCTCTCTGGCAGTGGGCAGCAACGTCATCACGGTCGTGGTAACTGCAGAGGACGGCCAGACTACCAAGACTTACAAGGCAACGGTCAGTCGAGCAACCGCGTCCGCGCCCACGACGGGGGAGTTATCGACGGATAACCCGCCCGTGAACTTCCGAAATGTTTCCATCGACCATGATTCCGCGATCTATTCATTCAGTTACCCAAGAAATCGTGGCATCTTCGGTTGGGTGTTACAGAGGTACGAGCATGATGGCAGCACCTTTGTGTCGTCAGGAACCGATATGCGCAGCGAACACACCGGGACCAGGGACCTTGGTGGCGAGAGTTTGAAGGTTGGCGACACGAACGTCGAGCCGGACGTACTGTACAAGTGGGTGCTAAAGCTCACGAACAGTCAGGGCTCAACCGTCATAGAGTCCTCGGTTACAGTACGCTCACCTTCACTGTCGTCAGATCCCAGCCTGAGCGATCTCACCCTAAGCGGTATTGACATCGGCACATTCGCGTCTTACGCGACATCATACAGTTCCAGCGTCGCAAACAGCGTGACGCAGACAACCGTTACGCCTACGCTTAACCACTCCGGGGCGAGCTACGTGATCAAGCTCGGGGGCGTGACCGACGACGACGGAACGGTCTCGCTCGCAGTGGGCAGCAACGTCATCACGATAGAGGTCACAGCCGAGGACGGAGAGACCACCAGGACTTACACCGTAACCGTTACCCGTGCCGAGCCGGATACAGCCTCGTCAACGGACGCCACGCTCAGATGGCTGGCACTGAGCGGCATAGACATTGGGGATGGTGTGGGCCACCGCGCTTATACCCAAGGACAGTCATCATTCACAGCCAGCGTCTACCACAGCGTCTCTCAGACGACCGTTACGGCCGCGCCTAACCATTCCGCGGCGAGCTTTGTCATCAAGCTGGGCGGCGCAACTGATGCCGACGGAACAGTCTCACTCGCAATGGGCAGCAACGTCATCACGATAGAGGTTACTGCAGAGGACGGTCAGACCACCAAGACCTACACCGCAACCGTTCGGCGTGCAACTGCGTCGGCGCCCACTACCGGCCAACTTTCCACAGACGATCCTCGAGTGAACTTCCATACCGTGCAGTACAGCCACAGGTCCGTAACCTTGTCCGTTTCTTACCCAAGGAATCGCGGCATAACCGGAGTTGTGACGCAAAGGTACAAACACGACGGCAGCAGCTTTGTGTCGGCAGGAGTCAATGGACGATACCAAGAATCGTTTGATGAGGATCTCGGAGGCCTCAGTCTGTCCTGGTCGTATACTGAACCAGAGCCGGACACACTGTACAAGTGGGTCGTGAAGATGCTGAACAGTCAGAATGCTACGGTAATAGAGACATCGCTGGAAGTTCGCATACCGCCGGACCCCCGCACGGCTACTACATCGTCGGACGCCACGCTCAGCAACCTCACGCTTAGCGGCGTAGGCATAGAGGCTGAGGATCGCACCTTTGTCGGCTCAGGATTCCACAGCAGCGTTACTAACTACACTGGCAGCGTTACCAACAGTGTGTCGCAGACGACCGTCACACCGACCGTAAACCACTCCGGGGCGAGCTACGTCGTCAAGCTGGGTGGAGTGGCTGACGCCGACGGAACGGTCTCGCTAGCAGTTGGAACTAACGTCATCACAATAGAGGTAACGGCTGAGGATGAAGAGACAACCAGGACTTACACCGTAACTGTCACTCGCCTGGTAACCTCGCAGCAAAACCTGGCCTCCTCAGATGCAACGCTGAGCGCCCTGTCATTGAGCGACATTGACTTCGGTACATTCTCCTCGAGCGCTACCTCATACAGCGCCACTGTCGCCAACAGAGTGACCCGGACGACAGTTACTCCGACTGTGAACCACTCCGAGGCGAGCTACGTCATCAAGCTGGGTGGAGTGGAGGATGCAGACGGTACGGTCTCTCTCAGCGTGGGCAGGAATATCATCACCATCGAGGTCACCGCTGAAGACGGCACCACAACCCAGACATACACCGTCACCGTCACACGCGAGGGTCTGCACGTTACGATTGAGTTGTCGCCGGCTAGCCCTGTCCTACAGGGTGAAGCGGCAACGGCCACGCTGTCATTTGCAGGTCTCACCCCGAGCAGCTCAGCCAACCTCACATACAGGGCCGACGCCCTAGACGCCAACGGCGCTGACGCCGACATCTGCGAGGGGAACGGCATGGGCGCCGACCAGGACTTGCAGGTCGTCGACGAGGATCCCGAGGTGCGGACCGTGACAATCTCATCCGACTGCCCGACGGGAGATTACACGGTCCAGGTCACTCTCACGTCCGCCGAAAACGTCAGGCTTGCATTCGACAGTGCATCGTTTTCAGTGATGGCTCCCTCTCAGGAGGAGTTGGAGCAGAGGGTGAGAAGCCGGTATGACGTCAATGCGAACGGATCAATCGACAGAGAAGAGGTCGTCAAGGCCGTAAGGGACTACTTCAACGGAATCATCACTCCGGAAGAGGTCCTAGTCGCTGTTCGACTGTACTTTAGCGGCTGATTCGATTGAGCTCAGGGTGACCGCTCTTGTAGCGCTACGCGGACTCGCCTCCGCCAGCGCTAGCCGTCCTTTGAACACGCCCCAACAGCAGATCCACACGGTCCCAGAACACGGCTGTCACAAGCACGATACCCGCTGCGCCAGCCAGTACCAGGCCGTATAGCCTGACGCCCTCGACGATGTCCTCCGCAACCCCTCCGGCGACCTCACCCACCTTGGCGACCACCAGCTGCATGGTGACTCCGAAAATACCGTCTGCACGAACCCCGACTTCGGCGCGCGCCTGTTCGGCCGCGACGTTCGCCAGCGGTTCCTGGACGGGCCACGAAAGCATGAAGGCCAACCCTGCCGAAACGACAACCGCCGAGGACATCCAGACAATTCGGCCGCGCCAGGACGTTCCTCCGAGAAGGCCAATGGCGATCAGCAGCGCCAGCGTCAGCAGGTACGCCGGCCACTCGTATCTGCCCACCGTCTCCAGTCGCGTGCGGGTCCCGTCCAGGTCGGCGCCGAAAGAGTCGTTGGGGCGACGACCTGACGAACCCTGGTACGTGTGGGAGTAGCCGTCCTTAAAGAACGAGCGTGCGCCGTCCAGGGCCTGCAAAGCATCGCTTCTCTCGGACAGATCGGCCCTCAAGTCATGGTGGCTGTACGCCCAGCCACTGTTCATAACACCTCTCACGTAGTCGAGACGTTCAAGCGTCTCAGGCCCGCCGGACCGCTCCAGCGCGGACCGGAAGAGCGACTCGGTGAACGTGATTGTGTCCGGGATGGACGCGAGCACGTAGTCCTGGATCGAGCGGGCTATGCTGGACTCAGCGCGGTCCAGGACCTCCCCTGCCGATACCCCGGACGGAATGCAGTCAGGCAGCGTCTGTCTCAGTATGCGTCGGGCGGCGGTGGACTCAGTTTCGGTCCCGCAGAACGGCAAGTTGGACAGCGCCTCAAGGACATTGGCGACAGCGATCTCCGCCAACACATCCGCGGCTTCCCGCTTGTTGCGGCTCAGCGATATATCGGTCGAGAACCCGTCCGATCTTCCCACGACGTATGGGCCCACATGGTCGATCAGATTTTCCGACTGTAGCTGCACCCAAGAAGGCGGCGCGGCCTGCCGGAGCGCGCCCATGACCTCGTCACGGGTAATGCCTGCCCCATACGGGAGCTCGACCCTGGGCCCCATCACACTTACCAGCACGCGCTCCACCACACCCGGGTACACGAGCTCGTAGGCGTCCGCATCCCGCAGGATGGACTTGGTCTCCTCAACGGCGGTCGCGACCTGCGTGTCGGTAAGCTGGACCCTGATCTCGAAGCTGTCCTTCTCGCCCACCAGGTAGGCGGTGAATTCGTCCAGCGCCTGCTCGACCTGGGCTGCCAGCCCGCCGCGGCGGGCGGTCAACGTTCGCATAACCACCCGCACCATCCTGTCCTCAGCATCCTCAGCGCTCCCGAACAGGTACAGCATCCAACCGGACACGTTCTCGTTGGCGCCCAGAGCCTCCTCCGTGGCCTCTCGAATCCTCGGCTCCAGCACATGCTCGACGAACGCGGCGTAGGCGTCCGAGTCCAGCATGAGCCTGTGCAGCTCGTCAGCCGCTCCCCTTACATGCCTCCCCAAGTCTATCTTCACCACGACGCTGTCTCGCTCTCCTGTGACAAACTCCGCGATCCGCAAGACGGCAGGAGCCGCCAGCTTCTCCAGGTCCCGGGGAGACAGCGCGCGATGTACGGCTTCAGCAATCTGCCGGGTGGTCAGCCCGGATGTAGCGAGAGCCCGCCTCGGCGGGTCGAAGGTGCCGCCAAACTGCCCGGCATCGATCTGACGAGCCTCGTCGAGAGCCGACGTAAGTATGTCCACCATCACGAACCTGTACACGTCGTCTGTCTTCATCCGGCCGGGATAGTAGTGCGGGTCCATGAGAGTGACATTCAATCTTACGAACGCGAGGGATGCGAACAGGGCGACAAAGAAGACAATACCGAGCCCTACGGCTGCCGTCCGTCGAATGTGTGTCATCGGGCGCCCGAGCTACCGTATCGCCAGCAGCCCGCCGTCATTGGACACAACGTACAGCGCTCCGCCCGCGACCACCGGACTTGTCATCGTCTCGCCTCCGATGTCGAGCTCCAATTGCATCTCACCGGTCTCGGCATCGACGGCGTAGAGCCTGCCGCCTTCGTCGGCGACGTACACGGTCCGGCCCCACACCGACGGCGAGTGTTCGAGACCGGATTCTGCATGGAACTCCCATATCGGGCGACCAGCTGCCGCGTCAAGTGCGTACAGCACTCCCTCGGAACCCGAAACGTACACCGTTCGCAACACCACCGCCGGCTCGCCTACCAGTCTGCCCGCGTTCGGAGCAAAGCTCCACACGAACCCCCGCTGATTGGGTACCTCGTCCAGAATCCCCCACGCGAAAAGCTGAAGCCCAACCCGTGTTACGAACTTCTCGAAAGGCTTGTCGTCCTGTCG
The DNA here is from genome assembly GCA_965217725.1 of Dehalococcoidia bacterium. Classification (GTDB taxonomy): domain Bacteria; phylum Chloroflexota; class Dehalococcoidia; order Lucifugimonadales; family UBA1123; genus VXRN01. The sequence goes on along the minus strand of OZ244564.1, from coordinate 2,632,896 downwards.
CCAGTCTATCGCGGTCAGCCTTCCCAGCCCATCGACAACCAACGCCAACGTGTCGGACAAGACCGGCGATCCGCTTCCCGTCGTCAACTGAAAGTCCAAACGAGGTCTGCCCGTGGACCTGTCCAGCACGTAAAGGTACTTGTCCTCAGACGTGACCGCGACCACTTCCTCGTTCGCTGCGGGGCTTGACGTCACCCTTCCCCCGGTCCTGTACACCCAGCGCTCTTCCCCGGTCATGGCGTCCAGGGCATAGATGCCGAAGTCGTCCGAGCCGATGTAAAGCTCACCCTGGTCCACCGCGGGCGAGCCGTGAATCGGCCCGCTGGTTCGGAACTCCCATCTCAGGTTCCCGGTGTCACCATCGAGGGCAAGCACTCTGCCATCCCGCAGACCGACGAACACCAGGCCGCCCGCCACAGCGACCGGCCAATCGACCGGTCCGGAAACTTCGCGCTCCCACACCCGCTCTCCGGTCTCCGCATCCAGTGCGACCACCCTGTGGTCCCCCGTGCCCAGGTACACGCGTCCACCCACTACTGCTGGCGATGACCTTACGGGCACGTCACCCTTGAACCGCCACAAGACCTCGCCCGCGAGCGCACCGCCTTCATCGACGTCCGAGCCGGTATGAGCGGGGTCGCGCCGGAACATCGCCCACTCCCCCGAACGAGGCTCTGCGCCAATCGTGGATGTGGGTGGGTCAAGCGACGAAAAGGGACGGACGTTTACATAGCCGGTCCAGATGACAAAGATGGCTGCTACAACCCCTGCCAACCCATACCGCAGCAGCCGGCGCCGTCTCAACGCGGTCTGACGCTGTCTCGCGGTGTCCTCCGCTTCCCGCCGGCTGACCGGCTCGGTCCCAGCCAGCGACAATCGACACTCGGCACAGCGAGCCGATCTCACAGCGTTGAAGTGTCCGCATACCGGACACGCAAGCACCCGGTCCATGTCGGCGTTCAAGTGCAGATGTCCCAGCGGCTGCGTGAGCTCAAGGTTGGTTCGATGCTCCGTCGATCTCCAGCATACGATCTTGTGCGGAGTCCTTCAGGGGTGACCTGCCCGGGACGGCCATCAGCGTCTCGTAGAGTTGGGCGGCCTTTCGCATAGCGCCCTCTTCCAGGAAGGAGTTAGCGGCTTCGGACATCGTCGTGGGCGTCTTATGCCACTCGATGCTCTCCACGGCCTGGCGCGCCGCGAACACCTCACGCTCGCTCAGCAACGTGCCGGTCGTCCCATTTGACATCAGGTATGCACCGTCCTCGACGTTGCGCAGAGACAGCGCATAGCCCAGTTGGTGGGACAATACGCGCGGCAGCGGCTCGTCCATTCCCCCCTCTACAGGCAGAAGCGTCGCGGTGTCCTTGAAGAAGATTACGTCGTGGCCGCCGATCGTCGCGCCGTTGGGCTGGAACTCATGAATGCAGTACAGGTGGAACATATTGTGCGCCATCGACTGTGGTGGACGAATCAACGGGTATAGCTGGATCGGCGCGCCCCGCGTAAACCCTCCGATCACAAACTGGTTGGCCGCCGTCTCCTGCACAACCGATTCGAGGTAGAAGTAGATGTTCGCCTGCTGCCATATCAGGTTGACCTTTCCGAGAATCCGGCCCACGTCCGCGACGGTGAGCTGGCAGTGAAGAGGCTCCTGCATTTCGGACTCCAGCAGGTGGAACCGGACCGGCATCAGCCGGTACTCGTCGTATAGGAACGCCTCCAGCGCGAGTTGTTGAGCGCGTTCCTCGCGTTCATTCTGGACCCACGAGACCGCGGCGCCCGCGATCACCAGTGCGAACAGCACGACCAATGCGACGAGCGCGGTCATCCTGCTGTGCTTCCTGTCCGTGTCCAACGACTGCACTCGTCCCCATGTTGCCTGCGCCGGGCAGACTCTCCAGCGTGAGGCCATAATATCCCCTACCAGCCGGGAGTGACAGCGGGCGGCACTCGCTGAGTCTGTATCAATTTTGTAGGTGTGGCTGTTGGACGAGGTTTCGGAGCGCGGGCGTCTCGCCCGCATTCGTTCGTCCAGAACCTGCCGAAGCCTGTCCTGAGATTGCCGAAGGGGGCGATTGCCCGTTGAGACACCTACAAAATTGATACGGGCTCCTCGCTCTCATCTTGGTTGAAGTCCAACTTGACGTGTAATACCATTCGCTGAACTGACGCGCCCGCAAATGTGGTCTGGACCGCCGGACCGAACGGAGACGGCTGCCGATGGTGTTGGTACGCTTAACCCTTGCCATTGCATGTGTTCTCCTGTGGACTGCTGTAACAGCCTGCGCCTCAGCAGACCCCGCAAGTCAGCCGACCTCGACTCAGTCTGAACCTCGCATATCGGAGACTCAGGACGTCGCTTCTCTGACCGCTCCCTCGCCAACGGCCATAGCGGTTGCCACAGCGATTGATGGAGCAGTATCAGCCGGTGTCTCGAAGAGCGTCTCCGGCGCAGATCAGACAGCCAGCGGGTCCAGCATGGCCACCGCTCAGGCCAGCCCAACGGCGGAGCCTGTCTCACTTTCCACAGCCGCTGATACGGCTGATACGTCAGACGCGGAGCTCGACTGCACCGATGATGCCAACAGGTGCAACCCTGCATGTATGAACACCATGCCAACTTCGAGGCTGTTTCTGCCCGAAGTTGGCGATGCCGCGTACGGGTTCACTCTTCCGGGCGCGTCGGGTCTGACCCGCTCGCTGGTGTCCTACCATGGTGAGAGCAACGTGGTCCTCGTCTTCTACCGCGCCTTCTGGTGAGAGTTCTGTCGCGCTCAGCTCGTCGAGCTGAATGAGAGCTATGACGACATACAGTCGCTGGACGCGGAGGTTTTGGCAATCAGCACCGACGACCTTTCCAACGCTCAGTGGGTAGTCGACAACGTCGGACTCTCCTTCCCGATTCTCTACGATCCGGAAGTCACCACCGTGGCCGACTACGGCGTCTTCAACCTTCTTGGCGACGAGCTGGCAACTACGTCCACGTTCGTCATCGACAAAGAGGGCGTCATTCGGTGGTTTCACGCAGGCGAGGCCATCGATGACCAGGTCCCGACATCCACGGTTCTGGAGCAGCTTAGGCTCCTTGAAAGCTGACCTGGTCGCACTGCGACTGGTCCACGACAGTCATTCATCGAACACCGAAAAGTGTCGCAATTTCACATGATTTTCAATTCTTGACATCCTTTTCTTGCTATGCAAGCATTGGCCTCAATTTCGGCGGGACGCCGATTGCGGATTCTCTCAAGATCGGAGGAGCGAACACTTACGTCACACAAGTCTCGGTCAGCTTTAGGCAGGAGGTAGGTAGATGGTAAGACTGTTAGCTAGTATTGTCCTGATTGGAGTCTTGGCCGCGCTTGTTGCAGGGTGTAGTTCAGCACCCGAAGACTCCACAACCACTTCAGCGGCGCCTGCTCCTGCCCAGCTTGCGCCCACTGCCGCTCCCGCTGCGCCTGCGCCCACTACGGTGCCTGTTGTTAAGCAGCAGCCTGCGGCGCCTGCACCCGCGGCTCCGGCCCCCACGGCCGCTCCGGTCGTGGCGCCCAAAGAGGTGGAGAGCTCGACCATGATAGCGTCCGAGTTCATCGCCGAGACGGCAAAGGCGCTCGGAGTGCCGGTCAGCTACATCCCAATACCTGATCCGTATGAGCCTGTCTACGGCGGCTCAGCGGCGGTCGGTACCCTTGAGTGGGTCGTACCCAGCTACTGGGACTGGCCCATCAAGATTGGGCACTGGAACGGCGCGCTAAGCCACTATGCCGAGGGCCTCGGCATGTTCCACTATGGCCCCGAGTACAGCCCCGTCGACTACTCCTCTCAGCCCGGCGTTGCCGAGAACTGGGAGATCTCAGGCGACGGCACCACCTACACATTCGATATCCGTAAGGGTGTCAAGTGGGGGATCGATCCCGGAGGAATCCACGAGTGGCTGGCTAACGACGTCGATCTCGACGCCGATGTCACCGCTCACGACTACGTCGCCGCGGCGGGCATGTCGTTCGGCATCGAGGCCAGCTCGTACATCCCCAAGTTCAACATGATAGACGGCCCTGAATCCTTCAAGGCGCTGGACGACTACACTCTCCAGATCACCACGAACCAGCCGTCCGCTCCCCTGATCTTCCAGCTTACACACAAGGGCCCGTGGATTCTGGGACGCCAGGGAATAGACAAGCGCATGGCTGAAGAGGGTCTGGATCTCCAGGAGGCCATGAACGACATCAAGGTCCAGATCGGCACCGGCCCGTGGATCATCGAGGAGTGGGAACCGGCCAGCTCTATCACCTTCGCGAAGAACCCCAGCTACTGGGGGACCGACGGACAGGGGAATCAAATCCCGTTCCTGGACAAGATGACCATCCACGGCATACAGGATGAGCGCCTCCAGGACGCCGCGTTCCGTACCGGCAAGCTCGGCGGCATCACCCTCGAGACCTGCGGACTGAGCCCGCAGCGATACCAGGACATCAAGCAGTCCAATCCCGACACCAACTTCGAGGTGTTCGTTGACCCGATGAACGTTCGCGGTCTTGGGTTGAACTGGGGCGAGAGTGGAGACGGCACAGGCAAGCCCTGGGGCGACCTTCGAGTCAGACACGCAATGCAGCTTGCCGTTGATAAGGAAGGCTGGGTCGAGAGCATCCTGATCGGATGGGGTCTTCCGTACCCGACTCCGCTGGCTCCAGGCAACCAGTGGTGGCTGCAGCCAGGCCAGTACGGTGACTCTGACGGAGATGGCGTGAGCGGCGAGGACTTGATGAAATACGATCCGGTTAGGGCGAAGGAGCTGCTGGCCGAAGCCGGATATCCGGATGGCTTCGACGCAGTGCTCGGCTCTACCCACGGCGTCGGGGCAACCTGGTTCAGCGAGTCGGAGCTCTATGCAGAATCGCTGCGTAACATCGGCATTAACGTGACGATGGACGTCAAGGACGGCGCGGCCCGCAGCGCGGCCCGCACCGCCGGCGAGTTCGACTTCATCTACGAGTTCCCGTGTTGGGGATTCGAGCCGGTGGACTGGTTCGGCCCCTGCTACTACTCTCCTGAGCAGAAGCAGTCCCAGCCGGTTTCAGGTCTTGTCGACCTGGAGCTCGACAAGATGATCGTCGGGATGAACCAGAAGCTCGACCCCGAGGAGCGTTTCGAAGCCGTCGCCGATCTTCAGCGCTACCTCATGGAGAAGCAGTACTACATCTATGCGACCAACTGGATTCAGATAGTCGCCATAGCTCCGTGGTTCAAGAACTACAGCTTCCACTACACCCATCAGATCGGTCAGGGCACTGCCCGAGCGTGGGTCGAACAGTAGAAGTCCGTCAACAGTCTGAGTAAGTTAGTCATCCCGACCAACTTCCGTTGGTCGGGATGACTTGGCCCCAATTCCCAACGTGGGCAGAGGGCTCCGACCCAACGAAACTCACTCCAATTCATCGCCCGGATTTGCGCTACAAGCACGTTAGTGTAGGGCTCCCGTTTCACTCGATTGACCGTCGTTAAGCAAGAGGGAAAGATCGAATGCGGCAGTACATAGTTCGCCGGCTATTTCTGATGATTCCCGGTGTATTGTTCCTGACGGTCTTTGTCTTTTCGATGGTCAGGATCGTGCCCGGTGACGTCATCGAAGTCATCGTCGGTATGCAGGGCGGCGGCCGGGGCGGGTACATGTCAGAAGAGATGAAGGATAAGGTCCGGGCGCAGCTCGGTATAGACAAACCAATCTACATTCAGTACTTCGTATGGCTGGGGCAGATAGCTCGCGGCGACCTGGGAGAGTCCCTGTTCAACAAGATCCCCGTCGTCGAGACTCTCAGAAAGCGATACAGCGTTACTCTCGAGCTCATCGTAATTACCATGATCGTCATGGTGGTGTGGGGATTGGCAATTGGGATCATTTCGGCGACCTACCAGGATACGTGGATAGACTACATCTTGCGTAGTGTCGCCGTGCTTGGGCTTTCCATGCCCTACTTCTGGATTGCGATACTCGTGGTGGTCTTTGGGTCCATAGTTTTCAACTGGTCGCCACCCTTGGGGGTCAACCACTTCTTCGATGGACCGCGTCTCAACCTCGAGCAGTTCGTCCTGCCCGCTGCGATCCTGGGCATCTCGCAAGGGTCCGCCGTCGCTCGTATGACCAGAGCGACTATCCTGGAGATCGTTCGCCAGGACTACGTCAGGACCGCTAGGGCCAAGGGCCTCGGTGATCGGCTAATCCTGACCCGGCATACGCTGAGAAATGCGCTGATCCCTGTGATCAGTCTAATCGGTATCACGTTTGCGTTCTCTCTAGGAGGAACTGTCATTCTGGAGCAGATTTGGTCCCTTCCAGGGATTGGAACGCTGATGCTCAAGGCCATACAGCAGCGGGACTACCCTGTGATACAGGGCATAATCATAGTTCTCGGTCTGCTGGTGATGGTAACCAACCTTATAGTTGACCTCAGCTACGGCTGGCTGAATCCCAGGATCCGGTACACCTAGAATCACACAATCAGGACCATAAGGGTAGGCAGGTGCAGCAAGAGCGACAGTCCTTGGCCCTCGGGATAGAAGCAGATCTCCGACGCAAACGGCTCAATCCTTGGCTCGACTTCGTTGTGCGTATCTTCAGGGAGAAGCCGCTGAGTGCGGTCGGGCTGGTGATCGTGTGCCTCCTTCTCCTGTTGGCCGCCACCGCGCAGTGGATCGCTCCACACGACTACAGAGCGCAGGTGCTCGACGAAGCGTTGTTGGGGCACAGCCTGCAGCACCCCCTGGGCACAGACCAGATTGGCCGCGACCAGCTCAGCCGCATAATCGTTGGCGCGCAGGTCTCGATGATCGTCGGATTCTCGTGTGTGGTCGGGTTCCTGATAGTCTCCATCGTCATCGGCATGGGCTCAGGATACGTTGGCGGCGCCATCGACATCGTAGTGCAGAGAATTGTCGATGGCTGGATGACCATCCCCACGCTGATACTGCTGCTGGCGATGGTCGCCGTCGTGGGCCAGGGCATGTGGCAGATCATCTTCATACTCTCGATCGACCGCGGTATCAGCACGTCGCGCGTTCTGAGAGGAGAGGCGCTATACCTGAAGGAGAGCACCTACGTTGAGGCCGCGCGTGCGCTGGGTGCGGGACATATGCGCATCTTTCTCGTTCACGTCATCCCGAACGCCTTCGCGTCCATCATAGTCATGGCCACCATCAGCCTCGGAGTGTTCATCCTGGCAGAAGCATCCCTAAGCTTCCTGGGCTACGGCATACCGCCCCCATTCCCAACCTGGGGTTCCATGCTCAGCGGCTCCGCGTTGGGGTTCATGGCCCGTGCGCCCTGGATAGCCATCTGGCCGGGTGTCGCACTGACCCTGGCCGTCTGGGCATTCAACATGCTCGGCGACGGAATGCGCGATGTTCTGGACCCGAGACTGCGGGGCAGCGGGTAGGTCTTCACGATCGACTCTCGGGCACATCTACATGAGTGGCGTGCGCACATCCCAGACAACAACCCCCTCTCCCTCAGGGCTGACAGGGGTAGGTAAAAGTGTACAGCCAAGCATGAATACCAGCCGACAGCCCCCTCTCCCTCAGGGAGAGGGTTGGGGTGAGGGTGAAAACCTACCCCTCTCAGCGGGGTAGAAGGGACAAATCGCGGGGCCGCATATAGTTGTGCACATCCCTCACCTACATCAGACAGCACTCCAACTTGTCCTAGTTTTGGTGATCGTGCCGACGCTGATCGCCTGTACGCAACGCCAGGAGACATTCGACACCCCCGATGAGTACGTTTCAGAGGGACTTGCCTCTTACCAGCGCGGCGAGCTGGACAGGGCACTGCGCATGTACGACAGGGCGCTTGAGCTGGACCCGGACAACCCGCAGACCCTGGCCGACCGCTCCATAATCCATCTGCAGAAGCCCGAGACGTACGACGACGCCATCGTTGACGCCACCAGGGCAATCGAGCTGGACCCGAACTTGTCGCGCGCGTACGTCCACAGAGCGTCGGCGCTCGTGGACATGGGCCACTCCGAGTACGCGCGCGTAGCGGTCATGTCCAAGATCGCGTCCCGCCCCGGTACCGCCTGGACACTCCCGCCCGAGCAGCGAGTCGAAAACGCGATCGCCGACGCCACCAAAGCGATCGAGCTCGATCCGAATACGCCTGACGCCTACTTCGTGCGCGCTCACGCTCAGATGGACGTCGGACGATTCGAGTTGGCCGTCGACGACTTCAGCCTGGTACTGGACTCCAACCCGCCGCTCTACGCCAAAGTCATGGCCTATGTGCACAGGTCCCAGGCCCACCGCAACATCGGCAATCTCGCCTGGGCAATCGACGACGCTACAAAGGCCATGGAACTGGCTCCGCAGCTTGCCGACAGCTTCGACGATGAGCCGAGGCTCGTCACCTGGCACGGTTTCAACCCGGACGCGATCGAGGCTACCGCATTCACCAACCGCGGACTCGCCTACGACCGCCAGGGTCGGCCCGATCTCTCCTCAGAGGAGTACACACAGGCCCTGGACCGTGACTCTGGCTACATAGAGGCATACGTAAACCGCTCCAACGCCTACAGGAGCACGGGTCAGTACGAAGAGGCGTTGGCCGATGCCGACAAGGCCATCGAGTCGGGGCAGTACATCGCCTCGGCGTACAACGCCCGCGCTTTGGCCCACCTCGGGCTCGGGGACGAGAGGCAGGCCCTTGCGGACGTGACCAAGGCGATCGAGCAGGACAGCGCGCACGCGATGGCCTACTCCAATCGAGCGTACATCTACACTGGTCAGGGTCGATACGACCTCGCCATAGCCGACGCTACCAGGGCAATCGACCTGGACCCCGACCTGGCCGAAGCCTACGCGAACAGGGCTGAGGCCCACCTGAAGAGGGGCGACTATCCCAGTGTCATAGCCGACTCCACAGCCGCTCTGTCCAGGGATCCGACACTGACGGGAACCTACATGGGACGCGCCTTCGCGTACCTGAACGAGCGGGAATACGCGAAAGCCCGCAAAGACGCCGAGCAGGTCCTTCAGCAGGCACCCGGCCAACTGTACGCCATCTACGTTAGAGGGGCTTCCCTCCTAGAGCTGACAGGCGGGAAAGAGGGCCGAGAGGACCTGGAGCGAGTAATCCGGACAACCAATAGCCCGACACTCGTCAACCTCGCCAAACACGCCCTCTCCAGGTCCGATCAGTAGGCGCAATCTTACCCCCACGATGGTATGGGGGTTCGACTTGTGTTGTGCCCTATGGAAAGTCAGTGGCAGTCGTTGCTTTGGGGATTGGTCAGTGGCAGCTAAGCCAACAGGGTCTGTACGTCATAGCGCATGATGTGGGGATCGCGAGTCACCAGAACTAGGTCCTCGATCTGCGCCTGCGCGACGAGCATCCTGTCAAACGGATCACGGTGATGCAGCGGCAGGGCGCCAGCCAACTCCCCGTGGACGTGACTGACCGCAAGCTCGGCGAACTCGGCTTGGGCGATCATCGCTGCCAGGTTGTCGGGAGTCTCGAGTCTACCCTGGGCACGTTTGATTGAAATCTCCCAGACGGATGCTGAGCTCACGTAAACTTCGTTGCTGGGGTCAGTGATCGCCCGACGCGCCTCCGCGTCGAGCTGTGGATCATCTTGGATTGCCCAGAGTAGGGTGTGAGTATCGAGCAGTAGCCGCAGCACTACTCTTTTTCGTCCGGGAATATCTTTGAATTGTAGAACGAGTCGACTACGTCCTGATCGTCATCGAAGTCCGATGAGGATATCCGCACTTTGCCCTTCCATGCCCCAAGATTGCGCAGTTCATGGTCCTGACGAAAAGGAGTCAGACGCAGGTACGGCTTGCCCGCTCTGGCTATCACTATCTCTTCGCCCTGCCAGGCGAGTTCACCAAGCTTTGTAAGCTGCGCTTTAGCTTCGCTCATGTTCACCTGCATCGTCAGCACCTCATCTGACTTTCTGATAAGCTCAGCTTAGCTAAGGCTGGTTGAGTATTCAATTCTTTTCTCCCCAGGAGTCCCACATGCCGCCGATTTCCAAGTACGTGACTGTCAACGGAGTCCGACTCCGCTATCTGGACTGGGGCACACGAGGTCTGCCGCCAATGGTCTGTCTGCATGGGCACACCGGACAGGCGCGCATCTGGGACGAGTTCGCCGAGGCGATGCGTGACTCATACCACGTATACGCAGTGGACCAGCGAGGGCACGGAGAGTCCGGGCACGCGAAGGACGGCTACGCCCGTGACAGGTTCGTTGAAGACCTCGCCGCCTTCGTGGACGCTCTGGAGCTCGAACGGTTCACGCTCTCCGGCCTGTCGATGGGCGGGTGGCACTCGATGCTCTACACCGCCGGCCACCCCGACCGGGTCGAGCGAATCGTGATGGTGGACATCGGCCCCGAGCCGTCCGAGGAGTCCGTCGCGGCATCCGGCAGCCGTCCCCAGACTCCGATGCACTTCAACAGCATCGAAGACGCGGTCGCATGGATGCGCTCAGGCAACCCGTGGGCGTCGGACAGACGCCTGAAGAAGGACGCCCAGGACAAGATGAAGCAGACCGACGACAGTGGGTGGACGTGGAAGGCCGACCATGATCTGTTCAACGTGCCGCTGCCCGACATGTCCGACCCCGGACTCATCGGCAGGTACTGGAGCGCTCTCGAGACCATCCCCTGTCCCATACTGGAGGTGCGCGGCTCTGAGAGTCCGCTGGTGTCGGACGCGGTGCTCGACCGGATGAAGGACGCCGCGACAGACCTGACCTCCGTGGATGTGGCCAATGCGGGTCATGTGGTCACCGTCGACCAGCCCGAGGACTTCATCGCGGTCACCAGGGAGTTCCTGGGAGTATCCGGCTGACGGTCTGACCGAATACCCTGGCACATCCCCCACTTAACAGGCGCAGAGAGCGGGAAGTTGGCTGATTACGACTACGATATGGTGGTCATTGGCTCGGGGCCTGCGGGTCAGCGGGCAGCGGTGCAGGCTGCGAAGCTCGGCAAGCGCACCGCCATCGTCGAACGCCACGCCGAAATCGGCGGCGTCATGGTCAACTCCGGCACCATCCCCAGCAAGACCCTCCGCGAGGCGGTCATGTACCTGACCGGGTACAGGGAACGCGGCATCTATGGCGAGTCGTACTCGGTCAAAGACGACATCACCATGAGCGACCTCATGATTCGCACCAACCACGTCATGCAGCAGAAGACGGACACGCTGCGCCACCAGATATTGCGCAACAGGGTGGAGCTGATCACCGCCGACGCCTCATTCGTCGACTCCCATACACTGGAGTTGGCATCGGTGGATGGAAGGGGCAGTCGTCCCGTCACGACCGACAAGGTCGTAGTGGCCGTCGGCACTACAGCCGCCAGGCCCGATGGCACTCACGTTGACGGCCTGCGCGTACTGCTGAGCGACGACATCCTCAACCTGACAGAGCTTCCACGCAGCCTGGCCATCATTGGCGCCGGAGTCATAGGGCTGGAGTACGGCAGCATATTCGCGACCCTCGGCATTCGCGTTACCCTCGTAGACCGCTATCCAAGGCTGCTCGACTTCGTGGACGGAGAGCTGGTCGACACCCTCGTGTACCACCTCCGTCAGAAGAGAGTGACGCTGCGTTTGAACGAAGACGTCACCCACGTCGAGCCATTCGAGGATGACCGGGGAGAGCACGTCAGAATAAGACTGGCCAGCGAAAAGCAGATTGTCACCGACGCCGCACTGTACAGCATCGGTCGCACCGGAGCTACGGACTCGCTGAACTTGGGGCCCTCGACCTGGAGACCGACGCCAAGGGCAGGCTGAAAGTGAACGAGACCTACCAGACTACTGTGCCGAACATATATGCTGCCGGCGACGTGATCGGCTTCCCGAACCTCGCGTCGACGTCCGGTGAGCAGGGTCGCCTCGCATCCTGCCACGCCTTCGGTATGCCATCCAAGAGCGTCCCCGGACTCTTCCCATACGGCATCTACACGATTCCCGAAATCTCAATGGTCGGCAGGACCGAAGAGGAATTGACCGAGGACAACGTACCCTACGAAGTGGGCAGGGCCCAGTACCGTGAGATCGCGCGCGGCCAGATAATCGGCGACGACTCCGGCCTTCTCAAGCTGCTGTTCCACGCCGGAACGCGCGAGCTGCTGGGCGTACACATCATCGGCGAGGGCGCGAGCGAGCTGATACACATCGGACAGGCTGTTCTCGCATTCGGCGGGACAGTCGACTACTTCGTGGACGCAGTGTTCAACTACCCGACTCTCGCTGAATGCTACAAGACAGCCGCGTTGGACGGTGTCAATCGCCTGGACGCCTAGCTGCCGAATCTAGACCATCACCAGTGCATTACAGTCATTCCGGCGAAGGCCGGAATCCAGAGTCGAGGGTGAATTGCGGAATAGTCAAGCTATCGCGAAGTGGTACTAACCGCCGAATGGCTCTCGAGATCTGAGCGGCGCCCTCAGTTGGCCGCTATCCACGTCCAGCGCCGACTGCTACGGCGGAAGCCGTTGCCGGCAGACTCAACTTGAACTCCGCGTACTCACCGTGCACGGTATCAACCGATAAGTCTCCCCCGGCCCGCCGAGCCACGTCAGCGGAAATCGGCAGTCCCAGGCCGGCGCCCAGGGCGCCATCGCGCGTGGAGAAGAACGGGTTGAATATGTGACCGATCACGTCATCGGCTATCCCGGTCCCATTGTCCCAGACCCGCACTTCCACAGTGTCGTTAACCAGTCGACTCGACACGAGTAGGCGCGGCTCGAAGCCGTCACTCGAGGCATTCTGTTTCAATACTCGTATACCAAGACCAACCGCTACGCACACTGTGACTGCGACGCCTACTGTGAGTCCCACTCCCATGGTCACACCGTCTGCCACACCAAGTGCAACCCCGACTGTTACACCCACAGCCACGCCCATCCCAACACCAACAGCCACGCCAACCGTGACACCTACCCTCACGCCAACGGCCACGCCCGACGTGGAGGCCGCGGGAGTAACCATCATCACGGAGCCGTCCACGTTACTGACCACCGTCACGCCAACGCCGACTCAGCCCACAAGTACCCCTGAAGTCGTCCAGGTCGACAGGGAACGGCCCATAACTCGCATCGTTGGAGGACGCCGTCCCTCGCATCCGCAACGCCCTGACCACGATAGCGACGAGCCCTCGCCAGCGCACCACGCTCATCATCATTCTGGCCATCGCGGCAATTTTGGCCATCGGTGCATTCGCATACCTGATCTTCCGAAGGCGCTAAATCGGGTTGCCCACTCGGGTAGTTGCCCATAGAATTATCTTATAGGGGGCAAGCACCTCAGAATCTGCGAAGCAGCTCAACCCCGGGTGTTAGGACTCCAATTCCCGCGCCCACTGAAGAGAAGAAAGGAGGTCGCCACTGTGGACATCAGAATTCAAGCCAAGAACATCGACCTCAACCCCCACGCCGAGCAGTACATTCAGAAGAAGTTCGAAAGGCTCCGGCGGCACCTGCCCAATCTCGACGACGCCAAGATGGAGGTATCCAGGACCCAGGCGCGGGCCACGCGCGATCGTGTCCAGGCCCAGATGACGCTAAACATCGCCGGCTACACCCTCCGCGGCCAGGACAGGGGAGTCAACCTGTTCGCAGCCGTTGACGGGGTCGCAGACGTGGTGGACCGACAGATCCGCAGGTTCAAGGGCAAGGTGTACCACTCCTCGCAGGCCCGGAAATCGGGCCGGGGATTCAGGGATGTCCCGCCCGAGGCGATCATCGAGATGCCCGAGGACGTCGAGGAGGAGGAAGCGATCGCCGAGATGGGCCAGGTCGTCCGCACCAAGCGGTTCGCCATGCAGCCGATGTCCGTCGAGGACGCCATCCTCCAGATGGAGATGCTGGGGCACAGCTTTTTCCTGTTCTTCAACATGGACACCGGCGACTACAGCGTCGCCTACCGCCGCCACGACGGAGACTATGGCATGATCGAGCCAGAGCTGGACTGATTCCGTTGGCCGAGCCTAGATCAGGCCCATACATCTGGGCCACATGGCTGGCGAAGCTGCTCGTCGGAGACCTCTCCTGCGAATGGGCGTCGTGGTTCAAGGCGCACTACAAGGGCTATGAACGGATGCCAAGTACGTTCGACATGGTCACCTGGCAGATGAACCACACGTCCCTGCTGAACGACGTTAGAGACAAGCTTGAGGCCGACGGCCTCACGGTGCTCACTGAGAACCAGAGCTACTTCAATCTCCGTGGCGGCTCAGGCACCGTCATCGGAGGCAAGCCGGACCTCGTCGCACTCGGCCCCGAAGAGACCGGCACCATCTACGACATCAAGACCGGACAGCCGCGCGCGTCCGACACCGCCCAGGTCATGATCTACATGTACGCGCTTCCCCACATTAACCAGTTCCGGGGAAGACGCTTCGAAGGGCGTCTGGTGTATCGGGACGATCGAGTGGTTGACATTCCGGCAGACAGCGTGAACGACGCCTTCAAGTCGGAGCTGTTCGCGCTGGTCCGGCGCATCGCCGACTCGCAGCCCGCTCGGCTGGTGCCCAGTGCCCTCGAGTGCGGAATGTGCGACCTCACTCCCAACGACTGCCCGGACCGCATAGACATCGCCCCAGCCGATCAGATAGCCGACAGCGGCGAGTTCTGACGTACTCCCAAACCCGGAATCGGCGGCGCGCTAGTCCTCTATAACCGCCTCGCCCACCCGGTACTTCTCGATCCCAGCCCAGTCGTACACGACGCCAAGCCCCGGCCCTTCAGGAACGTCCACGCACCCGTTCTTGTCTACTGACTCCAGCTGGTCCGAGTAGCCGCACGCGTACACTGGCGGACACGCGATATTCGGCAGCTTAGGATGGACCAGACCCATCTCGTAGAAGTTCGAGTTACGCATGGCAGCCATGCAGTGGCGCTGCGCAGGCCCGGCGATGTGCAGCTCGACGTCCATCCCGTACCCCTCGGCCGAGTGCGCGACCTTCATAACCCCGGTAATGCCGCCGTCGTACTCGGGATCGGCCCGCCAGAAGTCGGTCGCCTCCGCCGCGGCCATGTCCGCGTGCGCCTCGACCATGTGCACGTGCTCCCCCTGCAGCAGCGGAGTCTTGATCATCTTCCTAAGCTGGCGATGCGCGTACAGCGACACTCCGCCGTCCCGCATCGGGTCCTCGTACCAGTAGAAGTCGTTGGCGTCGCACGCGCGTCCCACCGTCAACGTGTCGCCGAACGTGTCATACACGCAGCACGGGTCGATCATCAGCGCCATCTTGCCGCCCACACGCCTGCCCACCGCGTTGACCGTCTCGACTTCACGTGGAATCGACACCTCTCCCCACGAGTGGATCTTGAACCCCTGGTAGCCCATCTCCAGGCACTGCTCCGCGAAGTCGGCGTACGCTTCGGGACTGCTCAGCCCGTCGCTCTGCCTGTCAGCGTGATACGTGCTCGCGTATGAAGGCAGCTTCTTCCGGTACCCGCCCAGGAGTTGGTAGATCGGCGCGTCGTGCAGCTTCCCGGCAAGGTCCCACAGCGCGATGTCTATCGGCCCGATGCCCATCTTGTCCTGCTTCCTGAGAATCGATTTCGCCTGGTTGTAGAACAGCTCCCGCTGTAGCGCGCTCTTGCCGATCAGGAACGACCCGAACTGCTGGATCTGCTCGAATGTACCCGGCGCGACGCTCATGTACTCGCCAGTCACGCCAATGTCCGTATGTATGCGTATGCCCAGCGTGGCCCGAGCGCCCTTGCCTCCCGGCTCATAGAACGGCCCCATGGCGAAGCTCAGGTCACTCCCCACGTTATCGAACGGGAACCTGTACCGCGTCAGCGTGATCTTCTGGATAATCGGGATACTGCCCATGCTCTTGTCTCCTGTTTAAGAGGCTGTGATCGTCCAGGCTACGATACACTTAACTTGGCTGCAACTTCAGACCACCTTCTGGGTCCGCTGGTCTGCGAACCCTGACCGCGTAAGTTATCATCACAGCAAGCGCAGGCGCTATGAGTGAAGAAACTCCTACGTACAGTAGACTGGACCATCCCTCTACGCGAACGAGGACCCAGATAGGAGAGATGAGCCCAAAGAGAACTGCCGCAATAATGACCATCGCCAACACGGGTGGCAGTACAGTCCTGGTGGATGAGGTGACTGTCTGGGCGTTTACCAGTGACCAGACTGCGAGTCCTCGCAATAGCGCTCCACCAATCAAATGCGTGATGTATCTCGGCACTGGCCACACGAATTCAGGGTCGATATGGAGGTGTGGCGGCACGAAGATGATGGGGCTCTGCATTACGGCAACCAAGCCAATGAGCAGCAAAGAGTGTCGAAACGATGCTGCTGACACTCTTCTGGCAAACCAGACCAGTACGATGACCTGGGCCAGCGCGAAAGCGGTTGCCCACCACAATTGTGCGTTCTCTGAGTCGAGCGACGCCAAAGCCGGACCGAAAACCAATCCAATTGCGCCCACAATGATCACATACAGCCACAGATTCGAGAGCACATGGTGACCCAGGCGACGAACAAACAGGTATGGGACCACCATAAATACGAAAGCGACCACATATAATGCGTTCGGTATTTCCCAAATCCGCGCAGGCTCCAGACTCCGGGTAAGGTCGAAGTTCTGAAGCAACAGCCACCCAATGAGCTCGCCCAGGATGTGGAAGCCAAAGAACAGCACCACTGCCCAAACGATTATCGGGGACTTGCTGCTATGCATCTCAGGCCCCCTCCTGTCCCCGGCCGATCATGCAGCAGGGCAATCCGCATTTTGACTCCAGCCCGCCTCCGCCAATCGTCACTCCGGCGAAGGCCGGAGTCCAGCGGCATGGGACAGGCGGTTCTGTCAAAGCTGATGCCGCACATGATGCGTTTGTACTGGATCGCATGGTGACCTGGTACTCAAGAGGTGCCTCCGGTCTTCTACGATGTTTGGCCTGCTAACCCTGGCCCTGTCCGGCACGCGCCTTTATCGCTACCGTGTGGTCCCAGGGAGCGATCCACTCCTCCTCGATCTCCATTCCCCAGCCAGGAGCGTCCGTCGGCGTGATGTATCCGTCCTTCGGAACGGCGAGCCCCGGAATCGGCCAGACCTCGTCGAGCGGGATGCCCGGGTCGCTCCCCATCCAGAACTCGGCCATGGGCGACTCCGGCATCGAGATCGCAAAGTGCTGGCCCCACGGCGACGCCACCGCGGCGTGCGGTATCGTGATGATGCCCGCCGCCTCGCCGATCGTGTATATCTTCAGCGCCTCCGAGAAACCGCCGCACCACTTCATGTCCGGCTGGAGCACGTCCACCGCGCGGTGCTCCACGAGCTGCCTGAAAGTCCAGCGTCCGTGATGGTCCTCGCCGGTCGCGAGCGGCACCCAGTTGATCGCCTTTCTCAGCTCTATGTGCCCTTCGAGGTCCGTCGGTATCAGCGGCTCTTCCAACCAGCGTAACCCGTACGGTCGCAGACGCTCCGCGAGCCTGATCGCGAACTCCACGTTGAAGCTCATCACAGGGTTGTACATGAGCTCGGCGTTCGGCCCGACCGCGTCCCTCGCCTTGGCGATGTGCTCCTCCACTATGTTGATCCCGTCGATGCCCTCGTCGTAGTGGGCCGGATTCGAGACCTTGAAGCACTTGAACTCCAGCTCCTGCGACCAATCGAGGTCGTCGGACGTGCAGTACACCAACGCCTTGTCCCTGCACGGCCCGCCTATCAGCGAGTACACGGGCTGACCGAGCAGCTTGCCCTTGAGGTCCCACAGCGCCAGATCAACACCGGACTGAGCGACGGTCGCCAGGCCTCCCGCCCCGAAGCGCTGCGTGGAGCGCCACATGAGGTCGTTCAGGTACTCCAGCGCCATGCAGTCCCGACCCTCCAGCAGCGGCCCGAAGTGGTAATCGATCAGCGCCGCCGTCGGCTCCCCGAAGCTGCACTGCCCCAGCCCCCATGTGCCGTCCTCCGCCGTCACCTGCACCCACACCTCGGCGCTCGTGTTCGCCCCCGGCATCTGGCCGTGAAGCCTCGGAAACTCCGGGTACTTGTTGATCGGCAGCGCACGCCGTGCGTGCGTGTTCCAGTTCGGCCTCCGAGACTCCGACTTAGGCGGCGTCCTCGGTATGTTCAGCTCAACCGCCCTGACCTGTTTGATCTTCATGCTTTCAGTCCTCTCATCAGCTACTTGAATTGGTGGAGTGTCCGTGTTGTGGCTTCCGCAATACTTAGAGCATTCTCAGCAGGTCGATCAGTGGCCGGAATGCCTCTGAATCGAATCTCCATATACCCCGTTCCGCAGCCTCGCCCAAACGAAGATCGGGACGATCTCGCGATGCAAGAAACGCATGAACTCGTGCCTTTGACCTCCACACCTGTCTGGGCCCCTGTATGTTCGTCTGCCCTACACACGCGAAATACTGTTCGACACATTCCATCACTGGGTCATCCGCAACTGAATTCAGGCAAACGTCCTCCATCATAGTACCCTCTGCATCATGTGGTACCACCAAGTAAGCAACTGTCAATCCCGACACTGAAACAGATTCTAATGGTCGAACTGGTCTGGCAGCCCGGCGTTTGCCAGCCTGTCGGCGACACCCCGGCCTCTGCCGTCCGCGTCCCGATCTGCGTCCACGACTACCGCAAGAGACTGCAATCGCGCAAACTCAGGCAGAGCTCTCAACGTTCTTAGGAAATTGGTGAGGTTGTTGTATCCACCACACGATACTATCTGGATGTCGGATATGCCCAAGTGCTGGCGTAGAGCATTGAGTACCCGAACATCATCTTCACCTTCAACGATGATCTGCTTAAGCCTCTCAATGTTCAGATCAAACTGCGCCACTTATCTGATCCCCATGTTGAACTCAATGGCAGTGTCCAGCATCTCCCTGTCAAACCCCACAGCGGCTACGTTCCCATCGTGAACATCCAAACGATAGTACGCAAATTCATACCCGCTTCGTGCCTCCAGAGCTTGGTGAGCCGCCCTGATGCACTCACCGCTATGAGTCGTGGCAAAGATCTGAACGTCGAACGCTTCGGCCAAGCTATGCAGGGTGGAGAATATCTCCTTCTGTACTGTATGGTGCAGCCCGTTTTCGATCTCATCGACCAGGAGCAACCCTCCGCTCACTTCGTTCATGGCAAGTCCCATTCTGAGCATCCGGTTCAGTCCTTCCCCGAGCAGATAGACTGGCACGGGCCTAGCCATGCCTTGGACGTAGGCGTGGATGACGGGTGTGTTTTCTATTGAAATGAGTATCAGCCGCTCCAGACGAGGTTCGATCGGCAGCATGAGACTCATTAGCTTGGCATCGTCTCCCTGTAGTTGAAGTCTGCCCAGTCGTGTGGCAATAGTCTCCGGATCGTCTCTACTGAGTACTGGTATGTATGCGGACGACGATCTGCCGGGAAGCTGGTGACTCTCCTGCCGGATACCTCTGCTTGTCGATCCGGCCCCGGAAGCGCC
Organism: Dehalococcoidia bacterium; assembly: GCA_965217725.1. Taxonomy (GTDB): domain Bacteria; phylum Chloroflexota; class Dehalococcoidia; order Lucifugimonadales; family UBA1123; genus VXRN01. The sequence goes on along the minus strand of OZ244564.1, from coordinate 2,613,445 downwards.
TAGCGTCATATGCTCGGCAACCCACCAAGCGCGTGAACTGTAGTCCTTACCGTCGTCATGTCGGTATTCGAACACAATCTCATCATCATCTTCGACGGATGAAATTGACAGCGGCTCTGTCTTACCGGACACAAGTGCGTTCGGATCGAACACATCAATCTGTTGATGGTTCTGGAGGTAGATTTCGAGTTTCCGAGAGTGGCTTCCCCAATCTCCTTGCGCAACTATCTCGATGTGCTCCTCTGCGTCAAAGTTGCGAAACAGGTCACGGAATATGTACTCCCCTCCAAAGGTTGGAAGACCCCGCATCGCGCTCACTCTCCCACCTAATTCCGGTAGATCTGGCCCCGACAGCAGCCACAACGCCTCCAGTACCGCGGTCTTGCCCACTCCGTTCTTGCCGGCGATCAGCGTGATACGCCCCAGCGGGTCCAGCGTCAGACTCTCGATATTTCGAAAGTTGGATACTGTCAGTTTGGTCAGCATGGCTCACCCCTCATTCAGAAACGCCACCGCCGCGTCCGAGTCTATCAGCGGATAGACGTCGAACTCCGCCGGTATCATCTCCGCCCACTCCGTCAGCAGCGTGTGAAGCGTCTCGTTGGAATCGACGTCGAACAGCGCCACGGCGCCCCTACCCGTACGCGCGAAGAAGAACCGCGCAAGGCCCCGGTCCAGCTTGTCCTGCGCCCACGGCCAGTACAGCTTTCGCTGCTCCCGCACCTCCGAAGGTCGCGTCGGCAGCGGTGTGCTTATCGCCAGAAATAGCATTGTTACTCACCCTTTCGTTTCCACGAAAGATAGTATCATGTTCCCCGGCGCCTACCGCCGACAACCGAACGACCACACACTCCGGGAGACCAGCACAATGCCAGGCAAGCTAGCCGATCAGGTAGCAATCGTCACAGGTGGAAACAGCGGAATCGGCGAAGCCACCGTACACCTCTTCGCCAGGGAGGGAGCGAAGGTCGCTATCCTCGCGCGCAGAGAGAATGAGGGCCACGCCGTTGAGTCCGCGGTCAGGGATAACGGCGGAGAGGCGATGTTCATAAGCTGCGACGTTTCAGACCGTCGGCAAGTGGACGCCGCCGTACAGTCCGTCATCGACGCATACGGACGCATCGACGTCGTGTTCAACAACGCCGGCGGAGGCGGGCCCGGCAATTTCCCCAACGAAGAGGACGATGTCTGGAATCGCGTGCTGACGGTCAACCTCACCGGAACATTCTACATGTGCCGCGCCGTCTGGCCTCACATGATCGCCGGAGGCGGAGGCAGGATCGTCAACATGTCCTCGGTCGCAGCCCAGCGCGGCTTCAGCAAGAAGATGTACGACCTCGTCGGCAGGGGCCCGTCCGCCTCGTACTACGCAGCCAAGGCCGGCGTCGATGCCCTCACACGCTACGTCGCCGGCATGGGCGGCCAGCACAACATCAGGGTGAACGGCGTGAGGCCAGGACAGATCATCACGCCCGCCGTGGACACCGGCGGCGGGCACCACAGCCTTGAGGCGATGTTCGATTTCATTCAGATACTCGACCGCAAGGGATACCCCGAGGACGTCGCCAACACCGTCCTGTTCCTCGTGAGCGACGAAGCCAGGTTCATCACCGGCGAGATAATCAACGTCGACGGCGGCATGCCCGGCAAGCTGTAGACGTCGACAGCATGCCATAGCCCCATAGCCATAGATAGAAAGATTCGCAATGCTAGAGCTCGACGGTAAGGTAGCCATCGTCACAGGCGCCGGTCGTCTCAGGGGGATTGGTAGAGCGGCCGCGGTCGCCCTCGCGCGTCTCGGAGCCGATGTCGTTGTCACAGGCACCGGCAGAGACCCGGCCACGTTCCCCGAAAACGAAAGAGAGATAGGCTGGAGAGACGTCGAGTCAGTCGCAGACCACATCCGAGACGAGGGCCGCAGCGCGCTCCCCCTGGTCGTGGACGTCACCGATCAAGACCAGGTCGAGCGGATGGTTCAGCAGACCGTCAGCGAGCTTGGCAGACTCGACATCCTGGTGAACAACGCCGCGCTTGGCGTCGGCGCGGATAGGACCCCTATCGTCGACCTCGAACCGGCCGTGTTCGATCGCGTAGTCAACGTCAAGGTGCGCGGGACGTACCTCTGCACGAGGGCTGCCGCCGTTCGGATGATCGGGCAGGGCGACGGCGGCAAGATCGTCAACATCGCGTCCGTCGCCGGAAAGCGCGGCAACGCCAACACCCTCGCCTACAACGCCGCCAACTTCGCCGTCGTCGGAATGACCCAGTCGTCGGCCAGAGAGCTCGGCCCCCACGGCATCAACGTCAACTGCGTCTGTCCAGGTCTCGTTCAGACTCACCGCGGCGACGTTTACATGGATGTCTTCGACAGGACATGGGAGCAGACCGCCGAGTCAGTCCCAATAGGCCGCAACGGTACGGACGAGGAGTTGGGAGACTTCGTCGCCTACCTGTGTTCCAAGGCCGCATCCTGGATACACGGCCAGTCCATTAACATGGACGGCGGCGTGATGATGGAGCACTAGCTACGGACGCACCCCGTACGTCGCCTTCGGCCCCAAGTTGCGCTTGAGCACCGACTGCGACGCCTCGACCAGCATCGAGAGGAACGGGCGCGTGTCCCTCGGATCGATCATCTTCTCGATGTCGAAGGCCTCCGCTACCAGATACGGCGACCTGAACTTGTTGAGCATCGCCTCCAGCTCCGCACGACGCGCCGCCGGGTCCGGAGAATTGGCGATGTCCCGACGGTAAGCCGCCTCGACTCCGCCTTCCACCGGTATGGATCCCCAGTCGCCCGACGGCCATCCTAGTCTGAGATGGACCGGCACTGAGCTTCCTGTTGCCGCAGCTGCGAGTCCGAACGCCTTGCGCACATGCAGCTGGATCACTGGCACCGTAAGCTGCACGTTCGCCATCAGCGTGCGCATCCCGTGTCTGATGGTTCCCTGGAGCTCCGCCTTGCTTCCCACCATGAATCCCGGCACGTCGTTGAACAGCACTATCGGGATGTTGAACGTGTCGCACACGTCCAGGAAGTGGGTCTGCTTGTTCGCGCCGGCCGCGTCGATCGCCCCGGCCAGGTATCTGGGGTCGTTCGCGGCGACCCCGATCACGTAGCCGTTCACCCTCGCGAGTCCAGTTATCGCGGTCCTACCCCAGTGGGGACGAATCTCGAAGAAGCTGCCCATGTCCACCACGTGCCCGATCAGCTTGCGCATGTCGTAGCCGCGCCGCGTGTTGCGCGGAATGATGTCGACAAGTTCCTGGTCGCGCCGGTTGGGATCGTCGCTCGGTGTCGTTCGCGGAGGCAGCTCCCAAACGTTCTGAGGCATGTAGCTCAGGTACCGCCGGACATGCTCGAACAGCTCCTCCTCGCTCTCTGCCTCGTTGTGAACCGCGCCGCTCTGGTGTACGTGGACGTGCGAGCCGCCCAGCGTCTCCTTGTCGATCTCCTCGGAGATGGCGCGACGCACCACCGGAGGTCCCCCGGGGAATATCTGACTGGAGCCTTTGACCATGATCGTCCAGTGCGCCAGCATTGCGCGACCCGCGGGACGCCCCGCAACCGACCCGACTATCGCCGATACCACCGGCACCTTGCCAAGCAGTTCCACCTCGCTCGTAAAGTCGTCCGAGCTGGGGAGATGGCCGCCCTGCGCGTGCTGCACCCCGCGCACGCTCGCCCCGGCCCCGTCGGCCATGTAGATAAGCGGAACGCCGAACTGGAGCGCAAAGCTGTCCGCCCACTTGTTGCTCTTGCGGCGACGACGCTCCGGCCCGGCAGCCGTGCCTCCCCGGACGGTGAAGTCCTCGCCGCCGACCACCACGAGCTGACCGTCCACTCTGCCCAGTCCGGTCACGTACGGCATGGGCGTGAACCCGACGAGGTTGCGCTCGTCGTCGTACTCCCCGTACCCGGCCAGCTCGCCGATCTCGAAGAACGTGCCCGCGTCGAGCAGCGTGTCTATGCGCTCCCGGACTGTCAGCTTGCCTTCTGAGTGCTGCCGCTCGATTCGCTCCTCACCGCCCATCCGCATGGCGAGCAACCTGCGGTACTCCAACTCCTCGATCTCAGGCTGCCAGACCATCACTTCGCCTCCTGAATGTAGTCGCGTCACTTCTCACCCCAGTTCCCCCATCAGCCCCGTGCTGTACCGACCCCGACGGAAGTCCGGGTGCCGCAGCGCCTTCTCCAGCGCAACCACGTTGCTCTTCACCCACTCCACCCGCGTCAGGGCCAGCGCCTCCTCCATCAGCGAGATGGCGTCGTCCCTGGTCGGCCCCCAGGCAATCAGCTTGGCCAGAAGCGGGTCGAAGTGCGACGACACCTCGTCGCCCTCACGGAACCCTGTATCCACACGCAGCCCCTCCATCTCAGGCAGCCGGAACACGTCGAGCGTCCCCGGCGACGGGATGGACGTATCCGGGTCCTCGGCATAGATCCGGCACTGGATCGAATGGCCGTTGACAGGCTCCACTCCAATCGAGACACCGTCCCCGGCAGCGATCCTGAGCTGCTGCTCCACTATGTCGACTCCGGTGACCATCTCCGTCGTCCCGTGTTCGACCTGTATACGCGCGTTCGCTTCGATGAAGTACGGCCGATCATCGGCGTCCACGATGAACTCGAACGTCCCGACATTGGTGTACCCGATTTCCCGCGCCGCGAGCACCGCCGCCGAGATAAGCCGCTCCCTGGTCGCGTCCGTTATCGACGGCGACCCCGCCTCTTCGATCACCTTCTGGTGACGGCGCTGTGCCGAGCACTCCCGCTCCCATAGGTGAGTGCAGCTGCCGTCAGCGTCAGCGACGATCTGCACTTCGATGTGGCGCGCGTCCGGCACGTACCGTTCGAGATACACGTCCTGGCTGCCGAAGGCCCTGCGCGACGACGACCTCGTGCGCCTCACCGCCCGTTCGAGCTGCTCCGCCCTTCCGACCAGGTTCATCCCGATGCCGCCTCCCCCCTCGCTCGCCTTCACCATCAGCGGGTACCCGATCGATTCGGCTCGGGATGCAAGTTTCACGTCACCATCGAGAGCTGCCTCCGTCCCCGGCAACACCGGCACGCCATACTCCGCCAGCCGCCGCCTCGCCTCCCGCTTGTTGCCGACCAGCCTGATCTTCTCAGCCGACGGTCCGACGAATACGATACCCGCTTCCTCGCAAGCCCGCGCAAACGCCGGATTCTCCGACAGGAACCCATACCCCGGATGTATCGCGTCCGCCCCGGTCTCCAAAGCCGCCCCGATCATCGCGCCGATGTTCAGGTACCCGGCCACAGGGCTAGCCATCTTAGGCAGCGCCACCGCCTTATCAGCAAGCTCCGAGTGCAGCGGACGCCTCTCGGCGGACGAGTAAACCGCGACCGTCTCAACGCCAAGCCGCTGACACGTCCGGATCATCCGGCAAGCAATCGCCCCTCTGTTCGCTATAAGGACTCTGTCAAACACGATTCAGTAACTGGGTGGAAGACCCTTGCACAACCGCCATACCGGCGAAGGCCGGTGTCCAGTGGGCAGAGGGCATAGCTTGAAGGCGGTTGAAGAGATAACGATCACGGCGAGCGTGCAGAGCGCATCGCGTCAAGATCGCCCTCCCAGCCACCCCCCCCCGAAGGGAGCGAGCCTCATCGAAAAATCGGGAGTCACTCATTCAGATCGGACAGATTAGTGGCAAACCTGACCCCGAAGCCGTCCGGGTCAGCTACCATGAAGTCCCGCAGTCCGTAGGACCGATTGGCTATCGGCCATATGACGCGAGCCCCCATTTCCTGAGCCAAAGCCCAATAGTCATCCACGTTCGGGACCATCACTCGGATATTCCCCGGGGGGAACCCTGGAGAGGCAGTCAACTCTTCACGAAAAGAGTCGCTGACGAAGAGAAGATGGCCTTCCCAGCCGAGTTCTACGAATCCGACATCATCTCTCACCAGTTCAAAGCCTAGTTTGCGGTAGAACTCCACTGACTTACGGATGTCGCGCGCGAATATCGCGGTTACAAGCTGCTCCTTAGGATCAACATAGTGTGTCATAGTGCATTCCTATTAAGTCTACTCATCAGCGAGCCGAATCTGTGCCTCAATCACCTAGTGGACTGTCCACATACTGATTGACCAGTCGGTTTCTCAAATAATCGAAAGAGCCGGGGTCACAAGTCGTAGTTGCCGTATATAGGAGGAGCGCGGCCGCTGAAGTAGTGCGGGCTGCTGCGGTCGTCTTCGGGGTAGTATCTGGGATTTACGCACACCTTACACTCCGGGTGTCCGCATTCCACGTACATCGAATTTCCAAGAACGAAGCCGAGTTTTCGCTTGTGCTGTGAGCGTGTGGGCGGGCCCGGCTCAGACTCCTCCTCGGGCTCAGGGTCGGGTTGCTGGGCCTTGAGTTCGGCCTCCTCTTTTTCCCTGCGCTCCCGATCCTCGGCGATCTCTGCGCGGCGCTCTACCTTTCTGTCCACCATCGCGCAGAACTTGGCTGCCTCATCTGCGATGATGGCCTCGTACTCGCTGGGATCCAGGGAGTTCTTCCACTCCTCGAACCGTCTCTCGGAGTTCTCGCACGCTTCGTTGAAGGCAGAGTAGTCGGGGACGTAGGGTGGGCTGTCGGGGTCCGCTTCAGGGTCGGGTTGTTCTGTCTTCCTGCGCTCCTCTTCTTCGAGGATAGGCGCCATCTCTTCCCAGAAGGCTGCCCAGCCCTCGTCGTCTTCGGTCTGCTGCTGATCTCTGGGGTCAGCGTCGGCTATCGCGACTGCGGTTGCAGCCGCCTCGGAGGAGACTGGAGATACGGGATGGGATTCACCATTGCCCGACTGTCGGACTGGGGCGCTTGCGGTAGGGATCGGGACGGAAGGATGATTGGAAGTGGCCGCTGCGGCCTCTGCCCTCGCGCTTCTGCCGAAGCCGCGGTCTAGAAGCTCCCTTGCTGCCGCGATGCGGTGGTGGGGCTTGAACGTCGTTAGATCTCCCTCCATGACGTTGACCAGGAACCGACAGACTGAAGCTCCGTCGTCGGTGGACTTCTGGATGACCCTGGCGAGAGCGGTGTCGAACATCGACTCGTCGGAGGAGCGTGAGCTTGCCCTGGGGCGTGAGGGTTCCGGTGGGTTATCGAGGATGAAGTCGATAGCCTCGTCGCGTTCCGCCACGTCGGACTTGCAGGCGCAGCCGTACTTGGTGAGGAGCCTGGCGGCGTCGAGCCTGTGGCATATCTTGAAGCCGTCGCGCTCGTCCCCGTATCGGGTACGGGGCAGGCTCTGCATGACTTCAATGAGGAAGTCGATGACGGTGTCGCCGTTGTCGGTCTTTGCCTGGATTCTGTGTGAGAGGTTCATGTGGTGTTGGTTCTTTAGGGAATAGTACTTATGTTCTGTTATTGATGGTAGCGGGTGGTGGTGGCTGGGTCAAGGGGGATTGACTGGATTGATGCTGTATCAGTTTGGTCGGTGAATATATCACCATCACCCTGAGGGAGAGGGGGTTCGTGGACTGTGGTTCAAGCATGATGGACAGTCCTACCTGCCCCTGTCAGTCCATCGAGGGAGAGAGCTAGTGGACTGTCCACATGGTTTTGATAGTCTGCATACCGTCCTTCGACAAGCTCAGGACGAACGATTGTGACCATCGGAACTGAGTTGTCGATTCGGACGAATCCAAGCTCTGGCCTGTTTGTGACATTCTTCGGATTACCGAACGCGATTAGGCTGTCGACGGGGCTGGTTTCACCCGTACCGTGTCTTCTCAATCAAACAACCATCAAACAACTCCGAGCTATGAATGCTGTTCAGCCATAGCTAGCCAGGGCCGGTTTCACCCATACCGTGCCCTCCCAATCAAACAACCGTCAAATAACCTAACCACCGCCGTTGCTAGGCCCGGCCCAGAAGGGCAGATAGGCTCTACTTCTGTACCCGGCTTCAGGGTCTCGTATGACGATGAATTTGGATTCCAAGGCTTCCTTGAGAATCTTCGATGCTTGGGCAGCGTTTTCCCGGGAGATGCCGAAGCGCTTTCGGATTGAGGTGTTATTCATAGGCTGATTCATCACATGGCACAAAACAGGCATGCATATAGCACGCTCGTACTCGCTCAGCCTTGTCCATGTCTGATGTGCGCTTGTGAGCGAAAAGTACGCCCCACGTAAACTCTCCGGGCGCTTCAAACAGCGGGGCAGGTAGTTGAGAGATCTCCACCTCCAAGACAACCCTGTCAATCCCACTGCCACGCTCTTCGCAGATACGGAACCGACGCATCAGTGACGCCAGGTCTTCGTTACGCGATCTTGGCGGCGTGTCCACGAAGCGGTCAGTGTCCACCAGCGGCCTGCCAGGGTTGGTGATTTCGATACGGTCGTCAAATATCTCCACCATAGGCCCAGCCCCGGTGACAGAGAAGTCCTGATGGATAAGCGCATTGGATACCAACTCACGCACCGCACGCTCTGGGAACGCCGGCACGGCCTTACGCAGTGACTGCTCTATCACTTCGTTCGAGGGTGCGAGTGCCATTATGTAACTGACGATTCCTTGGAAACCTGCGGCATACCCCTGTGAGTCTTCGTGTTCCCTAAGAGTATCAATGCGCCCCGTACCATGGTATTTGATGATCCGCACCGCTTTGCGCCTGATCCCTGGGAAGTCGCTCAACTTCTTGGCAAAGAGAATAGCGCCCAAGTTGGTTACATCCCAACCACCCGCTTCACTCCGCGTAATCAGTTTGTCCTGCAAAAAGTGCGTCCAAGATGGCGGTGCGGCCATCAGGAATAGGGATTTCAAGGAGGTTGAAGTAGGCTGGATAATCAAGCTTCTGAATGATGGCCTCGTCATCCAGCCGCATGTCAGCTATCCCGTCCTCAAATGCTACCTGGTCGAAAATACGCCAGAGCGCGGACTCTTTCTGAGGATATTCACGGAGCCTCTTCTTAATGCTGCCCACTCGGATAAACTCGTCACTGCCGAAAGAAGCTGGATACCGTGATGCACGGTCTATTTCCAAGAGTACAATCCGCCGCTCATCCACCGTAACCTCATGAAAGCGAAAATCACCTTCGGGGGTCAACTTCCTGAGCAGCCAATTCTCCAGAGGCTCGTTGCCCACTTTTTTCTTTGACGGGGAGAAGCTGGTGCCGACTATAGTGTGCGTCTCATCTTCGATACCCCAAACCAAGTACGCATACGGCTTATCGCTCAGAGCAGCACCGTTCGCCAGAGCGGATATGTACTCACCGATGCCCTGTGGCTCGGCATAGTTCTCTTTGAACTCTACCCACTCCGATTCATGCGGTAGGTTGCACAGCTGGCGTACTAGGCTGACAAGGTATCCAGGATCTCGTACTGGGGCCATGTCTATATCTTCTTCGTGTCTAGATTAGAGAGGCACTGCTCTGGACTCATCCTACCATACGCCCTGTACGAACAATTAAGCGCGAAGCTAGTGTAGGAGTCCGTGCCACCGCATCAGGCAGCGCGTTGGAAGTCTATTCTGTCCACGACGGTTCCCACTGTGCATCTTTGTGGACAATCTGGAGACCCCCTCCACGCCTCACTCTCTCACCTCTACCAGCCTGTCCCCCTCCGACACCGCATGGTCCTCTTCCACGTGAACGACTGATACCGAGCCGTTCACGTCGCAGACCACCTCGTTCTCCATCTTCATCGACTCGATCACCACCACCACGTCCCCCGCGCCGACCTCGTCGCCCTCGGCGACCAGCACCTCTATGACCCGTCCGGTCATGGGCGAGTGAATGATTACGTCCGCCAATGTAGTCTCACCTCAGTCCTCTCTGAAGATTCCGATCGTCCCGTCGCCTTCCAGTCTCTCGATCTGTCGGCGCGTCATGCCCAGGATGCCGCTCACGACCTGCTCGGAGTGCTCCCCCAGCCGCGCCGACGGCTTCCAGTCCGATTTGCGAAGCCCCTCCACCATTATCGCCTGTCCAGGGTACTTCTTGCGTCCGACGTCCGGCTCCACCAGCTCCACGAAGAAACCTCGGGCGTTCAGGTGGACATCCGCCAGCATCTGCCAGTTCTTCGCGACCCTGCCAGCCGCGATTCCGGCAGACTGCGCCTCCGAAGCTATGCGTTCCGCATCAAGAGACCGACTCCAGTCCGAAACGATGGAGTCCACCTGGTCGCGGTTACTTCGTCGGAGGGATTCCTCTCTGAACCTGGGATCGCGCACAAGCTCGGGTCTGCCCATCAGCCCGCACAACTCCCGCCACTCCGCGTCGGACTGGACGCAGACCGCCACCCAGTTGTCGTCGCCAGCCGCTGGATACACTCCATAAGGAGCGTGTACCGGATGCGAGTTGCCGACACGCGGAGGCTGATGTCCCGTGCGAGAGTAAGCCGCGACGCGCTCGCCGATCTGGCATATAGGCCCTTCCGTAAGTGCCAGGTCTATGAACTGCCCCTCGCCGGTGCGCCTGCGATGATGTAGCGCAGTCAGTACCGCCGCTACCGAATTCAGGGCCGCCACAGGGTCGGGAAATGCCAGCGCTGAAGTCCGCGGCTCGCCGCCCTCGTAGCCCATCATGCTCGGCAGGCCGGTCATAGCCTCCACCGATGGCCCAAACGCCGGGTAGTCCGCGTAGTCGCCTGTGGCGCCGAATCCAGGCATCGAGCACATCACTATGTCCGGCCGCGCCTCTCGCAGCCTCTCGTAGGTCAGCCCGAAGTTGCGCATCACCCTCGGTCTGAAGTTCTCGACCACCACGTCCGATGTCGCCACGAGCTCCAGGAACAGCGCGCGTCCCTCCTCGTGATCGAGTCTCAGCGCCAGATTGACCTTGTTGCGGTTCAGCTTGTTGTTGGTGCCCGATGTCCTGTCCAAGGGCATGCGAGGGTCGCTGATCTTGATGACCTCCGCGCCGAAGTCTCCCAGGATGCGCGTGGCCAGCGGACCCGCCCACACTCGCGTCAGGTCGAGCACGCGCACGTCGCTCAGCAAGCCCCTCTCATCTCCTGTCTCCTCAATCTTGCCCTGCATTGTAGGGGCAGGTTTGAAACCTGCCCCTACCTCTCTTCTATCTCCTGTCTCCTCTAACGTGTGCTCCCCCAGTCGAGGCGCGCGCCGGAATCTCGGCTGCGAAACGCTCATCTTGAATGGCGCTGTTGGATACTTGAGCAGTCCCGCGTCCGGGTGCGCGACCTCTGCGAACAGCCCCCTGTGTGCAAGCTGTCTGTCTTCCAGCACCTCTCCGATGTCGAGGAGTGGCGACGCCGGCTCAGACCACGTGCCCGCCGCGTACTCGAACACTTCAGCACGGGTCTTGTCCTTCATCCACTCGATGAGGATCGAGTCGATCTCGTCGGCGTGCTCCCGCCTCTCGACGAACGTCTCGAATCGAGGCTCGTCCAGAAGCTCTGAGCGTCCGACCATCGGAAACAGCAACTCCCACTGCCCCTCGGTCGAGACCGCGAATGCCACGTACCCGTCCCTGCACGGAAGCACCGTGATCGGGTATCGTCCGTACGCGCCCTTGTTCTCCCACCTCGCCCCGTGCCTGCTGCGAACGAGTCCGCTGTACGTGTGCATGACCGTCGTGAACTGGTGCAGCGCGGCCAACGACTCGATCTCAGAGACCTCGACCCTTCCCCCTGCCCCTGTCGAGGCTTGCTTCCACAGTGCGATCATCAGCCCCGCGTACCCGTGCAGCCCCGCCATGTACTCGGACTGGAATCCTGGGATCATCAGCGGTTCGCGGCCTTCGTCACCTGACAGGTACAGAAAGCCTCCCAGCGCCAGGCTCACGAGAGGAGTCGTCCGCCAACTTGAGTAAGGTCCCTCGGCGCCGAACGGTGTGAGCGACAGGTCTATCAGACTGGGCCTGTCCGCGAGGGCCGCGTCGATTCCGATGTCGGACCGCGTCTCCGCGCCCCAGTCCTCGACAAGCACGTCGGCGGACTCCACGAGCCTCATAAGCGCCGAGACGCCCTCACCCGACCGGCTGTCGATCGTGACGCTCCTCTTCCCCATGTTGAGGTGCAGGAAAAGCGTGCTCGCCTCCGACTCCTTGACGTCCGGCAGGCGAGGCTCCGAGGCCCGCGTCCGGTCGCCGTTCGGAGCAGGTTCGACCTTGATTACATCCGCGCCGAACGCCGCAAGCATCCGCCCGCAGAATGGCCCCGCGACGCCCTCAGCGACCTCGACTACTCTGATGCCCCCGCCAGGGCGCGCCTTGGAGGGCTGGAGCGGAGAAGCCGTCACGGCTCCCTATTCGCGCCCCTTGACGACACCGTCGGTTACGAGTCCCTCGATCTCCGACTCAGACAGCCCGAGAGTCTCGCGCAGCACCTCTTCCGTATGCTCTCCCAGAAGCGGCGGGTGACTCTGAGAGGCAGCCGGTGTTCTGCTCAGGTGCTGGAGCGCGCTGCCCAGCAGCTGGACGCTGCCGAGCGTGGGGTGGTCCACGTCCCAGACCGCCCTTCGAGCCTTGGCCTGCGGATCGGCGATCGCGTCGGCGATCGTGTTGATCGAAGTGACCGTAATGCCCGCCTCCTGGAGCGCGCCGATCCAGTGCTCCCGCGTGTTCTGCCTGATCTCCTCGTTGAGCATCGACGCCAGCATCTCCCTGTGGGCGACACGAGCGGCGTTGTCAACGAATCGCTCGTCATCCGGCAGCTCCGGCAGTCCGACCACGTCGCACAGCCGGCGGAACTGGTCGTCGTTGTTTGCGGCCAGAATGAAGAACCCGTCGGACGCCTCGAAGTCCTGGTATGGCACCACCTGCGGGTGCGCGTTGCCGATCCGACCTGGGGCCTCGTTGGTCGCCAGGAAGCTCTGTGCGAGGTTGGCCATCGAGGCGATCCCCACGTCGAACAGCGACACATCTATGTGCTGTCCCTTGCCGCTCAGCTTGCGCTCGTGAAGCGCGGCCAAGATGCCGATTGTCGAGTTCAGCCCTGTCAGGATGTCTACCCACGCCACCCCGACCTTCGTCGGCCTCCCGTCGGCCTCGCCCGTGACGCTCATGATGCCGGTCATGCCCTGGAGCGCGGCGTCGTAACCCGGCTCCGTCGCGCGAGGCCCGGTCTGTCCGAAGCCCGTGACCGACGCGTAGACAATCTGCGGGTTGATCTTGGAGACTGATTCATAGTCCAGCCCGTACCTCGCGAGGTTGCCGACCCGGAAGTTCTCGACCAGGATGTCGGCCCGCTGAGCAAGACCCCGGATGATGTCCTGGCCACGCTCGTCTCTCAGGTTGACGATCAGGCTCTTCTTACCCCGGTTCGCCGACAGGTAGTACGCGCTCTCCGTGCCCACGAACGGCGGACCCCAGCTCCGAGTGTCGTCCCCCCAGGGCGACTCGATCTTCCAGACCGTCGCGCCCAGGTCCGCCAGGATCTGCGTCCCGAAAGGCCCCGCCAGAATTCGGGACATGTCAAGCACCGTAATGTCGCTAAGCGCGCCCATGAAGAATCACCCTTCCTCGAAAGTCAGACGCAATACTAAAGGTTTGCCATACTCGGCACAACACGACTCCCGTGCGCCCCAGGGCAATCGCATCTTATTTGCCATTAGCTTTGGCTAGGCGTTCTGCATACCGAACTCTGATCGGTTTGGAGCGCAGGTGCGTTGCAATTTAGCTTTGGACCCGGCGCAGAAAATTTAGATGCGATTGCCCTGCGTGCGCCCGCACACCACTGATATAATCCGAATACCAGACCAGGAGGGCGAACATGGTCACGACACCCAGGCTGACCTACCAGGACTACGCAAGCATGGAGGGCGACGAACGCTACGAGCTTCTGGACGGAGAGTTGATATTGGTCGGATCACCGAACACAGACCACCAGACAGTCAGCATGGAACTGGGAGCTCAGATGCACTCCTTCGTGAAGGAGCACGATCTGGGACGAGTCTTCCACGCTCCGTTCGACGTCCTGTTTTCCGACACGGATGTGGTACAGCCCGACCTACTGTTCGTCTCGAAAGAACAAGAGCACATCATAACCCCTGCCAACATCCAGGGAGCGCCCGACCTGATCGTCGAGATACTGTCACCCTCATCGTCAAGGCGCGACTGGCGAGACAAGCGCGATCTGTACGCCAGCCACGGCGTGCAAGAGTATTGGATCGTCGATCCCACTAACCGAATCGTGTGGGTCATGCTGCTTGAAGACGGCGAACTGGCGACAGCCGAGACCTACACAGAAGGCGACACGATAACCTCCGCCACCCTCGAAGGCTTCAGCATCAACCTGAACGACATTTTCTAGGACTAAGAACATGGTTGACTCAGTTCGCCCGAGTCGGACGCAAGCTCCAACGCCCCTGAACCCCTCATTGCTATAATTGCCCCGATTGCAAGGCTCAGACATGGCCACCATCAACACCATACAAGACCTGCTCCGCCTGCTCGACGAATACTCCGAGTGGGTCGATGCCCTGCGCGCCCGCCTGCTCACGCAGGACCTCCTGGAGTTGCCGGAGCGACTTTCTCAGTTCGTAGAGGCTGCCAACAGGCGATTCGATCCGAAGGTTAAGTGAATCCCCATGACAACCACACAGCCCAAGCTGCTAACCGCCGCAGACCTGCTCCGACTGCACAGCGAGGGGATCCGTGGCGAGCTGATCCGAGGGGTGCTCTGCGAAGACATGGCCACTGGAGAAGAACACTCTGCAAACGCGATGCAACCTATCTCGTCCGTCCCTGAAAGACCCCGTGGAGGCTTCTGAATGAACATCCAGCCATACGAAGTACACATCTCAGACGATGTCCTCGACGATCTGAGAGACCGCCTCAGCCGCACCCGCTGGCCGGACGAGCTGGAGGATGTCGGCTGGGACTTCGGCTCCAGCCTCGGCTACATCCGCGAGCTATGCGAGTACTGGCAGGACGGGTTCGACTGGCGCGAGCAGGAGGCCCGTATCAACCAGTTCGACAACTTCAGGGCCGACGTCGACGGGCTGGGCATCCACTACATCCACGCGAAGGGACAGGGATCCGCCCCTATACCACTGGTCATCACGCACGGATGGCCGAGCACCTTCGTCGAGATGCTCAAGATCATCCCGCTCCTGTCCGACCCGGCCAATCATGGGAGTGATGCCTCTGACTCGTTCGACGTGATCGCGCCGTCTATGCCTGGATACGGCTTCTCCGATCGGCCAACGCAGCGCGGCATGAGCCCCACCAGGATCGCCGAGCTGTGGCACACACTGATGACCGACGGCCTTGGATACGACCGCTACGTCGCTCAGGGCGGCGACTGGGGAGCGCAGATCACAACGACGCTCGGACTGAACTTCCCTCAGGCGGTGAGTGGAATCCACCTAACAATGGCCGCTGGCGGCTCTCCGATTCCGCCCGAAGACGAACTCTCCGACGCCGAGAAGGAGTTCCTTGCCCACCGCGATTGGTGGCAGCAGGCTGAGGGCGCGTACGGTCACCAGCACCGCACCAAGCCGCAGACCCTCTCTTACGGCCTGAACGACTCGCCCGCGGGCCTGGCGGGTTGGATAGTGGAGAAGTGGCGCACCTGGAGCGACTGCGGCGGAGATGTTGAATCGCGGTTCAGCAAGGACGAGCTCCTCACGCACCTCACGGTATACTGGGCCACGCAGACGATAAGCTCGTCGGTCCGTCTCTACTACGAAAGCGGCAAGGCCCCGTCACAGCTGACCTCGGACAACCAGGTGACGGTCCCGACGTCGTTCGCCAAGTTCCCTGTCGAGATCAGCTATCCGCCCAGAGAGTGGGTCGAGCGATTCTACAATCTGGCTCGCTACACCGAGATGCCCAGCGGCGGTCACTTCGCCGCGGCCGAGGAGCCGCAGCTGCTCGCGGAAGACATCCGCGCGTCATTCCACAACCTCAGGTAGAGAGGGCAATCTCAACCGACAGTCCCCTTACCTTTGATGGGCTGACAGGGGCATGTCACGGAAGGGCATGAATACCCATTAGCAGACCCCTCTCCCTCAGGGAGAGGGTGAAGCCGGGTCCGACCGATATGCGAAGGTCCCACTGAAATGGTCGGCGGTTACGCGGTGACTGCTTCCCGTTCCGCCCCCTGCTCGTTAGCGGCCTGTTCCCACCGCCATCCAACGGATCCGATCCGTGCATTCCCGAGCGCGGCGTCCACGTTCGTGAGGAGCTTGTAGTACCGCACGCCGGCGAAGGGCATGAAAGACCCCATCAGCACAACTGGCTCAGCGTCCGGTCTTCGATTTCGAATGATGTTCGTCATCATGATCGGCCTCCAGTGTCCACTGCTGTGTCGTAACATTCAGTGTAGCCGATCGTGACGGAATGTCAATATTGTTCAGAAAAGCACAATCGAATCGGTCAGATCTGAGTAAAGTAATGTGTGAAAAGCGTCACAAGAATGTGATTACACGAGACCCTGGGCCTGAAGGTCTTCAAGCTCTTCCGTGGATATCCCTAGCTCGTCCACGTATACCTCTCGGTTGTGCTCGCCCAGCAACGGAGGACGCCGTCGTATCGCCCACGGCGACTTCGGCAGCTGGTAGGGAGCGCCTGCGTACACGAAGCTCTTCCCCAACTCCGGGTGCTCGACTTCGACCGGGAACCCGCGCGCCTGGAAGTGAGGGTCCTCCAGCACGTCCTCGGGCGAGTTGACTATTCCCCATTGGAAGCCCAGCGCCTGCGCCCTCTTGAACAGCACGTCGGCGTCCGTCCTTCGAGCCATCTCCCGCATCAACTCTGCCACCCGGCGCTGCTGCTCCCGCGCGTCACGATCGCCACGCCGCATCGCCTCCCGGCTCGGGTAGGCTAAGAACTCGCCCAGGTCCTCTATCAACCCCTCCTCCTCCAGCCACGCCACCAGGTGAATCCACTGCTCCTCGGTCCTGGCCCCGATGCCCACGTTCACATAACGACCGTCTCTGCACAGCACCTGGCCGTCAGCGGACGGCACCACAGCGGCGTGCCTGCCGGTCTGACGCTGCACCGTATCTCCGGCCACCATCCAGTTGATACTCGCGCCCTCCGTGGTCACGTTTGCCGCAGCGTGCATGTTGGCGTCTATGTACTGGCCGACACCCGTGAACTGCCGGTGGATCAGCGCGGTCAATACTCCCATGATCGCGAAGTGACAGACTATGTGGTATGCCTGATTCCCTCCTCCCCGGACCGGGGGGATCGAGTGGTCGTCGTAGCCGCAGCTCCACACCGGACCGCCGAAAGCCAGCGCGGTCAGGTCGGTGCTCTCATAGTCGCTGTACGGCCCAGACTGCCCGAACGGCGTGATCGAAGCCATGACCAGGGTCGGAGACTGTTCTGCAATGTCCTGGTAGCCAATTCCCGCCGAGTCCAGGTAGCCCGCTGGGTAGCTGTCAACCACCACGTCGGCCTGGATCGCCAGCCGCTTGAATACCTCGCGTCCCCTGTCCTGCTCCAAGTCGAGAGTCACGCTGCGCTTGCTGGTGTTGTAGTGCCAGAAGAACAGGCTCCTGTCAGGTCCGGGCTCGTTATCGTAGAACGGCTCGTAGCTTCTCGTGGGGTCGCCCGTCGGCGGCTCGACCTTGATGACGTCGGCCCCAACGTCGCCCATAAGCTTCCCGCACCAGGCTCCGATCTCACCGCCCACCTCCAGCACGCGGACTCCGTCGAGAACTCCCTGTTCCGTATGAACTTGCACGTTAGAAGACCCCTTCTTCGGTCAGCGCATCGACCATCGTCTGCTCGATTCCCAGCACTCCCGCGAAGACCTCCTGGTTGTGCTGACCAAGTACCGGGCCGCCTCTCTCAATCCGAGCCGGCGTCTCCGACAGCTTGATAGGCATTCCGTCCACCCTGACCTTGCCCATCTTTGGGTGTTCGACTGTCGGGAACAGCCCCCACTCCTTCGTGTTGGGGTCGTTGTCGATGCGCTCCTCTGGACGCTGCACCGCTCCAGCGGGGACCCTCCTGGATTGCAGCGCCTCCATCGCCTTCATAGGCGCTCTGACCGACGTCCACGCCTCGATCCGTTCGTCAATCTCGTCATGATGCTCCACGCGACCCGACACCGTCGCCAACCGGTCATCTGCCGCCATGTCGTCAGCTTCGATAACTTCGCACAGCGCCCCCCAGTCGTCGTCGTTCCGAACCGAGATGCCGATCCAGTTGTCGTCTCCCCCGCATCGGTAAATCCCTTGCGGCACCATACTGGGATAGATGCTGCGGTTGCTGTTGGGATTGCCCGGACGTCTCGCCGGAACGCCGTTGACCGTATAGTCGAGGAGGGCAGGGCCGTTGAGCGCCGCCGCCCCGTCCGTGCAGGACATGTCAATCCACTGTCCCACGCCAGTCCGGTGCCGGTGGTAGAGCGCCATCAGGATGGCGATTGCCATCATGTACCCGCCCGTGTGGTTCATGTACGAGTATCCCCAGCCCGCCGGAGGCATGCCCGGCAGCCCGGACTGAAAAGTAAGGCCCGACACCGCCTGCACGATCGGCCCCCAGGTCTTGTACTCAGAGTATGGCCCAACGTGACCGAATCCGCAGTTGGACACGTAGATGATGTCCGGCTTGATCTTCGCCATATCCTCGTACGAGAATCCCCAGCGCGCCAGCACGCCCTTCGAGAAGTTCTCGGTGACCGCGTCGCTGACCGAGATCAGCTCCTCGAGCACCTCCTTGGCCTTCGGCTTCCGCATGTCCAGCGTGACACCCAGCTTCTCAACGTTGTGGTTGTTGAACGTGCCGCCGAGGTTGATCCCTCGCCGGTCGTCCATCCACGGACCGTTGCCCCTGAAGATGTCCCACTGACCCTGCCTGAGCTTGTCCTCCACGCGGATCACCTGCGCCCCGAACGTCGCCAGCACCCGAGTCGCCCCGGCCCCCGCCAACTGCCCCGTGAAGTCGCATATCCTGACCTTGGACAGCGCGGCGCAATGTTCGTTCTGGTTGGTCATCTGGTTCGATCCTTACAGCGATCTGAGAAAGTTGCGGACGCTGCCAAGCGCGGCGTGATCCAGATTCCAGTAACTTCGTTGAGCCGCCACCCCAACCGACACGTGCGGATCGGGCAGTGTTGCGATATAGGCGTGAGCGCGGGCCTTATCGGGGCGCCTCACATCTATATTTGGCAGGTCCTGAGCGCACTGGAAAAAGGATTCTATGCACTCGTTCATTGGAGTGTCCACGAAAGTCCGGCATAGGAGAGTTTCGAGCATCCCCGGACTGTCATCGCCAGGGAGTATTAGCACGCTCACGGCGGGAGATCCGCACGCGCGCTGCCCGGGCTGGTCGGGGATAGGCAGGTCGGCCCTATGCAGTGAACCCTGAACACTCTGAAAAGCGGACTGTGCTGATGCCTCAGCATCTCGAATTATGCCGACGCTCTTGACTTCATCCTTGAACTCCCTGGTTGAAGCCAGAGTTTCCAAAAAGAGCGTAAGTTCATTTACACCACCGAAGTTCTGTATCTGGATGCCGTCGATTTCCAGGCGGCTAACTAACGTCTCAAAGAAGTTCAGTTGGTCATTGCCTTCGACCAGTAGTTGTACTGATGCCTCCACCTGATGGGGCTCAGCCATGGTTAGCGGACCTCCATGTTTCGTCGAATCGCCATTTCAACCATGTCAGGACGATACACGACGGCCTTGTTCTTGCCTGCTTCCGTCTTGTCCAGCCTGAACAATTTGAACCCGTCTAGCCCGATCCCTCTAGCTGCCGTCTCTATGAACTCGAAGCTGTGCGTGGTAGCGAAGACCTGAGTGTCGAACTGCTCAGCGGCGCAGGCGATTGCTTTCCACACTTTCGCCTGTACAGAGTGGTGAATACCGTTTTCAACCTCGTCCACGAGCACAATGCCTCCAGGTACGGAAGATATGCCCAAGACAATTCGTGCAAGACGTGTTGTTCCTTCACCCATAGTGTAAAGTGGGACCATCTCGGACAAACCAACATCCCCCCAGATTATCGGCATTCCACTAGCAAAACTGTCAATGACGCTTTGCAGCTTCGGCTCTATGACTCTCAGGGCTTCGACAAGCACGTCATCTCGCTTCTGGACTCTTAGCTTTCCGAGCAAGCTGGCGTCATCAACTGTGTTCGTGGATCCGGGTAAAAGAATCTTGGTGGCGAATGACGGAATAGTCTTTGGTTCTTCAATTTGCACACCGTCCCGTGTCACGCGTATGCACGTCTCGGTCTTATCGTCAACCGAGCTGGAGTAACTGAATGACAGAGATCCGACGGCGGGAGTGTCCGTTATAGAGGCATTATCTACACTTCCTGGAAGCAATTGGGAGGCACTGGTCCGCCTCCCCTCGACTCTGATCTTCATAGAGCCTTGTACAGAGTGGCTGCCTTTGATTTCGACTGCCTGATCTAGACACAAGTTGTGAAAGATGCTCTTCCAGTCAGTCATAAACGTCGTTAGGGTTGCTCCAGCAGGACCCATGTCCTGGCCGCGAAGGATATTCGTGTTCATGGCGAGGCTCGGATCCCCACACCCACACAGTAGAAAAATAGCCTCCAGAAAGCTCGTCTTGCCTGAGTTGTTCTTCCCCGCGATCAGGTTTATGCGGTGCAGACCCTCCACCTCCAGGTCTTTGAAGACCCGGTAGTTTCTGATCCGCAAGCTCTTCAGCATTTCGACATCCTCCCGACAGCCCTTCGTCATCCTCTCAAAACAATGGTGGCAGGCCAGCCTGACGACCGCCTGCCACACTTGGCAACTACGTTAGTCGATTTGGGCCCTACGTAACCTCGAGCGTCGGGTTCCGCAGAGGTGCCGCGAACTGCGTCCTGTCCAGCTCGATGACGTCCTTTTGGTAGATCTGGATCCGGTAGGACTCGTAGTCCGGTATGAACAGTCGGAACTTGCTGTCGATTCTGACCGACCTCGGCTTTCGCAGGTACTTCTCCTGCTCGATGCGTCCCATCTCGCGGAGCCTGTTGGAGACCGCGTTGGTCAACATGTACTGGCGCGCGACCCGAGACAGCGTTGCGTCGCCGCGGAAGCTCCAAAGGTACTGTCCCTCAGAGTTGAACATCTGCACACGATTGTTGCCCCAGTCTGCGACGTAGATGTCTCCGTGCGCATCAACTGCGATACCCGTCGGCCTGTCGAACTCGGCCTCGCCCGACCCGGACGTCCCCACGACGTTCTTCAGCTCGCCGTCGGCGCTGAACACCTGGAAGCGGTTGTTGCCCCAGTCCACGACATAGATGTCGCCAAGCTCATCGACGTGGACGCCCCACGGCAGGTTGAACTTGCCCGGTCCGCTGCCGTGCGAGCCGAAGCCGCCGAGATGCTTACCGTCCTCGGTGTATCTCTGGACACGGTGGTTCTGCGAATCTACCACGATCAGGTTTCCGTCAGGATCGAACGCGATTCCCGTCGGCCCGTCGAACTCGCCGTCACCGTCTCCCCGTGTACCGAACTTGGAGATGAACTCGCCTTCCTTGTCGAACTTGGTGATCCGGTGAGTCGCCTCGTCGCTCACGTACAGGTGGCCCTGACCGTCGGCGATGAGGTGCACCGGCCAAACCATCTGACCGTCGCTGGTGCCGTAGCTGCCGAAACCCTTGAGGTCGTCGGTAAGAGCGTCCATGTCGTCCAGCGGCCAGATTCTGATCGTCGCCGCACCCTCGGACCTCATCAGTATGTAGGCATCGCCGCCATCCGGGAACGCGATGTCCGACGGGAAGTTTGTTACACGCCGCATACCCAGCGTCCGCAGATACGGGTACCCGGCTCGAAGCAATCCGTGTGGCCTGCTCATGACCCTATTCTCCTACTCAAGATAGCTTCCTCCTCTCCCTGAGGGAGAGGGTTGGGATGAGGGTGAACTCCCCATCTCCATGTTCTCCACTAATTCACAAACGGCGAAATCTGCTCGAATTCACCCTTAACAATCGGCTTGGCGTCCACTTCCAGCCACTGCTCCAGCGCCGTGCCGTAGATGCCACGGAAGTCGATCGTGTGCTGCAGGTCCTCTCCGTGCTCCCAGTCCGCCGGGTCGAGCGACGGATACTCGCTGTACAGCCCGCCACGAACGTTTTTGCCGAACATGTACGCGCCTCCGCCCGAACCGTGGTCCGTCCCGCTGCCGTTGTCGCGCATCCGGCGCCCGAACTCGGTGAACACCAGGATAGCCACATTCTCGGCACCGCCGTGCTCTTCCAGATCGTCCATGAAGTCCGAAAGCGCTCCCGACATCTCGTTCATCAGCTTGGGATGCGTGGGCAGTTCGTTAGCGTGCGTGTCATAACCTCCGTGCGACGTGTAGAAGATGCGTGTGCCGAGATCGGCGAAGTGGATCCGCGCGATGTCGCGCATGTTCTTCGCTATCTGGTTGTCCGCGTACTCGACCGATGACTCGTACTGTCCGGCGACGTCCGCGAGCAGGTCCGCGCCCTTGAGCACATCCAGCCCTGTCTGACCTATGTAGTCGGCCACAGGGCCGGTCCCGATCGCCTGGCCGTAGATACCCTTGAACGCCATCAGCGCCTTGTCGCGCAGCTGCTCCTGCTCTATGCGGTTCATCACCCCGTAGCTCTCGAGGTCGCCCACCGACGTCACCGGCACGCCGTTCACCGCCATTGCCCTCGGCAGACCCATACCGATGTTTACGCCAGTCAGTACGTTCTCGGCATTGGGGTCGAGATCCCGGATCGCCTGTCCCAGCCAGCCCTCGTTACCCACCCGGTTCGGCTCCGCCGTGTGCCAGATATCCATGCCGCGGAAGTGGGACCGGTTCGAGTTCGGGTAGCCGATACCCTGGATTATCGCCATCTTGCCCTCGTCGTACAGACGCTTGAACGGCGCGGCGTTGTGGTTGATCGCCAGCGTGTCGTTGATCGGCAGCACCTCGTCCTGACCCATCACTACCTTGGTTCTGGCCTCATAGTAGTGCTCGCTCGTATAGGGCACGATCGTATTCATGAAGTCGTTGCCGCCGGTGAGCTGCACCACCACCAGTGTCTTCTCTGCGCTCTTCGTAGTCATCTCTTTCTCCGTGGGTCTGGCTGAGCCTGTTTTGGGTATCCAGCTTCAAGCTGGTGTGTCTTATATGTCCAGCTTTAAGCCGGCTACTCGAACTGATAGTCAACAGTGGAGGCGGTCATCTGCAGGAGGTTGTGTACCCCTACGGACTCGTCTGATCCCGTATCGCCGTACGGGACATGCTTCATCCGGCTCAGCTCCGTTGCGTACTCTACGAGCGATTCGTACGTCTGCTCGCTCACCGTGATGCCGCCCAGAAGATCGAGACAGCGGTTCACTAGCTGGGTCGGATCGTCGTCCAGGCTGCCCGCGCGCTCCACCATCTCCCTGACGCCGGGCTTGGATACGTCCTCGAACTGGCTCTCGACGAACCCGATCCGCTCACTAAGCGTCCCGGAGTCGATCCACTCATGTCCGGTGTGCCACCCCTCTACCGTCGGCGGGTTCATTAGCCGCTGTCCCATGATCGCCAGCGGTCCCTCAATCAGCGAGCCGTTCAGCGTGGTAACCGCGAACTGGTTAAGTCCCGGAGTGGGACTGCTGAACTCACCCGTCTGCCGGATGACCCCGACCACCAGCTCCGTCGGACTCTTCACCTTCTTGAAGTCTCTCGACTCCTTGAAGAAGTCCGAGCTGAACAGCTCCCGCAGCACCGGACGCATCTGTCCGCCGGTCTCCATGAACACCCTGGACAGCTGCTGTATCGCTGCCTCGTTCTTCGGAGCCTCCGTCGCCCACGATGGCACCTGCACCTCGTCCTCCACGAAGAAGTTGTACAGGTGTCGCGAGATGAACCTCGCCGTCGCCGGGTGCTTGACTATGATGTCGATGACGTCCTCGCCGTCGAAGTTGCCCGTCTCGCCGAGGAACGTCTTCTCCCCGTAGTCGTGGTCGTCTTCGATGAACTCGAACTCGGCCGGGTAGTGGCCGTTCGGATACAGCGACAGCGGCTGCCTGAACGTCCATCCGGTAAACGCGCGAGACGCCGCCTTGATGTCGTCCTCGGTGTAGTTGCCGACGCCCATCGAGAACAGCTCCAGCAGCTCCCTGCCGTAGTTCTCGTTGATCTCGTCCTTGTGGTTCTCGTGGTTGTCCAGCCAGAAGATCATCGCCGGATCGCGCGACAACTCCAGGAGGATGGTACGAATGTCCATCAGACCCACCCGCCTGAACATCTCGATCTCAGTGTACAGCGAAGGTCCGTGCTCGCTCTTTCCCCACGCTACGGGGAAGATGTGGTGCAGGAAGAGACTCATCTTCTCTTCGAGCGGCCGCTGTGTGTTGGCCATCCTGTATATCCACTTGCCGACGTGGACCGCTACAGGCTCACCGCCGTAGTACCTGTCGATGTACGATTGGTCAAGCGCTGGGAATCGCTCCGGTGTGACCAGGTCGTCAACGATCTCCTCATACGTCTTCTCCGCCGTCAGTCTGTCCAGCTCAGACGGCGTCGCGCCAAATCCGGCGCGTCTCATCAGGTGTGCGACAAGCCCCCGGTCCGATTTCATTTCGACATCCTCCCGCCCTGAGGTCTCACTTCGTCGAGCGATGCGTGACCGTGACTTCCTTCACTCATGTCTGATCGCACGTATTATAACCGTAACTCAGACCGTGTGCGCACTATGGCCGATGGTGTGCTGTATGCCGAGTCCGGCAACGGTTGCCTGCTGGTGCCGGATGCAGCAAACAGGAGAAGAGCTCTGGAAGGGCTATCTATCAGATATCCAGTCCTATGCCCATAGCCAACGATGTGGTATGCGTGGGTCCCTAGGCGGCTGCGTGTGCCTTCACTGCTCCAGCGGACAGATGACCAACCCCACACTGGTTGTCGAACTCCACGGGCGATGCGCTGGCATCTTGCGTCGCCACACGAGAGTAGGGGGCTGGTCGATCGATGAAGCTCTGACTGGTAGTAGTGGGGGGCCGACCGGGTGTAGGAGACGGTCGTCGTCGGTCGAATGGCGGCTGATTGCGGCGATCAAGAGCGCGTGGCGTAGGCCTCCTCTCCGTGTTGGGAGATATCCAGTCCCTCTTCTTCCTGCCGCTCGTCTACCCTTAGCCCTATGGTGTATTTCAGGACGAACAGTATTGCGAGGGTCATGACGAAAGCCCAACCGAAGGATGCGCCGATAGCCATAAGCTGCCTCACCACCTGCTCGCCCCTGCTCAGGTCGGTGAGTTCACCCAGAGTCATGAAGCCCACTCCGATAAACAAGCCGACAGCTAACATGCCCCAGATTCCGCCCACTCCGTGGATGGCCCAAACATCGAGAGAGTCGTCAAGCCTCACGCGGATCTTTACCCAAACGGCGGTGTAGCATAGGACACCGGCACCCAGCCCAATGACCACTGCGGGCATGGGGCCTACGAACCCCGAGGCTGGAGTGATGGTTGCCAAGCCTGCTACAGCCCCTGTCGCCGCTCCCACAACGCTGGGTCTTCGATGCACTATCCAGTCTAATGCAACCCATACCACTGCGGCAGTAGCCGCTGAGATGTGGGTTACTACAAAAGCAGAGGTGGCCTTTGCTGCCGATGACAGGTCGCTGCCGGCGTTAAAGCCAAACCAGCCAAACCAAAGCAGGGAAGCCCCCAACACCACAAAGGGCACGTTATGAGGCCCCATTTCTGTCTGACCGAACCCCAAGCGTCGCCCGAAGATGATTGCTGCGGCCAGAGCGGCAGCTCCAGAGCTGATGTGGACTACCGAGCCTCCGGCAAAGTCGAGGGCGCCCTCCTCGCCCAGCCAACCGCCAATCCCCCACATCCAGTGCGCCAGCGGAGTGTATACGATGGTCGACCAAGCGATCACGAAGATCACGAAGGTGCTGAACTTGACGCGCTCGGCGAAAGCGCCGGCAATCAACGCCGGCGTGATGATGGCGAACTTCGCCTGGAATACCATGAAGGCCTGGTGCGGGATCGTCTCAGCGTATGGCCCGGCTTCGGTGGCGGACACGCCACTCAGCCCAGCCCACTTGAGGTTTCCGATAAAGCCCCCCACATCCGGGCCAAAAGCCAAGCTGTATCCCCATAGAACCCAAGTCAAGCCCACGATAGCTAGAGCTATGAAGGACTGCATGAGAGTGGCCAGCGCATTCTTGCCGCGAACGAGCCCCGCGTAAAAGAACGCCAGCCCCGGAACCATAATGAAAACCAGTGCTGACGAGGTCAGTACCCAGGCGGTATCTCCACTATCTATCAATATCCATCACCGTCCAACTGGGGCCTGTTAACCCAGAAGACTCGGTCCAGACTAACAGCACTGTGTCCGGTTTTCAATCAATAAGGTTGGGTGGACCCGGAGTAAATTGCATAAGTCCCAGCCTGGCTCTGTCGGGACAGGTTCTCACTCCTCGAAAATTGCATAAGTGCAATTTTCTCGCGGACCCCAGGGTCTTTCGATTACCATCATGGTCATAGTCCAAGTAGTCTGAGAGAGCCATTGTCGCAGCTCCAGGCTGAGCACCCGCTCTATTCGTTGAAGAACCTGACACACACCGGCATCGGGATCTCCATGACGCCACCTGTCGGCGTCAGCGCCCCCGACTCACCATCAATCCTGAACGACACGATGTTGTCCGTGTCCTGGTTCGCCGCCAGCAGGAACTCGCCCGACGGGTCGATTGCGAAGTTGCGCGGCGTCCAGCCCTGTGTCGACTCGTGACCCACCTCTGTCAGCCGTCCCGTCTCCTCGTCCACCGAGAAGATCGCAATGCTGTCATGGCCTCGGTTCGACCCATACACGAACCTGCCTGACGGGTGTACGTGGATGTCCGCTGTCGTGTTGCGCCTCCCGAACCCCGCCGCAGGCAGCGTGCCGACCGTCTGGAACGGAGTCAGCGCCCCGCTGTCACTATCGTAGTCGTAGCCCGTGACCGTGTTTCCCAGTTCGTTGATGACGTACACGCGCGCGCCGTTCGGGTGGAAGTCGAAGTGACGCGGCCCCGAGCCGGGTTCGGTCCCGACGTACGACGGATCGTTCGCCACCAGCTCCCCCTGCTCCAGGTCGAGCCGGTAGATCACGACTTTATCCTGACCCAGGTCCGGCACGTACGCGAAACGGTTCTGCGCGTCCAAGTTGATCGAGTGTGCGTGCGCCTGCTCCTGACGGTTCGGGTTGACGCTCGACCCCTCGTGCTGGATGAAGCACGACAGCGGCTCAAGGCTGCCGTCGTCGTTGATCGGAGCGACGCACACGCTCCCCCCGTGGTAGTTCGCCGCCAGCAGAAAGCGTCCCGTGGCGTCCACGCTCGCATGGCACGGCCCAGCGCCCCCCGAGCCCCGCACGTTGATCAGCGACAGTCGACCCGCGTCGACGTCGATGTCGTACGCATATAATGCCCCCTGCCGCTCGCCCTCGAAATCCTCGACCTCCGAGGTTGCGTACAGCCACCGCCCGTTCGGATGCACCGCCAGAAAAGACGGGTTCTCCGCCCCGGCAATCGACGACACCGGGTCCAGCTCCCCAGTCTCCCCATCGAACCGGCAGACGTAGATCCCATCCGAAGTAGTCCGCGTGTATGTGCCTACTGAAACTAGACTAGATTGTGCCATTGTTCTTACTCCTAAGTTCCATGAAGCACACCCACTGTCGTCGTTCCGGCGAAGGTCGGAACCCAGAGGAGCCGCGCTCTATTCGTCGATCGAGTATCCCCGTTCCGTCAGCCATACACGCGCAAGGGTGGACAGGTCTGAGCCGCGCGATGCAAATCTCCTGCGCAGCGCTTCGCTACGTTGAGTTCCTTCCCTTGGGTCATCGGGGATGCCTGCTTCCAGCATTTTAAGCCTTACAATCCTTGCTACCAGGTGGTGCAAGTCATTGAGCTTCAGGTCATCGATCATCCTCTGCGCTTTGTCAAATCGGTCAGTGTCCAGATCTCTGAAGGGAGTAATAGCCCCGTTCCTGGTATTGAACATGAAGTAGCTCTCAGGTCTGTGTGATTCAGACACAGCGCATGGGTCCACGTACCCCCTGGCTGGCCACTTGTTGCCCTTTGCTTGATTGCACTCGTGGCAGGAGAATATCCAGTTGTCCCAGTCGTAGACTAGTTCTGGGAAACGTCTCTTGGGACGGAAGTGATCCACCTCTCCCCTCGTGTTGCGCTCACAGTAACCACAATTCCTGAGAAACCGTTGCGCCAGAGCTTCACGAAACTCACGCCAGCGATAGTCTTTAGGTTCATCGCCGATCCCATTCTTCCAATAGTCGATCCAGCGAGGCGTGTTACTGTTTCGAATCGCCTCTAAGCGACTCGGCTCTAGGCCACGGTCTACCCAGTGCACAGGGTCTTTCGATTATTTGAGAAACCGGCTGGTCAATCAGACAGTTGTCCCCTCTCCCTCAGGGAGAGGGCTAGGGTGAGGGTGATTGACACCGCTTCGTTAGTGCCGTGCTCAACAATCGAAAGACCCTGACCCAGTGCATGGGCTGTCTTTGGCTCGCTCTACGCCCAATATGACAGTGCTGTCGTTCAGAGTTCGCCAGCCTTGGCTTGCTCTAATGCCTGGATGAACCGGTCTACCTGCGCCGCCACCGGACCGTTCAGCAAGTCCTCGCTGACCTCGTCGCTCAACGACTCCAGCTCTTCAGACTCTTCCGGAGACAGGTCTTGCTTGCCCTGCAACTCCCGGAGTCTCTCCAGTTGGACGACTGTTTCCTGGTCCGTGGGATCACGCACGCCCAGGAAATTACGCAGGATCTCATCCGCCGACCAGGCGACCAGATCGTCTTCGTTTCTCGAAACGGTCACCCTGTTGTCTTCGTCTCTCTGAAGAAGCTGGACCTGCCCAGCCTTGAGACCTGCCAGCATCAGCGGCGAGTGTGTGGAGCAGAATATTTGGAGGCTGGGGAAGTGCTTGGTTAGCGTGGGAATGATGCGCCTCTGCCACGAGGGATGAAGGTGGGCGTCGATCTCGTCGATTATTAATATCCCGGGCTTGTCTTTCAGGGTTTTCGGAAAATCGTGGTACGCCGCATAGCCAATGAGCAGGTGGGCCAACCATTGGACAATGGATTGTGTACCTTGGCTTAGGGTGTTAAGTGGCATTGGCCCATCCACCGTACTGAACTCAGGGAAGAATCCGTAATCATCCTCAGTCACACGGGAGAACTCGATTAGGAATCCATCGGTGATTTCAAACGCTACCTCCCCAATTTGCTCTATGATGTTCCGGAATGCAGGCTCATTCCTCAGATAAGACCGGTAATCCAGATCAATCACCTCTTGTATGACCGTTTCGTCACTGATATGTAAAGTCTCCCCTGAGCCCAAGTTGAAACGCTTCCTCAACTCAGGGTGTAGCCCCGATCGGGCTGTTCGCCTGCGTTCATCCTGTTCAATGTGGGCTGGCGTAGGGCCTGACGCCCTGAAATCGGTACTCAATCTCAAGGCAGGGATAAACCTACTGTAACCAATCATCTCTAGGGTCCTAACACTGTAGAGGTGGGAAGGCTCGGTCGGGACTGGATTCCCTTCAGAGTCAATGAGCCCCACTTGCCAAATGTCCAGTGGCAACTTACCAGTGAACATATACTCAGACTCGCAGTGTAGGTGCAACTCGAACTTACTAGATCTCCCGTGACTGAACAGCCTGTTGGGGTAGTCAAATGGGAAAACTACAACGTCCCCCAGCACCCACAACGCCGTCGACTTCCCCGAGTTGTTCGGCCCGGTGAAAACGTTGACCTGCGGATCGAACTCGAACTCGATGTCATCGAATGGGCCGACATTGGAAAAGCTGAGTTTGGTTATCGGCATCTGATACCCCGCTGCGAAACCGCTGCGCCGACCATGCTCGGACGCCCTCCATACACTTTACACCGCAGCCACAGTCTCGACATCCCCAGCCGCCAGCGCCATGTCCCCTGCACGTGGGAGTCCACGGGATGGCCGGGGGTGCCTCTCCTATCCTTTTACACTTTAGGGAAATTGACGCTCCAACCGCCCGTTGATAAACTCAGCCCATCCCAGACCAGTGAGGTTGTGCCGTGCCCAACAGCGTATCCTTTCATGACCTTAACCCGCTCGTGTTCCTGGACCGCAGCGCGTCCGTATATCCCGACAAGCCCGCGGTCATATACAACGACACCACTTACACCTACGCCGACTTCAACGACCGCGTCAACAGCCTTGCCGGTGCGCTCCGACAGGTCGGTGTGAACAGGGGCGACCGCGTCGCCTTCATGCTCCCCAATATCCCTGAGATGCTCGAGGGCCACTATGGCCCAATGCGCCTGGGCGCGGTGCTCGTCGCCATCAATATCCGACTGTCCGCCAGGGAGATTTCGTACATTCTGAACCACTCAGGCGCGAAAGTCCTCGTGTTCGACTCAGAGTTCGCCGACACCGTCCGCGCCATGGACGGCCAGGTACCCGGCGTGGAGACCGTCGTCCAGGTCGCCGATGTCGCCCCCATGGCCGACGACATCCCGTCCGTGGAGTACGAGCAGTTCCTCGCGTCCGCCCCTCCCGGCGTCCACAGCGAGGCGCTTGACTCCGAGCTCGACCCAATATCGATCAACTACACCTCCGGCACCACCGGAATGCCGAAAGGCGTCCAGTTTCACGCCCGCGGCGCGTACCTGAACGCGCTCGGAGAGGTGCTGGAGTCCGGTTTGACCTGGCGCAGCATCTACCTCTGGACGCTTCCGATGTTCCACTGCAACGGCTGGTGCCACACGTGGGGCGTCACCGCCGTCGGCGCGACACACCTGTGCCTACGCCGCGTGGAGGCCTCCCAGATCTTCCGGCTCATAGACGAACATGGCGTCACCAACATGTGCGCGGCCCCGACCGTGCTGACCATGCTGTACTCCTCACCCGAGGCCGCCACCGCCGACCTGTCAGGACTCACCATCATGACCGCCGGCGCGCCGCCAGCCCCGCAGGTTATCCGAAGCGTCGAGGGTATGGGCGCGTTCATCCTGCACGCCTATGGACTCACCGAAACCTACGGCCCCACCACCATCTGCGCCATCCAGCCCGGATGGTCCGACCTCCCCACAGACGAGCAGGCGCAGCTCAAGTCACGCCAGGGCGTGCCGTTTATTGTCTCCGAGCCCGGCCTCCGAGTCGTCGACTCCGAGATGCAGGATGTCGCCCGAGACGGCGAGACAATGGGCGAGGTCGTCATGCGCGGCAACATCGTCATGTCCGGCTACTTCGACGACCCGGACGCGACTGCCACCGCTTTCGAAGGCGGATGGTTCCACTCCGGCGACATCGCCGTCTGGCACCCAGACGGCTACATCGAGCTGCAGGACCGCGCCAAGGACGTCATCATATCCGGCGGTGAGAACATCTCCAGCCAGGAGGTCGAGAAGGTCATCATGGAGCACCCGGGCGTGCTCGAGGTCTGCGTGGTCGGAGTCCCCGACGAGCGCTGGGGCGAAGTGCCCAAGGCGTTCGTCGTGCCCCGAGTCGGCGCCGAGGTCGCCGAGGACGACGTCATACAGTTCACCCGCGACCGCATCGCCCACTTCAAGGCACCCAAGTACGTCGAGTTCCGGGACCTCCCAAAGACCGCCACGGGCAAGATACAGAAATACGTCCTGCGCGATGCCGAATGGGAGGGCCGCGAGAAGCGAATCCAGGGTTCGGTTATATAAACAGAGCTACGACAATAGCCGTGTGATCACCACAGAGGCTATCGTGACGACAAAGCCGGTCAGTATCACGATGTTCTGACCGTTGAGCCGATCGTGAAGTATCTTGATGTCGCCTCTCAGCGCCGCGTTGTCTTCTCTGAACCTCGCTCTGAGAGCCACGTTGTCATCCTTTAACTCAACTCTGAGAGCCGCGTTCCCATCCTTTAACTCAGCTCTGAGAGCCGCGTTCCCATCCCTCAACTCAGTTCTGAGAGTAGTGAAGTCGTCTTTGACCTCGGCCCGAAGCGTCGATATGTCTGCCTTGACCTCAACCCGTAGGACCGATATGTCACTCTTGACCTCGGCCCGAAGCGACTCTATATCACCCTTGACCTCGGTTCGAAGCGCCGCTATGTCTTCTTTGACCTCAGTCCGCAAGTTCGCTATGTCATCTTTGACTTCAACCCGAAGTATCGATGAGTCCTCCTTGACCTCAGTCCTGAGAGTCGTCAGATCATCCTTGGTAGAAAGCGTTTCGGTCATCCGGTCGACCCTATGCTCCAGCCGGTCAACCTGTGTCTCAAGTGCGCTGGGTTGTGTCATGTCGTCTCGTCCGACGAATTCATCATCTTATCAGACTGCGGTAGCTGATCTATGTGTCTTAAACAGGCCTTGAAGAGAGTTTAACACATGTTGTGCCCCGGTGGGCGAAACTGGAGGAAGGGAACATGCCACAGTGCGCCGTCTGCGACAAGCACGTATCAGAAGACATAGACACCCCGGTCGCTGTGACCGTCGCCGGGACTCCCGAGCTCGACCCGGCAAGAGGCACCAAGCGCTACTGGGACGGCGTCTGGCACTACTTCTGCGGCCTCGTCTGCCGTAGCCGCTTCGACTCGAAGCCATCCCAATACACCCAGGCGTAATGCTCGGGAAGAATGCAATTGCCCCACTTCGCCGTCACCGACGCGGCTGGAGGACTGCATCTTACTTCCCGACAAATGCCGAAGTGCAATTCTCTGCCCAATACACGCTGACCGCTCGCTGACCGCACTCGGTAAACTCCGCTGAACGAATCACTGATTGCTGGAGGGTGCCCCCAATGAACACAGGCGATGTCGCTTGGATTCTCCTCTGCTCCGCCCTTGTACTGCTCATGACGCCAGGGCTCGCGCTCTTCTACGGTGGACTGGCGCGCAGCAAGAACGCCGCCTCAACCATCATGTACAGCCTGATGAGCATGGGCATCGTCGGCGTCGTCTGGGTGCTCTGGGGCTACACGCTGGCATTCGGCCCTGATTTAGCCAACCTGATTGGAGACCTCTCCTATCTGGGACTCAGCGGCGTCAGTGCGACCCAGCCGGGACCGCACGCCGACAACATGCCGCACCAGGCGTTCATGATGTTCCAGGGCATGTTCGCCATCATCACTCCGGCGCTCGTCACCGGCGCCTTCGCCGAGCGAATGAAGTTCGGCTCCTACGTGCTGTTCGTCGTGCTGTGGGTGACCATAGTGTACGTGCCTGTGGCCCACTGGGTCTGGGGAGGGGGATGGATCAGTGATCTGGGCGCCCTCGACTTCGCCGGCGGCAACGTCGTTCACATCAATTCAGGCGTCGCCGCCCTCGCCGCCGCCCTGATATTCGGTAAGCGGCTGGGGTTTAGGATCGAGCCGATGGGCCACACAACGTCCCTATGGTTGTGCTCGGAGCTGGGCTCCTCTGGTTCGGATGGTTCGGGTTCAATGCGGGTTCGGCCCTCGCCGCGGACGGCAGCGCGGTTAATGCATTCGTTGTCACCAACACGGCCGCCGCTGCCGGGGTACTGGGATGGACTGCGACATCGTGGGTGTTCGACAGTAAGCCCTCGGTCGTCGGAGCCGCATCGGGCGCGGTCGCCGGACTAGTCGCCATAACCCCAGCAGCCGGATTCGTCGGCCCGATGCCGGCCATAGCTATCGGACTTATGGGGGGAATCCTCTGCTACTTCGCCGTCGGGCTCCTGGTCAAATTGAACCAGGACGACGCACTGTCCGTATGGGGTGTACATGGAATCGGCGGCACCTGGGGTGCGCTGGCCACAGGCATATTCGTTGGCATCGGTTTCGGAGGGATTGCAGCGTTCGTCGATGTGTCGCGCATGGAGCAGGTCCTCATCCAGCTCGTAGCGATCGTAGCGACCTGGGCATGGGCGTTCATAGTTACCGCGATCATACTGTGGCTGATCAAGCTGACGATCGGCCTCAGAGTCGAGGACAACGACGAGGAGATCGGTCTGGACGTTGCCGAGCATGGCGAGGCCGCGTATAGATGGTAGTATTCGAGAAACTCCCTCTCCCTCGTTGGGAGCGGGGTCTGCTGCGGATGTCGGTTCGGGGTTAGGGTGAAGGATAATAGCCTCACCACGCACAGGAGACGCTTCCCATGAAGAAAGTCGAGGCAATCATCCGGCCCGAACGAGTCAACCACGTCAAGGACGCGCTGGTGGACGCGGGATTCTCAGGACTGACTACCTCCCATGTCACGGGCCGTGGCGCTCAGCGCGGAGTTGTACACACCGGACGCAGCGGCCAATCTATCACTATAGACATGCTGCCCAAGGTCAAACTGGAGATCGTCGTGTCAGACTCAGACGTCGACCGCGCAGTCGACGTCATCGTTGAGTCCTCCCGCACCGGCGAGATCGGCGACGGCAAGATATTCGTCCAGCCCGTCGAACAGGTTGTTAGAGTCAGGACCGGCGAGCGAGGCGACGCGGCGATCTAGGTTAATCCAGAGGGCGGTGACTGAAGCCCGGCAATCTTCTGAGCGAATCTTGCTGATCGCCCCGAACCTAGAACTCCCCGTCGAACGCGATCATACGCTCCGGCGTGATCCGCATAAGCACGAAGTCGATCTTCTGCAGGATGTCCTCTACGTAAGGGCCGCCCTCTTCTTCGCCGAGATAGTGGAACGACACATCGTGCACTGTCTCTTCCACCCGCTCCTCCGACAACCGCGCCGTCCCGTTGATCAGAACCCACGGCTGGGGCCTCTCGTTTGCCGCGACGCATAGCGCGACCTGCGGATTGGCCCGGACGTTCTTCGCCTTGACCGTGTCCCGCGCGACCGCGATTACCACCTCGTCGCCATCGACCAGGTGCCACACGGGCGTAACGTGCGGCGCGCCGTCTCCACGTATGGTCGTAACGAAGGAGATGATGGGCTGCCCGATTAGCTCCCAGGTCTGTTCGCTGCTCAACCTGCCCATAGCATCACTCCTTCAGGCCTACCCTCTGACAGGGGTAGGTATTCGTACTTTTCACACTCACCCCCGTATCACAAGTACGGGGCAGGCACTGAGGGAGAGGGGTTCTGCCGGTAATCGGTCGGGTGGTAGTAAGGGCAGGTTTGAAACATGCCCTTACAGTATCGTCCCCGCCTCTTGAAGACGGCCGATGTCGTCCCAGTCGTACCCGAGCTCTTCGATCAGGATTGTCTCCGTATCCTGGCCAAGCTCTGGCGCCTCTTTCCACACACCCGCGGGCGTCTCGCTGAACATCACCGGGAAATTACACATCTTCACGTCGCCTATAACCGGGTGCGCGAAGTCCGTGATGTAGTTGTTGGCGATCACCTGCGGGTCGTGCTCCAGCTCCTCGATCTTCTGCACCTTTGCGAAGATCAGGTCCTCGTACTCGTTGAAGATAGAGATCCACTCATCCACCGGCTTCGTCTTGAACCGCTCAGCGATGATCGCCGTCAACTCCGGCGACCCCCCGGTCATGCCCTGGATCGAGCTTACCAACGGATCGTCGATAAGCTCTTCGAGACCAAGCGCGCTCACGAAGGCCGGCCAGTAGCGCTGGAACTGCGCGCTCATGAACTGGATCCACCGACCGTCGGCGCACTCGTACGCGTTCACCATCGGGTTCATCGGGTTCGCCCGGTCTGTCATCCGGTAGTGGAACCCCGACAGCAGTTGCATACTCACCGCCAGCCCTTGCAACCACATCGTGCTGCTCAGGTGCGACACGTCCACCCGCTGCCCGACTCCGGTCACGTCGCGAGCATGGAGCGCGGACACCACGCCCAGACACAGGATGATCCCACCCATCTGGTCGGATACTGCTCCGCCTACGTACGACGGATCGGACTGACCAGGTCCGGAGGCCGCGTCCATCAGCCCGGACCGCGCCTGTCCGCAGCCGTCCAGCGACGGCTTGGCCGAGTCCGGACCATGTGGCCCGTACCCGGTGCCAGACCCGTAGATCAGCCTCGGGTTGATCTCACTGAGCGTCTCGTAGTCCATGCCCAGCCGCTCGGGTATGCCTTTGCGGTAGTTCTCTATGAAGACGTCTGCCTCGGCGACCAGCTTGTGGACGATGTCTCGCCCCTCCTGGGTCTTGAGGTTGACCGCGATCCCACGCTTGTTGCGGTTGCACGTCTCGAAGTACGCGTTGCGGTCGCCCTCCAACGCAATCGGACGCGAGCTCATCCTCGCGACGGCACGGCCAATGTCGCCGTCGAGCGCCTCGATCTTGATTACGTCCGCCCCCATGTCGCCCAGCATCGAGCTCGCTACAGGCCCGAACTGGTACATCGTCCAGTCCAGCACCCGCAGTCCCTTCATCGGACCGTTAACACCGTTTCCGTTCATCATACTCATTACAACCGCCTGGTGCTCTATTATCCCCTCTCCCTCGATGGGAGAGGGCTAGGGTGAGGGTGACACCTCCACCCACCAACTGACTAATCATCCCCACCGCCCGGAAATCCGGGCAGAGGGGTAGGGTCCCAACATGATGACCGTTTACTCCTCCGAAATCAGCTCCGAGATACGCTCTCCAATCATCATCGTTGTGACGTTCGTGTTCGCTCGAATGCAGTCCGGCATGATCGATGCGTCGACCACCCTCAGCCCGGACAGCCCGTGCACCCTGCCGTTCTGGTCGACCACCGCCATCGGGTCGTCCGCAGGCCCCATCTTGCAGGTGCCTGAGATATGCTGACCCGTCGTGGCCTCCTGCATCATCCACTCGTCGAGAGCGTCGTCAGAATCTACGATCTCGTCAAGCGGCTCGATCCGCTCCTCGAGGATGTCAGCGAAGTCCCCATGCCCAGCAAGCTCCAGACACTTTCTGACTCCCTCACGCGACCGTTGCCTGTCGAACGCCTCGGCGAAGTAGTTATAGTTCAGATTCGGCTGTACGCCCACGTCATTTGAGGTAAGCGTCAGCTCTCCCGATCCAACAGCGAGATCGAGAACCACCGACATCCTCACCCCGATAGGCTCCATTCGGTCGCCGCCCCGGTTGATCCGCTCCGTCGCGAAGTTCTGCATCGAGATCTTCACGTCATTGCGCAGGTCCGACCCCGTCGCGGTGTAGCGCAGCATGAGCTGGCTCCTCGGAGCAAACCCGTCGAGCTCGATCTCTGGCTTCGTCCTCCAGGTCGCCCACACCACCGGATGGTCTCGGAGGTTTTGACCGACACCTGGCAGGTCGTGCACCACCGGCACCCCAACCTCTCTCAGGTGGCCGGCCGGCCCCACTCCCGACAGCATCAGTATCTGCGGAGACCCGATAGCACCGGTGCTCAGCACGATCTGGTCTCCCTCGACCACGAACTTCTCGCCGCCGCTCTCGACCTCCACTCCTGTCGCGCGCCCGTCCTCGACGATAACGCGATGCGTCGTGCAGTTCGGCCTGATCGTCAGGTTGAGCCTGTGCCTCGACATCGACAGATAGCCGACGTTCGTGCTCCACCGGATGCCGTTCGGGTTGTTGTACGGCGTTGGCCCGATTCCGGTCACGTCGGGATGGTTCTGGTCCGGACCGTCCGGATGCCCGGCTGCTTTGGCAGCGTTGTAGAACGCGGTCTGCATCGACGGCCATTCTGCCGAGTCAGCGAAACGACGGCAGATTATTGGACCCTCAGTACCGTGAAAGTCCCCGCTGAAATCGGTGTCGGTCTCCAGCTTGCGGAAGAACGGCAGTACCTTCTCGTACGTCCACTGGTCGTTGCCTCGCGACGCCCAGCCGTCATAGTCCTCAGGCATCCCCCGCAGAAACACCTGGCCGTTGATCGCGCTCGACCCGCCGGTCACCCTGCCGCGCGGCACCATCATCGGTTCCGCTATGGGAGTGGGCTGACCCCAGAACTGCCAGTTGTGGTCGCTCGTCATTACGTCCATGCCAGTCGCGTAGCCTTGCCTGACCTCTTCGGGCAGGCTGTCGATGTCCGAGTAGTCGGGGCCGGCCTCCAGTAGCAGTACCGACCGGTTCGGGTCCTCCGAAAGCCTGGTAGCAAGAATGGCTCCAGCTGAGCCCGCGCCGACGACGATGTAGTCATACTTCATCAGAAAACCTCCCCCGGCAGATGGATGTGAAACAGGTTGCGCGAATCCTATATTTCAACAACAGGGTCGTCAATACCGACAAGACTCAAAGTCTTATCTCCTACCCCTCAAAAAGACTGGCCAGATCGTGCAGGATACCGCTATCGCCACCAGCCCCAGCACGACCGCGATCCTGTACGTATCCTGGAAGGCGAGGATGAACGCCTGCTCTTCAGGAAGCGACGCCTCCCGGACACCCACCCGGGCCGAGAAAATCGCGCCCATTATCGCCACGCTGAACACTGTGCCCAGCCCCCTGGACAGCCCCATGATCCCGCCGCCCATGCCCAGACGGTCCGCCGGCATGACCCCCATAATCAGGTTCGCGTTTGCCGACTGGAACAGGCCCGTTCCGACCCCTATGACGATGAGACCCAGCGCGACCTGCACTACGGTCGATCGCTCGTCCAGCACCGCCAGGGACACCATCGCCACCACAGCCGCCACGAGCCCGCTGGTAATCGTGTATGCCGGATGCCACCGGTCCGAGAGCCAGCCCCCTATCGGGGCCCAGAGCGCATTGGCCACAGTCATGACCATCAGCAGCAAACCCCACACGCTCGCGCTCGTGCCCAGCGACTCCACCACGAAGAACGGCAGAAGGAACCAGTTCACGAATGTGGACACCATCGCCAACATGGAGACCACCAGAGCTGGCGCGAGCACCCTGTTCCTGAGTACGGAAAGCTGGAGCACCGGATGCTCCGCCCTGCGCTCCACAACTACGAATGCCACGATGCCCACAACCGCGACGACTCCCAGCAACGGCACGTACACCGCTGTCCACCCGTTCCTGCCTCCGAGCGACAGCATCAGGATCAGCGCCCCGACCGCCGTGAACAGCGCTGCAGACCCCCACACATCGAACCCTCTCCACGTTCCCTGATCGTCGCGCCTCCCGGAGTCACCCGGCAGCCTCAGCAGCGTCGCCGAAAACGCTATCGCCGCCAGGCATAGCGGCACCCTGCCCAGGAAGATCGCCCTCCAGCCGAAAGCGTCCACCAGCGCCCCGCCGCCCAGGGAGCCGACCATCATCCCGAGCGTCCCCAACGCCGCCATGATGCCAAGCGCTCTCCCTCTGAACTCCGACGGGAACAGCAAGGTCACGATCGCCGGCGCCAGCACCATGAGCAGTCCGTTTCCGACCGCCTGGAAGATACGCAGCCCGAACAGGAGCCCGAGACTCTGCGCGAAGCCGATTGCGAACACCGCGACCGTGTACGCGATCAGTCCCAGCACGAACATCCGCTTCAGACCGAATGTGTCCGCCGCGCCGCCCAGTCCGAGGTGCATGGCCGTGCTGCTGCCCACGTAGAGGATGATGATCCACTGGATCGTAACCGCGTCCGTCCCGAAGCTGTCGGTGATGTTCGGAAGCGCCACGTTCACGGTGATGTCGAGAGACGTGAGAAACATCCCCGCCGCCGCCGCTACCAGCCCGGTCCACTGTGCCCTCGAAAAGATTGGGACCTCGCTATCTACTACTCACCGGGCCTCTACCAACCATAGCCTCGGTCATTGGTATAAAAGCCCCCTCTCCCTCAGGCTCGACTTTGTACATTCAAGCCGCATGACAGATGGAGTCGAGCATCCTGCTGTATAAGAGTCGTGGGACTTTAATCAGATCAGGCTTGCACCCTGAGGTTGCAAAAGTTCCCTGGTGCATCCATAGATATCGTCTGACCAGCGCGATGGCGTCGGCGAACGAGGGGTTGGTCTTGTCATACCACGCCGTTGAGCGAGCAGCCAGCCTACCGTCCTGTCCAGTCAACGCATCCGCTGCCAGTGTCACCAAGCTGAACAGCCCAAATAGTGCGGGCGCAGTCCGTGCGATTGCCCTATCCGACCACTGCCGCTGCGTCTCCACCCCCATGTGAGCGCGAAGCTCCTCGAGGGTCACTTCAACCTGCCAGCGAAGCTTGTACCACTGCAATATCCGCAGAGGTTCGGCCTCAGTGTCGGTGCATAGCAGCGCACGCGCTCCGACCCTGCCCGTTGGGTCTCTGACGATTACCCAGCGTATCGGGACGAGTGGTTTCCCACCTGTGTACCAGATAGCTACGCCTGAGGTGATCTCGACTGTGCTCACGCCGGAGTCTGGCCCGGTGACCCGACAGGTTGTCCACACCGTATCGGGGTCGGCAAGGACCGCGGACGGACTGGGCAGCCGCTCTCCGACAATTCTAGGCCGCCCCATCTGGCCAGGCCGTCGCGGTGGCGCCGGTCTGCGCAGCGATGCGTCTTTGCGCAGTCTGGTGACGACGACAATGGGATTGGACATACTCTGAACATACTTCAGAAACTCCCGCCTCGCGTAGCCTCCATCACAGACTACGACCAACTCTCTGTCCGGAAGCCAACGGCGCAGACAGATCAGCATCTGACGGGCGAAGTCGGTTACCATCTTGTGTCGCCTGCCATTACGCCGATCATAGCGCTCAGAGGGTGCCAGAGCGGTCAGAAACGGCAGCGCCCAGTGACGTCTGGCCCAACCAATACGCCTCAGACACATCAGACTCACCCATCTGAGTCCGCTCGTCATCACGACCTTATCTTCGGTGGAGCGTGTGGGGTCGCGGTACACTCCCTTTGCGGCTATCTTCCTGCCCCAGCGTCGTTCTATAGTCTCGTCGATTCCGAACACCAGCGGCTCGTCGGACTGACATAGATGCCGGACCACCATGAGCAGCAGTACTCTGCTCAGCTTCAGCGACGACCATCGAGCACGGTTGAGCACGTGGTGGTATATGGCGAAGTCTCTGTGCTGCCCAATCCCCAGTATGTTAAGCGCTGAGGTCACTGTGCGCTTGTGTGGAGACAGGATTGCTCCTATTGCCAGCAGTTGAGCTTTGCGCCAGGTTTTGGGGTGAAACAGGCGCTCAAATGGGTGCAGCAGAGATATAATCAGTTCGGGTAGGGTATGCATGCTCGACCTCTTGTGATGATTTGGTCGAGCTTACCCTGCCCTTAGTCCTTTGGCTATCCATTGTACAAAGTCGAGCCTCAGGGTGAGGGTGACTAATGTCGCTTCACTTCTACGATGTCCAACAATGAAGACCCTTGTGGCTCACCGCTCAGATTTGACATGGTAGGTGCTGTATGCTTGACTCTCAAGCGAATTCTCTCCAGAGGCTCCTCACACAATGAACCGCACTCAGATAACTTCAGATCTCCAGGCCCGAATACCCCTGAACAAGCCTCCCATCGGCCTCGCCTTTGTGGATCAGCAGCCCTCGGAGGTCTCCAGGATCGGGACTGCCGTCCCCTCCAGTTGCGCCTTCTGGCACGAGGCTGAGACCGACGTGTTCTACGCCGCCGCCGAAGACCACTACAACTGTCCACTCGGCGCGATGGTCATGGGATTCGAGCTGCCCGAGGTGCAGATGGGTACCCTGATGCAGGAAGTCGGCATGATGTGCGAGATGACCTACGTCAGAGAAGAAGAGGTGCCCAACGTCCCCAAGGTGGAGAAGGCATCCAGCGGGATAGTGTACGGACCGCTCGGAGACCTACCGATAGATCCCGACGTCGTCCTCCTCTGGGTCAACCCCATGCAGGCCATGGTCGTCAGCGAGACCGCAGGGCAGACGAACTGGGCCGCATCCCCAGCCGGAGTCTACGGACGCCCCGGCTGCGCCGCGATTCCCGTCGCGCTGTCGCAGCAGAATGTCGCACAGTCATTCGGCTGCACCGGAATGAGAATCAACTCCGGCATATCCGACGAGTTCATGCTCATGGCCGTCCCCGGAGATCAAGTCGAGTCCCTTGCCGAGTCCATCAAGCAGGTTACCAACGTCCACGCAAAGATGACCGCCCACTACGAGCAGAAAGCCGCCGCGCTGAGCTAACAAACCGACACCCAAGAGCGACTATCGAAAGAGACTCAAATGACAGAAGCAACCGCCACTGAACAGTTCCGAGGCTCCCTCGCCATCCCCAGCGAGACCGACCGCCGCGACGTGACTGTCGTAATCGACAGGTCCGACGCTTCAATCACGCTGAAATTCGACGAGCCTGTCGCCGGCTCCGCAGAGTGGCACGGAGAAAATGTCCTGCTGATGGACAGGCCCAAATACCAGGAGATCCAGTTCGCCACTACCGACCTCCCCGTGGAGACCGTCCAGCTAACCTGGAAGATGAACCAGTCCAAGCTCGACAACACCATCGCCGGTGTAGTGGTCGCCAGGCCAAACACCGTCAGAGTCAGAGGCGAAAAGGGGTTCATCCTCACCCGCGTTT
Organism: Dehalococcoidia bacterium; assembly: GCA_965217725.1. GTDB lineage: Bacteria > Chloroflexota > Dehalococcoidia > Lucifugimonadales > UBA1123 > VXRN01. The sequence goes on along the minus strand of OZ244564.1, from coordinate 2,571,330 downwards.
AGGGCAGACCCCTACACAACCGTCAAACCGGCGAAGAGCCTGTCCCGTACTCCGATACGGGGCCGGTATCCAGTGGGTGGGGACAGACTTGCAAGTCGCACGCCATCAACTCGCACGCGCTGACAGTGGAGTCTGGACTTCCACCTCCACCATGCCGAACTTCGTTGGCAGTTCGGACCCCACGTCGCCAAACTCTGCGAGCGCTTCCTCGTCATACTCAGCTAGGACGTCGTTATGATAGGCTTCAGCCTCCTCAAGGGACATCTGCGGTTCAGGAAACGGCTCGCCATGTTCCAGCATAGCCTCGACGTGGAAGGTGATGGCCTCACGAATCGTCCCACGTATATCTTCCCATGACTCGGCGGTACTGACGCATCCTGGCAAGTCGGGCACATGCGCGGAGTAATTGTTGGGAGTCTGCTCAAATATCGCCGCGTATTTTTGATGCATCTGTTGCCTTTCCATGAGCCTATCCTATAACAGCTGTTTCACGGCAACCAGCGGCATACCCTCGAGTTTGAGTCGTCCGTCTATCATCAGTTCGCAGTCATTAACGGTGTGTCCAATCCTAACGTATGAACCAAGACTGCCCAGCTAGGCACTGCCTAGTTTAGCTTGCCCTCATTCGATCTACTTTGGAGTTTGGGCACTGGAGGGAGAGAATGCAGTTTGCCATAGCTCCGTACCATCGTTGTTACTCTGGCCAGTGATTATGTTTTCAATGCGGTACTGAGGCAGTGGAGCTACCATCAAGCACTTACCATCGAGAGTTACGCCCTGACGGAGGGGGTAGAAGTCTAATCTGTTGAGACCGGAACTCTTCCTAAAACCGATAAGGTCCAGCCTACTGGCAGGTTCTATGCGGAGGCGAACGCGTCGCTCCATATCCTGCTCGTTGCAGTCATCCCTGAAGTAAATGAGGGCACGATCATCAATGTACAGATCGAAGTAGTCGCTATCTACTGGATCTGCATCTCCAACGAGGCTCCTGAGATACTCAGTCAGGAGAGATGTAGACTTAATGCTCACGCTTCTGGCGTTGAACTCGGAAGCATTCCACCCAACCTCAGGGTAGAGGAGCATGGTGTGTGTATCCCGAATGCTAACGAACCCGGCATAACATACGCATATGGCGAAAGTGGTAACCACTGTGGTGGACAGGATACGACCGAGATTTGGAGAGGCAATCAGAGGCATCTTGTTCAAAGGTTCGGGGATGAGTAACTTATCGCGGTTGCGAACGAGCGCGTCTAGGGCGATAACGCATACGACAATCAGCGGGACATATACTGGGATGAGCTGTCGAGCGGTCAGAGAAAGATAACTTGGTAAGGCACTTGCGACCGTGAAGGCGACATGGCAGAAAGTGTAAGCACCAGCTACCGTCAGACTGGCGATCTTGGAACCAGATGCTTCTTCACCGTGCAACCAGCGCAAGAGCCCAACCAGAGTGAGCCCAACCAGCGCGCTAAGAGCCAATGTCGCGATTCCAGCACCAATTATGCGGCCCGTGTGAAGTTCCACGGGGATTAGAAGGGCGCGAACATCCACAAACAGCGGATTCCACGCTTCAAGGGAACTCATCCCGTTCCCCACCTGAGTCACAAAGTCGCCATAGTACTGCGATTCTCTAGAACCAGTTAGCGTCTCAGTAACCAGGTAGTTCCGCAGCAACCACAATGCGAGCGGCGTGGCACTGACAGCGAGATACAAGCTGAGGCACTTCAGCTTTCTGGTCAAATCGGATCCTCGCCACAATGTCAAAAGAGGAACTACGGCAAGAATCAGAACTACGCCCGAATAACGGGTAAGGCAAGCCATGGCTGTAAGTATCGCAGCCCATATTAGAGCCGAGCGTTCTTCACTGGCGATGAACTTATCGAAATGAAACAGCGCAGCCGTCGCAAACAATATGAAGGTGCTTTCCGTATACGCCCATGTCGCCCAGTACGACGGGGTAACAGAAAATACGACTGCGGCGCAGCCGAGAACAACGAGCGGTTTGGAGCATACGTGAAGGAGCATCCACCGCCCCGCGACGAACACAGTCACCCCGAATGCAATGGCGTTGAATGGACCTGCGATTTCTCCGGCGTCAATGGCGAATCCACCTCCGACAGCCAGCATCAATGAGTATAGGGGCGGCCAGGACGCCGATGTTTCTTGTGGAATGTGTAGAGGACCATGCCACAGTGAATAGTCCTTCCACACTAGGTGCGAGGACTGTCCCAACACCCAGTCTATTCCCGGAAGACCTTCCGAGAGTACCCTCGCCAACTGGATATAGTACCTGCCATCGATGGAGCCCACGACTGCGCCATGCGAAACTCGCAAGAGAATAAGCGTCGTGCTGAGAAGACCCAAAGCCGCCAGAGTCAGTGTGAAGAAGTCGAGGCGCAGCCGGGAGTCAATCACCGACCTTACGTATTTCAATTGGACTCCATTTTGCTTGCCATAGTCTCACATCTTGTGCGAGGGCAGAGTAGTTACCATCTGGAAAGGGGTGTGACCGATAGGGAACGCCCACTGGTTCATTGTTGGGCATAGTGTCCAATCACACTCACATGACCATTGGGACACCACTATCTGACTTCCTCAGATCCCTCCTGAGAGTCTGAACGCCCAAGCCACAAGTCTCCTCTCATCGCCCATGACGTAGCAGCAATTATCTCTCTTTTCGACTTACAATAAGAACCAAACTATTTATCGGCAGTCGAGAACTGCAATAGCCCTGTCCTCGTTCTTCAAAGAAGATAACATCGACATCCGCAGACTTGACGCAACCTCCAAGCACCAGTCCCTGTTGCCGCCCGGCCAGCTTCACAGCTACAATTTAAGCATCGGCCGGTCGGCTACGCTGGCATCGACGGCACGATACTCGGAGGGGTGGCCGAGTGGACGAAGGCACCTGTCTTGAAAACAGGCATACGTTAAGCGCGTATCGCGGGTTCGAATCCCGCCCCCTCCGCCAACCCAACGCCTTTCCACATGAACCCATGTCACCTGCGAGTCCCCGAACGCACGCCCTGCGCTACAATAACCACACGGAGCTAACCCATGAAGATCCACGAGTACCAGGCGAAAGAAATCTTCGCGCGATACGGCATTCCCGTTCCGCAGGGTCGAGTTGCGACCACCCCGGACGCGGCTTCCGAGATAGCCGCTGACATCGGCGGCTCGGTCGTAGTGAAGGCACAGGTCCATGCTGGTGGACGCGGCAGGGCCGGCGGCATCAAGGTCGTCGACTCGCCGCAGGCGGCAGCCGAAGCGGCCGAGGCGATGCTCGGAACAACCCTCGTCACGTTTCAGACTGGACCGGAAGGCGTCCCCGTCAGCAGCGTGCTTGTGGAAGAGGCGGTCGAAGTCGAGTCCGAGATGTACGTCGGTATGGCTGTCGATGGCGCTGCCGAGGGTATAGTCGCCATCGCTAGCGCGGCGGGCGGCATGGAGATCGAGGAAGTGGCCGAGTCCACTCCTGAGAAGATTCTCACCGTCGCTATAGACCCGGTGCTGGGCTTGCAGCCGTTCCAGGGCCGCAAGCTCGCGTATGGACTCGGCGTTGCCGACTCCCTGAACCGGCCCGTCGCCGCCCTGATGGCCTCCCTCTACAAGCTGTTTGAAGAGAACGACTGCTCTCTCGTTGAGATCAACCCCCTCGGTGTAACCACCGACGGTCGTGTGTTGGCAATGGACGCCAAGATCAACATAGACGACGACGCCATGTTCAGGCATCGTGACGTCGTCGAGCTGCGCGATACCGAACAGGAAGACCCGCTCGAAGTCGAGGCCGGAGCGTTCGACATCAACTACGTCAAGCTCGACGGCGATGTCGGCTGCATCGTGAACGGCGCCGGGCTCGCAATGGCTACGATGGACGTCACCCACGCCGCCGGAGCCTCGCCCGCCAACTTCCTCGACATAGGTGGCGGCGCGGACGAGGAGAAGGTCGCCAAGTCGCTGGAGATCGTGCTGTCCGACGTCAACGTCAGGCGCGTCCTCGTGAACATATTCGGCGGCATTCTCAGGTGCGATGTCGCCGCGCGCGGATTCGTCATGGCCTCCGAGCGCGCGCCGGACAAGATGCGTCCGATGGTTGTGAGGATGCTCGGCACCAACTCCGACGAGGGACGCGACATACTCGCCAACTCCAGCCTCGTCGTCGTCCTCGTCGACGACCTCAACCAGGCCGCCGAGGCCATCCGTAACGCCGGTTAGACGGATAGGGGGGCGCATTGTGACAGCAGTAGAAAACGGCACGGCTCCGGTCAGCGGAATCGTGGCCGTCTTACGGGAGCACAAGTATAGGCTGCTGGACAGCACGCCTACGTCTTGGGTCTTCGAGTCCAAGAATCCAGACTGCTACGCATTCGTCCTGCCAGCAGCTAGGAAGCATGTCCCGGTGGAGATGGTGCGCCAGGCGCTGCGCTCCGAACCTCTGGACGTCGAAACGGTAGTCGAGCAGTCGGTTGAGAAGTCCGATGAAGAAGCGGCTAGACAGTACTATGCTGGCGAAGATCCAGTGGTGATCGACTCGGATGAGGTCATGAGGATTTTGAGAGAAACACCCCATCCTCCTGCGAATCGCACTCCCGAGCAAATCAGACAGGCTCTGGAGTTTTCAGAAAAAATCAGACAGGAGTCATCCAAGATTCGAGACGAAGACCGGATAGACATCTCGGGCAACCTCAAATACTATCTGTACGGGGACTAACAGATCACCACTAGCCGCAGAGCAGAGGTCTTCATTGACGCCAGCTTCTGGGTCTCCTACGCCAACCCCGGGGATCGGGACAACGCTCTGGCTGTGCAGCGCTGGAATCAATTGGTTCTGGAGAACTGGCGTTTAGTCACGACGAATTGGACGCTCTATGAGGCTCTCACGATACTCAATGGTAGAAGAGTTCGAAGGTATGACTTGGCGATTGAACTACTGGTGCTCGTAGAGCAGGCAGTGGACATCGTCGACGCCTCGCAATTCGAGCAACAGGCGCTGGACATCTTCCGGTCCCACTCAGACAAGCGGTGGAGCGTCGTTGACTGCGCAAACTTCGTCTGCATTCGTGAACGTGGGACGCCCTTCGCACTATCATTCGACAGAGACTTTGCCCAGGCACAGAGCGAGTTCATGTTTCAAGTCCTGGGCTTCAGGAGTTAACCAATGAGCATACTGGTAGGCAGGAACACCAAGTTGCTGGTGCAGGGGATCACCGGACGCGAGGGCAGCTTCCACGCCCTCCGCTGCCGTGAGTACGGCGCGGACCTCGTCGCAGGCGTCACCCCGGGACGCGGCGGCCAGATGTTCGACGACGACGTTCCCATCTACAACATGGTCGAGCAGGCGGTCGATGAGACTGGCGCCGACGCCGCGCTCATCTTCGTGCCGCCTCCCTTTGCGGCCGACGCCATCGTCGAGTCTATCGACGCCGGCATCTCCGTGATCGCGTGCATCACCGAGGGGATTCCTGTCATGGACACCGTGCGGGTCGTGCGATACCTCAAGGGAAAGTCAACGACCCTGATAGGTCCCAACTGCCCGGGCGTCATATCTCCTGGAGAGGAATTCAAGATGGGCATTATGCCCGGACACATCCACAAGGCCGGATGTGTTGGTGTGGTGTCACGCAGCGGCACGCTAACCTACGAGGCAGTGGGACAGCTCACAGATCTCGGAATTGGGCAGTCCACCTGCGTCGGCATCGGCGGCGATCCGGTCAACGGCTCCTCGTTCGTGGACATACTCAGGATGTTCCAGGACGACCCGGATACCGTTGCCGTTGTGATGATCGGCGAGATCGGCGGCACCAGGGAGCAGGAGGCAGCCGAGTTCATCGGAAGCGACGACTTCACCAAGCCCATCGCCGCCCTGATCGTTGGCCAGAGCGCCCCTCCCGGCAAGCGCATGGGTCACGCTGGCGCCATCATCACCGGCAGTGCAGGGCGCGCCAGCGAGAAGGTCAAGGCGCTGGCCGCCGCCGGAGTCAACATCATCCCAGCCCCCGGCGAGATCGGTGTCACTGTCCAGCAAATGATGTGAGGCTAAGGTCGGTGAGCCTTCGCTATGTGTTAAGCTATAAGACGACGATCAACTCTAGGGCCCTTTGACAGGTGAGCTTGAGCCGATTGGAGTTAACTACAGACCGCGATCTGGAAGTCTTGATCGACAAGCTTCCGCCCCATATCCAGTCGCCGCTTCGCGGCAGGGATGACCTTGACCGCCTCCTCGAAGTAGTCCTCGACCTCGGACGAGAGCCGGAGGCGCGCTTCAGGGATGACAGTGTCATCCTCGACCACACCGAGGTCACAGCCGACGATATCGAGTACACCATCGAGCGAATCGGCCAGTTCGGCGAAGACAATCGCGCGGGCATCGAACGCACGCTTCACCGCATCTCCGCCATTCGCAATCGCGCGGGCACCGCTATCGGCCTGACTCTGAGGATTGGACGCGCCGTTTACGGCACCATCCGCGTCATCGAAGACCTCATCATGACGGGCAAGAGCGTCCTGCTGCTGGGCAAGCCTGGCGTCGGCAAGACCACCATGCTCAGGGAGGTCGCCCGTGTACTCGCTGACGACGCCCACCGCCGTGTAATCGTCGTGGACACGTCCAACGAGATCGCAGGCGACGGCGACATACCCCATCCCGCCATCGGGCGGGCGCGCCGGATGCAGGTGCCGTCTCCCGCGCTCCAGCACAACGTCATGATCGAAGCCGTCGAGAACCACATGCCCGAGGTCATCATCATTGACGAGATCGGCATCGAGCTCGACGCCAACGCCGCCCGGACGATCGCCGAGCGCGGCGTACAACTCGTCGCGACTGCCCACGGCAACACTCTCGACAACCTTGTTATGAACCCCACACTGTCCGACCTGGTCGGTGGCATCCAGTCGGTGACTCTGGGCGACATCGAAGCGCGAAGACGCCGCACCCAGAAGACTGTGCTTGAGCGACGCGCTCCGCCTACGTTCGACGTGCTGGTCGAGATCCAGAGCTGGACCGAGGTCGTTGTCCACCCGGACGTGGCCGACACCGTGGACCGTATGCTGAGGGGATACCCCATCACTCCCGAACAGCGCACGGTCGCTGCCGACGGCGCCATCTCCAAGACCCGCCCGCAGATCACGCAGGGGCAAAACGGAGCCTCCTCGCAGATGAGAGGCCTGCCCTTTAATGGCAGCAGCGACTGGCGCGAGACTGCTCCTGATAATGAGAAGCCATCTCCGCCTGTCAAGGTCACTCACATCATGCCCTACGGCGTGAACAGGGGTAAGCTCCAGCAGGCGGTACGCCACACCAACTCGCCAGTCGAGGTCGTCGACAACATCGCCAGCGCGGACCTGCTGCTGACGACCAAGAACTACTACCGCCGTAAGACCAGCGCGCTCCAGGCCGCTGAGAAGAAGGGCAAACCCGTTTACGTGCTGAGGCGGAACACCACGCCGCAGATCGAGCAGTTCGTCAAGGCTGTCACCCGCGACAAGCGCCACGGTCGGCACGACCAGGCGCTCGACGATGCGATGCGCGAGGCGGAGGACGCCGTCAGCCGCATTCAAGCGGGCGAGTACCAGGTACAGCTCGACCCTCGGGGAGCGTATGCCCGCCACGTTCAGCACGAGATCGCCGAGCAGAACGGCCTGACCTCTCACAGCGTCGGCAAGGACCCCGCCCGAAGCGTCGTCATCTACCACCGCTGATTTTCGCCAAACTTTGACCAATGGCAAGGTTGTTCCGTAGCGCTATATGTCGGCGTACAATGTCACGCGACTGATGACCAAATCGTTACGGTGATCTGAAGGAGCGAGGTTTGGCGCTGTTCATTTCGTTAGAGGGTGGGGAGGGCTCCGGCAAGACCACCCAAGTGGAACGATTATCGGATGCGCTTGCCAAGTTGGGTGTCTCGACACTGAAGATCCACGAACCTGGGTACACTGAACTTGGAGACCACATTCGCTACCTCATCAAGAGCAAGCCATGGGGTGGTGTCACTATCTCGCCCACAGCTGAGCTCTTTCTATTCGCCGCGTCGCGGGGCGAGTTGGTTTCCAAGCTGCTGACCAGGAAGGTCAAGGATCCACGGCTGGTTATCATCGCTGACAGATACGCCGACTCGACTATCGCGTACCAAGGCTATGGCAGACGACTGCCTCTGGATCAAGTGGAGGCGGTCAATCAGCTGGCGACCGGCGGACTCATGCCTCAAAAGACGTTCCTGCTCGACTGTCCTCCCGGGCGAGGCCTACAGCGCGTAGATGTGCAGGCGCATCTGTTCGAAATGGATCTTACGGGCCGGGCTGATCAGGACGGCGCCAGAAGGTTCGAGGACGAGCCGCTTAGCTTCCACGAGCGCGTACGTGCAGGTTACCGAGAGTTGGCCGATAGGGAGCCTGACCGCTGGGAGATCATCGACGCGCTGGCCAGTCCTGATGAGGTGTTCCAGTCTATTTGGAGCGCAATTCAGCGCATGGATGGGTTCCAACGCATTCTAAGTCATACTCAGGACGTGCCAGCGATCCTTAGCTCCTATGACCATGGGTCCTGAGATCAGGCCCGTCCCGACGGCGGAGTGGACCCCTCTGGGCAGTCCAGGTTCGCGCAACGTCGATGGCAAGGTGCTGATGATCCTCGACAACCTGACCGTCGCGCTGATGCGTTTCGGGCATGATGGGGCCATCCCGGCGCGCGCCGCACCTTACCCGACGGACGTCATCTGCGTCGAGGGCGGCGGCTTTACCGAGGTCTCAGGCGAGGAGGCCGAGCTGAAGGCCGGATTCAGCGTCCGCTGGCCTGCCAACGCCACGCGCAGACTGTGGACCGAGACGGAGTCAATGACAGTGCTGGTGGTGGAGCACTTCAGACCCTCGTAACCGACTTCTGCCTCGAACGAACGCTTCCGGCCACGTACGCGAACGCGCCTACCACCGTGCCCGCACCAGCGATGGCGAACGTTGCCGCCGCGCCTGTCACCGCGCCGATCGGCCCGAAGGCGAACGCTCCGCCTGAGCCTCCTACGTCCCATCCCGATTGCAGCGTCGCCAGCGCGGAGCTCCGCTCACGCGGGGGCACCCGATCCACAATCAGCGACTGCATCGCGGGCTGGAGCATCCCGAAGCCGAGTCCACTGAGGACTCCGGAAGCCATGAACAGCAAGCGTACCTCGGCCGTCGCGAGGATGAACATGCCTGCCGCGACCACGAGCAGTCCGGGCACGATCACCGCCCCTCTTCCCAGCCTGTCGGAGACTGTCCCAGAGATAGCCAACGAGATCATCGAAAAGATCGAGTACATCGTGTGGTACAGTCCGGGATTTCCGAAGGCGCGCTCCTCGGCGAGCTGTGGAAGGAACGTCGAGACAGGCGCGGTGGTTATCGTGTAGGTCACAAACACAATCGTGGGAAACAGCGCCCGCCGGTTGATGAGCGGTATCTTATCCCCCTGTGGCCCCTGCTGCACCGGGAGGTTTATGCGCGCCGACGACATGCCCACTGCGGCGAAGCAACCCACGAACGCGAACAGCGCCGCAAAGATGAACGCGCTCTCGAAGCCGTACCTTTGCAGTACCCAGAACCCCACCGCCGGCGCGTACAGGCTCGCTGCCGAGATCGAGTTGCCCATGTACCCCATCGCCTCGGCGCGCCTGTGTCCTGGCGCGAGGTTGGCGACGATCGTCGAGGTCGCCACCGGTCCCAGCGCTAGCCCAACTCCCTGGAGCACCCTCGCCGGTACGATCAGCCACACGTCGACGGCAAAGATGTGAAGCAGCGTCGCGACTCCGAACACGGCTGTCCCCGCGAACGCGATCCGCTTGGCGCCGAGGCTGTAAACCCATCTGCCGGCGAACGGTCTGACCATCAGCCCGACAATGCCGAACGACCCAACTATTATCCCCAGCTGCCAGTCGGCGCCGCCGCGATCGATAACGTACAGCGGGATGAGCGTGAACATCGCCGTGTACGACGCAAAGATACAGTGCGCGACGAGCAGGTTGAGGACGTAGTCCCTCGTCCACAGGCGCGTCGGGGCCGAGCCCGGCTCGTTGGGGTTCAAGTCGGTCGGGGCTCAGTGGAGGCTGCTAGGGCTATGTGACGCCCCGCGGAACATCTGGCCGGGCGATTACTAAGGAGCGGCGTGGTGTAATGGCTTAGGTTCACAGACTCCATCTTAACGCAGTCGGACGATCAATTACTCCCCAGAGAATAAAGGTTGTCAACTCAACTGCCCTGAACGTCCGACCAAGTTTGGTTGACGGAAGGCCTCTAGGTTGGTGAATATGAGCTTGCGGTCGCTTGAAACCTTGTCCGATAGGCAATAGCGTCTTAACGTAGCCCCGATTGACTTGGTGATGTATGCCTTCTCGCCTGATAGAAATCCCACCGGACGATATATTCAAGAATGACAGACTGGGTCTGAAACCCGCGATTGAAGTCCAGTCTGAGGCGTTGCTGTCTCATAGCCCACAGGCAATAGCTATCGACGGTCCATGGGGTTCCGGTAAGACCACCTTCATGGCCCTGTGGGAGGCTTACCTCAGGGGAAAGAATGCGAAGGTAGTTACGTTCAATGCTTGGAAGTCTTCCTTGTCAGACCCTCTCGATGCTCTGACGAGGGAGATGCTCCGTCAATTTCGGAATATCCCAAAGCAAAAGCGGCGCCCAGACCACAGTCGGCTTGTCGAGTTCGTACAGCGTGGTGCGCCACTAGTAAAGCAGGGTTTCAAGCTGGGAGCGCTATTTTCTCCTGATCTATCCGAAGCTACCGATGCTGTCGATACTGTGGTCGACTCGGCGGGGGCAGTGGTCAATTCAGCGATAGCAGTGACGTCCACCTCCAAAAGTCCGGCCGAGGCAGAGGGTAGCATTGACTCTCCCGAGGCCTTCACGTGTGCACTGTCTTCAGCAGCTAAAGACTGGTCCGACAATCCTGTGGTAATTATGGTGGACGAATTAGACAGATGCAGCCCTGAGTATGCTGTCGACATGCTCCAGCTTCTGGAGCACGTCTTTTATGCCAAGAATGTGGTGTTCGTGGTGTCCATGAATCGAGCTGAGTTGGTTCACTCGGTTAAGGCATTCTACGGGCAGGACTTCAACGCGGACGGTTACCTTGAGAGGTTCTTCGACAATGTCTTTCCTCTACCTACGTCTAACCGCCTAAGATACATAGAGTCATCCTTCGCGAAGATTAAGTCGGAAGAACGGGGCTTCAGTGCACCCCGAGCTTTGCCATTTCTCTATAGCTCTGACTTGAGTCTTCGAGAGATTGACAGAGCAGTGAACCAGCTTGATGAAGCACTGGGTTCATATACTCCTTCTTACTCAGGAATGAGGTTAGAGTTGGTGTACTTGTGGCTCGTTCGCACGCTTGCGCCAGTGGAGTACAGGCAGTTTATGTCGGGGGAGGTCTCAGACAAGATTCTTGCCGATGCCGTTTTTGACAACGGAACGTGCAGTGAGCTTCGTGTGGGGGAGTACGAAACGAATCAGGGCTATGCTTCGCAACTTGAAGGGACGTTAATCGTGGCCTCGTGCCTTCGTGATCAAGGGCCGATTTCTGTGGGAAGAAGTGAACCGTCTACGCGCTCGGAACTCTACGCTTACCACAAGTCAGAAATCGAAGGTGCCGGGGTTATTGACGGTACGCGTTCCATATACTCTTCTCTTGTGATAAGTGACGCTGACAGTCTGTATAAAGGCTTGAGCTTCGGCCAATATCGTCGCGACATTGTAAAAGCAGCTCGGCTTCTGGACAGGGACACGATTCCTAGCTAGCGGACGACGGGAATTCGCCTCGATACACCACGTTCTCTGTTGCTTAACAGCAGGAAGTGTCCGAAGTCTCTGATTGAAGTCCCCGACCACTCCTGGATACCGGCTTTCGCCGGTATGACGAATTAGTAATGCCTACCAATCTGGGCCAAGCGTTACCTTGCGGGGCAGATTGACCCGCGCCGTTGGTGATGATAGCGTGGTCGCATTCATGAATGGCGATTCAGCCTATTGATTTGGGCTATGGGCGGCATTAATCACGCTTGGACAGTCAGGGAACAGTGTGGAGCGATGGAGGAGGGCACGACATGGCGAGACGATTTTGGTCTTACGATAACTGCACTATAGCTGGGGCGACGGGCGCTGCCACCACCGATGGACTCGCCCTTATCGCCAGTAACAGCGATGATCCGTTCACAACGAGGACTCGGCTTGTCGTCGTGGACCCGCTGGAGGGGGAGCGGTTCGTCGCGACTCAGATAATCTCGCCTGCCAACGGATCGCCGGTCTCGTTCGACAGGATGCACACTCGGGGTCTCAACGCAAAAGGCTTCGCGTACACCTGGTCGGCGGTGAGGCCCGATCCTGAGTTCGAGCCGGATAGCGAAAGCGCCTTCGGCCTTCCGTTCTACCAGTTTGGGAGACTGCTGCTCAGCCAGTCCCGGTCCGTGGAGGACGCGATCGGGATTCTCGAGAGTTATCCGAGGGCGATTCATGGCAACTATCTCTTCGGCGACGCGATGGGTGAGGTGGCCCTCGTTGAGGTGAGCACTCGGTCTCTGAACGTCGAGACTCGGACCGACTGCGGCTGGGTCGGACGGTCCAACCACTGGATTTCGCCGACGATGTCGGCAATCGGGAACGTCCCGGACGCCTGCGACTCAACGGCGGTGCGATTCGAGAGGATAACGACTCTCATGGCGGAGGGAGATGGAAGCGTCGACCCTGCCTATGTTGCCAACTGCCTGAGCGATCACGAAACGCTGGAGGAGACCGGGTGGTCTATCTGCGCGCACGGGCACGGCGATATGCCGCCGGGCAGAGAGCGAGGCGGCTCGGTCAGCTCCGAGATCATGCAGCCCGCGCTCGGGACAATGCACTACGCGTATGGCTGGCCCTGCGGGGGTGACGTCGACTACCCGGGCGAGCAGCCGTACCAGGACAGGTCGTGGGGACGGTATATCTCGTTCCGGCTGGAAGACATGGAGCCAGGTGAGTACGTCTCCGTCGATGGGGTTCTAAGTCCCCTTGCAGTACGCTATATCGCGGATGCTGGCGGGCAGGCGATGGCGGTATCGCAGTAACGGTTGTGGAGCCGGAACAAAGATCATTCGATTATTGGGCATCGTACAGGTGCAGTGGTTTCACCCTCACCCCAACCCTCTCCCCCGTATCCAGTACGGGGCAGGCTCTGAGGGAGAGGGGGATATTCTCCTGATGGTCAGTCTACTCGCCTCAGCTTTCTCTGAGGGGTAGGGGGCCTGGGAATCTGGACTGACGATTGAGATGGAGGTGACGCTGTGAGTCGGAATGGATTAGCGAAGTTGGCGGTGCTGTTGGTCTCAGTCGTGATCCTGCTGGTGATGGTCGCATGTAGCAGCACAGAGGAAGAGGAGCCGGCGGCTCCGGCGGCCCCTGCCGCGGCGCCCACAGCAGCTGCTCCCGCGGCCCCGGCAGTCCAGGAGGAGAAGCCTCGCAGCGGCGGAATCCTGAGACTGGGCATTCCAGAGCCCAATAGCTTCGACCCGCAGGCGACCTGGTCGGTTGTGGCCGGGAACATCGCCGGAATGTACGGTGACGTCCTGGTTTCAAGACATCCAGAGACGTACGAGTTCCTGCCAGGCGGCCTTGCGACCTCCTGGGAGGTCTCCGAGGATATGCTGACCTGGACGTTCAAGCTGAAGGACGACATAAGCTACCACGATGGAGAACCGTTCGACGCCGAGGCAATGGCCGCGTCATACAGACACGGCGCTGACGTCGGATGGGTGCCCAAGATATACCTTCCGCCGGAAGCGAACATATTCGCACAGGATGCATCCACTTTCGTAATCCAGTCACCCAAGATCTATGGTCCCATGCTTGACCATATCTCGTGGCCAGCGTGGTTCATAGCAACCGCAGAGCATCACCGTGCGGTAGTGGGTGAAGAAGACTACGGTACGCAACCGATAGGAACGGGTGCGTTCAAGTTCGATCAGTGGATTCGCGGCGACAGCGCAAGCCTGTCCCGAAACGACGACTACGACTGGGGTCCGGCCTTCTACAGCAACCGAGGCGCTCCGTACGTGGAAGGAATTTCAATCAAGTTCATCGAGGAAGAGGCTACGCTTAACGCCGCAGTTCTCGCGGAAGAGATAGACGTGGTCTATGTACCCAACCAGTTCGCGGCCGACCTGCGTAAGGATGACCGGTTCCACTTCTTCACGCGCGAGTCAGGACGGCTCAGCGCTCTGTCGATGAACCATGAGTCCGCTCCGCTCGACGATGTCACGGTGAGGAAGGCCCTGATGGTCGCCGTCGATCGCGACAGGATCATCCAGGTCATGGAACAGGGCGAAGGGTTCCCTCAGTACGGCCAGGTCGTGCGTGCGCTTCCGTTCTACGACCAAGCATTCGAGGATGAGTCCGCGAAGATGAACGCCTACGACCCGGACAAGGCCATCGCGTTGCTGGCAGAGGCCGGATGGGAGAAGGGCGATGGCGATCTTATCAGGAAGGACGGAGAGGCCCTCGAGTTCAACTTCATTCAGACAGGCTCCGAACGGAACGTCAGGATGGGCAGCCTACTTCAGGCCCAGCTGCAAGAGATTGGGATCACCGTCAATCTGGAGACCCTTGAGAGCGCCACCCACGGCTCCAGGCGGAAAGAGGGCGACTTCGATCTGCGACACTCCGGGTATGCGACGCTGACGGCCGATATACTGTCGTTCTTCTGGCATCCAACTCAGAGTTCCAACCTGGACCGAATCTCAGACCAGAAATTCGCCGACCTTCTGGATGGAGCGCGTCACAGCCTGGGGCAGGATCGTGCCGACGCGAACCTGGAGGTACAGAAGTACTTCCGCGACCAGGCGATGGTCATCCCGTTAATCAACCCCAACTCGAACACGCTGGTCAACAAGAGGGTCGAGGGCTTTATAGCTCACAGGAACTCCATGGACTGGAAGGTAAACGACGCCTGGATCAGAGAGTAGTGTCGTTTCCATGTAGTTTGGACAGTGCTATGGACTGCCCCGCCCCTGGATTCCCGCTTTCGCGGGAATGACGATAGGGGTGGAGCGTCTATCATTGTCCTCTGGACACGGTATTTGTGAGCGACCCCGACCAAGCTGACACAGGTCCAACTCTGATATGTGGCTTTACATAGTGCGCAGACTGCTGGTCCTCATTCCGCTAGTCTGGGCGATAATCACATTCACTTTCCTGGCCCTCCACGTGACGCCGGGCGATCCCGTCACTGAGATGATCGAGGAGATCCAGCCGGGACCAGAGGTAGAGAAGATGCTGCGAGAGCGGTTCGGCCTGGACCAGCCGCTGCACGTCCAGTATTTTCGATACCTCACGGGTGTGATCAGGGGTGATCTCGGGAGGTCCATCACCACACAAGCGCCAGTGATGGATGAGATCATCCTGCGGTTTCCCAGCACCCTGCAACTTGCCTTTGCAGGAATGGGTGTAGCCATACTGATCGGCCTGGTGTTTGGAATTGTAGCGGCGGTCACCCGCGTTCCAGGCGCTGGCTTTGGCATTATGATTGCCGCCCTGGTCGGGATCTCAATGCCGAACTTCTGGCTGGGGCTGATGCTTATTCTGTTCCTGGGGGTTGAGCTTGGGTGGTTCCCAGTTCTCGGAGGGAAGGGCGTGCACGCGCTGGTGCTACCGGCGATAACGCTGGGCGTTTCGTCCGGGGCGGTGCTGGCGCGGCTGACGCGGTCAAGTATGCTCGAAATCATTCGACAGGACTACATCAGGACCGCCCTTGCCAAAGGTTTACGGGAGCAGGTGGTCATATACCGTCATGCGTTAAGGAATGCACTGATACCCATCGTGACCGTGATGGGTATTCAATTCGGCAACCTGCTGGGCGGGACAGTGATAATCGAGTCGGTATTTGCGCGAGCGGGAGTTGGACGAGTGGCCATAGACGCGATCCAGCAGAGAGACATCCCTCTCGTTCTGGGTGTGGTGATATTCTTCGCCGTCATCTACGTCATCACCAACCTCCTGGTGGACATCAGCTACGGCTTCCTAGACCCCAGGATCAGGTATGAGTAAGTGCAGTTAACGCCGCTGCAACGTCTGTCCAGTTCCTATGCCTTCATCTACCTGCGCGGCAACATGGTAGCCGTCTTCTGGATCGGGATACTGGCCACGATCTGGCTGGTCGCCGCCCTCGCGCCGGTTGTCGCAACCCACGACCCGCTCAGGCAGAGCGCCGATCTGCTGGAGGGGCCGTCAACCAGGCACTGGATGGGGACCGACGAATTTGGCAGGGACCTGTTCAGCAGGATCGTGTACGGTGGACGGATCTCGCTATCTGTCGGGATAATTGCGGTCACAATCGCGGTGTTGGCAGGCAGCGCGCTGGGACTCATCGCGGGATACACCGGACGACTGGTCGATACCATTATCATGCGCTTCATCGACGGGCTTATGGCTTTCCCGAGCATCATCCTCGCCATTCTAATCATGGCTGTGCTTGGGCCGAGCCTGGTAAACGTGATGATTGCGGTGGGGATCAGCGCTGTACCCTGGTACGCGCGAACGGTGAGGGGTTCGACCTTGTCTGTAAAGCAGACCCAGTTCGTGGAGTCGGCACAGG
This sequence comes from Dehalococcoidia bacterium, assembly GCA_965217725.1. Taxonomy (GTDB): domain Bacteria; phylum Chloroflexota; class Dehalococcoidia; order Lucifugimonadales; family UBA1123; genus VXRN01. The sequence continues at coordinate 2,554,739 of OZ244564.1, read as the reverse complement.
CGGTTGGAGCTTCGGACGGACGCATAATCATACGCCACATCCTGCCCAACGTGGCAGCTCCCATCATCGTGCTGGGGACTCTGGGTATGGCGACGTCCATCCTGGCGATCGCGGGGCTGAGCTTCCTCGGGCTGGGCGCTCATCCGCCCTCGCCGGAGTGGGGCGCAATGTTGTCGTCTGCCCGCACCTACATGGGCAGGGCGAGCTGGTACGCCGCCTTCCCTGGGCTTGCCATCATGGTCTCGGTGCTGGCGATGAACATCATCGGCGACGCGCTGCGGGACATCCTGGACCCGCGACTCAGGGGCAGCATCGGCGGTGGGACTCGGGGGTAGTTGGATGCGGTCGGGACCGGGAAGATTGCACCGCTCTCTAGTGCTGTGCACCGCGCTTGCAGCGTGCGTAATACTGGCAGTTGCAGCATGTGATCAAACTTCCAAAGGGAACCAGATTGCAATGGAACCGACCCCGGTTGTCAGCACGCTAACGTCTGTGGGAGTTACGCAGCCCAACGAGGAGACGGTCCGCCTGTCCACGAAGGCTGCGCCAACGGGAACCGTTATCCGCACGTCTTCGACTCCCACTCCGTCCAGCGGGGCTGTAATTGCAGTCACTCCGACCCCCACGAAAACTTGGGTTCCCACGTCAGTTCAGCACCCCAGTTCAGGGCCAACAGCAACTCCAACATCCAGAGCGGCTACCATCGATGCGATGGCTCCGTCCGGGTTTATTATTCCGGAGCCCCCTTATAGTAACTGCATCCCGGGAGATGAAGTCTGGCCGCATCGTAAGTTGCTGAAGTGGACTAGCGACGGTAGCAAGCTCGTGTTCGACCACGGTGACGAGTTCAACTTACCCTTTTATGCCAAATATGGGCAGGCCGTATATGTTGTCGAAGCCGACGGGTCCCAGGTTCAACGAGTAGCTGAGGGATCACTCATCTTCGAAGAGTACGGTCGCCCTTCCGCCATAGGCCACATGACGTACTTCGACGTTTCTCGCGACGGCTCGCGGGTCGTCTACTCCACGTGCAGGCACGGCCCACTGTCGACCGATCCTTCGAAGAAAGGCCGGGACCTGGAGTACTGGCACAATTACGAGATCGAGTCTGTGAACATCGACGGCACGGACTTACGCAGGCTCACGTCCAGCAGCCGTATGGACAACTACCCTGTGTGGTCGCCTGACGGCACCAGAATCACCTTCATCCGCGATATACGGATGCGCCATTCCGACAGAACCCTTTTCACCATGGCCCCAGACGGCTCAGAGGTGCGCCAGCTCACACTTGGGATAGATGACGTCGTAATGCGCCCGCCGGTCTGGTCTCCGAACGGGGACTATCTGGCGTTTGTCAGAGAGGACGACGGCGGGCGATGGGATGCTATTTACACCGTACGAGCAGACGGTTCCGATCTGACGAGGGTGTCGGACACAGTGAGCGCCCCGTCGTGGTCGCCTGACGGAAAGCGACTCGCATTCGCGGCTATCGACGGCGAGGGGGTGTCCCTGTTCATCGCGACGCCCGACGGGTCTGATCGTGTGAAGGTCGTACCAATCATGGAGGATGAGCTGGAACTGGCTCTCCCTTACAAGACGTACTATGAAGCCACCTTCATGGTGTCCTGGTCCCCGGTCAATGATCTGATCCTGTACCTGTGCCATCCGCCGCCTCGCCGCGAGTATGGTGGACATGTTTGCATAGTTGACTCTTCCGGCACCCTTGTGGGCAGTTCCCCGGAGTTCGAGTACACTAATCACTACGGCAACATCGCGGAGTGGTCTCCTGATGGGTCCAGGATCGCAATTCGCACCTTGAATACGCAAAACTATGTTGTCTTTCTGTACACGATGGCGCCTGACGGCAGCGATGTGAAACACCTCATCGGCATCGAGAAAGATTCTGAAGGACGTCACCTGAAGATTCTGAACCCGTCTACGGAATAGTAGTCCCTAGCCCTTCTAAAAGACCGTGCGCTTGTGCTCATGCCGGGTAAATGGGCGCGCCAACGGCCTTTCCGTCTCTTGGCTCTGGCACAATGTCTAGACACAGGTAGGCAGAGACGTCACCCGATCCCCCGTATCGAGTACGGGGCAGGCTCTGAGAGAGGGGGGTTCTGATCTCGTAAGGCTGCTCCAGAAACTCTGACATAGTCTCCCCTCGTCACCTTGGTTTGCATTACAAACTAAAGTCGTGTACATTAGTTTGTGTTACAAACCAAGTGGGCCCGTGAGGGTCCAGACGAACACCGGGAGGTGTGACATGCGGAGATCTGACGGTGAGTCGGCGGCGTTGACGCCGGAGGAGGGCTGGGAAGCGATTCAGGATACGGTGGACAGGGTCAGGAGCTCGATGTACGTCGCTGGGTCGGCCACGATCCTGCTCCTGTGGGGAGCGATTGTGTCGGTGGGCCTTCTCGCAGTGTACGCAATTGTGAACCAGGCGTCTGAGTCCGTGGTGAGCAGCCCGTGGACCTACGCACTCCTCTGGGGTGCGTTGGGCATAGTGGGAATGGCAAGCAGCGCGGTCATTGGACATCGCGCCAGCAGTGAGGTGGCGGTTGGAAATACAGCCCGCGACGCGGGGATCAGGGTGTTCCTGTTCTGGATGGCTATCATGGCGGCTGCGTTCCTGCTCCCGGCAGCAGGGGGGATGTGGAACGCGGAGGACGGCGCCAACATTCCCAGGGTCACAGTAGGCATAGTCGTGCTGGGGTACGTCCTGTTCGGCATCATGCACCGTCCGGCGATCGCAGTGGTGGGCATCGGCATCGCCGCGGCATTCTACATCCCCAGTTACTTTGCGGGTGATGCCGCGCTGCTGGTCATTGCGGGGGCCACTATGGCGGTCGTTGTGATGGGCTGGGCATGGATCCGCAGAAGCGGCGTGTCGTGACTGACGAGGAGGTCACAGCCCTCAACGAGACTATTCACCAGTCGACGCGGCTGCGCATCATGACGATGCTGGTGTCACAGGCAGAGGGAGACAGGGTCGCCTACGGCTTCATCCAGAAGACTCTCGGACTGACCGGCGGCAACCTGACAACGCACCTGCGAAAGCTGGAGGAGGCGGAGTATCTGGTGATGGTAAGGGATGAGCTCGGCGACTCCAGGCCGCACACCTGGGTGGAGGCGACGGCGGAGGGGCGTCGGGCGTATGCGGAGTACCTGTCGAACCTGGAGAGGGTGTTGGGGGTGGTGCGGGGGTAGAGCGAGGGAAGTAGGCTGGTGGGCGGCGTTTTCACCCTCACCCCAGCCCTCTCCCTCAGGGAGAGGGGGCTTATTGCCCTGACCCTTCCATTGGGAGAGGGAAATCGCCGTCTTGTCTTTGTTGACCGGGCCGTGGCGGCGCGTGTAACCTGAGTCATCGTGACCTGCTATTCGTTTCCGCAATTCAGCTTCATGACGCGGTAGAAATTGGACCAACGGACACTGACTCCAGAGGACACCTCCGCGCCGTCGAAAGCGGTCACGAAGCCCTCGTTACTGTCCCCTCGCCGATACACGATGTTCCAGTCGCTGCGGTATCGCGACTTCCGGTGGATGGTCGCCGGTTCGTTCGTGTCGTTCCTGGCAATGAACATGCAGATGATCACGCGGGCATGGCTGGTGCTGCGGCTCACGGACGACTCACCAATTGCGCTGGCGTGGGTCATGGCGAGCTTCTCGGTACCGATGACGCTCGTGTCTCCGATTGCCGGGGCGCTAGCAGATCGGCTTCCACGCAAGTACCTCGTGATTATTTCTCAGACCGGGAACGCGGTGATGACCGTGGTCATCGGCCTGCTCGACTTCACCGGGACGGTGGAATTCTGGCACGTACTGGTGATCGGGTTCATCAATGGGTCGCTAATGACGTTCAACATGCCAAGCCGCCAGGCGATGCTGTCGGAGGTCGTTCCAGAGAAGAGCCTGATGAACGCGATCAGCCTGAACAACTCTGGTATGAACTTGACGCGAATCGTGGGGCCGGCGGTGGCAGGATTCATGATCGTGTTCGTGGGAACGCACGGGGTGTTCTTCACGGTGAGCGCCATATACGTCTTCTCAGTCATATCAACGATGATGGTAGATGCAGGGAAGACATCGGCATCCTCGTCTCGCAAGAGCGTAGGCGGGGACATAGTGGAAGGGTTAAAGTATGCTGCCGGAGACCCAGGTCGCCTGGGTCTGATAGTGCTCGTGCTTCTCACCACGCTGTTCGGGTTCTCCTACTACGCGCTGATGCCAGCCTGGGCGCGGGAGGCGCTGGACGTGGGATCGGACGGTCTCGGTACGCTCATGGGAATCATGGGCATAGGCGCGCTGGTGGGAACGCTCGGCCTGGCTGCCGCTCCAAACGTGAAGCGCAGGGGACTGTGGCTGCTAGGCTCCTCCGCGCTATGGGGCGTCTCTCTGGCGATCTTCTCGCAGGTGACGAACTACGGCGCGTCGATACCGTTCCTGCTGGCAATCGGGGCGATAAGCTCGATCTCGATGTCGCTGACGATGACCATGATGCAGGTGCTCGCCGCGCCGGAGATGCGGGGACGGATGATGAGCATAGCGATGATGACGTTCGGAGCTATGCCGCTCAGCTCAGTCCCGTTCGGTCTGCTGGCAGAGTACACCGGTACCCCGAACTCGCTGATGATAAGCGGCGTACTGCTGGCAGTCTTCACACTGATCTTCGGGATCGTCTACCCGGGCTTCAGGCGCGTGGAGTGAGCGTGGTATAGAATCACCCATGCAGCCGAGAACTGCACAAGGAGCAATGAAAGTTCACCCTCACCCTGGGGGAGAGGGGACTTTCATGCCAGTCCTGGCCATATAGCTTATGAGGTGATCCGAAGTGTCCAGCAGCGCCATCAAGGGCAAAGTCCAGACCGTTCTCGGGCCGGTTGAGCCGTCCGACCTCGGCCCTACAACTACTCATGAGCATCTGATCATAGACTTCAGCTTCATGTTCAGGGAGCCGGAGGGGGCGGATGCGCAGCGCCTGGCGCGCGAGGAAATCACACTCGAAAACCGCGGGTGGATAGCCTACAACCACTACTCCAGCCTCCCGAACCTGCTCCTGACGGACGTGGGCACCGCCGTCGAAGAGGCGAAGGCGTTCAAGGCCGCTGGCGGCGGGACCATAGTGGACGCGACCACGATCGGCATAGGCCGGGACCCCAACGGACTTGCGAGGGTCGCCCGCGACGCCGGAATCAACGTGGTCATGGGGGCGGGCTTCTACGTCGATGCGGTACACCCTTCGGACATGGACTCACGCAGCGAGGACAACCTGGTCCGCAAGATCGTCGAGGACGTCCAGCAGGGAGCGGTCGGGACCGGCGTGCGCGCCGGGGTGATCGGCGAGGTCGGCTGCACGTGGCCGTTGACCGACAACGAGCGCAAGTCGCTTCGGGCGTCGGCGGTCGCCCAGCGCGAGACCGGAGCGGCGATACTGATACACCCGGGACGGCACGAGACGGCGCCGATGGAGATCCTGGATGTACTGGACGAGGCCGGGGCGGACATCGGGCGAGTCATCATGGGGCACCTCGACCGTACGATAGCCGAGTTCGACACGTTCAGGTCGTTGTCGGAGACTGGCTGCTACCTAGAGTGGGACCTGTTCGGCAACGAGTCCAGCCACTACCCGCTGTCGGACATGGACATGCCGTCTGACGGCCAGCGCATGAACGTGATCAAGAGGGTCGTAGACGAGCTTGGCTGCGACGACCGGGTTGTAATGGCGCACGACATCTGCACACGGCATCGTCTGATCAAGTACGGCGGTCACGGGTACGGGCACATCTTCGAGAACATCGTGCCCAGGATGAGGCGTCGTGGATTCAGCGACGACCAGGTGCGTGCGCTCACACGGGACAATGCCGCGAGTGTGCTGACGTTCGTCTAATGACCTCCTCTCCATTGATGGGAGAGGACTGAGGTGAGGGTGAAAAGGGCTTTTGACCACCAGCCTCACCCATCTGGATTCCCGCTTTCGCGGGAATGACGGATGTCTGGGTGACGTCTGTTAGCCGCCCCTACGCGAGCAGCAGGTCTGCCAACTCTGGAAAGTCCTTGGCGCTCACGTCGTACTCTTCCGGCTCTCCCGAGAGACCTGACTGGACTTGGGTCTGGGTCTCGCCCTCTCTGTGGACAAATGCCGAGCGCAGTCCGGTGGCCATCGCGGCGCCGAGGTCTCCGTGGTGGGCTGCGACCATCATCGCCTGGCTGGGCTCCAGCCTCAGCAGCCGGACCCCAGCGTGGTATGCGGGAGCGTCGGGTTTGTAGTCGCCGAGGAACTCGCAGGACAGGATGCCGTCCCAGTCGATGCCGTTGTGCTTGGAGCAGTCGACTACGATCGACCAGCTCAGAACGGTCAGCACCACGACGGTGTAGCGGCTGCGCAGTCGCTCGATAGCAGCGGGAGCGTCAGGCCAGGCATTGAGCCGGTGCCATACGTCGTTCAGTTCGTCCCGCTCGGAACCGGAGAGAGTGAGCGAGGTGTGCTTGGCCAGTACGTCGTCGAGCATGCGTCGGTGAAGCTCGTCGGCGTTCATCCAGGGGAGCTCACGGGATCGTACGCGTGCGAGCATGGCGAACATGCCTCTACGCCAGTCCAGGGCGAACTGTGAGACGTCGAGGTCTGCGCCCTGTTGATCGGCGAGCTGTCGAACCTCGTCCTCAATGGTGCCGCGCCAGTCAAACACGGTGCCGCCGACGTCGAAGGTCAGGGCCTTGATGTGGGAGAGGTCGGTCATGGGATTCCTAGGCCGGAACGACCCGGCTGACTGGCAGCGAGACGTCGGGGAACGCCGAAGGGCTGACGCTATCGTCAGCGCCAAACACTCGGCGTGCTTGGTACTCGCCCTCGGAGGGGTCGGTATAGACCTCGACCACGCCGTCGGGGATGTTTACGATCCAGAACTCGGGGACGCCCGCGCCGGCGTACAGCGAGAGCTTCACGTTCCGGTCGTAGCTGAGTGACGAATCAGAGACCTCGATCAGCAGAAGGACATCGTCGGGACCGGGAGGGTTGGACAGGTAGAAGTCATCGCTTGATTTCAGAATTGTGACATCAGGCTGAAACTCCCTACAGTCGTCCAGATGCACAGCGTTCTGAACTCCGACAATCGCCTGGTCTCCCAGTTGCAGAGAGATAAGGTGCCCCAGCGCATAGACCGAAGACCTGTGCCTCTTACCAATTGGGGACATCTCGACAATCTTTCCGTTCACCAGCTCGACGCGCTCGTCGTGTGAGAGGATGCCCGCTTCGGCCATCTTGTAGTACTCGTCCACATTGAAGCGGCGGGGCGTGCCATGGCCCTTGAGGCAAACGATGCCGTCAATCAGTTCGTATCCGCCGCCCCATGGCAAGATGCCAATTTCGGCCATCTTGTAGTACTCGTCCACATTGAAGCGGCGAATTGAGAGACTGGTCTTGCCCTCGGTCGTCATGGGATTCATCCCGATCTAGCCGGCCATTGACAGGAGGCGAGCCATGCGCGCCTTGTGGTACACGTGGTCGCCGAGGTAGTGCTGGAGCGTCCGCGCGCGCTTGGTATACTGGGTCAGGCCGTACTCGAGGTCCGCGCCGATCCCGGCGTGAACGTGATGCGCCGCGTCGCAGGCGCGGGGAAAGCCGAGGCTGGCGACTGACTTGGCGGTCGATACTCCAACCGGGGCGTCGGCCATACCCTCATCAAGCTGCCAGAGGGCCTCAAACGCGGTCCACTTGGCAGAGTCGGCGTCGGTCAGCGCGTCGATCACGTGGTCCTGTACGCGCTGGAAGGTGCCGATGGGCACGCCGAACGCAATCCGAGTCTGGCTGTACTCACGGGTCATGTCGTATACGGCCTGGGTGCCGCCGGACATGAATGCGCACAGGACGGCAGTTGCTCTGTCCATCGCCAACTCGATTGCGCCCCACGCTTCGCCAGGCTCGCCGAGGACGTCGGAGGGGTCAACCTCTACGTTTTCAAAGTTGACCTCGCACGCTTTGGGGCCGATCCAGCCGTCCATGACTCGAACCGATACTCCGGGAGCGGTGCGGTCCACCGCAAGCAGGCTGAGGCCCTGTGCGGGCGAGCCGCCGTTGGAGGTGCGTGCCACGACCAGGATGCGGTCGGCCACGTTGGCGTCCGGTATGAACAGCTTGGTGCCGTTCAGGACGTAGCCGCCGTCGCCGGCAGCTGCCTGTAGCTGTACGGACTGGGGAGACCAGGAGTAGTCAGGTTCTGTGTATGCCAGGGTGAAGATCTGCTGACCGGCGGCGATGCCGGGAAGCATCGACTGCTTCTGCTCTTCGGAGCCCGCGGCGATGATCGCCTGGGCCGAGAGGACAGCGGACGAGAGCAGCGGGCTCGGGCAGGCGTAGTAGCCCATGACCTCTGAGACGACTCCAAGATCGACCCATCCCTGTCCCAGTCCTCCGTATTCTTCCGGGATCGCCAGCGATGGCCATCCAAGCTCCGACATCTGCTCCCAGAGATTGGGATCGAACCCGGACTCGCTGTCGTCTATCTCCAGTACGCGGGTCTTGGGGACCTGGTCCTCCATGAACTCGCGAGCCGAAGTCTGAAGCATAGTCTGAATCTCATTGAGCGTAAGGTCCATTTGCGGTCAACCTCTGAAGTGGGATGTATAAGGCCCTTTTGGTGCAGTTGTGTGGGGCCATCGTAATTATACTTTGGCCCACATACGAGGGGCAAACGGGTGAAGTAGCGAGAAAGGTGCATTGGTACTTTCACCCTCACCCCAACCCTCTCCCCGAGGGAGAGGGTTGGGGTGAAGTTGACAAGCACTAGTATGCCGAAGGGACCTATTGGGCCGTTAACACCTGCCGGAGCCGGGGATCGAAAGTGTCCCTCATCCAGTCACCAAAGAAGTTCAGCGCCAGAACCGTAAGGCCAATGGCGATCCCAGCGAACACCGACACCCACCAGGCGTCTCTGAGGTACTCTCGGCCGTCGGCGATCATCGCGCCCCAGGTCGGGGTCGGAGATGGGATACCCGCGCCCAGGAAGCTAAGGAAAGACTCAGTAAGAATGAGCTGACCGATGCGCAGTGTCGCGATGACCAGCACTGTGTTCGTTACTCCGGGCAGGATGTGGCGCAAGAGAATTCTGAACGGCGACGCTCCGGCAACCTTTGCAAGAGAAACGTAGTCTCGCTCCCTTAGCGTCAGGACTTCGCCTCTAACATTTCGGACGAATGGAGTCCAGGAGGTAGCGGCCAGAAGGCCCATCATGGTAAACAGCCCGGCGCCTATGGTAATCGCTACTATCAGCGCCAGGAGAATGAACGGCAGTCCTAACCAGATGTCAACAAGACGAGTGATAATTTCGTCGGTTAGACCCCCTGCGTAGCCCGCTACGAGTCCGAGCGCCGTGCCCACGACTGTACCGCTGACCAAGGCCACCACAACCACCATCATCGAGACCCTCGCTCCATGAATGAGTCTGCTGAGCACGTCACGACCTATCGGGTCGGCGCCGAGGATGTAGGTCTTTGAAACCTTCGGGTTCTCTTCATACCATTGCCCATACCAGAATGGAGGAGCGTTCCTGTCACGTATCTGACTTTTGATGGGACTTTGCGGGGAGATGATTGGAGCAAATATCGCCACGAAAGACAGAACGAATATCAGAGCGACAGAGACGATCGGCCATCTGCGGAATGCATTCAGTACCCTGATGAAGGGATTGCCTCCACCAGTTATTGCAGTCACATAAGACCTTTCTGCCATCAGGCCCCCTCTTTACGAGTAGCGAATTCTCGGATCGATTAATCCGTAGACGAGATCCACAATGAAGTTCATCACCACGTAGATCAGCGTAAACATAAGTGTGATGACCGACAGAGTGGTCAGATTGTTGGTCTGTACAGCTTCGACGGCGAGCCTCGCGATGCCGGGCCATCCGAAGACCACTTCAACAGACACGGAACCTGTGACAAAGCCCGCCAACAAAAGTCCTGAGAAGGTGAGGGGCGCGATTGCGGCGTTCTTGAAAGCGTGTTTCCAGATGATGGCGTTTGCGCCAACGCCCTTCGCGCGAGCGAGTTTGACGTATTCCGAGTCTAGGACATCGAGCATCGCCGAGCGCATGAGCCGCATGTAGCCAGCCGCAGGGAACCACGCCAACGTCAACGTCGGCAGTATGTAGTGCTTGATCGAGAATCCCTCACCCTCTGTTCCTGCAGGCAATAGCTGCAGCCACACAGCGAATATCAGGATTCCCAGAATGCCCACCCAGAAGATGGGCAATGCCTGACCTAGCAGGGCAAAAGTCCTACCGACTAGGTCCCAGATCGTGCCACGCTTAACTGCCGAAAGCACGCCAAGAGGAATCCCGATAAGCGTGGAGATGATGTAGGCGGCCACCGCGAGCCTGAGAGTGGGCGGCAGCTTATCTTTGAGCTTGGTGGAAATCGGATGCCTATCGCCGAGATCCTGTCCGAGGTCTCCCCGGAGAATGTCCGCCACCCAGAATGCGTACTGTAGAGGTACTGGCTTGTCCAGGTGAAGCCGCTTTCGCGCCTTGTCCAGCTCAGCGGCATCGAGACCGTACCCTTCTTCCGGCAGAAACAGCACCGTGGGATCGCCCAGCACCCGTGACGCTGCGAATATGATGATCGTCGCACCCATTAGCGCCAGAATGGACGTGAAGAACCGACGAATTACGAATGTGGCGATGAAGCCTCCTCCAGTGATGCTAGATAAACGATGTGGAGGGCCCGGCGCGAAGGCCAGCCCTCCACAAATTGCGTACAGCTAAGTCGGTTTCGACAGCCCGCTACTTGGCGATTTGGATATTCTCGAGGGACTTCATGCCGCCGACCCTGAAGTTGGTCATCGGTCGCATCTCCCAGGATACGATCACGTCGGGGTTGTAGATGGTGTTGCTGGGCATGGTGCCAACCGTGAAGCCGATGCGCTCCTCGAAGATGAAGTCCACCCAGTCCAGCGTGATTTGCTCTAGCTCCTCCTGGTTGGTGGTCGATTCCTTCGCTAGCACCGTCTCACTCGCCTTGGGCAGCTCGTTGCCGGAGTTGTAGCCGGCTGGCGAGGCTACCGCGCTCCACGTCCACTCGCTCGCCCAGATCGGAGGAGCGGTGCCTGGATTGAAGCTGCCGTGCATGCCGGTCACCGAGCGTGAAATCAGCCCCGGCCTCCATGTGGAGTATATCTGCCGATCCAGGTCGACGGTGATGTTGAGCTCCGACAGCCATGTGGCCGCCATAGCCTCTGCCATCTCCACCACAACGCCGCTGGGGCCTGCCCAGTAGTCGTTGATAGTGAATCCGTCCTCGTAGCCGTGCTTGGCCAACAGGGCCTTGGACGCTTCACAGTCATACGGGATTTGCCAGCGGGTGTCTCCGTCTACCTTTCCATATAGTGCGGTGTCCGGGTGGATGTACTGCACGTAGGCTACCCTGCCCTGAGCACCGAGTATCGTATCTAGGATCGCTTCACGGTCAACGCACTGTGAGATCGCAACGCGAACGTCTCTTGCTCGCTCTCTGCCTGCCATGTCGTCCATCTTCGAAATCCAAGGCTTGGAGTCGTCAACCATACGCTCGAGCGGATCGCCTGACCTAGGATGCTCTGTCTCCCAGTAGTGGCCCTGGAAAAGGACGCCGCGAGCGCTGCTAATGCCCTCGTCCGCCTTGGCCATCCCTCCGCCAAGCAGTGCGTCCCAGTCCTTAATGGGAATGTCCGCCATATCGGCCTGGCCACTCTCGATCATCGCGCGCCGCGTAGCGGACTCAGGGACCTCGATCATGTCGAATCTTTCAATATGGGGCATGCCCTTCCAGTGTTCGCCGTCGGAGCGGGCTTCCAGGTAGATACCCTTTTGCTGGGTCCACTCAGGTACTTCAAACGGCCCTGTGAGGATGATGTTCTGGCGCATCCACTCAGTGCCCTTCTCGGCCTGGACGCGGCTCGACATGATCGGCACGCCCTCTCCCAAGTCCGAAACTGACAGAATGGTGTTGGCGGAGAACGAGTTGAGGTTCATCCGAGCCACGTACTTACTGAGCAGTTCCAGTTTTCCGATAATCGGACTCGGCAACGTGTCGTGCACAGCCTCGGGAGTTATGGCGGGGTTGCCCGCATTGTAGGTGTACACAACATCCTCGGCAGTCAGCTCACCCCATCCCTGGTGAAACTGGATGCCTTCTCGAACCTTCCAGTCGATATAGCTCTGGTCTGGAGCCAGGGTCCACGACTCCGCCACCCAAGGGTCGGCTATGAACGCACCCGAGGTAGACCTGGCAGAGGTGACCAAAACCTCACCTGCCCCGATGTTCGGGAAGGTTGCGCACCAGACGCAGTCTGTGGGCCAGCCACTGGGAGTCCCAACACTGATAACGGCACCAGTGACCTTTCCACTCGGACCCATCATCATCATGGACTCATCTTCAGCTGGGACCGCCTTGGCCACTGCTGACTCGACTGCCGCCGCGATGTCAGCCTGTGTGACTCCGGGTCTGTCGGCCAACGCCTTGGCTATAGCTTCACTCACCTGCGCCTCGGTCAAGCCAGGGGTCTGCTGCCTCAGGGCCGAGGCGATCGCATCAGCAACCTGGCCCTCGGTGGATCCCTGCTGGTCCGCCAGGGCGCTCGCGATTGCGTTTGCTACCTGGCCTTCCGTGACTCCCCCGGGTTGGGCTGCCAGCGCTTTCGCAATGGCATCGGCGACCTGCGCCTGGGTAACCCCGGGCTGAGCCGCCAGCGCCTGCTGTACCGCTGAGGCCACATCTTGAGGAGTGACATCCTGTTGTTCCGACATGGCTTGAGCAATGGCATCGGCAACATCAGCCTGGGTGACTCCGGGTTGGGCCGACATAGCTTGCTGGACAGCGGCGGCAACGTCTTGGGCCGATGCCCCCTGCTGCTGAGACTGCGTAGCTTTCTGAACGGCCGCTTCCATGGCCGCCTGAACTTCTGCGGCGGTGGCTCCCGCAGGCGCTTCCGGTTCACTGCTGGAGCAGGCTAACGCCAGCACAAACAGGACCATCAACGAAACCGTCACTGTAAAGAATCTTACTGTTCTCACTGTTCCGTCCTCTCGCTTTCCCAATTCACTGAGGGAGACTCTACTGCCAATTACCCGCATTCTATCAGGCGGTGTCAAGTTAGACGACTAGCCCCCGAATCGAGCCGATTTGTCCGACCTCAAATTGACCTCCGCAGTCAGGGGAAGCTGATGGGCAGCACCCACATGGGCTCTCTGCCGACGTCGTAGGTGGCTATGGGGTCGAGGCCTCCCCACGCTCGGTTGACCTTGTAGGCGGCGATTCTTCCAGAGTCCAGGCCGGCGGCGTACATGAACTGGCCGGACGGGTCGAGACTCAGCGCCCTGGGCACCGGCTCGGACGGGACTATCGCGGTCCTCCGCAGGCGGCCGGAGTCGGGGTCGATAGTGAAGCAGGCGATGCTGTCGTGACCGCGATTCGGTGCGAACAGCATTCCGCCGTCGGGGGCAATCTGGATCTGGGCGCACGAGTTTCTTCCGGACCAGGTGCTCGGCAGCGTGGGTACTGTCTGGAACGCCTTGAGTGTGCCCGCGTTGGAGTCGAAGTTGTATGCGGTTACGCTGCATCCCTGTTCGTTGGAGAAGTAGAGCACGTCGAGAGACGGATGGAAGCAGTAGTGTCGGGGGCCCAGCTCGCCGTCCTGCGGGACGGTAGGCGGATCGTTGGGGGTGAGATTGCCCGTGGACTCGTCGAACCTGAACTGGAATATGGTGTTGGGGCCGTTTCCTCCGGAGATGTGGGGAACGAACGCGAAGCGGTTGGACGGATCGGTCTGCATGGAGTGCGCGCCTCTGCCGGTCTCGCGCCACTCGACAGGCGGAGCTTGGGCCACGCCGTTGTCGTCGATTGGATGGACAGCGCACCTGCCCTCTATATAGTAGGCGGAGAACAGCCATCGCCCCGTCCTGTCGGTGGACAGGAAGTTGGGGTCGGACTCAAGCGGGGCGGAGCCCAACAGGGACAGCGCGCCGGTGCCGGAGTCGATCCGGTAGCTGGAGAGCTCGTTGGCGTCGCGCTTGGCAACGTACAGGAACTGGCGATTGGGGTCGGTCGCCAGCGGGGCCGGTCGTCCCGGGGCCTCGACCTCGTCCAGCTTTTCGAGCGCGCCAGAGTCGGTGTCCTGACTGAAGATCAGGATGCGGTCGTCGCCGGAGGCGGTTACGTAGATGAAGACGGACATGGTTCGCAGTACCTCATGATTTAGAGAGTCAATAGGACGATAGGTGACAGTATATGCTACGGGGCAGCGAGACGCTGTCTTGACCACTGGGCGGCGGCCTGTGACGATGGGATAGCGTCAGCGATTCAGACGAAGCAACAAAGGACTTGCAGCTATGACTTCAGCATTCAACGAGATCGTACCGGAGCAGCAGCCTGAGAAGCTCATCGGAGACCTACAGTTCACTGAGGGGCCGGTGTGGCACCCGGACGGATATCTGTTGTTCAGCGACATTCCGGCCAACCGGATCGTCAAGTACACGCCCGACGGGACGGTCGACACGTACCTTCAGCCGAGCCGGAACTCCAACGGCCTGACGTTCGATCGCGACCTCAAACTGGTGGCGTGCGAGCATACGGGCAGACAGGTCTCCAGGCAGAGCGACGACGGGCAGATGGAGACCGTGGTGTCGCACTGGGACGGCAAACGGCTCAACAGTCCGAACGACCTGGTCGTTCACTCCAGCGGGAGCATCTTCTTCACGGATCCGCCGTATGGGATTCAGCCTGAGGAGGCGGAGATCGGGTTCAACGGCGTGTACAGAGTGGACACCGACGGGGGGATCACGCTGCTCGCGTCGGATTTCGGGCGTCCGAACGGGCTGGCGTTCTCGCCGTACGAGTCCGTGCTGTACGTCGATGACACTGAGCGGCGCAACGTGAGGGCGTTCAATGTGAACGACGACCTGTCGCTGTCGGACGACCGGGTGTTCATAGACATGGACGTGCCTGAGCAAGGCAGCCCGGACGGGATGAAGGTGGATACGTCGGGCAACCTGTACGTGACGGGCGCGGGTGGCGTGTGGGTGATCGGCCCGGACGCGGAACACCTTGGGACGGTGGTACTTCCGGAGCTGCCGGCGAACTTGGGGTTCGGAGGCGACGACTACAGGACGCTGTTCGTCACCGCAAGAACGGGCCTGTACAGCGTGAAGGTTAACATCGCCGGCATCGCGCCTGGTGAGTGATCGACGGCCGCGAGTGACTTCAGGTTTTCACCCTCACCCCAACCCTCTCCCATCAAGGGAGAGGGGGCCAGTTGACTAAGGTTTAAGCTGGAATCGGGCGCTTAGCTACTGTGTCTGGGCAAGGCGGAGTAGCTGGTCTACGATGTCCACACCTACACGCTCGCTCCACGCTGCTAGAAGCTGGTTGGTGATCGGGCCGGGGGCGCCGTCGCCGACCTCGCGCTTATCTATTTGACCCACCGGCAGGATGGAGTACGGCGTGCTGCAGAAGAACGCCTCGTCGGCCGTGTAGAGGTCGTATGGCTGAAGATCGTCCTCGATCGCGGGAATTCCGAGCGTGTCTGCGATCTCCATGACTGACATCCTGGACACGCCCTGGAGCGTGGAGCTATCTCGCGGCGTCTTGAGCGTGCCGTCGGTCACTATGAAGAAATTGGCGCCGGTGCCCTCGCTGACCTTGCCATCCATGTCGAGCAGGAGGGGCAGAGCGTTCGGGTCGACATCCCTGGCCTCCATCTCGGCGAGCACGAAGTTCAGGCGGCTGTAGTGCTTGACCTTTGGATCGAGCGCCTCTGACGGGTATGCCCTGGTCTTGGGTATCACAGCGTGAGCGCCGCCGGTGTAGGCGTGGGCCCATCGCGGGGCTCCGAGCGAGTCTATCCAGATGGAGATGTTCGGGTCGGTGTCTCCACGCTGGCCGTTTCCGCCAGTGACGATCTGCGTGATCATGTAGTCGTCATTCATCTCGCGACGCAGGTCCTCGTTGTGGGCGACGACGTCGAGCGTGATGCGCTCCATTTCGTCGATGGACATGCCGGGGTCGATTCTCACGTACTTCAGCGACCTGTACAACCTGTCCAGATGGTCGCGGAGCTTGAAGACGGAGCCGTTGAACGTCCTGGAGGTGTCGAAGACGACATCTCCGATGCGAAATCCTCGATCCAGCATAGGGATCTGGGCCTTGTCTCTGTCTACATACTCGCCGTTGAGCCAGATTTGGTATTCCATCTTCGCAACTCCCTACGCCGGGGTTCTCTCCCTGTTGAACAGAAGGTCTCTGATGACTTCGAGCGCGCCTTCAACTCTGGCGAGCCGCTCTCCCTGTTCAACCTGTGTCGCTACTATTCGTTCGAGACGCTTTTCGATGCGAGTTATGAGCGCGAGCATCAACGCCGCCAGCGCGACCCCGACGGTGATGATTCCTATTAGCTCAGGTGTCATGCGTCCTTCCCTCTCCTCTATCTTATCACCTACGGGCGGACTGCGCGTTTGGGGCGCTGGGCCAGCTTCTTGAGCAAGGGCTGGGCCAGCTTGACGTACCTGCACGCGAGCATACGGGTATCGCGTGGGTCTATGAGATCGACCACGTCTCCCTTATAGGCCGCGCGGAACGGAGAGCGAAGCCGCAGCAGCCTGTTCTCTATCATGGCGCGGTGGGCCTCAGGGTCGGGTGCGTTCTCGATCTCTCGCCTGTATGCGGCCGCGACTCCGCCCTCGATTGGGATGCCTCCCCACTCTCCGGCTGGCCATCCGAATCTCAGGTTCAGCCCATTGGGATGGCCGAGGCTGTGCGGGGCGTCGGCAGCTACGCCGTAGGCCTTGCGCACGTTGAACTCGATCTTGGGCACCTCGGCCTCGGCGCTGGCGATCAGGGCGCGGACTCCTCTGCGCATCGTCGCCTTGCGCTCCGCGTGGGAGCCCAACATGAATCCCGGCATGTCCAGGAATATGACCACGGGCAGGTTGAAGGCGTCACAGAGGTCTACGAAGTGAGCGTACTTCTCAGCGGCCCAGCCGTCCATCGCACCGGCGAGCGACCTGGGGTCGCTGCCCATGATGCCGACGCTGTACCCGTCCAGCCGCGCGAAGCCTGTAATCACCGCTCCGCCCCAGTGCCGGCGCATCTCGAAGAACTCGCCATTGTCGACGACCAGCTTGATGAGCTTGCGCGGGTCGTAGGCACGTTTGCGGTTGGCCGGAATGATTGTGAGAAGCTCCTCCGGCCTGCGGTCGGGCGGGTCGCCGGTCTCAACGCGCGGAGCCACGTCGCTGGTGGTGTTCGGCAGGTACGAGATGAACGTCTTGAGCTGCTCGAAGGCGTCCTCTTCGGACTCGGCTTCGTTGTCCACCTGTCCGCTCTCGTGGACGTGCATCTGGTGGCCGCCGAGCTCTTCCTTGTCGAGCATTTCGCCTATGGCTCGCCGCACCACAGGAGGGCCTGACGGGAATATCTGAGACTGGCCCTTCACCATAACGGTGAAGTGGGATAAGAGCGCAAACGCGGCAGGAGCGCCGGCGACCGACCCCATAATGCCGGCGGCCACGGGCACTCGGCGCAGGAGCTCGACGTTCCGCCACCAAAGGTCTCCTCCGGGCAGTCCCATGTGTCCGGCGGCCTCGTCAGACTTGGAGCTGTGTCCGACGCCCTCGACGAGCTGAATGTACGGAATGCCGTACTGGATCGCGAGCGGCTGAGTGAAATTTCGCGCCCCCTTGCGGACGTTGTGGGGGCTGCCGCCGGAGATGGTGAAGTCGTCGCCGCCTATGGCGACGGGCCTGCTGTTTATCTCTGCGAGTCCCATGACGTATGCGCCGGGGGTGAACTCTATGACGTTGCCGTCCTCGTCGAACTCGGCGGCTCCCACCATAGGGCCTGCCTCGAAGAAGCTGCCGGGATCGACCATCTTCTCGATCCGCTCCCGAACCGTGTAGCGTCCTCCGTCGTGCTGACGCTTGACCCTCTCAGGTCCGCCGAGCTCCTTGGCGATACCTCGGACATACTTAATGTCCTCAATAGCCTTTTCCCAGTCATCTCCCGGCTTCCAGCTCTTGCGAGACAGATCTACTGGCATTTTTTCTTCCTCTGCGGTTGCAATATTCACCCTCTCCCTAACCCTCTAAGCAGATTTCGGGTTACTCGACCTCGATGCGCTTGATCACGTCTTCGTCCAACTCTATGCCAAGTCCGGGGCCGGTTGGCGGCGTGATGAAGCCGTTCTCAAAGACGAGCGGCTCCTTGAAGATGACGTGGTGCAGCGGCCCCTGGTTGGCCTCCTGTATCAGGAAGTTGGGCGAGCAGGTGTCGACCTGGATCGCGGCAGCCGCGGCGATGGGTCCGCAGGCCATGTGGGGCGCGATCATCGCGTAGTGGGCCTCGGCAATGCTGGCTATCTTCTTGGCCTCCAGAATGCCGCCACACTGTCCGACGTCGAGCTGTATGATCTGAGCGGCCTGCTTCTCCAGCAGGTTGGAGAACTCGTACTTGGTAACCAGCCGCTCGCCGGTGGCTATCGGAATGCTGGTGTGCGCGGCGACTCGGGCCATCTCCTCGACATTCTCGGGAGGAACAGGCTCCTCGAACCAGAAGGGGTGGTACGGCTCCAGGTAATCAGCGACCCGGATCGCACTGTAGGTGGTGAGCTGACCGTGGGTGCCGATGCCCACCTCCAGCTTGTTTCCGACGGCGTTTCGGATGCTCTCGAATATCTTCGCCGCGTGCTCTATCTCCCATAGCGGAATGTCTCTGGGCAGCGGGAACAGCGGCTGGAACGGGTCGAGCTTGCACGCGGTGTTGCCCTCGTCGAGAAGCTGTTGCGCAATCTCGCCGGCCCTCTCGGGGTTATCACGGAACCCGCCCTCGGGCATGTAAGCGTATGCGCGGAGCTTCTCGTGGTACTGGCCGCCAAGCAGGTTGTAGATTGGCTGGTTGGCAGCCTTGCCGACGATGTCCCACAGAGCTATCTCGATTGCGCTCAGAACGGGGGTCAACTGGAGACTGGGGTGTCGGAAATCGTGGCGTGCGCTGTACATGCGGTCCCAGATCAGCTCGATGTTGAACGGGTTCTCGCCTATCACGTACATGCTGGCCATTTCGTTGATGAGGCTGATCTGCGACTTTAGGTCTCCGAGCCTGTCGGAGTAGGTGTTGCCGGTGATCCTCTCTCCGAGGCCGGTGATACCCTCGTCGGTCTCGACCTCCAGGAAGAGCAAATACCTGCCTCCCCTGTAGGGCGGGAGGTTCTCGATCACCGTTGTCTTGACGTCTGTGACTTTCAATTTTCTATCCTGTTCCCCTTGGGTGGCGGTCTGAGGTGCATTCTACACAGAACGGTAAGGGTGTGTGGGGGATTTGGGGGTGCCGGGAACCAGGGCAATCGCATTCTCGCCGGAAGCGATCTGGCCACACAAATCGAACGTGTGGAATCTTGCAAATCTGTAGGGGCGGTTCGCGAACCGCCCCTACAGCATACAGGCAACATCCCGAGAATGCGATTGCCCTGTGCCGGGGACGAGGACCTTCCTACTGATCGATTTCTACCAACCGAGCGCGCACAATCGACTTACAGGCTGCCAATGACTTGGCGCATGAGCTCTTGGTCGATGTGGACGTGTCGATGAAAATGACGCTAACCGTTTCTTCTTAGGAGGTGAGTTGGCACTTAGGAGTTATGGTCTGGGCGGCGTTTAACCTATATCTGAAACGGAGCTCGGCACCAACTATCAGATGCCCAGATGAAGGCACACGGCTGCTTCCACCTTCTGCATGTCGGTGGGCGACAGTCTCCCCAAGAGGTTCGAGACTCGTTCTTTGCTTACCGTCATAATTTGATCCGCCATTGCTTTGTGAGGCCGATCATTTATCACTATG
This sequence comes from Dehalococcoidia bacterium, assembly GCA_965217725.1. Lineage (GTDB taxonomy): Bacteria > Chloroflexota > Dehalococcoidia > Lucifugimonadales > UBA1123 > VXRN01. The sequence continues at coordinate 2,534,885 of OZ244564.1, read as the reverse complement.
ACCGTTTCCCCAGGATAGACTCTACTAACGTTAGTGGTAAGGGGTACGACTTGAACTCTGTTCAAATGAGCTATCGCAATGTCGTTAGTCAGGACGATTGCTGGTCGGCGTTTGCGGATTTCTCCACCTACTGACCGTCCGAAGGAAATCCACCTCACCTCACCGCGCTTCATCACTCACTTCGGCCGCTGTGCTCTCCGCCCACTCCGTGGCTTGGGCTTCTCGTTCCTCATCAGCGGCCATCTGCCGATACCCTTCATCAAGATCGCCGTCTAGCACATACGGGCGAACCAGCGACTCTATGAACTTGCTGATCCTGCGCCTGCCGGCAACCCGATAGAGACCGTCGTAAACGTCCTCGTCTATGGTAATCGTGAGCTTTCTCTGCATGTTCGCCCCTCTGTGTGAATGGTACACCTCGATTCACGTCGAGAGCCATTGACGAGCAGTCCCGAAGCCTATCCATTCAAATGATATCGTACATCAGCTTCAGCGGTGGCGTCCGAAGTCTTGCGCTTCCCTACGTAGAAATAGGAGCTAGGCCACGCGTGGGTCTGTAGGGGCTACGCCCCCCGCAGCCGGGGGTCCAGTACGTCCCGGACCGCGTCTCCGAGGAGGTTGAAGCCGTAGACGGCGAGGCTCAGGGCGACGCCGGGGGCGATCGCCATCCAGGGGGCGAGCTCGGCGTACTGGCGGGCAGCCCCGAAGAGGTCTCGTCCCCATGAGGGCGTGGGCGGGGGAATGCCCATCCCCAGGAAGCTCAGGGAGGCCTCGGTGGTGATTGCGCCGCCGAGGGTGATGCTGGCTACTATGATGTACGGGGCCATGCAGTTACGCGTTATGTGGTGGAGCATGATACGCCAGTCGCCGGCGCCTATAGCTCGGGCAGCAGTCGTGTATTCCATTTCCTTTACAGACAGCACCTGCGAGCGCACGACCCGGGCTGCTGAAGGAATGACCACTATGCTGATGGCGAAGATGACGTTGCGTGTACTTGAGCCAATCACAAACACAAGTACCATCGCGACTATGAGGGAAGGGAACGCCCACAGAATGTCCATGAATCGCTGCGCGATTATGTCCACCTTGCCTCCCCAGTATGAGGTTACCACCGCGATTATGGCTCCTGTGCCGGTGCCCAGGAGAGTGGCCGTGACACCTACCAATAGAGATACACGCCCGCCCCATACTACGCGGCTAAAGACATCGCGGCCGGTTGTATCCGTACCAAGCCAGTGAGCTGCTGAGGGGCCTTGCAGAAAGTCCACAGTGAGAGAGTTAGGATCCGCTGGCGCGATCCATGGAGCCAACACCGCCAGTACAGTAACGAAAACGAGGAGCAGAGCGCCTACGAAACCCAAGGGCTTCTGGCGTATCAATCGCTTTGAAGTTCTGAGAGCCGATGTGAACCGGCTTGTGTGAGCGATCTCGATGCTGGTGTCGGTTGGATTGCTCAACTCGGGCACACCCCTTGTTATTCGTATCGTATGCGCGGATTGAGCCAAGCGTACAGAATATCGACGATCAGGTTGGCCAGGGTGACGAAGATCGCAATGGCAAACAAGCTGGCCTGAACAACGTTGTAGTCGCGCCTCATCGTCGCATCGAGCAGGAAGCGGCCCGCCCCAGGAAGGTTGAATGCCGCCTCGACAACCACGAGTCCTCCCAGCGCAAAGCCGAACTGGAGTCCCAGGATTGTGATTACGGGGAGCATTGCGTTCCTCAGCGCATGCCTCTGGATCACCAGGCGTTCAACCAGTCCCTTCGCTCTGGCCACCTGTATGTAGTCTTCCCGCATGACCTCCAGAAAAGAGGACCGGGCCATCCGGGCAGTTGAGCCTATGAAGGCGAATGCGACTGCAAAGGCGGGGAAGATACCCTGAATGAAGGCCCGCTTCGGGTCTTCCCAAAATGGAATGAAGTCCAGCGGAGGCAACCAGTGAAAGACACGCAACAGGAAGATGATTATGAGGCCGGCAACCCAGAAGTTGGGCATAGACAGACCCGATATGGAGATTATCCGGGCCAGATAGTCAAAAGCGGTGTCCTGTCTCACCGCAGAATAGATGCCTAAGGGCACCCCTATGATAACGGTCAGTATGCTGGCCATCACCACCATATTGACGGAGATGGGCAGGCGCTGGACATACTCTTCGACGACGTCGCCACCGCCCCAGGAGGACTTCCCGAAGTCAAAGCGGAGTGAGTTTACCAGCCATTCAGAGTACTGAATGTGCAGAGGCTTGTTCAGGCCAAGTTCTTCTCTCTTCTTCTCCAGTATCTCCTGCGGAATAGCCTCTCCCCTGCCGGGCTCAGCCAACGCTATCAGGGCAGGGTCGCCTGGAATCAGGCGCATGAGGACAAATACGAGCGTCACTACAGCGTAGACGGTGACTACGGCCAGTAAGAGCCTCTTAATGATGTAGTTGCGCACTTCTTGCCCCGTTTTGGAGGTAGTGAGGAGTGAAAGCCTCCCGTCACCGCCAGGGGGTGGTGGCGGGAGGATGTATTCACCTTCACCCTAGCCCTCTCCCTGAGGGAGAGGGGGTTGTTGATGGACATCGTAGTCCCGGGGGCTAGCGTTCTTCCATCCAGACTTCTTCGAGAGTCACATTGTTGTAGTAGGCGGGGTCGACGTCGTGGAAGTTCTTGACCCATGGCCACCAGGCCATGCCCTCGGCCACCCATCTGATCTGAATACGGGGCAAGTCGTTGAACAGCTTGCGCTCCATCTCCCAGACGATGTTCTGCCGCTCGGCCTCGTCCTGTTCGGAGAGCTGCTTGTTGTACATCTCTTCGAACTCAGGGTCACAGTATCCGCTGTAGTTGGAGGGAGCGTCACAGAGGTAGATGTTGCTGTAGAACAGACTGGGGTTCAAGACTGGAGCTACCCCTCCAGAGCTCTTCAACTGAAAGTCTCGTCGTTCTTGCCTGTCCGTGTAGGCTGCGCGGTCCACGATGTCCTGTACGATCTCAACACCGATGAGCTTCAACTGGTCCTGTGCGAAAGCTGGGGTCAACCTGCTTTCCCTGGTGTTGAGAACCAGCCAATTCAGCTTGAGCTCGCCGGGCCCAAAGCCGGCCTCTTCCAGAAGTTTCTTCGCCTGCTCTCTACGCTCCTCCATGTCGGAGCCGTCCTTCTTGCCGATCTTGCCGTCCAACTCCTCACGCGGCAGGCTCCACTTGCTCCAGGGCGGCTGCCATCCACCGGTATCGCCTGCGCCCTGGTTCAGGATCTGCGTGGACTGACCGCGGTCAAGAGCCAGGTTGAAGGCTTGCCGAACCCTCTCGTCACCCCACACTGGGTCTGCCAGTATGCCCGATACTCCATGCCACCACAGGCGCGGTATTATGGAAACGTTGATGGTGGGGTCTTGCTCCTTCAGTATCTTCCCCTCTTCCGGGTAGAGGTACTGCATGAGGGAGTTCATGTCCAACTGCTTTGCACGGAAGGCGGCGAACGAGGCGGTCTCTTCAGCGAATACGATGTCCTCGATACCGTCCATGTAGGGAAGGCCATCGCGCCAGTAGTCGGGGTTCTTCGTCAACTCGGCCCGGCCGCCCTTTGTGTAACCCTGCCAGACGAATGGACCTGTACCGATGACGGTGGTCTCGAGGTCGTCGTAGGGAAGCTCACTGGGGAAGACCGAAGCCCAACCTGCGGCCAACATCGAAATGAGACCGGCATCAGGCTGGCTCAGCTTGATGGCAATATCTTGCGATCCAGCCCCGCACTCCACGCTCGCTATGGCGCCAACGTCTTTGGCTCGCTTACTCCACTCGCCGTCGCGGTATTTATTCAAGCTGTGAGCTACGTCCTGACAGTCCAGGTCGGTACCACTTCCGGGCACTCCTTCGATGGTGTGGAACTTGATGCTATCCTGGATAGTGATGTTGTAGGTCAGGCCGTCGCCGGAGGCATCCCACTCTTCAGCCAGGTCAGGGAGGATTACACCCTTCTCATCGAAGGCGTACCGGAAGAGACGGTTGTACGCAGCACCGACGCGCTGCTGGGTGCGAACAGTGGTCTGGATCATGAAGTCGAAGTGGACCAGGTCGTCACCCGCGCTCTTGCGGAGAGTCCCTCCGTACTTTGCATCCCCACTGGCGGCGGGGGCCGCAGGGACAGCAGTTGCAATGATGGGAGTAGCTTCTAATGGAACCGGAGTCACAGTGGGCGCCGGCGCGGGGGCTGTTGTCGCAGCCGGGGCCTGTGCCTGAGCCGCAGGGGCTGGAGCCGGCTCCTCCTCACTTGTGCAAGAAATTGCAGCGAGAGCGGCTATGATCATCAGCGCGAAGGTGCAATACAAGAAAACAGACGATCTTCTTCGATAACTCATGGACGTTGTCCCCCTTGTCCCTAGTCTCTAAGGAGCTTCATGCCCGCTTGTGACCATGTGCGCATCGAAGCGCGGCCACGTTGGATCGATGGACGCTTACTTCGGGGTTTTACAGCAGCCTGATGATGCCGCTGTACCAGTTAAAGTCGAATGCCGCGACTACAAGGGCGGGCGTAGGGGTTGCTAAATTGCGCTGAGAGCATCCCGCAGCTTTTGCCAGAGCCTCAGCACGATGTTTCGGCAGAATAGGAGGAGAGCCTCGGTCGAGTATATTTCAGCCCTCGCCATATGGCCCGCCCACTCTCCATCTGCCTCGGCCGCAGTATATGAACAGATTCGGGAAGTGTCAATGAGGGGAATTGGCGTATACACTACGCCTCTGAAATACTCTATCTGGGTATAGGAAGCGACCCTCTAGATCTCACGGTGCGTCTTCTATTTGTTAGTTGCTCCTCGCACGGTGGCAGCCTGCAGCCGAAGTCCCAAAGCGCGCACCACCTTTAGCACAGTGGTGAACTCCGGGTTGCCGTTGGCCGACAGCGACTTGTAGAGGCTCTCTCTGCCCAGTCCCGTCTCCTGTGCAACCATCGCCATTCGCCGGGCGCGGGCGATGTCCCCTAGCGTGGCCATGATCAGGCTCAGGTCACCCTCTTCCAAGGCAACGTTCAGGTAAGCGACCATATCATCCTCGGTCTCAAGGTGCTCCGCCGGATCCCAAGGCAGGGTCTGCGTCTTTGCCATAGCTGCTACCTCCTAAATTTCCTTGGCCAGATCCAGAGCCCTTCGTATGTCCCGATCCTGGCTATCCTTATCGCCTCCAGCCAGAAGAACGACCAGCGCTTGGCCTCGTTGCACGAAGTACACCCGGTAACCCGGCCCATAGTCGATTCGAATCTCAGAAACTCCTTCGCCCACCGGTCTCACGTCGCCTGGGTTGCCCAGGGACAGCCGCCGGATGCGGCTGTCGATTCGCACCCTCGCTTGCCTGTCCCGAACCCGCCTGAACCAACGGGCATAGACTTCGGTCTGACGAACCTCTATCATCACGTCATTGTAGTCCAAAGGATACATTTACACAAGACGTGAAGGATACCCACAAAGGGCAATCGCATTCAAGAACCTCCGCGGTTCGGATCTGCACAGAAACAACACGATGGCCCTCTACATCCGTAGTGCCGACGAAGGCCGGAACGCAGACTCGGGCAGGGTTCTATAGCTTGACCTCCAAATGCGACTGGTGTGCGGCGCTGGGTGGACCAGAGGGGTCTCGGATGCCTAGAATGTCGTACAATAGCGATAGCTTTGCGCTGCGATTGGGTGGGATGCCCGTCGGCTGCGATTTTAGAGGAGATGCAATTTGAAACTCGGACTGTTCCTCATGCCGCTGCACTATCCCGATAGGCCTCATGCGGACACATACCAGGAGGACTTGGAGCTGGTGGAGTATGCCGACGGCCTGGGATACTCGGAGACGTGGGTAGGGGAGCACTTTCTGCTGCCCTGGGAAAACATGCCGTCGCCTGAGCTGTTCATCGCGAGGGCGCTGGGTGTCACCAAGCAGATGGCGTTCGGCACGGGGGTGTCGCTCGCGCACTTCCATAATCCCGCGCACCTGGCGCACCGGATCGCGCAGCTCGACCACATGGCGAGGGGGCGCATCTACATGGGCGTCGGAGCTGGAGGCTCGACGGTCGATTCGGAGCTTTTCGACATAGATGAGGACAAGGGCACGCACCGCGAGCGGATGGCGGAGTGCATCGACCTGGTGCTCAAGATATGGAAGGGCAAACCATTCGAACACAGCGGAAAGTTCTACACCCTAAAGCTGGGAGAGGCCCAGCCCGAGAACAGGATCGGGTTCCACATGAAACCTTACCAGGAGCCGCATCCCCAGATCGCGGTCGCGGGCAGCAGTCCATATTCGAGCACGCTGGAGATGGTGGGGGAGAAGGGCTGGATTCCGCTCAGCAGCTCGTTCCTGCACGAGATGCACCTGCCCAGCCACCGCCTGGTGTTCGAGCGGGGAGCGAAGCGTGGCGGCAAGGCAGTCCCGACGGACGAGTGGCGAATCTCGCGCGAGGTGTTCGTGGCGGACGATGGGCAGAAGGCCAGGGACGAGGCCCTGAACGGCCCGATCGGCAACTTCTTCGACGACTACTGGATTCCCCTGTTCGGGCGCGGAGGCCCCGGACTGGCACGGCTAAAGACCGACCCTGAGATGCCGGATGAGGTGCTTACGCGTGAGTACATGCTGGAGAACTTCTGGATCGTCGGCGACCCCGAGGAGTGCGCCCAAAGGATCAAGCGCATGCACGACGACGTGGGCGGCTTCGGAACGCTGCTGCTCCAGTGTCACGACTGGGTCGGAGACCGGCCCAAGTGGTACAGGTGTCTCGAGCTGATGGCGAAAGAGGTGCTGCCGGCGGTCAACAAGGCCATCGCGGCCTGACGGTCCCAGACAAGTGCGCCGTCCCGTCGAGCGAGCCTGGAGGCTAGGTCCAACGCTGGCGCTGGTGGGTCTGGCGACGCTGGCCATTGCGGCGGTCGTTCTCGAGTACACAAGCTCGGACCCTGATCCGATTGGGGAAGAAGGCGGCGCGGCTGACCTCCGTGAATATGCCGGATGGCTCTCCGGGTCGGCGGACCCGTACTTCGGCACTCGACAGCTTGAATACCTCGTCGACCAGCTAGAGGAGCCGACGTTCGACACGGATACCTGGCGTCTCACGATACTCAGGGAGCTGGCGTTTCACCAGCTCAGGCTCGGGCAAGTGGACGAGTCGATCGTGCTACTCTCCGAGGCCGCCGAGCTTGCCGAGCGAGCGATGCCGGACAGTCGGGACCGCCTGGGAGCGCTGGAGGAGCTGGCGGTCGCGTACATGAAGCGCGGCGAGATCCAGAACTGCGTCAGTCCCGAAGGGCGGCTGGTGTGTGCTCTGCCACTGGACCCCGCCTACTCTCACGAAGACTCGGACAGCGTTTCAAGAGCGATAGAGATCCTCGACGGTCTGCTTGTACTGGACGCGGACAACGTCAGACGTCGATGGCTGCTGAACATCGCGCACATGGCGCGGGGAACGTATCCGGCAGGGATGAGCGAGAGCTTACGCGTTCCGCCCTCGGCGTTCGCGCCGGAGCACGATCTTGGCGGACGGTTCAGGGAGGTGGCAGCGGACGTTGGCATCTACTCGGTCGATCTCGCCGGGGGTGCTATCGTCGAGGACTTCGACAACGACGGTCTCATGGACATCGTGACTTCAAGCTGGGACCCGACGCAGAGTCTCAGGCTGTACGGCAACGACGGCAAGGGACGCTTTGTCGAGCGTACGAATTCGGCGGGGCTGTCGGAGCAGACCGGGGGGCTGAACATCGTCCAGACCGATTACGACAACGACGGGTGGATGGACATACTGGTCATGCGCGGCGGGTGGCTGATGTCCAACGGCCAGATGCGTGTGTCGCTGCTTCGCAACAACGGGGACGGCTCGTTCAGCGACGTTACGCACGGCGCCGGTCTGGCGACTCCCGCGTATCCCAGCCAGAGCGCGGCGTGGGCGGACTATGACAATGACGGAGACCTGGACCTGTTCTCATGCAATGAGTCGATGCCTGAATCGCGGGATGAGAGCGCGGCGATCATCTTCCCCAGCCAACTGTTCGAGAACGACGGAGAGGGCGTCTTCACGGACGTCGCGCTGAGAGCGGGGGTCGCCAACATGCGATACTGCAAGGGGAGCGCATGGGGCGACTACGACAATGACGGCGACCAGGACCTGTACCTGTCTAACTACGCGGACGAGAACCGGCTGTACCGCAACAACGGAGACGGGACGTTCACGGACGTGGCGCGGGAGCTAGGCGTGACCGATCCTATCGAGAGCTTCCCGGCGTGGTTCTGGGACTATGACAACGACGGCTGGCTGGACCTGTTCGTCGCGGGATACGCGAGAGACATCGACTCGGTCGCTGCAGACTACTTGGGGCTTCCAAGCAACGGAGCGCGGCCCAGGCTGTATCGCAACACTGGCGCCAGCGGGGTCGGCGGAGGATTCGAGGACGTCACCGCGCGGGTCGGCCTCGACGACGTCAACCAGAACATGGGGGCGAACTTCGGAGACTTCGACAACGACGGCTATCCCGACCTGTACCTGGGCACCGGGTTTCCGGCGTTCAACGCTCTGGCTCCGAACGTCGCCTACCGCAACGACGGGGGCGGCTCGTTCTCGAACGTCACGTTCTCAGCGGGTCTCGGACACATACAGAAGGGTCATGGAATCGCGTTTGGAGACCTTGACCGGGACGGCGACCAGGACATATTCGTGCAGGTCGGAGGGTTCTATCCGAGCGACGGCTTTGTCAACTCGCTATACGTGAATCCGGGGTCGGGCAATCGCTGGACTTCGATTCGGTTGATCGGTACGCGGTCCAACCGCGCCGCGATTAGCGCGCGTATCAGGGTCAGCGTGACGACAAGTGACGGAGCACGGGCGGTGCACGCGGTCGTCAGCAGCGGTGGAAGCTTCGGGGCGTCCAGCCTGGAGCAGGAGATAGGGCTGGGTCGTGCGGAGGCCATCGACTCGGTCGAGATATGGTGGCCCGCGTCCGGGTTGAGGCAGAGGTTCAAAGGGGCGCCGTTGGATACGGCCATCGAGATAGTCGAGGGGGACGATCGGTACAAGGTGGTCGACCGTAGGGGCTTCGAGATTGCCCCGTAAGGGGACGCTTACAGGAGTATGTATTCGTACTTTTCATGCTCACCCCCGTATCAAGTACTACGGATGCAAGCTGATGCTGGCTGTGACGCAGGAGGGCGTGATCACAGGATTCCTGCTGGCGCCCGCGAGCACCGATGATCGTATGTGCTGGCGCACAGGTCAGCACGAACACTTCTGAGCACCCATGAGCTGCCTCGCAATCGCAAGGGTCGCAAGTACGTTGGACCGACTGGTCCTCTATGGCCAAGGTTCGGGGTGGGTCGGGTCAGCGCCTCGCCACATGTTGCCGATGACGGCTTCTTCGGGGCCATGTGGCAGACCCACTGGCTTAGAGACTACGGAGCAGTGGTACTGACAGCCGGGAACTACACCGGCGACAGCGCCCGTCGGCTGCGTGGGGAGCACATGGCTGGCGTCAGATAGTGGAGACTGTCAACGGTCGCCTCGAAGACACCTTCAAGCTGCACTTTCCGCGAGCCCGCAGCACCTGGGGATTGCTGAGCCGGGTGGCAGCCAAACTAACTGCGCTGAACCTGGGCATCTGGATGAACCGGTACTTCGGTCGACCTGATCTGGCCCTTGCCACACTCTTCAATCACTAAGCGCCCAATGTGCATCACACGTCCCAGGGAGAGGGGGTCTGTCGGTTGCTTGGCTGTACACCTTTACCTGCGCTCCTGTCAGCCCTCAGGGAGAGGGGGCCAGTTGACTGGGGTCCAAGCATGATGGTCAGCTCTGCCTACACCTGTCAGCCCTCAAGGGAGAGGGGGTTATGCAATCGTCTCGGCCCTCCCGAATTGGGGAGAAACGTCAGGGGCGGACTCGATTGGGAGTCCGCCCCTGTCTTCTTGCCTATGGTATCGCGGAGGTTAGCCCCGCGATTGTAGGCTAATCGTCATCGTCCGACGGGATTTCGACGGCGAGCTCGTCGATTACGATGGGTTCATGCTCGATGCGCTCGTCACCGAAGTCAGGCCCGAACCCCGCGTCGCGTCCAACCAGAAGGGGCTCCTGTTGAGCGGCGCCGGTTGTCATGATGCCCATTCCCCTGGTGGGTGCGTTGGCCTCCTCGATGCTGAGTCCGGTTACGCCTTCCTCGGTCAGGTTGAGCCTTGCCGGAATGAGCCGACCGATAATGACGTTCTCCTTGAGGCCGCGCAGGTGGTCCACCTGGCCGTTGACGGCCGACTCGGTCAGCACCCTCGTGGTCTCCTGGAAGGATGCCGAGGCGAGGAAGCTGTCCATGTTGAGCGATGCCCTGGTGATGCCGAGAAGGACCGGTGTGGCGGTCGCGGGCTCTCCACCCTCGGCGAGCACCTCCGCGTTGATCTCCTCGTACTGTTGGCGGTCCACGTACTCGCCAGGAAGGAGCTCAGTATCTCCGGGATCGTCGATCTGCACCTTGCGGAGCATCTGGGAGATAATCAGCTCGACGTGCTTGTTGTGAATCGGCACGCCCTGTGAGCGATAGACCTTCTGCACCTCGTCGATGAGGTAGCGTTGGACGGCGTCCCTGCCCTGTATCCGCAGGATCTGCTGCGGGTTCTTGGGGCCGGAGGTCAGCGCCTCGCCGGCGGTCACACGATCCCCGGACTTGACAGCGATGCGCGCCGCCGCGGGTATGACGTACTCTCTCTGGTCCTCGTCGGTCCAGGTGATTGTCAGGACGTTGTCCTCGACAGTCACTATGCCCGACACGCGGGCCATGACATCGCTAGACATCAGAGCGAGATCGTCGTCGTCCATCTCGGCGGCACTGTCCGGCTCGGCGAGAACCTCTCCGAGTCCGACTATTGAACCATCCTCTACGAGAGGCGCGAAGCCCTCGGGCAGCAGGTACTCGTCGGCGTACTCCTCAGAGCTGGTCACGCGAATACTGCGGCCTTCGTTAAGCTCGGACACTTCGACGACCCCATCGATCTCAGAAAGCACCGCTTCGCCCTTAGGCGTGCGAGCCTCGAACAGCTCCTCGACCCTGGGAAGACCGCTGGTGATGTCCTGTCCGGCGACACCGCCGGTGTGGAACGTGCGCATCGTCAGCTGAGTTCCCGGCTCGCCGATGCTCTGGGCCGCGATGATTCCGACGGCCTCTCCTACCATGGACGGCCTCATCGTAGCCAGCGAGAGGCCGTAGCACCTCTGGCAGATGCCACGAGGAGACTCGCATGTCATCGGGGAGCGTATGAGCATGGCCTCTACACTCGACTCCTCGAGCTTTATGATGGCGTCATCATCTATCGGGTCGTTTCTGTCCAGGATGATCTCGCCGGTGTTCAGGTCCGCGACCGGCATCGCGAGGTACCTGGTCCTGATCTGCTCCGCGAACGGCGCAGTGCCGTCTTCCTTCGCTTCAGTGCTGATCCAGACTCCGTTTGGCGTTTCGCAGTCGTCGTGGAGAATTATGATCTCCTGGGAGACATCGATCAGTCGCCTGGTGAGGTAGCCGGAGTCGGCGGTCCTCAGCGCCGTATCGGCAAGGCCCTTGCGAGCGCCGTGTGTGGAGATGAAGTACTCCAGAACGCTGAGACCCTCGCGGAAGTTGGCCTTGATCGGGCGATCGATGATGCGTCCCCGGGGGTTGGACATCAGGCCGCGCATACCAGCCATCTGCTTGATCTGCGCGATATTTCCCTTAGCGCCGGAGTTCGCCATCAGGTAGATTCCGCCGTAGTTGCGGAGATTCTCCTGAATGACGGCAGTCAGATCGTCGTTAGCCTGTGTCCAGATGGCGACGGCGTTCTGGTAGCGCTCCTCGTCCGTGATGAGACCGTCGAGGTACTGTTCTTCGAGCCTCTGTACGGTGTCTTCGGCGCCCTTGACGATGCTGTCCTTCTGCTCCGGTACCGCGATGTCGCTGATTGCGATCGTGATTCCAGCCTTGGTGGCGTACTTGAAGCCCAGATTCTTGATCTGGTCGAGGACATCGGCGGTTCCCTCGTTGCCGATTATGGCGTAGACCTCGCCCACGAGCTCCTTGAGCCTGCCCTTCTCGATCTCGTCGTTGCAGAACTCCACATCTTCGGGAAGTGTGTCGTTGAAAATTATCCTGCCGACGGTGGTATCCACTGTCTCACCGTCCATCATGACCTTGATGGGCGCGCGCAACTCGATGGAACCCAGTTCGTGCGCGAGTCGTGCGTCGTCGCGGCTGTGGAATGTCCGTCCCGCTCCCCTCGCGCGCTCGTCGATAATCGTCATGTAGTACGTGCCGAGCACGATGTCCAGCGTCGGCGCGACGATCGGCTCACCAGAGCTGGGGGAGAGCATGTTGAACGTGCTCAACATCATCTTGCGCGCTTCCATCACCGCCTCGCGGGAGAGCGGCACGTGCACGGCCATCTGGTCGCCGTCGAAGTCGGCGTTGAAGGCGGTGCAGACGAGCGGATGGAGCTGTATGGCGCTGCCGTCGATTAGTACGGGCTCGAACGCCTGGATGCCCAGCCTGTGCAGCGTCGGAGCGCGGTTGAGGAGCACCGGCCTGTCGGTGACGACCTCTTCCAGGATGTCCCAGACCTCCGGTCGTATTCGCTCGGCCATGCGCTTCGCGCTCTTGATGTTGTGCGCATACCCCTTCATTACGAGCCTGTTCATGACGAAAGGCTTGAAGAGCTCAAGCGCCATTCGCCTGGGCAGGCCGCACTGGTGGAGCTTGAGGTCCGGTCCGGCAATGATGACGGATCGGCCTGAGTAGTCCACGCGCTTTCCGAGCAGGTTCTGCCTGAACCTGCCCTGCTTGCCCCTGAGCAGGTCCGACAGCGACTTGAGGCGGTGGTTGTGACTGCCAGCCACGGCACGGCCGCGGCGTCCGTTGTCCACCAGGGCGTCGACCGCTTCCTGGAGCATCCGCTTTTCGTTGCGGACTATGATCTCCGGGGCGGCGAGCTCTATGAGTCTCTTGAGACGATTGTTGCGGTTAATGACCCTGCGATAGAGGTCGTTCAGGTCGCTGGTGGCGAATCTGCCGCCATCGAGCTGGACCATCGGTCGAAGCTCGGGAGGCAGCACCGGCAGCGTAGTCAGGACCATGGACTCAGGCCTATTGCCGCTCTTGCGGAACGCCTCGACCACCCTCATCCGCTTGATGGCCTTCTTTCTTCGCTGGCCGGAGGTGGACTGCATCTCAGCCTGTAGCTCGTCGCGAAGCTCGTCGAGGTCGAGGCTGTTGAGCCTCTCAAGCACCGACTCAGCACCCATGCCAGCCTGGAAGATGCCGGAGTACCGGTCGCGAAGGTCGCGGTACCGGCTCTCAGTGAGCAGATCGCCAGCTTGGATGCTCTCGATGTCGTCCATCTGGTCGGTCAGCTCGCTCTCGAATTCGGACTTGTCCTCGTCGATCTGGAGAGTCAGCTTGTGGATCTCCGCTTCGAGTGTCAGCCAGGGCGTGTCCTTCGGCTCTTCGCCTTCGTCCTCTTCTTCAGGTTCAGTCGGCTCCGGGCGTTCTCCCAGAGCGTCGAGCTGCTCCTGTAGCTCGGCGAGTCGTCGTTCGCCCTCCGCCTCGATCTTCTCAAGGCCCTGGTCAAGCTCTTCCTGGATCTGGTCGGCGCGCGTTGTGCGGAACTCGTCATCCACGCTGGTGACGAGGTACTGAGCGAAATACAGCACCCTATCAAGGTTTCTGGGAGACAGGTCTAGCAGGAGGCCCAGCCGGCTTGGGGTGCCCTTGGAGAACCAGATGTGGGCGACAGGGGCGGCGAGGGCGATATGGCCCATCCGCTCGCGCCTGACCTTCGCGCGGGCGACCTCAACGCCGCACCGGTCGCAGATCACGCCCTTGTAGCGGATCTTCTTGTACTTTCCGCAGTAGCACTCCCAGTCCTTGGTCGGGCCGAAGATACGCTCGCAGAAAAGGCCGTCCTTTTCGGGACGCAGCGTCCGGTAGTTGATCGTTTCCGGCTTGGTGACCTCACCGTACGACCAGATCTTCATCTGCTCAGGCGTGGCCAGAGATATTCGGATTGCGTTGAAGTCGTTGCCGCCAAGGACCATATTCGCTCTCCACTACTTCAGTGTTGCGGAATTTCGGATTTCAGCCGAATTCCAGTCGGGACTCTTCAGGTTCAAAGCTATTGGTGGCGGAGGTCAGTCATCGTCTGCCGGGGCTTCAGCCTCCTCGGAAACCGGCGCCGCGGGCTCGGCTGCGACGTCCTCGGCGTGAGCTTCAGCGTCGATTACGTTGTCGCCGAAGCTTACGGTTACCGGCATGGGGTCGGTATCGCGGTCGTCCAGCCCTCCGAGCAAGCCGAACGGTGGGAGGCTGTCCGCGAAGTCATCTTCGAAGCCCTCATCGAAGTCTCCGAGTCCCATAATTTCAGGTTCTTCGTACAGCAACTCGACTGATAGCCCGAGGCTCTGGAGCTCCTTCATGAGGACATGGAACGACTCTGGGATGCCGGGCTGGATTACGTCTTCTCCCTTGACGATCGCCTCGTATGTCTTAACCCTGCCGACGACGTCGTCGGACTTGACGGTGAGCATCTCCTGGAGGTTGTACGCGGCGGAGTACGCCTCCAGCGCCCAGACCTCCATCTCGCCGAATCTCTGGCCTCCAAACTGCGCCTTACCGCCCAGCGGCTGCTGGGTTATGAGCGAGTACGGGCCGGTCGAGCGGGCGTGAATCTTGTCTTCGACCAGGTGGATCAGCTTCATCATGTAAATCTGTCCGACAGTGATCGGCTGGTCGAACGGCTCACCGGTCCTGCCGTCATGGAGAGTGGTCTTGCCGACTATCGGCGCGGCGATCTGTTCGTCACGGTTGAGACGTAAGACCTCGTCCAGCATGTCCTGTTCCGAAAGGTCGGATACGTCCATGCCGCGGACTTCCTTGAGCCAGATCTCGATGCTGACCTTGCGGGCCACGCCCATCTCAGCGTCCTCGCCGAACAGCGCGTCGTATTCGTAGCCTCTCTCGGACAGCCACTCGCGCACTCGATCGTGGTCGATGTCGCGCTCAACGGTCTGAACGAGCGCCCTGGGATCCACAGCGCCGGACTGTTCGACAATCCACGCCTGTCCGAGCGAGTCCTCGATCGCCGTATCGGGCGCTCCGTCGAAGACCGGGGTTATGGCCTTGAATCCGAGCAGACTGGCTGCCCGACCAAGGTGCGTTTCGAGCACCTGGCCCAGGTTCATGCGAGAGGGTACGCCGAGCGGGGTCAGTATGATGTCCACAGGCGTTCCGTCCGGGAGGAAGGGCATATCCTCTTCGGGAAGAATGCGCGCGACCACTCCCTTGTTGCCGTGCCTGCCGGCCATCTTGTCGCCCTCGGTGATCTTGCGTGTCTGCGCCACCCAGAGCCTGACCAACTTGTTGACGCCCGGAGGGAGCTCGTCCTTGTTGTCTCGGCTGAGGACGCGCACCTCGATGATCTTGCCGCGCTGTCCGTGCGGTACACGGAGCGACGTATCCTTCACGTCGCGCGCCTTCTCACCGAAGATCGCGCGCAGGAGTTTCTCTTCAGCGCTGAGCTCGGTCTCACCCTTCGGAGTGATCTTGCCAACGAGGATGTCGCCGGGGCCGATCTCGGCGCCCACGCGGATTATGCCCTCCTCATCAAGATTGCGGAGGCTCTCTTCGCCGACGTTGGGAATGTCTCGAGTAATCTCCTCGGGGCCGAGCTTGGTGTCTCTGCTCTCCACCTCGTGCTTTTCGATGTGGATTGAGGTGAACTTGTCATCCTCCAACAGTTTTCGGCTGATGATGATGGCGTCCTCGAAGTTGTAGCCCTCCCAGCTCATGAAGGCGACGAGCACGTTCTGACCGAGTGCGAGCTCTCCGCGACCTGTGGATGAGCTGTCAGCAAGCACGTCGCCAACTCTGACAACGTCGCCCATGTCCACTATGGGCCTCTGGTTAACACATGTGCCCTGGTTGGAGCGCATGAACTTTCTCAGGGGGAACACGCGTATCTCGCCATCGTCTCCGGTGACTATGATCCGGTCGCCGCTGACGTTGGTGATCACGCCATTGACGTCGGAGAGGACCACCTGTCCGCTGTCCTTGGCGACGCGCTCCTCCATGCCGGTTCCGACCAGCGGGGGCTCGGGTCTGAGCAGCGGTACTGCCTGCCTCTGCATGTTCGATCCCATCAGGGCGCGGTTGGCGTCGTCGTGTTCGAGGAACGGAATCAGCGCGGTCGATACACTGACCAGCTGTATGGGAGCGACATCCATGTATTCGACGCTGTCAGGGGGCTCCATGAGGCCGACGTGTTCACCCATACGGGTCTCGATTCGGTCCTCTGTGAACTGTCCGTGCTCGTCGAGTACGGCGTTGGCCTGGGCTATGCGGACGGTCTCCTCTTTGTCCGCCGTCAGGTACACGATGTCTGCGGGATCATCCGAGACGAACGGCGCCACCTGTATCATTCTTTCGGAGAGGGACCTGATCTTGGTGAATCTGCCGTTGCTCCTTGTGGGTGTACCGCCCTTCTTCAGGATCGTGGCGCCTTCGTCGCCAGCGACGTCCTCAGTCAGCGTGCGGCCGTCCAGGCGCGGATCGGTGTTGAGGATCTCGGTGTGGACCTTCCTGTAAGGAGTCTCGATAAAACCGTACTCGTTGGTGCGGGCGTACGTGGCCAGCGAACCGAGAAGGCCGATGTTCGGGCCCTCCGGCGTCTCGATGGGGCAAATTCTGCCGTAGTGAGAGTGGTGAACGTCGCGGACGTCGAATCCCGCGCGCTCCCTGGATAGTCCCCCTGGGCCGAGGGCCGACAGCCTGCGCTTGTGGGTAAGCTCGGCCAGCGGGTTTGTCTGGTCCATGAACTGCGAAAGCTGCGAGCCTCCGAAGAACTCTCGCACCGAGGCCACGACAGGCCTGATGTTGATGAGCGCTGCCGGCGTGGTTGTCGCCGGGTCCATCTGCGTTGTCATGCGCTCCTTGATGACGCGCTCCATCCTGAGCAGGCCGACCCGAACCTGGTTCTGGATAAGCTCGCCCACGGCGCGCACTCGGCGGTTGCCGAGATGGTCGATATCGTCCGGAAGGACAACTCGGTTGTTGATCTGGATCATGCGGCTGAGCAGGGAGACAATGTCCTCCGGTGAGAGCGTGAGGTCCCGGAAATCCTCCTCGTTTTCGGGGTGGAGCTTGCTGTTGAGCTTGTAGCGTCCCACCCTGCCGAGGTCGTAACGGCGGGCGTTGAAGAACAGGCTGTCGAGCAAGTTCTTCGCGTTGTCCACATTGGGCGGCTCTCCGGGTCGGAGCCGACGGTAGAACTCCATCAGCGCCTCTTCGGGGCTGGACACTCCGGTGTCTTTTTCTATCGTCGTGTGCATGAAGCTGTGTTCGTCGTCGGTATCGACGTCCTCGAACAGCGAGAGCAGCCCCTCGTTGGACTCGAAGAGCCTGCGCCTTTCGGCATCTTCCGGCTTGTCATAGTGGTAGCTCAGGCAGCGCAGCAGCGTGCTGACCGGGGTCTTGCGCTTACGGTCCACCTTGACGGAAATGACGTCGCGGTTGGACGTCTCGAACTCCATCCAGGCTCCCCTGTAGGGGATCAGCTTGGCTGCTGCCAGCGGTCTGCCGGTGTTCGGATCGGAGACTGTTGTGAAATAGACGCCTGGCGAACGCACAAGCTGGCTTACCACAACGCGCTCGGCGCCGTTGATGATGAACGTGCCAGTGGAGGTCATCATCGGAATGTCGCCGATGAAGAGCGTCTGCTCCTTGATTTCGCCCTGTCCCGGCCCCGGGGCCTTAATGGTCAGCTTGACGGTTACGTACAGCGCCGCCGCAAAGGTGGACTCGCGTTCGCGGCACTGCTCCTCGGTGAGCTTCGGCTCCTCGAAGTAGTGGTCCCCCAGTGTCAGCTCGAATCGACTGCTGGGGAAGTCCTCAATGGGCGAGATCTCGTTAAAGAGCTCCCCAAGCCCTTCGCTTTTGAAGTGCTCAAAGGAATCCAACTGTACCTGGATGAGGTTGGGAACGTTGATTATGGCGGGGATCCGCGAGTAGGACCTTTTAGATATGCCGCCGTTCTGATCGTTTCTAACCTGCAATGCGGTCGAGGTCATACGCTCTCACACTCCTAAATGCAAATACAAAAGCCACGTCTAAATGGAAGTGGACTGTAAAGACGTTACGACGGGGATACAGCGTCAAAGAAATGGGGAAGGACTGGGCAGACGGGTAGCAGGGTTTCGGAGGTGCGGAAAGTTAACAAGTAAAGAGAAGCGCATAGGGCGACTTGGTATCAAGCCTAACACAATCCGTTTAGGGTGTCAAATCGAATCCGACTGCGGAAAACGGCGTGTCCGCAGCTTTGGATGATTGACGTCCGGGAGCAGCTAGGTCGTCCTAGTCTCCACTTGCCAACCCGGTAAGGCTGTCCAGATGCGATTCGATGTAGCAGTAGCCGAAGTAGTGCACCTCATACTCGGACTCGTCTCTAGTCTCCCGGAATATGCGCCGTGGCTCGAGGCCATTGCTGTCCAGGTACGACTGTACCTGCCGGTCGCCCGCCGTCCTTTCTTCTGGATCGAACATGAGCAACACGCGCTGCTCACCCGGGGACACGGTAATAGTCTCTAACTTCACTGGGCATCCACCTCCGAGACTGGTGGTCGCATTATATCAGGCGGGCGACAGAATTGAAGTGGCCTGGAGGCGCGATTTGCAATCTCCGAAGAGCCATGCTATCCCTGTTGCTGCGTCCCGTAAGAGGCTCTTCCTGCCAGTGGCCGACCGGATCGGACACGCTATGAAGCGCGTTGAATATCATGGAGTATCGGCCCAGTGATAGACACGATGAACCTCGTTCAGCTTCTTGCAGATCGGCTGAGGATAGAGATACCGCCTGTCGGTATGGCGTTCGTGGAGGAGAGGCCGGAGGATGTCGCTCCCCTTTACAGGGACCCTCCGTCCTTCTGCTCGCTGTGGCGCCTCGCTGAGCTGCGAGTGTTCTACGCAACGGCCGAGCAGCACGACGGATGCGGCATCGGGGGCGTGGTTTCCGGGTTCAGATCGTCGGAGGGGCGCGAGGACGATCTTGCCGTGCTGCTGACCGAGCTGTGCGAAGTGGAGGAGGGGACCGCCGACGAGATCGCGCAGACTGCCCGGTTCCAACCGACGGTCGGAGGCGCGGTCTATGGCCCTCTGTGGAAGATGCCCGTCGAGCCTGACCTGGCGCTGATGTGGGCAACGCTGCCCCAGATGGGCGTGGTACAGGAGATCGTCGGGAAGATCATGTGGCGAAACAATCCGCAGGGGGCGGTGTTCACGCGCCCCGCCTGCGGAGTGCTGCCCTTAGCCCACGGGCATCAGAAGACGGCTCTTTCACTGGGGTGTATCGGTATGCGACTCTACACGGAGATTCCCGCTCACCTCTTTCTGGTGGCGATGCCGCCATCTGAGCTGCCAAAGCTGGAACAGGGACTGGAGTCCAGGGACGACATAGCCGAGAGGCTTGAGCATTATGGGGCTCGGCTGTCAGGCGGGTGACCACGTCATGAGAGTCATCCGGCCCGCTCCAAGTGTCCCTTGATACTTGCCTGCGGAAGGTGCGTGCTAGAATTCTGTGAGTTAGATTCCTGGGAGAACGACAGCTATGACAACAGATGCAAGGTTTACGGTCTATTCACTGGGGGCCGGAGAGCATGACGATACGGTCGAGGAGCTGGAGAAGGTCGGCGCTCGTCTGATCCCACTGGGCAGACTTGAAACGGAAGATGAGATCATCGAGCAGACGAAGGACGCCGACGCGCTGATCGTTACCGAATCGCCGATCACTCGACGTGTGCTGTCGTCACTGGAAAACTGCAAGGCCGTACTCAGGACAGGGGTCGGTTTCGATTGCATAGACGTTCCGGCCGCGACCGACTGCGGCATCGCGGTCATAAACGTGCCAGACCTCTGGACGCGCGAGGTGGCCAACCAGGCGATGATGCTGCTCCTGGCGGCGAACCGTAAGCTGCTGGAGCAGGAGGCCAGCGTCCGGGAGGACCGGTGGCTCCCGAGAATCTCGGCTCCAGTGGGTCCGCTGCATACCGAGACGGTGGGAGTTATCGGACTCGGCCGGATCGGCAGCGCGTTCGCGCGACGAATCAAGGCATTCGAGGTCGAGCTCATTGCCTACGACCCCTTTATCTCGGGCGATGCGTTCGAGGCGGTGGGCGCGACATCGGTGTCGTTCGACGAGCTGCTGGAGCGGTCCGACTACATCTCCGTTCATACACCGCTGGATAAGGGCACACACCACCTGATAGACGAAGAGGCGCTGCGGAAGATGAAGCCGACAGCCATCCTGATAAACACGTCTCGCGGGCCGGTGGTTGACGAGGCGGCTCTGACCACGGCTCTTCAGGAGGGTTGGATACTTGGCGCGGGGCTGGACGTACTGGAGCAGGAGCCTCCAGACGCCGACAATCCGCTTCTGGGCATGAGCAACACCGTGCTCACGCCTCATGCCGCTCACTACTCGGAGCTATCAATGGAGCTGCGTCCGAGGCGGTATGGAGTCGAGGTGGCAGCCGTCCTCGACGGTCGCAGGCCCATGAACCTGGTCAACGGGCCGGTTCTGGAGGTGCTGCCTCTAAGGTGAGCAGACACACTTTTGATCGGAGGCGAAATGGGTACGTTTACGGTGGAGATAGAGGTCGGCGATCTCAACTTCACGCACCCTCAGACGGTAGAAGTGCTGGTAGATACAGGCGCGACCTACACCATGCTACCTGCGCCATTGCTGAGGTCCTTGGGAGTGTTGCCAATGAGTGCCAGGAACTTCGTTATCGCCAACGGACAGCGCATCAGGCGCGAGGCTGGTCAAGCGGCGATACAGATAGGCGGTGAAATCCTCTTCAACGTCGTGGTCTTTGCTGAAGAGGACTCCCAGCCTCTATTGGGAGCATTCACACTGGAGGCATTTAGCTTGGCTGCCGACCCAGTGAACCAGAGACTGATCCCCGTAGATGCGCTCGCAATGGGATACAGGCAAGGAGGCAGGTGAGATCGCTACTCAATCTCCATCTGGTCGCCGTCGAAGGTTATCGATCTGGACCGGTGTTTGAGGACGGCCTTTCTGAAGTGGCGCAGCTCGACTCGCAGCTCGTCAAGCCTTCGGGCAGCCTCGGACTGGAACCTGCTCGACACCGACTGCCGGGCCATGCGTCCCCATAGGCCCCTCTGGAGCATCTGCTTGAGCACCTCGCCAAACTCCTCCATGAACGGCTCGAATGCCCTGGTCGAAAGCTCGGGCATGGGCGTGTCGTCGACCGGGTCTGCGAAGTACAGGCTGAATTCGATTTCGGACTCGTTCGGCACCGTGACGTCAAGGAGCAAAGCGGGCTGAGGCTGGCCTTCGAACATCGCGCCGCGATCATCTACTCCCCTGGCGACCTCTCGCACGGCGGCCTGTATGACCCTGAGCGTTCGCGAGACGTAAGACACGGGAAGCGCGCGCGACCCGACGATCAGGAGCAGTCGGTATTCGGAGCTGTCGATTCCGTCGGTTGCCATACGGCGGTCCTCACCTGAGCACGCGGACGTCGCCGACGCGTCGCGTGACTCTCACGTGGTCGAGATGGTCCATCAGGGCGAGCGCGTACTTGCGGCTTGTGCCGAACAGGTCGCGCACGTCGGCCACGGTGATCTCGCCGCGCTCGGACAGATGGCCTGTTATTGCGTCGACCATCTGCTGATAGGCTGAGGCCGAAAAGACGACGGACTCGCTGACCTTTACCACCTGACCCTCGGCGTCCAATAGGTTGACGACCTCCGGATCTATCTGAAAGTCCGTCGGCGGTGAGAAGGGGTCCGAGCTCAGCCTGCGCAGGTACTCGTCCACGGCCTCCCTCTGGGAGTCGCCGAGACTGGGAGAGTGGTCTGGCAGCCTGACGGTGGACCCCTGCTCGACAGTGACGCCGGCCTCGTTCAGAAGTCTGAGAACGTCGTTGAAGACCTGCGGAGTAAGACGCAGCCTGGACCGCAGCTCCTCTTTGGGCGCGGCCAAACGCAGCGGAAACTGGCGGTGGTAGTCTCCGAGAGCGGCCCGTGTACGGTCTTCCAGCGCCCGCCATCCGCCCGCAGTGTAGAACCTGGTGGCCTGAATGATCCCGCCGCTTCCGAGGATAACGACCTGGTTGTCGGCGATCATCGTCTGCAGCTCGGTGCGGGCGGTGTCTTCGTTGAGATTGGCGCGGTTGACCACGGCTCGAAACTCGGCAGGCTCGATGCCTTCGATAGTCTTCAGCAGCACATCCCGATCCGATCCGCGCTCCATGATCTCCAGCCGCTCGATGGTCGGGACATGGCGACGCCTGGGACGCGGGGCGTGAGTGTCGACGATGTTTCCACCGCCCAGCGTGGTCATGTTAGAGCGGACGACGAAGTAGTCTCCCTTGGCGACAGCTATGGGTGAGTCCACTTTTAGCTGCGCCCACGTCGTGTCGCCCTGCTGCACGCGGTCGTCCTCGAACAGCCGCAGGCGCGCGACAGACTCGCTGGAGCCGGTGTGGACGGTCACATACATGTTGTGACGCAGAGGATTCGGCGCGTCTTCCAAGACGCGCAGGTGAACGTCGAAAGCGGTCGTGGGCCTGAGCCAGCCCGGGTTTGTGAGCACCTCTCCCCGGTAAACATCGTCCTGCGATACACCGATGAGGTTCGCGGCCACACGGGTGCCGGGCTCGGCGCGATCGACCTTCTGCCTGTGTGTCTGAAGTCCGCGAACACGTGTGCGCTGTCCGGCGACGGTTAGCTCGACGTCCTCACCGATCTGGAGATGTCCGTCGATCAGGGTACCTGTGACGACGGTCCCAAATCCGGTCAGGGTGAACGCACGGTCTATCGGCAGCCTGGGCCGCGCGAGGTCGCGCTTTGCGGGGATGTCCTCGATCATGGACGAGATGGCGGATATCAGCTCCGGCAGTCCCTCTCCGGTGTGGGCCGACACCGGCATGATCTGTGCGCCCTCAAGGGCAGTGCCTTCCAGGGTGCTCTCGACATCCGCTATGACGAGTTCGACCCACTCGTCGTCAACGAGGTCCTTCTTGGTGAGGGCGACCATTCCTCGCGGTATCTGAAGGAGATCGAGGATGGCAAGATGCTCGCGCGTCTGGGGCATTACCGACTCGTCGGCGGCCACGACCAGCAGGGCGATGTCGATTCCACCGACGCCGGCGAGCATGTTGTTAACGAAGCGCTCATGTCCGGGGACATCGACGATGCTTACCTCGTTGCCCGAAGGCAGCTGAAGCCAAGCGAAGCCGAGGTCAATCGTCAGACCTCGCTCCTTCTCTTCGGCAAGACGGTCCGGGTCTATGCCGGTTAGCGCCTCTACGAGAGTTGATTTGCCGTGATCGACGTGTCCTGCTGTGCCTACGACGAACATTCGTGTCGCCCATGTACTGGTGAGTTCGGGGTAGGATAGCACAGGGCGGTGCAGACAGGTCGGATTGGTTGAACGCATGTCGGTGACTCTCGCCGTGTGTTTGACGGGCGGCGAGGGCGCCTGATAGACAGGACTCGACAGGAGGGTGAGGGCGTTGAAGATAACCGTGGTCGGGCTTGGATATGTTGGCACGGTCGCAGCCGCCGCACTTGCGGGGGCGGGCCACGACGTGCTGGGAATCGACATCGACCGGAGCCGCACCGAGCTGCTGGGCTCGGGCAAGGTTCCCCTGTATGAGCCGGGCCTCGAGGAGAGGATAGGCGCCGCTCTTGGGGCCGGGACGCTGAGGTTCCTTTACCGCGACGATGTTGCGGAGGACATTGGCGACGTAGCCCTCATCGCCACGGGTACGCCACCGACTCATGGCGGAGGGGCCGACCTGCACCAGGTCCGTGCAGCGGTGAGCTGGGTAAGGTCAATGAGGCCCCGGAACCTGACCGTAGTGATGAAGAGCACGGTCCCTCCCGGGACCGGCAGGCGGATGCTGGAGAGCGAGCTCAGGGGGACCTCAATCAGGTATGCCTCCAACCCGGAGTTCCTGCGCGAAGGCCGCGCGGTCAATGACTGGGAGAGGCCGGAGCGCATTATCGTCGGGGTCGAATCTGACGATTCCCGTTCGGTCGATACTGTCAAGCGCATGTACGCGGGCATAGATGCGCCCTGCATGGTGACCGACATCACCAGCGCGGAGATGATCAAGTACGCCAGCAACGCCTTTCTCGCGACCAGGATCTCCTTTATCAACGAGATCGCCTCGCTGTGCGGCACTGTCGGAGCGTCGATAGACGACGTGAGCCAGGGGCTGGCAATGGACTCTAGGACGGGCGCTAGGATCCACGCCGGCGTCGGCTACGGCGGCTCCTGCTTTCCAAAGGACGTTCGTGCGTTGGACCACCTCGCGCTGACGAGCGGCGCGAACGTGGACCTGTTGAGGTCTGTAATCAACACGAACAACAGGCAGCGGCTTTTGCCGCTGCACGCGCTACGGCAGAGATTCGGCGGGGCAATCGACGGGCTGAGAGTGGGCATCCTCGGTCTGGCCTTCAAGCCTGGTACCGACGACGTTCGCGACGCTCCGGCACTCGACCTGATACGCGCGCTCGTGGACGAGGGAGCCGAAGTCCAAGCGTACGACCCGGAGGCCATCGAGTCGGCGCGTCCGAGCCTGCCGTCATCGGTGCGGCTCGTAGTGGGCGTGGAGGAGGCGGCGAATCGGACGCAGGCGCTGGTGCTGCTGACGGAGTGGGAGTCCATCGTTCAGTCCGACTGGCGAATTGTGGCCCGGTGCATGATTCCGCCGCGACTGGTATTCGACGGCAGGAACGCTCTCGACCCCGCGGAAATGAGCAGGCTCGGCTTCGAGTACGTCGGAGTGGGCCGTGGGCCGGTCCGCGGGACCGTCCATGATGAAGCTTCACCACGGTCGATCAGGCAGAAGATGGTTGTCTGAGAGCGAAGTCTGGATGGGGAGGGTGGCGACCCCGACCGGATTCGAACCGGCGATCTCTGCCTTGACAGGGCAGTATGTTAAGCCACTACACCACGGGGCCGCGCGAGAATGAATTGTAGCGTTGCGCGCGGCTCAGGTCAACGCGGGCCGCCGTCGAGAACCTGCGTCAGTTTAGTGGGTGGCCGTCCGTAGGGGCGTCCCTTGTGGGCGCCCTGAACATGATGACCAACGCGGGCAACCACAAGGGATTGCCCCTACATGCGACTGACCAACTAAGGTGAGCGCTGTAACGAGTGTTTCAGTGGCGTTACGGATGTTACGGAGCCATGTCTGTAACAGGATGTTTCAGGAGTGTTGCAGGGTGTTACGAACCAACAGCCGTAACAAGGGCACACCCTAAAGGGTGTGTGTGCCCCCGTTACGGTGCGGGGCTGTTGATGGGGGGTGTTTGAGGGGATGAGATACCCTTCCGGATCGAGGGACGGGAGCTGCGCTGGGAAGCAGACGCTCCTCGTCATAACCCGGTTGGCGACTCTGATATACTTGTCCCCCGTAGAAACTTCCCCTCACACATTAGCGTGTGGGGCCGTGTGGGACAGAGGGAGCATGAATGGCCCTTGAGCGATCGCGTGCTCAGAGCGTGAGCGAGGAGCACGAACTGGTAGCGCTGCTACGGCGTCAGGGCATGAGTTGCGTACTGCTGTCGTCCGACGAAGACCTCGTCGAGCTTGGCGAGGCACCCGGGGACGGTCCGGTGTTGGTGCTGATCGACACTGGTTACATGACCAGTATGGAGATCATGCGTTGTCTCCAAGCGTGCGAGGAGGCCGACGCCCCCACGATAGCCCTGGTACCTCGCAACCGTGTTCCCAGCCTCGATGTAACGCTCCGGCTGACAGACTTCATCGTCAGTCCCCCGGACCCTGATGAGCTGGTGATTCGCGCTCAGCGGGCGCTCAGGGCCGGCGAGGTGGAACCCGACGAGGACAGCCACATCATTCGTGTGGGCGATCTTCAGATAGACACCTCCAGCTATGAGGTCACCATCAGGGGCGACCGGGTCGGACTGAGATTCAAGGAGTACGAGCTGCTCAAGCTGCTGGCCGAGAGTCCAGGAAGGGTGTTCTCCAGGGACGCTCTGCTCAACCAGATCTGGGGGTACGAGTACTTCGGAGGCACGCGAACCGTCGATGTTCACATTCGCCGTCTCAGAAGCAAGATAGAAGACGCCGACCACAACTTTATCGAGACCATCTGGAACGTGGGATACAGGTTCAGGGAGTCAACCTAGACAAGGGAGTAGAACATGGCAAATGAGAGAGTCGCTTACGTAAATGGCCAGATCGTCCCGGAGAGTGAAGCCGTCATCTCCATCAAAGACAGGGGATTCCTGCAGGGAGACGCGGTGTTCGATACGACCCGGACGTTCGGCGGGCGCATCTTCCGACTTGATGAGCACCTCGATCGCTTCTTCCACTCGCTGAAGTACATGCGCCTTGAACCAGACCTGACAAAGGAGGACTTCAAGCGTCTGACGATGGAAGTCCTCGAGGCGAACCTGCCGCTTATCGACGGCGATGACGACTACTGGGTGACGCAGCGCGTGACCCGCGGCGTCACCGTGGACGGTGAGGTGAAGCCGTCCATCATCATCGAGTGCGTCCCGCTGCCCTTCAAGGCGAGGGCGGCCTACTATCGCGACGGTATCCCGGTGGTCGTGCCGTCAGTCCGGCGGACTCCGCCCGAGTCGCAGAGTCCCCGCGCGAAGGTGCACAACTACGTCAACCTGGTCCAGGCCACCCTCGAAGTCGAGTCGCAGAACCCCAACGCCTGGCCGATCCTGCTGGACACCAACGGCAACCTCTCCGAGGGGCCGGGGAGCAACCTCTTCATCGTCAAGGACGGCATTGTCATTACTCCGAGGGAGCAGTTCATACTCTCCGGTATCAGCCGACGAGTGGCGATCGAGCTGGCCCAGGAGCTCGGAATCGAAGTCCAGGAGGCGGACATCGACCTCTACGACGCCTACACGGCCGACGAGGCGTTCGTCACGTCAACGAGCTTCTGCATCTGCCCGGTGTCGTCGTTCAACGGATCGTCCGTGGCCGACGGCTCGGTTCCAGGCCCGGTGACCGACAGGCTTACTCGCGCCTACAGCGGAATGGTGGGGTTGGACGTTGCCGCGCAGTACTTAGCCCGCCTTGAAGAGTGACGTACCATCTTCGAAACATCGGGAGAGTCCAGTGTACCCGGGACGTATTTTGAGCGACTACATTGAGCATGCCATGGAGCAAGCCGAGTACGATAAGCTCGAAGACGGGAACTTCGGTGGGAGTGTCCCGCCATGTCCCGGGGTGCTGGCGTTCGGAAAGACTCTCAGGGAGTGCGAAACTGAGCTGCGGTCAACACTTGAGGACTGGATACTGGTTGGACTCAAGCTAGGGCATCCGTTACCGGGCACATGACCAACCACAAAGTCACCGTAAAGGCCCCGGCGACCTCCGCGAACATGGGTCCGGGCTTTGACTGCCTGGGGATCGCGCTGGACATCTGGAACACCGTCACAGTCGAGGTCGGGGAGTCGGGTTTCGAGATCTCCGGACAGGGCGAGGACGAGCTCCCGAGGGACGAGTCCAACCTGGTCTGCCGCAGCATCGCGCGGATATTCGAGGAGTGCGACCGACCGCTGCCGCCCCTGTCGCTGCGGTGCCATAACGACATTCCCACGACTCGCGGACTTGGATCGAGCTCCGCTGCACTGGTCTCCGGGCTGACTATAGGCAATGAGCTGTGCGGCGGTCAGTTTGGACAGGACGACCTGCTGCAGATCGCGGCATCCATCGAGGGCCACCCGGACAACGTTGCGCCCGCCATCTATGGCGGGATGCAGGTGGCGGTCAGTCACGACGACAGGGTCGTCAGCACGTCGGTGCCTGTCCCGGATGGGCTGTCTGCGGTGCTCTACATCCCCAACGTTTCCATGCACACTGAAGAGGCGCGAGGACTGCTGGGCAGCGAGGTCCCGCGGTCGGATGCCGTATTCAACATCGGCAGAGCGGCGCTTCTCGTCAGGGCGATGGCGACAGGCGACCTCCAGAACCTGCACATCGCCACCGACGACCGCCTTCATCAGCCGGCGCGGCGGACCATATTCTTTCCGATGAACAACATTATTCGCGCGGCAATGGGCGCCGGCGCGCTCGGAGCGTTTCTCTCCGGCGCCGGCTCGACGGTACTCGCGCTCGCTACCGAGAAGGAGTTCACCATCGGGTATGAGATGGCCGACGCTGCGGTCAAGTCGGGCCTCGACGGCGAGGTGCGCATCACGCGTCCGACGGGTCATGGGGCGCTTGTGGTGGGATGAAGTCGGCAAGGTACTGGACGAGTTTAGTTTCGAACTGACACGATAGCGAATACCCCTGTTATGACTGGTATGATCAGATGCACCAAACAGGAAGGCGGACATGGTATCTACCAAGCTCACATACGCCGACTATCTCGCTCTCCCCGGCGACGAGCGTTACGAACTTCATGATGGAGAGCTCGTTATGGTAGCCTCGCCCAGCGAGCCTCACCAGAGAGTCGCCAAAAGGCTGGCCTGGCAGATGATGACGTTGGAGGAGAGAGGCTTAGGACAGGTCTATTTCGCGCCCTTCGACGTGGTTCTTTCTGATACCGAGGTTGTTCAGCCAGATCTGTTGTTCATTTCCCAGGAGCG
The DNA here is from genome assembly GCA_965217725.1 of Dehalococcoidia bacterium. GTDB lineage: Bacteria > Chloroflexota > Dehalococcoidia > Lucifugimonadales > UBA1123 > VXRN01. Next base: position 2,506,278 of record OZ244564.1, on the reverse strand, counting down.
TGCTCATATCATCACTCACGCCAATGTCCAGGGCGCGCCTGATCTGGTAGTCGAAATCCTGTCTCCGTCCACGTCGAACCGGGACTGGACCTACAAGCGCGAGCTGTATGCCAAATACAGCGTGAAGGAGTTATGGTTAGTCGACCCCGAGGCTGGTATCGTTTGGGTTATGCTGCTGCGAGGTGACGCATTCGAGCTTGCGGGCGTTTACAGTGATGCTCAGTCTTTCGGTTCGTCCACCCTCGAAGGTTTCACCATAGACTTGGACGATGTATTCTAGCGTCCAACCGAGCTTCCGTTAGAGTCTGTTCAGAACGCTGACGCATTTGACAATGGCGGACTGCGCGCGCTAAACCATTACAGTCGAGTCTCAGGGGCAAATCTCCACACACAGGCTGATCTGGATCATGGCGCTGGTTGTTCAGAAGTACGGCGGGAGTTCGCTCGCCGACGCGGAAAAGATAAACAACGTCGCGGGGCGCATCGCCCGAGCCAAGAAGGGCGGCAGCAAAGTTGTGGCCGTCGTCAGCGCAATGGGCGACACGACCGACGAGCTGATCGAGCTGGCGGAACAGGTGTCCGATAACCCCGATCGGCGCGAGCTCGATGTTCTGCTCTCTACCGGCGAGCTGCGGTCATGCGCGCTGGTTGCGATGAGGCTCAACTCGCTTGGACACCCAGCCGTCAGCCTCAGCGGCGCGCAGGCCGGCATTCGGACGGACAGCCAGTACGGCATGGCCAAGATCTCAAGCCTTGAGCCGCAGCGCATTGTGGATGAGCTGGATGGAGACAGGATCGTTGTTGTCGCCGGATTCCAGGGAATCACGCCGGGAGAGGACACTACGACCCTGGGCAGAGGAGCGTCCGACCTGACGGCCATAGCGCTCGCGGCCGGACTGGGAGCGGTCCGATGCGAGGTCTACACCGACGTTGAGGGGATCTACACGGCCGACCCCAGGCTGGTGCCAAAGGCCGCGAAACTGGACGAGATCAGCTTTGAAGAGATGCTGGAGCTAGCGAGCTACGGCGCGAAGATGAACCCACGGTCGATTGAGCTGGGCATGGTGTACAACACGCCGATTCTAGTGGCGTCCAGCTTTTCTGATGCACCGGGAACGTTGATACACAAAGAGGTTGAAGTGAACAAAAACGTTGGCGAGATGCGGAACAGGATCACGGGAGGCGTGGCGTCCGATACGAACGTCGCCAAGATCACTGTGCAAGGTGTCAGGGATCGCCCTGGAATCGCGGCGAGTCTGTTCGAACCGCTGGCGGATGTTGGAATAAGCGTTGACGTAATTGTCCAGAATGCCAGCGTCGACGGAACTACGGACCTGACGTTCACGGTGAAGAGTGAGGACCTCGGCAGGGCGGTGGTGGTTGTCGAGCGGGTGGCGGAGGACCTCGGCAGCACGAATCTCGTCACAGCTACCGGACTGGCAAAGGTGAGCGTCGTCGGGACCGGGATGCAGGACACTCCCGGATATGCGAGCACCATGTTCCGAGCGCTTGCCGACGCGGGCATCAACATCGAGATGATAACCACGTCCGAGATCAGGATCACGTGCATCGTGTCCGAAGACGCGGTCGGCCCCGCTTCCCGCGCGCTGCACACCGCGTTCGATCTGGACGTGGCATAACGCCTGGTCCCGAGTGGGCGAGTCCGACAACCCCCTGCTCTCTGTCGTCATACCTGCGTTCAACGAGTCCGCCCGCATTGTCGCCACGCTGGACGAGCTCGCACGTTACCTTGAAGGGCAAGAGTACAGCTCGGAAATCGTCGTCGTGGATGACGGCAGCATTGACGACACGGCCGATATTGTACGTCGATGGGCCGTGGACAGGACCGATACTTTCTTGATTCGGATACCTCACGCGGGGAAGGGCTGGGCGGTGAGGGGCGGTATGCTGGCGTCGCGAGGTGTCTACCGGTTCATGTGTGACGCCGATCTGGCCATGCCGGTCCACTGGATCGGAGCATTCATAGAGAGAATGGAGGCTGGTCTCGACATCGTCATCGGCTCTCGAGAAGTAGTGGGGGCTCGCAGGTTCGACGAGCCGGCCTATCGGCACCTGATGGGCCGCGTGTTCAACGGGGTCGTTCGCCTGTTGGCCGTGAGCGGGTTCCAGGACACACAGTGCGGGTTCAAGTGCTTTCGAGCGGAGGCGGCTGAGGAGCTCTTCAGACTCCAACGGACGAGGGGAATGGGGTTCGACGTCGAGATCCTGTTCCTGGCGGTGAAGAGAGGCCTCAACATCGAGGAGATGCCGATCGACTGGTACCATCAGGCCGTGAGTAAGGTCCGCCCCGGGGTGGATACGATCGACATGCTCAAGGACACTATCGTCATCAGGCTGAGGGACGTCACGCGGAGGTACGGGTGACGCCTGCGGCAGCCCGATATTGGATGCAACCTGTATGAATCGCGGACCACAGGGAGATCAGAGACTACAAGGCCCGCCTGGTCGGGTGGCGGTTGTCGTCCCCACGTACAACGAGGCGGAGAACCTTCCCGAGCTGGCCGGTCGGCTGTTTGCGCTCGATCTTGAAGACATCCGACTCTGCATCGTGGACGACGGCTCGCCCGATGGGACTGCCGACGTGGCACGCGAACTGTCGACAGAGTACGACGGTAGGATCGAGGTCATATCCAGGAACGGGAAACAGGGACTGGGGACCGCCTACACGACCGGTTTCGCGAGGGCGCTCGCTGAAGATGTCGACTACGTGGTGCAGATGGACGCCGATCTCTCCCATGTTCCAGAGGAGATTCCGGTGATGCTGGGGAGGCTTGGCCGGTTCGACGTCGCGGTCGGGTCAAGGTACACGAGAGGCGGAGGGCTGGACCCGGAGTGGAGCGCGAAGCGCCGGATGCTCAGCGCCTTCGGCAACCACCTGATACGCACCGTAACGGGTGTGAGGGTCAAGGACGTGACTTCGGGGTTCAAGGCCTATCGGTCGAGCGCGCTGCGATCACTGGACCTGTCGAAGATCAGGTGCATCGGCTTTGGTTTCCAGGCCGAGATAGCCCACTACTGCCAGAAAAGTGGGCTGGAAGTGACTGAACATCCAATCACGTTTATGGAGCGAACTCGCGGAGAATCCAAGATGTCGGTCAGAATAGTAGCCGAGGCAATATGGAGACTGACTTTGCTTAGGATTAGAACGTTTTAGGAAACCAGATAATACCTTGTATCGGCTCCGATCTATCGGCTAGTATTTTCTAACCTTTGCAGAGGCGAGATCAAATGAACGCGCGGGGATTAGAAGACAGAGACAAAATTCGCAAGGATCGGGCCAAGAGGGCTGTGGCCCTTGCCATGCACGGCAAGTGGGAGCAGGCCGCGACGGTGAACCAGTCCATCGTCCGGGAATTCCCGGACGATCTGGAAGCATACAACCGTCTGGGAAAGGCCCTCAGTGAACTGGGCCGCAACCGGGATGCGAAAGCCGCATTCGAGTCTGTGCTGCAGCGGTCGCCTAACAATTCGATCGCGAAGAAGAACCTTGTCAGGCTCGCGAAGTTCTCGGACGATGTATCGCCGCGAGTGGCCAAACGCGCAAGCCGGAGCGTTCACGCGTTCATCGAAGAGAGCGGCAAGGCGGGCGTCACCACATTGACGAAGCCGGCCCCGACCAGCGTGCTGCTCGAGTTGACTCCCGGCGACCTGGTCAAGCTCAGCGTGACGGGCAGGGCGTTGACGGTGACCGATGAGTCAGGCGCGTACATAGGCTTGGTTGAGCCCAGGGTCGGCAGCAGGATTGCCAGGCTGATCAAGGGCGGCAACCGCTACGAAGCCACCGTGACCAGCGCCGAGGACCAGAGGCTGGACATCATCATTCGTGAGACTTACAAGAGCCCATCCCAGATGGGTGTGGTCTCATTTCCGTTGCGGGGCAGCGCCGAGTACGGCGGCTACCTTCCGAGCCAGGCCATGGCGTACGACGCAGGTGACGAAGAGATGGAGATTCCGGTTGCCGAGAAGGTCGCCGTCAAAGACTGGTCGAACGACGATACCGAGCCAGGCGACGACGAGGCTTTCAGCCCCGTCATACACCGGATCATAAACTCACCCGGCGACGAGATGGAAGATGATAACTACTAGGCGACGCTCTGCCTAGCCGGGCTGCGGTCGGGCTGCGGACGCATCGGCGTCGGCTTCGTCCGCCGCCAGCGGTCGGGGTCGGTAGTACAGGCCCCAGCGCTGCATCAGCTCGTATACACGCTCATCGTTCAGTTCGGTAAGCTGTCTGAAGAATCCGGCCATCGCGTGCGCGTGCATCAACTCCTGTGAGCAGACCCAGCTCGACTCCGCCGGCACCACGTACAGCAGGCCGTTCTGGTGTTCGCACTCCAGCTCCACGCGCTTGCCGCCCTGGTCTGTCTTGATGTTCAGCCCAAACTGTCCCATCGACAGCACCTCTCTCAAGTCCGCCCGGAGGCGTAGATCGCACCTGCGCTTCTCCGTGCCCGCCGCATTATACCAAGCGCCCAGGTCTGGTTGACGATATAGGCCGTTGCTATAATCACTCGGAACCGGGGCTGATCGGCTCCGGACAACGCAGGAGGAACAGATGGCGGCTCACTTCCAAGACGAGACTATCACCATTCAGAAGATCCAGTGCGGGCCATACGGAAACAACGCTTACCTCTTGGTGTGCCCGCAGACTAACGAAAGCATCGTCATAGACGCGCCGCCAGACCCGGGCGCACTGATCCAGGCCGCGCAGCAGACCGACGTCAAAGTCATACTCATCACACACAATCACTTCGATCACATCGAGGGGCTGCCGGAAGTGCGTGAGGCGCTCGGCGCTCCGGTAGGGATTGGCGCGGCTGACGCCGACGGGCTGCCCGACGCGCCAGAACTCCGCATAGAAGACGGCGACGAGATAACTGCCGGCTCGATCACGTTGACCGCCATCTTCACGCCCGGACACACGGATGGCTCAACCTGCTTCTCGTTCGGCCCGCACCTTTTCACCGGAGACACGCTGTTTCCAAACGGGCCGGGCAGGTCGCGCAGCCCTGAGGCGCTGGCGCAGCTGATCGGTAGCGTCAGCTCCAGGCTGTTCGTGCTGGACCAGATCGGCGACTTCTATCCAGGTCACGGCGACGACGGCAACCTGGAGACCGAGAAAGGCAAGTACGAGATCTTTGCTTCCAAGTCGCATCCCGCAGACCTCGATGGGGACGTTGACTGGCTGAACAGCTAGCTTTGGGCCCCGGGCGCGATCTGACTCTCACGCAAGGCAGCTTGCTTTGACCGAACACGGATTTTACGATGTCCGCTGGCGAATTCGGGACATAGTGCTGGGATCGGTCATCGCGATTGTCGCCACATCAGGCGCACTGGTTCTGATCGGGCTGGTGGTGGCAATGACGGGCCGAGGGAATCTCGGTCCGGTTGAGACGCTCGCTGCGGCAGCCTCCGAGGCATTATTCGTGTACGTCGTTTGGCGGCTCGCGGTCAGAAGGTACGCCCAAGGTGGATGGGCGGCGGTCGGGGTCCGGTCCCCCACGACCATCGTCGCTCTGATGCTGGCTCCGGTAATATTGATCGCAAGCCTGGGATTTACCGCGCTCTACGAACTGGCTGCAAAGTCGATCGGCGTGGAATCGCTGGTGCCTGAGCATCTATCTTCCGAGATGTTCGGCGAGGGTATCCTCAGGGTGTTGACGATTGTCGTTGTCGGCGTGCTGATCCCGTTCGTCGAAGAGGTATTCTTCCGAGGGTTTCTGTTCGCTGGGCTTGCTGCCAGGTTCGGCGTGGTGACCGGACTGATTGTGAGCTCGGCGGTATTCGCCATAGCTCACGCCGACGTGAAGGTCATGGTGCCTATCTTTGTCGCCGGTCTCCTGTTCGGATGGGCATACCATAAGACGAAGACCCTCTGGGTGCCGATATCGGCCCATGCCTGTCAGAACCTGGCGGCCGTGATGTTTCTCGACTTTATGTGAACGACCTCTGAAGAAGTGAGGTGACCAGAGATGGCAAATCGAATCGACACCGTTCTCGACAGGCTAAGGGAGTCAGGGCGGACTGCGCTGGTGCCGTATATCACGGTCGGTTTTCCTGACATACCCACCTCGGAGGATCTCGCCAAGACGATCCTGGAGTCCGGCGGCGACATGCTGGAGCTGGGCGTGCCCTTCAGCGACCCCCTGGCTGACGGGCCAACAATTCAGATGACCAGCTACCGCGCGCTGCAGAACGGTGTAACGGTCAGGGAGTGCCTCGACGTTGTCCGCCGTCTGCGTGCGTCGGGTGTCGAGTCGCCGTTGATCTTCATGGGGTACTACAACCCCTACCTTAGGTATGGCCCTGAGAGGTTTCTCGACGACGCGGCCGCTGCCGGTCTCGACGGAATGATCGTGCCGGACCTGCCCACTGAAGAGTCCGAGCAGTTCGGGGAGATGTGTGCCAGTTGCGGCATCCACCTGATCCCGCTGCTTGCGCCGACCAGCTCCGACGAGCGGATCGAGGACGCTTGCAAAGCCGCAGGCGGGTTTATATACTGCGTGAGCCTCACCGGAGTGACGTCCGCGAGGAGTACGCTGTCACGCGCGACCTCTGGGCTCGTCGAACGCATCCGGCAACACACCGAACTGCCGATACTAGTCGGGTTCGGCGTGTCAAGACCGGAACACCTGGTGGAGATCGGAACATACGCCGAGGGCGCGGTGGTTGGGAGCGCGCTGCTAGACACGGTGGACAACGCCCCGCCAGACGGCAAAGTGGACGCGGCGCGCGACTTCATCCACGCGCTCCGAGGAATCGACGGCAAGGGCGGCAATTAGATGAGCACTGTCAGAGGACTGCGCGGCGCCACGACTGCCGACAGCAACACTAGGGACGCCATTCTCGAAGCAACGCGTGAGCTGTTGGAAAAGCTGGTCGAGGCGAACGACGTTAGCGCTGACGACATAGCCGCCGTCACTTTCAGCACCACCAGGGACCTCGACGCAGAGTTCCCCGCGGTCGCCGCCAGGGTCGACCTGGGCTGGACGGACGTGGCGATGATGTGCGGTCACGAGATGGAGGTTCCCGGTGGTCAAGAGAGATGCATCCGTGTGATGGTGCTCGTGAACACCGACAAGGAACCGCACGAACTGGAACGCATCTACCTGCGCGAGGCCGCGAGCCTGCGCGCCAGAAGCGGCAAGGCTGACAAGGCTGAGCCTTGACCCTTAAGTTCGCATAGCCAGGCAGCTCAGACAGCAACCCCATCTCTACTTTAAGTTAGGAGGACTAAAGGAAACATGGAAGTCATCAAGAACGGATCGGTGCCCGAGGAGGACGCTACCAACGCCCCTCTCTTCTACGGAGGGCCTGTGTCGCGGCAGCCGCTGGTTGCCGGTGGCAAGAGCGCCAACTTCAACTTCAGTCTCGTCAACTTCTACGATGGCGCGAAGAACAAGTTCCACTCCCACACGTCAGACCAGATTCTGTTCGTCACCAAGGGAGAAGGAATCGTAGCCTCTGAGTCCGAGGAGGTCGGTATCTCCACCGGCGACACCGCATTCATCCCTGCCGGGGAGAAGCACTGGCACGGAGCCACGGACGGCCAGGACTTCACGCATATCTCGCTGACAGGGGCAGACAGCCAGACTACTCAGTACGACGACTGAGTAAACCACCTGCTCAACCATTGAAGCAATCGCCGCGCCGGTAGCGGCGGTCGCTTTTGTTTTGTTACACCTTCTCTTTCTCAAGAGATGCGCTCCTTTGAAGCTTTCTGGTTCGCTGTATCTGAGCAGAAGGAACCAATCGGGAGTCGGGAACGTCCTGTTGTACAGTGGCGCTCAAGCTGAGACGCCAGGTTCGGACGTCTGCCGTGATTCGAGGAGTGGACAAGATGAGAAGGTCAGCGCTGGTTACAGCAGTACGCCTGTTGCCGATAGTGGTCTTGCTGGCCGTACTCGCCTGCGGAGAATCGTCGGACGATCCCACCCCAGTCCCTGCTGCTGCATCCTCAGGCGGAGGAGACCAGACGGGGGCTCAAGTTGAGTCTGCGAAGCAGCTCGATCAGCCCACACCCATCGGTGCCGCAGCACTGGATTCAGAACAGACTCAGGCCGTGTCACCATCTACCCCTGGACCGCCAACTGCAACTGGACCACCGTCGAGGAGCCTGGTGCCTCCTCATGCCCAGGCTATGCCGATGCAAGTGCTATACAGGACCGCGAAGAATCTCGACAACGCACCGGACGGTTCGTCTGATGTCCTGGCCAAGCTCGTGGCGCACTCCACGCTGATAGTCATAGGAACTACCTCGGATGCTGAACCTCGCCAGGAGCGTGTGCCAGGCCGACTCCCCAGCGACCCGTCCAAACCCGATCCAAACTTCACGATGATCGGCAACGTCTACGAGGTCCACGTCGAGCGCTACATGAAGGGCAGTGGGGATGCGATACTGTCAGTGATCCAGTCAATCGGCTATGAGGCTATCGTCCCTGGCCCTGGCAACACTCCGGGCCGTCTGACACAGGGCCGGGACACCACACCCAACCTGCTTCTGGGCAAGAGCAGCCGTTACCTGCTGTTCCTGAGCGAACAGGGTGACGACGCTCCGGGACTGTGGATGGGGGCTGTGCATCCGTACAAGTTCCTGATGTCGGGCGGTAGGGCGAAGGCGGAGAGTCCAGTCGGGACGCTGGACGGCGCGTTCCCGGACCGCACTGAGGCCGAATTCGTCAGCCTCGTCGAGTCATTGATAACGGGCAACATCGCGGTTGAGATTCCCAAGATGGCAGCGTTTGGAATACCAGATGGAGTCAGATGGGTGCTGGAGTCGGTGGACGGAAAACCTACGATAGAAGGCACATTCGCTTCGCTCACTATTCGAGGGGACGGGTACGGTGGTTTCGATGGATGCAACTCCATCGGAGGCAGGAACGAGGATGGAACGCCGGTCGCTGCTGCGGATGGGACTTTCTCGGCTCCGGGTGCGACTCAGACGCTCATGCTGTGCGAGGGTCCTGACGGCATCATGGAACAGGCGGACGCATTCACGGGTGCACTGATACACGGGGAGAGATTCAGGGTCGAGGGTGATCGCCTAGAGATCATCGACGGTGTGGGCGAGGTCAGACTGGTGCTCGTCAGACAGGCACCTCTGCCTGGGCGACCCGCCGATATGGTCGGAACTGCGTGGCAACTCTTGGTCGAGGACGATGAAGGCAGCGGTGTTCGGATACCGACCCTTGCGTTTCTGAACGATCGCATAGCTGCCGGGATGACGGCGTGCCGTGGATACGTTGCCGACTACAGCGTGTCGGATGGTCGAGTGCGCTTCCCTGCACTGGGCATGACAGGGTCCACGGAGTCGTGCACGAACGATCTGCTCTGGGACGAGGGTGAGTACACGACACACCTATCGTGGACAGACGACTACTCGGTGGATGAGAGCACTGGGGAAAGACTGCTTCGCATCCGCACCAGGCAGGGCAATACCCTGGTCTTCGAGCCGCTTCCATCGGCCGTCGACAGCATATTCGTTGGACGATGGTCTCTGACAACGTTCGTGGAGACCAAAGATCAGAGCAGGGGAGGGATGAGGTATTCGCGCAAGACCGACGTGGTTCCTGGAACCGAGGTCACGATCGAGTTCAGTGAGACCGGAGTGTCGGGGTCGGCGGGATGCAACTCGTACAATGCGCCCGTGGAAGTGGAGAATGGGATGATAACGGTCGGAGCGGCGTCTGTGACGAGGGCATGGTGCGATGACCCTGATCGATTGATGGACCAGGAGCGGCGGTATCTTGAAGTTCTGTCGCGCGTGACCGAGTATCGCATCTACGGAGACCGTCTGTCTCTCCACAAGGACGACGACATGGCGCTGCTGTTCCAGGCTGAGTAGACCTTACCCTGTCGGCGTCTGGCAGGGCGTGTGTTGCGGTCTGATACCATGTGTTAGTATGGCTACTGCCATAGGCATGTAACGGTATGGGAATCCTGATTTACTTGGATCGTCAATACAATACAAGGAGAGATTGAATGGTCGCGCACGAGGCGAGATTGACTGGCGAAGAAATAGAAGAACTGAAGCAACTTGGAGAGACCCACTTCTGGCCCCACTCCAGGCCGATAGCGGACATGTCGGAAGAGACCGGCATCAAGCTGGCCACGAAGGCTGAGGGAGTCTGGGTCGAGGACGGCCAGGGCAACCGCTGGGTCGATGCGCTGTCCGGGATGTGGCTCAAGAACATAGGCCACGGACGGAAGGAGATCGCGGACGCGGTCTTCGAGCAGATGCAGGAAGTGAGCTACTCTCCCGGAGGGACAGTGAGCCCGGCGACCGTCAAGCTCGCCGCGAAGGTCGCGAGCCTCGCGCCTGACAAGGAGTCGAGGGTCTATTTCACGAGCGGCGGATCGGAGGCCGTGGAGACGGCTCTGAAGATCGCCAAAGCGTATCATAAGAACAATGGTGAGCCGAACCGCTGGAAGGTCATCAGCAGACGTGGCTCCTATCACGGAGCTACTCACGCGTGCATGGCCCTGGGCGGAGCCGCTACCTCCGGGCCCGGCGACTATGGGCCGCTGGTGCCTGGAAACATTCACATCGGCAACCCGAACAGCTATCGCGGACCCCACTCCGATATGGAGTGCGCCGAAGAGCTTGAGAGGACCATTCTGCATGAGGGCCCGAACATGGTCGCCGCCTTCATCGGTGAGCCTGTATCCGCTGCCAACGGCATTCAAATCCCTGATCCGGGCTACTGGCCGCGCATCCGCGAGATCTGCGACAAGTACGGCGTGGTAATGATCTGCGACGAGGTGATAACCGGCTTCGGGCGCACCGGCAAGATGTTCGCCACTGAGCACTGGGGCGTCCAGCCCGACATCTTCACCGTGGCCAAGGCGCTCACAAGCGGCTACCTCCCCATAGGGGCGGCCGTCGCGAGCAAGAAGATTGCCGACAACTTCCTCGGACAAGAGAACATGCTCAAGCACCTGATCACGTTTGGTGGCAACCCGGCGTCCTGCGCCGCGGGGCTGGCCAACCTGGCGATTATGGAGAACGAGGGAGTGGTCGAGAACTCTGCCGAGATGGGCGACTACCTGTACGAGCAGCTACAGACACTTTACGAGCACCCTATAGTCGGCGACGTTCGCGGTGGCATGGGTATGCTCGCTGCGGTCGAGATCGTCCAGGACCGCGACACTAAGGAGCGCTTCCCTGAGGAGGCGCAACTCAGCGTCAAGCTGACGCGCATCATGGAGAGGAACGGCCTCCTCGGACGATTCGGCGACATCATCTCGATCGCGCCGCCGCTCACGATCACCAAGGACGAGGTTGACTTCGTGGTCCGCGCGGTCGACAGTTCGCTCGAAGAGGTACAGACCGAACTTTAGGCCCTAGAGTCTAAGACAACAAAAAAGGGGGAGACCGGACCAGTCGCCGGTCTCCCCCTTCTGCTTTACTCGCGGCCTACGCTAGTCGGCTGCTGCGTGCTGGAACCACTCCGGACCCTCTTCGCCGGGTTCGGGCAGGACATGACCGCCCTCCATCGACCAGGACGCCCGTCCCTCTGTAATTCGGCCGCCCAACTGGTCCGCGGAGACGCCTGTGATGTCGACGAACGCGCCCTTGAGATCGGCCAGCAGCTTCTCTCTGACCTCCACCGGACGCCCGGCTCGGTTGCCGCCGTCTATGTAGTACGGCGTCGGATAGTCGGCTTCAGCACTGTTGAAGAACGCGACTTGAACGAAGCTCCTGGGCGCGCCCGTTGAGCCGCAGTGGATGTCCGTGAACGCCCTGGCGATTTCCTGTCGCTTGTTGAATGGGACCGAGTCAACTGGAACGTAGCAACGATAGAACGGCATATCTTTCTTTCTCCCTTGTCTGGTGGAGCCTGACTGATTACTCGCGATCTCGGGCCGATACTACGAGCTCATCTACGGAGCATCCGGTGATCTCGCACCACATCTCGCAGATCTGCTGCATGAGCTGCACACGGGTCTCCTGCTCGCATCCCGGCGGGATGTATCCCCTGACGAGGGATGTCGTCGAGAGCTCGCCGCCTCTGAAGCCGTATCCGTGCGGGATTACCGTGAACTCGACGTCCACGTCGTCCGGTGACCCGCCGAGTATGGACGTGGTGATGCGGCCCAGCTCGGATACGAGGTTCGGCCTGAGACCGTCGGGTATGACACCCTCTTGAATGACGCAGTTGAAGCTATACATCAAAGTCTCTGTTCACCCTGTTGCAGTTTGGGCTGAGGCCAAATCCGGCGTCCAGATTACCACAGCCCAAAACGTGTCGGCAATTACTGGTGCACCCCTCCCTTTGCGCCGCCTCCGGCGGCGATGGTCTCTCCGGTAATGCACTCTGCCTTGGGCGAAGCGAGGTACACCGTTAGCCAGGCGAGCTCCTGCGGGTCTATCGGCCGACCGATAGCTACGTTTTGGGAGACTGATGCGTTGACCTCGGCGCGAGAGACGCCTTGACTCTCAGCTTGCGCGTTGAGCCTATCTTCGATGACCTCGGACAGCGTGAGTCCGGGATGGACGACGTTGAGCGTGATCCCATCACCCCCAAGCTGGTCGGAGAGCGTCTTGGTCAAGTGGACGATCGCAGCGTTTCGCAGACCGTAGATGGTCGCCTGCCGCGCCGATACGCCTCCAATGCTGATGACTCGGCCCCACTTCTGCGCCTTCATGTGTGGCGCGACCGCCTTGATGCACCTAAAGTAGCCGACGACCTTGGTATCGAGGTCCTCGATGAGGTCACTCTCCTGTGCCTCTTCCAGGGTGCCCCGTACCTGGCCGCCGACCATGGCCGCGCTGTTCACCAGGATGTCCACGCCGCCTAGCTCATTGACGGTGGTCTCCACCATGTTCTGGACATCGTCCCAGCTGGTCGTGTCGGTAGGAATACCGATTACCTTGCGGCCGGTCTCAGCCGCGATCTCGGCTGCGGTCGCGTCCAGAACGTCCTTGGATCGGGCCGCGATGGCGACATCCACGCCCTCCCGCGCCAGCTCCAGTGCAATCGCCTTGCCGATTCCCTTGCTGCCGCCCGTGACGAGCGCCCTCTTGCCCTGAAGATCCAAGTCCATTTGACACTCCTATGTATGAGATCTTTTGGTGTTGTCCGCCGCTTTCCGGCAGACCGCTCCAATTGTACCGCGTTCTCAACCGTGTTATAAGGATTCCAGAAAATCGCAGCTATTCCCCGTGCACGGCGTCAACAGTGTGACGTGGGACTGGCCCTATCTCTTCTAGCCTTGAAGGCAGATCTTCCAGGAGCGGACTTGAGAGCGCAAACGACGCACCGTCCGGGCTTGCTTGGACACAGGTGGACGATCCTGGGACTGCTGCTTGTCGCGAGCGTTGCCGCGTTCATGATGGCGATAACGGTTGGAGTGCTGCTGCCGTCGATTAGCGCCGACCTCGATCTCAGTCCCACTCACCAGGGGATTCTCGGCTCGTCGGCATTCGTCGGCAACCTGGTTCTCGCGATCCCGCTGAGCTGGTGGACCTCCCAGTTCAGGCCAAAGATCCTGACGACAGTGACCCTCGCGGCGGGTGCGTTGCTAATGTCCGTCCAGGCGTGGTCACCCAGCTTCCTCATTCTCATCGCCGGTCGGTTGGGGTTTGGAATCACGACGATGGCGCGGGAACCGGCGCGCGCGCTTTTGATGCACCAGCTGTTCGCTCCCAGAGAGTTTATTGTCATCAACAGCGTGTATAACGCGCTCTTCGGGATTGTCGTCGGGGGTGGACTCGCTGTAACGCCGTTCATACTTGCCGGAGTGGGCAATAGCTGGCGCACGGTTATGCTTGGATTTGCGACTGCCATGGTGGCGCTAATTGCCCTCTGGATGGCGATCGGACGAGAGCGGGAGCCAGACTCTGATGTCGTCCGGCAGCGGGGCGGACATGTCGAGCTGCTCAGGAGGGTGCTGAGGTACCGGGACCTCTGGATTGCCGGAGTCGGGTTCACCGGTGCGACCATGGGCTGGGCAGCGTTCCTGAACTTCTATCCAACATTAATGCTGACGACGAGCGATGTCTCGCTGAACTGGTCGGGCGCGATTCTGGGTCTGGGCATCCTGGTCGGCGGAATTGCGGGAATCGCGCTCAGCCTCGCGGTAATGTCGATCGGCACGGCGCGCAGGAAGAACGTGGTCCAGCTCCTCGGAGCGCTCATGGTGGTGACGTACCTGGTGATGATCCGAGTGGACTCGATTCCCGCGCTTCTGCTTGTGTCCGCTCTCAACGGAATCGGCTGGGGATTCTGGCCTATCCTGAGCTCCGTGCCGTTCTACATCCCCGGGATCAGGCCCAGGGAGGTGGCGGTCGGCACTTCCCTGGTGATGACGCTGGGGTCGCTTGGCACGTTCATGGGGCCTCTCATCACTGGGATAGTCCAGGACCGCACCGGAGACCTGGCTTTCGCCCTGACCATCGTCTGCTTCGCACCGCTGTCGCTGACTATCGCCGGGACAGTACTGAGGATACGGACGGACAGGGAGTAGTAGCGTCTTCCAAAAGGCTGGCAGTTGGTTCGAGTCTGTGGTTGACGTAGAATAGGGCCAACCACACTGACTTCAGGAGATCATCACCATGAGTTCAAATGGCAGGGTTGCGGTAGTTACGGGCGCGGGTACGGGTATAGGAAAAGCGTCGGCCCTGGCGCTGCTGGCGGACGGCTATTCAGTCGCGCTGGCAGGGCGCCGTGTCGCGCCGCTGGAGGAGACGGTCGCCGAGGCGGGCAAAGCCGGGTCCAGAACAATCGTCGTATCTACGGACGTCGGAGAACCGGAGTCGGTCAACAACCTGTTCGCCCAGACCAAGGAGACCTTCGGCAGGCTGGACGTGCTTTTCAACAATGCGGGCACCGGCGCACCGGCACTGCTGCTGGAGGACCTCACGTACGATCAGTGGATGACCGTCGTGAATGCCAACCTGACCGGCACGTTCCTCTGCACGCAGCAGGCGTTCCATATCATGAAGAACCAGGACCCGATGGGTGGCAGGATCATCAACAACGGCTCGCTGTCGGCATACGTGCCGAGGCCGAATTCGATCCCGTACACCGCCACCAAGCACGCGGTGACCGGGATGACGCGCGCGACGTCCCTGGACGGACGAAAGTACAACATCGCGTGCAGCCAGGTAGACGTCGGCAACGCCGAGACTCCCATGACGCAGCGTATGCATTCGGGCGTTCCGCAGGCGCACGGCGACGTTATGGTCGAGCCCACGATGAACGTGGAGCATGTCGCCGATGCGATCGTGTACATCTCCAACCTGCCGCTGGACGCCAACGTCCAGTTCATGAGCGTGATGGCGACCCAGATGCCGTTCATTGGAAGAGGCTAGAAGTCGCACTGCTCTCGCAATCTGAAAGCCCCTTTAGATGAGCGCGGACAAGCGGCCTTCAGCCGCTGACGCGCAGTCGAGCGCCAGCGAACAACCTCGATTCTTCTACGGTTGGGTGATCGTCGCCGTCATGGGAGCGTCGGGCGCCGTCAGCATGGCGATGGGGTCGCTGAACTTCGGCCTGTTCATCAAGCCGATGGGGGACGATCTGGGCATCGGACGCGCGACGTTCGGCTGGGCGCAGACGGCTCGTCAGGGTGCGGGCGCGCTGTCCAGTCCGATCGTGGGGCCGCTGCTGGACCGATTCGGCTCCCGTATCATGCTGCCGGTGGCCGCCCTGGCTACCGGGATCGCGATGGTGGGCCTCGCCAACATGCAGCAGGCATGGCACCTCATCGTCCTGTTCGCGCTGATCGGTTTCGTGGGGATGAGCGGCCCGGGAGCGCTGATAACTTCCGTCCCAGTGCTCAAGTGGTTCGTTCGGGACAGGGGTCGTGCGATCGCGTTCATGTCGCTCGGTATTCCGGTCGGCGCAATCCTGTTCGTTCCGCTGACGCAGATTCTCATCGACGCGGTCGGATGGCGAATGGCCTGGGTCATCCTCGCAATCATCGGGGTCTCGGTCATTGTCCCGCTGGCCGCGGTCTTTGTCCGACGTCAGCCCGAGGATATGGGCCTGGTTCCGGACGGCGCATCCTCTTCGGAGAGTAACGCTGCAAGTAGAGATGCTGGCGCTTCGCTGGATGAGAGCTCCGAGTCCGAGCGGTCCTGGACGGTCCACGAGGCGGTCCGCTCGTCTACCCTGTGGCGCCTGGTCATAGTGTTCAGCGCCGTGCAGCTTGCGAGTGGCACGGTGGCGCTGCACAGGATCGCGGCGTTCATGGACCGTGGGTTGGACCCCACGCTGATCTCATTCGCCACGGCCTTCGACGCGGTCTGCGCCGGTGTTTCGACGTTCGTGTTTGGGATGCTGGTGAGGCGGGTACCCGTGAGATTTCTCGGCGCGCTCGGCTTCCTGATGCTCGCGAGCGCGAGCGTAATGACCATCTGGGCATACAACCTGCCCATCATGGCCATATCGATGGCAGTATTCGGACTTGGGATTGGGGGGATGATGTTCCTTCAGAACTTCATCTGGGCCGACTATTTCGGGCGGGACCACGTTGGCAGCATCCGCGGACTAGTCAACCCGATCAACCTGGTCGTAGGAGGACTCGGCGCGCCTGCTGCCGGATACGTTCGAGACATCACGGGATCATACGACCCCGCATGGTGGGCAGGCGTAGTTCTGATGGCCTTCGCGGCACTGCTGACTATCGCAACGCCACCGCCTCGCAATCGAAAAAAGTAGGGGCGGTCGCCTGAGCGCCGCCCCGTTCAGTTTCCTGTATTGGGACTCTAGCCGAGGTTGCTTCCGAAGAAGTCGAGCACCTTCGCAAATGAGTCCATGGTCTGCTCGGGCCGGTAGATGGCGCGGTCGTGGTACCAAAAGCCGTGGCCAGCTCCGTCATAGCGGTGGAACTCGTAGTCCTTGCCGTTGGCCTTCAGCGCCTCTTCGTGCTGGTCCACCTCTTCAGGCGAGGGAGACGCGTCGTCGTTGCCGAAGATGCCGAGAAGCGGTGTCGACAGGTCCGGTGTCAAGTCTATGGGAGCGACCGGCTGCTGCGGGGTCACCGTATCCGCGGCCATGACGACCCTTCCTCCCCACAGATCGACCACGGCGTCGAAAGATTCCGACCGGCAGGCAACCATATAGGAGTGGCGTCCGCCAGAGCAGCTTCCGATGATTCCGACCTTGCCGTTCGTGTATGGCAGGGAGTTCATGAACGCTGCCGCGCCCTCCGCGTCGGCCAGAACGCTGTCATCCGACACGCCCCCTTGTGCGCGGGCAGCCGAAGCGATGTCGTCCGGCGTCCCCTGTCCGAAACGCGCGAACAGGTCGGGACAGCATACGACGTAGCCTTGGTGGGCGAACCGGCGGGCGATCTCACGGTAGAGCTCGTCCCATCCCGGCAGGTGGTGGATCAGCACAATCGATGGATACGAGCCCGAGCCGAGAGGCCGGGCGAAGTACGCGTTGGTCCGGTCGCCGTTGTAACCGCTAATCGTGACCGTCTCGGCGATCATGCCTTCGTAGTCGCCGGTGTTGAACTGGTTCCACATTCCGAAAACCTCCGTGATGAGATGCTGTGTGTGCCTGGTGGCAGATTGGGACGCGCCTCGACCGCCATTAACGGGCGTTCGCGCTCAGCGCGAGATTATCAGTGTCGTCTTTGACAGTCAAATCACGCTGAAGGCGGATCAGGCACGAACCAGGCATCGTCATCTTGCAGGAGCGCACGCGTGCGATTGATCTCGCCCGCGTGGTAGAGATCGTGCTCCAGCATAGTCACGATGATGTGGAACGTGGGGACGAGACCTCCCCAGTGGGCCTTGCGCAGGGCTTCCAGCTCACGGTCGTCGGACAGATCACCAATGCAGCCGACCAGGTAGCTGTGTGCTTCACGGAGCCACTCCACCGCCGCGTCGACAGTGGCCAGCCGCTCAGGCGCAGGAGTAGCGGGCTCGTCCCCGTAGTCGAGGTCGCCACCCAGGAAGCCGTGGTTGGCATACATGTACTTGAACAGGCCGACGTGCAGGGTGATCTCGCTGATAGACCGCTTTCCGCCGTCGGGCACTCTGGTCCATGACTTGGCTTCGACCGTGGTGAGGTTGTCCAACAGGGCGTGTTCGTTCCCGGAGAAAGCCCGGTCCATGAGATCGAGCAGCAATTCTATCCTGGGTCTTGCCATGCGGGATGTGTCGAGTAGCAGAGAGGCATTCGCACATTGCTTATATAGTGCGACGTTTCTGCCACCTCAGGCGGTACGGAGTCAGACGCAACCCGCCATCGTAGGCAAAGACGAGAGACGCGCAACACGCAATAGTCGGCGATCCTGCTGGCGCCGTCCCGACAAGGTCAGGAGGGGTGCTGGAGTGTCAGAGAGACTGCAAACCGTTGAGCCTTAGGTTGCCCTGCCAATCCTGAACACGGTGGCTGTGCACACCGCGCACTTGCCCCTTGTCGCGGGTCGACCATTCTTGAGGGTCACCTGCTCGGCGTCATGGATGTCTGTGTGGGCACGGCACTTGAGGCAGTAGGCTTGCATGGAAGAGTCCTTCCGTATGGGTTGA
The DNA here is from genome assembly GCA_965217725.1 of Dehalococcoidia bacterium. Classification (GTDB taxonomy): domain Bacteria; phylum Chloroflexota; class Dehalococcoidia; order Lucifugimonadales; family UBA1123; genus VXRN01. The sequence goes on along the minus strand of OZ244564.1, from coordinate 2,487,767 downwards.
ACAGGGCTCGGAGCGGACGTTTCCTCCGCCCGGCTCGTTAAGGTCAGCCGCTTTGCGGCAAATCAGATCGGGTAGTTCCAGATCGCTCGCACATTCCCAGTGTGCAAGGTGTCTGGGGGCCGCATTGAACAGATTATATGACTAGTCTAAGAAAAGTAACAACTACTTTTCGGGCCAAAATAGGCCAAGAACTGCGTTGCGTTTGCGTAGAGAAAGGAATTCTAAGGTGATTCGATCAAGAGTCTCACGAAGCGCCTGCGTCCAACTCGCAACACGCCACTGGCGAGCGACGAAGCAGGAACGTTCTGTCCAATCTGGCTATCGTCCAGCCTGACAGCGCCCTGGTTTATCAACCTGCGAGCTTCGCCTGAACTTGCGGCAAATCCGGCTTCTACGATCAGGTCGCTCAGCCGCCGGGATTCCATGTCCGAGGTGGGAACAGCCAGCGTGGGGATGTCTTTAGGCGTCTCACCCGACTGCACCGTCCGCTCGAAGAACCTCTGCGCGTCCTGGGCCGCGTCCGAGCTGTGGAACTGCGTGACGAGATCGTTCGCCAGGCGTTTCTTGATGTCCATGGGATTGGTCGATCCAGACTGTAAGGTATGGCCTATCTCGTCGAGCTCGCTGTCCGGCACGTCCGTCAGGTATTCGAAGAAGATGGGCAGCAGATCGTCACGAAGAGACATCGTTTTACCGAAGATCTCGCGTGGAGGCTCGTCTATGCCGATGTAGTTGCCGAGGCTCTTGCTCATCTTTTGCACGCCGTCGGTCCCAGGCAGCATCGGCATGAGGAAGCACTGCTGGGGACGCTGGCCCTCCATCTCCTGGAGATCGCGTCCGACCAGAAGGTTGAACATCTGGTCGGTGCCGCCGAATTCGACGTCTGACTCGATGGCGACGGAGTCGTAGGCCTGGAGAAGCGGGTAGAGCAGCTCGGTAATCGCAATAGGCTGGTTGGCCTCGAATCGATTTGCGAAGTCGTCGCGTTGGAGAAACTGTGCCACGGTGAATTTGCTGGTGAGCCTGATGACGTCGGCAAGGCTGAACGGACCGAACCAGTCGCTCTGCCACCTGACCTCAGCGCGGTCACGGTCGACGATCTTGAAGAACTGCGCGAGGTAGGTCTCGGCGTTCTGTACGACCTGCTCGTGGGTCAGCATTGGCCGCGTGGCGGACCTGCCCGACGGGTCGCCGATCTGCGCTGTCCAGTCGCCAACGATGATTACGACAGTGTGGCCGAGATCCTGGAGCTGTCGCAACTTACGCAAGCCGACCGCGTGTCCCAGGTGAATGTCCGGGGCGCTGGGGTCGAACCCCATCTTGAGTCTCAGGGGACGGCCTTCTTCCAATCGCTCGACGAATTCATCCTCTGGGATTATGCGGGCCACGCCCCGCCGCAGGACTCTGTGCCTCTGTTCATCGGTGAGTGTCATGTCGATTCCTCGATGGGCGTTGCGTTCTAAGACAGCGCCGCCCTTGTGTCTTGGACGTCCTTCTCTATCTGCTCTAGCAGCGCTTCAATCGTGTCGTACTTCTCCTCCCCGCGGAGGCGCTTTACGAACTCCAGGCGAAGCGTCTGGCCGTAGAGGTCTTCCGAGAAGTCCAACAAGAACGCCTCAATGGTGCGGTTCTCCCCGTCGTCGAAGGTTGGCCGAACACCAATGCTGGTGGCGGCCATGTAAGAGCCGGAACCCAGGTGCGCCCAAGTCGCGTAGATTCCGTCCTCTGGGATGATGAGACTGGAGTCCACTTCCAGGTTCGCGGTGGGGAAGCCCATTTCGCGTCCGCGTTTTTGTCCTACGCCGACGGTCCCGGGAATTGAGAAGTTGCGGCCGAGCAGATGGGCCGCGCCGGATACTTCCCCTTCGGCGATCTGTTTCCTGATCGCGGTGCTCTTTACGATGCCGGACGGGTCTGTGACCAGATCGACCGACCTGAACTCGCAGCCGATGTCCGAGGCTAGCTCCGGCAGAGTCTCCACGTTTCCGTCCCTGTCGCGACCCATCGCGAAGTCCGGCCCGACCACCAGCTTTCGCATTCGAAGGTCACGTACCAGCACCCGCAGAAACTCATGAGAAGGGAGCCGCGCAAGAGCAAGATCGAATTCGACCGCGGCGACGAAGTCAATGCCAAGGTCCTTGAGAAGACGAGTCCTCTCGGCTACGTCGGTCAGAAAGCGGACCTGAGTGCCGGGTCTGAGGACTGTGACCGGATGGTTCTTGAAGGTGACGACGCCCGCCATCAACCCGGAAGCTCGCGCCTCCTCTACCAGAGCGCCTATGAGGTGCCTGTGTCCTCGATGCACCCCGTCGAACACGCCTATGGTCAGGGCCGAGTCGTGTGCGGGAGAGAGGTGGGAGAGGTCTTCTTCTAGGCTCATGGTCGCTCCGTAATCCTCGAAGCAGGTCGCCTAATAGGATGCGTCATTTGAGTGATGAATGGCAATATCGTCCGGGGCGAATTTCCGAAGACCGAGGTATCAGAAACCGGCGTCTCTGATGTGACGACGCAGTGTTAGGCTCGCGGGAAGTATGGCAGCGGTTGCCACGCCCATAACGACCATCGTCGTGCTCAGGCTGAAGATGTCAGCCACGAGTCCGTATGCTAATGGCGCGGCAACTGTGCCGATCTCGTTGGTGGTGTAGAAAAAGCCGTAGAACCGGGCGCGCCTGCCAGGCGGCACAAGGTTTGCGACCGTAGCATACAGCACCGAAGACGTGCCGTTGAGACCTATGCCGATGAGAACCATCAGCGGGGCCATGAACAGAGCCGGCGTCGCCAGGGACACGACCAGCAACAGCGCGGTCAGCCCCTTGGTTGCCCAGATCAGGCTGATGGTGTCCATGCGGTCGCCGAGCCAGCCGCACACGAACTTGCCGATTGCGCCGCCACCGAACAAGAGGAAGAGCATCGCGCTGATCTGGCCTGGACCCATGTCCTTCGCGTCCATAACGAAAGGCAGGAAGACAAGCGCGGATGTCCGTACTGCGGAGTCGAGCACACCGACTCCGCTCAGCGTGATGAAGCCGCCGAGTCGAGCACCAGAGTTGTCGTCAGACTTGGTCTCGCCGGCGTCGCTCGCGCTCGGCTTGCCGATGTCCACGGTCCGGCGCGTGAACATGGAGGCCACCATGAAGACCAGCCCGGATATTCCGACGATTAGGAATGTCTCGCGCCACCCGAACCTAACCGCGAACAGCCCTGCCACCAGAGGCGCGAGCATCTTGCCGAGGTCGCCCGCGAAGTTGACGGTGCCCACGGCGGTTGCTCGACCCCTGTCGTCGTACGCACGGGACACCATGCTGGACGCGAGGGGATGTTGAGTGCCCCCTCCCAGACCTCCTATTCCCGAGGTGATCACGAGGACCAGGAAGATCTGCGAGAGGCCCATTGCGATCAGCCCCGCCGATACCCACACGTTTCCAAGTGTCAGCATCCAGAACTCGCCTGCCGACTCCGCCAACAGTCCTGCCGGCACCTGGAGAATGGCTGACGCCCCGCTGAAGACAGACCGCAGCATTCCCACCTGTGTGAACGACAGTCCCAAGTCTTCCTTGATGAGGGGCAGAAGGGGCACGAGCAGCGCGAAGAACAGGTCGCTCCACACGTGCATGGTAGAACCGAAGATCAGAGTCCGACGGGATCGGGGGGCTTTGGTTAGGAATGAAACCATCACCATACCTTACACCACTTCGCGCCGATGCGGACGCATGTGGTCACGCGGTCATGGCCGGATCAGCCCATCTCATCTTGGCGGTGACTATGGCGCTCATCTGTGTCGTGATTATGGCGCCCTGGCCCTTCGGCTGCCAGGATCGAGAACTCCGGCCATCCCCTACTCGTTGAGGTCGGCTCGCCAGTCTCCGGATCGAAGTCGATTCCAGACTTGTCGAGCACTTCCGCCGACGCAAAGACTGGCGCTCCACAGCGCACTGCAAGGGCGATGGCGTCACTTGCCCTGGAGTCCGCCTCGACGGTGGCGCCGTCGGTCTCCAACGCCACGTATGCGATGAAGGTGTCATCACTCATATCGCTCACCACGACCCTCGTTACGGTCGCACCCAGATCGCGGATCATCGAGTCCATCAGATCATGCGTCATGGGGCGAGGCAGACTCTGACCCTGGAGCGTCAGCGCTATATAGTCTCCTTCTGCTTGACCGATCCAGATCGGCAGGTACCTATTCACCTCTTTCCCCTTCAATACCACCACACGCAGGTTGTTGGGAATGCTTACTCTGACGTGGTCGACGGTCATCTCTAACATGATGGTCAGATCCTTTCGTTCGATGTATGTGCGCATGGACAGCCAGTCCTCGAATCCGTGCTCTATGGCGATGACACGCTGAGCGTCGCGTAGGGACAGGGACAGCTCGAACAGGTCATCGTCAGACAGATGGGAGTAGCGGGGAAGCGATGCCCGCAGACGCGCAAGGGCTGCAGGCTGGCCGTCTCGGCACGCTTTCAGGAGATCTTTGGCCCGGTTCTTGAGCTGCTCAAGACTCGGGCGCGAAGGTAGAGAGGGAGAGGGCATAGGCACTCCTTTCCGGTCGCCCGTCGTCCGCTTGATCGGGCAGAAAAGAGTGTCTGCTGTATCGGTTCGAGATAGGGGTGGGCTCGGCCCTTGTGCGGACTCGGCGGCTTCCCCGGAGCACGTTTTCCATGTTAGCGAAAGGTCTGGAGTGCGTCAAACTCAGCAATGCCAAAGAAGCTGTGTCAATCTAGTAGGTGTGCCTCTCGTTAGCGGATATCGTCATTCCGGCGCAGGCCGGAATCCAGATGGATGAGACGACGCTCTGACCGAAACCACCTACCAAATTGACACAGTCTCAATGCCAAATCACTGTCGGGGTCGTCGAGCCACGCCGGGGCCGCGCGGCAAGTGAGCTAAACTGGACCTTGTGCAGAACATACATAGAGGCTGGGGTGACAATCGCACAGGACTGGCCCCGACATAGGGTGTTAGGTAGGTCGACTACACCGAATCCTACCCCAGCTTCTCTTTCAGGATTCGACGCGCCCTCTGGAAGCTCGGTAGATGTTCTTCCAAGATGTTCGGATTGAGCTTGCCTAGAACCTCAAATGAGTTCCGACCCTTGCTGTAGGGGTCTGGACAGAGTAGAGTTGCGTCCTCCAGCCTTCCCTCCAAGTTGCCCGGACTGACTTCTTCCAGATTGTCGATCTCTGGCAGGTCGCGCGTCCGAAAGTCAGGGCCGAACTGCTCTAGTAGGGTTGACCGATCTGCGACTATCCAGGTCTCCATGCACCTAGTCATGAATAGCACTTGGTCGTCCTCTGCGCCCTGAGGTCTCTCCCAGTTGCTGTTTTCTTCGAGGTGCTTCCAAGTCTCGTCAATGCTTGCGATTGGACGCTCGCTGTCAATCAGAAGCGCGACGTAGTACGTTCCTTGGGCATCCGCGTGAGCGTCTTGAAAGTCGTTCCGAGCCTCTCCTCTTCCCCCAGAAGCAATCACATCAAATTTACCGACATCCAGGCCGCAGTTTTCGAGCAGCTTGGTAAAACCCTCACGGCATCGGATGTTTGTGGCCCTACCGGGTGGCCCTCCACCCTCAGCGTAAATCTCCGCCCTCACCACCGCACACCGCCCAGCTTCCCCTTAGTCCATAGCTGACCCAGTCCATATCGCTTGAGCCAGTGGGTGAGCTCGGAGCGGTCAAGACGCCTCATGCTGGTCTGTCCGTCACGCTTCTCACATACGACCACCGATTCCGGTCGTTCGGACAGCGCGTCAACTAGTATGTCTGAGTGCGTCGTCACGAGGAGCTGGCATCTACTCGATGCGTCGATCAGCAGGTCCGCGAGCTTGGGAATCATGTCAGGGTGCAGCCCTAGTTCCGGCTCTTCGATTGCCAAGAATCGGGGCAACTCCGGGTCAAGCAGAGTTGCCAGCAGAGTGAGATATCTGATGCTCCCATCGGATAGACGAGATGCCGGTATAGAAAAGTCTCCCTCCGTGAAGAAGACCTGGACCGTGCTCGGGTCGAAGTACAGTCCGTAGTCGGTGATGCCTTCGTAGAGGTCAGCTAGGTGCTTGGTAAGCTGAGCCTTGGCGCTTGGATACCGTACCAGTCGGTTGAGGAACATCCCGAGATTCGACAGGTCCTCCGTTAGGGGGTTAGGGCGAACATCGCTTCTCTGGGGATTGCGGATGGTCGCGCTTCGTCCAAACTCCCAATTACCGTACAGGCTTATGCCTTGATAGAACCGGCCCAGATAAGCCAGTTCCGGGTACTGGTCTGGGTCTTTCCATTGTGACAGGATGGACCTGTCTGGCTCGACGTCGTCCCTCTGAAGATATCTTCTATTGTCCTCAACTGTGTTCAGTACTGGATGTCCACGCCCGTATCTGTAATAGAAATACGTGTCGAACTGTCCAGAATAGGGACTCTCGTTCTCTATCCGCTCATCTTCAAGGGTGAACCGGCGCCCAGATTCTCTGAATTCGATCACGTGCCGTAGGCGTTGATGCCCACCTGGGTTCTCGACGATAGCCTCGACCTTCGCTGACGACTTCGGCTGCCCTCTCCAAATCCAGTCGCTTATGCCGCCTCCGGTTCGGACTGGCTCGGACAGATCGTTCGGAGCGGCTTGCAGCAGCCTGATGACCTCGAACAGGTTCGTTTTGCCTGACCCGTTCGGGCCAATAAGGACATTAAGGTTAGACATCTCGAGGTCTATGCCCTCAGGCCCGAAAGACAGCAGGTTCTTTGCCCTGATTCTTCGCAGAGTCGGCATACTGGTGTGTGTCTGTCCGGTCACGTCGCGCGGTCTCCTGGATCACTGCCGACAGTTATCCAGCCTGAACTCTTGAAGTACATGCTACCACTATTCCCACGCCCGAACCGTGTGTCATGGCAAAGGCGCGTGTGCGATACTGTTCCTACTGAACGACTCGCTTTAGACGCGGACACCGCGACAACACTTGCTACGGACCCAGGAGTGCCAATCAAGATGCCCTTCGAAAACAGACCCCTGTTTCCCTTCACCGCCGACGTCAACCCGCACGACCATCTGACCATCGGCGGGTGCGACACGGTCGATCTGGCTGGTGAATTCGGTACGCCGCTGCTGGTCTTCGACGAGGTCACGCTGCGCGGCATGTGCCGCGACTTCGTCCAGAGCTTCAGGGACCGCTACGCGGACAGCAAGGTGCTGTACGCTTCCAAGGCGTTCGTGAACGCCGGGATCGCCAAGGTTGTTGACGAAGAGAGTCTCGGACTCGATGTCGTCTCCGGCGGAGAGCTGGCGGTGGCCGTCGCAGCGGAGGTTGACTTGAGCGGGGTCTATTTCCATGGCAACAACAAGACGCCGGACGAGCTGGAGTACGCCCTCGACGTCGGTTGCGGCAGGATCGTGGTGGACAGCTTCTACGAGCTTCGTCTGCTCAACGACATCGCCAGGGCGCGGGGCGTCACACAGGACATCATGCTCAGGTTGTCGCCGAGCGTCGATCCGCACACGCACGTCGCGACGACCACCGGCATCCTGGACAGCAAGTTCGGGTTCTCGATAGAGACCGGCGACTCAACAGTAGCCATCAGACAGGCGATTGAGGCCTCCAACCTCGATCTCGTCGGGCTGCACTTCCACCTGGGGTCGCCTATCTTCGAGCTTGAGCCGTACTCGGTAGCCATAGACAGAGTTTTGAGCTACCTGGCCCCGTTCATGGACGAGGGGCTGGATATGCGTGAGTTCAGTCCCGGCGGCGGGTTCGCCATCGGGTACGTCCGAGACCAGCTTCCGCCGTCTGTCGAAGACTATGCCGAGGCCATTACGTCCATGTTCAAGCAGCGGTGTGCCGACCTGGGCTTCGGCGAGCCAACGCTTATCGTAGAGCCTGGACGCTCGATTGTAGGGAGGGCGGGGGTCGCGCTCTACACCGTTGGAGCGATCAAGGACATCCCCACCGTGCGCAAGTACGTGTCACTCGACGGCGGAATGGGCGACAACATCAGGCCAGCGCTCTACGGCTCCGAGTATGAAGCGGTAGTGGCGTCCCGGATGTCCGATAGCGCCTCCGAGGTCGTCACGCTCGCGGGCAAGTACTGCGAGTCCGGCGACATCCTGGTGAGAGACATCGAGATGCCAATCTTGGAGTCGGGAGACGTAATCGCTATCCCATCGTCCGGCGCGTACGCTCCCTCGATGGCAAGCAACTACAACCTCAACGGCAGACCGGCGATCGTCGTTGCCCGCGAGGGTGAGGCGCGCGTCATTCGCAGACGCGAGTCTTTCCAGGACATGATGGCGCTAGACGTGGTGTAAAGGAGACTCGCCGTGCCCACCACTGATGATCTGCTTTTTTCCTCCGCAACATCCATTGCCCAGACCATACTGGCAAAAGAGGTTTCGGCCGTAGAAGTCGTCGAGGCTCATCTTCGACGAATCGACGAAGTGAACCCGAAGCTCAACGCGGTTGTGAAGCTCGCCGCCGACCGTGCGATGGACGAAGCCTGCGCCGCCGACGCTGCGTTGGCGCGCGGAGAGCAATCGGGTCCTCTTCATGGCGTGCCAATCACCATCAAGGACTCCCACGACACCGAGGGCATAGTCTCGACCGGCGGCACGCTGGGCCGGAAGGACTTCGTACCTGAAGCCGACGCTACAGCCGTCGCCCGGATGCGTGCCGCCGGCGCGATCGTTCTTGGTAAGACCAACACACCGGAGTTCACGCTGTCGTTCGAGACTGACAACCTCGTGTACGGTCAGACCAATAACCCTTATGACGTGAGCCGGACGCCCGGAGGAAGCAGCGGCGGGGCCGGAGCTATCATCGCTGCCGGAGGGTCGGCTATGGATCTCGGTACGGACACTGGTGGCAGCATCCGCGTGCCGTCGGCGTTCTGCGGACTTGCGGGCCTCAAGCCCACCTCCGGGCGAGTCCCGCGCACGGGGCATATAGTCCCCTGGGGACTTGGTGGCATGGACTCTCTCACGACGATCGGCCCGATGGCTCGATACGTTGAGGACTTGTGGCTTGGGTTCTCTACTATCGCAGGACCGGACGGGATCGACCCTTTTATCCATCCTGTACCGCTTGGCGACCCCGGAGCAGTGACGATTACAGATCTGAAAGTCGCGTTCTTCTCCGACAATGGCACCGTGTCGCCGACCGCCGAAGTGGACTCAGCACTGAGAGCGGCAGCGAGCGCACTTACCGACTCGGGCGTAACAGCGGTTGAGGACATGCCACCCGACATCGCCGAAAACCTCGGCGCCAGCATCCTCACTGCAGACGGAGGCGCGGGAGTACGCAGGCTTGTGGCCAAGGCGGGTACGACGCAGGTACATGAGCGGATGAAGCGCTTCGTGGAGGAGGACGAGCCGCTATCGACAGCGGAGTACACAGCTCTGCTGGAACGAATGGACGGCTACCGCAGCAGGATGCTTTCGTTCATGGAGAACTACGACGCCATCCTGTGCCCGGTGCGTCCCTGGCCCGCGCTGCGCCATGGCGAGACGATCACCCCTGAGGCGAGTCCGGCCAACTTGTACACGAGCGTGTTCAACACGACCGGCTGGCCCGGCGCCGTTGTGAGGGTGGGCACGTCTTCGGACGGTCTGCCCATCAGTGTGCAGGTGATGTGCCGTCCGTGGCGGGAAGATGTCGCGGTGGCAGTTGCCTCGGTGCTGGAGTCGGCGCTCGGTGGTTACTCAAGACCCAGCCTTTAGAGTAAACCCTCGACTTGTGATACGTTGGCCGTAACAGGCCCTTATATCACTGGGTCTGATTCCTACTCACGCAAGGGGCGGCGATGTCCGACATCATCTACTCATCGGCGAAGTCTATTGCGCAGGCAATTCAGGACAGGGACGTATCGGCTGTCGAGGTCGTGCAGGCGCACCTGGACCGCATCGAAGAGGTCAACGACAGATTGAACGCGGTCGTTCGCCTGTGCGCTGAGCGAGCATTGGAGGAGGCCCGTGATGCCGACGCCGCGCTCGAGCGGGGAGAATCGCGAGGTCCGCTGCACGGGGTCCCAATGACGCTGAAGGACTCGCTCGACACAGAGGGAGTGGTCACCACTGGCGGGACACTCGGACGACGGACGTTTGTGCCTGATCGGGATTCGACCGTCGCCGCCCGACTCCGTGGAGCGGGCGCGATCCTGCTGGGCAAGACCAATACTCCCGAGATTACATTCGCGGGCGAGACCGACAACCTGGTCTATGGGCGTACCAACAACCCGTACGGACTCGATCGCACTCCGGGCGGCTCCAGCGGCGGAGCTGGCGCGATCGTCGCAGCCGGCGGTTCGCCTTTCGATATAGGCAGCGACACCGGCGGCAGCATCCGTGGTCCTGCGCACTTCAACGGCATCGCGGGCATCAAGCCCAACTCCGGACGTGTGCCGCGCACCGGTCATATCATTCCATACGCCGCCGCCGCGGAGGACTCCTATACTCAGAACGGCCCGATGGCGCGCTACGTCGAGGACCTGGTGCTCACGCTGCCGGTAATCTCGGGGCCGGACTGGGAAGACCCGGCAATCGTGCCGATGCCGTTGGGAGACCCGGCGGATGTTGACCTCGGAAGCCTGCGGATCGCGTTCTACACCAGCGCACCGGAGTACAACGCTCCGACGCAGGAGACCGTGAACGCCGTGGCCGCAGCTGTCGGGGCCGTGTCAGACATCGTGGCCTCAGTGGAGGAAGATACGCCTGAGGCTGTGAGCCGCGTTCCAGAATTAAACGATCGAATAGGAGATGGTGACGGCCGTGCCACGATGCTCAGAATTCTGGAGAGGGCTGGCACCACCGAACTGTCGCCGTTTATCCGGACGATACGCGACGAAGCAAGTCCCATCTCAACCGGAGAGTTCACCAAGGCTCTGGAGGAGTTGGACCAGTACCGAAGCGACATGCTGGCATACATGCGCAGATACGACGCCATCATCTGCCCAACTGCCGCCTTTCCCGCACTTCCGCACGGGGAGACCTACGCAGAGGAGAACCGCAACGCCCACTATACGGCACCCTACAACTTAACCGGCTGGCCCGGGGTGGTCGTTAGATGCGGCACCTCGCCGGAAGGCCTGCCGATAGGCGTACAGGTCATATCCCGCCCCTGGCGGGAGGACGTTGCGCTGGCCCTCGCCGGGGTGCTGGAGTCGGCGCTTGGCGGCTACGTAAGGCCGGAGCTTTAGCGCAAGCTCTCTACTTGTGATACGTTAGCCGTCACAGGCCTCTCGGTACACTGGGGCCTGATTCCTACTCACTAGAGGGACAGCGATGGCTGACATTATCTACTCATCTGCGAAGTCTATCGCGCAGGCAATTCGCGACAGGAACGTATCGGCGGTCGAGGTCGTGCAGGCGCACCTGGACCGCATCGAAGAGGTCAACGACAGGCTGAACGCGGTAGTCCGCCTGTGCGGTGACCGGGCGCTTGATGAGGCTCGCGAGGCCGACGCCGCGCTCGCGCGGGGAGAGTCACTGGGCGCGCTGCACGGCGTTCCGATGACGTTGAAAGACTCCCTGGACACCGATGGCGTGGTCTCAACGGGCGGCACACTCGGACGCCGGACGTTCGTGCCTGATCGTGACTCGACCGTCGCGGCCAGGCTGCGGGGAGCGGGCGCGATCCTGCTTGGTAAAACCAACACACCTGAGTTGACCCTCGCCGGCGAGACCGACAACCTGGTCTATGGGCGCACCAACAACCCGTACGGACTTGACCGCACTCCCGGCGGGTCGAGCGGTGGAGCCGGGGCCATCGTCGCCTCCGGTGGGTCGCCGTTTGATGTGGGAAGCGACACCGGCGGCAGCATCCGATTGCCCGCGCACTTCAACGGCATCGCCGGCATCAAGCCGAACTCGGGGCGAGTCCCACGAACCGGACACATCGTTCCATACGGGATGGGCGCAACGGACTCCTACACTCAGAACGGCCCGATGGCGCGTTATGTCGAGGACCTCGTGCTCACGCTGCCGATCATCTCAGGGCCGGACTGGGAGGACCCCGCGATCGTCCCGATGCCGCTGGGCGACCCCGCGGACGTGGACCTCGGAGCGCTGCGAGTCGCGTTCTATACGAGCGTCGATGGCTTCAGGGCTCCGACACAGGAGACCATAGATGCGGTGAACTCTGCGATAAAGGTGGTCTCCGACGTAGTCGCGTCGGTGGAGGAGGACGCGCCTGAGCCGCTGAGCCGCGTTCCTGAATTGACCGGCAGGATCGGAGGCGGAGATGGCCGCGCCTGGACTCGGCGTCTCCTGGACAGGGCCGGCACCACCGAGGTGTCGCCGTTTCTCAAGTCTCGGTTCGCGGAGGCCAAGCCGATTTCCGCCGAGGAGTTCACCCAGGCGCTGGAGGAGCTCGACCAGTACAGGAGCGACATGCTCGGATTCATGCAAGGCTACGACGCCATCATCTGCCCGACCGCGGCCATGCCTGCGCCGCCCCACGGCGAGACGTTCGCGGACAGCAGCCGCAACGCGTTCTACACGGGTCCGTACAACCTCACCGGATGGCCCGGCACCGTGATCCGCTGTGGCACGTCGCCCGATGGTCTCCCAATAGGCGTGCAGGTGATCGCGCGTCCGTGGCGGGAAGACGTGTCGCTGGCGGTAGCGGCGCTGCTTGAGTCGGCGATAGGCGGCTGGCAGAAGCCGGCAATTTGATCGTTGGCCCAACGATGTCAATTCAACTTGGATGAAGACCGACACCTGGGAGCGAGTTTCTTCGCCGGTTCAGATCGAATCTAGGTGACCTCAGAGTGAAAGCGATAGGAGCGGGAGCGACTGTATGGATCTCGACCTGAGCGGCAAGCGGGCAATAGTCACCGGCGGAAGCGTCGGTATCGGAAAGGCAACGGCGCGGGAGCTGGCCAAGGAGGGCGTTGACGTTGTCATCTGCGCCAGGAGACAGGACGTGCTCGAAGGGGCGGCGCATGAGCTGGCCGCTGAGACCGGACGCAAGATCGTCCCCATCGTCGCCGACACGACCAGCACCGAGTCCGTGAACGCGATGGTCCAGCAGGCCGTCGACGAGCTGGGGGGCCTCGACATCCTCGTCAACAACGCGGCTGCGCCCGGCGGTCTGGTGCTCGGCCCGCTGCCTGAGTCCGATGACGATGATCTGCTGTCTGACATCAACACAAAGGTCGTTGGCTACTTCCGGTGCGCCAAGGCCGCCGCGCCTCACATGCAGGCACAGGGGTGGGGTCGGATCATCAACATCGGCGGGCTTGCGGCGAGGAACGCCGGGACGTTCAGCGGACTCCGAAACGCCGCGCTGGTCCACCTGACCAAGACGCTGTCCAATCAGCTCGGCCCGGACGGAATCAACGTCAATCTCGTCCATCCGGGCGCGACGATCACCGAGCGCACGTCCGATGAGGCGGCCAGTGGACCTCTGGGCAACGACATCCGCCGCATGGTGGACGCCGTCGAGGTCGGATACGTCGTGACATTTCTGGCGTCACCGAGGTCGATCTCGATCGCCGGAGAGGTCATCGCCGCGGGCGGGGGCGCTGGAAGCTCAGTCTATCAGTGACCTCGAAAGGACACGGCCGGAGACCTGCTCACAATGTCATGGCAGAAAGAGTACAAAAGTAAGCTCGTGACGCCCGAGGAGGCCGTCTCGATTGTCGAAGACGGCGACCGCGTGGTCGTTCCTCTGTCCGAACAGCCGGTGAAGCTGTTGAATGCGCTCGCTGCGCGCGCACATGAAGTCAAAGGGGCCTCGCTCTCGGTCGCGGTGCCCCAGGTCGACCTGGGGCCGTTCGTGGAGGCAGGGTGGCACGTCGATATCGAAAACTTCATTGGTCCCTACGGAAGACCGTATGAGAACGCTGGTCAGGCGCCCTACTCGCCCCTCGCGTTCTCGCTGACCTTCAAGGCCGTAGACGAGAGGCCTGCGGAGGCCAAGCCGATAGACGTGGCGCTGGTGACCGTAGCTCCGCCGAACCGCCAGGGACAGATCACCTTCGGTCCGCAGGCCTGGTACAAGCGCGGATTCGCCCAGCGTGCCCGCAAGGTCGCTGCTGAAGTGAATCCGTCACTGATTCGCACCTACGGGGACAGCTTCATGTCAGTCCACGGCATCGACAGAATGGTCGAGATGGAGCAGTCGAGCTTGAGTCGCGAATCCCTCATGAAAGCGGCCTCCGATCTGCCCGATGACCGCCGAAAGTCGCTGGAGGAGATCATAGAACGTGTGAGTCCGAGCAGGCTAGCCTCGTCCGCGCCCCACTTCGCCACAATCGATCTGAACAGGCTGAAGAGACAGCTTGGAATAGACGACCCATCGGATGAGACGAGGGCTATCGCCGAGAACGTGAAGAGACTCATCCTGGACGGCTCCACGATACAGATCGGCGTGGGCACTCCGTCTTCGTATATGCCGAGGCTGGGCGTCTTTGACGACAAGGTGGACCTTGGTCTGCACTCCGAGCTGACTGTGCCTGGAGTGGCCAAGCTGGTGGGCGCCGGCGTCATCAACGGATCGCGTAAGACCATACACAAGGGACGCGCTGTCGCCACGTCGTGGAGCGGCGCAAACGAGGAAGACCTGGCGATCATAGACGACAACCCGATCTTCGAGCTTTACTCGCCTGAGTACATCCTGAACCCATTGGTTATCGCCCAGAACCATCACCAGGTGGGCATCAACAACGCGCTATCGGTGGACCTCCGGGGACAGATTGCCTCTGAGAGCTTGTTCGGCGGTCAGATGTACAACGGCATCGGAGGCCAGCCGGAGACTCATCTGGGCGCGCTTTACTCCGAGGGTGGTCGGGCCATCACGCTACTGTACTCGACGGCCTTGAACGGCGCGGTCTCCAGGATCGTGCCCAGGTTGGAATCGGGCGAGATCGTCACGATGCCGCATTTCTGGTCGGATACCGTGGTAACCGAGTACGGCGTGGCACACCTTCTCGGCAAGAATCACCGGGAACGAGCAGAGGCCCTGATAGCAATAGCGCATCCAGACTTTAGAGCCGAGCTCAGAAAGGCCGCCGCCGGGTGGCTGATCGTATAGGTCAGGCCTCTACGCCCTGTCCCATCGAGAAGAGCCTGTATCAATTTTGTAGGTGTGGCTGTTGGACAAGGTTTCGGAGCGCGGGCGTCTCGCCCGCATTTGTTCGTCCAGAACCTGCCGAAGGGCGACTGCCCATTGAGTCACCTACAAAATTGATACAGCTTCTATCGAGAAACATTCACAACCTTAGTCACCAGGTCGTGCTACGATGGGTTCAGTCGAATGGTCCTCAAATCCCTTGGAGCTTGATATGTCTCTCTCAAAGGTAAACGTGCTTTTGATGGCCGCTCTCACTCTGGCCGTTATCGTCTTCGGGGTAATTTCATATACCCAGTTGTCCGAGATTCGGCAGATGCGCGATGACA
Organism: Dehalococcoidia bacterium; assembly: GCA_965217725.1. GTDB lineage: Bacteria > Chloroflexota > Dehalococcoidia > Lucifugimonadales > UBA1123 > VXRN01. The sequence goes on along the minus strand of OZ244564.1, from coordinate 2,472,396 downwards.
TGGCTTCTCTGCAACAAACAGTGGACATGCAGGGTGAAGAACGGAGTCAGGAGCTGGCGTCCTTGCGAGATACAGTGGACACGCAGGGTCAAGGACTCAGTCAAGATCTCGCTGCTCTCAAAACAGAGGTCGAAGAGCTGGACATCAGCGACGAATTGACAGAATTCATGCACTGGCTTATAGCATCGCAAAGTATTGCGACCCTGAGGGACCCCGATGCGATGGCCAGCCTGTCGGGCCCCAGCTGGATTGACCAGGAGCCCGACAGCGTCCAGACCATCCGCCGCAGCGACTACGGCGTAGACTGGCCATTCCCAACCGAGGAGGCCCAGCTCGGCTGCCATGGTGGTGAAATCATCGTGAAGGTCGGATCAGGCGAGTTCATGGTGGACTCTTCGCCAACTGGAATGCATGGCTTCCTGCCGGATGTGAAGTTCGTGTCCACCTTCAGCCTATCATCGACTCAGATGGACAGAACTCGGCAGCGGATGACCGAAGAGGGCAGGAGCCTGTGCTAAGTCGTCCGCTAGCCTGCACGTCTCACTCCGCTTCCCAACAGCCTACGACCTCCCGGAACTGTCGGGGGTTCCTTATTCTCTCGTCGCGCCGAGAGGCACAGTCCTTCATGCTGAAGAACGCTCCATGAACGCCGGGAAAGTCGAAAGACCCTGACCCGAGCAGACCTTCATTTGACGGTCGCCCGCTCCCTGCGTATCATTCGGAATCCAGACTGTGCGGCTGATGCCCACGCGTTCAATACAGTGGAGGAATATGGTGTCAGGAACCTTCGGTCTGGGCAGACTGTTCGGCGTGAGAATCCAGGTCCACTTCTCTTGGGTGTTTATCTTTGCGCTGATCGCGTGGTCGCTCGCATCGTCGTGGCTGCCGAGCAGGTACGTCGGATGGAGCCCAACTCAGTACTGGACTGTCGGGATCATCGGCAGCGCGCTGCTGTTCGTGTGCGTCCTGATTCACGAACTGAGCCACTCGCTGGAGGCGATCAGGCGCGGACTTCGAGTCAATAGCATAACCCTGTTCTTTCTGGGGGGGTTCTCGCAGATCGATGGTGAGTCGAGAAGTGCGAGCGAGGAGTTCTGGGTGTCCGTGGTCGGCCCGGTCGCCAGTCTGGGGCTTGCCTGCCTCTTCGGTCTGATGTATCTGAACCTCAGGACATCAGCCAGCCCGATTGCCGCGCTGACCCAGTATCTGATGTTCGTGAACCTGCTGGTAGGAGTGTTCAACCTGATCCCGGCGTTTCCGCTGGATGGCGGCAGGGTGCTCCGATCTCTTGTGTGGAAGGCCACCCGGAGCCAGGAGCGAGCGACCAGGGTGGCGAGTCTCACCGGGTCGATTCTTGGATTCGGGCTGATCGGCGTCGGAGTGGTCGCCATCTTCACGAACAGCCTGATCACGGGCATCTGGCTCATGTTCATCGGCTGGTTTATTCAATCCACCGCCTCGTCGGTGCGCCAGGGCAGCTCGGAGCGGGTCTTCGTATCGGGTCGCACGGTTGGCGACGCGATGGACGAACAATTTCGCGTCGTTCAGCCCGGCGTGTCTATCCGACGGCTTGTCGATGAATACATGGTCGCCAAGATGGAGCGGGCGTACCTCGTAATGTTGGGGGACACTTTCTACGGACTGATTACGGTGACCGACGTCCGGCGCGTTCCTATCGCGGAGTGGCCCCGCAGATGGGTGTCGGAGGCGATGACCAAGGCCGAGGACGCGATCACGCTGGCTCCGGATGACCCCCTCGAAGAGGGGCTGAAGATCTTGGCGGACAAGAACATTCAGCAGGCGGTCGTTATGAAGTGCGATAGTCCGGTTGGCGTGCTGACCAGGGCCGGCGTCCTCCGGGTGATGGAGGTCTCACAGCTCGCGCCCATACCGCAGGAAGACCAGACTTCGACGTAGGAGCTTGCCGCCTACTCCAGCTTGAAGACCCTGGTTGCGATCAGGGACGTGAGTACAATCCACGCGGCGATCAGGGCAAGCTCCATCGGGAAATCCATTACCGGCCTGTCGCTGAGCGTGACCCCACGCAGTATCTCCACCATCGGCGCCAACGGCAGGAACCGCATGATGTTCGACAGGAGACTAGGCAGCAACTCAGGCGGAAAGAAGATGCCTGAAAACATGACCAGCGGCAGCACGATCACGTTGCCCATGCCGCTGGCAGCCGCGCCTGTCTTGGAAAATGCGCCGACGATGAATCCAAGATTCAGAAAGATGACGTTGCACACGAGAATGAGCAGCCCTATGGTCGGCAGATTGCCCGATATGCTGACCCCCATGACGATGGAGCCGATGCCGAATAGCATCGCCGCCTGGACCAGCGACAGCACCAGGTAGGCCGAGACCTGCGCCGCGAAGAAGGTCCTCGCCTTCATGGGAGATGCCTTGATCCGCCTGAGAATCTTCTTCTCCCTGTAATTGGCGAGAGTCACCGCGATTCCCATGACAGAGTTGCTCATAATGCCCCACAGAACGAGGCCAGGCAGCACGAAGTCCGTGTAGTCAGCGTCTTCCGTGAGGACAGTTTCCCGGCCCAGAGTGAGACGGGGCGCGGCTCCAGCGAGCGATAGGTTCATTCCATCCAGAACTCGCTCTACCGCAATTTCTGCGGACCCTCTGAAACGGCTTTCGCCGGACACGATGGTCACCGGCGCCGGAGGCTCATCTCGGACAAGCGAAGCAAGGTTTTCGGGTATGACCAACAGGTAGTCCAGGTCACCGTTCTCGACATCCTGCCGAGCGGAGTGTACGTCTGCGCGAGTTTTAACCTCGAAGCTGCCTACCTCTCCCAGGGCGGACACTATCTGCCGTGACAGCGGGTCGTTAGCATGGTCCACAATGCCGATCGTGTCAACGGAGCCGGTGAACGAGCCTATCAGAGCGAATATGAAAACGAACACCAGTGGAAAAGCCAGCGCCCAGAACAGCGCCTGTCGATTTCGGACGATCATCTTCAAGTTGGCGAAGGTCAGCTTCAGAAAAAGCATCCCGCTACTCCTGAAGCCCATGCCCTGTCAGGGTCAGAAACACGTCCTCGAGGTTGCAGGCGTTCACTTCCAGCTGCCGGAGAATGGAGCCGGTCTCGGACAGCAAGTCCATCAGCGCCCGAATGGTCGCCGCTGAGTCGGTCGAGTGGAGGACCATGCTTTCGTGCGGGCCCTCGACAACTTCGGTGACGGCAGCCAAGGACCCCAGATGGTCGGGGCGACTGGGCCCTTCCAGCCCGACGGTAATCTGGTAGGGAGTCAGCAGCGAACGTACGAGGTCCCCCGGCGTATCAAGGGCGACGATTCGGCCCTGGTCCATAATGGCGACACGGTCGCACAGGAACTCGGCCTCTTCCATGTAGTGAGTGGTGACGACCACGGTGCGTCCGCTGTAGTTCATTGTCCGGACCAGCTGCCAGAGACTGCGGCGCGCCTGTGGGTCCAGTCCCGATGTGGGCTCATCGAGAAAGACAAGCTCGGGGTTGTTGACCAGGGTCGCCGCGATCGCGAAACGCTGCTGCTGTCCGCCTGAGAGCTTGGCGACCGTGGTGTCCGCCCTGTCCTGAAGGTCTACGCTCGCAAGCAAGTCGTCCGCGGACGCGGGGCAGCCGTAGATCATCGCAAACAGGTCCAGAATCTCTCGCAGCGTCAGATAGTCGAAGTAGGCTGATGCCTGAAGCTGGATACCTATGCGCCGTTTGATGGCTTCGGCGCTGTGGGCGATGTCCATGCCCAGGACTGAGATCGAGCCCGAGGTCGGCTCCACGAGGCCCTCGATACATTCCAGGGTTGTCGTCTTGCCGGCGCCGTTGGGGCCCAGGATGCCGAAGATCTCTCCCTCTGTGACACTGAAGGAGATGTCATTTACGGCTATCAAGTCGTCGTAACGTCTGGTCAGCGATTCGACGGTGATTACGTCGGGCATGACCGCTAGTTGAACCTGATGCCGCCGCCGTTGGTGCCCTCGAAGTCGCTTGTGCTGTAGACACCGAGATCCCTGCCCTGGTGGACGTGGATGATGATCTCCTGGCGGTGAATGCCGACAGCGTCCAGGAGCTCTGCCTCGATGTCGTCGATAATGTCCTGGACTCCGTCGCTCGTGACTACCTCCTCGACGTTGAGGGTAGCGTGGACGACGGGACCGGCGAAATGCAGGTCGAGTCTGCCGACGACGTTGTCGTCCTGCATGATTATGTAGCACTCGGAGAACGGTGTACGGGTCTCTCGCTGGAAGTTGTATTTCGCCATATTGGTATGTTAGGTGCGCACCTGGCCGGAGCCTAGAACGGTCCACTTGTATGATGTGAGCTCGCGCAGCCCCATCGGGCCGCGCGCATGGAACTTGCTTGTGCTGATGGCGACCTCGGCGCCAAGTCCGAACTGGCCGCCGTCGTTGAATCGGGTGGAGCAGTTGACGAACACCGCGCTCGAATCGACCTCATCCACGAATCGCATCGCGGCTGAATAGTCCTCGGTGACGATCGCGTCCGAGTGGCCCGATCCGTAGGTCTCGATGTGCTCCAGTGCCTCGTCGAGAGAGTCCACTACTCTAACGCCGGCGATCAGGTCCAGGAACTCAGTGCTCCAGTCGTCCTCGGTCGCAGGCTTAACCTTGGGGGTTTTGCTGCCGTTGGTTGGGCCGACCAGGCTGAGCGCCCTCAGGTCGCAACGCATCTCGACGCCTGCCTCGGCGAATCTGCCGGCTATGACCGGAAGGAACGCGGGCGCGGCGGCGGAGTGGACGATCACGGTGTCCATAGCGTTGCAGACCGAGTACCGCTGCACCTTGGCGTTGAAGACGATGTCGGTTGCCATTTCGATGTCGGCTTCCCGATCTACGTAGGTATGGCAGACGCCGACCCCGCCGGTGATCGCAGGCATGGTGGCCTCACTCGCCACGCGGTTGATGAGGTCCTGGCCGCCCCTGGGAATCAGCAGGTCTATGTAGTCGTCTGCCCTCAGCATTCTGCCCACCAGCTCGCGGTCGGTGGACTGGAAAAGCTGGACAGCGTCCTCTGGAGCGCCCGCTTCGGCGATGGCCCCGCGGATGGCACTGGCCAGGGCGGTATTGGAGTTGATCGTATCGCTGCCGCCCCTGAGTATGACGGCATTGCCGGACTTCAGGCAGAGCGACGAAATATCGACCGTGACGTTGGGCCTGCTCTCGTACACGACGCCCACGACGCCGAGGGGCACGCGGCGGCGTCCGACCTGGAGGCCGTTGGGCATCGACTTCATTTCGATGGTCTCGCCCACGGGGTCTGGAAGGGCCGCAACGCTGTTGACGTCGGCCGCGATAGCGTCCAGCCGGTCCGGGTCGAGCATCATCCTGTCGAGGTAGTACGGTTCCAGTCCTTTGGCGCTGCCGTTCTCCAGGTCGCGCTCGTTGGCTCGGAGGATCTCGTCACGGTCCGACTCCAGGCGGTCGGCGATATTGAGCAGCGCCTGCGTCCTGACGCCACCGCCAGTCTTGGCGAGCTGGCGGGCCGCTATCCGGGCCGTTCGGCCCTTGGTTGTGAGTTCATCGACTGTGGTCTGCATCGGTCAACTCCAGTTGGCGGGTTCAGGCTCGCCGGAGCCCGCGGCCTCGGCATGAGCGGTCTGATTCAGTATCACGATGTTGTCCCGGTGCAGCACCTCGTCGCCGAAGTAGTGACCAAGCGTCAATTCGATTCGGTCCGACCTCAGACGCCTGATGTGCTTGATGTCGCGAGAGCTGTAGTTGGAAATGCCGCAGGCGAGTTGATGCCTCTCGGTATCCAGGACCAGGACCACGTCTCCGCGGTCGAAGTCGCCCAGGGAGTCCACGACGCCCGCGGCAAGCAGCGAGCTGTTTCGATGCAAGAGAGCACGGGCCGCGCCGCTGTCCACGACGACAGCGTCAGACTCGTGCATCTGGCTGAGAAGATAGCGCTTGCGACTTTCCATTCGCGTGGCGCTTGTCGGGAAGAAGGTGCCATGGGACTCCCCGCTGACGAGCCGTCGGATAACGCCCCGTTGTCTTCCGCTGGCTACTACGGAGTCCACGCCAGAGGCGGTGGCAAGTTTGGCGGCCTCCAGCTTGGTCGTCATCCCACCGCGACCGCGACCGTCGGCGGATGGTCCGCCCAACGATTCGATCTCTTCAGTAAACGACGTGACGACAGGTATGAGCTGGGCTGTCGGATCGAGGTTAGGGTCGGCGGTGAAGAGTCCGTTCACGCGGCCTAGCATTATGAGCAGGTCGGCATCGACTATGTTCGCGACCATCGCCGAGAGCATGTCGTTATCTCCGAACATCTCGCCGCCAAGCTCGTCCACGGCCACGACGTCGTTCTCGTTGATTATGGGTACGATTCCCAGCTCGATTAGGCCCAGCAGCGTGTTGCGTATGTTGAGATAACCCTCGCGGTCGTCGATGTCCCTGCCAGTCAGCAGGGCCTGGGCGACGTGGATGTTGTGTTGCCCGAAGAGGCGCTCGTAGGCGCTCATTACGCGTCCCTGGCCTATCGCCGCCAGCAGCTGCCGCATTTTGAGGCTGCCGTGTCCGTTCGATGTTCCCAGGGCGTGTCTGCCTGCGGCGACGGCTCCGGAGGAGACGAGCAACATCTGGCATCCACTCTGCCGGAGTTGGGCGATCTGCCCGACGAGATCCGCCATGGTGTCCATGTCCAACTCATCCGAGCCGCTGGTGATCAGAGCCGTGCCGGCCTTGACTACGACGCGGCTGTAGGGGCGGCTCCGGTTGCTCTGCTGTCCGGTCATACTGGAAGTGGGCCTAATTGGTGTTTGCGGAAAGACGACTAATTATAGCACCGTGCGGCCTGATGGCAGGAAGAGAGGGCGCTCAGCGTCTGAGGAGTCGTTTTGCGCAAAAGTTTTAGAACAAATGTATTTACATGGTGGAGACACCGTGTTAAACTCGTCGTATCACACCTGAGTAGTACACGAATTCAGGGCGGAGAGTCCGCCGAGGCAGTCTTGGAGAGGGTACATGGACAACAAGAAGCGCGAGGCACTTCAAGTAGCGATCGGACAGATCGATCGGCACTTTGGCAAGGGAACGATCATGAGGCTCGGGGAAGACAGCGCGGGTATTCAGATCGAAGCCATCTCGACCGGGTCGCTCGTGTTGGACGAGGCGCTGGGCGTGGGCGGAGTGCCTCGCGGTCGAGTTACCGAGATCTACGGGGCAGAGTCTTCGGGAAAGTCGACCCTGGCCTATCACATTATGGCTGAGGCACAGAAGTTGGGCGGGACCGCGGCTTACATAGACGTGGAGCACGCGCTCGATCCGGGATACTCGGGCCGCTGTGGGGTCGACCTGGACGATCTGCTTCTGTCTCAGCCGGACAGTGCGGAGCAGGCCCTGGAGATATGCGAGTACCTGGTACGCAGCAGCGCGGTTGACGTGATAGTCCTGGACAGCGTCGCGGCGCTGGTGCCCAAGGCCGAGATAGACGGTGACATGGGCGACACGCACGTCGGCCTCCAGGCGCGACTGATGTCTCAGGCTCTGCGCAAGCTGACGTCGGCCATCGGCCGGTCCGATACCGCAGTCATCTTTATCAACCAGATACGCGAGAAGGTCGGCGTGCTCTGGGGGAGCCCGGAGACGACCCCAGGCGGCAGGGCGCTCAAGTTCTATAGCTCAGTCAGGCTTGACCTCCGCCGCATCGAGTCCATCAAGCAGTCCGGCGACTTCGTGGGCAACCGGGTGCGGGCGCGGGTCGTCAAGAACAAGGTGGCCCCTCCGTTCAGGACCGCCGAGTTCGACATCATGTTCAACGAGGGCATCAGCAAGGAGGGCGAGCTGCTTGAGCTTGGGACCGAGAAAGGTTTCGTGAAGAAGAGCGGATCGTTCTACTCGTTCGGCGACATCAGGCTGGGCCAAGGCAGAGAGAACTGCAAGCGATTCCTCAGGGAGGATCCGGAGATGGCTGCTCGTCTGGAGGAGCTGATAACCGGAAAGTCCGTACCTCCTGTCAACGGAGATGGAGCCGGGGACGCGAGCGACCTCGTCGTACTGGTCGGAAATGAGCAGGAGTAGGGGGACTGCCAAGTCCCGGCGGTCGCAACTGCGACCGCCACATGCGACAGCGCGATGAATGAAGACAAGCCCCTGCGAAAGGCGCTGGGACGAGCGCTCAACCTCATCTCGTACCGGCAGCGCACCGAGCGCGAACTGCGGGAAAGGCTGGGCGAGCGCTTCGAATCTGACGTTATCGACAGGGCGGTCGGGCGTCTCAAAGAGCAGGGTCTAGTGAACGACGAAGAGTTCGCGCGCGCATGGTCGGATGGCCGGACCCGGAACAGTCCCCGCAGCGCCAGAGCCTTAGTCAGGGAGATGACCGCCAAAGGCGTCTCAAAGTCAGTTGCAGACGCTGCGGTGCTTGATCTGGACGATGAGGAAACGGCGCGCAGGGTGGCGGCCAAGTTCGCGCGGCGCCTTGCCGGGAACGACTACGAGCAGTTCCACCGCAGACTGTGGCAGCATCTTCAGCGTCGCGGGTACAGCAGCACAGTGGCACGCCGGGCCGCCTCAGATCTGTGGCGTGAACATGGGGCTGCTGAGGGACACAATCACAGCGAGTGAACGCCCGACATTCCCATTTGTACAGACCTCATACTCAGGACGAGCGCAATGACGCCGTTCGTCACCAGACAGACCTTTCTGGATTCGGCCTCTATCTGTATCTTTAGAGTCCACTGAAGTTTGAGGCGCTTGCCATTCACCTTCTGACGGCAAGGTAACGGTGCGACCGTCGCGCAAATGGGGGATTGCAGTCATGCAGGATGAAGGGTTCTTAAATCTCGTTTTAATTGCTGTCTTCTTATTGCTGTCCGGCTTCTTCTCCAGCTCGGAGGCGGCGTTTCTGTCGGTACAGAGAACGAGGATCGCGCACCTGGTAAGCGAGGGAATACCGGCCGCCAGAAGGGTGGCCAACATGGTCGCCAATCCCGAACGGCTGTTGGCGACGATTCTCTTGGGCAACAACGTCGTCAACACAGCCTTGACGGCGGTTGTCACAGCCTTTTTCGTTACAAACGCAGGACAAGGCAACGAGGAGGCCGCCATTGTATTCGCAACGGTGTTCAGTGCGACTGCACTTGTGATACTGGGAGAGATAATCCCAAAGTCGATGGCGGTGCGAAATGCCGAACGTATGGCGTTCCTATATTCGCACCCTCTCAAGTGGACCGAATACCTGTTGTGGCCGGTCGTCTTGCTCCTCCAATGGATCACTCGCGGCGTGAACGCGCTACTGGGAGGCTCGAACGTCCAACCGATGATCACCGAGGGGGAGTTTCGCACTCTGATCGATATTGGAGAAGCCGAGGGTGAGTTCGAGCACGCAGAGGCCGAGATGCTCGAGAATGTCTTCCAGTTCGGAGACCGACAGGTCAGGGAGGTGATGACTCCCAGGACCGAGATGGTCGCAATCCAGCAGGGCGGCTCGCTGCGTGAATTCCTCGACACCTACGCTGAGAATTCTCACACAAGGTTTCCGGTGTACCGTGGATCGCCTGACAACGTCATCGGGGTGATCTCTCTGAAGGACGTGCTGAGGCACATTTCCCAGAAGGGTCTGGGACTCGATGATTCGGTGACCGACGCGATCAGGGACGCTTACTTCGTGCCTGAGACGAAGCGGATCTCGGAGCTGTTCGACGAGCTGCGGGCCACCGGCAACCAGATGGCGCTGGTTATCGACGAGTTCGGCGGCGTCGCTGGGCTGGTCACGCTCAAGAGACTGCTGGAAGTGGTGATGGGGCCTGTCGGAGAGGAGGGCGAATCGCCAGAGGAGGAGTACAAGGCCATTGACGAGTACACGTTCCACATCGAAGGTGGAATGAGCATCGAGGAAGTCAACCAGGAGATGGACATCGAGCTTCCAGACGGGGAGTATGAAACGCTTGCGGGCTTCGTGCTGGACGTGCTGGGACATATACCCGACAAGGGAGAGCAGTTCGACTTCAATGACCTTAAATTTGAGATACTGGAAATGCAGGGCCTGAAGATCGACGAGGTCCGAGTCACGAAGTCGGCAGCGACGATGGGCGAGGTAGCGGGTGAAGCTGATTCTGGTCAGACACGGCGAGACTGAGACCAACAGGCTCTTCAGGATTCAAGGCGTGAGTCAGTCTCCTCTAAACGAGCGGGGACAGGAGCAGGCCGCCGCCGCGGCGCGGGAGCTGCATCCTGACGCTCCGTTCACGCTCTATGCCAGTCCCCTCAGGCGTGCGGCACAGACGGCAGAGGCGATAGCCAACCGGGTTGGCGTGCGCGTCACTCTCGAGGACGGCCTGATCGAGATGGACGTGGGTGAGTTCGAAGGGCTGACTGGACGACAACTCAGGGAAAGATTTCCCGACGTGATGCGGGCTTGGGACGAAGACGCTTTCCAGGCAGTCATGCCCGGAGGCGAGAGTCTGACGGCGGTTAGGGACCGAGCGTGGGAGACGATCATGAGGCTGGCCGAGCGTCACGTCGCCGAGACGGTCGTGGCCGTAACTCACAACTTCACGATCCAGATGATCTTGTGTACCGCGCTAGGGATGCCGCCGAACAATTTTCGAAGCCTGAGAGTCGATCTGGGGTCGATCACACGGCTCGACGTGAACGGTGAGCGAATCGTGCAGGTGTCGGTCAACGAGACCTCGCACCTGAGAAGATAGCGGACAGCGCGAATTGGCAGGGATGAGGGAGCGATGGTAGCCCCAATGGATGAGGGTCGGGTTGAGAGACTCTTCTAACTCGCGTTCCGTCACCCGCAGGCTGACTTCGGAGGTGCGACGGCAGGTCGAAACAGCCGGGCTTGCGGGTTCGACGATGATGGTTGCCGTATCCGGGGGGCCTGACTCGCTTGCGTTAGTCCATACGCTCAGCCAACTCCGAGATGCTCTTGGCATACGCTTATTCGCGGCACATCTCGATCATGGACTGCGTCCAGGCGTCTCGGAGGCGGACGCCGAATTCGTCCTCGAAGCAATGGGCGATCTGCAAGTCCCCGTAACATTGGAGAAGGCAGACGTCGGTCGATACAGGGAGAGGCGCCGTCTGTCCATCGAAGATGCTGCCAGGCAGGTCAGGTACAAGTTCCTGTCGCGGATGTCTGACCAGGTCGGGGCCGACGCCGCAGCGGTCGGGCATACCCTGGACGACCAGGCCGAGACGGTGCTAATGCACATTCTCAGAGGGAGCGGCCTCACGGGACTGAGGGGAATGGCTGCCATCTCCAAGAGGGTGGTGGACGGCTTGCCTCTAACCGTGTTCAGACCTCTGCTCAGGGTCTCGAAAGCGGACACTTCCGCCTACTGTGCTGAAAACGGCATGTCACCACGATTCGACGAGTCGAACCTGTCGGAAGACATGACGCGCAACCGGATCAGGATTAGCCTGATCCCGCAGATGGAGTCGTACAACCCGGCAATAGGAACCTCGTTGGGAAGGCTTGCCGAATCGGTCTCGCATGACCTCGACTTCATGGCCCAATCGGTTGACGAGTCTGCCGAGGACGTTGTCACGCATGGAAGCGCCGGCGTGGTACTTCACCGGTCAGCATTCGCGGAGCTGCACCCTGCCATACAAAGGCATCTGCTGCGACGGGCGATCGAGATGGCTGCGGGCGCTGCCATTGATCTGGAATTCACCCACATTGAAGAAATGGTACGCCTGATGGCAGGCTCGGCGGGTAAGCTGATCCATCTCCCCGGCGACGTGACGCTGGACGTGGACCGAGATCGGGCATATCTCAGCGTTGGAGGTGTCCACTCCGGGTTGCTGCCGGAGCTGGAGACACTCCAGATCAGGCTATCGGTGCCTGGCAGCACGAAATCAGGCGGGTGGTCGATATCCGCTCAGATACTGGAGGAGTTCGATACCACGAATGCTCCGGCTGACTCTCATGGCCTCCGGCTGACTGAGAAGTTTGACGCCGACGCTCTGGACTCCGAGCTGTTCGTTCGCACGCGACAGCAGGGTGATGTGTTTCGTCCGCTTGGCATGGGGAGCGAAAAGCGCCTGGCTGAATTCATGAAGGACTCGCACGTTCCCGCCCGATGGAGAGACAAGCTGCCCGTGATAGTTAACTCGTCAGACGAAGTCGCCTGGGTCGTCGGCTGGCGGATTGCGGACTGGGCAAAGATTACGGAGCGCACGCGCCGGGTTATCGAGATCAGATGTGCCTACCGCAGTGAGAGCGAGATGCGGCCTCAGACGCCCCAGGCCTCTCGAGACTAGATGCGGCGGTCCAACTTGGGGTTGGCTGTGACGCCTGGGATACGTCCACGCTTGGCGACGGGCCTCCCGTCAATTTCGTGGATGTCAGCAGTGTAGTTGTTCGGAGCAGCGTCGGATATGTACGAGCCGACGAGAAAGCGGTCAACTGGGGCGGACATCGAGACGAACTCTCGAATTTTATCGGGGGTGAAGCCGCCGCTGACGACGATCTCCACATGTCTGAGACCGGCCTGGTCCAATCGCGCCCGGACTTCGCGTACCAGCTCTATCGACACGCCGCCTCTCTCGGCCGGCGTGTCAAGGCGAATGCCCCGGAGGCGGTCGCGGAGGGCCTGGGCGACGTTGAGCGCCTCTTCAGCCTCATCCTTGAACGTGTCCACAAGCGCGACGCGGGGTACGCCCTGGGGAAGATAGCGGTCGAAAGACCTTATGGCTCGCACCGAGTCTCCGAGAAGCAGGGGCAGGGAGTGGGGCATATCGCCCTCGGGAGTTACTCCCGCCATCCGCGCGCCCATTATCGTCGAGCACGACGTACATCCACCCTTTACGGAAGAGTAGTCGATATTGGCGGCGATGTTGGGGTGGACGTGCCGGGCGGGCATAGCGACTACTGGCGTGCCATCCACCGCGCCGCCCGCGGCGTCAACACACTCGCGCGCGGCAGTTGCCCAAGCCGTGCAAGACGATAGTGTGCCGCAAATCGACGTCTCGTACAGGCCGAATGAGCTGTAGGGCGCCCTGACACGCAGCACGACTTCTCCTGCCTCAATGTGCTCGCCTTCTTCGAGGGACCATACCTCGACCCCGGTATCGGGCAGCACCTCGTGCAGCAACTGCAGAACTTCCTCGATGCCGCAGAGTATGCCGCCCCGCGCGGGGAACATCTCCATGGTCACTGTGGGATTGACACTCTCGTTCCGAAGGATGGTGAGAGTGCGCTGCAGGTAAACGTCGGCAGTCTCGCCAACCCGTATGGAAGGGCGAATTTCGAATGGCGTGGATGTTGAGTTGATGTTTACCATCTGGAATGTCGAGGACGCACAGGCGTTAGCCCGATGAGGCGGGGCCGACCATCTTGGCGCCGAGAATCTTCTCCATGTGGGTCAATGCGTAAGCGTGAGCTTCGGGGTCGAAGCTGGCCACGCAGTCGGTGGGCACTTCCACGACGTAGTCACGGTTGCGGGCGTCTGAAGCAGTGTGCATCACGCAGATGTCGGTGCATACACCGCATAGGATAACCTTGTCTGGATTGAGGTTGGCCAGTTGCTGCTCGAGATCCGTCTCGAAGAACGCGCTGTAGCGGCGTTTGCGCAATGTTACCCCGGCATATCCCCGGAGCTCTGGGATGATCTCCGCCTCTTCCGTGCCGCGGACGCAGTGGACAGGGAACATCTCAAACTCAAGGTCATCAGGATCGTGGGTATCGCAGATGAATATCACCTCAGCGCCAGCAGCCCGCTCGCGCCCAATCAACTGCTGGACCCTTGGAATAATCTGTCTCGCTTCGTCGCCGCAGTACAGATTGTGGCCCGGCTCCATGAAGCCTACGACCATATCGACGACAAGCACCACATTACTCATGATGTGCCCCCATCATAAGGCAACTCGGCCGGGTGCCAAGTCTCCACCTGTAGGCCAGAATGTTAACGCGGTCAAGGTCATTGCGCAAGACGGGGCTCGGGTGGGGGTGTCATGCAAGGGCGGACGCAAGCCCGGACACGGCGGCACGGCGTGCCAGCCATCGGGCCGGACTCAGCCGACAGCCAATGCGGATACGCCGCCGCTAGAGGGGAGGCCCAACGCGGGGCCTCTCAGCGAAGGAACGCCTGGGTTCAGCCGGCAGGCTTGTGCTTGTCGATCAGGCCCAAAACGCGATCGTCAATCTCGTTCGGAAGATCGCGTCCAGCATCGTGGAGGGCTATGGCAAGGTGAGCGTCGCGGTGTAGCTGCTCTCGCTCAGGTCTGTCCTTGTAGTTGTCCTCGATTTCGCCGAAGAGGGCGTCTATGTGTTCTTTCCTGAAGGCGGGCATTGCTTACCTCAATGAGTCGGGCAGTACATGTCGAAACTTGACTATTGCGACAGATCAAACGGGGCCAGTCCTTACAACAGGATCTGGCCCCGTTTGTGCTTTTCTGTGTGCTAAATCTATGCCGTCCGGCTACCGCGTTTTACTCGTCGCCTCGGGTGGTTTCGCCGTCGGCCAAGATCTCCTGAAGCTCGGAAACGAATTCGGTTACGTCCTCAGTGGAGGGATCGCCGTTTGACTGGAGCTTCTCTTTGAACTGGAGGAAGAGCCAGTCGTCCTTCTTGCCATGCGGGAAGTCAAAGAACGCACGCTCGAACTTCGGCAGTCTGCCAGGGCCAAAGTAGCCCTTGTCCCGGAGCTCAAACCCCTCGAGGTTGTCTGTTCCCTTGCCGAGGATCTCGCCGCTGGTCTCGACGTAGTGCTCCATTACCGGTTTCATGCCGTAGCGCTGGACCGGGCAGACCTTCATGCAGACGGCACAGCCCTCGTAGGTAGCCATGACGGGTCTGCAGCGATCATAGATCAGCTTGTTCTTCTCTACGCCGCGCCACCAGACCTTTTCCTTGACCAAGGCTCTGCCTGGGCAGCGGTTGACGCAGACCTGGCATTCCTGGCAGAACTGGTGGATGCCGTAGTCGATCGGCTCGTCGTAGGTGACTGGCGCGTCCGTCGTGATAATCATGAGCCGGGCGCGTGAGCCGAAGTGAGGCGAGAGAAGCTGCCCATTGGCTCCTAGCTGACCGAGGCCGGCAGCCACGAACATCGGGATGTACGCCGCGCTGTTGTCATTCGGGCTGTGGACCTGGGCGTGGTAGCCCAGCTCGCGTATGTGGGCCGCAAGCTCAAGGCCGCTCGCGCCTTCGATTTCGTAGGTGCCGAAGTGGGCGAACTCAGCGTCAAGGCTGGGTATGGTCTGGGTCTGCCAGTAGTCCTGCTCGAGGGCGAGGCAGATCGCGTGTTCATACTTGATCCAGCGGCGCTTGCTCTGGTAGGCGTAGTGGCGATCGAAGCGCGTGAATCCGACCTCGCCGAAGCCCAATTCGCGGGCTTTGAGGCGGATTTCATCGGTGTAGTCCCTGGAGTGGTCCGGGGTGCCGGTCGGCTCGATCTCGCCGGAGACCAAGGCAGCGTCCACGAGAGGCTGGTTGACCTTGTCGTGCTCCTCGCGGTAGTGATACACCTCGGGCGTGTAAACGGTCCACACCCACTCGCGGTCGGCCGCCTTCTCGATGTTCTGGGATTCGAGAGGATCCACCCTCGTATAGAACGAGACATCCTCGTCATTCTTCCGAGTACCCGGTACAGTGACCAAGGCCTCAGCCACTGGAATGTCGTAATCCGGATGGCCGTGCAGCCTACCGGGGCGTCTTACAACATGATGAACCGGTTTAGCAACCATAACTGTCCCCCCTTAGGAATGTCTCTAAGCGCGGAGTCTACGCGCATTCTTAGAGCAAGTCAAGATGAAAAAAGCATGAATTAATGTGTATGAGACGTACGCGGACAGAATCGGTCGGAAAGAGGCGCAAAAGCCACGCTTAGACACTGGCTGGATCTGCCGGTACCTGAGAGTTCGCCTTGCGTTCTCTCCTGGCGCGGATGACCTGTCTTGCCACAAAGAGCAGCCCGCCGATGAACACGATGCTGAGATAGGTTATGGACCTGTCGGTTATCGCGACCGCGACCGCGTCCGGCCTGCTCAACTCAAGCAGGAGAATCCCAGTCACTCCAGGCTCGACGGCGCCCATTCCGCCGGGTGTGGGGACAGTGCTCAAGATTGCGTGGCCCAGCGCGACGACAGGAATCAGCGCGAGTCCTACGTCGATATCCAGCGCCTGCGCCACCAGGTACAGTCGCGCCATCTCCAGCAGCCATCCGATGATACCCAGCGACAGCACGGTCGGCAGATGGTCGAAGCTGCCCAGGGTCCCCTGGTGAAATCCGTGGTACGCGTCTTCGAGTCTGCGGGGCAGAAGCCGGGCCAGACGGGCGCCGTAGAACCTCATCCAGACCACAAGCAGACCGATCGCCAATGCCATGAGCAGTGCGGTGCCGACTATGTACGCGGACACCGCCAGGCCGCTGGTGATGGTCAATAGCAGCACGCTTATGACTATCAGCGCCGCGACGGTGACCATGTCAAGCAGCCGCTCGGCGAGAAGTGTGCCAAGACTCCATGAGAACGAGGCCCCCGAATCTTCCGAGAACGCGTACGCCCGGTAGGCGTCTCCAAGTCGCAGCCAGGTGACCGAGTTTACGAACCATCCGATGACAATGAGCATCGAGGTGGCCGGAGTCGAAGGAAGCCCGGCCATTTCGGGGCGACGCTCCTCAGCGTTTCTGGCGAGTATCCGCCACCGAGCGCCCCTGAACAGAAAGCTGAGATAATAGGACACTACAGCAAGCGCGTACAGCCATGGGTCGATGGACCGGATGCTCTGCCATGTACTCTCCCAATCGAGGTCGAACCTGAGAACGAGGAAGCTGATCAAGACGATCGCGACTCCGTAGGACAAGAGCGTGGGCCATGACAAGACGCGGTGTCTGATCGATTCCGCATGAGGACGCTGCCTTCTGGGTCGTCTCATTGGTGACTAACTATTCTCGCGGTGGTGTGCGGAGGCCGTCACTAGCGGGAAAGGGGGCGCTTGGCCGGGATGCCGGAACGCCGAGGATAGCCTTCCGGGGTCGGGCCGACCTTGGCGACCACGAGCAGGAGTCTGCCGGAGTCGGAACCGTCATGGTCGGTCACGATGAAGTCGCGGACTTCCCCTCCGAGGGTGTCGATCGCGTACCGAGACTCCTCGATCTCTCCTGCCGCGCTTGACGTCTTGTGGACCACAACGTGACCCCCGGGTCGGCAGAAGGGGAGAGTCAACTCGGCAAGGACAGGCATGGGCGCGACCGCACGGGCCACTACCAGGTCGAACTGTTCCCGCAGATCGGGCAGACGGGCAAGCTCCTCGGAGCGTCCATGAAGCGCCTCCACGCCGCGCAGCTTCAGCGTGTCGATAACAGATTTCAGAAACCTGACCTTTTTGGCAGTCGCGTCCACCAGGGTGCCAGTCATGCTGGGGAACGCGATCTTCATGGGAATGCCGGGCAGTCCGGCTCCGCTTCCTATGTCTATGAATCGACACTTTTCCAGGTTGTGGGTCCTGATCACTGGAGCCAATGACAGTGAGTCGAGGAAGTGACGTCGCTGCACCTGCTCCCGGTCGGTAACAGACGTAAGGTTCATAATCGCGTTCCATTCGAGCAGAGCGCGATAGTACCGTCGAAACTCACAGACCTGCGTAGGTTCCAGGGGGAGACCGAGATCATCCGCACCCCGGCAGAGTACTTTGGCATCTAACGGTGTATGAGCGAGGTTGGTCTGCAAAGGCATTCGGTCGCTAACCATTTTGAGATCGTTACGTTATAAGACGGTAAGAGCTACTCTGCCGGGTCAATCAAGGCAATTAGAACAGACGGAATGTGCTCGCGCCAAGTGGTAGGGAATAGCGTGGTCCGGGTCCAGTCCGCCGTGTTAGGTGATCAAGGCGAAATCTAGGATTCCCAGTCAAGCGTATATGGAGGGTGAGCGGCCCATCAGAGGTTCGCTCTCATGGTGTCAGCCATGGACTACGGACAGGCGGAAGACAGGCAACTGATCGAGGCGATATGCTCCAGCGATCGGGCAGCCCTCGAAGAGCTGTACACGAGATACTCGGGCCCGGTTTACTCTCTGGCGATGCACATGCTGAGAGACGCCGGAGCTGCCGAAGAGGTAGCGCAGGATACCTTCTTCAACATATGGAGACGCGCGGGCAGCTACAAAGCTCCTCGCGGGAAAGTGACAAGCTGGCTGTTCAGCATCGCCCACAACCGGACGATAGACGAGCTGCGCAAGCGCAAGAGAGACTACAATAGGATCCGGCATGGCGTGGACCTCACGAACAGGGCGAGCGAGTCGCGAGAACACGATCCCACCGAGTATGCGACGGCCCAGTTCGAGGGAAGCCGGCTCAAGGACGCGCTCACGACACTCAGGCCAGAGCAGCGAGAGGTGGTGGTTCTCGCGTATTTCGGAGGGCTGACTCATTCGGAGATTTCGAGACATCTTGATCAGCCGCTTGGAACGGTCAAGACCAGGATGCGGCTGGCGATAAAGAAGCTCAGAAATGTCCTGGAACCGCAGATCCAAGAGTCTGCCGAGAATAGAGTGTGACTCGGCCACGGAGCTAATTCGGTCATATCTACTGGAAGATATCGACGAGCCTGATGCGCTTCTGCTGGAGTCGCACCTGGAAACTTGCCCATCATGCACCATGCTGGTGGAGGGCGATGGCGAGACCGTGGCCCGACTCGCCTTTTCCGTTCCCCAACGAAACGCTCCGCGCCGTGTGAAGGACCGTCTGCTTGGCCGCGTTGAGTCCGAAGAGCGGTCCACGCGCGCTCCCGCTCGCATACACGATAGCCTGTCTTCATACTTAGACGACGTATTCAGAAGTCTGTCGGTACACTCCGGCAAGATGGCGCTGATAGGGGTCGTCGCTGCCGTCGTCGTCATCGTCGGCGTGTGGTTCAACGAAAGGTTGAACAGCGCTTCTCCTGAACAGCCGCCCATGGCCCTCGAGGCTGGCTCGATCGTGGCGGACGCCCGTGAACCCGGTCGTGAAGCGTTGCTGATGTCCTCGTCGCCGGGGGCATCCGTGAACATGCTGAGTGGAACGGGTCCCGGCGCGACGGCGCGCGGCTTGCTGGTGGCGTCGCGCACGTCCAACAGAGCTCTCCTTCTGGTGGTCGACCTGCCGCCACTGCCGTATGGAATGGTCTATCAGGTCTGGCTGATCAGGAACAGCCGGATGCACAATTCCGGGTGGTTCACAGTGGACTCGACTGGATACGGTCAGACTGTTATTATACCCGTGGCTCCTTTCTGGGAGTTCGATGCCGTAGGCATAACGATCGAACCCAGCGGAGGCAGCAAAGACCCTACCGGCGTGAGTGTCCTCAGCGGCGGACTTTAGAATTGTCTAAAAAGATCGTCAAACAGGCCCTATGCTTGACCTGCGCCTTATGGTAGGGTATCACGGTGTAAATGTGTACGAGATTATCAAACAATCATTAGGTCTTTATCCTCAATTTCGGAGGGGAGTCATTCAGTATGCCCAAGTCTAAATTCTTACTAGTCTTGGCTCTCTTGTTGCTGCTGGCCGTACCCACAACCGTAGTCATGTCCGACGGTCATGGTCTTGGAGAGGGCACTGCGACAGTATTTGACGATGCCGGAATGAGCGACGGGCTCGAAGTCAGCTTGACGGGGGCCTCGGCTCCCGACGCGGGCAAAGAGTACGCCGTTTGGCTAGTCGCAGAGCAGCAGACGGCATTCCTGAGAGTCGGGACGCTCGGTGTTGGCGACGACGGCAGCGCGAGCCTTACGTTCGATAGCAGTTCTGATAGCTACACCGGTGAAAACCTGATCGCGGCCTACAGCGGTTGGGCCATCTCGCTTGAAGACGCGGGATCTTCCCCTGCTGGTCCGACAGATCAGGGTGAAGCATCCGATGTCTTTGAAGGGGACATGCTCGGCCAGGTAAGAGGTCTGGTCATGTCCATGTCAGGCCTGAGGTCCCAGCTCGAAGTGGCCTCTATGCACGCGAACTTGGCCGCAGGGTCCGACACAATCGAAGATGTAGTGAATCATGCGCGGCATGTAGTCAACATCCTCGAGGGTTCGGAAGGGGCCAATTACGACTCCAGCCATGGCGACCCCGGGGACGGCACCGGAGCGCTTGGGCACGCGGCAATGGCGAAAGCAGCCGCGATGTCTTCAGGCGAAGAGGGGTCGGCGCGCGCGATGTATTCCTCAATGGCTTATACATCGGCGACGAATGCCGAGATGTACGCCATGATGGCACGGGACGCGGCCTTGTCCGCTGCCGACCAGGATGACGCCGAACTGGCGAAGGTTTTCGTCGGGCCAGGCGGCAGGACGGTCATAAGCCTGCTGGAAGCCGCAATGTACGGCTTCGACTCTGACGGCGACAACATGGTAGAAGGCGACATGGGCGAAGGCGGAGCCATGCAAGGTTACCGTCAGGCCCAGATGGCCGTCTCTTGGATCGTCAGAGCAGGCGGTCTTCCCGCCCTGGCGACCCCAACGCCGCCTCCGCCTCCGCCGGCGACTGCTACTCCGGTACCGACTCCGGTACCGACACCTGCGCCACCACAGCCGACCGCGCCGGGCCTGCCCGGAGTTGGCGACCAGACGGTTTCTCCCGTGGTACTGCTGATAATCCTGGCTGCTGCTGGGCTACTCGCAGTAGGTGGCGTGATGTCCATCAGGGAGAGAGGACGACGGGTCCGAAACAGAGCTTAGACAATCGACAATAACTAAGTAAACAACCAGATGCCCCGCTCAATGCGGGGCATCTGGTTTTCATGGATAACGTCACAAGGTCATGTCTGCCAAGATCGAAATCAGATGCGACCTGTGCGGGACCGCGATGATCGCGATTCACTGTAAGCTACAGTTTCTCCAGTGCGGGTACACCCGGGACTGCACTGACCCGTAGGCCGTAGGCGAGCCGCACAGCAAAGTACGAGACGAGACCGGGATACTTGGGAAGGGGAGCGTCAGATCAGAGACGGTCGTGGAGTGGTGGGCTAACCGCCGATGTGGTACATCTCCACTTTCTTGCGCGGCTCGTCGGTGAACATGGTCCTGATCTCGGAGTAGCGGTCGTCCCTGACACTCCATATGCTACGGACGATCTCCTCGATCTCCTCATCGGTGGCGTTGGAACGCAGAGGCGTCCGCAGATCGGTGCCGGATGTCGCGAACAGACAGGTGACTATCTGCCCCTCGGGCGAGAGCCTCATCCTGGAGCAGTCTCCGCAGAATGGCTTGGTCACGGAGGCTATGACGCCGATTTCGCCATCACCGTCGGAGAACCTGAACCGGTTGGCCACTTCGCCGGTGTAGTTGGCTGGAATTGGCTCAAGCGGCATCTCTGCGCTGATTTTGGCCACGATCTCGTCGGCGGGGACCACATCGTCCATCTTCCAGCCATTCAGCGTGCCAACGTCCATGTACTCGATAAAGCGGACTATGTAGCCGTGCTCTTTCGCAAAGCGTGCGAGTTCCACAATGGTGTGATCGTTGACGCCGCGCTGGACGACGGAGTTGAGCTTGATTGGGCTGAAACCCGCCTCCTTGGCGGCCGCGATCCCCTCGAGAACACGCTCCGGGCCGAAGTTGCGGCCGTTCATCTTACGGAACACATCATCGTCCAGTGAGTCCAGGCTGATCGTGATTCGCTGGAGTCCAGCTTCCCTGAGCCTACGAGCGAACTGGGGAAGCAGGTAGGCGTTGGTGGTCATAGTCAGGTCTTCGACGCCGGAAACGCCAGCCAACATCTCTATGAGACGATCCACGTCGGCGCGGACTAGCGGCTCTCCGCCGGTGATTCTTACCTTGACCACTCCCAACCGGACGAGGATACGGGTCAGCCGCGTGATCTCCTCGAAGGTGAGAAGTGACTCCCTGGGCAGGAATCGATAGCGCTCGCCGTAGATCTCGGCAGGCATGCAGTAGGGGCATCGAAAGTTGCACCTGTCCGTTACCGAGATGCGGAGATCGCGGAGAGGTCTCCTGAATCGGTCCAGGAGAGCGGCGCTGGGGCTGTCCGAGTTTAGTGATGTCATATATTGATTATACCGGTTTCATCCGCAACGTTCTCGCGTGTTCGTAAGCACAGCCACCACCTCACGGACGGCGGCCGCGCGATGGCTGATGATGTTTTTCTGTTCGGAGGACAGCTCGGCCATGGTGAGGCCCAGGTCGGGGAACAGAAAGACGGGGTCGTAGCCAAAGCCGTTGTCCCCCCTGGGCTCGCACACGATCCTGCCGAGACAGAACCCAGAGTAGAGCTGTGTCTGCCGATGAGGCGCGGCGACAGCGATGACGCACCGGAATCGCGCGGTCCAGGATCGCTCCGATACGGGAGCCAGATTCCTGAGAAGGAGTTGTATGCGGTCGGAGTCCGTGGCGTTGGGTCCGGCATACCTGGCTGAGCGCACGCCGGGCTCTCCGCCGAGGGCATCGACTTCCAGGCCGGAGTCGTCGGCCAGGGTCAACATGCCGCTGAGATCGCGATATTTCTCAGCTTTCAGGACCGCGTTGTCCTCAAGCGTCTGGCCGGTCTCCTCGACAGCGACATCGATACCTACGTCGGTCAGCGAGGTGAGCTCGAAGGGCACATCGCCCAGCAGGTCTGCCAGCTCTATGAGCTTGCCGCGGTTGCGGGTGGCCAGGAGCAATCTGGGCAGGGATGTCAATTGGATCTCCTGAGTCGGAGGCGCCTACGGCGAGTGTCTTTCGGTTCTCCGGACTTGCGAGCGCGCCGGCCCGTGGATTCCCACTTTCGCGGGAATGACAGATAACGAGTTTGCAACAATCGAAAGACCTTGTAGGCGTATCGGCCACAGAAGTATAGCAGACGGCTGAGGTGTTAGAATCAGCGCCGGAGGTGACCGATGGCAGGCGCTCTTTCAGGGTATCGAATCCTGGAGTTTGGAGACCATCCGACTGTGGCGGTGCTTGGTATGCTGCTGGCCGACCAGGGTGCTGACGTGGTCAAAGTGGAGCCGCCCGGAGGGGACCCGCTTCGGGGAACTCCCGTGTTCGCAGTCTGGAACCGGGGCAAGCGATCAGTGGTGGCGGGGCACAACGCCACCGATCTTCTACGGGGCCTCGTGGTGGGAGCGGACGCGATCATCGAAGCGTTCCACTCGGGAGGGAACCCGTATGGCATCGACCGCGAGTCCGCACGAAGCATACACCCGAACATCATTCGCCTGACGCTGCTGGGCTTTGGCGATGAGCACCCACAGTCGGACACACCTGGGACGGAGCTACTGATTTCGGCGGCCACCGGCGTGTACACCGACCGGAGCCTGGACGGCTCTGAGGGAGTGAGCTTCATAGCCCTGCCCTACGCCAGCATATTCGGAGCGATGGTCGCCGCGCCGGCGCTCGCGGCGGCGCTCTACCACTGCGCACGCGGCGGCGAAGGTCAGGACGTGACGGTGCCGCTGTACGACGCGATCTTCACGGCGATGGGGTCGGCAGTTGTCAGAAGGCCGGACGTCAAGTCGGGCCCTGGGGCCATATCGCCGGCGATCGCGCGGTTCTATAGATGCCAGGATGGTCGCTGGATCAATCTTAACGCGACCTACGAGCGTTCGCTCAGGCCGATTCTGGACGTGCTAGGGCACCCTGAGTGGTTCGAGCCATTGACCGACGATCGGCTGCGGCATAATCTCGAAGAGCGAGAGGAGTGGGAGGCGCGTTTCGCGGAGCCGTGGCTGGCGCGTCCGGCGCTGGAGTGGGAATGTCTCATGGCGGAGGCGGGAGTGCCTCTGACGATGTGCAGGACGCTCAGGGAGTGGATGGAGACCGAGCACGCAATAGCGTCCGGCGCTGTGATGGACGTCGAAGACCATGAGTTCGGGCCGATGCGCCAGGTTGGTATCCAGGTGCGCATGAACGATACACCGGGCGAAGTGCGTGCCCCGGCCCCCAGGCTGGGACAGGACAACGAGACGATAGTGGCTGAGACAAGGAGAGAGTAGGGACCATGCACGGAGCGTTAGACGGAGTTCGAGTTCTCGACCTGTGCATCATACTTGCAGGGCCCACCTGCGGGAGGACGCTGTCGGAATATGGGGCCGACGTCATAAAGGTCGACCCTGAGCACCGCATCCCCAGCCTCACACCGTGGCTGGACGTGGGCAGGGGCAAGCGCAGCATCTGCCTGAACATAACCAAGGACGCCGGTCTGGATGCTTTCTACAGGCTCGCGGACAGCGCGGACGTGGTGCTGACTGGGTTCAGAAAAGGCGTCGCGGAACGTCTTGGAATCGGCTACGAGCAGCTAAGCGAACGCAACCCCGGGATCGTTTATGCGGCGATCAATGCGTTCGGCCAGGATGGCCCGTGGGCTATGCGTCCGGGCTTCGATCAGAACGCGCAGGCAGCAACAGGGATGCAGCTGCGCAACGGCGGAGATGATGGCGAACCTGGGCCTCCCCCGTACACGTTCAACGACTACGGGACCGGCATCATGGCCGCGTACGGCGTAATCCTCGCGCTTCTGGAGAGGCAGCGGACCGGCAGGGGCCAGAAGGTGGACACGTCGCTGGCGTACACCGCGTCGACGTTCTCTTCGGCGTATATGATCGACTACGAAGGATTCGAGCCGAATGAGATCAGCGGGCCGGAAGCCAAGGGGAGCGCTCCTTTCTCCAGGCTGTATCAGACGTCGGATGGGTGGCTGGCGTTGTCAGCCGAGAGGGACGAGGAACTGCAACGACTACTTGCGACAGAGCCGTTCGTGGGGACTCAAGAGTGCAGCCTGGGGGATCAGCTGGAGCCGGTGTTCGCGTCGCGCTCGACCTCAGAATGGACGGAGATACTTGCCGCGGCAGGTGTCCCAGCGACTCCCTACGGGACGTTGGAAGATGCGAGGTCGGACCCGTATGCCAGGGACAAGGGGCTGATCGTCTCGGGGCGGCACGCGGCGTTTGGCTCTGTCGAACACGCAGGGGCGGCGCAGCGCCTGAGCAAGACCCCGGCGCGCACCGGCGCGTCCCCCGTGTTTGGCGGAGATACGGAGTCTGTGCTGATCGAGTTGGGCTACACTCAAGAAGAGATTTACTCGATGCGTTCAGACGGTGTGATTCCGAATTCGGGCGGCCTGCCGCTCAGCTGAGTGAGAAGCTAGGCCGAGCCTGCGAGGTCGGCGGCGACCGACCTGGCCTGCGCGGCGAACCGGTCGGCCAACAACCCGCATGCGCCCGTGTAAAGCGTGGGGTCAAGCAGCGTCTCGATCTGGTCGGCTGACAGATTGTCCAGTACGTCCTTCTCATCAGAGAGCGTCGCGGTGAACGGTCGGCTCTCGACAACAGAAGCCTGTGCCGCGTCGTATATCACGTCGTGGGCACGCTGGCGTCCAATTCGCCGTCCCAGCTCCAGCATCAACGCCTCAGACATAATCAGTCCACCCGAGAGGTTGAGGTTCTGGCGCATCCGGTCGGGGAAGACCCGTAAGCCGCTGAACAGCTCGATCATGTACTGGAGAATATCTCCGACGGCAATCGCCGCCTGAGTGAGCGCCCTGTCCATCATGACGCTGGTGGTGCGGTCTGCCTCGTGTTCGGTCATCATCGCCTCGAGAGCGAGCGGGACGAGCGCCCTGACCTGAGCAGCGTCCGCCACGATGTCCTGGCTGACCTTGGGATTCCGCTTCTGCGGCATGGTGCTGGAGCCGACAGTACCCGGTGGGACGGGCTCTTCGAGCTCTCCGAACTCCTGCTTCATGAGGGTGTACACTTCGCGACCGATCTTGGAACACGTCGCCGAGAGCATCCCAAGCAGTACGACGTACTCGCAGAGGTGGTCGGCGGTGGTCCTGGAGGGCATGGACATCGGATGCATCTCCAGCTTCTCCGCCATTCTCTCCTGAATGTTCAGCCCGATCTCTCCGAGCGATCCCAGCGTGCCCGCGCCGCCTCCCAGCATTGCGACGAAGACCCTATCCTCGCATCCGCGGAGCCGGTCGACGTGCCTGATCAGCTCGTCTATCCACACGGCTACCTTGAGTCCAAACGTGGCCGGTACGGCATGCTGACCGTGCGTGCGCCCTGGCAGGGCAAAGTCCCTCGTGCGCTCGGCGAGATCCGCCAGCATTTCCAGGATGCGCGCCAACTGACCGAGGTAGATGCGGTGGGCCTTACGAAGCTGGATCAACTTGCCCGTCTGGGTGATGTTCTGGGTGGTCGCACCCCAGTGGACATGGCCTCCGGCGTCGCCGTCGCAGACTCGGTCCAGCTCCCAGATCAGTGGAACGAGGCCGTGGCCGGTCGTGGCCAGTCCCTCGTAGATCGCCTCCATATCGAGAAGTTCTAGGCGGGCTTTGCGGGTTATCTCCTCGGCGGCATCTGAAGGGATGACGCCCAGTTCGGCCTGGGCCTGAGCAAGGGCGGCTTCCACGTCCAGCCAGGACTGAAACCGCTGACTTTCTGAGAAAAGTTCACGAATGCCCGGGTCAGGCATTCTGAGCGCTGTGGGCTCCTGCTGCATGGCGATGTCTCCGTGTGGTAATGGAATAGGCAGAGTGTTCCGCGTGGTCAGTGGGCGGAGTGTATGGACCTGTCGAACGCGATGTCAAACGTCGGCGGTCGGGAGGGGAGGGTTGGAGAACATGCTTCGCTTGGCATTTCTCAAATGGGCAATAGATCTTTACGACTGCCTATCGTGGGCGCTTCACGAGGCGACGAATGAAGTTCCTGATCCTGGCCCTGCGGTTAACGTGATGCTCCCACATGGCACCCACCAGCATATTGACCATATCGGACTCGTCGGTCCGCCACAGGTCCCGGCTTCGGCCACTGTTGTTGAATTCCTGCATACGCTTCCGCTGACTGCACTGTTTCCGACATAGGGTGCTGTCGAAAAATGGTACAGCGGAGTCGTGTATGGGTGACTAGCGAGAATTCAACGATGTTTTGGGATATTTCGGGACTCTGTTCGTTGGCTCAAATGGGCAGAGCCTTCGGCTGAGCCGGTATCCGGGGCGCTCCACGCGTGCCCGCAGGGTCTCAGTCCAGGTGAGTCGCGTCGTTGAACAGATCGATACGGCGGAGGTTCATATTGGCGCGGTCGTGTCCATCGAGACGCCACCGATCGACCGCGATAGTGAATTCGAACACCGCGGTGTTGCGAACGCCCAGGCCCCAGAGCCGGTCGGTACCGATGAGCTGAGCAAAGATGTGCTGGATGATGCCGCCGTGGGAGAATGCGATCACGCTGTCATCGTCCGCGTGATCGCCCGTGACCACTTCGACAAAGCGCTGCGCCCTGTCGCAACGCTGGACAAACGTCTCGGCGCCTTCTATGAGATCGAAGTTGCGGGTGGCCGCGAACTCCTTGGCAACCTCGGGCATCTGCCGCTCGATCTCGTCCCAGCTCATGCCAGAGAACACACCGACGTCGTTCTCCATGAGGTCGTCCGCCGGCACTATGGGCAGGCCCCACGCGCTCGACGCGATCTGGGCGGTCTCGAAAGTCCTGGACAGTGGACTGGAATAGATGTGGGATGGTCGATAGCCCTCTGCGGCGAATCGCTCCCGGAGCCTGGCTGCCTGTTCGCGACCCAGGTCAGTCAGAGGGGAGTCATGCCTTCCCTGCCATCGACCCTGGGCGTTACCCGTACTTTCGGCGTGTCTGACGATTCTGAGTTTCATATACGATCCGATCGTGCCTTGTCTGCTGGGGCTCGGAGCCATCTGGATTCGGCGTGTTCGCACCGGCACAGAGCATCTTATCGTAACACTCGAGACCGGAACCCTGTAAACTGGCAGTCGCATAGTCAGCATACGGACTCCAGAGTGAGCAATCGTACACCTAGCGCTATCTACTACGGCTGGATCGTGGCCGCGGCGTGTGTATTTGTCGCCATGGCTGGCAGCGGAGCGTACAACGGGTTCGGCGTATTCATCATCCCGATGAGCGAGGAGTTCGGCTGGAGCCGCTCAGCAATCTCTCTCGCGGCATCGGTGGGGGCGATAGTGGGTGGGATCAGCCAACCCGTGTTTGGCAGAGTGTTCGACAGGATCGGTGGACGTCGGCTGATTCTCGTGGGCCTGGCCGCCTTCGGAGTGTCGAACCTCCTGCTGATGTTTACCAACAACATCGTCTACCTGGTGCTGGTGTTTGGGGTGCTGATAGCGCTCGCGGGCAGTGCGGGGACATTCAACACCGCCGTGGCGCTGGTCTCCAAGTGGTTCGAACGCCGGCGCGCGACTGCTATCTCCCTGGTTTCGGCGGGAGGTTCCCTCAGCGGGCTGGTGTTCGTGCCGTTCGTCGCGTTCACCATTCCCATTGTCGGATGGCGAAGCACGTGGCTGATCCTCGGACTCATAGTGCTCGTTCTGGCCGTCCCGGTCGCGTACCTGATTCTGAAAGACGACCCGTCGGAAGTCGGGCAGCTGCCTGATGGAGACGAGAAGGCCCCGTCCCATCTGCCGACGAGGAGTGTGTCAAGAGGGCCGCTGGAGACCGATTACTGGCTGAGCGCGCTCAGGTCGGTCCCGTTCTGGCAGATCTCAGGGGGTTACTTCGTCTGCGGTGTCACCACCTCCATGATCTCGACGCACTTCGTACCCTATGCGATCGAGGAGGGCTTTTCCGCGTCGTCCGGGGCAATCGCGTTCGGAGTGCTGAGTGGTCTTAACATCATCGGAGTCATGGGAGCAGGTATGCTGGGAGACCGATTCGGCCGGAAGAACGTGCTGGCGGCGGTGTACGCGACGAGGGCTGTCAGCTTCGCGGTCCTGCTGACCGCTCCAGGGCTATGGGGACTGTTCGGATTCGCGGTAATCAGTGGGTTCTCGTGGTACGGCACCGTCCCTCTAACGATGTCGCTAACCGCGGAGGTATATGGAATTAGACACATCGGCACGCTCAGTGGAATCGCCTACCTGGCTCACTCGGTTGGAGGAGCGCTGTCAGTGCAGTTCGCGGGAATAATGAATGATGTCACCGGAGACTACATGGTGCCGTTTGGCGCCGGGGGGGGGCTGTTGGTGGCCGCCGCCATCGTAAGCCTCTCTATCAAAGAGAAGAGGTATTCGACCCGCTACCGGCTATCGACTGCCAGCTAGGGCAGCCGTCTGATCTTGGGGAGGGCCAGGGCGGTCAGAATGCTGACTACCACCAGCACGGTGCCATTGACCAGTAGCGCGCGTGTCGCGCCGAACGCGCTAGCGAGCGCGCCGACGCCCATGTGTCCGGCGGGCGCGACTCCGATGCTGAAAAGCCACGAGCCCATGGCTCTCCCGCGCTGCTCGTTGGGCACGACCTCCTGCATGAGGGTCTTGTACAGGGTGTCCACGGCCGCCGCGCTGGCGTTGATCAGCGCAAGCACCAATACAAAGTAGATGAACCCGCCGCCGAGCGAAAAAGCCATCTCCCCCAGACCGAACGTTCCGGCAATGACAAAGATCATCAGTCCCTTCTGCCTGAAGTTGCTCAGATTGGCGAGCAGAAGCAGCCCGATGATTCCCCCGCCCTGACGGAAAGCGCTCATTATCCCAAGGCCCACGGAACCGACTCCGAGCTCGTCCTTAGCGAACACGGGAAGCAGGCTCTGGTGCGTAAAGCCGAATATCTCGGTGATCGCTGCCAGGATCATCAGAGTCAGAAGGGTGCGATTCTGGCTGATGATCTCTATGTACCCGTACAGGTTCTGAAGGACAGACTGGGGAGTCCGTACTGCGGCTTGTCCCGCCTCACGGGTCCAGACCAGTATCACGGCGGACGCCGCGTAGCAGAGTCCGATAGCGAGGTATTGGACGCCAATGCCGGCGATGGCGATTATCCCGCCCGCCACGAGAGCGCCCGCTACGCCGCCAACTCGCTGGCTCAGTGCGGTGAGTGACATGCCGTTGAGCGCGGCCTCCGGGCCCACTATGTCGTAGGTGTAAGCCTGTCTCAGGGTGAGTGTGAAAGCCCATACGCAGCCCATGACGACGGTCAGTACGATAATCGGCCAGACGTGCTCGTATCCCAGAAACAGGGGGAGTGCGGTCAGCCCGGCTATGAATGCCCCGGCCAGAGTGATCCATCGGATGAATATCCGCCTGTCCACACGGTCGGCGACAGCTCCTGAGACCAGCCCGAGAAAGAAGAACGGGGCCATGCGCGCTGCGGACGCCACTCCGACGAGAAACGGCGAGCCGGTTAGGTCCAGCACAAGCCAGCCGAGGGCGACGAACTCCATGCCCATACCCACCGACTGAACGGTATTGGACAGCCACAGGAACCTGAAGTCGCGGTATCGAAAAGAGGCGGCCCAGACGGGGCTTCTTGAGAGGCGGGAGGACAGGGCCATTTCCTCTGGGGCTATTCTGAGAGACAGGGTGGTGGTGCCGAAGGTCGGACTCGAACCGACACGAGATTGCTCCCACTGGTTTTTGAGACCAGCGCGTCTACCATTCCGCCACTTCGGCACATCGGGCTATTCGCAGCTAATGTAGCACACCGTGAGATCCACCGACCCAACTGCAAAGCCTCGGTCGCTCACACGGATCGCAGCTCCCCGTTCCAGCACAGCCACAGCCACGATGTCAGAGTCTGCCAACACAGGTGCGCTGATGTCAACCGTGGGCGCTGTGCTCGAACCTGTCCCAGATTGGTAGGCGCCTCCTGGGAGCGCGGGCATCTCGCCCGCATTCGTTCGTCTCCGCAGTCCTTCAAGGGAACTTAGATGTGTGTCTATTACTTCTAAGAGGACCTGGTGTGCTACTCTCTGACAATTCTTGGATACGTACCGATGCTTCCGATGTTAAGCCCCGTTGCTAGTCCAAAACATACCAAGCTTAGCCACGTTCGTCGTCGCCTGTTGCGACATAGGGGTGTCATAAATGACTGATCTACCTGTACCGCCGGTGGCTGAGAAGCGGCAACACAGCTTCACCCATCACGGCATCACGATCGAAGACCCGTGGCACTGGCTGCGGGACACCAACTACCCAACCGTGGACGACGCTGATGTGCTGGCGTATCTCAAGGCGGAAAACGACTACTTCGACGCCATGATGTCGCAACACAAGGGGCTGACTGACGCGATCTTCGAGGAGATCAAGGGGCGCGAACAGTCGGACCGGTCCAGTGTTCCCTGGAAGAGCGATGAATGGTACTACCAGTGGCGCTACGAAGAGGGAAGCCAGTACCGCGTGTGGCAGCGCTGGCCTGCCGACGGTCGGAACGCGCGGGAAGCGCCAACCGCAGACGTCCGGACGATTCTGGATGAGCCGGCGCTGGCGGAAGGTTCGGAGTACTTCCGTCTTGGTTCGATGTCGGTCAGCAACTCAGGCTCTCTGTTGGCGTACAGCACTGATACAGACGGATCCGAGCGGTTCAGGATGGTGGTCAAAGACCTGGACACCGGCGAGATGCTGGAAGACGAAATCGAGGAGACCATAGGGGGCGCGGTGTGGGCGGCCGACGATGCATCGTTCCTATATACGGTAGTGGACGAGAACTGGCGTCCCTGGCAGGTGCGCCTGCACGTACTTGGCGTACCAGCCGAACAGGACGCTGTCGTCTACGAGGAAAGCAACCCCGGGTTCTTCGTCGAAGCGCATCCCACAACTTCCGAGGAATACATAGTCATCAGCGCGGGCGACCACGTCACCTCCGAGGTCCGGCTCCTCCCAGCGTCCGATCCCGAGGCAGAACCGGTTCTGGTCTCGCGGCGTCGGGCCGATCACCAGTACTCGGTGGACCACCAGGGCGACCGCTTCGTGATACGCACCAACGACACGCACAAGAACACCCGGCTCGTGATAGCGCCCGAGGATGACCCCACGGAGAAGTCCTGGACACCGCTGGTGGACGCCTCCGACACCCACTACATTCGAGGCTTCTCGGCATTCCGGGACTTCATCGCCGTGCAGGAGCGCATCGATGGCCTGGACCAAGTGCGCCTGATCGACCGCGCCGGCGAGTCGACCTACATACCATTCCCAGAGTCGGCTTACACCGCCAACATTGGCGTCAATTCGGAGTTCCAGACGGACACGCTGCGTCTGGGGTACTCGTCGATGGTTACTCCGGATACTGTGTTCGACTATCACCTTGATGCTAAAGAGCTCGAGGTACGGAAGGTGCAGCAGATCCCGAGCGGGTACGACGCATCGGAGTACGTGACAGAACGGGTACTGGCTACGGCGCGAGACGGTGTACAGGTCCCCGCTTCGGTCGTCCGTCGAAAGGACACGCAAGTGGACGGTACGGCGCCTCTGTACCTGTACGGCTACGGCGCGTACGGATTGGCTATCCCGCCGGGGTTTTCGGCGTCGTTGCTGTCGCTGTTGGATCGAGGCTTCATAGCCGTAATCGCACATATAAGAGGGGGAGACGACCTCGGATACCACTGGTACGAGGCCGGAAAGCTGGACAAGCGCACCAACACTTTCAACGACTTCGTGGACGTCGCGCGTTTCCTGATCGAGCAGAGATACAGCGCGGAAGGGCGAATCGTCATCTCTGGAGGAAGCGCCGGCGGACAGCTGGTTGGCGCCGCGTTGAACCAGGCCCCGGAGCTATGGGGAACCGTCGTCGCTCATGTCCCATTCGTGGATGTGCTGAACACGATCCTGGATGACACGCTGCCACTGACTCCCATCGAGTGGCCGGAGTGGGGCAATCCCATCGAGGACAAGGCCGTCTTCGAGTACATCGCTTCCTATTCTCCGTACGACCAGCTGAAGCCGCGAGACTACCCCCCGATGCTGGTGACCGCTGGGCTGAACGACCCGAGGGTTACCTACTGGGAGCCCGCCAAGTACGTGGCGAAACTGCGTACTCTGAAGACGGACGACAACCTGCTGCTGCTCAAGACCAACATGGGCGCGGGCCATGGCGGAAGATCTGGGCGATACGACCAGCTATACGAAGTGGCTGAGGAGTACGCGTTCATCCTGACCAGCATGGCGCTGGTGAAGTAGGGGTTTGAAAATCGTGACCTCATCCTTGCAAATCTGACATCGCAATGCCGGATTTGCAAGGTTACTCTAGTGAGACGGTTGCATAAGTCCGTCATTCCGGCGAAAGCCGGAATCCAGAGGGGCGTGGGTGGTGCCCGGCAGCTTGGGATCAATCCATGTTCACCCTCACCCCAGCCCTCTCCATGAGGGAGAGGGGTTAGTGCAATTGTCTCTCTAGTGAACTCACAAAGCTAGCTGACCTTTGCTACTATCGGGTCAGTGGGGAATACGAAATGGGATCGATTCACGTTGATGTACATGTGTCCAATCCAGCGGTGCTGGACGTGAGTGAGAGTGTCCGGGTGCTGGTGGACACCGGCGCTATGCTCAGCATCCTGCCCGCTGAAATGTTGGAGAGGTTGGGAGTTCAGAGGCTAGGAAAGCGAAGAATCCGAAGCTCCACCGGAGTGTTGAGTCTCGATACCGGAATCGTCACCATTCGCTACTGCGGCGATGTGGCCGGCACAACGGCAGCGTTTGGAGCAGAGGGCGTCCTACCGATCATCGGCGCTGTCGCGATCACCTCTCTAGGCTATGAGGTGGACACTGTCCATGGCAGGCTGAACCGGGTGGATATGCTGAGACTGTGAGGGGTGGGCGGACGGTCATTAGCATTGTGCAGCGATTGGCGCTCGATCAGGCTCAGACCATCAGGTAGGCTAAGACGCTTGTACAAGAGTGACGCAGGACGTATTCCTGAGATTAGACGCTTTTTGTCCTTGGCAATCCGTCGAAAGTCACACTCTACCTGGATACCGTGCCAGAATTGGTCCGACTGGCCGAAGAACGCGCCGAATCGTATGGACATGGCGGGGGTGATAGACCTCCGCCCGTGTATGATCTCGTTGATAGCTCGAGGTGAGACCCCGATGGCGCGCGCCATGGCATTCTGTGAAATCCCCATCGGCTTCAGATACTCCTCCAGGAGGATCTCTCCGAGTGTGATGGGGTTGTCCAAGTCTGTCACTGATCTATGCCTTATGACTTTCTCAAGTTATGACTCTATATGGTCTAGTCCATGATAATCTATAGTGGACACCTGTTCGGAACCAGGGGGCAAACAGTGGGATTCATTCACGTTGACATTAGTGTATCTAATCCAGCGTCACTGGACGTGAGCGAGAGCGTGCGGGTGCTGGTGGACACGGGCGCGATGCTCAGCGTTTTGCCTACTGACACGTTGGAGCGGCTAGGAGTACGCCGAAGGTATAGGCGACGCTTCCAAGGATTCGGTGGCGTTATTATACGGGATACTGGAACGGTCAACATGAGCTATGAGGACGCGGAGGAGGGGGTGACCGTGGTATTCGGGGCGGAGGACGATCCACCGATCATGGGCGTCACTGCCCTGGAGACGTTGGGCTTCGAGGTGGACCCGGTCAACGGCAGGCTGAATCGGGTTGATTTGCTGGTGATGTAAGGGGGCTGAAGTGAGGCAAACATCACTCGACTCAGATCTGACTGGAGAGCTAGGTACTAGCGGAGACCAGAAAAGCTCACTATGAAGGGCGGTAGAATCTCCAATTAGGACTTTCGCGAGCGGTCTTGGTGATTTCACGCGCAAAGTTGGTCTTGCAGCGTCCATACTTGCAGAAGAATATGCGGTACTCGTCGAGTGGAAGGTCATGTTTGGCTGCTTTGACGATGCGAGCGACTCCACCAGCGGCAAATAACGTTATACCTCCAACCATGAGAGGTATTCCCAAAGGCCCCAGTGGAACACCTCCCAGAATTGCTGCACCCGCGGCGCCCATCCCACCGGCAACACCGGCACTCTTAGCAGCATCTTTTGTGGCCTGTCTGCCAGACTTACGTCCGCGTTTCCAATGAAGATAGTTCTCTACTCCGGCGATTGGTGCTTCAGTAACAGCAGCGAATATCCCTCCACGAGCCGCCCTTCCTGCGGCTGACTTCGCCACCGATGTGAAGGCTGAAGCGCGATTCGCCGACTTTGCTGCAGCGACTTCGATTGTGGTCATGTTTCGACCAAGACGAGCGCGATTTGCGCGCGCGTTCTCCCAGACGATGTTGCTTGGCTGCTTGGCTTGTCCGGGCGCGTTGGACACTGACCTGATGTGACTAGCGTCTTTCCCCTTCAGGAATTCTCGGACTGCTCCGTCACCTGCATTGCGAACTGATTTTGGGATGCTCTGCTCATAGAGTTGCTGTGCCATTCCGGGGGATCGGGACCCAAGTCCTCTACCCAGCCCGCGCGTTCGGAACAGCTGCTGCGTTTCGGGACTGAGATCGTGCCATCTGCCCGATCCTGACCTGAAGGCCGTAGCCCCTGACGAAGCCCCACCAAATGGTCTGCTGCCGTGGGCAGCTTTGCCCTCCGACTCGGATTCCGGATCGTGTTCAGGCCAAGCGTACATCTTCTGTACGAATGTCTTGGTATTCTTGGGAATGGTCTGACTGCAGTAAGCACACGGCACGGGCCCTGCTGCCTTCTCTTGGTCAGGTGTATGTCCGATTCTGATGGTGAGATGCCTGACATAGCAATCCTCAAGAGGCTGTAGCCCTCTTCGATCCATTCCTGAACGTGTCTGGTCGCACAGGGTACAGTTAATGCAGAAGTTCTCGTACTTGTTCCGTCGGAAGTTCTCAGGCATCTTGGGGGGCATTTGCGAGATGCACTCCGCACCAGACGGAATTCGGTGATTGCACTCGGTGCATCGCATGTCTTCTTCACCTGTTATGTGCCACATATCGAGTTCTCCGTTTTAACTGTGGGTGTGCTGGCATTCGACATACCTTGGTACCGAGTGGACTCCCCTCGGAATGCTAACCTGCTTGCCAACATTGATGTAGGGGTTGTTCCTCATGGAAGCTTCGTCCCTGACGATCAAGTATCCGTTGGGATCGAAGAACACGGCGGGGAAACCGTATGGATTTTGATAAGCGATGCCATCCTTGTGGAAGTAACCTCTCTCACAGTCAAGTCCGTGTTCTCTCAAGAGTCTTGGTCCGATCCTCTGATGCGCGCGCGGTTGGACCTGCGGTCTTGTCCTACTCTCAGTCGCTGGCATGGGCGTATCCTTCGGTTCCCGGGATGTTGGTGTTGTGGGCGAGTGTGCTTTCCGACCCACTCCGAGCTCAATTCGCAGAACTAGGTTCGGAGTATCAGGTGAAAAGACATCCAACCCTTCACGAACTGCCAAATTGACTAGCGCAATCTGGACCTCGTCGTCAATTTGGATTGTTGGCAACTGAACCTCCTTCTCCTACCTTATTCAAGCCAAGCCTGTGCCAATCCAATCCACGTGTCAAGTCCAAACTAGCCCCTAGCCCAATCGACCGGGCTAGGGGCTTGAATAAGCGTTGAGTCCGGCTGATCTAGTCCGCCGGCACCGGCTCCACTGCGCGGGCTTTGAACGCGGGCATCACCTCTTCGGCGAACATCTCCATCTGTTCAAGGATGACCGACTCGGGCGTGCCCACTGGATGACTGACGCCGACCCGGTCGAGGCCGGGGTACGTCTCCTCAAGCTTCTTGAGCTGCTCTACTATGACCTCCGGTGGGCCGGCGAGGAAGCCTCCCGTCTTCACGGCGGCCTCGATGCGGGGCAGGTCTGCCGTCGGCGCGCGTTTGGGATCGGACATAGCGTCGATCTGATCCTCACTGAGCGCACGGACCAGCCGGAGCGGGCCGAACATCTTGAGGTTCTCCTCGTAGTACTTGCCCGCGACGGCGATCGCCTCCTCCTGCGTGTCGGCGATGTAGAAGTGGAACCCGATCGACAGATTCTCGCCCAGCTCCAGGTCGCGCCCGGCGCGGGCGTTGGCGTCGCGGAACGACTCGATAACCCGGTCCATCGCGCCGCCCTCGGCCACGCCGCCGCCGATCACGCCCTTGATGCCGTGCTTGGCCATGAAGTCGAGGGCGCGTGGGGTCGCGCTCTGGATCGGTTGCCAGCACTCCACAGGTAGCGTCGCCGGACGCGGGACCAGCGTTATCTCCTTCAGCGTATAGCCTCGGTAGGGTACCTCCGGCGGGATGGTGTAGTACTCGCCCTTGTGTGAGAACGACTCCTCATTGAACGACCGGAAGATAATGTCCACCTGCTCCTCGAACAGGTTGCGATTCGCCTCCTGGTCCATCAGAGGCGCGCCGAACGTATCGACCTCGCGGGTGTGGTAGCCGCGCCCTACGCCGAAGATAGTCCGGCCCTTCGTCAGGATGTCCGCCGTCGCGAAGTCCTCGGCCAACCGCAACGGGTGCCACATTGGCGTGATATTGAATCCACAGCCGATGTTGATCCGCTCGGTCACGTGTGCCAGATGGACGGCCAGCATGAGGATGTTGGGGATGCACTCGTAGCCTTCGGGCTGGAAGTGGTGCTCCGCCATCCAGAACGAGTCGAATCCCAGCCTGTCCAGCGTCTTGGCTATCGCCTCGGCCTTGTCGTACGCGGTCATCAGGTGCTCGTTCGGAAACCACCTGTCGTTGATCGCGATTCCGTCGTAGCCTACGTTCTCCATATCCACATGACCGGCGTACAGGCTGTCAAATTTGGTAATCATGGCTGTCCTCATTCCTCCTGTGCGGACCTATCGGTATCGGCTACAGTTTACATCGTTTCGCGTTTATGGTGTGAGAATCGAAGTGTTACGATTGTGGTCCGAGGCAGCAGCCAGTCACTGGGAGAGAATCCAATGCTCACGTCTGCGACATCCACAACAGAGTTCATCCCCGGTCCGGTTCGAATAGCCGTAGATCGGACCGGAGAGGGCCCGCTACTTGTTTTGCTGCACGGCATTGGCGGAAATCGGACTAACTGGCGAGACCAGCTCCCTATATTCGCTGAACAGTTCACCACTGTCGCCTGGGATGCCCGCGGATACGGGCTGTCGGACGACTACCCAGGCGACCTGGACTTCAGGGACTTTGCCCGTGACCTGGAGTGTGTTCTCGATCACTACGGCGCGCAGAAGGCGCACCTGCTCGGGCTGTCGATGGGAGGGCGGATCATCCAGGACTTCTATGAGATGTTCCCGAATAGAGTCGCGACGCTCACTCTATGCGATACGCGCAGCGGAGACTTCCACCAGTCTTGGGAGGCGCGGGCTGAGTTTGTCAGGCTGAGGAAGGAGCCGCTGCTGGCGGGCAAGACGCCTGCGGAGATGGCTCCGCCGGTGGCTGAGACGCTCATTGGGCCGACATCTCCGAGGGAGGCGTTCCAGCGGTTGGTGGACAGCATGGCCGCGCTCCACACGGAGTCCTACATTAAGGCGATAGAGGCATCTGGCCTCCAGCCACAGTCCCTGGACATATCGGCCATCGCAGTGCCGACCCTCATCGTGTGCGGTGAGTACGATCGGCTGACCCCACCGGAGGTCAGCGAGGGAATGCACATGAAGATACCGGGCTCTGAGTACGTCCTCATCGAGGACGCAGGTCATCTGACCAACATTGAGAATACGTCACGATTCAACGAGGTCGTGATGGACTTCCTGCTGAGACATCGGGACGGGAGATGCGGAGCTCAACTGGAGCTACGATGTTCCGATCAATTGACTGGGATGGAGTAACCATAAGTGGTGCGCCGCTGCGCGTTACCAGGCTGAGACTGAGCGACAGTGAACTGACCGGACAGTTTCCGGCAGAACTGGGCAGTCTCACAAAGCTGGAAGATCTGGACCTCAGCGACAACCAGTTGACCGGCGAGATCCCGGCTGAGCTTGGCGGTCTTGACAACTTGCAACTGCTCTTCCTGTCTGGAAATGACCTGACGGGAGCGTTCCCGGCCGAGTTGGGGAATCTGACCAATCTGAGAGTGCTCTGGCTGGGTGGAAACCAGCTCACCCGGATGCTTGCCGTCAGGGCTGCATGACACTGAGCACAGCGACGTGGACAGCTTAGGACTTGAGGATTGCCAGTAGCAGGCATTTCGTGGAAACGGAGACCGCGTTCCGAATGGGATCAACACAGGATGAAACTATTGTGACGAACCCGCGCTTCCAGTAGCATAGGGCGTGGCAATTCGAACCTTGGAATTGA
This sequence comes from Dehalococcoidia bacterium, assembly GCA_965217725.1. GTDB lineage: Bacteria > Chloroflexota > Dehalococcoidia > Lucifugimonadales > UBA1123 > VXRN01. The sequence goes on along the minus strand of OZ244564.1, from coordinate 2,433,540 downwards.
CGTATATACGAAGTACAAGGAGACCTCACATGGCTGATACTGAATGGGGCCAGATCTACAAGGACATCGGAGCACAGCCTGTCATCAACGCCATAGGCAGCGTCACACTGCTGGGCGGCTCGACACCCGCGCCCGAGGTTGTGGAGGCAATGGAGGCGGCAGGCGTCGCCTACATCCCGCTTTTGGAGCTGGAAGAGAAGGCCGGACAGGCCATTGCGGAGATGGCGAACGTACCGGCGGCCTGGGTGACCTCCGGCGCGGGATCGGCCCTGACACTGGCTGCCGCCGCGGTAATGGCGGGAGACGACGACGACAGAATCGAACAGCTTCCGGACACCACCGGAATGAAGAACGAGTTCCTGATCCAGCGGCGGCAGCGCTACTGGTACGACCGCTGCCTTGAGACGTCCGGCGCCAAGCTGGTCGAGTTCGGCACGGACGAAGGCACGACACGAGAGGACCTCGAGAACGCTATCGGCCCGAACACCGCGGCTGTTCACTTCTACGCTGTGGAGCAGGACCCGGACCCTAACGTCCTGCCTCTGGAAGACTGCATCGAGATCGCCCGCGCCAAGGGGGTGATGGTCACTGTCGATGCGGCGGGCCAGATATATCCGCTGGACAACTTCGGCAAGTACGTGCGGATGGGAGCGGACTTCCAGTGCATAGCCGCCAAGTACATGGGCGCTCCACAATCTACGGGACTCGCCCTCGGCACCGAGGACATGATCCGCAAGCTCGGATACCAGTCGTTCGTCGGCTATGAGGGACGCCGGATCAGGGGCATCGGCAGACCGCACAAGGTTGACCGCCAGGAGATGATCGGCGCAGTAGCGGCGGTCAAGCGCTGGTTCACCATGGACCACGAGTCGCGTCTCGCCGAGGTCGAACAGCGGAGCCAGACAATCCTGACCCCGCTCAGAAACATCCCCGGCCTCAAGGTCGAGATGATGGACAACATCATCGGCCACCAGCCGTTCGGCGTGCATCTTGAGGTGGACCCCGACGTCGCGGGCCTGACAGCCCAGGAGTTGGTTGACAGGCTCAAGGCGGGCGACCCGCCAATCTGGATGCGCGTTCGCGAGGGCGAGGAGCACATCGACATTCACGTCTTCGGCCTGTACGAGGGCGAGGAGCAGGTGGTCGGCGAGCGGATTGCCGCTGAATTCGGCCGCTAGGGGTGTCTCCCCTTTCCGGGATACGCATAGTCGACCTCACCCAGGTGCAGGCCGGGCCTTCGTGTACCCAGTTGCTGGCGTTCCTGGGTGCCGACGTCATCAAGGTCGAAGAGCCGGGCGTCGGTGATAGGACACGCCACGAGCGCGCTGTGTCGGAAGAAGTAGACAGCTTCTATTTCATCGTCTTCAACGCCAACAAGCGCAGCGTCACGCTCAACCTCAAGTCAGAGCGCGGCCGTGAGATTCTCTTGGACCTCGTCGCTAAGGCTGACATTGTCGTCGAGAACTACGGACCGGGCCAGATGGAACGGTTCGACCTGGGCTTCAACGCGCTCAAGCGGGCCAATCCGAAGATTGTCTATTGCACCATCAAAGGTTTCGGCAGCTACGGCCCGAACGCACATGTGAAGAGCTTCGAGCACATCGCCCAGGCGATGGGCGGGGCCATGAGCGCGCAGGGCGAGCCGGGCCGTGAGCCGATCTTCGTAGCCCCTGGCGTTGGGGACTCAGGCACCGGCCTCCACGCTGGAATAGGGATGCTGGCCGCGCTCAGGCATCGAGACGCTACAGGCGAGGCACAGCGAGTCGAGGTGGCGATGCAGGACGGCATCGTCAACCTGATGCGAATACGCATGATCGACACGTTCAACACTGGCCGACCAATCCAGCGGGAAGGCAATCGCACCTGGGGCGGCCCGACGGTCGTGTACCCGTGCAAGCCGGGCGGCCCTAACGACTACGTGGCGCTGGTGCTGGCGGGCGACGCCTGGGACACGGTGCTCGCGCTGGCCGGACGCGCCGACCTGATCGGCGATCCACGGTACGCCACGGCGGAGTCTCGACAGGCGCGCGGGCCTGAGGTCGAGGAGATAGTCAGCTCCTGGACGAGCTCTGTCACCAAGTACGAGGCCATGAAGACGTTCACCGATCTGGGCTTCCCGGCCGGCGCAGTACAGGACTCATTGGAAGTCCTCGACGACCCACACCTGAAAGAGCGCGAGATGGTGGTGGACATCCACGACCCCGTCCGGGGCGATTACCAGGTAATCGGCTGCCCCATTAAGGTCGAAGGCAACGACGTTGAAGTCAAGCCGCCGCCTCTGCTGGGAGAGCACACCGAGGAAGTTCTCAGCGAAATTCTCGGTATAGAGGCAGACGAGGTCGGTACTCTCCGCGAAGAGGGCATCGTCTGATGGACAAGCGGGAGTTCATCGAGCGCGTGAAGTCTGAGCGTAGCCGCTGGTACGAACTACCGAGTCAATACGCCGGCTGATTGGGCCGGATTCGAGCTCCTAGCCCCACCACAACAAGTTAACGCTCAATCAGCAGCAACAATCGCAAGCTCCGGATGCGGCAATGGCGGACGCTGTGCTGCCACGGCGGCTTCTTGCTCCTCCGTCGTCATTGGAGTGAACCTCTCAGCCGCGTCCAGTAACTTGGGCAGCAGGCTCACCTCGCCAGAGCTTGGCGCTGTGTGCATCGGCTGGGAGAGCACCCACCACAGCGACCGGTCGATGTCCGCCTGCTCGCGGTGCGGGTCGTACCAGGTGTGGCAGTCCCTCGGCCCTGTGCCCCAGCCGCCGCGCGCGATCATCTTGATCGTCTGAACGCCGATGTCTCTGGCCGCGCACTCGGCGAGCAGCGCCTCGGAGTCGCGCCGGTAGTTGGCGTCTCTGGCCATTGCTGGATTCAGCGGGAACATGACCGTGTCGAAGTCGAAGCGCCTCAGACTCTCGAGAATCGTACTTGGCACATAGGGCCCGTGGCCGGTGATCCCAAGCCACTTGGTCAGACCCTGCTCCCGCATCTCGACTAGCGTTTCAAGTGCGCCTCCGGGGGCCGTGGCCAGGTCCAGCTCGTGCATGTTGACCACCGAGTGGATCTGAAAGAGGTCGAAGTTTTCGACGTTCATCCGCTTCATGATGCTCTCGACATCGCGCCACGCTTCGTCACGAGTTCGGAACCGAGTCTTCGATCCCAGGAACACGCTGTCCCTGATCTCAGGCATCCACGGAGCCACCCGCTCCATCGACTCTTCGTATGATGGGGCGATGTCGATGTGATTGACGCCGTGATCGAGCACCATTTGAATGGCGCGGTCGGCCTCGTCCTGATCGAGATAGCCTACCGAGTATGCCCCGAAGGTGACTACCGTACTCTGGTGTCCTGTGCGTCCGAGTCTGCGCTTCTCCATTGATTGCTACTCCTGCGGATGCCTGCAAGCGTCGCACGATACATGCCTGCGGCTGTGATAAACTTTCGCTCTCGAAATCCCTGCCAACGGAGAGAGCATACAGAAAATGTCCCAAGTATTCGACATCGCCGACAGGTACGTAGAACGCGTCGCTGAGATGAGTCCGATCAGCGCGACCTACATGGGTGTGCCCGGACACGACCACGAGATGAACGACTACTCGCCCGAGGCGAGCGAGGCGGAGGCACAGCTTGATCGCAACACACTGGCGGAGCTTGAATCCACTACGGTCGAGGATGACAAGAACCGGATCGCCCGCGACTCGATGATGGACAGCTTGCGACTGTCGCTCGACAGGCACGCTGCTAACGAGCAGTTCAGAAGCCTGAGCATGATCCACAGTCCGGTCCACAGCGTTCGCCAGGTCTTCGACCTGATGCCGCGCGACACCGAGGAGCACTGGGGCAACATAGCCTCACGAATGGCGCTGATTCCGACGGCCCTCGACAGCTATCGCCGCACACTCGAGCAGGGCTTGAGGCGCGGCCTTGTGGTTGCCAAGCGCCAAGCGAGCGAGACCGCAGGACAGTGCGACGTGTGGATAGGCTCGGCTGAGGGCAGCGGGTCGTACTTCCAGGGCTTCGTCCAAGCGTATGACGACTTGGGAGTACAGTCGACGGGTCTGAGATCTGACCTCGTCGCTGCGGCAAGGACCGCTGAAGAGGGTGTTGCCGGCATGGCACGCTTCCTACGCGAGACCTACGTGCCCGGCGCATCGGAACGAGACGCGGTCGGAGAAGAGCGCTACTCCCTCGGCGCCCGCGTCTATAACGGCGTCGAGCTTGATCTTCGAGAGACCTGCGAGTGGGGCTGGGAGCAGCTCGCGTGGGTGGAGTCGGAGATGAAGGCGACCGCCCGGAAGATCGCTCCGGGGTATGGGGTGGAGGCCGCGAAGGAGCTGCTGGAGACCGATCCGGCCAGGGCCATCGAGGGAGAAGCTGAGTTCACTGTCTGGATGCAGGAGCTTCAGGACCGCACGATCGCCGAGCTGGACGGCACTCACTTCGACATAGCCGACCCGGTGAAGAAGATCGAGGCACTGATCGCGCCTCCGGGCGGCGCTCTGGCGATGTACTACACGCCGCCGTCCGAGGACTTCTCGAGGCCGGGCCGCACCTGGTATCCGACAGGAGGCAAGACACGCTTCCCGCTGTGGGGTGAGGTCTCGATCGCTTACCACGAGGGCGTCCCCGGGCATCACTTCCATTTGGGCACAACTGTCGCCCTGTCAGACCGGCTCTCCAGGTTCCAGCGACTGCTGGGAGGAACGTCGGGGCAGATCGAGGGCTGGGCGCTGTACGCTGAGCGGCTGATGGGCGAGCTGGGCTACCTTGAGAACCCCGATTACTACCTGGGGATGCTCCGAGCGCAGGCGCTCCGGTCGGTGCGCGTCATCATAGACATCGGAATGCACCTGGAACTGGCCATACCGGATGGTCAGGACTTCCACCCCGGCGAGCAGTGGACTCCCGAGCTTGGCCTGGAGTTCATCAACCTGAAGAGCCACTTCCCGCCGGACTTCGTAGCCAGCGAGGTCAGTCGCTACCTGGGCATACCCGGCCAAGCAATCAGCTACAAAGTAGGTGAGCGCGAATGGCTCGCGGCCCGGGAGGAGTCGAAGCAGCGCCTGGGATCTGAGTTCAATCTCAAAGAGTGGCACACCCGCGCGCTGTCACTCGGGCCGATGGGACTCGCGCAGATGCGGGACGAGTTCAGGCGGGAGTGAGGAGACGGTTCCTACAAGGGATATCCGCATCGAAAACCACCGAATCGCCCGAGTAGGTTAACGGGTTTGAGTCAGCGCCCCGATCTGGACAGCAGTCGCGTCGCGCCCAGTGCGATCAGAAGGGTGAACGCGAGTACGCCGGTGGACATGGCAGCCTCCGTATTTGTAACGACGTCGCTGGTGCAGTGTCCTTGCGAACTGCCAATCATTGGGCTTGGGCTCAGACTCGTTGGCCCCCCGACGTTGGGTGTAGACTCCCACCGGGATCCCCCGTCTGGGTTATGCACCAACACCCAGCACCTCGGCTGTGTGTCCTGGACTCCGAATAGAGCGAAGAAGCCGAACCCAGTGGTCGCTGCGATGAGCAGTCCTACGAGTGCTGCAGGCGCGCCGGTCGCTAGCTTTCGGTCGGCTGCGGTCAGGCTTCTAACTGCGGCGAACCAGATCACAAAGGTCGCGGGCAGCAGCGCCACCGTAACGAGCGAGAACGATGAGAAGCTAGCTGCGAACGACAGCACTCCTACAGCCAGCAGCAGACCGCCTCGAACCCCGGGGGCCTGGACCCTGGCCGCAATGAAGGCGAGCAGATACGGCGACATGTACGCCAGCAGAAACGCGAAGTCCCCGGCAAGTTGGCTTACGACTTCCGGTTCTCCGGTTGCGAAGAATCGCAAGGACCCTAGCACGACCGCTCCGAGCAGTCCGACTGCGGCTCCGACTGTCGCTGCCCGCCTGCCGCGTCCCGGGTCTGTCATTGCGTCCTCACTGCCAAGGAGCGTGGACGCGATCCGCGGTCACGAGTCTTATCTCATCGCCACTGGTCGCTATCGTCATGAGGCCAGATGTTACTCGCGCCTCGTCCGGCGCCCTGAAGTCCTGAGTCCTCGCGCCAATCGGCGGAGGCGTCGCGCCACTTGATGAAGTGCGGGGCCTGCGTGTGCGCGTGGAAGGCGTCCTCGTCTTTGTAGACCTCATAGAGCCAGATGCGGTTCGGGTCTTCTGCGTCCTGGATGACATCGAAGCGGAGGCATCCGGGCTCGTCGTTCACCGACCCACGAGCGTCTCCGATCATCTCTTCGATGAACCGGTCCTTGTACCCTTCCTTGATCTGAATTGGCGCGATGATTACGTACATACGGCACTCCCTGTTACAGACTTACAGCACGCGACTCGCCGCCGAGACGCCAGCACCCGGCGCTATCTCATAACCGGCCTGTGGCAGAACCGACTCCATCGCGGACAGCGCGAGCAGCACGTAGTCCGGGCGACTGGACTCTCCCATGAGACCGAATCGCCATATCTTGCCGTCGAACGCACCGAGGCCCTTGCCGATCTCTAACTGGTAGTCGGAAAGCAGCTTGGCCCTTACCTGGGCGTCGTCCACGCCCTCGGGTATCCAGACCGGTGTTATCTGGGCGAGCCGGTAGCCGTCGGGGGTCACTACATCAAGGCCTAGCGCCTCGAGCCCGGCCCTCAGCGCCTCCGCGTTGCGCTCGTGTCGAGCGAACCGGTTCTCCAAGCCCTCTTCTAGCACGACCCGCAGGCCTTCGCCGAGCGCGAGCACCATGCTGACGGGTGACGTGTGGTGGTACACCTTGGGGTCGTACCAGTAGTTGGCGTTCAGGTTGAGGTCCAGGTACCACGAAGCTGGCGGCGTCTCGCGTGATCTGATGGACTCCATGGCACGCTGGCTGACAGCGACAGGGGATAGGCCGGGCGGACAGCCCAGGCACTTCTGGGTCGCGCTGTAGCAGTAGTCTATGCCCCAATCGTCGAAGGCAAGATTGTTGCCTCCCAGCGACGTCACGGCGTCGACCATGAACAGCGCGTCGTGCTCCCTGGCGAGTCTGGATATGCCCTCCAGCGGCTGCCTGATGCCTGTGGAAGTCTCGGCATGGATCGCGGCGACCAGCTTGACGTTGGTGTTCTCTTTGAGAGCCTCTTCCAGCATCTCCTCCGGGAACGGCTTGCCCCACTCCGACCGCAGCGTCACTACGTTTGCGCCCACGCGGGTTGCCATGTCAACCATCCGCTCGCCAAAGTATCCGTAGATGCACACAATCGCGGTGTCGCCGGGCTCCAGTATGCTGGACAGTCCGGCCTCCATCCCCGACGATCCGGTGCCGGAGAGCGCCATTGTGACTGCTTCCTTCGTCTGGAACACTTCGCTCAGAAGTCCGGCGACCTGTTCGAGTACGTCGACGTAGTCAGGGTCCAGATAGCCGATCATGTTCTGCATCATCGCCTGGAGCACCCTGGTGTTGACCATGGACGGGCCCGGACCCAGCAAAATGCGTGGGGGTACGCCAATCATCGCGCTAGATTTGTCTTCAGTCATGAGGCTCCTTCATTTGCGGTTGTATCGGTCTTCGAATCGGACTATGTCGTCTTCGCCGAGATAGCTGCCTGACTGCACTTCGATAATCTCCAGGGGGATTGTTCCAGGGTTTTCCAACCTGTGCGTCTCTCCGACCTTCACGTAGGCGGACTCGTTCTCGAACAGCAGCGACTCTCCGTCGTCCTTGACGATCCTCGCCGTGCCGCTGACCACGACCCAGTGCTCGGACCGGTGGTGGTGCATCTGTAACGAGAGCGCCTGCCCGGGATTGACGGCGATCCGCTTGACCTGGAATCGGCCTCCCGAATCTATGACCTCGTACCAGCCCCACGGCCTGTGCACGCGACGGTGATTCTCGCGTTCCGGCCGGTCTTCGGCCTTCAGTTTCTCGACAAGCGCCCGAACGTCCTCTACCCGGTTTCGGTTCGCGGCGAGCACGGCGTCCGGGGTTTCGACGACGATCACGTCTTCGAGTCCGACAGCGGCGACCAGTCGGTGGTGCCCGAATATCATTGAGTTGCGCATCTCGTGAGTGTACACGTCGCCGCGTACCACGTTGCCGTTTTCGTCCTTGTCGCTGACGTCCATAATCGCGGCCCACGATCCCACGTCCGACCATCCGGCATCGATTGGAACGACCAAGGCTCGACGATGGCTGTCGGAGCCGGCGATCCTCTCCATCACAGCGTAGTCAATGGTGTCGGGAGGACATGCCGCGAAGGTCTCCGCGTTCGGTCTGAAAAAGAGGCCGTCGTGTGTCCCATTAGCATGGGCGCTTCGGCAGGCGTCGGCGATGTCAGGTCTGAAGCACTCGATTTCTTCCAGCCAAGCCGACGTTGACAGAACGAACATGCCGCTGTTCCACAGGAACTCCTCTGTTAGGAGCATTTCGCGGGCGGTGTCCAGATCGGGCTTTTCGACGAACTCGGCAAGCTCGTAGGCGACGGCCGAGTCGGCCTTGAATCCGTTGAAGAACTCATCTCCCCTGCGGATGTAGCCATACCCGACGCTTGGGAAGCTCGGCGTGATCCCGAATGTCACGATGTAGTCATGCCCCGCAAGCTCCGCTGCGACTGCGACTGCCCGCTGGAACTCAGCCACGTCTGAGATCACATGATCTGCCGGGAGGACCAGCATCACTGGGCTGTCTCCGTCGTTCGCCTGTTCCGTCAACGTGAGCGCGGCAAGCGTAAGGGCCGGAGCGGTGTTGCGCCCAACCGGCTCCAGGAGTATCGAAACGGGCAGACGATCGATCTGTCGCGAGTGTTCAGCGACAAGGAACCTGTGCTCCTCGTTGCAGACGACTATCGGATCGGCGACCTTGTCGACTCCATCCAGCCGGAGGACGGTGTCCTGCAGCATAGAATGACTGTCGGAAATGGACAGGAACGGCTTTGGATAGAACTCCCTGGAGAGAGGCCAGAGCCTCGTTCCAGATCCTCCAGCCAGGATAACGGGGTGCAGAGTCATTGAGAGATTCCGCCGATCGTGGGTGTACCAAGTCTGTGCCGGGTACCGTTGCTAAGCGAGGGTCTCACACACCTTACGGTACTGCTAGTCAGACGTTGATGCAAGAGAGCGAGGCGATGACTTGCGATGCTGGACAGGGATAGTATGCCAAAAATACCATGAGTAAATGCTGATCGTGACCCCCTTAAGTCACCGGGAAGCCCACGTTAGCGCTCCTTAGAGCGGATTGTTCCAGCGGAGGCCAGGGAAGCGGTTGAAGTCACTGTCGTTAGAGTGGACCTCAGCTTGATACTCCATTGCGAGTGCGGCAATGTGTGAGTCGGTTACGAGGTTTGCACCGACGCCTGCGGCGGCGAGACTTCTTCGGAAGTGAATCATGTGCTCGGAGCCGGGGTTGATCGGCGTAATGTGGGGGAACTGAAACCACTCCAGAACGTAGTCAACGGCTACTTCAGCGGCTACAGGGTGGACGAGCACCCTGGGATGAGTCATCAGTCTCACAAAACCGATTGATACGACCCATGGAATTCCAACTCTCTCCACACCGTTGACCAAGCCTTCCCACCAGTTTCTAGCGGCGTCGTGATAAGGGGCACCGTCGTTGTGAGCGTACACCAGAAGGTTGAGGTCCGGTACTATCACCCGGCGTCCTGCCCTGAAGAGTCATCAGCTTCGACCTGGTCGTTGAGCTGATTCAGTTTCAGTGGATCTACTCCGGATACAAGCCCGCTGCGATTCGGGACTACCCTATATGCGGGGGTTGTGTCCTCCATCGCAACAGGTGATAGGCCGCGACGCAGCGTGTCGTTGATCACCTGCTTGAAGGACACGTTCAAGAGACGAGCCCGCTCTCTCAGGGAATCGGCAATATCGTCGTCCAGTGTAAGCGTAGTTCTCATATAAGCATCTTAGTGCGCCACTCAATTGATGGCAAGATGTCTAATTGGGCACAAATCAGAGTTAGAACCATCTCTGAATTGACGTGAACGTAACTCATCACGCGCCCAGGACGACGCCGACGATGGACTCCTCCATCTTCATGCCGAGATCGGTCACTTCTTGCACCCTCGCGTGGTCTCCTGTGGTCGCTATGTAAGCGACGCCCAGGATTCTGCCTACTCTGAAGTCTATGATCGTGGCTGAGATGGGGTGGCCGGACCGGTTGTAGCTGGCGCGGAGTCCGACCGACTCATCAAAGAACCCGTCGGGTGTGAACCGGTCGGCCCCCACCAGCACCTGCCCCTCACCGGCGTCCGTCCCGATGTTGTTGAGGAAGTCTTTCAGGAAGACGTCGTGCATCCAGTCGTGTGCCCCATCTGGAGTGTTGAACAGGTGCGCAACAGAGCCGACCAGCACGTCCGCGCCGTCAACATCCGGGTCCACCGTGGACGACCAGAACTCGCGGACGAATCCATTGATTCGGCCAATCTCCATAAAGCGCTCTTCTGTCGCCCCCGGGAACCCGTGTTCCGCCATCTTAAAGTTGTCCAAGTCGTCTTCCCTGACCTGAGTGTAACTCTCATACCTGCCGGGCAGGCTTTGGGCGGAGAGCGCAAGCCTTGGAAGATCGGACTCATGAACGCCGAACGTAGCTTGAACCAGCCTGGTGGACACATCAGCCTCCCTCACTGACTAACCAATTTTGCCGCAAGCGATTGTTGACCCGTGCATCCACCCCTGTCAAGCGTGGTCCCGCCACCGAGCCTGTAACAATTTTTGTGGGAGCCTCCTACTAGAGTGGAAATCCCCTCCCCATCAGGCTGATAGGGGTAGGTATTCGCCCTCACCCCCGTATCGAGTACGGGGCAGGCTCCAACCCTCTCCCTGAGGGAGAGGGGGCGTCCTTCGACAAGCTCAGGACGAACGACTTATTGGTTTGCCTGCCCCTGTAAGGGGAGAGGGGATCAGAGGCCATAGCTGCCGTACATGGGAGGAGCGCGACCGTCGAAGTAGTACCGGCTGTTGCGATCGTCCTCTGGATAATAGATGGGTCCGTCGTGCAGCTTGCACTTGGGATGTCCGCAGTTTCTCAATCTGAATGACGTCGGTATGTTGGGAGTTGGGGACCAGGACTCGTGATCCTCGCGGGCTGGCGGAGGTCCAGGGTCAGCGGGTTCTTCCGCCGCGGCGGACTCGGCCCTGGCTTGAGCTTCTGCTCTGGCTTTGGCCTGCTGGGCCTCGCGCTCGGCCTCTTCCCTTGCCCTGCGCTCCCGGTCCTCATCGATCTGCCTGCGTCGCTCGACCTTCCTGTCCACCATCGCATCGAACCTGGCGACTTCCTGATGCATGATGGCTTCCAACTCGCTGGGATCGGAGAAAGAGCTCTTCCACTCTTCATACCACTTGAGAGAATTCTCCCATGCCTCGTGGAATGCCGATAGGTCGGGTACGTGTGGCGGGTTGTCGGGGTCAATCTCCTGTTCGGCCAGTTCTGCCTTGAGGCGGTCGTCACGCTCGATGATAGGGGTCACCTCTTCCCACAGTGCTGCCCAGCCCTGGTCGTCCTCTTCTTCAGTCTGCCGCTGAGTGTCATGATCGTCGGGGACGACCTCGACGACGGGAGCATCCGAACTGTGACTCGCGGGACTGGTGGACTCCCGGGATTGGGGAGTCGGTACGGCTGATGGCCTGGGAGTGCGTGCAGCGGTATCCCTGGCGTGCTTGCCGAAGCCTCGGCTGAGAAGCTCCCTGGCTGCGGCAATGCGCTGGTGGGGGCCGAATGCTTTTAGCTCGCCCTCCATAACGTTGATCAGGAACCTGCATACCGAGCGTCCGTCGTCGGTGGACTCCTGGATGACCTTTGCGAGTTTTGTGTCGAACTCCGATTCGTCTGACGAGCCGGAGTCGGACCACTGTCGGGACGGTTCCGGCAGGTTGTCCAGGATAAAGTCGAAAGCCTCGCTGCGTTCCGCTACGGTGGACTTGCAAGCGCAGCCGTACCTGGTGAGGAGTCTTGCGGCCTGGAGTCTATGACAGGGTTTGAAGCCGTCGAGCTCGGCCTGCATGACGGCAACAAGGAATTCGACGATGGTGATGCCATCTCTGGTCCTGTCACTGATTATGGCTGGGAGGGTCATGGGGAATTTTGAATAGTGAATGGGGAATGGTGATTAGTACGAGTGTTCTGATAGTGATGGTAGCTGAGGGGTGAGTTAGCGTCAATGGCGATGTCTGAACTGTGATTCGGGTGATTTTGGGATTTATATGATTAGCGTGGGGGTGACCGTTGGCCTGGCGGCATCTGTTTATGTTGGAGAGGTGGATTGGCGGGTGGGAAGCTGATTTCGTGGGTTCTGACCAGTTTCGGGGTATGGTGTGGCGCGAGGTTCGGTGGGTCCTCACAAACTCACTTTGGTCCGATAGAATGCCGGTCCCAGAATCTATGAGGGAGGCAGATCATGGGACTGGATGTAGGAGTTGTGCAGATCGACTACTCACAGGCGCGACCGTCAGGAGCGGCTTACAGGTACGCATGGGAGCTCATGGCTTACGATGACATTGACGGCGACTGCTGGAAGGTATCGTCTGGAGGGCAAGTCTTCATAGAACTCGGGTACGAGACGATGGCCAATCACGCGCTGGAGTACATAGAGGCGAAGGGCCTAAGCTCGCCCGAGGGTCATCAAGTCATGCGCTGGGTCAGGAGTCTGCCATGGCGGGGACAGACGATCATGCTGCATCTGGGGTGGTGACGGTTCCAACAGGATGGGTTAGATTGTAGTGGGGCGCTTCTAGCGTACTCGCCGACGGAGCGTCAGCTAGACGGCAACTAATGACTGTTCCCAAACACCTTTACGGTGGCTAAACGAAGTGTAAACGAAGTGCAAGGGGATTCAGAATGGCTGCAAGAGCCGATAGACGTGCACTTGATGAGTTCAACGATCATCTGAGCGAACTCTCCGAGACTTGGTACGATGGCGATGAGCGGCAAGCATTTCGGCACGCCGCCTTTCAGATCATTGCGCCAGACCCGACGCTCTCCGACGAGCAGGTCATAGAGTTGACCGCTATCGATCACAGCGGGGATCTCGAAGTGGACGGATGGTTCGTCGATGACCAGTCTGAGACTGTGTTTCTGTTCCAGGCCGCCGGCGGGAGAACGCAGGTCGGTGAAGACAAGGTCGCGAAGTTCTGGGGGGCTCCCGAGGAACTCCTCAGTGGACAGAGAGTCAGCAACTCCACAAACCAGTCAGTTAGAGAGCTCAGCGAACATCTGGACGCAAGGATTGCCGAGGACTTCAGCATTTCTATGGTTTTTGCCTCTAGGGGAGGATTCGCACCCGCTTCTAGGAGCTTTGCGGATTCTCGTCGAAGCCGTGAACGGGCATTAACACGTCTCTCAGGTGGTGACCTGACCTGTCGGTGCTCATTCGAGTTGTTGGACCTCTCAGATGTAGCCGAAACATTTGATGATTACCGGGCCGGATTCCGAACTGAAAGGACAGACGTTGAACTACATGTCAATGACAGATGGACTTACGTAGTCGACCAATCAGGTCCCAGATCAATCCGCGCAACCATCCCGGCCAGTGAGATTGTCCGAGTGTTTAGTGATAACGGGTACAAGCTGTTTAACCTTAATCCTCGTGGCCCTATTGCGAATGCCAAAGTCAACAAGAACATCAGCAAGACCCTTGATACGATGGAAGGCAGGAGTCATTTTCATCTTCTGAACAACGGTATGTGCGCCACCTGTGACGACTTCGCAATCACAGCAGACGGAAATATATCAGTGACGAATTTCCAGATCGTCAATGGTTGCCAGACAACTGTGACTCTAAGTAAGCGTACCCACGAAGAGCTGGCACAGACGCATGTGGACCTGAAGTTAGTCGTAGCGGACGCAGGCTTTGCTCAGAACGTAATTGATTAGCGGAGTCGGAGGGGGGAGGAGGTTCAGATTGAGCGGGCGTGGACAGGCTCGGCGCTGAACACACCGCACAGACCATCCACCACCGGCTGACCACCACCATTCCTATACAGTGTCCTGATTACACTGGTGAACGCACTGAACGCATCGGCGCCAGCTTCATTCCTGGAGCAGTGCGAGACCTTCCTCGCTATCACAGCTCCACGCAGCGCCCGCTCCGCTCTGTTGTTCGTCGGCTCTATCCCAGGATCGTCCAGAAAACGCAGCAGATTCCCACGATCGTCCTGCCAGCCAAGCTCGTTCTGAAGCCTCCCGTTGTCACGATCAGGCATCGGGCGATCTCGCAGATGATAGCTCACCTCTTGTCTCAACCGCTCGGTCTCCCCAGTATAGTCCGCCACCTCTCCACGTCGTTGTGACTCACGCAGCTGCATTGCCTCTCTGAGCAGGCCGCTCAGACGCTTCCCGAAGCTGCGCCCTCTGCCCACCTTGGTCTCGACCACCTCACTGATCGAGCGCAGCACGTGAGCCAGACACTTCTGTTGTCTCACTCCCGACAGAGCCCGCGCATCGTAGCTTCGAGCTCGGTCGGTCACCATCACTCCCGCATAGTCGCCCGGAACAACCTCCCTAACCTCCTCGTTGCGGTGACGACCGCGCACCTGGTACACAGTGGCATCATCGGTCTCGAACGCCATCACAAAGGCACCCTCTCCGCCAACTCGCCAGCCCGTGTCGTCAGTGTGGACCACCGCGCTCTCACGCACAGACTCCCGAAGCCGCTGGTACGCATCTCCCACAGCGCCCCTCGCTCGTCGCAGAGCGTCCTGCGTGATCGCGCTCTGGCTCAACTCAACTCCGGTCAGCGCTCTGAGCACGACGGGTACCCTCCGCACCGGTATGCCCACTCCATAGTGGAGCATGTGAGCCGCAGCCATCACTCGTCTTCCCACCCGATGGGCGCTCGCACCGTACTGGTCAGGTCCAACGTCGGGATGCCGCCCTCGCACACGCCTGCCGCACGACACGCATCGGCATACCTGCACACGGTACTCTGTCACCTGCGGTCTGGGCATCGGGGGAATGTCGGTCACGTACGCAAGGCTCTCTCCCTCATGTTCGAGTATGCCTCCACATCCGGGACAGCTTTCCGCCGCTACCGCAACGTCAACAGGCGGTGCTGTCAGCTCGTCCACCGCCGGCGGCTTTCTGTAGCTGAAGTTCCCCTTCCCGGGCTTTCGACCCGGACGCCTTGGCTTTGAGGTCCGCTCGCCCTTGGAGAATGGCGCTGCCTGGCGCTTGCCCGCTCGCTGCGCTGAGGCGAGTTGCTTGCGAAGCTCCTTGATCGTCGCCGTCAGACGCGCGACCTGGCCTTGCAAGCGGTCGACGATCAGGTCGTCGTGTTCACAGGGAGGGCGGTCTTTGTCGGTACACATGGCCGAAGTATAAGAACATGACCTGCCGACTGCAATCTCACCAACCACTACCGCTAATCAATTACCTCAGAACATAGCGGAGGCATCTAATTCTCAAACAGCGCTTCGTGCAAAGGACTACACTTCGTTCGAGCGACAGCAACGACTCCTCGGTTATGACTTCGAGCGTTTGCAGCCACCGTGGTTTTATGAAATCAAGCAGGGCTACTGGCGCTTCGTCTTGTCTGACAATGAAAAGGCTCGCTTTAAGACAGGTCGGAGAAAACGCCATATCGAAGTGCAACCGTTGGCCCAAGCGTCGTTGGCATTCTTGGGTGAGCCCTCTGTTGCGCTCGACCGTGTGAGGTATGTGTTCCAAGGCATCCGCTCGGCTGAAGACCGACAATGGTATGAACGAGCATTTCCACCCAGTGTCAAGTCACAGCAGTTAATCCTGCCTTGGAGGGTGCTCCAAGACATATTGCGGAAGAGACCATCGACGAGATTCTCGAATTTCCACATTTTGTGGTTGATCGCTCGGATGCTGCGTGAACATTACAGGGATAGCCGTGTCCAGTACTTTAGCCCTGACCTCTCATCTCGGCTCGTCACAAGTATTGATGACTGGTTCCCCGATCGATATCGGATCGCAGACCTTGCGTGTCGCCAAGCAGTTCGGCGGGCGCAGAACATCACACGTGACGACTTCGACTTGGATGTGAGGGATTTCTTCAGAGGCACGAGGGATTATGGCGGACAAACCACTGCGGGGTTGATATGGGAGGCTTGCAATGACGAGCTTGAGATCGCTCTAGAACGCGACGGCGAGTTGCCGAACCAGTTGCCCTCTTGAACGCCTTCTCTTTCACGATGTTCTGGCATGTGGGCAGTCATGCTCGTCGATGCTGTGCCAATTCAACCAGTGGCATAGCCAGGAGCGTTGGTCTCACCCCTCCGCCTACCTCTGGATTCCGGCTTCCGCCGGAATGACGAAATGGTAGTGTCTTCCACGGTCCGGGACAGGCTCTCGTTTGCCCTTCTTCTTGGCGGTCGTACACAACTGTACTATGGTTGCGGCATTGAGAGGACTTCTGACTAATGCGATACGTCTATCCGTGCATCCTGACTCCCGATGATGAGGAAGGCGAGGGCTTCGTGGTCACGTTTCCTGATGTGCCCGAGGCCATTACCGGGGCGAAGACCTGGGAAGAAGCGCTCAAGATGGCCCAGGACGGACTGGCCGTGGCGCTCGGCATGTACGTCAAGTCCAGAGAGAAAATCCCCGAGCCAAGCGCTGCCGCACCGGGTCAGGTGTTGGTCTCGGTCCCGCCCGTTGTCGCCTCTAAGCTGGCCCTCTATTCTGCCATGCGCAGCCAGGGAGTCACGAACGTCGCACTCGCTGCACGACTGGGACTGAGTGAGGGCGCGGTCCGCAGGCTAGTCGACCCAAACCATCGCTCTCATATCAGCCAGGTCGAGAAAGCCCTCCAAGCCGTTGGGCGCACGCTGATCGTTGAGGACAAGAACCGCCCCGTTCTTCGCATTTAGCCCATTGGTTCGAAGAGGTCGAGCGAAGTCAATTGAGCCTGAGCTAAGACAGGGTCAAGGTCCGAGGACTCAGTTGAATACACATCGTCCAAGGCTTCGCGGACCTTCTCGCCCTCTCCCTCAAGGGCTGACAGGGGTATGTATTCGCGCTTTTCACCCTCACCCCAACCCTCTCCCTGAGGGAGAGGGGGCTGTCGGCTTGTATTCATGCTTGGCTGTACACTTTTACCTACCCCTGTCAGCTCCCTGAGGGAGAGGAGGCTGTCGGCTTGTATTCATGCTTGGCTGTACACTCTTACCTACCCCTGTCGGCTCCCTGAGGGAGAGGGGGCCGTTGGCTTGTATTCATGCTTGACTGTACACTTGTCTGGCTCTGTCAGCCCGTCAAGGGAGAGGTGGTGTGCTGAAACTGTGTTCATAGCTGTTTCACACTTTGCCTACCCCTGTCAGCGCTGAGGGAGAGGGGGCAGTTGAATGGGGTTCGATCCCTGAAATTATATCTGCATACCCCTGTCAGCCTTCAAGGGAGAGGGGGTCTGTTGTCTGGTATTCACGGTTGTCTGCACGTTTACCTACCCTTGTGAGCCCTGAGGGGGAGGGTTAGGGTGACAACTCTACCCACAAAATTGATACAGGCTCCCCGCCACCCATCGCCTGGTGCGACTGCTGGCGACCAGTTCTGACTGACACCCGAAAGCCGTTACCTGTATAATGGCGCCGTACCGATTTGACAGGAAACTTACTTACAAAGAGAGCTTTGCATGAACGACAAGCATGTCCCGTACCCCGATACGGGGAATGAGCCGAAGCGCGGTTTTACACGGCGACAGGTCCTCAAGGGAGTTCCCCTCGGAATCGCCGGCGCTGCCGCGTTGACTCTGGTATCAAGTCGCTTCGTGTCCGCCTTCGTCCGGCGCAGGCGGATGTCCGACCTGCCACAGGACTCCATCTTCGCCCCCGATAGGAGCAGGTACCCGGAGGCGTAGCTCTCGTTCATGCACGGATACGGGGCACTCACACTCCCGCTCTTGGAATATAGAACGAGCGCTCAGCGAGACTAATCGGCTGGCCCGCCACAACTGAGCGGGACTGCAGACCAATCCCGAGTCGAAGAAGCCGGAACCCACGCCGGCGAACGAAGTCATGACGGTCTCTTCCACGATCGCCACTCTCCTTGTTACGGTGTTCACCGCACTGATTCTGGTCGGCTGCGCCCACAGCCCACAGGCCGATCCCACCGCGGTACCGGTACCGACTCCTACTCCGATAAACGTTGCTGCTCTGCTCACCAGCTCCGGTGAGGCGACCGGCGCGCTGAAGACATTTCGTTTCCAACTGGAACACAACAGGGATGGCGGAACACCGCTGACAGACACCCTCACCGTTACCGAGGCAGAT
Source organism: Dehalococcoidia bacterium (assembly GCA_965217725.1). Taxonomy (GTDB): domain Bacteria; phylum Chloroflexota; class Dehalococcoidia; order Lucifugimonadales; family UBA1123; genus VXRN01. The sequence goes on along the minus strand of OZ244564.1, from coordinate 2,415,343 downwards.
GGGACCGTGGTCAGCCCGGACGGACTTTCGGTTGAGTTCGCAGGCACGCTCGGAAACTTCGCTGTCCGATCCAGCCTGATCACCCTGGGCGACGACAGCTACATGACCAACCCGATGACCGGAGCATGGGAGCAGGTGGCACGAGAGGTCAGCCCACTCGGGTTCTTCGATCCGCAGCGCGGTATCGGTTCGATGATGACTGAGGTCCAGGACCCGGTGCTCGTATCCCAGTCGGACTCGGAGTTCGAGTTCGAAGGTGCGCTTCCGGTGGAAGCTCTCGAGCCCCTGCTGGGTGGTCTGGTGGAGGGGACGACGGTCAGCGTGCGGCTGACGATCGACGCGGACAGTCTGTTTCTGAAGCAGGCTATTCTCGATGGGCGAGTAACGGCGACCGAACCTGACGGGGTCGTGCGTACTATCACGCTTTCGGAGTTCGATAAGCAGGTCACGATAGAACCGCCGGGATGAGTGGCTTCAGGGCGTCCCCGTATCTCGCTCTTCTGCCCGTGTTCGTTGGCGTGTTTATCGCGGCTGACGATCAGACCGTCATCGTTACGGTGCTCCCGGAGATAATGTTCGATCTCAGGGTGCAGATCAACGAGCTGGACCGCGCGTCGTGGACGATAACCGGATACCTGCTCGGGTACGTAGCCGCGATGCCCCTGATGGGCCGCATGTCCGACGTCCTGGGACACCGCAATGTCTACGTAGCGTCGATGCTGATCTTCATGGCCGGATCGGTAGCGGCTGCTCTGACTACCAGCCTGACGTGGCTTGTAATCGCGCGTGTAGTGCAGGCGATAGGGGCAGGAGCGCTGGTGCCAATCTCCATCGCCATTGTTGGAGACCTTTTCGAGCCGAAACGCAGGGCAATTCCGCTGGGCCTCATGGGCGCGTCCGCCGAGGCCGGAGGAGTCATAGGTCCTCTGTGGGGTGGGCTGATCAGCAGGTATCTCGACTGGCCGTGGGTGTTCTGGATCAACATCCCGCTAGGCGCGCTGGTACTGGTGATGCTGCTCCTCATGCTCGGGCCGAGCCCCAGATACCCCGCACGGATCGATTACGTCGGCGGCGGCCTGATTGCCGTCAGTCTGGCTGCGCTGACTCTGGCCCTGTCGAGGATCGATGCGCTCGGCTTGCCTTTCGTCATCTACCTGTTGGCTGCGGGCGTCGGTTTCGGTCTGTTCGTTCTCCGTCAGAGGACGCACTCGGAGCCTCTGCTGCCGCTGGAGATGTTTCGGGCAGTATCTTTCAACGCAGCGAACCTCACCCACCTGCTCCTGGGGGGAGCGTTAATCATCGGGATGGTCACAGTGCCGCTCATGGCGAACACGGTACTCGGTCTGACTGCGCTCGACGGTGGGCTGATGCTGATGCGCATGACGGTCGCAATACCTGTGGGTGCGGTCGCCGGAGGATATGCCTGCCAGCGGTTCGGCTACAGGCTTCCCTCGGTAGCAGGACTGCTGCTGATCGGTCTGGGTTACGGACTCATGAGCGGCTGGGACCTGGGCATAGCCGACCCGCCGATGACCTTGCATCTGGCAACGGCAGGCCTCGGATTCGGACTGCTGATCGCTCCGATCGCGCTTGCCGCGACGAACTCGGTGGACATCGGACTTAGGGGCGCGGCCTCTGCGGTAGTGACCGCAATGCGCATTGTAGGAATGACCCTCGGCCTGGCTGCGCTGACGGCCTGGGGCGTCGGGCGGTTCGGGCAGCTCGTGGTCGGGCTGGAGCTTCCGCTTCCGGTACCTGGCGAGACGGCGGAGCAATCGCGTGCGCGTCTGGCCGAGTTCGAGCAACATCTCATCGACGCCGGCCTGTCTGTCTTCAGCGACTTCTTCCTGATAGCCATGGCTGTCGCACTGGTTGCGGTATTGGCGGCGGCGTTCATGGTCCAGCGGCGACAGACCGATTGATCTGGTAGAATCGCCCCCGATCCTTTAAGTCAACACCAGAACCAGAAATCTGGAGGATGAATCCGATGCCAAACCAGGTCAAGGGCGTGATAGCAGGCTCCAAAGGAGCGCCGGTGACGGTCGAGGATATTCTGGTCCCAGACCCGGGTCCGGGCGAGGCGCTCGTCAGAGTGCAGGCGTGCGGCGTCTGCCATACGGATCTCCACTATCGCGAGGGCGCGATCACCGACGAATTCCCGTTCCTGCTCGGGCACGAGGTTGCCGGGACAGTGGAGAGCGTGGGTGCGGGAGTGACCAACGTCGCTGCCGGCGACTTTGTCGTCATCGCGTGGCGCGCTCCCTGCGGAAACTGCCGCTCCTGCCTGCGAGGACGTCCGTGGTACTGTTTCGACAGCATGAACGCGGAGCAGCAGATGACCCTGGCTGACGGCACCCCACTTTCCCCGGCTCTGGGCATCGGGGCGTTCACTGAGCTAACGCTGGTCCACGCTGGACAGGCGGTCAAAGTGGACCCGGCCGCATCCGCTGCCGCTGCGGGACTGATCGGCTGCGGAGTGATGGCAGGACTCGGCGCGGCGGTCAATACTGGCGGCGTCACGAGAGGCGACTCGGTCGCGGTCATTGGATGCGGTGGAGTAGGCGACGCAGCCATAGCGGGATCGCGGCTCGCCGGAGCGCACACCATCATCGCCGTCGATATCGACGACCGCAAGCTGGAGTGGGCCAAGGACTTTGGAGCTACACACACGGTCAACTCCACCCGGACCGACGCGGTCGAGGCCATTCGTGATCTGACGGGCGGAAACGGCGTTGACGTAGCGATCGAGGCGGTCGGGAACCCGGCCACCTACGAGCAGGCGTTCTTCGCCCGCGACCTCGCCGGAACGGTCGTGCTGGTCGGAGTCCCAAGCCCGGACATGAAAATCGAGCTTCCCTTGCTTGAAGTCTTCGGAAGGGGCGGCGCGCTCAAGTCGTCCTGGTATGGCGACTGTCTGCCGACAAGAGACTTCCCCATGTTCATAGACCTGCACTTGCAGGGACGCCTCGACCTGGATGCGTTCGTATCAGAGACGATTGGACTGAACGACGTCGAAGAGGCGTTCCACAAGATGGAACGCGGCGAGGTGCTGCGTTCGGTCGTTATCCTGTAAACCCCTGTGACCGTCAGGAGGGACGCGCCATGCTCAGTCAGCAGACAACGTACGAGTTCAGACCTGTTGGAGACGGGGACAAGACCGCCAAGACCGACCTGTTCTACAGGGAGGAGATCCAGCTTGCGCTCCGCAACAGGGGGATGCCGCTGGAGGGTCTGCACTACGACATCACGCCGACGGGGATGCACTATCTGCTGATCCACTTCGATATTCCGGTTGCCGATGAAGAAGGTTGGAACCTCGAGATCGGCGGCCTTGTGGAGAGCCCGGTATCGCTGGACATGAGCGACATCAGATCGCGTCCTCAGGTCACCCTGCCGGTCACGATGGAGTGCGCGGGCAACGGCCGGGCGCTGATGGAGCCGCGTGCGATCAGTCAACCGTGGCTGCTTGAAGCGATCGGCACCGCGGAGTGGACGGGGACACCGTTGCGTCCGATTCTAGAAGAGGCCGGAATCGCCTCTGACGCGGTTGAGCTGCTCTTCACCGGCGTTGACCAGGGAGTACAGGGAGGCGAGCTGCAGTACTACCAGCGAAGTCTCACTATTGAGCAGGCGATGGGGGACGAGGTCATGCTGGCGTATGGCATGAACGGCGCACCCCTGCAACCTCAGCACGGCTACCCGCTCCGTCTGCTTGTACCGGGATGGTACGGCATGACCAGCGTTAAGTGGCTGACCCGGATTGAGGTGATCGACCAGCCGTTCGACGGCTATCAGCAGATGAGGACGTATCGCTACGCGCAGTCCGCCGATGACGTCGGCGTTCCCGTCGATGTGATTCGAGTCCGCTCCCTGATGGCCCCGCCCGGAGTTCCCGACTTCCTGACACGTACTCGTCTCGTAAAGGCGGGGACGCTCCGGGTCGAAGGGAAGGCGTGGGCAGGCAGGCTGAAGGTGTCGCGAGTGGAGTTCAGCGACGACGGAGGCGCAAGCTGGGCTGATGCCGAGCTGGGGCCGCCAGTAGGCGATTTCGCGTGGCGCTCGTGGTCGGCGCAGTGGGACGCGACGCCCGGCGAGCATGTGCTATGTGTCCGGGCCACGGACGAAGAGGGCAGCGTGCAGCCCTCGGAGCAGCCCTGGAACTACCAGGGCATGGGCAACAACATGATGCACAGGGTAGAAGTGCTGGTGGAGTAGAGTAGGCCGGGATAGACCTAAACAGGAGACTACAGAGGCAGTACATCCACAGGAATCAACCTGTGATTGGTCGTGTCCGGGATCAACCCAAAAATCTGCAACGTGGTCGCCCCCAACAGATACGTGTCTTCTCCTCCAAACACAACCCGACTAGTCGCCACATCATCCCCGATTATAAACTGCGCTTCACCAACCGGGAGCTCTTGAATCTCACCGTCAGCTAGAGTGAATCTCCGAACAGTTCTTGATCGCACATTCAGTTTGGAGAGTAAGGACGCAGGCAAAACTGAGTAGGTGGCCCCAGTATCCACCAGGGCGTTTATCCACTCAACTTGGCTACCGTTTCCATCGCTCACACCAATGCGCGTCTGGAACACTCCCATGTCTCTCTCCCCGCAGGTGTATGTAAACTCGGATCTGACAGTTGCATTGTAGCGGAGTAATCAAGCCTTGCGCTCCGTTCATCACTCCATTCGTCCAGCTACTATCTTCAGGATGGCCTCGCCGTGCTGTCTGAGGATAGTAGGAACAACGCCCTTGATGCTTTGCAGCTCGGCAGTGTTGGCGGGCTTCCGCTCCGCTATCAGGGCGATTGTGGCATCACTGAAAATAGTGAACGCTGGCCTACGCCGTCCTGCGCTTCGCGTCCGCGATAGTCTTTGAGTGCATCCGTGATTTGCTCGCTGGTTGGCAATTTGGCCGATTGCTTTGTGCCGGCTGTCGCTGTCTTGCCCAAGACCCCGCTTAACTTGTCAGAAGCACTCGAGACGGATTCTTTCAAGATGTCCACCATAAAGTGGAGTCGAAGGCGGCTATCAGTTACATTGCCTATTATCCAATATCTGCCATTGGTCAGGACCCCAACGCCGCTTTCCAAGTAGGAAGCGTATCTCTTCAACTGAAGTATGTACTCTCCCTCTAGGTCACGATCTACTCTCTTGACTTCAATAAAAGCAAAGGGAGCGCCGTCCTTGAACAGGGCGAGGTCGACCCTGTCTGAGTTTCTGCGGCCCCGTCTCCTGCCCGCTACCGGGTACTGCCTTTGGACCTGGTAGGGATCATCGAAATTCCAGTCCAGTCCACGCAAGATTGGGTCTACAAGGAGCTGTGTAGTGCTGGATTCATGGTTGCGCGTGGCAGGGCCATGTTCCACAAGTATCTTGCGCACTCTTTTTATCGCATTGACAAGATCTGGCGGCAGATCGACCTGCGTCGAGACTACCTGGTCCCAGCCCCTGCCATGCTCGGGAATGCTGCGCTGCCTCCGATAGCAACTAAGGCACACCGGATATTCAGCGGGTTTGTACGTAACCTGGCAATCGGAGCAGAGGCTAATAGTCCCGTCCCGTAGCTCCAGGTAGTGGTCGTAGCAGAGCGGTTGGTTGGCTGATTACAGTCCTGTTCTGCGCATATGCGAGTGGCGTCAGTCATGATTTAACTCCTGATGAAAGTCGCGCAGCATATAGATAGCATGGCATTCTCAGTTGCGCCAAATCAAGCCCACACCCACCAGAGGCCTTCCGATACGCCCACAGGACGGCCCACAGTGAGTTTTACAGCAAATCTTTGTCTCAGTTGAGAGGGTTGCGCTCATCATCTGGTGGTAGCAGGCATGGAGTAGGCCACTTCGATTACCGTCAGATGTGCTCCACGTGGCCTGACATGTCGTCAGGCTCTAGGATTTCGTAAATCAGTGTGAGACCAGCGATCATCCGCGATATTGAAGTGCCCTCGGGCGCAATGACAATTCCCGCATGAGGGAATCCATCACTATTCAGACGTAGGAAGTCTTGGTCATGCGTAATGAATACGCGTCCAAGTCTGTTTGCTAACTCAAGGTGTCGGTCGTCTGTCTTGCCCAGCATGTCAACTTTGGGCGTCGACAGTACATCGGCGCCCAGCCTGCGAAGTCCACGTATTACGGCCCGTGAGACGTTCTCATCAGTGTAGAACCTTAGCTGGTCTCCGGCCATTCCAGTATTTCCGCGAATTTCTTCCGCAACAATGAAGGGGATGCCTTTCGCATTTCCTTCACGAAAGTTTCATCGTCCCGGATCGCTTGGTTTATGGATTCGCGGTGGTCGAAGTAGTAGGTGAGCGCGGCGAATATGTCAGAGAGCGTCAGATCGTACTCTGTAGCGATTTCGTCCGGGGTCATACCGAGACGCTCATGCCAGACCGCGATGTTCTGCACCGTGATCCGACGCCCGGCGACTCGAGGCTTGCCGCCCACGACCCCGGGCGTTATCTCTATGTGCCCGTCCATCATTTGGCTCATGATGCGCCCTCTACAGAATAATACTCAGCGGGTTTTCGAGCAGGCTCTTGATCTCGTTGATGAACATCGCGCCCTCGGCGCCATCGACTATGCGGTGATCGGCTGAGAGCGTGGCGGTCATCATCTGGCGGACAACGATCTGATCGTCGTCGGTGACTACCGGGCGCTTCTGGACCGCTCCGACTGCGAGAACCGCGGACTGTGGCGGCTGTATGATCGCCACGAAGCTGGTGACTCCCATCATGCCCATGTTGGAGATCGCGAAGGTGCCGCCCGAATACTCCTCGGGGCTCAATGTGCCCTGTTGGGCACGTTCGGCCACTTCCTTGCTGGCCTGTGCTACTTCCCTGAGCGACATGTCCCCGGCGCCGACGATCGCGGGCATAATCAACCCTTCCTCGACCGCCATCGCGATGCCGACGTTTATTCCGTCGTTCATCCTGAGTCCACCCTCTTCATAGTAGGCGTTGAACTTGGAGAACCGCCTCAGTGCGATAACGCTGGCTGCGATAATCAGGTCGTTGACCGTGGCGCGTACGCCATCTGTCGCCATCACCTGGTTGATCTGAGCGCGCAGCATCATAGCCTCGGTCATGTCCACATCTGTGTTGACGTAGAAATGCGGCTTCTCGCTCTTGGACCGAATCGTGACGCGCGCGATCTGCTGCCTCATTCGGGAGAGTGGGACCAACTCTGGTTCCGGTTCGGCCTCGACAATAGGTTCTACTTCGACCTCGACAACTGCGGGTTCGGGTTCGACTTCCGGCTCAGGTTCGACTTCGGCAACGGGCTCGGGCATCGGCTCGGGAGCCGTCTCCGTCCCGGCCTCAATGACTTTCAGGATGTCTTCCTTCACAATGCGACCACCTGGCCCGGTACCTTCAACGGTTGCCAGGTCGACACCGGAGTCGTAGGCAAGCTGTCTGGCGACAGGAGTGGCAAAGACCCGGCGGCCGGTCTCGCTCGGCTCCTCTACAGGAGTCTCCTCGGGCTGAGGCATTCCGACTCCGTCTGCGGATGGGACGGTAGCGGCGCCAAGCGGTATGGCCTCGATGGTCTCCTCCACCTCTTCCTCCTGGACCGCTGGCGCTGGCGCTTCAGGCTCCGGCTCATCGACTAGCACGGCATCCAGGTCACCGACTACCGCTATGGCTTCACCCACCGGCACAGTCGAACCCTCGGAGACCAGAATCCTCTGCAGGACGCCGGAAGCGTATGACTCGAACTCGACGACCGCCTTATCGGTCTCGATCTCGGCGACCGGCTCTCCCAATTCCACGTTGGAGCCTTCAGCCTTGAGCCAACGCACCACAGTGCCTTCCTGCATGTCATATCCCATCTGGGGCATGGTCAGTTCAGTTGCCAACGGATTCTTCCTCTCTAAGGTTTAATGTTCATAGTGTAAGGACAGCCAAGGACAGCGAGGCAGTCTCGAGTAAGGCCTGACAGACACTCAGATTCCGAAATTCCTGGATATCTCATCGACGACCCTCCTGGCGTCCGGGATCGTCGCAGCTTCGAGGTCACCTGAGTACGGCGCCGGAACATCGAGACCTCCGACACGCACCACCGGGCCATCCAGGTAGTCGAACGCCTCTTCCTGTATCGCGCTCGAGATCTCTCCGGCGAATCCACCCGTACGCCACGCCTCCTCGACAACGACCGCGCGGTTGGTCTTCTTGACCGATTCCACAATGGTGCCTACGTCGAGTGGACGAAGGGTGCGCAGGTCTATGACCTCCGCGTGGCGGCCTCTCTCAGCAAGAATATCCGCGGCATCCTGGGCAACGTGAGCCATCCGAGAGTAGCCGATGATAGTGACGTCCGCTCCCTGGCGGCGTACTGCCGCCTGCCCGAACGGCACGTCGTAGTATTCGCTCGGCACTTCTCCCCTGACGCCGTAGAGTAGAGCGTGTTCAGTGAATATGATTGGGTTGTTTTCCCTGACCGACGTCCTCAGCAGGCCGAGAGCGTCGTATGGGGTCGAAGGTACGACAACCTTGAGGCCGGGAACGGAGGCATACCAGCCCTCAAAGCTCTGGGAGTGAGTCGCCGCCAGCTGCGCACCCCCTCCTGTGACCGTCCTGATGACCATCGGAACCGTAAGCTGCCCGTCCGACATGTACCTGAGCTTGGCGGCATGGTTGACTATCTGATCCATTGCGAGCAGCGAGAAGTTGATCGTCATTATCTCGACGATCGGCCTCATTCCGACAAGCGCAGCGCCAATGGCGGCGCCGACAAACCCCGACTCGGATATAGGTGTATCCCGAATCCTCTCCGGCCCGAAATCCGTGAGGAACCCGCGGGTGACGGCGTAAGCGCCGTCGTACTCGCCTATGTCTTCTCCGAGGAGGAAGACACTTTCGTCCTGTTCAAGCGCCTCGCGCAGTCCCTGCGCGATGGCTTCTCTAACGATGATCTCTGCCATGGGCTATAAACCCTCACTTTGGTCCTTAAATGCGGTCCGGGGCAGGCTCTCCCATTCGGAAGAGGCGGTCTCTGAATCTGTTTTCGGCTGCAATCCGGCTCCGCCAGTAGCTTCAATACGGTGCGTGATTCCGCATTACCCTGCTCGTACACTTCCTGCCGGAAAGGATGTACAGGCAATAAGACGACCTGGAATGTTGTCCTGTATCCAAGCGTGCGCAAGCGACATCAGGCATAGACGTTGTCGTAGATGGAATCCATTTCAGGGAAGGGACTCTCACGCGCAAACTCGATTGCCTCCTCGATCTCAGCGGCGACCTCAGCGTCGATCTCTTGAAGCTCCGTTTGCGTTATCAGCCCCTCACCGAGCGCTAGTGCCTTGAACCGATCGATGGGGTCGTTGATGCGCCACTCCTCTACTTCAGACATCTCTCGGTAGTTGACCGGGTCTGCCATAGAGTGGCCGCGATACCGGTAGGTCATCGCCTCGATGAAGACCGGCCCGTTGCCTGCCCTCACGCTGCGAAGCGCCTCGGCGGTCGCCTCGCGCACTTCAATCAGGTCCATCCCGTCCACCTGCGTCGCGGGTATGTTGTAATACTCCGCAGACCTGAAGATGTCACGTCCGGCAGCGTGTGTGCGATCGACGTGCGTCCCCATGCCATACAGGTTGTTCTCCAGGAAGAATACCGTGGGCAGCTTCCAAAGAGAGGCAAGATTGAGCGACTCGTGGAACTCGCCTTCGTTCACCGCTCCGTCACCGAAGAAGATCATGACAGCCCCGTTCTGCTGCTTCATCTTGATGCCAAGACCGATTCCGACCCCGATGGGCATTTGTCCGCCGACGATCGCATGGCCGCCCATGAAGTGCAGTTTGTTATCGAAAAGGTGCATCGAGCCACCCTTGCCGCCGCTCGATCCGGTCGCCCTGCCGCACAGCTCCGCCATACACACTTTGGGGTCCATTCCCCGCGCAAGCGCGTGTCCGTGGTCGCGGTAGTGCGTGATGACGTAGTCCTGCGGTTCGAGCGAGCCGACTGCCCCCACGGCCACGGCCTCCTCGCCGATGTATAGATGGAGGAAGCCCCGAATGAGCCTCTGCATGTAGAGTCGCGCGCAGGCCTCTTCGAACCGGCGAATAAGCAGCATCATCCGGTAGTACTTGGCTACCTGCGCCCTGTCGATATCTACGGCTACTTTCATGTGATCCTCGGCGTGTTGGCGATCAGGGTTCTGGCGCGCTCAGCTTCTGCAAATTTCGACCCCGAACATGTTACCTGAAGTGTTGAACCTGCGCCTAAATGTGTATGGCCTCTCCTTCAGCGGCGAGTGCGGCCTCTTTGAGAGCTTCTGATATCGTCGGATGCGGGTGTACAAGCCAGCCGAGCTCGGCTGTGGTGGCCTCGAGAAGCCGCGTCATGGCGATCTCGCCAAGCAGCTCCGTAACCTCACCGCCTATCATGTGCGCGCCCAGCACTTCGCCAATCTCGGCATCGACAACCAGCTTTACCATTCCCTCGGACTCGTTCAGGGCAAGCGCCTTGCCGCTCGCCGCCAGCGGGAACTTTCCCACTTTGATCGAGTGTCCCTGTTCCCTGGCTTGCGCCTCGGTCATGCCAAAGCTGGCGACCTGGGGTCGGCAGTATATCGCGCTAGGGATCTGATCGTAGTCGAGTGGCTGCGGACTGAGTCCGGCTATGTGTTCGACAGCAGTCACTCCCTGCGCGGAAGCCACGTGTGCCAGCAGCAACTTGCCGGTGACATCGCCTATGGCGTAGATGCCCTCGACGTTCGTCTTCATCATGTCGTCCACGGGAATGAAACCACGGTCCACTTCGACGCCGGCCGTCTCCAGTCCGATGCCATCGACGTTTCCCTCTACTCCGACGGCCACCAGCACAGCATCGCCCTCCAGGACGGAGCTATCTCCCCGTGAGAGAATCGATACCTTGGCGGTCCCGCCATCCACTGCAATTCCCTGGACCTGCGCGCCGGTGGCGATCTGTATGCCCTGCCGTCTGAAGGAACGCTCAAGCTGGCTGCTGACATCCTCGTCCCCGTTGGGCACGAGCCTCGGCAGCAGTTCGACAATGGTCACGTCAGCGCCGTATGCCCGCCACATGTAAGCGAACTCGCATCCAGTCGCGCCACCGCCAATGATTATGGCCCTGGCTGGCACTCGTCTTAGCTCAAGCGCCTCGCGGCTTGTAATGACGGTTTCACCATCTATGGGGAGCCCCTGGATGTGACGCTGGCGCGCGCCGGTGGCGATGATGACGTTGTCCGCAGTGAGCGCCCTAGCCTCGCCAACACGGACGGTACTGGCATCTAAGAGAGACCCGGTGCCGACGAAGTGCTCGACACCGTTCCTGCGCAGAAGAGTCGCGACCCCGCGCGTGAGTCGATCGACGACCTGCCGGCTCCGGTCGATCGCCCTGGAGAAATCGGCCTTAAAACCTTGAATGCTGATGCCGTACTCCTCGGAGTGCTGAATCAGGTTGAGCACTTCGGCATTTCTGAGAAGCGCCTTCGATGGAATGCAGCCCCAGTTGAGGCAGATGCCTCCGAGAGCGTCGCGCTCGACTACGGCAGTCTTCATGCCCAACTGTCCCGCTCGAATTGCGGCTACGTAGCCGCCTGGGCCTGAGCCGAGCACCACTACGTCGTATTCAGCCAACAGTCACCCCCCATGGAGCTTGCGCCCCTCCGCAAGAGTCGCGGAAACGACGGGACTAATTCTACACGATACCTAAGAGTCGTAACAGTTTGACTCGTCGTGTGAGCCTGTATCAGTTTAGTCGGTACGCTGCTCGAAGGTGCCATATCAGCCGCGCCGTCATCCCGGCGAAGGCCGGAATCCAGAGGGGCAGGGCAACGCTTTTATCAAAGCCACCGACTAAATTGATACAGCATCTCGTTGTGGGAGACGATTGCATGACCCCCTCTCCCTTGAGGGAGAGGGTTGGGGTGAGGGTGAAAATGGATTGATCGCAAGCTACCGCGCACTACACATACCCCTCTGGATTCCGGCCTTCGCCGGAATGACGGACTTGTGCAATCTTCTCGGCCCATTCGACCCGCATGACAGCGTACAGCGCGATAGCGTATATTGTTGCGCGCAATACGATTGGGATTAGACCCGCTGCGTTCGGGCGGCGGAGCGTGCAACTTAATTGGAGGTGATACATGGGCAACCGTCTCGAAGGAAAGGTTGCGGTCGTAACCGGCGCCGGTCGAGGGGTCGGCAGAGGCGTGGCGCTGCTGCTGGCTGAAGAGGGCGCGAAGGTCGTGGTCAACGACCTTGGCGGCGACGTGGACGGAACAGGCAGCTCTCACGGCCCTGCTGACGGTGTCGTGGAAGAGATCAAGGCCGGCGGCGGAGAGGCCGTGGCCAACTACGACAACATGGCCCTCATGGAGGGCGGTGAAGCTGTGATCCAGCAGGCTGTGGACACATACGGCCAAGTGGACGCGCTGGTCAACAGCGCCGGCATGCTCAGAGACCGCATGATATGGCAGATGACACCCGACGACTGGCACCGCGTCTTGCTCAACAACGCCAAGGCAACGTTCAGCGCGACCAAGTTCGCCTGCATTCTGTTCAGACAGCAGCGCAGCGGTCGTATCGTCAACATGACGTCGGACGCAGGACTGGGAGACGTGGGTCGTTCCAACTACGCCGCAGCATCTGAGGCGATAATCGGGCTTACCCGCACGGTTGGACGCGACATGGGCCGCTATGGCGTTACCTGCAACGCGATCTCCCCAATGGTCGAGACCAGGCTCTTCCCGGGATCGGTCGAAGAGTACAGGGTCGCGGCTGTGGACTCTCCGACACGCGACGAGCGCGCGGGCATCTTCACACCGGCAGGAGTGGGCGGTTGGGAAGGACCTGGCTTGCCCGACGATCCCGAGAACGTCGCTCCGCTTGCCGTGTACCTCAGCACCTATGCGTCGCCCCACATCAACTGCAACGTCTTCGGAGTGCGCGGTGGCAGCATCTACCTCTACTCTCAGCCCAGAGTGGAGCGTGCCGTGCAGAAGTGGGGCAACTTCACCATGGACGAGATGGACGTCCTGTTCCCCAAGATGATCGGAGCCGGCTTCTAAGCGATGTCGCCCCGAGCACGCTAGGAAAGAACAGAGACTGACAACTTTCAACTCCAGACTCCAGAGGTAAATCACAATGGGCAACAGACTCGATGGAAGAGTGGTAATCGTCACGGGCGCCGGACGTGGAATCGGCGCCGAGGTAGCAAAGTGGATGGCCGCCGACGGAGCTTCGGTAGTCGTGAACGACCTCGGGGGCACGCTGGACGGCTCCGGCTCCGCTGAGGCTCCGGCTGAAGTCACGGCCCAGGCGATCAGAGACGCTGGCGGCACTGCGATCGCCAACTTCGACTCCGTAGCGGAGTACGAGACGGCGGGTAAGATTGTACAGACCGCCATCGACAACTATGGGCGCGTTGACGCCGTCTGCCACGTGGCGGGCATCCTGCGCGACCGCATGGTCTTCAACATGACAGAGGCGGAGTGGGATGGCGTTCTTCAGGTCCATCTCTACGGCGCATTCAACATGGTCCGCCACTGCGTCCCTCACATGATCGACCAGCAGTACGGTCGTATCGTGTTGTTCTCGTCCGGTTCCGGACTGGGGGCGTCCGGCCAGACAAACTACGCGGCGGCCAAGGAGGGCATGGTTGGATTCGCCCGTTCACTGGCAAAGGACCTGGCCCCCCACGGCATCACCGTGAACGCGGTCTATCCGGGCGGCGCGACCAGGATGACCGAGTCGATCCCCGAAACCACTACCCAGCTCAGACAGCAGCAGCGCACCCAGGCGCAGCCGCAGCAGGCGGCGTCCCAGGGACCGCCGATCCAGGGGCCTCCCGAAGCGCGCGACCCTGCGAACAACGCTCCCAAGGCGGTCTATCTGTGCACAGAGGCTGCTGGGAACATTACCGGACAGGTAGTAGGAGTCAGCGGATGGCAGGCGACCCTATTCTCGCCGCGCCACGTCACGCGCAGCATCCACAAGAACGGGCGCTGGACGCTGGACGAGCTAGACGATCTGATCCCAATTTCAATTGGTGCTGATCTCACCAACCCCGTGCCGGCTCAGGCGCCAAGGGCATAAATCTGGAATGAGGAATGTTGAATTGAGAATATCCCAATTCAACATTCCGAATTCTAAATTCCCATCTCACGACCGAGCAGGTCGATAACTGCCTGAGTCGCCTGTCGCTTGTTGCCGTCCCGATCGTCCGCGTCAGTGCGGATGCGCTCGGATACTTCCATGCCGCCCGGTCCGGCGACCCCTATATAGAACGTCCCTATCGGCAGCCCTGAACGTCCCCCTGTCGGACCCGCGACTCCAGTGACCGACACAGCGTAGTCGGTCCCAGTCAGGTTTCGGGCACCCGTCGCCATTGCAACTGCCATCTCCGGACTGACCGTGCCCTTGGTCTCGTACAACTCGTCTGACACGCCCAGAACCTTCTGCTTCAGCCCGCCTGTGTAGGCGATGACTCCGCCCGGAAACCAGCGAGAGCTGCCCGGCACTGTGCTGAATGTATAACCGATCAGCCCACAGGTGTCGGCCTCGGCCACCGATACCGTCTGGCCGCGCGCGACCAACGCTTCCGCGATCTGTTCGACGTTCATAATGGCTCCTTGATATTTTCTAAGCGGAGATTGCGCTCTTGCAGTTCTCGGTCACGTCCCCACCCGGACGTGGGACGTTATTCTCCGGAGCGTCGCGAGCGCCGACATCGCCGACAGCTTTCCGGTTCTCGGATTGGTCTCCGAGGGCGTGTTCTCTATCAGTATGCTCAACCGTCCGAACTCACCCTCGACGTCGATGTTGTGAGTGTTCTTGTCCACTGTCGGGTCGGCGTAGATGCGGATGTGCGTCTTGTGCGGCCCTATGCCCGCCATGCTGAGGGCGGCGGAGACGTTGACATTCGCCGGAAACAGCCTGCACGCTTCTAACACCGGGCCTTCGTAAACAACCGTCGGTTCTGAGAGCGCGTCCAGATCGACTCCGGAGACCTCGATGCCCGGAGCGCCCTTGAGTCCTTCCGGGGGCTTGCGTGTGGTCATCGTTATCGAGTCGATTCGTCCAGCCGACGCGCCCGCGACGCCATCCAGCCCGGCTATCGCTCCGGATGGTACGTAGATAGTGGCGCCGTTCTCTTCAGCCAGGCTGAACAGGTCGTCGCGTTGCAGCAGCGCCCCTCCGCTGAGCGCCATCAGGTCCTTGCCCGCGCACAGCGTTGCCACAGCGATCGACTCCATCGCGCTCGCGGGAGCAGCCTCGATCACAAGGTCTACGATCTCCACGAGCCGGTCCAGCTCGACCACCGGCGGACGGCACGCGAGCGTCGAGGCGAACCGATTGGCGCGATCGAGGCTCCGGCTGGTTATGCCGCCAAGGTTGGCGCCCGGTACAGACCCGGCATCCAGCTCGGACGCGACCCTGCGTCCGATAGTCCCGCACCCCGCTATTCCGATTACTTTTCTCGACTTGCTCATGCGGCCATACTAGTGACGCGAGCCACCGCTGTCAAAGAGTTCTCCTGACACCGCTCACAGCTACCTGCTACACTTTTGGCTAGTCCAAAATGGGGGGACACATGGTCCGAATTACGTCTGAAGAAGTATCCCATCTGGCTCTCCTGTGCCGCATCGCGATGACCGAAGACGACGTCGAGCTGATGCGCGACCAGATGTCGAACATCCTCGAAAACATAGACGTTCTCAACCAGGTTGAGACAGCAGGCGTCGAGCCGACCGGACATTCGGTGGACCTTGTATCTGTCATGCGTGACGACACCGTCGCGCCGTCAACCGACCGGGAAGAGGTGCTGTCCAACGCACCGCGCCGGGAGGGCGACTTCATCAGGGTCAGAGCGGTGCTGGAAGCATGAGCGACTCCACGCTTATCGATCTGACCGTCCACGAAGCCCGCGAGCTTCTCGATCGGGGCGAAGTCAGCTCTGTGGAGCTCACCAGGGCCGCGCTCGACCGCATCGCTAAGGTTGAGGACAAGGTCAAGGCGTTCGTGACCGTCACCGAGGACCTCGCCCTGCGGCAGGCGGAGGAGGCGGACCGGCGTATTGCGGCGGGCGATGCTGCCACCCTGACCGGCATCCCGATGCAGCTCAAGGACAACATGACCACGACAGGCGTCGCCACGACTTGCTCCTCGCGAATGCTGGAGGGGTTCGTTCCCCCTTACGACTCGACGGTGACACGGCGCCTACACCAGCAGTCGGCGGTCCTCATGGGCAAGGGCAACCTCGACGAGTTCGCGATGGGATCGTCCACCGAGAACTCGGCGTTCTTCCCAACGCGCAACCCGTGGGACCTGGGCCGAGTGCCCGGAGGCAGCAGCGGAGGCCCGGCGGCGGCAGTCGCGGCCGGCGAGTGCTTCTACTCTCTGGGCTCCGACACCGGCGGCAGTATACGGCAGCCCGCTTCGCTGTGCGGCGTCGTTGGATTCAAGCCGACGTACGGGCTTGTATCGCGCTATGGACTGGTCGCCTTCGCGAGCTCGCTGGACCAGATAGGTCCGATCACCAGGGACGTGACCGACTGCGCCCTCGTACTAAACGCGATTGCTGGGCACGACCCCATGGACTCAACATCGCTCGACGTTGAGATACCCGACTATACGACTCCTCTAGGGAGAGACCTCACCGGTCTGAGAATCGGCGTCCCAAAAGAGTACTTCGTCGATGGCATGGAGCCGGATGTGGAACGACAGACCCGCAGGTCCATACAGATCCTTGAGGACCTCGGCGCCGAGGTTGCCGAGACCACGCTGCCGCACACCACCTACGCCCTCGCCGTTTACTATATTCTCGCGCCGTCCGAGTGCTCGGCGAACCTCGCCAGGTACGACGGCGTGAAGTACGGCTTCTCGGACCGTGAGTCCGAGTCCATGTGGGAAGCGCTGGAGCAGACGCGCGGACGCGGATTCGGCCCGGAGGTCAAGCGCCGCATCATGTTGGGCACCTACGCGCTGTCGGCTGGTTACTACGACGCCTTCTACGTGAAGGCTCAGCAGGTGCGCACCATCATCAGGCGGGAGTTCGAGAGGGAGTTCGAGAAGTTCGACGCCATCGTCTCGGCGACCTCGCCGACGGTCGCGTTCAGGCTCGGCGAGAAGACTTCCGACCCGCTCCAGATGTACTTGTCCGACGTGCTGACTCTTCCAGCTAACATCGCAGGCATCCCCGGCGTGTCCGTTCCCGCAGGTCTGTCGGACGACGGACTGCCGATCGGCTTCCAGGTACTCACGAAGCACCTGGGCGAGCCGACGCTGTTCAGGATCGCGCACGCCTTCGAGCAGGCGTCCGGCTGGAACGGTAAGAGACCGCCCCTCAACTCCTGACAGCAATGGCATCCGACGATCTCTCCATCAGGATAACCGGCATCGAGCCCTGGGACCCTCCCGAGGGCGAACCGGGACGGGGCATGACACTGCACACCACGCGCGGGGACGTCCGAGCAATCGTCCACCACGATCAGGATGTACGAACGACCAGGGGCATCATCTGGGTATGGGGCGCACGGGGCGGATTCGCAGGCCCGGCCGACGGCATCTACCGCGACCTCGCCGAGGAGCTTCGACACGAGATCACCTCGATTAGAATCGACTACCGACAGCCGAACGTCATCCCAGAGTGCGTGATGGACACGCTGGTCGGCGTCTCGTTCCTGACAGGTACCGGACACACCGACATCGCACTGGTGGGGCACTCATTCGGCGGCGCGGTCGTCATATCCGCCGCGCCGTTCAGCCCGGAGGTTAAGGCCGTTGCCGCCCTGTCCAGCCAGACCTACGGCGCACAGCGCGCGGCCCTTGTCACCCCGCGTCCGCTCCTGCTAGCCCACGGAGAAGCCGACACAAGGCTTCCTCCGTACTGTTCCGAGCAGATCCACTCCTGGGCCGAAGAGCCAAAGGAGCTGGTCCTGTACCCCGGAGCGGGCCACGGCCTCACCGAGTGCAAAGACGAGCTGAGGACAATGCTGCGAGCCTGGCTGAGGAACAAGCTGGGGCTGTAGAGATGCGTTCGTACACTGCAACATTGCAGATGCCCAGTCATGCTTTTCCGATTCCCAACGTAACCACATAGCCAGCATAAATTCATCGCAATCTACGTCTCTTGGCTAATCATCGTAAGAATGCGACACTCACCCCCATAACAATGATGTCAATCGAACGAAAGCATTTCTCGACGATTGCGGAAATGCGAGATATCCAAGAACCTCTGATACCATTTTGTCGTGAGGACGCCATGAAGTCGTTGACTGGCCCTTCGGGTACTGGACACTGTCGGAAGGGAGTCAGGGGATCCTGCTCCATTTCCGCATTGAACCGTTCGTGGTGCCATCACACCTAATTGGTATGAGTCTTTAGTAGAAGAGGACAACCCTGGGGGCCGTTTTCATTAGCCTCCGCGCGGTCCTTTCTAACTACCACATCAAGTCAGAGCCCAAAGTTACGCTCGATTCCTTAGAAAACTTGTGGTAATATGTGACGATCGATTGGATAACACTCAACAGTTTCTCCATCCTCGCTACTCAGTACGACAAGTTACGGCTAATTCAGCATGATTGCTGTTGCATGTCAGAGTACATTTACTCCACGCTTCTAGGATTTGAGGGATGCCAACCAATACACTCACTAGTCTCGCAATCCTGAAAGTGAACATAGATCAGAGTATTGACTATCTCGATTATCTTCGTCCGTTCGTTCTTCAGGTACTTGTTGATAGTGAACTCGATCCTGTAACTGGTAGTGGCATAAGTTCCAGGATTCGCGACCAATTTGGCCTAGCGATACCTGAACAAGTAGTCGAATTTGTTCTCAGACGACTGTCTAAGTCTCGATCTATCAGACGACTTAATGGCGAGTATCATGTTGTTGGCACACTACCTGACCCCTTGATTGCACAAAAGCAGGCAGGCGCTGAGAGACACATTGGTGCTGTGCTTCATGGCCTGCAGAAATTTTCGCAAGATACTATCGACCCAATAGACAGCAATGAAGATGCTATCACTGCCATATGTACTTTCTTAGCTGAGTTTGACATCGTATGTCTGCGCGCATATCTACGAGGAACAGCAATTCCTACTATTGGAGGATCACACAAAGCGGCCATTGTGCTAGTTAGTGAATACGTCCAGCATCTGCAGCAGACTGACCCAGAACGATTCGATAGCTTTCTCATATTAGTCCAGGGTCATATGTTGGCCAATGCTCTGACATGCCCCGATCTTCATCGCGCTCCAAAGACTTATAGTGCGGTGACTTTCTACATTGATACCCCGTTGCTCATCCGGAGGCTTGGCAGCGAAGGTGAAGCTAAGGAAGCAGCAGCCAGAGACTTGATCGACTTGCTGAACAATTTGGGAGGTCGAGTCGCAGTTTTTTCCCATTCGCGTCGGGAAATACAGAATGTGTTACGGAGTGCTGCTAATTACTTGGAATCGCCTGATGCTCGTGGCTCGATCGTCTTTGAGGCTAGGAAAAATGGGACTACACGATCTGATCTGATACTGCTGGCCGAATCATTGGACTTCGAGCTTGACAAAGCTAGTATTGAGGTAGTTGACACTCCTCGTTATATAAATGAATTTCAGATAGATGAAACTGTATTTGAGCAGGTACTTGAAGATGGGATTTCTTACTACAATCCTCGTGCTATAGAATACGATATCAATTCCGTGCGCAGTATCTATGTCATCAGAGGAGATACTCAGCCCACTGCTGTTGAGAAGGCTGGCGCTGTATTTGTGACCACGAATGCCGCATTTGCTAAAGCTGCTTGGGATTACGGCCAGAAATATGAGTCATCTCAGAACGTATCCAGCGTTATTACGGACTTCACCCTAGCTAACATGGCGTGGTTGAAAGCGCCTATGGGGGCACCTTCTGTCCCAACTACTCAATTGCTTGCCTTCTCATACGCAGCACTCGAGCCGTCCAGCAAATTACTTGGCAGATACCTCAGTGAGATTGACCGACTTGAGAGCCAGGGTACGATTAATGAGCGTGACCATCAACTGCTCAGAAGCAGTCCGCTGGTTTATGGTGAGATTATGCACCGGACGCTTGGGGATGAAACTGCCTTAACGACGGAGGCGATCACGGAAACTCTGAAACGTGTGTCTGGCGAAATTAAGGAAGAAGAAACACAGAGATTTACCGCAGAACGAAATGCGCACCAAGAAACTCTACATGAACTTGGTTGTCAACGGCACCGCAATCGAGAAATTGTCAGGAAGCTATACTGGCGTTGCAACGGCAGAGCAAAGGCATTGGCTACATTTACGACGATGGCTGTTGCAATTGTGCTCGCAGTTGGATTGCTCGCTGGACTAGGATTGTTCTCAGAATTTGGATTGCGCCTAACTCCTCCATTCTCCTGGATTCTCGCGGGGGCGCCCGCACTATTGGCCCTGGCGACTTTGGTGAGTCTTGTTTTCGGGTTCAATGTGAGGGACATGTACAGTTTGTCCCAGAATAAATTACGAACCTGGCTTCTTACGCGTGAGGCCGGAGCCATTGGAATCAACCTGAGTGAATTCGACATTGAATCATAGGATGCAACCTTCCAACTACTCGCATCACCGTCAAATCCGAATTAAATACCTAAGCTACGTTCCTAGGCTTCTTCATCTAGAAACTTATACCAATTGCGTGTGACTCCGCCATATAGTCGTTGACTAGCCTTTTCGGGTCGCCGAAGACCTGTGGCATGGAGCCAGAGAACCCTGCTCTATGTTCACATCGAGTGGTTTATGGTGCGGTTACGGCTAATTGGTATTATCCCGTGTGATCGGAACAGATGACTCGCGGATGTGGATCACGACTCCGGCCATACGACTTGGCGCAGAAGGCAGCTTGCACAAAGGATGCCCAATATGCTGTCAGAAAGAACGAAGCGTAGACACAAACCTGCGCTCCCAGTCGGCTGCGAACGCCAGTCACGTCAGAGTATCTTCGCGCGATAGCCTCCTTCAGTGGTAGTCAATCAGGTCCACGGCCACCGCTTCGGAATCGGCGAGCAACTCGGGAGATGGAATAGGCCCAGCCACATCCCCCATGCGCAAACAGGACAGGGTCGTCTTCGACCATCGGAGCTGTGGGAGGTCTAAACTGTCCAGATCGTTAGGTGCCGGTTTGCGGAGTCGGGCCGATCGTCGGGCCGTCCCTCGTCAGCCAATCTTCAGGCGGGATCTGTGACGGCGAACTGAAGCCCTGCCGGACGCATGATCCCCGATGACAGCCCTCAGATCATCGCCCACAGCCTTCCAATCCGACCAGAGTGCGTACTTGTCGGCAACGTGGGGCGGAAGCGACTTCGTGGGCACGTTCAACGACCCAGAGAAGTCGAAGATACGAGCAAGCCCATTCAAGACGGGTCTGCGCCGCCTCCGCCTGATGAGTATTCTGCGCTTCGGCCTTTGCCCCATCCGCGTTCTCCGTCAACATAGTCTGGCTGTAGTCACTTGTGATCCTCATCATAGATGTAACGATGGGCGACGTAAACTGGGGTTCACTAACGAGGATCGCAGAATCCGCAAAATCGCCCTTGACGCGGCAGTCCACACATCCTACTATCTACTACAGAACGAATATTCTAATACAGCCAGACCACAACAGATGACATTACGCTCCTTCATCAAAGACAACACCGACGACGGGCACAACATCGCCCGCCTCCTCATCGACGTGATGGAGGGACGGCTCGACGGCTGTAGGATAAGCCACCGGCTCACGGCAGCCAGGCTGCTCACCATCTACGGACATGACGACGCCCCCGACTTCATCGCCGACAACGCTCCCGACACGCCCGAGTCTGAGAGTGGCGATAAGATCTGGGTCTCAATTGATCCCGGCCTCACCACCCTCATCAAGGCCAGGACCGACGACGGTCGCGTCATCTGCCTCTTCTTGATCGACGTCATGGAGGGCAGGGTGGTAAAGGCCAACGTCGGACATCGCGTATCGGCAGCCAAAGAACTTCTCACTCGCGCGTTCGGTAAGAGCCGAAGCAGAGACCTGCCCAGGCCTCCCCAGTCGACCGCCCCCAGGCGCTCGACCCACAAGACCCACCAACAGGTCGCGCCAGTTCAGACCCAGCCAGTACCAAAGGCCCCAGCCGCGAGCACAGCGGTTCTGGACGAGCCAGAGTACCGTTCACAGCCTGAGACCAACGGCGGCATTGTCATCGACAACGCCCCTGACTCCTGGTTGGCGGTCTACGACTCCGAGCTGTACGAGTTCATGAACGAGTGCGAGGCCCCGGACTTCGATCCCTATCTCGCCGCCGTCGACGAGGAATACTTCAGGTCATATTCCGGCTGCAAGGACCCCGAGTGCGAGGTCCACGGAGAGCCGGTGGAGTTCGACTTCGACCCCAACGACTACCACTACTGACCCTACTAACGACTATCCCCCAGCCCTCGCGTTTACAGGGAATCGCTGTCACGATATACTCTGCGCCACGAAACCAATCCCAGTCAGAAGCGAGGGCTCCTCATGGGCGAATTTGATGGAAAGGTCGCGATAGTCACCGGCGCCGGCAGGCTCCGCGGCATAGGACGGGCAGCCGCAGTCGGCTTTGCGAAGTTCGGCGCGAACGTGGTGGTAACCGGAACGGGCAGAAACCCAGACTCGTTCCCGGACGACGAGAAGGCCGTCAACTGGCGCGACATACACAGCGTTGCCGACCAGATAGAGTCGCACGGCGTTAAGGCGTTGCCCCTGGTCGCGGACGTGACCAACAAGGAGCACGTCCAGAACATGATCGATCAGGCTGTGAACGAGTTCGGCCGCGTTGACATGCTTGTCAACAACGCCGCTTACGCGCGCGGCCCGGACCGCGTGCCGGTTCTTGAACTCGACGACGGCATCTTCCAGAGGGTCATCGACATCAAGATCACGGGCACGTACCTGTGCACCAAGGCCTTCGTTGGCGCGCTCCAGGAGCAGGGTCACGGCGGGAAGATCGTCAACATCTCATCCACCGCGGGCAAACGCGGAAGCGCCAGCACCCTGGCCTACAACGCCGCCAACTTCGCAATAGTGGGCATGACGCAATCGATGGCCAGAGAGTTCGGGCCGATGGGTATCAACGTCAACTGCGTCTGTCCGGGCGCCGTCGATACCCACAGGATGGATGACATCGACCGTGAAACCCGCTGGGTCGAGATGGCCGCTACCACACCTATCGGACGCAACGGCACAGACGACGAGACTGGCGAGTTCTGCGTCTATCTCTGCACCGAGGCCGCGTCGTGGATCCATGGCCAGTCGATCAACATCAACGGCGGCTCGATAATGGAGCATTAGGAATTTGGAATTGAGAATGTGGAATTCGGAGAGGCAGGCGGGTCTTCGCCCCTACACCCCAATTCACAATTCCTAATTCTCGGTTCTCATCGGAAGCGACACAGTCGCCTTGCCGATGACGTGCGGGGTGCCTTCCTCGTTCTCCATCGTGACGTCACACTCGATCTGAGGTTCGCCATCCACGATGTCCTTGTCGGTTATCATGCCGCGTAGGGTCAGCGGGCGGTTGTGCAGCACCGGACTTCGGAACACCACGTCCAGCTTGACGAGACGGACGGTCGGAGACCACGCGGTGATTAGCTGGGACATGATCGCGATGTTCATCGCGCCTGGAACGATTGCCTCGGGCAGCCCTTCGCTCTGGGCCTTCTCACGGCTGGTGAACCGCGTCGGCCCCTCCTCGCGCCCCCAGACCTGTGTGAACTCGATCACCTGCTCGTCGGTCACGACTCGCTCAACAGGCCCGACCTCGTCACCGAGGTCGACGTCATCGTAGTAAACGTCGTCGCCGCTCATCTCGGCCTCCTCTTGCGCCTTACGAACGACTCCTGGACCAGCGCGACCGTGCCTCCGCTCTGGTTGGCGAAGCTCGTCTCCCAGACCTGGAAGACCATCTTGCCGGAGCGGCCGGTCTTGGCATACACGTCCTTCAGCCTCGTCTTCGCGAACAGCGTGTCGCCCGGCTTAACCGGGCCGACGCACTCGATCGCCTGGCCCGCGAACAGGCTCATGTCCCCGAACTCAAGCTTGATGTCGGGCCGGGTAACGCCGGATACGAACATATTGCAGAACGTGGGCGGCGCGATCATGCTGCCGTACTCCGAATCCCTGCCGACGTCTTCGTCCAGGTATAGAGGGTTGGTCTCGCCCGTCGAGTGGGCGAACTTCACGATCATCTCCTTCGTCACCGGGTAGGAGCCGATCTCGTGGTCCACGCCCAACAGGCTGCGGTCGAAAACTATGTCGGTGTCTGCGGTGGTCATGGGGTCTAAGCCCTCTCTCAGTCCCTCTCCCACCAAGGGTCGGGGACGCTATGGCTAATCGGTCGCGTCGGAGAGTAGGACGGGAGCGAACGCGCCCGATCTCAACTCTCTGACCAGATCGGTCTCGTTCAGTACCGGATTCTCGAAGTTGGTCATGCACTTGCCGATGGCGCTGACGAGATGTGCGTCGCTGCCTCCGGTCGCCGGGAGACCCAGTTGGCGAATCAACTCCTCAGCGCGCTCCTGCTCACCTGGGCGGTTGGAGCCGTTCAGCCCCTCTGCGGCCCTTATGGAGCCGAAGTCTTGCCCGTTGTCCGTGAACTCGCACAGACCGATGCCGAAGCGGCCAGGGTGAGCGGGCAGCGCTATGGCCCCGTTCTCCTCTGCGGCCCGCACTAGCTCGAGCGCGTCCATATTGACGTCGCCAAAGTTGATGGCATCGGTAAGCGCCTCGGTGACTCCGTAAACCAGGAAGTGTCCCATGTTGGTGTCGAGCTCGGAGCCCTTCATGATGAGCACGTCATTGGCCTCGGCGAGCTCTGTGTAGCTCTTGTCGAAGTCGAACTTACGGTGCTCTGTCAGGACGAAGCCGTCTATCCGGCTGCCCTTCCTGCGCAGGACGCCTACCCACTTAACGTATTGCTCGACGTTTGCTCTCGAATCGTCCGAGGAGACGGAGTGGGTGTGCAGGTCTATGAACATTCGCTTCTTCTGCCCGGGGAGAATTGGGGGCGACCGGAAACGCCGCCTGACGAATGTTATGAAAGCGCCGCAGCGCAGTCAAGAGCCTGTCCCGGACCTTGATCCGGGGGCGCGGATTTGACAGAGGCGCATAGGCAGTCCAAAGTAGTCGAAGGGTCGCACGGTCGGCATGAGCCGGCCACCGCAGCCCAACACACCATTATCGGAGGCCAATCCAATGGACCTGGGAATCACCGGCAAGAACGCGTTAGTCACGGGAGGCAGCCGCGGACTCGGACGTCAATGCGCCGTCTCGCTGGCCGCGGAGGGCGTCAACGTCGCGATATGCGGACGAACGCAGAGCACGATCGACGGCACCGTGGCAGAACTTGAATCAATGGGCGTCAAAGCGTTCGGCGTCATCGCCGACGTGATCGATACTTCTGACATGCAGAGGCTTCACGACGAGACCGTCGCGGGTCTGGGTGCTATCGACATTCTCGTGAACAACGCCGGCGGGTCCACAGGCTCGACCGACATTGACGACACGCCGCTGGACAACTTCCGCACCGTGTTCGATCTCAACCTGTTCGGCGGATACGAGCTGACCAAACACGCGCTGGCCCACATGAGGGAACAGGGCTGGGGCCGCGTTATCAACATCGCCTCAATCTGGGGCCGCGAGCACGGCGGCAACATCGGCTATATGTCCGCCAAGGCCGCGCTAATAGCGGCCACCAAGCACGCCGGGCTGTCCCTCGGGGGCACCGGCATAACCGTGAACTCCATTGCGCCCGGCTCGATCGCCCATCCCGGTGGAGGCTGGGAGCGATTCCAGAGGGATCAGCCCGAGGAGGTCGTGAGCACCTTCATTGAGAATAATCTCCCGATGGGAAGGTTCGGCTGGCCCGAACCCGTGGGCGACCTGTGCGCGTTCCTGGCGTCAGACCGCGCCGACCTCATCACCGGCTCATGCGTAGTGGTAGACGGCGGCCAGAGCTTCTCTATGATGTAGAGGCTTCGATCACCGCCTTCTGGCGAACACGAGCGGGTGATCCTCTCTGGGAACGTCGTGGCTCTTGGAGTAACCGTCGTCGATCGTGGAAGTTTCCAGCAGGCTGAATCCAAGACCGGTCAGGATGTCGGTGTAGTTCTCCAGACCGTAGTTGCTCCAGTACATGGTCACTCCAAAGAAGTCGTCTTCGGTGTACGCGGCCTCACTGTGCCGACTAAGTGTGCACATGAGATACCCACCCGGCTTCAGCCACGCCCGGACTCGACGGATGTGACGTCGGCGTGGACAAAGCTCGCGCCCGGTATGTTCGCCTGAGCATGTCGGATCATCTCGTTCGAAATGTCCACCCCCGTAACTGCGAATCTCGCAGCCAGCGATCGCGTTATGGGAACCCCGGCGCCGCAGCCGATGTCGAGCACCGATGCGCCATCGTCCAGATGCTTACTTAGCAGCTCTAGTTCAGGAGACGCCTCGTCCGTCCGGGTTTCGGCGTAGGCGGAGGCACACCGGTCATAGCCTCTCTGAATGAGGGCCTTGTAGTCGACGAGAGGGTCGTCCGCAGGCTTCAACTAGCTCTCCTGTTATTAAGGGTTGGTCCCCAATTCTAGTGTCTCTGAGGCCCTACAACTACTGTTCGTAGCGGATCAGGGTTCGAGTTACACCGAGGCCAATCCAGTCCCCGCGTATCATGTGGAGGCCTATAGGCTCAAGGCAGAGAGCTAGGTGAACATCATGAGGATGGTATTTTCGGCGACCGAGTCTCCGTAATCCCGTCGTTGTTTTGACCTCAGTACGCATTGATAGTATACTACTAGGAAGATTATAGGGAACATCTTAATAAGATCCATCTTGGAGCCACAGAAGTCAATCGTGCGGATTATTGCCAAACGCACACTCAGAGAGTTCTGGGAGCGGCATCCTGATGTTAAGGATGCGCTCAGTCTGTGGCACGATCAGGTCTCCAAGGAGGATTGGGATGCACCTGCCAAAATGCTGGCGCTTCACTCCCGTGTCAGTGTAATCAGCGGTGGCCGAGCGGTGTTCAGGATCAAGGGCAATAGTTATCGGATGGTCGCTTGGATCAATTATCGAAGACGTACTGTGTATATCAAGTGGCTTGGCACACACGACGAGTATGACCGGATCGATGTGGAGACTGTGTAGGTATGAACAGGATCAAGCCGATAAGAACTGACGAAGACCTCGATGCCACCTTCGCTCGAATCGATGAGATTTTCTATGCAGAGGAAGGTTCACCAGAAGACAACGAGTTGGGAGTCCTGCTGGACCTGGTCGAGCACTACGAGGACAGGCACTACCCGATCGACCCACCGTCCGCGATCGCGGCGATCGAGTTCGAGATGGACCAACGCGGCCTGACACAGCGAGACCTCGTCCCGCTTATAGGTAGCCGTGCCAAGGTGTCTGAAGTGCTTTCGGGCAAGCGTGCCATCACTATGTCGATGGCACGCGCGCTCCATCGACATCTCGGCATATCTGCCGAGGTCCTATTGGAACAGCCGGATGCGGATCTGAACGACTCACTATCAGACGTTGACTGGCGACGCTTTCCGCTCAGGGCTATGGCCAAGCTGGGATGGATACCCGACGCATCCGATCTCAGAGACCGCGCCGAGGAGGTCATGCGCGATCTGATTGCGCGGGCGGGCGGTCCGCAGGTCGCCGAAGCAATCCTGTTCCGTAAGAACGACCATCGGCGCATGAACGCCAAGACCGACCCTTACGCGCTCCGCGCGTGGTGTTGGCAGGTACTTGCCTCAGCCAACAGCCATCCACCGGAAGCGCCTTTCAAGCCAGGTACAGTAACCTCCGGGCTTCTCAGGGACGTTGCCCAACTCAGTAGCTCCGAGGACGGTCCTCGGCAGGCCGTTGATCTACTTGCCCGGAACGGCATCTCGGTCGAGATTGTTTCCCTTCTACCCAGAACGCACCTCGATGGCGCAGTACTTCGGCTCGGTGATGGCCGCCCGGTGATCGGTCTCACCATCCGCTATGACCGGATCGACAACTTCTGGTTCTGCCTGCTGCACGAACTGGCACACGTCGGACTGCACCTCGACACTCAGGACGAGATATTCGTACACGACCATTCCCTACGCAACCAAGAGGGTTACGCCGCAAGCGCTCAGGAGTCAGAGGCCGACGAGTGGGCGGAAGAGGCGTTGATACCCAAGGCAACATGGAATGAAAGCGAGGTCCTCTGGAATCCATCCGGCATGGCCGTCATCGCTCTTGCTCTAGATCTGGGGATACACCCGGCAATCGTAGCGGGCAGGGTTCGCTACGAACTCGGCAACTACCGGCTGCTGTCCCAGTTCGTAGGCACAGGACAGGTGAGGCGGCAGTTTGAGAGCGTGTCACTCAGGTAGCTTGAATGACATCACTAGGTGTTAGCTTCCCTCCGAGAGTAGTGAAGAGAAGGAAAGGAAATCGACCATGGACAGATTTACAAGTAGCCAAGACGTCAAACTGCCTGAGTACCATTGGTGCAACCGGCATGGTGAACCCAAGCCTTGTCACTACTGCTGTGTTTCCAGAGGGTTCGAAGCAGTAAAGAAGGACCCTCTGCGCGCGCAGCGAGCAGAGGATCCTTGTTCCTAGCCGTGGAAGTCACAATGGAGAGCACTTTTGGAGTTGGGCTGACTCAGTGAGGCCTGATTAGGTAGTTGAGACAGTCCATGGTATGAAGCATCAGAGTGACTGGGAGGGCTGGTCTGTTGTGGGGCAGGGATGTCGCCGTCGGCTAGCGGAGAATGTGGGATTGTCGACGATAGTGCCGCCGCCGTATAGTCCTGATCTCAATACTGCTGAGCTAGTGTTAAGGATGTGCGCCGGTGGGTGGGACAGGTTGTAAGGGAGTCTTGAGGAGAAGATGGAAGCGGTGAATTCTGATTTGGTTAGGTTGGAATCTGATCCTGGACAGGTGTAGTCGCCTGCTGGCTGGGACTGTGGATTGAAGACAACGTTCGCCACACTACTACACGCTCTGTGGCACCATCCAATTGAAATGGTGTAACGGACTATATGGCGAGCTTTTCTTGGGCAACGTTCAAGAAGAGGTGAGTAGAGACCATGGATGTATCAACTGTCCCTGGAATAGGAAAACTCTTGGAGTATGCAGCAAGCGGAATAGGCAGCGTCGCTGGTCCGATGCTGGCACCTTGGAGAGCGCGTCGGGAAGCTCATGCTAAGCGGATAGCCGCAAAGGGGGCAGTTGAGGCGCAGAGGATTCTAGCCGAAGGCCAAGTAAGGACATTGGATACTATCCTGGGCGCGCAAGCATCCGCTCGTGAGAAGCTAGGTGGTGCAGGTGTTGCCTTCCAATCGGAACTTACCATCGCTGAAATGGTGTCCCAGAGAGTGCAGTTCCAAGAAGAAAAAGACAAGCCAATATTATTGCCGTCACAGACTTGGCAGCCTCATATCTTGACGACACAGAAGTTCCAGACCATGATCCCGACCATGACTGGACGGCCCAATTCTTCAACTATGTACAGGATGTTTCTTCTGAAGAGATGCAATTGCTTTGGGCGAAAGTGCTTGCTGGCGAGGTTGAACGGCCAGAAAGGACATCCATTCGGACCCTGAGCATTTTGAGGAACCTTGATCAGAAAACGGCTACTTTATTTGGAAGGCTCAGCTCTGCTTGTGTATCGTTTAGACTCGGCGGCAATCAGATAGTCGACGCTAGGGTTCCTTCATTAGGAGACGATCCCGGACAGAACGTGCTTAGAGAGTACGGACTCCATTTTGACAATCTCAACGTGCTCAACGAGCATGGCCTAATAATCTCCGACTACAATTCCCGGTATGACTATATGCTGTGCATTGGGTTTGTTGTACCTGAGCATGTACATACGTTCGTGAGGATCCCGTTCGCCTTTCAGGGACGCAACTGGGTCTTAGTGCCTACAGAACAACGTAAAGTGCAGCAAGAGTTTAGGTTGTCAGGTGTTGCCCTGACCAAGTCAGGTCGAGAACTGTTAGCTGTGGTCGATTTGGAACCACTGACTGGATACGCTCAAGCCTTAATTGAGTTTCTTGAAAAGGATAATTTGAAGATGATCGAGGTTGATGGTTGACAACTCGGAGGTTCACGCGGCTTCCCATAACCACACTCAGCCAAACTGGCGTAAAGCGGCCCTCGCTAGTATGAACTAGGGCGTGTTTACACTAACAGGTGTGAGGGTGGTATGGTAGACGTATGGAACTCACACAAGCTCAATACCAACTCATAGAACCCCACCTGCCTGTACAGCGTGGCAACGTAAGCATCCCGAACATACAGGTGCTCAACGCCATTCTGTATGTCGCAGAGCACGGCTGCAAGTGGCGTGGGCTGCCGAAGCGTTTCGGTAGGTGGCACACCATCTACACCAGGATGAACCGCTGGTCCAAGAGCGGAGTACTCGACCGGGTATTCGAACAACTCCAGCGAGAGGGGATAGTGAAGGTCAAACTCGAGGTGGTCTCATTGGACAGCACCTCAGTCAAGGTGCATCCTGACGGCACAGGGGCGGTCAAAAAAACGGACCACAGTCCATCGGCAAGTCCCGCGGTGGATGGACTACCAAGCTTCATATGGTTGCCGCGAATGATCGGACACCCATAGTGTTCTCCCTCTCCCCAGGACAGGCCCATGACGCGCCGGAAGGTCGAAAGCTACTCAGGCGGCTGGGTCGGCAGCAAGGGAATCCATCTCTGGTGATGGATCGCGCCTACTCTGGCGACGAGACACGCCGGGTGGCGTTCGAACTGGGGTTCACCCCCGTTGTTCCACCTCTGAAGAGTCGAGTATCGCCCTGGGAGTACGACAGGGAGTTGTACAAGAGGCGTAATGAAGTGGAGCGCCTGTTCCGTCGATTGAAGGGCTATCGTCGTGTGTTCACTCGCTACGACAAGCTTGATGCGCTCTATCTCGGGTTTGTCGTGTTCGCGATCATCTTCGATGCACTACGTAGTGTGAACAGGCCCTAGTCGACTAAGCAGGCGAATGAGGGGCTACTCTTGCTTGAACAGGCCGAAGTCCTGCCAGAAGAGTTGATTGCACAGAGCAATCCTACAAGTAAGCAGCATGAATCGTGCTCTACGCCAGCTCCCTACCACCACTGTTCGTAGCGTATACGCGGCCGCGGTACGCCGAGCTCTCTGAGCATCTCAATCATCTCTCGGATCATGGACGGCGGGCCGCACACGAAGAACAGCGCGTTCAGGTCGATCGACTCCGTGCGGAGCAGGCCTGCGCCGATACGGCCCGTGTGTCCGTCCCACGTATCGGGCGCAGGCTGAGTGGCCGTGAAGACGCTCCTAACTCTGGGATTGGCAGCCGCTATGGAGTTCAGCTCATCCCTGAACAGCATTTCATCCGGTGTCGATGCGCTGTACACGAGTGTCAACTGGGAGCGAGTCGCGAGCTCGTCAACCGACCTCACGATGCTCATCAGCGGAGTCAGACCGATGCCGCCGGCGATCAGCACGACAGACTCCGCCTCGTCCGGCTCGTAGAAGAAGTCGCCGCCGAGGCTGACCTCGACACCGTCTCCGACTCGTGCGTCTTCGTGAAGCCAGTTGGTGACCGGGTGGTCTGAGCCGTCTCGCTTGACTGCCAGGCTGATCGTCGTCTGTTCCGCCGGGGAAGATGTGATCGAGTAGCCGCCAACCGCTTCGGCGCCCTCCAGTGTGACGAAGAAGTCCACCCACTGACCGGCCATGAAACCGATTTCCTGCTCACGAAGATCGAGAGCGAACGATCTGATCGTCGGTGTCTCATGACGGATTGCGACGATCGTTGCCGGCAGTCTCACCGGTCGCCCCGCTCAGCGGATGCCGCTGCAAACTCCGGTCTCACCAGCCTGTCGTACTCGTGGCGACCTCGGACCATGCCGCCATCGATCAGGATGTCCCGCATTCCGTTGAATGAGGACTCAGTGATGGCGGCGCCCGAAGGCCAGGTGCGGTTCGCCCTGTACTGACTTACGCAGTCAAGCAGCAGTTGGGAGTCCAGGTCCGCGAAGAACGGCTCGACGCGGCCCACTACCTCTGCATCCTCAGCGCCGGACAGCCAGTGGAGCGCATCGTCGAATCCTTTGACGAAAGCCTGCACCGTATCCGGGTTGGACTCGATGAAGCTCGGCATAGCCGCAAAAGAGCTGTAGCAGATGTGTCCCAGTTCAGGCCCGATCGCAGTTGCCAGGTGTCCTGCGCCCTCTGATACCAGAAGTCCGGCCTGGGGATGGGGCAGGTGCACGTAGTCGATAGCGCCCGATCTGAATTGGGCCAGCGCGTCTCCGGCGGACAGTCCGGGGACCAGATTCACCGCTTCGAGATCGACCCTGTGTTTGAGCATGGCAGCGCGCAGCGAGTTCCATGGGACCGGTGTGAAGCCGACGGGGGCCAGTGTGGAGCCTTCAAGCATACTCCACTTCCAGTCGTCCGCAGGTTCCCGCGAGACGAGGAAGAAGCCGTCGCGTCTGTTGATCTCAGCTACGTGGATCGGAGCGTCCTCGTGCCCCAGGTCCAATTCGACGAGGCTGCGACTGATGCCCGTCTGCACGACGTCCACCTCGCCTGACCGGATGATGTCCATCGCCGCTTCACCCTCGGGCATTGTGGAGAACATCACGTTCAGTCCATGCTGGTAGAAGAATCCACCCGAGACCGCTACGTAGATCGGTGTGTAGAAGAGGTTTCGGAACGTCTCCATGAGTCGGAGGTTCTTGAGTGGTGTGGCAGTCGACATTTCGGATCCTCGTGGGAGGGAGAAGCGCCTAAGTGGACGACGCTTTCCTTCGCTCCATTTCGTCGATTATGCGATAGGCGTACAGCAGTCCGCTGCTCTCGTCGGCAATCGAAAGCTGGTTCTTTATCTCGGCCCCGTCCGGGAACACGATCTCCACCGAGATCACGGGCTTCGCGTCGTCGGACATCGTATTCAGCAGATTGTGGCCGTCCGGGACGGCCTCAAACTCTCGCATTACGATGATGTCGCAGCCCTTGTACCTTTCACTTCTCATCGCTCCCTCCTGTTCAGAAGTGCCACTCTCGGATATTGATATCAACTCGCGTCGACGATGTACAAGCTAGAAATCTCTTCGTGACTCTCTCACAGCATCCACCGCAGACCCTTCACCCGTCCAATTCTCTGAGACTTTCTCGGCTAGCGCATCCATCCGCTTCCAAACCCTATCGAACCTCGCCTGTCGTTCTTCGTCAGACTCCACCGGCACGATCTGAGCGACGACGCTGCCCCTATATGTGACTTCGACAGTCTCTTTCTCTTCACGTACTCTCTTAACGATAGTGCTGGCGTCCCGTTTCAATTCTGTGATACCCACAGAAAGCATTCTAACCCCCCGTAGCGATGTCAAGCGTGTTGTCTGAACAGTCAATGCCAGCGCTAGTCACTAATCACTTGCCCCTCGTAGTCGATCGGTACTATTGGCAGGCCCAGCTCACTCAGGCCGGGCTCGATCTCGGATGCGTCGCCGGCGATCACGATGTTGAGATGATCGACGTCCAGCAGCTCGGAGCCTGCGCTCCTGACGTCTTCAAGGGTCATCTCGGTCAGACGCTGGGGGAACTGCACAAAGTAGTCGTCTGGCAGATCGAAGGTGACGATTCGAGTCAACTGGCCGATGATCTGGTACTGCGTTTCGAACTGGCTGGGGATGCTGCGCACGATCCCGTCGATCGCGTCGCGGTACTCGGCGTCCGTCACCGGACGGTCCCCGGTGATTTCCTCGAACTCCTTGAGCGTCTCGATAACAGTCTCCTTGGTTACGGCGGTCTGAACGCCGCCGCCGGCAACCAGCATGGATGGGCCGAGGTTCCAATCGACGCTGGACATGTAGCCGTAGCTGTACCCCTTGTCCTGTCTGAGGTTCATGTTCAACCTGGCTCCGAACTGCCCGCCGAAGATGTAGTTGAACACGTTGAGCGACATGAACCGCGGGTCTTTTCGCGGAATGGTCAGGTGCCCTGAGCGAACTACGGACTGCGCTGCGCCAGGCTTGTCGGCCAGGAAGATAGTGATATTGGACGGGGTGGGCAGCGCGACCTGCGTTGGCGCGGTCGTCTGCTCCGGGCCGGCCTGCCACCTCCCGAAAGTCTCGTTCGCGGCCTCGATGGCTTCATCCAGCGACAGCTCGCCTACGATGATGAATGTCGAGTTCCCAGGTCGGAAGTTCGCGCCGAAGAATGCCTTGAGGTCGTCAGCAGACGCCTGCTCAACGGAGCTCTCGACGCCCGTGAGCGGATGGCCATAGGGCGTGCCCGGCCCGAACATCACGCCGCGTGTGGCGCGAGCCGATATGGTGGCGGGACTGTCCGAGACGCGTCGCAGGTCGGTTATCAGGTTGGCGCGCACTCTCTCCAACTCATGGTCAGGGAACTCTGCATTCAGGGCGACGTCGCCCAGTATCCCCAGCGCGTCCCGCCATGTCGAGGATAGCCCATCAGATATCAGAACAATGTGCTCACGGCTGGCGCTGGTGCGCAGATGGCTTCCCAGGAACTCCACTTCGTCCGAGATCTGGGCCGACGTGCGGCTAGTGGTGCCCTCCGGGAGCATGGACGTCGTGAGATGGGCGAGGCCCGCCCTGTCAGCCGGGTCGGACAACGCGCCCGACCGAACGACCAGTCCGAAGGCAACTGTGGGCAGTCCGCGTTTCTCGACGTGCAGGATGTTCAGACCGTTGTCGAGCCTGGCCCGGTTCGGGATTGGAGGGGTGAACGCAGGCTGTGGAGCCGCGTCGGGAGTCGTGCTGCGATCGACGGGAGACGCCACGGTTGTGCGCTGCTTCTCCGGGTGGATCGCGAGACGCACCCTGGCTTCCGCCAACATCCCTGCGGCACGCGCGATGTCTTCCAGCGTGACCCCAACGTACCGGTCGATGTCCTGGTTGATGAAACCGGCATCGCCGGCCATGATGTTGTAGTAATTAAGCTGGTCGGCGCGACCGCCGAATCCTCCGAACCGTTCAAGCTGGAAGACGTGGGCCGCCTGGATGCGGTTCTTGGCGCGCTCCAGCTCCCTTTCGCCCACGCCGCCTTTGGATATGTCTTCTATCTGGAAGAGGACCTCCCCCTCCAACTCTTCGAGCGTGTGGCCGGGGTTCGCGGTGACCTGCACCATGAACTCGCCCGCGATCTCCTGTGAATGGTGGTAAACGCGGACCTCGCGCGCCGAGCGCGCATCATAGACCAGCGAGCGGTACAGTCGTGAGCTTCGGCCATCGCCCAGGATGGAGCCGATAAGGTCCAGGGCGGGTTGGTCGGCGGTAAACCCGGGCACCGTCGGCCATAGGAGGTGCAGCCTGGGGAGCTGAACGCGGTCGTGGGCCTCCATGTCCACGGCGCCTGTGAGTGTCGTGTCCATTCTGTCCGTTCGGTTGACCTCCGCTCCGGAGGGGATGTCTCCGAAGTAACGCTCGACCTGTTCGAGCGCCTCGTCAACGTCGAAGTCGCCTACGATGGCAAGGCTAGCGTTGTTGGGCGTGTAGAACGTCTGGAAGAACGCCTTCACGTCGTCCAGAGAGGCGTTGTCGAGGTCTTCCGGCGATCCTATCGTCGTCCAGTTGTACGGATGCGGAGCGGGAAACAGCGCGGGCTGCAGCAGCATCGGCGCCATGCCGTAAGGCCGATTTTCGTAATTCTGGCGCCGCTCGTTCTTGACCACGTCGCGCTGGACGTCCAGCTTGCGGTCGGTCAG
This sequence comes from Dehalococcoidia bacterium, assembly GCA_965217725.1. Lineage (GTDB taxonomy): Bacteria > Chloroflexota > Dehalococcoidia > Lucifugimonadales > UBA1123 > VXRN01. Next base: position 2,379,640 of record OZ244564.1, on the reverse strand, counting down.
GACCTCGAGGAGGTATCCCATACGGTCGGACTCCAGCCACAGCGCGAGATCGAGGTGGTTCGACGGGACGTTCTCCCAGTAGTTTGTCCGGTCCGGAGTTGTCGATCCGTTCAGGTTGGCGCCAACCTTCTGGAGCGGCTCGAAGTAGCTTGCGTCATGGTGCTGAGACCCCTCGAACATGACGTGCTCGAATAGGTGAGCGAACCCGGTCTTTCCTCGCTCTTCGTTCTTGGAGCCGACGTGGTACCAGACGTTCACGGCGGTAACCGGCAGGGACCGGTCCGGTGAAAGGATTACGTCGAGACCGTTTGAGAGCGTGACCTTCCTGAAGTCGATGGAGATCATTGAATAATCCATTCACATATCAGCCCTCGGAGGGCGGCTGCGAGTCGCGGGGTAAGTCTGCCGTCAAAGCCAGGGTAGTCGGCGTTGGCGGCAGTCGAATTATAGCATCGCATCAGCCGCCGCTGTTCTTCGCCAGCAGCCAGAGGTGGTCTTCTTCCGATTTACCGGTACCCATAGACCCAGTTTACGAACACGTTTGCCCCATCGCAACGACACAGCCTGGCGCTCTGCTTAGTCAGCCAGTGAAAAGCCTCATGTCGACCTCTCGCTTTCCCTAGAACCCTCTGGGTGGTTGGGATAATCTGACCGCGCAACATTCATTCAGGGGACGGCGATGAACTGGGTCGACATTTTGCTGCTGGTCATTTTGGTTGCGGCGCTGGTTTGGGGAGTCAAGACAGGGATCCTGGCGACAGTCTTCGCTGCCATTGGCGTGGTGGTCGGATGGTGGCTCGCGGGCAGGTATGCCGACGATGTTGGCGGACTGGCTGGAAGCGCCGCTTTCGCGGACTCGATCATCACAGTCATCGCGTACTGGGTCATCATCGCGCTGACAACGGCCGTGGTGATCAAGATCGGCAACCTGATGCGAACGATGCTGAACATCGGCACGCTGGGGACGGCGAGCATGGCGGACAGGATCGGAGGCCTGATCCTGGGGGGCATCGTCGGGATGGTTATCGCGTTCGCGGTAATTATCGTGCTGACCAGGCTGGCGTTCGACTTTACTGTGGAAGTCCCGGCCAGCGAGCTGGTAGGCAGGGGACCTGGAATCGTGTCAATCGAGAATCAACGGCAGGGGCTGGTGGACTCGTTGGCGGGGTCCCGTGGGGTCTCCTTCTTTATGTCCATAAGAGACATTCTGCCGGACGGGATGCTGGGTCTGGTGCCAGACGACTTCGACATGGGTCTTGACCTGCTAGACCAGAACATGGGCTAGCGGCGTTCCGAGGAGCCTTCCGAGAGTCTCAGTCTAGGATGGCGTCAACGTGATCTAGTACAACCTGCGCCCTGAAGACAGTTGGGGTAGTCGAGCTGATCTGTTCCAGTGTTAGTTGATGGGTGATTGCAGTGTCCAGCGATACCCAGCGTCCGGTGAAGAGTTGGGGATAATAGCGGACGCAGTCTGAGGCGTTACCCCTTCCGATCTGAAGACCGACCCTGAATGGATTACTTGGCCAGGGCCCGTGAAATCTCCGTGGTTCGGCAACCGCCCGAATAACAACCCAAACCACTCGTCGGTTGGATCATACTCGCGTTCAGCTTCTAACTCCTCGCGTGCTGCCACTGCCAAGTCGAGAGGCTTGGGTTGCATGCTGAACAGTACATTGCCTGGTATGTCCAGCCAGTTTGCTACCCTTGCGTATTGATTGAAACTTGGCTTGTTATGGCCTTCAATAAATCGAAGGGGCATCTGTGCCGTTTACGTTCTTGTAAGTGACATGGGTAAGTTCATCGGGTGTTCACTAGACCCATACTCGACAACATGAACGCCAGCCTGACAGTCGACTACCACAGGCAGTTATACCAATTAGCCGTAACCGCACCATAAACCACTCGATGTGAACATAGAGCAGGGTTCTCTGGCTCCATGTCGCAGGTCTTCGGCGACCCGAAAAGGCTAGTCAACGACTATATGGCGGAGTCACACGCAATTGGTATAACTTAGTCAGCGAGGCAGCTGGCAGAAACTGACCTAGTACCACCACCAGTTAGTTTTGCCACACATAATCCTGCCTCAACCTCTGTATTCCCGCTTTCGCGGAAATGACGGGTAGTGGTCAGCGTATGGCATTTTCATATGGTTATTGTACTACTATCTGCTCCGGGCAGCCGGCCTGTGTTGTCTGAAGCAGTCGTTGCAGTAGACCGGGCGGTCGCCTCTAGGCCGGAAAGGCACGGTGGTGTCCTTGCCGCACTCGGCGCAAACGGCCGGGTGCATTTCCCGAGGGCCTCGATCATACCCACCACCGAAGCTATCGCTGTTGCGCCGGGCGCGCGTCGTCTGGCGGCAGGCCGGGCAGCGCTTGGGCTCGTTCGTGTAGCCCCTGTCGGCGTGGTAAGCCTGATCATCAGCGCTGAAGGTGAACGATTGGCCGCACTCCACACAGGAAAGGGTTCTGTCCTCGTAATTCATTAATGTCCTCCGTTTAACCAGATAGTTGACAAGCAGACGGCCACCAAGTCCAAAGTCGCAATGGGCCCTGGGAGGTCCGGAGGGAAACTGACGAGAGCTGAGGCGTGAGCTGGGGAGCCAGGGAACGACCGGGGAACTTAGAGCGCCACTATCAAGGGTAGCATACCCCACAACCTGGACGCGCGTCGTATCGAGTGGGGCAGTCGCATTGACACTTATGCCATCCCAGTCTGAGGAGGCCCTAAAGAAACTGGCAGCGGTTTAATACTTCATCTATGCTCGTATCGACTCATGGAGTTGGAGGGCAGCAGATGATCGGTCGACCGTTTCGAGTGGACTGGCACCCGGAGGATACCGAAGAGGCACTGAAGGCAGTATACCGAGCAGAACTGGATCGACTCGATGAGGTCTGAGCGGAGAGCAGAGGCGGTCAACGGTCTGAGGGATGGGACGGAGCGGCTGGACAGTCGCCGCGGCGACCTGATGGAGGTAGTGGGACTGCCAACGATCGTGCAGCCTGCTTACAGTCCCGAGCTCAATCCTGCCGAGCGAGTGTTTGAGGAGGTTCGTCGGTGGGTGGAGGGCAGGGTCTATGGGAGCATCGAAGAGAAGGTAGAGGCGGTGAACGCATACCTGCGAGAGTTGGAGTCTGATCCCCGAAGAGTGCGGTCGCTTGGCAGATGGGATTGGATAGAGGAAGCGGTCCAGGGCCTACCGTCCAGCTATGCGGCCTCCTCAGACTGAAATGGCATTAGGCAAGTGAGGGTCACTTTTGATCTAGTTGCCGGAACTTGTCCTGTTCTTTCAGAGCATCCCCAAATCTCCCTTGAGACTGTGTCAATTTGGTAGGTGGTTTCGGTCAGAGCGTCGTCTCATCCATCTGGATTCCGGCCTGCGCCGGAATGACGATATCCGCTAACGAGAGGCACACCTACTAGATTGACACAGCTTCATCTCCCTTCCCGATGTGGTAGCGGCGGTCGGGTTTGCGATAGACTAGGGCATTAGAGGAGACCTGCTTCAAGATAATCGCGCGGCTTGGGACTCAGAACCGGCTCTCGGAAGACGCACATGAGCTCAACGGCGACCATAAAATCGCCTGTGCTGGTACTAAACCAGAACTACCAGCCCCTCAACATCTGCAACGTGAGACGGGCGCTGGTGCTTGTGGGACGCGGCAAGGCGGAGCTTGTCGAGAACGGGCGCGGCTACATACGCAGCGTCTCCGAGCTCTTTCCCGCGCCGTCGGTGATCCGGCTGATCTATATGGTCAAGCGGCCGGTCATGCGGCGCAGGCTTTCACGCCAGGCCGTATTCTACCGGGACGGGTTCACCTGTCAGTACTGCGGAAAGCAGTCTCGACAGCTAACGCTCGACCACATCATGCCTCGATGGCGCAATGGACCTCACTCATGGGACAACGTGGTCAGCGCCTGCATCCCCTGCAATCACCGCAAGGCGGGCCGGACGCCACGGGAGGCGCGGATGAAGCTGATGCGCGAGCCCGGGGTCCCCAATCCGAACCCGTACTACATGTTCCACCATCGTGAGATACAGGATGAGTGGCGACCGTTCATGCCCTGGCTCAGCTGACTCCCGGAATCAAGGGTAGTTCGCCGATGCGGACCGTTCGACGATCCTGATTACGCGGTAGAGGGGTCCGCGCAGGTCCGAGTGGAGCACCTGGTCAGAGCCGATCACGACGGTTCCGACAGCCGTGCTGTCATCCGTCTCGATCTCCACCCTGTCGCCGGGGAGCAGGCGCAGCGTTCCCGGATCGCAGAAGCGAACACGGTCAGATGGCGTTAGTCTGACTCCGACGATTTTGAGCATGTGTCCAATCTTTCGATAATGGGTATGTGCTGTGCTGAATCGGGTCGGCTCAAGCCGTGGGCAGCCTGAGCATCATGCCTTCGAGGGCCAGTCGAGGAGCGACGTTTCGTTCCAGGAGAAACGACGTCCGCATAACCGTCCTGATCGCGCCCGCAACTGAGGCTGGGGGCAGGCGGTCCGCAACTTGGCGCAGCGAGTCGGTTCTGGCGACGTTGGATATCAACTCCGGCTTCTGCTGACCGATCAGAAGCACGTCCCTCCACCATGACAGCCACAGCTCCAGCTCGGAATAGACCGACCTGCGGTCGCCCGGGAATCGGTCGGCGAGCCCGGCGGCGTAGTCGAACCTCTCGGTCAGGGGACTTTTCACGACCGACTCCACCTCGTCCAGCATGTCTGATACCCGTTTGAGTATGTTCGGGTCCTCGGCTGCCCGGACAGCCCAGCCGACACGGCCTGACGCCATACCGGCGATCTCCCGCGCTCTCTCCGGACTCACGCCCCTGTGGTCGGACAGGAAGTCGGCAATCGTGGTTGAGGGCGCCGGCTTCAATTGCACCAGCCGGCAGCGCGAGACGATGGTCGGCAGCATCGTGCGCGCATCCGTCGCCAGCAGGACAATCAGCACGCGATCGGGCGGCTCCTCAAGCGTCTTGAGCAGGCTGTTGGCAGCCTCTTCGCTGAAGAGCTCGGCGTTCTCAAAGATTATGACCCTGTGCAGGCCTTCGAATGGCAGCAGGCTCGTCTCCCTCTGGATGTCGCGCACCTGCTCGATGCTGATGAGAGTGCGAAGTCTTCCGGACCTGGCTTTCTCCAGTCCCACTATTCGCACGTCCGGGTGCAGCCCGGACGAGATGCGCCCGCATTGACCGCACTGGCTGCACGGCCTTTCGTCGGCCACGCAGTTGACCGCGCGCGCGATGTCGAGCGCGAGCGTGGTCTTGCCCACCTGCGCCGGGCCGGCGATCAGGAACGAATGAGAGACGCGGTCCGAATCGAGACCCCGCTGCAGGGACCTCAGCGCCCTTTCATGTCCAATCGTGCTCCACATTCCGCGCTACTCGTATCTCAGTGCTTCAGCGGGGTATATGCGAGACGCTTGCCTTGCGGGCAGGAAGGTCGTCAGCAGAGAGAAGGCGTACGCGATAGCAACGATTGAGCCTATCTGAAGCCAGGGGATCGTGAACTTCATGCCGGGGATGTCCTCTCCGATCTCTTGCACCAGGTTGTACGAGAGCAGGGACCCGAGCCCGACACCAAGCAGGATGCCCAGCAGCGCCACGAAGCTCGACTCCATCAGGAAGCTGGCCATGACCATGCCTCGCCTGTAGCCGATCGCGCGCAGAACCCCGATCTGCTGTCGACGCTCGACAACCGCGCGCAGGCTGATTACTCCCAGCGCCGCTATACCGACCAGCAGGCCGGACGCCATGAACCCCTGCAGCAGCCGGTTGATTCCCAGGTTCTGCTCGCGGGCTTCGGCAAGCTCCTCTTCGAGCACCGAGGTCTCCAGGCCGTTCTCGAAGAACGCCGAGTCGAGTCGAGTGGCAATCGACTTTGCGTCTGTGTCTTCAGTCACTATGAACCTGTACGTCGTTATCGGCAGCGGTTCAGGGGAGATGCCGTCCAATACGGACTTGGAGAACATGACCACACCGTTGTGGTCGGTAAGCGCGTCCATGACTCCGATCACTGTGACTGTGGTTACACCACCCTCCTGTGGGTCCCGGATCTGAATCTCGATCGGCTCCATCTCCTCGTCCTCAAAGAAGAGACCCTCGACCCTGAACTCAGGCCCGCCGAAGTTGAAGCCTCCACCATCGCGCGACGGGACAGCCAACGCATCTATGACCGCCAGATTAGGGTTGTCTCGCAGCTCGGCCCAGACCTCCTCTTCGGTGGCGCCGTATCCATCTGCGATGATCTTGAACTTATGGCCTGTGTTGTCCAAATAGCTCGTGTCGGCGCCGCGAGCAGTGTAAGACTGCCACCTCTGGTTCTCAGCCCCGACCTGCCTCATTTCGACGGGCATGGAGGTGTATCCACCCACTGCGGCGATCTTGCTGGCGTCGCCTTCCAACGCGGATGGAAGCACCGACTCGATATCGTCTATCGGGTTGTTGTAGCTCACCACGCCCACGATGTCCCACCCGCCTGTGACCGAGTCCACGTCGGACAGCGCATCGCTGAAGGCCGTGTTCAGCATGGACATCACGATGAGCGTGAAGATGACCAGGGCAAGCATCGCCAGCGTCAAGCCCGTTCGCAGCCGGGAGTCCAGAGGGTAGGCAATCGCGGTCTTGAGCGCGGGGCGGAGTCGCGAGTACCGCCCGAATACCGCCGTCATCGCGTCGGTTATCAGGTCGGAGTTGTACACGATGACCCACACCGGAGCCAGCACCAGGCAGACACCGGACACAAAGAACATCTCTATGCTGCCGCTCATCTCGGGGACAATCCAGTCCAGAGAGTCGAACGGCGTTCCCCAGAACAGCATCAGCGCCAGGCCGACGAACGTGAACGCATTGCGCGATTCGAGATCGGTAACTGTCGCCGCTTCCCGCGACAAGGACACCTGCCTGACGATCTCGAACGCCGCGACGATGGCGGCGACGACTATCGTGAGGACCTGGCCATTGGCGATGCCCACGCCAAGCCAGAACGCGGCGATCAGCAGCACCAGCGCGCCGGTGAGAAGCGTCTGCCTCCGGGCGTCCCAGCTCGGTCTGTCGAACAGCCACCTGAGCATCAGGCCAACTCCGATAAGCGCGATTGTAACTCCGATGGTGAACGGCGCCTGCTGTTTCGACATCAGTCCGACCACGGCGAGCGCGACGCCCAGGGCGGACGTCAGCCAGCCCTTAGATATGGCGCCTGTGGAGATGCGGGCGACCGCCCAGAGTATAAGCGCCGCCCACACGGGTGGCAGTATCTTGAAGATACCGAACAGCAGATTGCTCACCATCGACCTGTTCCGGCCCTGCCTCAGCGCCGTCCACGCGCGTCCGAAGCTGATGAACGGTGAGACGATGGCCTGAAGAAGCGTCCGCAGCCTGGATTCGTCCGCAGCCGACTCCAGCACGTCTGGCAGGTCTCGGATGGCGGCGACGATGTTCAGCCTGCTTGCCCTGTACGACGAGAAGAAGACCGTGATGAACGTCAGCACCACGCCCAGGCAGTAGGAGATCAGGAAGCTCTGCCAGCGGTAGTTCATCACCAGCTCGAAGCCGTTCTCATCGCTGGCGAAGATGTTCGCCATGATACTGACCATAGCCAGTCCCACACCGATGCCCAGGAGCGCGCCGACGAGCGCTGAGATCAGGTCGTATGCCAGGCCCTCGTAGATGAATGACTGGACCAGGTGGCGGCGTCTCATGCCCACGGCCCGAGCGATGCCCATTTCCGGCTTGCGCTCCGCGGCCAGCATGACGAAGATCAGGAAGATCAGCATGACGCCGGCCATCATCGAGAACAGGCCCATTATGATGAATATCGAGAGAATCCCGCTGGCGATCGTGGTTGCGAAGTCCAGGAGGTCGGACTTGATGTCCTGCACCGTGAGGGTCTTCAGGTCGCCAAGCAGAGCGAACGCCGTGAAGACCTGCGTCGGGTCGTAGGTCGTCTCTTCGAGCGCGATCAATGCCTGTGCTGAGAGGGCGTCGTCTCCCAGGTATGAGACCAGCTTGGAGTCGAGCTCTTCGGCCTCAATCAGGTCGGCGAACTCGAGCATGTCCTCTTTCGTGGCGTCGGGCAGGTCCTCAGCGTTGGAGCGAATCCTGTCGACTACCTCCGGCCGGTTGAGAAGGTCCTTGAGGCGGAGCGCGACTTGCTGGTCGGTGAGAAGGGACCTCAGATGCTCGGTCACCTCATCGCTCAGGGCCGCTCCCGAACTGGCGTCGCCCCTGTTGGAAATGGCGACGGAGTTGACCTCGCTGGGGTGATCGAAGAAGGTCTGAGCCTGCGGGATGGAGATCAGGGCGGTGGGGTCATCTCCGGCCGTTCCGCCGTTTGCGGCGATGCCTATCACCTTGAGATTGACAGGCCCGCTCTCGAGGTACATTACGAGGGCGTCTCCTATCGAGGCTCCAAGCTCCTCGCGCGCCGCATCGTTGACGTAGACCTTGTCGCCGGACAGCGCGAAACTGTCCAGCGGCGCTCCATCAGTCGAGGTCAGCTGGCCGAACACGCCGGGGTCCGCCGCTTCGATGCCCACTATGTTCATGCGGCCAACATTCTGTTGACTCGTCAGGTTGGCAATCGGGGCGCGTTCCGAAATCAAAGGCGCTATGCCGTCTATCTTGTCGTAGCCCTCGAGCTCGCCTCGCAGCTCGTCGACCCTCTCCATTGGGAAGTACGGGCTGCTGCCGGTGAGGCTGTCGAAGCTGGACAGGTCCGACGCAAGGCTCGCGGTGAGAATCTCGTCAATTTCGCCCAAGCCCTTCGTGGCGGCGAGCTTGATCGAGTGGTTCATCGTGTCGCCGGTGCCCAGCGCCGAGGAGATGATGAGCGTGCTGAGCATGAGTCCGACGACTATGAGGGCCGTCTGAGCGGGTCGGCGGGGAATGTTTCGGAGCCCGATCTTGAGAACGATGCGATTGAGGAGGGCCAGCGTGCCTATGCCGGCTATAATCAGAAGGAATCCTATGACGACACCGATCATGATGCGGTCGGTGTCGACGCCAAATATCTCTTCCATTCACAGGTCCTGCCGGGCTATCCGATCTGGCACGGGCGCACTCTGGGCGCGAGTCCTCTAATCAGTATAGGGGAGGATAGAAGTGCGAGGTCGACGACTTTGGAGAGGCGAGAGGAAGAAGCGGCGTTCAGCCGACCTGCCAGAACCGTTCGCGGTACGGCTCCCACGCCTCATTGGGCACGTCCGGCCACAGCTCCGCGATCGGCGTAGGGTAGGCGCAGTTCATATCGATCAGCGCGACGACTTCCGCGTTGTCCACCGTCACGTGCAGGTCGGTCGTGGGCGCCTCTTCCCGCGCTTCCGGTCAGCTGTTGATCAAGTTGACGACGATCGATGCGGTTACAGCGCCAACGACCGCGATTATCCCGCCGATCATGATGTTCGCAATTCGATCGAGCCTCGTGTTGAACTCGGTGCGGAGGCTGTGATTGTCCTCGCGCATCTCGGTGCGAAGGCTGTGTATCTCGCCACGTAGCTCCTGAATGTCCTCGCGCACTTCGGTGCGGAGACCGTGTATCTCGCCATGCAGCTCCTGGTTGTCCTCGCGCATCTCGGTGCGGAGGCCCCTGATCTCTTCTCCGAGCTCCCCGAATTGGCTCTCGGTATTCTGGCGTTGTTCGGTGAGGCGCTTGTCTATCTGGTCGTACGCGCCTTCCAGTCGGCTGACACGATGCTCTGTCGTTTCGGTGGTCACCGGACGTCTCCTCCGCCTGATGGATTATACGGGACCTTTTGCTCCACATCGTGAGCGTCTGCCAACACGGGATCCAATCGTCTGATGACTGCTGTTCGCCACGCTGGAATACTCATGATGAGTCAAGGGAGAGGTTTCATTCCCTTGAGACGATATTCGTCTATATTGTGTTGGATTAACCTCTATGTGTCAATACGTGAGATCCCAATAACCACAATTGGCCGCGTGAAACCGAAATGTGCCAAGTATGCGTGCACTGCCGTCTCGGACTAGCCCTCTTCGGTCACCAGGCCATTCTTCACGTCCCGTTCCTGCAGTTCCGGTGCGCGCTCCGCCGGGTCGCCTGCTCCGGCGCCGCTGGGGAACTCGAGCACCAGCCTGTCGTCGGGCTCGTTCAGGGTGACGTAACCTGACGTCATCGACGCGGGATCGTCACTTATCATCTCGCCGTTGACGATCACGTTGGTCTTGGTCCCTGCCTTGCCTCCGAAGATGCCCTGGGGCGCGAACGATAGCCTGTTCGGGTGGAAGTAGACGTTTAGCGGACTCTCGTATGAGGGCAGCTTGCCCACGGTGACGCGCTGTCCGGGCGCGCCTCGGTACTTGCCGGCTCCTGCGGAGTCGGGGATCAGGTCCTTGCCTACAATTAGGGCAGGACTGCTGACCTCGAATACCTCCACCGGGACGTTGGACGCGCTCGACGGGAACATGTTCAGGCCCATACCGTCGCCTCGGCTGGTAGCGCCCCTGCCGCCGCCGCAGAAGAGGTGAGCATTGAAGACGCGGCCGTCAGCTTCTGCGCCGTAGGTGCGGATCGAGGACATCAGCCCGTTTCCGGACTGGATCTGTTCGGGGACCGCCTTGGCGAGCGCTCCGAATATGCAGCCGTGAATGTACCAGCCGGTGTTGGTGCGCGAACCGACCGACACGGGGAACGTGCAGTTGATAATCGTACCCTCCGGAGCGGTGACGCTTATCGGCTCGAAGCAGCCCTCGTTCACCGGCACGTCCGGTGTGAGCAGGCAGGCGAGCGGGTAGTATGTATGCCCCTGGCTGTAGATCATGGTGCAGTTGAGGCCGCCGCGGTCTATCTGGGGGGCGGAGCCGTCGAAGTCCACGAGTATCTCGTCGCCGCGGATCTCTATGCGCACTTTGATGAGCAGCGGGTCTCCCATACCGTCTGTGTAAACCTCGTTGGTGTACTCGCCGTCTGGAAGCTCCGTGATCGCGCGGCGCATGGCGGCCTCTGAGCGGCCGCGAATCGCCTCGGACAGCTCGGAGAGGTCTTCGAGCATGTACTCGTCGAGGAAGTCGGTGATGCGTCTGGCTCCGACCTGGTTCGCCGCGACCTGCGCCTCTATGTCGGTCAGCACCATGTCAGGGCCGCGCACGTTCCACCTGAACATGTCGAAGGCGAGCTCGTTCGGTTCGCCCTTGTCGTACAGCTTGCACAGGGGGAAGAAGATGCCCTCCTCGTAAGAGTCGGTGACCGCCTTGGCGTCGAGTGAGCCGCCTATGTCGGAGGTGTTGGCGATGTTGCCGACGAACCCGACGAATCGACCCTGGTGGAACACAGGGGAGACGATGGCGATGTCCGGCAGGTGGCCCGCGCACATCCAGGGGTCGTTTGTCATGTAGACGTCCCCGGGGTGCATCGACTCCACGGGGTACTTCTTGAGGATCTCCTTTGTGACGTTGGGCATGGTCATGTTGAAGACAGGCATGGAGCGGTAAGCGTGCGCGAGCGAGCGCCCCTCGGCGTCAAGGACCTCGCAGCCGAAGTCGTTGGCGGACGCGATGATCGTCGAGACCGCCGTGCGCAGAATGGTGGACCACATCTCCTCTGCGACGTTGAGCATCCTGCTCCACATGATCTCCAGGGAAACAGGGTCGAAGTTTTCTTCTCTCATTCAGCTACTCTCCTGTACAGACGAGTCCACAAGCCGAAGACCCAATGTGCCATTCAGTCCTCCAGCTTTATGACGAGATTCAGCCACTTATCTACAGACACGTTCTCACCGGGTCGAACGATCGTGGTGGCTTCAGCTTCCTCGATGATCGCCGGTCCGGGGAACTCGGCGCCTGCCCGAAGGCTGTAGCGGTCGTACACGGGGCAGTCGAGATACCCGTTAGCACTCTGGAAGTACGCCCGGCGCGACCCTTTGACGGCACTCAGGTGGCCGCTGCCGTCGTCCACGACAGCCTGCTCCCGGAGCTCGAGGTCGGGCTGCGGGCCGCTGACCAGGAGCCGCCAGTTCTGGACTTCGATGGGCAGGCTCAGGTTTCGGCGAGCGTAGAGCTGCTGGTAGATGGAGTGGAAGTCGGACTCGATGCGCTCGACATCGTTCGCGGACAGCGTGTTGCCGGGCACGGGGACGTTGATCTCGTGTATCTGCCCGACGAGCCGCATGTCTGCGGTGCGGGTCAGCCGCACATCGTCGCCGGAAACACCGGCGTTCGCCAGCATGTCCCGGCCCCATGACTCCATCTCGCCGAAGGTGCGATCGATTTCGTCCCAGTCCGTTCTGCCCAATAGCCCGGGCGCTGACCGGACACTCTCGAATGAGAGCGGGGCTGCCAGGCAGCCGAGCGCGGACGTCACGCCCGCTCCGAGCGGCACGACCACGCGGGTCGCGCCAAGTATCCTGGCGACCTCGCAGGCGTGGGCCGGGCCCGCTCCGCCAAAGGCGACAATGGCGTACCTGCGGGGGTCCTTGTTGCGCCCGATGATGTGGATGCGTGCCGCGGCGGCCATGCTTTCGGTCACCACGCTGTACACGCCCCACGCCGCTTCGACCTCGTCCATGCCCATTTCCGAGCCGAGACCGGACATCGCGGCCCGCGCGGCGTCGGTGTCCAGATTCATCCTGCCGCCGAGGAAGTAGTCAGGGTTCAGATACCCTAGGACGAGGTTGGCGTCCGTCACGGTCGGTCGAGTGCCGCCCAGACCGTAGCAGGCCGGACCCGGACTTGCGCCCGAGCTCTGTGGGCCGACGCGCAGCAGGCCCAGCCCGTCGAGCCATGCTATACTGCCGCCGCCCGACCCGATCTCGATCAGGTCCAGCACTGGTATGACGACCGGAAGACCGCTTCCGACCTTGAACCGGTGGACGCGCCCGACTTCGATTCTGTTCGTCTGACTCGGCCTGCCGTCTTCGATGACACAGGTCTTAGCTGTCGTGCCTCCCATGTCGAGCGAGATCAGGTCCGGCTCTCCCAGCAGGTCGCTGTAGAATCCCGCGGCGAGCGCTCCGGCGGCGGGGCCGGACTCCAGCATGCGCACAGGTCTGTCGCAGGAGGCGTCGGCGTCCATCACCCCGCCCGCCGAGTGCATCACCAGCAGGCGTCCGCCGTATCCTTCATCGGCGAGGTCGCGCTCGACTCCCCTGATATAGCGAGTGACCGAAGGCTTGATGTATCCGTCGGCGACCGTCGTGGACGTTCTCTCGTACTCGTTGATGACCGGCGCGACCTCCGATGAGAGCGACAGGCTCAGGTCAGGATGGCGCTCCTCGATCTGTTTCTTGAGGGCCTGCTCGTTGACCGGGTTGTTGTAGGAATGCAGCAGCGACACCGCGACAGCCTCGGCTCCCTGCTCGACAAGGTCGTCAAGCACCCTTGCGGACGTTTCGAGATCGATCTGCTGTAGAACTCGGCCGTCCCGGTCGATGCGTTCGGGCACCTCGGCGCGAAGGCTCCTGGGGACGATTGGCTCCGGGTAGAGAGCGTGGAGATCGTGCATGTCGTAGATCTGCTCGCGGCCCATCTCAAGCACGTCGCGGAACCCGCGTGTGGTCAGCAGGGCTGTCTTGGCGCCCGTTCGCTCGATGATCGCATTGGTTGCCAGCGTGGTGCTGTGGACAACCAGCCGCAGCGACTCAGGCGCGGTCCCGGCGTCCGCGAGGATCTCCCTCACGCCGCGAATCAGCGCCCTGGCTGGATCGCCGGGGTCGGTCAGCACCTTGTGAACGCTAATCTCGCCGCTCTCGACGTCGTGGAGGGTGAAGTCCGTGAACGTCCCGCCTATATCTATGCTTAGGGAGTGTGTGAGGGCTGTCATGCGCGACGTTCGGCGTACACGCGGTTCGCGCGGTCGATAGCGGCGACTCTGCCGCTGACCAGGTCCTCCTGCCGCTGGCGTGCCCACTGGTTGGAGCCCTCGATGCCGGCGAGCGATCCCTGGAACTGGGGCATCACGTACCGCGCCAGCAGCTCGTAGCTGTTGAGGATTCTGTCCCTCGGCGCCCAGTCGATCGTCTGCACCAGCAGCCCGCCGAATCCGCCGCTCTGCTCCTCGAGACGCCTGATACCCGCGATGCAGTCGTCGGGTGTGCCGATGATCCACGAGCCGGTCTCGGCCATGTGGTCTATGACCTGCTCCAGCGGCCCATCGAACGCGGCTTTGCGACCGTTGGTCTCTTCGGAGTACTCACGCAGGAAGCGACCCGCGCCTAGCCTAGCCTCGTCGAACGCCTGTTGACGGTCCTCGGCGAGGTGTATGGGTAGGGTCAACCTCCAGTCGAAGCGGTCGACCGTCTGGCCGTGCTCAGCCGCCGACTCCTCGGCGACGTCCCACAGGCCGCGCAGGTTGGACTCGCCTGACGACGGGTCTCTCGGCACTGTGATGGTCAGCACAGACGCGCCGTACTTGCCTGCGAGTGCGACGCCCGCCGGCGACTGCACCGAAGCGACCGCGATTGGCATGTGCGGCTTTTGGAACGGCCTGATCTGGAGCATCGCCTCGTTCAGCTCGAACCAGTCGCTCTTGTACGTAATCGGATCAGTCTCTGTGAACAGCCGCAGGATTATGCCGAGAGCCTCGTCCATCTTCTCGCGCTGGGTGGTCGGATCTATGCCCATCATGTAGGCGTCGCCGGGTAGAGCGCCGGGGCCGACGCCGAACATGACGCGCCCGTGTGTCATGTGGTCGAGCTGCACCATCCTGTTGGCTACCATCAGCGGGTGATGGTACGGGAGGCTAACGACGCCCGTTCCGAGCTTGATGTGCCGCGTGCGGTCGGCAGCGACGCCCATGAATATCTCGGGCGACGATATGATCTCCCAGCCCGCGCTGTGGTGCTCGCCGATCCAGGCTTCATCGTAGCCCAGGTAGTCCAGCCACTGGATCAGCTCCATGTCGCGGTCCATTGCCAGCGTCGGGTTCTCACCGACACGGTGGAACGGACCGAGGAAGATTCCGAATTTCATTCTTTCTGGGAGCGCCATAGTAGTTTACCTCCGTCCAACATACTGTAGGGGCATTTCGAGAACCGCCCTTACGTCTCAACCCTGTATACACGCGCGGCGGTGTCGTGGAACATGTCGGCTCGCTCGGACTCGCTGTAGTCCTTGGACAGACGCTTGAAGGCGTTGTACATGACGTTGTACGAGTACGAGACCTTGTCCACAGGGAAGTTGCTCTCGAACATGCTGCGGTCCGGACCGAACTGCTCGATGCAGTAGTTCATTAACGGCGCCATGGACTCGGACAGCTCCTCCGAGCCGATGGGCGTGTCGCGCTCGTGCCAGTCGAAGCCTGTGCGCGGCATACCTATTCCGCCGAGCTTGACGGTGACGTTCGGGCACTCGGCCACAGCGGCGATGCCGCTGCGCCAGGTGGCCATCACCTCATCGTCGTTGTTGCCGTACGGCCCGACCCTGAGCAGGCCGCCTATGTGGTTCAGGATGATCTGGAGATCGGGCACGGCTTTGGCGAAGTCTGCCAGCTCAGGGAGCTGTGGGAAGTACATCCAACCTTCGAGAGACAAGCCCATGCGGGCCAGCACCCGCGCGCCGGCGCGGAAGTCGTCGCTTGCAAGCTGTCCCTGCATTCTGTACGCGGACGTGACCTCGATCTCAGGGTGGGGGTCCCACGTGACCGAGTGCCGGATGCCCCTGAACCTGTTGGGGCTGGCCGCCTGGAGCGCCTCCAGCACCGGCCCGACCGCGTCGCCCAGGTTAAGGTTGGCGTGACCTACTATCGACGCAGCCGCACGGGTGGGACCGTACAGGCCGCTCTCGCTCGCTGCTGCCAGGCCCTGGACGAACTCGACCTCTCCAATGGGCCTCATCTCGTCCGGTCCGCTGGACCTGTACATCGCCCGCGCCTCGACGAACACGGTGGAGCGGACGTTGTGACCGCTGTTGACGTCGTCCGCAAGCTCGTGCAGCAGGTATCGCTGGTAGGGAATGCGCTCTGTGCGCATATCCCAGAAGTGGTGGTGAGGATCGCAGATCGGAAGATCGGGCTCAAGGGCCTCCTCCTCCGTGAGTGCGAGCCAGTCGTTTCCTCCGAACGGCATTGTGGGGCCTCCATCGTGGGGTGTAGCGGCCCAATAATAGCACAGCGACTTCTGTCCGGTTCCCGGAACTCCTTTCGTCAACATAACCGTAACGTAACACCTGCACACACACCCTTTAGGGTGTGCGGGTGTTACGGCCTTTGATCTGTAACACTCTGCAACAGATCTGCAACACGCTGTTACGGCTGTTGATCTGCGACACTGTGCGACAGTTTGCGACACATCCGCGACACTCATAGGCGAGCCACCTAGCCCCACTTCCTGCGTTGGCATCTGAGCGAACCTGTCCCCCATCAGGGCTAGTGTTGTCCCTACCGGTTCGGTTGGCGTCGATAGCTTCCGTCGGTACGGAACTGCTCATCGCGCCGTTCCCGAAAACAGAAAGGCCCTCACCGGATCCGCCTAAGCGAATTCGGGAGGGCCGTTTACAGACCTGTCGGGGACGGTCCAGCCGTCTAGGTGCAGTTGTCTGGTTGGGATATACTATAGCACAATAGTTCTCTATAGGGAGTGTAACACGCAGAGAGACTTTATAAAGTCGGGTAAATCAAGCATGGGCTACGAAACCCGTCTATCCTAGCCTACGATTATCGTAACCAAGTCCTGTTACTCGACAGCAGTCATTTGCATTGACCGTTCTGTGGATGTGTTGGCTGAGCCACGAAGCAGACTGTCCGTCAACTCCCTCTCAAGGAGTGTCAGGAACTCCAATTCGTCACTACATTGACAGCAATTTCCGTGGTCGTTCGAAGTTCCCTCAAGAACTCCTCGGGCGACATGCCGTGGGCATCCACCTCTTGGAGCGGCTGTCCATAGACCCCTCCAATCCTGATCTCGCCTTCGACAATGAACTTTACGGCAAAATCGATGACATCCTGCTGACGATCGTCTGGTAGTTCTTCGAACAAACTGAGGCTCTGGGAATCGAGCAGCGTGGACATTTCTGGTAGTTCGGTCAACGGAATCAGCGTCAGGTAGCGGTCCCTCTTCATGGCCATGCACGCCATAGCCTGAGCGGAGCCTGATGAAGTGTACCAAGACCTTCCAAATCCTCGCTGCAGTTCGGTATCCAGTGACTCCAGTCTGTCGAGCGCCGCGCCTGACAAGACCATCTTGGGGGGAGGCATCGTCAGGACGAGATCATGTGGGTCCAGATGTCCAAAAGCGGCGGGCACAGCCCACGCGAACCAGACGCCTGTCGAAGCGTCCCATTCACAAACTAGTGGCACAGGAAATTCCTCGTGGTGACCAGGTATAAACCCGCTAGCGAACAGATCCCTTGCCTTTGAGTCCCTGAGTCTCATCAGCTCTCTATCGAGCGCAGCAATTTCATCCGGCCCAAGGTGCCCGTCAATGATGAGTTTCTCTGCAACGTATTGTCTCGTGAAGTCGAGGGTCTCCGGGAACTCTTCCCACAAGAAGCCCCACTTCGTCTCAAGGGGACCTGACTCCAGTATTCCAGACATGGTCGTTGGTGCATTGGCCAACTCCCTGCGAAGCTGGCGTTCTAGCCGTTCTACGAGACTGGGACTCACCCGCCTGGAATCCCACCGTCTGCTGTAGATACTGGACATCAGCGCGTCCATGGACGCCAACTTCTTTTTCTCGGATGAGTTGAGAATATCCTGGTACGACACTAATGGGACTTTGTACCCATCCGGGAACAGATAAGTGTGTGCCGCAAGTATCATTGGGCCAAGGCGGCTGAAACGTGCATCCCCTGGAGGTGGGCTGTCATGCCGCCATCTCGCCCAGCCATGAGTGTAACCTTCGAGAAGCACAATCCGCTGCCGCTCGCTGTCCAACTCCCGAAACAGCTCCATATCCTCCGGCGTCACGAGATGACCAATCGGCTGAACTTCCTCCGGCATTTCCCTCAAGTAGCCCAGCGCCGACTCCTGCCCAATGGCTTCGGCCTGGGCAGTCAAAGCCGCCTTCAGTTCGCTGGTGAGAGACGCGAACTTCAGTGCATCCTCGTGCCCCAGATCCTCACCGAAGACGGCCCGTAACTCCTGTATCGCAGAAGAGTCCTCTGGTGAACTGACGAGATCACAAGCTGAGGTGACCACCAGGGCCACCATCAGTCCACACAACGCGGGCCACGCGATCACGTTCATGTGGCCCCACTCGCCTTCATGCCGAGAATGACCCGTCATCTTCAACCATTTGAACTAGCAGCCAATGGATCTGCAATAGACTGTCAAATGTCCGTTCCAGGTCACCTGGAGCAGTGAAGCCGTCACTGAGCATTCTGGCTACGAGGTCTTTCCAATCATTACGCTGAGTCATGCGGACGAGCAAGTTGCTGATTTGCTCTAGTAATTGGACTCCTTGATCGACAGGAGAGCGGCCTGGGCATTCCACAATGATCTTCATGCGTTCGATGTCTTCTATGGTTAGCTGACGAGAATCCAGCCCAGGCCACATCTGACTCGAGAGAATGGTGGCCGCTGAACGACGCCATCCATTCGGCCGAATGCTAAGGCCAAGCTGTGCCACCTCCTCTGCCGCTTTCTCAGCGCCGGGGGACTTTAGAAAGTCTCTCTAACACGCAGGGACTGTATTGACGTAGCCGCACGTCCAAGACGCCTCTGACAAACAGAAAAGCCCTCACCGGCGGGGTACTCGGCGAGGACATCGTAAGTTGTCCTAGCTGATTATTGGCTGTCCATTTCCAGAAGCACCGCGACTTGCAGCTCTTCTGCCAATTCCCTGTACCTGCCGGGAATCCGATAGCCATAGACAAGAGGTATGGCGTCCTGTCCAAAGATTTTCTTCAGGATATCAGCCGAATGCTTGGCCCTTGTGATGTCATCGTCATGAATCGAGCCGGAGGCTTCGACCGCAAACCAGAGGGTTGACCTGTCCGATTTGCGCTGTGTGCGCACGATCAGATCGGTGACTCTCAGACGTGTCTCATCATCGTCGGAAACCTTACCTTCGTCCGTCGCTTCTTCAAGTGTCTTCTCGAACTCCTCGATCCTGGTATTGGTGGGCAGGAAGCCGTCCGACCAGATGGGATAGACGCGACGCACGTCGAACTGCCTGGCTATCAGCGGCGGAATCCTGTTGGTCAGTTTAGATTCGAGCACATCGCCGCGCAGCTCTGCTACATTGTCGGTAAGTACCCCGATGGCTGTTGAGTGCCCTTCAGTGGTTGCTGACAGATTCTCGACAGTTGCTGAGAGCTCTCCGAGAGATCTCAAGATCCCCTCAACCGTTGCAGAAAGACTTTCGACGGTTGCAGAGAGCCCCTCGACGGTTGCAGAAAGACTTTCGACGGTTGCAGAAAGACTTTCGACGGTCGTAGAGAGCCCTTCGACGGTTGTCGTCAGGGCTTGCAGTCGACCGGGCATCTCCAACAGCTCTTCCGTAAGCAGCTCTCGCCTTACCGTAGCGCGGAAGTCGGGATTCTCACGGATGACCTGAATCAGGTCGTCTGATGTGTTGATGGATACCATGTCTGTGTCTCGCGTCTCATTGTAGACCATCCAGCTGAATCGAAAAGGGGGGTCGGCCGATCCGAGACTGTGTCAATTTGGTAGGTGGTTTCGGTCAGAGCGTCGTCTCATCCATCTGGATTCCGGCCTGCGCCGGAATGACGATATCCGCTAACGAGAGGCACACCTACTAGATTGACACAGCTTCGGCCGATCCCCCCACCATTGAGCGCCGCACAGCGCCGATGTTACCTTGTCACAGTCGCCTGATTTGTAAGGGCGAACACTTACGATCTATCCCGACACCGAGGAGACAGACGTGGATATGAACTTTCTAAGCAATGAGGAGATCGTCCAGAGGGCGCGCGTCAACCTGCACCAGGGCGCGTGGGACTACCTGGTGGGCGCGTCGGAGTCGGAGACGACCATGCGGCGCAACCGGCTAGCGTTCGACCAGGTCGCGTTCCGCCCGCGCGTTCTCAACGACGTCTCCAGCGTGGACACTTCCACCACTTTCCTGGGACAAAAGCTGAGAATCCCGGTGCTGCTCGCCCCGATCGGATCGCTCCAGGTATTCAACCCTGAGGGCGGCGCTGCGTCCACCAGGGCGGCGGCGGAGTTTGGGGTCATGCACGTCGTCAGTTCAGTGACCGAACCCGGACTTGAGGCAATAGCCGGAGAGGTCGACTACCCCAAGGTCTTCCAGCTTTACCTCCACGGCGACTGGGCTTGGATCGAAGAGCGGGTCTCTGCCATAAAGGAGGCTGGATACATCGGTCTTTGCATCACCGTGGACACCGCCCACTACAGCCGGAGGGAGAGGCCGATGCTGACGCGCTGGCTTACGCCTACTCGCCGCGCACCGCGCGACCCGTCCCACGCGGCGTCGGTCACCTGGGACACCGTGGACAGGATCAAGGAGCTTGCCGGCCTTCCTTTCATGCTCAAGGGCATCGCGACCGCCGAGGACGCCAAGATCGCCATCGAGCACGGCGTGGACGTGGTCTGGGTGTCGAACCACGGAGGCCGACAACTGGATCAAGGTCAGGGGACGCTTGAGATGCTGCCGGAGATCGTCGAGGCCGTCGACGGCAAGGCTTCGATAGTCCTGGACGGAGGCATACAGCGCGGCGCCGACATCCTCAAGGCCATCGCACTCGGCGCCGACGCCGTCGCGATCGGAAAGCTACAGGGATGGGGCATAGCCGCCGCCGGAGCCGAGGGCGTGGTCAGGGTGCTGGAGATACTCGAAGATGAGATCATCGTGGCTATGGCGCTCATGGGCGTGACCTCGATGGACCAGCTCAACCCGAACTTCGTCTGCAAGGCCGACCCGGTGGTGATGCCTCACGAGATGAGCTCGTGGACCAACATGCCCGGCGGCCGAATACAGTAGTCTCAGAGTCCAGCGGCGAGACCGGCGCATTTTCGAACAGACCCAAGGAGGACGATTCATGGCATACACCATCAACCACGTTCACATACGCGCCGCCAACCCGCCCGCTTCGGCGGCCTGGTACACCGAGCACTTTGGGGCGGAGAAGGTCTCGGAACGAGAAGTCATGCCCGGCACGGTTACGATCAGCATGGACATGGGCTCGCCCGTACGCCTGAACATCTCGTCGCAGGTTGCGGGGTCATCCGACGAGCGCACGACGGCTGAACTCAACCGGCTGGGTCTGGAGCACTTCGGGTTTGACGTCGACGACATCGAGGCGGACATCGACCGGCTGTCGGAGGCGGGAGTCCGAATCGTTCTCCCGATTACCGAGGTGCCGGGAGGCGCGAAGCTCGCCTACATCGAGGGCCCGGACGACGTGCTCATCGAACTGGTTCAGCCCCCGGGCTGAAGCGATTGAAAGTGATCGTGACGCGGCCTCCGTCGGGGGTCCACAACCAGCGGTAGCTCAGGACTCTCTGGGGCGAAATGCCTGCCGTATAGAGTCGTCCGGGAAAAGACTTGGGACCTCCCCGGTCGAGGCATAGGTGTACAGGGCCGCCTTGTAGATTCCGTCCATCGTCGCGAACACGAGCGCGACGCCTATGACCAGCACAACACCGATGATGCTCGTCACGGCTATGCCGACGCCACCCAGGGGCGACAGGGCTAGGAACAGCAGCACTATAATGCCGGCGGCGACCAGGTAAGCCAAGAACGCCGCGATGCCCAAGCCGAAGTTGCCCACCACCTGCTCTCCCCAGGTGCGACGGAACAATGAGATTGACGTCTTGAAGGCGTCGCCCAGTGGTCTGCGCTCGATCACTATCAACGGCACAACGAAGTATGTGATGAGCGTCCACGCGGCGCCCAGCAGGGAGATGATTATCTGGCTGACGATTCCCAAGATGCCGCCACGCTGGCCCGCCTGACCGGACAGTATCTTCAGAATCAGCCCGACAGTCCCGGCGATGACGGCCCACATGAAAATGGTGATGACCCGGTACCATGCGCCTCTCAGACCGGAGCGGATGTTCGGGTCTCCCCCAGACAGTCTCTCGTGAGCGGCAAATACGAGCGCGCAGTTGAAAAATATGATCACGAAGTAGGCCAGGACATAGAATGCAAAGGCGAGGACAATGTCGCTAACGCCAAGCCCACCGGCTCCAATCCGGCCGAGCGCGCCGATTCCCAGCCAAGTGCCCATGAACGTCAGCAGCACGACCACCACACCAACTGAAGAGAAGAACGGAAAAAAGATAAGCTCCTTGTCAGCCCCCAGGACGCGAAGGCAGAGTTTGGCGAGTCTGAAACTCCTGCCGATCGTTTCGAACATGTCTGGCCTCCAAATGGCGCGGTGTGCCCCACCTGCTGGTTCTCTACGCGACAAGTGTTGAGTGAATCATAATGAGTGTCAAGAGCGGAGGGGATAGTCGATTGAAAGGTCGCATCGCTTTGCGACGTGAGGCACGCCAACGCGTTCGTGTTCGCTCCGGCGCTGTCGGGCAACGATTTTGCGAGAATGTTCTCGTCTCACCCGCCGACCGATAAGCGCATCGAGCGTCTCCAGAACATGCAGCGGGAGCTGGAGCGTGGCAGGCCATTCAGCCCGTAGGCCGGGTTGAGATAAACTCCCTCTCATAGATTGCAAAGGGCAGGGAAGGGGGTGAGACCTCTTGGGCATTTTCAGCGCGATATTCGGACACACCAAGCTCAGGACGCCGGACAGAGAGCAGTTCTTCTCGATAATTGGCGCAGCCTACAACCTGGATGCCGGGACAGAGCTTCAGCCGACGTACCGGGCAGGTGTCGTGGTCAATCCTGTCGAGTCCACGTACTTCGACAACCTGGACTCCGAGATCCGCGCGCTGCTGGACGTGAGCGGACGCGCGACCGGCACACGATTCGAGGTCAAGGACGACGAGTTCGGCACACGATGGGTCGTACTCGACGACCCTGCCTTCCAGGACCTCGTCAGCCTGGTCCACACGATCACCGAGACCATCGTCGATCACGGCTTCACAGACCGGCTGCTGGCCGCGGCCTTCGGTTTCGAGTTCCATGGCAGGCCTGCATACTGGCTGTACAATTACAAGGCGGGGCGGTTCTACCCGTTCGTGCCCACGGCGAGCCGCGAGCGTGACTACGCCACCGAAATGCGCATCGGCGAGATCATGCGCGACGAGAAGATCCCCGTCGAGCGAAAGCTGGAGAACTGGTACGCCCTCTGGGGCATACCGTTCTGACTTCGGCTACGCCATCGGAATGGAACCATCTGTCATCATATTACGTCTCTAATACCAGTATGAGCAAATCCGACACTCTCATTTGGATTTGGAGCCCCGATATGTTCTCACGACTGCACTTTCTGGTCATACTGCTGACAGCGCTGGCGATGAGCTGGGCCGCGTGTGGAGACGACTCCGGCAGCCCCAGCCCCCGGAGCCCGCTGCCTGCCGATCCCGCCGCGGTCGCGCAGACGATTCGAGTCGTCACCCCGCAGCCGCCTGCCCTGCCGCAGCCGCCGGCGACTCCCGCCCCTGCGGTTGTTCCGCCACCCGTAACTCACACCGAGGCTGCGCCGACACCTGTACCCACCCGGCCTGTGGTTGCAAGACCCGCTGTTGGCGGCTCTGGCGACATCGGCTACCTGGTCTCAGCGCCCATCGCGTTCAGGTCTGGATACTCAGAGGGCGTGTCCGTGTCGCTGTTCTCCCCCCTGAACGCTCCCGCTTCGGGTGAGGTGAGGCTCTCGCTGACCAGAGCGGGCGCTCCCATCGCCTCAGCTGTCGAGTACGTCCAGGGCGCGCAAACGGTGTTTCTCAACCTGCCGCAGATCGAGCTGGGTGACGACTACACGCTCGGGGTGAGCGGCCCCGGCTTCGAGGACTCCGCTCCAATGCGCGTGATCGACGGCGCGATCGTCTTTGTCGAGACCGACAAGCCCATATACAAGCCCGGACAGAAGCTGCGCGTGCGCGCGCTGCGACTGGACGCCGATCTCAGACCGATGCCCGGCAGCATGACCGTCGAGGTGGCCGACGCGAAGGGAACGCGCATCTTCCGTGAGCAGGCCGTCACAGACGAGTACGGCATGGCGCAGGTATCCATGCCGCTTTCGAGAGAGCCGAACCTGGGGGTCTGGAAAGTCACTGCACGATCCGGCGACCAGTTGGCGCAGACCGATGTTCGAGTGGAACGATACACGCTCCCGAAGTACGAGGTCACGGTGGACATGCCCAAGAGCTGGGTGCTTGCGGACGAGCGCATCGCCGGCAGTGTGTCCGCCGAGTACAGCTTCGGAAGAGCCGTGCGCGGGGACGTCGAGATGGTAGCGTACCGGTATGTCGGAGAGTGGGAGGAGTTCGCCACATTCGCAGACGAGCTGGACGGGGCTATAGAGTTCGAGCTGCCGCCGGCCCAGTATGTGGCCGGGGTTCCCGCATCCGGCGGGCAGGGCAACGTCAGGCTCGATGTTACCGTGAGTGAGCGGTCCACCGGATACGTAGAGGAGACGACCCATCTGCTGACCGTAGCGTCCCATCCCGTCAGTGTGCGGCTGATAGCTGAGAGCACGTCGTTCAAGCCGTTACTGCCGTTCTCGATTCTGGTGATCGCGGAGACACCGGACAACATGCCAGTCGATACCGACGTCTTGCTCCATGTCTATTACTATGACGAGAATCTGGACTCCATTCTGGATGAGAGTCTCAATGTCTCCACTGTCAATGGCAAGGCGCTGGTCTCAATCGAGCCGCCAAAGGATGCGGTGAAGGCGCTGGTCGAAACCGATTACGGCGCGTACCTGGCGCTCAACGCGAGCTACTCCCCGTCGAACAGCTTCATTCACTTGGAGCAGACCGGCGAAGTTGGTCTTCGGGTAGGCGACACCGTGCGGTTCACCGTCCATTCGACAAGACAGGGCAGGTTCTACTACGAGATCGTATCCAGAGGGCGGGTCGTGTTCTCGGACACATCTGATTCGGCTGAGATAGCGTTCGTGACCGCGCCCGCGATGGCGCCGTCATCGCGCCTGATCGTCTATCAGATACTTCCCGACAACGAGGTGGCGGCTGACTACATATCGTTCGACGTGTCCGGGGGCTACCCGATGGAGACCTCTATTCGCACCAGCGCCGACGAGGCCCGCCCCGGAGAACCGGTTGAAATAGAGATTGTCACCCAGGGGGGCGCAAGGGTTGGGCTGGCAGCGGTCGACCGGTCGGTGTTCATCCTTGCCGAGAACCGGCTGAATCTCCAGCAGGTGTTCGCAGAGCTGGAACGTCTGTACATGCAGCCGCAGGTCGAGCTGCACATCGATGATCGTGACTGGTCGCCATCCACCGCCACACGCGGCGCGAAGGAGGCGTTCGCGGACGCCGGACTGGTAATCATGACGAACAAGACCGTGCCTGAAGGCGAAGTCCACCAGATGGAAGTATGGGCCGTGGCTCTGGCGGCCGCGGCTCCGGCGTCCGTGGCGACTCCCTCGCCCGTGATGGCAATGGTTGATGAGGTTGATGGCACGCAACAGGACGATCAGCTCGCTGAGGTCCAGCGCGTCCGGCAGTTCTTCCCAGAGACCTGGCTGTGGGCCGACACGCTCACCGACGTCAGCGGACGCGCCACTATGAGCGCGGAGGCGCCGGACAGCATAACGACCTGGATGCTCAGGTCTGTCGCGCTGTCTAAGGAGCATGGTCTGGGGATTGCCGAGGCAGAGCTTCGTGTATTCCAGCCATTCTTCATCCAGATGGACCTGCCATACTCCGCAGTGCGCGGCGAGAAGATACCTGTCGAGGTCGCGCTGTACAACTACCTCGATTCGCCGCAGCAGTTCTCCGTAGAGATGGCAGACTCCGACATGTTCGAGCTGCTCGACACCTCCCTCAAGACCGTTTCCGTCGGCCCGAACGATCTCGGCGCCGCGACGTTCATGGTCCGGCTGACCGAGCTTGGGAGCGTGCGGTTCGAGATCAGCGCCAGAAGCCAGGAGTCGGCGGACGCGGTGATCGAGAGCCTCATCGTCGAGCCGGAGGGGGTCAGTCACGAGATCGTCCACAACAGGATCATGTCCGCTGGCGACAGCGCGGCGTTCAGCCGGCAGCTTCCTCCGCCTGGCGCGGTGTCCGGCTCCGCGCGAACCCAGGCTGTGCTGACCGGAAGCTACGTCAGCCAGACCATCGAAGGTCTGGAGAATCTGCTGAGAATGCCGTTCGGATGCGGTGAGCAGAACATGATCCTGTTCGCGCCCAACGTGTTCGTGGCGAGATACCTCGAAGAGACCGGCCAGCTCAAGCCTGAGGTGATGGCAAAGGCAGAGAGCCTGATGACGACAGGATACCAGCGGGAGATGATCTATCGCCGCGCGGACGGCAGCTTTTCAGCCTTTGGCGATGACGACGACTCAGGCAGCCTGTGGCTGACGGCTTTCGTGCTCAAGACGTTCGCCCAGGCAGACGGACTGATCTACATAGACGACACCGTTCTGCGGGATGCGGCGGACTGGACGCTGGACCACCAGAGACCGGATGGCTCGTTTGAGCCGATCGGATTCCTCCACCACCAGGAGCTGCTCGGAGGCCTTCAGGGAAACACCGCGCTGACCGCATACGTGGCGATCGCGCTTCATGAGGCCGGCGAACACGTGCCCGACTCCGATCGGGT
Source organism: Dehalococcoidia bacterium (assembly GCA_965217725.1). Taxonomy (GTDB): domain Bacteria; phylum Chloroflexota; class Dehalococcoidia; order Lucifugimonadales; family UBA1123; genus VXRN01. Next base: position 2,353,088 of record OZ244564.1, on the reverse strand, counting down.
ATCGGCCGGCGCGGACACCGCTATCACGTACCTGGAACGCCGCTTGGGCGCTATCGAAGACCCCTACACCATGGCAATCGTCGCCTATGCGCTCGCGCTGGGCGGCAGCGCAGATGCCGATTCCGCCTACGACAGGCTGATGTCCATGTCCGCCCAGGACGAGAACGGTCTTCACTGGGGCGGCGACACAGGCGGCGAGGGTCTCACAACCGCCGTGGAGACCACCGGCTACGCTGCGCTCGCGCTGTTGGAACGCGGTGACAGAATCTCGGCGGCCGCCGCCGCGCGGTGGTTGGTCTCCCAGCGCAACGCACAAGGTGGGTTCGGCTCCACCCAGGATACGGTGGTCGGCCTTCAGGCGCTGATCGGCTTTGCGGCTCGGGCCAAGCTCAACGTCGATATGACCGTCACGCTGTCGTTCGACGAGTGGAGCAGGCAGATCGAGGTCAACGCCGCCAACGCGGATGTGGTCCAGATCGTCGATGTCCCGGTGGGGGAAGAGCGCACCGACGGAGACGCGCTCCGGATCACAACGGAGGGGGACGGAGACGTAGTCGTTCAGGTGGTCTCCAGGTTCAACATGCCTGAAGTTGACGCAGACGCCGTGGAGGTCTTCACCATCGACGTTGATTACAGCGCGCACCATGTCGAGGTGGACGACCGTATCAGCGTGGCCGTCGAGGTCCAGTTCACTCCGCTCACTCCCGCCAACGCCGGAATGGTGGTTGTCGACGTGTCGATCCCAACCGGCTTCGCGCCGGTTACCGAAACGCTCGATGCTCTCGTCGAAGAGAATCACAAGCTCAAACGCTACGAAGTCGCCGGTCGCAAGGTGGTGCTCTACATTGAGGATATGCAGCCGAACGAGTCCATCGCGCTGGAGTTCGAGGCCGTCGCGCTGCACCCGGTCCAGGCACAGCCGGTCACCTCGCAGGTCTATTCCTACTACAGTCCGCACTGGCGGGCGCAAACGCTCGGCCAGAGCGTGGCGGTGGGAAGCCAGTAGGCGGCGGCGCTTTTCCGGACCGCCATCATCAGCGGTCCTGAGAAGCGCTGGCCGGTCTGACCACCTCTCCTAGTACCACTTCCAGATGGAAATGATAGATTCTACATCGCCACTCGTCATTCCCGCGAAAGCGGGATTCCAGGGGTGGGGATGGCCCCGAGCATGGCAAAACTATCTGGAAACGGTACTAGGCCCTCGGCGGCAGCGACAGTCCCTCGACGAACTCCAGGTTGGGCAGCTTGTCCAGCTCGGACGGATCGAGCCTGAGCTTGGTGGAACGACTGCCGCCGCCCAGGATCAGGTAGTCGAGCGACTGAAGCTTCGCGTCAGCGTAAACCGGCAGATCGGAAGGCAGTCCGAACGGAGTTACGCCCCCGATCATCATGCCGGTGATCTCCATCGTCTCATCGGCTCCGGCGAACGACGCGCGCGACACCTCCATCAGTCCCTTCACCCGCTTGTTCACGTCGAGCCGGTCGGTGGCTGCGACAATGCAGGCGCAGTGCTTCTTCTGGCCGCGCTTGGACGCCACGACGATGGTGTTGCCTGAATTCTCCATCGGGAAGCCGTACTTCTCACAGAACTGGGTGGTATCGGCGAAGTCGGGGTCGATCTCGAACATCTCGTAATCGACGCCAAGCGACTGTAGCTGAGAGGCGACACTGTTTTCGATCAACTCGGATGACTGCACTTCTTGAACCCCCTGCTCGATCATTGTTGACTGCGGACATCATACAAAACCGGCGCCCGGCACTTCTAAATCGGCGGTCTGCGAGTGTGCCACTCGGTCGCCTGCTCGTATGTGTGGGCCACTCGCAGCAGGGTGGCCTCGTCGAATGGTCTGCCCGCGATCTGCATGGCTAGCGGCAGCTCGACGCCGTCCTCGCTGGTGAATCCGCAGCAGATGGACAGCGCTGGACCGCTGACCATGCTGAACAGCCCCCTGAAGCTGGCGTCCGAAAGCCACGCCGAGGCTTCACGTTCACTGTTCATGCCCGATGTGAGGTCCATCACCTGTGGGGGAGCGGGCGACGTCGGCATCAGCAGCACGTCCACGCTCTCGAGCATCTCAAGCGTCTGTGCGCGGATCATCGACCGCATCTTCTGGGCCTTGTTGTACACCGTCCCCGGGATCAGCTCCCCGGTCATGAGCTGCACCCTGATGTTGGGATGGAAGTCGTCCGCCCTTTCGCGTATCCACTCCGGCTTCAGACCGCCCCGCTCGACCGCGCTGATGGTGCGGCTTGCCAGACCCGCCAGAGGAGCCAGAGGGAGCGATACCCGACGCACGTCCGCGCCGAGCTCGGTAAGCACCTCCGTCGCAACCGCAATCGCGTTCAGAGTTTCAGTCGTGGCCGGTGAGACTTCCGGGTCGGTGAACTCCCTGACCAGGCCGATCTTCAGGCCGGATATTCCGCCACCAAGAGCCGACGGGTAGTCCGGCACGGGAATATCCCAGGTGTACGGATCGCGCGGGTCGTAGCCGGCGATCGCGCCGATGGTCGCCGCGCAGTCCTCGGCGGTTCGGGATATCGGGCCGATGGTGTCTAGCGACCAGGACGCGCCGTCCACTCCGTACCGGCTGACTCTGCCCCACGAAGGGCGAAGGCCCACCAACCCGCAGTTGGCCGCCGGGCCGCGTACCGAGCCGCCCGTATCCTCTCCGAGCGACGTGGCGCACATGAAAGCGGCGGTCGCCGCACCGGAGCCGGTGCTGGACGTACCAGGATTGCGGGGCGGGTCCCAGGGGTTGCCTGTGACTCCGAATGCCGACGTTATCGGGTCTCCGAACGCCAGCTCGGTCATGTTCAACTTGCCGATAATCACCGCGCCAGCACATTTGAGGTTGCGGACGACGGTGGCGTCCTCGTCGGGAACGAAGTCCGCCCTGAGCTTCGACGCGCTGGTCGTGAGGATGCCGGCGGTGTGAATCTGGTCCTTCACGCCAACAGGGACGCCGTGCAAAGGCCCCCGATGGGTACCCGCCGCTATCTCGGATTCCGCCTGTCGCGCGGACTCGACCGCTTCATCGGCAAGCACGGTAATGAAGGCATTGAGCTGGGGCTCCACATCTTCGATCCGGTCCAGGTAGGCCCTGGCAGCATCGACGGGCGAGATCTCCCCCGACCTGATGCGGCGGCCCAGCTCAGTCGCGGACAGGTAGATGATGTCATTTTGGTCCATCTGCTTACTCCTGGGCGGCTTGCTCCTGCGGTGGGATGATCGGTATAGGCTCCTGGGCGTTCAATCCGGGTATGTCAACCCGGTCCATCGCCTCAAGGATAGCGTTCAGGCTGTAGCGCACCTGCGTCAGGTCCGGCTCGTGTATCTCGAGGTTGACGGCCCTCGCAATGGCCTGTACATCCTCGTTGCTCAGGTTGCTCATTTGCATCCTCCTGTCGATGGAGTCCGACTGTCCGTCTCCAAGGATACAGCACGAACCGGCTTTGCACTTGAAGTGCCCTTCTGAACAAGAAGGTAGGTTGGCCGGATCCTCTCGACACCGCTGCACGCAGAGGACTCGCGATGGGACGTCGGCCCTAGGGTACCCTTAGTCTCGGGCGCGGGCCCCGTCCCGACGTTGGCGCTTTCGGTCTACTGCCGAGAGTTCCATCTTGCGAAGGCGTAAGTTCTGTGGAGTGACCTCCACCAGTTCATCGTCGGAGATGAACCCCAAGGCTTCCTCCAGACTTAACCTGACGGTGGCGTTTAGGCGTTTGGCCACGTCGGCGGTAGAGGAGCGTATATTGGTCAGTTTCTTTCTCTTGCAGACGTTGATTTCGATGTCGCCATCGCGCCGGTGGGAGCCGACGATCATGCCTTCGTAGACCATGACGCCCGGGTCGATGAAAGTCTCGCCCCTTCCCTGAGCGTTCAGCAGCCCATAGGTGACGGCCACGCCGCGCTCAGACGCCACGAGTACGCCGCCTCCCTGGGACTTTATTTCACCCTTCATTGGCTCGTAGGAGGTGAAGATACTACTTTTCACTCCATCGCCCCGAGTGGTACGGAGAAAGAAAGCGTTGAATCCGATAAGCCCGCGGGTGGGTATCTTGTACTCCATGTGGACATCACCGTTGTCGGCGTACCGCATGTCTCGGAGCTCGGCCATGTGGGCCGATAGATATTCGGTCAGTACGCCTACGTACTCGTCATGGGTGCTGATATACAGAATCTCGTAGGGCTCGTATGTCTTGCCGTTGATCACTTTGGTGACGGGCGACGGTCGGGACACCTGAAATTCGTACTGTTCGCGGCGCATGGTCTCGACCAGGATGGATAGGTGCAACTCTCCGCGACCGGCAACAACGAACGCGTCGGGGCTGGAGGTTGTCTCCACCCTCAGGCTGACGTTGGTCCGCAACTCTCTCATCAGCCGTTCGTGGAGATTTCGGGAAGTGCAGTGCACACCTTCCCTGCCCATCAAAGGAGAAGTGCTGACGCTGAAGGTCATGCGTACCGTCGGCTCATTGATGTCGATAGTCGGTAGAGCCTCCGGGGTCTCGGGAGAGGCGATGGTGTCGCCGATGGACACTCCCTCAGGCCCAGTCACGGCCACAATGTCCCCGGCGTGGGCTTCAGATACTTCCACTCGCTCCATTCCACTAAAGACAAAGATGTGCTCCAGGCTGTGGATGGTGGGCTCGGCGTCGCGGCACATCAAGGCTACATTGTCGCGCTGCCTGAGCGTGCCATTGGTGATCCGGCCCACGGCCACCTGTCCCAGGTAGTTGTCATAGTCCAGCGCAGCAACCAGCATTTGGGGCGGGGCGGTTGGGTCCCCGTGGGGCGGCGGCACCGAATCCAGGATCGCTTCAAAGAGAGGCCTCATGTCCGACCCCGGTGTGTCCAGCCCCGTGGTGGCATAACCCTGCCGCGCCGACGCATACAGCACCGGAAAGTCCAGCTGCTCGGCATTTGTAGCCAATTCCAGGAACAGGTCCTGGACCATCTCTTCCACCTCGACCACCCGTGCCTCGGGGCGGTCTATCTTGTTGATTACCACCATGGGGGTGACGTTCTGTTGGAGGGCTTGGCGCAGCACGTAGGTAGTCTGGGGCATGGGCCCGTCAACGGCGTCGACCAACAGCAGACAGCCATCGGCCATGTTCATGACACGTTCCACCTCGCCGCTGAAGTCGGCGTGGCCCGGCGTGTCGATGATGTTGATTCTGACGCCTCCGTAGTAAACCGTGGCGTTCTTGGCCAGAATCGTGATGCCGCGCTCTCGCTCCAGCGGATTGGTGTCCATGATCAAAGCGCCCACCTCCTGGTGGGGCTGGAATACCTGGCCTTGCTTCAGGAGAGCATCGACCAGAGTGGTCTTGCCGTGGTCGACGTGGGCTATGATAGCCAGGTTGCGGATGTCGGTGTTCTGGTTGTCGCTCAAATTTATTCACCCCAAATGTCATGATAGCATTGGGCAGCGCCATTACCGAAATCCATATAGTCGAGTGAGCCTGTACCTGACCAGGGGGCGTTCACTCGCTAGACAGGCTAGATGCGCTCTATCTCGTGTCCTCGATCATCTTCGATATGAACGTCACCCTGACTCGACTCACCTGTCGTACATGTCCCGGAGCTCGGCGGTCAGCCTTTCCAGCTGGCGCTGAGCGCGTCGTCCCTGCCTCATCTGGCGACTGGCAAACGCCTGCGTCATCTCATTCTCAAGGTCGAGTTTTCTGGACTCGGCCTCCTGGATGCGACGCTCGAGGTCCGTCCTGGCCTGACGGTCGTGCGCCCGGCGTACCCTGTCCGGTCCGGGCCTGCGCCGACGCCTGGATACCCGGCCGACCACACCGGCGTCCGTCGGTCTTCTGGCCTGCCAGAACTCGCTGAAGCCGCCCGGATTCGAGATGAGCTTGCGGTCTCGAATCTCCACCACGCGCTCAGCCAGCTTGTCGAGGAAGTATCGATCGTGTGAGACTATCAGGAGCGTACCCTGGAACTCCTCCAGTGCCTCCTCGACGGCTTCCTGAGATGGAATGTCCATGTGGTTTGTAGGCTCGTCCAGTATCAGCAAATTGGGCTTCGTCGCCATCAGGCGAGCGATCTGAAGCCGGTTCCGCTCGCCGCCCGACAGGTCGCCCACCATCTTGTCCATGTCTTCGCGATCGAAGAGCAGCGCGCTCAACAGGCCGAACGCGGCCTGGTTGGTCATCGGGGCAACCTCACGCACCTGCTGCACAACCGTCTGGTCGTCGTCCAGGGTCTCCTGCTGCTGCGCCGAGTACCCGATCTTCATGCTGGGACCGACGCGAATGTGCTCGGAGTCCCATTCCCCGCGCTCGACGATGTCCCGCAGCAGCGTGCTCTTGCCGCTGCCGTTGGCTCCGACGAGGGCGACCGTTTCGCCGCCGTTCACCTCCATGTCCGCGTCGTCGAACAGAAGGTCTTCGCCGTAACCCCTCGTGTAATCCCTCACGTGGACCGCGATGTTGGCGCGCGTGGGCGCCGACTCGAAATGGGTGCGAATGGCGGACGTGTCCATCTCCGGCTTCTCCACCGCCTGTCGCCTCTCCCGTGCAAGCTGCGAGCGGCGTGCCCTCAGCCGTCTACCCCATGCGGGGTCCGAGTTTGCTCTCGCGATCTGCTCGAAGCGGTGAACGAGAGCCTCCAGGCGAGCCAGACGCTTCTGATTGGCGATGTAGTCAGACTGTTGGGCGAGCAGGTCGCGCAGACTCTGCGCGCGGTAGGCCGAGTATTTCCCTTCGTAGCGCGTGACTCGGCCGTGTTCCAGCTCGAGGATGCCGCTTGCCACCCGGTCCAGCAGGTACCGATTGTGCGACACCACCAGCACCGCTCCCCTGAACCTGAGCAGGAAGTCTTCCAGCCACGCTATGCCGAGAAAGTCCAGGTGGTTGCCCGGCTCGTCGAGCAGCAGCAGGTCGGGCTTGGCCAGCAGGGCGCGGGTCAGGGAGAGCACGTTCTGCTCGCCACCCGACAGTGAGCCGACGGTCTGCGCATCCTTACCCTCCAGCCCCATGCTCGCCAGCATGGAGCCCGCCTCATCTACGAACCGCTCGCCGTCCATACGGTCATACGCGTCGCGTGCGCTTTGGTAGGCATCCAGGGCGCGACCCGTGTCGGTCTGGTTGGCCGACTCCAGGCCACGTTCAGCGCGGTGCAGATCGTCCGCGACTCGGCTGTAGTCCTCCAGCAGGAAGTCCCGCACGTTGACCGTCTCATCGGCGTCGATGTACTGAGGCACGTAGCCGACCGTCACGGACCGCGGTACAGCCACGAACCCGGACGTAGGTTCCACGCCGCCCGTCAGTATATTCAGCAGAGTGGTCTTTCCAGACCCGTTTCTGCCGATCAGCCCCAGCTTGTCGGTCTCGTCGATCTGGAAAGAGACCCCGTCGAGCACGATCTGAGCGCCATAGTGGGCGGAAACATTGTGAAAGCTGGCAACCAACATGGAATGCGTTCTCCAGGTGGACTGGGAAGTGCTCCGCACGACGGACCATAGTGCGAGTGAACAGCGGCTGTGGAACGGCGACGCTTTTGGAGCAAGCCCGGGGCAGTGAGCTGAGCGAAACCGCAGATAGGGTATCTCAGACTCCGAGAGGGAGGCTGAATGGAAGCGAGTTACGGCTGGGCCGCTAGTCTCTCAAGCCCGGAATCTCCTGGAGAGGTTGGAATGCGCTAAGTGGGCGCCGGCTAGAATGCCGATCCCGTCTCGGTCTTGGAGTCGAAATACTTCTGCCAGGCATCGGCGACCGACTGTTCTTGGTCTTCAGGCGGCAGCTCGTCCTCATCTTCAAGCTCCGGAATAACGGTCTCAACGAATGGATCGCCACCTACGTCTCGGAGGTACTGCAGGAACCTCAACGCCGTGGTTAGCTCCTCTTCAGGCAGTTCCTCTACGAGTTCGTGTATGGAGTTCTTGATGACCATTACCGTCCCGTCCTGGACTCATGACTTGGCGTCCACCATATATTGTATCACCGATGTTAACAATCAGTTATCAGTTTTCTGGTCAATGGTCAAGTGTGTTTCTAGCGACTGGTATAGTCTAACGTGGATGTCGAGGCACATTCTTCGGAGGTTCTGTCGCTGTGACTGCTCATGCAAACAGAGATCGCCCACAGATGCCACAAGGCTACGGCGTGGGGGATCCTAAGTACGGATTCGAGCCGGTTGAGTGGTCGTGGGTCATCAGTCAGATGTCGGATGCGCGCAACTACTGGGTCGCTACCACCCGGTCCAGCGGGCATCCTCACGTCGTGCCGGTCTGGGGAGTGTGGCTGAGCGACCGGTTCCACTTCTTCACGGACCGCGACTCGTTGAAGGCTCGCAACATCCGGCACAACCCCAGCGCCGCAGTACACCTGGAGAGCGGAAATCATGTGGTCATCCTGGAAGGAGAGCTGGTGTCACATCCGGCCGCCGCAGAGATCGTCAGTGCGTATGAAGCCAAGTACGGCATGTCGCTAGGACAGACTCCAGGAGACGTGTATACGCTGAACGTCTCGAAGGCGCTTGCCTGGATCGAGAGCGACTTTCCGAAGACCGCCACGCGCTGGCGGACCTGACACCCTGCACCCATTCCGGCCAGCGCGGAGTACACGAGCGGCACAGCCATGACGACCTACGAGAACCTCGCGATCACAGACGGCGATCTCTTCTTCGATATGCTGGAAGACGGCGCCGTCTTCCGAGAGTGCGACTTCGATGGAGCCGACTTTCAGGACATCGAGGCCGATTGGCTGACGCTCGACAGCTGCACGCTCAGAAGGGCGAACCTCGCCAACCTGGTCTGCCCGGCTCTGCGCCTCGCCAATTCGGTTGCCGAGAGCGCGGTCATGCAGAGGATCGAAGCTCACGACGCCGAGATCATCGGATGCAACCTTACGTCCGCGAAGCTCGGGCACGCTATGCTCAACCTGGCACGAATAATCGACTCCGACCTTTCAGGAGCGGACATGGACGGGGCGAACCTCTTCGGAGCGGACCTGACGGGGTCGCGCCTGAGAGGCGTGGACCTCTCCAGTGCCAGGCTGGACGGCCTGAAGATCGAGCGCACGGACTTCAGCCTGGCGTCTCTGCGCGGCCATAGCTTCAAAGACCAGCGACTCGCGTCCATCAACTTTACCGAGGCTGATCTGAGCGGCTGCGACTTCACCGACGCCGTCTTCGTGGACTGTCACATCGCGGGAGCATTCGTCGATGAGCAGACCAGGTTCGATGGCTCCGACCTGAGAGGGGCCGTGATCTCCGGGGCGCACCTGGTCCGCGCCAGCCTCCGGGGCGCAGTCATGCTGCCGTCTCAGGTCAATACGATGGTCTTCGACGGGTTCGGCATAGTCGTCGCAGACGCCCCCTAAAATTGCCGCCTCCTTCAAGGTCGTAATCCGAACGTCTCCAGTGTCGGTCTATTGGGTGGTATGTACGTGGGGGCGTCCCTTGTGGGTGCCCTGGACATGTTGACCAACGCGGGCAAACACAAGGGATTGCCCCTACGTGCGCCTCACTGATAGGGGACAAAGGCTCATGCGACCCCCCGGCCTCTAAGCGGACGAAAGATTGTCCGGCAGTTCCCAGTTAACACTTCTGCAACATTAGCGCAACAAAAATGTTACACCTACGAAAAGAGTTGGAAACAATCTTAGCCTACGATCTTTAGTTGAATGTTATAGGCCCCCATCTTCCATGAGGAGGTAATCAAATTGTTCAACACAGGGGTTTTAGGACTTACACCGTTTAAGCTCCGACTTGTGATGCTGGCGTTGCTGGGGGTGGGAATATTCCTCGGCACGATAGGGACCGCATACGCGCAGGACATGACCATAGGCGACCTCGACTCGAAGGTCGAGAGCCTGATCACTATCATTGCCGCAGCGTTGGTCTTCTTCATGCAGGCCGGATTCGCGTTCCTTGGAGCAGGGCTGATCCGCTCCAAGAACACTATCAACTATATGACGAAGTCCTTCCTGGACTTCTGCATCGCCTCGCTCGGATTCTGGGCATTCGGATTCGCCCTGATGATGGGCGGCGGCGCCGCGTCCGGGATCATCGGCCTTGAAGGCTTCTTCCTGGTGGACTTCGACGACTCCCAACTGGTTAGCTGGTTCTTCCAGATGGTATTCGCCGGGACCGCCGCGACGATCATCGCGGGCGCGATGGCGGAGCGCACCAAGGTCAACGCTTACTTCGCGTACAGCTTCATCGTCGGAGCCGTGGTCTACCCGATCTACGGCCACTGGGCATGGAGCGACGACGGATGGCTCGCCTCGATGGGAATGGCCGACTACGCCGGTTCGGCAGTCGTTCACATGATCGGCGGTTTCCTTGCCCTGGCAGGCGCGATCATCGTCGGACCCAGAAAGGGCTTCCGCGAAGGCGTAGATCTGAAGGGACACAACATCCCATACGTCGTAATCGGCACGTTCATCCTGTTCTTCGGATGGTTCGGATTCAACGTAAACTCCGGCAGCCTTGGACTGAACGCGGTCAACACGCTGCTGGCCGGAGCCGCCGGAGCGACCGCTGCTATCTACGTAACAATGGTCCGCACAGGCAAGGCCGACATCGAGATGGCGTGCAACGGCGCGCTGGCGGGACTCGTTGGCATCACGGCCGGCTGCGCGTACGTGGACACTTGGGCTGCGGTGGTCATCGGCCTGATTGCCGGTGGACTCATGATCGCCGGCGTCTGGTTCATCAAGAACGTCATCAAGGCTGACGACCCCGTGGGCGCGGTCGCGGTTCACGGCATTTGCGGAGCGTGGGGCGTACTGGCCGTCGGGATCTTCGCGGCCGGTCACAACGGTGTGGAAGGCCTGATCGTCGGCAACGCCGGTCAGCTCGGACCACAGATCGTTGGAATCATCGTAGCGCTAGCTTGGAGTCTGGGCATCGGACTCATTCTCTTCAAGGCCATCGATCTCACAATGGGTCTCAGGGCCTCCGACGAAGAGGAGGAGAGCGGTCTGGACGAGCCGGAGCACGGTGCGACGGCATACCCGGAGCTGGCGAGCTAGATTAGGTCACCGGTCGTCGTCTAAGGACGATTACACTTCCCTCAGTCAGGGGGTCTCGGCCGCTCCAAGGGGGGTTGGGCGGTCGGGACCTCTTTTTGTGTGGCTACTATGCCCCTCTACCCGGTGCAGCGGACTTTGTGACGTGTAACACAAAGTTAACATCTGCGTAACATCGTCGAAACAAAGGGCTGGAATAATGGGAACCATCGAACAAACAGGGGCCGGGCGAACACCGCCAGCCCGCAGACCAGCAACCAGGAGCAAAACAAGAAAATGGGTGTAGAAGCAATACTCGGCGGCGTAGCTTTCTTGGGACTGTTCGGTCTCTGGGTGGTCCTTCCCAGCAAGCTGCGCAAGAACAAAGAGTAACGGCAACCTCGGATCGCCGATGGGGTGGGCGAACCCGACTATTCGGTGGTATCGTCAGATCAAAACCCCTTCGATAGAATGATGCCTGACCGATTACCGGTCGGGCACATTTGATATATGAGGGGTTCTCACAATCGTCAGTCCAAGCTCCCCGACCGGCTGACAATCGGAGAGGACAGAAGTAACAGTAAGGAGTGGAACCATGACCCCAGAAGAAGTCATCAAGTTCATCCATGATGAGGGAGTGGAGATCATAGATCTCAAGTTCACCGATGTCCCGGGCACCTTGCAGCATGTCGGCATCCCGCCGAGTGAGGTCAACGAGGACCTCTTCGAGAATGGCACTGGATTCGACGGATCGAGCATCCGAGGATTCCAGACCATCGACGAAAGCGACATGCTCATCGTCCCGGATGCAAGTACTGCGAACATCGATCCGGTTTACAGGATCAAGACGCTCAGTCTGCTATGCAACATCCGTGACCCTCTGACCGGCAGCGACTACAGCCGCGACCCCAGGAACATCGCGCAGAAGGCCGAGGCACACCTGAGGGCCACCGGCATCGGCGACACGAGCTACTGGGGGCCGGAGGCTGAGTTCTTCATCTTCGACTCAGCCAGCTACGCCCAGGACGCTCACTCCGCTCACTACAACGTGGACTCGGACGAGGGCATCTGGAATTCGGGGAACAGGTACCGGCTGGACGGAACGACGCTCAGCAAGGGATTCAGACCGCGCCACAAGGAGGGCTACGTACCCGCCCCTCCGCTGGACACGCTGAGCGACATTCGCTCCGAGATGGTCATTGAGATGCAGAAGTTCGGCCTGAAGGTTGAGAAGCACCACCACGAGGTCGCCTCCGGCGGACAGGGTGAGATCGCCATCGTGTTCGACACTCTCACCAAGACCGCTGACAACGTCATGATCTACAAGTACCTGGTCAAGAACGTCGCGGCCCGCAACGGCAAGATTGCTACGTTCATGCCCAAGCCGCTGTTCGGTGACAACGGTACCGGAATGCACACTCACCAAAGCATCTGGAACGGCGACACCAACACCTTCTACGGCGACGGCTACGCAAACATAAGCGACACGATGAAGTACTACATCGGTGGTCTGCTCAAGCACGCTCCTGCCCTTCTCGCATTCTGTGCGCCGACGACGAACTCGTACCGCAGGCTGGTGCCCGGATTCGAGGCTCCGGTGAACCTGGCTTACTCGTCCCGGAACCGTAGCGCGTGCTGCCGCATCCCGGCATACTTCGACTCTCCGCCCGCCAAGCGCGTCGAGTTCCGCTGCCCGGATCCAACGGCTAACCCGTACCTGGCGTTCAGCGCGATGCTGCTCGCAGGCCTCGATGGGATTCTCAACCAGATCGATCCCGGCGATCCGCTGGATGTGGACCTCTACGACCTTTCGCCCGAAGAGGCTGCGAACGTGCCGCAGGTCCCAGGCAGCCTGGAGGAGGTGCTCGACGCGCTGGAGGACGATCACGAGTTCCTGCTGGCAGGCGACGTGTTCACTTCCGACCTGATCGAGATCTGGCTGGACTACAAGCGCACCAACGAGGTCGACGAAATGCGTCTGCGCCCGCATCCGTACGAGTTCTTCCTCTACTTCGACGCCTAGTTCGGCGCGAACGATCCTCGACCGAGAATAGTACAAGAGGGGCGACTCGATTGAGTCGCCCCCCCTTCGGTTCACATCGACTTCCGGGTCAAAGCATCCGAGGAACGAGCTGCTCAGAAAGCTCGGCGAGCCCACTGTGATTCCTATGCCCACGCAGGGTCGAAAATACTCGGGCCAAGATTGACACAACTTTCACAAAGTGCTATATTCCGCTATGATTTCCTTCGGTGTGGAAGTGTGCCCCGTGGCCAATGTTTCCCCCGCCAGACGCGGGCTCAAACTGCGAATTTCCGAAGGGTCTGCCCCCTTCCGACCACTCAACTTCAACTCTTTCCTATGGTAGATCGCGACCTGGCAATTGAATATGCGCTCAAAGAGGCTAGGGACAACGATGTCAAATTCATCCGTCTCTGGTTTACCGATATTCTGGGTAACCTCAAAGGGTTCGCGATAACCGTCGAGGAGCTTGAATCGGCGCTCACAAGGGGGATGGGATTCGACGGCTCGGCTGTCGAAGGATTCGCCCGGGACGAGGAGAAGGACCTCTACGCGCTGCCGGATCCGAACACGTTTGCCATATTGCCGTGGCGCCCTCGCGAGAATGCCGTCGCGCGAGTGTTCTGCGACATCATAACGCCGGACGAAACGCCGTTCGAGGGCGACCCCAGGTTCGTGCTGAGGCGTAACATAGAGCGCGCTGCCAGGGTCGGCTACACTTACTACGTGGGCCCGGAGATCGAGTACTTCTACTTCCACAACGACTCCGACCCCACTCCAATGGACGGAGGCGGATACTTCGACCAGAGCGCGACCGATCTTGCGACCGACATGCGCCGCGAGACCGTACTCATGCTCGAAGAGTTGGGAATCCCGGTCGAGGCCAGCCACCATGAAGTGGCTCCGAGCCAGCACGAGATCGACCTTCGCCACACAGACGCGCTTACGATGGCCGATACCGTCATGACCTACAAGCTGGTCGTAAAGGAGATCGCGCAGCGACATGGATGTTACGCGACATTCATGCCCAAACCGATCGCAACCGTCAACGGAAGCGGAATGCACATTCACCAGTCCCTTTTCGAAGGAGGACGCAACACGTTCTACGATGCCGAAGACCCCGATCGTCTGTCGAGCAACGGCAGACATTTCATCGCGGGTCTGCTGCGGCACGCTCGAGAGATCACTGCCGTTACCAACCAGTGGGTCAACTCGTACAAGCGCTTGGTGCCCAACTTCGAAGCCCCGGTCCACGTTACCTGGGCCACGGTCAACAGGGCAGACCTCGTACGTGTTCCGAGTTACAAGCGGGGCCGCGAGGAGTCCCGCCGCGTAGAGTTCAGGTCGCCGGACCCAGCCTGCAATCCTTACCTCGCCTTCAGTGTCATGCTCGCAGCCGGACTCGAAGGAATCGAAAATCAGTACGAGCTTCCTGATTCAACCGACGCCGACGTGTTCGACATGACCGATTCCGAACGTGAGGCTCACGGCATCGAGTCTCTCCCGTCGAACCTGCTCGAAGCGCTCAGGATTACAGAGGAGAGCGAACTGGTCCGAAACGCGCTCGGCGATTCGGTATTCAGGAGCTTTGTAGAAAACAAGAGGATTGACTGGGAGCGGTACAGGTCGCAGGTGACGGACTACGAAATAGCCCGATACCTGCCGGCTTTGTAGCCACCTAAAGAGGTCGATCTCCTTTTCAAGTCTCGATTCAGCCATTTCCCCTCATGTCCCACATCAGAAAACTCAGGTAGAACGCGATGAGCAGCAGCTATAACAAGGACTACACTCCCCGGCTTTCAACCGACGGACTGTACAGCCCGGCATTCGAACATGAAGCCTGCGGAGTCGGGCTCGTCGCCAATATCAAGGGCAGGAAGTCGCACGACATCATCGAGAAGGGTCTCGAGGTGCTGATCAACCTCGGTCATAGAGGGGCCTCGGGGGCCGATCCGGAGACAGGCGACGGCGCTGGGATAATGGTCCAGATGCCGCATGAGTTCATCACATCGGCATTTGGCAGGGTCGGCACCCCCGTACCCGAACCGGGCGACTACGGTGTAGGCATGACCTTCCTTCCCAGGGGCCCCGGCGGCGATGATGAAGAGCACGCACGCTGCGAGGCAGCCGTGGAGCGAATCGTAGTTGACGAAGGACAACATTTCCTGGGCTGGCGTGATGTTCCAGTGTCCCCGGAAAACATCGGCGCCCTGTCCGCGCGCGTCATGCCGACCATACGACAGTTCCTCGTTGGACGCGGCGACTCGACCGAGACGGGACGAGACTTCGACCTGCGCCTGCTGGTCATCCGAAAGCAGATCGAGAAGGAGATTCTCGGCAACGACCTCTCTGCGCAGAGCGACTTCTACATATGTAGTCTGTCAACTAGGACCATCGTGTACAAGGGCCTGGTTATGGCCCACCAGCTCAGGGGCTTTTATCGCGATCTCGATGACGAAGAGATGACAACGTCCTTCGCGCTGGTCCATTCCCGCTTCTCCACCAACACGCTTGGGTCGTGGAAGCTTGCCCATCCGTACCGGTTCATCATCCACAACGGCGAAATCAACACGCTTCAGGGCAACATCAACTGGATGACCGCCCGCGAGAAGAATTTCGAGTCCAGTATCCTGGGCAACGACGTCAGTAAGCTCACGCCGATTGTCACCCCGCTGCAGAGCGACACCGCCACGCTGGACAACGCCCTCGAGGCGCTCCTTGCGTCCGGACGCTCTCTGGATCACTCTATGATGATGTTGATACCGGAGGCCTGGGGCGACCACATACCAATGGACCGGGCCAAGAAGGACTTCTACGAGTACCACTCCTCCATGATGGAGCCGTGGGACGGCCCCGCCCTGATCATAACCTCCGACGGCGCCAACATCTGCGCCGTGCTCGACCGCAACGGACTTCGCCCGTGCCGCTACCTCGTTACGACGGACGACATTCTGGTCATGGGTTCTGAGACCGGTGTGCTCGACGTGCCTGTAGAAAAGATACTCTACAAGGAGCGCATCTACCCAGGGCGCATGTTCATGCTCGACACAGAGCGCGGCGAGATCGTGCAGGACTCCGAGCTCAAGGCCGGCTTATCGTCGAGGCGGCCCTACGGCCGGTGGCTTCAAGACAGCACGGTCGTTCTTGATGAGCTTCCGGAGCCGGCCAAGGTTCATGGAACTGACTTCGAGACGCTCGAACGCAGGCAGGCTGTGTTTGGCTACACGCTCGAAGATCTTCGCATCATTCTGGAGCCGATGGCCCTGACGGGCGCGGACCCCGTTGGCTCGATGGGCACCGACGTCCCCCTGGCTGTCATGTCGGAACAGTCACCCGTGCTGTTCCACTACTTCAGGCAGCGGTTCGCGCAGGTCTCGAACCCGCCGCTAGACTCGATCCGAGAGGAGCTGGTCACTTCAACCCGCGCCATGATCGGGCGCGAGCTGAACCTGTTCGACGAGACCCCGGAACACTGTCGCCAGCTCACTGTCAAAGAGCCGTTCATCACCAACTCGGACTTGGAGAAGGTCCGGGAGATCGACGAGAATGGCATTAGGTCGAAGACGCTTTCGATGCTGTTCGACCCCGAAGAGCGGGGCGGGCTGAAGAGTGCCATCGACAGGCTGTGTCGTCAGGCGTCGCAGGCCATCGAAGAAGGGTACTCGATACTCATTCTTTCGGATCGAGGCGTGGACTCGGATCATGCGCCCATTCCCAGCCTGCTGGCGACTGCCGGTGTTCATCATCACCTGATTCGAGAAGGGACCCGGACCCGCTGCGGCCTGGTCGTGGAGTCAGGCGAGCCGCGCGACATAGCGCATCTCGCCCTGCTCATTGGCTACGGCGCGGGCGCTATCAACCCTTACATGGTCTTCGAGTCCATGGACAACATGATCCGTGAGAGCTACTTCCTGACAGACATCAACTACAAGACTGCGGAGAATAACTTCCTCAAGGCCGCCCACAAGGGCGTCGTCAAGATCATGGCCAAGATGGGCATCTCCACCATCCAAAGCTACCGTGGCGCTCAGATATTCGAGGCCGTCGGTCTGGGCGAGGAGTTCATAGACGAGTATTTCACCTGGACGCCATCCCGTATAGGCGGTATCGGTATCGAAGAGATTGAGGAGGAGTCCAGGGCCAGGCACTCATTCGCCTACGTCAATCTCGTCACTCCCGGAAGTCTGCAGCTCGACGCGGGCGGGTTCTACCAGTGGAGACGCGACGGCGAGTACCACATGTGGAATCCCACCACAATCGCGAAGCTCCAGTACGCCGCGAAGTCCAATAGCTGGGTAACCTACCAGGAGTTCGCGAGCTGGGCAAACGACTATGCCCAACAGATGTGTACGATTCGCGGTCTGCTCGATTTCAGACCCGCGGATGAGCCTCTGTCTCTTGACGAGGTCGAGCCGGCCAATGAGATAGTCAGGCGGTTCGCCACGGGCGCTGTTTCACTCGGTTCTATCAGTAGAGAGGCGCATGAGGCGCTGGCGATAGCGATGAACCGGATCGACGCTCGCTCCAACACGGGTGAGGGCGGGGAAGACTGGCATCGTTACAAGCCGGACCCCAACGGAGACCTGCGAAGCAGCGCAATCAAGCAGGTGGCCTCCGGCCGATTCGGCGTTACGATCAACTATCTCGCCAACGCCAAAGACCTGCAGATCAAGATGGCGCAGGGTGCCAAGCCCGGAGAGGGCGGACAGCTCCCCGGCCACAAGGTGGACGAGTACATCGGCTGGGTGCGCAACTCGACGCCTGGCGTCGAGCTCATCTCGCCGCCGCCACACCATGACATATATTCGATCGAGGACCTTGGGCAGCTAATCCACGACCTGAAGAACTCGAACCCCAACTCCAGGATACACGTTAAGCTGGTCGCGGAAGCTGGTGTCGGCACTATCGCCGCCGGCGTCTCGAAAGGGCACGGCGACGTGGTCCTGATCAGCGGCGACAGTGGAGGGACCGGCGCATCCCCGGAGGCGTCGATCAAGTACGCCGGACTGCCCTGGGAGCTTGGAGTCGCCGAGACCCAGCAGGTGCTTGTCGAAAACGACCTGCGCGGCCGGATAGTCGTCCAGACGGACGGCCAGATCAAGACTGGCCGCGACATGGCTATCGCATGTCTGTTGGGCGCAGAAGAGTTTGGAATGGCCACAGCGCCGCTGATCGCCATGGGCTGTATCATGCTCCGCAAGTGCCACCTCAACACCTGCTCCGTCGGCATCGCCACCCAGGACCCCGAGCTTCGCAAGCGGTTCGCGGGTCAGCCTGAGCACGTTATCAACTACTTCTTCTTCGTCGCTGAGGAGCTCAGGCAGATCATGGCCGAGATGGGCTTCCGCACGATCAACGACATGGTCGGACGCATGGACCGCCTCGACACTCGACAGGCCATCGAGCATTGGAAGGTCAAGGGCCTCGACTTCTCTCGTCTTCTGAAGATGCCGGACGTCCCAGACGATATTGCCACTTACTGCTGCGAGCCCCAGGAGCACGGACTCGCTAAGGCGCTCGACAACAGCCTCATCGATCTGTGCCGCGACTCTATCGAGTCCGGTGCCCCAATCGAGCTTGAGATGCCGATCTCCAATGCCAACAGGACAGTGGGCACCACGCTCAGCTACGAAATAGCTGTACGGTACGGTGAAGACGCGCTGCCCGAGGACACGATCACCGTCCGCTTCGAGGGCTCGGCCGGTCAGAGCTTCGCCGCATTTCTGGCGAAGGGGGTGACCTTCCACGTCGAGGGCGACGCTAACGACTACTTTGGTAAAGGACTCTCCGGTGGAAGAGTGACTATTAGGCCACCTGAGAAGTCCAGCTTCGTTGCCGAGGAAAACATCCTGATTGGCAACGTCGGTCTGTACGGCGCGACCGGAGGCCAGGCGTTCATTCGCGGCATCGCGGGCGAGCGGTTCGCGGTCCGCAACTCCGGCGCAGAAACGGTGGTGGAGGGCGTGGGCGATCACGGCTGCGAGTACATGACTCGTGGTCGGGTCGTAGTACTGGGCCCCACGGGCCGAAACTTCGCCGCTGGCATGAGCGGAGGCGAAGCGTTCGTTCTGGACGAACACGGCCTGTTCAAAGACCTCTGCAACATTGAAATGGTCTTCCTGGAAGACGTGGAGGACCAGGCGGACATTGCCAATGTAAGAAGGTTGATCGAAGACCACCTTACCTTCACTGGCAGCGAAAACGCCCGGCGTGTCTTGGACAATTGGGACGAGATGCTGCGGAGATTCGTCAAGGTAATGCCCATAGACTACAAGAGAGTGCTCGCTGAGCGCGCCGCACAAGAGCAAGCAGCTGCGGTGCCTGCGGGCGACTAGAAGAGACCAACAGACGACCGACGGCGGGCGACTACAGGAACAAGACGGAGTATGGGAAAACCGACAGGATTTATGGAGTGGGCGCGAAGCGCGCCCTCCACGCAGGACCCTTCAGAGCGGACTCGGCACTGGCTGGAGTTCTACAACGAGTGGTCGGAGAGGGAGGCCCGTGAACAGGGCGGTCGGTGCATGAACTGCTCTGTCCCGTTCTGCATGGGCGGCTGCCCGCTGGGCAACATCATCCCGGACTTCAACGATCTTGTGTATCGTGGCAAGTGGCGCGAGGCGCTTCACGAGCTTCACTCCACCAACAACTTCCCGGAATTCACTGGTCGCATCTGCCCCGCCCCGTGCGAAGGATCGTGCGTTCTCAACATTAACGGCGATTCAGTTACGATTGAGTACATGGAGAAAGCCATAGCGGACAGAGGATGGCGGGAGGGATGGATTGTCCCCGAGCCTCCCCGGGTTCGCACTGGAAAGAGTGTTGCGGTCATTGGGTCCGGGCCCGCGGGCCTGGCCGCCGCCATGCAGCTGAACCGGGTCGGCCACTCGGTTACTGTATTCGAACGCAACGAGTACATCGGCGGGCTTCTGCGGCTGGGCATCCCCGAGTTCAAGCTGGAAAAGACCGTCGTCCAGCGCCGGGTCGACCAGATGGTCGCGGAGGGCGTCACGTTTAAGACAGGGGTCTACGTTGGTCAGGACGTTTCCGTCTCCGACATTCGCTTGGATTTCGACGCCATCTGCCTGACCGGTGGCTCGACGGTCGCGCGGGATCTGCCGATACCAGGTCGCGAGCTTGGCGGCGTCCATCTGGCCATGGAGTACCTGACGCAGCAGAATCGGGTCAATGAGGGCCAGACGTTCAGTGCGTCCGAGCGCATAGTCGCCGAGGGCAAGCGCGTGCTGGTGCTGGGCGGAGGCGACACGGGCTCAGACTGCGTAGGCACCGCGCACCGGCAGGGCGCCGAGGTCGTGTACCAGTTCGAGCTGCTGCCTGAGCCGCCGCTCGTTCGCCGCGACGACAATCCCTGGCCCCAGTGGCCGGTTGTTCTTAGAACGTCCTCTTCCCACGAGGAGGGAGCGCTCCGCGACTATAACATCCTCACCAAGAGCTTCTCAGGCTCCAACGGATCGGTCCAGCAAATGCACGCCGTGCGTTTGGACTGGGGCCCGCCCGATCACACCGGCCGACCCTCGATGATTGAGGTTGAGGGCTCCGAGCTCGAGCTCGACGTTGACCTCGTCCTGCTAGCTCTCGGGTTCGTACATCCCGAGAAGGTCGGGATGCTCGATCAGCTCGGTGTCGGTTTGGACGGTCGAGGCAACGTCGTGACCGCCGCTAACAAGATGACCTCGGTGCCCGGCGTATTCGCCGCCGGGGACATGTCACGAGGTCAGTCGCTGGTCGTATGGGCGCTGGCAGAGGGTCGAGAGGCCGCCCGGGGCATCGACGAGTACCTCATGGGCAGCACCAAGCTACCCAACTCGGTCAACACCGTCCCAGTGATGTGATTGAGGCGACTGTCGCCTTCATACAACTCAGATGTCGGACATGCCGCCTACGACTGTACAATTACGCTAAGGCTGCCCGTAAGCAACGTCTAACTCATTCGCCAGTTCCGTGAGGCGTCGGTCGTTAGACCACAGTCGCGCTGGAGGCGCCATCACCGTGGATGCCAAAAGGTGAGCGTCGATATAGCCAATGCCTCTAAACATCAACTGATGATACTCGATGAAGAAGAGCACTTCGGCGTCAGTCGCGACAGGCACTTGGGGCAGTGACCTGAGATGACTGAATATCTCTGCACGGCTGCTCATGTTGCCGCAAGCCAGCTCTCCGACCACCATCGGATGAATGAGTATCTATCCCAGGTCCAGCAGGGAGGCCAGAAGGTGCTCCCGAGCTTTCAGGTGATCGATCCAGACCGAAGTGTCGGCCAGGATCATGCCAACTCACTCCGTCGCCGCGGCACAGGCTTCAACTGAGGCTGAGTTCCGCCGAGCTTGGCCAGTCTGCGGGCGCTCTCACGTTCGACCAAAGCGCGGAGAGCTTCTCTCACTAGAGCAGTGGTGCCTTCGATGCCGGTTAGCCGCTTGGCGTTCTCCAACAGATCGTCGTCTATGTTCACGGTGGTTCTCACGTCGGACCTCTGTCATGTAGTTATTAGGCACATCATACTATACATCATATGATGATATATGTGATGCCTATAGCTCTACTTGGAGCCTGTCCCAGATTGGTAGGCGCAACCATCTCGTCATACCGGCGAAGGCCGGTATCCAAGGGTGGAAGAGCGGGTCACGCAGGGGCCGACCACTAACTTGGGACAAGCTCTCCGGCCTGCCCAACCTTGACACCCCGAAGAGACAAACCCTACCATTAACGACGCCAGATCGCCGAGGTAGCTCAGTTGGTAGAGCACAGCACTGAAAATGCTGGTGTCGTCAGTTCGATTCTGACCCTCGGCACCAAGTTGACCCCTCATCACAAGTCCGAGCGGGAGTAGCTCAGTGGTAGAGCACTTCCTTGCCAAGGAAGGGGTCGGGGGTTCGAATCCCCTCTCCCGCTCCAGACCTGTTCAACCCCTGTTTCCCTCGACTATTTCGGCTGTCTGAGAGATACGCCGGGCCACCAGCCAAAAGCCCTCTCCCATCTAGGAAGAGGGCCTGGGTAAGGGCGATAGCCTCCACTTTACTTGCGTGTCGGGAGCACTGGAAGGTGTTGCCGAAGCCGCCCGCTACTTGAGCGCCTCGATTATCGTCGTGATGTTGTACCGCATGAGGTCCAGGTAGGTGCCCGCGTCCCCGCGGGCGTCGCTGAGAGATCCCGTGTAAAGCCCGTTAATCATCGCTACGCCTACTTCGTCGGCGACCCGTGCCGCCAGCGTGTCTGACACGATGGTCTCGGTGAACACGGCTGGCGCTCCGGTCTCCTCGATCTCGTCTATCAGCCCCGCAATTTCCTGGGCGGATGGTTCGCGCTCCGTGGTCCCACCCGGGAATACCGTCGCAACGACCTCGAATCCGTACGTGGTGGCGAGGTACTGGAAGCTGTCGTGGCTGGTGACGAGCAGGCGCCTGTCAGCCGGTATCGTAGCGACCTGTTCTTGGATCCAGGTGTGGAGTTCGTCAAGCTCGCTGTTGTACGCCTCGGCATTGCCACGGTAAAAGTCGCCACTGTCCGAGTCTATCAGCGACAGCCGGGCCGCGATGTCGTCCACTGCGCGCTTCACACGATTCGGGTCGAACCAGAAGTGGGGATCGAGCGGCCCGTGATCTTCACCCTTACTTTCGTCCTCCTCTTCCTCGCGGCGACCTTGAACCTCCACATAGGCGATTGGATCCACGGAGTCCCCGAGCTCTACGATACTTCCAGGGTCTCGTGCGGCATTCTCGACCAGCTCATTGAGCCAACCGGACTCCAGGCCGAGTCCGACTGTTAGCACCAGGTCGGCGTCCGCTACCCGAGCGATGTCACGAGCGCCGGGCTGGAATGTGTGTGGGTCCGCGTTTGGCGGCAGGAGCGGGAACACGTCCACACGCTCGCCACCAACACGCTTCACCCAGTCCGCGACGATGTTGCCGGTGACTACTATCTCGATCGGCTCCGCGTCCGGCGTGCTTTCCAAAGCAGTGGTATAGGATGGAGCCGGAGCCTGCTGCTGTGATGGATCCATAGTTGGAGGAGATGGACTAGCAGCAGGCTCCGGCGGGAATGAATTATCTGACGTGTCGTCACCACATGAGGCGGTGAGTCCAAGAATGACTACCGTGATGATAATTAGTATCAGTTTGTAAAGCAGAGAGTTCATTGTCATAACTTCTTGATGAGTGACGCGCATTTCAGTGACGATGGGGATCGACGTTATCGAGAAAGAGTATCATTAAGGTGTATTGGATGATATTCTCATGGTAACTCTTATTGATACTAATAGTCAATAATTGTGGACGACATCGAATATAATCTAAGTCTGAGCAGATGTCAACAACTGCAGACAGATTCATGTGTCGAAAATCACAAATTTGTTGCGACTAAATATCATTTGTCGGGTGTATGGGCGCTCAGCCAGCACACCAAGGGGAGTTCTGCCGTGGCATGATCCCAGTGCGGTAGCCGCTGCATACAGCTTGCCCTGCTCTCTTCCATCTATCACGTCTGATGCTGTCCCAGATTAGTAGGAACAGCCCTCTCCGTCATTCCGGCGAAAGCCGGAATCCAGGGATGGTGGGGCAACTTTCGCAAAGGCCACCTACCAATTTGGGACAGCTTCATCACGTCTTTGAGATTGGAACTAGGCACAACACGATTGCTAAAATTGACTGTGGCCCCTCGCGCTTTTAATTACCCCAAGGACTGTTCATGACCATTTCCAATGCCCCACAAGAGGAGGCCGTGTTCAGCGAGTGGCAACACCAGGACGGACGTCCGAAAGAACACTACGCTCATCTCGCGGATGTAGTGGAGGCACTGGGAGCCGATGGGATGGTGCAGCGATGGCAAGGCGCACGAAAGCAGGTTGACCTCGACGCGTTCACTTTCTACCTTGATCCCAAGCAGTTCCGCCTCACTCCGACCGACTGGATACCGCGCGTCATTCCCATGGACCATTGGCAGGTCATCGAGGCTGGGGTCTCGCAGCGCATCAGGGCTATCAACCGGTTCCTGTTCGACCTCTACAATGACGGGCAGGACATCGTCCCGCCGGACGTCGTGTTCACTTCCCAGTACTTCTACCCGGAGGTGCGGGGATTCAAGCCTCCAAAGGACATGTTCGTACACATCTGCGGGATAGACCTCGTACACATGGGCGATGGTCAGTATTACGTTCTTGAGGACAATCTCAGGATTCCTTCCGGCATCGGCTACCAGCTCAAATCCGTGGAAATGGTCTCCCGGGTCGTGCCCGAGTTCGCCAGTGGGTACGATGTTGAGCAGTACCATATCCGTGAAACCTACCTGGAGATGTTTCGCTCTCTGTGCAACGTCGAGTCGCCGGTGTGCGTTCTGCTGACCGACGGCAAGTACGGCTCCGCCTTCTTCGAGCACCGCTACCTGTCCGAGCTTCTGGGTATCCCTCTGGTGGAGGGCTCGGACCTCTACGTGGGGTACGATGGGCGCGTGTATGCCCGAACTATGGACCGGGACATGCCGGTTGACGTCATCTACCGGCGCGTCGAGGACCTGGAAATTTTCGTTCCGGGACTGAGAGACGCCTACCTGGATGGCAAGGTCGTGCTGGTCAACGGGCTGGGTACCGGCGCCGCTGACGACAAGCTCGTCTTCATGTGGGTGCCTGAGATGATCGAGAAGTACTTGGGAGAGACCCCTGTACTCAGGCAGGCTCCCACCTACAACCTGCAGGACCCGGTTTCCCGGCGTTTCGTCATGGACAATCTGGACGACCTCGTGTTCAAGGTCAGGCAGGGCTACGGAGGGACCGGCGTGTTCGTGATGCCTGACCTCGGCCCCGATCGCAGGGCCCAGGTGGCACAGGGCATCTTGGAAGACCCGGACGTGTTCATCGCCCAGGAGACACTGGACTTTTCCAAGCACATGGTCTTCAATGACGCGAATGGCACGCTGGAGCCCCGACACATAGATCTTCGCGTATTCGCCATCCAGGACGGGAACGGTAAGGTAACCGTGTTTCCCGGCGGCCTGACTCGAGTGGCCCACCCTGGAGGACGGATCACCAATAACTCTTCGGGTGGCCTATGCAAACCGACCTGGGTGGTGAGATAGTCCCTCAGACTCTCACTGCTTCATACATATACGCGGCCCGCTACAGCTACTCAGGCACTGTTCTCCACAACGACAACCAGATCAGGCTGTTTCCACGCGAGGGTGAGGGCCAGAATCCCATATTAACGGAGCTGTGGACGATTCCCGAAGGAATCAGTGTCGATTACAGCGACCGGTTCGGCAACCGCGTCCACAGGGTCCGCACTATTGAGCAGCACGACTCGCTCGTGATAGCGACTGCCGGCCAGGTTAGTCTTGCGACCGAGCCTCTCGTCGCCGCCGACATGCACGTCGATGAGGCCAGGAACCAGCCGGGCGCGATGGAGTACCTGCTGCGCTCGTCGCTGGTCGCCCCGGACACCGTCTCCGCTCTCGCCTTCAGTGTCGCGTCTGGCTCAGACTCTATGCTGCGGGTTATCGGAGATGTGATCGACTGGGTGTACACGGAGATCGAGTACAAGCGCGGCACCACCCATGTCGCCACGACCGCTGAACAAGTCGTTAGCGTCATGGAGGGCGTCTGCCAGGACAAGACTCACCTGGCATTGGGTATGCTTCGCGCGTTGGGCATCCCGTGCAGGTATGTCAGCGGCCTGCTCACCGGCCAGACCGGAGAGACACACTCGTGGGTGGAGTTCATGCACCCCATGCACGGATGGGTCGGCGCCGACCCGACGAGAGGCGTCATCGCGCCTCCGGCGCGGGACTACGTCAAGCTATCCGTGGGACGCGACTACACGGACGTCTCTCCGGTGAGAGGCTCCTTCCTGTCCAGGGGAGGCGCAACCGAACACGCGGCCATCGCATCGGTCCGATTCGAGCAGACTGTGGCAAGCATCGATGAGGCCCTCCGCATGTTGGATGGGGCATACGTTGTCAGCATCGTATGACGATGAAGATTCCTGCCGTCATTCCCGAGAGAGTGGGAACCCACATAGCGGCTCGCCGCTCGGCAATCCGGTGTTTGCGGGAATCTGCATCATGGCAAAGACACATGGACATCGCACTACGAAAGGAAAGGGACAAGATGGATCCCAGGACGACTACCTTGGGAACAGACCGATGGCTGACGGACTCTCGCGTCTACAACCTCGTCTGGCTCGGACGCTGGATAGAGCGCGCTGAGACCGTCTCTCGGGTGCTCAAGTGGGCGGCTGAGCAGCAGGGATGTGACGTTGGGACATCTCCTCGCCTTGATGAGATCGCCGGGATGGCAGCGTCCGTACGCGGCGTTTCGATATCCTCGGGCGAATCGGCGCTTAATGCGCTGCTGACCCATGACAGCGGCGCGTCGCTGCGGGGCTGTCTGACGGCCGCCCGGTACAACGCGACCCACGTCGCGCCGGTAGAGGTAATCCAGAAAATCGGCGCCGCCATCCAATGTCTCGACGATCTTGACGACTCGCCCTCCAACGCCGAGGAGGTCGCCTCGCTGATGGGGACCATGCTCACGCAGCTGGATGTTGTGCACCGGTCCGTCGAAGAGTCGTGGTTCCACTCAGACGCGCTCTCAGAAGAAGATGTCTTCCGCCGGTTCATGCAGCAGTAGCCAAGTCTGCCACCCAGAGCGGCGTTAGAGCCCCGGCCTCATGTTGACACCCGCTTGGGCTATAATTACCGTAATGACGCGAGGGAGCAGGTTGGTCATGCTGCCAGCCCCCGTTCTGATCAATGTTCGAGGAGGAGACTGTGGCAGAACAACCAAGCGAAAAAGCTATGCAGAGAATGCGGGTCTTCGTGGAGAAGTTCACGCAGAAGTCCGGAACCTACGTCCATCCTGGTGAGGGAGTCACCGAGGCGGTGATACTGGGACTCGCCCAGAACATCGACGAGACCGGGCGTCCGCTCTGTCCATGCAGGTTCTACCCGGACAAGAACGAAGAGGTCAAGCATCGCACCTGGATCTGCGCGTGCGACGACATGCAGATCTACAAGTATTGCCACTGCCTGCTCTTCGTTGACGAAGAGGGTCTGCCCATTACCGAGTATCTGCCGGAAGACCATGAGGGCAGGGCGATGTACGGCGAAGTGAAAGACCCGCACCCTGACAAGGGCCGTGTGCTCCGCAACAAGGCCGAGGAGCGGGAGATCGAGCGACGGGAGCGCCCGTCTTAGTAGGCTCATACCAAGAATCAGGAGACCCAATGAGCACAGCTAACAAGACAGTCACAGTGTATTCCACCCTGGGATGCGGCTACACCGACATGCTCAAAGAGCAGCTCGACCGCGACGG
Organism: Dehalococcoidia bacterium; assembly: GCA_965217725.1. GTDB lineage: Bacteria > Chloroflexota > Dehalococcoidia > Lucifugimonadales > UBA1123 > VXRN01. Next base: position 2,325,783 of record OZ244564.1, on the reverse strand, counting down.
CATCGAGTACGATGAGGTGAACCTGTCGCTGCACCCGGAGCGATGGCCTGAAGTCCTACCCCACACCGACGGGCAGCGGATCAGCCCCGTGATGATCGACGGCGACGAGATCACCATCGGCTTCAACGGCATAGGCTGCTACGGGTAGAGGTGAGCTGTGTCGAGTACCGCGGTTATATACACTCATCCCGAATGCACGATCTGCGTCTCAGTCAAGATGGAGCTCGACGAGCAGGGCAAGACCTACGAAGAGGTCGATCTGGGCGACTATCCTGAGCGCTGGCCCGAGGTAGAGGAGCTGACCGGCGGCGAAAAGATCACGCCGGTACTCGTCGAGGACGGCGAAGTCACCATCGGCTACCGGGGCATAGGCTGCACCTTCTACTAGGCGCGCGTTCTGACAGCCCGGCCTAGAGCAGCCGACCGATCGGAGCTATGCACTCAGGCACGTCGTTGGCGGCGGAGTTGACGACCCTGGAGACCTCGTAAGCGGTCATCAGCTCCGAGGGATAGGGCACGAGCAGCTCCGACAGAGCCGCCGTGTCATCTATCTCAGGGTCCAGCCAGACGGACTCGACGTCGGGGTCCAGTATGACGGGCATCCTGTCATGAATGTCGGCCACCATCTCGTTGGCCGCTGTCGTGACTATGGCGCACGACAGCATCCAACTATCGTTCGGACGCTTCCACGCCTCCCACAGTCCGGCGAAGGCGAACAGGTCCCCTGAGTCGAGCATGATCCGCATGGGAGTGCGGTTCCTGCCCTCACGTTTCCACTCGTAGAAGCTGTCCGCCACGATCAGGCATCTGCGCTGACGGTAGGCCGTCCGGAAGCTTGGTCTCTCGGCAAGGGTCTCGGCGCGGGCGTTTATCATACGGTTGCCGATCTTCGGGTCCTTCGCCCAGGAAGGCACCAGCCCCCACCGCATCATTTCACCGCGGTTCAGGCTGCCGTCGTTTCTGACCGCGAGCACGTCTTGAGTTGGAGCAATGTTGTACCTGGGAACAGGAGCGTCCCCCGACTCTGAATAGCGCTCCGATATGTTCCGCAGGTCGGCTTCGGGCAGGTGAAACCGCTGCTCGACTCCGTACCAGTCCACTAGAACGAAGCGTCCGCACATCGGGCCTTCACCTCCGTGACAGGTTCATGCGCCGGGCCTGCCCTGGGCGCTCAGCCACTTCTGACGCTGCTCCCTGCGCACCGCCTCGTCCGGAGGCCTGAACCTGGCGTGAAAGGCCTGACGGTACTCCTCGAAAGTTCCGTCAACAATCGCCTCGCGCATCTCCTCCATCATTCTGAGTACGAACCGCAGGTTGTGAATCGTGGCCAGGCGGAATCCCAGTAGCTCCTTGGCCTTGAAGAGATGATGCAGGTAGGCGGCCGAGAACGTCCTGCAAGTGTAGCAGTCGCATTCAGGCTCCAGGGCCTCGTTCCTGGCGCGATGCGGCGCGGAGTAGATATTGATGCGGCCATCCCTGGAGAACAGGGCGCCGTTGCGCGCGATCCGGGTGGGCAGCACGCAGTCGAACATGTCAACGCCGCGGGCAACGCTCTCGACCAGGTCCTCAGGGGAGCCTACTCCCATCAGGTACCTCGGAGAGTCGATCGGAAGCAGCCCGGCAGTCAGCTCGGTCATCCCATACATCTCATCCTTGGACTCTCCCACACTGAGGCCGCCTATCGCGTATCCGGAGAAGTCCAGTGACACGATCTCATCGGCTGAGAGCTCTCGAAGGTCCTTGAACATCCCGCCCTGCACTATCCCGAACAGGAGTTGGTCGTCGCGAGTGTGTGCCTGCCTGCAGCGGGTCTCCCACTGAGTCGTGCGCCGTAGGGCCTGCTCGACCTCATCGCGTCCCGCGTAAGCCGCGACACACATGTCGAGGGGCATGATGATGTCCGCGCCTATCTGCTCCTGGGCGCGGACCGTGAACTCGGGGGTGAACTTGTGCGGCGAGCCGTCTATGTGAGACTTGAACAGGATGCCGTCGTCGTCGATCTTGCGGAGATGTTCGAGACTGAAGCCCTGGAAGCCGCCGCTGTCGGTGAGAATCGGTCCGTCCCAACGCATGAAGGAGTGCAGCCCGCCAAGGTTCTCTAGCAGCTCGACTCCGGGTCTCAGGCAGAGGTGATAGGTATTGCCGAGGACGATGTTGGCGCCCAGGGCCTTGAGGTCTGCGGGATCAACGGCTTTCACCGACCCCTGTGTCGCGACGGGCATGAAAAGAGGTGTGGGCACGTCCCCGTGCGCAGTGCGAAGCACACCTGCGCGAGCGGAGCCCGAAAGCGCGTCAATCCGGAAAACGGAGCTTGGGTATGTCCGTGTCATCGTCCCGCACCTACACGAACGGCCAGGGGATGTTGTAGTTGGAGTCGAGTTTGGGGATCACCGGGTTGCTGAGCATGAATCTCAGCCGCTTAATGAGCGCCTTCAGCTCGGGACCCCGTAGGGTCTCCCTGAGCTCGGACGTGTCTTCAGAGCAGGTGCTGAGCTTGCGATGCAGCCTTCCCAGGTCGGCTACGAGGTCTGTCGGCACCTCGCCGCCCCAGAACTCCATCATCACGGTGCGGAGCTTGAAGCTGGGGTGGAATGTGAGACCGTGGTCGATGCTCCAGATTCGGTCGTCTGTCCCCACCAGGCAGTGACCCCCCTTGCGGTCGGCGTTGTTGGCGATCAGGTCGAACACCATGATCTTACGCAGCTCTTCGTGGCTGGAGGTCTGCTTTACGATGTCGAAGTAGGTGACGTCCGGGTCGCTTTCGACGTAGTGCTGGATCATCCCCACACCATAGGGACCGTCTCTCAACATGGTGAGCGGGATGTTCGGCCACCCCAGCAGCCTGCTCAGCAGAAACGCGGCGCGCTCGCGCTGGTACAGCGTCCCGGCCGGGAAGTCCCACAGAGGGCGTTCGCCGTCGCGTGGCTTATAGATGGCGCGAAGATACTTGCCTGGTCCGGCGTCGATCCACACCATGAACGTGTAGTTGGAACCCCACGGCATCCTGTGGCCGCCGGTGATTTCACCCGACTCCAGGAGAGGCCGAGCCTCATCCTCGTCCGCGTCGACCGGGGACGCATCCTCGGGCACGGGAAGTACGACACGATAAGACTGTCGGTTGCGGCGGGCCATACTGGGGGGCTTCAGCGGTCAGGGTTCGGAGTGGATCACTCCGGGTCTGACAGGTCTTCGGGGTTCAGCTTGGCGTGGCCGTTAACGCGTGCGCATCTATGGCCATCTGGGTCGATCGCCCTTCCGCAAAGCGGGCATAGCGGCCTGCCGGCTGCGCATACTCTCAGCGCCTCTTCGGAGAAGCCGCTAATCTGCTGCTTGTCTGCCCAGACTCGGACCGTTGCCCGATCCTCGTCCTCTGCGTCGTGCGCGTCGATGATGAAGAGGCTCCTGCCGGCATCGTGACCAAGCACAAGTTTCATCACCTTGAAATCAAGGTTGGTGAGGCCGGGCGCCTCGCGCTCCGTGGGTGGGCCTCCCGTTTGACTCTGCTCCTCGGACAGGGTTGCCATCATCTGCTGGATCGCCAGAGCTAGTTGGAAAAGCTGCTCCTTCTCGATCCAGATCGACGCGGTGCTGCTGGCGCTGTCCACCTGGATGCGGAAGGTGCGCTTGCCCGGCTCGCCGAGTGCCTCGGCACTCAGTTTCGATACGCTGGTGAATTCGTTTCTGGCACTTGGCATAATTCTGCGGTTCATATTAGTCCGTAGTCCTGATGGTAGCAAGTGATTGCGATGAGAGGAGCCTGTATCAGTTTAGGGCCTGTTCACACTACGTAGTGCATCGAAGATGATCGCGAACACGACAAACCCGAGATAGAGCGCATCAAGCTTGTCGTAGCGAGTGAACACACGACGATAGCCCTTCAATCGACGGAACAGGCGCTCCACTTCATTACGCCTCTTGTACAACTCCCTGTCGTACTCCCAGGGCGATACTCGACTCTTCAGAGGTGGAACAACGGGGGTGAACCCCAGTTCGAACGCCACCCGGCGTGTCTCGTCGCCAGAGTAGGCGCGATCCATCACCAGAGATGGATTCCCTTGCTGCCGACCCAGCCGCCTGAGTAGCTTTCGACCTTCCGGCGCGTCATGGGCCTGTCCTGGGGAGAGGGAGAACACTATGGGTGTCCGATCATTCGCGGCAACCATATGAAGCTTGGTAGTCCATCCACCGCGGGACTTGCCGATGGACTGTGGTCCGTTTTTTTGACCGCCCCTGTGCCGTCAGGATGCACCTTGACTGAGGTGCTGTCCAATGAGACCACCTCGAGTTTGACCTTCACTATCCCCTCTCGCTGGAGTTGTTCGAATACCCGGTCGAGTACTCCGCTCTTGGACCAGCGGTTCATCCTGGTGTAGATGGTGTGCCACCTACCGAAACGCTTCGGCAGCCCACGCCACTTGCAGCCGTGCTCTGCGACATACAGAATGGCGTTGAGCACCTGTATGTTCGGGATGCTTACGTTGCCACGCTGTACAGGCAGGTGCGGTTCTATGAGTTGGTATTGAGCTTGTGTGAGTTCCATACGTCTACCATACCACCCTCACACCTGTTAGTGTAAACACGCCCTAGTCGGTACGCTGCTCGAAGGTGCCATATCAGCCGCGCCGTCATTCCGGCGAAGGCCGGAATCCAGAGGGGCAGGGCAACGCTCTTATCGAAGCCACCTACAAAATTGACACAGCTTCCGATGAGAGTTCCCGCTGCCATCGGTGGCTTCAAGACGGTAGGAGCTCGACTCGGTTTGGTCCGCGGAGTCGCCCCGTCTGAAGCTAGAAACGCCTCGCAAGTCATTTGACCCTCGTGAAATGCCTTCGCTATACTTAGAATCGGTATTCTTGACCGCATAGATCAACAAAGCAGGAGCGACGCTTCTATGACCACTCAAAAGGTCATCTCAAGGCAGACTGGAATTGAGGAATCCCAGTACAAGTGGGGATTCGACTTCGACTACGAATCGGAAACCGCGCCGAAGGGACTGTCCGAGGACACCGTCAGGTTCATCTCTCATAAGAAGAACGAGCCTGAGTGGATGCTGGACTGGCGTCTCAAGGCGTTCCGGCACTGGGAAAGGCTCGACTTGGAGGAGCCGACGTGGGCGAACGTCACCTATCCTGAGATCGATTTCCAGGACATCGTTTACTATGCTGCTCCCAAGTCGCAGGAGGACGGGCCCAAGAGCCTGGAGGACGTGGATCCTGAGATTCTCGAAGCATTCGACAAGCTGGGTATCCCGCTGGAGGAGCAGAAGAAGCTGAGCGGTGTGGCCATCGATGCCGTGCTGGACAGCGTATCCGTCGCCACCACCTACCAGAAGATGCTCGAAGACGCGGGCGTCATATTCTGCCCCATCTCCGAGGCGGTCCAGAAGCATCCTGATCTGGTCCAAAAGTACCTCGGATCGGTTGTCCCCTATACCGACAACTTCTACGCGACCCTCAATTCGGGGGTATTCAGCGACGGGTCTTTCTGCTACGTGCCTCCGGGAGTCCGCTGCCCGATCGAGCTGATGACCTACTTCCGAATCAATGCGCTTGACTCCGGCCAGTTCGAACGGACGCTGATAATCGCCGATAAGGGCAGCTACGTAAGCTACCTCGAGGGCTGCACGGCGCCCATTCGCAAGACCCACCAGCTTCACGCGGCGGTGGTCGAGCTTATTGCTCTGGACGACGCTGAAATCAAGTACTCGACCTTGCAGAACTGGTACCCCGGAGACAAAGAAGGCAACGGCGGAGTGTTCAACTTCGTCACCAAGCGAGGCGCCTGTCGCGGTAGAAACTCCAAGATAAGCTGGACCCAGGTCGAGACCGGCTCAGCAGTCACCTGGAAGTATCCTAGCGTGATACTCCAGGGCGACGACTCCGTGGGCGAGTTCTACTCTGTCGCCTTGGTGAACAACTACCAGCAGGCCGACACCGGCACGAAGATGATCCACATGGGCAAGAACACCAAGAGCACGATCGTCGCCAAAGGCATCAGCGCCGGCAAGGCGCAGAACACCTATCGAGGCATGGTGCGGATCATGCCGTCGGCGTCTGGCGCGAGAAACTTCACTCAGTGCGACAGCCTGCTGATCGGCGACGAGTGCGGAGCGCACACCGTCCCGTACATCGAGGTCAGAAACCCGACGGCCCAGATGGGTCACGAGGCCACTACGTCCAAGGTGAACGACGACCAGCTCTTCTACCTCCAGCAGCGCGGCATAGACCAGGAAGAGGCCAACTACATGGTCATCAACGGTTTCTGCCGGGGCATATTCAAGGAGCTCCCATTCGAGTTCGCGGCTGAGGCCAGCCAGCTGCTCAGGGTCAGCCTTGAGGGCGCGGTGGGCTAGGCACAGGGCATCTATGACGCAGGCCGATATCGACAATCACTTGGAGATAAGCGAGCGACTCCTCCAGCACGCCTATGAGCAGTTTGAGGCAGATGACCTGCTCCAGGCTTCCGAGAAGGCGTGGGGTGCGGTGGCTCACTATCTGAAGTCGGTCGCCAAGTTCAGGGGGTGGAGAAATCGGTCCCATTCCGACCTGACTGACATTGCTATGGATTTGGCCCAGGAGACGAATGCGCCCCGGGACATCATGCGCTTGTACAGATCGGTAAGCGACTTGCACCAGAATTTCTACGAAGACTGGTATTTGGATTATGTGGTATCAGGTGGCATTGACGACGCGCGTGAGCTGATAGACCGACTGGAGAATCGGACAAGGCCACAGTTGGAGCCGCGACCGTCGCAGGTCAGCAGGCAGCGACGGCGGTCGTGAAATGTCCGGTTTGGAACCCATGCACAGCGCAGTCTTCTCACCCGACCGGCGCTACCGTTACTGGTTGGAGGCCAAGCTATCCGACTCAGATGGAGTCTGTATGTTCCTGATGCTGAACCCAAGCACAGCGGACGAGGTGAAATCGGACCCAACCGTGACGAGAGCAAAGGGGTTCGCTAGGTCGTGGGGCTACGGCACGCTGTGGGTGTGCAACCTGTTTGCGCTGCGAGCTACGTACCCCGACGTCCTCAGGCGAGATCCGGAGCCGGTAGGCGCCGATAACGATGAGCACATCCTGCGGAGCGCTCTTCAATCCGACGAGATAGTGTGCGCATGGGGGAATCACGGGGAACATCTCGACAGAGGGCAGCAGGTCCTGAGTATGCTGGAAAGTCAGGCGCCCCCTGTTAGATTGGGCCATCTTGGCTTAACCATGCGGAGTCATCCCAAGCATCCGCTGTACTTGAGCGCGGACACACCCCTTAGCTATTTTTCAAGTTGAACTCAAAGGCAGGAAACACGAAGGCAATGCTCGAAGTACGCGATCTACACGTTTCAATTGATGACACCGAGATATTGAAGGGGATCAGCCTCACGGTCAGCGAGGGCGAGGTCCACGCGATCATGGGGCCGAACGGCTCTGGCAAAAGCACGCTCGCCAATGTAGTTGCAGGCAGGCCGGAATACAAGGTTATGTCCGGCGAAATCCTGTTCAACGGACAGAGCATGCTCGGTCGCTTCCCGGAGGACCGCGCCCGCGAGGGCATATTCCTGGCAATGCAGTACCCTGTGGAGCTTCCTGGAGTGCGGACGTGGCAGTTCCTCAAGGCGGCTGTCGACGCGCTGCGAAAGCATCGTGGGGAGTCTGAGCTCTCCGTCCGGCAGTTCGACAGGCTGCTGGACTCAAAGCGCGAGCTCGTCAACATAGATGACGATCTGGTGCGACGCTCGGTGAACGAGGGGTACTCGGGTGGCGAGAAGAAGCGAAACGAGATCCTTCAGCTTGTGCTGCTGGATCCCACGCTCGCGCTTCTCGACGAGACTGACTCAGGGCTGGACATTGACGCGCTGCGTGTCGTTGCGGACGGAGTCAACTCCTTCAAAAACCCCGAGAAAGCGATCGTGCTGGTCACGCACTATCAGCGCATCCTCAACTACATCGAGCCTGATTACGTACACGTTCTGGTCGATGGTCGCATAGTCCGTTCCGGCGGCAAGGAGCTGGCGCTGGCGCTCGAAGAGAGAGGCTACGACTGGATTATCGAAGAGGCCGCTGTCAGCGGATAATGGATGGTGGCAAACCGAACGACTATGACACAAACACTTGACACATACAGCCGCTATGCCGAACAGTACGCCGGCCTGGCGTCTTCGGGACCGGCCTGGCTGAATACGCTCCGGCAGAAGGGCTTCGACAACTTTGCGCGGCTTGGATTTCCAACGGCGCGCAAGGGCAATGAAGCATGGAAGTACACTAACGTCGCACCGGTCGCAAGGGCGGAGCTTTCCCTTCCGACTATGCCGAGGGCTTCAGCGGCCGAGGAAATACGGAGCGCCGTGCCCTGGGTGGACGACTGGAATACCCTCGTATTCGTCAATGGGCAGTTCAACAGCGAGCTATCCCGCGTCCACGAAACAGACGGAGTTACTGTCTCCAGCCTGGCTCGTGCGATTGGGGAGAACGGCTCGGTCATCCAGCAGAACGTCGGCGCTCTGGCTTCGGTAGAGGACGACGGATTTGCCGCGCTCAACACGGCTTTCTTGAGCGACGGCGCTCTCGTACATGTACCGGCAGGCGCTAGCACGGATCGTCCCATACACCTTGTGTTCGCTTCGATCGACGAAGAGAACATCGTCGCTCACCCTCGGATTCTCGTAGTGGCCGGGCCAGAGTCCGAATCGACCGTTATCGAGAGCTACGTCGGTGTCGGCGACAACACCTACCTCAACAACGGCGTTGCCGAGATCATCGTGGAGGAGGGAGCGCGGGTAGACCACTATCGACTCATGGACGAGAGTGATTCCGCCTACCACGTGGGAGTCGCCAGAGTACATCAGAAAGACGGCAGCAGCTTCTCGTCGCGCGCTTTCTACAAGGGTGTCGGGCTGGGCAGGCACGATCTGTACCTGCATATCGGGGACGGGTGTTCGACCGATCTCAGCGGCCTGTACGTCACCTCTGGCCGTCAACACGTCGACAACTTCATAAACATAGACCACACGAAGCCCAATTCGAACAGTAACCTCTACTACAAGGGGATCCTGTCGGGCCGGTCGAGAGCGGTCTTCGGCGGCACGGTCTTCGTTCGTGAGGGCGCGATCAAGACCGACGCGCTGCAGTCGGACAAGAACCTGCTTCTCTCCCCGGACGCCGAGGTGGACTCGAAGCCTGCGCTGTTCATCTGGGCCGACGACGTGAAGTGCGGTCACGGCGCGACGGCGGGAAACATAGACGAAGAGACCGTGTACTACATGCGCAGCCGCGGGATCGACCTGGAGTCGGCCAGCCGTCTGCTCATATTCGGATTCGCGTCGGAGATCATCGACACCGTTGACATCCCTGAGCTTCACGACTACCTGGAGAGATCGTTCCTCGATGCCATTCCGAGGTACGAGTTCTCATTCTGAGGGACCGATTTAATGAATGATCTTCGAGACCTATACGCCGACGTTGTGATGGACCACAACCGGAGACCGCGAAATTTCAAGAGGATCGACGATCCTGACCGGAGCGCGGAGGGGTTCAATCCGCTTTGCGGTGACCAGATATCTTTGTATCTGACGATGAACACCGAGGACAGCATTGATGACATAGGCTACGTCGCGGCAGGCTGCGCGATTTCGAAGGCCGCCGCGTCGATGATGAGCGAGGCGGTGAAGGGAAGGAGCTCCGAGGAAGCGCGTAAGGTGATCGAAAACTTCAGACTCCTGCTGACCAAGAAGGTAGACGACGATTTCGACTACGAGATACTCGGAGACTTGGAGATACTCGAAGGGGTGTCCAGCTACCCGACGCGAATCAAGTGCGCGACACTGCCGGTACATACACTGGCGTCCGCTCTCGATGGAGCGTTGAAGGATACTGTTTCCACGGAGTAGCTATACCCACTACTTCGGAGGAGGTGGGGAAAATGCACATACCTGTTAAAGTCGATTACGGAGTGAGGGCGCTGGTTGATCTGGCGATCCATCACCAGAGCGCTCCGGTTCGTGCCAGCGAGATCGCCGGCAGGACAATGATTCCGGAGCCATACCTTGCGCAGGTGCTTCACGCTCTGGGCAGGGCCGGGCTCGTGAGGTCTCAGCGAGGCAGACAGGGCGGGCACACACTTGCGGTCGAGCCCGGAGACATCAGCCTGAGCATCGTCATGGAGTGCCTGGGATCGAGCGACAACCTCGTGGCGTGTCTGGACGACCTGAGAGCATGTGTTCACGTTCCGACTTGCGCGCAGCGGGAAGTATGGCAGGAGGTGGAGCTCGCGGTCGACCGGATTCTCAGCTCCAGGACCATCGGCGACCTGGTGGACAGGAGTCATGCGATACTGGCAGGGGCAACACCCGGCCCGCGTCTCGTTGAGTTTAGCAATAGTCAGAACTAGGTTCGGGAGCTTTTCCTGGACCAGTTCCACGCAACATACACGGAGAGTAGTTTCGGCAGAATCCAGAGCCGGACGAGGAGAACAAACAATGGCATTCGTTAAGGTGGGCAAGGTAGAGGACGTACCAGCCGGTACCGCCAAAGTCTATGAGGTTGGAGACCGGGCGGTAGCGGTCTGCAACGTAGACGGAACTCTCTACGCGATAGACGACGTCTGCACGCATGACGAAGCTTCTCTGGAACAGGGATACCTGGAGGGCTGCGAGATCGAGTGCGCAAGGCACGGAGCCCGCTTCGATGTTCGTACCGGGGACGTGACCGCGCTCCCGGCGGTGGTGCCGATCGAAACGTTCCCGGTACGGATCGAAGGCGACGACATCGAGTTGGACGTTTAGATAGGATCTCCACTCGCCCCGGTCTCACATCCGAGGGCTAGGGATCTTGGAGCCTCATATATGTACGACGTGAAAAAGATCAGGCAGGACTTTCCGATCCTGAGTCGGAAGGTCTACGGCAGACCGCTGATCTACCTGGACAACGCCGCGACTACCCAGAAGCCGCGCCAGGTGATAGAGGCGCTCGTCGACTACTACGAGCGCTATAACGCCAATGTTCATCGGGGCGTTCACGCACTCAGTCAGGAGGCGACAGAAAGGTACGAGGAGGCGCGCGCCAAGATCGCCACGTTCATTGGAGCTGAAAGCTCCAGTGAGATCATCTGGACTCGCAACGCGTCTGAGTCCCTGAACCTTGTCGCCTACACTTGGGCAGACCAGAACATAGCCGAGGGCGACGAGATCGTTGTCACCCCATACGAGCATCACTCCAATCTTGTGCCCTGGCAGAAGGTCGTAAGAGACAAGGGAGCCAAGCTGAGAGTTCTGCCAATGTTGTCAGACGACAACAGCCTGGATATGTCGCGTGTGGACGAGTTCATCACGCCGAGAACCAAGCTGCTGGCGATGGTGCACATGTCCAACGGCATCGGCATCGTCAACCCTGTGAGGGAGCTGGCAGCCAAAGCGCGTTCGGTAGGCGCGACCGTGTTGTTGGACGCAACCCAAAGCGCGCCTCACATGCCCGTGGACGTGAAGGATCTTGACTGCGACTTCCTTACGTTGAGCGGTCACAAGATGCTGGGACCTACCGGAATCGGCGCCCTCTATGGCAGGAGTGAGATTCTGGAAAACATGGAGCCGTTCATGAGGGGCGGCGAGATGGTGCTGGAGGTCTGGTACGACCGTGCAACGTGGAACGACATTCCGATGAAGTTCGAGGCAGGAACCCCTAACATTGCCGACGCCATCGGATTCGGCGCTGCGGTGGACTACCTGGACGCGCTCGGCATGGAGAACGTCAGGGCCCACGAAGTGGCGCTGAGTACACACGCGCTGGAGGCGTTCAAAGAGCTCGAGGAGGACGTGGACATCTTCGGCCCGCGCGATCCCGAGAGGCGCGGGGGCATCATTTCGTTCCACTCGGATATCGTTCACCCTCATGATCTCGGGACTTTTCTCGACCGCGACGGAATAGCTGTCCGCACTGGCCACCACTGCACGATGCCGCTCATGCGCGAGCTTGGCGTCGTCGCGACCGCGCGAGCGAGCTACTACCTCTACAATACCGAGGAGGAGATCGACGCCCTGGTCGATTCGGTCAAGCGGGCCCTCAGGTATTTCTCGGATGGCGCTCGGTAATCTAGACGAAATCTACCGCGACGATCTGATCCTGGACCATCGTCGTCGTCCCAGGAACCCCTGTCATCTCCCAGATGCCGACATAGCGGTCGACGGAGTGAATCCGTTCTGTGGAGACGAGATCCACCTTCAGATCATGCTGGACGAGCAATCTCGCGTGTCGCAGGTCGGGTTCCAGGGCGAGGGTTGCTCGATCAATCAGGCGACAGGCTCGATGCTGTCGGAGGCGATCAAGGGCCTCACGCTCTCGGAGGCCGAAGCGCTGTCCGACCGCTTCCACTGGATGATGCAGGGACCCGCTCCGACTCCGTCGCAGTTGGACCAGATCGGTGACTTGGGAGCCCTCTCCAAGGTGCGGGAGTTTCCGGTCAGGATCAAGTGCGCGCTTCTCGCGTGGTCAACCCTGGAGGACGGCATCTGCAGTCGGGGCCGCTAGCCGTCCAGCCATACCCTGGCCCAGTGGTGATACTCGTAGGCGCTGAAGTTGGGGTGAAAGTCTCGTACGTGTTCACGCCAGGCCCAGATCGCCTCTCTTGCCGCAGGCATGAACCTGTACCCCTGGTCCAGAACGCGCTCCTGTACCCTTCGGATCAGATTGGCCCTTGTCTCTGGGTCGTACTCCACCGCCTGCGACTCCAGAAGCTCGTCGAGAACACTGTCGCGGTGGCCGGTGGTGTTCCAGATACCTTCGCTGTGGAGCACTGGAAGGAGGTAGCCGTTGGGCGCGGTTATCGGCGCGGGCGGCCCGACCATTAGCTGATACTCGCCGCCAAGCCAGACCCGTTCACCGAATTCGCGCCTGTTGACTATCTCGGTCTCAACCTCGAAGCCCAGCGCCTGAAGCTCCACTGAGATGGCATGGGCATGGGATGTGAATGACGGGCCGAAGTCCCCCACCGTTAGTACTATGGGTATTGTGGAAGCGACTTCTGAGTTGCGCAGCACGGCCTCGGCGTCAGTGCGTCGGTCGAAACGTCTCGCAAGCTCGTCCTGCGGAATCAGCCACTCGGAAGATGCGGCGGCGAAGCCGTGGCCGATAAATCCGAATCCACCCCAGTGCTCCTCGATGGCCTTCTCAGGTTCCATTGCGAGGATTGCGGCGCGTCTAACTTCGACATTGTCGAATGGCGGCATGGTCGTCTTGAATGCTACCTCGACCCCAATGCCGGGCTGGGGCACCGCGATGAAGGGTGCGTTGGGAAATCGGTTTGTGTAGGTAACCCACTCGTCGGGACGCATGTTCATGACGTCAATCATCCCGGTCTGGAACGCCGCATTGCGTGTGTCTTCCCCCGTCAGCACGAGGATGTTGAGCTTCTGTAGTAGGGGAAGCCCCTGTTCGTAGTAGTAGGGATTAGGGCTAAATTCGTGCTTGTCGTCCGGCGCCGTCTTTTCCAGCACCCAAGGCCCCGATCCGACCGTGGGGCCGTCACGAAGGTCTCCGCTTACCTCCACGGCCTCGCGAGCCACTATCTTGGAATGCCCGTCGGCAAAAGCCAGGAGCGCGTCGGCATCCGGCGAGTCGAATGTGACTCTTATCGTGAAAGGATCTATCTCACGCAATTCGTCGATGTTGTACAGGAGTGGAGAGTTTGGCAGCTTCGAATCCCTCTGCCGCAAGTAGCTGAAGACGACGTCTCTGGCGGTGACCGGTCTCGCATACACCGGCCCCACGTCATGCCAACGTGCATCGGGCCTCAGATCGAACTTGTACGTGGTTGGCGACTCCATCGTCCACGAAACGCACAGGTCGCACTCGACTGCCAGACTTGGCAGCTTCACGTCGGCGCCGGACCTGAGCCTGAGAAGTCTGGAGTAGGCGATCCCGGGTCCCCATGTCGACAGCGCAGGCGAGACGTCCATATGTACGTCGAGATGGGCGATGTTTTCAGAAGTCGACAGGTTCAATGTCCCGCCACGCGCCCTGGAGTCGGGAGTAGGCCTGGGTGTCGGTGTAATGGGGACAGGTGTGGCCGTTGGCGCCTGACGTGGTGTGGGAGTCGGCATTGCGGTTGGCGGTATCGAGGTTGGGGTTGGCTCGGGCGACGGGGTGGGTGACGGGGCAGCCGTTGCTGACGGAGCAGTCGTCGGCAACGGCGCCGGAGGCGGGTCGACATCGCGGTCGCAGCCAATCGCCAGAGCGAAGAGGACACAGCCAAGAGTGGCAGCTCTGACACTTGCGAGTCTCATGTGGACTCCGACTCCTGTCTGGTCCTCATTCCAGCCAATGCGGATCGCAGCCGTCCTATTGAGAAGAGGCCCTCTCCGGGCAGGAAAACCGCGGCCATGATGGTTGGGGGCAGGAAGAACACTGCATGAGTGATCACCGCGAATCCGAAGCCGGACTCGCGCGTTACTCCGAACGTCTCCAGTACGTAGACAACCGCGAACTCGAAGGTGCCGATGGCTGCCGGTGCAGCTGGAACAGCCGTGGCAAAATATAAGGTGCCCATGATCACGGCCGTCGCAACTACGGGCGTGATCGACAGATCAATCGCGCCTGCTAGTATCCACGCGGTGACTCCAACCATCAGCCAGTACGCGAGCGTCATCGCAGTGGACGTCGCCAGACGCGCTCGCTCCCTCTCCAGGTCTCTGACTGCTTTCATGAAGTCGGCGAGAAACGACAATCGTATGGCCCATCTGACACTTGTACTCCCCAAAGCGAGAAGGCGCACGATCACAACTGAGAGAGCGGCGAACCCGATCGCTCCCCAGACGTACAGCGTGAATCTCTCCATCTCGGGAATTAGGAAGAAGGCGGCGCCAAGGATGGCAGCGCTGACCACCAGATCGAGAACTCGCTCCATGCCAATAGTGGCGAGCGCGACAGACGGCCTGACGCCGTCTCTGAGTGTCAGGATGGCAAGCTGTACCGCCTCGGAAGCAACTCTGATCGGAACGACATTGTTCAGCCCTATGCCGATGTTCTGTATCACAAATAGCCGTTTGGTGGAAACCGTGCTGCCGACAAAGAGAACTCGCCAACGGGCAGCGCGCAGGTAGTTTGCGGCGAGGAAGACGATCATTGCCAGGACCATCATCATAATGGACACGCCTGAGAACGCCTCTATGACCAGGCTCCATTCAAGTCCGCGGACGGCGAGCCATCCCAGGAGACCGCTGACCGAGACTCCCAGGCAAACTCTTCCGACTGACCATAACCGTCTCTTCAACTCGTCCTCACATGACAACGCCCGCACAACGCGGGCGTCGACAGTTGGCCGTAGTATAATGTTCAAGGCGGAGGATTGACCACAGCAGATGAGCCTAAAGGGGACCGTCGCGCGCTGACATGTACGTTGACTGCCACGTTCACCTTGATTCGTTTACGGATGCCGAGGTTGGTGAGATTCTCGACCGCGCTCGAGGTGTGGGCGTGCGTGCCGTTATCTCGGCGGGAACGACGATTCCGTCGTCGGAGCGATCTCTGGAACTCTCGGCACGATACGACGGCTTCTTCTCCGGCGTGGGGATCCATCCGATGGACATTCGTGAGCCGTTCACAGACCAGACCTACGAAACACTCAGGGATCTGGCCACGTCGACTGACAAGGTGCTTGTGATGAGCGAGGTCGGTCTGGACTTCATGGACGGCGCGCCGGACCGGGCCATACAGTACCCTGCTTTCAGGGAGCAGATACGGTTGGCCCGCGAGCTCGACCTGCCTGTTGTGTTCCACAGCCGGGAGTCGCACGACGAGGTGTTCCGTGTGTTGCGTGAGGAGCGGGCATACGAGGTCGGCGGTGTCATGCACTACTTCCAGGGAGACCTCAAGACCGCACAGAAGATCATGGATCTTGGCTTCTACATTTCTCTCTCGCGACCCCTGCTGCGGCTCCCGTACCTACAGGAGACCGCGGTCAAGGCGCCGCTGGAAAGCATCGTGCTGGAGACCGACGCAGCGCCGCAGCCCTTCAAGTCCAAGCGCGAAAACTGGACCGAGCCCAGACACGTCGCCACCGTCGCTCAAACTCTCGCCGAGCTCAAGGGCATAGACGTTGCGGAGGTCGAAGAGGTAACGACTCGAAACATGCGTCGCGTGCTCGGCTCCAGGTGGGCCACTATACTCAGATACCTGGGCTCCGAGGCGCAAGCCTCGGCGACTGAGCCGTCCTAGACAGAGCTCGGTCTGCTAGTCGCTCAGGGACACAAGCCGGTCGAGAACGAAAGAGCGGGCGCGGTCTTCATCGACTCCAAGAGCGATGCTGACGTTTCCGGGGCCATACTCGGCTCTGGTCCTGCCACGAGTTTCGCCATCCTCGTCGACCGTGATCGTACCCTGCCTATATTCAAAGAGGTCCGGCGCCACAGCTGCCGCGACGGTCAGGGGATCGCACAGAACGTACACGTCCCGATCAGGGTGAATGTCGAACCAGCCCTGAATGATCCGGGCCGCTACATCTTCGCCTCTCGATGTGCTTGTTCGCCAGTCGGCGCCACCGCGTTCGAAGCCCACGGCGTCTCCGACGTCCAGACCGACCAGCGTTGTAGGGATGCCGGAGTCGAACACAACGTTGGCGGCATGAGGATCGGCGTAGATGTTGAACTCGGCTGAAGGCGTAACGTTGCCCGGCGCTTCGACGGCTCCTCCCATCACGTGGATGCGTCGCACGCGGCTCATCTGCTCAGGCCCGCGACTTATCGCTCGCGCAATGTTGGTCAACGGGCCGAGAGCTATGATCTCCAGCTCACCCGCCGCCTGGTCAGCCGCCGAGTGGAGGCGATCAGGCGCGCGCGCATCAATGGGTTTAGCGTCGGTGGTCGGCAGACGAGTCGTCATGCCTCCGGGCCCATGGTAGTGGTAAGCGAAGTTAGACCTGACCCTGAGGGGTCTGTCGGCGCCCTTCGAGATTGGAATGTCGGGGCGTCCAATATGGTTCAGCAGCCGCACCGTGTTGCGTGTCGTGTCGGCCAGCCGTGCGTTCCCGGCCACCGTTGTGACGCTATCGATCTGCAACTCTGGCGAGTTTACCGCCATGATGAGAGCTATGGCGTCGTCGGTGCCGGTATCGGCGTCGATTACTACATTCATCTTGTCTTGTCCCGCATGTCTGCGCACTCGTTCCGAGATGCTGATTAACGTTCTGCAATTGACTAGCGGAATCGGAGGGGAAAGAGGTTCAGATGGAGCGGGCGTGGACAGGCTCGGCGCTGAGCACCGCACTCCTTCTTCCCGCATCGTTGAAAGTACACTACCATGTGGAGTACTTGCATCGGATCCATTGTACCGGACCGCCATAGTACATGCTGAAGGCCCCTGCACATTGTACGGAGAGTGGAGGGCATGGATACCGAGTCCAGGGTTGCAGGAACTCTCAAGGGAGATCTGATCGAAACGAGTCGATCTCTCGACGGAGTTCGGCGACTGACAGGGGATAGGAGCTCCCTCACCGTCCGACTCCCTGCGTTGTCCCCACCAATGACTCCAATGCGGCCAATAGAGAACAGGTGGAATCGGAAAAACTACCATCAGGCAGTCGGAAGCAGGAGAACACCATGCCGGACCTGAAGGCTGCTCACTCTCAGCTTTGCAATGAACACCGCAAGTCAGGTGAGACCTACGCGGAGATCAGGGCGGTGGCTCTTTCCGCTTTCCAGGACCTTCTGAATGTCGACGACAGAGCGAGACGCTCCCTCTCAGATTCGGGGTTGGATACGATGGAACCCCGAGGCAGTTTAGCTGTCGATTGGTACAGCGACGAACTGTCATACAAAGAACACAGAGTCAACGACGCAGTCCGTTCCGGGGCGTGGGTAGGTGTGGGTGTCGCCGCCCTGGCCGGAGCAATAGGGATCCAACTGGGAGTCTGGACAGCGCTGGGTGGGTTCGGTACTGAAACCGCCGACGCAGCCAGATGGTTCGGTGTTGGCTCAATCTCCGTAGGTAGACTCGAATTGGCCTTGGCCCCGCTGGTTCTCAGCTTTTTCTGCCTTGTAGCGGGTGTGAGCTTGCTCGTGGCGGCCTCTCTTATAGCACGCCGCAGGAAGAGTCGAGTGGAGCGGGACATGGGCGACGCGAACAGCACCGTGAAGGAGGCGATGGAGCGGATGGAAGTTAACGGGGCAAGATTGCGGGAGCTTGGCAACAGCGCCAAGGACGTGGCTGACGAGGTTTCCAGAGCAACCGGCGCATTCCAGGCGAACAGGAACCAGTTTACAGTTGACCGCGTCTACGAAGTCCTGAACGAGGCTGGACGACTATACGCGAGGGTGCAGGAGCCGCAACCCTATTCACACCTGTACATAGGAAGGCCGAGTCCTGTAGATTCCCTAACCTCCATTGAGGCGACCATGAGCAGTGTTACCATTCAGTGGGAAGACCCCGACCTCGGGAGCACGAGTATTGAGGGCTATCGAATTCGCTATGGCGGCGGGTTCCTCAGAGGCGAGAAGGACCTCAAGACAGTGGAAGAGGCGGAGTTCACTCACACCGGGCTGAAGCGGGGTAAAACTTACACCTACCGGGTCATCCCGACCAACAAGATAGGCGAGGCTACCGTTAGCAGGACGTTCCAGGCTCGAACTCAGGAGGCCTGATCCTCGCATCCACGACAGGCCTTGTGCCTCACCAATAACTCTCCAGATGAGTTTAGGCATGCATCCTTCTGCTTCTGGCACAGTTGCCGGTGGGCAGAGTTGGGAAGTCCCGGAGCACCCCAGCCCTGATGCAGCAGTCAGGTCCTGCCCGCCCGATTCAATCCCGTCTAAGACCTTGGTCGGATGACCGTTAACCCATTCGGGCCTGGCGCTACGGCCGTTGCGACCCGATTTGGAATCGGTGACTCTGGCACAGTCTGAGCGATCTCCGGAGTATGCTGGGGTCCGCCCGGCTCGGGCTGAGCTGTCTCTTGGTTCTCCTGCAATTCGGGCGACTTTCGACGGCCCATCAGATGTCCGATTATTCCTGTTGTCATCCTCAGCACAGACTCCAATGCGACGACGGCAACCAAGTAGTAGATGACTGTCTCCCACCGAAGCGCGGCCTCCCGTACACCTTCGGTCGACGCCACGATCCGGACAACTGAACTGTCGATGATCGTGATGCCGAGCAATGCAAATGGAAGTATCTTGGCAATGTCGGTTGAAAGCGCCTCCTTATAATAGGAACACACCCTGATGGCACCCACGACTCCCATCGCCACGAGCATCACCATTTCCGTCGTCTGATTCTTGCCCAGCACGTAGAGCAGACCGGCCATCACGCAGAACCAGAAGAATACAAAGATGGGGTAGAGCATCAGGAACTTGACAATGTAAAACACCACGGAGAGTGTCTTCCTGAGCGCAGCGTGTCTGGCCTGATTGTGCTTCTGGAGGTCCAGGGTGAATATGTCCTTCTGCGCAACGAACCTGTAGAAGTTGAATACGAAGACCCCGTAGACAGCTATGCCCCCAATGATGAGCGCCAGGGGGCCCAGGGTGTTATATGCTTCCATCAGGTCAATGGTTATCTGGGGTAGTACCATGGTAAGCCTCCAGTGTCTGGCGGGAACCGAACTCGAACGCAGTCTGAACGGTGGCGGCTATGCCTCGGTCGCAGCCCAGTCCCCATGTCGACGACTTCAAGTGACTCCTTCGAACCTTCCGTTGCCACCCCGGCCGTCACGAATCCCATTGCGGTCATTCCCTCCCCTGGCTACTCCAGGAATAGGACGTGCCCGAAATCGAGTGCCGCCTGAACCTTTACAGAGGGTACTCTTTCCTTTGTCCGCTCATGACCGGGGCCATAAGGATTGCCAACGGTCCACGACTGTCATGGAACAGCCGCCAGACTCCCGGTCGGGTCCGGCACCAGCTCCAGGTAGTTCAGTGTAGTCTGGATCGACGAGTGTCCCAGCCAGCGTGACAGGTAGTTGATCGGAATGCCGTCCAGCGACAGGTCGCGCACCTCGAACTCACAGCTCTCGTGGTGTATTGCATTGGGTTTTCATACTGCTAGCCCGATCCTGGACGCCCCAACTTTGGAGCGACCTCCGAGGCCAGACTCTCGATGTGTTCTTCTCAGTTACCGACGAGATGTGGCTCAAGAACGTTACAGGCTCCAGTGTCGGCGTCGAGCCGACAAGCTGTTCGCCAACCCAGAGGCTGTGGTATCCCAACTCCTCGGCACGCAATGCGCGTGAACGAATCAAGCCCAGATCAATATCCCCGTTGGGGAAAGTCTGAGGTATGGCGATTGCCAGCGGAATCGGGAATGGTGAGTTCTGAGAGTCCATGCGTACACATGGCCGAAGTATAAGAACATGCTCAGCCAACTGCGATCTCACCAACCACTGCCGCTAATCAATTACAACGATCCATAGGCTGGGCGGCAAACGACTCCCAGGCCTCTCTGGAAGAGTGCTTCAGGCTCACGCCCACATCTCGTTTGAGCTTTTCGGCGCTCGCCGTCCACCTGTACCGAATGAAGTCCAGTCCGCAGGCTGGAGAGTCCGACTGCAACCCAAGATACCACGCCATCGACGTGAGCGAATGCCAGGCCACGGGTGGGAGTCTCAGCATCCGGCGGCCCATGACCGAGGCTATCTGGGTCCAGCGGATCGTACCATCCCCAGCTACATTGTAGATTCCCGCCGGTCTGGTCTCCAGGCACTTTATGACGACGTCGGCCAGATCGTCCTCGTGAACGAACTGCATTGGGGGGTCGGCCTCACCAAGCCGCGGCAGCACCGGCTTTCGGAATGCGTTCGCGATGAAGTTGTCGGCACGAGGTCCCATCACCGGGCACACGCGCAGGACAGTGACCAGGGATCCTGAACTCTGTTCTGCGAACTCAATCAACCTTCTTTCGGCGGCTACCTTGCCCTCACTGTACTGGAAGCCGGGGACCGGTCGTACGGGATCGTCCTCCGTTAGAAACTCAGGGTTGTCAGGGTGCGCGCCGTAGACCGAAGTGCTGCTCAGATAGACCACGTGGGCGACGTCCGCGTTGGCACACGCCTCGATAACGTGATCGGTTCCCGATACATTCACCCGTCTGGCCAGGCTTGTGTGACGACCGGGGTTGAGTATGTAGGCCAGGTGGACTACCGCGTTGATCTCGTAGCGCGCAAACAAGTCTGGGAAGGGTTCAGTGACGTCGGTCTGTACGAAGTCCGCACTGTCGCTGTAGCTCGAACTCGGCGTTCGTATGTCGGTCGCCAGGATGTAGTCGACTGCGTCACAGCCCTGGAGCCGCTCGATGAGCATTCCGCCGAGGTATCCAGCCGCGCCGGTTACGGCCACACGCAGCGATCCATCAGGCATCGGCGACTGTGTCGGTGAAGTCGAAGCTCAGAGTGCCCAGCCCAGGGACATCGAACCCCATGCCGATCTTGTGTGCGCCCGGTTCGAGCCTGGTACCGGTAACCCTGACGACGATGGTCTTGTTCATCGCTAGCGTGAGGGTCCTCTGCTCCGTCACCTGGTCGAACCGGACTGATGCGCCTTCCAGGTCGAATTCGGCGTTGTCGATTGGCACCTCCGCTCCATCTACGGTCAGCGGATGTACCTTGTGTGAGTACCCCGAGCCGAGCCTGTTCATCAGCTCGAACCGGAAGCCGTCATCGATGTTAGCGAGGCTCTGCTTGACGTATAGCCGCCTGAGTAGAAATCCTGGGACAGTGACCATCAGCGATTGTCTCCCATATCCGGCCCCGTATCGGAGTACGGGGTGACGTTGTTGCGCATTCGATAGATTGCCGTTGACGCCTCTACGTACTCTCCGGGGATAGGCGTAATCTGGCCGAGCGAGTTGGCCATCACGTAGATCTGCGATGCGCGCTCGATAAGCAGACAGATGTCCATTGCCTCGTCGAGGGACCGTCCGACTGCGACGGCTCCATGATTAGCTATGAACGCTGCCTTGTTCCCTCCCAGGGCCTCGCACACGTTGTCGGCCAATTCCTCGGTTCCAGGGTACCCGTATCGGGAGACCCGAACTGTGCCGCCGACATAGACAACGACCTCATCTATCACCGGAGGAAGATCAATTCCGGCCACGGCCAGCACGCTTGAGTAGATTGAGTGCGTGTGAACTACGGCCCGAGCATCCGGGCGGCGGCGGTAGATTCCAACGTGCAGCAGGCTTTCGGATGAGGGCACGCGGTCTCCTTGGACGGGGTCGACGTCAAAGTCAGTAACGACGATGTCGTCCGCGGACAGGGAGTCGTACGGTGTCGATGCGGGAGTGACGGCCATCAGGTCGCGTCCGGCATCGTCCGCGAGCCGCACGCTAATGTTTCCAGCCGTGCCGGTCACGAGGCCGAGGTCGGCCATCGCACGAGCGGTGTCGGCTATTGCCTTTCTATCGATGTTCCATCTGATGGGCATAGGAATCCGTACGGGATAGTTTATACGGTGTTCTGGTCGTTTTCATCAGCGTGCCGGACTCACCTCAACAGCGGGCCGATGCTCTCATGGACCTCCAGCCAGTGCTCATAGAGGTCCTGGTACTCGGCAGCCTCTGCGGGTCCAGGCTCTTTCGTCTGCGCGCGACATGGCAGTAAGGTGGCCGAATCTGCCAGCGAGCTGAACTCGCCAATGGCGGTCCTCGCTATTGCGGCGGAGCCGACGGCTGTGGTGTCAGGCTGTCGGAACATTGAGATGGGTCGTCCCAGGATTTCAGGTAGTATCTTCCGGAATGTGTTCGAACGGCTCAATCCGCCTCCGAGCGTAATGTTACTCGCGGCGATGCCCGACTCTCGCTCCAACTGTTCGAGGTTGGCCTTGATCGTGTACGCAAAAGACTCGAGAGCGGCCCGACCGATCTGACCTGGGGTCGGGCCTCCCAGTGTGATAGGAGTGGGGAAGAGGATTCCCCCGAGTCTCATACCGACCGCGGAAACGTCCATCGCCTGCAGCCCAAAGTGACCCGTTACGGCGAGCGAACCTGGCGGAATTGAAGCGGCCAGCCTGTCCATCCGGGCGAAGGCACGCTCACCGCCGAACACGGTCTCGGCAAGCCAGCGCCATACGTTACCGATGTCTCCGGCGCTGCTCTCCATGGTCCACAGCTCCGGCAACTGGAACAGGCCCGTCCATGTCTTCATTTGGGGTGACAGGACCGGCTCAGCGGTCAACATCTGGACAGGTGCGCTCCAACCCGCGACTATGGCGACTTGTCCAGCCTGGACGGTTCCGGCGCCGATCAAGGCCGACTGGGTGTCCGCTCCCGCGACGATCACCGGCGTACCGGTGATCAGCCCAACCTCCTCGGCTATCACGGTACCGCGCAGCACTGTGGACTCACAGATCTGTGACTCCGGGCATCTCAGCCCAAGCTCATCGAACATCTCCGCTGCCCAAGCTCGCGTTCGGATGTCAACGAGACCACTTGCCGCTGCCAGTGTTACTTCGCAGGCAAGCTGACCGGTCAGCCGGTAAGCTAGCCAGTCGGCGAGCGTGAGCACATGAGTCAAGCGGTCGTATTCCGAGGGGCGGACTTCACGCAGCCAAGCGAGCTTTCCGGCGGCCATCAGAAAAGTCGGTCTGTGGCCGGTGGTGCAGTAGAGCATCTGACCATGTTCGGCATCTAGCGCGGAGCCTTGGAAGACGGCGCGGACGTCCGTATTCGAGCCCGCATAAATCGCATGGCCTCGGTTGTCGGTGAAGACCAAGGACTGGCGCTGGGATGTGACAGCGATTGCCGAAGGTCGGTGGCCGTCAGATCCAAGGCACTGGACGATCGCGCCACAGAGCGACTGCCAACTGCCTTCCAGGTCGATACCTCTGTTGAGCGCGCCGGCATCCGGCTCACTCATGTACAACCAGGGGCGTGACACTGATCTCCTGACCTCTCCCACCGGGTCAACCAGATGGCAGCGAATCGAGCTCGACCCAGCGTCGACAACGAGCACGAGATCGTCAGCCATCCGGCGGCCGCCACACTTCGGGGACGACCAGGTTCGCTGGTCGTCGGCCGTTAATGAAGCGAAGAATGTCGTCTGTCATCATCGCAGAGTGACGCTCGACCGTCTCGTCGGTCGCTCCTCCTATATGAGGCGTCAGAATGACGTTGTCCAACCTAAGCAGCGGACTGTCGGGAGCGATAGGCTGGGTCTCGAATACATCGAAAGCCGCTCCGCTGATGAGACGACTCCGAAGCGCGTCGAGCAGGGCGGCCTCGTCTGCGATCTGGTAGTCCGAGCAGTTGACGAAGTAGGCCGATGGCTTCATGAGGGCGAAGAATTCGGTGTCGAGTAAGCCCGTGGTGTCGGGCGTCATTGGGACGTGAACGCTTACGAAGTCGGACTCGCTGGCGAGCGTATGAAGGTCTGCCATGCGGACGCCGTCGGGCACATAGTCTAGGTATGGGTCGTAGGCCAACACTTTCATGCCAAATCCGATGCACAGGCCGGCGAGAGTTCGTCCGATCGCTCCCACGCCCACGATGCCGACTGTACGTGAGCCGAGTTCTGTGCCGCGGAAGTCAGTATAGCCTGCCACGGGATGACGCCAGCTGCCCGATGTGACGTATTCATGGGCCTTCGGAATCTGCCGGGCTAAAGACAACATCAGAGCGAAGGCGTGCTCGGCCACGGCAGGAGCGTTGCGGCCTGGAGTATTGACCACCTGTACGCCATGATCAGCCGCCGCCTGGAGATCGACCTGATTCGTCGCCGCGCGGCAGATGCCGACGAACTTCAGCCCGGGACAGTCCTGGAACGTCTCCTCGAACACAAAGTCGGCTTCCACGATCAGAATCGATATGTCTTCAGACCGTATTCGTGCGGCAAGCTCGTCAGGGTCGGTCAGGGCGCGTGTGTCCAGCCAGCTCTCATAGGTGACGTCCATCTCGGCCCTGAGCCGGGCGAGCTGACGCTCGTCGAATGGAGCGAGAATCAGGGCGTGCATGTAGGCTACAGGAGCCGCCTGACTACAGGAATACCCAGCGCGGCACCGCCGATCCACAGTCTCGCGGCTATCAGCAGCTTCTCGCTGGGACGCAGTCCGATCCGCTGCGAAAAGACATCGAACCCGGATTGTTCGATCCTGTCAAGGATCGCGCCATAAGCCTCGTGCAGGACACGCAGGCATGTCCGGGACTCCAACTCGACCATGTCGAACAGGGGTCTCGACCGCTGATAGTAAGACCTGGCGCGCTCCACCTGGAACTTCATCAGCGATTTGAACGGTTCGTTGACGACCTCGTTCCTGAGGTCTTCCTCCGTGTAACCGAACTCTGCCATCTCGTCCTGGGGCAAGTAAATCCGGTCGCGTCCAGCGTCCTCCTTGAGGTCACGCAGGATGTTTGTCAATTGCAAAGCTATGCCCATATCCACCGCGTGGTTTTCAGCGCTGGGGTCGTCGTATCCGAAGACCTCAATGCAGATCAGGCCGACAACGGATGCCACCTTGTAGCAGTATTCGCGAAGCTCAGCGAAGTTGGCAAATCTGTCCTTTACAAGGTCAGACTCTACGCCCATCAATATCTCGTCGAAGTATTGTACAGGGATACCGAAAACACTGGTCGCATCTGCCAAGGCGATGAATTCAGGTGGAAGGCTCAGACAGCTATCACGGTCCGGCTCGTCATCGGATGGGCCCGACAGTGTTGCGGCCAGTGTTCGGCGCGTCTCGGCGAACATGCGGCGCTTTTCTGAAAGGGGTGCGTCGTCGTCCGCAATGTCGTCCCACAGTCGGCAGATGGCATACGCCGCGTAAATGGCGCGACGCTTACGGAGTGGGAGTGTGCGAGACGCGTAGTAGAAGTTCTTGGCGTGCTCTTTCGCTACCTTTTGACAGTGATCGTAGGCTCTATCGAGTACGTCGGTCTCTGAGTAGGCTGAGGGTGACAACACTGGTCTTTAGCACTGCCTCACCGAATTGTCATCACTGAGCATCGCTGTGGCTGTAGTGAAGACTCAGTATCGTGCGGTACCGTGACGCTACCATACACAAGGTGCACAGGCAACTCGAAATGGGCGTGCACTCGTGCAATCCTGCGTGAGTGAGGCCAGGGCAATCGCACTTAACCGGGGCCAGCTTTGACAGACCCTCCTACACCGCCCTGCTGGACTCCGGCCTTCGCCGGAGTGACGATTGACGGTGGCAGGCTGAAGTCCAGATGCGATTGCCCTGGCTTTAGCTACCGGAGGTCAGCAGGGTCAGTAGTGGTAGTCGTTGGGGTCGAGGATGATTTCCGGGGGGTCGCCGTGGACCTCGCACTCGGGGTCCTTGCAGCCGGTGTAAGACTTGAAGTACTCCTCGTCGCGGGCCGCGAGCGATGGATCGAAGTCGGGGTCTTCACACTCGTTCAAGAACTCGTAGAGTTTGGAGTCGTAGACCGCGAGCCACGGGTCGGGGTCGACGTCGCCGTCGATGTAGCCGCCGTAGGCAAGATGTCGAGACTCCTTGTCGGGCTCGGACAGTACCACTGGTTGGGGAACCTGGGTCGTGGCGACAGCCTGAGTCTGATTGGCAGCAACTCGCTGGTGTGTCTTGTGAGTCTGGCGTTTGGTCGCGGTCGAACCGGGAGGCTTGGGCAGCGGTCTGCTCTGATACCTGCCGAATCCACGGTTGAGTAGCTCCTTGGCTGCCGACACGCGGTGTCCGACGTTAATGCCTTCCACCTTACCCTGCATGACTTCTATGAGGAACAGGCACATGGCTCGTCCGTCGTCGGTCTTGAACCTGATGAGCCTGGTGAGTGCAGGATCAATGATGACCCACACCCTGTCGTCCGGGTCCGTCTCGGAAGTGACAGGTGTGTTGTCGGCGATGAAGTCGTCCGCATCTTCATGTCCCGCCACGGCGGACTGGGAGCCGTAGATGATGAGCAGTCTGGCGGCGGTGAGCCTGTGGCCAACCTTGGAGCCGTCGATGCGGCCGTTCATCACGTCGATGAGGACGCTGGCGATGTCGTGGCCGTCGCTGGTGTTGTCTTTGATGAATTGGGATAGGGACATGGGGTCTGGTGTTGATAATAGAACTAATGTACGTCCATGTCAAGGAAGGAAGAGAGGATTTCAGGGTCCTCTCATTATTGGACATCGTACAGGTGAAGCGGTGCCAATCACCCTCACCCCAGCCCTCTCCCTGAGGGAGAGGGGGCTGTTGCCCTGCTGGTAAGCCTATTCACCGAAAAGTAAAAAGACCCTGGACGGGATTCGCCCAAAGGTTGTCTGATAAACTCAGATTGAGTCACTCGGCGCCGGTAAAGTTCAACCGCCGAATAGATTCGGAGGCAGGCAGATGTCGGACAAGTACACTCTCCGCCTGGAGAATTTCCGCTCGATTCGCGATACCACGGTAGAGATCGCGCCACTGACCGTTGTTTACGGTCCAAACGGCTCCGGCAAGTCGTCTCTGATCTATGGTCTGCTCACGCTCAGGAACTTTTTTACCAATCCTGCCCAGAACATTCCGAGCCTGTTCTCGTATCCCACGATCAGCCTAGGTGGCTTGAGGGAGGTAGTACACAATCATGCTGAGGACATTCGCGTGAACTTTTCCCTCGGTGTTCTCAGCGAACATTGGACATCCTCTGTTGTCATGCTCTCGGTCGGCATATCTGGTGGAGCGGTCTATATCAATTTTGGACTTCCGAGCGGATTGGTGCCACGAGTAAAGATGGGTCTAGAAATCCCCTTTCCATATCACGGAGATCAACAGACATCAGCCAGCCACAGTTTGACTTGGGCGCCACCTGACGGTGAATCAATCGATTCACCAGTCGAGATAACTTGGAATGGTATTAACCTAGGGGCAGCATTGGCAGGGCACGCAATTGGCCCTGAAGTACTTGAAAGGTTACTTTCCACAGGAAACTCCCCCGCGGAGTTGGCTCGCGGGACAGGATTCGTTCCCCTCAGGCGCGGGTTCAGCACGCCGGTGTACAGCGTGTCGAACGTGACGCCATACCTGGCAACGGACGTTGAAGTGGCTTCGCTTCTCGCGACTGACCGGTTCCTAGAGTACGCAGTCAGCGAGCATTTGGAAGTGGTAGCGGACCGCCAACTTCGAGCTCGTATGCAGGTTGGCACCTCGTCATTCAACCTCGACTCCGTACCCAGAAACGGAGGCGTTCCGGTCTCTATGGTCAACGAGGGATTCGGCATCAACCAGCTCGTGCATATGCTCACCGTGTGCCTGTATTCCAAGACCAAGATAGTTGCCATCGAAGAGCCTGAGATCCATCTACACCCTTCGATGGTCAGGAAGCTCGTGCACGCCATGGTGGACATCACATCCAAGCACGACAAGCGAATTATCGTGTCGACCCATAGCGAGACTTTTGTGCTGGCGCTGCTAGCTCAGATCGCCGACGGGAAAGTCGATGTAGACGATGTCTCTTTCATATTTGCTGAGAAAGAGGACGGGGAAAGCATATTCACCAAGCAAGAGGCGAGTCCTGATGGGCAAATCCAAGGGGGGCTTAGGTCATTCATAGAGGCTGAACTAGAGGACATGGCTGTACTATTCGGCCAGCCCTCCGAGTAGGTCTGAAAGAGTTTATGAAAGTCGTCCTAAACGAGTGGATCTTCCACGACCTTTGGGGTGAGAATGGGGAGCGCAGCCAGGGAGAGACAGCACAATTCCTGAGCGCATTGGTGCAGGCTGCCGATAGCATCGTAGTTCCATATGAACCCCGGTGGACCAGCAAAGCCAATCACCTGATGAGGTTCGTGGATCCCCGGCGCAGGCTAATCAGCAAAGTGTTTCGCAGCCTGTATGACGATAGTGACAGGGCGCTCAGGGTTCGACCAGAGGGGACGGGTACCATTCCCAGTGAATTACTGACCCGACTGCCAGAGGAAGATGTCTACCTCGTCTCTGCCTACCTATCAGCCAATGCAGATGTACTCGTCACCACGGATGTTTCGTTGTACGAGGCACTAGTTGATAGTGGCTTGGTCAGATGCCGGATGCGGGATGACTTTCTGGATGATTACCGGCACTGAGCTGCAGGGCAATCGCACTTGATCGGGGCCAGCTTTGACAGGGCCTCCTACACAACCCTGCTGGACTCCGGCCTTCGCCGGAGTGACGATTGACGGTGGCAGGCTGAAGTCCAAATGGGATTGCCCTGCAATGAGTTGCTGCGCGTATGGTCAGGTCGCTACCTGTCCCGGACCATGAGGAAATGGGTGAACTCTTCGACTTCATGTCGCGCCGATGGTGACAGCTCGATTGGAGCCAGGGCCTGCATAGCCATGTCCGCCCACTCGCTTATCTCTGCGCTCGCATGCTCCCGGACTCCGACGCGGTCCATGATCTCCAGGACTGACGCGACGTCGGACTCGTCCAGCTCGTCCTTTTCGTAGACGCTGGAAAGCCGCCTGCTGTCGGCGTGCGCGGCGTTTTCCATCGCATAGACCACTGGATAGGAGTTCTTCTTGCGCCTGATGTCGGCGCCCACGGGCTTGCCTGTGACGTCCTCCTGTCCCCAGACGCCCAGAACATCGTCACGGATCTGGAACACGTACCCGAGCGCCCTTCCGCACTCTCTGAACGCCGCCACGGTTTGGGCATCGTCTGTGCCGACCGCTGCACCCAGGTTCAGCGAGCACCTGAGCAATGCACCCGTCTTGCGGGAGATCATTCGGCGATAGTCATCCATGCCTATGTCGTGTCGGCCTTCGAACGAGATGTCGAGGTACTGGCCCTCAATCATCTCCATGTAGGATTCAGCCAGGAGCTGGGCCGCGGTAACCGCGCGGCTCTTGGCCAGTCCCGATGAGAGCAGTCCGTGCAGGGCAGAGTCGGCCACGACCCTGAGTACGTTGCCGGCGACCAACGCCTTGGGCTTGCCCCATACGGCCCAGATCGTCTTGCGGCCGTGGCGCGTCTCGTCCTCGTCCTGGATGTCGTCGTGAACGAGCGAGAAGTTGTGGATGAGCTCGAGCGCGACCGCTGCCGGCATTGCCTGCGAGACAGAGCCGCCGCCGGCTTCGCATCCGAACAGGCAGAGCGAGGGTCTGACGGCCTTGCCTGTGGTCGCGGCAACCGGGGCGCCGGTCTCATCCGCCCAGCCCATGTAGTACCTGAGCATGTCGTACACGAACGAGTGGCGCTGCGACAGCTCCGATTTCAGTGCACTCTGAATAGACTCCCCGTAGCGGTTGATCATGGGAGGCAGTGGTATGCGCTGGGCGCTGTCGGGGGATGTGGGTCTGGTAATCAAGGTTCTTTCACAGCCTGTGGCAGTCCTGTTTGTAAAGCTTTTCGCTTGCAGGTTTCAAGGTGCGTGTGCTATATTTCGCCCGAACTCAGCACATGACCCGGACGGGTTCTCAACCTCTCTTTCTCGTTCGCGCGGTCACCCCCGCCTTAGCTCAGGGAGTCGTCCACAACGACATGCTTGACGAGTATTTCCGGCAGTACGCCCTCATTGCCATCTTCGTCGCAGTAGCTACGGCGGTGCCAATCGGGATGCTGATAGCCAGTTGGGCGCTGACAGTACTCAAGATCAGGCCATACGCTCCGGATCCCATAAAGAAGGCGATCTACGAGTGTGGATTCGAGACACTTTCCGGCAGGTGGAGTCAGTTCAATTTCAGATTTTACTCCTTTGCGCTGATTTTCGTCGTATTCGACGTGGAAGTCGTTTTCCTCTTCCCCTGGGCCGCCAGCTTCGGGCTGCTTTCGTCCCAGTTCGGGGCGTTCGTACTTTTGGAGATGCTGGTGTTCGTTGCGATACTTGTAGTCGGGTGGCTATACGCCTGGCGCAAGGGATCGCTGGAATGGAGCTGAGGCATGACGCAGGACCCAACCGCCGATCTTCTTCTGCACCAGTCTACCTGGGAACTCGACAGGGAAGAAGGCGACTACGTAAACCATCTCAAGGCGACTCATACAGAGGCTCTTGCCGAGCCGCTGGTCGAAGTCCCAGACGAGTTCGATCGGAACATCGCCATCACGTCGGTTGACGCTCTCATCAATTGGGGTCGCAAGTCCGCGGTTTGGCCGCTGTCGTTCGGATTGGCCTGCTGCGCGTTCGAGATGATGGCGAGCGCAATGTCGAGGTTCGATATCTCCAGGTTTGGCATGGAGGTGTTCAGGCCGTCTCCAAGGCAGGCGGACCTTATTATCATTGCGGGCACGGTGACGTGGAAGATGGCCCCGGCCATCGAGCGTGTCTATCAGCAGATGGCTGAGCCCAAGTGGGTGATCTCCATGGGGGTTTGCGCTACGAGCGGGGGTCCCTACTACGGCTCCTACAGCGTGGTGCCGGGAGTCAATCACATAATCCCGGTCGACGTTTACGTGCCAGGCTGTCCGCCCCGTCCCGACGCTCTACTGTATGGGATCATGCAGCTCCATGAGAAGATCAAGCGCTACTCCATCCAGCAGGGCCAGCAAGGCCAGCAGGGAAGGAAGTAAGTCAGCAAATTGACCAGGGCACACTCCGGGGAGGATGCGGCGCGTCGGATCAACGAATCGATCCCAGGCGCGGCTGTCGAGAGCACGCAGACGGACGTCTGGGTGCTGCCAGAGCATATGCTTCCGATAGCCCGATTTCTGAAAGACGACCCCGCGTTCGACTTCTCGTTTCTGAATGCATTAACCGCGGTCGACTACGTCGAGTACTTCGAGATGGTGTACCATCTGCTATCGCTGCGACGGAACGCCAGCCTTGTGGTCAAGTCCAGAGTGTACGGCAGGGATGAGCCTGCGATTCACTCGGTGTACGATGTGTGGAAGGGCGCTGACCTACAGGAGAGGGAAGTCTGGGACTTGATGGGCATCCACTTCGAGGGACACCCGAACATGAAGCGAGTAATGCTCTGGGAGGGCTTCCCGGGGCACCCGCTAAGGAAGGACTTTTTGGGTTAGGGTCACCTGACCGCAACTGTCGTCGATGGCTATCAGAACAGAGCCAGTCACAATAAACCTTGGGCCTCAGCATCCCAGCACGCATGGGGTGTTCAGGCTGCGCGTCACGTTCGACGGCGAGGTAGTGCTGGACGTCGAGCCGGTGTTCGGGTACCTGCACAGGGGATCCGAGAAGCTGGCGGAGTCGCGCACGTACGTTCAGATCGTCACGCTCACCGACCGCATGGACTACACTGCCAGTATGTCCAACAACCTGGCATACGTCAGGGCGGTCGAGAAGCTGGCGGGTATCGACGTGCCGGAGCGGGGGCAGTACATCCGTGTAATCAGCGCCGAGCTGCAGCGCATCGCCAGCCACATGATGGCGACAGGGTTCCTCCTCAATGACCTGGGGGCTTTCGCGACGCCTCTGATGTACTGTTTCAGAGAGCGTGAGAGAATTCTGGACCTTTTCGAGATGCTGTGCGGCGCTCGAATCACGCTGAGCTACATGCGTCCCGGTGGCGTCTTACAGGATGCGCCGGACGACTTCTGGCCGGCTCTCGACAGAATCGTCGAGGACCTGCCCGCCTCCATAGACGAGCTCGAAGACCTGATAACCGGAAACGAGATTGTGCTGACGCGCACGCGAAACGTGGGGACGCTGACGGCTGAGGAGGCTATCGACTACTCGGTGAGCGGCCCGATGCTTCGCGCTGCCGGGGTCCAGTGGGACCTGAGAAAGGCGGACCCGTATGAGGTTTACGACCGCCTTGAGTTCGATATTCCAATAGGCAATGACGGGGACAACTTCGACCGGTACATCGTGCGCGTCCAGGAGATGCGCGAGAGTGTACGGATCATAAAGCAGTGCATAGAGCAGATCCCCGACGGCCCCGTCCGTGCTGAAGCTCCCTTCTTCCTTCGTGCTCCTGAGGGAGACGCGTACGCCGCAGTCGAGGGTCCGAAGGGCGAGCTTGGCTTCTACCTGGTGAGCGACGGAGGAATATCTCCGTACAGGTGCAAGGTGAGGGCGCCGTCGTTCATTAACTTGACCCCCCTGCGGGAGATGCTCGTGGGTGGAAAGATGGGAGACCTGATCACAACTTTCGGGTCTGTCGATATCGTCCTCGGGGAGGTTGATCGGTGAACGCCGGATCACTTCTCGAAGGGATCATCAGCTTCGGAAGCATTTATGACTTCCTGGACGGCTTCGTTCCAGAAAGCCTGGACTGGCTCGTGTTCGCCGTCGGAGCGGCGTTTCTCGCATTTGTAGTCATCAACGCGATGGTGATGTCCACTGCGGTCTATACCTGGTTCGAACGGCGTACCCTGGGCAGGTTCCAGAACAGGCTGGGTCCAAACCGGTGGGGACCGTACGGCCTTCTTCAGCCCGTCGCAGACCTACTCAAGCTCATTACGAAGGAAGACACGACTCCAGATGAGGCCGACCGCTGGGTGATGCTCCTGGCTCCCGTGGTCCTTCTTGTGCCGACTCTTGTGGTGGTTGCCGTCGTTCCGTTCGGGCAGAACTCCTTCCTCGGGCGACTGAACATCGGTATTCTTTTCGTTCTGGGCGTGACCTCCGTCAACACCATTGCCATATTCATGGCCGGGTGGGGTTCGGCGAACAAGTACGCGATGCTCGGCGCGATGCGCGGAGTCGCGATGCTCGTCAGCTATGAGGTGCCCATGGCCCTGGGCGTGGTCGGCGTGCTGATCCTTTCGGGTTCTATGGCTATGTTCGATATTGTCCAAAGCCAGTCCGTGCCATTTCTGATCGTGCAACCTCTTGGATTTCTGATCTTCGTGGCTGCCGCATCAGCAGAGATGAGCAGGACCCCATTCGACCAGATCGAGGCCGAATCGGAGCTCGGCTCCGGGTATAACACGGAGTACAGCGGCATCAAGTTCGCTCTGCTGTTCCTGGCCGAATTCATGGCCCCGATCATAAACTCGATGATAATCGTGACGCTCTTCCTGGGAGGCACCAACGGATTCTCGGTTATTCCCGGGCAGATTTGGTTTATAGTGAAGACATTCGTGGTAGTGTTCGCGCTGCTGTGGGTGCGCGCTACCTGGCCCAGGCTGCGCGTTGACCAGATAATGGGATTCGCGTGGAAGGGGCTGTTCGCACTATCGCTGCTGAATATCTTCGCCATCGCGATCGAGGTTGTGATCTTCCAGGACGCCGCCGGCAACATCTCTACGAGGTCGCTCTGGATCATGTCGGCCATCAACTGGGTACTGACGGCAGTCGCGATCGTCGTGACGGCAAGGGTGCTCGGTCAGAAGAAGCTGGAACGGCCGGAGCCAACTCCATCACCGTTGGCAAATATGTACGCGGAGGCTGATTAGACTATGTATGGCCTCTCAATGTTCAAGGGACTGGGTGTGACGATGAAGAACCTCGTCGCTCCGGGTCGTATCTTCACCGTCCATCAGTATCCGGACCGCAAGATCGGGTTGGTCGGCCTTGCGCGGATGAACGATCAAAACCCGATCGTGTTCGCGGTCAGGCGCCCGGGCGAGTCGCTAAAGGCACTCATGGGTCTGACCAGCGTGCGCGACCGTCAGTACCAGCACCCTCGTTTCAGAGGAGAAGAGTTCTCCTGGTACGAGAACCGCTGTACGGGCTGCGCGTCTTGCGCGAAGTATTGCCCGCTCGGCATCATTCGAATTGTGACGGACCCGGCGAAGACCGACATGCAGGAGGGCGACAAGTACTTCCTGGAAGTGTTCGACATAGACATCGGCCGCTGCATGTTCTGCGGCCTGTGCGTCGAGGCGTGTCCATACGATGCCATCCACATGGGCAGCGGGTTCGAGGAGGGGAGGTACAGCCGCCGAGAACTCGTCATAGACAAGGCGAGGCTGGTCGCGGCGCCCAAGCGTCCAAGCCATTGGTTCAGGCCGCAGCTGGCGGCGAGCCGCGACTACAACCCCCTGGAGGGCGATGAGGCGGACTCCCGTGAGGTCCACAGGCAGGAGCGTCCGTCGTTGGCTGAACAGCAGCAGCGGTGGGGCCAGCGATGATGCCAGGCCAGGGGACCGAAGCGTCCCTGATCGTCGACATAGTCTTCTGGACGCTGGCGGTGAGCAGCATCGTCGCGGCGTTCGCCGTGGTCCAGATGCGTAACCTGTTCAGAGCGGCTCTGTTCCTGATCGTCTCGTTCATAGCGGTCGCGGGGATGTTCGTTCTGCTCCGGGCCGAGTTCATTGCCGCAGTACAGGTGCTGATCTACGTCGGCGCCATTTCAGTGCTGATAATCTTTGCAATTCTGATGACAGGAGAGGTCGAGACTGGGAGTCCCGCGCACTCGATGCGAATTCCTGTCGGCGTTCTGGCCGCGCTGTTTGGAATTCTGACCATCTTCGTCACGGTTCAGACGGACTGGATAATCCTGGACCAGGTCATTCAGGACGGGCGGCTGAGCGCGGCGGCAACGTCGAGGGTTGGGGAGGTCTTTTCGAATACGATCCCGTGGATCGCTCGCCTACTGGTGCAGGACTTCGTGCTGGCGTTCGAAGTGGCGTCGGTCGTGCTGCTGGCGGCTGTCATAGGCGCGTTGGCGCTGATTCGCGAAAGGTGATTAGTTGAGTCTCGACAATTTCCTAATAGTCTCGGCGATTCTCTTCGCCATAGGGCTGTACGGAGCGCTGTCGAAGCGCAACGCGATCGCAGTGCTAATGTCCATCGAGCTGATGTTCAATGCGGTGAACCTGGCGGCGGTCGCGTTCTCCAGGTACACGGTGCCCGCGTCGCTGTTCGGACGCCCCTCCAGCGGCTCCGAACAGATGGCGCATCTGCTGCTGACCGGACAGGTGTTTTCGATATTCATCATTACGATCGCGGCGGCAGAGGTGGCGCTCGGACTCGCCATAGTGATCGCCATCTACCGCAGTCGGTCGACCGTGTTCGTCACCGACGCGGCCCAGATGAGGAAGTAGCTCTGTATGTGGGTTGAGTATCGCACCGTGCCCAGCCTGATGATGGCTGAGATGTGGAAGGACCTTCTGGAAGGCGACGGCCTGCCTACGAAGATACTTCCCGTCGGGGACATCATGGATTGGGGAGAGAGGACTCCTTTCAAGGTGTACGTCCCCTTGGGCAGAGAACACGTGGCCGACGAGATTCTGAGGAAGCTTTAGATGATCCCCGAATTCCTCGTATGGCTCACGCTCTTCGCGCCGCTTGCGTCGTTTGCCGTTATCGGCTTCGTCATCTGGCCGCTCGCTTATGCGCGTTCCAGGACGAATCCAAGTCAAGGTCTTGACGTTCTCGGCAAGTCAGCCGGCTGGCTGACCATTGCCTCCATCGGTCTGAGCTTCGTCATCTCCGTGGCGGCGCTCTTCAGCACCGTCACCAACCACGGGCACATCGAGTACAGAGTCCACGAGTGGCTGACCGTGGGGGCGTTTACCTTCAACGTCGGTATTCTGATGGACCCGCTGACAGCCGTGATGCTCGTGATAGTGACCGGTGTCAGCTTGATGATCCAGATCTACTCGCTCGGCTACATGAGTGAGGAGGAGAACCGGGGGTTTGCTCGCTACTTCGCCTATATGTCGCTGTTCACGGCTTCGATGGTCGGTCTGGTGCTGGCGTCGAGCATCATCCAGGTGTTCGTCTTCTGGGAGCTTGTCGGTCTATGCTCGTACCTGCTGATCGGCTTCTGGTTCACAAGGCCGTCGGCGGCCAACGCCGCGAAGAAGGCTTTCATTGTGACGAGGGTGGGGGACTTCGGGTTCCTGCTGGCGATTATGTACCTCTTCTACCAGCAGGGTAAGTTTACGGCTGCGGGACTGAACAGCCTGGACATACTGGACCTGTACGACGCGGTCGGCATGGGGATCATCGCGGGTGGAGTCGCCACCTGGGTTGCGGCGGGCATATTCGCGGGCGCGGTCGGCAAGTCGGGTCAATTCCCGTTGCATACGTGGCTGCCGGACGCCATGGAAGGTCCTACGCCGGTCAGCGCGCTGATCCATGCGGCCACCATGGTTGCGGCCGGCGTGTTCCTGGTGGCACGATTCTTCCCGGTGTTCCAGGCATCTAGCGAGATGATGATCGCCGTCGCTATCGTCGGCGGGTTCACGGCGATCTTTGCAGCGTCGATGGGTCTGGTGATGAACGACATCAAGCGGGTGCTGGCATATTCGACCGTCAGCCAGCTCGGTTACATGATGCTTGCGCTCGGAGTGGGCGCGTATGCGTTCGCGATCTTCCATCTGTTCACACACGCTTTCTTTAAGGCTTTGCTGTTCCTGGGTTCCGGATCGGTCAACCACGCCACAGGCACTTTCAACATGCGCTACATGGGAGGTCTTCGGCGATACATGCCGTGGACCTACTTCACTTTCCTGATAGGGAGCCTTGCGCTGGCCGGCATATTCCCGACCGCTGGATTCTGGAGCAAGGACGAGATCCTTGCCAGCGCCTTCCACGAGGGATCTGCGGTCGGATTCATCGTATATGCGCTGGCCTTGATTGCCGCGTTCATGACCGCGTTCTACATGTTCCGCGCGCTGTTCATGACG
This sequence comes from Dehalococcoidia bacterium, assembly GCA_965217725.1. GTDB lineage: Bacteria > Chloroflexota > Dehalococcoidia > Lucifugimonadales > UBA1123 > VXRN01. Next base: position 2,288,425 of record OZ244564.1, on the reverse strand, counting down.
TTCAATGGCGAATTCAGGGGAGGGGCCGAGAGCGAGGCCACCGAGTCCGAAGATGCCGAAGAGCTACACCTCGGACACGTGAACCTGCATGAATCGCCGGCAACTATGGTTGCGCCAATGGCGATTCTCGCTGTTCTAGCCGTGGTCGCTGGCTTCATATTCAACCCGCTGACAGACATTGGAATCGTACCTATCCACTGGTTCACCCATTTCCTGGGTGAGGGATCGGTGGCAGTGGAGATTCCGCCGTTCGACATTGTGCTCGCGATAGTTTCCAGCGTGGTTGCCGTGGCAGGCATTTTCGTAGCCTACATGATGTACTTCCGGCAGACGTGGTCGGCGGAAGCGGTCGGACGGGCATTTCCGTCCGCGTACAGGACGCTCAGCGCCAAGTACTACTTCGATGAGCTGTACGAGGACCTGCTCGTGCGCAGGTTCTTCTATGGCGGCGTAGCCGGCCTTCTCGACTGGGGAGACAAGAACATCGTCGACCGGATCGCGAACATGATCGGTTGGCTGGGGGCTAACGTCGGGGGTGCGTTAAGACAGTTCCAGACGGGGCAGATTCAGCAGTACGCGGCGGCAATTTCAATAGGGGTAACGGTTATTCTGGGGCTGTACCTGTGGTTCCTGTAGCCAAGTGAGCTATGGTGTACATTCTCTAGTCGACAGGTAAGGAAAATTTGTTTACGGGCTTGCTGACATTAGCGGTGTTTCTGCCGATAGGCGCTGCGGTGCTTATCGCGCTGATGGGGCGCGACGCGCGCACCGTGAGAATCTTCGCTGTGGCGGTCTCCGTGGCCGAGCTCCTGCTGACGCTCCTTATCTTCCTTGCATATGACACGTCAGACGGTGCAGCACAGTACCAGCTTGTCGACAGGGTGGCTGACTGGATCCCCATCGAGTCTTTCCAGGTACAGTACTTCCTAGCCGTCGATGGACTTAGCGCGCCACTGGTGCTGCTCACCGGGCTGCTCGGCATGGTTGCCGTGTTCGCCTCCTGGAGCATCGAGAACCGGGTGCGCGAGTACTTTGTGTGGCTACTGGCGCTCCAGGGCGCGGTCGTGGGGGTGTTCACTTCGCTGGACTTCCTGCTCTTCTTCGTCTTCTGGGAGCTCGAGCTGATACCCATGTTCTTCCTGATCTCTATCTGGGGGAGCGGCCGGCGTGAATACTCGGCCATGAAGTTCCTGATATTCACCATATTGGGAAGCGCCTTCATGCTGGTCGGAATCCTGATCCTGTACTTCACGACGGGATCGTTCGACATGACGGAGATGCCTGCCCTGGTGCGGCAGGCAGGCAGTGGCATACCTGCCCTGCTGGTGTTCCTGCTGCTGTTCGTTGCGTTCGCTGTGAAGCTGCCCGTATGGCCGCTGCACACGTGGCTCCCGGACGCGCACACCGACGCTCCAACGGCGGCGAGCGTGATGCTTGCAGGCGTGCTGTTGAAGATGGGCGCATACGGCATGTTCAGGCTAGGCGGCATCTTGCCGGACGTGCTTAGAGATGTGTCATGGGCGCTAGCGGCGCTCGGCGTAATCAACATCCTGTATGGGGCCGCGGTTGTATTCAGACAGACCGACATGAAGCGGCTGATCGCGTTCAGCTCCATTAGTCACATGGGATTCGTGCTTCTGGGCCTGTCGTCGGCTGTAGGAGTCGCAGGACAGGTGTCGTCGGTCGGCCTCACAGGGGCCTCACTCCAGATGTTCACACATGGCGCCATCACTGGACTGCTGTTCCTGCTCGTGGGTTACGTGTACGAACGCGCGCATACCAGGCACATACCGGACCTGGGTGGACTGGCCAGCCGGATGCCGCTTCTGGGGGCTGCGCTGCTGGTCGCCGGTCTGGCGTCGCTGGGACTGCCATCGACTGCCGGGTTCGTATCGGAGATCCACGTCTTCATCGGCACATTCCCCGTCTGGAGCTGGATGACAGCTCTCGGCGCTTTCGGCGTGGTCCTGACGGCAGGCTACATACTGTGGATGGTACAGCGGGTGATGCTTGGCCCGCTCAACCCCCGGTTCGCGGACCTGCGCGACGCGACTCCCCTGGAGATTGTGCCAATTGCGGCCCTCATTATCGCCATAATGGTCGTCGGCATTTTTCCGGGGACAGTTACCGATGCATTCGCGACAGGTGTCAAGCCAATAGTGGAGTCGCTCCAAATGGACCTCGTCCTAAGTAGAATCAATTAGCGAGACAGTCGCAACGTGACGCTAAACGACATATATCTTCTATCGCCTGAGATCTCCCTGGCAGGAGTGGCGATGCTGCTGATCCTGATCGACCTCGTCGTGTCCAGGAAGAGCGTGCTGCTGGCTGTCGGGGTGATTGGACTAGCACTGTCCGTCGTCTTCAGCCTGGTCCTGTGGAGCGACCTGGGATCCGAGCCGACAGGTCAGATGCAGGGGGTATTCGGGACGCTCGTTGTCGACAAGTTCAGCCTGTTCTTCAAGCTGCTCCTCGCCACGGCAGCCGTTCTGGTGCTGCTGATGTCCGGCGCCTATGTCGACCGCATTCAGCGGTTTAGAGCTGAGTTCTACGGGCTGATCCTTCTCGCGACATCAGGCATGATGCTGCTGGCATCCACAACTGAGCTCATCACGATCTACGTCGCATTGGAGCTAACAGCTCTGCCGACGGCGGCGCTGGCCGCCTTCCTGCGCGACGGTCGCTCAGCGGAGTCCGGGATGAAGTTCCTGATTCTGAGCGCGGTTAGCTCCGCCGTGCTGTTGTACGGCATGGTGTTCATCTACGGATTCACGGGCACTACGTCGCTCGAAGCGATCGCGGCCCAGATAGGCGGAATGGTCGACGCCGGCATTCTGGACCCCGCCGCTGCCTTTGGCGACAGCAAGGCGCTCCTGTTCGGGATAACGCTGGTGATAGCCGGATTCGGATTCAAGATATCGAGCTTCCCATTCCAGTTCTGGGCGCCTGACGTCTATGAGGGCGCGCCAACTCCGGTAACGGCGTTCCTTTCCGTGGCGTCGAAGGCAGCCGGATTCGCGGTGCTGCTAAGAGTCTTCTACATATCGTTCCCGATGGACGTTGTGAGCGAGAACTGGGCCGCGATATTCGCCGCGCTGAGCGTTGCTTCCATGACGTTCGGCAATCTCGTAGCGATTCGCCAGAACAACATCAAGCGAATGCTCGCGTATAGCACCATCGCGCACGCTGGCTACGTAATGGTCGGACTGGCAGCCTTCGCTTCCGGGTCGGCGGAGCAGACTGACATCGGGACGAGCGGTATCCTGTTCTACCTTGGCGGATACGTCGCCACGAACCTGCTGGCTTTCGGGGCGATAGTTGCCGTATCCAACAAGATCGCTTCCGACGAAATCGACCACTACGCCGGTATGGTGAGGCGTGCGCCTCTGCTGGCCGCTACACTGGCTTTCGCGATGGTCTCGCTGACGGGTATACCTCCGACCATCGGGTTCATGTCGAAGATATATCTCTTCGGCGCGGCAGTCAGCGCCGACATGGCCTGGCTGGCGGTCGTCGGCATGGTGAACAGCGTGGTCTCGGCCTACTACTATCTCCGGGTCGTCAAGGTAATGTTCCTTGAGGAACCCTCGGACGACAGCTCGGTTACGGCCGACGCGGCTACCGGAGTTGCGCTGACAGCGACCGCCGCCGCGACCTTCGTGTTTGGCGTCTACCCGACGCCGCTGATCGAGCTTGCGCGGACGGCGGCGGCCTCCCTGGGCATCTGATCTGTAGCTGAGGAGGCGGGGATGTCTGAAGCCTGCTGCGCTCCGTCGGCGGAGACCAACAGGGTTCCTCTGCGTCAGGTCTCGACCGGCCTTTTGAGGACTGAACCTGCCGAACGCGCCCCGAAAGGCATGGTCCACGTTCCAGGGGGCGTGTTTCTCATGGGCACCGACGACGCCGTAGGATTTGCCGCCGACGGCGAGGGCCCTGTGCGAGAGGTCAAGGTCTCCCCGTTCTTCATCGATCAGACCGCAGTGACCAACGCCCAGTTTGGTAGATTTGTGAGGCAGACTCGGTACAGGACCGAGGCCGAGCGATTCGGATGGTCGTTCGTATTTCACTCCTTCGTCCCAAAGAAGATCGCAAGGATGGTCACTCAGGCGGTCGCTGAGGCGCCCTGGTGGTGGCGTGTGGATGGCGCGTGCTGGCGCCGGCCCGAGGGTCCGGGGTCTGGTATCAGTCGCAGACTGGACCATCCGGTTGTACACGTCTCATGGAACGATGCGTGGGAATATTGCATATGGGCCGGTAAGCGTCTGCCGACCGAGGCCGAGTGGGAGATGTCTGCTCGCGGCGGGCTTGCTGGAAAGCGCTATTCATGGGGGAACGAACTGACCCCGGATGGCAGGCACATGTGCAACATCTGGCAGGGCGAATTCCCTGACCGCAATACGACGGAAGACGGGTACTCCGGCACCGCGCCGGCCACGTCGTTCGACCCCAATGGATTCGGTCTGTACAACGTCGCAGGCAACGTGTGGGAGTGGCAGTCGGACTGGTTCAGTCCGACGTTCCATCGTCAGGGTCCAACTGTCGATCCCGCAGGTCCGCCATCGGGAGTCAGCAGGGTGATCCGTGGAGGGTCGTACCTGTGCCACGAGTCGTACTGCAACCGTTACCGCGTCGCCGCCCGCAGCGCGAATACACCGGACAGTTCCACAGGCAATATGGGCTTCAGGTGTGTGGTGGACGCGGTCACATCCTGAACGTGCGCCACTTCCCTCTTGTGGAGAACGTGACCAGGTGATCGATTACCTCGGTCACAGACTCCACCCGCTGTGGGCCGGCGGAGTTTGCGTGGCGTTAGCCGCGCTGCTCGTCGCGTGCGACCAATCGCCATCTCCTACTGAAGCGCCAACGCCTGCATCGGTGGCTGTTGTATTGCCGACCGGTACGCTTACAGCCGAACCAACGTCAACGCCAATCCCGGAACCAGCAGCGGCTGCGACGACGGAGCCAACTGCGACTGCCACGCCAGTCCCTACGAAGACCCAGACTCCCAAGCCAACTGGTACGGCAACGCCGGGGCCTACCGCGACTACGGCGCCGGAACCGACTGATACGCTAATTCCAGAGCCAACTGCAACCCTTACCCCTGTCCATACAGGCACACCGACTCCCAGACCAATTCCGACACCGACGCTGGAGCCTACCGCGACGCTCATTCCTACGCCAACTGCCACATCGCAGCCCACGGCCACACCCACCCCCAGCCTGACGCCGACCTCCACCGCTACCCCCGTTCCCCCAGAGCCGGGTCAGGTCGCCTGGAAGGTGAAAATCGGCAGTTGGATCGACGCCAAGCCGGTGATCTATGAGAACACAATCTACATTGGCTCGCAGGACTACCTCTACGCACTGGACCCGGCGACGGGTGAGACACGCTGGCGATACAATGCTGGCGCCAGCGTAACTGCGACTGCCGCGGTGTTCGGAAACTCGGTGCTGATCGGGGACCACAGTGGCCTGATACACGCCATTAGCATCGACACTGGTACACGGACCTGGAGTACAGGCAAGGTCGGCAAGGTGTGGGGTGACGTCTCGACAGACGGCACCGGTGTGTTCGTGGCTGACGAAGAAGGAACTGTCACGGCCTTCGACTTGAACGACGGCTCGATGATCTGGGAGTTCGAGACCGGAGGAGAAATCTACGGGGGTACAGCGGTCTCCGATGGTATGGTCTACGTGGCTTCCTACGATGACTGGGTGTACGCGCTCGATGCACACTCAGGTGAAGTAGTGTGGAGGGCCGAACTGAGTCTCGGCTCCTATTCCACACCGACCGTCTCGCACGGACTGGTCATGGTTGGTTCATGGGACGATCGAGTGTATGCGCTCGACGCAAAGACGGGCCGGTTGGAGTGGAACTTCTGGGCGGGTGACGGAGCGACAACATCTGTGGGCGCGGATGACGCCTCCGTGTATTTCGGTTCGGCGGACGGCTACCTGTACTCGGTGGTAGCGTCCGACGGCTCCCTGAACTGGCGGTACCAGATCGGGGATGGTATCGAGTCCACTCCGGCAGTGCGCGGCGGCCTTGTGTACGTGGGTTCGGACGACGATTTCGTCTATGCCCTAGATAGCGAGACTGGCTCTATGGTTTGGAGGTTCCAGACCGGGGAGAACGTTCGGGCGCCAATCCTCGTTCACGGCGAAATGGTCTATGTGGGCTCGGACGATGGCACCTTCTACGCGCTGGCATCTGGTTTCTCCGACGGCTACGTGCCGGCAGTGGTCGAGTCCACTCCACAGTCCGACTTCACCCCGCTGTCTCCCGAGGAGTTGAAGCAGCGGCTGACGGAGGCGTTCGGGTCGCAGCAGCCGGTGTTCGCGTCAGTGGCGATCTTTGGGCCGGATGGGAAGACCGTGCAGGAAGTCGACGGCTCCGACCTCGTTATCGAGATCTTTGAGAACGGCTATTACCTACTGACCGGCAGGACTGTTCAGCAGGATGGCTGGGAGGCTCGGTACTTCTCCGTACAGGACTACAACGCCCTTGCCGAAGAGAGAGGTTACCCGTCTTTGAAGCGTGCAATCGGCTGGTGCTGCATCCGCACCGATTATCGCCTCCGCGCTGGTCATGAGGGCTGACAGGCCGCTTGACTCTGCCACTGCTACGACCGCGCACGAAGCGGGTCATGCTCTGCAGCAGTTACTAAATCCTGCTCAAAACAAGGGCGGCGGAGACTCCTTGGTGGGCGCGCTGCACGAAGCGGAGGCGTTCGCGTTCGAGGTTGCTCTGGCACGCAGGATCGGGGAATACGCAGACGTGGAGACTGCAAGACTTCCAACAGGGTACAGATGGAGAGGATACTTGGACCAGTGGCGAGAGAGCTTCAAGGAGTCGATAGATGACCTCACCATGGAGCACGATCGTGGTCGTCTGATCATGTGGCTAGCAGTGCTGCATGACCCCGAACTTGCTGACCTGCGAGATGAGCTTGAGCGTGACGGATATCTCTCCGCGAACTCGGTGTACAAGATGTTCCTGAGATTTACCCGGCTCACTCCATCTGAAGTCGAACCATACATCGAGTCCATCACCCCGGAGAGGCTTGGTGACGACCTCAATTACTTTAGTGGCACGGTCAACAAGCGTGCCGGGTACGTCATTGAGTTTCCAGACCTTGTTCTAAACGTGCCAACCCTGGCCATCAGTCCGTGACTACTTGGGCAGCCATTTCCTGTTGACCTTGCACAGGTAGCTGAAAGTCGGGTTTACGAACTGGGTACAGCGCGCTTCCAGCACCTGACCGAGAAACAGGTACGCTTCACCGCGCTCGAAGCCGTGGTCGGTCTCCAGCCACAGCAGCATCTCTGACAGTGCTATCCTGAAGGCGTCTTCCGCGGGACGCGTGATCCCAGTTGTCATGATGTGGGTCTCGTTTTCTATACGAGGCCAAGTCATGTTGTCGGGAAGCGGTGCGAGCTCGCACCTGAGCCTAGCGGTACCGCCGGTCTCAATGCCTCCGGCGCCGCAGATCTCACCGTCGCCCTGGCGGGCGTGCATGTCGCCGACGTGCAGCAACGCCCCCGGCACCTGGATCGGAATGTGTACGGATGCGCCGGGCGTGACTTCCTGGATGTCGAAGTTGCCGCCCCACTCTCCGGCCCAAGCGTTGGTCCACCGGCTCCTGGCCGGAGCCACTCCCACGACTCCCAACATGGGCTCGACTGGGAACTTCAGGTCGTCGCTCCAGTGGATTAGGCCGTCGCTTATCTGGACGATCTTCTCGTGGTGGCCGATGCCGGTGCCACCCATCCAGCCGGGCATGGCTCCGGTGCTTCCCCTGAACCGTGTGTATCCGAACGGCTCGGTCTGGATGTCGAGTACGTGCACGATCAGCACCTGCCCCGGTCCAGCGCCGTTTACGTAGATCGCTCCGCTCGACGGATTGCCCCCGATCAGCTTAGCTTCCAACTCTTCCTGGTCGGGGTGGCCCTCTATCCATGGGCCGCGGTTCATCTGTGTAACGACCTCGAACTCCTCGCCCGGGTCGACGAACAGCGTCGGTTCGTTGTCCGGTCCGGTCTCGAAGTAGAGGATGTCCTTTGTGGCGCGTTTCATGCTACTTTCCCTCCAGAAATGCCCTGGCTCCGTCCATGAACAGATTGGTCGCGCGCGCCGATGTCATTGCGTCATCGGCCATCTGCTTGCCCGCTGCGTGGACGGCGTCACGCACCTGCTGTTCGAATTCCTGGACGCGCGGATGGTTGGGCTGACCGGGAAGGCCCATTGACTGTGCGATGTCTTGAGCGCCGGACGCGTATAGATCGATGCCGTCCACGGCCAGAATATCGTCTATGTTGTCCAGGACCTGGATGTCCTCGAGCTGGGCGATCACAAGTATGTTGTCGTTAGTGTGCTCCATGTATTCGGGGAGAGACTCGACATCTCCAAAGTAGGCCCCGCGACCAGAGCCGAAGCTGCGCGCGCCTCTGGGGACGTACCGGCAGGCTGCCGCGAGCTTCCGAGCGCGGTCAGCATCGACGATGTGCGGCCCGGTTATGCCCATGATACCCCGGTCAAGAAACCTGAGAATCGTGGGGTGTTCGATGTCCGGCACGCGCGCCATCGGCGTAAGGCCGGACATATCGGCGATGCGGCAGAGATCGTCCAGCAGGTCAACCGTGAATGGGCCGTGTTCGCTGTCGAACGTCACAAACTCGAGCCCCACGCGACCGCCAAGCTCGATCAGCGTGGTGGATGGGAAAGAGAGGTTAAGTCCGTAGGCCATCCGGCCCTCACGCATCCTGGTTACGACGTTGTTGACTCTCATGGTGGGCAGTCCTCCTGTACGTTGTTGGATGGCTGTATTATAGACGCAAGAGTATGGGTCGTTGTCGGCATGAGGTCGCCTGTTCTTCTTGACACGCCAGCGGCCAAAGTGATAATTTTCACAACAGTTTTGCAGCACGCAGGTAACGGCTTACGGGCCCCTGACCTTGACACCCCAAAACCCCAGTGTGATAATCGTCAGCGGCCTGCAAAGTGCCGAAATCTTCGTGAACTAGGTATAGGAATTCGACCGCCTACCGTATGGATGTCATACCCATAACGATGGACCCGAGCGTGATCGGGCCTGAAAGCTGGAGCGAGCTGGGCAGCCTTCTCAAAAGCCTTTGGTTGGCTGTCCTCTTTATCGTTCTGTTCGCCTCGAACATGATACTAGGGCACATCGCCATTCCCTCGTTTGTCATGTCCGGGCACATTCCCCAAAGCTGGAGCAAGTTCAGGCCGCCGTTGTATGCGGTGGCCGTCATCAGCTTCGTCATTGCCATGTTCTTCCTGAGTCGCGCCGTGGACTATGCGGGCGTTCTTCGGAACTTCTGGCCCGCCTACTGGATCTGATACACATCATCCGACCGATACCCAGGATAGCCGCGATTTGATCCCAGGCGACTTTCAGATAAAAAAGCCCACCGGCAGGCAGATGTTTCTCGGTGCGGTTTTGGGCATCGGTGGACTAGTCACAGCAATCATTGTGCTGGTCGGCCTCACCTGGGTTATCTCGGCCTGGTTCGGTACCCCTGTAATTTTCGGATCGGATGAAGGACCTGAGCAGCCGATCGCTTTCCCGCATACAACACACGTACAGGACCTTGGTCTGGACTGCACATTTTGCCACCGGCAGGTGGAGACCTCCGCCCAGGCCACTATCCCCGCAGTGGCGATCTGCATGACGTGTCACCAGGCGGTTCCCGGATCGACCGAGACGGCGCAGGCAGAGATCAAGAAGATCAAGGATGCCCACAAGAACGACGACGCTATCAACTGGGTTCGGGTGCATCGTGTTCCCGACCACGTCCATTTCGTTCACGAGGCGCACATCAGGTTCTTTTCCGAGCGGGACGGAGTTCCCGCGTCGCAAGTTTGTTCGACGTGTCACGGTGACGTCGGCTCGATGGAGAAAGTGAAGCAGGTGCGCACACTCAAGATGAGCGACTGCGTAGACTGTCATCGAGACAACGGCGCGCCTACCGACTGCACCACATGTCACTACTAGAGCATCGCATCCGTTTGGATTACACACAATGGCATTGACCAGAAGACAGTTCCTGACTCTCACCGGCGGCTCCGCGTCCGCGGCGATTCTGTTCGCCGCCTGCGGCGTGCCGGAGGATGAGCTGCTTGTCGAGTCGCCAGTGCGTATGCCGGAGGACCTCGTCTCCGGGCGGGACAACTGGTACGCCACGCTCTGCAGGGAATGCAGCTCCGCAGAAGGCATAGTGGTGCGTGTGATGGAGGGTAGGGCACGCAAGATCGAGGGCAACATCGATTACCCGATCAACGCGGGCAAGCACAGCGCGAGATGCGAAGCCAGCCTGCAGGCGCTGTACAATCCTGACCGAATTCGAGGTCCGATGGTTCGAGCGGGCGAACGCGGCACGGGTCAGTTCGAAGAGATCAGCTGGACGGATGCCATTGGCAGGCTCGCCTTCCATTTGCAGAACATCCAGCGGGCGCGAGGTCAGCAGGGTGTGGTAATAGCCACCGACCCGGTGGGTGGGCATCTCGGCCTTGTCGTCAGCAGATTTGCCAAGCTGTTCGGCGCCAAGCACGTATCCTACGAACCTCTAGAGAGCACCAACCTGAACGCGGCGATCAAGACCGTGTTCGATCAGGACCGGATGCCTGACTTCGATATCGAGAATTCGCAGGTAGTCCTGTCTTTCGGCGCAGACTTCCTGAACACCTGGGGGTCGCCCGTGCGATACGGGCGCGGCTACGGTAAGTTCAGGCAGGGCGACCGTGAGCGGGGCACCCACTATCACGTGGACTCACGTTTCTCGATGACCGCCGCAAACGCGGACAGGTGGATACCGGTCAAGCCCGGGAGCGAAGGTCTGCTCGCGTTGAGTATTGCGGAGGTCATAGTAAGAGAAGGCCTCGGCGATTCTGCCGCCGCAGAAGCGCTCACCGGCGGCGACGCAGAAATGTTGTCAGGGTTCGCGCCTGAAGCGGTCGCGGACAGGGTCGGCGTGTCCTCAGAGAAGATCACAGATATTGCCCGGTACTTCGCGGGTCATCGTCCGGCGATTGCAATTGGAGGCGGCTCGGCAGGCGCTCACACTAACGGCCTGTCCAATTTGGTCGCCATATACTCGCTGAATTTCCTGGTAGGCAGTGTAGAGACCCCCGGTGGGGTGTTATTCAATCCTGCTCCGCCACTGGAAGACCTTGCTGGGCCACAGAGCTCGGGCTCGCTGTCGGACTGGCAGGAGATTGTCGCGGATATGCGTGCCGGCAAGGTCAACACCCTGATGGTTGGAGGCGCCGACCCGTTCTACGGGCTGCCGGCCTCTGTTGACATTTACGATGCTTCGTACGACGTTCCGTTTATCGCCAGTTTCAGCGGCGTGATGGATAACACGACGCTGATGGCGGACCTCGTTCTGCCCCAGCACACGGCGCTCGAGGATTGGGGAAGTGACACACCTCACTTCGGGCCGGGATACGAACTGTTAGGATTCCAACAGCCGGTTGTCAGGCCATTCTTCGAGAATCGCGGGTCCGAGCTTGGCACGCGCGGGTTCGCTGACGTAATGCTGGCCATTGCCCAGGGATTGAGCCTCGACCTCGATCTGGGCGGTGAGACCTTCAAGGACATTCTCCAGTCTGATGCTCAAAAGCTCTACAGTATGGGCCGTGGCTCAGTTAGTGCGCCAGACTTCGGCAGCTTCTGGAACGGAGTGCTACAGCGCGGCGGCTGGTGGGATACCGGCGCAAGGTTCGCCGGCGGCATCACCAGGCCTCCAGAGCTGCCCGACTACCAGGAGGCGCAGTTCGAGGGTGGAGAAGCGTACGAATACTACCTGACACCGTTCAGCCAGACAGGCATAGGTGAGGGCCAGCGCGCGCACCTGCCGTGGATGCAGGCGACTCCAGACCCGATTACCACGGCGACCTGGCGGACGTGGGTCGAGATAAACATGCACGTTGCCGAGGACCTGGATGTCCGCGAAGGCGATGTGGTGCGAGTGTCTTCCCCGCGTGGGTCTATAGAGGCATTGGCGTTCCCGCATCCGGGAGTCCCGCCAGACACAGTCTCCATCCCGCTCGGGCAGGGCCATGCTGGGAGCGGCCGTTACGCCAAGGATAGGGGGGCGAACGTTTTCTCGATTCTTGTGCCTCTGACGGATGCCGATACCGGAGCTCTCGCGTGGGCCGCGACTAAAGTAAACATCGATAAGACAGACGAGTGGGTACGCGTTCCAAAGTTTGAGAATACCGTGCCCGACTTGCCTGAAGACGAACACCAGCGCGTCATCCAGACGACCGCGGAAGATAGCTAGGGAGCTTCTTAAATGCCCGAAAGCTGGGGAATGATAGTCGACCTTGACAAGTGCACTGGCTGCCAGGCCTGTGTGGTAGCTTGTCAGGCAGAAAACAATATCCCCATAAACGAAGAGGAGCACTTCAACCAGAGGCGAGCCATCCAGTGGATACGCGTGGAGCGTTACTGGGAAGGCGAGTTCCCTAACGTAAGGGCAAGGTTCGTGCCGATCTTCTGCCAGCACTGCGCGGACGCGCCGTGCGAGCCCGTCTGTCCGGTCTATGCGACCTACCATAATTCTGAAGGTCTGAACGTTCAGATATACAACCGCTGCATCGGCACGCGGTTCTGCGCCAACGGCTGCCCTTACCACGCTCGGTTCTTCAACTTCTGGGAGCCGTCGTGGCCGGAAAGCCTTACCAACCAGTTGAACCCGGACGTCACGGTGCGCAGCCGTGGCATCATGGAGAAGTGCACGTTCTGCATCCAGAGGATCCGCAGGACGAAGCGCACGGCTGTGCAGCAAATGGGCGACTCGTCGGGTGAGGCGATCCTCAACGACCCTGTCCTCGAGCGGGCCATAAGTCCAGCGTGCGTCAATGCCTGTCCGACCGAGACCCTTGTTTTTGGCGACCTGTTCGACATGTTGTCGGCTAAGCGCGAAGGCGATAGATTGCCCAAGCCCAAGAACAGGGCGCAGGAGATCGTCAAGCACGAACTGGAAGAAGGAAGGGGGTACCGCATCCTCGAAGAACTCGGTACCAATCCGTCCGTGATTTACCTCCGAAAGGTCGACAAGGAAACTCAGGAAGCCTCACATGGCTAGCAGCGCACATGCGGCGCCCCACGAGGGCCACCACGTAGATGCTCGCGTCGCCGAGCCGCCGACCTCTCCACGGGAGACGACGGAAGTTCTGATCGACAAGTATCTGCACGTCGGCGACAACTTCTGGAGGGCCGCGTCGGTCTTTGGCGTATTCACGGTCCTGGGCATAATTGGCGTCGTGGTCCGGCTCATCGACGGAGTCGGCGATACGGTCGTCTGGGGCTACTACGTGGCGATGTTCAGTTTCATGATTACGACTGCGTCAGCGGCGCCGATGGTCGCCATCGCGCCCAGGCTCGCCAACGGCCACTGGCGTAGACCTCTGTCTCGCGCCGCGGAGCTGTGGAGCGCTGTCGGACTTTTCAGTCTGCTGTGGTTCATTCCGATGCTTTGGATTCTGCCGCCGCTGAGCGACGGCCGTCGCTCACTGTGGTTCTTCGATATGAGCGACCCCAGCGCGGTGCCATCTTACTCGCCCCATATATGGGCATCAGCCGCGATTCTCGGCTTGGTCGTGACCGGCCTTGCGCTCCTGTGGGTGTCCAGTCTTCCGGACTTCGCCTCCATCGCCCAGCGCGCTCCGCAGGGTTCGCGCCAGCAGCGCATAGCCAAGTGGATGGCGCGCGGCTGGCAAGGTACGTCTGCGCAGTGGTTCATGGTGAACCGCCGACTTGGGATTTTGGGCGCGCTTTACTTCATGATGTTGGTTTTTGTCCACTTCCTCATCAGTGTCGATTTCCTGATGACGCTGGTACCGGGGTGGATCGACGCACTGTACCCGGTCACACACGCCGCCAACTCGCTGCAGGCAGCCGCTGCGACCATGGTGTTGACGGCCTGGGTGCTCAGGACTTTCTGCGGTTACGAGCGCTATATAGGCATCGACCAGATATGGGGACTCGGCAAGCTGATGTTTGCGTTGTCTCTGCTCTGGTTCTGGTTCTGGTTCTCCAGCTTCAACGTGCTCTGGTACGGCAAGAAGCCGGCGGAACAGGCCGTGATCGAGCTTCTGACCACAGGGCCCTATCTCTGGGTGTTCATGGCAGTATTCATGCTGTGCTTTGTCATACCGATGTGGACCCTGATGTGGAATCCGGTGCGCAAGAGCCTTTGGGGGCCGCCGCTGTTGGCCGTGAGCGTGCTTCTGGGTACGTTCCTTGACCGGATCAGGCTATTCGTTGCGGCGTACTCGGTCGAGGGCATCGGCAACCCCTCGTACCACAAGCACGCGCTCGATATGGACCACATTCCAAAGACGGTTATGCCCGATATTTTTGACATCTTCATACTCCTGGGAGCGGTTGGCGCTTCAATTCTGGTGTACATGTTCGCCACCAGGATATTCCCGATAATCAACATCTGGGAACAACGCGAGCTTCAGCTATACGACAGAGGCCATGAGCCGTATCACAGAGGCCACGTCCGAATAATGGGCAAGAGCGAGTAGCGCCGGAGCGATATGCTAGAACACGTACAGCTAGATCAGAAGACGATCAACAAGGAGCTGCTCGGCGGTGTGCTAGGCACGCCAAGCTGGTGGTGGCCAACGGTCCTCTTCCTCGTCGTGGTTGTGTTTACAGGCTTGGGCGCGTTCGGCTACATGATGAACAAGGGACTCGGAGTCACCGGTCTGAACCGGCCGGTGTTCTGGGGATTCTTCCTGGTCAACTTCGTGTTCTGGATCGGCATTAGCCACGCCGGAATCATGATCTCGGCCATTCTGAGACTCACTCAGGCTGAGTGGAGGCGCCCTGTCACTCGTGCGGCAGAAGTAATGACTGTGTTCTCGCTGATGGCCGCGCTCCACACGCCGCTGTTCCACGTTGGACGCCCGTGGCGTGACTTCTGGGTCTTCCCTTATGACTTCGCGCGCGGGGTGTGGCCCAATATCCGCTCTCCCTTCGTCTGGGACCCGAGCGCGGTTATGACCTACCTCATTGGCAGCTCGCTGTTCGTGTTCATCGCGCTGCTTCCTGACATGGCGGTTGTGAGAGACCGCGCCAAGAACATCTGGGTCAAGCGACTCTACGCCGGTCTGTGCCTCGGCTGGCGCGGCACTCCGAGGCAGTGGAAGATGCAAGCCGTTGCTGGTATTCTGCTGTCGGCGCTGGTGTTGCCAGTGTTCGTCTCCGTCCACTCGATCGTGTCATGGGACTTCGCCGTCGTCATTGGCGTCGAGGGATGGCACTCGACGATCTTCGCGCCTTACTTCATTATCGGAGCGATTCACTCCGGGGTGTCGGCGGTAGCCATGCTCATGGCGCTGGGCGTGTGGATGTGGAAGCTCGACAAATACATACGTCCGGACCACTTCGACGCGATTGCGAGACTACTTATAGTAGTAGCCACGACCTGGTTCTTCTTCTTCTTCCTGGAGTGGGTGTTTGCGCTTTATACGCTTGAGGGGCCGGAGATAGCCCTGCGCGAGCTCCAAGTCTTCCAGTGGCCGTATTCCATGCTGTTCATAATATTCATATTCACGGCCTACTTCATTCCCGTTCCAATGTGGCTGTTCAAGGGTGTCCGGCGCTCGGCGTTGTGGATGCTCATCACCACGATTCTGGTGAACGTGGGAATGTGGCTTGAACGATTCATCATCATCATCCCCGGTCTGATCCGGCGTCAGCCGTTGACCTTCGACTGGGGCACCTACCATCCGAGCATAGTCGAGATCCTGATCGTCGCGGAGACTTTCGCGTTCGTTGCGCTCGGTATGCTCCTATTCAGCAAACTGTTCCCGCTCATTCCGCTCTTTGACATCAAGGAAGGAATGATAAACAGACGTGAATTCAAGATAGGACGTCGCACAGTTCCGGCGACGGTCCGTGAATGAGGTAAGCGCATATGCTTGCAAAGAGTAGCGTCCTTGGCCTGTTTCCTGAGGGAGAAGAGGGCAAGGCAGCCGACGCCCTCGACGCGCTTCGGGAGAAGGGCTACACCCAATCCGAGTACGAGGTAATCACGGGCACGCCTTACCCGGAGGGCACGTTTGGAGAGGAAGAGCCTAAGCATACGCTGTTCAGGTGGCCTCTCATGGGCGCCGCCTGCGGTTTCATCGTAGGTCTGCTCCTCACCTCCGGCACGCAGCTCGCGTATCCGCTGGTAACCGGCGGAAAGCCGGTGCTGTCGATCCCGCCCATGGCGATCATCATGTATGAGGGCACGATGCTTGGCGCGATCATCTTCACGGTTATCGGCGTCGTAGTTGAGTCGCGCCTCCCACGCCTTTTTATGGGCGCGTACGACGAGCGCATTACGGAGGGCTACATTGGAGTGGCCGTCACCACCGACAGAGAAAGGGCTCTCGAGGCTGAGGAAGTGCTCAAGGAAATCGGCGCCGAGGACACCAAGCGAGGTTGGGAATAGCGAATTGGGAATGGTGAATTTGGAATTTAGAATCGTGAATGGGAAGTTTGGAATGAGGAACGGCGCAGTTCGCCGGACGCAATTCACCATTCTCTATTCGCTATTCACCATTCTCGCGCTGTTCGCCACGGTCGGCTGCTACAACAACAACACTGGCGAGACTAATATCGGCGACTCCATCAGGTTCACGTTGCCCGCGTTCCCGGAGACCGGATCGAACAAGGTCCAGGTCTTTACTGAGATGCACTACCAGCCGTCCTATCGATCCCAGGAAGGTCCCAGGCTGGACGTTCCCGACGGCGCCGTACCGATCTCCGGCAAGGAAGTCGTGCTGACATCTGTCGAGGACTACGCCGCTCTCCATAACCCAGGTGGCGACTCCGCCAACGGCGCTGCGCTCTTCGCCATCAACTGCATCGTGTGCCACGGAACCGACCTCGCCGGCACGGGACCGGTAATGGTCACAGGCCCCAGCATGGTTCCCGCGAATCTCAGGGGCGAGGTTACCATGGAGCGCACGGACGGCGAGCTGTACGGACTCATCAGCTTCGGAGGCAACACCGGGTTTACCACCCGAGTGCCGGCCTTAACCGATCCTACAGTGGACGGCGAGCGCTGCGTGGGTCAGGGCTCATGCCCGATGCCCGAGTTCCGCAAGCTGCTCACCGAGTCCGAACGCTGGGACCTGGTGGCGTACCTGAGAGGTATGCAGGGGCAGTAGGGCTTCCAAAAGGCCAACTCTGTCCCCAGACACGACTTCTCCTAGCAGGAACATCTCCGCACTACTGATCCACTAGCTTGGGTTTGGCGTTAGCTGTGAACTGCTGACGACTCGAGGCTAAGTTCCGGGTGCCGAGCTCACTTACGCGCCACAGCTATCAGGCGATTGCTCTCCCGCTTGTCGTACGACTGTAAGTCGTATGTGCCGTAGAATTCTATTGAGCTGAACCCTGCTTCCGTAAGCAGGCGCTCCCGATCGTCTCGTAAGAGAATGTGGCCGTCGGTCGTCCAGACGTGGAGTTGGCTGCCATCCCTGTCTCTGATCACGTCCAGGATGCTGTACCTGACGTCCCGCTCGCCGATTCTGTCTGCGACGTATATGCGAGTGGCCTCGGGCGTGTCTCGACTAAGCTGGAATCTGCTGGTGTCGCTGAATCGCCTGTCCGTGATCCCCTGGTCGAGTATGAGGATTCCCCCATCCGCCAGCACGTCGTACATACTGCGAAACGCGCGCAGCGCGTCATCGTCGTCTGACACGTGGATGATGGACGCTGACCAGCAGACGACGGCGTCGAACCGTTCTTCGAAGTGCTGCGGGAGCTCACGATAGTCGACCTTGTGCAGTGGGATTGTCGCGTTCGCATCCGCAAAGTTTGCCCGAGCGAGTTCGAGCATTTCATCGGATAAGTCCGAGCCGACGGCGCGGTAGCCAAGCTGATCGAATATCAGCAGCTCGTACCCCGCTCCGCAGGCGCAGTCCAGCACCGTGCGAACGTTGTTGCGAGCAAACAGTTCTCGGAAGAACGCGACTATGTCCGGCCCCGGCTTATCGAAAAGGTAATTTCGCTTGGCGAATACCCTGTACAGGTCGCTTGTCATGGACAGGATCGCCTTACTGATTGGGAATAATCTTGTCAGTCAACGTCGTATGCCAAATTAGGTTTCAGCCAGCCCCCTGCGAACGCCTCGGCCAGTCCATCCGCAAGAGCCTTGGACCTGATCTTGCTGCTCCTGTTCAGCCGTGGCCGCCCGAAGGAGGTTCTGGAGCATCGGGCTCTGAATCCGGAAGGCAGGTCTAGACCGATTTCAGTCACGAGGTTTACGAAGGGGCGGCCGGTTTTGGGCACTTCTGCTTCGAGTTGTACTGTCCCGGAGCCGCACTTCGCCAATCCTCTGTATTCAGGCTACAACCCGCGGTAGGTCCCCTCGCTTCGCATAACAACCCTCAGTATCACCACCAGAGATTCTAAGTCCACTATTCTGAAGATGATCCTCATCTGTCCTTCCCGTATGCGCCACATATCCCGCATTCCCTTGAGTTTGACTACTCCTGGGGGCCTGGGATTGACGCCGAGATCGGCTATCGCGGACTCAGCTCGTTCGAAGTCTGCGCGGGGAGGCGTCTGATCTCCCTGCCGGCCGCAGGTGAGATCTCGACCCTGTAGCGATGTCCTCTAGTCCCAGCCACGCTCTCTTCTGACACTCGCAAAGAACTCGCTGGCTTCCACCCCGCCATTCTCACGCCACTCTCGATCAGCCGCCTCGATCTCTTCGC
Source organism: Dehalococcoidia bacterium (assembly GCA_965217725.1). GTDB lineage: Bacteria > Chloroflexota > Dehalococcoidia > Lucifugimonadales > UBA1123 > VXRN01. The sequence continues at coordinate 2,269,671 of OZ244564.1, read as the reverse complement.
GTACCACTTCGTCTAGTTCAGCGTCCACCAGCCACTGTTCGACCGCTTCCGTCAGCAGCTCACTGACGGGACGGCCGACCTTGACGGACTCCTCTTCGAGCGCCATGTAGAGTTTGTCATCCAGCATCAAAGTCTTCATCGGGTACTCCTCTTCAGCGTCAGACTGCCTATGCTCCCTACTTTGGTCTCCAGAATAGCCGGACTTCCCCTAGCTGTCGTACGCCAGGTTCGGCCTCAGCCAGCGCTCGACTTCGTCGACGCTCATCCCCTTGCGACGGGCGTAGTCTTCTACCTGGTCGCGCCTTATTCGGCCTACTCCAAAGTAGTGTGACCCCGGGTGCGAGAGGTACAGACCCGAGACCGACGCCGTCGGCCACATGGCGAAGTTTTCGGTCAGTCGGACGCCGGTGTTCCGCTCGGCGTCGAGCAGTCTCCACAACGTTGACTTCTCGGTGTGGTCCGGGCAGGCAGGATAGCCTGGAGCCGGTCTGATCCCCTGGTACTCCTCGCTGATGAGTGCGGCGTTACCGAGGTTCTCGTGAGCCGCGTAACCCCAGAGTTCCTTGCGGACACGCTCGTGCATACGCTCGGCAAACGCCTCGGCCAGACGATCGGCCAGCGCCTTCGTTATGATCGCGCCGTAGTCGTCGTGAGCGGCCTCCAGCGCACCAGCGTACTCGTCGCTTCCGATGCCTGCCGTCACTACAAATGCTCCAATGTGGTCCGGGACTCCAGAGTTTCTTGGCGCGATGAAGTCGGCGAGGCAAAAGCTCTCCCTGGACAGGTTGGCGCGGGCGCGGGACTTGTCAGCCTGCTGGCGCAGGAAGTGCAGGGTAGCGATGGCCTGAACTCCTTCGTATGTATCGTTCCCCGCTGGAAGAGAGGGAGAAAAGACTTCCACGTCGTCGCCGCCGGCGCTGGCCGGCCAGAACCCGATGACCGCCCTGGCCGCAAGCGCCTTCTGGTCGATCATCTTCCTCAGGAGGTTCTGGGCGTCGCGGAACAGCGTCCGTGCCTCGCGCCCGTAGGTGGCGCTGTCGAGTATCGTCGGATAGCTGCCTCTCAATTCCCACGTGAGGAAGAACGGGGTCCAGTCGATCCTATCGACGAGGTCGTCGAGCGGGTAGTCGTCGAATATGCGCAGTCCGGTGAATCTGGGGGCCGGCTGCACGGTCGCAGGCCAGTCGAACGTCTCGCGGCGGGCACGAGCCTCGTCGATCGACAGAAGCCGTGTCTGCCTGCTTCTGGACGCCCGGTCGTCGCGCACTTTGGCGTAGCGATCCCTGGTTGCGTCGAGGAGGCTCTTGCCGTTCTCGCCGACCAGATTGCTCATCACCGTAACGGACCGGGAAGCGTCTCTGACGTGGATGACTCCGTTGTCGTACTCGGGGTCTATCCTGACCGCTGTGTGGGCTACCGAGGTGGTAGCTCCGCCTATCAGAAGCGGGATTTTGAAGTTCTGCCGGGACATTTCACGCGCGACAGTCACCATCTCGTCCAGCGACGGCGTTATCAGACCGCTCAGCCCTAGAACGTCGGCTTCCTGCTCGAGGGCGGTGTCGAGGATTGTCTGGAACGGCGCCATTACCCCGAGGTCGATGACCTCGTAGTTGTTACAGCGCAGCACGACGCCGACGATGTTCTTACCGATGTCATGCACGTCTCCCTTGACGGTAGCCAGAACCACCTTGCCGTTCGACCTGGGAGCCTCGCCATCGCCCTGCTCGGCCTCGATGTAAGGTTCGAGTCGCGCGACCGCCTTCTTCATGACTCGTGCGCTCTTCACCACCTGCGGGAGGAACATCTGCCCGGACCCGAACAGGTCGCCAACGACGTCCATGCCGTCCATTAGCGGGCCTTCTATGACGTGCAGCGCCCTCTCGGCGGCGAGACGCGCCTCCTCCACGTCCAGCTCTATATGCGAGTCGATACCGTTCACCAGCGCGTGTCTCAGGCGCTCGTTGACAGGGAAAGATCTCCACGCATCATCTTCCTTTCTCTCCCTCGGTGTACCCTGCACTGAGTCGGCGATCGCCAGGAGTCTCTCGGTAGCGTCCGGGCACCGGTTGAGCACCACGTCCTCCACGGCGCCCCTCAGACCAAGCTCTATCTCGTCGTAGACGTGCAGCTGGCTGGAGTTGACGATGCCCATGTCCATACCGGACCTGATCGCGTGATACAGGAAGACGGAGTGGATCGCCTCGCGTACCGCATCGTTTCCCCTGAAAGAGAACGACACGTTGCTCACCCCACCGCTGACGTGCGACAGCGGGAACCTGCGTTTAAGCTCGCTTGCTGCCTCCATAAAAGCGACTGCGTAGCCGTTGTGCTCCTCGATTCCGGTCGCGACGGCGAAGATGTTGGGGTCGAAGATGATGTCCTGCGGCTCGAATCCCACCTGTCCGGTCAGAATACGATACGAACGCTCGCAGATTCCGACCTTTCGCTCGACGGTGTCGGCCTGGCCCTGCTCGTCGAACGCCATGACAACTACGGCGGCCCCGTAACTGCGCACGACGCGCGCCTGTCGGATGAATTCCGCTTCCCCTTCCTTTAGAGAGATGGAGTTCACTATGCCTTTGCCCTGGAGACAGCGTAGTCCGGCCTCGATCACGCTGAAACGGGAGCTGTCCACCATGATAGGCACGCGGGAAATGTCCGGCTCTGCTGCGAGCAGTTTCAGGTAGCGCTCCATTGCCGCCTCGGAGTCGAGCAACCCTTCGTCCATGTTGACGTCGAGGATCTGTGCCCCGTCTTCGACCTGCTGCCTGGCTATGGCGACGGCGTCCTCGAATCGCCCGCCCCGAATCAGTCTCCTGAACCGCGCCGAGCCGGTTACATTGGCGCGCTCGCCGACGTTTACGAAATTGCTCTCTTCTCTGATCTCAAGTGGCTCAATGCCGCTGAGAAGCGTATTGGTCTTGCGCAAGGGTCGCTGTCGCGGAGAGAGGTCGGAAACTGCCTCAGCAATCGCGCGGGTGTGCTCTGGACGGGAGCCGCAGCAGCTTCCTACGATGTTCGCCAGTCCGCTTTCGACATATTCACGGAGGTTCGCCGCGATGTGTTCTGCGGACTCATCGTACTCACCAAACTCGTTGGGCAGTCCCGCGTTTGGGTAGCAGGAGACTAAGTGAGACGACACGTTCCCGAGGGCTGCCAGGAAGGGCCGCATCTGGTCGCTTCCGAGCGAGCAGTTGATCCCGATTGCCAGCAGCGGAACGTGCGTTACCGACGCATAGAATGCCTCTGCAGTCTGGCCCGACAGGTTGCGCCCGCTGAGATCGACGGCGGTGAACGACACGATCACCGGTATGCGAGTCCCCCTCTGCTTGAAGATCGACTCTATGGCGTACAACGCGGCCTTGGCGTTGAGAGTGTCGAACACCGTCTCGACCAGCAGAATGTGAACGCCGCCGTCCAGGAGACCATTGACGGCCTCGGAGTAGGAGCCTCCCATCTCGTCGAAGGTCACGTCTCGGAAGGCTGGATCGTTGACGTCCGGCGAGATCGAAAGTGTCTTGTTGGTAGGGCCAATGCTGCCTGCTACGAATCGAGGCTGCCCGGGACTGCGCTCAGAGTACTCGTCGGTCACCTCCCGAGCCAGTCTCGCGGCCTCGTGGTTGATCTCATAGACGTGGTCTTCGAGTCCGAACTCAGTAAGTCCGAATCGCGTGGCCGTGAACGTATTCGTGGTCAGGATGTCGGCGCCGGCGTCCAGGTACTCGCGCTGGGTTCGCTGAATGAGCGCGGGCTGGGTCAGCACCAGAGCGTCCATGCAACCCTTCAAGTCTCTTCTGTGTCGCGCGAACCGTTCGCCCCGATACGCCGCCTCGTCCAATGCAAGAGACTGAAGCATGACTCCCCACGAGCCGTCCATGACCATGACGCGCCGTTCCAGGATGCGCTCGATCTCTGTCGAGCGGTCTATGCTCGAAATCGCCTTTGCGGTGGCTGACGTCATGCGGTCACTTCCAGTTCAAGGTGTCGTCAGACAATTGTAATGAATGGCAGCGACATTCCCAAGTTGTTGAAATCAATCGGAGCCTGTCCCAGGTTAGTAGGCAGCACCCGCGTGAGCCCCCGCCCCCCGCTAGATACCGGCCTTCGCCGGTATGACGAAGTGCCAGCGCCTACTAATCTGGGACAGGCCCAATCAATCGACGGGTAGCTGTTGACAGTACAGGCGTTCTGTTCTAAACTGTTCTTAGGACAAACGATCGATAGATAGAGAGGCAGAGTAGCATGATGGCAGCGCCACTCGATCTCAAGAGCTCACAGATACCGATGCCCGGCATGCCCGTCGAGCCGGTTGTAAGGCGTCCGCTCAGTGCGGTGAGTCTAGCGCCGGGGCAGGTCGTACAGTACCACGGTCGGGTCAGAGGCGGTCCGCGCTTCGGGCTGTATGGAACGGTGGTCGAGACACGACCACGCCAGGCTGTTGTGGACATAGGGCCGCACGGAAGATGGCACGTCCCTTACTACCTACTGACCGTTCCACAGGCTGCTTATGGAGGACGAGATGCTGTTCAAGTGGCGTAATCGGTTATCAGACAAGGTCGTGGAGGCTGCGTCTGGGGTCAGCATACGGGTTGTAGGTGTAGGTGGCGGTGGGGGCAATGCCGTGCGGCGCATGTCGGACGGCGGTCTCCAAGGTGTGCGCTTCCTGGTGCTGAATACCGATGTCCAGGCACTGCACGGTCTCAGGCACATCCAGACGTTTGCCATCGGCCCCAAAACGACGGGAGGGACCGGCTCCGGCGGACAACCCGAGGTAGGCCGAAAGGCCATGCGGGAGAGCCAGGTGCAGGTCAGCGGCCTGCTAAAGGGTGCGGACATGGTCTTCATAGCCGCTGGAATGGGCGGCGGGACAGGTACGGGAGCGGCGTCACTGGTGGCGGACCTCGCCCGCAAGCAGGGTGCGCTGACCGTAGGTGTCGTGACGCTCCCGTTCGGATTCGAAGGGTCAAAGCGGAGGGCGAACGCCGACCAGGGGCTGCGCCAACTGAAACAGAAGGTGGACACCCTCATCGTGGTAGATAACGACCGGCTGCTGCCCGCGCTGGAGGGTAGGGTGGAGCTGGAAGAAGCGTTCAGGCTCGCCGATGAGGTGCTACGCCAGGGTGTGCGGGGCATTTCGGACATTGTCACGGTAGGCGGGATGATTAACGTTGACTTCGCAGATGTGAAGGCTGTAATGGCCGGTGGAGGACCGGCGTTCATGGCGATTGGCCGTGGACAGGGCCGGGACGCGGCAGTTCAGGCCGCGATGTCAGCGCTATCGAATCCCCTGTTCGACGCTCCGCTTGAAGGCGCAAGCGGCATCCTTTTCAACGTGACCGGCGGGCCGGATCTCACCCTCGGCCAGGTCCACGAGGTGGCAGACATCGTGAACAAGGCGGCTGGGCCGGGCGCAAGCGTCATCTTCGGTGTGGTCCAGGAGCGTCGGATGAAAGGCCAGGTCAGCGTCACGTTGGTTGGAACCGGCATAGAGCGCGCCGGGCCTGAGCCTGTCATCGAGCATGCAACTGAACTCATAACGAAGAAGCGGAAGCCATCGGCTTCCGCTTCAACTTCGTTCTCCACGAACGGACAATCGCAGGTTACGCTAGCTGGAACACGGCAATTGCTCTAGTAACCGTACGGCAGTCTTTCAGACTGACCGGACACTGCTGCCTGCTCCAGGCTATTGGAACCCGGAAACCAGAGTCGTTGCTCGGCCTGCGTCCAACCTGTGCCCTGAGCCAGCCCCGTTCGTCGGGAGCAGGGAGTTAATCCGCTCGAACATGGCCGCGACGTTGTCGATCGTAGTCTCGTTGATATCACCGCGGAGGGTCCCGTGGTTCTGCAGGAAGTAAGCAGCGGGCCTGTATCCCTCGAAATTGCCTCCAGCTATGCCGTTTGCCATGAAGAAGCTCTTGACTCGCTCTGCGATCCTCGGGTTGCTGTCTGAGATCGAGCGCAACGTAATCTGCTGCGGCAGCTCGTTCCTGTAAGACGCGTTGACCAGCTTCAGGTAGAATCCCGGATCCAGCAGGTCCTCTATGTCGGCGTCCCTGACCCGGGTGACTTCGACCCACTTGATTGGGCTCCTGTGAGAGTCCCTGGAGATCATGGTGTCGTTTATGGTCTCGATGTGGGCCCTGCTTGCGGGGGTGACGTCCATCAGCACCGCAAGGCTGGTGTAGTTGTCGCCGAGCAACGAAATGAATGCCGCCAGGTTTTCGGACTTGCCTACTGGGATGATGACCCAACGTGGGTCGAGTTTTGCCCGCCCCTCTGCTGCACAGAATTCCCCCAGCACCTGCAGGTAAATGAGGTCGGAAGGGGAGTTCACAAGCAGGCAATGGGGCGCTAGGAACAGCGTCTCGGCTAGCTGATACCCGAGAGCGGTCTGAAGTGGGAACACGGTCTCACTGCTGTTCTTCAGGACGTCGTCGGTTATGACGGTTCCATAGTGGTCCATGTCCTCAACTGTCCTCACACTCGTGAGGTTGTTGAGGTTGATCATGAATGGCGAGTGAGTGGTGTATACGACCTGATGCTTGGGCGCAAGTCTCTGGTCGATGAATCGCAGGAAGTCGTACTGAGCCATCGCGTGCAGATTCAGCCCCGGCTCATCCAGGAGCAGGACCATGTCGCGCTTCTGCAACTCCTCGATTTCGGAGAAGTACACTAGGAAGCTGAAGAACCAGACGAAGCCCTTCGAGCGCTCATCGAACGGGACCGATACCCGGTGACGGTCATTCCAAATTCGGACGTGGAGGATCGGACCCGTGTTCAACGGAGGAGGATCGTTCGGATTGGCCTGCGACAGGTCGAATTCGACTCTGAGCTGTGTGTTTTGCTTCCAGAACTCGAAGATCTCGTCGCTGATTCCGATCGAGGCCGATTCCAGTTCGGCCTTGAGGTACTCGTAGCTGGTCTGCTGTTCGAGGTCGTCGAGCTCGGCGCCGACGAGAGACAGCAGGGCGATGAACGTGCGATCTGCGTCATCGAGCTCGTCCGGCTCGAAACGGCGCTCCTTGATGTCATGTACAGAGATGCGCCCTCGCATCGTGCTGTAGTTGTCGAAGTACACGAACTCCGGGAGGTACCGCTCGAGATGCTCCAGTACGATCTGTTGCCTCAGGTCGCTGTTAAACCTCTTCGTCAATTCCGCCAGCAGAACCTGCACGGTCGTGGGCTTGACGTCGAGCGACTGGAGACGATTGTAGAGGTCGTCCCAACTGTTGGTGTCGCCAACATACACTTGGATTTCTGCGGGGAGTCCGGCGCTGCTGACGACGTGCCTGATCACGGCCTCTTCGTCGATGTCTACTTCCCAAGACCTCTGGTTCTTGTAGTTCTTCGATGCGATCACCTTTGGCGATCTCAGCACGCCCGGTCCGAACCTGGTTTCAAGCTCTATCATCTCTTCTCGGGTGAGTTTGAATTCGGCCTGGACCACTGTCGCCGGGTCGGTGTCGTGCCGCCTCTTGTACCTGACGTACCCTTTCCTCGGAAAGTCCATGATGTCGAAGTTGCCGTTGGCGCCTCCGACCGGGTTCAGGCGGCGCAGCGCCTGGAGAAAGGCCGTCTTGCCGGACTCGTTCTTGCCAACCAGGGTCGTGACGTTGTCCAAGGTGACCCATCCGGAGTCGTCAATGCTGCGATAGTTGGTGACCTTGGCTCGAGTTATGTTCATTTTGCCTCCTCGGTATGGGCCGCATAGTACTTGGCTAGCTCTCTGAACTCAATCGAATTCGATACGGTCTGGGCGAGCGTTTCCAATTCGACCGTCCAGCCTCTGTTCCCTTTGCCATCGGGACGTAAGTACACTCTAATACCACCAGCCTAGAGAAGAGGCTAATCTCTGCACATGCGTTGTTTCAAGCGTTTAATGGGTATAGTTTTAGAACTGTTCAAGAATTGTGATCCTATACCAGGCTGTACCCCGATCCCTGGCGATCAACCCCCGTTCCCTGAGCGTCGTCGATCCAGCCAAACTCCTTGAGTATCTGCTGACTGTATGTGACGCGGCCGGTGACGCGATCGAGGGGCTCGGATGCCAGCAAAAGCGTTGACTTGGCCATCAGCTCAGGGTGCTCCCCGCGAGGGTCGTCTATGCCTGTGACGAGGTTGTGGAATACGGTTCCCGGCGTCGGCACCACCTGGGAGGGCGACAAGCAGGTCACCGATATGCCGTACTGGTACACCTCCTGGGCAAGACCTTGGCTGAATCGCTCCAGCGCGGCTTTCTCGGCGCCGTAGCAGGTCCCTCCGGAGTTTGCAGGGGCGTCTGGGTAGGGACCTCGTCCAGGCCCGATTGCCGCGCCGGACGATATGTTGACTATGCTGCCGCCGCCTTCCATCATATCGCCGATTGCCAGTTGGCTCAGAATGAATGGCGCGTGGAAGTTGACGGCCCAGGACCGCATCCAGCGTCGCAGCGGATAGTCCTTGACCAGTATGAAGTAAGTCAGCGCGGCGTTGTTGACCAGCACGTCCACGCTGCCGTACGCTGCGTGTGCCTCGACGAACAGGCGCTCGCAGTCCTCGGGAAGAGAGATGTTGACCGAAGACGCCGTCGCCTCGCCGCCGGCCTCCCTGATGTCGGCCACAGTCTTTTCGAGAGATCCCTCGAGAGGGTGGTCGCCTTCCCTGAGCGTGCGCGCCGCCGCGACCACACTGCCGCCCTCGGCGGCAAAGAGCCTCGCTATTTCTGCGCCGATTCCCCTGCTGGCTCCGGTTATCACGCACACTTTGCCGTCGAGCTTGCCCATTGGCTAACCTCCAGTATTGTCCAAGTTTGATCGTCACCATTATATTAGGAATCAGATAGCAGATGTTAGCTTAGATGTTGGAGGCTACGAGATGACAGACTGGCAAGTGCCGACCAAAGACGAGGTGCTTTCGTACCTGAGAGACGACAGAAAATGGGGACGCTGGGGAGACCGCGGCTCGGCAGGTGCGATCAACCTCATAACCGCTGAAAAGCGCCTGGAAGCCGTTGGACTGGTCAAGAACGGGAGAACAGTGTCGCTCAGCCGCCCGTGGGCCATTGAGCCGAGAGCTGAGAACCCGCGACCGGCACAGCACTTCATGTCGGTAATGGATCGGCCCAACGGCGGTGGGGCTGCAATGGACTTCTACGGCGTGTTCTACCACGGTACGGCTACTACGCACATCGATGCGCTCTGCCATGTGTGGGACGACCAGGGGATGTGGGATGGGAAGTCTCCGGAAGAAATCCTGGGATTCAGCGGCGCCAGCTATGGCACCGTCGACGCTTGGAGCGATGGCATCCTGACTCGCGGAGTGCTGCTGGACGTCCCAAGGCACCGCGGAACTGACTACGTTACAATCGACTCCCCGGTCCACGGCTGGGAGCTGGACGACGTCGCGACGGCTCAGGGAGTCGAAATCCGCCCTGGAGACGCTGTCATGGTGTACAGCGGTCGCGAGACGTACGCAGCCGAGCATGGCGGGAGTTGGGCCGGAGAGCCCTCCCGGCCGGGTCTTCATGCTTCGTGCCTTAGATTTGTGCGGGATGCGGACATTTCCATACTCGGCTGGGACATGATGGACGCTTCTCCAAACGAGTACGATATTCCGTGGACAGTACACGGGGTCATATTCGCCTACGGCGTCGCGCTGCTGGACAACTCGCTTCTGGAGCCTCTGGCGAATGCATGCGCCGAAGAGGGCAGGTACGAGTTCATGCTGACAATCAACCCGTTGAACGTGGTGGGGGGAACCGGGTCGCCGGTCAATCCAATAGCCGTGTTCTGAAGGGCTTTGACGTCGAGGATGCTGTGTCAATTTAGTCGGTGGCTTCGATAAGAGCGTTGCCCTGCCCCTCTGGATTCCGGCCTTCGCCGGAATGACGGCGCGGCTGATATGACACCTTCAGGCAGCGTACCGACTAAACTGATACAGACTCGACGTCGAGGGTTGCTGTTGAATTGGCTGGGGAAGGCGGCTAACCTTTAACCAGGTGACCAATGCAGCAAATCCCAGTCATCCGTGCCGAACGTCTCTTCAAGCGCTACAACGGTGTGACCGCGGTCAACGGAATCGACTTCCAGATTCAGCGGGGCGAGTGTTTCGGGTTCCTCGGACCTAACGGAGCCGGCAAGACTTCCACGATGAAGATGATCTCGTGCGTCTCGCCGGTATCGTCGGGAACTCTGAGCGTCTTCGATATGGACGTTCGAAAACGCCAACGTGACGTCAAGAGGCTGCTGGGCGTGGTCTCCCAGTCCGACAGCCTGGACCCCGACCTGAACGTGATGCAGAACCTGATCTCTTTCGGCAGGTTCTTCAATCTGCCCTCAGATGTTTCCAGAGAGCGGGCTCTTGAGGGCCTCGATCTGTTTCAGCTCGCCGACAGGGCAAACGACATGCCGGACCACCTATCGGGCGGCATGAGGCGAAGGCTGCTCATCGCGCGCGCACTCATGAACGAGCCACGCGTTCTTGTTCTGGACGAACCTACCACCGGGCTGGACCCACAGGCCCGCCTGCTCGTATGGGACAAGCTCAACTTCCTGAAGTCTCGCGGCATCACGATGCTCCTCACAACTCACTACATGGACGAGGCTGCACACCTGTGCGACAGGCTCGTCGTCATAGATCAAGGCGAGATACTCGTGGAGGGTACTCCGAACGAGATGATTCAGTCGCTCGTGGGCGATGTAGTGTTCGAGGTAAGGGTGAGCCACTCCGACAAGCCGGAGCTGATCAGCTGGCTGAACGGCTCGGACATACAGGGCCACATAGAGGACAGGGCCGACTCTGTCCTGATCTACCCGAGGAACGGCTCGCTATCGTTGGATGGCATACCTCTTGATGGCTACCAGATCACGCGCAGGCCCGGCAATCTGGAGGACGTGTTTTTGCGACTGACCGGACGCGGTCTGAGAGAAGAGTAGGTAAGTGGTACCACCCGAAAGCGACAACACGCGCTTCCGCTCCTCGTGACAGTGCTGCAAGCCATAGTCCCCGCATTCCAGAGAACGCCCGTCTGGGGCGGTGTACGGGTGTGGCAGCGGAACCGGGACGCTGTGCTTCGCGCCTGGAAAGTGGAGTTCGGCGGCCTTCTCGTCGAGCCATTCATACTGCTCTTCGCCATGGGCTTCGGACTGGGTCCGTACATAGGCAACATGGGCGATCTTACTTACGCCGAGTTCATTGCGCCAGGCGTGGTTGCCAGTTATGCGATGTTCCATGCCACGTTCGACGCCACCTACGGGGCCTACCTGCGCATGGAGAGCCACCACATATATGAATCTATGTTGTTCACGCCGATGGAGCCGCGCGACATCGTACTGGGCGAGGTGATGTGGGGAGCGACACGGGCGGTCGCTTCGGCAGTGGCGGTGATGATAGCCTCGGCTATCTTCGGACTGGTTGACTCTCCCTTTGCGCTACTCGCGATCCCCGTCGCCTACCTGATCGGGCTGGTGTTTGCTGCATTGGCAATGGTGCTCACTGCCACGGCAACCACAATCGGGGCGATGAACAACTTCTTCACGCTCTTTCTGATGCCCATGTTCTACCTGAGCGGCACGTTCTTCCCCCTGGAGCGTCTTCCCGGCGTGGTACAGGAACTCGCTTGGCTACTGCCTCTTACTCCCGCAACCGCCCTGGTAAGGGGACTGATGACCGGCGAACTGACTCCTTGGATGTTCGCCTGGACTGCTGAGTTGATCGCATTCGCCGTTGTGCCGCTGTTCCTCGCCTCGTACTTGATGCGGCGAAGGCTCTTGAAGTAAATGCCGGGTGTGCGCCGCACGATCGTGAGATATAATCGGGCTGACAACCCATAGCGCCACTGAGGAGCAACGATGGTATTCAGCGAGGGATCAGATATCTACCGCGCACTCGGAGTCAAAGCTGCAATCGTCGCGTCCGGAGCAACCACTGCGTACGGTGGCAGCAAGCTGAGGCCTGAAGTTCTGGATTCCATGGAAAAGGCATCCAGAACTATGGTCAACCTGGATGAGCTGAACGTCGCAGCGGGCAAGGTGATCGCGGGAATTACCGGAGCCGAGGCTGGTCTCGTCACGTCCGGGTCTGCGGGAGGGCTGGTCCTCCAGGCAGCGGCCGTCATGGCCGGAAGCGATCCGGCGAGCATGGCGAAATTGCCGAAGTCAGAGGGTCTCAAGAACGAGATCATCATGCACACCAGCCACAGGTTCCCATACGACCAGTGCTACACCGCCACCGGGGCCACCATCGTCAACATCGGCGACGGTCGGCGCTGCCACCCGTGGGAGCTGGAGGCTGCCATCAACGAAAACACGGCAGCGGTGGCATATCTTTTCTCCGGCTTCATAAGTCGCCGGGCGCTTGCCATTGAACAGGTCGTTGAGATAGCTCACGCCCGCGACGTTCCGGTTATAGTCGATGCCGCATCATACCTGCCTCCGAGGGCCAACCTTCACCGATTCATCGAAGCCGGCGCGGACATGGTGCAATTCTCGGGCGGCAAGGCCGTTCGGGGACCGCAGGGAACGGGCATTCTCGCCGGCCGGGCCGATCTCATCGAGGCGGCGTACGCTAACGCCAGTCCCCACCAGTTCATCGGTCGGGGCATGAAGGTGGCCAAGGAGGAGATCATAGGTCTTGTTGAGGCGCTGCAGATCTTCGCAGAAGAAGACGAAGAAGCCGAGAACCGCCACTTCATGGAGATGAGCCAGCAGGTGGTGGATGCTCTGATCGAAGCACCCGGTCTCGATGTTTCGATCCGGCACGACGACCGGGACTACCTGACTCCTATCGCCGTCATTCGCTTCACTGGGGACTGGCGCGGTCCTTCCCGGGACGAAGTCAACGACGCTATGGCAGCGGATGACCAGCCAATCTACCTGCACAACATCCACAACCCAGACGAACTTGGAGTGGACCCGTTCAACCTTGACGAGCAGGAGCTGGACGTCGTCATCCGACGTCTGCGAGAGGTGCTGCTGGGCTGACTACGAAGCTGTAGATCGGCAATCGCGGCTGGCGATCCGTAAGAATATTGATCCCATGACCGTCACAGTCGAAGGTGCGATTTCGCTACCTTCCAGGAACCAGCGAGGAGCGCTGTCATGAAGTACGACTACATCGTAATTGGAGCGGGGTCGGCGGGCGCCATCCTGGCTGCCAGGTTGACCGAAGACCCATCCAAGTCGGTCCTGCTGCTGGAGGCCGGACCGGACTACGCGGAGATGGAAGATCTTCCTGAAGAGGTCCGCTATGGTTACGCCACGGCCACAGACATCATGACCAGCGACCACAACTGGCAGTTCACTGGTCGCGCCACGGACGAGGCCGAACCCATGCTCGTTCCGAGGGGTAAGGTTACCGGAGGCTCCTCCGCCATCAACGGCCAGATATTCCTGCGTGGAGTGCCAGAGGACTACGACAACTGGCAGTCATGGGGAAACGACGAGTGGGGGTTTGAGGACTGCCTGCCTTTCTTCCGAAAGCTGGAGACGGACACCACGTTCTCGGACGACTTTCACGGCACCGATGGGCCAATCATCTGCCACAGGTTCCAGCGGGAGACTTGGCAGCCCGTGTCGAATGCGTTCTACCAGTCCTGCCTGGAATACGGGTTCGAAGACTGTCCAGACCACAACAACCCCGACTCCACTGGAGTTGGGCCGCTGCCCCTGAACAATCCCAACGGCATCCGATGGAGCACCAATCTGGGTTATCTGAGCCTCTCGCGTCACAGGCTGAATCTTACGATACGTCCCAACTGCGTCGTGCATCGAATCGAGTTCGACGGCAACCGCGCAACCGGTGTCGTCGTCGAGAGCGGCGGTGAGGTATTCACCATCGAAGGCGACGAGATAATACTCAGCGCCGGCGCGGTTGGCTCTCCTCAGATTCTCCTTCTGTCCGGTGTTGGCCCGGCCGAACACCTCAATGGGATAGGCATCCCTGTAGTCCACGACCTCCCCGGCGTCGGCCAGAACCTGCGGGACCATCCGCTGGTGTACGTGACCTGGAGGGCGAAGCCCGAGCACGAATTTGATCTAGACGGTCCACGAATGCAGTTCGGCCTGCGCTACACTGCCACAGGGTCCGATCTGCGCAATGACATGATCGTCTATATGAATAGCTTCGCGACGGAGCGGGTCAACCGGGGCGGAGATCGAATGGAGCCGATAGGTATCCGCATGATCGTCGGTCTCGACCTTGAGGTCGGTTCGGGTGAGTTGAAGCTACAGTCGGCTGACCCCCACCAGCAGCCTCTGCTCGACTACAACTACTTCACCGAGGAGTTCGATCGCGAGCGTATGCGTGAAGCCGTCCGTATCTGTGTCGGACTTGGTGAGCATGAGGCATGGGCGGAGATTTTGGATGAGCGAGTCGAACCTCCCGACGAGGCGCTGGAATCAGATGACGAGCTCGACGCCTGGATGATGCGGGAGGTCACGACAGGTCACCATATCTCATGTACCAACAAGATGGGGCCGGCGTCCGACGCTATGGCCGTCGTAGATCAGCACGGGAGAGTGCATGGACTTGAGGGCATACGGGTCGTCGACGCGTCGATAATGCCCGACTGTGTTCGCGCCAACATCAACGTGACCACGATGATGATCGGTGAAAAGATCGCGGAGGCCATTCAAGAGGGGCGGTAAATTCATCAATCCCAGACTCATCCGATGCACAGTTAGGGGACGCCGGAATTGAACTACGACCACATCATAGTCGGGGCCGGATCGGGCGGAGGCGCCTTGGCTGCAAGGTTGTCTGAGGACCCCAACCGCTCGGTGCTGCTGCTTGAGGCGGGGGTAGACTACCCGGACTTCGACACCATCCCAGACGACCTCAAGTACGGCTGGGGAACGGGCACCGACTTCGTGGTGGAAGACCGTCACAATTGGCAGTTCACCGGTCGGGCCACTGCGTTGAACCCAACCATGGATGTCCCGAGGGGCAAGGTAACCGGCGGTACCAGCGCGATCAACGGTCAGGTGTTCCTGCGACCCGTCGCGGCGGACTTCGACTACTGGACCTCCCTGGGAAACGACGAGTGGACTTACGAAAACACCCTGCCGTTCCTTCGTCGTATGGAGTCCGATACCGACTTCTCTGACGACTACCACGGATCAGACGGCCCGATTATCGTACGACGGCACAGCCTTGACTCGCTCCAACCGGAGCAATCTGCGTTCTACAAGGCCTGCCTGTCCATTGGGTTTCCAGAGAACCCAGACCACAACCACCCGGACGCCTCGGGAGTTGGCCCATACCCGCTGAATAACCCCGGTGGGGTCAGGTGGAGTACGGCAATCGGCTACCTTGGCATGGCACGCCATCGCTTGAACCTAACGATCAGGCCCAAATGCTTCGTGCGCCGGGTGCTGTTCGAGGGCCGCAGGGCAGTGGGGGTAGAGGTAGAGAGCGGAGACGAGGTGTTCGAGGTTTACGGAGACGAGATCGTTCTGAGCGCCGGACCGATCGTTTCGCCGCAGCTGCTGATGCTGTCTGGAGTCGGGCCGGCAGACCACCTCTCTGAATACGGTATAGACGTTGTCCACGATTCGCCCGGGGTCGGCAGCGGACTGCGCGATCATCCGTCTGTCCCGATGCTGTGGAATGCACAGCCGCATGTTCCCGCGCCGCCGCAGGAGGTGGGACCCCAGAAAGTTGCGCTTAGGTATTCCGCTCCAGGGTCGCATCTGAGCAACGACATGATAACGGTCATGCGATTCCGCAAAGAGGGCCACATGCTGCTTATGAGCGTGGGCGTGTACCTGGCAGTAGGGCAGGGGAGTCTGCGACTCCAGTCGGCGGACCCCCATGTGCAGCCGATTCTCGACTACAACTTCCTGGCCGAGGAGTTCGACAGGCAGAGGATGCGCGATGGCGTCAGACTGTGTCTTGACCTGGTCGCGCACTCAGAGTTCGAGGACATAGCCGGTCCTCTGGTTTCCCCCTCGGAGACGGATCTCGCTTCCGACGACGCGCTCGATCAGTGGATGCTGCGAAACGTGAGCACCATGCACCACATATCGTGTACAGCGAAGATGGGCCCTGACTCCGACCCGATGGCGGTTGTCGATCAGCACGGTCGGGTGAAGGGTGTCCAAGGTCTGCGGCTGGTCGATGGCTCGATCCTGCCCGACTGTCCCAGGTCCAACACCAACGTACCGATCATGATGTTGGCGGAGCGCATCTCAGACTGGATCAAGGCCGGCCAATAGCTGCTGTCGACCGCGCCTCTCCCAAGTTCAGGCCTCATCCGCTCACGACGTTCTGTTCGTATCTACAATGAGCACACTGCTGAACTGACTATGACCAGAATCATCGTAACCATACTTGCCATGACGGTTGCCGTTGTTGGCCTCGCCTGTGGAGGATCGGAGCCTGTTGAGCCTCCTCCCTCCCCGTCGCCGATTGTAGTAGAACGGCCGACAGCGATTCCGACTACCGAGCCCGCGATCCCGACTTCCGGGCCAGTCGCAACAGCCACCGCTGTCCCCGCAGCGACCCCTACAGCGGTTGCTGTGGCCACTTCTCCCCCCGCTGAGACTCCCACGCCTGTAGGTTACAACTCCAATGTCGCCATGTACGACATCTTCCCCGCATTCTCCGTCGTCAAACCTGAACTCGCGGAAACCCTCAATGAGGTTGTCGCTCAGAACGACCAATCGCTCGTTCCCTTCCTGGTGGAGATAGCGCGATTCATGCCATCCAGGCGATCGAACGACCTCATTGGGCAGGCGCTTCGCGACCTGACCGGGCAGGAGTATGCCAGCGAGGATTGGGAGAGCTGGATGGACTGGGTGGGCCAGAACAGCGACCGCTTCGAGCCTCCCTCTGAATACCCTGCCTGGAAAGCGAAGATTTACTCGGCCATCGATCCGAGAATGGCGCTCTTCATTCGACCCGCGGCTGAGTATTCCCGTATCGATCTGACCGAGGTTGTGTGGGGCGGAGTAGTCACCGACGGCATCCCTGACCTGAGAAATCCCAGAGCGCTCACTCCCGATGAGGCTGAGTACATGCAGCCGGACGACAGGGTTTTCGGCGTACACATCAACGGAGAAAGCAAGGCTTATCCGCTTCGCGTGGTAAACGCCCACGAGATGGTCAACGACACCGTCGGCGGGGAGCCGATCTCGCTAATGTGGTGAACGCTCTGCGGCACCGGAATCGTGTATTCCGGGATGGTAGATGGAGAGCCTACCACGTTCGGGACGTCCGGACTGCTGTATCGCTCCAACAAGCTGATGTACGACCGAAATACGAACACGCTCTGGAGCTCGCTTGTCGGCAGGCCGGTAATCGGGAAGTTGGCGAAGAGGGACGATCTGAGGCTGGACTTCTTCCCGGTTGCGCTGACGACCTGGCAGGAGTGGCTGGAAGAGCACCCCGATACCAGCATCATTTCCAACGATACAGGTTACTACACACCGAGGATGTATCAGCCTGAAGCCGACCCCAAGTCCATCTACTACGCCTATCGAGTGGACCCGGACACCATGTTCCCCGTCTGGAACCGGGATGATCGCCTCGACGTAAAGGACGAGGTGCTCGCACTGAGCGTGGGGGACATCCACAAGGCGTATCCCATATCCGACCTGAACGAGTTGCGCGTCGTCAACGACACCATGGGCGATCGGGAGATCGTCATACTGGCGTCATCGATCTCCTCCGACGCCCGGGTGTTCGAACGGGAGGGCAGGCGGTTCGCCCACGACTCCGAGGGTCAGACACCCGCAGTTCCGATGACCGTCACAGATGAAGAGGGTCAGGTATGGCAGGTCTCGGACACCGGACTGACAGGTCCAGGTGGAGAGACTCTTGACAGGCTCCCCTCGTACGTGTCCTTCTGGTTCGGGTGGTACGCTTTCCACCCCGATACGTTGCTGTTCGAGGCGGAGTGACCAGCTAGCTATGTCCGACTGACTCGGGAGTGCCGGCAGTGTCGGATCCAGCTTGTTTGTGAACTGCGTTCAGAAACTAACCGCGATCAAGAAAGCGCCCCCAACTCCTCATCCGACCTGGGTCAGAATGGTGGTTGGGGGCGGAAGTGACGTTTGGGATCCCCAGAAATTGCCCGAGTCAGCCTGAGCTGTCTCAGTACGGCTCTTAGTCCGCCGTAACGGGGACCCTGGCGTCCGACTTATCGTACGCCCAGCGGAGGAGCTCTTCAGTCTCGTCCCATCCTATGCAGGCGTCGGTGATCGAGACGCCGTACTCCAGCGAGTCCCGACCTCCGTTCAGCTTCTGGGCGCCGGGGTTGAGGTTCGACTCGAGCATACACCCGATGATGTTTTCGTTGCCGCCTACGCGCTGTCCTACAACGTCCTTGAATGCGATCTCCTGTCGTCGATGGTCTTTGTTCGAGTTGCCGTGTGAGCAGTCGACCAGCAGCTCGGAGCGTACCTCCGCCTCGCTGAGCATTCTGTGGGCATCGGCAATGGACTCCTCGCCGAAGTTCGGGCCTTCTCGTCCACCGCGAAGCACCAGGTGGCCGTCCGGGTTGCCGCCGGTGTGGATGACCGCTGTCTGGCCGTCGTGGTCGATGCCGAGAAAAGCGTGCGAGGACCTGGCGGAGATCATCGCGTCGACGGCGATCTGCGCGCTCCCATCAGTGCCGTTCTTGAATCCCACGGGCATCGACAGGCCGCTAGCCATCTGCCTGTGCGTCTGGCTCTCGGTGGTCCTGGCGCCTATGGTGGACCAGCAGACCAGGTCGGCGAGGTATTGCGGCACTATGGGGTCCAGGAATTCTGTGCCGGTGTAGACGCCCATTTCCGCGATCGAGTGCATCAGCCGCCTCGCCGTTCGCAGACCCTCGTCGATGTCGAACGTGTCGTTGAGATGTGGATCGTAGATCAAGCCCTTCCACCCGACGGTGGTCCGCGGCTTCTCGAAGTACACTCGCATTACGATCAACAGGCGATCTTCGAGCTCCTTGCGCAGCGTTAGAATTCGCCCTGCGTACTCGACGGCGGCGCGCTCGTCATGAATCGAGCACGGTCCGACGACCATCAACATTCGGTCGTCGTCCCCGCGAAGTACGGCTCGAATCTGTTCGCGACCCGCCAGCACCGTCTGCTCGGCGGCAGCGCTGGCGGGAAGCTCTTTCGCCAATTCGACGGGGCTGATTAGCTGGCTTGTGCTCACGACATTCACATCCCTTGTAGGTGACTCTTGCATCGGCTCTAATTCCTCCTGTGGCTCTGGACTGTTTCTCTCTTCAGACAATCAAAAACCCCAGTCGCTACCGACTGGGGTTTTGTTATCTGTCTTGGCCTTCTTCAGGCTCTGGACGTTACGACTCAGTCGGCAGCGTGGGCACCGCTAAAATAAGCGTAGGTCCAAAAATAGAATGTGGCGGTTGCGAATTTCATCACGAACTGTAAATTACCAGCTTCGCCGAGTGAGTGTCAATAGCTTAGTCATGTGAGGAACCTGTCCCAAATTAGCAGGCGGCCTCTGCGCATGTCGCCCCACGACCCCTGGATTCCGGCTTTCGCCGGAATGACGGAAGCGGCTTTGCCTACCAATCTGGGACAGCATCGTCATGTGAGGGTCGCTAGTCCGCCGAACGCTGGGTAGCCGCGACATGGCCTTGTGCGACATCGCACCTGCCATGTCGCGGCAGTCTTACTTATAGACGGTGTATGACGTACATGCGTACAGCGTAGCCCGCGGTTACCATTGCAATCAGTGTCAGCAGGACCATCAGCCAGGTCGGCAGGCCGCCACCCTGATCGAGTGATGCCGACAGCGGCGCCTGACCGTGAGCAGCAGCTACCGCATCTACCGGCGACACGTACTGAGGCGGAACCGGAGTTGCCACTGGCGGCAGCATCACATCGGCCCTGGGCTCATCCACAGGCTCGATGGCGAACGCCACGACTACCTTCGACACTGCATCCGGCTGCTGAGTCTGGTGTCGCCACCGAAGCTCGGACAATGGCGACAGCGGCACGGGCGTCGGGGACGGCACGGGTGCAACCATCGGGACCGGCGCGACAGGGGTGGGCACTGGAACCACGACCGCAACCGGGGCCGGCGTGCTGGTCGGGACGGGTACAGTCACCTTGACCGGCACCGGCGCCGGCGTGGGAGCCGGGGCAGGCTCGGTTACAGACACAGCCACCGTGCCTACGGCCCGCAGGCCATCCGGGTCGGCTCCGACCACTGTGAACGATACCGTTCCCCCGCCAATCGGAGCGATCGATAGGGTGCCAGCCTCGATAGAGGCCCTGGCCACGTCCACGCTGACCCAACCGGAGACCTCGTATGTCAGCGAGTCGCCATCGGGGTCCGTGAAGAACTCCCCGAGGTTGATCATCCACGGCAGGTGGCGCGTGCTCAGATCGACGCTTGGGATGTCGCCGACCCATGGAGCTTCGTTCACGTTGGACACCGTCACGGCAACGTCGAGCTGGGCCGATGCTTCCGGTTCGCCATCGTCGGTTGCCATGATGGTCAGCACGTGGATGTTGTCCCCGGCGGAGCTGGTCTGAGTCTCGAAGTCGAGGCTGTCTGCCGGTACCAGGTTGCCCTGACCGTCTATGTCGAACACCGATGCGTCCGGGCCTGAAAGCGACCATGTGATGACGCCATTCTCAGGGTCGTCCACCTGGTACTGCGCGATGGCCCCGGTGTGGTCCTCAGTGACCGACAGCTCTGTATCGCCGCTGAGCACACCAAGCTCGTTCACTTGGGTAACGGTCACCTGCACGTTTGTGATGTCATACTTGCTCGGCCGACGGTCGTCCGTGGCCTGCACAATGAGCCAGTAGGTGTTGCCGTCTCTGCCTGTTGGGTTCTCGTAGTCCGGCGAATGCCTGAAGCTGAGAACGCCGTCGTTGGAGATCTCGAACGTCTTCCTGTCGTAGCCGAGGAGGGACCACACGATGTCGTCCTCGTTCGGATATTCAACGGTGTATTGGGTGACCGGGTCCGTTCCGTTCTCCTGGTACGACACGAAGGTCTGGCCGTCTATCTGCGGGTTCCGCGCTGACCGATAACCGCTGCTTGATGATCGGCCGCTGCTGCCGGAGCTACTGCTTCCACTGGAGCTGCTACTACCGCCGCTGCCGGAGCCGGAGCCGCTGCCGCCACCACCGCTATTGTCGGGCGGTGGAGTTGTGGTAGGCGGCTCTGTGGGAGGTGGCGCGGGCTGATCGAGGCCTGCCGCGAACTCGCTGAAGCCCATGATGTTGAAAACGGTGATGCGCCCGCCTACGTTGTCGTCGTTCGGGATGAGGCTGTAGCACTCGTCTTGTCCCACCAGATCTGGGCACAGTGGTACCTGGTCCCAGGAGACATCCGTCGGGCCGTGGCCCTTCCACATCTGGAACTCGCCGCTGGCAATGGCCGTCTGAACAGCGCTGTACAGAGTTTGATCCAGGTCCACATGGAGGGTCGATGGCAGATTCAGGCTCTCCTCGATCGACTGAGCGCCGAGGTCGAACAGGTCCACGAGCACGCACACGTGCTGGTGGCCGATGGGGGCCTCCACGCCGCAGTTGTTGCTCTGTGCGTCGATGGCAGCCTGGAAGAACTGGTCCCTGGCCCCGGCCTGGAAGATGACGGACAGGCTGCTCGTGGTCGTGGCTGTAGTAGTGGATGTAAGAGTGGTCTCGACTGCAGGATCGACTATATGTACCGTCTCGGTGGGGGTGCGAGCCACGACCGGCCTGTAGACGACTACCCTGAACTCCTGGCTGATGCCGGGAGTGTCCGATACGGTCAGCGTTGTCGTCGCCACGCCGATACCCACCGGTGTGATGGACAGGTAGCTATCTGAGACCTCGACAGTCGCTATCGCGGCGTCGGATGTCGTTGCCTGGTAGGGTGGTTGACCGTCGTCTGGGTCTGAGAAGTAGTCGGAGAGCAGTATCCTCGCGCCCCCGCCGTCGATCGGCACGAACTGGATGGGAATGACCGCGTCCTGGACCGTCGGATCGCCATCGGCGTCCACGATGACTGATACGCTGCCGACCGACGTCAGGCTCCCGTCCGACACGGTGTACGTGAACGCGTCGGAGCCGTAGTAGCCAGCGTTGGGCGTGTACTCGACGTTCCTGCCGGCGACAACAGCGCTGCCGTTTGCTGGCTGCGTGACGGCTGACAGGGTGAGAGACATGCCCTCAGGGTCTGAGTCGTTCGCGAGAACGTCGATAGTGACGGCGGAGCCGTCCTCGGTAGCCCTGGCGGAGTCGCCCACAGCCACTGGAGGCTCGTCGATGTTAACTACAGTGATGTTCACTCTGATGGAGCTGGTCGCGTTGGACGGGTCCGCGGCTGTCACGCTGACCGAGTAGCCGGTCCTGGACTCGTAGTCTAGCGGCATCCTGGTCTGGAGTTGACCGGTCGACCTGACGATGCGGAACATCGCGGCGTCCGTTCCTTCGAGCGTGTAGGTCAGATTGTCTGTCGGGTCGTCCGTGGCCGTCACTGGATCGCCGATGTTCTCACCGGTACCCGTGTTCTCATCGACCGTGCGGCTCGTGAACTGTGACAGGAATCGCGGCGGGTTGTTGTTCTGTGGGACCGCGCGCACGGTGTTTTCTGAGATGGCGCTCGCGCTCTTGCCGTTGCTGTAGCCGTCGTCGTACCTCGCGGTGACCCTGAGGTACCTGCCGACGTCTCCTAAGGCGGGCGTGTAGCTGTCCGAGGTGGCGGTGCCTATGGTGGTCCAGCTGGACCTGCTGCCTGCACGCGACCTCTGCCACGACCAGGTGATAGCTGAAACGACATCGTCGGGATCGTCCAGGGTGGCCGTCAGTGCTGTATCGACCTGCGGCTGTACCGACGAGAGCTCTACCGTCCCGGCCTCCTCCACGTTGGTGACGGTTACGGTCATATCCAGCCTGTTGATGTTGTTGCCGTCCGACGCCTGCACGGTAACGTGGTACACGTTGTTCCTGTCGGAGTCCATCGGGTCTTCGTAATCTGGGGCTGGGTCGAAGCTGAGCACACCGCTATTGGTGATAGCGAAGTACGCGCTGTCGGTGCCGAGCAGCGTCCACTGAACGGTACTCCCCTCAGGGTCTCGACCTGAGTAGCTCGCGACTGCGCGTGTGCCGTTCTCGGCGAAGTTCGTCGAGGTGGCACCAGTGATCACTGGCGCCTCGTTCTCACCGATCACGTTGATAGTGATGTCGATGGTGTCGTCGGTTACCGCGTCGGTATTGCCGTCGACGTTCAGGCTGTCGCGCACCGACACTCTCACAGAGTAGCTGGACCTGCTCTCGTAGTTCAGCTCGATCTTAGCAAGAATCTGCCCGGTCGAGTCATCGATGTCGAAGTACCGGGCGTCCCTTCCGCTCAGGGTGTAGTGCAGGGCATTCTTCTCAGGGTCGGATGCCGACACCGGTGCTCCGACGTTCTGTCCGGCAGCCGTGTTCTCCGTCACGCTGCGAACACCAGTGTCCCCGTTCGGGAACTGCGGGGGCTCGTTGACGTCGGTGACGGTGACGGTCACTTCCAACGTGGTTGTGCTGTTGCCGTCGGAGGCTTCCAGAGTAATGTTGTAAGAATTGTCCGTACCCACATCCCGTGGTGCTTCGAAGTCAGGATGCGCGTTGAAGAAGAGTTGGCCCCCAGGGATCCTGAACTGGGCACCGTCGGTACCTTTCGGTTCCACGGTCACCCTACCGTTCTCCGGATCGGTGACGGTGTAATTTGCCACGGCGTCTGAGTTGTTCTCTTTGTACGTGACTGTCCTTGGTCCGGTAATCTTCGGGGACTCGTTAACGTCTGTGACTGTAATCGTCACCGTAATGGTGGCCTCAAGGTTGGATGGATCGGTTGCCGTAACCGTGACGGTATAGATGTCCTTGTCCTCGTGATCCAGATCTGACTTGGTCTTTAGCTGACCGCTTGAAGTGTTGATATCGAAGGGCGCGGCATCCTGTCCCCCTAGTTTGTAGTTCAGAACATCTTCACTATTCTGGTCAGTAGCTGTTACTGGGTCTCCGATGTTTTCCCCTGTGTCCGAGTTCTCAGGTACGGAACGCTCTGTAGTCTGTGACTGGTACGTTGGCGCATGGTGAACAACTGGTGGCTGACGAACCTGATTTTCTGATGTCACCGATGCGCTCTTGCCCGAGCCAAGAACGTCTGTGTAGGAGACCGTGACCCGAATGCTCTTGCCCACGTCGCCGTCGACTGGCGTGTAGCTGTTGGTAGTGCTACTACTTGAAGTGGCTGTTTGGACCGTGCTTGTACCGGCCTCCCATGTCCACGTGAGTTCTGAAATATCCCCGTCGGGGTCGGAAAGAGTGGCGGTGAGTCGCGCGTCTCTCTGCGGCTGTTCAGACGACAGGGTCAGAGAACCTTCTTCTTCCAAATTGTTGATGTTGACCGTCACAACTAGCCTGTCGGTGTTGGGGCCGTCGGTTGCCTCCACTGTCACCTGGTAGCTTGGCTTGGTCTCAAAGTCCGGAGGTGACTTGAACGACAAGGTTCCGGTCGCGATGTCGAAGGCGCCTGGGTCGGTTCCCGACACGCTCCAGCTGATAGAGTCCTTCTCCGGGTCTGTGGCGGTATAGGACGCGACTTCAGTTGTAGCATTCTCATTGAAGTCAACAGTTTCTGGACCAGCCAACTCTGGGGCTTCATTGACGTTCTTGACGTTGACCGTCACCGTGATGGTGTCATCCGTCGATGTGTCGACTCCGTTGTTGGTATTCTTGCCGTCGCTGACCGACACGGTAACCGTGTAGCTGGGTTTTGTCTCGAAGTCGAGATCGTCCTTGGTCATCAACTGGCCAGTCGACGTGGAGAAGTCGAACGAGCCAGCGTCAGTTCCACCCAGTGCGTAGACCAAGGTATCTTCGGTTTCGGCGTTCATTGCCGTTACAGGGTCCCCGATGGGCTGGTTGGGTCCAGTGTTCTCGTTAACTTCGCGAACGACATTTGGAAAGAATGACGGTGGGCTGTTTGTTGTAGGCACCTGGCTGTCTGAGATGCCATGGGCGCTCTTGCCGGTTCCGTGCCCGTCGTCGTAGGACGCGGTTGCACGTAGGTAATTGCCCTCGTCGGCGTCAACTGGCGTATAGGCACTTCCTGTCGCACCGCCAATGAGTGTCCAATTGTTCTGGTTCTTGTCTGGCGAGCGATGCCAGGCCCAACTTGTAATCGATACGAGACGGTCGGGATCGGTCAGGCTGGCGTTAACGGGCGTACCAACCTGGGGCGAGGTAGGGGAGAGCGTTACCTCGCCGTCCTCGTCCACGTTCTCGATGTTGATCGTCACATCCAGTTCGGCGATGTTGCCCCCGTCGGACACCTGCACCCTCACTTGGTAGAAAGGCTTGCTTTCGTAGTCAGGCATCGTATCGATATAGAGGTCGCCGTCTTCTGTGATTCCGAAGTCTCCGGCGTCAGGACCATGTACTGTCCAGGTTGTCGTTGCATTCTCAGGGTCGCTGGCACGGTATGTCTCAACCGTGCCAGTTGCGTTCTCGTTCCAGCTTGTAGTGGTGGCGCCGCTCGTAATCTCGGGACCCTCATCCTCATCGATGACGTTGATGGTCACATCGATGGTGTTGTCAATAGTCGGATCGTCGTTGCCCTGCTTGTTCTTGTTGTCGGTAACCCGCACGGTTACCGTGTAGCTCTTCTTGCTGCTCTCGTAGTCGAGGTCAGTAGACTTCGTCAGAATCTGACCCGTCGATGTGGCGATGTCAAAGAACTGAGAATCGGATCCGCTTATCGAGTAGGTCAGAAGATCTCTCTCGGGATCAGTGGCACTGACCGGCGAGCCGACGTTCTGGTTCGGGGCGGTGTTCTCGGATACGTCACGGGACGTAGTCGCTCCTGAGAACTCAGGAGGCTCGTTCTCATCGGTCACGATGACCGTCACTTCCAACTCGTCGTATAGATCCTCATCGTCCGTTGCCTTGATGGTTATTTCGTACGTGTTGTCCTGGCCGATCTGGTAGTCTGGAGTCGAAGCGAAGTTCAACGCACCGTTCGTGATGGTGAAGTCGCCCGCATTCGTTCCCAATACCTCCCATGTTATGTCTGAGTCGCTCTCTTCAGGGTCGTTCGCCTTGAAGGTTTCCACCGGTCCGGTTGCGGTCTCGACAAATGTGATCGCAGTCCTTCCGGTCACGTCCGGCGGCTCGTTAACGTCCGTGATGGTGATGGTCACTTCCAGCGTGCCAGTGAGTTTGCCGTCGGAGGCCTTTACAGTGACGCTGTATTCTTCCTTGGCCTCGAAGTCCGGTGGTGTCACGAATGAAAGGACACCATCCTCCGATATCGAAAAAGCGTTGGCATTTGTCCCAGACGGGGACCAGGTGATGTCATCGTTCTCCGGGTCATCCGCAGTGTAGGTTGCCACCGCTCCAGTGTCGTTCTCGACGTATGACGTTGTGGTGGTCCCGGACACCACCGGCACCTCGTTCACGTTCTCGACCGTGATGGTGACGTCAATGTAGTCGTCATAGGCCGTGGAAGGACCGCCGTTCTCGTCCTTGCCGTCGTGTACGTCCACGTACACGTAGTATGTGTCTCCAATGTCGGCGTCGAGGTCTGACTTGGTCAGAATCTGTCCTGTTGAGGTGGCAATGCCGAAGAGGTCAGCATCTTGACCGCGTAGGATGTAGGTTAGTGTGTCGCCACTGTCCGGGTCCGTAGCCGAGACCGGGAGGCCGATATTCTGACCTGCAAGCGTATTCTCAACTACGCTTCGAGAGGTGGTTGCTCCCGGGAACTCAGCTTGCTCATTGACGTCGGTAATGTCGATCTTGACAGGGTGCGTGGTTGTGCTGTGTCCATCGGAGGCCTGCACAGTTACGCGATATACGTTTTTGGCTTCGTAGTTCGGCGCATCGTTAAATGTAAGTTCGCCGCCAGAGGGTGTAATGTCCATGACATCGCTACCGGTGCCTGCCAGCGACCAGGTAATGTTGTCATTCTCGGGATCGGTCGCGGTGTAGGTTTCCACAGCGTGATCATCGTTCTCGGCGTACTCTGTTGTGGTCGTGCCAGACACGACCGGAGGCTCGTTCACGCCGGTTACAGTGATCGTGACTGGGATTGATGCGTCCGTTGTCGTGGAGACACTGCCGTCGTCGGCCTTGCCGTCGTGGACCTCAACGGTTACGTCATAGGTGTTCTTTGTATCCTCATCCAGTGCGTCCTTCGTCAGGATTTGACCATTCGACGAATTGATGTCGAAGGACGCAGCATCGGGCCCGCTCAGAGTATAGTCAAGTATGGCGTCTTCATCCGGGTCATCGGCCGCTACCGGAATACCAACGTCTTGACCCGTGCCCGTATTTTCAACCACGCTACGCTGTTCAGTCTCAGTCGGCGGGAATGTGGGTTTCTCATTGACATCCGTGACAGTGACGACTACGGGCAGCGTACCAGTGCTGTTCCCATCAAAGGCCTGCACAATGACGTTGTAAGTGTCTTGCACCTCGTGGTTCGGCGGGCTGTTAAAGGTCAGAACACCGCCACTCACGTCCAAGTCGGCGGCGTCGGCCCCAGACAGCGACCAGGTGATACTGCCTTGCTCAGGATCGCCATCATCGTAAGTTGCGACTGTCCCGGAACCGTTCTCTGCGAAGTCAGGCGAGGTATCCCCGGTCAACACCGGGGGCTCGTTTACGTCAGTGACGGTTATGGTCACTTGGATGGAGGCGTCCTCCGCTGTGTCCGGCGCTCCCTGAGCGTCTTTGTTGTCGCGGACAGAAACGGTGAGGGAGTATGTGTCCTGGTCATCGCTGTCCAAGGCACCGTTGGTTCTCAACTGGCCTGTCCGCTGGTCAATCGAGAAGGTAGAGGTAGCTCCACCGGTCAACTCATAGGTGAGGGTATCGCCATCCTGATCGGTGGCCGCAACCGGCGCGCCGACGTTGGCATTCGCCGCGTTCTCTTCCACGCTGCGCTGTCCGGTCTCGGTGGTTGGGAACGCCGGTTGATCGTTGGCGTCATCGACCGAGATCGAAACGATGATTGAGCTGGTCGCGTTCGACTGGTCGCTTGCGGTTACCGTGACGTTGTATTCATCTTCCGTCTCGTGGTCGAGCGGGTCGTAAGTGATGATCTGACCCGTCGATGAGTCGATGCTGAAAGCAGGCGCGTCGTCTCCGCCCAGTTCGTAGGTAAGCGAGTCACCATCATCCACGTCGGAGGCTGTGACCGGATCGCCGACGTTTTCGCCAACGGCCGTATTCTCAGCAACGCTTCTATTGACCGAACCGCTGGAGAACGTCGGGGCTTCGTTTACATCGGTGACGTAAACAGTAACGTCCTGCGAGCCTGTATCGTTCCCAGCACTTACCGCTATCGTCACCTCGTAGTAGTTGTCCTCGTCTCGGTCTTGTGCGTCTTCATGGTTCGGAGCAGACTCGAAGCTGAGGACGCCATTGGAGAAGGTGAACTTGCCGGC
This sequence comes from Dehalococcoidia bacterium, assembly GCA_965217725.1. Classification (GTDB taxonomy): domain Bacteria; phylum Chloroflexota; class Dehalococcoidia; order Lucifugimonadales; family UBA1123; genus VXRN01. The sequence continues at coordinate 2,241,299 of OZ244564.1, read as the reverse complement.
GTCGTCTCCAGTTAGAGGCTGCCAGCTGGTCGACCGGCTGTTCGGGTCATCGGCGGTGTACTCGGCCACCTGCAGCTCGTTTTCTGGGTGGTCGACGTAGCCAGGACCGTCAACTACTGGTCCTTCATCCAAATCAATGACCTCTATGGTCACGTCAATGCTGTCGTCGATTTCCGTACTGGGATTGGTGCCGTCCTTGTCCTCATTGTCCCGGACGGACACAGTCACGGAGTAGCTGGGCTTAGCCTCATAGTTGAGTTCAGCCTTGGTAATGATCTGAGCAGTCGATGTATTGAAGTCGAAAGATGCGGCATCGGTACCGCCGAACGAATAGACCAGAACGTCACTGTCCCGTGGCTCGGCCACGACGGGATCGCCAATGTTCTGGCCTGCGGTCGTGTTCTCCTCGATGGTACGCGTGGTGCTCGGGTCCGGGAAGTATGGTTGTTCCCAGGGAACATCTGTGACCTCTACCCTCACCGGGTAGTACGTGTGCGTATATTCGCCCGAGGAAGCTATTAGAACCAGATGATATATGTTGTCCGTAGGGTCAATGTCTTTAGGATCCTCGTAGTTGGGCGGGCTCTTAAAGGAGAGATAGCCATCGTAGATTTCGAAATACTGATGGTCGCCAGACGGGAAGAGCGACCAGCTAATCGATTGGTTCACTGGATCGGTGGCGGAGTAGCGTTCGATGTTCTCCGTACTGTTCTCCGGATGCTCGACATACGTGCGTCCGCTGATTACGTGCGGACTGAGTTTTCTCCTCGGGAGCGAGTAGCCATAGATCGTCTTCTCCGTCGAATCCACAACGTACATTCGGTCATAGTTTGACCAGATACCGGCAGGGTCATCGTTGATTCCAATAACATCCCATTCGGGTATGTGGTCGTTATTGGGATGCATATTGTAGGCATAGAGTTTGTCGTCATCATAGTCGGCCACCCACATTGTGTGGCCGCTGGCCCAGATGCCGGATATGTGTGTGTTGTCGCTATCCAGTTCGTAGTCATTTCCACTGTCGCGTCCGCTGCCGTAACGACTCTCGTAGGCAAAAATCTTGTCGGCATCATCGTCGGCTACGTACAGTTCGCTGGTATAGTGAATTCCCCTGGGAGCAGAATTACTTTCGTGCAGGTTGAATTCCTTGTTTGAGACGCGCTCTTCGATGTTACCTTTCCTGTAAGCGAAGATTCTGTCGCTGCTGGTGCCGGAGTGATCGTCCGACACCCAGGTAATGCCAGCCATTTTGCTGGACACGATTCCCCAGGGGGCCGTAGTCGACGCAAGATCGTAGGTCTCGACGAAAGTGAGGGAGTCCCTTTCATCTTCAGGTGTGTACTGATCGTTGTAGGCCGGGAGATGGTAGACGTAAACCTTCTGATTGACCTTATCGACTACGTGAAGCCGTGTCATACCCACCGAACCGTTGCTCGTCGGAACATTGACGCCTTCGCCCCAGAGACCGGCGGGGCTGGTAGGCTGAGTGCCAGGCAAGTCCCATGACTGGACACCGGTAACCGTGAACCCTTTGGCGGTCGAGATGATCTCGTCGTCATTGCTGTCATATAGGCTGGCGACCAGGATGAGCAGGCCACCGGAACACGTGCTTGGGATCGTTCCCGTTGTGGTAGCGTTCCCGCCGCTTATCGTGCCAATGCCTACGGGGTCGGCAAAGGCTCCCGTGCTTCCACACTGGACTACGCGTGGCAGTTGATGCCCGACAACATTGACGCCGTACTTGAGTCCGGAATTGCTGTCGTAGCTGCTCAGACCGCTGAACTTGAGCGTAAAGTCGATCTTGGTGCCCTTGGTCACCGTGCCTTCGGGACTAAACTCGATGTCAATCATCGGCTCGTCTTGCTGCTGGGCGTGAGCGGTGTCGGCAGGAACAAGAGACAGCAGCGGCGGTGCCACCAGGCTGAAAAGGGAAGCGGCGAACGCAACTGCGATCGTCGCTGCAATCACTCTAGGATTCACGGGCAATAGATCTCTCCTCTCGCACCAGTGGCGACAGCAGGGCACTCACCTGATCCCTACCTCCAACAGCATTAGGGACGGCTACACCTTTCGCCGCATTCTTAATGAAACTGCCTTGGGCATAATTCCTTCCAGCGATAATTTGTACTTGTTTTGGGCATTTCCAAGATTAGTGACAGTGCGACCGCATATTCAGGGCGCTTCTCTCTCCGATCCGAAAAGCTGGTAAACTGTCACCGTCTGACGACAACTCTGAACCGGCTGCTCACATGCCACTGATCGGATTCGTCTATAACGCGCTGGTCGCAGAAGCGCCGTGCCTAATAGACTCGCTAATCTCCAGCCTCGAACTACGCGCCCATTCGTGGGTGTCGTCTGCGTTCGAGGTGGGGGAGCGCTCCGACCTCCTCCCCGAGACCACGCTGATCGTCGTCGCCGGTGGAGACGGCACCATTCTCCGCACGGTCCACGCCATCGCCGCCCACTCCGTCCCGATTGTGGGAGTCAACATGGGCAGGGTCGGCTTCATGAGCGAGCTAAGAGTCGAAGACGCGGCTGAACGTCTTCCCGCGTATCTCAACGGCGACATGCGTGTCGAACGCCGCATGATGCTGCGCGCCTCCGTGACCGACGGCAGCGGCAACCTGTTTCTCAGCGCGGATGCGCTCAACGACGTGGTGATCGGGCGCGGCGGTGTCGCCAGGCTGCTGGATATCGACACCGTCGTGGACAGGCAGTTCCTGACCTCCTATCGGGCGGACGCGGTGATAGTCTCCACGCCCACCGGAAGCACGGGCTACGCGCTCTCCGCCGGCGGGCCGATCTTCTTCCCGGAGGCGGAGATGATCATGCTCCAGCCGGTCGCGCCGCACACCGGTCTGCGTGACGGCCTGGTGCTTCCCCACGATACTGAGGTGACACTGTCGGCGACCGACGGCAAGCACGCCTCGCTGAGTGTGGACGGCATGGAGGACGTGGAGCTGGAGCCCGACTTCAAGGTGACTATCCGGCGCAGCCCTTACACGGCGCGCTTTCTTCGCTACCAGCCCAGGACCGCGTTCTACAACCAGCTCACGCGTAGGCTGGGGCTAGTCTACAATCTCACCTCCCCGACCTGAGCAGGGCACGGCCCCGCACCCACAAAGCAGGGCACGCCCTGCACCCGTAAACTGTCGATCCGTAGTTGAACAGCCTGAGCACCCACGGAGAGTACGCACTTGAATCAGCCTCAGCCAATCAGCCAGGAGACGGTGTTCAGCGGTCGGGTCATCGAGACCAGGGTCGATACTCTGCTGATGCCCGATGGCAAGCAGATCACCAGGGAGGTGGTGCAGCATCCGGGCGCGGTGGCGATCATTCCGATTGATACGGAAGACAACGTGCTGCTCGTTCGCCAGTACAGGTACGCCGCCGGACAGTCGCTCCTGGAGCTCCCGGCCGGAGTGATCGAGAGTGGCGAGTCGCCGGACGACACGGCGCAGCGCGAGCTGCGGGAGGAGACGGGGTACGCTTCCCAAAACCTCCGAGCGCTCGGAGGCGTTTACTCGTCACCCGGGTTCTGCACCGAGTTCCTGTACCTGTACATCGCGCGGGACCTCGTTCCAAGCAGACTGCCGGGCGACGAAGACGAGGACATCAGCGTCGAGACTGTTCCGATGTCCAGGGTGGACCGCCTGATCAGGCTCGGCGAAATCCAGGACGCCAAAACCGTAGCCGGCCTGCTGATGGCCAGGTACCTGTTCAAGTAGATAGATAGTAGGAGAGGCCGATGCCAGACCTGAGAGCCGTCTTCGCCCAGATAGACGGCATGGAAGACGAGATCGTCCAGCTTCACAGGGAGCTTGTCCAGATACCGTCCGTGAACACCGGTTTCATGCCCACAGGCGATGAGACGCCGGTCTGCGAGTACATCCGGGACTGGCTTGCCGAGGACGGCATCGACTCCGAAATCCTGGGACGAGTGCCCGAGCGCGGCAACATCATAGCCAGGATAGAGGGCGGCAACCCGCAGGCGCGGCTGATGTTCATGTCCCACACGGACGTCGTTCCCGTGGAAGAGGAGGAGAAGTGGATGTTTCCTCCCTTCAGCGCAACCATCCACGAGGGCCGAATCTACGGAAGGGGAGCATCCGACTGCAAGGGCCTGCTCGCCGCGCAGCTCATGGCTATGCGCCTGCTGAAGCGCAACGGCGTACAGCTTCGAGATAGCCTCGTACTGTGCTCCGGCGCCGACGAGGAGCACGGCGGACGTTACGGTTTCGGATGGCTGGCCGAGAACCACCCTGAGAAGATCACCGCGCCGTACGCCGTCAACGAGGGCGGGGGAACTCCCATCGAGGCCGCCGGAGGGCTTACATACCTGCTTGGAGTGGGGGAGAAAGGCCGCCTCCAGGTGGAGTTCGAGGTCAAGGGCGTCAGTGCCCACGCCTCCGTCCCCTGGCAGGGCACCAACGCGCTGTACAGGCTGTCGCAGCTTCTCAACCGCATCGAGAGCTACGAGCCTGAGCGCGACACCTCGACCAGCCTGTTCGCTCACCTGTCCAACTTCGCTATCGAGCACGCGCCGTCGGCTGAGAACGTCGACGAGATCATCGCGGAGGTCTCCGAGGAAAATCCGCGCTTTGCCTCGATGCTAACCGCGCTGTCCCGCATGACGATCACGCCGACGATGATAAAGGGCGGCGTAAAGTCGAATAGCGTGCCGGAGCAGATTAATCTCACCTGCGACGTTCGCACCCTCCCGCACCAGGACGACGACTACCTCCGCGCCGAGCTCGACCGGATCAAAGAGGACATCCCAGGGGTCAGCTACGAGATCGACTACATGGCCGTGCCCAACTCGTCCGAGTTCGAGACCGAGCTGGCCGAGCACATCCAGGCCGCGACTGCTATCGCCCTGGAACGAGACGACATCCAGTGGGTGCCCGCGATCAGCACCGGGTTCACCGACTCGCGTTTCACACGTCCGCTCAACGTAATCACGTACGGGTTCTCAGGCTCTCACCCGGACGACGACCCCATGCTCTCCCGCGCCCACGGCACCGACGAGTCCGTCGGCATCGCCAGCCTCATAAGCGGCACGAAGATCATGTTCGCCCTGGCGTGCTCCCTCTGCGGCGCTGAGTAGGGACACAATGAAGGCATGATCTCCCGCATAGCAATCAAGAACTTCCGCAGTCTGAAGGACGTTGAATTCCGTCCGGGGCCACTGACTGTGCTGATCGGGCCGAACGGCTCCGGCAAGTCGAACTTGCTCGACGCGCTGAAGTTCGTGAAGGCCATATACTCCGATCCGGGACAAGCTCCTGATCTCGCAAAGTCAGAATTGGAAGATCGTGGAGGATACGGTCAGGTGGTTTGGGGAGGGCACACCGACTCACACTTGCGATTCGAGGTCGAATTCCCTAGTGATGACACGAGTTCTGCAACTCTCGGGCTTGCGACAGAGATCGCGGAAGCTCGGGGAAGTCCCCACTTCAGTGAAGAGCATCATCTCGTGGACTCAATGTCAGTTGGGAACTTGGGATTTAGGTCTCCTACTGAATCCTACATCTCGCTCTCCGCAAAGGAGACGCTGGACAGACTCAAACTGTGGCAGTTCTACGACTTCTCACCTGACTTGATGCGCAAGCCGACGAAAGTGAAACAGGAGCACATCCTCAATGAGTCAGGATCCAACCTGTCGACAGTGATCCACAGCCTGTTTTCAGAGGGCCATCCCGACCTTGAAGAGGCTGTCGGTATGCTCCAAGTCATGGTTCCAACCGTTGAGCGGCTTGTCTCCCCCATATTTGGAGATGGGCAGACCTATGTTGCTCTGAAAGAGAAAGATCTTGAGAATGCTGTCGGGGCATGGGGCTTGTCTGATGGGACCTTGCTGGCCCTGGCCCTGTCGGTCGCACTCGTTGTCGAGCCGCTTCCGGAACTCATCTGCTTGGAGACACCTGAGGCGGAGATTCACCCGCTAATGATGGAAACCGTGGCTGATTTGTTGGAAGTAGCGTCACGTGACACTCAGGTAATCGTTACCACTCAGTCCACACGTTTGCTGGACTGGTTGCCATATGACAGCTTCGTGGTAGTTGAGAAGAGAGATGGTAAGACAAGTCTGAAACCCTTGAAAGACGAAGGCGTACTTCGAGAGACCGTCGCCGCGCTGGGTGCAGGCGATGCATGGTATTCCGGGTACTTGGGCGGGTGGCCGTGAGCCTCGGCCTATTTGTGGAGGGGCCAAGCGACCGGGATACTATCCCAATCTTGACTGGCAAGCTCGGATACAGATCGAGGATCAGGGCGCGGGTCGTCAAACAGTCGGAGATGCTTCTGCCTGACAAGATGGCCCGCAATGTTGAAGCAATGCTGAGAGAGCGTCGGGATATCGACCTAATCGTAGTTTGCATCGACTCCGAAAGAGTCGACCCTAGTGTGACGGAGCAGCGGATACGACCTGTCCAAAGACGTCTGAACGAGATCTTCACGATCCCTATCAGATATGCAGTCGTCGACCACGCTCTGGAAGGCTGGATTGCATGTGACGAGGAGGCCGTCCAGTCTGTGCTCGGTCCTCGTGCTCGCGTAAACATTAGAAGCAATCCAGAAGACCATCCCACACCAGCGGACTTACTGGAGCGTGTGTTCCGAGAGAATGGTCGCCAGTTCCGAAAGACGCGCGACAACCCTAGGATCGCCGAGCACGTCAGCCCAGAACACATCGCCGCGCGGAGTCCGACATTCAGGAGGTTCGCTGAGATGCTTGGACATCCGGTTTCAGGGTGAAATGGTTGGCCGATCTGGAAGAGCTGTCAAGGTAATCTGACATGCACCGACCCAAAACCATATACTTCGCCAACCCGTACGGCTTTTCGGCTCAGCAGAAAGAGATGCTCTTGCCCGGCATTGTCGCGGCTCTCGAAACGCTGGGGCTGGAGGTGTGGGAGCCTTTCGCACGCAATAACCAGGAGGACATGTCAGTCTCTGGATGGGCGTATAGAATAGGGCAGGCCGACTTCAGGGACGTGCGAGACTCGGATGCGATCTTCGCTGTCGTCAATGGTGTGCCGCCTGACGAGGGCGTCATGATCGAGTTGGGAATGGCAATAGCCCTCGGCAAGCCGACCTTCCTGTTCCGGGACGACTTCCGGCGCGTCACCGACAGCGAAGAGTACCCCCTGAACCTGATGCTCTTCACCGGCACCCCTGAGAAGGGCTGGCAGGACTACTATTACACCTCAGTTGAAGAGATCGCCGAGCCGAACAAGGCACTCGCGAGGTGGGCCAGCGGGCTTCAGTGATGCCGCCTTCTGGCGAATCGCAGTCTGTCCGTCTGAAGGGACGTCACTAGACCTATCCCTGGGATTCAGCCGCTATGAGCGTCTTCAGTACCGGGATCACGTCTGAAGCCACTCGGCGGCACTCTTCAACGTGCGGGAAGCCGGACAAGATGAACTCGTCGATTCCGAGCCTCCAGTAGCCAAGCAGCTCGCGAGCAACCTGTTCGGGGTCGCCGACAATGGCTGTGCCGCAGTTGACCCGCACAGTTGAGATGCCGTTCCACAGGTGGTCGCTGACTCGGTGATCTTCAACTATCCTAGCCTGTGCGCGCTGCCCCACCATGGCCGTGCCGGTGAATGCCGCGCTTCGCTGCTCCTTCACTACAGCCGCCGCTTCGGACAGAAGGTCTTCAGCGGCGTCCCACGCCTCTGCCTCCGTATTCCTGACGATCAGGTGGGTGCGCAGCCCGAAACTCCCCGTGCGGCCCGCCTCGGCAAACTTCTCCCTCGCGCGGTCGAAGAACGGGCCCAGGATGTCCTGTGGCAGGATCCAGGCGAGATAGACATCCGACTGTCTGCCGGCAAGTCTCAGCGCAGCATCGGAGGCTCCGCCCAGGTAGAACTTCGGCCCGTCGCCAACCGGACCGGGAGAGCAGAGTGCGCCGTTCAGCCTGACGTGCTCTCCGTCGAAGGTCTTGGGCTCGGGAGACTCCCACAGTGTGCGGCAGGCTGCGATGAACTCCTCGGCACGCGCGTAGCGGTGTGCGTGGTCGCTCTCCTCGCCCATCCGCTCGAAGTCACCCTGGATGCCTCCGGGTACGATGTTGATGTCGATACGGCCTCCGCTGATCTGGTCGAGCGTCGCCGCCATCTGTGCGAACAGGCCCGGTGAGATGAAACCCGGACGCAGCGCTATCAGGAACCGGATTCTGCTCGTGACCGCGGCGAGCGCGGTCGCCATGGTCCACGTCTCTGCCAGAGGCTCGCCCTCATCGAACAGACCGTTGGCGAACCTTGTCGGTATGAGCAGCGAGTAGAACCCTTCGTCCTCGGCAGTCTGGACGACGTCGCGAAGGTATTCGAACGTGGGCGGACGCTCGGCGCGGACGGTCCCAATATGAGCGCCGTCGCCGTCTATCGGGATGAACCAGGAAAACTTGGCGTCAGGTCGGGTCTCTGTCACTCCTCGCTCCTCGTATATCTTTGCGCTAGTTCCACACGCGCCCGAATCGCTGCACCAACTCCCAGTCGAGCTCAGCGCCAAGTCCCGGCGACGACGTGATGTACAGGTGGCCGCCTTCTACGCGCTCACGCGGCAGGAGCAGGTCGGCTCGCCAGTCAGCCTCGTACACGGCGTGCTCAAGGGGCATCGAGTGCGGGAGGGCTGCCGTCGCATGGCCGCTCGCAAGCAGCGAGATGGGCCCTGACGGACTGTGCATTGAGTACCCTTTCCCCTTTGAACTGGTCGAGCGGCCTATGGTCACCGCTTCGATCGCCCCTCCGCAGTGTTTGATGTCGGGCATGACGATCGACACTGCCTCGGTGTCCAGCAGCCCGTCGAAGAATTCGACGCCGTAGCCGGACTCTCCCCCTGCCACGGGCATCGGTGCCCAGCGCGCGATGGCGGCGAGGTCATCGGGGTCCGAAGTCGGCTGCACAGGCTCCTCGAACCACCCAACGTTGAGCTTGGCAAGCTCCTCAACTATGAGCGGCGCGGTATCTCGCTCAAAGCGGCTGTGGCAGTCCACCAACACGGTCGCATCGGCGCCGACAGCTTCACGAACCGCTTGAACTCTTGCCAGGCCGGTTGCGGCCTGGTCCAGGATACGGTCAGGAGACGAAGGCGGCCTCACCTCGTCGAACGGCGCGCACTTGAACACGCTGAATCCAGCGTTTGCGGCTCGCTCGGCCACGTGTCCAAAGTCCGCAGGAGTCCTGTCCGTTGCGAATAGCGACCGGTTGATGTTCGCGTAGAGCTTTATCCTCTCGGAGGAGCCGGCTCCAAGATAGTCCGACAGGCTGAATCCCGATCGCGTGGCGCAAAGCTGCGTTACGGCAGTTCTAAGCCCGCTGACCGCAGTGGCGGAAGTTGGGTCCTGTCTCAACATTGCAGGAGTGAGGCCAAGGAGCCCCTCGACTTCAGATTCGTCGGATATGTCCTCGTCACTCAGTATCGACGCCATCCCCTTCAATGCTTCCGCAACCTGGCGAGAGCCTATCTCAACAGTGGTCGAATTGTCCTCACCGTCTGACAGCACAGCGAACACCCAGGTCGTATTGTGCGTCACGGTTGCCGAGGCGAACTTGTCGAGGCCGAGTTTCATGGCTGATCCTGTGACCCTACCTCCTTCTGGACTTCAGCCAGCAGATTTAGCGTGCGCTGCTCGGTGGCGTCCGGGTCATCTCCGGCGGGGATTGGCGTGGCCAGCAACTCAGATGCGCCCCAATCGAAGATCGTCCGGATGCGCTCTGCCACCGTTGCTTCGTCTCCAGCGATAAGTACCTCATCCAGCATTTCGTTGGTCCAGCCGGACTCGGGCGTGTCCGCGAATCCTGCCTCGGCGAACATGTTCGCGTAGAACGGGTTGGCTGGGAAGTATCCAAGCCGGGTTCGCACGCCGTCTCGCGCGGCGTCAAGATCATCCGTTACGCACACCGGCGCATGGGCGATCAGCGGCGGCACGTCCCGTCCAGCCGACTCCGCCCCTCTATTCATGGCCGGCACCGCCGTGTCTCTCAGGTAGAAGTGAGGACACACCCAGCTTATCGCGCCGTCCGACATCTCTCCGCACGTCTCGAAGGCCCCGGGACGCAGCGCCGAAGCCATGATGGGGACATCGACGGGGTTTGCAATTGAGGAGTTGGCGGAATACCAGCGTCCCTCGAACTCGACCGCGCCGCTGTGCATCAGGGCGCGCAGGATATGAAGGTACTCTCTGAGGTGGCCGATCGGGGCGCGAAAGTCCACGCCGAAGGTACTAATCATGCCGGCTCGGTGACTCGGTCCCACACCCAACCTGAATCGTCCGGGCGCGAGGCTGTCGATCACCTGGACCTGCTGTACCAGGGTGACCGGGTGGCGCGACCATGTCTGTACTATGGAAGTTCCAAGTTTGATCTCGTCGGTTACCGCCGCGGCCGCAGCCAGGACGGTCACCGCCTCGCCGCCTCCGCCGCTCGACGTGAGCCACGCGCACCCGATTCCAAGTTCGTCGAGGTGCTTTATCCTATCTAAGGCCACCTGCGCGTTCGAGGCTGTTACCGACACTCCGATGACGTTCTGCTGGCCCATAAGTCTCCCCCAATCGTCTGCATGGCTTCTTCGGGCGAGGCGAGTATATCACGCCGCTGACACCCTAACCCTGCCATGCTAAACTTGCTTCATGGACAACTCGGATCTGCTCAACCGTATAACTGTTCGTTCAGACATACTCGGAGGCAAACCCATTATTCGTGACATGCGAATTGCGGTGGAGCACGTCTTGGGTATGCTGGCTGCAGGAGAAAACGCAGAGACTATTCTTGCCGAATATCCGATCCTAGAGTCCGAGGACATTCAGGCGTGCCTGCTCTTCGTCGTGACGAGAAACCGGGTACGGATTCGTCCGGGCATAGGTACGCAATCGTAGAGTCCAAGCCTTCTTCAAACATGATAAACTGCCCCTATGACTAGTCTAATAGAGCACGAATCTCCCAATCTGAAGCTGCCGACGATGATCGTGGCATTCGCCGGCTGGCCGGACGCCGCCCAGGCTGCGACGAGGGCCATCCGCTATCTTGTCCGCAAGCTCCCGGCGAAGAAATTCGCTGAGATCGACCCTGAAGAGTTCTACGACTTCACCGTCACGCGCCCGCATACGAGGATCGACCGGCGAGGCAAGCGCGTCATTCGTTGGCCCAGGAACGACTTCTATTACTACGAACAGGAGGATGAGAGTCGCAACTTTCTCCTGTTCATCGGGACCGAGCCGAACCTGCGTTGGCGCGCCTACTCCAGCATCATCACCGATGTTGCCGTGAGGAGTGAAGTCAGCGTGGTGATCTCGCTTGGAGCGCTGCTGGACGCCGTCCCGCACACGCGGGAACCTCGTGTCACCGGCCGCGCGAGCTCGTCGGTACTGACCGGCAAGGTGAAGTGGCTGGGCATTCAGAACTCCGGTTACCAGGGTCCCACTGGGATCCACACAGCCTTCACGGAGGCGTGCAGTACACAAGGCCTCGAGCACGCCAGCATATGGGGGCACAGCCCGCACTACGTCGAGACTTCCCCCAACCCTCGGGTCAGCCTTGCCCTTTTGGAGAAGCTCCGAAGCCTGGTGGACTTCGACGTCGATCTCAAGGAGCTCGATCTGGCGGGTGAAGCGTTCGAGGAAGACGTCACCAAGGCAATCGCCAAGCGATCGGACGTCAGCTCATACGTGACCAAGCTTGAGCGCCGCTACGACGCATCTCACCGCCCTGACGACGATGAGATGCCTGACGCAGACGACATGGTCCGCGAGCTAGAGCAGTTCCTCCGCAGCCAGAATCGCCCTTCCGACCAGCAGAGCGACTCCTGAGATGGCGGTCCCTCAGCCCACGGACTCTCACATATCGGTTAACGGCAACTCATTCCACTATCGCAACTGGGGCGGTGAGGGACAGGCCGTTGTGCTCGTACACGGGCTCGCTTCCAACTGCCGTATCTGGGATCTTGTAGCGCCGATACTGAGTAGGCAGTTCAGGGTAGTTGCCATCGACCAGCGGGGACACGGCGAGTCGTTCAAGCCTGAAGCGGGATACGACTTTTCTACCGTGGTATCCGATCTCGACACGTTCATGGATGCCCTGGACGTATCCAACCCGGTAATCGTTGGCCACTCGTGGGGGGCGGACGTCGCATTGGAGCACGCAGTCGCCCATCCGGGACAGGTCCGAGGCCTGTGTTTCGTCGATGGAGGATCCATAGAGATCTCTGGGAGACCTGATTGGACGCTCGAAGACGCCAGACGAGAGATGGCACCTCCCGTATGGAACGGAGTCACGCTTGATGCGTTCAGAGAGCGCCTAAGAACGCGCTGGCTTGCCGTCGATAAACCCGAGGTCGAGCAGATTGTCCTGGCCAACTTCGACGTGAACGATGATGGGACCATCTCGTCCAGGCTTAGCCGCGACAACCACTTGAGGATCGTAGACGCTCTCTGGGACCACAAGCCGTCCGAACTGTATCGCAATGTCGGATGTCCGGTGCTTCTTATGCCGGCCAGACAGAGGGGAGACACGTCCCCACAGGCACGCAGATGGCGACGCGAGGAGTCTATCGCAAAGGCAGAGTCCCTTCTTCCTTCGGCCAAGACGGTCTGGATGGAGGACAGCATCCACGACGTGCCTCTCCAGCGTCCGGAGCTGGTAGCTTCCACCATTGCCGATCACATCACGGGCGGCTTTTTCGGTTGACGGCTACCTCGATCGTCCCTCGAAGGAGGCGAGCGTCCGGCTGAGCCCAACCAGGATTACGGAGTCGCCAGTTAGGCAGGTCTGATCCTCGTCGGGGTAAATGATGATCTCTTCCCCGCGCCTGATGGCCAGCACGTGGACTCCAATCGGCGCGCAGGTCTCCCCAATTGACCCAGTGCTGAGCGGAGAGCCTTCGGCAACCATGACCTCGGTGAGACGCTGGCCTTCATTGTCGGAAGACAGCAGCACGCTGTCCAGGAAGTCCACCGCGAGCGGCCGCGTCGCGGACATCGCCATGCGCAGTCCGCCGATCCGGTGCGGCGATATGACGCGGTCGGCGCCCGCCCGCTCCAGGTTCTTTACGCTGTCGGCCCGCGAGGCCCTGGCGACTATCTGGAGGTCGGGGTTGAGTCCGCGCGCCGATAACGTGACGAACACATTGTCCTGATCGCTGCCCAGCGCGGCTATGAGTCCGTTCGCCCTGTCTATGCGTGCCGCTCTCAGAGTCTCGTCGTCAGTTGCGCTGCCCTGCACGTACGGAATTCCCATCTCGCTCGCCAGCGCCAGCGCGTCCGGGTCTGTATCGACTGCCGACACGTGCGCCCCCTCGCTAATGAACGTCTCGGCCACGGACTGTCCCACCCGTCCGAAGCCGCACACTATGAAATGGTCTCTGAGTCTCGAAAGCCGCTTCCCCATCCTGTTCCTCCGTAGAATGCTGCGCACGAACTCTTCCTCGACTACGTACTGCACTACCGCCGTGAGCGTGTAGAGCATCGTACCGACACCGCCGATCATCAGGAACGTGGTGAAGATGCGCCCCTGGGTCGATAGCGGGCGGACTTCGTCGTATCCGACGGTCGTAAACGTGAGGATCGTCATGTAAAGCGCATCGAGGAACGACCAGCCCTCGATGCCCATGTAGCCGAAGATTCCGGTGGCGACGAACGACGCGAGCGCCAGTATGACTAACCCGAACCTGGTGGTCTGCCTCATCGAGCCCGCCCTACGGCGTGTCTGCCCGGGAGAGCGCGGTCAAACGCGCGTTGAGCACCCTCAGCCGCTGCCTGTAATCGGACTCGGTGAGTGAGCCTGCCTCATGGCTCGCGGTCAGATCTTCGATCATCATGCGTATCACGGCGCGTTCATCGTCGTCGTGTTCGACGTCCTCGCGCAATGTATCGGACGCCCTCGGACGCGAAGCTCGATCGGTCTTCCAGACTGCCCCGTAGATCAGCAGCCCCACCATGAGGGCGATCAGGGCTGCTGGCGCGGCGTATTCAAACCTGACGTCAGGCAGACTGTCGCTGACTCGCTGTCCGGCTGACGCCATTGGCAAACCATCAAGGTCTATCGACACCGAAGCTCCGCGCGTCAGACCTTCTGATTCCACAACCTGGTACTGTCGCTCCCCGATGGTGACTGGACTAGGGGGGCCAAGCGACGCGCTGGCGATCGAAACGACCTCCTCGGGTGCAAGTATTCGCACTTTGCCGGCCCCGTATCTGTAGGACTTTTCCAGTGTGAATCTGGACGCCTCGTATGGGAAGCGGTATGAGAACATTACCTCGTGCTCTCCCGGAGGGATGCTCGCCAGCAGCGCGAAACCCCTGTCCACCTGGACGTAGTCCGCTCCGATCAGCGCAGTGTCCAACACCAGATCGGTCGCGCCGGGAGGCAGTCCGAATCTGAGCAGCTCCATTACTCCCTCGCCCGGAACGTAGGCCCTGTCCGATAGATTCGCCAGCCTGATGATCTCGAGGGCGGCGAGCGTCTGGTCTGAGTCGTCGGCGTCGGCCAGTAGCAGCGACGCTGAAATTGCGGAGACGATCCCATCGTCCGACGTGCCATCGTAAACGGTGAGAACAACCGGCTCCGGGGAGCCGCTTGCCAGGTCGAGATCGGTACCGTAGATAGCGCCTTGATACCGGACTGAGACCCCATACGAGACAGCAGGGTTGTACTCGAAGTCCGCGAAGCTGAACGCGCCAGCGCCGTCAGTCGTGGTGGTGAGGTCGTCGAAGCCCGTCGATGTGACGCGGTGGAGCGTGACCGTCTGCTCGGAGACGCTGCCTCCATCGAGAGTGGCGTTCTGGACCACGCCTTCGACCGTGCGAACCTGGGTCTGGGCGTGTACGGCTCCACCTGCCGCGACAAGCGCCAGCGCAAGCGACGCAGCGAGCGCCCAAAGCATGTCCCGCACTCCGATACGGGGTCTGATCGCCACGCTATCCGTAGAACCTCCCGGCGCGATGTCCAACTCGACGCGAGTGTAGCAACCGCATTTGCGATGGGTCAACGCGAGCGATTCGGTAGCAGATGTATGAGTGTTTTCGGAGGCCCGTCGTAGGGGCGTCCCTATGTGTTGGGACGCTGTTCATCGACATCACCGTGGCCGGACGGACGGACAACCTATAGGGGTTGTCCGTCCGTCCGGCTTGTCCGTTCGGGACACTCATCACTCGGCCCTCAGCCCCCATTTCTCGTCGGGCAGTCGGACGAACAGATCGGTCCGCCGAACGAGCGCTTTGCGCACTGAGTCGGGGTTGGCGTCGATCACTTCGGCCAGCTCGGGTCTGCTCATTGCGCCGTCGCCGAGGACAGCGGCCATGCGCTCGGCCAGCCCGACGCGGCGTGTCGACGAGTGTGTCTCCGATCCGTCGTGGCTGACCAGCGCAAGGTGTTCGGCCTCCGACACCCTCTCCACCGAGAAGCGCGGCGCGAACGTGATCCTAAGCGTCACTGGAGCCAACAGCGCACCCACGTTGGTCTTTCTGTGCCACAGCGTCACCACAATAGAGTCATCCCCGACCTCCTGCTCCTTGCGCGCCTGCCACACGTTACGGCTGAGGTTGGACCAAAATACGCTCCCGTACGGGCTGCTGAGCGCGCCACCGCCCACGCTGGCCTTGCTCACGTGGGCCAGGATCATCGAGGTCACTCCGAGCTGTCTGAGACCGTAGAACAGCAACTGCACAGACTCAGGCTCGTTCGGGTTGCCGCCGCACGCGGGCACCGCGCTGTCCACGATCACCAGGGCTATGTCCTTCGAGGCGACGGTCTCCGAAAGTTGCTCAACGTCGTCAACCAGCCTGCCTGCACAACGACGGTAGAACAGTCTCGGTAGACCCGGAAGCCCCATGCCGTCAGCTATCATGCTCAGCCGACCGTGCGCGTCCGCAGCGTCCATCTCCCAGTCAAGGTAGAGCACGTTGCCGGACCTACACTCGAACGGAGTCTGCATCCCCTCGGTGACCATCGTCGCGAGCCACAGCGCAACCATGCTCTTTCCGACTCCGCCGTCGCCGAAGACCATGTTGGGGTGTCCCTCGGCCAGCAGTGGTGTGAGCCTGTATCCGGAAGCTGCGTCCGGCGGAGGCCTCCACTCTGAGAGGTCAAGCACCTCCGCGCCGCGCCGCGAGCGCCGGAGCACAGAGATCGAGGCGGTCTCGATGAACTCGCTCCACGCCAGGTCCGGGAATTCAATGTCGCAGTGCCTGGCGATCTCCGCTCGGCTGCGCTTGGAGGTTAGTTGGTATCGTGACTCTGTGACGAGCCTGGGATAGTATGAGCCATTGGCCGGAAGGTCGGACTGATATAGTACGGAGATCTCGCCGTGCATCTCGCCTCGAGGGCCCTGGTAGATGCGCGAGATCCTGATATGTACCCCGTCCTGGGGCCAGCGCAGGTCGAACGCCGGCCCTCGCTGTTCTATTGTGGGAGGTGTGGAAGGCATCTTAGTCCACCTCCAATGTTCTCTTGTGGTGTTCGGCAGATGGGTTTCCTGCAGCCGTCATGTGTTCCTCCTGTGTTCCGGCTATGGACTGAAACAAAGAACGGCCCTCCCGAAACACCGCAGCGGCGAATCGGAGAGGGCCGTTTACAGACCTGTCGGGGACGGTAAAGCCGTCTGTATTCAGATGTACGGCTGCGCTACCGTGTATAGCACAGTCGTTCTATAAGAACAATACGATATGCACCCGTATTTTGCAAGGGAGTTATGTAAAGGTTCTCCGTGCGTGGAAATGACGGGCAGGGGCCGGAGTTTCGCACTAGTCTCTCAGGCTGGACCAGTCTCGGAACTTTCTGATGAGCGACAATAACCCGTTATAATCACCTACACGGTGGAGACACACTATGACGACAATCAACACACCGTAGGATCTGCTTCAGCCCCCGTCAGACGACTTCCCAGAGGAGGGTTGCGTAATGGCCGACTACCTGGATGAGCTTGCCCGTTTTGCAGCCTCGACCACTTTTGAAGACCTATCCGAAGATGCGTTGGAAGCCGCTCGCAACGTGACACTGGATACTCTCGGGGCGATCACCGCCGGAATGGAGGAGCCGGAGAACGCCCGGCTGGCGTCCTGGGCTGCTGACAACATGCTTCCCGCGGTCTCAGGAATCCTCGCCACGCCGCATCGCGCCAGTCCCATGGCGGCGGCTCTGGTGAACTCCACGGCCGGGGTCGCCCTTGAGATGGACGAGGGCAACCGCTTCGGTGGAGGTCATCCCGCCATCCACGTTCTGCCCGGGCTTCTGGCCGTTGCGGAACACGTCGGAGCGTCCGGCAGCGAGTTCATTACCGCACTTGTGGTTGGATACGAGATTACGTCGAGGATCGGTGGCGCTACGACACCGCATCCCAACGTCCATTCGCATGGTCATTGGGGCGCGCCCGGAACCGCCGTCGCAATTGCCAAGCTCCGGGGATGGTCGGCGGATGACTTCAGGAGCGTAATAAACTTAGCCGTCAGCATGAGCCCGGCCAACACATGGACCAATGCCTTCGAGGGGGCGACGGTCCGTAACCTGTATCCGGGCAGGTCCTCGATGCAAGGTGTGCTCGCGGTCGACCTGTATCAATGTGGATTCACCGCGCTCGACGACGCTCCTTCGGATATATATGGGAGCATCCTGGGAGAGTCGTTCGATCCCGACATGGCTGTCGCAGGTCTCGGCGGAGAATACCGGATTCAGCAGAACTACTTCAAGCTGCACGCATGCTGTCGGTACAACCACGCGACCCTCGACGCCGTCGTGGACGCGATGGCAGGTTCCCACGTCGACTCAGACGACGTAGAGGCCGTCAACGTAGATGTCCCTTGGATGCTCGAAGGGATGTTGGGCGGATACCCTCAGAATATGCTTGCCGCGAAGTTCAACGTTCCCTACGCGGTGGCGGCCGCGCTCGTGACCGGTCGAACAGACATAACTGTCTTCAGGCCAGAGGTAGTCGCCCAGTCCTCGGTCCGAGCCGTCTTCGACCGAGTGAGTGTGAGGGTAGGGAACGCACAGCGCCAGCGGGCGGTTACAAGTCCGGGCGCGAGTGTCGAGGTCCGTACCCGGAGCGGAGCAATGTTAACCGGATCTGTGACATCGATCAGAGGAGACTACGGCAACCCCATCTCTCGCGCCGATCTAGTGGACAAGTTCACCTATCTCGTACAACCTGTCCTGGGTACGGATCAAACACGACGCGCGATTGATCGCATAGAAGCCCTCGACAGGGTCGATGACATGCGCTCCGTTGTGGAAGCGTTCCGGCATTCCGGTTTACAATCCCACTGAAATTACGCAGGCAGGACACTAACAATGCTCGACTACTACAACGTAATGGACATGCTGGGAGACGAGGAGAAGCAGGTACAGGCGACCGCTCGACAGTTCCTGGACTCCGAGGCGGCGCCGGACATCGCGGACTACTGGGAGCGCGGCGAGTTCCCAAAGCATCTGATTCCCAAGATCGGAGAGATGGGTTACTTAGGCGCGAACTTGCCATCCGAGTACGGGTCGGCTGGGGTCAACAACGTCTCCTACGGACTGATCATGTACGAGCTTGAACGAATCGACTCCGGCCTGCGCAGCTTCGCGAGCGTTCAGGGCGCACTGGTGATGTACCCGATCCATGCGTACGGCTCCGAAGAGCAGCGCAGGGAGTACCTTCCGAAGTTGGCTTCCGGCGAGCTGGTCGGCTGCTTCGGACTCACGGAGCACGAGGGCGGTTCTGATCCCGGAGCGATGCGTACAACCGCCAGGAAGGACGGCGAGAGCTACGTCCTGAACGGCTCGAAGATGTGGATCACCAACGGCAGCATCGCCGATGTGGCTCTGGTGTGGGCCGCTGACGACGACGGAGTCGTTCGCGGATTCCTGGTCCCCACGGACACCCCCGGCTTTATCGCGAACAAGATCGAGCACAAGATGAGTATGCGCGCCTCAGTCACCAGCGAACTGGTGATGGATGAGTGCCGTATGCCTGCCTCTGCTGTGCTTCCGGACGTAAAGGGTCTGCGCGGTCCTCTGTCTTGCCTGACCCAGGCGCGCTACGGCATCACGTGGGGCGTGCTGGGAGCGACCGAAGCTGTGTACCAGGACGCCCTGGACTTCTCACAGTCGCGTGAGACGTTCGGGCAGCCGATAGCGGCGCGCCAGCTCGTTCAGGACAAGCTCGTGAACATGGTGACCGATCACACTCGGGGCCTTCTGCTGTCGTGGCGGCTAGCCGTGCTGAAGGACCAGGGCAAGATGGGCTTCGCCCAAGTATCTCTTGCCAAGCGCGAGAACGTTCGATGCGCGCTAAACGCGGCCCGCAGTGCGAGGGAGATTCTGGGAGGGTCTGGAATCGTGCTCGAACACCCGTCGATCAGGCACATGCTCAACCTGGAGACCGTGGACACCTACGAGGGCACCCACGACATCCACACGCTCATCCTGGGGCGAGACCTCACGGGACATAACGCCCTCGGATAGCTATCCGGCCACTGTCAGGTGGGCTTCTCCCAATCCTTCGATTGAGATCGTCGCGGAGTCGCCAGCGTCCAGCATGTAGGGCGGCGCGAAGCTGCCTGTCAGGATCGTATCGCCGGCCCTGAGACTCTTGCCGAGTTCGGCCAGGTTGTTCGCGAGCCATGCGACCGGTTCGAGCGGGTGGCCCATGATGTCAGTGCCGACGCCCTCTCCGATCACCTCGCCGTTGACGATCATCTTTCCCTGTGAGGCGGCGAGATCGATAACCTGCCAGTCTGTCACCGGTTCAGCCAGCACCGCACCGCCGTTGTTGATGTTGGTTACGATGGCACGCAGGGACGGGTTCCGACCTTCTCCGGCCGCGCCTTCACGTCCGTCAACGAGCTCGAACGAGGCCGCCAACCATTCAATCGCGTCCAAGACCGTCTCTCGAGTGTACGGCGCGCCCGACGACGCCAGATCGGCACCCATCCTGACAGCCACCTCGCACTCGATGCCCAGGCGAAGGTAGTCGTTTCGGTTCAGCGTTACCGGAGAGTCGTGGACGCCGCTTGCTAGTATCAGCCCGGAGCATGGGGACTCTATGCCGGACCTCTCTCGCATCACCGCGTTCGTGTACGCGATCTTGTATCCCCAGACCTCGGTGCCTCTCAACTCTGCCACGCGCCCAAGGAAGGCTTTCTGTATCGCGTATGCTTCCGACTCGTTAGATGGTGCAAAGGGCTGCGTCATCACGTCCAACGGTCTTTTGGCTAGGAATTCGGCGGCAAGGTAGTCGCCTGCCTGCTGAATAGTATCTGAATTGGTCATGTGAATCGCCTTTCTGTTGACGTCCCTAATCTCCGGCGGCCCCTCAGAACTCGTTCCGTACCTCTGCCGGTTGCCCGGACCTGAGAGAGTCCCACGCTGACAGGCACGTTGACACGACCCTTGCTCCCTCTCGGGCGCCAACCCAGGGAGTGGCGCCGTTGAGAACACAGTCCGCCATGTGTTGGAGCATCACTATCATCTCGCCGCTGTGACCTCGTTGGGAAGGGAATTCCACTGAGGTATCGCGCTGAGGAAGCCACTCGTCTGCGTCGAGTCGTACCTTGCCGTCGAGGATTGTGCCCTTCGTTCCGTACACCGTCAGGCTATTCATCGGAACGTCCGGGGGATGAATCACACCGAGGAAGTTGGCGACACGACCGATCTTGCCGGAGGCGAACTTCGCGTTGATAACGAACGTGTCCTCCTGCGGGTAGTCCTCCGAGACTCCGCTGCGCAGTCCGTAACAGTGTACTTCCGCGATGTCACCCATGAACCAGCGCAGCAGGTCGATCGGGTGGCACGCGCCGCCCAGGATCAGGTCCTGTGGCATCTGCACGCGCCAGGGAGTCTGCTCATAGACAGGGCGGAGGTCGTGGACGTAGTGAGCCTCGGCCATAAACAGGTCGCCGATAGTACCCGAGTCGCACATCCGCTTCGCATTCATAAAATCGAAGCGGCCTCGCATCGTCTGAGTTACGAGCAGGACCAATCCGGTCCTATCGACCGCCTCTACGACCCGTTCCGCCTCTTCCATCGTGTAGACCATGGACTTGGTCACCATGACGTGCTTGCCGGCATCGAGCGCCGCTACGATCTGCTCTGCATGGAGTGGGCCCGGCGTGTAGATTCCGATGATGTCCACATCCGGCAGTGAGACGAGCTCGTTGAAGTCGGTCGTGGCATCGCTTATGCTATGCTCGCCGGCGACGCCTTCGAGACGTTCCTGGTTAGTGTCGCAGACGGCGGTGACTTTGATGGGCACCTGCGCAGAGTTTGCCCCCAGCACCGTCGATCCGTGTCCCAGCCCCGCGAGTCCTAGCCGCAACTCCTTCATCTGCCGACCTCCAGTTGTTCTATGACTCTTCGCCAACGTGCGGGCATGTCTTCTCTCGTCATCTGCGGCTCGAATCCCATGGACAGGTACAGCCCTATCGCCGGCAGCCGGTAGTCGTCGGTGTACAGGATAACGTCTGCGTAGGCCCTGCCAATTAGGTACCTGACAACCTCGGAGCAGACGGCGCGGCCAAGTCCCAACCCCCTCACGTCTGGATGAGCGGTAACAAAGTCCACGCGTCCGGTGCAGTCCGCACCTATCTCGACCGAAGCGAACGTAGCAGCTACGATCCGGTCACCCTTGGCCGCGACCACTGACCCGTTCTTCCTCTCTGGACCGGCCATGAACTCATCCAAACGTGGGCGGTCCCAGTTGCTGCCGTATTCTCCCGTATTCAGTAGCTCCAACCAGGAGTCTTCATCGCCGGGCTGGTAACCGCGCAACTCGCAGCCGCCTGGCACATCGGACTCAGGCATCTCCTTGGCTTGACAGGCCGAGATCATCATCGAGAGCTGTTTTGGCGGAAGTTCAAGCTCCACGTCAGTTCCAGTCGTTCTGAGCGAAAGTGGCGTTCGACAACCGTCTGACGACCAGGGCGCGTTCGTTCCCCATCAGGTCTTTGTGTGTGGCCACCTCGACATCGCGGCCCATAACGTCGACTGCCAGCATCCTTGCTTTGTCCATCTGCTCGGGCATCAATTCAACGATTATCACGCCGCCCACTGCCAGATTGCTCGTCGCCTGCACAAACAGCCGACGAAGTGGAGCCAGACCGTCTTCTCCGCCGTCGAGCGCGAGTCGCGGCTCTCGCTGGACTTCTACCGCGAGGTCCGTAATCTCATCGCTTGGAATGTATGGCAGGTTTGCGACGACCACGTCAATTGGGCCCTGAATGGGAGAAAGCATGTCTCCGTGGACGAACGCTATCCTATCCGAGAGACCTAGACTAGCTGCGTTCCGTCTTGCCACTTCAAGAGCACTCTCGGAGATGTCAGTGGCAACCACATTGGCAGCGTGGCAATGAGTCGAGATCGCCAAAGCCAGTGCGCCGGAGCCGGTGCCCACATCGGCGATCAGGGGACTGAGCGCGCTTGAGCGCGCCAGATGTTCCAGGGCTAGGTCAACCAGCAGCTCGGTCTCCTGTCTTGGAATCAGAACGTCGTCCGTGACGTGCAGATCGAGTCCGTAAAATTCGCGGCGGCCTACGATGTACGCCAGTGGTTCTCTCAATAGTCTCCGGCTTACCAGCGATTGCAGTTGGTGTGACTGGTCGCTAGTCAGACCGACGTCGGCACCGTAAGCCAGCGCGAGAAACTCGCTTCTGTCAGTACCGAGTACGTGTCTGAGCAACACCTCAGCTTCGATACGCCACTCTGGAATCCCGCCGGTGCGGAGAGTGGACAGAGTGACGTTGAGGCTCTGACGAATGTTCACTCAGGGAGCAGGCGGCAGTTCGTCGAAAGGAACGTCTCTTGCTTCTGCCTCCATACGCCGCCGGTTCCATTCTGTCCAGAGGCGCCGCTCCTTGGCACGGCCCTTTGCGAAGTTATTCGCCTTCTGTCGCTCAAGCCAGGGGTTGAGCCACTTTTCTTCAAGCCAGCGTTTGGTCACCATTGCGAGTCCCCTCGCTCATCTCGTTAGGCGGAGGTTCATCGAAAGGAACGCCTCTTGCTTCGGCCTCCATGCGTCGGCGGTTCCACTCTGACCAGAGCAGCCGCTCCCTGACTTGGCCCTCCACGCGACCCTCCACGCGACCCTCCACGCGACCCTCCACGCGACCCTCCACGCGACCCTCCACGCGACCCTCGGCACGACCCTCCACGCGGCCTATGGCTCTCCCCTCTGCCTTTTGCCTCTCTATCAGGGGCTTGAGAAACTTTCTTCTCAGGTATTGCGCAGTAACCAACGCTGACCCTCCTAATGCGTCAATGACGCTTACAGCCATTATCGCATACATGACTATGAAAGGTGCCGCGGGTGCGGCTTTGTGCACTACGGCGATTACGGTCTCTCGCAGATCTGCATGATTTCCGTCTGAGACCTCTGCCCAAGCTACAAGCGCTGTCCAGCCGATGGTCACTATGAAGATTAGGGCTAGACACCAAGGCAGCCACTTCCGGGCGACGCTCAGGGGTGACTCCCTGGCATCTGTCACACTGCTGAACCTTCCGTCCGTCCCCTCACCGACTCACGGCCTGAGCCAGCTTCCGAGTCTGCTCCTCCTCGAGGAGCGCGTCTATGATACCGTCAATCTCGCCGTCCAACGCTTGGGCGAGGCTGTGAATTGTGAGGCCGATCCGGTGATCCGTGATCCTGCTCTGGGGGAAGTTGTAGGTTCTGACCCGCTCGGATCGATCGCCGCTGCCGACCTGAGAACGCCGGGCGTCCGAACGCTCGCGGTGCTGACGTTCTTCCTCCCGAGCGTAGATACGAGACCGCAGGACGGACAGAGCCTTCTCCTTGTTCTTGAACTGGCTGCGCTCGTCCTGGCAGACCGCCACGATACCTGTCGGCTTGTGGGTGATGCGGATCGCGGTGGCGACTTTCTGAACATTCTGCCCACCGTGTCCTGATGAGTGGAACACGTCAATCTGCAGATCGTCGGGATGGACCTTAACGTCCACCTCTTCAGCCTCTGGCAGAACTGCGACAGTCGCTGCCGACGTATGGATGCGACCGCTCGACTCTGTGACCGGCACGCGCTGAACCCTGTGAACCCCGCTTTCGTGCTTCAGTCGCGAATAGGCGCCTTTGCCTTTGACTTCGAAGACTATCTCCTTGAGCGCACCGATCCCCGTCTCGTTGAGGTCAATCACCTCGGTATTCCACTTCTGCCTCTGGGCATACCTGGTGTACATCCGATAGAGGTCGGCGGCGAACAGGCCGGCTTCGTCGCCTCCCGTTCCGGCTCGGACTTCGACGATCACGTTCTTTCCGTCGTTCGGGTCTTTGGGCACGAGCGCCAGCTTGAGGTCCCGCTCAGTCTGCTCCCTACGAGGCTCAAGCTCTGAAAGCTCCTCACGAGCAAGCTCTACTATTTCATCGTCGCTGTCGTCTCTCAAGAGCGTGCGCAGGCTCTCGATCTCCGAATCGACAGACCGCAGTTCACGCGATAGTTCTACGACCTTCCTGAGCTGCGCCTGCTCCCTGGCAAGCTTCTCGACGCGAGTGTAGTCCACCGCCACTTCGGGATCTGAGATGAGCTCGTTGATCTCATCGTAACGTTCTTCGACTGTTCGCATTCTTTCAAGCATGGCTGTCCTCTGAGAATAGTACAGCAGGATGTAGTAAACTGCCAAACGATCACCAACATGGGGAGAGACCGACAATGCCGAAGAGAATCAACCGGGCCATTGAGCTATTGGAGCAGGGCCAGCCCATCTACTACACGGGCGGACACACCGGAGCTAATCTCACTTTTGAGGGTGGGAAGGCGATGGTCCACACCTATGCCGACTATATCAACGTGGGTATGGAGCACGGGTCATTTGACATGCCGGGTCTGGAGCAGTTCATGAACGGCCTAGTGGCCGGAGGACCTACCAACAGCGGCCATCGCACGCCCACTGTCGTCGTGGAAGTCCCAGTTGACGGGGCCAGCGGAGACGTTGTCAGGGCTAACGCATGGCAGTTCAGGCAGATTCTTGCGCGTGGCGTCCACGGCATTCTGATGTGCCATGCTGAGACACCGGACGCGGTCAAGGTGTTCGTCGAGTCTTGCCGTTACCCATTCCAGAAGATCGGCGTCGGCAAAGGACTCGAGGTAGGCCGGCGCGGGTCGGCGGGCCAGGCGTCCGCGGCTCCGATTTGGGGCATCGAGATCGACGAGTATCTCGACAAGGCCGACCCCTGGCCGCTCAACCCTGACGGCGAATTGATGCTCGGTCTGAAGATCGAAAACACACGGGCGCTTCTCAATGTGGAGGTGACGACCCGTGTACCAGGCATCACGTTCGCCGAGTGGGGGCCCGGAGACATGAGCATGTCGATGGGTTACAAGAACGCACCCGGCGAGCCGTGGCCGGACGAGCTGTGGGAGGCGAGGGAGCGTGTCAGGAAGGCCTGCGCTTCAGCGGGCATCGCCTTCCTGGAGGGAGCGACCCCGGACACCATAGGTCAGAAGATCGACGAAGGAGTGAGAGTGGTTTCGTCCGGTGGTCCGCTCGGCGAGGCCACCGCGAAGGCCGGCCGCGCCCACTCAGGTCGGACCATGCCGGTATAGGAGCCATCGGGCAGGATAACTTGCCATCCAGACCTGAGTCGGCTACTTGACGTGCGGAGCGTACTCGGTCCCAATGTGGCCGGCTGAAACTAGCTCGTCATACTCCTCGTCCGACAGCTTGAGAAGCGTCTTATAGACGTACTCGTTATCCTGCCCCAGCATAACGGGGCCTCGCCGTATTCGTACGTCACTGCGGGACATCTTGAACGGCGCCCTTGGGTACAGGTGTGTCCCTACATCTTCTTGAGTCGTCTCCTTGAACATCGCCCGCGCGAGCAGATGAGGGTCTTCGAATGCGTCCCGCTGGTTCATGATCGCGCCTGCCGCAACACCGTGAGACTGCAGCAGGCCCATGATCTCCCTGTGACCGTGCCCACGAGTCCACGCGGCGATCAGACTATCGAGCAGATCGTGGTGTTCGCGTCTGGACTCGTGCGTCGCCAACTCCTCTCGCTCGGTCCACTCAGGATTGCCAAGTGCTTCGCAGAACAGCTCCCAGTCTCGGTCGTCGAATATGGTGATGGCAACCCACTGGTCTTCGCTGCTGCATGGGTAGACTCCCTGCAGGGCTGTCGGATGCCTGTTGCCAATGGTCGATTGACTGCGACCGTTCATCGAGTAGTCCATGAACGCCTGGCCCATGAATGGCGTGGCGTTCTCAGCCTGTGACAGCTCCACCAACTGGCCTTCTCCGATCTGCCGCCTGTGATTGAGAGCGCAGAGCACGGCGAACGCCCCACCGACTCCCGCAGCCGCGTCCGCCATATAGACCTGCGTGTTCGTTCCCGGGTCGAGGTCGGTGTATCCCCGCAGCAGGCTGTGTCCGACCACTCCTTCGATGTGAATGCCCAGCGAGCGGTGGTTCTGATAAGGACCTGTGTTCCCATAAGCGGGCATCCTCAGCATGATGAATTCAGGGTTGATCTCCTTCAGCTCATCGTACGATATGCCGAGCTTGGTCATCGTTTCAGTGGGGTTGTTCTCGACCAGAACGTCGCTGATGGCGACGAGCCGGTTGAAGATCTCCTTGCCTTCCGGCCTCAGCAGGTCAACGGTCATGCTGAGCTTGTTGCGCGCGTGTGCGTTGAAGAGCGGGTACCGATTCCATGGCCGATCGGCCGGGTCGCGATCCGGCATCCCAGCCATGAATGCGGGCAGTCTCTCTATCATGAACTTCGACGGCCGGGCGATCGATCCTCTCGTCGGCGGTCCGAACACTTGGATGGATTCAACCCGTATTACCTCAGCGCCGAGGTCAGCAAGCAGTGTAGTGCAGTATGGGCCCGCCCACACGACGGTCATGTCCATGACGCGGATACCCTGGAGCGGAAGACTCATATGACTTTGTCTCTTCTCAGCGACTCGATCTCGGACCCGCTCATGCCGAGCTCTGTCAGCACCTCTTTGGTGTGCTGGCCCAGGAGAGGCGCCGGACGACGAATCGACCACGGTGACGCCTCCATTATGAACGGTCTTCCGGGATAGGTGAGGCTACCGGCAACAGGGTGGTCCACTTCTGCGAACGCGCTGCGTTCGTGAAAGACCTCGTCTTCTAGAAGATCTTTCATCGTGTTCAGGGGGCCGCTCAGTACACGCGACCCCTGCGCCTGATTCCATGCTTCGTACTTGGTACGATCCAACAGCCACGGGTAGAACACCGCGTCGAACAGCCCTGCCATATCCTCGTTGGCCTGGGCCTCTGGTGTTAGCCACTCGTCGTCGTTGAACTCATCGGGACTTCCGAGCATCTCCCGCACCCTTGTAAAGTAGTGGCCGCCGCCCGTGATCTGAAAGAAGCCGTCGGCGCAAGGATAGACGCCGGATGGATAACCGCCCGATCCTGACGTCTCGCCTAGCGGCGTTCGCCCGGTGATCTCGCCGTTGTACTGGTAAGCGAGCAGCATGCTCATTCGTCGATCGATCGATCCGGCCTGTACCTCCATCAGTGATATGTCGACGTGCTGTCCAGCTCCTTCGGACTCGGACGCAAGCACAGCCCCCAGTGTTGCCAACGCGGCCACCACTCCAGCCTGATACAGGCCAACTGTCCCTCCGAGCTTCAGCGGTTCCTTCTCGGCTACTCCGGTCGAGTGGAGTTCGCCACCCATTCCATAGAAGATGATCTCCGAGCCGCGCCAGTCGCGGTATGGTCCGGTCTGCCCAAAGTTCGATATGGATGTGAGCGTCAGCGCCGGATTCAGTTCGGATAGCGCCTTGTATCCCAGACCGAAGCCGTCCATCGTGCCCGGTCGAAAGCTTTCGACGACCGCGTCAACCTCGGACGCCAGATCGCACGCTATCCGCCGGCCCTGCGCTGTCTTGAGGTCAAGGGTTACGGACCGCTTGTTGGTGTTGAGATGGAGGAACGTCCCGCTCTTTTCCGGGTGAGGCTCGTCCTTCGGAAACGGTCCCAGCCTGCGAGAGCCGTCACCTGCGCAGGGCCTTTCGACCTTGATTACGTCCGCTCCGTAGTCTGCGAGCAGCTTGGTGCAATACGGGCCCGCAATGTAATGAGTGAGGTCGAGGACCTTGATGTTCGACAGGGCCATCGGCGTCAACAGAGTCTACCTCCGGGTCTATGTCCGCCGGACATGATAGCACTTCATAGAGTCCCAACTTAGCAGCGGCTCACATGCGCGGGTTTGTGCGCTGCAAAATGTTCATTCAGCGGATTGGATCAGCTCGATCCAGTTTCCGTCAGGGTCCTGCAGGTAGCACACGATCCGGCCCGGGGAAACCTCCACGGGCCGATTCATCTGCTTTGCGCCGTTTGCGATGAGCTCGTCGAAGGTGGCTTCGATGTCGTCTACGTCAAAGCAGATATGAGATGCGCCGAGCACCGCCCTCTCTTCGGTCGGCCGGTCGGCCGGCTCCGGCCGGATGTACTGTATGAGCTCGAGGATGTGCCCTCCGTTCTCATCGGGGCCAAGCAGGACCGCCTTCAGATGGGTATTGTCGTAGCCGACCACGTCAGAGATCGGTCCTCCGTC
This sequence comes from Dehalococcoidia bacterium, assembly GCA_965217725.1. GTDB lineage: Bacteria > Chloroflexota > Dehalococcoidia > Lucifugimonadales > UBA1123 > VXRN01. The sequence continues at coordinate 2,212,787 of OZ244564.1, read as the reverse complement.
TCGCTCTCTGCGCGCTACCTCTTTCAGCCCGATGACCTTCATGTAGAACTCTGCTGAAGCCTCTACGTCGCTGACGACGAATCCGGTGTGGTTCATGCCTGTTATCAACTGCTTCCTCCTCTCGGCCGCCGAAGTAGTTCGACTAGCGCTCCATAAGCCAGTGCCGCCCAGCCTGCCATCAGACTCAGTCCTCCCACTGGCGCAACTGCGCCGAATGCACCGATGTCCAACAGAGCCAGAATGTACAGGCTGCCGCAGAATATTACCGTGCCTGTTGACAGCAGGGCGCCCGCCAAGGTCACTACCTTTGCCTGCCACACTCTCGCCGCGGCCCCCAGCCCGATGAGGGTAATGGCGTGGTACATCTGGAACCGGACGCCGGTCTCCAGCGTCTCCAGTGCGTCAGGATCGATTCGTCCCTCGAGCGCGTGCGTTCCCGCCGCGCCGATGGCGACTCCCAGGCCGCCCAGAGCCGCTCCCAGGCACAACCACAGCGCCCACCAGTGCGATGACTGCGCGGTTGTTCCTGTCCGTTGCAAGGTCTGGTCTCTGGTAGAATGCACGATAGAATTCGCAGGCTATAATACACCTGCGCCGAACGCTATTCTACGAACCCGGAGGCCAGTACCGATGACGACCCAGATAGAGCGTAGATTCTTCGACCTTCACTCAAAGTCCGCCGAGCTTCACGACTCGGCACGGTCGCTATTTCCCGACGGTGTGACGCACGACGCGCGCCGCCAGGATCCGTTCCAACTCTACTACACCCACGCAGACGGTGCGGCGAAGTACGACGTTGACGGCAACCGTATTCTCGACTACTTCCCCGGACACGGCGCGCTCATCCTCGGTCACTCTAGACCGGAGGTAGTGCAGGCTGTCCAGGACCAGATGGCGATGGGCACGCACTTCTCCGGCTCCACGGAACTGGAGATCGAGTGGGGAAACTGGGTCAGGGAGCTGATTCCGACTGCTGAGAAAGTCCGCTTCCACAGCTCCGGCACGGAAGCCGACATGATGGCAATTCGGATGGCCCGCGCATACACTGGCAAGTCCAAGGTCATCAAGTTCGAGGACCACTTCCACGGCTGGAGCGACTACCTGGTGGCGGGGACCGAGGGGATCGGCGGTATCCCGCAGGAGACGCTCAGCACAATGATCGTTCTGCCTCCGAACGACATCGAGCTGTTCGAGAAGACCCTTCAGGAAAACGATGACATTGCCGCCGTCATACTGGAGCCAACCGGCGCGCACATGGGGCTGGAGCCGATTCTGCCGGAGTTCCTCACGCAGCTGCGCGAGGTGACCGAGCGTTATGGTGTCATTCTCATCTTCGACGAGGTAGTCACCGGGTTCAGGACCTCCAGGGGCGGAGCGCAGGAGTACTTCGGCATACAGCCTGATCTCACCACCCTGGCCAAGATCCTCGGCGGCGGACTCCCCGGCGGAGCCGTTACAGGCAGGGCCGACATCATCAACATGATCGAGGGCAGGGCAGGGGACGCCGAATATAACCGATACAACCGAATCGCCCACAACGGCACGTTCAACGCTAACCCGATTTCGGCGGCCGCAGGTATAGCTGCCCTCAAGATCGTGGCGACCGAACCTATTAACGACACTGCCAACCTCCGGGCGGCGCAGCTCAAAGACGGCCTGAACGACGTGCTTGGACGCCTTGAAATCCCGGGTTGCGTGACTGGAATAGCGTCGCTGATGTTCCTGCGTCTGGGCGTGGACCATGAGTGCGACAAAGAGTACTGCATGCTCTCGCATGAGGAAATGGCACAGTCTATGGAGCCAGAGCGCACACGGCAGTTGACGCTGTCATTGCTGAACCGCGGAGTCCAGGCAGGGAACCGCTTCATCCTGACTGCTGCCCACACGGAGGACGACATCGCCCACACCGTCAATGCGTACGAGCAGTCCTTTGGCGAAATCCGGGAGCTCGGGCTGGTGTGAGTCGGAAGCGGCCAGAGGAACCCTCCAATGAAGAGGTACATAGCGCAAAGAATCACAGTCGATCCTAGACAATGCGGGGGTAGGCCCTGCATAAGGGGTATGCGGATTAGGGTTACAGACGTCCTGGACCTGTTGGCGAACGGCCTTACCGCTGACCAAGTCTTGGAGGAATTGCCTGACCTGGATATGGAGGACATCTCTGCGTCTTTGAAGTTTGCCAGCGAGCGAATTGACCATCCGGTAGTGGCAGTTTGACCATATGGCTGGATGCGCAACTTCCTCCTCAGATACGCGCTTGGTTGGAAGACACCTACGGAATTAGGGCCCTGCCGATCCGGGATGTGGGCCTTCGAGATGCCCGAGATAGGGAGATCTACGGACGAGCTGCGTCCGAGGGTGTCATCTTGATGTCCAAGGATCGGGACTTTGTTGACCTTTCCATGGAGTTCGGAGCGCCGCCGTACGTTATCTGGCTGACATTTGGGAACACCTCCAACGCGAGGTTGCGCGAGATACTCTCGACTACGTTAGAAGACGCATTGCGCATGATCGAGCACGGAGAGTCGATTGTGGAGATCGGTGGTTGCTCGGACTCAGAGCCAAGATGAATCTGTTTGGCGTTGGCTCTGGTACGCCATGCCCTGGCTTCTAGTAGCGGCAGGGGGGGCGCTCGGCGCGCTGTCGCGATACGCGCTGGACAGGGCAGTGGTGGCAGCTCTGGGGCCGACCGTGCTTGGCATCCTGCTCATCAACGTTACCGGGTCGTTTTTGCTGGGCGTCTTCGTAGCCGCGTCCGATAGCCTTGGTTGGCCGTCGTCGGCCAGGATGCTCGTCGCGGTCGGGTTCCTGGGGTCTTACACGACGTTTTCGACGCTGACGGTCGCTTCAGTGCAGCTTGCGGAATCGGGAGAGTTGACTCGGGCGGCCCTCAACATAGTCGGCAGCATCTGTCTGGGCTTGGCAGCAGCCCTGGCTGGGGTCCTGGTTGGGAGGGCACTTTAGCCGCCTCTAGCCCGCGACTCCTCTCCAGACCAGCAGCGCGCCGACGACTATCAGCACGACCCCCATAGTGAGGATCAGCGTGTTGAGTTGGACTCGGCCAGTGAGACGTGCTCCGAGGTAGCTGCCAGCCATCGCGGCGACGCCCATTGCGATCAGCAGTGGGTAGTCAACCTGTCCTCTGGTCACGTGTCCGATCCAGCCGAGAGACCCCATGAAGAAGCCTATGAACAGGTTCGATCCTGCCGCGATTCGCGGATCGATACGCAGAACGCGGATCAGCGCAGGCAGACGGATGCTTCCGAGGATGAGTCCTACCGCGCCGCCAAGGATTCCCACTCCGAACCCGATTCCGGCCTCCAGGGACACTCGGTTGCGCGTGAACTCTCCCTCAGCCCCCTCCAGGTCGGACCCGAACATGTGAGCGCCGTCTGAGCGCCGCCGGTTGCGTACCAGTATGAGGAACTCGATTCCCTGCCAGAGTACAAGTGCGCCCGCTGCGCCAATCAGCAGTCTCTCAGATACGAAATCGCTGATGAATCCGCCAATGAACGCCCCTGCAAAGGCGGGAATGCCCATGACCAGGACTATCCGCTTGTCCACGTGGCCCTCTCTGAAGTGGCGGATCGCTCCGCTCAGCGAGGCTAGGCTGGAAATAAGGATGTTGGTCCCTCCGGCGATTGGAGCGTTCATTCCAATCAGGAGCATTGCCGGAAGGCGCATGGTTCCGAGCGCAAGGCCCACGAATCCGCCGAGTATGCCCACGGCGAATGACACTGCGGTCAGCACTCCAACCTGCCACATCATGAGATCGGTGGTCATTTGTCGTCTGACGCCTGTTCGAGAAGTTGCTGCATTTCTGTTATCTGCTCGCGCGTCGATGGGCGACGGCCGTAACATGCGCGATTGAATGCCTCGGTCGCCATCTGTACTAGCCTGTTGGGCAAGACTCTTGCCAGCGCCGCCCGGTGTTCACCGGGAGTCTCAGACACCCTGCGCCCCTGCCCTCGCGACTCCGCGACCGTAAGCATACCAAAGTAGATTCTGAACACGTCCACGATGTTCTGCTCGTCTTCCGGAAGCCTGAGATGGCTATCCGCTCTGCGCCTTCTGAAACGCTCAGGTAGAAGTCCGAACAGCAGCCGCGCCAGGTCCATTGTGGGATCGAACTCCTCGGGCAGCGACTCGCGGTCTCCTTCTTCATCGACTCGCCGCCAGCGTAGATTGCGTCGGTACGCCCTGGCGAGAACATACAGCGCCGCTCCTACCAGCAGTGCTATGCCGATTCCGGCCGCCACTTGGAGCCATATCGAGGGTTCGGAAGGTTCAGCCTCCTTCATGAACTGTTCCATGAAGTCCTGGGCGCCGATCTCCAACTCCTGCTGTGCTTCGGGCGGCTCTCCGGCGAATCTCTGCAACAGCCTGAAGAATGCCGAAATCAAGAACTCGAGGACGAACACGAGGGGCACTATAACGACGAAGAAGATTACCTTGGCGACGCCGTCCAGAATGAACTTCAGGGGAGTGGATATAAACGAAAGCAGTCCGCGCTGGAGGAGGCTGAACAGGAATCCGAGCAGCACGATGACTCCGACAATCGAGCCTATTACACGCGTCCAGGTTCGTTGCGAAAGTGCCCGACGTGTGGAGGGCAGCACGTGACCTGCGCCCAGACCCGCCAGTCCTGCGGCGAAGAACACGAACATTAGCTCGAAGATCCTTAGATTCGCCGCGTTGAAGATGTCCACGATCGCTGCGACGGACAACACGATCAGCCCCAGCTTGAAGGTGAACGAAAGGTGTTCCACCGGAAATTCGTTCGTGGCCAGCCTGCCCCCCCTCAGCCATAAGAGAACTGAAGTGAACCCGCCGATGACGCACATCCGAATGAAGTATTCCGACCTGTCTTCGGTGAAGACAGCCGATAGCCAGCCCATGTCCAGCCACTGTCCTGCCGACTGAAGTTGCGCACCCAGTACCAGGTACACGGTGAGCGCGCCGAGCGTTATCTCCAGCGAGTACGGCATCCAACCCGGCATGATGATGAGCGACAGTGTGCGGGCTGTGACATAGGAGGCGAGCATGATCGACAGCGCTGCCACCCACGTTATCGGACTTCCATCAGGGAGCATCATCAGCGACAGCATCGAAAGCCCGGCGTATATCCAGACGCTTTCGACCACGACCGCGGAGAGCAGCACAATCCTATTCTGGACGGAACTCACCGGCCATCTCCATGTTCTCGAAGAATCGTCTGAGGTCGTGTGTCACGATGCCAACAGGCATCTCAGGAGGCTCTGTGTCTCCCACAAATACGACAACTACTCTGTATCCTTGTCGCCGCAGATTGGCGGCGCTCGCTACAAGATCGTCGGACAGAATCGCCGTGATCATCACCAGTGTAGAACCTGAGGGGAACTGTCTGAGGTTCACCTCCAGCTGATTGGCCATTGGCCCTATAGGCAACGGTCTGATGGTGGCGAGCGCCTCCAGGATGATCGCCAGCTGCTCCGGCGTGCTCGCCGGTTCGAGCTTCATGGGCCGTTCGGTCAGTATCGGCACTCCGTTGGAAAACAGCCCGATGCTGTACTGCCGTTCGGCCGCATGGCTGGCGATGGACGCCGAGGCGGTTATCACGCGCTCCAGGTTGGTTGGAGAGTATCCTTCCCACGACCTCTCCGCTGTCTCCACGGCCACTATCAGAATGACCGTAAAGTTGGAGCTCGGCTCGAAGGTGCGCACCTGGAGCTGCCCCATCCTTGCGGTAGTCTTCCAATCGATGATCTTTAGAGGGTCGCCGACCTGGTAGTCTCGAAGGCCCGATGGTCGGGACAGATCCTGGAATATCTCGATTCCGCTCCTCGTCTCTCCCAAGGGTCTCAGTGGAGGCAGGCCCAGCTCCGGTAGAGGGACTACCCGTGGGTAAACCAGCAGGTAGTCGCCGGCTCTGTGGGCCGATTCGCTCTCGAAGAACCCGAACAGGTCGCCGCTCTCCATCCGCGCCGGCCCGAATCTGTAAAAGCCCCTCGTGTGACACCTGATGGTGTACTCCCACTTTATGCGCTCGTACCATGATATCGAAGTGTGAAGCCGCAGGATCATAGACTTGGGATTTGAGCTGGGTGTGACCTCTGCATCTACGATCTCGATCTCTTCAGGGTACTCGTCCTCCAGGTCGAGCCTACCCAGGGGGATCGGCTTTCGGTTGGTCAGGGAAATCGTCAGCTTTGTCTCCTCTCCCCTGAACACCCGCGTCTGTTCGATTTCACGTTCGTAGTGGACTTCCTCCAGCGATAGCCTGTTCCAGAGCCATGAGACCAGCGCCACCAGGAGGCCCATGACTCCGAGACCGATAACCAGTGCCTGTCCCGAGAATATGCCGACTAAAATGAGCAGCACGAACATCACTACCCAGATGTCATGCCAGAATCGGTTGAACAAGGCCGCTACCTCTCGATGGGCACGGGGACCAGGTTCAGGACCTCGGCGACGATGTTCTCGGGAGTCCTCCCGCGAAGGCGGGAGTTGGAGGTCAGTATCAGGCGATGCGCCAATACGGACTCTGCAAGCTGCTTCACGTCGTCGGGGGTGACGAAGTCCCTGCCGTCCAGGGCGGCGCGCGCCTGTGCGGTCTTGTACAGCGACATCGCAGCCCGCGGACTCGCGCCCAGAGTGAGCCCGTCGTTGTTCCGCGTGGACTGCACTATCGCCACGATGTAGTCGCGGACGATGTCGTCCACCCTGACTGAAGTGACCGACTCCTGCATCTCGCGCAACTCTTCGGAGCCGGTTACCGGCTCAAGGTCCGGAAGCATGGTATCGCGCTCGAATCTCAGCAGGATGTCGGACTCTTCTTCCGGGGTCGGGTATCCGAGCTTAATGCGCACCATGAACCTGTCCAGCTGGGCTTCTGGGAGTGGGAACGTGCCCTCAAGCTCTATCGGATTCTGAGTCGCCAGTACCAGGAACGGCTCGCTCAGACGTCGCGTCATTCCGTCCACGGTGGCCTGCCGCTCCTGCATAGCCTCGAGGAGCGCTGACTGCGTCCTCGGAGTGGCTCGGTTGATCTCGTCTGCCAGGACCACCTGGCTGAAGATTGGGCCGGACCTGAACTCGAAGTCTCCTGACTTCTGGTTGTAGAAGTTGACACCCAGAACGTCGGTCGGCATCAGGTCCGGTGTGAACTGGATTCGTTTGAAGGTGCATCCGAGCGACTGGGCCAGCGCCTTGGCCATGGTGGTCTTACCGATGCCCGGTACGTCCTCCACCAGCACATGGCCTCTGCACACCACGGCGATGATTGCGAGGTCGATCACGTCAGATTTGCCGACGATCACCCGCTGAACGCTTTCTCTGAGCTCGTTCGTGAGATTCTGGAACCGCGTTACGTCAACCGTCGTTTGGCTCATTCCCTCTCCCCTGCAGCCGGAGAGATTGCGCGATTCATCGCGCATCTCGCCAGCCAAGAGTCTGTGAGTATTATAGACGGCTTTCCTGGGTCGAGGCGTGGTCGCCTGTCGCTACGCAGGCAGCTCTACCGCGGCTGCAGCGCCGGCCATTTTGCCATAGACCGCACCGTGCATCAGGCCGGCGGCTCTCAGGCTGCCGTGGACGAAAATCCCGCCCACGATGATCCCTGCGGCGTACAGTCCCGGGATGGGCCGGCCTTCAGTGTCGAGCACTCTCGCCCCCGTGTCGATCTTGAGCCCGCCGTAAGTGTAGGTTATGCTTCCCGTGACCGTGAACGCCACGAAGGGAGGGCGGTCGATCTTTATAGCCCAGTTGCTCTTAGGAGGTTGCAGGCCGCTTGTGGAGCGTCCATCCAGCGTCCTCGGCTCGTACTCAGCTTCATGAGCAGATGCATTGAACTCTTCAACAGTCCGTTCCAGAGCTTCAGCGTCCACTCCGAGCTTCTCTGCGAGCTCGGCTATGGAGTCGGCCTCGAAACGCCGGGCGCTGGAGTACCGCCCTTCGAGGTGCGCGTTTGCCCTGGAGTCAAATACCTGGTGAGCGATGCCGTCGGTCTGACTCAGGATTGCGTGCCCCATGTCAACAAACGTCTGCTCTGCGAATCCGGCTCCTTCGTCGACAAACCTGATCCCGTCTGTATTGACGGTGATGCCGATCGGGTACGACCGCCGTGGCATGATGTCGGTTACCTGGAGGTCGCCCGTCGCCGGCGCATCGACGTCAATCGGAGTGGCGTGACAGCCGTCCCACTGACCAGTACCCTGGGCGCCTACCTCAAACGCAGCGCGAATTCCGTCGCCGGTGTTATGTGCCGACCCGCGCACCCTGGCACGCTCCCATCCGTCTCCGATGTGTTCTCCACGCATCTCCGGATTGGCCTCGAACCCGCCGCACGCCAGCACGACTCCATTCCCGTGCAGCTCATGTAGACCGTCCTGATCGCCGGCCTCGACACCGATTACCGCGCCGTCATCGTCCGTGAGGAGCCTGGTCATGGCCGTCTCGTACAGGATCGTCACTCCCGCGCGTCGACTCGCGGTCGTCAGCATACGGACTAGCCCCGGTCCCGATTCCCACGCGCTCATACCGACACTGTTTGGGATGACCGAAGGCGCGCCTTCGATGCGTGCCGAGCTAGAGGACAGCTCCCATCTCACGCCCTTCTCGAACATCCACTCGACGGTTGGGCGCGAGTTGGCGATCAGCGTCTCGATCAGTTCCGGGTCGGAATCGCCCTTGGTCACAGACGCGAAGTGTTCTCTGAAGTTGTCGGCGGTGTAGGGCGCCATGCTTATTCTGCCGACTTCGGAGTCAGTCAGGTCGGGCAGCATGTGCCGGAGGTCTTCGATTCCTTCGTGGACGAACCTGAAACCGCCTCCCGTGTAAGGGCAGTTCCCCCCCTGCTCGCTCGGCGGCGCCTTCTCCAGGACCACCACCGACGCGCCGGCGTCACGCGCTGCAAGTGCCGCGCACAAAGCCGCGTTTCCGCCGCCCACAACTATCACGTCGTACTGAATAGGCTGACTTGCCATCGTCTCTTCACCGTCCTCGTTCGTGGGCACAGTATAGATACGTCACGCACGCATGTCCAAGAAGGGAACCTAAGCCGCAAGACAAGCGACAGTGCGTCGCCGGAATGGGGAGATGCAAGCGCGTGTAGATGGGTCTAGGTCGGGACTGGTCTCTAGTCCACCAGCTGTCGCAGCCTCGGGTCGAGCCTGTCGCGCAGCCAGTCGCCGGTAAAGTTGAGCGACATCACGACCATAAAGATAGCCATCCCAGGCAGCACCGTCGGCCACCACGCTGTTTCTAGGTAGCCCCTGCCTTCGGATACCATGCTGCCCCACGTCGGTGTGGGATGCGGTACGCCCGCGCCGAGGAAGCTGAGAGCGGCTTCGGCGAGAATCAGTGAGCCCACGCTTAGCGTAGCGATTACGACCGCGGTGTTTATCACCCCTGGCAGGATGTGGCGCAACAGGATCCTTATTGTGGAGCATCCCGCCACGCGCGCCAGGTCCACGAACGGCTGGTTTTTAACCACCAAAGTCTGGCTTCTAATCACACGCACGAACGGGTTCCACGCCAGCGCCACCATCAGGCCCAGCAGAAGCTCTATACTCTGGCCGAACAGCAGCACGCACACCAGCGCTACCATCAGGAACGGAAGCGCCTGCCAGATATCCACAATCCTGGTTATGACTTCGTCAATCCAGCCGCCGGAGTAGCCGCTCACCATCCCCAGGGTGGTACCGGTTATGAACCCGCTGAGCAGCGCTATCGCGGCCACCACCAGGGAGATTCGTGCGCCGTACAACATGCGCGAAAAGACATCCCTACCTGTGTGGTCTGTGCCGAGGAAGTGTTCTGGGCGAACCTCCTCGTTCACTATCAGTACGTCTGACACCATGTTGTCAGGCAGCCAGGGCGGAGGCTGCTGCCGGCTTCGGATGCTGCCGGAGTAAGGGTCATGAGTGGCTAGCACCGGCGCAAATACTCCGCAGAATATGAGCGTGGCCAGTACGGCCATAGGGAGCACCGGCCAGCGGCGCAAGAACATCCAGGTGCTTCTGAGCTGACTGACCACCGGAGGTCTGTCGTGTATTCCGAGCAGGTCACGCTCAATCTGATTCATCTGCATGTTGGAGTTTCCCTGCTAACGTATCCACGTGCATTCCGACCATCGCCGGAACCAATAGGGGTTTTATTCGTACCGAATGCGGGGGTCTATGAGCGCGTAGGCGATGTCCGCGAGGAACGCGAAGAACACGTAAATCCCGATGAAGCAGAACACCGTACCTGCCAATAGCGGCCAGTCGTTATCGTAAACCGCCCTGTTGAGTGCCACGATTCCTATTCCGGGCATGGAGAAGACTATCTCTACGACCAGCGCGCCGTTGAGGTAGTCGGCCAGTAGCACAAATGCGGACGTCAGAGGCGGTATTACTGCGTTTCGCAGGCCGTGCTTCAAGATGATGGTCCACGGCCCAACGCCCTTGGCGCGAGCCAGCTTGATGTACTCGGAGTCCAGTATCTCAAGCATTGCCGAGCGCGTCAGGCGCATGATGCCAGCGGACGCGGGCCAGCCCAACACGATGCAGGGCAGCACGTAGTATTTTATGTTCCCCCAGGACAGCTGGAACGTGCCAGCATCAGGGCCGCCTGCCCATCCGGCCGGAAACCACCTGAGCCATACCGCGAATATCAGTATAGCCATGACGGCTGTCCAGAACTGCGGGGTGGCCTGGCCGAACAGCGCGAATATGCGGCCAAAGTAGTCCCAGAAAGTTCCGCGCTTGACCGCTGCCAGAATGCCTATGGAGAGGCCGACGATAACGGCGAATATCCACGCTCCCGCCGCCAGCTGCAGAGTCGTGTCGATATGTTCGCGAATTATATCGCTTACGGGTCTCAGCGAACCCAGCGACTCCCCCATGTCAAACTGGATCAGGTTCCAGACCCATGTCGTGTACTGAAGTGGCAGGGGCTTGTCCAGTCCCATGTGCTTCTTGATCGCCATGATCTGCTCTTCAGAGAGCTCCACCTGCGCATCCCCTATGTAGAGGATCGTCGGGTCGGGGCCGAGTCTCGTCAGAATGAATATGACAATTGTCGCCCCGATAATGGAGATCAGGATTGAGAGCGCTCTTCTGGCTAGGAATCTAGTCATGGATCAGATGGGATCCTCTAGTAGTCTTGAACAGCCTGATTCGGGTGGGCCTGCACGCAGGGCACAGGCAAATCTATGCACTGCGGATGAATGTGACAATTGGAGCGTGGATCGAAATGCGAGAGCTTCTCGATCCACGCTCCGGGCTTGCCTGCTACTGATTGGCTGGCACTATGTGCTGTGGCCTGCCCCAGAAGCCGGCGGCCGTGGAACGTGACTGCCACGAGTCAACGGTCTCCGGGTTGGCGGCGACTCCGCGCGGCGGCTGTACCAGACCGCTGTAGAGCTGCCAGTAGTAGTAGTAATCGACCATGTCGAGGTGGAGGTCCTCACGCGCCTGCTTGTCCCTCTCACCGTTGATGCTGATGTACATGTAGTCGAGGAACTTGCTCTCGAACGCACAGCCCCAGGCCGGTCGGCTGAACGTGCTGTCAGAAGGCGGCGGAGGCCAGTCGAACGGGTAGTTCGCTGTCTCAACCGAGCAGTTCTTGACCACGGGGAACGCTTGTGTGCGGTCTCTCATGCGAGGCACCACCACGCCGCCGTACTCCTCGGTTAGCAGCTCGGTTCTGACACCGATCGCCTCCCAGTCAGCGGCGACGGCGTCAGCTTGCTCGAGGCAGACGTCGCCGGTCTCGCAGGCGTACTTGTTCATCTTGATCTCGAAGCGAACTCCGTCTGCACCCCTCGGGAATCCGGCCAGATCGAGCAGGCGCTCTGCCTCAGCCTTGTCCGTCGGGATCGTCCACGGCCACTCGTAGTTCGCCTCAGCGGCGTTGTCGTACTCGCTGTACTCGATCCAGCTAGTGCCAGACCCTAGTACGTCGCTGTCCATGTACTTCTCGTGAGACGCCTTGACCATGGCCGCTGTGACCGTGCGGTCAGGACGCCAGCCGGGGAACTTCGGCCCCATCAGCTCGAGGTAGATGGGAGTGCCCAGACCTGCCTGAAGGACGTCCACGATGCCCTGGCGGTCGATGGCGTGGGAAAGCCCCCAGCGCACCAGACGCGCCTGCTCCATGTCGCTCATGCCATCGGGGTTGTTGGTGTCCGTGTAGGGGCACTTGTCTTCCCACGGGCAGCCGAGCCAGGCGTAGTCCTCTGCGTACACCGAAGACATCCAGGGCTCGATGCCCTCTTCAGTCTTCGCGTTCACGTCAGTCCAGAGGTTGCCGGGCCAGATCGCGCTCAGGGTCATCGTGTCCTTTTCGGACATGGTGGTGATGAACTTCAGTCCCTTGCTCTCGAGTTCTCTGAGCCTTCCGAAGTCGATCGAGCCGATGTCAGCCTCACCGGTCTGCATCATCGCCATGCGGGTGGTGATCTCCGGCGCCTGGACGACACGGAACATGCCGATGTGAGGCGGCTCTATCCAGTGATCAGGAACAGCGTGGACCTCACCGTGGCTGTTGGGAACCCACTCCCCGATGGTGAACGGGCCTGTCCCCACCGGGACCAGCTTGACCGCATCGGCGCCCATGCGCTCGTAGGCGACCTTGCTGTCCAGCCTCACCGTAGTGTCGTTGATGTCGAACTCGCTGATCGGGATGCCCCAGAAGATGTCGGTTATCAGAGGCGCCTTCACAGTCCAGTCATCCACCGCGACGGCGGTACCGAACGTGCCGCCCAGCTGCGCGCCGATTGCTGCGCCGAGGCTGGGGTTCACGACTGCGTTCTGCCTGTTCATGTCCCATGCGACATCGTGCGCGTTCAACATGCCGAAGTCCTCACCCGCGAAAGCCTCGGGGGTGTTGACCTTCATGCCCTGCCGGATTACCAGCGTCAACTCGTTGCCCGCGTCGTTGATGCTCCACTTCTCCGCCGCGAACGGGGAAAGCGGATCCTCGCCGTCGTGAACCAGAAGCTGGTCGAAGAAGCCCATCTGGATCTCGCCGGGGCCACCGCCGTAGGTCTGCACCTCGAAGTCGCCGAACTGTTCCGCTACCTCACGAATGGCCATCGTGATGGTGATGTCGCTGACCATAGCGCTTGGCGCAGGTGCCGCAGCCGGCTGGGGAGCGGCCGCCGGGGCCTGTGTTGGTGCAGGCGCGGGTGCAGGCGCGGCCGGAGCCTGTGTCGGTGCGGCGGGCGCGGGTGCAGCCGGAGCCTGTGTCGGTGCGGCGGGCGCGGGTGCCGGTTCGTCGTCAGCGGTGCTGCATGCTATCGTTAGCAGCGCGGCCATTAGAAGCAGCGCAAGCGCAAGCAGGCCTATTTTTTCCAAAGATCTCATATCCTCTATCTCCTTCGTGTCCCCCTAACAAAAATCTGCCACTGTCTGCCAATTCAGGTACTGTCTGCCAATTCAGGTACTGTCTGCCAATTCAGGTACTGTCTGCCAATGTTAGGGCAACATACTATAAGCTATGTACGATTTGTCAAGTCTGGCGGTATGGAATCGACGAATTCGGGCCTCCAGTTGCTGAATTCGCCAATTGCCGCTAGTTCGAATTGAGACATGGGTATCAAAACCTCGGCCATTCAACGGGAGAGACTAAGGACGATAAGGACATTGACCAGACTCTGGACAGCAGGAACAAGATTGGTCGGCGCAACAAGTCAGGCTGGCGACATCGTCCTGGTTGTGCTCGCTCGCGGCCTTCTCGGGCTGGCTTTCTCAGCAATCAGCGGATTTGTCGTATGGCTGGCGATATGGTCGTATGTCCACGGCCCCGCACTTTCGGGGTCAACTTTTGTGGCCATACTGGCGCTGGTGGTCGGCACACCATCCGGCCTGGCCGCGGCTCTATTGTGGCGGAATGCAGAGAGTCCCCGCCGTGTTAGGTGGTCGTTCGCGTTGACCGCGTTGGCCGTCGCGGTCGTCGCACCCTACGTCGTCATGCAGGTGAAGGGGGTTGATACCTACTACGGCCTGTTTGGAGGAGTGCTCCGTCTTCCGGTGATAGACGTCACTGACGCACTCTACACCATGCTCGTATCATCTGCGGTTTCTGCCAACGTCGTCTCTGCAGCCCTTGCGACCTACCGCATGGGAAGGTACCGGGAAATCTGAGCGGCAGCTGCTGCTGGTTTGACACTCCCCAGAACCCAATTCTACAATTCGGCTGATCTCGTGCATCCAGGGAGCAACAGCATGTCCCGTCCCGTCCTCAAGACCGCGCTCTGCGACTACCTCGAAATCGAGTATCCCATCTGCCTAGCCGGGATGGGGGGCAGGTGGACACCACCTGAACTGGTCGCCGCCGTGTCCAACGCCGGCGGACTCGGCGTCATGGGCGGATCGGGCATCCAGGTCGATGAGCTTAGACAGCGCATCCGCAAGGTGCGCGAGCTGACCGACAAGCCTTTCGGCGTCGATCTCCTTCTTCCTGTAATCACCGGGACCGTCGAGCGCGACAGCAGTGGGGGACAGCAGGAGTCCGAGCTGGACGCCGTCCGAAGACAGTACCCAAGGCACGCCGAGTTCGTCGATACCCTCATGGCCGAGTTCGGTCTCGACCGCGTCGAGCCTCCCCCGCCTCCAAAGGAAATCGGAGTCGCGCTGGCCCGGAGCCAGGTGGACATGATCCTGGAAGAGGATGTCGAGGTCTTTGCCGCCGCTCTGGGGGACCCTGGATGGATGGTCCCGCAGGCCCACGACAAAGGTGTCAAGGTGATGGGTCTCGCCGGCAGCGTCCGCAATGCGCAGCGCCAGATGGCGGCTGGGGTGGACATCGTGGTAGCGCAGGGGACCGAGGCAGGGGGACACACAGGACGAATTGCGACCATGCCGCTCGTCCCGCAGATCGTCGACGCGGTCTCCCCAAGGCCGGTCGTGGCAGCCGGAGGCATCGCCAATGGACGCGGGATAGCCGCTGCCCTCGCACTGGGAGCCGAGGGAGCCTGGCTAGGCACGGCGTTTCTTGCTGCCAAAGAGTGCGGCATCTACGAGCCTCAGCAGCAGTCCATCATTCGCGGGCGTTCCGAGGACTTCACGATCTCGAGGTCATACACCGGAAAGACCGCGCGCCAGTACCAGGGTCCAATTGTCCAGGCTTGGGCCGAGTCAGGACTGGAACCGCTCGGTATGCCGCTCCAGGGAGTACTCATGTCAGGGTTCAACCAGGCCGCTGAGAAGGCCAAGCGGTACGATCTGGTATTTAACCCCGCCGGTCAGGGCGCCGGAATGGTGAACGAGGCTCGACCGGCAGCAGACATCATGGCCGATCTGATCGACGAGACCATATCCGTCCTCAACGGCATGAGAGAGCGGGTGACGATCTAAAGCGCAACTACCGAGGCAGTGTAGAGCAATGTCCTGGAATACGCCGCCTAGACGATAACTCCCTGTTCTCTCAGTGTCGGAAGCTCCTCCGACGACACGCCAAACATCTCTGTCAGAATCTCGTCGGTGTGCTCCGAATAGAGCGGCGCGGCTTCTACCGTGACGGGCGACTTCTCCAGCTTTACCGGGCAGCCGATCATGCGGTAGTCGCCCCTCTCCGAGTCCTGCACCGTGACGAGCATCTCGCGCTCAGCCAGATGCTCGTTCTCAAGCACTTCAAGCGGAGTGAACACCGGACCGCACCAGGCTCCGGCGGCAGCAAGCGTCTTGAACGCCTCCATCTTGGAGCGCTGCATCGTCCACTCTTCGATGACGGCCAGAATTTCGTCCGCGTGCTGGCCCTGGTGTTCCGGATCCGTGAAGCGTTCGTCCGTGAGCAGGTCTTCGCGGCCGATCAGCGCGAGTACGAGCTCCAGCATCGGCCCTCGAATGTGGATCATCACGTAGTCGTCGGGTCCCCCTGGGGCGCATCTGAACACCTGCGGAACGCCGCTCCAGCCCCGCGTGCCCGGGCGTCCGTCCCATTCGCCCTTGCCGAGGGGATGGATCATGCTGATGCGCATGAGGTTTAGCACTCCATCCTGCATCGAGACCTCGACCTTCTGCCCCTCGCCCGTGTTGTCTCTCTGTCGGAGCGCGGCCAGAATGCCAATAGCCATGTGGAGCCCTGTTCCGGAGTCGCCGGCCCCGACTCCCACTGACATCGGGGGACCGTCCGGGTAGCCCGTGACGGCCATCAGCCCTGCTGTCGCCTGCGCCGCTATCTCGTAGGACTTATAGTCCGAGTATGGCCCCCATGTGCCGAAACCCTTGATCGTGGCGTAGATCACCCTCGGGTTGATCTCCTTGAGTCGTTCGTAGCTGAAACCCAGGCGGTCCATCACGCCCTTGGAGAAGTTCTCCAGCACCACGTCGCCCCACTCGACCAGTCTGGCGAATATCTGCTGGCCCCTCTCCGTCTTCAGGTTCAGCGTCATGGCTCGCTTGTTGCCGTTGAAGATCGTGAAGTACACGCTGTCCTGGTCGGACCGTGCAGCGAGTTCCCAGCGAGTGCTGTCGCCCCCAGTGGTATCTTCGACCTTGATGACCTCAGCTCCAAGGAAGCCCAGAAGCTGGGCGCATGACGGCCCCGCCTGCACCCGACTCAAGTCAACTATCTTCACACCAGACAGTGCCTTTTCCATCTACGCGCTCCTCTCAGGTCCTCTGCATTCGTAAACACATGAATCTCGATTGTAACATCAGCGCCCGAGCACTGAGCCGATGAAGTCGTGTTGTCCGCGCGCGAAGTCCGCGGCATTCGCCTTTGCACGTCCTTCAACCTGGACTTCCAGCAACTCCAGGGCGTTCGATCCTGTCGCTACTACGATGCGGTCGTCAGGAAGTGCAGACACTTTGCCGGGAGCCGAATCAACGACTTCGGCCACTGACCGTCCGCGCACGATCTTCAGCGTCCTGCCGCCCCACGAAGTGAATGTGCCGGGCCATGGAGTGAATGCCCGAATCCGTCGTTCGATGGTATCGGAGGGCTCGGCCCAGTTCAGCCGGCCATCCTCGCGCTTCAACAGCCGCGTAACCGT
Organism: Dehalococcoidia bacterium; assembly: GCA_965217725.1. Taxonomy (GTDB): domain Bacteria; phylum Chloroflexota; class Dehalococcoidia; order Lucifugimonadales; family UBA1123; genus VXRN01. Next base: position 2,195,827 of record OZ244564.1, on the reverse strand, counting down.
GGCTTGCTCGTCGTCCTGGGCAGATGGCGTGATCTCAGCATGCACCCATCGGTCCAGCGTGTCCACCAGCAGCTTGGCGCCCAGAATGAACAGTCGGTGAGTCAACGCAACAGCTGTCTCATCACTGCCAATGCGCGTTCTCTCCTGAGCCAACACTGGCCCGGTATCCATTCCCTCGTCCAGAAGCATAACGGTAACGCCGCTTGTATCATCCCCGTCCAGGATCGCTGAAATGACCGGCGATGGCCCCCGGTGTCTGGGAAGCAGAGAGGGGTGTATGTTCAGGCAGCCGTACCTGGGAGTCTCAAGTACGACACTGGGAAGAAACAGACCGTACGCCGCGACGACTATCGCGTCCGGCTCCATATCAGCGATCAGGGCGCAGGCGTCCTGGTCCCTTCGAAGCGAGGCGGGTTGAAAGACAGGAAGATCACGCTTTTCGGCGTATGCTTTCACGGGGGAAGGTCTGAGCCTTCGTCCTCTCCCGGCCGGCCGGTCAGGCTGAGTGAATACTCCCACCAGATCGTGCCCCCGATTCATCAGGTCTTCCAGGGTAGGGACGGTGAAGTCCGGTGTCCCCATAAACGCTATTCTGAGCGTTCGCCCTGGCGTCTGATCACTCATTGGCAGGCACCCTCCGGTAGAGTGATGCCGTGGAAGGTCACTAGATCCCCGACTTCGATCCCAAGCTCGGCGACTCTCCCTGCGTTGATCTCAAGCATATATCTCACGGGACCTCCCGGACGATAGGTAGGAAGGGATCCGGTAGCTATGCCCACTGCGGGCGGAGGCACGTCGGTATGAAGGTCGACCACGCTGCACTCATCTCCGATCCATACGAAGTCCAGCGGGATTAACATTTCTTTCATCCAGAAGCTCTGGACCCTGCTCGACTCGAACACGAACAGCATACCCGACGAGTAGGGAAGACTATCCCGACCAGACAATCCGCGTCGACGCTGGTCTGGGGTGGATGCTATCTCCGCGTCGAACCTTGACTCGCCAATCTCGATCGCTGGTCCGACCGCAACGTCTGGGTCGGCGCACGCCACACCGATCAATATGCCAAGGGAGATGGTGATTTGGATCAGGGACACGTCAATCCGCTCGGTCTGTTCCGATCACGCCATCTGGATCCAGGTTGCCCCATTGCCTCCACGTTCCCTCGGCTCTGGCCCGAAGTCGCTGACTGCCTGATGGAAACGCAGGTGGTCGCGGACAACGTTTCTTAGCACTCCCGAACCGCGTCCGTGGATCACGCGCAGCTTGGCAACACCGTCGCGTATGGCGCGATCCAGGAATTCGTCCAAGTTGACCTGCGCGTCCGCAGCACGCATCCCCCGGAGATCCAGCTCAGCGCTTTCCATGGGCGGCGCGAGGTCGGTTGTCACCCGCGGCGTCTCGGAGTCGGTCGCTTCCTCCGGATCGTTGTCCACTCGCGACAGTCTGTGGAGATCGACGTTCACGCGCACGCGGCCGATGCTGACTTCTACCTCGTCGCTCTGCCGGTTTATATCTGCGACTCGCCCGGTGAGGTTCATGCCCCTGATGAAAACCGTGTCGCCTTCAGCAAGAGGGCGTGACACGGGCTGTGGACGTTGGGCAGGGGCAGACACCGGAATCTCGACTGAGGCCAAGTCGCGTCGAATCCGCTCGACGCGGTCGCCCGTCGGCGGTGGGCCGCTGCCTGCGACCGTGGGTACTGCCCACCGCAGTGATGCCTCAGCGCCATCGAGCCGTCGGCTGATCTCGCGGAATCGCTGAAGGACGCTCCTTCTCGTAGCCTCAATCATATCGTCTCTGTGACCGACGAGGTAATCTACCTGCCGCTCAAGCGCCTGTCGCAGCGACTCCACCTCGGCCTTGGCTATAGCCGCCTGTTCGACGTTCGTCTGCAGCTGTTGGCGCTCGCGCTGTAGCTCGCTCAGCCAGTCCTCGAAGAGGAGGTGCTGCGGTTCCATCAGGCTTCGCGCTTCCTCCAGAATGTCGACAGGAATGCCCAGCCGCTCCGCGACCGCCATCGCATAGCTCCTTCCGGGCGCTCCAATGATCATCTCATAGGTTGGCCTGAGCGTGTCCGGATCGAGCTGGAAGCTCGCGTTCATCATGTCGCCAGAAGTGTCGGCGAATGCAGCTACGTTTCTGTGGTGAGTGGTCACGATCGTTGCCGCCCCCTTGCTCGCAAGGTGTGAGATCACCGCTTTGGCCAGCGCCGACCCCTCTTCCGGGTCGGTGCTCGTGCCAAGCTCATCAAGCAGTACGAGTGACTCTGTGCCCGCGTGACGCAGAATCCTCACCACGTTTTGGATATGGGAGCCAAACGTCGAAACCGAGTCCGATATGCTCTGCTGGTCGCCGATGTCCGCGAACACCCCGTCGAATACCGGCAGCGCGCTGCCCTCGTCGGCAGGGACACGAAGCCCTGACTGGTGCATCAACGCGGCCAGCCCCACTGTCTTCATCGCGACGGTCTTGCCGCCTGTGTTGGGTCCGGTGATTACGAGTGCGGACCAGTCCGGCCCTATGTGCGCCGTCAAAGGCACGGCGTCGCTATCCAGCAGAGGATGCCTGCCACGGATCAGCCGGAATCGCTGTCCGGAAGTTGCCGCCGCCGGAGTGATAGCGTCCAGCCGACGACTATAACGGGCGCGGGCGAGCGCAAGGTCCAGCATGGCAGTCGTCTGGTTGGCGCCCCTGATGTCGCCGGCAACGGCGCCGACAAGTGAGGAGAGGTCACGGAGCACCCGGGAGACTTCGCGCTCCTCCTCGAGTGCCAGCTCGCGCCACTCGTTGCAAAGCTCGACCGTCGTAAACGGCTCCACGAAGACTGTCGCACCGGTATTCGAGGCGTCGTGGACGATACCCGACACTCGATGGCGTCTGTCGGCCCTCACCGGCACGACAAGCCTGTCGCCCCGCACAGAAATGATCGACTCCTGGAGCGCTTCCCTGCCCGTGTTGGAGCTTATGAACCGCTGCAAAGCTTCCGTGACGTGCTCGTACGCTGCCCGAACCTGGTTGCGCAGCGCCCTCAGCGACGGCGTCGCGTCATCCGCAACGTCCCCGCGGGTGTTGATCTTCGAGCGAATCTGGCGACGCAACTCCCTTAGATCAGGGATCAGTCCGGCCATCTCGGCCATTATTGGTGCAACGCGTGCGGCCCTGGAAATCGAGCTGCGCGCCCTTCGATGTACCTCCAGAGAGTCGGAGATGGCCAGCAGCTCGACGCCGCTCAATATGCCGCCCAGCGAGGCGCGCGTCACGGACTCTGAAGTGTCGGAGTCCGAGTTTAGACTCAGGTCTCCGATCTCTTCGAGCAGGGCACAGGCGTCGGCCGTCTCGTCCTGTAGCCGTTCGACCTCGTTTGGATCGAAGGAAGGCTGTGTCTCCAGGGCGAGTCTTCGCGCCTCGTGAAACGTGGTCTGGTCTGCGAGCCGCCGGCGTATCTCGTCGAAGTCCAGCAGCCTCAGCGCGGACGCGCGCAGCTCCTCAAGCTCAGCAGCTCGTTCGCTCTCCGATTCAAGGCTGTGTGATGCGTGCAATGACGTGAATCAACTCCACCGCCAATTGTAGCAGGTGCTGTCTGTTGGTCAGCTTTCGTCCGCCGCTAACAGAGGGGGCGTCCGTACGCTCGGCACTCGATCATCCCATCTACGACCAGAATCCGGAGCGTGCTGAGGACTGACTGGACTGCGTGCTCCCTTTCGGTATGTTGAGACATGCTTGCGGTCAGCCTTCGAATAATCTCGCCCACAGTCCGGCGACCGTCGATATCTGAGATGAGGACGGCGACGAGTGGGCTAACCGCCAGCCCTGCCGGTCTCTGAGCACTGACCAGGGTCGCGCTCCACTGGAATTCGCCGTCCGCGAAGATCGGTCTGCGCTCTAAGGCAATGTCTCCGATCAAATGGGGTACGGCTTCCAGGTTCGGGTCGTCGTCGAAGTTGAAGTCTCTTTCCAGCCTCTCCGACTCCAGCGCGCGAATTGAACTCCTGAAGCCTTCCGGCAGATCGCCCCGTTCCAACACAGCGCGCTCGTAGCCCCGGGGCGATTGCCCGGCGACGGCGCGGATGAAAGAGTTTCGCGCCTCCTCGTCCTCACCTGCCCCGAGTATGCGTCTGCTCTCCCAGAAATACGATTCCACGGTCCTGTTGCTGGCGTAAAACAGGGCCGCTAACTCCCTGAAGTGGCTGTACTCGGAGTGGTATAGCTCCTGATAGACATGGGCCGCCGGGCCGCGTATGGACGGGTCTTTCCGGGACGCGGCGACGTAAGCAGCCGCCATTACTGCCGCCATCATTGCCAGGTGAACTCCCGACGAAAACAGTGGATCGACGAAGCACGCAGCATCCCCGACGAGAATCCACCCATCGCCGACGGTCTGTGATGATGTGTACGACCAGTCCTTGACGACTCTTGTTCCGTAAGTAAGGAGCGCGTTGGACAGCATCTCTCGGCTGAGCGGGGCGGAGTCGAGCTGTCCGCGAAAGAACCCGTCGACTCCGTACGTCGAAATTTCCAAGGCCCCCCTCTCAGAGTCAACGACGACCCCCACACTCGCCAGACCGTCACGCAGGGGGATGTTCCAGACCCATCCATCTGGATACGACTCTATGAAGATGTTGCTCTCGTCCGGTGAAGGCAACTTCTTCGATCCCTTGAAGTAGCCGTACACAGCCATGTTTCGAAAGCGCTCGTCCCACTGGCGCAGCCCGAGCGCCCGACTGAGAATGGCGGATTGACCGCTGGCGTCGACGATCCAGTCGGCCTCAATTGTTCCGGTGGAGCCGTCATCCGTTCGATAGCTCAGTGAGTTGACGCGGCCGGAGTCAACCTCAACACCCGTGACCGTGTACCCCTCCCACACGCACACTCCGGCTGTACGTGCGTTGTCCAACAGTATCTTGTCGAAGGTTGGACGCCACACCTGGTATGCGTGCGGATAGGTCCTGTTGGTCTCACTGAAGTACCAGCTCCAGGGCTCGGGCTCTTGGCCCCACAGCATGGTGGCCCCCCACTTCTTGGGAAACCCGGCGTTCTCGATTTGGCCCAGAACTCCCAACTCTTCCAGCACGGGCATCGAGGCGGGCAGTAGGGACTCTCCGACGTGATGGCGCGGGAAGTGGTCGCGCTCCAGCAGTGCGACTCGGCAACCCCCTCTAGCGAGCAGAGTGGCAGCGGTGCTGCCGCCCGGGCCTCCCCCGATAACTACGGCGTCATAGCTTACGGCGACTGACACGGATTGGCGACTACAACGCCTGCTGATAGATCTGGATTCGGTGGCGGTTGCTCTCCGTGACGTAGAGTCTGCCCTCGCCATCCAGCTTCACGGACACGGGAGACCAGAACAGCTTCTCGATGTGGGACGACTCCTCATGAGGATCGTCCGGGTCGTACAGGTCTATGTGAGGCTCAAGATCGGCGCGGCTTCTGGCCGCGGCTTCCTCTTTGTTCACGTTGAAGAAAATCTTGGCCCACGCCGATTCGGTGGCCTGTCCCCTAAGCATCTGGACGAACTCGCCATCGGGTCCGAACACCTGCACTCTCTCGTTTCCCCAATCGGCGACATAGACCAGCCCGCTTCGGTCAACGGCTACGCTGGACGGCCGTCGTAGCTCTCCGTCACCCCTGCCCGAGTGGCCGTAGGTTGCCACGTATTCGCCCGAGGCCGTAAACTGCTGCACCCTATCGTTGCCCCAGTCTGCTACGTACACGTCGCCGTCGGAGGCCACGGTTAACCCCCACGGCAGATCGAATTCACCATCGCCTGTTCCGTGTGAGCCGAAGGTGTCTATCGGGACTCCGCTGGCCGTGAAGCGTTGCACGCGGTGGTTGTGCGTGTCGGAGACGTATATCGTGTCGTTGGTGCCGATAGCGAGACTTGAGGGTCCATCAAGTTCACCCTCGCCGCTGCCGGTCATCCCCCAGTTGTTCAGGAACTGCCCCTCCAGGTCGAACACCGAGACCCGGTTAGCGTACTCGTCCGAGATGTAGATTCTTCCCTGGCTGTCTTCAGCGATTCCACAGGCTTGGACGAACTGGCCATCACCATCGCCCGCTGCCCCGAAAGTTCCGTAGTACTCACTGTTGATGTCGCACATTGTCACCCTGACCCCGCGGTCCACTCCGTCAACCGAGCGGTTGACCACGTAGAGGCGCCCGTGCGAGGTGGGAAGCGTGTCCACAGGGTAGTAGAAGCCTCGACCCTCCATCACTGACAATCCTACAGTCAGGCTATATTCGAATACTTTGGACTGTGTCTGTGCTGCACCGGCTACCACTGCAGTTGCCTCCGGTCTCATTATCAAAATGGTTTGACGCTGTATTGTAGGGGAAGTCCGCCTCGCCGATCAGGCCCTCTGAAAGTCGTGCGTCGCGGCAGTCAGCCTGAGCATGCTGACTACCTTGTCCCGCGAGTGCACACCCATCTCGGCGCGCTTCCTGATCACCCCGCGCGTTTCTTCCGAGATCGCGACGTTGCCCAGGTTTTCGAGGCACAGATCAATCAGGTCGTCCGGCGACGGGTCTGGGTCCGCCGTCATGATGGAATCGACAATAGTTCGGACACCGGGCCTGGCCTCGTCACCTAGCTGTTCGGATGCGAAGTTGATACGTTCGATTAGCGTTCCCGTATCGATCCACTCCACTCCCTGGTGCCAGCCCTCGACGCTGGGCGGGTTCGTCAGCATCTGCCCCATGAAGTTGGTCTGGAAGTATCTGTCCAGGATTTCGCGTCTCGGGCGATCGAACTCGCCGGTAAGCCTAAGCACGCCTGTCACGAACTCGGCCGGGCCTTTCACCTTTTCGTACCTTACGTCTTCCGACTTGAAGAAGTCGGAGTCGAACAGAGTCGTCAACATCGCCCTGATGTCATGGTCGCTATCGATGTATGCCTGTGCCAGGATGTCAATCGCTTCAGGGTCTCGTGGAGGTGTGTAAGGCCACGACGGCACCGGTGGCTCATCTGCAACGAAGAAGTGATACATGTGCCTGGCTATGAACCGCGCGGTAACCTCCTGCTCGCAGATGATCCTGATGATGTCTTCACCGTTCAGGTTGCCCTTGTGTCCCAGGAAAGTCTTCTCGTCGTCGTCGTGGTCGTCTGGCCTGTACTCGAAGTGCCACGCGATGCGGCCATACGGCCAGTCCGAGTCTCGCATGGAACGCAGCACCATGTACTCGGTGTTTCCAAGCGTCCAGCCCGTGAACGCCCGCGCGCACTCCTTGATGTCGTCCTCGGAGTAATTTCCTACCCCCATCGTGAACAGTTCTAGAAGCTCACGTCCCCAGTTCTCGTTGATTGATCCCTTGTGGTTGTCCTGGTTGTCCAGCCACACGATCATCGCCGGGTCCTTGGCGAGCTCCAGCAGCAGCGTATCGAGACGCCCCATGCCGTGGAGCCTGAACATCCTTATCTGGTCGGACAGTGCCTTCCCGTGGATGACTTTCGGATACCCGGTGGCGAAGATACTGTGCCAGAACAGCGCGACCTTCTCGTGAAGAGGGGCTTTCGTAGTGATCATTCGGTACAGCCAATGAGCCGGACCGCCCTGAGGAGTCAACATGCCGGATTGCTCAAAGTGGAAGCGTCTGGCGAGAAAGACCTCCGGCCATCGTTGCTCCGACGGGTTGATAAGCTCGTAAACCGCAGCCTCGTAGCCTCTGTCCGCCCAGGCCTCGATCTCATTCCTGGTCCCACCGAAAGCCGCCCGTCGAAGAAGATGGGCGATCAGACCTGTGTCAGTCTTCGTGCTTACTACCATAGTGCCACCTCGCGTGTCGCAATTGGCCGAGTTTATGAGAGATTATTGCAGAAGTGGGCAATAGTCAATTCCGGTCCCCGTAAAGTCAGTCGCCCTCAAACCGAGCTAGCTCCGGCCAAATGCTCCGCATCTGCCAGCAGTCCATCGAGACCAGCCTCGCGTCGCCTCCTCTCGCGAAAAGCGACACCCCTCGACTGTCGTCACGCCCCGGATAGACCCTCACCGTCAGGCACTGCCTGTCGTTTGCGAACACTTCGATGACGCTGCGGTCGATGAACACCCTCAGCTTCAGAAGCTCGTCCTGCTTCAGCGCAATCGGACCGATCTCGGCTGAACGCGCCCAGACGTCGTGTTGTACAGACGACTCAGAGACATCTATCTGGAGTGAACTGGTCTCGAAACGCCGATGGTCGTTTGGATACAACGAAATGCGTGTGCGCTCCGCTCCGTCAGAAGATCGGAGCACATAGAGCCCTACCTCTCTCGCTGCGCTGGGATCGATTGTCGCCCGGAGTTCGATTGCCTTGCCTCCCACGCTGCCAAGGACAACCTCCCCGTTGGCTGGGATTTCCATCGAACCGACCGAGCGGTGTTCCGACCTCAGCGCCTCCACCTCCGCTACCGGCGCCATTTGCAGCGCTTTGGTGGAATCGAGCCAGTAGTGACGCGGCAGCGTCATCATCTCATCGGTCTCGTCCGTGTCCCTGCCCTTGTGCAGGTTGAAGACGCCGAGGTACCGGCCTGACTCGTCTATCGTCGCTGACGGAGCGTGCAGGCTACCCACAACCCAAGGCCCGTAGTTCATTCGCCCGTGGGTCTCCGGCGTGAAGCGATGTGTGTCGGTGTCGTACTTGCCGATGTAGTATCGGCCGGCCCGCTTGTGACTGAACAGCAGCAGCATGTGTCTGCCGTTGCCGATCGGCCAGAAGTTGGGCACAGCTGCGTCCTCTCCGGGCTCGGCGAAGAACGCATCCTCCATAAGAGGCCCCAGGTACTCCCACTCTGCGAGGTCATTGGATCTGAATAGGTGGTCCACGCCAACCGCGTCAACCCCGCGCTCTCCACCCTGGAAGGTGCCCGAAACCGAGTAGTAGCCGTCGTCCTCCTTCCAGATGCATGGGTCGAACACGCGGAACCCCGTGTCGCCCATCTCCTGGTTGGTGCCCGGAATGACCGGATTGTTGGGATGCTTCTCCCAGTTAAGCAGCAGTGGATCGCACGCCGTCGCGATCGCGTTCCCAGACTGCGTCCCATGATAAATTGCGATGACTCGGTCCTGCTCTACAAGCGTCTGGCCGCTGAAGCAGTCTCTCTCCACGTCCGGATACAGTGCCATCGGCAGGTCCCGCCAGTGGATGAGGTCGTCGCTGATGGTATGACCCCAGTGGACACGATCGACGCCCGTCGGTCTGAACTGGTAGAACATGTGATACCGACCCTGCCACTGGCACAGTCCATTTGGGTCGTTCATGTAGTTCTCAGGCGATGAGAAATGATAGAGGGGCCTGTACGGATCGACTTCGGCCAGCCTCTCACGAGACTCCCTGAATCGGCGCACAATGTCGTCCCCCTCGATGACCCGCAGCTGCTCGTCAAGGGTGTTGGGGTATGTGTCCCCGCTTAGAGGCTTGTCCGAGGATGATCGCGTCACGGCCTCGCCTCTGTGCCCATCATCAGACCTTGGACCGGAATCAGCCTCTGTTCGACCGGATCAACACCCATGTACGCGCCTTCAAGAGCTAGTGCTCCAAGCAGTGGGGGTGACCCCTCTTCATTGAACAGAACCTGTGTCAGAATCTCCTTGCCTGCGAATCTCAACCATGTATAGCCGATCTCCATAGTCCTTACTTCGCCTTGGGCAAACTTGAACCGCTCGCTGGTAACGGGCTCAACTCCCAATTCCCGGAGAGTCGAGGCCGACATTGACGTTATGCTGGCTCCCGTATCCACGAGCGCGTTCATGGTGATCCACTGCTCACGGGTTGAGTCCCCAATCTCAATGTCCACGCTGAATGTCCCCAATCTCTGGCCCTCCTCTGGTATCGAATCGAGTATAACAGGTGAGCTTCTCTGCTAAAGTTGCCCACATGTAGAATTCTGAGAGGTCATCAATGCTAATCTCACCGCTCGACCCGCATTCTCGGAGACGCGCTACGGTACTGGATACCGAGATGTCATACGTCGATACCGGAGTGGGTCGTCCGGTCGTCTTTCTGCATGGCAACCCCACCAGCTCCTACCTGTGGCGTAACATCGTTACTCATGTCAAGGATGTCGCCAGGTGCCTCGCTCCCGACCTTGTTGGAATGGGGCGGTCGGGCAGGGCGCCGTCCGGCTCATACAGGTTCAGCGACCATGCCAGGTATCTCGACGCCTGGTTCGATGCCGTAGCTCTCGAAGAGAGGGTCATCCTGGTCGGGCACGATTGGGGATCGGCGCTGGCGTTTCACTGGGCCAACCGTCACCTCGAACGGGTCGCGAGCATCGTTTACATGGAAGCCATCGTCCAGAGCCTTACCTGGGAACAATGGCCTTCCGCCGCTACGCGTATATTCCAGGGGTTCAGGTCCGAGTCTGGCGAGGCCATGATCTTGGAAAACAACCTCTTCGTGGAGCGAGTTCTGCCCGGCAGCATCATCCGCGACCTCACGGATCAGGAGATGGACGCATACCGAAAGCCCTTTCTGGAGCCCGGAGAGTCCCGGCGTCCTACTCTCACATGGCCCCGTGAAATACCGCTGGACGGACAGCCGCCCGACGTGGTCAGCATAGTGGACGAATACTCGGCGTGGCTGTCCGAGTCCGATGTGCCCAAGCTGTTCGTGGACGCCGACCCCGGTGCCATACTGACCGGAAGTCAGCGCGAGTTCTGTCGAACCTGGCCCAATCAGACTGAGGTCAAAGTGAAAGGCGTCCACTTTGTTCAGGAAGACTCCCCAGACGAGATCGGACATGCAGTCGCAAAGTGGATCGGCGACCTGGATTGACTGCGCTCGACACACTCCCAGATTACCTGGAACACGGCCTCGACCTTGTGCTGGTCGGCCTCAACCCCGGGCTGGCTTCAGTTCGGCTCGGCCACTACTTCGCTCAACCTCGTAACCGCTTCTGGTCGGCGGTCACCGAGGCCGGTCTGTTCGATCCTCCCCTGACTTCTGACACCGACTACCTTGCGCTGGAACAGGGAATCGGCTTCACAGATGTTGTGAAGAGACCGTCGCGGGGCGCTTCCGACCTGCGAGCAGCCGACTTCCGCCAGTGGGCGCCGATACTCCGTAGAAAGTTGCTTGAGTACGCTCCCAGGGCCGTCTGCTTCCATGGTGTCACCGCCTATCGCAACTACCTGAGGTATGCGGAAGACAACGCGCCGGAAGTTCAGCTTGGGCCCCAGTGTGCCCTGATAGGCGAGGCCCAGGTGTTCCTCGTCCCCAACCCCAGTCCAGCAAATGCCGTCTACTCGATGGATGAGCTGGTTTGTTGGTATCGAAGGCTGCGGGAATTTCTCGCGACGTGAGCGAAAGCCGGATTCGAACTTTCATTGCAGCCGAGCTGTGTGATGATGCGAAGGCAGAGGCCGGGCTGCTTATATCAGCTGTAGAAAAGATGGGCATACACGGCGTACGTGCGGTCCGCCCGCTCGGAATACACCTCACTCTCAGATTCCTGGGCGACATCGGCCGCGATGCGGTTCCCGGGGTGATCGCCGCGATTCGTTCCGCTGCGTCACGCTCTCATCCTTTTGACTTAGCCCTTGGAGACGTTGGGGCCTTCCCCAATCCCGGGTCGGCAAGAGTTCTATGGATTGGCGTCGATGGTGACACTGGCAGCTTGGGTGAGCTGCGAGAGAGCGTTGAGGACGAGTTGTCCGGCGCGGGGTTCAGACGCGATAAGCGACGTTTCAACCCGCACATTACGCTCGCCAGGCTTCGCGACAGGGTTGCAGGCTCAGACCGTCGGCGAGTCACCAGGGCTGTCTCGGGCGTAGCTTATGCTCGCATTGGATTCTCGGTCGAAGAAGTGACGCTGTTTCAGACTACTCTTCACCCGGAAGGGTCGATTCACACGCCCCTGTGCCGCGCGCAACTTGGGGAATGACTGGTCGGCCTCCAACGGCAGACAAGCCTGAGTGACGTGGCCCTACGTCTGTTCCTCGTCGTTGTCCAGCCGCGCTTCAAGTCGCGCCAGAGCACTCTGAGTGGCGCGTATCTCCCGTATAAGCTCTTCTCTCGATACCGGAGCCTCGATGTCGCGCAGTCGCTCCAACTTTGCTTCGTCCAGGTTGTTGATAATTATCGCGATGAACAGATTTATCACAACGAACGTGCCCACTATCACAAAGCTGACGAAGTAAAGCCACGCAAGCGGCTGCGCCTCCATCGCCTTGTACATCACATCCGTCCAACCCTCCAGCGTTATCACGTTGAACAGGGTCAGCAGGGCAATGCCAAGGCTTCCCCAGTTTTCGGGGTCGTTTTCGTGAAACAGGTGATAGCCCATGATCGCGTAGATGTACACGATGATGCTCATCAGCATCATGACGTGTCCCACGCTGGGAATCGACCGCACCAGCGCGGCGACGATCAGACGTAGGTCCCTGACAGTTGAGATGAGCCGCAGCACCCTCAGCAGGCGTGCGAGCCGGGCGATCATCGCGAACTGGCCGGTAGCCGGAATCAGTGCGAACACGATCACCAGGAAGTCAAAGATGTTCCAGCCATCTCTGAAGTACCCGAGCACGCGCGGCGATGCTGCGATCATCTTGAGCAGGGCCTCAACAATGAATATGCTGAGGGCGACCTGGTTGCCGAGGCGGACCCATTCACCATATCGCTCGCTCAATGCGGCGGAGGTCCCTAGTCCAAGCAGCGCCCCGTTCAATATGATGATCGCTATTATTGTGTACTCGAAGGCTGGCGCTTCGACCAGCCTCTGAGTTGGGTTAATCAACCGTTTCATAGCTTTGGTTTGGCGAAAAGGATGCGCGATATAGTACCACCGCCTCTCCTCACGGCTCAAGTTCGCCGATGCCTGCTTCAAACGACTCCTTGTTTACTCCATCGGCCCGATGTTATACTTTCGCGCGGTCTGAAACGTGGCTATTCGAGGAGGGTTTTGTGGAGGGTAGAGACTTCCCCACCTGCATGAGTTGTACAGAAGGAAACCTGTTGCCGCTGTCTGACTTTGGAAGTCAGGGCGCGGCCATTCACTACAAGGCATGGGTCTGTAGCAATCCCGACTGCGGATTCAACATTAAGATTCGCAACGGCGACGTGTACCTGAACGAGCCGATCGCCAGCGGTGCAATGAACGCGCCAAGATTCCGATAAAGCAACGTACCCGACATTCGTCGGTGCTGAACAGCCCGCCCAACGCGGGCTGTTCTTCGTCTACGCACTGAGCGAGTAGGACCACATGCGGTCTGGACGCTCCGGTGTGGTGATATACTGAAGTTGCCCGTCTTTATCGAACCACACGAGCAACCATGAAGCTAAAAGTCTCTGACAGAAAGCCCCCCCGCCGTAGGTTCAGCAAGGTCATTGTCGGCTCCGTGCTGGTCTCAGCTGGTCTGATCGTGGTTATTGCGGTCGGCATCTATTACGGGCTGGGGCATTACAACTCTACGCAGCTTAACGACCTCAACGCGGCGACACAGGGCCCCGTTGCCATGCCAATTGTGGAGACTGAAGTTCCCAAGATTCACGGGGCACTGATGCCGGACGGCAGCTTCAAGCCCATCCGCACTGTTGACAAAGAAATCCAGACATACATCGGTAGTCAGGAGCTGGCGAAGCCCTCATCTACAGGTCCTGCTCCTACTCCCGTTGTAGCCGTGGCTCCGCAAGGCATCGAGGCATCTTCGACAGCCGTTCCCCCTGAGGTTGAGGCGACTGCTGTCGCTGCTGAACAGGCGGTTCCATCGGACGCGCTCGACGGTGTTGACCTCGTCTACGCTTACAACGCCATCTATCCCGGCTACCAGATCCATCCCAAGTACTGGGACCGACCTCTCAGTGCTGGCGCTGACTTCTATTCCTACGGAGCTGTCTTGCGTCCCGACGGCTTTGTGGGTGTCGAGCCCTCGCAGGGTCTTCCAACGGGGTCCGCGTCCGACGCGAGTCATATCAGCATACCCAGCATCGGCGTGGACTCAGCAGTGTCGAATCTCGCGATCATCGACATTGGGGACAGCCGTCAGTACGAAACCCCGAAGCACGTCGTTGGAAGAATCCCGGAGACGTCCAACCCTGGCGAGTTGGGCAACACATGGCTATTCGGACACTTGGAAAGCCCAATTCGGGGTGAGGGCAACGTCTTTCAGAATCTGCCGGAGCTTCCCGCGCTAGTTAACAGTGGCGACCCGGTGTACGTCAGCCTCTTAAACGAGGAAGGCGACGAGTTCCTTTATCAGGTCACCACGACCGAAGTTGTCCATCAGGACGACCTCAAGCTCTACCAGACTGACGAGTCTACAATTACCCTCGTATCGTGCGTTCCCCGGCTGGTCTATGACCATCGGCTTCTGATCACGGGCAAGCTGGTCGGAGTAAAGAAAGCCGCCTGACGTTCAGCGGTATGCCGAAGCGAGCGTATCCTTCATCACGGATATGAAACGCTCCGCGGGCTTCGAAATCTGCTTGCCTTTGAGCGTTACTATTCCGCCCTGCTCCACTGGCAAAATGTGCGCCAGGCTGACCACCCCGAGGTTGTCGTTGTCTTCCGGGTCGATGGCAAGCCGAGGCCCGACCGAAATCCCCAATCCCAGTGCCACGTAGCGCTTAATCATGTCCATGCTGTCCAGGTCGACGACGATCTCATAGCTGATTCCGCGCCTCTTGAACTCCGATTCGAGAAGGTCTCGCGTGTGTGTCCCCTCACTCATCATGATGAGTGGATACTGGGCGATCTGCTCTATGGACTCCACAGGCTCCTTGGCGAGGGGGTGGCTGCTAGGGGTTATCAGCACTCTCTCGTACACGAAAAGGCCCTCGAACTGGAACGACTCGTCTCGGTCGTAGTGCTGGATTATGCCAATGTCAGCGTCACCATCCGCGATCATGTGCATGATCTGTGTTCTGCGCGCCGACTTGATCGTCAGGTGAATGTGGGGATGGAGTGTCGTGAACACTCTCACCACGCTGAGCAGCGTGTGCGGAATGAGGTCCGGCGTCGCCGCCAAGACCACCGGCCCACGTTCCTCTGCCTCGGCTGCTGACTGCACCAGCGTATCGAGACCCTCAACTAGGGGCACGGCAAGCTCCTGCAATCGCTTTCCGGCCAGCGTGAGCTGAATAGGCCGCTTCACGCGGTCGAACAGGACCGTGTTCAACTCCGCCTCCAGCTTTTTGATGTGCGTCGTAACTGTCGGCTGGCCCATTCCCAACTGTTCTGCCGCCCTGGAGATGCTTTTGAAGCGGGCCGCCGAGCAGAAGCTCCTCAGTTCTCTGATTTCCATTGAATGGCTACCTTACATCACCAAAATAGATAGAGAATATTATCTAATATTGCTTTACAAGATACTGAGTTCCCCTGATAATGATTATGTAGAACACAGTATTCTACAAATTGATTCAAATCAAGCACTAAGGAGTGACATGATGATAAACAGAGTGAAGACCATGCTCGGACGCAGGCAGGGGATGAACCCTTTGAACAGCTACTTCTTCAATGTCCACAGGCACGCCGGCAACGGTGGACCGACTTTCGACGAGGCTCGCAGGGACTTCAATGACATGGTCCGCAGGAACATCTACAACTGATCGCTACCGGATCACCGTCCGGGATGCGGGCGTCTCCCTCTCCCTTGCGAATATCGGTGGAATTATCCGCCGCTAAACCAATCTGAGGCCCCGCGTCCCTTGAATCCTCATGTACAGCGCCGAAGCGTATGCTTCGGCGCTGTCTTTTGCTCTCGGGCGGGACCAGCTATACAGCTGCTCCCTCATGGGCCTTCACCGAGTCCCCGACCGCTATGGAGCCGCTCTGGACTACGGTTGCCAGCATTCCGCGCTGCTCATCCAGTTCCACTCTCAGCCCGTCCCTGATCTCGTCCATCCGGGCACATGGAGCGCAGAAGCCGGTGATCTCCACCACTGCGTTGTCTCCGAGGGACACCTGTTGTCCCTGCTCGATCGAGTGCAAGTCTATACCTGACGTGGTGATGTTCTCTCGCACCTCGCCGCTCGCGAGGCCGAACTTGCTCAACGTCTCTTCGTCCATTAGCAGCACCTGGCGGGCCGTTCTCACACCTTCGGAAACAGCGTGGCGGTCTCCCTCGATCCCGTAGCCAGCTTTCATGTCAGCCGACTCCACGCCCTCCATCGGGTCCCGGTGTCCCGTGCATAGGTATATGGAAACTATGGTTCCCTGTGCGCCGTCGCTCATCTTGTCCTCCATGACTCTTGAGGTTCGCCCCATTGTACACGCTTGTCAGGTGGCTTACCTCAAACTGCCACTGGTAACTGTCAACTCGCTTTAGAAGCCTGTAAACTGGTAGGCACAGCTATTTCAGGAGGATCGACGGCATGGTCAGCACGGCAAAACTGGGCACAGGACAGTTCGGATATGAAGTTGCGGTTGGATGGGAGAAGTTGCCATCGGGCATTGGCTGGCGAGAGGTGGCCGGCGTCATCACTGACGATGACGACAACGTTTACGTATTCAGCCGGGGCGATCATCCGATGGTTGTCTTCGACAAGGACGGCAACTTCATCAAGACCTGGGGGGAGGACCTCTTCACTCGCGCTCACGGCGTCAGCATGGGACCCGACAATACGTTGTACTGTACCGACGACGGCGACCACACTGTCAGGCAGTGCACGCTGGACGGCGAGGTGCTGATGACCATCGGAGTCCCCAACGAACCCGCCGCACCCTTCTCTGGAGATCCGTTCAATCGGTGCACGCATGTTGCGACCGACCCTGCGAACGGGGACCTGTTCGTTTCCGACGGATACGCCAACAGCCGCGTCCACAAGTACACGGCAGACGGCCGGCACATCTTGTCGTGGGGAGGGCCGGGCACCGACCCCGGACAGTTCAACATAGTCCACAACATCGCCACAGACCGAGATGGCTACGTGTATGTCTGCGACAGGGAGAACCATCGCATACAGGTGTTCGACCGTGAGGGCTGTCTGGAAGATGTCTGGCACAACGTCCACCGACCATGCGCGATCTACATTGACGACGACCAGCGCGTCTACGTCGGAGAGCTGGGATGGGGCATGTCGGTCAACCGCGAAATGCCCAACATAGGCCCCCGCATAGCAATCATGACGACATCGGGCAAGGTGCTGGAGCGCCTCGGCAACGGTTACGGTCTCGATGTCGGACAGTTCATCGCTCCGCACGGAATCGCCGTGGACTCTCACAAGAGCATCTACGTCGGCGAGGTCGCCCACACTAACATAAGCCACACAGCGACCCCTCCCGACAACGTCCGCGCTTTCCAGAAGCTGGTCAGGGCCGGCTAGTAGGCAGTTCGCGAGCCGGGTTACAGGGCAATCGCATTTGGACTTCAGCCTACCACCGTCAATCGTCACTCCGGCGAAGGCCGGAGTCCGGCAGGGTGGTGTAGGAGGCCCTGTCAAAGGTGGCCCCGGTTAAGTGCGATTGCACTGACCCGGGTTAGAGGAATACCTGACACCCTGAACCTGATGTGCTATGCTCAGCCAACCATCTGAGGAGGTAATCGGATGACAGCCGTACACAAGCATGGATCAGCCGCTGGCATGACAAAGGCCGCCAAGAAGCTCGTCGAGAGCCTCAGCGGAGACCAGCGGGACAAAACCGTCTATGAGTATATGGACGGCGAGCGTATCTTTTGGTACTACCCGCCCGTCAATAGGCACGGTCTGCCACTGAGAGACATGGACGACGATCAGCGCCAGCTCGCTTATTCGCTCATGGAGACCGGCCTGACCGAGGACTCGTTCGAGAAAGCCAAGCTTATCATCGAGCATGAGTCTGTCCTCGGGCCATTGGAGAAAGAGGCCGGTATCAGGAGCTTTGTTCGCGATCCTGACCTCTACTACTGGACCGTCTTCGGCGACCCGGGCAGCGACAGCGAACCCTGGGGTTGGCGTGTTGAGGGCCACCACATCTCCCTGAACTTCAGCCTTTGGGGCGACAAGTTCATCTCCATGACACCGTTCTTCTTCGGCGCCAACCCGGCCGAAGTCCGCAAGGGACCCAAGAAGGGCCTGCGAATTCTCGACCGGCGTGAGGATCTAGCGTACGAGCTGATGAGCAGCTTGGACAAGGGCCAGACCTCCACGGCGACGATCTACGGTGAAGCGCCTTACGACATCCTCACCTACAACGCCTCTCGAGTGTCTCTGCCGGCGGAGGAGGGTCTCCCTGCGTCGAAGATGAACGACACCCAGAAGGATATTCTTCGCAGCCTGGTCAAGGTGTACGTCAACCAGGTACGCAGTGACATGGCCGATGAGAAGTGGGAACGGCTTGAGTCCGAGGGCTTCGACGGCCTTCACTGGGCTTGGGGCGGCCCCACCATGGAAGGCAAAGAGCACTACTACCGCATCCACGGAGGCAACTTCGTCGTCGAATTCGACAATAGGCAGAATGGAGCGAACCACATTCACTCCGTCTGGCGCGATGTCGAGAACGACTTCGCCAACGACGTACTCCGGGAGCACCTGCTCCTCTACCACGTTCTGTAGGGGGTAGGGTGCTGAGTCGGCTCATCCGGCCCAGAGCGAATCGACTATGATTGGGGTGGTAATGTCATTCCGGCGCTGCCGCCCCATTTCTCGTTGGAGTGTTCTCCCAAGCTCGACCGCACGCATCAATATGATGTCCAAGTCGGCCATCCTCTCCTCGAAAGTAATCGCCGGGGGCCTCGTGAGCCTGCTGATTGTCGGACTAGCCGCCTGTGGCGACTCCGAACCTGAAACTGCGCTTGCGCCGACGCCCAGCCAGCCCACGCCTGCACCGGTGATTGCTCCCACCTCAGTGCCCACGCCAGTCCCGCTCGCACCGTCGCCGATTCCGACATCCACGCCGTCGCCGACTCCTACGTCCGCTCCAACTTCGACGCCCGCTCCGACTCCAACGACGGTGCCGACGCCGACCCCTGAGCCGACAGTGCCACCCACATCGACTCCGGCTCCCAGTGCGGTAACGGCCACCATCCCGGAACCCGTCGATGTGCTCTTCGACAGTGCCGAGGCGATGTCGGAGCTCGACAGCTACCGGGTAACAATGGATGCCAATATCTCCGTCGGTTCCAGCGGACTTACGCTTGAGATCCCTGTGAAAGTGACTGTCGACTACTCTTCGCCGGATCGGTCACAGGGCATCTCGTCTATTGACTTTGGCTTCTTCAAGACTGAGGTGAAATTCGTAACGATCGGGGATGACTTCTACTTCACGGACCCCGAGACAGGGGAGTGGTCCAAGGGTGGTGGTGGTGGTCTTTTGACTTTCATCAGTCCTGATCAGCTGATCGACTTCGACGACTCCGATGCGCCATACGACTTCCGCGGCCTATCTCGAAACAACTCCGGTACTATCTCGGGCTCCGAGGATATCGACGGCGTGTCCGCATATCGCCTGTCGTACTCCATCGACGATCAGGCTGCCGGCGACTCGGACTCCGGGCTGGGCGCAATGAATATCGATCTGTGGGTAGGTGTCGAAGACAGTCTATTGCGCAGACTTGAGATTAGCGGCCGGTTGTCCGTCGATGAAGATCAGGCAGGGTCCTCGTCAGCTATTCTCCTGGATGAACTGTCAGGCGAAGTCGAGCTCGAAGCCCTTGTCACTTTCTCGAATTTCAACGACCCGCTCGTGATCGATCCGCCCGCTGAGTTCACCAAGTCAGATCTCGCAGGCGCCATGCCGGCAGACGACCACCTGATCGAGATGTCTCTCGACAACGGCTGGACCAGCTACGAGCTGCCGGATGGCTCTATCGGCATCTCCGCTCCGCCGTCCTGGACAGTCGCCTCGCTCAGCGCGGAAAGCATCGAAAACCTCTTGAGCAAGTCGGCAGATGGCACGCCGGATCTTCCGGAGAACCTCGCGCTCCAACTCGGCAGGCTGGGCGACCAGGTTAACTTCAAGCTGTTCGGCTACCGCCAGCCTGAACCAATGGATGCAGAATTCGCTCCCAACTTCACAGTCCTGATGGAGGAGAGCGAGCTGGCGAGCGACCTTGAAACGCTGGCCGCGTTAAGCATTCAGCAGATCGAGACAGCGCTACCAAACGCTGGCAACGTCAATGCCCGCCTGTTGGACCTCGACGGCCGGGATGTCGTGGAGATCACATACCCGATATCATCGCCACTCCCAGATGGCGGAGGGCTTGAATTGGCTGTTGCGCAGTACCTGATGTCTGCGGGGCCTAGTTACGTCGTCGTTACCTTCACCGATCTCGCCGCTACCATTGAGGGTACTCTGTCCGAGTTTCGACAGATCGCCGAGACACTCGAATCTAGCCTGATGACTCAAGACATTCTCGAAAACGACCAGACCGGCAAAGGAGATTCTGTGACACAGCAGTACAGTTCAGCGCCAGCAATGAGCATCGATCCATCGAAGTCATACACCGCCACCTTCGTCATGGAGAACGGCTCGGAGTTCAAGATAAACCTGTTTGCGGACAAGGCTCCTAACACGGTCAACAACTTCGTGTTCCTGGCCAGAGAGGGATTCTACGACGGTGGAACGTTCCACCGAGTGATTCCAGGATTTATGGCGCAGGGAGGAGACCCGACAGGCACCGGGCGCGGTGGACCGGGATATCGTTTCGAGGACGAGTTCCATCCCGACCTGAAACACGATCGGCCAGGCATCCTGTCAATGGCCAACGCCGGGCCGAACACCAACGGCAGTCAGTTCTTCATCACCTTTGTGCCTACTCCTCATCTCGATGGCGCACATGCCGTCTTCGGTGCGGTCGTCGAGGGAATTGACGTAGTCAATGCCATCTCACCCAGGGATCCTGCCACTGCGCGAACGCCCGGGGATGTCGTGACATCCATTAAGATCGAGGAGAATTGATCTTTGGCCAGCGTCCCTTGACTTGGACATGCGCTGGTGACAGACTCTACTATCGACCCTAACAAGCAGAACGCAGTTCGCCACACTTGATAATAGACATCCACACGCACACGTACCCCACGTCTGTGGACAGCTTCATCGAAGCCGACGAGCTAATCGAACAGGCCAAGAGCATCGGGCTTGACGGCGTATGTATCACCGACCACGATGGCTTCTGGGATCATCGCGAAGTCGACGATCTCTCGAAAAGGCATAACTTTCTCGTTTTACCGGGTTGCGAGGTCACCACTGAGGAGGGCCACCTGCTCGTCTACGGCCTTCGTAAATACATCTTCGGGATGCACAGGGCCACGTTCGTCAAGCACAAGCTGGATAGGGAAGAGGGCGCAATGGTAGTTGCGCATCCGTACCGCAGAACATACCGAAAGGGCGCGCACACCAGCGAGTCTGCCTACCACGAAATGCTTGAAAGGGCATCGCGAAACCACGTTTTCGACATGGTTAACGGCGTCGAGGTGATGAACGGACGCGGCCTTACGGAAGAAAACGACTTCAGCCGAGACCTGGCGAAATGGTTCGACCTTCCCGGAACGGGGGCAAGCGACGCTCACAAACTCGAAGATATCGGCACCTTTGCCACCGAATTCGAGCGTCGAATCACCTGTCTCGACGACCTGATAACTGAGTTGCGCGCGGGTCGGTTCAGTCCGGTCGTGCTGGATGCGGCACGAAGTCCAGTTTTGTCCGTAGCTGCTCCCTAGCCCGATGTCATCCGTGGGCATCCCGTAGTCCAAACGCTGCAAGAAGTCCGAGAACGGTCCGCCGATGGCCCCAATACTTGAAGTAAACAACCTTCACACTTACTTCGCTACCAACGAAGGCATAGTCAAGGCCGTCAACGGCGTATCGCTTTCGTTGGATGAAGACAGCGTGCTTGGCGTGGTGGGAGAGAGCGGCTCCGGTAAGACCATGACCGCCCTCTCAATCCTGCGGCTCGTGCCGTATCCCGGCCAGACCGTCGCCGGCCAGATCATGTACGACGGCCGCGACCTCCTCCAGATGACTGACGACGAGATGCGCCACATCCGTGGACGCCAGATATCGCTGATCTTCCAGGACGCGGCGTCTGCTCTGAACCCGGTCATCACGATTGGCAGTCAGGTCGAGGAGCTCATGCTTGAGCACACCGCCATGAGCAAGCGAGAGGCCCAGCAGGTCACTACCGACCTTTTGGCAAACATGGGCATCCCTGACGCCAAGCAGATGCTGGGTCGCTACCCTTTCCAGTTGAGCGGTGGAATGGCGCAGCGCGTGATGATGGCGATCGGTGTCGCTCTCAAGCCGAGAGTTCTGCTCGCAGACGAGCCTACGTCAAACCTCGATGTCACGCTTCAGGCCGAAATGCTACAGCGCCTGCAGAATCTGAGGCAGGAAAGCGGTACCGCGATCATGCTCATCACCCACGATTTGGGAGTGATCGCTCAGATGGCTGAAAACGTAGCGGTCATCTACGGCGGATACGTCGTCGAGTACGCCGACACGCCAACTCTGTACAGGCGCCCGATGCACCCTTACACATGGGGGTTGTTCCAGTCGCTCCCACGGCTGGATGCTGTTAACCAGAGGCTCAGGCCTCTGACAGGCGCTCCTCCGCAAATGCTCGACCCTCCGGACCAGTGCCCATTCTTGCACCGCTGTTCCAAGGCCACAGTCGAGTGCCGCACGAGTCCCCGGCCCCCACTGGCAGAGGTCGAGCCCGGCCACGCTCTGGCGTGCTACAACCCCGTTGAGATCGACGAGATTGCCCGGAACTAGAGTCGTCGAGCCGCCAAAGACCGCATGAGGTACGTGGGCACGTCCGACTGCGGCAGCTGGGACACATCCAGGGTTGACACTCCAGTCCCTATCAGTGCTGAAGCTATCCCGAAGTTGTTCGCTCCCCGGATGTCAGTGTCCAGCGTATCCCCGATCATCACCATGTCCATAGAGCCGCTCCGCCGGTGTGCCTCTTGATATATCGCGGGATGCGGTTTCCCCAGCCTGGTGAACCTCAGCTCGGGACAGTCCGGGTACCGCAGGGCAAGCGCCCCCTCGAACATCTGGGCAACGGTCCCGCTTGCGAACGCGAATCCATCACCGCTGGGATATATCAGGTCCGGGTTGGGCAGGACCAGCCTGGGAGGGCGGCCATCGTCAATCATACGGAACAGCCCGGTCAATACCGCACGCCCGGTTTCAAGTAGCGGGAACCCACTCTGGTCCCCGATTACAATCGCGTCGAAGTCATCGCCACTGGATACGACCACACCACCCCCAGACTCCACGTAGCGGGCGCTGTCATCCGTACCAAGCGTGACGCACCGAATGCCCTCGAGTTCGTGCTCTCTGAAGTACCCGGAAAGAAGGCTCCCGGACGTTATGATGCGCTCCGCGTCGATAGGAAGCCCGAGCCTCAGGTAGCGTGCCGCCCGAGTATCCGGCAGGGCTGACGCGTCGTTTGTGAGCACAAAGTACGGCTTCTCGATCTCGTTGAGGCGACGTATCGCCTCAGACGCTCCCGGTACAACCATGTCCGAGTTTGCCAGAACGCCGTACGCGTCGAACAGAATGACCGAGTACCGATCGATCAGTTCATCGAGGTTGACCTCTGGCGCCTGGTCCATACCGGTCTCGCGCTACTGCGCGGTGAAGCCGCCGTCTATGACCAGCTCAGCGCCCGTCACGTAAGACGATTCGTCCGAGGCGAGGTAGAGCGCGCCGTACGCTACCTCTTCGGGCTTGCCATACCTGCCCATGGGCGCGTTGTCGGTGGCTACGTAGTCCTGGTCCCCGAATGTCTCCCCGCCTTCCCAGCCAGCCTGGGTCATTGGAGTCTGGATTGGCCCTGGGTGGATCGTGTTGACCCTTATCCCATCCGCCGCGTACTGGATCGCGGCCGACTTCGAGAATATGCGAACGGCTCCCTTGGAGGCGTTGTAGGCCGCGGCCACGCCCTCCTGTCCCACGTTGCCGCTAATGGACGAGATGTTGATGATCGAACCACCTTCTCCCTGGCTCTTCATCTGAGTGATCGCCGCCTTGGTACCGAAGAACACCCCCTTGGCGTTGATGTCCATGATCCGGTCCCACTCCTCGACGGTTGTCTCCTCTATCGAGACTCGGCTCGCGATTCCGGCATTGTTGACGATCACGTCCAGCTTGCCGAAATGCTCGACCGTTCTTCCAATCGCCGCGTCCCAGTCCGACTGCTTGGTCACGTCGAGCGTGACGAATATCGCGTCGCCGCCCGTCTCATTGATCTCTGCCTCCGTCTGGCGCCCTTCCGCCTCCAGCACATCGGCGATGACAACCTTCGCCCCCTCTCTTGAAAACAGCTTGGCTTCGGCTGCTCCCATCCCGCGTGCGCCACCGGTAATCAGAGCTACTTTGCCTTCGAGTCTCATTTGACAGCCTCCTGAATATGTTGTCAGACGGGTCCTGTTCCCAGCTTGGCCAAGAGATTTTCGAGCATGTCGTCCACCATCGCGTCGAGGTCGAAAGCGGGACTCCAGTCCCACTCGTCTCTGGCCGCGGAGTCGTCAAGGGAGTCAGGCCACGAGTCCGCGATTCCCTGTCGTAGCGGGTCTATATTGTACTCGATCTCGAAATCCGGAATCCGTTTCCTGATCGCCTCTGCCAGCTCCTCTGGCGTGAAACTGATCGATGCCACGTTGAAGTCTGCGTGGTGTGTGAGGTCCGAAACCTCTGCCTCCGCAAGGTCGACAATTGCCTTGATGCAGTCAGGCATGTACATCATCGGCAGCCGCGTGTCAGGTCGCAGGTAGCACTCGTACCTGCGCTCCCTGAGCGCGCCGTAGAAGATCGCCACGGCGTAGTCGGTTGTCCCTGCGGTCGGCTCCGTCTTCCAACTGATGATTCCCGGCAGCCGCAGTCCCCGAACGTCCAGGTACAGCTTCTCGAAGTAGTAGTTGCCCAGAAGCTCACCGAATACTTTGGAGATACCGTAGAGCGTATTGGGCCGTTGCAGCGTCTCGTTTGGTGTGTCCACACTCGGTGTGTCCGGCCCGAACGCTGCGATTGAGCTGGGGACGTTGACCTGCAGAACGCCGGCAGATAAGGCCGCCTCTAGCACGTTGTACAGCCCGTTTATGTTGACAGCGTGCGCCGTCTGCCTGTTGGCCTCTGCGAGGGCGGACAGTATCGATCCCATGTGGTAGATGACTTCGATGCCGTGTTCGCGGATCGCCGCTTCCACTTCGGCCTGGACAGTCACGTCGAGTGTGATCGACGGCCCCCCTTCCCGCACGTCATCCGGCAACGGAGTCCGGTGACCGGCTGCGACGACGCTGTCGCCTCCGTACTTTTCACGTAGCGCCGGAACAAGCTCGGATCCAATCTGCCCGGCAGCCCCGGTGACAAGTATCTTCGTCATGTCCAAGCCCCTTGCCAAGTGTGAGCGGCGCCATTGTATATTCAATCGACTGCGATTCAAACTGTCTGTTCTGACGCACGACTTCGGAGGTCAACCGTACCGTCTATGCCTTACTCTGAGATTGACACCGCCAGGCTGGTCAGAATGCCCGAACCCCCAACCGGCCGATGCGATGTCGTCATCGACACCGACGCCGCCAACGAGATAGACGATCAGTTCGCGATCGTCCACGCGCTGCTGTCCGATGTTCTTAACGTCGAGGCAGTGTACGCGGCCCCATTTCACCCTCCTTGGACTGAGACATCGGGGCCTGACGAGGGCATGGAGCTCAGCTATGCAGTCGGCGCCTGGCTGTTGGACCCTGACTGGACAAGGAGCCATCTGACCCCAAGTCAGATATTCAATGACGGACTGCGTTACAGCTTCGATCCAACCCGTCACCCAGTCCGCGTGCTAACACGCATCGACAGAGACGCGGTGTTCAGGGACTTCTTCGAGAAACTGGACGCGCTGCAGCAGTGAGTCGCGGGCTGTTTCTCAGGCCCCGTTGCCATCAGACGCGACGCTGACCTTGGTGTGCAGTCCGCCCCGCACTTTGTAGTCCAGCGACACGGTCATGCTGCGTGGTCGGCACAGCGACACGAGATCGTTCAGAATTCGATTCGCGGCGTGCTCCTGGACGATTCCCACTCCGTCGTAGCTCAGCAGGTAGTACTTGAGCGACTTCAACTCGATGCATAGCCGTTCGGGTACGTACTTGATCTCCAGTGTTCCGAAGTCCGGCAGGTCCGTCCAGGGACAGACCGCGGTGAACTCGTCGGTGTCGATGACGACCTCCGCCCCGCTTTCCGGGTAATCGTAGTCGAAGGCGAGCAGGTAGCCGGGGTCGATCTCCTCTTCCGACTTGGGCTTCCTGTGCAGCTCGTTCAGACCCTCGTACTGCCTCTGGATTTCTTCGATAGTGGGCATCTGACTCTCTCACTTACTCACTACTGACGGCCTATGATGGGACCACTGTCATCTATACTACAGGGACGGATTCTAACCGAAGGCCTAGACTGACATGAAGGATAGCTAGGATGGCCAAGCCGATCAAACTTAGAACTCAGCGTCTGCTCCTCCGTCCATTCGAATTGAGCGATGCTTCTGATGTGTATGCGTACGCTCAGGACCCCGATTGGGCGATATTCCTTCCGCTTCCGAGTCCATACACACACAGGGATGCCGAGGAATTCGTCGCCCGTTCGTTCCTCTCTAACTGGGACACCGACCCTATATTCGCCATAACGTTAGATGGCAAAGTCATTGGGTCGTTCGATATCAGAGTGGACCCTCCGAACAATGCTGCCGAAATTGGATACGCCATTGGGAGGGCGTACTGGGGCCGGGGCATGATGGCTGAGGCGGGCGCCGCAGCTATTGACTGGGCCTTCAGAGAATTCGATCTGGTCAGGCTTTATGCGCGAGCCGCCCTGCGAAACCGCCAGTCTTGCCGCGTGATGGAAAAACTTGGGATGCAGCGGGAAGGGATTGCTCGGAGCAGCCGTCCCAGCGCTTCAGACCCGGGGAGGCGCGATGATTTTGTCACCTACTCCATCCTACGTGATGAGTGGGAGCATATGAGTACGGGCAAGTGCTATCAGTGTGAGCCCATCTCGGACTCGAGCAAATAAGGGATATCGGGTCGACACCGTAACAATGACTCCTACCGATAACCCCCCCGCAGTTCAGATACGAGGACTGGTTAAGGCCTTCGGGCGCACGCCTGTGCTCCGTGGAGTTGATCTCGATGTTCCACAGGGCACCGTGCTCAGCTTGCTCGGCCCGAACGGCTCCGGCAAGACGACGCTCATCAGGGTGTTGGCGACGCTGACAAGACCTGACGCCGGCGACGTACGCGTATGCGGCGTAGGACTGGGTAGGCAGGGAGCGCGGCTCCGCAGGGCGATCGGGGTCGTCGGTCACGACCCGCTCCTCTACGATGATCTGACCGCCCGCGAGAATTTCCGATTCGTCTGCAGAATGTTCGATCTCAACCGTGCCGACGAGCGAGTCGAGGAGGTTGCAGGACTGATGGGTATGTCAGCCGATCTGGACAGGAAGATCGGCGCCATGTCCCACGGCATGAAGAAGCGATTCAGCATCGCCAGAGCGCTGCTGCACAATCCGAAGGTATTACTTCTCGACGAGCCTGAAACCGGACTCGACCAGGAAGCGCTGATTCTTTTGGACGCTGTTATTTCTGGCAGATCGGATCCGTCCAGGACGGTCATAATGACCACTCACAACCTTGAACGCGCGGTTGCCCTGGGCGACAGAATGGCTGTGCTCGCAGGCGGACGGGTGGCGTACCACGAGTCCGTCGAGTCGTCGAGCGCTGATGCGGCTCGCCACGCGTATATGCGATACATAGGTTCTAATCGGTGAAAAGCTATCTCGGTGTGGTGTTCGCGATTCTGGCCAAGGACGTGCTGCTCGAGTTAAGGACCAAGGACATCCTGGTAACGACGCTCGTGTTCGGCCTCCTGGTGATCGTCGTGTTCAGCTTCGCGCTCGACCCGACTCCGACCATGGTGGCGACTGTCGCCCCCGGCATTCTATGGGTGTCGTTTACGTTCGGAGGCGTACTGGGGCTGAACCGGTCGTTCGGTATCGAGAGCGCTCGCGGCAATCTTCAGGGACTCATGCTCGCACCAGTTGGGCGCGACGCCATTTACTTTGGCAAGTTCCTCGGAAACTTCCTGTTCATGATGGGTGTGGAAGTGGTGATCTATCCTATATTTGCGGTCCTCTTCAATCTTCCCCTATTCGTGTACGAGCTTATCCCTTTGGCGCTACTCGCTACTATTGCGGTGGCGGCGGTCGGCACGGTGTTCAGCGCGATGGCAGTCAACACTCGTTCAAGGGAGGTCATGCTTCCGCTCCTGTTCTTGCCTGTCGTCGTTCCGGTAATAATTGCCGCGACCGAGGCAACGGGAATACTGCTTAGGGAAGCTGCAACCGACACAAGCGACGCCTGGCAGGTGCTGGGTTCCGACCCCGAAGTTTCCGTCTGGATTCCTTTGCTCGTGGTATTTGACGCGGTATTCTTGGTACTCTGCCCAGCAGCGTTCAGCTTCATTGTTGAAGATTAGTGACAGGGATGACGGTTCAATCCATGAATATACACGACGAAATCTTGGCTGAGATCTACCTTCATGCCCGTGAGGAGTTCCCCAACGAGTGTTGCGGTTGGCTGACAGGTCCCAGAGAGTCTGACAGTGTGGCTAAGGTCAGGCGCGCGGTGAATGCCTATCGTCCCTCTGCCCATCCCACTGCTCCGGACCGCACCGCGGAGACTGCGTACGTGATAGACGGGGCCGACTTGCTGGAGTTGAATAACACCATGGACGACCCGGAACCGCCCCTCGTCATCTACCACTCCCATCCCAACGGCAGGGCATACTTTTCCGATACCGACCGCAAAGTGGCAACCGACCCCTGGGGAGACGGCCCGGTCTATCCTGTCCGGCAGTTGGTCGTCGGAATAGATGCAGACCGCGTTGTCGAGGCGCGACTGTTCGACTGGGACGACACCAAGAAGGGATTTGTCGAAGTAGCCAGGTTCGACGGCGCGGAAATCTAGAGTTCCGACACGAGCGCCTCGCGCATCTCTTCGAGCGTGCAGAACCCCTCGAACCTGCCGGACACATTGCCGTCGCGGTCGATTACGAAAGACCACTCGGCACTAGGAAGATTCCACTCCCTCACAACAGTTGAGATTACCGCGCGGCCCAGGTCTCCTTGGATCTCGTCCGGGTTGTCGTAGAGATCGACGTGAATGAAGTTAGCGCTGTCCGCAAACTCGTTCTTTAGGTCTCGCAGCACTTCGACCTGCGGCCCGCAGACGGCGTTTGTGCAGAACGCAGGACTCGCCATCACGACTACGGTTGGCTTGCCGTTCTCGACGGCGTCAGCGATAGTCAACTGGTAGAGGTCGGGGTCCTGGAGAGAGCCGGTCGTTAGCTGCGACAGCTGCTCCACGTCTCGCGCGGTCCGGTTGACGCTCTTGATGGCCGTGTCTCCGAGCGACGGGGCCTTCGCGCGATCCGGTACGTCGAAGAACAGCCTTGCACGCTGAGGATTGCCGTCGACGCCTAAAGTCGTGGCCTGGATCGCCCACTCGCCGGGCCTGTCGAATGTCAGGTGTGTGCTGTAAAGACCGCGTTCGACAAGAGGGAACGGCCTGAACAGCGCGAATGAAGTTTCGACCGGCACCCCGAGGTCTTCAGGCTCAGGTTCGAAGAACGACTGGACCGTCGCCGACGGCGCGTCGATGAGACTGGTCTGGGACTGGAGCGCGAACGCTACTCTGTGCTTGCCCACACCGAGGTCCGGTGTCGCGAATATCGCCTGGAGGCCGTCCTCCGAAACAGGCCCCCGGATCAGCTCTTCGAATACCAGTGGCTCAGGTTCATGCTGAAGCTCGACTTCACCAGCCGCGTCCGTTTCTCCTGATGCGGAACAGGCAAGCGCAAACACCAGCAGGGAGGCGAAAACGATAGGCAATCGCACTTTACGAGTCTCTTCCAGGCTCACCGCCGTCATAGGAGCCAAACGTGAGTGCAAACAGTGAGAAGTCGGGCGAGTTTGACGCCAACCTCAGCTCGCCCGATACGAACTCCGGCTGGTCCACAAGAAAGTACATCCGCGATTCATCGACCTCTATGTAGCTGCTCCCGTCGGGGTCGTACATTATGTCCTTTCCAGCCCTCTCTTCTGGAACAGGCGCGTCGTCGAGATAGACCAAGACGTCATACGCGCTTTCCTCGCCCGGAGACATTACCGCGTTGACGCTTGTGCCTACGAACTTGAACGCGACATAGTCCTCCAGGTTCATCGTCTCGCGAGCGTGGATCAGGCTCTCTGATGTGTTCAGCCACAAGCCTTGCAGATAAAGAAAGTGGTTCCGGTGTTCCCCGGGATCCGTGTATAAGACCTCGGCGTCCGGCTCCTTGTAGTACTCTTCGTGAAGCACGTATGGTGGGACTCCGCCCGACATCAGCGTGCCGTAGTTGCGCTCGTACCCCGCGTAAAGCTCGCGCGTCTGCCCGTCTGTTGCGGACGTCGTCTCCATCGCGGACTGTGCTATCGGAGGTCCTAGGTCCGTGTCCGTCGTGATCTCGCTGACGTCGTAGCCGGCTTCGGTCAGGATTTCGCGGATCTTCAGCTCCGTCTCGTCGTAGGCGCCCTCCCCAAAGTGAGAGTAGCGTATCTCCCCATTGTGATCGATCAGGTACTTGGCGGGCCAGTAGCGGTTGCTGAACGCGCGCCATGTGCCGAAGTCGTTGTCCTGCACGATCGGGTACTCGAGGGCGAACTTGCCCACCGCCTCGACCACGTTGTCGTACTCCTCTTCGAACTTGAACTCAGGTGTATGAACGCCGAGGATCACGAGCCCATGGTCGGCATACTTCTCGTTCCATACCCTCAGGTAGGGTAGGGTGCGGATGCAGTTGATGCACGTGTATGTCCAGAAGTCGATCAGCACGACCTTGTTCTCTTCCTGCATGCCCGCGAGCGTAAACGGCTCGGAGTTGATCCACCCGCCTGTCTGCCGTAGCTCAGGCGCGGCCGGATACGAACTGGCGTCCTCTGTTGGCTCCGGCTCTGGAGTCGGAGTGTCTGGCACGCTGGTTGGTGTCGAAGGCGGCGTGGTGGGCACCGCTGGCGGACTCGTTGGGGGTGCGGTCGGAGCTGCTTGGACGGCTAGGGATGGGCTCGTAGCCGCCTGGTCGGATGTTGCATTGCTCTCTTCGCTGGAAGAGCATCCGGCTGCGATCAACGCAACTGCGACCAGCAGGATTGCGACGAACGATGCCTGTCTACGGGTTAAGCTGGGAAGATGCAGCATGAGAGTGTCCTGTGATCTTTCTGACTGCTGAGCGACCGGAATCAGGCCGCCGTTTCTATGGTTACGCACTGTTTAGATGAGTCGGTTTCCGCTAACGATTCACCCTGACGGTTTCACTCACTCATCTTCGTCGTTGATTGGCCGTCCGTCTGGCGTTACCATGCGGTACGAAGTCACCAATTCCGGAAGAGTCCCAATGGAGGAATCGTAACATGAGGGTAGGTTTCGTCGGCGTCGGCTTTATGGGTCGCCACATGGCGCGCAATGTTCTGAATGGCGGACACGAAATGAAAGTGTACGATGTGAATAGGGAGGCGGCGAACGAAGTTCTGTCCCTCGGCGCTGCTTGGGTGAACAGCCCTCGCGAGGCGGCTGAAGGAAGCGAGATCACGTTCACGTCGCTGCCGACACCGCAGGTCGTAGAGCAAGTGGCGTCTGGTGAAGGCGGAGTTCTGAGCGGCGCGGGTCGCGGAAGTGCGCTGTTCGATCTTAGCACCACAGACCCCAGCACCATTCAGCGTATTGCCGCGCGCGCTGAGGCGAGTGGGATCCATGTGCTTGACGCACCTGTCTCAGGGGGCACGGGAGGGGCCGAGGCCGGCACCCTGTGCGTGATGGTCGGCGGCGACAGGGATACTTACGATCGCTTCAAGCCCGTGCTCGACCTGATTGGAGACAAGGTCATGTACTGCGGAGGACTCGGCTCCGGCGCGGTCTGCAAGATTGTCAACAATCTGGTCGGTCTGAGTGTGGGCGTACTGCTTTCCGAGGCGTTCTCGTTGGGTGTCAAGTGGGGTGTGGATGCCCAGACGCTCTACGATGCCGTGTCGGGCAGCTCCGGCAACACGAACTCGATGCACGGCTTCCCGAACGGGATTTTCCAGCGAAACTTCGACCCTGGCTTCCAGTTGGACCTCGCTGCCAAAGACGTTGGACTTGCCACACAACTGGGTCGCGAGCTGCGCGTGCCGATGGAGATGTCCAACATCGCCCAACAGCGCTACATCGCTGGCCAGAATCGCGGCTTTGGCCGGATGGCGGCAGGGGCTGTCGCTATGGTTCAGGAGGAGCGAGCCGGTGTCGAAATTGCTCCCAAGCAGTAGAATCTTGCAAGAATTGTGACCCTGAAACGACTTTGACCGCGTGAGTTTCGTATAACTACAATATATGCGATGATCTCTCAAAGTTTACCGTCTCAACGCTACGAGCAGACAACGCTAGCCAATGGCCTGCGTGTAGTCTCATGTGAAATGCCACACACTAGGTCGGTAGCCATTTCCGCGTACGTCGGTGTGGGCTCCAGATACGAGGCCGACGACCGAGCCGGAGTCTCCCACTTCGTTGAGCATATGGTGTTCAAGGGCACAGAACGCCGGCCCGATCCCGTGGACATCAGCGCGCAGATCGAGTCCACCGGTGGGATGATTAACGCGGGGACCGAGCAGGAGTTGACCGTCTATTGGTGCAAGGTCGCTCAACCGTACTTCTCTGAAAGTATGGACTTGCTCGTGGACATGCTTCGAAATTCGCTCTTTAGGCAGGACGACATCGAAAAAGAGCGGCATGTCATCCACGAAGAGCTCGCTATGATTAACGACTATCCGTCCGCACGGGTCGACTCCCTTATAGATGAGATGCTCTGGCCTGACCATCCACTGGGAAGGGACATTGGGGGGTCCCATGAGTCGGTCGATGTGATCGACCAGGACATGTTGCTGGAGCACATGGGCGGGTACTACACGCCTTCAAACACCGTCATAAGCGTGGCAGGTAGCGTTCCTCACACTGACGTAGTCGCGGAAGTTGAGAGGCTGTCGTGGGACTGGCCCGACGGCGTGACATCCGCTCCTGCTCCTGTAGTGAGCCACCAGCAGCAGTCACAGCTCAGGCTTGAGTACAAGAAGACCGAGCAGCTTCATCTGTCGATTGCCCTGCCGGGCCTGGCTCTCGACGATCCAGACATCTACGCACTGGATCTTCTGAGCGTAATCCTGGGCGAGGGTATGAGCAGCAGGCTGTTCGTGGAGCTGCGCGAAAATCGCGGTCTCGCCTACGACGTTCACAGCGGCGTCTCCCACTTCAGGGACACCGGCGCTTTCATAATCACTGCCGGCGTCGATCCCGCGAGCGCGTACGAGGCGGTGCCGGCGATTCTGGAGCAGGTTGCGGCAGTCCGAGACTCGATCGATGAGCGCGAGGTGGACCGCGCAAAGCAGCTCGTCGCCGGACGCATGATGCTCAGGATGGAAGACACGCGCGCGGTGTCAGCCTGGATGGGCAGTCAGCAGATGGTCCGAGGCGCCATTCTGGACGTGGACGACGTTGTGGAACGAGTGAAAGCCGTAACGACAGAGGACCTTCGGCGGGTGGCGTCCCAGAATCTCGTTGACGACCATCTCAACTTGGCCGTCGTCGGACCGTGCAGGGGCCGCAAGCGCCTGTCCAAGCTGCTCAAGCTATAGCCTACTCACGGCCACGATAGTCCCGGAACGGGCCGTCACGCCACTCCAGGGCTGCCTTCAGACCCTCTTCCTGGGCCATCCGGCTAAACTCCTTGACGATCGGCGCCTGGTGAGCGATTGCGTCAGTCTCGGCGGCGATGTACTGGAGCGTGGAGCGCCCCATCAGGTCCATAGCTTTGTTGACGATACTCTTGTTGGCCGCCAGAAGCTCCCAGGGTATCCTTGCCATCGTCCGAGCGAGGTCTTCGACCGCGGCATCGAGACCTTCTCCAGGCACAGACTTCCATACCAGCCCGAGCTCCTCGGCACGACTCCCTGACACCGACTCGCCCGTTAGCAGGAACCACTTTGCCCACTGCGGCCCCACCATGTAGGTCCACATGTGAGTAGGCGGCGCACCCATGGAGCGCACCGGTGGAAAACCGATCTGCGCGTCGTCTGCCGCGATGGTGATGTCACAGTGCATCGCCAGGTCGGTACCGCCAGCAATGCAGTAACCGTGTACCCCAACGATCACGGGCTTGCTCAGGTTCAGAATGCGGTTCATGGTGTTGGGGGTGCGCTTCATTCGGTGAATGTCCGCGCGGATGTTGTCCCGCTGCACCTGCGCCGCAGCCTGGGCCTCAGGCGTTGACGGCGGCGTGATGTCGTACCCGGCGCAGAACGCCCTGCCGTTGCCCCTCAACGTCATGACGCGGATTTCCGGGTCGTCGTCGGCACGCTCCATGCAGTCCACAAGCTCGTCCTGCAGTTCGCGGCTGAGCGCGTTGAGCTTCTCCGGCCTGTTCAGTCTGACTCGGCCGATGCCGTCGGAAGCCTGGTATTCAATGAACTGATAATCCATCCTGACCTCCCGGTCTCTACACGTTGAACAGAATGTGCATTACGTCGCCGTCGCTGACCACGTATCCCTTGCCTTCCTGACGGAGGACTCCCTGTCTCTTCGACTCAGCCTCGGTTCCGCAGCGCACTAGGTCATCGTAGGTTACGACTTCGGCCCTGATGAAGCCGCGCGCCATATCAGAGTGAATTATGCCCGCTGCACGCTCAGCGGAGTCGCCGTTCGTGATCGTCCACGCGCGGACCTCCTTGGGACCCCCGGTGAAGAACGTGATCCGGTCGAGCGCCTCGTATGACAACCGCACCATCCTGTCGAGACCCGACTCCCCCACGCCAAGCGACTCGCGGAACTCGGCTTCGTCTTCGGGTGACATCTGACCAAGCTCCATCTCGAGGCTCCCCACCAGCACAGCGGTCAGCACATCGCTTTCGGCAACCTCGGAGTCGAGCCTTGCCTGAATCTCTCCGACCTGCTCTGTCTGGTCCTCGCCGGCATTTGCCACGATGATTACCGGCTTGGCGGTAAGGAACTGGAACTCGTTGACTCGTCTATGTTCGTCCGCACTGAGCCTTTGTTTACGGATAGGCACTCCGGATTCGAGACCATCCTTGAGCTCGGACATCAACGCCCGCTCGCGAATCAGCGTGTCGCGGTTACCCGAACGGGCGCCCTTGCTGGTCTGGTCGATCCGCTCGATCCGTCTTTGCAAAATCTCCAAGTCGGCGAACGTCAACTCGTACAACATTGTCTCGATGTCGCGGAATACGTCGACCCCATCGCCTCCATCAGGTACGGACGGGTCCTCGAAGCTCCTGGCGACTATCGCAAGCGCGTCTGCGGTCTGAAGTTGGCTCAGGTATTCGCCGGATACCCCTCTGGTCTTCCCCAGACCTTCTGGCGCCGCTGGCAGATCGACGTAGGTCACCTCTGCCGGAGTCGTCTTGGATGGTCGATAGATCTCGGTCAGCGAGGCGAGTCTGGCGTCCGGCACTTTGGCGACCCCGATGTTGGGCCGGGAAGCTGAGGAGTACTGCGCGACTTGGGCCGAGCCCCTTGTGGCAGCGTTGAAGATGGTGGTCTTGCCGCTGTACGGCAGTCCGATGATCGTAATCTGCATGTGGTCAGACGCGCTGAGTCACTCGTCGAGTCTCCTGTACTCGCCGTCGATCACCGTCTTGTCCTTGCCCGCATCGTGCCTGGTTCCATCCTGTTGGGGAGAACCGGACGCCTCCATGAGTGCTTCTCTCGGCGCTAGTAGCATGAACATCAAGCCTGCTACCACAAGTACCAGCAGATCGTCGATTCTCCCAAGCCACGGGATGAAATCGTGCACTAGGTCGATTGGCGAAATGATGTATGCGATCGCCGCCGGGAGCAGCAGCTTCAACCTTAATGGCACCCGCCTGTCCAGCATTAGCCTGAAAATCAGGCGCGGGATGCCGGTCATGCTCAGCAGATAGAACAGTCCACGCAACATCATGCACCCCCTTTCTCGTTCCTGTACAGATTATAGCCCGATCCCGGTCGCAGGGGAATCGGCGTTGATGGCTTGGGCGCGATCGTACGCTCCCCAGTCACACTTCACCTTGCCCGGCATGAGGTTGCCCAATACAATTCATTTGACGGCCTCGATATTCTGACCCATCGACGTGAGAGGGAGTAACCACGGAATGACGACGCTCCAGGAGACGGATCCGCAGATCGCCGACGCCATTGCCGGTGAGATACGCCGTCAGCGCGAAAACTTAAACCTCATCGCCTCTGAGAACTACGCAAGCCGCGCCGTCCTGGAGGCTCAGGGGTCGGTGATGACCAACAAGTACGCCGAGGGCTATCCTGGGAGGCGCTACTATGGCGGCTGCGAATTCGTGGATGTCACAGAAAAGTTGGCGATTGACCGCGCGAGGCAGCTCTTCGGAGTCGATCACGCCAACGTGCAGCCTCACTCCGGCGCACAGGCCAACATGGCCGCATACTTCGCTACGATTCAGCCTGGCGACAAGGTCATGGGACTCAGCCTGGATCACGGCGGCCACCTCACCCACGGCAGCCCCGTGAACTTCTCCGACAAGCTCTACGAGTTCGTGCCTTACACTGTGGACCGTGAGCTGGAGCTGATCGACTATGACGAAGTTCGCCGCCTGGCCAAGGAGCACCGTCCCAAGATCATCGTCAGCGGCGCCACGGCATACACGCGCACAATCGAGTTCGACAGGTTCCGCGAGATTGCCGACGACGTGGACGCGATTCTCATGGCTGACATCGCTCACATCGCCGGCTTGGTTGCCGCCGGCGAGCATCCCTCTCCTGTCGGCCATGCCCAACTAGTAACCTCCACGACACACAAGACGCTGAGAGGTGCTCGAGGAGGCATGATTCTGTGCGATTCGGATCTCGCCCGTAACGTCGACCGTGCTGTCTTCCCCAATGCGCAGGGAGGACCGCTGGAGCACGTCATAGCGGCCAAGGCCGTAACTTTCGGCGAAGCGATGACGGAAGAGTTCGCCGCCTACCAACGCCAGGTGCGTGCCAACGCCGTTGCGTTGGGAGATGCGTTGACCGATGGCGGCCTCCGCCTGGTGTCTGGCGGGACAGACAACCACATGGTCCTGGTTGATCTGCGACCTCTCGACGTGACCGGACGCCAGGCAGAGGAGGCCCTGGGCCGAGCCAACATCGTAGTTAACCGCAATGCCATCCCCTACGATCCGAAGCCGCCCCGCGTCGCAAGCGGCGTCCGTCTCGGTACCGCGGCAATTTCAAGCAGAGGTTTTGAGGAGAACGATGCCCGCCGAGTGGGCGAAATGATCCTCAAGGTGCTCAACGACATCCACAACGAAACGGTCCAGTCACAGGTTCGCGACGAAGTACTCGAAATGGCGCCGAATTTCCCAATCCCGGGCATAGACTTCTGACAAACTGAAGACCGCCCGGCGAATAACGTGCATTTCAGACCTCCTCTCGTGGATTCATTTGGTTGACGTGCCGCCGCTGCCCGTCTGTTAGAATCGTCTCGAATTGCACGCCGCCGCATTCGTGCAGTGCCAAGGCGGTCCGGGAGCGAACTTTTGTGTAGCGAGGCAGAGATAGCAGTTGGCGCCCTAGTGACCAGCGTTGAGGGCCTTCCTTGATTTGGCTCAAGTGGTCTTGGCGCGACCTCCGCTCGCGATGGGTCCAGGTTGCCGCTATCGCGATTGTGATCGCGGTTGGCACAGGGCTGTTCTCCGGGCTGCGCAGCATGAACGTCTGGCGTGGACTCTCCAACGATGCCAGCTATGAAGCGGCCAACACGTTTGACCTCCGCGTTTCGCTGAGTGCGGGAAGCCTGGTTGATCGCGGGACTCTGCTCGACACCCTCTCTGAGATCGACTCGGGCGCGGTAGCCGTGGCCGAGGAGCGTCTGATACTGCCAACGCAGGTCTCAATTGAGACTGACGGCGAAACGATACTCGTTCCGGGTCGCATAGTGGGAGTAGACCTCACCGACGGCGGCTCCCACGTTAACTCGCTGTACCCGCAGGCCGGCAGGAATCTCACGGAGGAAGACACTGGCTTGAGCACCGTAACTCTGGAGCACAACTTCTCCAAGTTCTACAAACTGCCCGCCCAGGGGTCAGCGCTGCTCGCTGGCGGGGTTCCGGTCGACTACGTGGGGCAGTCGCTGGCTCCTGAGTACTTCTTTGTTATCACCCCTGAGGGCGGAATCCTTGCCCAAGCGAACTTCGCTGCGGTCTTCACGTCTATCGAGACGGCCCAGCAGGTCTCTAGTATGGATCGCAAGGTCAACGACCTGATACTGAGACTTGAACCTGGCGCGGATGAGGATGCGCTGTTTGCTGCCATGAGCGAGCGGTTCAGCCAATTGGGTGGTACAGTCACCCGGAGGCTGGACGACCCGTCGATCAGGCTCATGGTCGAGGATGTTGAGGGCGACCGGCAGTTCAACACCGTGTTGGCAATCGCAATCTTCGGCGGTGCAGTCTTTGCGGCATTCAATCT
Organism: Dehalococcoidia bacterium; assembly: GCA_965217725.1. Lineage (GTDB taxonomy): Bacteria > Chloroflexota > Dehalococcoidia > Lucifugimonadales > UBA1123 > VXRN01. The sequence goes on along the minus strand of OZ244564.1, from coordinate 2,157,411 downwards.
GACCAGCCGCATAGTGGACTCACAGAGGCGTGAGATAGGGGTGGCAATGGCCCTCGGCGTCCCGACTCCATTGGTTGCGCTCAGACCGCTGCTCTTCAGTGCTCAGGTCGCATTGCTGGGTGTAGTGTTCGGCATTGCCATGGGGATCGGCGTCGCGGAGGCCCTCGGAGCCTATCTGTCGGACTTTCTGCCCCTCCCTGCATGGCGGACACCATTCCAATTCGGCGTATTCGCGGCCGCTGGCATCATAGGCTTTCTGGTCCCGTTCCTCGCCACCGCCCTGCCGGTCTGGAATGGGGTCAGGGTCGCGCCGATCGACGCCATCAGGACCGGCCACCTTGCCGACCGAAAGGGAGGAATGCCCAAGCTGCTGTCGGCGGTCAGGATCCCTGGGCAGACCATAAGGCAGATACCTTTCCGGAACGTGGCCCGCGCTCCCCGCCGGACGTTGCTGACCGCGCTGGCGATCGGCGCCATCGTCGCCATTATGGTGACGATTCTGGGAATGCTCGACTCGTTCATCGAGACCATCGATCGCGTCGGCGCGGAGACTGCGGGCACTTCGCCGGACCGAGTGGAGATCGCCTTCGACACCGTCTATCCGACGGACTCGCCGCTCGTTCAGCGGGTTCTGGAATCTCCAGGCGCCGCAGTTGCCGAGTCCGTACTCCGTCTGGGCGGTTCGATCTCCAGCGAGGACGAATCGTTCGACGTGTTCCTGGAGTTCATGGACTTTGAGAGCAATCTATGGCTTCCGACAATCGTGGACGGCGCTCTCGATGGCTCTATGCCCGGTGTCGCAATTTCCGAGAAGGCCGCAGACGATCTTGGAGTAGCGCCCGGAGACACGGTCACGTTGAGCCATCCCACGGTGTCCGCCACCGGCGCATTCAGCCTGGGTCAGACTGAACTGGAAGTGGTCGCTCTTCATGCGAGCCCGATGAGGGTCGGAGCCTATGTGGACTGCCGCCACTGCGAGGCTCTCGGGGTCGCGGACATGACCAATGTGGTCCAAGCCCGGCCTGCGGATGGCGTGGCTGTTGCCGCGCTGAAAAGTGAGCTCTTCGGCCTGCCCGGCGTGGCGTCTGTGCAGAAAGCGACGGCGTCGAGCGATGTGTTCAAAGACCAGTTCGAGCAGTACACCGGCCTCCTTGGATTCATACTGGCATTCGTGGTCTTGCTGGCGCTGCTGATCGCTTACAACACTGCCAGTATCAACATGGATGAGAGACGTCGGGAGCACGCGACCATGCTGGCGTATGGGCTGCCGGTTCGTACGATTCTTGGCATGGCAATGACGGAGAGCGCGGCGCTCGGAATTATTGCGTCAGTATTCGGTCTGGCCGGCGGTTACCTGATGCTTCAGTGGGTTGCCACCGTGCTCATGCCCAACACTTTCCCTGACCTTGGACTTGAGATCGTGTTCAATCCGTTCAGCCTCGTTGCCGTCATTTTGTTGAGCGTGATCGCGGTCGCGGTCGCGCCTGTGTTCACGATATTCAGACTGCGGAAGATGGACATTCCATCCACTCTCCGCGTCATGGAGTAGCCGGCGTCCAGCGTCAAGTGAGGGAAGAGGGAGTCCACTCAAGGTGCTAGCTCGTTGATCCAGTTGCTGTACGGAGATGACCTGGTTGGTGTCGAGGAGGCTCTGGCCGAATTGACGGCCAACTCAGGCCCCGAAGACCTGCGCGACGTGAACCAGATCTCGCTGCGGGCTGACGGCCTCACACCTGACACGGTGGCGGCAGCCGCGTTCACGGTTCCGTTCATGACAGACCGCCGCGTTGTCGTCGTCAAGGATCTGCTCACGCGGTTCGAGCGCTCCAGGCCCCGCAGGGGCTCTGGGTCAACAGGTGTCGCCAGTCGGGATCCCCTCGGGCAGTGGTCGGGTCTGGTGGAACAGCTTGGCTCGATGCCTCCAACGACGGACCTGGTCTTCGTCGATGGTGGGCTGTCTGGGAACAATCCGATGCTCAGACGGCTGTCTCCCATGTCGGAGGTACGAGAGTTCAGGATGCCTTCCGAGCGCGACCTGCCCGGTTGGATCGCAAACCGTGCCGGCACGATAGGAGTGAACATCGACCGTAACGCCTGCGCAGTTCTGGCAGACGCCGTCGGACGCCAGCCGATGCTGATAGAGTCCGAGCTGCGAAAGCTCGCGCTCTACTGCGGCGATAGACCGGCCGCCGTGGACGATGTTCGGGAAATGGTCGCGTACGTGCGTGAGGCGAACATCTTCCAGGCTGTTGACGCCGTGATCGAAGGCAGAACCGACGTTGCTCTCAGGCTGGTCGGCCGCATCATGGACGACGGAAGTCCAGCGGTCTATGTCATGACCATGATCGCGAGACAGATTCGACTTCTTCTCATGGCCAACGACCTCATGGCAAGGGGAGAGGCTCAGGACCAGATCGGACGCCGCATACGGCTCTCGGGATGGGTGCTGAACAAGACCCTCCAACAGGCGCGGCGCACGAGTCAAATGAATCTCGAATACATGCACGGCCGACTCGTTGAGACGGACCTTCTTCTCAAGACCAAGCCGATCGACGAGCAACTCGCGCTCGAGATGCTCGTAGCCGAGTTGACCACGCGCCGCTTCTGACACGTACAAGCTCAGGGGCTACGCCAGACTGTTCGTCAAGCTAGATCGTAAAGCTGTCCATGAGCTGCGACACCGACCTGGCCGGCGCCTTCTCAGAAATATCGTCGATGCGCTGGTCGAATGTCGGGCGGTTACTGTCCTTGTAGACCACTCCGAGCGGGACTCCAGGCGCAGACGCTACCTGGAATGCGGCCTCTGGGTCTGTCTCGTCGTAGTTATCGGGAATATCGTACGCGATCCCGGGGATGCCCTTGCGACGGTTGCCCCTCAGCAGGTCGTAGGTATTATTGTATTCGGTGCATGGGGACTGGACGTGGACGATGGCGAAACCGGGATGTTCCATCGCCTCAGACATCATGGCGGACATTGGGCGAACCTGGCTGGACATCGTGGAAGCTATGTACGAGACGCCCATGCTCAGGTACATCTGGAACGGGTTGAGCTTCTCTTCTGCCTTCCCGAAGGGCGTCGAGCTGGTGACGACGCCAAGCTCCGTGGTAGGTGAGCTCTGGCCTTTGGTGAGACCGTAAACGCCATTGTCCATGACCACGGCGGTCACGTTGAGGTTGCGGGCCGCCTGGGGGCCAATGTGCTCGAATCCGATGCCGAGGAAGTCGCCATCGCCCGCAACGACGATGACGTTAAGGTCGGGACGAGCCATCTTGACGCCCATGGCGATCGGCAGCGACCGACCGTGTATTCCATGGAAACCGTAGGGCTGCTCGTCGCTCTCGAGCATGTGTACCATGTTGCCCGAGCAGCCGATGCCGGCCACGACCACGTTGCTCTCCATCGGCGCCTCAGTCTCTGTGACGCGGCGCTGGAGAGCGCCCTCCAGCGCGCGGCGCACGCCGAAGTCACCGCAGCCTGGGCACCACTTGAAATCGTACTCAGCGTTTTTCGAAGTCATGCTGGCACACTCTCCTTCTGTTGGATGCCGGCCTTCTCAGTTATGGCCCGCACGAGGTCGTAGGTCTTGAAAGGCAGTCCGGTAATCTGTGTAACGGACTCGGCCTTGATTCCGAGCGTCCTGAGATGCGCGGACATCTGGCCCATGAAGTTCAGCTCTGGGACGATCACTAGTTCCTTGGACCGCAGCTCTTCGACGAGCTCGCTGGGCAGCGGGTTGAGGAACATCGTGTAGTACCACCCGATGTCGGCTCCCTGCGCCGAGAGTTCTCTCCACGCGCCGAGAGCTGGTCCCTTGGAACCGCCCCACGGCATCACCGCGACGCTGGCCGATGTGTTCTCGCTCTCGTAAGAGCCGTCCGTCAGCAGGTCGAGCTTGCTGAACCGCCGCGTCGTCATCTGGATGTGGCGCTCCGGCCTGTGGGTGGTGTCTCCCATGCCGTCGTGCTCCGACCCATTGGCAACGTAGGAGCCGGGTCCGCCCGGAATGGGCATTGGGGACATCTCCCAGCTCTCGTACCTGTGATATCCGTTGGTGCCCTGGTAGGTCTTCCTGTTTTCCACCTGGAGCTTGGACAGATCGGGCTTGGGGATGTTCTGGTTGCGCTCCGACAGCATGTGCTCGCTCAGGATCACGACGGGGCCCTGGTAACGCTCGGCCCAGTTGAGCGCGTGAATAGCCGCGTGGAAGCACTCTTCAACGGTGCCGGGAGCGATGATGGGCATCTGGACGTCGCCGTGTCCCGGGTACAATGCGGTCATGAGGTCCGACTGCTCAGTCTTGGTCGGAAGTCCGGTGGACGGGCCGCCGCGCTGGATATCGGCGACAACAAGAGGAATCTCAGCCATCCAGGCGAGTCCCAGGCCCTCGCTCATGAGCGAGAAGCCTGGACCAGCCGTGCCGGTCATGGCCTTCTTGCCCGCGAATCCCGCACCGATAATGCTCGTGATCGACTCGATCTCAGACGTCGCCTGGTACACGAACTTCCCCGGCCCGGCGAGGTTGTTCTCAAGCCAGATAAGCAGCGACGTGGCTGGCGAGATAGGATACCCGACGTAAACGTCTAGACCGGCGGCCAGCGCGCCTATGCCGAGCGCCTGGTTGCCGTTGATGAGGATCTGGTCGATTCCCGGAGGGATGGGATCGGCCAGCTCTCCGAGGGTGAACCCGCTCTTCTCCGCCTCGGCTCTTCCGAGTCCGAGCGCCTGGTGGTTCGACTCGATGATTTGCTGGTCATTCGGACGCCCGCGCGTGAACCGCTTGGTCACGAAGTCTTCGAGTATCTCCTGGCTGATGTTTACCAGGTAGGCGAGCGCTCCCATTACGATCATGTTCGCCGCGCGCGCGTTGCCCGTGGAACGGGCCAGCTCATCGAACGGCATACCGAAGCTCTTGCCGTCCGGCTCGAGATCGACTTCCTCGGAGTTGTATATGATGACCCCGGACTCCGAGACCTCGTCCCTGTGGGCCTGATACGCGTACTCGTTGAACGCGACGAGCACGTCCAACTCGTCGCCCGAGCTTAGCACTGGCTCGTTCGAGATGCGGGTCTGGGTCCAGGTCGGCCCTCCCCTGATCTGCGACGGGAACGTCGAGAATGTCTGGACGTGGTATCCCACCTGCGCGTTGGCCTGGGCGAAACCTTCCGCCGACGTGACAACGCCCTGACCACCCTCTCCTGCGAACCGTACTACGAAATCTGTCTTCTTCAATTCACTCACTCCCGGCTAGCCTTGGCCGCGCTCGACGCAAGTGGCGCACTTCGCCACGCATCGCAGTTACATGAGACTGGAGTCACTCGCTCCACGCGCGGCGGTTGGCGTGTCTTCAAACAGTACGGCCCTCCGGAGCTTCGTCTGGCGGGCCGCTGAATTACCTCGATGGTCAGTGGGCAATTGCTGTGTTGTGGTGCTTCTGCGGCAGGCGACTCATGAGGTCGCGCTGTGTTGATCGCATCTACCGCACCTCAAAATATATCAGGGGAGATTTTCAGGTGTCAATTGTGCGTAGGGTCGGTTAGGGCAGGGGAGACCCTCCCGCTATGTCCCTGATGCCCTCCGACAGCGATATCCGCGGCTCCCAGCCTATCGTCGCCATCGCCTTCGAGCAGTCCGAAGACTTCCGAAGCTCCTCGAACTCACCCCGCGGATTCGGGTAGATGTGCTCGACCTCACCGCCGATCATCGCCGCGATCTCGTTCACCGACGTCTCCTCGTTGGGACCGATGTTCAGCGCTACGTTCTCTCCCTCGGGCAGGTCGGCGCTCGCCGCTAGCAGGTTGGCCCGCACCACGTCGAACACATGCGTGTAGCTCCGCGTCTGCCGTCCGTCCCCGTAGATCGTCAGCGGCCTGCCCTCGTCCCGCAGCTTCAGAAAGTGAGGTATGACAAGCACATACGCCCCCTCCGTGGTCTGCCCCGGACCGTACACGTTGAAGTACCGCAGCGATACGACCCGCATCCCGAACAGCCGCGCGAACATGCTTCCGTACTGTTCACCGATCAGCTTGTGGAGCGCATACGGCGACTTCGGATTAGGCGTCATGTCTTCGCGCATCACGTGCGTGTCCTGGTCCCCATACACGCTCGACGACGACGAGTACACGACGCGACCGACCCCGTTCTCCCGCGCCGCCTGCAGCACGTTCAGCGTGCCGTTCACGTTCACCTCGTGCGTCCCGACAGGATCGTCGATCGACCTCGGCACCCGAGCCCAAGCCGCCGTGTGGAACACACAGTCAGCGCCCTCAGTCGCCGACATCAACAGATCGAGGTCCGTAACCGACCCTTCGATCAGCGTAGCCTCCGGATTGACGCACCTGCCCTCACTCGTAGACAGATCGTCGACCACCACTACCTCATGCCCAAGCTCCAGGAGCCGATCAACAAGGTGCGATCCGATAAAGCCGCAACCGCCAGTAACAACGTGCTTCATATCAGGAGAATCCGCCAGCAAGGGGTAGAAAGTGATTGGCAAAAGCGGACTTCATGCTACCATATCCTCGGTGGTCAACCTTGCTTTTCGACGATAGCCCATGAGGAATTTCGCCTACGTAGTCCGATACCTCCACTCCGCCCTGCGGTGGCGGCTCTTCGTATGGCTCACGCTGATCGTTCTGGCATCTGCGTTGGAGGGAGTCACTCTTGGGCTGTTCCTCCCGATAATAGCCGGAACCGATTCCGACTCGCCTCTGCAGCGGATTATCACGTCCGCCTTCGACAATCTCGGCATCCAGTACACTCTGCCGCTTGCCCTTGGCGCAATGACCGCCCTCTACGCGCTCAGGACCGCACTGGTCATCACTCAGGAAATATTCGTCGCCAGGCAGATCGCCGGTCTCATGGTCCAAATCAAGTCCAGGATGGTCGACCAGCTTCTTCGGGCCGACTACCAGTACTTCACGAAGCGAGGCGTCGGGTACTTCAACAACGCCGCCACCGTCGAATTTACCAACCTCACCAACGCTTTCGACTACTGCACCCGGGCAATGGTGGCAGCCGGATTCACCGTCACCTACGTAGTCCTGGCGCTGGCTGTCAATCCAGTCCTAGCCGTTGCATTCCTTATCTTCGCGGTGCCGGCGTACTTCCTGCTTAGGACTGCGTTTCGCTTGGTCCAGCGGGTCTCGGTCCTCAACACCGAAAACAACTCCCTTCTTCAGTCCCACCTGATCCAGACTCTCAACGGCTTCAAGTACTTTAAGGCGACCGCTTCGACACATGGAATATGGCGGGCCATATCGTCTGCCATCGGCGAGCAGGGACGACTGCTCTACGATCAACGACGTCTGGAATCGCTCGTGCGGAACAGCATAGACCTGCTGACAGTGCTGCTCATCGCTGGACTTCTGCTGTACTACGTCGAAATCGTGGGCACAGCCTTCGTGGAAATCGTCTTCATGCTGGTCATTCTGCGCCGCACGGCAACCTTTGCGCAGAACACGCAGTCTTGGTTTCAGCGATTCCTGGACTTCTCGGGAAGCGTGAGACTGTTCCGGGGCTTGGATGTTGAGCTCGCAGAAAACGAGGAGGTTTTCGAGACCGAGTCCACCGCCCCTGACTTCGATTTGCCCATACGACTCGACAACGTATCATTCGGCTATGACGGTTCCTCGCCGGTGCTTGACGGCGTCAGCCTCGTCATACCTCCGAGAAGCAAGGTGGCATTAGTCGGCGCGTCTGGAGCAGGAAAGACGACGCTTGCCACGATGCTCACCGGAATACTCCGTCCTACGTCCGGTGTGATTTCGATAGGGGGCGTCCCGTACAGCCGCATCGACCAGGCAAGGCTCCGAGCTGGCATTGGGTACGTCACACAAGAGAGCGTCGTATTTAACGACTCGGTCCGAAACAACGTGAGTATGTGGGACGAGCACAAGAGTTCCTTGGAGAGAGTCAAACCCGCCGTAAGGGCAGCCCACGCATCCGAGTTTATCGAGCACCTTCCCGACCGTTACGACACTCTCCTCGGCGACAACGGCATGAAGATCTCTGGCGGACAGCGCCAGAGGGTCTCGATAGCCCGCGAGCTGTACAAGGACGCCAGAGTCCTGATCTTCGACGAAGGCACCAGCGCTCTCGACACCGAGTCAGAGAGGATAATTCAGGACAACATCGACGATCTGCGGGACAACACCACCCTAATACTCATAGCCCATAGGCTGTCCACCGTCAGGAACAGCGACATGATATTCGTGCTCGAGGATGGTCGGGTCATAGAGCAGGGCACCTACGACTACCTGTACGCCATGGGAGGCAGGTTCACAGAGATGGTAGGTCAGCAGGCGCTTGACAATGGCTTGAGTAGGCGTGAAACACCCGCCGCCCATGCGATGGACGACGACCAGAGGGACTGATGAGTAGTGACGGGGGGACTAACTCCCACGTGTACAATCTGTAAGTTGGAAAGTGATACGGAACTATGGCGACTGGCTTGTTCGTCCAATTGAGATATAAGCCTCTAGTTGGTGGGGCGGAAGAACAGGCCCACCAACTGGTTAGACATCTCAACCAATTGGGTGACCGAATGGTAGTGCTCACTATCGGGACTGGCGAAAGAGATGAAATTGAGTTCGATGCCACTTGCGACTATACAATACATCGGTTTCAAGTCCCAGGGTCATCCGGTGAGCGGCGGTTGATTGACAGCGTTCTCAAGAAACCTGTTTTGTTCAGGGAGGTTCTCGACGCCATCAAGAGGGTAAAGCCGGACTACGTTATTTCTAACCTCTTGACATCATTAGTGCCGGCAACTTCAGTCTATGTCACTACTAGGATGGCTGGAATCCCACACTTTGGGTTTGTCCATCACCTATCGCCCCGTAGGAGAAGTCGTAGAATGCGCCAAAGGATCTTGCACCGCATGTGTGACTTGGTACTGTGTGTATCGAACGATACTGCCCGTGCAGTAGTGGCATGTGGAGCCCCTCGCGATAAGGTCCGTACCGTATACAACGGGATAGATTTGAACGAGATTGACATGTGGCGGCGTAACTCACGGAAAGCAACCTACTTCTCTCCGACTGTTGAAGTATCCTGTAACGGGCCCATCCTTCTGACGGTTTCCAGATTGGTGGAGTACAAGGGAATTCAGCGCGTGATCGAAGCGATGCCTAAAGTTCTATCTGACGTCCCAGATGCTCAGTATGTAATAGTGGGAGACGGCAGTTATCGGAAGGATCTGAGGAGACTTGCCCGCGAATCATCAGCACGAGACGCTATCGTGTTTTTAGGTAGGGTGACGACCGACGAAAAGTTTGCGTGCTATGAGATGTGCTCTGTTTTTGTGATGCCGTCCGGGGAAGAGGGTTTCGGAATTGTCTTTCTTGAAGCGAACGCATTCGGAAAGCCTGTCATTGGCGGAGATGTTATGGGTGTATCCGAAGTAATCAAGAGTGGCGAGACTGGACTACTTGTTGATCCACATGATGTTGATGCGATAGCGGAGGCTGTAGTCCACTTGCTGCGAAGCTCCAGCGAGGCTCACAGACTTGGTGAGAATGGAAGACGGAGAGTTGAACGAGAATTTACTTGGCATGCTAGTGCGGAGAAGTTCCTAACGGTAACACGCGCATTGCTGTAGTCCAATTTTGCCCGTATACAAACTACGGCTACTGTGCAGCGGTGTAAGCGCTCCAAGTAATGGCGCACTCGAAACCAGTCATTACTCTTGGAATACTACGGGAGTGGTCGAATGCGGATGTCTGGGCGACCTTGGCGATATCGGCTCTACCTTCTGTTGAGGGGACGAAGTTTCTACAGGGACTATAGTCAGCGCATCAATGAAATGGCCCGAGGCGACCCACGCTCAATGTCGTCTGGACACCTCGCCAAACTGTTGGCGTTCGTGAAGAAGCACAACAGCTACTACGCGGGACTTCTGCCCCATGGGGCTGACCTTGACTCCCTTCCTGTCTTGACCAAGGAGGCAATACGCCGTCATTTTAGAGACCTTAAGAGTAATCGACAGGGGGCGAGCCCCTATAAAAACAGTTCAGGCGGTTCGATGGGCCGACCAGTTACCCTCATCCAGGATGCAAATTACACGAGTTGGTCAAACGCGACTCAGGGCTACTACTTTCGCGAATTCCTGGGTGTGGAAATGAACGCCGTAAAAAACGTTTGGCTGTGGGGATCAGAACGAGACTCCCTGACCTTGAGAGAACACCGCATCCGTAGCCGGGTAGGAAATTTCCTGTCCAATAAGGTTTTCCTCAATACATTCGATGTGGATGAACGGCGATGGCTAGATTACATTGAAGTCATCCGAAAATATCGTCCATACTATGTAGCTGGCTATGCAGGTTCGCTTTACCAGATAGCGCGGGTTGCACACGAAAACAACGTGCGGCTACACCAGCCCTCTCTCGTATACTCGTCCGCCGAGTTGCTTCGTGACTTCATGCGTTCCGAGATTGAAGAGCAGTTCAACGCGAAGGTCTATGACTACTACGGATCGCGAGAAGTAGGAGCAATTGCAGGAGAGTGCGCAAACGGCAACAGGCATGTGTTCGCCATGAACAATCTCGTTGAAGTGTTCGATGAAAACGACAAGCCCGTCACGGATAGTTCGGAAGGGCGCCTTATTGTTACGAACCTTCACAACTACTCGTTCCCGATGATCCGGTATGAGATCGGAGACACGGGAGCTCTTGGTTCAGGGTCGTGTGCATGCGGTTCCATACTTCCCGTCTTGAAGCAATTGTCCGGGAGAATCACCGACCACTTCATATTGGAGAATGGCAAACTTGTACATGGGGAATTCATCACGCATCTATTCTACTTCCGTGACTGGGTTGATCAATTTCAGGTAGATCAGCTTGAGTACGACAGGCTCAGAGTTAGGATAGTGTGCCGTGATGTGGTCAATGAGAACGATGTAAGAGACATAACCCAGAGCATACGTTTTGTCATGGGTGCAAGTTGTAGGCTGGAATGGGAATACGTTGACTCAATAGAAAAGTCCCCCGAGGGAAAGTTTCTGTTCACCAGGAGTTTTTTGAGTGTCGGGGACATGTAAGACATTTGATGGGTCCTACCGTTACTGACAAAATGTTGCGGAAAGAGAGAACACGCGAGCATCGAATAGCTCTGCTCGTCCCGTCCATGCGCGGCGGCGGTGCGGAGCGTGCCATGCTAGGGCTCGCCACCGGTTTCTCAGATCGCGGAATACCCGTTGATCTAGTGTTGGTCAAGGCGGAGGGTGAGTATCTCAGTCAGTTGCCTGAAAGGGTGCGCCTTGTCAATCTGGACTCGAATAGGACCGCCAATAGCATCCTGAAACTCGTTCGGTACCTTCGCCTCGAGCAGCCCGCCTCCCTACTGTCCACACTCGCCCAAACGAACGTGGTGGCACTCCTCGCGAAGCGCATGCTGGGGAAGCGTCTCCATGTCGTAACTCGAATGGAAAACACGTTCAGTGAGATGTTTGACGACGGCTCCTTCAAACAGCGCCAGACGTTGCGGTTGCTGAAGATGCTACTTCCCACAGCAGACGGCATCGCTGCCATATCTCAAGGAGTAGCGGACGACCTATGTAAGCTGATCCCTGTCGCTTGTCACAAGGTCATGACCATCTACAGTCCGGTGGTGTGGCCGAACCACTCCAATAAGGCTGCGGCTCCCGTCGAACATCCATGGTTCGATAATGGGAGCGTACCTGTGGTACTTGCAGCGGGCCGTCTTACCAGTGTGAAAGACCATGCCACGCTGTTGAGGGCATTCGCGAGGATCCTCCGCTCTCGGCCAGCCCGTCTCTTGATCTTGGGCGTGGGGCCGGAGCGAGAAAATCTTCTGGAACTGGCCGATCACCTTGGGTTGTCGCAGTACGTGGACCTACCCGGATTCGATCCCAACCCATTCGCTTATATGTCGAGGTCAAGAGTTTTCGTGCTACCTTCTAAGTATGAAGGATTCGGAAATGTCCTGCCAGAAGCCATGGCCTGTGGAACTCCGGTCGTAAGTACAGACTGCCGTAGCGGTCCTAGGGAGATACTTGAAGACGGCAGGTGGGGACGTCTGGTGCCTGTGGGCGATTGGCACGCAATGGCGGATGCCATACTGGATACCCTCGACAACCCGACTCCACCCGACCGTCTCATTGCCAGGGCGTCGGCCTTCTCCGCGGACGCTTCTATTGATCGCTACCTGGAAGTATTGACTAGAAGCAGAAATTGAGTCAACCGGATTCAGGCGCAATGATGCGGCATGTGATGTTCGTGACAAGCGGCCTGGAGAGAGGCGGGGCTGAGAATCAACTGGTTGGGACCGCAGCCGCGCTATCCGACAGGGGATGGAACGTGACGGTTCTTTCGTTCCTACCCTTCTCCACCAACTCGTGGGCCACTGAGTTGGAAAACACCAGGGTCAGTCTTCTCACGTTGAGTGCGTCATCTGGACTGCGAAAGTACTGTAGCTTCGTAGATGCGGTCAGAAATATCAGACGCCTCAAGCCCGACATCCTCGTCGGCCTCATGTTTCACGGCATCATGACGGCCCGGATCGCTGGTCGACTTACCGGAGTGCCCGCGATCGTCTCTTCAATACACAGCGAGCGCGACGCCCCACTCCGTGAGCGGATCATGCGCGCCACCGACGGTCTCACCGATGCCGTTACTGTCCTCTCGCAACATCTAGCGACAGAGCTTGCACAGAGGCGAGTCGCAGCTAGTTCCCACATCCACGTCATTCCCAACTCCGTGGACGTAGCCCGTTTCGCCATGCGCCTCTACGGGGACCGGACTCGTGAACTCTTCCGCGTCGCCCGCGACCAGTTCCTGTGGCTTGCCGTCGGCCGTCTCGACGAGGCCAAGGACTACCCCAATCTGCTGAATGCCTTCTCAGCGTTGTCTAAAAGCCATCCCAACACCCGGCTGATGATCGCAGGAGACGGCCCTCTGAAGGGCGACCTGCACTCAATGGTCCAGCGCATGGACATGGACAGTCGAGTTCACCTTCTCGGACTGCGTCAGGATATGCCCGCTATCTACGCCGCCAGCGACGCTCTCGTACTCTCATCGGCCTGGGAGGGAATGCCGAATGTCGTGCTTGAGGCAATGGCTTCAAGAACCCCTGTGGTGGCAACGTCCGTGGGCGCTGTGCCCGAAGTGATCACCGACGGCGAGTCGGGCCTGGTCGTCCCTCCACACGACCACCAAGCCCTTGCCCACGCTATGAAACGAATGATGGAACTTCCAGAGAAGACACGGCAGGCATTTGGAAGGGCCGGGCATGAGCGTGTGCAGTGTGAATACTCGCGGGAAGCCGTCATCTCCCAGTGGGAAGCCCTCTTCAACCGGTTGTTGAATGCGGGCTCCCAAGACAATGGAACGATGTCCAATTGAACGACTTTCCAAACAAGGTCGCGCTAGCCTCAAACTCCGATGAGTCCCTCTATCGCTTTCACAACCCGATCATGAAGAGACTCGTCGAAGTCGGTCTGAAAGTGTATGCCGTATCGCCACCTGGCCCTTTCGTGGCAGAAATCGAAAGTCTGGGCGTCGAATTCGTGCCGTGGGTTTTGAGCAGAAGGTCGCTAAATCCACTCACCGAGTTCGCATCGTTGTTGAGGCTCATTCGCATTTATCGACGTCTCACACCGGAACTCGTCCAGCACTTCACAGTCAAACCCAATGTGTATGGCGCATTGGCTGCGCGTCTCAGCGGCGTCCCGGTGGTGTTCAGCGGAGTTCAGGGTTTGGGGTACGCCTTCGGACAGGGAGGGAGAATGCGCAGGGTCCTGCGCATGATGCTATCAGTTCTCTACAAGCTGACGGCTCTGCTGAGCGATAGGTTCGTCCTGCTGAATTCCCACGACCTGGAGCTGCTCTTCAGTGAGACAAGCATGTTCAGGCACAAGGCGATGGTTGTCCCGGGAGGCGTTGGCGTGGACTTGACAGAATTCAGTGCCAACGCAGTTTCAGGAACGGGTCGGGCTGAGTTTCGAGAACTTCTGGGCGTAGCACGAGATGCTACGGTCGTCGCAATGGCCTCCCGTCTTCTGTACGACAAGGGTGTCTCCGAGTACGTGGAAGCTGCGAATATGCTCAGGAGAAAGAGGGCGGACACCACTTTCGTTTTGGCGGGATCAACGGACCCCGACAACCCCGCCTCGGTTGACTGTGCAGACCTTGAAAAGTGGTCTGCATTGGGCGATGTGCTGGTGGTTGGGCACGTTGAAGACATGCCCACTCTCTTGGCGACTTCGGACTTAGTTGTGCTGCCGTCCTACTCGGAAGGAATCCCCCGCGTCCTCATAGAAGCGGCGGCGATGGGCAAGCCGATCGTGTCAACCACGATACCCGGCGTCGCCGAGATTGTCGAAGACGGTGTCAACGGCACACTGGTCCCACCCAGAGATGCCAATGCGCTCGCCTCAGCGATTGAGGAGCTCCTGGACAGGCCAGAGCTCAGGTCGGAATATGGCGCAGCCGGCCGGCGCAAGGCGGAGGGGGAGTACGATGACCGCGACGTCGCCCGGAGGTACGTAGAGGAGTATCAGAGTGCGTGGTTGAAAGCTCGCCCGCGCTGATAGCGGTCACGAGCTTTGATAGTCACGTTCGAACGTGCAGGCGGTAAGTACACCGCCGACCGCTTAGATATCCCGACCCAGGTTCGTCAGGAAATCCGCGTTGTGCTTGGACCTGCGGAGATGCCCGAGCAGCTTTTCAGAGGACTCGCCCGGATACTTTTCGTCCGCCGAGATGATCGAGACCATTCGGCGCAGCAGCCATATCTGCTTGAGCGTGGCCTCATCGAGTAGCAGCTCCTCGCGACGGGTACCGCTTCGAGCGATGTCGATTGACGGATAGATCCTGCGCTCGGCCAGGCGGCGGTCGAGGTGGACCTCCATGTTGCCAGTGCCCTTGAACTCTTCGTAGATCACGTCGTCCATGCGGCTGCCGGTGTCCACCAGGCACGCCGCAAGGATGGTCATGCTGCCGCCCTCCTCGGTGTTGCGCGCGGCGCCGAAGAACTTCTTAGGGGGATACAGAGCGATCGGGTCCATACCGCCCGAAAGCGTGCGTCCGCTGGACGGGACAGCGAGGTTGTACGCCCTCGTGAGTCGCGTAATGCTGTCCAGCAGGATCAGCACGTCCGTCCCCGCTTCCACAAGCCGCTTCGCCCGTTCCAGCACCATCTCGGCAACCCGGCAGTGGTCTTCCACCGGCTCGTCGAACGTCGAGCTGTAGACCTCGCCGTCGATCGAGCGCCGCATGTCGGTCACCTCTTCAGGCCGCTCGCCGATCAGCGCAACCATGATGTGCACGTCCGGGTGGTTTGCGGTGATGCCGGCGGCAATGTCCTTCAGGATGGAGGTCTTGCCGGCCTTTGGAGGTGAAACGATAAGGCCGCGCTGTCCGCGCCCTATTGGCGCGAGAAGGTCGATGAGGCGGGTGGAGAGGTTTCGGGGAGTCGTCTCGAGCTTCAGTCGCTCGATTGGGAATATCGGAGTCAAAGACTCGAACTTCGGACGGTTGCGAGCCGAGTCCGGCTTGACGCCGTTTACCTGCTCCACTCGGACCAGGCCGAAGTATCGCTCACCGTCCTTAGGGGGGCGCACCCGACCGACCATCTGGTCGCCGGTCCGCAGTCCAAAGCGCCTGATCTGCGACTGTGACACGTACACGTCGCTCGCGCTCGAGTTGCCCGCTTCCTGCCTCAGGAACCCGTAGCCGTCGTTGACGATCGACAGAATACCTGCAGCCGTTATCGGCCCTTCCTTTTCGGCGACCGCCTTGGCGACGCGCGTCACCAGTTCGTGACGCTTGTTAGAGCCGTTTTCGCTTGCGCCGAACTCCGTCGCGATGCGAACGAGCTCGTCGTTGGACTTAGTCATAATCTCTGAGAGATTCATGGTATTTCTCCGACTGATGGCATGATCAGACTCTCTGCGAAACGGAATTTGTCGCGATGCCTGTAGTGGTGACAGTCGCAGCGGGCGAAACGGCTCAGGTGAGGTACGCTCGCGGCTCCGACAGCGATGTTAATGGGTCTTTGCCGGAGGGCGTGGGAGGAAATCGAAGAACGGATTGAATATGATCATAACACATGCATTTGGGTTATTCCAACTAATAGCCACTACCTTGTCCAGAACGGAGTCGGAAGCGGGCGCTGACCGCCTTCTCTCACTACACTTCTCGCGGCCCCGACAAATTCCCTGAACAGCGGATGAGGCCTGTCTGGACGCGACAGGAACTCGGGGTGGAACTGTGTCCCGAGCATGAACGTGGCAGGCGTGTACTCCATGATCTCTATTAGCTCACCGTCTGGGGAGATCCCGGTCGGCCAGAGTCCAGCCCCCTCGAGGCCCTCGCGATAGGTGTTGTTGACCTCCCACCTGTGACGGTGGCGCTCTTCGACCCTCGGCGTCATGTACGCGTGGTCAGCCCAGCTGTCAGGCAGCATGACGCACGGGTAGAGTCCGAGCCGCATGGTGCCGCCCATTTCAGTAACTTCCTTCTGGCTCTGCATCAGGTCTATGACCGGATGTGGTGTGTCCGGGTCCATCTCGGTGGAGTTTGCGCCATGCAGCTCCATAAGGCTGCGCGCGATCTCCACGACCATGACCTGTAAGCCAAGGCACAGGCCGAGGTACGGCACGTCATGATTGCGAGCGTAGGTGACCGTTTCGATCATGCCCTCCACGCCCCGCGGGCCGAACCCACCGGGCACTACAATACCCGCCGCCAACTCCAGCAGCCGACTCGGACCTTCATCCTCGATCTGCTCGGAGTCGATCCAGTGCACGTCTATGTCTCTATCGAAATGCAGCCCAGCGTGAAGCAGCGCCTCTTTCACCGATATGTACGAGTCGCGCAAGTCGACGTACTTGCCGACTATCGCTATCGGGAGCGTCTCCTTGGGCTCATGGATCGCCTTTACCATAGTCCGCCAGCCGGACAGGCTGTCCGAGAACGTCCTGCGCTCCGAATCCAGAAATGCGGGTTTACCGTCGTACGAAAGTCCCTGACCCGGCGCGTTTAGTCCCAGGCTTTTGAGGACCAGATCTCCTAGTCCCTCGTCCTGGAGTATCAGCGGCACCTCGTAGATGCTCGAAACCGTCGGCAGCGTGACCACAGCCTCGTTTGGAACATCGCAGTGTATCGAAATCTTCTTCTTGATATCGTCGTCAACGTCGTAGTCGGAGCGACACAGGATGGCATCGGGCTGTATGCCGATGCTCCGAAGCTCCCGGACAGAGTGCTGGGTTGGCTTGGTCTTGAGTTCGTCTGTGGATGAAAGGTAGGGCAGGTACGTGACGTGTATGTAGTACACGTTGTCGCGTCCGACCTCGTTGCGCATCTGTCGGATCGCTTCCAGGAACGGCAGTCCTTCTATGTCGCCGACCGTGCCGCCTACTTCGACCACGATCACATCGGCGCCTGAGTCCTCGGCCAGCTCCAGGATGTGCTGCTTGATAGCGTCTGTCACATGCGGGATCGCTTGAATCGTCCCTCCAAGGAACTCTCCGCGCCGCTCGCGTGCGATGACGTCGCTGTATATCTGACCAGCGGTGATGTTGGACAGTCTGCTCAGGTTGACGTCGACGAATCGTTCGTAGTGACCCAGGTCCAGATCTGTCTCGCATCCGTCTTCGGTGACGAACACCTCGCCGTGCTGGTACGGAGACATAGTGCCTGGATCGACGTTGAGGTAAGGGTCGAGCTTCATCAGCGAGACCGTGACGCCGCGGCTCTTCAGTATCCGGCCGAGGGAGGCGACTGTGACACCCTTGCCCACAGAGCTGACGACTCCACCAGTCACGAAGATTATTCTTGTCATGCGGTCATCGTCTCCGGAACACGTTTGCCAGTCCGTCGATCATTGCGGAATGAGCGAAACATCGCCCTTTGAAATAGGACGATTGCGGGTGAAAGGCAGCCGGGCAGATAGGAAGGTGTCTGAGTGGGACAGTGCGAGAAGGGGAGGTTTCGTCGTGAGAGCCCTGAAAGGCACTCACTAACTCTCGGCTCCATCGCTGACGGTGGCGTAAGTATGCGTCATGGCGTCCAGTCCCTTGACGTTTGTCTGAGTATAGGAAGCAGTGTCGGAGAGTGTCAACGCTAAGTGAGGCCAGTTTCTTCGACTATCGGCATACGTGGGACACAGCCCGTTTCGACCCGGCCTGCCAAGTTGTATGATGGCGGAGTCAAGCCAGACTGAGAGTGCCCTCTCGCTGTTTGAGAGGGCTGGCAAGAGGACTACAGCGGCAATGCGTTACTACACACTGATATCGAACGAAGGCGATGCTAGGCTGATCGTCGAGAATCACCAATCGATCGCCATGGACCTGACAAGCTTGGACCCCGACCTGATCTACCTCAGCGACCTGCTTCTCGCCGCATCGCTGTCGGGCAGCTCGGTTGACGGGATAGCTAGCCTCATACTGGAGACCGGCGATGCCGACAGGTTCGATCTCGGCGAAACGATGGACCGCTCCAGGGACGGCGATGGCTACTACCGACTCGACAGGCCATTCGAGCCGCCCGAGGTCTGGGCTGCCGGGGTCACCTATAAGACCAGCGAGATGGAACGCCAGCGCGAGAGCGATACCCCAGACGTTTACGCCAGGGTTTTCACTGCGGATCGCCCAGAGGTCTTCCTGAAGGCGACCCCGGACCGCTGTGTCGGCCCGTTCGAAGCAGTTGGAATCAGGTCGGATTCGGATTGGAGCGTGCCGGAGCCTGAGCTGGCATTCGTTCTATACAGAGGCGAGATCGTCGGATACACCATTGGCAACGACATGAGCAGCCGGTCTATTGAGGGTCAGAACCCGCTGTATCTCCCGCAGGCGAAGGTCTTCGACAGGTGCTGCGCAATCGGCCCCTGTTTCGTGACATCTGAGGATCTTGATCCCACCAACCTAGACATCTCATGCTCAATCGTGAGAGGCGGGCAGGAGGTATGGACGGATCAGACCTCTACCTCGCTGATGGCGCGAACTTGCGAGGAGTTGGCCGACTGGGTCCAGCGCCACAACCTCGTGCCCGATCTGACCACCATCCTCACCGGTACGGCAATCGTCCCCCCTCCAGAGTTCACCCTCCACGAAGGAGACGTCGTGAGCATCACGATTGAGGGGATCGGAACTCTCGAAAACGAGGTAGTCGAGGTCTAGCGACTGGCGATTAGCGGCTAGCTGTGACTCAGCCCTCCGTCGATGTAGAGCGTCTCCCCGGTCATGTATGCCGAGGCGTCCGACGCCAGGTACAGGGCGAGGAATCCCACCTCCTGGAGTTCGCCGACACGTCCGAGCGGCACGGCCTCGCGAGCGTTCTCTCGTGATCTCTCGATCTGTTGGGCGTCGCCGGTTTCTGGATCTGGGAATATGCCCGGCGCGATGCAGTTGACAGTGATCCCGTATGGTGCCCACTCCAGCGCGAGCGTCTGCGTAAGGCGGGCGAGACCGGCCTTCGCTGTCGAATACACCAGCGACTCCGGCGAACCCTTACGCGCCGCGAACCCGCTGATGTTGATGACCCGACCTCGTCTCCGTTCGATCATATGAGGCCCCACCGCCCGGCAGCCTTTGAACGCCTCCGTCAGGTTGATGTCCAGGACGAAACGGTACTCGTCGTCACTTATGGGTGTGCCCCTGGAGCCGGGAGGCGGCACTAGCGGCTTTCGTATCGAGTCCCCCAGGTTGTTTATCAAGACGTCTATGTGGCCCCATTCAGCTATCGCGGTGTCCACGGTGCGCTGCCAGTCGTTCGTGTCCGTAGCGTCTGCGGTCATAGCCAGGATCGGATAACCGGCTGCCTTCATGCCCTCAGCCAGGGGCTGAAGGTATCTGTCCGTGAGCGCAGTGACCATTACCCGCGCTCCTGAGTGAGCCATCACCCTTGCGATGCCCTTGCCTATGCCCCGTGCGGCACCCGTCACGATCACTGTCTTTCCTTTTACGTCAAACTCATGTGGCAGCATCTTCGGCCCTCCAAGTTGATCTCTGGCTGTCGCTTCGTCTTCCCCCGATCAATCACTCCCGTACAGCGACCTGAGAGCCTGCTGAACGAAGTCCACGCCGACCATTTCCTTCCAGGCAGACGTGAGTCTGTTCGTGACGCTGCCGGGCGTCGACCGCCCCACTCTGTACCCGTTCAGGGTCGCAACCGGAAGCATGCAGTAGCGCGTGCTGGATACGAAAGCCTCGTCTGCGTCGTAGATCAGGGACGGACTGTACAGCCCCTCGTCCACGTCGATATGAAGTACCGACGCAAGCTCCAACACGGTATGCATGCTGACTCCGGGAAGCACGTTGCTGCGGTCAGGCAGCTTGATCCTGCCATCCACGACGAACATGAAGTTCGCGCCCTGACACTCGGTGATGTAGCCACCGTCGTTGACCATGAGCGCGAGCGTCTGTGTGCTTCCTTGTTTGCCGTCCCCGCCCTCTGCGTCCTGCGGCTGGGGATATGTAATCGGCGTGTAGAGCCTGACGCCGTCCACATAGCTCCGTGCGAAGCCGCTGAACTCCAGCGAGACACAGTAGATCGCAATGTCGACGCTCGGAAGATCGTCAGCAGACACCGGACGTGCCACCGTGATCGTCTGTGTGACCACCATGTCGCCCAGACCGCCCTCCAGCAGCGTGAAGTTCGCCTCTACAAGACCGCGACACGTCCTCTCGAGGTCGTCTATCGTGATACCGGGGTCGATGTTCGAGTATCTCAACCCGCTGAATAGCCGTTCCAGGTGGCGGCGCAACTGGAACGGTTGCCCGCCAAATGTTCGGGCCGAGTCGTAGTAGCCTCCCGCTGACCTCGTGTTGATGCGCTGAAGCTCGGGGAGGGCCTGGGAATGGGGCAAGACTCTCCCGTTCACGTAGGTCAGGAATTCTTGGCTGTATGTCATGTCAGCGTCGTCCCAATAGCCGCTTCTTGATCTTGGTGAACGTGGTCACGGCGTGGATCAGCGGCGTCATCTTCCTGCCCCGGATAGTCCCCTGGGCCAGCGCATCCATGAATCCCTCCGGCGTTCCGTCGAACTCCGGCATGATCACGTAAGTTCTACCCAGCTCGATAGGCGTGTGAGAGTCGCTGACTCCCGACGTGAGCAGTCCGTGCTCCCTAGCGAACTCGTGGGCCTTCTGATTGTCCGCGTCCAGGTTGTTGCGCGAGTTGAACACCTCCACAATGTCGGCATACGGCAGCACGTCCTCTATTCCTCTGCGCGTTATTACCTCGCTCCTGAACCTGTCGAAAGGATGGGGGAGACTTACCAGTCCGCCCTGGTCTTTGATCTGCCTTGCCGTCTCGACCGGAGACAGCCCCTGCGGGATCGTCTCTGTCAGGAATAGGCCGGTGACCTCCCCCTCGGCTGTTCCCACCTCCTCGCCGATGATGACCATGAATGGTGCCATCTCTCGTACCGCGAACGCCCCGTCGGTGGTGTTGTGGTCTGTGACCGCGATGCAGTTCAGTCCGACTTGCAGGCACCGCGCAACCAGCCGCTCCGGACTCATCTCGGAGTCCGGCGAGTAGTGAGTGTGCATGTGGAAGTCGGCCTTTAGCACTAGCCTCCGACGTCCATTTGCTCATCACTGTCGACCATGCGCATCTGCTCACCGTATGCGGTTCGGATTCGCGTAATCCTCATCTCGGCCGAGGTCAACATCTCATTGCAGACGCGCGCCAGCTTCATACCGCGTTCGTACATCGCCATAGACTGCGCCAGCGTCAACGAGCCGGACTCCAGGGCGTCCACCGTTTCGTCCAACAGCGTCAAGGCCTCCTCGAAAGAGAGGTCTTCGATCTCTTTGGTTTCCTTTTCGGTCTCGCCCGACGACATGCAGCGCTCCGTCTATATTACTCGCCCAGCCTGAATGGAGGATACTTGTCCGTGGTCAGCAAGAATGCGTACGCGTTCACCCTTTCGCCCCAGCGCGCCGTACCAACCACGAAGTCGAACAGCGCGCGCGGATACCGTCCTACGATCAGTATGGCGAACCAGGCGATCAGAGTGACGACTAACGCGCAGATCCACAGAATGATAAGGACGACGTAGTGGGGGATAGCCAGCAGCCACTTGATTAGGGGCATGAATCTGTTCAGCTGGCCCCCGGCGTCAGGGTAGGCGATCTCGAGATGCACCGCCTGATGCTCGTCAGTCGATGGGTACTCGTCGCGCAGCAAACTTGTGTAGGCGTTCACCCGCGCTGAGAACCGACGGATTTCGAGCATGAAGTCGAACCACCAGCGGGGGTACTTCTTGCGGAACAGGATCATCGGCACCGTCGCCAATGATAGATAGCCTGCGCCTGCCGAGGCCATGGCGACGATGATGATGATCGGAATCATCAGGATGATGCGAAACAGCGCCGTGAGCCTATTTCTGCCGTCTTCCGGGTAATCAACACTGAGCTGGACTGGGTACATATCCGTCGTATAGACCATCTTTTCCTCCTGCGGGGGGCTAAGGTTCTACAGGATTGGCCGATACCTCTTCCACGGCCACCGCAATTGTACCCTCATTGAGGGTAATGTCCAGTGAGCTTCCCGGTTGAGTGTCGCGAGCGTTGGATAACACCGCCCCTGTTGCCCGGTCCACGACGACCGCGTACCCGCGCCTCAGGGTGTCCAGTGGAGACAGAGTGCGCAGCGCCGTGCCCAGTCTGTCGACCTTACCTCGCGAAAGCTCAACCCTGTGGGCTAGGAGCGTCCGAGCCTCGTCAAGTTGGTCATCCACACGGAGCCTGAGCTGGTCGACCTCTGGTACGGAGCGTCCGAGTCTCGACCACAACACTTCTACGTCACTGGTCGCAATTCCCACATACTGCGTCGCTGAAGTCTCGACCCGGTGCGCGGACGCCGACAACCTCTGAAGTAGCTCCACCTGGTCCGGGACGACAATCTCCGCAGCGGCCGACGGCGTCGGAGCTCTGACGTCCGCCACCAGGTCGCACACTGTAAAGTCGGTCTCGTGACCCACCGCGCTGACGACAGGCACCCGGCTGGAGAACACTGCCCTGGCAACCGGCTCTTCGTTGAACGGCCACAGGTCTTCCAGGGAGCCGCCGCCCCTGGCAACTATGATCGCGTCTATGTCCGGCTCGTTGTTCAGTGCAGCAAGGCCCTCTACGATCGTCTCAGCCGCCGCGTCGCCCTGCACCATGGCCGGCGCCAGAACGAGTTCGACGAGGGGATATCGTCTCCCGACGACGGTGCGAATGTCCTGCCAGACGGCGCCAGTGGGAGAGGTGACGACTCCTACCCGCCTCGGAAAAAAGGGAAGAGGACGTTTTCTGGACTCCTCGAACAGACCTTCCCGCTCAAGCTGCGCCTTTAGCTGCTCCAGCCGCAGTTGTAGCTCGCCAACACCCTCCGGCTGGATCACGTCCGCGACCAGCTGCAGGTCGCCGCGTACCTCGTAGAGAGTCACTCTGCCGTGTGCGACCACTGCGGCTCCGTCCTGGAGATGAGTCGCTCCCCGCGAGTTTCGGAATAGCACGCAGCGCAGAGAGCTGTTGCCATCCCTGAGAGTGAAGTAGGAATGCCCCGAGCCTGGCCGCCGAAGGTTGGCTACCTCGCCCTCGATCCAGATGTCGCTGAGCAGGCTGTCGTAGCTCAGCAGGTCCCTCAGGTAGGCGGTGACCTGCGATACGCCGTAGCTCAGCGCCATGTCAGACTCTCGATAGGTAGCTGCCTGACCTAGTGTCCACCTTGACCGTTTCTCCTTCGTTGACGAAGAGAGGGACTTGGATTAGGAGCCCTGTCTCCAATGTAGCGGGCTTGGTGGCCCCTGTCGCAGTGTCGCCCTTTAGACCGGGAGGTGAGTCGGCAACTACCAGATCGACGGTAAGGGGCATATCGATCGCAATCGGGTTGCCCTGGTAGAACACCAAATCGACTGTCATCCCCTCCTTCAGGTAGCTCAGCTCGTCGGAGATGTCGCTCCTTGATAGGGGAAACTGGTCGTATGTATCAGTGTCCATGAAGTAGCACAGAACATCTTCGTCGTAGATGTACTGTGCCGAACGGCGCTCCACGTCCGCAGGGGTTAGCTTGACGTCGTATCCGGAGAAGCTCCTGTCGAGAACCCGTCCGCTGCGAATCTCTCGGAACCGTATTCTCATCGTCGGAGCGCGTTGCTGCATCTTGCTCCGATCGTAGTCCACCACGAGGTATGGAACGCCGTCCAACTCGATGGCCATGCCTTTTCTGAGGTCTCCGTATCCGATTGTCATGCGATTAGCTCCTGTCGACCTGCCCTCTGCCGGCGCATCTCACAACGGCGCTACTTCGGCGATCTTGTCAGAGGTCGGGCCCTGCCGTCTTCCATCACAACCACGTCCTCGATCCTGACGCCGCCCCAGCCCGAGATATATATTCCCGGCTCGATTGTGAACACCATGCCGTTCTCGACAACGTCATTCGACTTCGGAACCACCATCGGGCGCTCGTGTATTACTAGCCCGACACCATGCCCAAGTCCGTGGCCGAATTCGTCTCCGTACCCGGCTGCCTTGATGACCTCACGGGCCGCCGAGTCGATCTCCTCGCCGGTCATTCCGGGCGAGGCTGCGTCGATGGCAGCCTGCTGTGCACGCAGAACGATACCATAGATGTGCTGGAACGTGTCGTCAGCCTCTCCCACTACGAATGTCCGGGTCAGGTCGCTTCGGTAGCCGCGGTAGTTCGCGCCCATGTCAATCACAATCGGCTCTCCCGGCTGTACCGCCGCTTCGCCGGCGCGATGGTGGGGCAGGGCGGCATTAGGGCCGACCGCAACTATCGTGTCGAATGACGGCCCCTCCGCGCCGAGTCTGCGCATCTCCCTGTGGAGCGCCCACGCGATGTCTCGCTCCGTCATGCCGACTCTGACCCCGGCTCTGATTGCGGCCATCGCCTCGTCCGCTATCTGCACTGCCCGGTCCAGCAGGTCCAATTCATGGTCGTCTTTGACCGCCCTGATCCACTCGGTCACCCTGACGGTCTCTTCAAACTCCAGCTCCAGTTTGCTCTTGGATTCATCCACGGTGCGTTTCAATCGGCTGTACGCGGAGACGCTCATGTCGTCCGCCTCGAAGCCGACCCTGTGCAATCCATATTCGACCGCCAGATCGGGAAACCACGGCTCGCCGCCCCTGATCTGGCGCACCTCGAATCCGGGCGACTCCACCTGGGCCTGTTCGATGTACCTGAAGTCTGTCGCCAGGATAGCATCGCTGTCAGTGATTAAGAGATAGCCGTTGGACCCGCTGAACCCTGAGAGATAGCGCCTGTTGGCGGGCGACGAGACCAGGAATCCGTCCACCTCCAACTCGGCCATTCGTTCCCTGAGCTTGGACAGTCTGTGGGATGAGGCGGCCGTCACTTCCGTCCGCCGAGGTGCTCTTCCAGAAAGTCGAGCGCGTAGATATACCCCCGCCAGCCCAGTCCCGCGATCTGTCCCACGGCAATGTCTGCGATCACCGAGTGACGCCTGAACTCGTCCCTGGCGTGTATGTTGGACAGGTGGACCTCGACAATCGGCAGCCGAGAGTCGGTCAGCGCGTCCCGCGTGGAGAGTCCGTAGTGGGTGAGCGCGCCCGCGTTGATTACGATCCCGTCCGCCCCGTCCGTCGAATTCTGGATGAAGTCGACGATCTCGCCCTCGTGGTTCGACTGGAAGAATGCCAATTCGACACTCAGCTCCGAAGCCTGTTTCCGAAGTGCGTCTTCTATCTGCGCGAGTGTGGTTACCCCATAGTGACTGGAGTCTCGACGTCCAAGGTTGTTCAGGTTCGGACCGTTTACGATCAGGACTTTCACTCAGCGTCGCTCCCGGCCCCTGCGCGAGGATGGGCTGCCATGTAAGCTTGGCGTGCCTCGGTCTTCGTTATGTGCGTGTACACCTGCGTCGTCGCTGGGCTGGCGTGACCGAGCAGCTCCTGAACGACCCGCAAGTCGGCGCCGCCTTCGAGCAGGTGGGTGGCGAACGAGTGTCGCAGCGTATGAGTGTGGACCCGAGTACCCAGACCGCTGTGAGCGGCATACCCCCGCACGGCTTTCTGGATGCTGCGCTGGCTCAGGCGCTGCCCGTAACGGTTCACGAACAGCGCACCGTCGGCGTCCATGGACGCGACCCCGGGCCTCACCTCGGATATGTATGCGTTGAGCGCGTCTCTGGCCGACTCTCCGATGAGAGCGACTCGCTCCTTAGACCCCTTGCCGATAACCCGGACCTCCCTGGTCGCCAGGTTGACGCTGTCAATGTTCAGCCCGTTGACCTCGCTCACGCGAAGTCCGGCAGCATACACAAGCTCCAGCAGCGCGCGATCCCTGATCCCCTTGTGAGAGGTCGGGTCTGGCGCGTCCATGAGACTCGAAGCCTCCTCTTGCGACAGGAATCTCGGGAGACGGGAGTCGATCTTGAAGCTGCCCCGCTGGGGCAGCGGATCATGTTCCGCGATTCCGACCCGATTGAGCCACCTGAACATTGTTCGCAGCGCGCTCAGCTTCCGCGCGATGCTGGGGCGGACGTAGCCAAGCTCGTGAAGCCAGGAGAGATATCCTCGCACCGTTCGCCGATCTAGATCGGCGAACGAGCCGACCTCGTGCTTGGTCATGTAGTCTCGAAGCGGTTCTAGATCGGACAGGTAGTTGCGAATTGTCAGAGGGGCAAGGCCGCGCTCCGCGACAAGGTGGTCGCGGAAGACGCTCATCATCTCGCGCCAGGCCTGAGCTTCCACGCTAGGCCGCCTCAGTCTGGAATCTAGGTGCGGGACCGCGGAAGCCGCAGGTGTCGTCGAGACACCGCGCACTGCGGCGGTTGCGCCCCTGCGACACCAGCAGCTTGCCGCAGCCCGGGCACGGCTGTGGCAGCGGGTTAACGGTGTGCTTGCAGTCTGGATAGTTGATGCAGCCGTAGAAGATTCTACCGTTGCGACCTTTCTGCTTGCGCTCGATCATGTCGCTTCCGCACTTTTCGCAGGCTACGCCCGCTCGTAGCGGTTTGGCGTTTTTGCAGTCTGGATAACTCGAACACCCCAGGAACCGGCCGCTCTGGGAGTTCTTGACGACCATTCGACTCTCGCACTTGTCGCAGAGTTCGTCCACGTCCTCGCTGACCAGTTCCCGAACTGCGCGCTCTTCGGGGGTCTCTACGGGACGTGTGTTCGTGCAGTCGGGGTATCCGGTGCAGGCCATGAACCTTCCGAAGCGCCCACTTTTGATGACCAGCTCTTTCCCGCACTCTTCGCACATCTCACCGGTCGGCTCTTCGAGTTGTTCACGCGGTACGCGCTCGGCTTCCTTCATGGCCTTCTCGATGGCCTGCTCGAACGGGTCGTAGAACTGCCCTATCACAGGCGTCCACTGCTGTTCGCCCTCGGCAATGTCGTCGAGCTTCTCCTCCATTCCGGCCGTAAAGCCGATGTCCATCACGTCAGTGAAGTTCTCCACCAGCAGGCCGGTGACTGCCTTGCCCAGGTTGGTGGGCACGAATCTCGGACCCTCTTTGATCACGTAGTCGCGCATCTCAAGCGTGCCGATAATCGAGGCATACGTACTCGGTCTGCCTATGCCCTCCTCTTCCAATGCCTTTACCAGCGAGGCGTCTGAAAAGCGAGGTGGCGGCTTGGTGAAGTGCTGCTCTGGATCGATATTGAGGCAGTCCAACGGCTCGCCCTTCTCGAGCTTCGGGATGGGCGGATGGTCCGTGTCGTCGTCTTCGACGTCGTCCTTGCCCTCCATGTACACCGCGCGGAATCCAGTGAACTTGAGTATGGACCCGTTTGCCCGCAGCTCATACTCTTTACCGGAAGAGGTGCCTGTAGCGCCGATGGATACCGATGTGGAGTCGAACAGCGCATCGGACATCTGGCTTGCGACCATACGCTTCCATATAAGGTCGTACAGACGTGCCTGGTCGTTGCTCAGGT
This sequence comes from Dehalococcoidia bacterium, assembly GCA_965217725.1. GTDB lineage: Bacteria > Chloroflexota > Dehalococcoidia > Lucifugimonadales > UBA1123 > VXRN01. The sequence continues at coordinate 2,129,533 of OZ244564.1, read as the reverse complement.
GCCTGCGGATCGAGTCCGGCTCACGCATCACCGACGTCGGCCTGATCGCCTCGTGCGCTTCCTGCGCGCCCTTGACCTTGCGGGTGTACGAGCGTGGCTTTGCGGGCGCGTACTCATCCCCGTACTTTCGTCTTATGAGAGCAGCGGTCTCCTGAAGCGCCTGGCCGGCCACGTTCGTCGAGTCCGTCCGCATGTAAGTAATGAGTCCTACGTCCCCCTCGTTGCCGATTGACAGCCCCTCGTAGAGCTGCTGGGCGACTGACATCGTCCTGCGCGCGCTGAATCGGAGCTTGCGCGCTGCCTCCTGCTGCAGCGTACTCGTGATGAACGGAGGCGCTGGGCGGCTCTTGGTCTCACGCACGCGTACGTTGGTCACCGAGTAGGTCGCGCCCCGTATGTCGAGCACTATCTCATCGCTGGACGCCTGGTTCGGGATTTCGACCCTGCCCCTCGTGCCCTTGACGGAGTGAAGCCGCGCTTTGAACACGCTCTCAGGCCCCCGTCGTGGGCGCTTGGACAGGTTCGCGTCGATGGTCCAGAACTCGACCGGCACGAATGCGTCTATCTCGGTCTCTCGGTCCACGATCAGCCTGAGCGCGACCGACTGTACCCGGCCCGCGGACAGGCCGCGTCGCACCTTCGACCACAGAAGCGGGCTGAGCTTGTACCCGACAATCCTGTCGAGCACGCGTCGCGCCTGCTGCGCGTCGATCAGCGAGTGGTCGAGCTCACGCGGGTTGTCGAAGGCCTCGGTTATCGCGTCCCGAGTAATCTCATGGAACACGACCCTCTTGGCTTTGTTCCGCGGAATCTTGGCCGCCTCCATCAGGTGCCAGGAGATCGCCTCGCCCTCTCTGTCAGGGTCGGTGGCCAGGTAGACGGTGTTCGCCTGCTTGGCTTCCTTGGACAACTCCGAGATGATCTTGCCCTTGCCGTTAACGACCCGGTAAGTCGGCTCGAAGCTCCGGTCGTCAATTTCGACGCCCATGTCCTTCTTGGGAAGATCGCGGACGTGTCCCATCGACGCCTTGGCGACGTAGTTGTTGCCCAGGAATCTCTGTACTGTCCGGGCCTTTGCTGGTGACTCAACGATAACTAGGTCTTTTGCCATTGGCCCTACACTGACTGGTACTCTGCCACGGTCTCCCGCAGCCGGACATAGTTCATTGCACCCACCTGACGAACGAGTCCCCTCAATTCCATCATAGTTAGGGCGCCACCCACTGTCGAGGCAGCAAGTGCCGAGTTTCTTGTTATTTCGTCAATATGGATCGGGTCAAACGTCACGAACTTCAGCACAGCCGCCTGTGCCTCGTCCTCGGGGAAGAAAGCCGCCAACTCTAGCTGATGTTCCACTGCCGAGAGGTTCAGCTCCTCCATTACGTCGTCGGCGCTCGTGACGAGCTTTGCCCCAGAATCCCGTATGAGCTGATTACCGCCTCTCGAAGAGGGCGACAGTATGCTGCCTGGAACGGCGAACACCTCTCGGTTCTGCTCCAGCGCGTGCCTGGCGGTAAGCAGCGCGCCGCTTCCCTCCGGCGCCTCGATCACCAGTGTCCCCAGGCTCATGCCGCTTATGATTCGGTTGCGACGCGGGAAGTTCTTCGCGTCCGGCCTGGCTCCCAGTGGGTGCTCGGAGACGATAGCTCCGTTCTCCGCGATCTGTTCGGCCAGATTCGAGTGTTCGCGCGGGTAGATGACGTCAACTCCGCTGCCGAGCACTGCGACAGTCCGGGCGCCCGCCTCCAGCGCAGCCCGGTGCACGATGCCGTCTATGCCCCTCGCCAGGCCGCTGACGATCGCAACGCCGCTCCGAGCGAGGTCAGACGTGAGCTGCCTCGCCGTCTCACGTCCATACGCCGTCGGCCTTCGTGTCCCCACTACTGCGACCGCTCGCTCGTCTGCCGGATCGAGGTCGCCCTTCATGTACAACACGGGAGGTTTGTCGTAGATCTCCTTCAGACGGGGAGGGTAGTCTTCGTCGTGCCACGTCAGCACCGTGACCCCGGCCTGTAGGACCCTTTCCAGTTCGGCGTCAGGGTCTACATTCCCCCGCGTCGTGGCCACGTGCTGCGCCGTGCCCCGGTCGAGTCCGGCCTGCTGGAGCTGGCCGGCGTTTGCCTGCCACGCGCTGGCCAGGGAGCCGAAGCTTCCCTCAAGCAGTGCCAGTCTGGCTCGTCCGACGCGCGACACGCGGCTGAATGCGACCCAGTATTTTAGCTCAGACGTTTCCATTAACGACCGGTATTCTACACTAATTCGACCGTGAAACAACCCCGTGCAGACGCTTGTGGTAAGTCGGCGTGAAGCTGCGCCCGGCCCCGGGATCAGATAAATTCCAGTTGGAATCCTATCTGAAAGAGTGGGTAAGGCTCGTTCTCGGCCATGCGAATGACCCAACTAGTAGGTAGCCCACATAGTTTTGATGGTCTGCATACCGGCCTTCGACAAGCTCAGGACGAACGATTGTGACCATCAGAACTGAGTTGTCGATACACTAGCGCAGCGTTGCGGAGTTGGCGGAGAGGGTGGGATTCGAACCCACGGTCGCCTTATACAGACGACACGCGATTTCCAGTCGCGCCTATTCGGCCACTCTAGCACCTCTCCGCGATGGGCTGCCCGCATCCGCCGGTTCAACGCGTCCCGTAACGAGACTCGCTTCAACTCCATGTGCTGGCGGAGAGGGTGGGATTCGAACCCACGATGGAATTGCTCCCATACTGGTTTTCGAGACCAGCGCCTTAAACCGCTCGGCCACCTCTCCGAGGCCACGCGAGATTATAGCACAGCAAATGCCCAGCTTCTGAAGGCGACGCTGCCGACTCGAATCTGCTTCATGTACCTGAGGCCGGGCTCTTTCGGCTCCGTCCGGCTAGGCCCAGGGAAGCACGTACCGCTCGATCGCCTCGACGAGTCCATCCTGCTCGACACTTGTGACGGTGTGACGAGCCAAAGCAAGTAGCTCTGGTGGCGCCCCTCCCATTGCTATCGACAGCCCAGCGGTCTCAAACATGGCAAGGTCGTTGTAGCTGTCCCCAACCGCCGCAACCTGTGTCGGCTCAATGTTCAGAAGGCCGCACAGCGCCCGCAGTCCCGTACCTTTGTTCACGCCCTGCCGGGTGACATTGGCTGCCCACAGCCCGTTGTACGGCAGATAGGCCTTGACTGCATCCAGACCTTCGTGTGCTGCCACTCGGAGGATGATCGTGTCGGCTTCGACCTCGGTCAGGTCGAACGCGGTCACACGTGTAATGTCCAATGTGGCCAGATTCTGTACGTCGGTCACGATCTTCGTGCCGTGCGTCGCCATGATTTGGCAACCCGCCTCCATCATGGGCTGTATCGCGAGGATAGCTTGCTCCTCGCTCATCGGCGCGCTCCACAGAGTGTCGCTGGTAGTCGGGTCAAGAATCAGCCCGCCGTTGTCCACTACCAGTGGAGAGGTCAGACCCAACTCGCTCGCGTAACCTAGTACGGACTCGGCCTCACGTCCGGTCACGAATGAGACATGGATTAACTCGGCTGCTCGCTGGATTGCTTCAGCCACCGCGGACGAGACACGCTCGTTTGCTCCTATGAGCGTGCCGTCCAGGTCAAGCGCCAGTGCCCTGATACGGGCCAACTGGCTATATCCTCACTAGTTGGGCAGCACTGGCTTCAGTGCGCAGGTCGCGAACCGAAGTCAATTTTTCCTCCGAGACCAACTTGGAGAGTCCCTTGGCGATTTCAGGCGCCACGCATGGCCCCCTATACACCATCCCAGTCAGAAGTTGGACCGTGTCCGCGCCCGCGCGAAGCGCGTCACGCGCGTCCTCTGCCGTGAATATCCCACCACAGGCATTGATTGCGACCGAATCTCCGACCACGGACCTGATTTCCGATACCATTTGGAGCATTGCTCCATAGATGGGCTTTCCGCTGAGTCCACCTGATCCGATGCCCAGCCTTGGGTCTGACACTGGCCACGTGTTTGCAACTGTCAATGCCTCGACTCCGGCCGACACGCACACTTCTGCAAGAGACAACACCCTGTCGTGTATCTTCTCACCCTCCCCTCTCTCAGGGAATGGCGGCATTTTGACAAACAGTGGACGAGATCGTTGCTCGCTGACTGCTGCCAGCAGTTCAGCCAAAACATCGGCCTTGTGAAAGAGCCGGAGTCCCTTAGTGTTGGGAGAGCTGATGTTGATCTCAACAGCGTCCACCAGCGGCTCCAGTTGTCGGTGGCACATTACGATGTCGTCAATGTTGGTTCCAGAGACGCTGACAATGATCGGTGTGTCCGAACGCCGGAACTGACCTTCTGCGATACGTTCCACCGACACCTCAAGGCCGTCATTTGGAAAGCCCTTTGAGTTTACAATGGCCTTACGTGATTCGTATCTGAGTAGTCTTGGGCTCGGATTTCCTTTTCTTGGCTCACGTGTGACAGTACCGCATGAGACATACCCGAAACCAAGATGCGAAAGTGAGGGAAGAATCTCGCAGTACTTGTCGAAACCTGCTGCAAGACCGACCGGGTTTTCGAGTTGAATTCCTGCGATTGATGTGCGGATGGTCGGCGACGTGAAACTGTTTACGGCACCTAGGGCACGCCACACTGTCCGAAACTTAAGCGTCCAGATAGCGAGATCATACGAAAGCTCGGGCGGGAACCTGAACAAAACCGGACGTATCAGGTTGTGATAGATTGGAAGGTTGAGGTCTATAGTCAATAAGGGTCTCTTACCAGACCAGACCGTAACCTTGCCATCCGGTCTCCCGATTTCAGTGCTCCTCACAGCGTGCCCCAGACTAGCCGTGAGTAACTAGGGAGATTGTGCAGGACAACTGCGTTTCGTCACAAGACTGGTTCAGTTCAAGATTCTGGGATTTTCTGAAGTCAGAGTTCCGAACTCCACATACTTCAAGATGTCGGACGGTACGATAGCACTAAATGTAGGTCCACTACCAGTCCGATAGTCGGGATAAGACCCATCCCAATAGGTTAGGCCTTAGTCAGACGACGACCCTGGCCATGTGGTCGGCAACCTCGATCTTGGCGACGCTCGTGATCAGGAAGTCCCGCTTATCGACGAAGCTCATGTCTTCCCATCTCCTGAGTATGTCGTCCACGTCCACGGACGACTCCGAGCGTCGGGCGCCCATCCGTGCCTCGTCGAGATCGTTCAAGGCATTCGCGAGGTGGTCTGTATCGGCCCCCCCTGAAGCGGTCTTGCGCATGGCCTGGAGGAACCTTCGTTCCGCATTTCTGACCCTCTCCTGCCATATCGCCCTCAGGGGCTCCTCGACATCGCCGTTCCGGATGCTTGCGTCGCGCCTGTCCAGCTCCTTGGCTTTGATCGCCATGGGCAACTGCGCCAGAACCGCGCCCTCGAGGTCTGCCTCGCGCCATGTGTGATAGCCGCACACGCTCTGGTTGTTGCGAGACTGGCACTGGTAATAGCGGTACGTCTTCCGGTTGCGATTGCCGTCCTTGTTGGTCCAGCGTTGGTGACGGGTCACACCCATCATCTTGTTGCCGCAGTAGTCGCAGAACGCGATTCCCGAGAGCAGGTACGGCTCCGCCCTGGACACTCTGCCTCTCGGCCTCCGACTCTCAACGATGTCGCGCGCTGCTCGATAGGTGACTGCATCGATGATCGCCTCGTGGCTCCGTGGCAGTCGTAACCCAAACCGCGTATAAGTCCCGATGTACACCGGGTTCTTGAGAATGTCGCGGATGCTCACGACGCTCCAACGGCCGCCTCGCCGCGTCGTGATGCCGCGCTCGTTCAGGTGTTGAACGATGAGCCGCATCCCCATCCTGTCCCTCGTGTACAGACGGTAGATCAGCTCCACGACCGCCGCTTCGTCCTTGACTACTTCGTAAGACCCGTCGCCCGTGTAGCGATACCCGAACGGAGGACGTCCGAGACCCTTACCCCACATCGCCTGCTCTTGCATTGACTCCCTGATCTTGCCGCTGCGGGTCCGCGAGACGCCGGACACTCCCAGCACCGACAAGGCATTCTGGAGCGGATCAGGCATGCTCTCGTCCTGACAAGAGACCTTTGCTCCGGCATTCTCGATCTCCAGGAACGCGCGCGTCACACTTTCGATGTCCCCGCCTATGTGACTGGAGTCAGGAATAGCGACCAGGAAGTTCGAGCCTGAATCCTTGATGTAGGCTATCAGCTCAGTGTACTGGGGGTAGGTCCCAGCGCCTCCGGCGTTCAGGTCTCCAAACGTCTTCACCGGCTGGTGTAGATTGCGCACGCAGTACGTTTCGAAGTCGCTCTCGAAGTCCACCACGGTCTTGGCGCGGCCCTCGACCTGTGTACTCGCGTCGACTCTGAAGTATCCTAGCGCTCTCACCGTTTAATTTCGGACCTCGGCCTAACCGTAGATGAGTATCCGCGAGCAGCTGCCGCACTGCACGACGCCATCGCTGGAGCGCGCGCGGCCCAGCTCCGCGTTGGGGATCACCAATCGGCAACCCTGGCACAGGCCACGCCGATCGATCAGGGCGGCTCCCTGTCCGCCCCGTATACGCCGGACGGTCTCGTACACTGCCATGACGTTCGCCGAATACTCTGTGGAAAGCTCTTGTCTCTCTGAGTGGAGCCCAGGCAGCGCTGTCGCCAACTCATCCTGCCGCGCCTCCAGCGTGCCAAGCTCACTCCTCCGCTCACCGTCGATCTGCTCGAATACCGCCTTGGCCCGGTCTCGCAGCTCCTCGGTCTCTTCCATCTCGACCATGAACTCCAGGAGGCGGTCTTCCTCGCCTCCCTGATTCCGCGTGAGCATCGCACGTTCTTCCTGGTACGCCTCCAGCTCTCTTGGATTGGTCACGCTGCCACTGTACATGCGGACGTCGATGGCTGCGATGCGCTCTTCCATCTGCTGAATCGCACGCTCTGACTGGCGTCTGCCCGGACCTAGTTCATCGAGCTTTCTTTCGAGAGCGGACAGTCTTCGTTGCGCCAGGACGCGTTTCGCGTCATCGGCAATCCGGCTCCGGACCTCCGACAGCTCTTCCTCACGCTGCTGTATCTCCCAGTCCAGCAGCTGGAGGTCGTAGAGTTGCTTTACAGTCCGCATCACACACACCTGTTCCAAGGATTTATTCATTCTAAGGCAAATTCCCCCGTCAATGAACCGGTTATGGCACGTCATGTACAGGCTCTGAAACCCCCACGTTTTGCCTCGGCCTTCCCAAACTCATCGCGTCTGTACCGGATGAGACGCGATGACGGTCCCATTGCCCTATGGTCGAATTCGACCTTTTCTAGTAAAATCCCTAATGAACTTCACTGCTCATCCCGAGCGTACAGAGCAACGTACATGACCCAACTCCCCAGCACACTCCAACGATCTAGGACTAAGATCGTTGCTACCTTGGGGCCCGAGTCGAACTCTTATGACACGATACGCGATCTGGTACTCGCGGGGCTGTCGGTCGCCAGGCTCAACTTGTCTCACAATACTCTTGACGAGCACGACCGGGTTTTTCGGCTCGTTCGCCAGGTTTCTGATGATCTTGGGATTCCGGTCGGGATCATGGTTGACATTCCCGGTCCCAAGTACAGGACGGGACCTCAGTCTCCCGGAGAATTCTACATGGAACCCGGAGACAAGCTTGTACTCACCAGCCGGGACGTTGTCGGTAACCCTGATGTTCTCGGAGTTTATCCGTCAGGCGTACACACAGATGCCACGATTGATGGAAGCATTCTACTCGACGACGGAGCTATCGAGTTGCGCGTGCTGGACATTGAACCAGAATCGATGGACGTATCCTGTGAGGTAGTAAGGGGAAACAGGATGGTTGAGGGAAAGGGCGTGACCACGCCCGGCCGGGCTCCGTCGCTGCCTTTTCTGGACGACAGGGCCAGGGATGGCCTCAAATTCGCCGCGAAGTTCGGGGCCGACTTTGTCGCCCTTTCCAATGTCACCAGGCCGGAAGACATAGACCAGGCGCGCGATCTGATAGCAGATTGTGGCAGAGACACGTTCATCATCTCCAAGATTGAGACCGAGGAAGCGGCGGTCACTAACTTCGACGATATCCTTGAAGTCAGCGATGGCATTATGGTCGCCAGGGGCGATTTGGGAGTTGCAATAGATGCGGAGTCGGTGCCGATAATGCAGGAACAGATGATTGCCAAGTGCAATCATGCTGGTAAGCCCGTGATTACAGCGACTCAAATGCTGGAATCCATGATAAAGTCGGCCAGTCCGACAAGGGCCGAGGTCAATGACGTGTCCAACGCGGTGCGACAGGGCACCGACGCTGTGATGCTGTCGGGAGAGACTGCCGTTGGTGACCATCCGGTGCTCGCTGTTGAAACTATGAATAAAGTCGCCCTCGCGAGGGAAGCGGCGCTCGACTACGAGCGGATGCTCGAAGAGCGGTCGCGGGAGATTCAGCCGCGGATCGACGATGGGATCAGCTACGGCGCGGCGCGCAACGCGGTCAGGCTCGGCGCCTGTGGGATCATCGCGTTTACCGAATCGGGGAGCACCGCCCGTCGTGTCTCAAGATACAGGCCGGGAACGCCGATTCTTGCGCTGTCGCCCCACGAGAGTGTTCTCCGTATGCTTACCGTTAGCTGGGGAGTGAGCCCTGTAAAAGGGCCCGACCTCACCACCGTCGCACATCTACTTGACGTGTCAGAGGGCCACGCGGTCTCGTCGGACCTGGTGCCTGACGACGGCGGCAAGGTCGTCATCACTGCCGGTTTCCCGTTTGGAACGGTTGGAAGCACAAACTTCCTCTACATTATGGATATTCCGCCGAGAGCGGCGCGACAGGAGGGCAGCCAACCGTGCTGAAGATATACAACACCCTCGAAAAGAACCTTACCGAAGTGCAGCCGATTGAGGACGGCGTGGTAAAGATGTACACATGCGGTCCAACGGTGTACCGCGATGCCCACATCGGAAACCTCCGCTCGTACCTGATGGCGGACTGGATCAGGCGCATCCTGAGTGCGCAGGGCCTCGACGTAGTCCACATCAAGAACATTACGGACGTCGGCCACATGCGCCAGGAGGTGCTCGAACGCGGCGAAGACAAGATCATCGCCGCCGCAATCGAAGAGGGAAAGACACCCGCCGAGATCGCCGAATTCTATACTCAGAGGTTCAGGGCGGACGAGGAAAAATTGAGCATCCATCCCGCTCACGAGTTTCCCAAGGCAACCGATCATATCGAAGAGATGCTTGAGATCGTCCAGAAGCTGGTCGAGGCCGGCTTCGCCTACGAAGTCGACGGCAACGTCTACTTCGAAATATCCCGTTTCCCCGACTACGGCAAGTTGTCTGGCAATATCCACGAAGCCGAGCTGCTGGAAGCGGTGAGGGTCGATGCTGACCCCCTCAAACGTGACCCGCGCGACTTCACCCTCTGGAAGGCGGCCGAGCCGGGTAGGACGGTCAAGTGGCCCAGCCCCTGGGGGGAGGGCTTCCCCGGTTGGCACATCGAGTGTTCTGCCATGTCCATTAAGTACCTCGGCGAGAAGTTCGACATACACACCGGCGGAGTTGACAACATCTTCCCACACCACGAGGGCGAGATAGCCCAGAGTGAAGGTTTCACTGGACGTCCGGTCGTCAATTCATGGGTACACGGCCAGCACCTGCTCGCCGACGGCGTCAAGATGGCGAAGTCAGCCGGCAACTCGTTCATCATGTCCGACATAGAGGCACAGGGATTGGACGCGATGGCCTTCAGGTACCTGTGCATGACGGCCAGGTACAACACACGGCTCAACTTCACGTTCACGTCGCTGCGAGCCGCACAGCGAGGCCTTCAGCGACTCAAGAACCGAGTCTGGCAGTGGATGATCGACGCCGAAGAGGCGCAAGTCACCGGAAACGCTGCATCTGACGGGGCTGCGGTTGAGGAATGGGTGCAGCGCTTCTTTGACACAGTCAACTCTAACCTCGACATGCCCGGCGCTCTCGCGCTGACCTGGGAGCTGGCCCGCGCCGATCTGGATTCCGTTACTAAACTGGCGCTGATCGAACGGTACGACGAGGTGTTGGGCCTCGGCCTGCTGGCTGTCGGCGACGAGTACGAGACCCCTCCCGATGCGTTGGAACAGCTGCTCCGAAGGGCTCATTTGCGGGACTTAGCCGAGTATCCCGCCGCCGATCAGATTCGCGCGGCGCTCGAAGAGGTGGGCTACGTCGTAGAAGACCACGAACGCGGCTCCCGCATCAGGCCGAAGGCCGAGTGGGAGAAGCTGACCGAAGACCGCGACGTCGTCTCGGCCGCTGCCGAAGTTCCCTCTCTTGTAGAACAGGGAGACGCGCACGACTTCACAATCGGCATTGTCGCCTGCAATTACGTGGACGACGTGAAACGCGCTGTCACCAGCGCACTGCGCTGGAGCGGAGACCGCGACGTGGAGGTCGTGATTCTGGACAATGGCTCTACGGACGACACCGGCGCGTATCTGGACGGCTTGGCGTCGTCGGATTCAAGAGTCAGGGTCATTCACGCCGACCATGTTCTCGGGGAAGGTGCTGCCAAGAACATTGTGCTCAAACAGAGCCTCGGACACATCGTCATAATGCTTGACACGAGCGTCGAGCTGACGGGCGACATTATCGGTTCGATAGAGACGATACTGCGTGACGACGACGTGGGCGTGGTTGGTCCATTCGGGCTTCGAACGGACAACCTTCACCACTTCCACGACGGAGAAGGCGAGTCCGGAGACATGGACGCCATGCAGGCATACTGCTTCGCGTTCCGGCGCGAGGCGCTCTCACAGGTCGGACTGATGCGTGAGAGCTTCCGGTTCTACCGCAACCTCGACATCGACTACAGCTTCCACTTCAAGGAACAGGGCAAGCGTATCGTGGCCGACCAATCTCTGCCCGTGGTCCAGCATGAGCATCGTGTCTGGAACGAGCTCGCCGAGGCTGAACGCGACGAGCTGAGCCTGAAGAACTACAGGCGTTTCCTGGAGAAATGGGGAGAGCGCGCCGATCTGCTTGTCAGCAACCGCGCAGGTCGGTAGAATCCTTCGGGGTTTCGAGGTCGGACTTCTGGACTTATGCACATCCCCCGGGGAAGGCTCTCCCGCGTCAGGCCCGCTGACTTCTCACGAATGAATCTAGCCCCTGTGCACGGGGCCGTGTCCATCGGCCTCTGGAGGTGAAGTGGACCTAACTCTCCTGTGGCTCCAACTGGCTGCGGTTGCCGGCGTGATCTTGGTCACAGCACACTTCATGGCCAGATCGGCGGACATCATCGCTGAGAAGACGGGGCTGGGCAGATCGTTCGTGGGTGTCGTCATGCTCGCCACGGCTACGTCTCTTCCCGAGCTGGGTACCGGTGTCAGCTCTATCGTTCTTGTAGGCGAGGTGGATCTGGCCGCCGGAGATGCGTTCGGAAGCAACCTCTTCAACCTGCTGATTATCGGGCTGCTGGACATGTACTGGCGCAGGGGTCCGGTTCTGGCATACGTTTCAGCCACATCCGGGTTGGTTGGCGTGCTCGGAGTACTCGTCATCTCCACCGCAGTCATCGCCATCATCTTCCACGATCTGACGACGAATGCGTCAACCTGGTACGTCAGCCCGGTATCTTTCCTAATGTTCGGCACGTTCCTGGTAGCTATGTACCTAATTTTCAGGGCGGAGCACAGCAAAGCGTCGGCAACGTCCGACGACGATACGCCCGACATAGCTTCCAATTACGCCGGCGAGAGTCTTACCCGGGCGTTCGTTATCTACGCGATCACCGCATCTGTTGTGGTTGGAGCCGCCATCTGGCTGGCCTACACAGGGGACCGTGTCGCTGACGCGATGGGCTGGGAAGCCAGTTTCATGGGGACGCAGTTCCTCGCCCTCAGCACGTCGCTCCCCGAACTGGCGGCGTCGCTCGCCGCGCTCAGGTTGGGGGCTCCGGAACTCGCGATCACCAATGTCCTGGGGAGCAACCTGTTCAACATGGGATTCGTCCTCTTCCTGGATGATGTAGCGTTCAATGGGGGCGTCCTGTGGCGCGGGATTGACGACATCCACATACTGACAGCCGTCATAGCTGTGCTAATGACATCGATCGTTGTAGTGGGGATCCAGACTACCGACCGCAACACGACCGCCCGGCCGTTTATCACCGTACCTGGGGCGGCGATGATCCTCTTGTATGTCGTCACCAGCGTTCTCGTCTTCTACCTCGCGTGATTTGACAACCCGTTAGGCTGCTCATACATTGGTGAATGCCAATCCACTACCTATAGGAGACTGCTAATGTTCTTTGAACTTCGTGAGTACAGAACGCTTCCCGGCCAGCGCGAAAACTGGGTCAGGTTCATGGAAGAGGAGATCATTCCCTTTCAGGTCTCCAAGGGCATGGTGATAGTCGGCAGCTTCGTTGGGGAGGAAGAGGACGACCTCTATATCTGGGTGCGCCGCTTCAGCAGCGAGGAAGATCGTGAGGCCCTGTACGAAGCTGTTTACCAGAGCGACCGCTGGGTTAGCGACATTGGCCCCAAGGTGCCCGAGATGCTCGACCGCGACAAGATCGTCGTCCGCCGAATCGAGGCCACACCCCACTCCGTTATACAGTAGGGCGGAGCCTTTACCACCGCAGCCACTGGACTCGGCAAGAGTACCCTCGAATGCGGCTGATCGATGACCCCAGGCCCGACCTCGTCCTGACAAATGCGCGGGCGCTGACGATGGACCCGCGTCAGCCTATTGCGCAGTCCGTGGCTGTCCGCGGAGACCGGATTATGTGGACGGGTTCCGATGCCGACTTGCCTGCGTTAGCCAGTTCGGAAACGCGAGTCATTGACTGTGACGGCGGAACGCTGGCGCCCGGTTTCCATGACGCCCACATGCACTTCCTCGCTTATGCCTCGTCGCTGGACGCGGTTGACTGCCGGCCGGGTCAGGTATCTTCGGTAACTGACATCGCCCGGCTCATAGCAGCTCGCACGGCGCGCACGGGGCCAGGCGACTGGGTCTCGGCTTGGGGCTACGATCCGTTCTATCTGGCTGAACGCCGTCATCCGACGCGACGGGATCTTGACCAGGCCGCTCCCAATCATCCGGTCCGTCTCAACCACCGTTCAGGGCACGCGTGCGTACTCAACTCCCTTGCTATGGAGCGGGTGCGAATCGCCGACAACACGGACGAGCCGCCCGGCGCGACCATAGCCCGCGATCTTGTGACCGGAAGCCCAAGCGGCCTGTTGCTCGAGATGGAGGACTTCCTCGACGGACGAATCCCGCGACCCTCGGCCTCCGAACTATCGGCCCTGATCGGGCGAGCGGCGCGCAGGTTGCTGTCGTTGGGCGTCACATCCGTACAGGACGCCACCCACAACAACTCTCTGGACCGCTGGAAGCTAATCCAACGCCTGTCAGGCCAGATACAACCTCTGCCTAGAGTCACCATGATGCCCGGAGCCGGCCATGGAAACGACTTCGCAACTGAGAACTTGGGCTTTGGCAGTGGCAACGACCGACTACGTGTCGGACACGCCAAGCTCATGGTCACGGCCTCATCCGGGACTCTCAGCCCCTCGTTCACAGACCTGAAGACCGTCGTTCACAGGTGCAGCTCACTTGGCTTCCCGGTCGCGGTTCACGCGGTGGACGCAGATGTCGTTCGTAAGGTGACCGAGGCGTTCGCTGAGGCTCCGCCGCTGCCTGGCCGAATTCCACCGCACCGGATCGAACACTGTTCTGAGGCCCCGCCCGACGTGTTGGAATTGATAGTGAAGTCCGGGGCGTCGGTCGTCACCCAGCCCGGATTCGTCCACTACCAAGGCGACCGCTACCTGGCCGAAGTCTCGCCAGCGATGCGCCGTTACCTATACCGTGCCGCGTCACTCGCAGCCCAGGGAGTCCGCGTCGCCTTCTCCTCTGACGCCCCCGTATCCGACCCAGACCCAATGACGGTCCTTCACGCCGCAGTCACGCGGCAGACGTTGTCAGGCAACTCGCTCGGACAACACGAAGCGTTGGATCTAAGGGCCGCCTTGCGCTCGTACACCGCGGAACCCGCCCGAGGGACTGGAATCGAGGATCGTCTGGGTACACTTTCCCCGGGCCGGCTCGCCGACATGGTCCTGTTCGACGAGGACCTAATGTCGACCGAACCGGATGCGCTGCTCAGTGTCCGGCCTGTTATGACAATACTCGCGGGGCAGATAGCTTGGGAGTCCTGACAAGACCGGCAGTGAAGTGGGGGCTCTCCCTAGCTCCTGCGCGTAAGCATGTAGTCGAGCAGGTGCTCCAGCGAGTCGCGTGAAGGATTTTGGGGCAGGACGCCGAGTGCATCTCTGGCGACTTCGCAGCGTCGCGCAGCCTCATCATAGGCGGCGTCGATTATCTTGGGCTGCCGGATGAATTCGACCGCCTCTGCCAACAGCGCGTCGTCTTCGCCGTCGTCCCTGAAGTACGCCTCTATCGGGTTTCCCGATGGACTGCCTGCCCTTGCTATGAACGCGGGCAGAGTCATGATTCCGTTGGCCAGGTCGCTGCCCACCGGCTTCCCAATCTCATCCTCGTCGCCCTGGAAATCGAGAATGTCATCAACGATCTGGAACGCCATGCCAAGCTCGCGCGAATACTCCTTGAGTGCAGCGACCTGTTCCTTGGGCGCACCGCTCAAGACAGCTCCCGTCTCTCCCGATGTGCTGAAGAGCGACGCGGTCTTGTTGTATATGCGCTGATGGTAGCCGTCGAGCGTCTGACCCGGATCGTGTGCGCTGACCCTCTCGTGCAGTTCGCCGCTGGACAGCTCCATGATCGTCTCGGAAAATCGTCGGATCACTCCCACGTGCCCGGTGTCGCATACAAATGTCGCCGACGATGCGAACACGTAGTCGCCAACCAGTACCGCGATGTCCTTGCCGTACAGGCTGGAGATGGTCGCTCGACCCCGGCGGGTGTCGGACTCGTCCACCGTGTCGTCATGTATCAGCGTGGCGATGTGGAGAAGCTCGACCGCCGTCGCCATGACCTCGGACTTGTACTCGTCGTGAGGATGGAAGCTCGCGGCCAATAGTGTGATCGCTGGCCTCGCACGCTTGCCGGACGACCCGTATACGTGGGTCAGCATCTTGGCCAAGAAGGGGAAATTGACGCCAGCCAGTTCTTTTAGACGCTGTTCCACTCTGTCCAGCCGCCCCTGGACCGGTGCGTAGATCGCCGAAACTTGGTCCCTGTCCGCCGTTGCTCTTGGACTATCCGCCAAGCCTCGACCTCTCCTCTTCGATTATGGTCTCGTCGAGCTTGGTGAAAAGGGGTTTGGGCCTCGGCAGTGGACTCCCTGGCGAAAGCGCCGCCCTGTCCCACGACCAGCCTTCGGCCTTCACGGTTCCGTTTAGGCCCAGAAGTACCTGCAGCTTCTCCGAAGTCCCCGGCATGAACGGGTAGAATGCCGTCTTGAGACAGTTGATGACAGACATTGCCGTCCACAGCGTTCTCGCCGCATCGTCTTTGTCTGTCCTTACCGCCTGCCACGGCGCCTTCGAGTCCAGGTAGCGGTTGGCCGACCGCGCTATGCCCATCGCGGACTGGAGCGCGTTCCTGAACCTGCATCTGCCCAGCTCACTCGACACGGCCTCAAGCCCGCGACCTGCCTCATCCAGCAACACCTTGGACTCCTCGTCCAACTCGCCCGGATTGGGGACCGTACGGTCGAAGTTTCGTCCGACCATGGTGAGCACCCGATGCACTAGATTGCCATACGTCGCGACGAGTTCGTCGTTGTTGCGACGTACGAACTCCGTCCAGTTGAAGTCCGAGTCGCTCGTCTCAGGCATGATCGCGGCCAGCGCGTATCTGATGGAGTCGACCTCGTATCGGTCCAGATAGTCCGGCATCCACACCGCCCAGTCGCGGCTGGTGGATACCTGCTCTCCTTCCAGGTTTACGTACTCATTCGCTGGTACGTCGTATGGAAGTTTCAGGTCCCCATACGCCATGAGCATCGACGGCCAGATCACCGTGTGGAAAGGGATGTTGTCCTTGCCCATAAAGTAGTAAGCGCGTGACTCACCGATCCAGAAGTCCTTCCACTTCTCGGGGTCCCCGGATCTCTGCCCCCACTCCTTCGTTGCGGACAGGTAACCAATAACCGCCTCGAACCAGACGTAGATGCGCTTGTTCTCGTAACCTTTTACAGGTACCGGCACACCCCATTCCAAATCGCGCGTTATGGCCCGGTCTTTGAGACCGCCTTCAACGAACCCGATAGTAAAGTTCTTTACGTTGGGCTTGAAGTGCTCCTGCTTCCTTACCCAGTCCAGCAACTTTTCTTCGAATGCGCTCAGCCTGATGAAGAAGTGCTCGGTTTCGCGTATCTCAGGTTCACTGCCGCAGATCCGGCACCTGAGACCGATCAGTTCCTCCGGGTCGAGAGTCGTGCCGCAGCGGTCGCACTGGTCTCCACGCGCCCCCTCGTTATCGCATTTCGGGCAGTTACCCTCGACGTAACGGTCCGGAAGGAATCGTTCATCCTTCAGGCAGTACGGCTGACGCATCGTGTCCTTGTACAGGTACCCTCGGTCGAGCATTCTCAGGAACATGTCCTGGGTGACCTCGGTGTGGTTCTCGGTATGCGTCGACGTGAACAGGTCGAAGCTGATACCAAGCCGGTCCCACGTCTCAAGAAACTCCTGTTGGAACTTTGATAGGATAGACTCGGGCTCGACGCCCTGCTGGTCTGCGGCGATCGTGACCGGAGTGCCGTGCGCATCGCTGCCAGAAACCATTGCGACCTCGTGGCCCTGCATCCGGCTGTACCTGGCGAATATGTCTGCGGGAAGGTAGACGCCAGCTGCGTGCCCGACGTGAATCGACCCGTTGGCATACGGCCACGCTACGCAGACCAGTACTCGCTCAGGCAAACCGATACCCCGAAACACCGTGTGTGGAACTTGTGCCCAATGGTAACACACCCCTCTGACGACCTGCGAACGGCACGCCAGCCTACTTGCCGAGCTCCAACCACCTCGAATATAGCTCGCGCCTCGACACCCCAGTGACCGCCCCGACCTCCGCAATCGCGTCGCGCGCGGTCATTCCACGTTCTTTCGCATCCGCCAGCAGCTGCATGGAATCCACGTCACTCTCGGCCAATGACGCGGCCGACGCTCCTTCGATAACCAGGGTGAACTCGCCACGCGGCTGAGTGAAGCGCGAGATCGCCCCTGAGACTGTTCCCCGGTAGACCTCTTCATGGAGCTTGGTCAATTCTCTGCATACAGCGATTCGACGGTCCCCCAAGATCTCTCGGATGTCTGCGAGAGCGGACGCCACCCTGTGTGGAGTCTCGAACGCCACGACTGCCCTCTGCTCGTGTGTCAGGCTAGAAAGCAGGCCAACGCGCTTCGATCTCTCTCGCGGCAGGAAGCCAACGTAAACAAACCCGTCCACCTCTATGCCCGAGGCCGCCAGTGCGGTCGTCACCGCCGACGCCCCTGGCAGCGGCACGACGTCGAATCCGCTCTCCACAGCCGCGGCCACGAGATCCTGTCCTGGGTCGTTTATCGTGGGCGTTCCCGCGTCTGAGACCAGCGCAACGTCGGAGTCGACCAGCCGCTCCAGTAGCTCCCCCAGCCTGGAGCGCCTGTTGTGCTCGTGAAACGACGTTACTGGAGTTGCGATCTCGTACCGCGTCAGTAATTTGCGTGTAACTCGAGTGTCCTCGGCGGCGATCAGGTCCGCTTCCCGCAGCACTCTCAGCGCGCGCAGTGTGATGTCTTCGAGATTCCCGATAGGAGTTGGGACTATGTAGAGCGTGGGCAAGTGGTCAGACAGTCCAGATTCAGTCGTAGATGCGCGACTCAGGATACACGATTCGAGTGCCTGTCCCTAAGTTGCCGCTCCCGCATCGGTGGCGTACAATTCGCCTCACGCACCGACGCAGGAGATGACATATGGTTCAAGTCACCGACATCGAGACCCAGTTCGACAATCAGTTCACGCGCCAGTTCGGCTTTCCCAAGGAGCGCCCTGCAACAAAGGTCCACGGTCTGTTGCAGGAGAAAGTGCGCGACTTTATCTCCCAGTCGCCAATGCTGGTAATGGCGACCAGCGCCTCCGATGGCTCATGCGACGCTTCCCCCAAGGGAGGCAAGCCCGGCTGGGTCAAGATCCTCGATGACAGTCGCCTCCTGATCCCTGACGTAGCTGGCAATCGGCTGTTTCAGTCCTACCTGAACATTGCCGAGAACCCTCACGTCGCGTTGATCTTCTTCATCCCGGGCGTCCGAGAGACCGTGCGGGTGAACGGCACCGTAGAAGTCGTTGACCGCTCCGCCCTGGACGAGCTCCAGGTCGATCTCCAGGTCTTCAACCCGGACGAAAACTCCAAGATCCTCCAGGGTATTGTGGTACACATCGAGGAGTCCTATGGGCACTGCCCCAGGGCGCTCGCCTTCTCACGGTTCTGGGACGCTGACCGAATCGCCGAAAACTCGAAGCGGTCTTAATCTGACCGGTACAGATTAGGGAACACACCCTCCTCATGCCCTCCGGCGCCCTCTCAGGCATTCGGGTCATTGAGTACAGCCTCGGCCCGGCCGGTGCGATGTGCGCAAAGACATTCGCCGACCTCGGCGCCGACGTCCTCAAGGTCGAGCCGCCGGATGGAGATCCCGCCAGACGTCTGGGCCCGTTCCCGGACGACAGACCTGACCCCGAAGCCAGCGGCATATTTCTGTACCTCAACGCCAACAAGCGCGGTCTGACCCTCGATCTGCAAAATGAGCAGGACCGCAGTCGTATTCACGGTTTGATCGCCGGCGCGGATATTTTTGTGACCGATGTCCAGCCGGAACAGGCAGAGGCTCTCGGTATCGACTCTGCGACGACCGCCGACCTTTCCCCTCGACTTATCCGCACCTACGTAACGCCGTTCGGCAACACTGGACCCTACCGAAACTGGAAAGGCACAGACCTGATCGTGTGGCACATGGGCGGCATGGGCTGGGAGTCTCCCGCGGCATTCGTCACCGATCTCGAGAACCACGCCCCTCTGCGCGGCAGTGGAAACATGGGCATGTATCTCGCAGGCTGGGTAGCCGCCGCCGGAGCGATGTGCGCCCTCTTCCACAGGGAGACCTACGGCGTGGGTCAGGAGATAGACGTTTCAGCAATGGACGCCGTCGCCAGCCACATCCGAGGCAACTTCGCGACATACTCCTATGACATCTCGCGACTCCCGGAGAACAGGAAGAAGGGCTTCTTCTCCTGGATCTGGAAGGCATCCGACGGCTTCGCGTCGCAGACGTTCTTCCTGGACCACTGGTGGGAGACCCTGAAAGACATGATGGGCAGGCCCGAGTGGGCAGACAACGAGAACTTCGACACGCTTGAGGGGCGACGACAGGGCTACGATCAGATCGAATCCGGCGTAGCCGAATGGACGAAACACAAGACCAGGGATGAGCTTTATCGAAGCCTTCAGTCCTCAAGTGTGCCCTGTTTCCCCGTCCAGACTGTCGACGAAATCGTTGCATCAGAGCACTACGGCGCGCGTGGCTTCTTCGTCGATCAGGACCACCCGGTCGCCGGAGTGTTAAGACAGCCCGGCCCACCAGTGAGACTCTTCACGACACCCTGGAGTCTGCGCTCCCCGGCTCCGTCCTTGAACAATCAGGGAGCCGAAGTTCCAACCGAACATTCTGTATCGCCAGCGGACCGCGAAACACGACCGCGGCGCGCCCGCCAATCGACATCCGACGGTTCTCGCAACAGGCCGCTTGAGGGCATACGCATTATCGACTTCGGTTGGATACTGTCCGTTCCCTACGCCGGGGGCTGGCTGGGCTCTCTGGGCGCAGAGGTCATCAGGGTCGAGTCGAACACGAGGCTCGAGCCCGGCAGAAGTGGGCTGGCGGGCTCCGCGGATGGCGTCGCCGGGGTCAACAGGTCGGGTATCTGGAACTGCCTGAATCACAGCAAGCTCGGCGTTACTTTGAACATCCGTGATCCCGAAGCCCAGAAACTGGTCAAGGACCTTGTATCAGTCAGCGACGTCGTGATGGAGAACTTCTCGACAGGCGTGCTCGACCGCCTCGGCCTCGGATATGACGACCTGCGACAAATACGTCCCGACCTCATCATGCTCAGCGGCTCTACCATGGGCACCGTCGGCCCAGACCGCGACTCCACTGGATTCGGCCCAAATGTTTGCTCGTACGCCGGCCAGCCTTCGATCACCGGTTACGAGGGCGGCCAGCCCCAGAACCTCGGCGGCAACTGGCCCGACTACCTTGTCGGCACCATGATGGTCCACTCCGTACTGAGCGCGCTGTGGCACCGTCACAGGACCGGTGAGGGCCAGCGCATCGAGGTCTCGATGGCAGAGGTCGTCTCCAGCATGATCCCGGAGGCATTCCTGGACTTCACAATGAACGGCCGCGTTGCGGGACGTATAGGCAACCACGATCCACACATGTCCCCACACAACGTTTACCGCTGCGCGGGCGACGATGAGTGGGTCGCAATAGCCGCTCGGTCCGACGATGACTGGGTCCGCTGTGCTATCTGCCTCGGACCCGTACTCTGGAGTCGCGGACCCGCCCTTGATGCGCTGATCCGAGCGCTCGGCAGGGGATGTCGCCAATCTTCTCCAGGATACCGGCATAGCATCCGGATCATGGACGTCGCTCATGGTCGATCCGCACTCTGGAGTCCAGGAAGCATCGAAACGGACCAACCGCCCTCGATGACTTGGTCCAGAAATGGACGCGAGAGCGGTCGCCTACTGAAGCCGTTCAACTTCTCCAAGGGCAGGGGATAGCTTCGGGTCCCGTAATGGACGTGATGGCGCTCATGGTCGATCCGCACTTCCGCGAGCGCGGCAACGTGATCGAATGGACCACACTGAGGTCGGTCCCCGCGAGGTCGCCGGCTTGCCGATACGCTTCAGCGATATCCCGCGTCCCGCCTACTACACTGCGCCCCTGCTCGGCCAGCACAACAACGACGTGTTCTGTGGGCTGCTGGGCCATGACTCGGGAGAGATAGAGAAGCTGAAACTCTCGAAAGCTGTGTTTTGTTCATAGCGGTCTTCACTTGGAGGGTGATGCTCTTCCTGTCTCTTAGACTGTTATTAAGGACATATCTCACGGGAGGAACGGCCTAAACATGGCTACTGGACAATACAGCATCCCATACGGCAGAAGTCGCGCAGACGCTATCTACACCGACGCGATGGCCCGCATGTACGGCCTTGTTGCGATAGGGGTTGTCACCACCGCCGCTGCCATTTGGGTAGGCGACATGCTCGGCATCGGCAGCATCATATTCAGATTCGGATGGATCGGGATGCTGCTGGCTTTCGGGATCATTTTCGGCACGCTCTACGCGGCGAGCGCCGTCGTCCAGAAGGGCAACATCGGCCTCGGGACCGCCCTCTATCTCGCCTTCACCGGCATGGAGGGACTTTTCCTGTCTCCCATACTGATGGCATTCACCAGCGAAATGATCGGCGTAGCGTTCCTGCTCACAGCGGGCCTGTTCATCGCGATGAGCGCCGTAGGCTTGACCACCAAGAGAGACCTATCGAAGCTCGGCCCGATGCTGTTGATCGGACTAGTCGGTGTTGTAATCGTCAGCCTGGTCAACGTCTTCCTGCTCAGGTCGGAACGTACTCTTCCTGTTAATCAACATCGTTCTGCTGCCGATATTCCTTGCTCTCACGGTCTGGGAGACCAAGCAGATGAAGGAGTTGGCCCAGTAGGCAGCCATCGAGGGCGACGACAAGGCCGCGACCCAGGTAGCCGTCATAGGAAGTATCGGCCTCTACCTGAACGTCCTGAACATCTTCCTCATCATCCTCAACCTACTCGGCTTCCTCTCCGGCGACGACTAGAACTGAGGTTGTGTAGGTGAGCACGGACGATGCCCGCCCGGGCAAGGACTGGTCACCTATGACAGGTGACCAGTCTGAATTCAATGCAGGGCGATATTCGTAGAGCATCATCGGTTGAAGGTCTACTGGCACCCGTTCTTCGTTCTGTCGTGAGTGTTAGCTTGTCCGTCACTATATGGACCATGCTGGCAGAGAAATCAGCATTGACGCCCATTCATTTCGCTGGCTCAACTCGCCACTAACTCTTGGGAAGGTTCTGGTCCAGCCACCGCTCTGCTTCGGCTTTTGCCTTGCCCTCGAACCCTCTGACTAGGAGCGGAAACGGCATGTTCAGGTTCAGGTCGGTGTCCGTCACTGACAAATCACCTTTGAAACTGGCTATCCGGCTCACACGAATTCGGAACTTCATCGAATCGCCTTGCCAGGCATATGACACGTCCGAGACGGAGTCTCCGAACTGTTTGAGCAGGTCCGACAACTCGCTGCCGACCCAGTCCCTTGCCTCCTGTTTCGTCATGTTGTGAGGTCTTTTGATTCTCATTCGACCACTCGTTCATGCCGGACTCGGCACTGGCCCTCCTGCTACACCACCGCGCTCGCAGTGCCGACTATCGCGACCGTTCCGTCCTCTTTCTCCATCCACACCGCAGCGTTGGCGCGACGAGAGCCGTTGTCTTCCGTCTCGTCCGTGATGACGGCTCTGGCGGTAACAACATCGTCGGGCCAGACGATGTTCGTGAACTTGATGTCCAGCTCGCCTCCCTCGAACCAGCCCTTGCCAAAGGTCCGGTCCATCAGGTCGCCGATATACGACATAGTCATTCGTCCGCCGACCACGACCTCCTCGAATCCCAGCTCCTCTGCTGCGCGCCTGTCGGTGTGGTAGTTGGCGTTGCCGTGGAAGAACGTCCCGCACATCTCCAGGCTAATCCTGTGCGCATCGCCCTCGACCAAGTCGCCCTCCGGTACGTTGAAGCGCCTAGCTCCGCCCTTGGCTTTCGGATCGCGCAGGGCGACCCTGCCTGACGACTGGCTCAGCAGGTAGCTCTGATGGTGATGCCCAACGGCCATCGCCTCTCCCTCCGGCGACCAGAGCGTCACTTCGGAGTTGACGAGAGTCCTGTTACGGTGATCGTAGATGTCCACCACCTTTGAGGTGGCCGAGTACTGTGTGTCCGGGGAGATCGGAGCTTTCATCTGCCACTGCTGGCGCATCCACAGGTTTCCGAAAGTGTTCTTGAAACCTCCACCCGCAAAACCGCCGTCAACTGAAGTCAGCGTCATAGAGGGCGCGACCGCCGTTCCGTATAGATGATCGTCGTACCAGTTGGAGTCTATCTCTAGGCCCACGAAGTAGTCGTTCAGTATGCGATCGTCAGCAACGAACTCCCTTGAACCTAGCTCCTTGCCTACATAGGCTTCCTCTGGGTCGTTCGATACGTATGCCATGATCTTCCTCCGCTCTTTGATAGGTACTGTTCCAGAATCTGACTTTGCTTTGTGCCGCCGTTTACGCGACTTCTTTGTCCAGGCTTGCCCTCGCAGGCCACGACCACGGGCGACGCTACTTGTGGATCAGAGAATGACTCCCTCTTCCTGCAATGCTGCGATGTCGTCCCATGTGTAGTCCAGGAGATCGATAAGCACGCTCTCGGTATCTTCTCCATGCGCCGGAGCCATCTTTCTGGTAGAGACGGCGTTCTCTGAGTACGCGACTGGCGTTTGGAGCCACTTGCTTCGACCAAGCACGGGATGGTCGTAGTCGATGATGTACTCGTTTTCCACCACCTGCGGGTCGTCCTGCAGTTCGAGCGTGCGTTGGACCCTCTCGTAGATGAGGTCCCCAGCCTCCGACAACCGGCGCTCCCACTCGTCGCGGGGGCGGGTCTTCAAGACCTCCGCCATCTGCTCGATGACGAACTCTCGGTTCTCATACCTCGCTTCGAGTGAATTGAACCTGTCGTCCTCCAGCCACTCCGCCTTGTCCATGGCTCGGCACATCGCTGGCCAATACCTGTCGCCCTGGCTCATGGAGAAGGCGATCCACTCTCCGTCCGCGCATTCGTAGAAGTTCCACAGCACGTTTCCGGCCTGACGCCAGCCCTGCCTCTGGAACTCGTGGTCAGCCAGCAGGCTGATTCCATTCTGCATTCCGCGTGTCCACATCATGCTGCCGAGGTGCGACACGTCAACTTTCTGGCCGTAGCCGTAACGTTCCCTGGCGACGAGGGCGCCCAGGATACCGTAGCTGAGCATGACACCCGCTGCCTGGTCCGCGATTCCGACCGGGTAGGGGGCTCCGTCGTCTGGCCCGGACCACCATAGCGCACCGGAGCGCGCCTCTCCGGTCAGGGCAAAGGCTGGCTTTGCGGCGTCCGGGCCGTTTGGACCGTACCCGGACGCCGAGCCGTATACTATCTGGTCGTTGATTTGGCGCAGGTCCTCATATCCCAGACCCAGCCTCTCAGCGACCCCCTTGCGAAAATTCTCGACGAACACGTCTGAACTGGAGACCAGCTTGTGCATGACCTCTCGTCCACGCGGGCTCTTGAGGTCCAACGCAATGCCCCGCTTATTACGGTTCATTCCTTCGAAGTAGGCATTGACACCCAGGGGCATGTCGGACAGAACGCCTCCAACCCGGCCAAACTGCCGGCCGTGGTCGCCATCGAGCGACTCAACCTTGATAACGTCGGCTCCCAGGTCGGCCAGCATCATCGTGGACACTGGACCGAATTGCCACATCGTCCAGTCGATGACCCGGATCCCCGTCAGAGGACCCGTAGGATGTTGATACTCGTTCGCTCCATTGGTCGACATGCCCCACACCCCTCCTGACTAGTACTGTCTTGACTGCCTCGACCGGCCTCCCATGGCAGCGTACGCCACTTCTGGGTCGATCACGACGTCCAGCAGCGCGGCCTTACCTGCGCCGAACGCACGCTCCAGAGCTGGCTTGATCTCCTCAGGGTCGGTTACGCGCTCGCCGTAACCGCCGAGCCCCTGCATGATCTGCGCGTAGTCGGTCTCCTGTGACAGGTACGTCCCGACACCGCTGCCTCCCCTGCGGACAACACCCTGGGTGGTCTGGTTCCACGCGCCGTTGTTGCCGACGATCGACACGATCGGCAGGTTGTGACGCACGTAGCTCTCTACATCGAATCCGGTCAGCCCGAACCCGCCGTCTCCGTAAATGATGCACACTTGCTTGCCCGGTCGCGCGAGCTGCGCCGCAGCCGCAAATCCCGACCCTGCGCCCAGGCAGCCAAACTGTCCGGGGTCCAGCCAGTGTCCTGGCCCGTTGATTTCGAGCACGCGTGCCGCGAACGTCACAATGTCGCCGCCGTCTCCGATAACTGTCGCGTCATAGTCAAGGAAGTCGCGCACCTCTTTGACGAGCCTCATCGGGTGAATCGGCGTCTGGGTGCTGTTGAGCATCTCCTCGTCCGCGGCCTGCAGGGCGTGGTCCTCGGTCATTACCTCTTCGACCCACGCCTTGCCAGGTGACCTGTAACCTCTCGACTTGAGCTCGTCCATCACCTGGCGGAGTATGGCCTTGGAGTTACCTACGACACCAACGTCGATGTCGCGATTCTGGCCGACCTTCGACCCGTCCATCATGATCTCAATCAACTTGGGGTTCTGCGGGAACATGTAGTCCGAACCGTAGCCCAGTCTGAAGTCGATGGGAGTGCCCAGAAGGATCACGGTGTCCGAGTGGACCAGGCCGTATCGGCGGCCCAGGCTCCCCAGGTTCGGATGATCAGCTGGTATCGAGCCGCGTCCCATCGCGTTCAGGAAAACCGGCGACTCGATCATCTCGACGAACTCGCGCAATTCATCAGCGGCGTCGTTCCACCACACGTCCGAGCCCGCCAGGATCATCGGCTTTTCGGTCCCCATGAGTATGTCGGCCACCTGGCTGATGTACTCAGGGTCTCCGTACGCCTTGGAGTCGGTCCGATACACCTGTGGATACCTGACCTCGTCTTCCTCGGTTCGACCATTAACGAGGTCTATCGGAATCTCGAGGTACGCGGGGCCGGGAACGCCGGTCGTCGCGTGCCGGAATGCGATCGCCACGTACTCCGGAATCCGCTCGACGCGCTTCACCTGCTCCGAAAACTTGGTCACGGGCTTGAGGAACGTCGCCGAATCGAAGTCCTGCAGTCCGCCACGGAGATGGTCGGTGATACCCGCATTTCCGCCAATCATGATCATCGGACTGGGGGCCTGGAATGCGTTGGCGATTCCAGTTACGGCGTCCGTAACGCCCGGGCCAGCCGTCACGATAGCGACGCCAGGCTTGCCGGTGACTTTGGCCCAGCCCTCGGCTGCGTGCGCAGCCACCTGCTCGTGCCTGAAGTCGATTATCTTGATGCCCTCGGCGACACAGCCCTCGTACAGATTGTAGATGTGGCCGCCGTTGAGAGTGAAGACATAGTCGACGCCCTCACGCTTTAGTGCTTTGGCGAACAGTCGTCCGCCATCTATCTCCGCCAATTGTTCCTCCTGTTTTTCCGTTTGATCGACTGTAGTTTGTATCCGATGGACGCTGTGTATCCTCGGAGGTGTTTCGTTTCTAGGCAAACATGAGCCGCCTGCCCTTTGGCTTGGGTATCGGTTGACCGCGTTCCTCCGCAATTTCGGTCCAAGCGTCCATGACTACTTGCACTTCTTTCAGCGCTTCTTCATAAGTGTCGCCATGGGCAGAACTGTATGGGAGTTCCGGCACTTCGGCGATGAATACATTATCTTCGTCGCTCCAGTATAGGATGATCTCGTATTTATGTGTCATCTGGCATCAAACCTTGACTGATTACAAGTCTTCGGAACTGTCGAATCTGGTACGCTTTAGCCGTAGAGCCGCTTGGTTGCAGGTTCAACTTCTCCAAGATTCCGGGTCTGTCGAAGATGTGGTGGCTGCCGCGAATCCTTTCCTCGAATCCCAAGTTTCTGAGAAGCCGTCGGAGTTCCGAAAACCTGATATTGGCGTCCGACCTTCCGCTTAGGATGGTCCGCAACAGCCGCCGGTCTCGCGAGTTCAGCACCGACTACAGTATTACCCCCTTGTCCTGGAGCGCGGTAATGTCGTCCCAGGAGTAACCTAGCTCTTCCACGAGTATCTCCTCGGTGTGCTGACCCAACTCCGGGGCCTCCTTGAAGATACCCGACGGCGTCTCGCTGTAGATGTTGGGGTGATTGCACATCTTGATTGGCCCGATTACCGGGTGATCGAATGTGGTTATGTACTCGTTCGCGATCACCTGAGGATCGTCAACCAGCTCATCTGTAGATTGCACCTTGGCGTAGATGAAGTCCCCGGTCGCGCGGAAGTGCTTGTCCCACTCGTCGGAAGTCTGCGTCAGGAACTGCTTGTCCATGATACCGACCAGCTCTTCCCGGTTCTCTGACCTCGCGTCCATGGTGGCATACTTCGGGTCTTCCACGATCTCGGACAGTCCGAGCGCGGTCATGAAAGAGTCCCAGTAGCGGTCCGGTTGGAGGTGCATCAACTGGATCCAGCGCTCGTCCTTGCACTTGTACAGGTTCGCCAGCACGTTCCAGGCCGACTTGCGATCATACGCGCCGAAGCGGTTGCCGCCCATTATCAGGCTCATGCTCATTCCCATTCCCTGGAGCCACATGTTGGCGCTCAGGTGTGACGCGTCGACTTTCTGGCCGACGCCCTGGACAAACCTGGCCACCAGCGCCGCCAGGACCCCTTGGCACAGCATGATTGCGCCCATCTGGTCCGACACGCCCTGTGATACTCTCACCGGCTCTTCCGCGTCGGCAGGGGTGGCCGAGATCATCAGTCCGCCTCTCGCCTGGCCGCAGCCGTCGAACGATGGAAGCGCCGAGTCCGGCCCGTTGGGTCCGTACCCGGTGGCTGAGCCGTACACAAGCATGGGGTTGATCTCCCGCAGCGTGTCGTACCCGATCTCCAGCCGTTCAGCGACGCCTTGTCTGAAATTCTCGACGAAGACGTCCGCAGTCTCGACCAGCTTGTAGATGATCTCGCGGCCCTCCTGTGTCTTCAGGTTGACCGCGATGCCCCGCTTGTTTCGGTTGTTCGCTTCGAAGTAGGCGTTCCGACCTCCAGGGAGACTGGGGGCGATGGTAGAAGCCCTGGAGAGAGACCGCCCTGCGTCGCCGTCCAGGGCCTCTATCTTGATGACATCCGCTCCCATGTCACCCATCATCGCGGCCGACATCGGTCCGAATTGCCACATCGTCCAGTCGAGAACGCGGACTCCCTTCATGGGCCCCGTTACGCCGTTAGCACCGTTCTGGAACACTGGCCACCTCCCTCTTTCTGGACTGCGCGTCATTGTAGAAGATTAACGCGATTTTAGCATCCGCACGTTTCGTCGTACCCCCTGTGATAGAATCCACCGCGCGCCGATCGAGGACTCTAAAGGAACGGCCTCATCAGCCGGGTTCTCCTTGGTCGGGCCACTTTCCAGTGAGGGTCCGTAGCACGTGCCAACCCGCATAGCCGTAATCTCTGACACACACCTCTATCGCTGGGACGAAGTCCACCCTGACATTCGTGCCGCGGTGCGAGAGGCCGACGTCGCCGTCCACTGCGGCGACATCGTCAGGCAGGATGTCGTCGACGGTATGCGTGGAGAAGCCGCTCGCGCGGTGATTGTCCACGGCAACTCCGACCCGCCCGATCTGCGGACTTCGCTACCATACACAGAGGTATTGGAAGTCGAGGGATTCAGGATTGGGATTACCCACCCCGCTTGGGGAGGACCCGAGTTCCCCCTGGAGGAGCTTCTCCCCGACTTCCCGGAGCCGGTTGACGCGATCCTGTTCGGTCACTTCCACGAGACGATCAACGAAGTACGTAACGGGGTCCTCTTTCTGAATCCCGGTCAGGCGTACAAGTCCTTCATGGTTCCCGCCACGATCGCCGTCCTCACGGTCGCCGCCGGCGGAATGACTCCCGAGATAGTAACGATTGAGAAATGATCCCCCCGGCCCCGTGCTAGAATAGCCACATGGCCCCAAGAAGTGGAAATCAGGAAAGGCAGAACAGGAGAGGCATAGGGCGAAACTACTGGATGTTCGCCGAGTCCCCCGAGAACTTTTCCATCATAAAGGAGATGGGCGTTACGATCTTCGGCATGGGACGTCGCTTCAGGCGACGCGCGGAACGCATGGCCCCCAACGATAGAGTTCTGTTCTACGTAAAGGGTATTCGCAAGTGGCCGGCGTCGGCGACCATCACCTCCGAGTGCTTTGAAGACGACTCTGAAGTGTTCGTCTCGCACGACTCCAGGGAGCGCTTCCCTTTTCGTGTGAAGCTTCGTCCGAACATTGTGCTGGACGAGCAGGACTACATAGACGCCACGCTTCTAGCGCCAAGGCTGGACTACGTCAGACGCTGGGAACCCAAGGACTGGCCGCTTGCCTTCTTCGACCGACTTCACCTGTTGCCACAGAAGGACTTCAGGCTGATCGAGGGAGAGATGGAGCGCATCGCGAGGAAGAACCACCGTAGCTCGCCTCCCAAACAGGAGCAGCCTACGGTCGCCGACCATGGCCCAGGTGAGGGCGCTTCGTCGAGCTAGCTCCTCCAGACCTGCCTGTTTGCGATCTCCGAGTCGTACACCTCGAACGCCCGCTCGACGAACTCCCGAGGCAGATCGTCTGTATCGGCGATCTCCGCAAGCTCAAGCAGCCTTGCGTAAGACGTTGCAATGGGCAGCGTCGACGCGACCGTCGGCGATGCAAGCGCGAACTTGATCGCCCATGTACTAACGTCGCCTCCGAACTCCCGCAGCCCATCGACCAGTGCCTCACGCTCTCTGCGGTGCAGCTCGAATGCTTCCTGCCTCATTCTTTGGTTCAGGTTGGCGGCCGACTCGCCTTGATCTCGAACGTTCTCCAGCGCCCCCGACGCGCTCGGATTGTACGCAATGATCGCCGTGGCCGTGGCCGTGTCCTGTGCCCTCAGAATGAGATTCCGACCGGGCTGCTGCTCCAGTAGCCCGAAGGTCATCTCCACGGCGGAAACCTCCCTGTGCTCGATGGCGCCCTCACCGGTCTCCTCCGACTCCGGAGTATCGTCTAGCATGACGCCGTAGTACCGCGTCTTGCCCTCTACTACCAGATCATCCAGCAGGCCGAATAGCTCGTCGTCATCGATCACGTCAGGGTCTGGATGATGCAGTAGGAAAAGGTCGATGTAGTCGGTATCAAGTCGGCGAAGACTCTGCTCGCAAGCGTATTGGATGAACCCGGGAGTCCACCGCTGCGACGTCCCTCGCTCGCTCGGGTCTATGACCGGTCTGTAGAAGTCATACCCTACCTTGGTCGAGATCACGATGTCGTGCCGTCTCCGACTCAGCGCGCGCGCCAGCACTCGCTCGCCGTACCCTTCAGTGTACGAGTCCGCAGTGTCGAAGTACGTGAAACCCATGTCGAACGCCCGTGTGAGCAGGTTAACGGTGTCCTGCTCGGTCACGTGGCCGTAGTCTCTGGTCGACAGCGGGCGCAGGGGCAACCCTATCTCTGAGACCGTAAGCTCAGTGTTGGCTATCTGGCGGTACTTCAACGTAGTGTCACCAGTGCACATGGAAGAATGGCCTGAGAAGACATTTCTCGCGATGGACGATTGGGTGAAGCAGGTCTTCAGACCGCCGCCGGCGTAGCCCCGAGTGCGGACCTGACGGCGTCGCACTGCCTTTCGAACTCCGCGTCGTCCATGACCGGCGACATGGTCCCCAGTGGGACTTCCTGCCCGAGCTCGACCCACGACTTGCATCCCGAGTATTCATCGAGCACCGGCAGCGCCTGCGGCTGGTGCAGCACGAAGACGCGAAGAAGGGCAACGGTCAGTGGCTGCTTTGGACGCCAGTGAAGCCGCTTGTGCGCGTAGTCGTCCGTCCAGATGTGGTGGCTGGAGATGGTATCCAGCGCAGACTCGTCACGAAGCTCGAACCTGTCCACCACCTGGCAGAAGTATGCAAGCTCGACCACGCCCGGCGTGTCGTCCTCATCCACGGTCTCGCGTAAAGTCTCGCGATGTTCCGGCTTGATAAGCTCCGACTTCTGGTGCAGGTACGTCGGAAACAGCAGGAACTCAGGATGCACCATCCTGAAGTCGCGGTCGTCGCGGTGGATGCCGCCCTTGCGCAGTATCAGCGCCTGCTCACCCCGTCCGAGGGACTTTACGGCCACTGCCCACTCTTTGAGCGCCATGTCCGAAGCGTGTGGTTGGACCATATTGATACCTCTGCACTGCGGTTGATGTTCTCGTGGCTAATGCAATTATATCCGAGCCTTGCGTCCCCTGCCTATGATGATACAATCGCCGCGATCATCACAATCACTCACTGGGAAATCAGAGGTCAGATATGAGACTAGAAGGTAAGGTGGCGCTGATCTCCGGTGGCGCACGCGGCCAGGGAGCGACCGAAGGCCAGTTATTCGTTGACGAGGGAGCGAAGGTCGTGCTTGCGGACATCCTCGACGTTGAGGGCGAGGCGGCAGCCGCGCAGATCCGCGAGAACGGCGGCGAGGCATCCTACGTACACCTCGACGTCAGCAGCGAAGATGACTGGCGCAGCGCCATCGACTTCACGCTTCAGACCTACGGACGTCTCGACATACTCATTAACAACGCGGCGATATACAGGCGCACTCCCATTGTCGACACCGACGTCGAGGAGTGGCGGTTGATCATGGAGATCAACTCCACGGGTGTTTTCCTCGGCACTAAACATGCCATCCCCGCTATGCAGCGCTCCGGCAGCGGCTCCATCATCAACATATCTTCGACTGCGGGACTGGTAGGAAGTGGTAGAGGCAGCGCTTACGGCGCATCCAAGGGAAGTGTCCGCCTCTTCACGAAATACACCGCTATCCAGCACGCCATGGACGGGATCCGCGCCAATTCGATCCACCCCGGTCCAATAGATACCGTGATGATCGCCGACAATCTCTCGACGCCAGAGGGCCGGGCCGAGTCAGAAGCCCGCGTCCCGCTGCGACGGATCGGCACGGTAATGGATGTGGCGTACGGTGCGTTGTTCTTGGCATCCGACGAGTCCTCCTACATGACCGGCGCAGAGCTTGTTATCGACGGTGGGGTCACGGCTCGCTGATACCGCGTTCAGATGACAACGACAGATGTCCGCATCCAGCCCTCACTCTCGCGAAGGCGGGAATCCAGTGATCGCAGCAGTTTGAACAATGGCAGAAATGCCTGGACACGATTCTAGCGCCGTGGTTCTTCGCCAGGTCGATAGCCATCAGGGCCACGCCCGTATCGAGCAGCTCCAGCCCGGGGACCGCTCCGACGACGCGCTTTCGCTGCGGTTCAAGACCTTCGCCGCCGAGGAATGTTCGGGCGAGTCAGGCTTGAACGTAGTCTCGCCGACCTATGAGGCCATCTCCCTGGCGGTCGCATCCAATTCAGATCTGTTGGATCTCGCCCGCGAGTGTCAGGTCGGCCAGCCTATTCCGAACCTATTCTTATCGGCTGTCAAACGTGTGCTCGCCGATCACGATGACGACACTTTGTCGGAACACTATGCCCTGTGTGCCAGAGACGGACGTCCGACTCCCGGTCTGACCCAGACATTCACGAAATTCTGCTCTGCTCATGCACACGAGATTCGCAAGCTAGTGCGCACGCGCCGCGTTCAGACCAACGAGATAAGACGATGCTCATACCTTATGCCCGCGTTCGGCGCAATCGCCAGTGAAAACCCCGGCAGACCTCTCGCCCTGATCGACGTTGGGGCCAGCGCTGGTCTCAATTTGCTCTGGGACAGCTACCGATACAGCTACTCGGACGGTTCGACCTACGGTTCCGCCGAATCCGATGTCCTCATTGAGTCCGACACCAGAACGCCTATGCCCACGATTCCCGACCGGTTTCCAAAGGTGTCATTCCGTACTGGCATTGACCTGTCTCCTGTCGACCTGGGCGACGACGAGGAGTACCGCTGGATGATGGCGTTGGTCTGGCCCGATCATGCTGACCGAGCCGAGCTGCTATCCGCCGCCAGGCAAATATGGCTGGAGAACCCGCCTGCTGTCCTTGCCGGTGACGCGGTCACCATCCTGCCTTGCGTCTTGAAACACGTCCCCGACGACGCCACACTGTGCGTCTTCCACTGTCATACACTGAACCAGTTTCCAGTAGAGGCCCGTTCGGCGTTCTACGAAGTCCTCATGCACGAGTCCGAGTGTCGCACCGTGTACCACGTTCCCTCAGAAGGAGAGCGCATGTCCGTGGATCGCATCGAGAAGCGAAATTCTACTACGATACTATCTGCCCGTCGTAATGCTCACGGCAGATGGATCGAATGGGATGATATGCAGTGACTCCTCATACGCTCGACATCACCATAGAAGTCAACGGCCATCAGCACAGCATTGAGGTCGACACCCGCTGGTCGTTGCTCCATGTTCTACGCGAAGAGCTGGGCCTGACCGGCGCCAAGCGCGGCTGCGACCGCGGCGAGTGCGGGGCCTGCACCGTCCTGTTGGACGATATTCCTGTCAACGCCTGCATGACGCTGGCAGCAACGATCTCCGGCAAACGAGTCCGGACCGTAGAGGGGCTGTCATCCTCGGACTCCCTCCATCCGGTCCAGCAAGCCTTCCTGGAAAACGACGGCGCCCAGTGCGGCTTCTGTACCCCCGGTTTCGTGATGAGCGCGACGGCCCTTCTGGAAGGGGACCCAAGCCCGACTGACGACGACATCCGCTCTGCCCTCGCCGGAAACATCTGCCGCTGCAACGCATACGGCCGGATCATCGAGTCTGTAAGGGCTGCGAGGAGTGCGCGATGAGCGGCTCCGTAGGACAGTCGGTCCCCCGTCGCGACCTCCCCGGAAAGCTCACCGGCGAGGCTAAGTATGCCGCCGATGTCCAGCTCCCCGGAATGCTGACCGGAAAGATACTTCGCAGTCCGCATCCGCACGCGACAGTCTTGGCTGTGGGCGCGACTGCCGCCCGCGAACTCCCGGGTGTCCACGCCGTAGTCACACCGTTCGACGTGCCTGCAGGCAACATCGCTCCCGACGTTCCGATTCTCGACACCGAGGTGCGATTCGTCGGCGACGAAGTCGCTGCGGTAGCCGCGGACGACGAGTACATCGCCCAACACGCTCTTGAGTTGCTTGAGGTCGAGTACGCACCGCTTCCGTTCGTGACCGATCCCCGTGCTGCGATAGAACCCGACGCGCCGCCGGTTCACCCGGGCGGCAACCTGGTCGGCGGCGAACCTGTCGTTCTCGAGAGGGGCGACGTGGAAGAGGGATTCGCCGAAGCCGAAATCATCGTCGAGGACACTTTCAGCACCCCGGCTCACTCGGGCGCGGCTCTCGAACCGCGCGTAGCCGTGGCATCCTGGGACGACGATGACCTAACCGTCTGGAAGTCTAGTCGTGGTGTTCACCAGGACCAGCTGCTCTTGTCCCTTGCCCTGGGCATCCCAAGATCCCGCGTTCGAGTCATAGGCGGGGCAATGGGCGCCGGCTACGGCAATAAGGACGAGACTCGCCTGCCAGTCATAACTGCGGTCCTGGCTCAGCGAGCCGGACGGCCGGTGAAGATCGAGGCCACCCGAGAAGAGGAGATCGTCGCAGGCCGCCACAGGCACGGCACGTTTACTACGGTCAGCATGGGCGTCAAGTCTGACGGCACCGTGACCGCGGTTCACGCGGTAACGATTATGGACACCGGAGCCTACTTGTCGTCCGGGCCCGGAGTGGTCCGAAGGGCAGGGCAGGGGGCGCTGTATCTCTACCGCTGTCCCAATGTTCGGTACGACGGCTACCTCGCGTACACCAACACCCCCTCAGGCGGCTCATACCGAGCCCTCGGAGCGCCCCAGGGACACTTCGCCCTCGAGTTGATCGCCGATCGCGCCGCCCGCGAGGTCGGCATGGATCCCGTCGAGTTCCGATTGAAGAACCACGTGGGCCCCGAAGGACAGCCCGGTGAGCGCACGACGCCAGCCAACGAGATCATAGATACCCAGCCCCTCGAGGGCGGCATCCCGTTTTCCAGCAACGGTCTTCGTGAGTGTATTCAGCGCGGCGCTGAGGCTTTCGGATGGGACGACTACGCTCCCGTTTCCGAGGGCAGCCTCAGGCAGGGCAGGGGGATGGCGATATTTGTCTACCGTGGAGGCCCCGGCGGACGCTCCATCGCCAGGATGCGTCTTCAGCCCAACGGCACGTTCATGTTGATATCGGGAGTCATGGACGTCGGCGAGGGCAGCGCGACCGTGCTCACGCAGATCGCCGCCGAGTCCCTCGGAGTTAGCTACGATCAGGTGAGCGAGACTCTTGGCGATTCGGCCCTCACCCCAGACTCACCTATAACCGCCGGTTCGACTGTGACCTTCTCAGCCGGACTCGCAGTCAAGCAGGCCGCATCGGACCTGCGCTCGCGCTTGCTGAACGCAGCCTCCGGTCTTCTCGATCTGCCCGAATCTGATCTCGACGTGGACCGATCCGGCATCGGCTCACCATCCGGGCGCAGACTGTCATTCTCCGATCTGGTGACGCATACGGGACCGATCGAGATAGAAGCCTCAGTCTCGCCGGGAAGCACCGACTACGTCGTCAACTCGTTTGGAGCCCACTTTGCGGAAGTCGAAGTGGACACCGACACCGGAGCTGTTCGTGTTCTGCGCTACGTCGCCGCTCACGACTCTGGCCGGATTCTCAACCCGCGCCTTGCGGTCAACCAGGTGGAGGGAGGCGTCTCACAGATGCTTGGATTCGCTCTTACCGAGCAGATGCTTACCGACCCCGCATTCGGGGCCACCCTCAACGGCAGCTTCCTTGAACACAAGAGCCCGACAATCTTGGAGTACCCGGATATAGAGGTCATCTTCGCCGACGTTGTCGATCCAATCGGTCCCTACGGCGCAAAGGCGCTCGGAGAGCCGCCTAGCGTCGGTGTCGCACCCGCTGTCGTCAGCGCCATTCGCGACGCGACTGGAGTCGAGGTACGTGACCTCCCGGCCACGCCCGATCGAATTCTCAACCTGCTTGCGGAGCTGGAAACGGACGGCGTCCAATGAGACCGTTCGAGATTCTGAGTCCGACCACCCTGGACACGGCTCACAACGTACTCAATCAGCGTGCCGGGGAGGCGGCCATCCTCGCTGGAGGCACCGACATCCTGGGGGAGATCAAGGAGGGCACGGAATCTCCCGACGCCCTGATCGACATAACCAGCGTCGATGGTCTCGATAGCATACAGCTGTCGGACAATGGCGCCCTGATCGGCAGCCTCGTTACCTTAGCTGAAATCGAGGGGAACGACGACATCGGGGAAAACTATCCCGCGCTGTCTCAGGCGGCTGCCTCAGTCGCTACGCCTCAGATCAGAAACGTCGGCACCCTGGGCGGCAATCTCTGCCAGCGACCCCGGTGTTGGTACTACCGCAGTCCCCTGTTCGACTGCCTGAAAAAGGGTGGAGACACCTGCTACGCCGTTACGGGACTGAACAAGTACCACGCCATTTTCGGCGGGGTCGGCTGCTACATCGTTCATCCTTCGGACACCGCTGTCGCCTTAACCGCGCTGGACGCGACAGTCGAAACCTACGGAGTTCGGGGGGTGCGACAGACACACATTTCCCAGTTCTTCGTCGGCCCGGAAACGAACATGCTGTCCGAGACAGCGCTGGACTCCGGCGAGATTGTGACACGGGTCTCGCTGCCGCCAATGAGCCAATCCCGGAGCATCTACCTGAAAGCCAAGGAGCGTCAGGCTTACGACTTTGCTCTGGTCAGCGTGGCCGCATGTATGGTGGTCAAGGACGGCAGGGTTTCGAGCGCGCGGTTCGCTCTCGGCGGAGTTGCTCCGATACCACACCCGTTGTCCGACGTCGCCGACGCGATCGTGGGCTGCCACATTTCCGATGTGAGTCCACGAGAACTCGGTCGCATTGCCGTCCGAGATGCTAGTCCGATGTCGGACAACGAGTACAAAGTCAGGCTGTCATCAAACCTCGTCGCGAGGGCGGTTGCTACCCTACTGAATTGACTCTTCCAAACATCCTCTGCAATCAAGATGTCGCTCGTGCCGTGGCCGAGGCGGACCGACCTGGCATCGTCCTCGACTTTGACGGCACGATCTCTGAGATAGCTCCCTCTCCGGAGTTGGCCGTAATCCATCCCCGTATTGCGGGCACGCTCGCCTTGGCGCTGAACAGGTATGAGATGGTGGCGGTCCTGTCAGGCCGCGCCGTGCGCGATGTCGCAGCCAGAGTAGCGGTTCGTGGCATAACCTATGTCGGCAATCATGGAGCCGAGTCCATCGTGAACGGACAGCTGCGCGTCTTGTCGGCCTCCGCCCCAGCTGGAATAGGGCAGGCCCTCGAATACGTCGGGCGGACGGTTGAAATTCCCGGAATCGTGTACGAGGACAAACGCTTCAGCGCGTCCATACACTACCGTCAGGTCGAAGACGTGAAGGCCGCGGAACGCCAACTGAGACGGGCGATCACACGCGCTCCCGGCTCGGACATGCTCGACACGTTCTGGGGTCGTCGGGTGCTTGAGATCAGACCTGCGATGGCCATTACCAAGGGCGATGCTATAGCCTACCTCGCCGCGCAGCACTCACTGGATGCCCTCGTATTCGTCGGGGACGACACAACAGACGTGGATGGGATGCGCAGGCTGGCCGCATTGGCGAGCGTAACCACGATCGGCGTCGCAGTCGCATCTGAGGAGACGCCGGAGCTTCTGTTAGAAGCTGCTGACTACAGCGTAAGCTGTGTCGACGAGGTCGCCGACCTTCTGGACCTGCTCATTGACTTGAGATTGTCGCCGTCGAAGCCTGGCGGCGCAGGCCCGAAGTAGCACTCACGTCTTCGCCGGCTCTACACCGGTAATCGCGCCGATCGACGCGATAAAGCTGCCTGCTCCAAAGTGTCTGATCTGCCACCTGTGCAGCTCACGCCCCTCCATGCCGCGTCCCTTCAGTTGGTAGTAGGCGGGACGTCCGATCGAACCTTGGAG
This sequence comes from Dehalococcoidia bacterium, assembly GCA_965217725.1. Taxonomy (GTDB): domain Bacteria; phylum Chloroflexota; class Dehalococcoidia; order Lucifugimonadales; family UBA1123; genus VXRN01. Next base: position 2,091,667 of record OZ244564.1, on the reverse strand, counting down.
GAGCACGACTATGCCCATCACAATGGCCACGATCGGCACGATGAGGAACCACGCAAACAAAGTAAGTATGCCCACTATTACCAGGGTAATCCCCACTGCCAGCCGCTTGTGGTCGGAGGCCCTGACCTCTGTGATGCTCTCGAGGTCGGTGTACGGAAGCTCGTGTGTCGGCGCCCCCTCCATGCGCTCACTGACCAGTATTATGCGCCTGGAAGTCGCGTGATACGGTCCAAAACTCGACACGAGTCGTTCGCCACTCCCCAGGAGAGGCTCCACGCGGTCCAGCGAGCTGGGTTGGGGCAGCAGATCAAGCATCAGAATATGGCTATGGGGTTGACCGGCGATCCGGTCGTGTTATGCAGACGCAGTGGGCTTATCGACAGCATGAACTCCCACCGGTTGCGCTCACGGCACGCCTGTGCCAACTCTTCCAGGTTGGCGTTGTCGAGTATCCACATTCCCATCGCTACGATGCCTACCTGGTGGATGGGATTGCTCAAGCTTTGGTATCCCGTTGGCATCACGTCATTGCCGGTGTCGCTGCCCAACATCGCAATGCTGCGCTCGTGGAATAGCGGCAGGCACGCCGCCTGGCACGCTGACGACCCATCCTCGCGCGGGTTCCATGGGCCCTCCGTGTTTCGCCGATGAAGGTTGCCGGTGCGCACGAGTAGTACGTCGCCCTCTTCGATCTTGAACCCACAGCGCTCCTCGGCTGCCAGTATGTCTTCAGGCATGACACCTTCGCCGCGCTCCAGCCAGTCGACGCCGCGGATCATCGGCGCGTCCACAAGCACGCCTCGCGTAACGATGCCCTCCTTGGCAAGCTCTATCGACTCTGCGGTCGCTCCCAGCCCGGTCGCGACCAGGTGAGCTGGCTGGTTGTTGTACATCTTGCCTTCCCAGAAGAAGTGAGCGAGGCTGTCCACATGCGTGATCGCGTACCCGTGGAAGATCATCCCGAAGAAGTCAGCGGACGCCTGAGAGGGGCGTGACGTGACCTTGTCGCCGGTGGCCCAGCCCTCGCCGCTCTCCGTCATGAAGTGGATGGGCGGTATCGGAATGTCCGGCGCGGGCTCGAACATGACCGTCCTGGCGCATGAAACAGTGGCGCCATCTTCTACGAGCGAGATCGCCCGCTTGACCTTGTCCGGTCCCAGGAAGTTCAGTGTGCCCATCTGATCGTCGTCGCCCCATCGTCCCCAGTTGGACAGCGAGTCGAAATAGCCCAGGACTTCCTGCTCTGATGGGGTGTTGCCGGTGGTCATGCTGAATACCTCACTGAGATGATTTTGGCAGGCGCCGGACCTGCGCATTTAGCGCCTGATAGCCTTGGTTTCAACCACGATCAGGGTGAATTCAGTATAACATCCGAATGTGGAATTTCAGCATACTGTATGTCGCCGACTACTACGAACTCTGCCTTGCGCATCGAATCTTTATGGAGTAGAGTACGGATAACACCCGATTTATGGCTGGAAGGTCAGTACGCGGAGGCCAAGATGATGTGTAATTGCACATGTATCGGGGCTGGGCTAAGCGTGACGCCCCCAAGCACGCAGGTCCGGCCGGATAATCCGAAGAGTCTAGTAACTATCGAACATGAGCCGCAGATAGGCGAGACGCCACAACGTGCCCTTGATGCTTGGCTCACTCCCAACCCCCACTTCTACGTCAGGAACCACTTCTCAATCCCTGACATCCGCTGCTCTACCTGGAGTCTTAGTATCGACGGACTCGTAACGCGCGAGCGTCGGTACACCCTAAGGCAACTCAAGCGGCTCCCAAGAGTCACCCTCCCAGTGACGATGGAGTGCGCGGGCAACAACCGCAGCGACCTCCACCCTCCAGCACCGGGCAACCAGTTCCAGAACGGCGCTGTAAGTACTGCGTACTGGGCCGGAGTCAGGCTCAGCGATGTGCTGAAGTCCGCTGGAATCAGGCCCGGCGCCCGCGAAGTTCTCTTCGAGGGCCACGACACCGGCAGACCTGAGCCCGGCGCATCCGAGATGCCATACACTCGCAGCCTACCGTTGGACGTGGCATTGCATCCTGACACTCTGCTTGCCTACGAGATGAACGGCCAGGAGCTTCCCAAAGAGCATGGCCATCCGCTCAGGCTTTTAGTGCCCGGCTGGTACGGCATGGCATCCGTGAAGTGGCTGAGACGGCTGGCGGTTCTCGACACCGACTACTCAGGATACTTTCAGGGGGACAAGTACGTAATCCAGGACGAGCTTGGCCATACTGTCCCGCTGACGACGATTGGAGTGAAGTCCCTGATCGGAAGCCCGACCGAGGATGCCACCGTCTCCACGGGGCAAGTGTGTGTGACAGGCATGGCATGGTCCGGCCAGGAGCGTATTGCGCGGGTTGACTTCAGCCCCGACAACGGGGCCACTTGGGAAGCAGCCGAGATCGTCGGCCCGTCCGAGCAATACGCCTGGCAGAAGTGGCATCATACTTGGAGCCCGGCTGCGGCCGGCGACTACATTCTGATGTCTCGCGCGATCGATGTCCGCGGCAACGTGCAGCCCATGAAATCACGATGGAACCGGCTAGGTTACATGGTGAACGGGGTCAAGCCGGTTTGTGTGACCGTGGCCGAGTAGCTGAAACCGACATCGGAATTGGCAACCTCCGCGATTTAGTGTAATCTCCCGCATCATGGCGGCCAGATTTGGTCGCCTCGGGGAAGGATCGGAACCATAGCCAAGTTGACCCGCAGCGCCAGCGAGTTCGCAGGCGTGGTGTTTAATCGCTACACTGCCGCGCTCGCCTACCAGGACTATCGTACGCTGTGGATAGCAAATCTATGTTCCGGTGCGGCAGCTTGGGCGCTCATCGTCGCGCGCGGCGCGCTGGTCTACAACGAGTTCGAGTCCAGCTCGTGGGTGGCTGTGGTCACATTCGCTGCGATGATCCCGCGTGTGTTCATCCCTCCCATAGCCGGCTATCTGTCTGACAAGTTCGACCGGCGGCGAGTAGTCTCGGTCATGTACGCGATCAACTTCGCGCAGACGCTCGGCCTTTCGTTCTACGTGCTGTTGGGCGAGATCAACCCCTGGGTCATAGTGGGGATGTCGCTGATCAACGGCTCGGCCCGTGCGGCTCAAATGCCTGCGTCCCAGTCTCTCGTTCCGAACTTGGTGCCTCGCAGACTGCTGCTGAACGGCATTGCTCTTAACCAGGCCACGATGCAGGGCTCACGGCTGTTCGGCCCAATCGCCATCGTGCCGCTGCTGGCGACTGTCGGTGTGTCGGGCGCGTTCTTCCTGTGCACAGCCTTCTACGTTGTCAGCCTGGTGCAGAGTCTCAGGATAGGCACTATCTCCACCGGAACCGTCCGCGAGGGTAGCAACTTCATTGTCAACTTCGCGACCAGCGTCTGGGACGGCATCAGGTACGTCTATCGCACGCCGATACTCAGGGTCGTGGTGTTCATGGCCCTGTTCCACTGTGGACTGACAATGTCATTCGAGTCGCTCTTGCCGGTGCTGTCCGATACGCGTCTGAACGCCAGGGACGCCGGCTTCACTCTGCTGATGGCCGCGGTAGGCGGCGGCGCGCTGATTTCGGTCATCGGCATCGCTGGAGTAACTAGCAATTCTGTGAGAGGCAAGCTGTTCATGAATCTGGGAGTAATCAGTGGCTTGGCTCCCGCCGTGCTGGCGATGTCTGTAAACATGCCAACCGCGCTGATTGCCGCCGCGTTCATGGGGGCTACACAGTCCGGATTCATGACGCTTACTCACACGATGATCCAGTCGGTCACAGATGACTCCGTGCGTGGCAGGGTAGGGGCGGTGTACTCCATACACATCGGCGGCATGATGGCTTCGGTCAACCTCATCAACGGCTGGATGGCCGACATCCATGTGTCAGACTTCCTCTTGGAGTCTGGTGCGCCGATGTCTGGTCTGCTTCACGACCTGCTCTCTGTTCTGCCGACTCCCATAGGCCCGTCCCCGCTGCTGCTGGTTGGTGGAGTAGGGTTCATTGTGGTCATGTTCGTTAGCTGGCAGGCCACGACGATCAGGCAGATATACCGTGGCGAGCTACGCTACTCCGTAGCCGCCGCGCACTAGCCGACCCGAAAGCTGAACAGTGCTCCCGCACACGTTCATTCACCTCCCGAACGTTGGCCCTGTAACCGAGCAGGCGCTGTGGGACGTGGGCATTCGTACGTGGCGGGACTTTCATTCAGCAGGGAGCCTGCCGACTCGAATCCATGCACAATCGCGTGGTCTGAAAGATAGAGTCGCCGAGTGCATGGAGCGTCTGGACGATAACGACGCTGCGTATTTCGCTCGGACTATACCAAGGTCAGAGACTTGGCGGATGTACGCCGACTTCCGGCACAACGCCGCGTTCCTCGACATTGAGACGACCGGACTCTCGCCCGACTACAGCATCATCACCCTGGTTGGCATACTGGACCGTGAGGGCTATCACGCATTCGTGTACGACCGGAACCTGTCGGACCTGCGAGAGGCGCTGGAGCGGTACGATCTCATCGTCACATACAACGGCGCATCCTTCGATCTACCTTTCATCGAGCACCACTTCGGATCGCTATTCAGGCACACCCCGCACATAGACTTGCGCTTTGTCCTGAGCCGGATGGGACAGAAGGGAGGTCTGAAGGCGATTGAACGCCGCCTCGGAGTCGGACGACCGTCAGAGCTATCCTCCCTCGACGGCTACGACGCCGTTAGGATGTGGCACATGTGGGAGCGTGGAAATCAGAGCGCGCTCGACACCCTCATCCGATACAATGCCGAGGACGTGTTCTCTCTGCCCAAGCTCGCCGAAATCGCATACAATCGTCTCTCATCATCCATCGGCTCCCCCGCACCAGCTCTGAACTCACTTGAGTACCCCGAAACCGATTTACCATACGACCCCTACGTGATCGACATTCTGGCCGGGCCCAGCCGGCGTAGCAGCTGGTAAGCAAGTCCGAATAGATCTTGGCGGATCTTCGAATATGAACATCGCATACGCAGCCCACGACCAAACGATCCGTGTCAACGACTCGGCTGATCCGGACGCCCTTGACCGCATCCTCAGCGTCCCGGGACTGAGATGCACCTGGCCCATCATGTCGCCCGGCGGGGACTTTGTCGTGTTTTCGGGCTACGCTGGAGGCAGCAATGGCCACGCGCAGCTGGGCCTGTACGCGACGGACATAGACAGCCGAGGTCCCGGCCTCATCTACTCCAACGAACCGGGCACTGACGGCATCGCCAGGGGCACACCGCACTACTCCTGCTGGTCCCCGGACGGCTTGAAACTTGCATTCATTGCCCAGACCGCGAGGGGCCTTACCCTTTTTGTCTGGGACGCCGCCTCCGACGAGCCGGCCAGGCAGCTTCTCGATGGCGGTCCCATGTACTTCTCATGGTCGAACGCCTCCGACGAGCTCTTTGTCCACTCGTTCACCGGGCACTACCTGGTGGACGCCTCTTCAAGTGCCGAGACCGAGCAGTTCCCCGGCTTGAGCACACAGTACATGTCTCCTTCTTGGGACAAGGAAAGACGTCGGATCGCCTTCTTCTTGGACGCAATTCAGGGTCGCCAGCGTCTGGTCACAATCGACCTCCAGGACCAGGAGGTAAAGGTTCAGACCGAAATATCCGGCATTGCCGCAGCGGCCTGGCGACCGGATTCGCCGCAGCTTGGACTCGTCAGAGCGATGATCGGGTCGTCCGGCTTCTACTCCGGCCTGCACGTCATCGATTGCGATACGCAGGAAGAACGGCAGGTCATAGACGACCCGGTCCTAGCTTTCTTCTGGTCCCACGACGGTTCGCGAGTCGCCTACGTCACGTCATCTGAAGGTGCTGAGGGTTCGCTCCGCATTGGCGTGGTCACGATAGATGATGGGAGAATCGTCTACCTGCCCGACTTCCGTCCGAGCCAAGAGCAGCTCACACACTTCATGTTCTTCGACCAGTACGCGCAGTCACTCCCCCTGTGGTCGCCCGACGACGGCTCGCTGCTGGTGTTCGGCGAGTTGGGTTATCACGCCGAGCGCACGCCGCTGAACAGCGGAGACACCAACAGCGCCATCGTTCTGGACAGCACCGGAGAAATGGAGCCGCGCGAGCTCGCGGGAGGATTCATCGGCTGCTGGGCCCCGGACAGACGGGACACCTGATCGGCGGCGCCGAACCCGACACGTTCCGGCGAAAGCTGGAATCCAGATGGCGGAGGGTTACTGAACAGGCAAGACTATCGGAACGCGAACGCCCTACTGTCGCAGCCGTCGGGCCTCCAGCGTCCCGGCGAGCTCCCTGATCTGGCCTTGGGGGAACGATTTGAGCCCGACAGTCGTACACTTCAGCGACGCGGCCGCTACCGCGAACCTCAGAGACTCCTCAAAGTCTGAGCCGGAGAGCAGACTGAAGATATAGGCCGATGAAAAAGTTGCGCCCGCGCCGCAGGTGTCCGCCGCCTGAAGCTCTGGCGCGGCCACGTGCAGCGCCTCTTCGCCCTTGATTCCGAGCACGCCGCCCGATGCCAGCGTGACCAGTGCCGTCTCGACTCCTCTGCTCAGAAGCAGCTGCGCCACTGACGCGGCGTCCGTCCCGACCTGGGCCGCATCCGTCACCGCCTGGCAGATTGTGGCATGAGGCACGAGCGTTGAGAGTGCTTCGCCCTCCGAGTGCCCGTGCTCCAGGTTCAGCATCACAGGGACGCCGACCGATTCAGCCTGTTTCATCGCTCGAGCAATGTGCGGAGCGTCGTACCAGTCGACGTAAAGCAGCTTTGCGTCTTCGATCGCCGACAGATCGGCGTCATCCAGCGTGGACAGCACCTCTGGCCTCCGGTCCCAAATGTAGGTGCGTCCTCCGAGCGAGTCGGAGACGTTGACCTCGAACGGAGTCTCGATCTCCTTCCGAAGCTCGAACGTGCCGCCCACACCCATCTCTCGCAATCGCTGGACGGCTCGCCTTCCCGCCTCATCGTCGCCGAGAGCGGTACCAACTAGTTCGGTTGGCACGTCCCACGCTGCGAGCAGGCCGGCAACGATGGCGGCGTCGTCCGAAATGAACTCGGCCCCATGTGTCGAGAACACTCCTGTGTTCCAGTCGGGCAGCCTGTCCACCAGGATCACCCTTGCCGGCGTAATCATCCCGAAGCAGACCACTTCGGGGCAGGGGACAGGTCGTAGATCGGGCATGGCTTCTGGCTAGTCCAGCTCTCGCAGTCGACGCTGTGTTACCAGCACCGCGATGGTCGTCAGCAGCAGCAGAACGCCAAGCAGCATCACCGCGAACTGACCGCCGAACTGCTCGGCAATCGCGCCCGCTGGGAGCACCCCAAGCGGCATCAGCCCGAAGTTCATCATGAACACGCTCATCACTCGACCGCGGTACTGGTCGTCGACCTCTTCCATAATTAGCGCCTGGTTCAGCGTCCGCCGTCCCGCGTCTCCGAGTCCCAGCAATATCATCAGCCCAGCCGCCACGAAGTACACCGGTATCGCCGCGACCAGCATCAGCGCTATCGCTGAGACGCAGCTTCCCGCCAGGAGAAGCAGTCCACGACGCCTTCTCCCGATGGTGGCTATGAACAGCGCTCCCGCCAGAGACCCTGCGCCCATGACAGTAACCAACAGCCCAAGCGACTCCGGGCCGCGTCCATAGACATCCACTATGAATACGGGCAGCAGGAACCTGAACGGCATCGCGAGCAGCGCGGTTGCCAGCCCCATCATGAGCAGTATCAGCACCACAGGACTGTTTCTCACATACCGAAGCCCTTGCATTATATCGCTCGCCATCGGCACGCTCGGCCTATTCGCTGACCCGCCGCGGGCCGAGACCATTGACGTGAACACCACCGCCAATACCCCGAGCCCCGCTACCAGGAAGTACACTCCCTCCGGTCCGATGACGTTGTACAGTACTCCCCCGACCGACGGCGCGATCAGGGTGGTCATACTCATCGCCGCGGCATCGAGCGACATCGCGTTGGTCAGGTTACTTCGTCCGACCAGCTGCGGTACCAGCGCCTGGCGCGCCGGCATGAGAAACGCAAATTGGGCGCCTTGTGCCATCGACACTCCGAGAAGGTGTACCCAGGTGACGGTCTCCGTCAATATCGACACACCTACGAACAATGCGAGTAACACCGCCGCGCACTGTCCAACCTGGATCACGCGCTTGCGCTCCATCCGGTCGGCCACCGCTCCGCCGAACAGAGCCAGCGACAGCATCGGAATCGCGAAGCCGGCGTTCACAAGGCCCAGAATGAACGGGGACGACGTGATCTCGTAGGTCAAATACGATCTAACGACCATCTGCATCTGCATTCCCATCATCAGGAATACCATGCCGAGCCAGAGGAAGCGGAACTCCCTGAATCTCAGCGAATAGAAGGTCTTGAAGATCCCCCTGCCGCCCGGAGCGTCCCCTGCAGCAGTGTCAGCGGATGCGGATGGGACTTCGGTTGGCGCAGATGGCCCATTCGTAGAAAGTGTGGCAGTTCGGTCGGTATCAGCGGTCACAATCCGACCCGAACTCAGCGGAGTGTCAGGCATGAAGCCCAGTATACAGCAGAGCGGGCGTCGCTAGCCGTTGCCTTGTCTCACTCGACCACACGTCATGTTACAATCGTCCCCGCACTGGAAACCGCGATTCGAGACGGACAGGAGACCCAATACATGGCAACCGAAACAAAGACCCTCAGAGTCAGCTACGGCAGTTATGTTTACGAGCACGTCCCCGGTTGGGGTAATCTCCCGGACGGCTGGGAGTGGAACCACGCCGTCGGCGTCGGCATAGATGCTCAGGACCGCGTCTTCGTCTACAACCGCAGCGATCACCCGATCATCGTTCTGGACACTGACGGCAACGTCATCAATAGCTGGGGCGAGGGACTATTCGGATCGGCCCACCACCTCGAGGTGGGACCCGACGGCAGCATCTACACCACCGACGTTGGCAACCACACAGTCCGTAAGTGGACCGCTGACGGCGAACTGCTCATGACCTTGGGCACTCCCAACGATCCGCCTGAACCGATGAGCGGTGAGCCGTTCAACCGCCCGACTGATATCGCCATAGCCTCCGACGGGTCGCTCTACATTTCCGACGGATACGGCAACGCCAGGATCCACCACTTCACCGCCGCCGGCGACCTGATCCGGTCCTGGGGCGAGCCGGGCGCCGGCCCCGGCCAGTTCCGAATTCCGCACAGCGTCTGTCTAGACAACGTCGGTAACGTTTACGTGGCCGATCGCGAGAACAGCCGCATACAGATCTTCACTCCCGATGGTCAATACATGAGCGAGTGGGGCGGAGTCCACCGTCCCGACCACATCTGGCAGGGTCCCGATGGCAACATGTACATCACCGACCTTGGCTTCCACCTGGGCCTTGGTCCGGATCAGCCATCCCCGAATGCGCTGTCGCATCCCGCCGGGGTCAAGATCATGACTCCGACCGGCCAATGGCTCGGAGGCTGGGGCATGAGCACTGACAACCCCGGAGACATCATCGCCGGACACGCCGTCGCAATGGACTCCAACGGCGACCTCTACGTCGGCGAAACGCTCGACGGCGCCAGGGTTCAGAAGTTCGCCAGGGTTAGCTGATACACCACTATTGCTCTCCCTTCCCCGATTGTCAGAGAAGGGTAGGGAGAGTTGACTTTCAGGCTTGGACCTCAATTAGCTCGCCCCCTCTCTTTTTCAGGGAGAGGGGGGCCTTAGAACTTGGACTTCACCCCTGACGCCTAATTCAGACCCACTGAGGCTGCCTGTACTGAAGCGCCTCTGCGACGTGCGCGACGCCAACCGTCTCCTCTCCGGATAGGTCGGCGATCGTGCGCGCCAATTTGAGAATACGGTGATACACCCGCGCCGATAGGTGCATCCGCTGCATTGCCGAGCGCACCAGCCCCGTCGCCTGCTCGTCCAGGTCGCAATACTGGTAGACCTCGTTCGGTCCCATCTCTGAGTTTGTCAGAAGCCCAACGTCGCCGAACCGCGCTCGCTGAGCTTCCCTAGCCTTCTCGGTTCTGTCGCGCACCCCTTCGGACGCCTCTGATGCTGACGGAGCGACCAGTTTTTCGTACTCTACGCGCGGAACTTCAACGAAGATGTCAATCCGGTCGAGCAGCGGACCGCTGATTCGCTTGCCATACCTGCTGACCTGTCCCGGAGTGCAGGTGCATTCATGGTGAGGGTCACCGAAATACCCGCACGGACACGGGTTCATTGCGCCGATGAGCATGAAGTTCGCGGGATAGGTCACCGAACCGTGCGCGCGAGTAATCACCACCCGTTTGTCTTCAAGGGGCTGACGCAGCGCCTCCAGTATCCGGTGTCCGAACTCGGGCAGTTCGTCCAGGAACAGCACGCCTCTGTGACTCATCGTGATTTCGCCAGGGCCCGGTACGGTGCCGCCTCCGACCAGTCCCGCGTACGAGATAGTGTGGTGCGGCGACCTGAACGGACGCTCGGAGATCAGCGGATTCTCTCTGGGCAGCGCATCGGCAATCGAGTAAATCTTGGTGACTTCGATCGCCTCAGTTTGAGTCAGGGGCGGGATAATCGATGGCAGCGCCCGCGCCAGCAGCGTTTTGCCTGAACCTGGAGGCCCGGTCATGAGTACGTTGTGACCGCCGGCGGCTGCAACCTCAAGCGCCCGTTTCGCGTGCTCCTGCCCACGAATGCTGGATATGTCGAACGCGTGCTCCGGAATGCTGCGAGCGGGGTTGTGCCCGTCCGCCACTAACGGACTCATGCTCTCCTCACCCCTCAGGTGTCTGATGAGTGAGAGCAGGTGGTCGACGGGGTACACGTCTATACCCTCGACCAGCGCCGCCTCCTCGCCGTCCGGCATCGGGACGAACACCCTTGACGCTCCACGCTCCTTGGCTAGTGCGACCATTGGCAGGATACCGTCTGTGTGCAGCACGTCACCGTTCAGCGAGAGCTGCCCCACGAACATGGCGTCATCATGCACCGGCTCCAACTGTCCCGAACTCTGCAGCAGCGCGATGGCGAGGGGAAGATCGTAGCTGGAACCCGCCTTACGCACGTCTGCGGGCGCCAGGTTTGCGGTGATGCGTCGCAGAGGGAACTCGCAGCCCGAGTTGCGTATCGCCGCTCGGACCCTCGCCCTCGCCTCCTGTACCGCCGTATCGGCAAGTCCCACCACGTCGAACCGTGGCAGACCGGGGGATATATCGACCTCTACATCCACAACGAATCCGTCCAGCCCGACTACCGCGCACGATTTCGCTCTGGCCAGCAAATCACTACTCTCCTAATGACTGAATACGACGCTGTCCATGCTATATCGTGTCATTATGGCGGTCAATCCGACGGCACCTACGATAATCGTACTGCTGCCAATCGGCTCCTTAATTCATCTATCATGTCACTGCAACATGGATTCGACACGCCAATCGGCTCAACAGAATCGGCTAAGGGACCTCCCATCTCCTCAGCAGCGGGTTATACGCGCTTGGTGTTTTTACGACTGGGCAAACTCCGCATTTGCCACCAGCGGCGTGGCTGCTATTTTCCCTGTGTATTTTGTGTTCCTGTTCAAGGAGGCCTTGGGGGAGAGTGCTGTTTTCCTAGGGGTCACGTTTACCGGCAGCTCGACATGGAGCCTGGGCGTCGCGATTTCAACAGCTGTCGTCGCTCTTACAAGTCCCATGCTGGGGGTCATCTCGGACCGTGTCCCGATCAAGAAGACTCTCCTGTGGATCTACACCGCTGTCGGTTGTCTGTTTACCTTGCTGGTGTTCTTTTCCGTTTACACCTCCCAACCGTGGATGTGGGTTTTCGGAATGTTCACTCTGGCCAATGTGGGCTTCGCCGGGAGCCTTGTCTTCTACAACTCCTTCCTTCCCCACCTTGGCCCCGCGAGGCTGCTTAACGACATTAGCAGCCGCGGGTTCGCCTACGGTTACGCGGGGGGTGGGCTGCTCCTCTTGGCTCACCTCGTGTTGATTCTCGCGACCCAGGACACGGCCTTCTCCGACCTTGCAACCCGCATAGCCATTTCTTCTATCGGCGTCTGGTGGTTCGGATGGGCTATATGGACGCTGCGCGTGCTGCCGGAGCCGCTTTTGCAAAAGCGTGTCTTTGGACTGACGGCACTTTCGGCGATTGCCCTGAGCTTCAGGGAGCTCAGCAATACGTTCCGCGATCTGAGGCGATTCAGGGTTATGCTGACCTATCTAGGCGCTTACCTGCTGTTCAACGATGGCCTACAGACTGTCTTGGCCATTGCCGGAGCGTTCGCCGCCGATACGCTGGGGATAGCCCTTGCCTTCAACATGGCTACGATAGTGATTATTCAATTCGTGGCTGTACCGGGCGCGCTCGCATTCGGATGGTTCGCCGACAAGATCTCTACTAAGAATGCCCTGATTGTGTCGCTCGTCGGGTGGGTTGTCATCATTCTGTTCGGTGTCGCGATAGTGCCTCTGTCACCTGCCGAGCACTCCGACTTCGATTTCCAGTTCACGTACAGGTCCGCGTCTGATGACTACGTTATCGATGTTGCCCCTGACCTCCCGGACGAGGGGTTGGCGCTTGAGGGTAGCGGTGAGAGTTGGGTGCTCACCGAAGGCGCTTTGCTGAAGCTGCGCGCCGTACAGAACTTACCCGACGCGATCTGGAACACCGAGGAGTTCAAGTACAGCCTGTCTATCCAGGGAGGCGATCTGGATGGTCAGTCTGCAATCGGCGACGCGCATCCGTCAGTGTTGGGCGCCGGACCCATCGATTGGTGGCCCTCGACCGTCAGGACTTACTTGTGGAAACCCCTTGGCCTGGACTCTGGATACCAGTGGCTGCTGCTGGGTGTCTCGGTTGGCTTGGTAATAGGAGGCAGCCAGGCCCTTGCGAGAAGCCTGTTCGCACAGATCACTCCTGAGTCACGAAGTGGCGAGTTCTTCTCATTCTTCGGTTTCATGAGTCGAGCGTCGTCAGTTATCGGGCCCATGTTGTACATAGCCGCCACTGCCGTCTTCGACACGCGCGTCGCCGTCACCTCGATTCTTCTGATAGTCATCGCCGGAACTATAGTGCTGACGAGAGTGAACGTGGCTGCGGGAGCGCGAGCGGCCGCCCGTGAAGAGCGCAGGACCTTCAGCACTTAACCTTTACGCCGTGTGTGAACTATGCCAGAGATGAACGACGTCCAATCGAGATTGAATCGCACTCAGGTGGAGCGCATCGTCACGCCGTCCACGCCGGAAGAGGTTGCAGCCTGCGTCAGACAGGCTTGCTCCGAGGGACTCGTCGTGTGCCCGGCCGGTGCTTTGCACTCCATGGGTGGACAGCAGTTCGCCACTGGAGGTGTCTCGATCAGCTCGCAGAGGCTTTCCGCGATTGGCTCGCTGGACAGCCGGTCACGCACAGTCTGGGTACAGTCCGGTGTGACATGGCCCAAACTTGTGGTGTGGCTGCGGCAGAGGCAGTCCGGTGTTCGCGACCCTCTTACCATTATCCAGAAACAGACCGGCGCAGACGAGTTGACCCTCGGCGGAGCGTTGTCTTCCAACATCCACGGCAGGGTACTTGGTAGAAAGCCCATCGTCGACGACATCGAGGCCTTCCACGTCACTCTGCCCAGCGGAGACAGGCTCAGGTGCAGCCGCACTGAGAACCCCGAACTTTTTGGCGTTGCCATCGGCGGATACGGGCTGTTCGGGTTCATCGACTCCGTCAAGCTTAGATTGGAGCCCAGGGTCCAGGTGGCCAGGCGCGTGCGCGAGGTCAGGACAGCCGAGGTAATTCCCGCGTTGGAATCTCAGGCCGCCCAGGGCGCTGCGTTTGGCGACTTTCAGTACATGACTGACGAGACCTCAAGTGACTTCATGCTCAGGGGCATCCTGTCCACCTACTCGCCGACAGGCGCGTCTACTGAGGTCCCGGGCGAGCAGGTCGGTCTCTCGGCCGAAGATTGGATGAGGCTGTACGTCCAGGCACATACTGACAAGGCGCGAGCCTACACCGAGTACGCTGATCACTACCTCCGCACGGACGGTCAACTCTACTGGTCGGACGACCACCAATTCAGTCCATATCTACCTGAGGCTGGCGACCTGCTGGCCCGCACGCTCGGCTGGACTACCTTCAGGTCGTTGATGATTTCCGAGCTGTACGTGCCCCGGAACAGATTCGAAGACTTCATGCACGCGGCGCGGCAGTCACTGCTCGAAACATCCGCAAACGTCGTATACGGCACCGTCAGACTGATAGAGTCGGAAGACGAGACCATACTCCGCTGGGCGAAGCAGGACTATGCGTGCGTAATCTTCAACCTGCTTGTGGAGCACTCGCCTGAGGGGATCGACAGCGCGAAATCCCAGTTCCAGCAGCTGATCGAATGTGCGTTAAACTTGGACGGAAGTTACTACCTAACGTACCATCGATGGGCAAGTAAGGACCAGCTACGACGCGCCTATCCCGATCTACCGACATTCCTGGAGCTGAAGGATAGATTCGATCCAGACGGTGCGTTCGCAAGCGACTGGTACCGTGACCTCAGGAATGCCTAGTCCTGCTCTGTCCTGCGATGAACGTGCCAGGAGCGCCGGAGTCAACGAGACGTGAGCGCCGACTACTCCGATGTCATCGTCATCGGCGGAGGCCCCGGCGGTTTGGCGGTCTCCCAACAGCTCTCCTCGCGCGGAATCCCGAATGTGGTGCTTGAACGTGGCGACCAGGCGGGCTGGATGTGGGAGAACGTGTACGACAGCCTGAGGCTGCACACTGGAAAGCACCTGAGCTCGCTTCCCGGAATGTCGTTTCCCGCAGGGACGTCGCTCTTTCCAGCCAGGCAGGAGTTCACCGCATACATCAAGGCGTACGTCGATAGATTCCAGTTGCCGTTACGGACAGGCGCTGAGGTCACGGGACTTCGACGTGAAGACAGCACATGGTTTGTAGAGAGTGGTGGGACCGAACGTCGGTCTCGCGCAGTGGTTGTCGCCACCGGAATAATGTCCTCGCCGCTCATGCCAGAGTTCCCCGGAGCCGCCTCCTTCGAGGGCCGACTCCTGCACAGCACAGCCTACAGGAGGCCGGACCAGCTCCTGGATAGACGGGTGCTCGTGGTTGGAATCGGAAACTCGGCCGGGGAGATAGCCTCTGAGCTTGCAGTCGCAGGGGTTAACGTTGCGGTCTCGGTGCGGTCGGGCGCCAACGTCGTTCCGAGAACCATAGCAGGCATACCATCCCAGTACTTCGGATGGGCAATTTCGTGGCTGCCTGCGTCATTGCAGCGCAGCTCTGTCAGCGGCGCAGTCAGGGCAGGTGAGCTGCTTGGGAGGCGTGGGCCCTCGACTCTACGGGGGAAAGAGCGACTCGATGCCTGTCCGGATGTCCCCCTGATAGGCAGCGGGATTGTGCGTCACATCGACTCCGGACGGATAGAGCTCCTGCCGGGGGTCGTCGATTTCACCGATGTAGGCGTCCGGATCGCAGATGGGACGGAGTGGGCATGCGACACGGTGATACTTGCCACTGGTTACCGCGCGGCGATCCAATGGATGGGGGAATACGGTGACCGGGACGAGTGTGGATTCGCAGACCGCCGCGGCAGGGTGCGGAGCTCGAAATACCCGGGACTGTATTTCGTCGGCCACAACTACGACGGACGCGGAGGCCTGTACAACATCAGGCTCGACGCTAAGCGGATCGGTCGACTTGTAGAACGGGATCACATCCCATGATAGTCGGCGAACGCCCATAGAGCGATAGCCAGGACCATGTGAAACCAGATAGGGATGGTCCGTCTGAACCACCTGAGCTCTGGCTTGAGAAGCATTGTCAGGACGTACCGGACGACCATGCTCGCGAAGTAGGTCCACGCCAGCACTGTCAGAGCCGGCGCGACTTTGGCCCACCAGTGCGCCGCGAATACGCCTCGATCTTGATGCACATGCAGCGTGACTACCACCATGATCGCCAGCAGCACCAGCTGTCCGGGAAGCAGGTACCGGTATGGCATGAGACCGGAGTACCAATGCTCGTTGGCAGGGAGCCACCTCGGCTCAGTCATCACAACAACCAGCTGTCCAACGACGCGCAACGCGAACAGCACCGTGCAGACCGACAGAATGACGAAGTTGTCCAGCATCATCTGTCAGGCACTACTCCGACGAAGACTTGAAGAGGCGGCAACTGCCTACCGCGGCAGCCCCAGCCCCCTCTGTGCAATGATGTTGCGCTGGATCTCCGAGGTGCCCGCGGCGATCGTCGATGACGTGGACATCAGGTACGACTGCTGGATGTGCCCGTACAGAGGTGACCACTTCGACCCCTCCGACAGCTGCCCAGCCATTCCCAGTATCTCCATGCCTGTCCGCGCGACCCGCTGCGTCAACTCCGTTCCGTACATCTTGGACATAGAAGCCTCGGCGTTGGGGATCTGCCCCTGGCTCTGCATCCAGGCGACCCTGTACGACAGCCACCGCGAGACCTCGGTCTCGACGTACCTCTGCGCCAGCTTCTTGCGGACGTTAGGGTTCTTGCTGAGCGGAGCTCCGCCCCGTTCGGTCTCCTTCACGTATCTGGTCAGCGCGTCCAGGGTCCGGCGTGCTCCCGCGGAGTACCCTACTCCTGAGCGTTCGAAGTCAAGTGCCACCGCAAGCGTGTACCACCCGCGGTCCTCCTGACCGACCAGGTTCCCGCTGGGCACTCGAACGTTGTCGAAGTACACCTCGTTGAAGTCGTGCCCGCCAGCCATGTTCGCGATTGGCCTGACCTCAACGCCCGGACTTTTCATGTCGAGCATGAAGATGCTGATGCCCCGGTGCTTGGGAGCGTCCGGGTTCGTGCGCGCCGCCATCCATCCCCAGTCAGCGAAGTGTGCGCTGGACGTCCAAATCTTCTGACCGTTGATGACGAAGTCGTCGCCATCTCGGACTGCCGATGTCTGGAGCGACGCGAGGTCGGAACCCGACCCAGGCTCGCTGTAGAGCGTGCACCAGTATCGCTCCGCCCTTGCAATGGGAGGCAGATGCTCCCGCTTCTGGTCTTCCGTCCCAGCGAGCATCAGGACCGGCCCGACCCACGAGATCGCCCCGGTCCCCAACTCCGTACCTGGAACGTTCCAGTACGACATCTCCTCGCTGTAGATCACCTGCTCCATGATCGACCGGCCCTGGCCGCCGTACTCCTCCGGCCAGGCGAGCGTCAGCCAACCCTTGTCGGCCAGCCGCTTGGACATACCGCGTGTGAACGCAAGTCGCTCCTCCGCCGATTGCCCCGGCCCGCCAAGCGGGTCCCAGTCCGCGGGCAGCTCATCCTCGAGAAAGTCGCGGATCTCCTGCCGGAAGCCCTCTTCCTGCTTTGTGAAAGTGATGTTCAATCCGGACCTCCATGCTCAGGATGCTAACTCGCTCCAGCCACTCACCGTAGTCTAGGAATCCACCGTTTGAGTGTCAATCTTCCCACGCTCGCGCGACGCCCATCCCCTGTACACCAGCCACCCAGCCACCACAACCAACAATCCCACACCCGCCGCGATCGTCAGAAGCTCGAAATTGCCCTCAATGAACCCCTGTATCTCCTCGCCGAACAGGAACACCAGCACGCCGATCGTCATGAACCGTGCTCCTCGCCCGATCAGCGACGCTAGAAGAAACGATCGAATTGGCAGGTTCATGATGCCCGCCAGTATCGTAAACACCTTGTACGGGACGGGCGTGAATGCCGCCACCAGGATTGTCCACACGCCGTACCTGTTGAACAGTGCTTCGGCGCGCTCCACTTTGCTTTCGGAGACCAACCTGTGCAGTAGAGGCCTGCCCACTCTACGACCGAGCCAGTGGCCCACGTACGCCCCCGATACAGAGGCGACCGTGACGAGCGCCGCCACCCACATCGCCGAGCCCGGACTCGCCACACCCACCGCGATCAGCAGCGGGTCCGGCGGAATCGGAAAGATGACCGACTCGCTGAATGCCACCAGCGCCAGCAGCGCGACCGCCCAGTCGCTGTCAGCGGCCTGGAGAGTCCAGTCCGTCAGATCATGGAACAGCTCACGCAAAGCGATGGTCTATCTCACCGCAAGCAGTGTCAGGTGCATCGTAGGCATTGATGACACTGTTCAGATAGAAAAGAAAAACTCACGCAAGACCGGACAGGCTCAACACCCGGTGTACGTTCTCAGGCCCCGGCGCGCGTCCTCCGGACTGCACTTCCTGGACGACCTGCACTATGGCTGCGTTGATTGGCGTCGGTACGCCGACCCGCCGGCCTTCATCGACGATGTACCCGTTCATGAACTCGACCTCGGTGCGGCGCCCCTTCTCCATGTCCTGGCCCATTGACGACTTCCAGTCCGCACCGCCTCCGGACGGCTGGAATTTCGAGTCCAACTCTTCGAACACCTCTCCGTCGTCCGCCTTCGCGAACGTCTCAGCCGACACGCCTCTGATCGGCTCGACCTGGTAGTTCTGCGCGAGCGCGACCTGGCAAGACTCCTTGCAGATGTTGATCTGTATGCGGCGCGCCTCCGGCATGGACGCTACACCCTCCCCCCCGAGGCCTGTCATCGCTCCCACGGGATTGCCTGAAGAGTTGGTCGTCAGCTTCGACCATCGCTCGCCCCACAGGTTGGAGGTCGCCTTCGCATCGTCCACGCACATCAGTATGTCGGCAAGCTCCTCGACCCTCGGAGTGATCCGTCCGTGAAGCTCTCCGACGCGGAACACCACATGCCCGCGTCCTCTACCCGGAGGTCCGCCCCGTGTTACGTGACCAGGCTCCCACAGAGCCACCGTTATGCTGGACATGATGCACCCAACCGCCCGTTCGTACCCCACAATGGACGCGACGAGCCGGTCGTTCATGCAGTTCTGGGATGATACGATCACTCCGTCGTTCTTCACCAGCCTCTTCAGGAAGTGCGCCGACCACTCGGTGTCGTAGCTCTTCATCGCCAGGAAGCCGATGTCGAACTCGCCCTGCAGCTGCAGCGCGTCCGAAAGATGGTGCGCGTTGACTTCCACAGTAAAGTCGTCCTGCGTGCCCGACGCGCGCAGCCCGTTCTTTCGCATCGCCTCGACGTGCTCGCCCCACATGTCCAGCAGCGTGACGTCGTAGCCTTCTCTGGTCATGTACGCGCCCAGATAGCTGCCCGCCGCGCCCGCGCCGAAAATCACTATTCGCTTGTCGCTCATATCAACTCCCTCAGCTACTGAAACGCCGTCCTGAGCTCGAACTCGAACTCTTCGCCATCGATATTCGCTGAAACCGTTCTTGTAGATGTCCTGGATTCCCGCACTTCCGTCACGGCAATCGCTCTGCCGTCCTCGTCTCGAACCTGAACGGCGCTGCCCTCCGATCTGATCGAAACTGCACCCGTCATGTCCAATCCAACGAACGACTTGATCTCGCGAAGCATCTCTTCCTGCTCACGCAATACCTGGTGGGCTTCATCCACGGACACTGCGGAGAAACGGACCTTTGCCCCCGGCATCGCCTGCGAGAGCAGACCGATGTCCGGGCCGATGACCGTCGCGATCTTCGCATACCCGCCCGTGGTGCCGCGGTCGGTAAGCAGTATGATTGGCTGGCCGCTGCCCGGCACCTGTATCGAACCAAGCGCCGTGCCGTCCGACACGATGTCAGGCCCGCTCCGATGGCCGATCTCAGCGCCTTCCAGCCGGCAGCCCATCCTGTCCGAGTCCACCGAGACCGTGTACTCGGACGTCAACATCGCTTTAACGCCGCTCTCGGTGAACTCGCCGTCCTGTGGGCCCAACACGACCCTGATCTCGAACTGCTGCCCGAAAGTCGGCTGTCTGCTGATCCCAGCCGGCAGACCGGTCTGCGACCAGTCTGACACGTGAGGCGAGTCTCCTACGGCCAGCGAATCCCCGTCGCGCAGCGCGCGTCCTTCGAATCCGCCAAACCCGCCTTTGAGATCGGTCGACCTGCTGTTCATCACGACGGGTACGCCTATTCCGCCAGCGACCGCCACGTAGGCGCGAAGCCCGTCTGACGCAGCGCCGAGACTCAGCACGGACCCTGCCGAGACTTTCACCGACTCCCACGTCTGAACCTCACGCCCGTCCAATTCAGGCCTGAAGGAGGCCCCCACCACCGCGAACACACCGTCAGACGCGAACCTGATGGTCGGCCCCAGCGCGGTAATCTCCAATCCGGCTTCACCTTCAGCGTTTCCAACGAGGATGTTGGCGATGCGAAGCGACACTGGGTCCAGGGCCCCGCACACTGGGATTCCGTATCGCTGGTAGCCTTGTCGCCCGAGGTCCTGCACGGTGGTTAGCAGCCCGGACGAGATCACCTCGATCGTGCGGGTGCTCATCGCCCGACCCTGGTAACGGTCGAGTATGTGCCGTCCTGCACCTGTCGGTCTACATCATCGTATGCCGCTACGTCATCCAGCGCGACGAATCGCACCCTGTCGCCAGCGTTGATTACAGTCGGCGGACTTGCATAGGGATCGAATAGCCTCAGCGGAGATCGTCCAATGAGCCGCCAACCGCCCGGACTTGCCACCGGATACACGCCTGTCTGCGTCTCCGCAATCCCCACTGACCCCGACGGTATCAGTGTTCGGGGCGACTGGAGCCTCGGCGTGTTCAGCCTTGGATCCAGCCCCCCAAGATAGGGGAATCCGGGACTGAACCCCATCGTGTAGACCAGGTAGTCCGTGCCCGAGTGCAGCGAGATTACTTCTGACTCGGTCATGCCTGCGTTCTGGGCCACAAACTCTAGGTCAGGCCCGTGCTCTCGGCCGTACAGCGTGGGAATCTCTACTATCCGGAATTCGTCCTGTGTCTCCCCATCGCCTATCGTTAGCGCCGAAATATCTTCCTGAAGTTCCGGCAGCGACACCTGAAGGGGGTCGTAGTAGATCAGTAGAGAGCGGTACGTCGGCACCATCTCCAGGACGCCTTCGATGTTGGACTCCTCGATGGTCGCTGCCGTCCTGTGAACCAGGGCGTTGATACCCGGGTCTATAACTGACCCGAACTCGACCACGACAGCCTGGTCCCCAGCGCGCAGGAACTGGATATCGATGGACGATAGTGCATCGCCTCGCGCCTGTGACGACACTAGACCAACTCGCCCAGCGGCTTGATCAGGACTCCCTCAGTCTCCAGCGCCTCCTTGAGCGCCTTCGCCATCTCTACAGCGCCCGGCGTGTCGCCATGCAGACACAGGCTGTCGGCTTCGACCTCGATGACGTCGCCGTTTATGGCGCGCGCGCGTCCCTCGGTCACCATCTGGAGGCTGCGTTCCACCACCTCGGACGTGTCGTGGATGACCGACCCCGGTTGCGACCGCGACACAAGCGTGCCGTCAGGATTCAGTGCTCGGTCGGCGAATATTTCCCGCCCCACTCGGAGACCCATCTCGTGTGCAATGTCTATCCAGGCCGATCCCGCCAGCGCTAGCAGCGCGACGTTTTCGTCCACTTCAAGCACCGCCTCGCAGATCGCCCGGGCCAGTGTCTCGTCGTCAACCGCCATGTTGTACATCGCGCCGTGTGGCTTGACGTGCTGGAGTTTGCCGGTGCTGGTGAACGCCTGGAGCGCCCCCATTTGGTAAACCACGTCGTTACGGGCCTCGTCCGGAGACACGATCATGTTCCGTCGTCCAAAGCCTGCGAGGTCTGGAAAGCTTGGATGAGCGCCGATGGCCACACCCTTCTCCTCCGCTAACCTTACGGTCGTGCGCATCCAACTCGGGTCGCCTGCGTGAAACCCGCACGCGATATTGGCTGAAGTGATGTACTTGATGACCTCCTCGTCCAGCCCCATCTTATACATACCGAAGCTCTCACCCATGTCGCAGTTAAAATCTATCTGGCTTCCCATAACCCACCTCGCTGTGGTAACTGTCTGGAATTCCGCCCTGCCAATTATATCCGCCCACCATGCGGGTTCTCAATCGGCCGGCGCTGCCTGCGGACCGCCCGGCCCTGTGATGAGCCTTCTCTCGGCGGGTGCGGGGCCTCAAATGAGCTCCTGACGGGCAGTTTCCAAACCCAACAGCCGTTGCTCTTCGTATCTGATATAACTATAGGGTGCCATGGACGCAAGTTTCCGGCGCACCAGTCCTTCTAGCCCTCAGCCGCGAGTGGTCACCGATTCCAGTCACCAACAACACCCAACTCATCACAATTGGTGTATAATAATGACTAAAGAGACAGGTGAGTTCACATAATAGAAAATTATGGCAGAGATCAACTTCCATCGCCTATTCATCTTTCACACGGTTGCCCGTCTCGGCAGCTTCACTAGGGCCGCAGGCGATCTGAACATCAGTCAGCCTGCGGTCTCCATTCAGGTCAAGGAGCTGGAGCGCAGCCTCGACACGACCCTGCTCATCAGAATGCGCTCCGGCGTCAGCCTGACAGACACCGGTGAGACGGTGTTCGATTACACCAGGCGCATCTTTACTCTTGCCGATGAGATGATCAATGCCATTCAGGATCTGACAGGTCTGGAGTCGGGCAGGCTGACCATCGGATCGTCTTCCACTCCTGGCGAGTACATACTACCCTTGGCAATCGGCAGGTTCCGTGAGCGATACCCAAAGGTGGAGGTCTCGCTGGCCATCTCGAACACAAGAACAGTTATCGATCAGATACTCAGCCGCGAGCTAGACCTCGGTATGGCCGGAGCTCCGGTCGACATTAGGGGGCTGGCCTCATTCCTCTACGTGAACGACGAGGTTGTGTTGATAGCGTCACCGACGCACCCGATCTCACGCCGCCGCCGTTTGGCCGTTCAGGACATCGTGGATGAGCCATACGTCATGCGTGAGGCCGGGTCCGCCACCCGCCGCGCCGCTGAGGAGCACTTCGCGTCAATGGGCGTCCGCGTCCGAGTCGCTATGGAGCTGGGCAGTAACGAGGCCGTCAAACGGGCCACCTCAGCCGGACTCGGACTAGGAGTGGTGTCGAAGTTCTCCGTCGGACCTGATGTCGCCGCTGGGTACCTCAAGGTCCTCGCGGTTCGAGGCTGGAGATGCGAGCGTCCGCTAACCGTGTTCTACCGGGACGATACCCATATCTCGGCAGTCCAGCGTGCGTTCCTGTCCGTGTTGAGGGTGGACAGGCCTCTTCCGCCGACGCTCTGACCTTGCTCATGCCTCGGGTTTGAAAGCTACGGTCTCTCCAAAGGCTAGGCCCCCGACTGCGCCTGCATTGCTGGGCCACTCGTCTTTCGCGCCTATCTACCCGCAGCCCATGTCGTCTAATTTGCCACCATCTTCTCTCATGCAATGTATCCCCGATAATATCGCCCTGAAGATCATTGCAACCCCTCAGCAACCCCTATTAATCGTGGGATCACTCGCTTGCCTTTCGTTGGTTGACAAAGAAAAAAGGCTGCGATAGTCTAGCCCCGCTCTAGGCAGTGAGCGTTGAGCCACCAATCTGGCCGCTTCTCAATGGTCAATTGGTGTCGACTCTATGGGTCTACGTTACCCTTAGCCCGCAGTACCTGATGGGCAACCCCTAATCAGCGCGGATTGCCGGCCCAGTGTCACATAATGGCACGAGCTGGTAGCGAGGTGGCGAGTGAACCGAATTCTCAGGCAGGCTTCAGTAGTTGCTATCACACTTGCCTCCCTGATGCTGTACGGTTGCAGTTCCGACGCTTCATCCACTCCCGACGAGGATGCTGGATCGTCCACCGCCGCCCAGTCGCAGGCTTCAAATGCGCAGCAGCCCCAAACTTTCCCTATGCCCGTGGACCCAGCCGCGCCGGTCGCGATTTCCGCAACCGACCCGCAGGTGTTTGAGGGCCAGGGCAATACACAGACGGCCCGATTCGACATAGCTGATGGAGTCCTGTACATGAAGGCTTCCCATCAGGGAAGCGCCGATTTCTCCGTCAGGATTCTTACCGAGCGACACCTCGAAAGCAAGTCGGCCACCGGCGGGCTGCACTCGGGTACCGGGAGCCCCAGGGGCTTGGTTATGAGCATTGAGACTACAGGTGCCTACGATGGAGTGAGGGCGCATCAGGTGAGCCCCGCACAGCTATTCGGTCTGACTCCGGGTACCTACCTGATACAGGTTACTGCCGACGGAACCTGGAGGGTTGGGTTGACTCAACCCGTCTGGGACAGTGGCGAGGCGCCTCCCTTCAACTGGTCCGGCGTCGGGGACGACGTTAAGGGCCCAATCAATCTGGAAACAGGAACCAAGTCCGTGGCCATCACCCATAGCGGTTCGTCTATCTTCGTAGTCGAACTGGTCAATGCGGACGGAACCCTCGCGGAAAATCTCGTAAACATCGTTGGTTCGTACGACGGATCGGTAGATGTCAAGATCCACTCCATGATCGGACTGACCCCAGACATATACGGACTGGTAATCACTGCCGACGGGGAGTGGACAGTCGACTTCGGAGAGTAGCTGAGACGTGTTTCGAACCTGGCCGGTTCGCGAGACGCGGGCCCTAATGTAACGAGCGTTGCCTGAAGTTCGGATTTACGTCAATGGAGAGCGGGACGAATGACCGGTTACATCATCAGGCGCACCCTGACGACAATTCCTGTGATTATTGTCGTCGCGCTGGTTGTCTTCGCCATTTTGCGACTCGCTCCGGGCGACCCCGCTGCCATTCTCGCCGGGACAGGAGGGGCCGAAGTCGATCCAGCCGTCGTGGAGAAGATTCGCAAGCAGCTTGGGCTGGATCAACCGATGCATGTCCAGCTCTATAGGTACTTCGGTGATCTGGCCAGGGGCGATCTCGGACAGTCGCTCCTCTCCAAGCACAATGTCTCTGACTTGATAAGGGCGCGAGTGGTACCGACCATATCTCTCACAATTATGACGGAGATAATTGCGCTGGTCTTGGCGATTCCGCTTGGGGTGCTGGCCGCTTGGAAAGCCGACTCGTGGGTTGACCGCAGCGTGATGGTTATTGCCACTCTTGGATTCTCGATGCCGGTCTTCTGGCTCGGCTTCCTTATGATCTTCTTCTTCGCGGTCCAGTTGAACATCTTCCCGGCAGCCGGATACAGTCCGCCCTCCGAGGGAATCGGTCCGTTTCTACACAGGCTGATAATGCCGGCCTTCGCCACCGGGGTCATAGTAATGGCGTTGATTACCAGGATGACGCGCGCGACTATGCTGGAAACATTGAGAGAGGACTATATTCGGACAGCCAGGGCGAAAGGGCTGACTGAACGGACCGTACTCATTCGGCACGCCCTGCGTAACGCCGCACTCCCGATCGTTACGGTTATTGGTCTGGGATTCGCCTCCCTGCTGAGCGGCCTCGTAGTCACCGAAAGCGTATTTGCGGTTCCAGGTCTGGGGAGGCTGCTCTTGAACGCCATACTCGCCAGGGACTATCCAATTATTCAGGGCACCATACTGTTAATTTCAAGTGTGTACGTGGTCATCAACCTGTTTATCGACATATCCTACGCATACTTCGATCCTAGGATTAGGTACTAATGGCGTCACAATCTGACAGCGCTGCGCTGGAGGTCGCCCAGACTGCCTCTGGCAGGGTTGGTTCACTGGTCCGGGCAGTCCGCAGGTCCGCCCGGCGCAATCCCACCATGGCTGGCGGAATCACCATCGTGCTGGTGATGGCGTTACTTGCCATCTTTGCTCCCCTGTTGTTTACGACGGATCCTACGGCCGTTGCGCCTCGTGAAAGATTTATCCCGCCGTCGGCAGATCACTGGTTTGGCACCGACAATATCGGCAGAGACCTGTGGAGTCGTGTCCTGTTTGGCAGCCGCGTTTCCATGACGGTGGGAGTCGCTGTGGCAGCGATTTCCGTCCTCTCGTCAATCGTGCTGGGACTTCTGGCAGGCTACTACAGGCGTCTGGACGCGGTTATTATGCGGCTGATGGACGGACTCATGGCGATTCCGTCCGTACTTCTGGCTATGGCGCTGATGGCGCTGCTGGGCGGCAGTGTGCAGAATGTCATCATAGCCCTGTGCGTCGTGGAAACGCCGCGCGCGGTGAGGGTCGTTAGGTCCTCTGTTCTCAGCATACGAGAAGAGATGTTCGTGGACGCGGCTCACGCCCTGGGAGTACCTCCTACCCGTGTACTGCGAATGCATATTCTCCCCAACACATTCGCGCCCCTTATAGTGCAGGCATCGTTCATCGCCGCTTCTGCCGTGCTGGTCGAGGCCTACTTGAGCTTCGTTGGGGCTGGTCCGCCGCCGGAAGTCCCAAGCTGGGGCAACATAATGGCCGAGGGTCGCCACTACATCTCCAGGTTCGTGTGGATGATCGTCTTCCCCGGAATATTCCTTACGCTCACAGTTCTCGGAATTAACCTCGCAGGCGACGGACTCAGGGACAGCCTCGACCCCAAGCTGCGGAGCCGGATGTAAGCGGCGCATCGAAAGACATGTATCGACTGATTGTATTGGCGTGTTCTCAAGATATTTGAATCGTTGGTAAGAACTCTGAGGAGGGGAAACAGTGAAGAGTCTAGCTTTCATTCTGGTGTTTGCACTTGCCGGAGCACTGGTCCTAGTGGCCTGCAGCTCCGCCGAGCCCGAAGTCATCGAGAAAGAGGTGGTCAAGGAGGTCGAGGTAATCAAAGAGGTGGAGGTGGTTAAGGAAGTCCCTAAGGAAGTAGAAGTGGTCAAAGAGGTGGAGGTGGTCAAGGAGGTAGAGAAAGAGGTAGAAGTGGTCAAGGAGGTGGAGGTCGTCAAGGAAGTGGAGGTAGTCAAGGAAGTGGAGGTCGTCAAGGAGGTCGTCAAGACCGAGATCGTCGTGGCTACCCCCGCACCAGCACCCATGATGATGGTCGAGGAAGGGGACAAGTACGGCGGAACGCTGAGAGTCGTCTCTCAGGCCAGTATCAAGTCGCTCGACCCCGACTTCTGCACCTCGTATGTCTGCTGGCAGCCGTCCGCCGGGCCCATAATTGAGTCGCTGTTTACCCAGGGCGCCGACTTCAGCACCCAACCACAGCTGGTCGACAGCTGGGACATATCCGACGATGGACTGACCTGGACGATCAACCTTCGTGAGGGCATTACTTTCCACGACGGGACTCCCCTGACCAGCGAGGCCGCGATACTCTCCCAGCGGCGCATTCTGACCGACACCCCTGCTGGTAACGTGTTGACGTCCTTCCTCGTTGAAGACGGGATGCAGGCAGTCGACGACCTGTCCTATACGATAGAGACCACAGAGCCCTACGGCTCACTGCTAGATGGAATGGCGCTGAGGACGCACGGTACCGTCCTGGTGTACACGCCTACCGCAGCGGCCTTCCCGATGACCGAGGACGTAGGCGAGGAAAATATCGTAGGCACCGGTCCATACCAGCTGGATAGTTGGGATGTCGGCGTCAAGGTGACGATCGCTCGCTACGACGACTTCCAGTCTCGAAGCGAGCCGGCAAGCTGGCTCGCAGGGGAGAAGAAGGCATACCTCGACAAGATCGAATGGCTTGAAATCCCCAGCGAAGAGACCAAGGTCGCCGGCCTGAAGACCGGCGAGTGGGACTTTATTGACAGCATCGGCCTCGACTTCGTCGCCGATCTCCAGGAAGACCCCGACGTCGGATTTACCTGGTACCCAGGCCACATGTGGTACTTCGCCTTCAACACAAACGAGATAAACAAGTTGCCGTTTGACGGCCTGCTGCTTCGCCAGGCGATCCAGGCATCCATGAGCGGCGTAGACATGCTCAGCGCGATAGGCCCATCCAATACCTGGAAGCTGAACTGCTCAATCTATGGCAGCGGCACCGTGTTCGAGAGTGAGGCAGGCTGCGATCTTTACAATCAGGACAACGTGGAAAAGGGCAAGGAGCTGCTGGCGCAGTCAGGCTACGACGGCACGCCCATCGTCATTCTGAACCCCACTGACTACAGCACAATTACCCCCGTGGGCCCCGTCATAAAGGCGAGGATGGAGGAGATCGGCATCAACGTAGAGATGCCCGGCATGGACTGGGCCACGGCTACGTCGAAGCGTCTGGCCGGCGAGGGATGGCACATCTTCACTAGCTGGGGCACCATCAGGAACCGCCAGAATCCCGCGTTTAGCTTCATGCTCGCCGGCGGAGGCACGTCAATCGGATTTGGCTACTACAATGAGGAGATCCACCAGCTTCACGACAAGTTCCTCCGCGCGACTGACTTCGAGACCCAGCAGATGCTTGCCGACGGCATGCAGCAGGCGTTTATGAACGATCCGCCGATGGTGTACTCTGGCATCTTCTTCATGCCCAGCGCTTACCGCACCTGGGTACACGACGTGCCGGCGGAGCATCCCGGTAGCCCGCAATACACCAACGTATGGATGTCCAGGTAGGAGCGAGCTAGTTGAAAGTGCCCGCCTTAGCCCCCGACCACTGGTAAGCTAAGTTCGGTGCCAACTGACAAGTAAGTAGGGGCCCGGTCCTTGACTCCGTCGAGGGCCGGGTTCATGCTCTTGGACGCGACCGGTCTGATCTTCAACCGGCTGAGGGGCTCAAACCTGCGTGGCTTCCTTACAGTCCTTACAGCACTCCTCTGGCTGATCAGTGGCCTGACGGGATGTGGGGAGTCTGACATCTCTGAGTCCTCTGTGCCGTCAGAGACTGCCGCCCCGCGCATTACTCCCTTCACTAACGCTGCCCAGGATGTCCTCGGCAGCGACTTCATGATCTGGAATGACCGTCCCGGCGTCGCCGTCTTCGACTACGATCGAGACGGCGATCATGATGTCTTCATCACTTCCGATGCAGGCCACGCCAACTTCCTCTACGACAACAGCGGCGACGGCACGCTCGTTGACTCTGCGGCTTCCGCCGATGTGGCAGCCACCTCGACCAACA
This sequence comes from Dehalococcoidia bacterium, assembly GCA_965217725.1. Classification (GTDB taxonomy): domain Bacteria; phylum Chloroflexota; class Dehalococcoidia; order Lucifugimonadales; family UBA1123; genus VXRN01. The sequence goes on along the minus strand of OZ244564.1, from coordinate 2,062,873 downwards.
GCTCCGGGGCGGTGGCATGTGACATAAACAACGACGGCTACCAGGATGTCTACGTGGGCGCACTGGGCGTGGTTGGCGACGATCTGGACTTCAGGTCGGCAATCGGGTCAGATGAGCAGGCGCGAGAGCTTAGGGAGGCTGTTACCGACAGGCTCTTCCTGAACCGTAAGGATGGCACTTTCGAGGACATTACGGAAACAGCTTTTGGCGAAAGCGCAAACATCAGGTCCGCGTCCAGCATCGCATGTGCTGACGTGGACTCTGACGGATGGCTCGATCTCTATGTCTCAAATCTCGGAGACCCCGACTTCCGGACCTTCAACTCTCCCAGTCACCCAGGTCACTACAACCTCCTTTACCTCAATAATGGCGATCTCACATTTGAAGAGAGCGCGGAGTCCGCAGGCGTTCAAGGCGCCCAGATCGTCATGCGCGGCTACGATGGTGAGCCGGTCATGTTTGAGGACGCCGACACAGGCGAGACGTTCCAGGGTTACGACCCGTCCGACGAGGACCGTTGGGGTAATCAGGTCGGCGAACCAACGGGCCAGACTCACGCTGCCGCCTTTTTCGACTATGACGACGACCGCGACCCCGACCTTTGGGTTGCCGACGACGGCAATCGGCTCCACGTGTACCGCAACGATTCCACCCCCGGCAATCCTGCCTTCACTCCTGTAGCCGCTGAGATGGGAGTTGACGCCGTCGGCGCGTGGATGGGATTCGCCTTTGGCGACTACGATAGCGACTCGGATCTTGACGTGTTCATTACCAACATGGGATATCACCTCGTCATGAGGCCACCGAAAGAAGAGATATCCGGTACATGCGAGTATCACATCCAGTTCGCGTGGGCCAACTGCTTTCACTACCTGCTGAGAAACGACGGTGTCCAAGACGATCAGATAGTGGGACGGATCGGTAATTTCACGGACGTCGCCCCCAGAGTGGAGGTGACTCCCAGCCCATACATGCCGCCGAGATCGCTCGATCCCTCCGAAGTGCACAGCTCGTTTGACCCCCCCACAGGCTTGGCGGCCTACGACTTCGGCTTCGGCGCGACCTTCTTTGACTACGACAACGACGGCGATCAGGACCTCTACTGGCTTGGATCGACCAGCGGGCGCGGAGATGGCCCTGGTGGACAGGTCTTTCCTGCCGCCGGACGTATGTTGGAAGGCTTCGGAGACGGTTCGTTCAGGGACATCACGATAGAGGCCCAGCTATTGGACATTCTCGGTGTCGACTACTCAGAGCGTGGCCCAGACGATCCTCGGAACAGCCCAAACGCCCGAAAGATGAACACCAAGTACCACGAAAACGGCAAGGGACTGGCCCACGGCGACCTCAACGGCGACGGCTACCTCGACCTCATCGGCACCAACAGCAGCGGCCCGGTATGGCAGGGGTCGTTCGAGACCATGGCCAACATGAAGGGCCCAATTTTCCTGTGGATGAACGGCGGCGGGACCCACAACTGGATATCCCTGCGCCTGCGCGGCAAAATGGCCGTCAACGCCACCGGCTCCAACGCCGACGGCATCGGCGCCCGCGTTTATCTCAAGTACACCCCCAGGGGTGCGGACGAACCTACTGTGCAGGTCCAGGAGGTCCGCGCCGGTTCCAGCTACCTGTCGATGGACAGCGTCGAACTGGAGTTCGGCCTCGGATACGCCGACTCCGTCGACGAGATCACTGTCCTGTGGCCGAGTGGTAGGGAGCAGACCATACAGGACGTCGCACCTAACCAGGTGCTCCTGATCACCGAACCCTAGTCCCCCCGTCGCTTCCTCATCCACGCGAACGCCAGCACGCAGCCCAGCGTGACTGCCGCCCCGACGCCGCCGCCGACGACCGCCGCCCACACCACGGCCGTCCCCAACACGCCGCCCTCGTCGTCCGGTTCCGGAGGCAGTTGCAGCGTCTTGAGGAACTCGATCACCGCCGCCTGGTCCTCGGAGGCCAGTCCTGCGAACGACTCACGGCTCTCAAGCGCCTCGCCTCCGTGCGCGAGTATCGCCTCCGACATCAGCGTAGCCCGACCATGATGCAGGAACGGCGGCTCGCTCGCGAATCCCCACAGCTTGCGTGTCAGCCACTCGTCGGTCGGCACGCCATCCTCTTCCAACGCCTCGTTGTTCAGCACGTCCCCCATGTCGTGGCGCTTCAGGTCAGTGAACACCGGCACCATGATGGCCCCGTCCTCGTTCCGCCTCAGTTCCAGTCCCCCGATGGACACCAGGTCCACCTCGTAGGGCGAGTCCACTTCCGACGCCTGCAGTTTCCCGCTCGGATTGAACGGGTTTGGCTCGCTGAACACCGCACTCGCCAACGGGAGCTCCGGTATGTGGCATGACGCGCACCCGATCGACGAGAACAGCGCCTCGCCCCGTTCTGCAGCGACCCGTGCGTCCCGACTATCGGACTCGACTCGTACCGGCGCGGGCAGGGTCGCTTGGAACATCACCAGCGCCGTCACGTCGCCCCTGGATAGCTCGTCGGCCATGCCGTCCGCGTCGTGGTCCACCGTGTCCCCGAACCGCTCCGACGCCTGCATCCCGAAGTGCTGGTTCATCGCCTTTACAGCGAACTCCCTCAGCGAGACGATCGTGCCCTTCTGCATGAACGGCCTGACTATCAGGTCCGTATCGACCCCCTCGAGCTCGTCCATGCCGATGGTGCCGTCCGGACGCGCCGTGATTCGACCGAAACCAACCCCCTTCGACCACAGCTCCCGTGCGACCTCAACGCCGCTCTTCGACGCCTCCCGTCTCGCCTCGTCCCGAATCGCGTGCAGGTCCGACGTCATCTCCCGCGCCAGCAGCTCAATCACCCCCGACCCGAACAGCCCCAGCGACGTCCGCTCGTTCCCGACAGTCTTCAGCGTCTGCGGCTTCATCCCGTCGCCCTCGCTCCCGTCGAAGTTGACGAACGCCAGCCGGTCCGCCAGCACGAACACGTTCGTGGCATTGTCTCCACCCCCGCCGATTCGCGGCACTCCGTGACAGCTTGAGCACGAGTTCGCGTCCGGCCCCGATATGCGGTTGAAGTTGTCCGGGAACGTATGCGGTGGACGGAAGTTGTTCGGGTTGACGTCTGTGGTCTCCGGACGTCCGGCCCCGTCCAGCGTGTTGAACGACGCCGTGAACAGGTGCCGACCCCGCTCCACGATCTCCTCCAGCGGTAGATCACCGCCCTCTATGGAGACTTGGCTCGTGTGCCCATTCAGGACGCCTCTCTCTCCGATGGGCGAGTCCTCGTCCCGACCCTCGACCGCCGTACCGCAGCCGATAGCCGCGGCAATCAACATCACCAGTCCGAACGCTGTAGTCCATTTCGCCATTGCGCCGAAATAATACCACTTACACGACAGCGACACGACGCCTATGGGGATAGCCATCTTTACACCGCTCATGTGCAGGAATTAAACTCAATCCCGGCCCTCACTGAGGACTAAACGAACACACTCTGACTGGTCTTTGCCCCTGCCCACATTCTGAAGAGATTTGCCTTGACACTTCGCACCACCTCCATGCCCTTCGCCTGGCGCACGCTCCTGCTAGCCTCCGCCTTCTTCCTGGTTCTCGTATTCAACGCCGACCATGTCCGCGGCCAGACACCCGACGATCCTCCTCCGCCCGACGACCACTCCGACTCCCCCTTCACAGCCACCTTCGTCCCCTTCGGTTCCTCAGTTGACGGACGCATAGACCCCTCCTACGACACCGACTTCTTCGTCTTCGATCTCTCCGACCAGCCCGGACCCACCGACGTCTGGATCTACGCTACCGGCGACCTCGACTCCATTGGCGGCCTGTTCAACAGCGACCTCGACCTGCTCTTCGCCAACGACGACGGCCGCATTGAGGGCAGGCCGACAAGCTTTCTCATCCGCGCCATTCTCGAGCCCGACTACTACTTCGTGCTCGTCAGGAGCTACGCAAGGCTGTTCGTTGGTGACTACACCCTGCACGTTGAGCCGGTGCCCGACCACGGCGACACCATTGACACCGCGACCCAACTCGAATTCCCCTCTTCCACAGCGGGCAGATTCGACGCGCGGGGCGATGACCACTTCTTCCGCCTGGACCTCACCGAGCAGACCAGCCTGCTCCTCAGCGTGAGGAATCCGATACGCATTAGCGACGGAGAGTTGCTGCCTGTTGGGGCCATCGACTCCATTGTGACCAATGCTGAGGGCGAGGAGCTCTCAGTTAACATCCGCCCCCTGGGCATCGTGAACTCCGACGATGAATTCATCAGGTACGGCTTCCGGATCGAGGACGACTTCGCTCCCGGCGCCTACTATATAGAACTGACCACCCCGGATGATGATTACAAGATCACCTACCCCGTCTTCTACACCATCAACGCCATCGAGGACGTTGCCTACACCGAATTCATAGAGTCCTGCGAGGCCCGGACCGAGGCACTCGCCGATCCTTCCATCGAGGACCCCCTCTTCGCCTGCCAGTGGCACCTGAAGCAGCCCAGCGGCGAGGACATCAACGTCGAACCCGTCTGGGAAGAGGGCATCACCGGCGAGGGCATAAACGTCGTCGTCGTTGACAGCGGCATGGACTGGACCCACGAGGACCTCATCGACAACGTCGATTCCTCCCGCAACCACGACTACACCGGCGAGGGCGACATCCACCATCCCTTCGCCCACCACGGCACCAACGTCACTGGCCTCATCGCCGCGCGAGACAACGACATCGGAGTACGAGGCGTCGTCCCGCGCGCCACCATCTACGGACATAACCTCCTGGCAGGCTTGGCCGTGGCGGACTCTGTCTCGCTTGCACAATCGCAGATAGCCGACGCCATGGGCCGCAGCGCCGACGTGACCGCCGTCTCCAACAATAGCTGGGGAGCCGTGGATGGACCTGGCGCGAGCCCGTCCAGCGCGCTGTGGCAGCTGGCGGTCGAGAACGGCGTCACCAGGGGCAACGACGGCAAGGGCGTCTTCTACGTCTGGGCAGCCGGCAACGGACATCGAAGAGGGGACGACGGCAACCTGGACGGTCGTGCCAACTTCTACGCCGTCACCGCGGCCTGCGCCGTCTCGGGACAAGGCGTCAGGAGCAGCTACTCCGAAATGGGCGCCAACCTCTGGGTCTGTGCCCCTGGTGGTGATTTCATTCCGGAAGACGATCTCCTGGTTGTCACTGTCGAAAACTCCGACCGCTACATAGACGACTTCAACGGCACCTCCGCCGCCACTCCGATCGTCTCCGGCGTAGCCGCCCTCGTCCGACAGGCCAACCCTGAACTCACCTGGCGCGACGTCAAGCTCGTCCTCGCCGGGTCCGCCCGCAAGAACGATCCCACCAACCCGGGCTGGCTGGAAGGCGCGCCTGTGTACGGCTCGACATCCGACTCCGACCGCTACCACTTCAACCACGAGTACGGCTTCGGAGTCGTCGACGCGGCTGCGGCCGTCGACCTCGCCAGGACCTGGACCAACCTGCCCCCGATGCAGGAAGCGACCGTCCAGTCACCAAAGATAAGCAGGACCATCCCCGACCCTGGAGATGCCGCCAGCATCGAGACAATCACCTTAACGCTGGACTTCGACTCCGATATCGAGTTCACCGAGTTCGTCGAGATCAACACCAGGTTCAAGCACGACTCGTTCCGCGATCTGGAGCTCGAGCTGGAGTCCCCCTCTGGCGCGATCTCCAAGCTGGTCGGCCAGTACGACACATTCACCGACGACGACGATCCCTTCAACGACTACGTCTCTCTGCGCGGACCCTACCGCTTCGGCTCAGCCAGACACCTCGGTGAAAATCCCAACGGTGTCTGGACCCTTAGGATCACCGACCACTACCGCTTCGGCTCAGGTGTAATCAGCTCATGGGGCATAACAGTCTACGGCCATGCCGAGGCCCCATCCGAGAACGTTTCACCATCCTTCGCCGAGGGTGCGACGACCACTCGCTCCATCGAGGAGAACACCCCCGCGGGCGACCCTGTAGGCGACCCCGTCGCCGCGACCGACTACGAAGCTCTCACATACACCCTCGGCGGCCCCGACACGGCCTTCTTCTATGTGGACAGCGTCGACGGTCAGATAACCGTCGGACCCGGCACGAGCCTCGACTACGAGACCAGGACCGAGTACACCGTAACCGTCACAGCGACCGATCCATCCGGCGCGACCGCCACGACCACCGTCACCATTACTGTGACCGACGTGAGCCTCGGCACCCTCGGCGACACCTACGACGCCGACCACAACGAAACGATCTCCCGCGACGAGGTCATCCAGGCCATTCAGGACTACTTCGCCGGCCTCCTCACCGGCGGTGAGATTCTCGAGATCGTCCGCCTCTTCTTCAGCACCTGACCTCCGCATAAACCCGCGCTCTTTCACAGACCCACAACGCCCAACCCCGTAGGAGCAACCCCCCAATGGATTCGACATCGAACCCGACCAACCAAAACACCCCCATTCACCCAGACCCCACCGAAGCACACCCCAAACCCGCCCCCCTTCGTCGTTCCGGCGAAGGCCGGAACCCAGAAAGTGGCTCGCCGCTCGGCAATCCACACGCCGCCACCCCCAATTCACAATTCAACATTCAAAATTCCAAATTCAAACCACCTATTTCCCCCCGCCGGAAATAGTGTAGAATGTCCCCCGACGGTGACATACGCCGCCGCTAGGCGAGGCCTGATTGCCCGGTTTTGACAGTCTCCAGACCCTTGACAACCCGGCGCTGCTAGGTGTACAAAACTAGCGGCTCAGACCGTCTTTGGTTTTGTCCTTTCATTTGCAATCAATCAAAAGTGAGGATTCGAATGCTGACCCCATCGCTCAACACAGTAATGACCCGTTTGCTCATCGTTGCTGCTGTGCTTGCAACCCTCATGCTCTTCGCTCCCGCGGCCTCCGCACAGAGCGACGAGCCTATAGAGTTCGCCGAGAACAGTGAAGACGCGGTGAGGGTCTTCACGTCGTCTGACCCGGAGGGTGCCCAGATTGACTGGGACGTTACGGGACTGGACGCCGATGACTTCACGATAGAAGACGGCTACCTCATGTTCGTGAGTCCGCCGGACTACGAAAATCCGACTGACAGGGAGCGTGATGACGACGCTACAACCGCAGATTTAGACGAGACGGCAACCTCCTCAGACAACCTGTACATAATCACGGTGCGGGCCTCTGAGCGGCGTGCATCCGGTGAGACCGGACGCGCCCTCTCGACCGAGACTGACGTCATGGTGCAGGTCACCAACGAGGAAGAGGATGGCGACGTGGAGCTCAGTTGGCTCCAGCCCGAAGTGGGCACCCCGATTACCGCAACACTGTCCGATGAGGACGGTGTTGTCGGCGAGATCGAATGGACATGGACGGTGTCAAGGGTTACTGACCCTGATCCTGACGTGGACGGGCACTGGCAGGCCTCAACCGGTACCGTTGGTGATGAGCCCACAATGGGCCTGGGTGTGGTATCTCAAGACCAAGATCGTGATTCCAACACCTATGTTCCAGCAGGAAAGTGTGTAACAAGACAGCAGGGAGCGTCCGACCGCCTGAATGGCCCTTGTCCTGACACAGCAGTAACCGCAATGGACGAAGGCCGTATTCTTCGGGCCTTCGCATCCTACACTGATGGCGAGGGAGAAGATAAAGAGGCGATCGGCGTATCGATGTACCCGGTAAGGGCCGAGGTCTCCTCTGACTCAGACGCAGTCGAGAATCCCGAGAACGGCTCCCCCGGCTTCACCGCCGGTGGAGACTACACCAGGGAGGTCAAAGAGAGCCTCGCAGTGGGCATGGAAATCCCAGACCCTGTGACGGCCAGGGACCCGAACGATGACATCCTTTCATACGACCTCTGGGTCAACCCGGGTGCCGATAACGAAGAGGACCCGATCGCTACTACCACCTACCAAGTTAATAACGTGACTTACTTCACCGATATGGCATTCGTATCCATAGACAAGGCGACTGGACAGCTCACTCTGACCAAGACGCTGTCCACCGAATCCGAGACGCCCTCTGGGGCCATGACGGATAAGCGCTTCTACGGTGACAACGGCTCCACGGCTGGAGAGTACGTGGTCATGGTAAGGGCCGTTGACCCCAGCGGTGAGACCGACGTTCAGGTGGTCACGATCACCGCCGAGGGCGATAACGACCCGCCCAAGATAGTGGTCGGCGCCACTGAGCTTCGCGTCAACGAGCAGGACTCGGACGACGACTCCTACGACGGTATGCCTGAATTGACCGTTCGGCCCCCGGTTGGAACGGTTGTAGGCACTGATCCAATAACGACTGGAACTGAAGACCAGAGCAACACATACAGGGCGAGCGACGAGGACGCGCGCGACCAGGTTACGTGGTCTGTGGAAGGTGACGACGCCAGCCTGTTCGTGCTGAGCGCGGCCAACCTACACGGTGAGAATGAGCCACGCGACCTCAGATTTATTGATCCGCCTGACTACGAGACTCCAAGCGACGCCAACGGTGACAGCGTTTACAACGTCACAGTGGTTGCAACAGACGAGGAAGATGCAAGAGACACGATCGATGTGACTATCTTCGTCGACAACGTCCAGGAGGACGGTGAGATCGCGCTGATGGCTGAGGGTGACAATCCCGATCAGCCTCTGACCGGCATGGCCATTACCGCCACTCTCGACGATCCCGATAACGACGTGGCCGTCATTACATGGCAGTGGTCGCACGCCGACAACATTGATACGGTGACATCCAGCCCAATCGCGGGCGCGACCGAGAGTTCCTACACTCCGGTGACGGCCGACGATGGTAAGTACCTGCGTGTGTCGGTCGTGTACACGGATACTTTGAGCAAGAAAGACGATCTGATGACGCCTGGCGTCGACGAGCGCGTCCAGGAGGTCCAAACCGTCAACAACGAGAACGTTACGATGGCGAAGGAGCCCAACGCCACTTCGTCAACGCCTGATGGCGGTGTGCAGTATCACCTGTACAGCGTTAAGGCGACATCGAAGTTCGCGGTCAAGGTGGTCCCTGACCCCGAGGATCCGGATGATCCTACTGAAGGCCCAGCCTTCAGCGCCTCGACGATCATGAGAATGGTCGCCGAGAACGCCAGGATAGGTGATCGCGTGGGCGATCCCGTCACGGCGATGCGCGCTGTTGGCTACGAGATGTCTTCCAACACTGGCGACGACGCCAACTTCTCCATAGACCAGCACGGACAGATTACCGTTGCGGGCGTGGGCCCGAACGACGACATGCGGCCTGACCTCAACCACGAGGACAAGTCGAGCTACACCGTGCTGGTCGAGGCTGAGGACTCCGCTGGCCGCACCACGCTGGCCACCGTGGAGATCGTGCTGATCGACCTCAACGAGAGTCCATACTTCGTGGAGAACTCCCGTGAGGACGGTGCGGCGCTTACCAACATGCCGGACGATTACATGGAGAACCGCACGGCCGCAGTGGAGAGTTTCCAGGCCGTCGATCCAGACGGTGGCGAAATCGTGTGGAGTCTGTGGGGTACCGACGCTTCGGACTTCACGATCGACGATGGCACGCTAAGGTTCGCGAGTCCGCCGGATTACGAGACTCCCTCGGATCGAGCGCACGTCGTCGACCCGGACGACACGGCGAACAATGACGAGGCTGAGAACAACGTCTATAGGCTGATGGTCCGCGCCACTGAGGCGGCAGCCGTCGGCGGAGGCCCTGACAAGTACGCCGAACTGGACGTAACCGTCACAGTCGTCAATGATAACGAGCCGGGCATGGTGGAGTTGGAATGGCTGCAGCCTCAGTTCAACGTGGAAATCGATGCCATGCTTGACGACGAGGACGAGAGTGGGTCCGTCACTTGGACCTGGTATAGGTCAAAGGTCGGCAATCCAGACATGGAGCCTGATCCCAGTGATATGGCCGGGATACTCACTCAGTGGGCAGCGGTTGATGGCACTGCCTCTGGGAACACATATACCCCGAATGCGGACGATGTGGGTCGGTACCTGCTTGCCCGCGCGATGTATGAGTACGACGCAGACGGCACTGGTGTAGATCCCGCAACTACTACGCACGCGATTGGAGTGTCTGCCAATGTGGTTCGTGAGGCACCCGGTTCGAATAACTCACCGGACTTCAGGCACAACAAGACCACCAGGACGGTGATGGAAAGCGTTGCTGTCGGTGATCCTGTCGGACGCCCGGTTAAGGTGGATATCAATGAAGACCCGGATATATTGAGCTACGAGATCGTGACGGAAGCAGCACAAGGTGACTTGGCTAACTCCGACGTAATCGCGGCTGACCATCCGTTCTTCTCGATTGACAAGGCGACGGGTCAGGTCATGGTGGCCGATGAGCTCAGCTTCGAGGACCACGTCGATGAGATCGAAGGCAGCACCGATGGGCGGTACCGGATCGTAGTCAGGGCGGTAGACCCGTTTGGAGACAGTGACGCTGAGAACTACGACGACATCACCGTGGTTATCACTGCCACCGACGTCAACGAGGCGCCAAGCATCGTTTCAGGTAACTCTGAGATCTTCATCTTCGAAGGCGACGAGCTGTCTGCAACGACCAGCCAGAACCTCTACACGAAGAGCGATCCGGACCGTAATGACGCCCCCAGGTGGGAGCTGAACGGCGACGACGGCAACCTCTTCCAGCTCAGCACACCTGAGGACGGCATAGGACGCCGCATCCACTTCAGGTCGGCTCCGGACTTCGAGGCTCCTCAAGATATGGACGGCGACAACGTCTACGAAGTGGATGTGGTGGTGATCGACAACCTCGGAGCCCGCGGTGTGAAGGCCGTGAGGGTCGAGGTGATGAACAACAACGAGGATGGTGAAGTTGAACTGGGGCCGATGCAGCCAAACATCATGGATCCCGCAACCGCATCCCTGTCGGACGCTGACGGCATCATGACCGGAGCCGACGACGAAGAGACCATTACCTCCTGGCAGTGGTACACGACGGATGCGGCGGCCGAACTCTGTGTCGTCCGCGACTCCAATCCCACGACGAATAATCGCTATGTGATCGTTGCGGAAGAAGCGAACGGAGACTGCCCGTCTGATGCCGGAACGTCCACGGAAGCCATTAGCATGTTGGCCGGTGAGACGTCGGACACATATGATCCCGGTATGGATGACATCGGAAACTATCTGCACGTAGTGGTGACCTACCGTGACGGCTACAACAAGGAGGATGACCCGGTAACGGACGACGACGAGAGGGGCGCAATGATGCCGCTCGGCGCCAATGCCGACCGCGCGCTGATAGCTAGCTTCGCCAACGCCGTCCAGGCAATGGGCGACGATAGCGGAACGTCCACCACATCGCCTGACACCGCGCCAATGTTCGAGGACGACTCACCGGTAATTACAGTGCCGGAGAATACCCCCTCCACCGGCTACGTCGGCGGCCCGATCCTGGCGACTGACGATGGGTCTGAGGAACTCACGTACGAGATCGGCGGCGCGAACGCCAGCAGGTTCTTCCTAGCCAGGCTGACCGCGGTGTCGACTGATCCGGAGCTGTATCACAACGACGTGACAGCAACCCCGGCGGTAGACGACGACCGTGACTCGGGTCCCGCTCAGATCGCGGTTGCGGCGGTGACGCACCTGGACGCCGATGGCTCTGACGACACCTACATGGTGGAAGTCACGGCCACCGACGCCGAGGGCCAGAGGGCCACGGCGATGGTCACCATCATGGTCACCAACGTGAACGAGGCTCCGTCCGCGCCAAGAGGCTTCTCCGCCTCCGCGAGGCCAATGCCTACGAACACCGCTCCGATGTTTGCGGCTACCTCGACCACGTTCAGCGTGGACGAGAACACTACTGAGAACACTGCTACCGGTACGGTAGTAGGTACGGTAACGGCCACCGACGCGGACCGCGGCGACACGCTCGCCTACAGTCTCGATGATGGTGCTGACGCAGGGTCGTTTAGCATCGACTCGGCTACCGGCGAGATCACGACCAGCGCAATGCTGGACTACGAGACGCAGGGCAGCTACATGGTCACGGTCACGGCCACCGACGACGACGAGGCGACCGACATGATCTACGTAACGATCATGGTCAACGACCTCGGCCTGGACACCTCGTACGACGCCGACGAGAGCGGCGTGATCGATGGCACTGAGGTCCTGAACGCGGTGAGGGACTACTTCGATGACCTGATCACAGGTCCCGAGGTGCTGGAGGTCGTCAGGCTGTACTTCGAAAACGTCTAGTAAGTCAACTAAGAACCGCTAGACTACAGCGGCGTTAGGTAATACAACATAGGGCAAAAGGCTCCGTTCGCTTCGGTGGACCGGCCCAGGTGTGGGAGTTCCCGCTCCACGGCTGGCCCGCCGGGCGAACGTGACTGGTAAGGAGAGAAAGCTTGATCAGTAAATCGTTGCCGCTGTTGGTGGTCGTAGCGGTCGTGGGCATCATTGGCCTCTTCGGCATTTCGAACCCCTTGGCCGCCCAGCAGAATTTGATGAGGTCCTTTTCTGATACTGAGGTTGCTCCGGGCGGTACGCTAACCGTAACTATCAGTGGCCTTGATCTGGCGGATGCCCCTGAATTGAGGAGCTTTGGCCAGGTCACGGAGACCCTTCCCCCGAGCTTCAGTTACGTGCCGGGCTCAGCAGCTGTCGATGTGGGCGGCGACAAAGCTGAGGTTAGTGCTGTGCCTTCGGGGCAGGATATCGAATTCACAGTTATACGTATTGATTCCTTCACTTATCAAGTTTCCGTCGATCCAAACGCCGCAGCAGGCGCAGCCCATTTCGATGGAGAAAACGATGTCGGAGACCCGATAGGGGGGCAGCGCCAAGTAACGGTCGTGGTTCAGACCACGACTCCAGACCCTCCTGAACCCACTACTGAAGTGACAAGAGCGTTGCCGGCGAGCGCTGTTTCCCCCGGAGGCGAGTTCACTGTAACTATCAGTGGTCTCGGCCTGGCTGACGCTCCGGAGCTGAGGAGCTTCGGCAGTGTAGAGGAGAATCTTCCGTCGGGATTCAGTTACGTTGACGGCTCGGCTGCAGTGGAATCGGGCGGCGATGGTCAGACGATCAGCGCTGTTGAATCCGGGCAGATGGTGGACTTCACTTTCATACGTGTCGACTCGTTCAGTTATAGGGTTTCCGTTGACTCTGGTGTCTCTGGCGGCGCCTATCCCTTCTCCGGTACCGCAGAGCTCGACGAAACAACAACCATCGGCGGGGACGGAAGCGTAACAGTTGCAGCCTCTGAGCCACCTCCGACGGGAGATGGCGTCACTAGGTCATTCTCCCCAGATCCTGTGGACGCCGGGGCCGAGGTGACCGTAACTATAAGCGGTCTCGGCCTTGCTGATGCTCCCGAATTGAGGAGCTTCGGCAGTGTAGAGGAGGATCTTCCGGCTGGTTTCAGTTACGTTGATGGCTCGGCTGCAGTGGAATCGGGCGGCGATGGTCAGACGATCAGCGCTGTTGAGTCCGGGCAGATGGTAGATTTCACTTTCATACGTGTGGACTCGTTCAGTTACAGGGTTGCCGTCGGCGAAGATGTCGCTGATGGACTATACCCCTTCTCTGGCAGCGCTGAGCTCGACGAAGTGACCACAATCGGCGGAGATACCAGCCTGAGGGTTGGCCCTGAGCCTACGGCGACTCCCACGGCTACGGCGACTCCCACGGCTACGGCGATTCCCACGGCCACTACTGTGCCGCCTGGCCCGACTGACCCCACGAAGCCGACTCGGGTCCCGGCTGCGCCGGCAACACCGGTGGCGATAGAGGTCGTGGCCGATGTCACCGCCGCTGAGGGCGCGACAGTCGTCCAGCCCGACGACAGCGCTACTGTTAGCTCCGACGACGGCATGGCAACCGTGATGCTGCCGAACACGTCGAGGGCCAGGACCTACCAGGTCATGGTTAGCTCGGACGCCGCGGGTTGCTCCGGTGGAGACCTTGCCGGCGCAATGCAGGCATGCGCGACCATCTCGACTTATGATGCCGAAGGCAACATGGAGTCCGGCGTGATGCTCATCCGCCGCGCCACCGTCGTGCTGACGCTCGACTCCAGCGCGGTCGAGGAGCTGGGCGGACTGCCCACGGTCTTCCAGGCCAACGCGCTCGGCGCCTTCAGTGTGTACCAGCGTGACGACGCCAGCGACTCTTGGGGAATGCGCAGGTTCTCGATGGGCCTCACCGATGATGGTGGCATCACCGTCACCGTCACCGGTCTCAGGTCTCTCGGCAGCTTGACCTTGGCGGTCGACGAAGAGATCCTCCAGACGGCCATGTACCAGGTCGCGGGCATCACGCCGACGGCGGTCCCGCCGTCCACGCCGCTTCCTGCTCCGGCTACGGCCACGCCTGCCCCAACGGCAGTGCCCACGCCTGAGCCTACTGCGGTGCCGCCGGTCGATCCTCCCGTAGGCGACACGAACCTACCGGTCGGCCTGCTGGTAGTGCTCGCCCTCACAGGCGCGCTGATGGTCTACACAGGCTCCAGGGTGATGCGCCGGAGGTCAACGGCCCGGTAACCCAAACGGAAATACGCTAAACAAAACCAGGGGCGGTCACTTGACCGCCCCTGTTGTTTCTTACCAGACGAGTGAGAGCCACTCACCCGTCATTCCCGCCACTCACCCGTCATTCCCGCGAAAGCGGGAATCCACCCCCCGGATTCTCAGACACAGGCTCTCAGCAAATCTCGTCATACATGTCCGACCATGTCGGATTACTTCTCTCAATCAACTCGATCTTCCAAGCCCGGTTCCATTTCTTGAGCGCCTTTTCCTTTCTGATAGCGCTTTCCATAGTCTCGTGGACCTCATGCCAAACTAGACAGTGAACACCATAACGCTTGGTGAATCCTTCCACGAGGTTATTCTTGTGCTGCCATACCCGTTGTATGAGGTTCGACGTCACACCGATGTACAGAGTGCCATTGGGCTTGCTCGCGAGAATATAAACGCAAGGCGTTTTCATTCATGAAGCCTCTGGATTCCCGCTTTCGCGGGAATGACGGGAAATGTCAACACTAAACCGCCGGCGACTCCAGGCGGGCCTTGAGGGTGCGCATGAACTCGGCGACGGGCACTCCGTCCAGGGCGCGGTGGTCGAAGGTTACGCTGAGGTGCATCATCGAGCGCACGACGATCTCTCCGTCCACTACGACCGGCTTCTCTATTGCCCGACCGAGCCCCAGGATTGCCACCTGCGGCGGGTCGATGATGGGTGTGAACACGTCGATGTCGTAGTTGGAGAGCGCGGTCACCGTGAACCCGGCTCCCGTGACGTCGTCGACGCCGAGGTTGCCCTTGCGAGTCTTGTCGGCCAGCTCGCGCATCGCCTGGGCTGTGCCCAGCAGGTCGAGCGAGTCGGCCCCTCTCAGGACCGGCACGACCAGGCCGTCGGGCACTGCCACTGCGAGGCCGATGTTGAGCTCCTTGAGCAGCAGCACGTCGCCGTCGACCAGATGAGCGTTGAGCCGCGGGTGGGCCTTGAGGGCCTCGGCTACTGCGGCGATGATGATGTCCAGATCGAGCGGACGCAGCCGGTGCGGTCTCCACTCGGCGACCAGCGACTCTCGGAGCTTCAGCATCTCGGTGACGTCGACCTCGGTGGTGAGCGTCACCTGAGCCATCGTGCTGACGCTCAGGGTCATCCGGTCGGCGATGATCTTCCGAAGGCCGGTGAGGGGCACCACCTCGCCGACGGCGGCTGCGCGAGCCGCGCCAGCATCCCGCTCGGCGATGGCGCGCTCAACGTCGGCCACGACGATCCGGCCGTTCGGGCCTGAGCCCTGCACGTCGGCCAGGTCGATGCCTTCCTGCCGCGCGAGCATCCTCGCTCTCGGGACCACCTGGAGCTGTGGTCTTCGCTGCCGAGCCTCGATGGCGTCGCGCACGTCCTGCTCGGTGATGCGCCCGCGCGGCCCGGTGCCTGTGATGTCGTCCACGGAGATGCCGTTGTCACGTGCCAGCCGTCTGGCGACCGGAGTGACCTGGCGGGCTGCGCCGCTTGCCCGTGCGCCTGCCCGTCGGGGACGCCTCCGCGCCCCGCCCGGTGAGGCCGGGGCCCCCGGCTCGGGTCGGGGAGGGTTCTCGCCAGGCGCGCCGATGACGGCCACGAGCTCGCCGACCTTCACCAGCGAACCCTCGGCGTGCATGATGTGAGAGACGACTCCGGTGGCGGGGGACTCGAGCTCCGAGTTGATCTTGGCCGTCTCGACCTCGACCAGCGGCTGGCCCTCGGCGATCTCCTCGCCCTCGTTGACGAGCCACTTGGTCAGCGTCCCGTCTTCCATGTTCATGCCCCACTGGGGGAGCAGCACGTTGGTAGCCATGAGTGTTCCTTACCGATGAGGGGGGATGACAACTTCCTCTTCCCTGGTGCTGAGGGGAGTAGGGGCAGGTTTCAAACCTGCCCCTACCTACCCCTGCAAGCCCTGAGAGAGGGGGATATTTGCAGGCGCTAGCCTTCCAGGGTGGCGTAGATGGCGTCGGTTATCTTTTCCTCGTTGGGGAAGACCTCGGACTCCAGCGCGGGGCTGAACGGGAAGTGGCAGTCGAGACTCGTGACCCGCTGGATCGGGCTCTGGAGGCTCCAGAAGCCGTCCTGCGCGACCATCGCCGAGATCTCGGATGCTACGCTGCAGCTCTTGTGCGCCGGGTCCACGATGACCAGCCGACCGGTCTTCTCGACCGAGTTGAGTATGGTCCTTGTGTCCAGCGGGACTATCGTGCGCGGGTCGATCACCTCTACGGAGATGTCCTCGTCTTCCAGCGTCTCGGCGACCGCGACTGCCCGTCGCAACATGCCTGCCAGCGCGACCACTGTGACGTCAGAGCCTTCGTGCTTGACGTCGGCCACGCCGAACGGGATCGTGACGTCGCCGTCATCGTCGACCTCCCCGCGCGTGCCGGTGAGGTTGTTGTCCTCGAAGAACATGACGGGGTCGTTGTCGCGGATGGCTGTCTTGAGCAGGCCCTTGGCGTCGGACGGCGTGGTGGGTATCGCGATCTTCAGGCCTGGCATGTTCATGAGCATGGGGTAGGGCCTGTCGGTGTGGTGGGCGGCGCTGTTGGCGCCGTAGATCATGCCGCAGCGGTACACGACGGGCAGGTTGACCTGGCCACCGAACATGAAGCGCATCTTGGCGGCCTGGCTGATGAGCTGGTCCATTGCGACCCAGAGGAAGCTGGAGAGCGACTGCACGATGGGCCTCATGCCCACGGCAGCCGCGCCGACGGCGGCGCCCATGAAGCCGTTCTCGGACAGCGGCGTGTCGATGACGCGGTCGCCGAACTCCTGGGAGAGGCCGCCGGTCACGCCGTAGATGCCGCCGCGAATGCTCTCGCCCATGATGAACACACTTTCGTCGCGTCGCATCTCTTCTTTGATAGCGGCGTTTAGCGCATCTGCGTAGGTTATCTCAGACATTGGTCGTGTCTCCTTGGTTCCCTTCACCCCACCCCTAGATTCCCGCTTTCGCGGGAATGACGGGTTGAGAATACCTCTCCCTAGCCCTTCGACGAGGGAGAGGGGGCATATTTGTCCTCGCTACTCAGTTGTACACTGGGAGCGGGTCGGCGTACATGTCGGTGAGTAGGTCGTCCATCTCGGGGTAGGGGCTCTCGCGTGCGAACTGGAGGGCTTCGGCGATCGTGTCGGCGACGTCCTCGCGGACGGCTTCGACCTCTTCCTGCGAGGCTATCTCCTGTTCGACGAGCCAGTGTGTGTGGACGTCGATCGGGTCGCGCTCACGCCAGGCCGCGAGCTCTTCATCCGTCCTGTAGGACTCGCGCAGGATGCGTACCAGACCCTCTGAGTGGTCCTCGTACCGGTAGGTGCGCGCCTCGAGGAGCGTCGGGCCCTCTCCGGCGCGCGCTCTTCTCACGGCCTCGGTGGTGGCCTCGAACATGGCCATCGCGTCCTGTCCGTCGACGAGCACGCCGGGCATGTTGTATGCAGAGGCGCGGTCGGATATGTTCTCCACGGCGACGGAATCCTTGAAGCTGGTGGTCACCGCGTACTGGTTGTTCTCGCACAGGAAGATGACCGGCAGCTTCCAGATGGAGGCGAGGTTCATCGCCTCGTGACACGCGCCCTGGTTGCTGGCGCCGTCTCCGAAGAAGGCGACGACAACGCGGTCGTTGCCCTGCATCTTGCTGCCCATAGCAGCGCCAACGGCCACCGGGAGAGCAGAGGCTACGATGCCGGACTCGCCGAGAATACCGATTTCAAAGTCGGCCAGGTGCATGGAGCCGCCCTTGCCCTTGCAGTAGCCGGTGGCCTTGCCGAGAAGCTCGGCCATGGCTCGCCGGACGTCGCCGCCCTTGGATATGGGGTGGCCGTGAGAGCGGTGGTTGCCGGTGATGTAGTCGTCGTCGCGCAGCGCGGCGCACGCGCCGACAGCCACGGCTTCCTCGCCGATGTAGCAGTGGGCCATGCCCACGAGCTCGCCTCGCTGGACGAGCTGTTTGACGTTCTCCTCGAACTCTCGAATCAGCATCATCCGCCGAAGCATCAGCATGTATAGGTCTCGTTCCTGGTCCACAATAGCCTCCACTGATATGGCGGGCTTCGGGAGAAGCCGCGGGATCCATACTTCCGGTGATCGACGGCAGGCGGGCGATTGCGGGAATCGTATCCGGCTGCCTCGGTCGCATCTTATTACGAAGGGCTGTGTTGGGACAACAGCTGGGGCCTCAGACGCTAGGGAAGTCGCATTTTGATTTCAAGGTGTCGAGGTCTGCCCGATTCTGGGTTCCGGCCTTCGCCGGAACGACGGTTGCGGGGTGTTATCGGGGCTTTTACTGGCAATCGTGCCGCAGTGGGTTCTAAATGCAATTGCCTTGGCCGTAGACTGAGAAGATTGCATAAGTCCGTCATTCCGGCGTACGCCGGAATCCAGAGGTGTATGTGTAGTGCGCGGTAGCTTGCGATCAATCCGTTTTCACCCTCACCCCCGTATCGGGGTACGGGGCAGGCTCCAACCCTCTCCCTCAGGGAGAGGGGGCAGTTGGAGACGGGCCAGAGTCCAGATGCGATTGCCCTGACAGTGCGGGTTGAACCTGTGTCAGATTAGTAGGTGGTTTCGACATGGACGGGCGAGTCTGAAACCCGCCCCTACGGGGGAATGCGGGCGAGACGCCCGCGCTCCAGAGTGCGCCTACTAAACTGACACAGACTCGTGCGGGTTCCGGCGCTTGCAATTTCTGTTCGTATCGTGCAGTATGTATTAGAACGATTGTGCGGTAGTTTAGCGCAAGCGTACATCTGAATACCAGACGGCTGGACCGTCCCCGACAGGTCTGTAAATGGCCCTCCCGAGTTTTGCTTCGGTGGACTCGGTGAGGGCCTTTTTTCGTTCTTTTCGGGTGCGATGGAGGAGAGACAGATGACAACGAACGACAAGACACCGTCCAAAGGCCTGGACAGAAAGGTCGAGTGCGTGTGCGGGGTGATCCTGGAGCTGCGTACGCAGGGGCTGTACTGCCCACCGTGCCGCGCCAGGAGCCGGTCCGAAAGGAAGCGCAGCCTGGACGCGGCGTGGCGGCGGCACGACCAGCGTCAACAGCGTCACATGGATCCCACGTACGCGGACGGGCCGAGCGCGGACGTTGGGGAGCTGATCGAGGCTGTCGGCAGGCTGGTCGATGTGCTTGAGCGGGGCCGCCCGGAGTATGGTCGGTACAGCAGGCCATCGACCTCGCTGGCGCTGCCCACGCTCCGAGCGGCTGAACCGCGACGTATGCCTGGACCTCGGCGCGAGGGTGGCATACCCGCGGACAGGGTGGAGTTGCAGTGAGATGGTCTCCTCGATCCCCAGAATAGAGCAGAGAGGCCCGGTCTTCAGGCTGCACTGGCCGGAGGACGGGGTGCAGGTAAAGATTTCGCGCATCTACCAGGCGCATCGTGGCGAGGTGTACGGCGAGATCTCGGTCCAGTACCGTTCGGACCTGCCGTTCGATGGGCGGCACGTCTGGCGACACGTCGTGGGGTCTCGATACCAGATCACGTCGGTCCGCAGCCGGGTCGACATCGCCAAACAGTGCGAGAGCGAGGTGTCCGAAGTTCCGTGGCGGCACATCATAGAGGAGGCCTCGATCAACGTCCTGAATCTCTACAGGCGGGGAGCCGACGTGCTGGACCTGTCGGAGTGGACTTCCCCGAAGGACTCGCCGGGAGGCTACAGGCTAACCCCGCTGCTGGCCGAGGGACTTCCGAACATGATCTTCGGCGACGGCGGGGTGGGAAAAAGCATGGTGGCGCTGTGGCTTTCGACGATGGTCACCGAGGGGATGCAGGAGCCGTTCGAGTGCAATCCGGGCAACGTGCTGTACCTGGACTGGGAGATGGAGGCAGAGGAGGCGCACGGCCGGCTTGGCAGGATCGCTGAGGGCATGGGGCTGCCCACGCATCCGAGAGTGTTCTACCGGCGGTGTGCCGGACGGCTGGTGGACGACGTTGAGTGGCTTGCAGAGACCGTCCAGTCGAAGGGCATAGACCTGGTGGTGGTGGACAGCGCGGTGCCTGCGTGCGGCGGAAACCCGAACGAGCCGGAGTCGGTGCAGTCGCTGTTCTACGGACTGAGACAGCTCGAGGTGACGTCGCTGATCGTGGCGCACGTGAGCAAGAGCGTCGCCGCCGGGCCTCAGACGAGTCCGTTCGGGAGCGTGTTCTGGTCGAACCTGAGCCGGAACGTGTGGCAGGCGCAGAAGGAGCAGGAGATGGGCGAGGACTCGATGGTGGTGGCGCTGTGGCACCGCAAGACGAACGTCGGTCCTCTACTGAAGCCGGTGACGCTGAAGATCACGTTCTCTCCGTCGTTCTCGGTGGAGAGGGTGGCTGCGGGTGAGTACAAGACCCTCGCCTCAAAGCTGCCGCTGGCCGAGCGAATGGCGGCCGCACTCGGAAATGGCGCGATGAGCAGTTCCGCACTGGCGGAAGCTATCGACGCGAAAACCGGTTCGGTTCGAGTCACGCTAAACAGGCGGGACGACCTGTTCTTGCAGCTGGATGGCAACCGGTGGGGTCTGAAGGCTCGCCAGCCGAGATTACAGACCCCGTAACAGGTGTTTCAGTGGTGTTACGGGTGTTACGGAGCCTGGGTGTAACAGGTTGTTTCGGGAGTGTTGCAGGTGTTACGGAGTCTGGGTGTAACAGGTTGTTTCGGGAGTGTTGCAGGTGTTACGAATCGACAGCCGTAACAAGGGCACACCCTTTAGGGTGTGTGTGCCCCTGTTACGGGATGGGGTTGTTAATGGCTGGTGTTTTGGGGGAGAGCGATTGGGTAGCCGCTCGGCAATCCAGAGGGGCGTGGGTAGTGTCTGGCAACTTGAGATCAAGCTATTTCACCCTCACCCCCGTATCAGGTACGGGGCAGGCTCCAACCCTCTCGCGCCTCAGCGCATTTACGACCCTGAGGGAGCTGACAGGGGTAGGTAAACCAATGAGTCGTTCGTCCCCGCATCAAGTCCGGGGCAGGCTCTGAGCTTGTCGAAGGACGCCCCAGCCTCTGGATTCCGGCCTACGCCGGAATGACGATTTGCGAAATGCCTACCCCTGTCAGCCCCCGTATCGTGGTACGGGGCAGGCTCTGAGGGAGGGGGGTCTGTTGATTGGTTTTCATGGGAGGTTGTGGGTCATTGGGTTATCATAGGCTGGGCTGGGGTTGGAGCGGCACAATTGGAGCTAGCAAAGGGGCAAGGGACTCAGGGCATTTGCATTTGGACTTCAGTGCGTTGACTCCGCTCGATTCTGGGTTCCGGCCTTCGCCGGAACGACGATTGACGGTGTCGGGCTGAAGCCCAAGAGCGATTGCCCTGCCAGGAACTAAGGAGCACTGAATTGCCGGGTCGGCTGTTTACAGATTACTTCCTGTCTGAGGGAATCCGGGCCACGGACGAGTGGCGGGACCTGGTGGTGTCGTCGGGTGAGTTCGGGGCGTTCAGGGATGGGGTGCGGCGGCTGTTCGACTCGGTTGGCGGGTACAGCGAGCCGAACGAGGCGGTGACGGAGCAGGAGCTCATCTTTCCGGTGCTGGAGCTGCTGGGGTGGGCCGACTATCTCCCACAGCAGGGCACGGCTCGTAACGAGGACATACCGGACCTGCTGCTGTTCCCGGATGCCGACTCCAAGGAGCGGGCCGCCGCCAGAGTACGCGCCGACCAGAGATACGTGGACGGCGTGGCTGTGGTGGAGAGCAAGAGGCTCGGCCTCCCATTGGACGCGCGAGACAGGGAGGAGCGGAGGGCGTCCAGAACGCCTCACGGCCAGATGCTCAGGTATCTGTCGACGGCGGATGTCGAGTCCGACGGTCGTATCAGGTGGGGCATCCTGACCAGCGGGGATGTGTGGCGTCTGTACTACAGCAAGGCGCGGCCCCGAGCCACCGGCTACTTCGAGACGGACCCAAGAGCGGCGATAGAAGCCGACGACGAAGACGCGCTGCGAGTGTTCTTTCTGCTGTTCAGCCGCGAGTCGTTCGTGCTTCGGGACGGAGCCCGCGAGAGCTTCGCAGCGTCGGCGCTGGCCGAGGGCAGGCGGTACGAGGAGCAGGTGGCGGCGGACCTTTCGGGCACTGTGTTCGAGAGGGTCTTTCCAAGCCTGGTAAGCGCGCTGGCCGACGCGAGCGGCGAGGAGCTTCCGGCTGTCCGGGAGGCCGCGCTGATCTTCCTGTACAGGCTGCTGTTCATCCTGTACGCGGAGGACCGAGGGCTGCTTCCGGTGAACGACCCGCGCTACGAAGGGTACGGGCTGCGAAAGCCCGTGCGTGAGGACATCGCACGCCGGATGGATACCGGGACGGTGTTCTCGACTGTCGCGTCCAGATACTACGACCAGCTGACAACGCTGTGCGGGCTCATCGACAAGGGAGACCCGTCGATCGGACTGCCTCCGTACAACGGCGGACTGTTCGCGGAGGATGCTGCTCCGATGTTGGAGAGTGTGCGACTGCCGGACTCGGTTGTCGCGCCAATGATCCACGAACTGAGCCACGCGGAGGGGGAAGGCGTCGGTTCGACGGGCTCACGAGAGCGTCGGCGGTTCATCAGTTACAGGGACATGTCCGTGCAGCAGCTAGGTTCAATCTACGAGAGGCTCCTGGAGCGCGAGCCGGTGCGCAATGTGGACGGCTCCATAGAAGTGCGTCCGAACTCGTACGCGCGCAAGGACAGCGGCAGCTTCTTCACTCCACAGGAGCTGGTGGACCTGATAGTGGACCGGACGTTGAAGCCGCTCGCTGAGGAGCGACTCGCGGCGTTCGAGAAGAGGTCTGCGGAGCTCAGGAGCGACAGCCGACCGAATACCGAACGGTGGGACGAGCTGAGGAGGCTCGACCCCGCTGAGGCCGTGCTGGAGCTGAAGGTGCTGGACCCGGCGATGGGCAGCGGGCACTTCCTCGTGTCGGCGGTGGACTTCCTATCGGACTACATCGCGGAGCTGGTCGAGTACGTGCCCTCGGTCCCGGAGTGGCTGGCAGGCGAGTACGTGTCGCCGCTGGTGGGACGGGTGGCGTCGATTCGCAGGGACATCGTCCGGCGGGCGCGGGAACTGGACTGGGTAATCGACGAGGCGCAGCTCACGGACCAGGCGATCATCAGGCGGATGGTGCTGAAGCGGTGCATCTACGGCGTGGACAAGAACCCGCTGACAGTCGAGCTGGCGAAGGTGTCGCTGTGGCTGCACAGCTTCACGGTGGGAGCGCCGCTGTCGTTCCTGGACCATCACCTGCGGTGCGGCGACTCGCTGGTGGGCATGAGCGTGACGGAGGCGACGGGCGAGCTGAACCGGCTGGGTGGGCTGTTCGCAAGCTCGGCGATAGCCGGAGCAGAGGCGGCGACGTCGGGGATGCAGCGCATCGAGGAGATGTCGGACGCCGACATCGCGGAGGTGCAGGAGTCGGCGTCGCTGTTCAGAGGCGTCGAGGACACGACCGCCGACGTCAGGGGACTGCTCGACTTCCTGTGCGGGCTGCGCTGGATGACGGCCGGGATGAAGAAGAGAGAGCGGGTCGCATTCGAGAGCCCGCTGGTGGAGACGCTGGGGAGCAGGCCGGACGACGCGTACGGACTGCTGGCGCGGGGGGAGGTTTCTGAAGTGGGACTCGACGATGTACATGACTCTGGGTTCGACCGTATCTGGTCGGATGCGCGGTCGATCGCGGAGCGGGAGCGGTTCCTGCACTGGCAGGTGGCGTTCCCCGGCGTGTGGCAGGGATGGCAGGACGCTCGACCGCAGGGCGGATTCGACGCGGTGATCGGGAATCCTCCGTGGGACAACATTGAGCAACCGGAAGTCGAATGGTTTAAGCTCCGCGACGATCAGATAGCGCACGCGGCTACTGGGGCCATTCGGAAGGCCCTGATAGGGAAACGAAAGGATGCTGGAGAACAACTTGCGCTTCAGCACGAGGAGGTCAAGCAACATGCCAAGGAGTTGCGGCAGGTAGCACGCACCTCGGGTCATTATCCACTGCTTAGTGGGGGACGAATAAACCTGTACTCGCTGTTCGTGGAGCGGGCGATGTCCCTGGTCAGATCGGACGGGATCGTGGGGCTGCTCACGCCTTCGGGCATCTACGCTGACAAGACAGCGGCGAGGTTCTTCAAGACGGTCTCGACCGGGGGACGGGTGTCTGGGCTCTTCGACTTCGAGAACCGTCGGCCTGGAACAAAGCTGCCTCCCTTCTTCCCGGACGTTGACTCTCGGTTCAAGTTCTGCGCGCTGATATTCGGCGGCGCGGATCGCCGGTTCGACGAGACGGAGTGCGCGTTCTTCCTGCACGATACGAAGACTCTCAATGAGCGGGAACGATGTTTCCCGTTGGTGGCTGGCGACTTTGCTCGGGTGAATCCGAATACTGGCACCGCCCCGGTGTTTCGCACGCGACGCGATGCGGATATCACTCGTCGCATCTATGAGCGGCATCCGGTGCTGGTGGACCGCTCGGACGGCAAGGAGCGCCGCGCCTGGCCGGTGCGGTTCAAGCAGGGACTGTTCAACATGACCTCAGACTCCCACCTGTTCCGCACGGCAGCGCAGCTGGAAGCCGAGGGCTTCTATCCTATTGAGGGAAACCGATGGAAGAGGGGAGATGATCTGTATTTGCCGATGTATCAGGGTCGGATGATCGGGCAGTACGACCACCGGGCGAATTCGGTCTTTGTCAATCCAAGAAACGTACAGAACCCCTATCTGAGCAAACCGGTTAGTATCGAAGAGCATCTTGACCCTGGCTTTCTGCCTAGTACGCGATTCTGGATTCCGGCCAGCGAGGTTGAGCCGCACGTGCCACGGTCCCGGGGTTGGACATTAGCTTTCCGACGTATAGCCAGGTCAACCGACAACAGAACCTGCATAGCCGCTATAGTTCCGCAGGTTGGATGTGGGGACCCGCTACCAGTCCTTCTTCCTATGGAGAATGACGGTAGTGAAACAGCGACTTATCTCCTTGGTAACCTGAACAGTTTTGTTCTGGACTACGTGTCGAGACAGAAGGTCCAGGCGACACATCTGGACTGGTACACTGTCGAGCAGCTTCCCGTTATCGCGTCCGGCGACTATGATCGGGAGTTCGGCGACACGACCGCCCGCGAGATCGTGCGGGACCATGTTCTCCGTCTCACGTACACGGCGTACGATATGAGGCCGTTCGCGCGCGACCTCGGGTACGATGGGGAGCCGTTCGCCTGGGACGAGGAGGAGCGTCGACACCTGCGGGCTCGGCTCGATGCGCTGTACTTCCACCTTTACGGACTCAGCAGGGAGGATGCGGGGTACGTCATGGAGACGTTCCCGATTGTCAGGCGTCAGGACGAGTCGGCGTTTGGGAGCTACCGGACTCGTGACATGGTGCTGGCGTACATGAACGCGCTGGCGGCGGGGGATGTGGAGACGGTGGTGGCGGTGTAGGGTCTGACACTCGCTGAGGATTCATCGTAATATGTACGGTGTGTGAGCAGCCTGAGGCACTTTCTGAAGGCTGCTGGGGCTGTACAGTGAAGTGGAGCAAGGCCATGCAAGGAATGAGGTTCTTGAGAACTATCCGCCTGGAGAACATACTCTCCTACGGCCCTTGCGATGACGAATTTGCTCTGGAGCCGCTATCAGGACCATGAGAGATTCCGCAATGTAGTGGACGAACTGAGGAGGGCGTCATGAACAGCCAGCTTCTAGTAACACTCGACGGCATCAGGGACGACGGCGCCGGACTGGCATTGCACGAACTGCAAAGCATCGACGAAGTACTGGACCAAGTGTCTTCCATCCTGGCAATGTACATTAGACACTCCAGCGGGCATCGGGCAGAACCAGGCGAGTTTGATCGTTGGATAGGCATACCCCGACTTCTGGCGCTGCGTCGTAGTGCCTCCGGCTGCCTGTCCGCTCAATGGACTCTGGGGCCGTCGTCCGATGCTCGAACTGATATTGAGGCCTATGAAACTCGGGCAATCGAGATGCTGTTTGAGTCGCCTGGTAGTGAAGACTTTGCATTCGATGTGTCGGTGCAGGACTATCTCAGTGAGATATCAGCTGCCCTTCCCAAGGGTGTTCTGTTGTGGCTTGGCGACTCTGATGATCCGAAAAGGATCAGAATACAACACACCGAGGGCGCGGCTAACGATGTGGGATCGCGTGATGAGACTCTGGTATCGGACCTTCACGCTATCGGCCTTCGCTGTGCCGCACTTCTGCGACCGGGACCATCCGCGACCGATCATGGCGACCTCCTGTACGATGAGAGAGGTCTGCCCAAGTGATTATCGACTCCTCCGCGATCCTGGCCATACTGTTCGCAGAGGAGGACATGAGACGCTACGAGGAGGCAATAGCCGATTCAAGCACTCGTCGGATGTCGGTAGGCACTCTCTTGGAAACGTACATCGTGGTTGACAGTCGAAGTGGTCCTCTGGTGTGGAACAGCTTAATGCACTGTTGATGCGAGCTTCTGTAGAGGTGGTGCCTGTCACAGTTGACCATGTTCATGCTGCGCACCATGCTTGGCGCAGATTTGGCAAGGGCAACCATCCCGCAGGACTAAACTTCGGAGACTGCTTCGCCTATGCGCTAGCGACAATCAGCAACGAACCACTTCTTTTCAAGGGCGAGGACTTTCCTCTTACCGATGTAGAGTCGGCCTGACAACGAGGTGCGCGGCTCATAATGGCGGGCGATCCTTTGGGGCCGATGAGATGAGGGTACTGGTTCTAGCAGGGGTCTGGCGGTTCGAGGTCGTCCTCGATGAGCGGGTACCATAGCGCGGTATCTTCGTTGTCTGTGTTCAGATACTCTTTGATGCTTTCGAGGACGCGGTCGCTGTCGATGTTTGGGTCAGCCTCACGGCTGCGACGACTGGGTATGCGTCCTGGCCTGTCGCGCATCTCGCGCTGCTCTTCCATGATGATGGCCAAGGACTCGAGCATAGTGTTCTGAGTCTCCAGCCCTTTTGCCGTGGTGACTTTCTGTACAATGGGCGCGACTGTCGTATAGCAGAACCGTTTCTGTGACTGTGAAGGAGGAATGTGATGGCGAATGGAACTCCGGTGATTGACGTGCAGGTGCATTCTTATGAGCGGAACAGTCCTGAGAGGCCGTGGGTCGGGTTCCTGCAAGGGCCCGACGAGGTCACGGGAGACGACATGGTGGCGGCGATGGACGCGGTGGGCGTCGATGGGGCGCTGCTGGTCTCTCCGTACTCGATGTATGGGTACGACGCCAGCTATGCGCTGGACGTGTACGCGAAGCACCCTGGGAAGTTTGCGCTGATCAGGCCGTTCGATCCGGAGTCGGAGACTATCGACGATGAGATGGCCGAGTGGACGGGGACGCCGGGTGTGGTGGGAGCGCGCATCATGCTTGCGCGCATGGAATTCGGGGCTGACCATCCGGGTCTGAACCAGATAATGGCGGCGGGCGGACGGGCTGGCGTTCCAGTGAACGTGATGGCTTCGGGCAAGCTGGACATTCTGCGCGAGCTGGCCCGCAACAATCCCGACACCGTAACCGTGATCGACCACGTGGGGCTGGCACAGCCGTTCGAGCCGCCTGCGCCGCCGGAGCCGTTTGCCGACCTGGATGCCGTGCTGTCGCTGGCGGAGCTCGACAACGTGGTGATCAAGATCTCAGGGGCGTGCACACTGTCGCATGAGCCGTTCCCGTACCCGGACATCTGGGATAACCTGCGCAGGATATTCGACGCCTACGGCATCGAGCGGTGCATGTGGGGCACGGACTGGACGCGGGCAATAAACGTGCTGACCTATGAGCAGGGGGTCGAGGCGTTCCGGGTTACGGACGAGCTGTCGGAGTCGGAGCGGTCGGAGCTCATGGGTGGGTCTTTGACGAAGATCTACAAGTGGTCGCCGGAGATGGGGGAGTAGCGGGGTGCGGGAGCGCTGGCAGGATATGGTGGAGCTGGGGGGACTCGAACCCCCTACCTCTTCAATGCCATTGAAGCGCTCTCCCAGCTGAGCTACAGCCCCACATATCGGCCTGTGAAGGGTGAGTCTGAATATAACAGACGGCTTGGAAGAGCCGCAACTTGGCCGGGGGTTAAGATGCTGTATCAATTTAGTCGGTGGCTTTGATAAGAGCGTTGCCCTGCCCCTCTGGATTCCGGCCTTCGCCGGAATGACGGCGCGGCTGATATGGCACCTTCAAGCAGCGTACCGCCTAAACTGATACAAGCTAGGGGGTTAAGTCACCCTCACCCCAACCCTCTCCCTGAGGGAGCTGACAGGGGTAGGCATTTCGCAAATCGTCATTCCGGCGTAGGCCGGAATCCAGGGGCTGGGGCGTCCTTCGACAAGCTCAGGACAAACGACTTATTGGTTTGCCTACCCCTGTCAGCCCTGAGGGAGAGGGGGCTAGTTGACTGGGGTTCAAGCGTGATGGTCAGCTCTGCCTACCCCTGTCAGCCCTGAGGGAGAGGGGACTCTCGGTCGTGAAAGGTCAGCGGCGGCCTTTGACGCGGTGCATCTCTTCGATGGTCTCGGCGGTTGGGGGGTAGTATCGGCCCGGTCGGACGCCCTCGGCGCGGATCTTTTCCTTGACGTAGTTCTCGGCGTCTTCGTGCTCGACGGCCCATTCGAGCACGGCTTCGGCCATCCATGAGGGTACGACGAGCACGCCGTCGTTGTCTCCGACCAGCACGTCGCCCGGTCTGACCAGCGCGCCTCCGCAGTTGATCTGAACGTTCTCCTCGGCGGGAGTGAACTCCGTGTTGCCGTGGAAGCTGCGGTGCTTGGCGTACACCGTGAGGCCGTACTCCTCTTCGATAAGCACGTCCAGATCGCGGATCGCTCCGTCGATAACTACTCCGTCGGCGTTGTTCATCGCAAGCTGGAGGAGCTTGACGTCGCCCGCGACGACGTCTTTCCGAGAGCCGGAGATGTCCGCGACGAGCACGTCGCCGGGACCGCAGCGGGCCATCGCGACGTACTCGGTCGAGTCCTCGCCGGCGGGTCGCTCGCCGACCAGGTCGGCACGGGTCGGGAGGAACCTCAGTGTCCTGGCCCGCGCAGCGAGACGCTTGCCGGGCGTGAAGTTCTTCAGTCCCTCGCATACGGTGTACGGCGATCCGAAGTGCCGGACGCCTCCGTATACGGTAGCAGTAGGGAGCTCTTTAAGACCGTCAAGGACGTTTTGGGATACTTCGACGGGTGTCATGTCAAATGTCGTCATGCTTCTCCTCCATGCTGTCGGGATTGGAACAGGGTCGATGTTATGAATGCTGTCCCTTGCTGTCAATCGTGAGAGTCGAGGTGGCGAGAATCCAGTTTATTTGGTCACTGTCCCAAGTTGGTGGGCGGACCACGTCACCCTCACCCCCGTATCGGGGTACGGGGCAGGCTCTAGCCCTCTCCCTGAGGGAGAGGGGACTCTCGATCCCGTAGGGCTACACCTACCAATCTGGGACTGGCTCATTTATTTGCCGCTGAACACCCATCGCTGGACACTTGTGTTATTATGCACGGAACAATAACGGAAGCACGATTCCGTAATGGTTGGGATGAAGGCCCACTTGGTGTGGGCAGGTGTGTTGTCTTGGCTAACAGTGGAGCAAGTCAACCGGAGGTTAGCTAAATGCGACGATCTATATGGATAGCAATAGGACTAGCGATAGCGTTGGCAGTTGTGCTTGCGTGTTCGAGCGCGGAGGAGCCAAGCGCGCCTCAAGCGCCCCAGGCTCCCGCGCCGGCAGCGCCAGCGGCTCCCGCCATGGCCGGATCGGCACAGGCGCCGGCAGCGCCACAGGCGCCGGCAGCCGCAGCCCCGGCAGCCCCGGCAGCGCAGGCCCCGGCAGGCACCAGCGTTCAGGCACCCTCGGTAGCTGCCGTGAGGCCGGCGTCGAGACCGATTGAAGCGTCTGGCATGGCCAAGTCAGGCGGCACCATCAAGTTCGTGCCGCAGGGATCGATCAAGATCATCGACCCGATAGCGACCGGCGCAATCGTTACCGGCACGGTCGGGCGACATGCGTACGACCAGCTCTTCTGGCGGGACAAGAACTACGAGATATACCCTCAGATGCTTGACTCGTGGAACCTGAGCGACGATGGCAAGGAGTACACCTTCAAGGTACGCGCCGGCCAGAAGTTCCACAACGGCGATCCGTTGCGGATGCTTGACATTGCGGAGACTCACAACAGGTTCGCGCGCGTTGATCCTCTAGGACGGCAGCTGCTCGGCATCTCCGCCGGGAACGAGGGTAAAGAGCGCAGCGACCAGGTGTTCAACCAGGTATTGGACGAGGCAAACAACACGATCGTCATGAAGTTCCAGGAGCCGACGGCGATGGTGCTCGAGTTCCTCGCGCAGCTTGATCCTCGTCAGCCGTCGGTCATGCATGAAGACGTGTGGTCGCTTGCGGTCGGTGAACCTGTGGACGAGGCGATCGGGACCGGCGCGTTCATGATGACAGAGTGGATTCCGCAGGAGCGTCTGGTCTTCGAGCAGTTCGCGGACTACGTTCCTAACACGGGCGAGCCTTGGGACTTCACCAAGGGCGAGATCAACCAGTACATCGACGGGTTCGTCGCTCTGGACATACCCGACCACGCCACCCGCGTAGCTGCGTTGCAGACCGGGGAAGTGGACGTGCTGGACGACTTCAGGCTGGACCTGGCGTTTACGCTGGACGGTAACCCGAACATCACATGGTCGCCCATTCGTGATGGGAACTACGGCGTTCACGGCTTCAACTTCCACCATCCGCCATTCGACATGACGCCGGCCGGCCGTTTGGCGCGCCGCGCGGTCTATGCCGCATCCCCGAATGACAAGATCATGCAGGCGGCGGTTGGCGATAGCCAATTCTGGACAGAGTGCTACATCGAGATACACTGCGGCACCCCGTGGGAGACAGTGGTTGCTGACGACATACAGGTCGAGGGAATCAAGACCCTTTCCGGCAACCTTGAACTGGGTAAGCAGATCCTCGACGAAGCGGCGGCCATCGATCCGATGATCAAGGACTACCCGTTGCGTCTGGTCGCGGCTTCCGACATGCCGTTCATGCCCGAGGCGGGACTGGTCATGAATGAGACGCTCAAGCAGCTTGGCTTCACCAAGGTGGAGTTGGTGTCTCTTGACTGGGCGAGCCGCATCGCGGTGACAGGCAAC
This sequence comes from Dehalococcoidia bacterium, assembly GCA_965217725.1. GTDB lineage: Bacteria > Chloroflexota > Dehalococcoidia > Lucifugimonadales > UBA1123 > VXRN01. The sequence continues at coordinate 2,031,259 of OZ244564.1, read as the reverse complement.
CCGGACGGGCCTTGGGAAATGGCCACGTCTTGGTCCAACTTCGCGAACGGCCTCAACCCGCTGGCGCCCTCCATGGCGGCGTCCAACCCGGAGGGTTCCGGCAGGTGGCACGAGCCGCGCATCACCGAACTTCGCGACCAGTTCCTGATAGAGACGGACCAGGAGAAGCTGCAGGTTCTGTTCGACGAGATGAACAGGGTGCTGTACGACAATCCCGCGCGGGTGTGGCACTTCATGTTCTCGCCTCCACGTGCGATCCGGTCGGACGTAAAGAACTACTGCATAGACTGCCTGTTCCCGATTCTCCACAACGTGTGGCTGGACCGGTAGGGCTGGCATTCCCTGAAAAGAATTAGGTAGATGGGCGCGATCCCTAAAGATCGCGCCCATCTACCTGTCCGATAGAGAAACGAGTTGGCCTTTAGTTTCGTATCATCGGACAGAACCCAGGTAAATCAGCGCGATGCGACTTAAGATGAGTCGGGCGCTGCCGGGGCATCGATTATGCTTCCATACATAGCACGAAGAGTCGTACTGGCCGTTCCTGTCTTTCTGGCCGTGTCGCTCATCACGTTCTCCATAATGCAGCTGGCTCCAGGCGACCCCGCGGCCATCCTGCTGGGTGGAGACTATCTCCTGTTTGCGACCGAAGAAGACATTAACGAAGCGCGCAAAGCGCTTGGTGTGGACAGGCCGGCGGTCGTACAGTACCTTGACTGGTTTACGGGGTTCTTCCGGGGAGACATGGGCACCTCGCTGTTTACCGGCAAGTCAGTGAGCGAGCTGGTGTCGACGCGTATCGAGCCGACTGTGTCCATGATCTTAATGGGCATATTCATTGCGATCGTGCTCGGCATACCGATGGGCATCCTCGCCGCTTGGAAGGCCAACACGTGGATAGACCGTGTCGTCATGATCTTCGCCGTGATCGGGTTCGCAATGCCCGGTTTCTGGCTCGCATTCAACCTGATCTGGCTGTTCAGCGTTGTGCTGGGCTGGTTCCCGGTGTTTGGTTCTTCGCAGTTCTCCCACGGAATGCCCGAGTTCTTTAGACACCTGATCCTGCCCGCCATCTCAATCGGGACCAGCCTCATGGCGCTGAACGCCAGGATGACTCGCTCCAGTATGCTTGAGGTGCTCAAAGACGATTTCGTCCGGACGGCCCGCGCAAAGGGACTCGTGGAGAGAGTGGTGCTGTTCCGGCACGCGTTCAGGGCGGCGTCGATGCCTATCGTGACGATCGTGGGCCTCAGCTTTGCCGGGGCCGTGACGGGTGCGACGCTGACCGAGGTCGTGTTCGCGATTCCGGGAATGGGCAGGCTGTTCGTCGGTGCTGTCTCCGACCGCGACTTCCCGGTAATTCAAGGGCTGATGATGATCTTCGCCGGGGCGTATGTGTTCATCAACCTAGCCGTGGACATCACCTACGCCTACCTCGACCCGAGGGTTAGATACTAATAATGGCTACCGGACGGACAGAGTACACGCAGACAGGTCTGCAGCCGCGTTCCCGGTGGGTAGAACGCTACATCGGAATGCGCCGGGCGCTGGTGAAGAATCCAAACATGGCGCTTGGGTTCGGGATTCTGGTTGTCTTATCGTTCTTTACCGTATTTGCCAGTGCGGTCGATCGGTACGACCCGCTGGAACTCAACCCGGTCGACAGATTGATGGCGCCGGGCGCCAAACACTGGTTCGGGACCGATACAACCGGTCGGGACATCTACTCGCGGACCCTTCACGGCGGGCGTGTTTCGCTGCTGGTTGGGTTCAGCGTCGCTGTGCTGACCGTCGGCGCGGGGATGGTGATTGGGCTGATCTCCGGGTACGATCGTAAGGCGGACATGGTGATCCAGAGGTTCATGGACGCGCTGATGTCGTTCCCGACATTGCTGCTTGCGCTTGCGCTGATCGCCATGCTGGGAAGCTCTGTAAACAATGTCATCATCGTCATTACTGTCGTGGACACGCCGCGCATGGTGAGGATAGTGCGATCGCAGGTACTGAGCCTGCGAGAGTACCAATTCGTCGAGGCCGCTCGCGCGATAGGAGCGCCGACGTGGCGGGTCCTGCTCCAGCATGTGGCTCCGAACACGTTTGCTCCGGTCATCGTGCAGGCGACGTTCGTGTTCGCCTCTGCGATACTCGTGGAAGCTGGCCTGAGTTTCCTCGGTCTGGGCATTCCGCCCGATCAGGCTAGCTGGGGCAACATCCTGGCCTTGGGACGCACTTTCCTGCAGACGGCCGTCTGGGTCGCATTCTTCCCCGGGCTTATCCTGACGATCACCGTGCTGGCGATCAACCTGGTGGGCGACGGCCTGAGGGACGCGCTGGACCCCAAGCTGGCTCGACGCGCCTAGTCGTCTGCCGGCGATGACATCCTCACTCTTCCTGCTACGCGTGGTCGCCGGATTCGGGCTGTCGGCTGTTCTCGGCTTTGCCTCTCTAATCGTCGCACGGGTGCTGCTCAGGTTCGTATTCGGAGACCTGGTCCTCGGAGGGTACCTGTGGGCCGCCGACGTGTACGTGGTCTTACTCTTCTGCGGCGTGGGATCGGCTGCTGGGGTCGGGACGGCGCTGGGTTGGATCGGCTCCGACATCGCGCCCAAGTTGCGCTCACCCCACACGCTGGGATGGCAGATGCTGGGCATCGCCGCGGCGTGGGCCGCATACGGATACAAGACGGTCATCGATCCGTACGCATCCTATGAGAGCAACGTGGTATCGGCAACCGCGATTCTGTGGGCGGTGCTCGTGCCCAACATTGTTGCCAGCGGCATCGGCCTGTACAGGCAGATACGGGTGGGCCACATATAGGTTAGCGCGCGCGGCCTCCGCATTCAGGCCGAATACGGCGCTGGTATACTCACTCATCGTTGGTCATTGCTCCGGCTCGATCACCTTCACAACCTGGTCGGCAAGGAGCTTCGTGAGGACCTGAGTACGGCCGCTCGGCCAGGTTATTGTCACTTCGTCGACAGTTGTCGCGCTGCCCAGTCCAAACTCGAGCTCAACGGTGTCCATCGACAGGTAGCTCGATCCTGCTTTGACTTCCCTGACCTGTGTCAAAGGGTCGTCTTCGCCTAAAACAGACGCCTTGAGATGGACGCGGGCCCCGATTCCGTCGGCGTTGCTTCCGGTGCCGTCGATTGCCATGCGGCCCTGAAGCCGAAGCGTGATCCAGTGGTTTTCGCCGGGTTGGTTGATCCACATGAACATGGGGCCCGGAGTCCAGTCGAATTGCTGGCCGTCGCCGCCAAAGTCGAGGCCGCTGCTGTTGGTGCCGATGAGATCGACGTAGCCGTCGCCGTTGAGGTCGCCGTGCGCCAGGCCCTTGCCGTTTTCGTGGTACCTGGAAGACAGCTTGAAGGCCACCGGGTCCTGGTCCGGCTTGAGCTCGTGCAGTCTGTCGTACTTTACGCCCATAACGTCCAGCAGGCGAGCCTCGACGGTCACGTCCTGGAAGCGTTTGCCGCGGTCGTTTCGGAGCATTCGGCCCGCGGCCTGGTACACGCTGCCACCGGGGCCGCTGCCTGTGGCAAGCTCGGAGCCGAGCCAGTAGAGGTCTTCGTAGCCGTCGTTGTCCATGTCGAAGAACGTGGCCCCATACCCGAAGTCATAAGCCGACAGACCGGTTGGGACAGGCCACGCGGGGTCGATGTTCGCCGGGTCGAGCGAGGCGGGCGGCATCAGCGCGCTGGGCTCGACATGGATTGCGGGTGCGACATCTTCAAAGACTCCCGGCTGCTGCTGCCTCAGCATTGCATTGAGACACGTTCCCCATGCGAACTGCTCGTTGTACTTGCAGTCCGGCCCCGGACTCGGCTGGGGAGGCCCCAGTCGCAGGTGATATCCGACGTTGGTTGCGAACACGTCCAGCTTGCCGTCGGCGTCATAGTCGCCGATGGCGAAACCCATCCAGTTGCCGACTCGTGGAAAGCCCATCTCCTGAGCCACCGGCTCGAAACCGATCGATCCTGGTGTTGACGTGTTCCGGAACACTTCCGGGAAGTCTCCGTCTGTGTTGACCCACAGGTCAGGCAGCCGATCGTCGTTGTAGTCGAAGAAGACGGCCCCGTGCGTGGGGCCGGTTGGGTCTCCCACCCGGTTGCCGGCCCGGTCGGAGTGAGAGGGGTCGTAGCCCTCATAGGAAATGCCGTCGTCGTCGGTAAACGTCAGGGGAGCGCCTGACTGATCACGCATCCAGACCTGGTCGCCGCGGATGCCGACCTCCTCGGAGACATCGATGAAAGTGCCGTCACCTTTGTTGTGCAGGAGTACATTGAAGTGTCCGGGATGGTTTGGGCCGCCGAGGAAGAAGAAGTCCTCGTCGATAAGGTTAGCCACAAAGATGTCGGGCCAGCCGTCGAGGTCGACGTCAGCACATGCTATGGTCGCCGCGGAACGCAGGTTGGGCGATCCGCCGAGCGCTTCGTCGGAGACGTCTTCGAAGGATCCGTCTCCGAGATTCAACAGCAGCCTGTCAGCGTACGCAACCCGTATGGGCTCTGATTCTTCGCTCTCGACCTGCGCGGACCTGAAGTCCAGGCCGTCGCCTTCGATACCTCGTCCGCCGACATAGAGGTCCTGGAAGCCGTCGTTGTTGACGTCGCAAGCGACCACGCCGCTGGAACCCTGTTCGACGGCAGCCACACCCGCAGCTTCAGCGACATCGGTGAATGTCAGCTCGCCGTCGTTACGGAACAGCCGGTTTGGGTTGCCGGCCTCCTGTGTGAGATAGAAGTCCTGGTCGCCGTCGCGGTCGTAGTCGAAGATGGCGACTCCAGGCCTGTAGTTCGACACCTGGAAGAGTCGACCGAGCGCGGTAGGTGCGACGTTGGTGAAAGCGGGCACCGTGACTTCCGCCTGATCGTCCGTTGACCTCGGTGTTTCGTCGGGAGAGCATCCAATGGCAAGCGCGAGCAGGAGCGGAACTGCGAGAGCAAACACCCTGCTGGGGCTTGTCGTTATGTGTGTCGGACGCATGCTACTAGCTCGACCTGGTTCACCCGTTCTGTGCCGCGGCCCTGAATCGGAGCACGGGCATGTGGACGAGTTGTTCCCGCTTGCGTGTGATTGCAGTAGGGTAACATGTCGGAAGAGATAGGCAATTGTCCATGAGATCAGACCATGACTCCGGCAAGCGCGTCCGGCTTGGACTTGGAAGCTGGTCGGACATCGCGTGGCTGGTCGCAATCAGCTCCACGCTGCTGCTGACGCTGCTGCCGTTCTCAAGCTACATCGTTTCCATCCCATTCGTGCGGGACGAGTGGGGGATGAGCAACACTGAGGCGCCTGTCGTCTTCAGCGCTTACCTGGTGGGAAGCGCGCTTTCGGCGGTGTTCCTGCTGCCTGTCACGGACAGAATCCCTGCGAGGAAGGTGCTGCTTGTCAGCGTCGCAGTGATGGCGGTCAGCAACGTGCTGTTCCCGATACTGGCAGGAGACGTGTGGACCGCGTCTTTGCTCAGACTGGCGGCGGGCGCGGGACACGTTGGGGCGTACATTCCGGGCGTCAGGCTGGTCTCGCTTCGATTCGCAGGCAGTATGCGAGGGACCGCTGTGGGGGCGTTCGTGAGCATTGGCTTCGTGGGCACGACCGGATCGTATGCCTTCATGGGCTGGCTCCTGGACATGACCGACTCATGGCGGACGGCCTACCTGATTACGTCGCTAGTGGGACTGGTGGGGGTCGCTATCGCGCTGGCTGTGGTGCGGGACAGGCGGTCTGACGACGAGGTCTCCGAATCTCCGAGGTCCTGGGGCCCGGACCTGAGCGTGCTTCGGGGCGGGTCGCTATTGATGCTGAACCTGGCCTATGCGCTGCACACAGCGGAGCTGTACCTCGCGCGGCTGTGGCTGCCGCTGCTGCTGGTGGCGGCACTGGTGGAGGGCGGTCGGGAAGCGGGTGAGGCAGCCGTCCTGGCGGCGACATGGTCGGGAGCTATGTTCATGACCGGCAGCGTGGGCGTGTTCCTCGGTGGGATGGTGTCCGACCGGATGGGGCGCACCGCGGGCGCAGGGCTGATCTTTGCCGTCAGCGGCGCTGTTTCTTTCCTGGTGGGATGGTTGATAGGTGCGCCTATGGCGGTGCTGATTGCACTGGGATTCGTGTACGGGTTCGCCACAGCGGCGGACTCGGCTATCTATTCGACGGCGGCGACTGAGCTGGCTCCCGCGAACCGCATCGGCTCAACGCAGGGGGTGCAGAATTTCATCGGGTTTGGCGTCGGGGCGGTTGCGCCGGTTCTCGCAGGAGTGATACTTGACGTCGTGCAGGGTCCCGCTGGTTGGGGCCTCGCGTTCGGACTCAACGGTCTGCTGGCTGTGGGCGGACTACTGGCCCTGTTTCTGCTGCGTCGGCATCCGGACGCGCACGCAATGGCAGGCGGGCTCCGCTAACCCCGTTAGCCTGCTCGTGCCGTGGGTAGGTCACGTACCGCAGCGCCAACTCGTTGATCGGCCTCCGCCAAGTCAAATTGGGTCTGCAGATTGAGCCAGAACTGCGGATCGACCTCGAACCAGTGTCCAAATCGCAGGGCCGTGTCGCTGGTCACGGATCGCTTTCCCGCGATTATCTGGCTGATGCGGTTTGGGGGCACATCTATTTGCTGTGCGAACTTCGTCTGTGACACTCCCATTTCCTCAAGCTCGTCTTTAAGAATTTCCCCGGGATGAACGGCTCGCTTCAACATGTCTCCCGTCCTTCTCGCTTTCTAATGGTAATCGACGATCTCGACGTCGCTCGGTCCCGATCCACCGGACCATGTAAAACAGATGCGCCACTGCCGGTTGATCCGTATTGAGAACTGACCTTCTCTCGACCCTCTGAGAGATTCGAGACGATTGCTGGGTAACGCCCTTAACGTGTCGAGCGAAGGCGCTGCATTCAGGATAGACAGGCGTTTCGCGGCTTGGTTTTCGAATCCCTGGAAGGCTGACACGAACTCTCCAGCGGCGAACCTAGCGGTCCGCCTGTCGCGGTACCCAAGAATCATGACAGGGGCAAGTGTAGAGCGTCATGACGGTGTACGTCTAGCGTCATAGCAAGCAGGCTCGAATGTCTGCTCTTACGGCAAGGGGGAGGAGATAGGTTCAGCCGTCGTCTTGACCGTAGGCTCCGAAGGTGAAGGCGTATACGGAGAAGCTGTCGTCGGCCGGTCTGATCAGGAGCTCGTGGGACGTCACGTCGGTCTGGCTGATCAGCCGGTACATGCGCGCTGAATCCACCGTGACGAAGCTGTTGCCTTGGTCGTCGTATTGGATGTCTGCCCCTGCGGACTCTTCGGGCACGGAACCGCCGTCCATAGTGACGCGGAAGTTGTAGGCCTCGCCCTGTTCATGATTCAGGACAGCGTTCACCTCACTGGCGAAGAACCGGAACCCAATGTAGTCTTCGTAGTCGGCGCTCGTCCCCGCGTGGTCCAAACTCTCTGGAGTGTTGAGCCACTCACCCTGGATGAACAGGAAGTGGTTCTTACGCTCGCCTGGGTCGGTGTACTCCTGGATGACACTGGGGGACTTGTAGTACTCCTCGTTCAGGATGTATGCGCCGCCGAAGTCGATGTTGCGGAACGTTCCGGCGTACAGTTCCCTTGTCAGGAATTTTTCCATATCGGTCGCGCGGGTTCCGGCGATGGGCACGGGATCGGGGTCTGAGTTCGGGTCGATGTGCGAGACATCGCGTCCCATCTCTTCGAGCAGATAGCGAATTACGAGCTCGGTGTCGGCGTACCCGCCCTCGCCACGGTAGTAGTAGCGCACGAACCCCTGGCCGTCCACTATGTACTTGGTCGGCCATGCCTGTACGCGATATGTCCTCCATGTGCCGCGATCGTTGTCCTGGGCCACGGCGTACTCGATACCAAGCTCTGCCACAGCCGCGGCGACGTTCTCGTGCAGTTTTTCGAAATCGAACTCGGGCGTGTGAACGCCGATTATGAGGAGACCCTGGTCAGCGTACTTTTGGTGCCAATCCCGCAGGTAGGGCAGGGTGCGGATGCAGTTGACGCAGGTGTAAGTCCAGAAGTCGAACAGGACGATCTTGTCCGCAAAGTCCGACACGGTCAGCGGGTCGCTGTTGATCCACCCGTCAAGGCCCACGGGGGCCGGAGCGGGGATCAGACCGGGCGGCTCCAAGCCGATTACGTCGGGTGCAACCGGCGTCGGCAGGAGGGTCTGAGTTAGGGGCGTGGGGAGCGACGTTGGAGTCGGGTCCGGTAGAGAGGGAGTGAGGGTGGAAGTGGGCGCTACCCGAGGCTGTGTTGGAGTCGCCGTCGGTTCAGGAGTTGATGGGATAGGTATTGGAGTGGGTGAAGGCTCAACCGGCGGTGGGATAGGGGTTGGCGCGACAGCAGTCGGAACGCGTGTTGGAGCCACGACAGCGGTTGGACTCAGCGCAGCCGGGGAAGCTGCGAACTGGGCAAACGGATCGCCGTCTGCACTGCCACAGGCCAACCCGATTGCGAGGATGGAGGTGGAGATCAGAAAGCTTGCCCAAGCAGGAAGGTCCTGTATTAACCTGGTAACCATTGGTCTAGCTATTTCCCATTTGCCACCGCCCCCAATTCCTCCTTCAAAAAGACCTTAGCCACATGTACCGGTACCGCCATCCCCACCTCCAGGCTCATCATCATAGTGTTGATGCCTACCAACCGCCCCTCGGCATCCACCAGCGGGCCGCCGGAATATCCCGGCTGGAGGTGCAGGCTGACCGCAATCCACTCCTGGTTGAACTGGGGCATCTCTACGCCCGCACCGATGACTACACCCCCAGTGGCAGCCCCGGAAACGCCCCAGGGATGGCCTAGAGCCATTACCCATTGCCCCGGCCGGAGAGTCCGGGAATCTCCCAGCTCAATGGTGGGCAATCCGGAAGCGTCCACGGATAAGGCTGCCATGTCCCGACTGGCGTCATGGGCCAAGATTCGGGCTGGAAGATTGCTGCCGTCAGGCAGAATGACCTGGGGAGCGCGGTTTCTGACCACATGGGCGTTGGTGATGATCAGTCCATCCGGATGCCAGATGGCGCCGGCGCCACTACCCTGCCTGCCACTACGGACCTGTACCAGGCTGTGCTTAGCGTCGTTCACCACGTCTCCCATTTCCATATTCAACTGCTGTAACAAAGCAGACACAACTGGCTCCTGTACGTAACTATTTCAACAGAGTGGGTAGCATCCCCGCATCATTCTCTCCTGGATGGGAAAGGACTTCATTCCCCATCATTGAGGCTCAGAGTCGAAGTCGAAGGGGTCCATCAGAGGAATAGATTCTAAGCGCGCTCGCCGATGGAGATCGACAACTCGTGGGACTGTCCGCCCCGCAGGATTTCCACTGGCACTGATTTGCCCACCCGGTCGCCGACCAAGAGGGCAAACAGGTCGTCCAGATGCCGCACCGGCTGCCCAGCTAGGGATACTATAGTATCACCAAAGAACAGGCCACCTCTTTCCGCTGGGCTGTTGGATTCCACCGACACTAGGAGCAGCCCTGTTTCCTGACCTATTTGTCTGGCGAAGGTCTCAGGTAGCTGGATGGGCTGGGCGCCGACTCCAAGATACCCTCGTTTGATGCGACCATGGGTTAGCAGTATCTCCACTATCCGGCGCACCGTTGGTGTGGGAATGGTCAGGGCAGTGCCGCCTTGAAGTAGGGCCGAGGAGTTAATCCCCAGTATCCGTCCCGATGCATCTACCATCGGCCCTCCAGAGAACCCTGGGTACATGGTTACATCGCTCTGCAAATATCGGTCCAGAGTGCCGCCGGTGGGAGTGCGCCAGCTTTTGCCCAGGGCGCTGAGAATGCCCATCGTGGCACGAACGCCATGACCGGGGCGTCCCAGAGCCAGCATCAGATTGCCTACTCGCAGACTTTCGGATTCAGCCCAGGTGGGAGGGGTTAGGCCTTTGGTTGGAACTCGCAATACGGCCAGGTCCACGGTAGGATCCCTTCCCACCAGTTCTGCCGATACGGACTGGCTGTCGGGTAGGCCGACTTTAATGTTGTCGTACCGCTCCACCACATGATGGGCAGTAACTATGACACCATCCGGCGACCATACAATGCCGCTGGCAGGCAGACGGTTCCGTGCTTCAACTCGCACTACGCCGGAGCCAACAGACTCCACTGTTGCAGCCAAATCATTGGACAATCTAGTTAATATCTCTGACATGGTTCCACCTCGTTGGGTTTCCCTGCTATTGCAAGGCTATAGAAAACGATTCATCCTTGGCGTGTCTCTACTCTAGCGGCGGAATAACAGGGACACACGACACTTTCGGCTAGTAGAGAGCCTGGAAGAATTGCCAGGTTGTACCAATTGTGATTGCAAGCTGCTTAGGATGGGTGTGGTTCGACAGCATTACCACGAGCGGGTAGTAGCCTTTCCGTTCTCACTCTTCCTAAGCATGTCGAAGAGGCGGGAGGGAGCATGACATCTCGTACACAGGGTGGGTCTCGGCGGATTAGAGGAGAATCAGTCCTGCGCGGACAGCCCGTGTTACCGCCTCGGTGCGACTCTGGGCCCCCAGCTTGCCCATAATGGCGTTGACGTGAAACTTGACAGTGTGCTCGCTGATGTCCAGTTGCGAGGCTATGGTCTTATTGGGTAGCCCTTCGGCCAATAGCCGCAACACTTCCCGCTCCCGGGGAGTTAACTCTCCGATAGCAGTTGTCGGAGCCTGGTCCACTGACGGCAAGAGAGTGGCGCTCATGTCTCCATCAATGACGACGAACCCTTGAGCGACAGCGGCCACGGCTGCGCTTAGATCTGCGGCATCGGCGTCTCGAGGTAAAAGCCCTCTGGGACCGGCTGCCCAGACCTCGGCCGCGAGAGCTCGATCAGGCAGTAGAGCTACGATGGGAGGGGTTGCATCGGACAACTCGGCTATGATGTCCAGAGTTGAGGCTGGGTCCCAACCCAAGTCCCAGAGGATTACGTCGGGATTGTAGGCTTCCAGGACAACCGACGCGGTGGACTCGGTGGGAATCTGGCCGACGACGGTGTGGTCGGCCAGCAGTACCGTCAACCCGGCCCGGGCCAGAGGATCATCGGCAACTATGAGGATGCGCAGGGCGTTCACAATATAGCCCCAGAGGCCCTGCGGAGACTGGCTAGAGCTTGATCTTCCTGCCCTGGCACACTATGTCAACTTCCTGGGATTGGGCCACTGGCCACTCTCGTTCCTGCCAGATGCTGACCGTTAAAGGACCGTTGACCGTTTCGTTGCCATGCTGAAGTGGTTGGCTCCCTGTCTCTAATCTTCAAACATTCTCTCAGATGAGGAGCTCGTTGTCGCGCTTGGCCACCGCGCCCTGGGAAACGATCGTGTTGACGTTGTGCAGCGCAGTGATGTCCTCCGATGGATCGCCGTTGATAATCAGCACGTCTGCGGACTTGCCGGCTTCCAGGGTGCCGATCTCGTCGTCAAGCCCGAGACATTCGGCTGAAGTCTGAGTCGAGCAGACAATCGCTTCCATAGGGGTGATGTGCATCTCCTCGACCATGACCTGCGGTATGTACGCGAAGTCGTCGAAGTTGGCGTTGGTCATCCCGGCGTCCATGCCTGTGACGAACTTGACGCCGCGATCCCACATGTCTCGCAGAATCTCGAATCGCCTTGCCGGATCACCCATGCCGCCGGCGCCGGGCGCTCTCACTCGACCGCGAATTTGGTTCAGCCTGCCAAGAGCCAGAGTCGGATCGACGTAGATGCCCTTCTCAGCGATCATGTCGGCATAGTCAGCGTCGTAGTCGTACATGTCGTCTTCGGACTCGGCGAGCCACGAGCAGTGAATCAGGTTGTGAATTCCGGCGTTGACACAGTTCCTTACGCCGGCCGAGGCGTGACAGTGGGCCGCCACGCGGAGGCCAAGCCGTTCCGCGTCGGTCACGGCAGCGCGAAGGGTTTCGACAGGGTACTGTGGGGCACGGACGTTGGTGCCGGGAGTGAATCCACCGCCGGTGGACATGACCTTGATGCAGTCTGCACCGAGCTTGAACTGACCTCGTATCGCAGTGACTACCTCATCTGCCGAGTCAGCCTCCGTGCCGAACATGTTGCAGTGACCGCCGGTGGTGGTGATCGGAGTGCCGGCCACGACCATCCTGGGGCCGGGAATGATGCCCTTTTCGACAGCAGACTTGATAGGGAGAACTACTTCGTTGCGGCTTCCGAGGTCGCGCATGGTTGTGACCCCTGAGCTGAGGGCAGCCCTGACAGCCGACACGCCGCGCATGACGAAAGTCTCGTTGCTTTCGGTCGTGATGTGAGTGTAGGCATCCGCCTGCGCGCTGCAATGGATGTGGGTGTGCATCTCGATGAAGCCGGGCATCAGCGTGCCATCCGGCACCTGGACCACGTCAACCTCTTCACGCTCACCTATGTGGAGCTTGTCTTGAGTCGTAACTTCCGAGATTCGTCCATCGGTCACGACGACGGCCGCGTTACTAATGGGGTCGCTCCCGGTGCCGTCGATCAGACGATCGGCCTTCAACACTAGCTTCATCTGATTTCACCCTCCACCGACAGTGCGGTACGATGCGCGGTTTTCAGCGTGTTTCGAATGAAGATCACGAAGTTGGAATAGCCGCCCTCGCAATGTCCATCAGATCCTCCTCGGACTCCTCCAGGTCCACGGGGTCGCCGTGGGGCTGCGGAACCGGGAATCCAGTCTTGTAGTACACTTCGATCGTGTTGCCTTCAGGGTCGTCCGCATACATTCCGAATGCGTTGCCGTGGCTGACAGTGCGCTGAATGTTCACGCCCTCGTTCTTGAAGACGGTGTGGAACTCCTTCAACTCCGCAAGGGTATCCACCTTGAACGACAACTGCTGGATGACCTGAGTGCCAGGGTCGCCGGTCCTTCCCTTCATGATCACGAATTCGTGATGCTCCTCGTCGGGATGGGCGCTAAGGAAGACCATGCCACGCCCCTCAATGTCCTCGTCGGCGATCTCGAGTCCAATGACGCGGGAGTAGAAGTCTCGCTGCTTCATGAGATCGTGAACATAGATCCCTACGTGTCCAAGTCCGCTGACCTTGGGCATGGCTCACACTCCTTTTGACTATGGATCGAGAAGGCTGCAAGTACCAATTCTCAAGTCGTTGGAGTCTATATTACGTAGAACCCATTATCAAGCCGATTGCTCCGGCCGGGCTGAGGCCAACTTTGCCACTTCTGAGAAGGGCGTCGATGCCAGGTTGTCCAGAATCACGTCCGCGCCGTCCAGGTTGTGGTACCTGGTAATTGGGTTTGGTACAGCTACAGTGAAGAGTCCGGCCGCTCTGGCTGCCGCTACACCACTGGCAGAGTCCTCTATCGCGATAGCCTGGTCCGGGTTGGTGTTCAGATCGTGGAGGGCCGCAAGGTATATCTCGGGGTCGGGCTTCACGTTCACCACGTCGTCCCTCGTCTTCAGCACGTCGAAGTCGTCGAACAGCCCCAACTCACGGAGGTTGGAGCCGACCCAGCCGATGTCGGAGTTGGATGCCAGACCTATCCCATATCCGCGATTTCGCGCCTCGAAGAGATAGTCCTTCACGCCGGGCAGGACCGTGTTCCCGGAGACGTGCTCGCTGTAAAGTGCCCTGCGTTCGTCCATCAGATTCTGCCTGTCGAACGTCAGTCCGGTCTGCTCCTCAAGATGCGCGTGAAAGTCGAAGTAATCGGCGCCGCCTATGTAACCGGCGAACAGCTCCAGGTCGAGGTGGGCGCCGTGCCTGGAGTACATCTCATGCCAGGACGAGTACAGTGGTGTCTCGGTATCCAGCACCACGCCGTCAAAGTCGAATACTATGGCCCGGTTCGGCATCGGTCTCGCTTTCCGTGGGCTATGGAGAAGAACAGCAAAAGTGAATTTTCGACGATGGGGGGGGAGGGGGTAAGGAGTGAGAACTATCCCCAAGTCTCCCTAATGGCGGAGGCCGTTCCAGTTTAGTTGGCGGATGGTACAAATTGGTGAGGCTGAACATAACAGATGAAGTTTTGCACTTCCCTCGTGGATAGTGGTGGATAGTAAATGATGAGTGGTGCTGACGACAGATGTAGAGTGGTAGGTCTGTGGCGGTGGTCAGTGGCGTGGATTCCGATGTGTGTAGGAATAAGGAAACTGATCAGTAGCTATGGGTGTCGGAGGATCTGGCAGGATCGATAGAGGGCAGGACATCTCCTACAACGGGTTCATGGGATGTGGCGGCAGGCATACCGACAGCCAAGGATACTGTTCGCAGACTGGAAGAGGCGTCTTGGTCGGTTTCGGCGCGGGAGCAGGGGTCTGAAAGGGGTTTACCTCTATAATTATCACGATTTCTTCAATCGTGGGGGGTGATCCTGGCGATGAGGTCTGGCCATGAGACCCATTGCCCCAACACTTGATCGAACTGTCTATTCTTACGCCGCAGCTATGCCAATGCCCCGCGCTGATGGATAGGAAAGAGCCACTGGGTGGCGTGGACTGGCCGTAGTGGTCATTGCCCCAGCACTGGATCGAGTCGTCGGTGTTCACTCCACAACTGTGATTCCCCCCGCGCTGACGGATGTGAAAGTGTCGTCAGGCGGAGTGGACTGACCGTCAGCGTCCAGTCCCCAGCACTGGATCGAGTCATCGGTATTCAATCCGCAGCTGTGTCTAGATCCTGCGCTGACGGATACGAAAGAGCCAACGGGTGGCGTGGATTGGCCGTAGTGGTCATTGCCCCAGCACTGGATCGAGTCGTCGGTGTTCACTCCACAACTGTGATTCCCCCCCCCCCCCCGCGCTGACGGATGTGAAAGTGTCGTCAGGCGGAGTGGACTGACCGTCAGCGTCCAGTCCCCAGCACTAGATCGAGTCATCGGTATTCAATCCGCAGCTGTGTCTAGATCCCGCGCTGACGGATACGAAAGAGCCAGCAGGAGCCGTGGACTGGCCATTCTGGTCACTTCCCCAGCAATCTACCGAATCGTCGGCCTTCACTCCGCAGTTGTGTAAGAACCCTGCATCGATGGAGACGAAAGCCACGTTCGGAGGTGTGGACTCGCCGTGTGGATTATCACCCCAGCAATCTACCGAGTAGTTGATCTTCAGTCCGCAACTATGACCTCCCCCTGCGCTGACGAGTGAGAAAGCGTCGCCGGGGGGCTTGGCCTGACCTGATTGGTTACTGCCCCAGCATACGACCGATCTGTTCGTATTCACTCCGCAGGCGTGCAGCCACCCGGTGCTGAAGGAGAGGAAAGGGCCGTCCGGCGGCGGGTCCTGGTCGAGGTGAGGCTGCCCCCAGCATACGACCGCGCCGACCGTCCTCATGCCGCAACTGTGGTACTCTGCAACGCTGACGGATGCGAAATGACCGTCTGGTGGAGTGGCCCTGCCGTCGAAGTTGCCCAGAAAGTCCCCATTGGCTCCCCAGCATACGATTGAGTTGTCAGTCTTCAATCCGCAACTGTGTCTGAACCCCGCGCTAACGGACACGAAAGAGCCGGCAGGTGGCGTGGACTGACCGTCACCGTCTTGGCCCCAGCATCCGACTGAGCCATTCACTTTCAAACCGCAAGTGTGCCCCCATCCTGCGCTGACGGATGTGAAAGCACCGGCCGGCCTTGCGGTTTGACCGTACTTGTCCCAGCCCCAGCACGCGACCGAGTTGTCTGTCTTTACTCCGCAGGTGTGCGCTCGCCCCGCGCTGACGGATGTGAAAGTGCCGATGGGAGGTATGGACTGGCCGTAGAAACTGTCATAGGGGTCACTATTGGAACCCCAGCACACGACTGAGTTGTCGGTTTTTACCCCACAGGTATGCTCCCCTCCTGCGCTGACGGAGGTGAAAGCGTCAGCAGGCGGTGTGGACTGGCCTTCCCAGTCAGCACCCCAGCACGCTACTGAGCCGTCTGTCTTTACTCCGCAGGTGTGGTCATGCCCTGCGCTGACTGATATGAAGGAGCTGTTGTGAGGCGCATCCGGGGCCGATTCCTGACCGCCATCGTCAGCGTAGGTCGGGAGTCCGAATAGCAGTCCTGTCACGAGCGCAACGAGGGCAACGGCAGCTACAATAGCCAACCATCGGGACCATACCCTCACTGTCTGCCTCTTGCAATCTCCTGTCATCATTCTCTTTCAGCGTCTCTTCACCGAGTCGACTGTGAGGTGAATGGTGGAGTGTTCTCACAGAAGGCGGCCTGTTTCAACTGAGTAGGGGTCATAGGACCGGCACCAATTTTCTCTAAAGATAACCCGACCAGTGCAGCCCATTCTTCATTATTCCTGCTGTAGAGTGGCACATCAACCAAATGATACAAGTATCCGCTGACGGCGTATTGGGACTTTTGCAATTCTCTCCACCTATAATCATCTTGAACACCCCTATGCCTTGGATCACAATAGTCATGTTTTGTGCGCTTGCGCTGGTCGCCACAGTCGCGTGCGGAAGTGCGCAGCCTGAACCCACGCCGACTACAACACCAGTACCGACCGCTACTCAGACTCCGGCACCGACGCCCACTCCGGTACCGACGCCAACGCCAGTGCCGACAGCTACTCCCACACCGCTGCCGACGCCGACGCCACTGATATCGATCGCAACCCCATCGTCGGGCACGAAGGACGTTGGACAGGACGCGGAGGCAGAGAGCGGGGGGCCCGATGCGGACCTGGTATTGGCCAACTCAGCGGAGGCAATGTCGCAGGTGGAATCGTTCGCCTTCGAGGTGACCGGCCACCTGCTGGTGGACTCAACGGACAGTGAGGTCAGGATTCCTCTTACCTATAATGGAGTGTCCGCAGTTCCCGGTCGCAGCCGCGCCAGCCTAGTTCTGAATGTGTACTTCTTCTCTCTCCAGATCGATCTCATCATCATTGGGGACACTGTCTGGACTACCAATCCGCAGACCGACGTGTGGGAAGAGGCGCGATCCGGTTCTATCGCCCTGCCGAATCCGGCTTTACTGATTGGCGGTGACACGCCGGCGCTGTCCGACCCGGTCGTCGTCGGGCCCGAACAGGTTAGTGCGGTCGAGACCATTCATCTAACGGGCGTTGCGCAGATAGACGCGCTGAGCGGTCTTGGCGAGGAGCTTGCAACGGCAGATGTGTGGGTTGGAGTCGAGGACTGGCTGGTGTACAGGATCGTGGCAGCGGGTGAGGTTGATCTCGATGCGCTTGGGCTGCCCCTCGCGAGCGCCGGGTTGACGGGGAGTGCAGAGTTGTCGCTGGATATACGGCTATCCGACTTCAATACACCGGTTGAGATTGAACCGCCGGATACGAATTGACTACAGGAATGCGGCGCGCTCGGCGGCGAGCTGCCTGACGATCTCAACGATCTCCGAGGTCGGCGCGCCCGGGCCGTACACGGCGCGTACGCCCATAGCCTCGAGTTCGACCCTGTCAGACTCGGGGATGATGCCGCCGGCCACTACCGCCACGTCTTCCATTTCGTTGAGTCTAAGACCCTCGAATATCTGCGGGAAGAGGTCGAGATGGGCGCCTGACAGGATGCTCAGCCCGATGACGTCTACGTCTTCTTGCAACGCGGCCTCGACGATCATCTGCGGGGTCTGCCTGATGCCGGTGTAGATGACCTCCATGCCGGCGTCGCGCAGGGCGCGGGCGATGATCTTGGCTCCTCGGTCGTGGCCGTCGAGTCCAGGCTTGGCCACCAGCACTCGAACGGGGTATTGGTTAGACACGTTAGCTACCTCCGCGCGGTGTCCTGGTCCACCAGCTCGATAAGGACGCCCCTCGTGGAGCGTGGATGGATGAACCCGATCATGCCGGACAACCCCTCGCGCGGCGCGTTGTCTATGGTTCGAACACCGTGCTCGTTCAGAGCGTCGAGACTTGCCTGAAGGTCTTCGACCTCGAAGGCGATGTGGTGGACGCCCTCGCCCCGTCGCTCGATAAACCGCGCCACGCCGCCATCAGGGTCGGTAGGCTGAATGAACTCAAGCTGCGACCCGCCGACGCGGACTAGCGCAGCTCTCACTGCCTGGTCCTCGATTTCTTCGACCTCGGTTTCTCCGGTGCCGAACACGTCGCGGTAGAAGGCGAGGGTTTCGTCGATGTCACTAACCGCAATGGCAACGTGGTTGATGTGGCGGGCGGTGCAGGGCGCCGACTGGTCTGAATCAGCCAATCTTGTTCTCCTCAATCTCTCAGCAGGTTGCGGGCGATGATGAGACGCTGGATCTCGGAGGTCCCTTCGTAGATCTCCTGGACCTTGGCGTCGCGGTAGTAGCGCTCTACGTTGGTAGGGGCGAAGTAGCCGACCCCGCCGTGCATCTGGACGGCCTTGTCGGCGCACTCTACGGCTACGCGAGAGCAGTACAGCTTCGCCATAGATGCCTCGGTCACGAAGGGTCGGCCCAGGTCCTTCAGGGTGGCAGCTTTGAAAGTGAGCAGGCGGGCGGCTTCGATGCTGGTCGCCATGTCCACGAGATACCACTGCAGGCCCTGGAACTCAGAGAGCTTCTGTCCAAATGCCTCACGCTCTTTGACATAGGCGAGTGCGGCGTCGTAAGACGCCTGGGCGATGCCGACGCACTGTGCGGCAATCGCCATTCGGCTGGCATTGAGCACTTCCATCGTCATGCGGAAGCCCTCGCCCTCATTGCCTATGCGGTTCTCGTCTGGTACGGGACAGTCTTCGAAGACAACCTCGGCTGCCGATGACGCTCGAATCCCCATCTTGCCGTGCAGCGGGTTGATGGTGATGCCGGGAGTGTCGCACTCGAGGATGAAGGAGTTGACGCCACGGGCTCCGAGGGCGCGGTCCTGGGTGGCCATCACGACCATCGTGCTTGCCTCGGGTGCGTTGGTGATGAACGTCTTGGCGCCGTTGAGGGTGTATCCGCCGTTGGATCGGGTCCCCGTGGTACTCATCGCGGCAGCGTCGGAGCCTGCACCTGGCTCGGTCAGCGCGAAAGCGCCGATCCGCTCGCCTGCAACCAGCGGCGGGATGAACTGGCGCTTCTGACCTTCGGTTCCGAACATGTTGATGTACTGGGTGCAGAGCGAGAGGTGCGCGCCGAGGACAGTAGCGGTCGCGGCACACCCGCGGGAGACCTCTTCGACGGTGACTACCAACTGGCGAGTTGAGCCGCCGCTGCCGCCGAACTCCTCGTCGATTCCGAGTCCCAGCAGGCCGAGGTCCGCCAGTCCACGCATGTTCTCCCAAGGGAACTCGGCGGTCTCGTCGTATCCGGCGGCTCGTGGAGCAAGCTCGGAGTCGGCGAACTCGCGCACCAGGTTCCTCAGCATCAGCTCTTCTTCTGTCAGTAGCAGCTCGGTCATTGTCTAGGCTCCGGGGTGGGATTTTGCGAAGAGGGATTCGTCAACTCCACTGGCGCTAACTATATCAAACGTCCTGTTCCCCGAAGATGGTCCTGAAGACGTCAGGGATTTCGCCCAGAGTGGCGTATGCTTCGACTGCTTCTACGATCGCTGGCTTGGTGAAGTATGTTAGTTCCATGCTGTATTGACAGGAGTGTCAAGGGACGACCCTCGCCGGCTATACCGACTCCGCGCTGATCCATGGGTTGACTACGGTCACGCCCGTGGGAGCGAAGTCTGAGACGTTTCTAGTGACAACAGTCATCCCGTGAACTAGTGCCGTGGCAGCGATGAGTGCATCACGATCCGGGCGTCTGTCAGGGACGTGGAGTCTGGCACAGCGTCGCACAACTGCGGTATCGACGGGCAGGATGCGACCAGCGAACGCTGTCATCACATGCAGATCGAGCCAGGACCTAAGTACGGTCCCCTGCGCAAGGTCTCGGCGCTCAGCTAAAAGTACACCAATTTCGATCTCCAGAACGGAAATGACCGACAAGAACAATCTGGCTGCAGGTATACTGTCGGCCCACGCGATGACGTTCCTGTTTACCTTACGGGTCCTCCCTATTCTCATTTCGGCGACGACATTGGTGTCGAGCAGATACATCAGGAGAGTTCCGACTTCCTGTACAGTTCGCTTTCCAGACGGGGCGGGTCGAAGTCGATATCCGGGGCTTCCGGCGCGGCTAACAGGTCTACCATGCTTTGCTTCTGGCCGGCCATGCTGAGGTACTCCTCGACGGTCAAAATGACGTGCGCCGCGCGGCTACCCTCAGCGATGAAGACAGGCCCGCTCAATGAGTCCCTGCCAGGATAGCTTTCGTCTCTATCGTCATGAACTACATAAGGCCGTACCAGAGACTCGATGAAACGGCTGATTTTTCGTTTTCCCACCACTCTGTAGAGACCGGAGTAAACGTCTTCGTCAATGGTTATGGTCAGTTTCTTCTGCATGTCCACCTCTTACACGTGTATTATACGTGTATTTCTTGATGGCATCGCAACATCTCGTCGCCTTGCTAGAACGGGGCGAACTCTTGCTGCTCTCCGAAGATGGTCCTGAAGACGTCGGAGATTTCGCCAAGCGTGGCGTATGCTTCGACTGCTTCTACGATCGCGGGCATGGTGTTCTCGGACCCCCGGCCAACGTCTTCGACTCTCGCCAGCGCGGCGGCGACTGCTGAGTCGTCCCGGTCATTCCTGACCTGGGCCAGCCTGTCGAGCTGTCGCTGTGTCTCTGACCGGTCTATCTTCTGGAGCTGTTCGATTGGAGGGGTAGGGGACTGGAATCGGTTGACGCCGACTACCACACTCTCTCCGGCTTCAACCTTCTGCTGGTGTGTGAACGCGCTCTCGTGAATCTCGTGGATCTGGTAGCCTCTGTCGAGCGCGGACAGCGCGCCGCCCATGTCGTCGATGTGCTGGATGTAATCGAACGCCTTGCTCTCGACCTCGTCGGTCAGGCTCTCGATGTAATACGAGCCGGCCAGCGGGTCAACGGTGTTGGCGACGCCCATCTCGTACGCGAGTACCTGCTGCGTCCTGAGTGAAAGCTGGACTGACTCCTCGGTCGGGAGGGCGAGCGCCTCGTCCTTGGAGTTGACGTGCAGGGACTGAGTGCCTCCCAGGATCGCCGCAAGCGCCTGGATCGTCGTTCGGATTACGTTGTTGTCCGGCTGCTGGGCGGTCAGCGTCACGCCCGCCGTCTGGGTGTGGAATCGGCACGTCCAGGACCTGGGATTCTCAGAACCGAAACGCTCGCGCATGATCTTGGCCCACATTCGCCTGGCTGCCCTGAACTTGGCGACCTCCTCGAACAGGTGGCTTTGCGCGACGAAGAAGAAGCTCAGGCGCGGCGCGAACCTGTCGACGTCGAGTCCGGCATCCACAGCGGCCTGAACGTATGAGATCGCGTTTGAGAACGTGAAGGCAAGCTCCTGAGCTGCGGTAGCGCCAGCCTCGGCCATGTGGTAGCCGCTTATGCTGATGGTGTTCCAGCGCGGCACGTTCTCGGAGCAATAGGCGAAAGTGTCCGTCACCAGCCGCATGGACGGCCTCGGCGGGTAGATGTACGTCCCCCGCGCGATGTACTCCTTGAGAATGTCGTTTTGGATCGTCCCATTCAGGACGCTGGGGTCCACGCCCTGCTTTTTCGCCACCGCGATGTAGAGCGCGAGGAGTATCGACGCCGTCGCGTTTATCGTCATGGATGTGCTTACGCGGTCGAGCGGAATGCCGTCGAACAGGGTCTCCATGTCGGCAAGGCTGCTGATCGGGACGCCGGTGCGTCCGATCTCGCCCTGCGCCATTGTGTGGTCGGAGTCGTAGCCTGTTTGTGTCGGCAGGTCGAAGGCGACGCTCAGACCGGTCTGGCCCTGCTCAAGCAGGTAGCGGTAGCGACGATTGGACTCTTCAGGCGAGGCGAGGCCAGCGTACTGGCGCATCGTCCAGAGCCGGCCTCGATACATCGTCGGCTGGACGCCGCGCGTGTACGGGTACTCGCCGGGGTAGCCGAGGCTGTCGGAGTAGTCAGCGCCGTCACGGTCCTCAGGAGTGTACAGGACGTCCTCGGAGATGCCTGAAGCGGTCTCGAAGGTGTCCTGACGCTCGCCGAAACGCTTCAGGACGGGGTCCAGGGTTGACTCGGTCCACTCCCGCTTGTTTTCGCTGGGCATGGTTGCCCTCCGTTCAATTCAGTTTCAGTGACTCGGTGGGCTTCTGACAGGGGACCCTTCTACGCTGAAGGTTCCCATTCGACTCCTGCTTGGGTCTGATAACATGTGGGCGATGGCCACATTCTAACACTCTCCCAGTCGAGGCTCGACGGCGGCGAGGCATCCCCAAGGTGTGCGATGACGCAGGGCCAAAGAATCATATCCGGCAGCGTGCAGGACGACGACCTTAACCTGGACACCAGTCTGCGGCCTCGCAGGCTGCGCGACTACGTCGGCCAGGAGCTGCTGAAGTCGAACCTGGATATCGCTGTCAGGGCCGCGCTGCAGCGTAGCGAGCCACTCGATCACTGTCTGCTGTACGGACCGCCAGGTCTGGGCAAGACGACCCTCGCCAATATCCTTGGCTTCGAGATGGGAGTGAGGGTCAGGACTACGTCCGGGCCGGCGATTGAGCGTCCGGGCGACATGGTCGCCATCCTGACACAGCTACAGGAGAACGACATCCTGTTCGTCGACGAGGTCCACCGGCTGAGCCGCGTCGTCGAGGAGGTGCTGTACCCGGCGATGGAGGACCGGTTCGTCTCGTGGGTGATCGACAAGGGCCTGAAGGCGCGTTCGATGAACCTGAGCATCAAGCCGTTCACGCTGGTCGGCGCTACGACCAGGTTCGGGATGGTCAGCGCGCCCCTCAGGGACCGGTTTGGGCAAGTGCACCGGCTCGACTTCTACGATGACGAAGCGATGCGGACGATCGTCGCTCGCTCCGCGAGAATCATGGAGATTGAAGCCTATGACGACGGGGTCGAGGAGATCGCTCGTCGCTCGCGCGGGACTCCGCGGGTCGCCAACAGGCTGCTCAGGCGTGTCCGCGACTATGCGCAGGTAGTGGCTGACAACGTCATCACGACTGAGGTTGCCCGCGAAGCGCTCAACCGGCTCCAGGTGGATGAGATCGGCCTGGACGACATAGACCGGCGGGTTCTGTCGTCGATAGTCGAGAAGTTCTCCGGCGGCCCGGTCGGGTTAGGTACGCTCGCGGCGTCAATCAGCGAGGATGCTGACACCATCGAGGACGTCTATGAGCCTTATCTACTTCAGCTGGGTTTCCTGGAACGTACGCAGCGGGGGAGAGTGGCCACACGGGGGGCGTACGAGCATCTGGGGCTGGAGTTCACGTCGGGGGCGGTGGAGTCGCCGCAGGCGAGGTTTTTCTAGGGATGGTCTGACTCGGAGATTCCCGCGTTCTACACGTTGAACGAGCTCTGCAACTGTTGGCCGTAGCGTTTACTGCTCGGCAGCTGACCGTGGTTCTGAACAGCGCCGTCACGCCTGATGTGAAGTTGCTTGCAGCCTGTTGTCTCCAACGAGGGACCCAATAGCAGACGGCGGTGGCACAGAGACGGGTCCCCTTCGGAGCAGAGAATGACGGTCCGTCGCCTGGATGCCATACCGGCCAATTGGACTATCGCGTCCTGGAACTCTTCAAGCTCGCGCATCTTGTGGTAATCGGGCTTACCCTTGGAGTCGTACATTGACTTGTCGGCAGGTTTGCCGCCGAGGGGACCGCCCATGAACTCGTAATCGATACCTATGGATTCGAGTAAGCTGGGAAACGTCCGGTGGTTGGCAAATGGGGCGAACCGGGATACGGGGTTTGATCTGACGTCGACGAGCAACTCGATCTCGTTGTCAATGAGCAGTGGGGAGAACGTCTCCCAAGTGTGGTTGCTGTGGCCGATAGTGTAGATGTGGGTTGGCAAGGTGGTCGCTCTCAGTGGCTTCGAGAAGTGGCGGGCACTTCTGGTCTGTTCGGCAATTCTACTACGGTATCGGGGGAGCTCAAGTCTCTCTGAGCTTCTGCGTAGTCCGATCGGCCTTGTCTTCCTTGGCAGTCCGAGAAATCTCATTGAAGTCTTCGGGAATTCGAGAGGGCTTCACAGAACCGTAGGCAGACTCCAGGCTGAAAGAGGCTGCGGTCGAGCGCACATGGTTGCTGTCGTCTATCGAGTTGGTGGTCGAGATGAAATCTCTCATGGGATCCCCTGACCGTGGAGTGATTCTAGTGAAGTTTGGTCGGTGCCACGGGCTAGGCGGTCGGACGCCTCCAGTAGTCTATACTGGTCGCGGCAACGAAACCTAATCACCGGGAGGAATGAGATGGCTGGCTATGTGATTGCGGACGTAGAAGTAACTGACCCTGAGCTGTTTGCGGAGTATCGCAAGCTGGTGTCGGCCACTATTGATAAGTATGGGGGCAAGTACCTGGCGCGTGGGGGCGATTCGGAGGTTATGGAGGGGGATTGGACTCCGCACCGGACCGTTGTCATCGAGTTCGAGAGCATGGACCGCGCGAGGGAGTGGTACCACTCTGACGAGTATGCCCCCGCCTTGAGGATGCGGCTGGACTCGGCCAATTCCAGCGTTATCATCGTGGATGGGGAGTAACTGGAGAGCGAAACCTGCGCTGTTACGTTAGTCACAGAATGAGAGGTGAAGATATGGCGGACTATGAACCTCTTGACCTTGCCGAATACCTGACCGGGGGGCTGGATGCGCTGGGCGATGGGGCGACCGCCGACATTGGGCCCCGGCACTTCAGGGGCCTGCCGTTTGCCATCGGCGACGATCCATACAGATGCTTCGTATCGATGGACGGCGACAGTGATCGGGTCACGGTTCCAGTGGGGCATTCCGCTTCTAGGATTGTCTTCGCTCACAGGCTTGTGATGTCGGACATCGATGACGGTGGCCCGGTAGGCGTACACGTCGCCGACTACGTATTCTCGTTGTCCAATGGTCAGCAGCATGTCGTTCCGATAAGGGAGCGGTTCGAGATTGGCTCGGTTCCGTCTGACTCGTTCAGGGGGGCGTCCGGACTGCCGTTTGTCGCTGTCACGGATGGCAAACACCAGCTGTTTCCGCGCAGAGAGGGTGAGTGGCAGGAGGTCGGGCGTCGGCAGACCGAGTACCTTCAGGCTACGGCAAAGAGCTACTTCCTGTGGAGTTGGACCAACCCGGAGCCGGACGTGCAGGTGGAATCCATCCAGGTCGTACCCAGGGGACCGGCGTTCGTCATCGCGGGGGTGACGTTGGGCCACGTCGACGAACATCCATTTGCCCGCCAGGGGCGTCGGGAGGCCAAGATTACGATAACTGACCCGGTGCTGGCGTCCAGCCCGTTCGATGTCGAGGTGGACGTGGACAGGGGCGACTCCACCTACGCCTTTCCGCTTCCCAAAGACCCTGACGACGGCTTCCTGACCGGATATCACCAGGGTTTCGGTGAACAGCCCAACGACAGCGCCAGCCCGTCGTATGCGGAGATTTCTGCGGTGCCGTCGGCGACCGTTTCCGTGAGGCAGAACGGCGAGACGATCGGGCAGGTGCCGTGGGGTGAGGTCGAGGAAAAGGGACACGCTGAGACTCCCAAGGTGCGGATGGAGCTGGCGGATCGCGGGCGCAACTGGGTGAAGGTAACTGTCGTGGACGACGACACCGGCAGACCCGTGCCGTGCAGGGTGCACTTCAGGTCTCCCGAGGGTATCCCGTACCAGCCTCATGGGCATCACAACCAGGTGAACTCCAACCTGGACACCTGGCACATAGACAATGGTGGCGACGTGCGCATGGGGCAGATCACCTACGCTTACATCGACGGTCGGTGCGAGGGCTGGCTGCCGCGCGGGGACGTGATCGTCGACGTAGCGCGCGGATTCGAGTACGAACCGCTGCGAACAAGGATAGGCATTGAGCCGGGGCAGCAGAGCTTGGAGCTACGCATCAAGCGCTGGACCGACATGAACGCCCAACGCTGGTACAGCGGCGACTCCCACGTGCACTTTCTCTCAACGCAAGGGGCGCACCTTGAGTCGAGCGGAGAGGACCTGAACGTCGTCAACCTGCTCCAGTCACAGTGGGGCAGCCTCTTCACCAACACCGAGGACTTCACGGGCAGGGCGAGCGTCTTACAGAACGGCAGCAATATCGTTTACGTCTCCCAGGAGAACCGTCAGCACTTCATGGGTCACATGATCCTGTGGGGTCTGAAGGAGCCAGTGATGCCCTGGTGCTCGGACGGGCCGGGAGAGGCCGAGCTCGGCGGTCACATGGAGACTACGCTGGCGCACTGGGCCGATGAGGCGCACGCCCAGGGAGCGTGGGTCATCAATCCACACTTCCCAAACCCCAATGGCGAGCCTGCCGCGCTTGTCGCAACCGGGCGGCTGGACGGCGTGGAGATGCTGCGACAGACCCGTCCGAATCACATGGAGTACTACCGCTACCTGAATTGCGGCTATCGTCTGCCGCTGGTCGGAGGGACCGACAAGATGAGCAGCGACGTTCCTGTCGGGCTGTACCGTACTTATGCGCATCTGGCGGACGACCAGGAGTTCACATACGAAAACTGGTGTCGCTCGGTTGCGGCAGGTCGGACGTTCCTGAGCGGTGGACCGATCATTCACCTGTCGGTCGATGGCCAGGAAGTCGGCGATACGCTGGCCATCTCGGGCCCGGGAAGCGTGGAAGTCGAGGCGTGGTCGGAGAGCGTTCTGCCTGTGTTCTCGCTGGAGATAGTGCAGAACGGACGAGTAGTGGCGCGTACGGAGAGTCGCGGCGGCGCTCGCAGGCTCGAAATTAAGGAGAAGATCAGGGTAGAAGGACACTCGTGGATCGCCGCTCGAACAGGGGCTTTCGACTACTTCGACATCGTGCCGCATCACGACGTATGGAATCGGGGCGTGTTTGCGCACACGTCTCCAATCTACGTTGCTTGCGGCGGCGAGTGGGATATGTTCGATGCAGCCACGGCTCAGTACATGCTCACGCTCATCAATGGCGACCTGTCGTATATCAGGGAGAGCGCAGGAGTGCGGCCTGTCGGATCAGTCACGCACAGGCACGGTGAAGACGATCACCTGGCTTATCTTCAGAGGCCCTTCCTGGAGGCAAGGGACGCCATTCTGAGCAGGATGAAGTGATGCGGTCGCACCCAACTCTGGGAACTGGGTGCGACCGAAACTGATTCCGAAACGACGTGCGGATGGTATCAGCGCATTGCCGCTGCTGAGGCGTCGATCGCGTAGATTGCGCCATTCAGGGAGCTGAAGTACAGGACACCATCGGCAAGCGTGTACGTGCGGATGCCTGAGAAGAACCCCTTGCTGAATCCCCAGAGCTCGTCGCCTGTGAGGGCATCTAGGGCGAGTAGGTAACCGTCTGACGACTCAAGGTAGAGCACGCCGTCGGAGACCGTTGGGGACTCCAGGACATTCTCTGTGGCGTTAATGCTCCATCGGACCCCACCGGTCTGCTGATCGAGCGCGTAGAATCCGCCGTTTTCTGATGCGACGTACACGGCGCCTTCCGCTACTACTGGGGCAGTGCTGGCCATCGAGTCCAACTGGTAAGTCCAGACAGGATCACCAGTCGACGTGTCCAGCGCGTACAGGTGATCGTCGGGGGCGAAGTAGTAAGCGCCGTCGTCGATGACCGGCGCGAATCCGCGAGCGGGGAACCTGTCGGTGCCGTATTTCCACACTTCCGTACCGGTCTGGAGGTCGAGAGCGTAGGCGGTGTTGACGGCGGTTACGTACACCACATCTCCAACCGCGACAGGCGGAGTGTCTGTTCCCACGTCGCCGCGGAAGCTCCAATTGGTCTCGCCGGTCTGTGTGTTCAGGGCGTGGAGTCCGCCGGAGTCGTCGATCACGAGCAGCATGTTTCCCGCTAACGACGCGCCGATCCCAGATTCGTACCCAGAGTCGAATGGATAGTATTGGGACGCCACCCATAACTGGGCCCCGGAGGCGGCGTCAAGGGCGTGTACTTTACGGCCGCCTTCGGAGATTGTGGGCACATAGACCACGTTGTCCCCCAAGAGGGGAGCGTACTGCACCAGGCTGCCGGTGTCGTGCTGCCAGAGGAGGTCTCCGGAGGCGGCGTCCAGCGCGTAGAGGTTGTTGTCGTTGGAGCCGACGTACACCACGCCGTTCGATACGGTAGCGGGCGACCTTACGACGTCGCCTGTCTGGAAGGACCAGAGTGGACCCCCGTTTGCGGCGTCCAGACCGTACACGTTGGCGTCGTCTGCTCCGACGTACACCACTCCGTCCGACACGAAGGGCGCATTCATGGCCCATCCGGGCACGCTGAACTGCCACAGTATCGAATTCACGCTGAGCATGGGGTGTCCGGTGTCCGGCGGCCCTATCATCCCGGCCGACGGCGGAGCGCAGCTCTCCATGCCGGCGGCGAACTCCATGACTGCCTGGTTAGGCATCTGGCCCGCTGTCGGATCCTGCAGAGCGGTCGCCAGAACGGCGCCTATGTCGGTGTCAGCCAAGAGGTCCTGGATGCACTTCCTAACGTCTGGGGGAATCTCATCTCCGGCTGCCGTTCCTAGCAGAACTTCGTTCACCATGAGCGAGAATAGCATTGCCCCTGGGAAGGCCAGAGCCGTGTCGGGCGGCAAACACTTGAGCAGCACGGCCCCCCACTCCGGCTCATCCGGCGAGATTGACGATTGCCGCACCTCGCGGAGAAGGTCTTCGCCCAACTCGGAGCTGAGGCAGTCCTGCTCGGATGTAGAGAGCTGATCGAACAGGTCTCCCCACAGTATGGCTGTCGAGTCCATGTCGGTTGGACTGGGAGCCGGCTGTGGCGACATGGGAGCCGGTGTAGAAGTGGGGCTTTCGGTCGTGGTATACGGCACAGGTGTTGGAGAGGCCGTAGGCTCGATCGAGACCGGAGCTCGCGTCGGCTTGGGCGTAGGGGACGGCGTCGCCGGGACGGCAGTGGGAACGCTAGTCGGACCGGGAAGCGAGGCAGTCGGGGCAGCGAGCGGCGCGGGGCGCAGTGTCGGGGTGGATGCCTCGATGGGGACAGCTGTCGGCGGTGGCGCGGCCGAAGCGGGCTGCTCCGGAGGTCGTGCCGGTTGCCCTTGCGCGCAGGCAGCTAGCAGCCCGCCGAAGAGCAGGAACACTGTCAGCCCTGACCAAAAGATCCAACGGGGGGGGGGGGCGATAGTACCGTGGAACCGATCGTCATTGAGGTTGACTCCTTTCCGTGCAGTTGTTCCATATTAGTTTCAGACATTGACTAAGTCGTTGGGATATTTGGTTAATGTACGTCGTGTTTACTCTTCTGGGATTGGAGGCGTGAACCTCTGGGTTCGGGCGGGTTGCTCCGACCTGTCCATCATGTACAATCAGCCCCGATGTATCATGCTGTCGAACGTGTGTGACGCGCAGCATCATTGCGAGAGGTGTGCCGTGTCTTTGATTCCCAAAGTGATGAGTACCCAACACCCCGATAACGCTTCACCTGCGCCTTTTTCCGACGAGTCGGGAGTGCTGAGAGGGGATGGCGAGGTTGAGGAGGCTGTGGACGTGTTCGGGTTGGGCTGCGATGAGCAGATGTGGGACTCGGAGGGAAAAGAGGCCGACAATCAGGTGGTGCGGAAGCTGCTCACGGGCTACCCGGACTTCTTCCAGGATGAGCAACAGCTAGGAATCGACGTGGCGCTGACGCTGCGTGTGCCAAATCCGCGAGTAGAGCGCGACATGCGAAAGTCCATGGTCGAAGCGCTCCAGAGCGTGTCCTCTTCCTGGGACATGGCGCAGAGCTTCTATGGGGACGGGCATGTCGCTCCCATCCAGGAGGTGATCCTGCCACTGACGACGTCCGCAGAAGATATCTCGCTGGTCGAGGCGTACTATCGAGAAGTGATCGTCGGGCAGGAAGAGCAGACGCTGCTCGATGGCCGGGCGGTCAAGGACTGGGTCGGAGAGTTCTACCCGAAGAGCATCCGGGTGATTCCACTCATAGAGGACATGGAGCACCTGTTCTATTGCGACCGCATTGTCGAGGAGTACTTACAGGACAGGGACCTGCCGTACCAGCGGGTGTTCCTGGCGCGGAGCGACCCGGCGCTCAACTACGGTGTTGTGGCCGCTGAGCTGATACTGAAGGTAGGCTTGCTACGACTGCATAACCTGGAGGCGAGGTTGGGCTTGCCGCTGTATCCGATCATCGGAGCAGGTTCGGCGCCATTCCGCGGCCACCTGAGTCCAGTAAACGTCGAACGATCATTGGAGGAGTATCCGAGCGCACACACTTTCACCGTGCAATCGGCATTCAAGTACGACTACGACAAGGATACCGTTCGCGCCGGCATAAAGAAGATACTGGACCACAAGCGAACTGAGCCCACGTTCATCGAACAGGATCGGGCGAAGGAGATCATCGACAAGTCCACCGAGGAGTACCAAACACGGGTGCAGGAGATGACCGACGTCATCAGCACCGTCTCGACCCATGTGCCCAGACGACGGGAGCGCAAGATGCACGTTGGACTGTTCGGGTACGGGCGTTCGCTGGACGGTGTAGGCGGGGTGACTCTGCCCAGAGCAATCGGATTCGCAGCGTCTCTCTACTCCATTGGCGTGCCGCCGGAGTTGCTGGGCCTAGCCTGCCTGACCGAAAGCGACCTGGACTATGTCCGGGAAGTGTATCCCAACCTGGATGAAGACCTCCGCGCGGCCTTTCGCTTTGCCAATGAGCGGCACGTAAAGGAGCTGCTCGGCGAACCCTACCTTAGCCTGGTTGGGCAATTCACTGACGAGCTGGACCGAGTACACGAAGGGCTGACGAGCGCGATCTGGGCCAGCGTAAGTCGCGACGATGCAACCATGCACGTGTTTCACTACGTTGAAGAGGCTGCCCATCTACGTCGCTTTCTCGGGTAGGTCTCTAGCCGGCGGTTCGGATATTTATTGGGCGCCGGTACGCTGTACCCCGAGAGCCAAGCCGTAGGCCAAGCCGACGGCTATGCAGGAGTCCAACGCTCTCGCTGGCTTAGATCGATCCGGTCGATCCCCTCCTCGATTTGGTCCGCAATAAGGAGGCAGATGTGCTCGTAGGGGGCGTCCATGTCGGCCGTGAAGTGTCCGGGCCATACTTTGGCCCGCTTGGCATTTGGAGTTCCCCACCAGATACCCCAGTGGTGACGTGGAGGCTCCTCGTCGAGCAGTAGAGTGTGGACGGCGAAGAACGTGCAGTCGTCGTAAGCCTCACTTGCCCATCCTTTGGAGGCAGTTATCGAGCAGGCTTTGCTGAGTCGCCCTGCGCTTTCGCCCTCCGCGAACTTGACCTCAAGCCGACCGCCGTCGGACCGCCTCACGAGGATAAAGCGTGTAAGGAGGTGTCCCTGCACGTTCGTCTTGGTAAAGGGACCTGCGACTTCGTAGTCCCGTCGGTTGACTTGAAGGTATCCGCGGTCGTCTTCGCTGAACATGCTCATGTCCATGTTGACCTAGTGTGCCGGTGGACGGACGTGGTTTCGGATATCAGCCGCAATATAGCGATGCTCCCCATACCTTCACCTCCTACGCAATCATCTGGGCATCGCGAGTCACATCCACATTATAGGACATCTGTCAACCGAAATCCATCGACCAATAATGATTAGGCGTGGTTTTACACTGATACAAGACAATAGTTAGTCTTTGACATGATTCTTATGCCCACTTTTGTCCAGAAGCGGCAGGGTATCGAGCATTGCCAGTCATGGAAGTAGTGCGGGAGAGGCAGCCTGCATGTAACATTGGGCACATGAGACTTTGGACACTTTGTTCCTAAACCACTCGGTCTTAGACATACAGTGGTCCTTTTGTACTATTCCAAAGTTTGGTTCGACAATCAGCTAGGAGGATTCCGAATGAACTGGAAACGGAACGAGGCCGACGACGTCATCAGCACACTCGGGCTGCATGACGGTGACGGAGAAGTCAGGCGGCGCAGATTCTTCCGCGATGTCACACGCCTTCCTGTGCGTATAGAGGTCTGGGAGCTGCCGCCGGGGTCGAGTGAGGGCTCGCACATCCACGATGGAGACAACACCCTTGAGGAGTTCTACTACTTCATCTCCGGCCGAGGTGTGATGTGGATGGGAGACGAGGAGTTGCCGGTAGGGCCGGGAGACGCCGTGATGGCGCCTCCCGGCGTGGATCATGGCTTTCGCAGTACGGGGGACGATGTTCTGAAGCTGGTCATCGCGTGGGGCGTGCCCGAAAGTGCGCGTTAGACCATACTTTCATCTTAGATTGGCAGTGCCCAGAAGATCAGAATGTTAATAATGAGTACTGGAATGGCTGCGATCAGGATCACGAAGAAGGCGCGCAATGTCGAGGAGTAGTCGAGGGTCTGTCTAAGGGCGACGACCATGGCCGCCAACTGCCAGACTAGAGCCAAAAAGCTGATTAGTCCGCCGACCACGGGTATGAAGACGAGCACATTGAGAAGACCCGGAGTCTGTGCGAATCCTGTGCCTCGCGCGAGTTGCCCCCAATCAGCCTCGGTGCTTTCGGATTTGAGTATCGTTGTACCGACCAGGAGTGCTACAAGGGCCCAAACGACCCAAGTTACGATTCCTCTTATTACGCCGAAGAGCAATCCGTCCAGCAAGGTGGAATCGCCGCTCAGTATGCCGCCAACTCCGGTCGCGATGGCAACGACTACGACCACCAGCATGGCTTGAATTGTTGCGCCGCTATCTCTTTCGACATCCTCGAAGGTGTCGGAACTCAAACGGGCGGCGCCCAGCATTCTTCCTAGCATTGGACGACCTCCTTTCAGGTCCAGTGGGTGTGAATCTGTACGGGGGCAGTGCATTCCCACGCATTTACATGTTATCTCATGGGCCGGCGGTTAGGTATGGGGCGTCTGTATTGCTGGGCATCGCACAGCTGGCTGATGTCACCGGGCAGGTTTGAGGCTATACTTGTGACGGTCGATCCCTTGGGACGGCTAGCTGTGAGCGAGGAGCGGAAGATTGCCAGCATTCGATTGGGCGCCTCTTAGACAAACGGTCCAAGGCGCTATTGAACGCGGTCAGATTGGGCGGCCCGCGGCTCTCCGCATGACAGTTCATGGACCCGGCGGCGAGGTTGAACGTCGAGAGCTCGAATCCGAACTGCGGGATGTCGCATGCTCGTGGTTCGGCGGTCGCTGCGAGTCCGACTATACTGCCGGCGACAGCGAGGGTCCGGCTATTGTTGCGCTCAAGTGGGCAGGAGGACAGTCGGCGATATTGTCGGTGAGCGCTGGCGCTGGTCGGACGGGCGGAAACATGATGCTTCTGGGGTCGAACGGCGCCATCTATCATGAGATTGACCCGGTTTCAGACGGCGAGAGCCAGAGTGTCCGACCTAGGAGCGTGTAGATGGTGAAGTACGGCGTCATCGCGGTCGGGGGAAACAGGACTCACCAGGAGAGCTACGCCCGCGAGTTCGCGTCCGATCCGCGCTGTGAATTGATAGCCGTGGCTGATGAGCCAGGGCTACCGGAGTACCGGGAGGGGCTGAATCGGCTGCTGGCGAGCGAGCTGGGAGTGCCGTACCTGCCCCTGGACGAGGCCCTAGCTCGTGATGACGTCCACATAATCGACAACTGCGCTGACGTGGAGCGGCGGGCGCGAGTCGCTTTGAAGACCCTTGAGGCAGGCAAGCATCTGTACATGGACAAGCCGCTGGCAGCTTCGGTGGAAGAGGCTCACGCAATTGCGGAGGCTGCTGAGAAATCCGCAGCGATGACGCAGATGTTCACCCAGGTGACTACCAGCTGGGCGCGAGCCGCCAAGTCGGCAATCGAGTCCGGGCAGACCGGAGAGGTGCTTGCGCTTCACTGTGACATGCTGATGGCGAAAGGAAAGCCGGGCAGTGTCGATCCCGGTGTCGTCAGACGTGAAAGGCCGAGCGATGGCAGGTTTACGCATGTCGAGGCGAAACGCGAGCTGTTCGACATGGGCGTGTACCCTGTCGCGCTCGTGCAGTGGTTGAGTGGGGCGAGAGCGAGGACAGTGTACGGTATCACCGGCAACTACTTCTTCAAGGAGCATGCCGAACTGGATATCGAGGACTTCGGCGCGCTGACGCTCACGCTGGACAGCGGACAGGTGGCGAGCGTCACGAGCGGCAGGATTGGCTATACGAGCCATCCCCGCGGCGGACTGCTGCGCATCACGCTTATCGGAGAAAACGGCATCTTTAGCTTCAGCGAGTCGGCGCCGTACATAGAGATCTACAACGACCAGACGCCGTTCGAGATGCCGCTTGTGCACCCGTATGATCCGAT
This sequence comes from Dehalococcoidia bacterium, assembly GCA_965217725.1. Taxonomy (GTDB): domain Bacteria; phylum Chloroflexota; class Dehalococcoidia; order Lucifugimonadales; family UBA1123; genus VXRN01. Next base: position 1,997,138 of record OZ244564.1, on the reverse strand, counting down.
GAGCATGTGGGCGTCAACGCAGCGTGAGATGCAGCACATGCCAAAGGACAGCAGGCTGCCGCTGGACGATGGAGGTCAGGGGCGCGACATCGCCGCGTTCGTTGACTGTGTGGAGTCGGGTAAGCGTCCGCAGGTGACGGTCCAGGATGCCGCCCATCACATCGAGGTCATTATGGCTGGGTACGAGTCGGCGGCTGTCGGCAAGCCGGTCGACGTAGGGTAGCGTCTGCTTCTCACGGTTTCGACGTGCCACTATGCCAGCCCCGAAAGTCCGGGAACAAACCCTCGGCGGGCTGCGTCTGTATAGATACGTCGCAGTTAGCGTAAACTCGGAAACTACCAAAATGTTCGTAGCCCATTAGTCGCGACTTTCCGTCCGTGGGACCGGTCCCGGCGCCAAGGCTATCTTCAGGAGCCTGCCAATGACCGAGAACATGGAATTTCAGGGCAAGGTCGCGATCGTTACCGGCGCAGGGCGGGGGATGGGAAGGGCGGTCGCGATGAGACTGGCGGCCGGAGGAGCGACCATTGCGGTCAACGATTTGCGCACCGACGACGCTCAGCGGGTCGCGGATGAATTGAACGCGACCGGTACGGAGGCCCTGGCCGTGGCGGGAGACGTCACTGACAGCGGCGACGTTAGGCGAATGGTGAGTCAATCGACAGATGCGCTTGGGGCGGTGCACATTCTTATCAACAACGCTGGCGCGTTGAGGCCGACGCCGGTCATCGATATAGAGGAAGACGAGTGGGACTTTGTGGTTGGGGTCAACCTGAAGGGGACCTACCTGTGCAGCCGCGCTGTGCTCCCGGCGATGCGGAGCCAGGGATGGGGCCGCATTGTGAACTTCTCCTCGACCGCAGGCAAGAACGTCAGCACGGTCGGAGGCGCGCACTACACGGCCGCCAAAGCCGGAATCCTGGGGTTCACTCGACACCTCGCCAAGGAGGAGGCCGGCTACGGGATCACTGTCAACTCGGTCTGCCCTGGTCTGATCGACACCGAGATGGTGCGGGACACCATCTCCAGTGATCGTGCGGATGCATATGCGGCCAGCTTCCCCATCCAACGTCTCGGTCAGCCGGAAGAGGTCGCGGAGCTTGTAGCGTTCCTCGCGTCGGACAGGGCGTCGTACATCACGGGGGCTTCGCTCGACATCAACGGTGGGGACTTAATGATATAGTCCACCAGCGACATCTCGTCTCTTAGGAGTTGAGCGATGTATTTCGACTGGCGTCTGTTCGGACTCACTCGCGGTGTGAGACTCAGGATACTGTTTGCGGCGTTCCTTGGTCTGATCGCGGTCGGCGCCGGAGTTTCCCGGCTGGCCGTCTCGGGCGTCGTGATCTATAGAGTCCTGTCCGGGCAGGCGAGCTTTTCGGCTCTCGCGCTGCCGCTGTCGATCATCGCGGTGCTGATCGTCGTACGCAGTCTGTTTCAGTACTGGCAGAACGCGGTCAGTCACCACACAGCGAACATCGTCAAAATCAGCCTTCGTCACGAAGTATATGAGCACGCGCTGAAGCTCGGCCCCGGATACTTCGACCGAAACCGGACCGGCGACGTTGTTCTCACGCTGGTCGAAGGCATCGAGCGCCTGGAGACGTTCTTCGGACAGTACTTGTCGCAGATCATCGTGTCGGCGATTGCGCCAATCGCGATTTTCGCGTACATGGTGACGCTGGACGTCTATATCGCGCTCATCTTCCTCGCGTTCGCGTTTCTCACGCTTGCCGTTCCGGCGATGTTTTACACCTGGAACCGGGACAGCAGCTTCAGGCGTCGCGACTCGTACGGTGAACTCGGCGCGGACTTCCTGGACAGCGTTCAGGGGCTGGCAACGCTCAAGGCGTTTGGACAGAGTGCGAGCAGAGGCAGGGCACTGGCAGATCGCGCCAATAACCTGTACCGGAGCACGATGGGTGTCGTCGCTGCCAACGGAGCGACGAGCGGGGCATCCATCTTTTTCATGGCAATGGGAGCAGCCGTCGCACTGGCGGTTGGGGCGGCACGTGTCAGCAACGGCGACATGGAGCTGCGACCACTGCTAATAGTGCTCATGATGGGCGTCGAGGTGTTCAGGCCCATGCGGGAGCTGACCAACCTCTATCACCAGGGGATGACAGTGCTCTCGTCATCGCAGAGCGTGTTCGGGATCATGGACGAGCCTGCGGCGATTCTTGAGTCTGACGCCGCAGCGGGACAGTCTGTAGCTAACATAAGGCCGGAGGTCTCGTTCGAGGGTGTTACGTTCGGGTACGAAGGCGGACACAGGACAGCGCTCCACGACGTGTCGTTCGAACTGCGCGAGGGTGAGACTCTCGGTGTGGTTGGAGCGAGCGGGGCAGGGAAGTCCACCTTGGTCTGGCTGATGTACAGGTTCTACGATCCCCAGTTAGGTACGATCAGGCTCGGGGGTCATGATCTTCGCAAGCTGCCCCTAAGCGCAGTCAGAGACAGCATATCGGTCGTGACTCAGGACACGTACCTGTTCCATGGCACGGTCGCCGACAACCTGCGCTTTGGGAAACCGGACGCTACTCAGCAGCAACTGGAGGAGGCTGCACTGGCCGCGAATGCCCATGAGTTCATCTCGCTTCTGCCTCATGGCTATGACACGGTCGTCGGCGAGCGGGCGGTTCGGCTGTCAGGAGGTCAGCGGCAACGGCTGGCAATTGCGCGGGCGCTGCTGAAGGATTCGCCGATTCTGCTTCTGGACGAGGCGCTCTCGAGTGTGGATGCCGAGAACGAGTCGGTCATCCAGGGCGCGCTAGACCGGCTTATGGAGAACAGGACGACGCTCGTCATCGCTCACCGCCTGTCGAGTGTCATAAACGCGGACCGCATTCTGGTGTTGGACGAAGGCCGGGACGTGGAGATAGGGACTCACACCGAGCTGATGGCTGCAGACGGCACGTATTCCGGGCTGATGCGTCAGCAGACTGAGATGGGTTTCGGAAAAGTCGTCACCTCGGACAGGCACTTGGCGCGTCCCAATGTGCCTTCAGAGCATACGTCGGACCTTTCACTCTTGGCGTCCGGTCACGGCCACCATCCGCCGCCGTCCGCGTCGCCCGAGGACAGCGGCGGGGCAAACCTACGATCACTCAACGTCTGGATACGGCTGTTCGGTCTCGTGCGGCCGGTGAAGTTCCAGTTCCTGGTCACTCTGGCTCTGGGGATGCTCCATCACGGATCAGTGATAGTGCTTGGGGCTCTCAGCGCGCTGCTGGTCGGGGCGGTGTTCCGAGACGAACCACTGACGACGCTGGTGGTCCTGGTATGTGTCTTCGCTCCGATTTCGTCGCTGCTATTCTACTTGGAGTCGTGGCAGGCTCACGACATGGCGTTCAGGCTGCTGGCGAGAATGCGAATCGACCTGTACAACAAACTGGAGCCGCTGGCGCCAGCGTACATGGTCAGGCGCAGGTCGGGCGACTTCGTGAGCGTGGTCGGGGGAGACGTAGAGACGGTCGAGTACTTCTTTGCACACGCGATCTCTCCGATGATCGTGGCGATACTGATTCCCGGCGGGCTGCTTGTGGCCTTGGCCGTGATAGCGTGGCCGATCGCCGCTGTGCTGGCGCCCTTCCTGGTGGCAGTGGCTGTAAGTCCGTACTTCGCCAACACACGTATCGAGCGACTAGGAGACGAGATCCGCGGACGGATGGGGGACATCCACGCCTACATGGTCGACAGTATCCAGGGGATGCGGGAGATCTCCGCGTTCAGGCGCGGGGCCGACCGCAACGATGAGCTGACCGAGAAGGGCTGGGCGTATGCCGGTCACCTTGTGCGGTTCCAGAAGTCGCAGGCGTTCCAGATAGGCTTCATGGAGGCTATGATGGGACTGGGCGGCCTCGCGGTCCTGGCGGTGGGTGTGTGGCTGGTGCTCGAAGGGCAGATCCCCAGGAGTCAACTGCCTCTTGTGAGCGTCCTTGCACTTGCGGCGTTCAGCCCGGTTACCGAACTGGCGCGCACCATGAAACAGATGATGGAGACTCTGGCCGCTTCGAGGAGGATTCTCGAGGTCCACGACGAGACGGTGCCGGTGCAGGACGGTCCGGGCGTTTCCGAGGAGACCCTGGAGCAACTCTCGCCTACTCCCTCGGTCGGATTCGAGAACGTTGAATTTGCCTATTCCGACGGCGATCCGCAGGCCTTGGCCGACGTGTCGTTCGAGATTGGGTCGGGTCAGACCGTGGCCATAGTGGGCCGGTCGGGAGCGGGCAAGACAACGAGCGCATACCTGATGATGCGCTTCTGGGACCCGGACCATGGAGACATCGCACTGGAAGACCACCGCATTGACGAGTTCCGGCTGGACGACCTGCGGACTCGAATGGCGCTCGTTGCGCAGGATACGTACCTGTTCAACAACACGATCCGCGAGAATATCCGACTCGGGCGGCATGACGCGACAGACATTGAGGTCGAAGAGGCAGCGAGGCAGGCGAACGCCGCAGAGTTCATCGAGTCATTCCCAGAAGGTTACGACACACATGTGGGTGAGAGGGGAATGCAGCTCTCTGGGGGTCAGAGGCAGAGGATATCGATTGCCCGCGCCATCCTCAAGAACGCTCCGGTGTTGATTCTGGACGAGGCGACTTCGCATCTCGATGCTATCAGCGAGGCGACGGTTCGCGAGGCACTAGGCCGACTCATGGAGGGTCGGACGACTGTCGTCATCGCGCACAGACTGTCGACGATTCGCGACGCGGACAACATTCTGGTGCTGGACCAAGGGCATGTGATCGAGCAGGGGACGCACCAGCAACTCCTGGAGCGTGGCGGGCTGTACGCGCAGCTCGTGTCGGCACAGATGGTGGGGCAAGCGCCCAGGGTCGCGGACTGACCTCGTACTCGTGACTCTCTCCTACGAGAGACGCCTCAGTGACCGTTGCGGGAGGCGGGAAGCGCCTCTTCTATCGCCGCGTAGTTCATCTTGTACAGGTGGGCGTAGAGGCCGTCGTCGGATATGAGCTGATCGTGGTTGCCGATCTCCATGACCTCGCCGAAGTTCAAGACGACGATCTTGTCGGCGCCTCGAATGGTGGAGAGTCTGTGGGCGATCACGACCGCTGTGCGGTCTTTCAGCAGTTCCTCAAGCGCCCGCTGGATCAGCATCTCGGTGTAGCTGTCGATGTTTGCGGTGGCCTCGTCGAGAATCAGGATCTTGGGATCGGCGACGATAGCTCGCGCGAAGCTGATTAGCTGCCGCTGTCCGACACTGAGGTTGCCGCCGCGCTCGGCAAGGAACGTGTCGTAGCCGTTTTCCAGCGCCATGATGAAGTCGTGGGCGCCGACAGCCCCGGCAGCCTCAATCATCTGCTGGTCGGTCGCCTCGGAATGGTTGTACTTGATGTTTTCCCTGACCGTGCCGGAGAACAGGTAGGGCTCCTGGAGCACCATGCTCATCTGACTGGCAAGACTGCTTCTCACGACCTTGCGGACGTCGTAGCCGTCCACGGAGATGGTGCCCCTGCCTTTTTCGACGTCGTAGAAGCGCGACATCAGGCTCACGAGGGTGGTCTTCCCGGCTCCCGTTGGGCCTACGACGGCAACCACTTCGCCCGGGTTGATGTGAACGTTGACATCCTTCAGGACGTCTTCACCGTCCACGTAGCTGAAGCTCACGTCCTTGAACTCGATCTCGCCCCTGAGCGAGGGCAGGGCGGGAGCGTCTTCCTCGTCAATAAGGTCGGGTTCCCAGTCCAGCAGGTCGAATATCCGGGAGCCTGAGGCCATAGAGCGCTGAAGCTGAGTGTACATCATGGTGAGGTTGCGGATCGGGTCGAAGAAACGCTGAATGTAGAGAATGAACGCGACAAGCGTGCCAATCTCGAGACCGCTACTGCTACTTACCATCCGGGAGCCGAAGAAAAGGGCTAGCCCAATCGCGATCGCTGTCAGTATATCGACGGCGGGGAGCAGGCCGGCTGACAGCCGACTCGCGGTCATGTTGGCTTCGCGATGGGTGCTATTCAGGTCGTTGAACCCACCCAGGTTGCGGTCCTGACGGTTCATGGCCTGGACAATCCGCACGCCGGTAATGTTCTGGTTGAGCTCGCCATTGACAATTGAAATCGTACGACGGACTTCGACGAAAGCCTTGCGAGCGAGTGGCTGCCACACCATCATCGTGCCGATGAGCAGCGGGAGGACGATCATGGTGATCAGCCCGAGCTGCAGGTCCAGGAACAGCAGCGCAACGATAATTCCGACCAAGCCGAGCAGCTCGCCGAGCGTCATGACGACGAGGGCTGCGAACTCCTGGAGCTGGCCCACGTCGCCCTGGACACGGGACATCATCCGCCCCACTTCGGTCTTGTCGTAGAAAGATACGGACTGCTTCTGGACGTGGTGGAACACATCGCGCCGAAGATTGTAGAGAATTCCCTGGCCAACCTTCTCCATTGAGAACTGCATGGTGTAGTTCATCACCCAGTTCAGCGCCGCGATCGCTATGAACAGAACGAACATCCAAGTGAGCCCGCTGAAGTTGCCAGGGCCGATGTAGCGATCTATCGTAATCTTTACCGCCCACGGAATGGCGACCTGTGTGGCGGTATAGACCAGCATCGCGATCGCGGAGATGATGGCAAGCTTCTTGAAGGGCCAGATGTACGGCAACAGCCTGACGACGACTTTCTGGTCGTAAACCGAGCCAAACATCTCCTCGTCTGGGTGTCCGCGACGGGCGCCGTGACCGCCGAATCCGAATCCGCCCATCATCATGGGAGTGTAGTCCTTTCGCGTGCAGCGTTTATGCAGAAGCTAGGCATAGTGGAATCTAATCTCCCGACGCAGGGATGGGAGATTCTAATTCGCGCATCACTTCTTCCTGCGGGCGGAGCTGCAGGTCATAGATCTCTCTGTAGATGCCGTTATATTCGAGCAGCTCCTGGTGGGTTCCCTGCTCTGCGATCTGACCGTCTTTCATGACGACGATGCTGTCGGCGCGGTGGACGGTGCTCAGACGGTGGGCGATCACGAATGTGGACCTGCCCTCCATGACCGACTCCATAGCGATCCTGATCCGCGCCTCGGTGTTGGCATCAACGCTCGACGTGGAGTCGTCGAGGATCAGGACGGGAGGATCGAGCAGCACGGCGCGCGCGATCGACATACGCTGCCGCTGGCCGCCTGAGAGTGTCGAACCGCGTTCGCCTACGTGTGTGTCGTAGCCGTTTGGCAGCGACAAGATGAAGTCGTGCATCTGGGCGACCTTTGCCGCCCGTTCGATCATTTCCTGGGTGGCTTCGACATTGCCGTAGGAGATATTCTCACGGATCGAGGTCGTGAACAGGAAGACATCCTGCTGCACAATCCCGATGTTGCGCCGCAGCGACTCCAGTGAGACGTTGCGTATGTCGGCGCCGTCTATCGTTATCCGGCCGCCGGTGACATCGTAGAAGCGGGGGATCAGGTTGACGACGCTCGTCTTTCCGCTACCGGGCGCACCGAGGAGCGCGATGACCTGTCCGGGCTTGGCCTCCAGGTCAATTCCCCTGAGCACACGCTTGGTGTCATCGTAGCTGAAAGTGACGTTTTCCAGTTTGACGTGACCGCGTGGTCGCTGGAGTTCGCGCGCCTCGGGAGCTTCCTGAACAGGGGACTGTGCATCCAGTATCTCGAACAGCCTCTGGCCGGCGGAGGCGGCGCGCGCGTATGAGTTTACGAGCCATCCGGCCATCCGGACGGGCATCTGAAGCATCTGCAGGTAGAATATGAACTGCGCAAGCTCGCCCACGGACATGTCCCCGCTGATTACGCGCCGCCCGCCGAAGAAGAGAATCATGCCCATCGCGAGAAGAAAAGTGAACAGCATGAAAGAGGTACTGGAGGCGCGCATCTTCTCGGCTCTGATGTAGTGAGTCGCGACCTCCTGGTTGTGGCGCTCGAATTTGGCCTCTTCGTGCGGCTCTGCGGCAAACGCTTTCACCACCCGGATTCCGGTGAAGTTCTCCTGAAGCACCGTGCTCATCTCGGCCATCTTTTCCTGGACGGTGAGCCAGATGTTGCGCATCTTGAGCCGGATCATCGCCGAGTAGATCATTACAACGGGCATGAAGCTGGCGCTGATCAGACCCAGTCGCCAGTCCTTGACGAAGAGGATCACGGCGACTACCAAGAAGAGCGCGAGGAAGTATGGGGTGCGGACCAGGCCCATGTTGATGAACATGCGAATGTTCTCGACATCGGTGATCGCCCGCGACATCAGCGCACCGGTATGGTAGCGGTCGTGGAATCCGAAGCTCATGTGCTGAACGTGGTTGTAGAGCGAGTTTCTGATGTCGTACGAGACCATCTGGGACAGCGCCTCTCCCAGATAGGTCTGGAAGTAGGAGAGCACTCCCCTGATGACGCTCAATCCGAATATGATCAGAACAATTTGGAGGATGGCATCCTGAGAAAAGGTGCCAGCCTCGAGCATCACTTCGACTTCGTCGATCGCCTGTCCGAAGAATATCGGCATGAGCACAAACGCAATAAGCGCTCCGACCATGCTTATGTAGGCTCCGATGAGCCTCCACTTGTGGCGGAGCGCGATTCCGATGATTCGGGAGATTTCTGTCATGGGATGTTCGCTGGAGCGATCCTCCTCGCCAAGCTCCGGGAGAGGAACACATCCTCTAGCGAAACTGATTCACCTTCCTCTAGCAAAGCATTGTACTACTCACCCCTGGGTAAAATGCAAGGCTATCATCAAGTTGAATTCTAAAATCCGGTTTCAGGAAATGGCGTGGAGGCGACGTTGACTGAGACATGCCGACCCAATAGATGACTGCCGACCTTTGATCGCAGGGCCTCTTCTACTCGTACCTCAGCGCGTCAATCGGATGAAGCCTGGCGGCGCGCAGGGCCGGATATATGCCGAAGAAGAGGCCGATGCCGATAGACACGCCCAGCGCCAAGAGTGTGATCTGGGCGTCTATTGATGTCTCCAACGTCGGGCCACCAAGGAAGTCCTGCCCGTTCATCGCCATCGTGATGAGTCCTCCGAGAGCCAGCCCGACCAGCCCGCCGCCAAAGCTGAGCACACCCGCTTCGGTTACGAACTGTAGCAGGATGTCTCGGCGCTTTGCGCCCATCGCCTTGCGGATTCCAATTTCGCGTGTGCGCTCGGTTACGGAGACGAGCATGATGTTCATTATGCCGATTCCGCCGACCAGGAGGCTTATGGCGGCGATGCTGCCCAGGAAGATGGTGAAAGCGCCAATCGCGCTCTCAATCGCTTCCAGCGCCTGCTCCTGCGTGGTTATCGTGAAGTCGTCCTCTTCGAGGATGCGGTGTCGCAGCCGGAGGATATTGCTTATCTCTCGCTCCGCGCTCTCGGTGACCTCGCTGGACGCCGCCTGGACACTGATGGTCCCTACCTGGATCTCGCCCTCTGGGTTGGGGTTGAAATAAAGGCGATAGTGGGCGGTGGTTATGGGGATCATTATGTTGCGGTCCAGAAAGCCGAAGAAGCCGCCTTCTTTACTCTCCAGAACGCCGATGATTGTGAAAGGCTTGCTGTTGAGCTTGAGGGTTTGCCCGACCGGGTTTCTGAGACCGAAAAGCGACTCGGAGATGCCCGCGCCGAGTACAGCTACGGAGGCGGCGTCGCGGACATGGACGGGCGAGATGAACTCGCCTTGCTCGGTGACGTAGAGGCGGACTTCGTCATAGTCGGCTGTAACGCCGAGAATGGTGGTATCGTCCGCGCTCCTGCCATACTCGACGTGCGCCCAGGTGTTGATCTCGGGAGCGACGGCGACCACAGATGGCGCGCTGACGGGATCGAGCAGCGCGGTGGCATCGTTAAGCGTCAGCGTTTCGGAGTCTCCACCGGAGCCGAAAAACGCGCCGAATCCTTCTCCATCGTTCGAGCCTGGAGTAACCGTGATGAGGTTAGTGCCGAGCGACTCGAACTCTGACGTGATCGACTTCTGTACTCCCTGGCCGAGTGAGATGAGCACGATCACGGCAGTTACACCGATTACGATTCCCAGCAGGGTCAATGCGGCACGCAGCTTGTTCGACGCCAGAGAAGTCAGCGCAGTCAGCATTATGTCCAGAGGATTCACTCTGTCTGAGACTCCTCGAATTGCGGCTGACTTGGCCTGGCTCCGGCCCTCGTGCCGCCCGGCCACGGCTCTCCACCGGGACCCCAGGTGTCCCTGTGGCTGTCTCCTACGACGCGCCCGTCGAGCATCGAGATAATCCTGTCCGTCTCTGCGGCGATGTCGAACTCATGAGTTACGATCATCAGGGTGAGGCCCTGCTCGTGATTGAGGTCCTTGAGCAAGGACATGATTTCCTCGCTGGACCCGCTGTCCAGGTTCCCCGTCGGCTCGTCCGCAAGTATGATGCGCGGCTCCTTGACGAGCGCCCTTGCAATTCCCACACGCTGCTGCTGGCCGCCGGAAAGCTCGGTCGGCTTGTGGTTGGCGCGGTCTCCTAGTCCGACCATCTCGAGCGCTTCAAGCGCACGGCGCCTACGGTTTGCGCCGCCGCTGTACATCAGAGGCAGCTCGACATTAGCCCGCGCCGTAAGCCTGGGCAGCAGGTTGTAGGTCTGGAACACGAACCCTATCTGACGGCCACGTATGTTCGACAGGCTGCTGTCCGACATCCTGCTGATGTCCCGGCCGTCAAGCTCGTAGCGCCCGCTGGTGGGAGCGTCCAGACAGCCCACAAGGTTCATCAGCGTGGACTTTCCCGACCCGGAAGGGCCTATTACGGCGGCGACTTCGCCTTCCTCGATCTCCAATGTGACACCCTGCAGCGCGCCTACCTCGACCTCTCCCATCTTGTATATCTTCGTCACGTCGTCAAGTCTGATCAGGGACATTCCAAGACTACCTCAGATCCTACTACTGTCCACGCCGTCGGGGGCGGTCATTGCCGTTGTCGTCCTCTCCACCTTCGGTGAAGAACTCTACGTCTTGTCCCTCCGGCGCGACCGCGATTACCAAGTCGCCCTCGCTCAGTCCCTCGGTTACGATGGTCCAGAAGTCGTCGCTGCTGCCCAGGCTGACGGGAGTTTCGACCGCTTCATCGTCCACCATAAGGTGCACCACGGGGTTGTCGAAGCTGCCTCGAATAGCGTTGGCCGGAATCAGGAGTACGTCAGTCTCCCGGCTGAGGATGATGGTGGCGATGGCGCTGAGACCCTCCGGCGCCTGCAGGTCCGATGGAAGGTCTATCTCGATACGCACAGGGTAGCTGACAACGCCCTGCTGCTCGATGGCTTCGGCGCCGACGAACGACACGCTGCCGGATATCGTCTGATCGGGCAGCGCGTCGATCTTGACCTCTGCCGCGACTTCCGTATCGATGGAGAGAATGTCTATTTCATCGACTGAGCCGTCTACCTCCACCACGCTGGTATCCACCAGCACGGCGACCACGTCGTTGGCCTCGATGTCCTCGCCCTCCGCTGCATCCACGCGGGAGACGAAGCCTTCCCACGGGGCGTTGAGCCCGGAGGCGTCGGCAAGCCGCTCGTGAGACTCTTCGAGGAGGGTCTGTGCGGCCTCTACCTTTGCCGTCAGCAGATCGAGGTCTACGGTGTCCGGGTCGTTCAGTAGGTCGTCCAGATTTTCCTGTCGCTGGTCAAGATCCAGCCGCGCGACCTCGACTGCGTGGAACGCGGCGGAGTAGTCGGAGCGGTCTTGCCCTGACAGCATCTCCGCCTGCTGCGATTTCAGGTCTTCGAGGTTTGCACGCGCGAGCTTGATCTTGGCGGTGAGATCGATCACGGTGGCGGTGTCTTCGGGCTCGCTAAGCTCCGCGAGGCGCTTTCGGGCGTCGGCAAGTGTTTCCTTAGCAAGCTCGATCTCGCGCAATTCGGCGGCGATTTCCAGCGCGTCTGTTGGACTTGTCAGGTCCGCAAGGTCACGTTTGGCGTCGGCGAGCTCTTCTTCTGTAACCTTGGTGGCGGACTCCATCTTCGCTCGCACGATTGGGTCTATCGGCTCCGTGAGGTCTTCGACGCGGTCTTCGGCGCTCTCGACCGCAGACTGTGCGGAGTCTATGCTCGCTTGCGCCGCGGCCAGGGCGTTGCGAGCGTCAGCGTCGGCTTTCGATCTGCTGTCGATGGCGTCCTGGTACACGTCTCCAGTTGCGCGGAACTCCTCCTCGATGCAGATGCCGTTGCGAGATGGAAGGTCGTCAGCGTTGCAGGTCGGCTCCAGATCCTGTCTCGAAAAGTGCAGCCAGACGTGAACGTGTGTCTCGTTCCATGCCGTGTTGGGATCATCGGACGGGACCGATTCGCCGAAGGACAGTCCCGCGCCGCGATTCGATTCGGAGAACAGCGAGTCGAGATCGACCCCGAACTCCGCAAACGCCGCTTCGTAGTCCGGGTCGAGAGAGTCCGGTGTCTGGACGATACCGAGCCACCTGTCGAAAGTGTCGGCATACGCCTGTCCAGCGTCCACCAGCGCCTGCTGAGAGTCGCTGGTTTTCACCTCCCAATCGCGCTGCGCGACGACGTAGTCCGTCCTTGCGTTGGCGAAATTGGTCGAGCTTGTTTCGAGGTCCTGTCGCGCGTCGGCGAGGTCTTTGGCGACATCTTCGTCGTCCACGCCGGCTTCGTACTTTTCGAGAGCTTCCATCGCATCCTGCAGCGCGACCTCGGCTTTCGCGACTCTGTCGTTCGCGTTGGCGATTTCGAGCGCGGTGGGAGCGTCTTCCAGGTCAGCCAGCGCGATTTCGGCTTGGACGACGCCCCATGCAGCCTGAGCGCTTTCGAGGCCGGAAGGTGTCGCCAACTCGTCGGCCAGCGCGTCTTCTGTGTCCTGGAGAGAACGCTCGGCAACTGCGACCTTACTAGCCATATCGCTGACCTGCAGGTCGGTGGGAGAGAGGACCTCGTCGAGCATATCGTTGGCGTCGGCTAGCGCGTCCTGTGCCTGCCCCACCGCCTGTCTTGCCTCCGCAACGGTGAGATCAGGAGGAGAGACTAGGTCTTCAAACTCGTCCTGAGCGTCGCGGAGCGCGGCGTTGGCCTCGGTGACCTCGCGTTCGAGCCGTGCGATGGTCTCGGCATCAAGGCGTGCGATCACGTCGCCCTTCGAGACACGCTCGCCCTCCTTGACCAGCACCTCGGCAACCACGCCTTTTGAGCCGAAGGTCATGTTCTCGCGCTCAGGGAAGCTGACACTGCCGCTGACGGAGATTTCGTTCACCAGGTCGCCGCGCCGAACGGCGACGAGCTGCTGATCCTCTGCCAGTTCGCCCGAATCAGTGCCGCTCGCGTTGCGAAATACGACGAAAGCACCAGCGACTATGACAACGACTACAACGACCAACGTGACGAAATGCCAGCGTTTCAGGCGAGACAGGACGTTCATCGAGCGCGTGCTCCTGAGTTCCGATGTGGGTTGAGGCTTGAGACTCTACCGTGCCGGACCGGGATGATGGACCTGAAAGACCAGGTATGGTCGGCTCGCAGGCGAGTTGGAGTTCATTGCGTGGATCAGCAGCCAGTAGCCCAGCTCAGTTCTCCTGAAGACCCGCTCGGCCCGTCGTCGGTCCTGTGGAGAGAGCGCGGGCAGGATGACCCTGACCTTGGCCCTGAATATTTCGCGATCATGCTCCAAGCGTTGTACTAGCTGCTCAGCCTTGGTATGTCCGATCAGGGCAGGGGGCTTGAAGGGCATTTCGACGGGATTCACCGACACCGTGACTCCGGCGTAGCGCGCAGAGCGAACGAGGTGGTCGTTCATTCGCCGCATGGTAACGTCGGCCCGGGTGAACTGCCCGCGTTCGACGAGCTTGCCGAGCTCCTTGCCACGAGCCTGAGCCAGGGCGGCCTCGTAGTTCGCTCGGCCGTCATCTGAGCGAGGAAGTCTTCCCTGGACATTTTCTCTGGTGGTCTTTACCCAGTACAGCGGCTCGCCGGGGACGGAGTCGGAGGATGCGGCTGTGGCTACGCCCGCTCCCATGACGAATACGAGAATGGAGGCCAATCCGACTGCAACCGGGCGGGCCAAGGGAAGCCATCTCATGGACAACCAGGATGGTCTGCGTTCAGGTCGTTCGGAACGTGCCTGGACGGCCTCTGAGAATCTCGCGAAGTTTCGCGCCGTGGCGTCCGGGTCGGGCCTCACTTCTTCTGAGGCGCGGATTGTGGCAAGGGCGACGTGCAGAAGCGGCTCTAGCTCGCCAGCCCGCTCCGGGTAGCGGCGGAGGCACTCTCGGATGTCGTCACCCTGTACCAGTCGATCGAGGCAGTCGTTGAGAGCCTCATTGAACTCCTGGCTCATCTTCCACCTCTCAGGTCGGAAATGTTCAGAATCATGTCTCAGGCTCCGGTGTCGCGACTGAGAAGGGCCCAGGATGCGTCATCACGTTTCGGAGCTTTCGTATGCCGGCGTGCTGGAGCGCCTTGACGGCATTATCCCGCCTGCCGACGGCGTCCGCGGTCTCAGCTATGGAAAGACCTGCAACGAAGCGCAGTGTAATGACCTCTCGCTGGAGGTCTGTGAGGTTGGTCATGGCTTCCACGACTTCGCGCATACTCCAGCTTATCTGGGCCTGGATTTCCATTTCACCATCGGCTTCGCCGGAGAAGTGCAGAACCTTGTCCAGCGGCACGGTCGGCTTTCGGCCCTTACGCCTGAAGTTGTCCACGACGAGGTTGTGCGCGATGCGATATAGCCAAGACGTGAATGGGAATCCCTGGAACCTGAACTTGTCGATTGACTCAAGCATTCTCAGGAACACCTCGCCGGTGAGGTCCTCGGCTTCAAGCTGATTGCCGCACTTGAACGAGACGTACCTGAAAATCTGGTCGTAGTGCCTTTCATATAATTCGGCAAACGCAGACTGGTCACCCGCCTGCGCGCGCCTGACGATGTCATCGACTACCTGTCGATTCGCCTGGTTGTCTTCCATTTCTGCCTTAGACTCTTGTGGGAGCTGCCGGAGCGGAGGCACGCCTCAACATGCGCTCACCAGTTGTAACGTGCTGGTCCAATGTTTGGTTAGGCCCTTGCGGCCAAGTGGCCAACAGTCCAATTGTAACGGAACTATGAAGCCCACGCGCCGCAAATATGACCGCATACAGCCGATCCTGGTCCGTGTGCAGGTTTGTCAATCGTGCTAACATTGCGCCGTCGCCGATGTGGGGATGAGTAGTCGAGTCGGCTTGGAACATAGAGGTGTGCACTTGGGCGTGTTTGCCGCCCTGAGACCGTTGCTCGAAAGCAGGAGCCGCAAAGAGACACTGCTGGCGTTGACAGCGGCGTACATGCTGGTACAGCTCTCGAGTCTGCCTGTCGCAATTGCGCTGCCCACTCTTGCCAAGGCGTTTGGCACTGGCATCGATGACGCAGCGTGGATCGTCATCATCTACCTGATGATGCTTGGTGCGTTCGTACTTCTCGGGGCGCGAATGGGAGACAGATACGGTCACGCTCGAGTCTTCTTCCTGGGAATACTGCTGTCCACGGTCGGCTCGGGCATGATCGCGATGTCGCAGGAGCTGTGGCACATCGTCGCGTGGCGGGCTGTTGCCGGACTCGGCTCAGCCATGGTCATGGGCAACGCTAACGCAATTCTTGCGGCCAACTTCGGTCCGAACGAACGAGGACGGGCGTTCGCGGTACCGATCATTGGCGCGAGGTTCGGGACGCTCATTGGTCTCGCTTTCTTCGGGATTATGCTCCAGTTCGTAAGTTGGCGGATGGTGTTCCTGGCCTTCGTTCCGCTCGGCATCCTCTCCATTATCGCGTGTCTTCCCATGCTGCGCAGCCAGTCGACTGTCAAACTGGAGCGCGACAATGGGCCCGTGGACTGGCTCGGAGGCGTGCTTCTGGTGGCTGCCGGAGTCGTGCTGGTGTTGTCCGGATCGCACCTCCATGGAGGAGAGGAGTCTTACGTATCCTCCGACGCACTTTCGTACCACCTGCCAATGCATCTTGTGTTCCTGCTGATGCTCGGTGTCTTCTTCCTCATTGAGCGCAGGGTGTCGAATCCAATTGTTGACGTGCGCCACTTCAGGGATGGGCCGTTCTCACTGTCGCTCGCGACGAACGTGACGTATCACTTCTCCATGCTGGCGACAATGACGCTGGTCCCGATACTTGTGGAGGAGGGATTCGGCATGGCGCCGCTTTACGTGACAGTAGTGCTGTTGCCCAGCCAGGCACTTGGTCTATTCATGCCGATGGTAGCCGGATGGGTGTATGACAGATACCAGCCGAGACTGATGCGGCCCATAATGATGGTATTGATAGCGGGCGGTTTTCTCGTGTTGAGCTTCGCGGCCTCACGAATATCGTTCTGGGCGCTGCCGTTGCTGATGATTCCGATTTCGGTCGGAACAAATATGTTCAATCCGATCAACAATGCCACCGTGATGAACTCGCTGCCGCTGAAGCACCGCGGTGTCGCGTCGGGGATGCTGGAGACGACCCGCGAGATGGGCCATGCTCTCGGCGCGACGACTGCCGCCGCTGTATTAGCGCTTGCGCTGCCATCGGGAATCTCCTGGCTGTCGGAGTCAGCCGCCCGGGGCTTCTACATCCAGGGATTTCAGCTATCCAGCCTGATGGTCGTCTTCGTGCTGTGCTTTGGCGCTATGCTGGCGTTCTTCCATCGCGCTCCCACGTTCGGGAGACCGCCAGCGCCACGCAGGACGGCGGAAAGCCCCGCACCGACGGGCGGGGGCGACTAGAGGGCGGTGCGAACACACGGTCCCGCTGAATGCCCGGCGGAGCGCCAATGAAGACCTCAGACTTCGACTACGATCTCCCGCAAGAGCTGATCGCCCAGAAGCCGGCAGAGCCGCGAGAACACTCCCGGCTGATGCTGCTTGAACGATACACGGGCCGGACAGTTCACAGGAAGTTCTACGACCTTCCTTCCTGTTTAAGGGCGGGAGACCTTCTTGTCTTCAATGACAGCCGGGTCTTTCCGGCGCGGCTGTACGGACGCTCCGACCCGACGGGACGCGAGATCGAGCTGCTGCTGCTTTCCCGGTCCGAGGCTGGCGAGTGGCACGCACTGGTCAAGCCCGGACGCAGGATGAGGACTGGCTCGCGGTTCGTTGTCAGCGGTGAAGACGATGGCGTTGAGACGCGCGGCGAAGTGGTAAGCGTGGAGCCATCCGGATCGAGGCGGGTCCGATTCGAGTCTGAGCCGGACTTACAGAAGGTCGGCCACATTCCGCTGCCACCGTACATACGAGAGCGGCTGCGCGACAGTGAGCGATACCAGACGGTCTACTCCAGCGCCGAAGGGAGTGTCGCGGCTCCGACTGCCGGGCTTCACTTCAGCGAGTCGCTGCTGCACGAGCTGAGTGAGATGGGAGTACGACGCACTTTTGTGACACTTCATGTCGGGTGGGACTCGTTCAGGCCCGTAACATCTGAAAACCCTTCAGAGCATGAAATGCACTCCGAACAGTGGGAGCTATCGAGAGAGGCAGCGGATGCGATCAATGCGGCCCGAATCGAGGGTCGCCGCATCATCTCGGTCGGGACCACCGCGGTGCGGCTACTGGAGAACGCGGCGCTGGTGAACCGGGAGCCGGGTCGGCTGGTGAGTCCCGGGTCAGGATGGGTGGACCTGTTCATCTCGCCGGGCTTCGAGTTCAAAGTGATAGATGCGCTCGTAACGAATTTTCATCTGCCACGGTCCACGCTGCTGATGCTGGTGTCGGCCTTCGCTGGTAGGGACAACATCCTGGGGGCGTACGGTACCGCCGTCAGTGAGAACTACCGGTTCTACAGCTTTGGCGACGCGATGCTGATACATTGAAGACGCAGATGTTCACAGCGACACACATAATCGAACCGGAGCCGCCGTACGATTTTGAGGCGACGGCAGGATTCGCAGTGTATCGCCGGGGCAGGTATGCTGCGGACGTTTTCGAGGATGGTGTTTTCTCAAGGGCTATGGAAGTTGCCGGCAAGACCGTAGCACTCAGAGTCCGTTCAGTGGGTGAGATCGATCAGCCCCGGTTGGAGGCACG
Organism: Dehalococcoidia bacterium; assembly: GCA_965217725.1. Lineage (GTDB taxonomy): Bacteria > Chloroflexota > Dehalococcoidia > Lucifugimonadales > UBA1123 > VXRN01. Next base: position 1,979,163 of record OZ244564.1, on the reverse strand, counting down.
ACTTGCGGGCGACGAGTTGGGCGCCGAGGAGCAGGCGCGAGTCGTCGACATCGCCAGAAGACTGGTGGGGGCGCAGTGCGACGTTCGTCCATTCTACGATGTGGTCGAGGACGATGATCCGGTGGCGGAATTCATACATCGACTTCGCGGACTCGGAATTCCGCAGGCGGCGTCGCCGTTCGAGGGGCTTGTTCTGTCGATTCTTGGCCAGCAGATCAGCAACGAGGTCGCGCGCGTGCTCAGGGACCTTCTGGTGGATACGCTCGGGAACTCGATGTCTGTCGGTGGAGTAGAGTACCGCGTGTTCCCGTCTCCGGCGGCGATCGTCGGGGCTGGGACAGACGTGTTGAGGGGGATCAAACTCAGCGCTCGCAAGGCCGAGTACATTCATGACATCGCAGCCAAGGTGGACTCAGGGATGCTCGAACTCGATGCTTTGGCCGAGCTGTCGGACGAGTCGATAGTGGGAGAACTGGTCAAGCTGAGGGGCGTGGGCCCCTGGACGGCGCACTGGCTGCTTATACGCGCATACGACCGCCCGGACGGCTTCCCGGACGGCGACCTTGCAGTTCAGCGCTCGCTCGGGGCGTTATACAATAGCGGTGAGCGTGTGACAGCCCAGGAGGCGGTCGATCTATCGGCCCGATGGAGTCCGTTCAGAAGTTTCCTGATAACCTACCTGTTCGCCGCCGCGCGAGATGGTCTCATCCCGGGCAGCCGATCCGCCCGGGCAGTTGGGCCGTAGAACACTAGGAGGAGTAGTCGATGTCAGGCGTGTATCCTGAAGACAAGTGGGTATCGGTGAATGGGCTGTCGCTCCACTACCTGGATTGGGGAGGCGACAGGACCAAGAAGCCGCTGATCCTGATGCATGGCATAGGTGGGCATGCCCATCAATTCGATGAGTTCGCGCCTCGCATGACGGACAAGTGGCACGTGGTGGCGCTCGACGCGCGGGGCTGCGGTGATAGCGACTGGAGCAGGGAGGGCTACTCCGCGCAGTCGTTCGCGTCCGACGTGGGCCTGTTCGCGCTGGCCACAGGACTCTACCCGTTCGACTACTACGGGCACTCACAGGGTTCCAGGCTCGGGATGCCTCTAGGGGCTTACTTCGGACACCTGATCGACATCTTGTGCTGGGAGACTACGGCCCGATGCCTGATCCATCGCCTGCTGGAAGGCAGACCGCGGCGACGCGGATGCAGAGTGGAAGCCGCGAGCGGCCAAGGGGCTTCTTCAGCGAACGCATGGCGTTCGACTGGCATCGCGAGGACAGCCCTGAAGCCAGCGATGATGAGGTCTGGGCAACGGTCAGGCACACCTACCGAACCAACTGGGACGGGATTCTCGTACCCAAGACGGATCCAGAGATCCGGTGGCTGCTGGGACGCACGGCTCTCAAAGAGGGACCCTTCCTGTGGAGCTGCGTCAGGAGAATAAGCTGCCGGACGCTGGTGCTCAGGGGTGAGACAAGCGCGGTGCTCGATGAGCCGCAGGCGAGGAAGATGATCGACACCATTCCGAACGGCAACGGCTCATTCGCGGAAGTACCGGAAGTCGGCCACGGCCTTCACAATGAAGACATGGACACGACTGTCGAGATTATCCGAGGCTTCTTTAACGACGGGCAGTAGTTACAGAATTGTCCACACAGGCTTTCGACTCTTGACCATATTCAATTCGGCTGGATACCATCTCCGATACTCTTATGACCGAGGCTGAGCACTTAGAACCGAACCGAGGAAGCAGTGTACCTGGTTAGATTCATACTGCTGTGCGCGGATGCCGTCAACGACTTTCTTGGCAAGAACTGCCAGTACATCGCAGGCGCAATCGCTTTCTATACGCTGTTTTCAATGTTCCCCCTCGTGCTCGCGATGGTCTCGATTTGGGGCTTCTTTTTCGGCCATGAGATGGAACGGGAGATCATGGCTGAGCAGATGGCGGATGTCTTCCCCGTCTCATCTGACTTCATCGGCCAGGCGATGCGCGGCGTGGTGTCCGCAAGGACGATAACGGGAGTCGCGTCGGTGTTCGCGCTGATATGGGCGTCCTCGGCGGCCTTCGGGGCGATCCGCAAGGGCATAAACGCAGCATGGGGCGTCACCAGGACCAGGCCGTTTATAAGAGAGAGGTTGATCGACTTGGGACTCGCCTCCGGAGCGGGGATCCTGATGGTGTTCCTGCTCTTCGTCACGCCCATGGTGGGTACTATTCAGCTTCTTATCAAAACAGCATTTCCCGACGTTACCTATGACTTTGTCGCGAGTCTAGTTGCGACGGTCGCCTCCCCGGTTATTACATTCGTGACGCTTCTGCTGCTGTACAAGCATCTGCCAAACACGGATGTTAGCTTTAGACAAGTCTGGATTGGCGCGTTGATAGCGTCACTCGCGATCGATGGGGCCACCTGGGGGTTCATCTGGTACGTCAACACTTTCCCGATTTACAACGTCATTTATGGACCGATCGGAGCCATTATGGCCCTGTTGACCTGGGTGTATGTCTCGGCCATCATCCTGCTGTTCGGGGCCCTCGCCACATCCCGGTACGCAAAATATGCCGAGCAGTCGGGCGGAGAAGTGCACGGGTTGAAACTCTTGTGGGCAGGGCTTACGCGCGTAAGACTGAAGGTTGTGGAATCCAGTGAAGCGAGAGTTTAGCCAGGTCTGGGTCAGCGCACTAGCGGTGGCGGTGGTGAGTGGGCTGCTGGCTTCAGCTTGTGGACTCACGTCGCCAGCTCCGGCCGCGACACCGACCCCAGCGCCCACCGAAGTGCCGCCGACCGCGGCTCCGGTCGCGCCTGCTCCTCCAGTATCTCCGGCTGCCAGTCGAGCGAACGGATATCAGAGTCCGCCGAGCATTTTTCAACTCCCGTCGATCGCGGACCTTATCACGGGCGTACAGCCTGCCGTGGTCTCGATCTTCGTCGAGTCGGTCAACCAGGGTCTGTTCTTCGATTTCACCGACCAGGGTGCCGGGTCAGGGGTTATAGTCAGCCCGGACGGGTATGTTGTCACAAACTTCCACGTTATACATGACGTAGTCGGAATCAAGGTACACCTGCCGGACGGCAAGACCTACGACGCCGAAGTCGTGGGATGGGACGTGGTCACGGACCTCGCCGTTCTGAAGATCGACTCCGAAGACACACTTCCGGTAATCGAGTGGGGTGATTCAGACGACATAAGAGTTGGCGACTGGGTTGTGGCGGTAGGCAACGCGTTGGCCCTGAAGGGAGGGCCGACGGTCACACTGGGGATCATCAGTGCGCAGGGCCGTACGGTGCGGACCGAGAGAGAGCCGCTGTACGACATGATCCAGACGGACGCGGCGATCAATGATGGGAACAGCGGGGGCCCGCTGGTCAACATGGACGGTGAGGTCATAGGCATTAGCACCGCAGTCGAGCGGCGGGCTCAGGGGATAGGGTTTGCCATTAGCTCGGAGACGGCGATGCCGATAATCGACAGCCTGATCGAGCATGGGCGCGTCGTGCGGCCACTCATGGGGATGAACGGTGAGGACGTCACTGCGGCGATAGCAAACAGGCTGTCGCTGAATGTCAAAGAAGGGATAATTATCACGCGAATTTCACGGGCAGGGCCGGCATTCAACGCCGGTCTGCAGGTGGGAGACGTGATAGTCAGTCTTGATGGAATCCCGACATCCGATATGGGCGAATTCCTGACGCTGCTCTGGAGCTACGAGGTGGGTGATGCGCTCCAGATCGACTACCTGCGTGAGAACAAGAACTTCGAGACATCTGTAGAGCTTGTCGAGCGCCCGTGACGCGAACAGCTAGGTCGGGATCGAGAAGTCTTTAGTACTCCTGGAACAGCCTGCCCCAAGGCGTCTTCATGGCCTCTCGCACGCGTTTAGCGCCGATCACCTTCAGCCAGTAGGCGTTGTGATACAGGTTTGAGGCAGCATACGCCCAAGGTGTGAGAAAAGACCTGAGAAGCACGTTTTCCAGCGACTTCAGAGGGCCCCAGTAGATGAGCTTCTGACCGCGGCTTGCGAGGGTGTTCTCGGCGGCGCTGAAACGCCAGTTGACCTCTTCGATGTCCTCCCCGACCACCCGGATTTCGTCGAATCGGCCGAATCCCAGGCCGTGCTCGTCGGCCAACCGTATGAAAGGTATCGACATGGGGTCGAAGCCCATGAGCCTCGCTGACACCGCGTCTATTGCGACCTGGTCGGCGGACGCCAGAATTACGTTCTTGGCGTGCCAGCGCATGGCGCGAGGGCCCGGCCCGTCACCGGCAAAGGTGCCGTCGGTGACGGCGAATATGCCGGGGTGGATTTCCTGCTGAATTCGCAGCAGGTCAACGAGGGTCTCGTGGATCACCGAGTGGGTCCAGTGTCGTTGGTAGTTCAGCAGCCCACCGAAGGCGTTCTTCATCGCGCCGGTCATGGTGGTGAACACATGCGTTTTTACAGTCGGAAGATGGACTATGTTCTTGCCCATCAGCATCTTCGGTATCTGAAAGCCGTTGGGATAGACCCTGTCGAGGGCCAGCATGGGAGACTTCGGAACGAAGTCCACCCACTCGACGTCTTCCAGGAACACCGATTCCAGTCCGTGACGCTCGGTGACTAGCTCGTGCTTGTTGTTGAGCGCGCCCTCTCTAGGGTCGACAACGACAGTGCCGTTGTGCACCGGAGTCAGTTGATCGTAGCCCGATGCCCTGAGTGCGCGGATTACGCCGTCCAGCTGCCACGGTGTGGAGGAACAGGCGGGGTAGTAGTGCTGCCATGAGATGTTGATTTTGAGCAGGTTCTCGACGCCAGGGGGCAGGGCGGACCGGAGGCCCGCCATTTCCATCGCGCGCTGGATGTCGTCCAGCACCGTTTCGGGGCTGGTGTATACGACGGCTACGGTCGGCCTGGACAGGGTGGCCGAGGACCGGCCCGATTGAACGGCCTGCTCAGAGCTATCCACTGTGGTGCGAGTAGTCAAGAACTCGTCATCTACTCAAGAAAGTCCTTGAGCTTCTTGGAGCGGTTGGGATGGCGAAGCTTTCGCAGCGCCTTGGCCTCGATCTGCCGGATGCGCTCTCTGGTAACTCCGAAGTCGCGTCCGACCTCTTCGAGTGTCCGAGCGCGGCCGTCTTCCAGCCCGAACCGAAGCTGCAGGACCTGAGCTTCCCTGTCGCTCAGGGTGTAGAGAACGTCGTCGACCTGCTCTCGGAGCAACTGGTAGGAGGCCGCTTCCGCCGGGGCGAGCGCCGTGGTGTCCTCGATGAAGTCTCCGAGGTGGCTGTCTTCCTCTTCGCCTATTGGCGTGTTGAGCGACACAGGCTCTTGAGAAATCTTCAGAATCTCTCGAACCCTGTCCGCGGGGATCTCCATGCCCCTTCCGATCTCTTCGCTGGTCGGTTCGCGACCGTACTCCTGGACTAGTCTCCGGGTGACCCTGAGCAGCTTGTTGATAGTCTCGACCATGTGTACCGGGATGCGTATGGTGCGCGCTTGGTCAGCGATGGCGCGCGTGATGGCCTGTCGAATCCACCACGTCGCGTAGGTCGAGAACTTGTAGCCTTTGCGGTAGTCGAACTTTTCGACAGCGCGTATAAGGCCGATGTTGCCCTCCTGGATGAGGTCCAGCAGGGACATTCCCCGACCGATGTACTTCTTGGCTACGCTCACGACGAGTCTGAGGTTGGCCTCGGCAAGGTGGCGCTTAGAGCGGTCGCTCGTGTCCTTGGCCGTCTCGATGTGGCGGTAGAAGACTATCTCGTAGGACTCAAGGGCACTGTTAAGCTCCGGACTTCTTACATAGTCCGCAAGGTTGCGCACGTTGGGGTCCGACTTCAAGGCTTTGAGAACCGACGGTGGCAGGAGTCGGCTGCTGAGCGAGAAGATCTGAAGCTGCTCCTTGGCGACTTCGGGTGCGGTGTTGAGCGCGTCCGCGAGGAAGTTGACGACCTCCTGCGGCAGCTCACCGTCGAGCGCATCTCTAAGCTCAGGATGCGCTATCACTTCAGAGAGGCGGCCGGAGAATCGAATTGCGTGATACCTCGCGATGGCGCTGGCAACATCGTGATGAGCAGCTATGTATTGGAGGAAGTGGGCGACAATCATCCAGGCTCTTGGCTGCCGACCCTCGGGGGCCGACAGCACTTCTTCGACCTTGGCGATGTGTCGGCCCTCTTCGAAGTGGCGGGCGAGCTCGCGCTCCTCCGCGGCCTTGAGCAGGTTTACCCGTCCGATCTCGCGCAGGTACATGCGGACAGGGTCGTCGATCATCTCGACGTTGCTCATGTCCTTTTCCCACTCTGCGGGGGCAGCAGTGGCGTTGGCGTCGGCCCGGCGCGCGCGGGTGCCATTCCTGGAGGGTCTTAGCGCGTCATAGACGCCTTCGGAGCGTTCCGGCGCCAGATCCTCGCCGGTCCTGAACCCGTCCTCGGTAGAGCGGGTCGTGCTGATTAGGTCGGCAGTGGTCGAGACCTCTGAAACGAGTCCTCGCAGCACATCGTCGGCGCCATCGGTGCTGATGCTTCTGTTCATATATGCAACCCCGTTGTCCTGTGACTATGGTCCTGTCGCTCGGCTCGAACCGCTGCCCTTGGTCCGAAAGAATGAATGATAATTTGGTTTAGCCTGCTCTTATTGACTCCAACTCACGTAATCTTTGGTTGATATGCCTTATGGTAGTCTCAATCTCTCTTGAAGGCGCAATTTGCGGCGTCTCGGTCTTCATAAGACTCTCCTGCAGCTCTCGCAAGTGTCTTTTCTCAAGAAACGATAGGCAATGGTCTCGCCCTAACTGCCTGTTACGCGATGTCGAGGGAAGTTCCTTTCCTACGAGCCCACTGACGAGCCTATGCATGAAAGGGTCGAGTTCTTCCCCAAGCTCCTCAATTCTATGACAGGCCAGCATTGTGGTAAATAGCTGGCGGTTCTCTGTATGGCGGAAGAATTGCGGGTCTGTGTTGCGAACGTCTTCGATCAGGTTCGGATGCTGAATCAGGAGGGCGAGGACGTACTCTTCTACAGGCTCGGCAGTTTCACCGCTGAGCATGGCTGGGCTGACTTCTATGTCGGCGCCTGGGACATCCTCATTCGTCGGGCCTCGCCTGCGGCCACGCTGGCTCCCTTGACTTCCAATAGACGCTCTTAGCGTATCGAGTGGTACATTAAGCTCTGAGGCCAGCTTGTTCCAGTACTCATACTGGTCCATCTCGTCGAGCTGGTTTATCAGACGCGCCAACTCGCGGGCGATGTTGGCCCTGCTGTCCAGGACTGTCAGGTCTGTGCGTTTGACCAAGGCCGGTATCACGAAGTCGAGCAGGGGCTGCGCTTCGGCGACCGTTGATTCCCACAGCGAAGAATCGTTTCTGATGAGAGTATCAGGGTCCTGGCCTGGTGGAAGTTCCGCGACTCTAAGTGCCGGCGGTCTGTACTGGCTCAGCACACTCTGGCTGGCTGGGCTGCGTCTGGCGACTGTATTGCGAAAGACCCTCCAGGACGATTCCAGGCTCCGTAGGGTCGCCTCCTGTCCGGCTGCATCTGGGTCGAGCGCGAGCACAAAATTCTGCGCAAGAGAGCGGAGCTGAGAGACCTGATTTTCCGTGAGTGCTGTGCCCATCGAGGCTACAACGTTGGAAAAGCCGTGCTCGTGCGCGGCGATAGCGTCCATGTACCCTTCGACGATCACTGCCGTCCCGGTCTGGCGTATCGTGGAAGAGGCCATGTGCAGAGCGTAGAGGGTGTTGCGCTTGTCGAAGGCCTCAGTTGCAGCGGTGTTGATATACTTGGGATTAGAGTCGTCCAGGGCACGCGCGCCGAAACCGATCACGTTTCCATCGCGATCGCTGATGGGAAACATTAGTCGGCTTCTGAAGAAGTCGTATGGCCGACCATCGCCGGTCTGCCTGACCAGACCCGCAGCCAGGGCAGCCTCACGGGTGACGCCGAATGTCTTGAAGTGCTGAACGAGTCCGTCCCAGGAGTCGGGGCTGAGGCCGAGCTTGAACTTGTCTCGCGCGTCCTGTCTGACGCCGCGTTCGTCAAGGTAGGCGCGGGCTGCCTCGCCATGCTCAGAGGAGAGAATCTCCTGGTAGAATTCCGCCGCGGCGTTATTGGCACTTTGCGCGGCGTTCGAGACCGCTCGGTCCCGCTCGGGCTGAAGTTCGACGCCGGCCTTTTGGGCGAGCGTTTTTAGCGCGTCCCTGAACTCCAGGTTTTCGGCGCGCATGACGAAGCTGAAGATGTCGCCGCCGACAGCACAGGCGCCAAAGCAACGCCAGCTCTGGCGCTCCGGACTGACTATGAACGACGGCGTCCGCTCCGTGTGGAACGGGCACGTCGCCTTGAGGGTCCTGCCGGACTGCTGCAGCGTCACGTATGGAGCGACGACCTCGACTATGTCGAGCTTCGCACGTATGTCGTCGATAACGCTCATCGAGTAGCTCTAGGTTGGGGTCTGCTCGTACGCATATTCAGTGATCTGGCCAAGAGGCTCACGGATGCCCTTCATGTGCCATGCAATGTGGTCGATCGTGGAACTCAGGTCAACCAGTGTATCTCCTATGGCGTCCCAATCGTCTTTTGCTTTCAGAAAGGCCTCGACCTGTTTCACAAGCGAATTCTGCGCGCTCCAGAGATCTCCGAGGTCAGTGCACATCTGGGAGAGCTGTTCGTCAAGCTCGTCGGGTAGGCCCATCTCCTTGAGCTTTATGACGACGCTGTGAGCCATTACGGACGCACGGCGGGCCTGTTCGAGGCCTGGGTCTCGGTCAAGGTGCTCGTCGAGATTCTGTTCAGGATCCAAGTGCCGGCCTTTCCATAGATTCGATCAGTTGAGTCCGACGGCGTAGTGGGTGATGTAGGTCATCCAAAGGTCGCGTACCGACTCAAGCGCCGCGGGTTGAATTTCAGGGTCCAAGTCATTGACGTTGGCAAACACGCCTTTCCATAGCTCATCTACTTCGGCCCTCCACGGGGCGTATTCCAGCCCGTGGGCGTCTCGCTGCATGGCCTCAAGGTGCTCGCGGATCATCCTGATCTGGTTGCCCACCGTTCGTACTCGTATGCGGTCTTTTGCAGTCAACTGAAAGAGCGCTCCTTGAAAGGATTGGTGATTCCCGGCTGGATGCTCTCAGCGACCCTCAATGCGTAGTGGTCGGTCATACCGGAGATAAAGTCGACGACGGCCTCGTCCTCGGAGCGACTGCGATGGTCATACTCGGGGGGAATCTCGTCGCGGTTGCTGTCGAAGTGCGAGTACAGCAATCTCATGATCGCACGCGCGGCCGTGCCCTGAGGCGACCTGTCCACCGGGATGTAGACCTCGTCGAACATGAACTCGCGCAGGGTGTAGAACGCGTCCTTCACTTCGTCGCCCATGAATATCCTTGGAGTCGCGCCAGGGAGCACTTCTTCCGTACCTGACGCTTGCCATGAGGCCGCGATGATGTCTGAGACCATCGCGTCGATCCGCTCTGCGTGTGTCGTGCCCAGCACATCGGCTACTTCGCCTGGAAGCCGGTCGTGGGTCAGCACTCCGGCTCGAAACGCATCTGCAAGGTCGTGGTTTAGATACGCCACGGCGTCGGATATCCGGCATATCTGGGCTTCAAGGCTCAGACCTTCTACGGATTCGACGTCGAGAAAGGCCCCTCTCGGCTTTGAGTGGTGCAGGATGCCCTGACGGACCTCCCAGGTCAGGTTGAGGCCTCGGCCTTCCTTCTCAAGCTGGTCGACAATTCTGAGGCTCTGCCGGCTGTGCCTGAATCCACCGGGATACAGATCGTCAAGTTCGTCCTCGCCGACGTGGCCGAACGGCGTGTGGCCCAGGTCGTGCCCCATAGCAATCGCCTCTGTGAGGTCCTCGTTGAGGTTGAGCGCCCTGGCGATCGTGCGGGCGATCTGTGCGACCTCCAGAGTGTGGGTGAGCCTCGTGGCGTAGTGGTCTCCCAGCGGAGCAATGAAGACCTGAGTCTTGTGCTTCAGCCTGCGGAAGGCTTTGGTATGCAGAATGCGGTCGCGGTCCCTCTGGAACTCTGAGCGCATGGGAGACGGAGGCTCAAGCGTTCTGCGTCCCCGGCTGCTGGCCGTCGGCTGGGCGAATGGTGAGAGGCGGCGTTCTCGATCATCAAGACGCGATGCGATCACGTCCGCGATGTGAGAGGGCAGTCGGGGTGTGATTGCAGTCCGCGTCGAGATAAGATCGAACCTCCCATTGTGATCGAGAGGTGTGGGCACCGCCTCGATCCGATGCCGTATTGTAGCATAGGCAACGAATTGTCAAGCTACGCAAACGGCCTCACGTTTTCGGTGTCTACTGATGCGCAGAGAGAGCGATGAGACTTAACCCCTATTCTCCGCTGATCTTTACCCCGGCCATGTCTTCGATGAAGTTGGCGATGGCTGAGTGGTCCGAGCTGCCCTTGCCCTCGTTCATCAGCGAGACGATCATCTGCTGGACGAGCGAGGTCACAGGGAGGCCGACGCCCAGCTCCTTGCCGGTCTGGATAGCGTTGTTGAGGTCCTTGTTGTGCAGCGCGATCCTGAAACCGGGCTCGAAGTTGCCCGCGATCATCATGGGGCCCTTGGCATTCAGCACGTTCGACCCGGCGAGGCCGCCCTTGATGGCGTCGAAGACGACCGATGGGTCTAGGCCGGCCTTCCTGGCGAGTGTCAGGGCCTCGCCCACTGCCTCTATGTTGGCTGCAACGATGATCTGGTTTGCGAGTTTCGTGGTGTTGCCGGCGCCGTAGCCGCCGCACAGCACGATGCTGGCCCCGACGGCTTCAAGCATTCCCAGGTGAGCGTCGAACACTTCCTGCTTGCCGCCGACCATAATCGCGAGCGTGGCCGATATGGCTCCGGGTTCTCCGCCTGAGACCGGGGCATCTAGGAATTTCACGCCCTGCGCCTCGCACGCGGCGGCGATTTTTTGAGAGCTTGCCGGAGCGATGGAGCTCATGTCGACGACGACCGAACCCTCGGAGGCTCCTTCCAAGACTCCGTTGGGGCCGAGAATCGCGGCCTCTGAATCGGCCGAGTCGGGGACCATGGTGATAACGACAGCCGCCGCCGCAGCGACCTCTGCAGAGGAGGAAGCGGGCCTGGCACCGTCTCCTACGATCTCCTCCATTGCCGAGCCGACCACGTCGTACACCGTCAGAGAGTATCCGGCCTTCATGAGGTTGCGGGCCATTGGCCTGCCCATGATGCCCAGTCCGATGAATCCTAGGTCGCCGCTTGGCATGGTGATCTCCTTTTGGCCAGCTACCTACTCAAGGTGGGGATGCTGGGAATATGTCCATTGTGACTGGATGAAAGGTTAATCCGTAGTATGTTGCGGGTCAAGTGGACGGCAGGCGCGGGGATTGACTGCCAAAACTCCGGTAGATACCATCTTTATGTTTTCGCATGCCTGACTGTGGCTGTATCCAGACTGTCAGCGGAGAATATGAGCAACGACATTCCAAGTTGGGCCCGAGTCCAACAGCTTCTGCATGACATCATGGGACGCTGGGAGCGAAAGGAAGGCCGCAAGGGTCTTCCCGGAATCCACGATTACGAGTGGGCGACCCCGGCGGACCTGGTTCGTGACGAAGCGATGGGCATGAAGTTCATTGAGCCTGGAGTACCGGCGGAGGAGACTGCGCTGATAATCTCGCTGCGCAAGGGGTTTGGATCGATACCCAGAATGCCGATGGGAGGCCCGTTCATCAAGGCTGAGGAGATCGACGAGATCTCTCGCTGGATCGACGCGGGGATGCCCGAGTAGGAGGCTCACGTTGGACGACAGGCCCAGCAGCAGCGTTCGGCTCAACTGGCGGGACGGGTTCAGGTTCGACTCGAAGGACTCTCACGGACACAGCATCACTCTCGACGCGCCGCAGTCTGAGGGCGATTCGTTCGAGGGTTTCATGCCAGGGGACATGCTTCTCACGGCACTGGCAGGTTGCAGCGGCATAGACGTTGTCAACATTCTTGCCAGGCAGCGCCAGCGAGTCGAGGGTTTGGAGATCAGCGTGAACGGACGCCAGAATCCCGATCCTCCGTGGGCCTGGGAGGACGCCGCCATTCACTACACGCTGCGAGGAAGTGGGCTGAACCCACGCCTCGTAGAGCGGGCAATCGACCTGTCTGAGAACAAGTACTGCTCGATCGGTGCCACCATCGGCGGAGTTACCCGGATCAGCAGCAGTTTCGAAATCATCGAAAGCTAAAGGAGTTACCAGTGGCCGACATCGCACCAATCGATTCCGATCTACTCGAAACACTTCGAGTGATACCGTCGTGCTCAATCGCCAACGCGATTGAGACGTTCAACATCCAGCCTCGCAACGTCGGCTTCATGGGGCCTGAGATCAAGAGCATATTTCCGAACATGGGTCACATGATCGGGTACGCGGTGACCGCGAAGATCGTTGCCGACGCTCCGCCTTCAGGTCACATGAACGTTGCCCGAACCGAGTGGGTGGATGAGATAATGAAGGTGCCCGCCCCGAGGGTACTGGTGCTCGAAGACATCGACTACCCGAACCCGATCGGCTCCTTCTGGGGTGAGGTGCAGGCGAACCTTCACAGGGCGCTAGGCGCGGTTGGGACGGTGACAAACGGCGGCGTGCGAGACCTCGACGAAATGCAGGAAGTTGGATTCTTCGCGTTTGCGTCGTGTGTGCTTGTTTCCCATGCCTACGTCCACATTTCGGACGTGAGCGTTCCAGTGAAGGTGGGCGGACTGGAAGTCGTGCCCGGTGACATCATCCAAGGCGACCAACATGGGGTCATCAAGATCCCCAGGGAGATCGCCGCGGAGATTCCCGACGCTGTCAAGCGCGTCGAGCAAAATGAGCAGGAGTTGATAGGCTACGCCAACTCCGCAGGCTTCAGCGTAGAGGGCCTGAAGGAGATGCTGGCGCAGCGTTACTAGAAGACCAACAGTGTGATCGGAGCCAGCTATGTCGTCTCCCAAGGTCGCGTTTATTACCGGACTGCCTGAGAAGGTGGTGGAGGTTGTGCTCGGGTACAATCCCGAAGGCTGGAATACGGATGTCGTCTATAGAGAAACGCCTCTCGAAGAGCAGAAGCAAGTTGTAGCCGACGCCGACTTCATAATGGTGTATCGCGCGTCGCTTCACGACGACGTACTAAAGGCCGCGGAGGGAGTCCGCATGGTTCAGGTGCTCTCCGCAGGATACGACAGCATGAACCTTCGGCTTATGCGTGACATGGAGGTGCCCTGCTGCAACAATGGCGGGGCGAACTCGCGGGCCGTCGCCGATCATGCTGTGCTGCTCATGCTGGCGGTGTACAAGCAGCTTATGGCAGCCGAGCGGTCGACGCGTGAAGGTCGTTGGGGTCAGCCCATCACCGGACTGAATACGTTCGAGATGGCGGACAAGCTCGTTGGAATACTCGGGCTTGGCAACATCGGAAAGCAGGTCGCCAGGCGCGTCCAGGGCTTCGAGTCCAGCGTGCAGTACTACGATCTGTTTCCGCTGGCGCCTGAACTCGAGGGCGAGCTTGGAGTCACCCGCGTTGGTATTCGCGAGTTGTTCGAGACTTCGGACATCATATCCGTACACACGCCTCTCACTCCGGGGACGAGACATATCGTCAGTAGCGAGCTGATAGGACTGATGAAGCCGACGGCCGTGTTCGTCAATACCAGTCGAGGACCCGTTGTGGATGAGTCCGCGCTCATCGACGCTCTGCGTGAGGGACGAATCGCTGCCGCCGGCCTGGACGTGTTCGAGAAAGAGCCTATCGACCAGGACAATCCGCTGCTGTCGATGGACAATGTCGTCGTGACGCCTCACTCGGCGGGAACGACGTGGGACACATGGTTCAGGAGAGCAGAGTTCGCGTACGAGAATATGCAGGGCGTATGGAACGGAGATGCTCCGGTGGCCGTTGCCCAAGACTACGACATTCAGAACTAGGAACAGGGAGACAAGATGAATCCAGTAATAAAAAGCGTTGATGGCGCCGCAAATCCGGTGCTGGGACCTGATGACGGTGTGCCGAACTACGTGATGCTGTGGGTGCAGCATCCGCCGGGAGGAACCAGCGCACAACACACGCACCCGTGGGAACATCAGGCGTACATCGTGGAGGGCGCTGGCGTACTGTGGGTGGAGGGTGAAGAGTTTCCAATCAAGGCGGGCGATGCTGTGCTCGTGCCTCCAGACGTGGAGCACCAATTCAGGAACACAGGGGAAGTCACGCTTAGCCGCGTGACTGTCAACCCGCTTAGCTCGGTCGGACAGGAGTAGGCTCTTGGCGAAGGTTCACGACATGGGTGGACGTCAGAGCGACGGCCCCATCGACCAGTCTACTCACGAGTGGGGGGACTGGGAACACGTAACAAACGCGCTCGTCGGCGTGCTGCGGAATCACGATCTGGTGAATGTGGACGAGCTCAGGCGCGGGATCGAGTCGATGACTCCAGACGAGTATGAATCGTCGTCCTACTACGAACGCTGGTCCGCGTCGCTGGAGACGCTGCTGGTAGAAAAGGGCGTCCTGACTACCGATGATATAGATGCCCGTGCCGCGGAAGTAGCCGAACGATGGGAGTAGTGTTATCGGCTGACCCAGGACTGTTCCAGATCGGCGACGCGGTGACTATCCGACCGGACGAGGTTGGGCATCATCACCGGACGCCGTGGTTCATCAAGGGAAAGCCGGGGGTTGTCCGCGCCATCAGCGGGCCTTTTCTGAACCCGGAATCCAGGGCCCACGGCGGCAACGGCATACCTAAGCGGCTGCTCTACCAGGTGGAGTTCGATCCATTCGAAGTCTGGGGTGAGCGGTATGGCGAAGGAAACGCGGACCTGTTGTTAGTAGATGTGTATGAGCAGTGGCTGGAGCCGAGAGGGTAGCATGAGCGAGAACCACCACGACGAATCGGAACACGAGGGAATCCAGCCTGACACGTCGCTGAGTTACAGGGCGAAGAGGGCGGTTGCAATCCATGAGCTGCTTGTGGAGAAGGGCGTGGTAGTCGCCGGAGAGGTCGAGGAGCAGGTACATAGAGTACGGTCGAGATCGCCGTTGGATGGCGCTAAGGTCGTAGCGAGGACCTGGGTGGATGCCGAATTCAAGTCGAGGCTTCTGGCTGATGCCCGGTCAGGAGTTGGGGAAATGGGCTATTCACTGACGCACGATGCCGAGCTTGCGGCGCTGGAGAACACCGAGGACGTCCATCACCTGGTCGTCTGTACGTTGTGCTCGTGCTATCCGACGGCACTGCTGGGCCCGCCTCCCGACTGGTACAAGAGCTTCGCGTACAGGCAGAGGGCGGTGGTCGAACCTCGCGCGGTGATGAGCGAGTTCGGGCTTGAGGTCGGCGACGACATCCAGGTTCGCGTCGTCGATAGCACGGCTGACCTGCGCTACCTTGTTCTTCCGCGCAGGCCCGAAGGCACCGAGGGGATGTCCGAAGAAGCGCTCGCCGCGCTGGTTACGCGGGACAGCATGATCGGCGTGACCGGAGCGCTGCGGCCGGAAACTGCACTGCCATTAGAAGCTGATTAGGGGACTACCTATGACGATGGTCACAGGCGCACAGGCACTTGTAAGGCAGTTAGTCGCCGAGGGCGTCGACACGGTGTTCGCGCTGCCCGGCGTGCAGATCATGGCGGCGTTCGATGCTCTGCACGAGTATCGTGACGACGTGCGATTGGTCCACGTAAGGCACGAACAGGCGACGACATACATGGCGGACGGCTACGCGAAGGCTACCGGCAAGGTGGGAGTTGCAATGGCCGTTCCGGGGCCGGGAGCTATCAATGCTGGAGCCGGACTTGGGACGGCGTATGCGTCGTCGTCGCCTGTGCTCCTGATCTCCGGGCAGATTGACAGCCAGTCGCTCGGTAGGCGAGAGGGACAACTCCACGAGGTCGAAGACCAGCTCGACGTGTTCCGCCCGCTGACCAAGTGGGTCCATCGCGTGACCCGAGTAGAGGACATCCCGGGCGCCGTTCACGAGGCGTTCAGGCACCTCAAGACTGGCAGGCCCAGACCTGTAGAGCTGGAGATTCCGCCAGACACCCTGGCAGCGACCGGAGAGGCTGAGACCATCGCCGCGGAGGAGTATGTTCTTCAGGCTGCCGAGTCGGGAGACGTCGATCAGGCTGCAAACATTCTTGCCGCTGCGGAGCGACCGGCGATCATGGTTGGTGGGGGAGCGCGCATCTCTGGAGCCGGTGAGGAGCTGTTACAGCTAGCCGATTTCCTCCAGGCTCCAATAATGGGCACTCAGAACTCCAAGGGAGTGGTGTCAGAGAGTAGCCCGTTCTACGTCGGCACCAACTATGCCTCGGTAGGACCTTCGGACTTGGTTCTGCCGGACTCCGACGTGCTGCTGGCGATTGGGACTCGGCTGCTTTTCAGGGAGCTGCCGGACGGCGACCTGCCACGGATCATTCACATCGATATCGACCCGGACGAGATAGGGCGCAACCTGCCGACTGAACTGGGAATCGTAGCAGACGCCAAGACCGCGTCGGAGCAGCTTCTCAACGCGCTCAGGAAGGCGGGCGATCCAAAGCCATCCGGGGCTGAGCGAATTGCCAAGTTCAGGACTGACTTCTCCTCCAATATGAGGTCGCTTGCGCCAGTCCAGGCTCGGATCATAGAGGACATGCGCGCGGCGCTGCCGGACGACGCTATCGTGATAAGCGGCGTGACCAATATCGGGTACTGGAGCAACATCTTCTTCGAAGTGCGCCAGCCGCAGACATATATTACGTCCGGCTACTTCGGCACGCTAGGATATGCCTTCCCGACTGCGCTTGGCGCGCAGGTCGGCCGGCCCGACAGGAAGGTTGTCGCGCTCTGTGGGGACGGCGGATTCATGTACAGCCCACAGGAGCTGTCTTCCGCGCTCAGGCACGGAATCAACGCCGTAGCCGTGGTATTTAACAACGGCGCGTTTGGCGCATCGGAGTGGGACCAAACTCACAGGTATGGCGGCAACTTCATAGGCACCGACCTTCACAATCCCGACTTTGTGAGACTGGCCGAATCTTTCGGGGCGGTTGGATTGCGGACCGAGCCGGAGGGCTTTGCCGAACTGCTAGAGGTTGCGCTGAATACGGACGCGCCGGTGCTGCTGGAGGTTGTCGTCCCTAACATGATGCCTCCATTCCAGATCGTGGAGTAGCGTCCATAGATGGCGCACGTCCCTCCTCGAAGCAGGGGAACGCTCAGGGCACAGGCTGACAGGTCGTACGTTTCGAGGGCGTTCATACTCCCTGTTCAACACTACCTTCACACCGAGTCCATCGGCGGAATCGTACTGCTGGCCGCGACTATAGTGGCTTTGGCATGGTCCAACTCGCCATTGAGCGAGCACTACCATCACATACTTGAAACTCACCTGAGATTGAATGTTGGGTTATTCCTGGTAGATCTCACGGTAGAAGAGTGGATCAACGATGGTCTGATGGCGCTTTTCTTCTTCGTGATCGGACTTGAGATCAAGCGTGAAGTGCTATTTGGGCAGTTGTCCACGCTTCGGTCCGCGGCGCTGCCGGCCGTGGCCGCGATTGGCGGCATGGTCGTGCCGGCGCTAATCTACCTGGCCCTTAACTTGGACGGGGACGGGATGCGCGGCTGGGGAATCCCGATGGCTACCGACATTGCCTTCGCGCTGGGCGTGCTGGCATTGCTAGGTCGTCGCATCCCGATGCAACTCCGGGTGTTCATGCTCGGCCTGGCGGTGGTTGACGATCTGGGCGCAATCGCGGTCATAGCGATAGCCTACACGGAGTCGATCGACTTCGGTCAGTTGGGAATCGCAGCTTCGCTAGTTGTGGCGACGATAGTTGCGAACAGGCTGGGACTCAGGCAGCCTGCGGTCACTGCGGCGCTGGCCTTTCTCATCTGGGTTGCGGTGCTGAAGTCCGGAGTTCACGCGACCGTCGCAGGAGTGCTGATCGCGTGCTTCACGCCGGGGACGCCCACGTTCAGCAGAGAAGAGTTCGCTGAGGAGGCGGACGCGCTACTGGCGGAGTATCGCACCGCGTTGGTTGCGGGAGACCGGGAACGGTGCGAGGCCATTCTCGGAGAGATCGAAGAGATCAGTCAGGCGACCGAGGCGCCGCTGGAACGGCTTGAGAGACTGATCCATCCCTGGGCGAGCTACGTGATATTGCCGGTTTTCGCTTTGGCGAACGCTGGAATAGAGTTCTCCATGGGAGGTCTGCAACAGGCCGCATCCAGCAGCGTAACCATCGGAGTAATTGGGGGCCTGGTCGTCGGGAAGCTGGCTGGGATAACCCTGTTCCCGTGGGTGGCGTCCCGTCTGGGCGTGGTCGAGCTTCCGAGGTCAGTTTCGTGGCTGCACGTGGCGGGCGTGGGGCTGGTGGGTGGAATCGGATTTACGGTCGCGATCTTTGTGACCGGCCTTGCGTTCGACGATCACGCGATCATCGTCAACGCAAAGATGGGCATCCTCGCTGCGTCGCTCGTGGCCGGGATAGGCGGATATGGTCTGTTGAGGCTTGCCGCGCGGCCCCGGGGCGTTTGATTTGATATAGTGGCATCGCGACATCAAGCTTCTTAATCCGATGGTAACTATCGGAGACTGATTTGAGTGAACGAGACTGGCAGGCTGGAAGGGCTTCATCTGCCGGGTGTATTGAAAGAATGGCGAAAAGATGGGTCCTCAGACGCCTGCGATGACGCCGCAGCAGTTCATCGCCAAGTGGCGGCGCAGCCGTGGACAGGAATCTGCCGGGGCGCAGGAATGGTTCTTAGATCTTTGCAGAGTAGTAGAGCACGGGACGCCCGGCGAGCTTGACCCCCGCCAGGAGTGGTTCACCTTCGAACGCTCAGTGCGGGAGGGGTCAGGCCGTCTGGGACGCGCCGACGTCTATAAGCGCGGCTATTTCGCTTGGGAGTTCAGGGGCCTCCACAGTGACCTGAACGCTGCCTACGCCCAGTTGCAGCGTTACCGTGAAGCGCTCAACAACCCTCCGATTCTCGTTGTATCCGACTTCCGCACTATCATCGTTCATACTAATTTCACTAACAAGATTTCCGAGATCCACGAGATATCGCTGGATGATCTGGGTGAGCCGGAACAGCTTGGGATTCTGCGGAATGTCTTCCACCAACCAGGCGATCTAGAGCCCGAAGTTACCCCTCACGATGTTACGAGAGAAACGGCCGAAGTATTCGCGGATATCGCCGCATCCATGCGTGACCGTGGTGTCGATTCTCTTGAGGTCGCCCGTTTTCTCAATAGGCTAGTGTTCTGCTTCTTTGCACAGGATGTAGGTCTGCTGCCAGGAGATGTTCTATCGGACCTGTGCAAAGGCTTCAATACGGACCCCGGTGAATTTGACGCCGCGCTGAATGACCTATTTCTCAATATGGACGCGGGTGGTCGGTTTGGTGTCCAGCGCATTCGCAGCTTCAATGGCGACCTGTTCAGAAGTCCCGATACAGTGCGCATGACTGAAGTCGAGCTTGAAAGGCTTGTCGAGGCGACACTACCGAACTGGGGCCACATTGACCCATCGATTTTCGGAACTCTATTCGAGCGCGTAGTAGACCCGCAAAAGCAAGGTCTTATAGGTGCCGAATATACCACCGAGACCGACATTCTCACTGTGATCAACCCGGTGATGATGAATCCGCTCCGGGCGGAGTGGCAGGAACTCCAGGGCAAGGTCGGTGCGCTCATGCTGCTGGATGGACTCCGTGACGAGGAGAAGGCAAGCCGCCTGCTCCGCGAGTTCCAGGCGCGCTTGTCCTCTGTTACAGTTCTGGATCCCGCTTGCGGCAGCGGCAATTTCTTGTATGTTGCGCTAAGGCAGCTCAGGGACTTGGAAAAGGAAGTAGTGGGCCTCGCAGCCGAATATGGATTTGCGAACTTCCGGCCAGAAGTGTCCCCTGAGCAGTTTTCTGGCATCGAGAGAGATACATATGCCAGCGAGCTTGCTCGCACTTCGCTATGGATCGGACATTTGCAATGGTCTATCGAAAACGGCTTCCGCTACGATCAGGACCCGGTTCTGGGCGAATTGAACACCATCGAGAGACGCGACGCGATCTTAGAAAGAGAAGAAGGGGGTAGCCTCCTCGAACCGGAGTGGCCTACTGCGCACTATATCGTGGGCAACCCTCCCTTCCTGGGCCATGTTCCCTTTCGTGAACAGCTTGGAGATGAATATGTGGAAGCGGTATACGCGCTTTACGGTGACCGAGTCCCGAACTCAAGCGATCTCTGCTGCTACTGGTTCGAGAAGGCGCGGGCGCAAATAGAGGAGGGCAAGTGTCAACGCGCCGGGTTGTTGGCTACCCAAGCGATTCGCTTCCAATCCAATCGTCCTGTACTGGCACGAATTAAGGGAAGCGGCGATATCTTCCATGTCGTCTCCGACCAGGAGTGGAGAAGCAACGACCCCAACGCAGCAAGCGTACACATCTCCATAATCTGCTTTGACGATGGCAGCGAATCCTACCGTACGCTTGACGGAGTGCGCACATCCAATATCAACCCGGATCTGACATGTGGACCTGATCTGACACGAGCCAAGCGGTTGAAGGAAAATGCCGGTTTCAGTTTCATGGGTGTTACAAAGATTGGAGACTTTGAAATATCCAAAGAGACTGCGCGGACGATGCTCCAGCAACCCAATCCACATGGTAAACCCAATAGCGATGTTATAAGGCCACGAATAACGGGAAGGGACATAAATCAGACTTCCAGCGATATGATGACCATTGACTTTGGAATCAATATGACTGAATCACAGGCTGCCTTATATGAGGCTCCATTTGAGTATCTGCGAACCCACGTCAAGCCTATACGGGATGGCCACTCAGATGGAAGGGCAAGAACATACTGGTGGCGCTACGGTGTCCCACGTCCCGAAATGCGCCGAGCACTAGCAGGTCTGCCCCGATATATTGGAACCAGTCTGACTTCTCAACACAGAATGTTTAGATACATAGCTGGAAGTGTGTTGCCCGAAAACACTGTTATCGCGTTCGCAAGAGATGATGACTACTTCTTCGGTGTATTGCATAGTAATATCCACACGCTTTGGGCCACGGCAATAGGCAGCCAGTTGCGAGAGTCTGAAAGCGCTATGCGATATACCCCGACTGCCTGTTTTGAAACATTCCCATTCCCTGAACCCGATGAGAAACAGCGCGTCATGATCTCTACTGCCGCCTCTGAGCTAGATCAACTACGAGAGAATTGGCTCAACCCGAAGGACATGCTTGGTGAGCCTGCCGTCAGTGCCGAACATCTGCGCCGTCGGACCCTCACCAACCTCTACAATGACTATCCTTCGTGGCTGGCTAACGCCAACACCAAGCTCGACGCTGCCGTCGCCAACGCATACGGCTGGCCAACAGAGCTGACTGATGAACAGATATTGGACAGGCTGCTCGCGCTCAATTTGGAGCGAGCTAAAGTTGAAGAGCAGAGGGACGAAGATACCTGATCTGCTGATCGACTACGAATTGGGCATCCTCGCGGCGTCGCTCGTGGCCGGGATCGGTGGATATGGTCTGTTGAGGCTTGCCGCGCGGCCCCGACCTGTGTAGCGCTAATCGTCTATCGGTTTCGCCCGCGCAGCCTGTCGAAGATCATGACGGCTCCGATAGCGACCAGTATCAGCGGCCAGTATGTGCCAAAGCCGCCTTCGATTATGTCCAGCCGCTCCAGCAGCAGGACAATTCCAACTATCACCAGCAATACGCCGATCAGCATCGCTCGCTCCTGAAACATGAACCCTACACACTGTCCCTTTGCTAAGGTCCCTCTTCGTAGTACTGTAACGGCGAACGCGGGTCGAAGGGCTTATACGGGTATTTGGCGAGGCTGTCCTCGTCGAGGTCGATTCCAATGCCTGGAGTGTCCGGCACCTTGATGTACCCGTTCTCGACCTCGAACGGCTGCTTCGCGATGTCCCGCCCGAAGTCTTCGAGGTTCACGAAGTACTCGGTGATCAGGAAATTCGGGATCGCCGCCGACACTTGAAGAGTCGCAGCGAGACCGAGCGTAGTGCTGTTGAAGTTGTGCGGCGAAACGGCGACAAAGTAAGGCTCCGCCATTGCCGCTATTTCCTTCAACTCCAGGATGCCGCCCACGTTGCAGACGTCCGGGTTGAGGATGTCCGCCGCCTGCTTTTCAAAGACCTCGCGGAACTCGAACTTAGTGTAGAGCTCCTCTCCGGTGACGATGGGAATGTTCACGTCACGCTTGACGGTGGCCAGGGCGTCGATATTCTCGGCCAGCACAGGCTCCTCGTACCAGAAGGGCCTGTACTGCTCGATCTCTCGGCCGATCCTGCGTGCGTGCATGGGAGCGAGCCTGCGGTGCATCTCGACAAGAATGTCGACATCCCATCCAACGGCCTCGCGCACGGCTCTGACGTTCTCTATCGCAGCGTTCTCTACGTCCTTGTTGACGAATGTTCGCCAGGGGCCTGGGATCGGGTCGAACTTCAACGCGCTAAAGCCCATCTCGACGACTTCCTGCGCACGCTCAGCAAGCTGCTCCGGGCCGCCCCCTCCTCCGCCCCAGCCGTTGGCGTAAACTCTGATCTTGTCCCGGCAGGCGCCGCCAATGAGCATGTGTACAGGCATTCCGGCGGCCTTGCCGGTTATGTCCCATAGCGCATGCTCGATTCCGCTTACCGCGCACCAGAAGTCCATCGCCCCACGGCGTCCGGCAAAGTCGTCGTAGGACCACTGAATGAAGTGCTTGATGTTGCGGGGGTCGCGTCCTATTAGGTATCGGCGGAGCTGGTCGATGTGCGCGGTTATCTGTACGTCCCTGTCAGACTGCGTGTAAGCCTCGCCCCAGCCGTAAATACCCTCGTCGGTCTCGACCTTAACGAAGCAGAGGTTCTTGCCGCAGCCCGGGTTTGCGAGAAAGTGCTTGACGTCGGTTATCTGCATCTTTGGCTCCTGTTGGTTCTTATTGGGCTGTCCATCCGCCGTCCATAACCAGTTCGCTGCCGGTCACCCAGCCCGACTCGTCCGACGCAAGGTACAGTACGCCGTTGGCAATCTCCTCCGGCTCGCCGTAGCGACCGAGCGGAATACGGGACAGCATCCGCGAATAGTTCGATGAGTCGCCTCTGCGGCCCGCAGTCATGGGCGTGTTGATCGGGCCGGGGTGAACCGAGTTGCAGCGGATGCCGTGTTCGGCGTACTGCAACGCGGTCACCTTGGTGAGCAGTCTCACGGCACCCTTGGACGACTGGTACTGAGCGCTTGACATCTCTGTACCGACAATGCCCAGCTGTGAGGATATGTTGATGATGGACCCGCCGCCGGAGTTGATCATGATGGGGATGGCGGTCTTCGTGCCTAAGAACACGCCCTTGGCATTGATGTCCATGACGCGGTCCCAGTCTTGCTCGGTGGTCTCGTGCACAAGTCCCCACTGGCTGACACCTGCGTTGTTTACCAGTATGTCCAGCCGACCGTATCTTGCTACCGTCACGTCAATGGCAGCTTGCCACTCAGGCTCGCTGGTCACGTCGAGATGCACGAAGAGACAGTCGCCCCCGGCCTGGACGATCTCATGGGCGACGCCTGCGCCTTCGTCGAGCACGTCCCCTATCACGACTTTCGCTCCCTCACGTGCGAAGAAACGCGCTTCGACGGCGCCCATGCCCTGTGCGCCTCCGCTGATGAATGCCACTTTGCCATCTAGTCTCACGGTATTCTCCCTAGATCGATCCAGTATCCATGCCGACTTTCAACTACTTGGTCACGGCCATGTTACCCGGTCCGAGATGCAGCAATCTCGACTGCTTTAGCGATCCACGCGTTGAGGCTCTTACCTTCAGCTCTGGCGGCGACTGTCGCCGCCCTATGTATCGCCGGCGTGACGCGGAGCGGAATTCTACCAGAGAACGGCCTGTCAGGTTTTTGACCCCACTCCTCGCACATGGCCAGATAGTCGTCAATTGAGAAGCGGAACTCCCTCTTGAGTTCGTCGACTGACGTTGCTTCAAAGAAGATCACGTCGCGGGTACCCACTACCTCTCCGTGAAAGACCTCATCCTCGTGATCGTACTTTATCGCCGCGTGATATCCCTTGTACTCCATCATGGCTCTATTCCAGCCTCCGCCAGAAATCTTCGCATTGCCTCTACGACTGCCTTGCGTGCATCCTTCTGTGGATGAGGCCTGTGAACGAGGGCTCGTACGCCGTTTAAGTCGATGCCAATTCTTGATCCCGCTCGTTCTTCAATCGTGGCCCCGCACGCCAGCAGAAGTGATTCGATATCCGCCCACCGGATACCTGATCGGGTTGGACGCTGAAAGATGGCTTCCAGTGTCCTGCGATGCCGCCTTCTCATACATTGATGATATCAATTAATGATATCGTATTGTAGGTCTCGAATGCTTGGAAGTTCATGCACGGGGCGTCCCGAGGTTGAGGCCGTTGAAACTCGCACTGACTAAATTGTGCTCGTCATGGTTGGTCGGACCCAGGTCCGAGCGCAGTCACTCGATCGATCATTGCCTCGGCCCATGCTCGCAGATTCTCGTCGAGGTCTGCGCCGCAGTGCGGGCACTCGTAGTCACCCTGACAGTAGCGCATCCCACAAGTCGGGCACGGTGGTATTAGATCGAGGCTGTCGATTGCGTGCTGTATCTGACTTTCAGTTGCCACAGTTGGTCTCACTCACTCCATCGAAGATTTCCAAAACTTCTTCGCGGGTAGGCATGCCGGTTAGCGCGCCGCGGCCTCTCAGCTTCAGACCTGCGGTGACGGTGCCGAGCCGTCCCGCGTCTGCAACTGACATGCCGTTCAGCAGACCGTGTATGAATCCGCCGTTGAAAGCGTCCCCCGCCGCGGTGGTGTCAATTGGGCCATCAGGTCTGTGAGCAGGAATCTCGAACGTGCCGTCTTGGCTCCCAATAACGGCACCCCGCTCGCCACGGGTTACCGCGACCACCGGCACGCCCATGTCCCTGAAGTGTTCTATCACTCTGAACGGGTCGTCAGAGCCGATCAGCGCCTGAGAGTCGTCGGGCACGTTAGGCAGTAGATAGTCCACGTACGGGAGCAGCTCAGCTGCCGCCTCGCGCAGACCTTCGGGACCCCAGAGCTGGTGCCTGTAGTTGGGATCGTAGGAGACCCTGACTCCCTGGTCCTTTGCGATCTGGGCCGCCCTCAGCACCGTGCGACGGGCACTCTCGGAGATCGCCTGGGCGACGCCGGAGCAGTGCAGGACTTTGGCCGAACCTATGTAGTCCGCGTCAAGGTCATCGGGTTCGAGTGTGCTTGGGGCGCTGCCCGCTCGGTAGTAAACGAACTCCCTGTTTCCGTCAGGCATCAGGGCGACGAAGTGGACCGCGTTGAACCCTTCGACCACTCTGACGCCGCTGGTGTCGATCCCGAGGGACTGAAACGTACCGAGAAGATAGTCGGCGAACGGGTCGTTGCCCAGACGAGTAACGTATCCTGTGCTGGTGCCCAATCGTTGTGCGGCGACGCATATGTTGAGACTGTCACCGGCCAGTGACCGTGTGAAGGTGTCAGCTGTCTCGATCGGCTCCTCAGCGAAGAGCTCGATCATGCACTCACCTATGCTGATGAGGTCGGGCATCTAGGGGATCGCTACTGACGAACGTATTTGACTATCCGGCGGCCGGACTGGCCCTCTACCGGCTGCACGAAGTAGATGTTGCCGTCAGAGTCGCCAGCCGCGCCGTGGCAACTCCGGAACTCCGGTCCTCCCCAACGCTCAAGCCTGTTGCCGTCGGCGTCCAGGATGCTGAAGAAGCCGCCGTTGTGCTCTGCGACGTAGGCTCGGTGGTCGGAGTCCATCCACACCACCGCGGGTCCTATCAGCTCGGAGGGCCACTGGCCGACGTAGCCACCGTCCTGATCGAAGGCTTGGACGCGGTCGTTCTCCCGGTCCGCGATCAGCACCTGTCCCCTAGAGTCAACAAATACGCCGTGAGGTAGGTTGAAATTCCCGGGTCCGCTTCCCGGGTCTCCCCAGCTCTTCAGGTGCTCTCCGTGTGCGGTGAACTTATGCACGCGGCAATTGGCGTAGCCGTCCGCGACAAATATGTCGCCGTTCGGCGCGACCGCGACACCTGCCGGGAGGTTGAACGGCTCACCGCCGTGGGTCACGTCCACCCAGCCGTTCGAACCGAGCACGGAATTATCTGCGCCGGTGTCCGAACGGTAGCCCCGCTCTCCAATGGACATCAGGAGGTCGCCGTCGGTGCTGTACTTGAGCACTTGGCCCGCGTCCCTGTCCACAATCCAAATGTTGTCGGAGGGGTCGGCGTAGATAGCGTGCGGAAATACGAACTCGGCATCGGCCCAGTGGCTAAGGTAGTTGCCGTCGGTGTCGAATACGATTACCCCGCGTTCGCCGCGATTGAAGCCGTACACCCTGTTTTGCGAGTCAACCGTGACCGCAGCCATTGGGGCGTCCCAGCCATCGGGCAGTTTCGCCCAGTGGGAGACAATGTCATACGTGTGTTCGCCGCTTCCGATCGTTGCCATAGGTATATCTCCTTGGGTGATACTGCGGCTATGCCGCGCGAACCGCGTCTGGCGCGCATGCGCGCATTACAGCGAGCGTAGAGTCCACTCCGCGCCGCGCAGCCACAACTCGAACGATTGCGGTGTCGAGGCCCTCAGCGAGCCTCTTGAAGGCTGCCGCCGCGCCGTCCGCCTTTCCGAAGTATCCGACCGCGTTCAGGATTTCGACGGGGAACGCATCGGCGACCTCGTCGCGTGACGCCCCATTGCGGCGCATCTCGTCGAGCGCAGCCAGCTCGTCTGTGAAGCCCATCCGCTCGAAGTGGGCCCTGTAGCCGAGCTGGCGTTCGCGGTCGGTGGGTACAGTTGCGCCGAGCGCGTACCCCATGGTCGCTTTGGCGAGCGCGATTCTCGCCGCGTCCACGTCGTCGTCGACACAGATCCTGATGTACTCGGCGACGTTGATTTCCGACGGGTCGCGTCCAGCCTTGGCGGCGCCCTCGGCGATATGGTCGCGGCTCCAAGCAATCTGCTCCGGAGTGCACCAGTTCAGGCTCGCGCCGTCGGCGAGCTCACCGCTCATTTCGAGCATCATGGGGCCGAGCGCGCCCAGGTACACCGGAGTCTGCGGCGCGGGTCGCATACCAAGGCGCATTCCCTTCAGAGTGGTTGTCTCACCTTCGTGGGTCACCCGCTCGCCATTCACTAGGCCGCGTATGACGGTCAGGTAATCTCGCATCAGGGCGAGCGCGGACATGCGCCCGACACCGAGCTGAGCGCGCGCAGCGGGTCTGTACGCGCCGCCGGAACCGATGCCCATTATGAACTTGCCGCCGGTGATGTCGCTGACTGTGCCGCCTTCCATAGCGAAAGACAGTGGCGTTCTGTACATCACCGGGGATACCGCGATGCCGGTTGTCAGTCCTTCTGAGACGATCTCGGTGGTCGCCTGCCAGCGTTGAACGCAGAGGTGGAACGAGTCCTGTCCGTTGCCCTCGGGCGTCCATATACTCGTGTAACCAAGCCGGGCGGCCTCTTTCGAGACCTCCCGCTGTTCATCCCAGTTCAGACCCAAGGTAGGGTCAAGTCCAACTCCGATCTGCATAGTCAACCTCTGTAGGAAATGGGCGCATAGCCCTATTGGTTGGCGGCATTATATTGGGATGGATTTCACGCGGCAACTCGCGTCGCGCAGGCGACGCCGTGCTGACATGAGCGGTCGCCTCAGAAACCCGGGATCGCCTGGCCCTCGCGCTCGGGGGGTTGCTCCAGCACCTGGATGATATTGCCGTCCGGGTCCTTGAACGACGCTACCCAGCCTCCCCAGTGCTCTTGCTCAGGCACTCTGATGAACTCGACGCCCTTCGCGGTCACATCGTCGTGGAAGACGTGAATGTCGGCGACGTCGAAGTTGACCATGACCCTGAACGGGTCGCGAGCCTGACCGTGGACTCCATCGTGGCTCCCTATGGAGAAGCGCAGACCTCCCCATTTGAATGAGACGAAGTAGTCGCGGTCTGAGTGAGGTTCCAGGCCCAGTGTGTCGCAGTAGAACTCTCTCAACCTGGGGAGGTTGTCGGTCCAGACGATGACCCCGTTCATATGTCCGATCATCTCGATAGTGCCTCCGCTTTCCTACCTTCACTCCGGGGGCTATAATGGCGTCCAGGGAATCGGGAGGTGGTGGTTGACAGCCTATGGAAGTGTCCCTGGAAAGGAGGTTGCGCATTGGATAGTAGTATTAGGAGGTGCTCCGGGTAGGTGTTCCCTGGAACACCTCCAAACCTGAAGGGCCCGCTGCGACGCAGCGGGCCCTTCTTTATTCCTAACTCTCCCCGGCGAAGAAGCGCCTTGGGTTGTCTACAAAGATGTTGTCGATGTCCTCTGCGGTCGCCCCCAGCTCTCGGAGTCGCGGAATTACCCGGCGTGTTATGAACAGGTAACCGTCGGGATTGTACTGGCGTCGCTGTTCCTGCATCTCCTGGCTTGCGATGCTGAGAGTTACTGACCAGTCGTGCCCAAGCATGATCCGCCGTCCCCATCCCGCCTGTATGAGCGTCCACGCTGTCTCGGTCCTGCCCTCCCAGTCGGGCGTCAGTTCCGTCTGTCTGCCGGGATACCTGTCAAGACCGATCCAGACGCCCTTCTCCAGGAGGCCTGTCAGGTACTCGGTGTCCGTTGTGTCGTTGCTGTGGCCGACATAGACGCGATTCAGGTCCACTCCCTCGTCCTCGAAGATTCGCACCTGCTGTTCGCCGACACGCTCTGGCGCCCACGTGTGTGTTGAGATGGGCACATCGGTAGCTTTCTGGGCGCGGGAAGCGGCACGGAGGATGATCTCACCCTCAGGTGTAACTCCGCCCATGTCGTTGGCGACCTTGATGATACCGGCCTTGATGCCTGTCCCTTCGATGCCTTCTTCGATCTCACGCTGGTATAAGCTGGCGACGACGTCAGGACTGGCTGTCCAGAAGACGCGCGGGATGTCCCGCCAGGTGCCGGTGGCGCAGACGATGTTGACTCCGGACTCCCGTGACACCTGCTCAAGGAGCCTGATATCGCGTCCGAGGTCTATAGTGGTGACGTCTATGATCGTTCGCAGTCCCTCCGAGTGCGCCGTTCTCAGATCGGCAATTCCGCGAGCGATTGTGCCTTCACGGTCTATAAACTCGGGATAGACGTACTGGATCCCTGCTGAAGTTACGATCACATGCTCGTGGGACAGGGTGAAACCCAGGTCCGCAGTGTCCATCGGGCCCAGTACCGAGTTGATCGTCGCCATAGTCTGCTCTCCCGGTATGCTTTTCTCTAAATGTGACTGGTGCGATGAGCGATATCGATGACGGCATCCGGCCGATGTCCGCAATCAATGCGCTCGAACTGATGCCGGTCAATACTATCTGAACCCGAAATTACAATCCAGCCGTCGTCACTGATAGGATCCTGCATCGATTTAGTGAAGTGGCCTCGATCCGCAGATGCGTCCCTTGTGGTCGCTTTGGGCACTCATGTGATTGTTTGACAAGCGTGTTGGAATCGGCGCACGAATACGGGGGTGCTGGGCCAAAGCTTGCCCAGAGCGATGGGGCGATTTACTGACGCCCGATCCGAGAATAGTCTCTGTACTAGAGCTGGCGCAGCCTAGGGTCGAATCGATCCCGGAGCCAGTCTCCCAAGAAGTTGAGGGACATTACCAGAAGGAATATCGAGAGACCTGGGAAAAAGGATATCCACCAAGCGGTCGCAAGGAACTCTCTACCTCCGGCCACCATACCCCCCCAAGAAGGCGTAGGCGCCGGTATTCCCGCGCCTAGGAAGCTGAGCGCGGCGGCGGCGAGGATAAGACTTCCCAGCCTGAGCGTGGCGATTACGATCGCAGTATTGGCCACTCCCGGCAGAATGTGTCTGATCATGATGCGGAGCGGACTCGCTCCAGCCACTTTTGCGAGCGCAACGTAGTCACGCTCCTTGAGTGAGAGGACTTCACCGCGAATGTTCCGCACGAATGAGCTCCACGCCAACAGGACTAGCAGACCCATCAAGGTCGCTATGCTCGAGCCAAACACTATGACAACGACCATCGCGAATATCAGAAACGGCACCGCAGCCCAAATGTCCACGATTCGCATGATTACCTCGTCCAGGAGACCTCCTGCATAGCCGCTGACAATGCCCACGAACGTTCCTATCACAATTCCACTCGCCAGAGAGAATGACGCAACCATCAGTGAAATTCTGGCGCCGTGGATGACCCGGCTAAGCACGTCACGTCCAACGCCGTCGGATCCCAACATGAACTGGCTGCTTCCTTCGGCATACCACACAGGCGGGTGGGGACTACCCCGGAGATTCTGCTTGAGTGGATCGGCCGGCGCGATGAGCGGTGCAAAGGCGGCCGTGAAAGAAAGTGAGACGAGTACGATCAGTGGGACGACAGGCCATCGGCGCATGAACGTGATCAACACTTGCGCGACGTTGCGACGACCGTGGAAAACGTCGACACTAGTATCGGTCAGTTCTTGGGTCATTCGATCGCCTACGTGTATCGGATTCTGGGATCAATCAGCGCATAAACGATGTCCACTATGAAGGAGAGCACCACGTACACAGTAGTAAACAGCAACACGATTCCAGTCAAGACTTGAAAGTCGTTATCCAGAACGGCCTGAACGGCCAACCTGCCTACCCCAGGCCAAGCGAAGACCGATTCAACGATCACGGAACCGGTCAATAGGCCAGCGAGTAGCAGACCAGATACTGTGAGCGGAGGAATCATCGCGTTCCTGAGCGCATGCTTCCAAATGACGTTTGTCGAGTTAACTCCCTTGGCTCTGGCAAGTATTATGTACTGTGAGTCCAGAATCTCTAACATAGCGGATCGCGTCAGGCGCAAATACCCTGCCAACGGCTCCGTGGCCAGGGTTATAGTGGGCAATACGAAGTGCTGCCAGTCTCCGGTTCGGCCACTAGGCAGCCAGCCGAGGTAAACGGCAAAGATCAGTATTGCCATGATGCCTACCCAGAAGCTGGGTGTGGCCTGCCCAAACAGCGCTATGACGCGCCCACCGTAGTCCCATACGGTCGCTCTGCGAACTGCCGAGAGTACACCAAGCGGTATTCCAATGATCGTCGAGAAGAACCAGGCCACAGTCGCCAGCTTGGCGGTCGCGGGAACCTTCTCCATGATTACGGAGAACACGTCCACGCGCCCGATGAGCGTCTTACCCCAATCGCCTCTGACCATCTTTCCTAGCCAGATCGCATATTGGACTACGAGCGGTCTGTTCAGACCCAGTTCTTCGCCCATCATCTCCCAAGCTTCGGGCGTGAAAGCATAACCTTCAGTACCGGCAAACAGGTCCCGGGGATCTCCGGCCATGCGCGATAGGGCGAAGACCAAGACTGTGGCTCCCA
Organism: Dehalococcoidia bacterium; assembly: GCA_965217725.1. Lineage (GTDB taxonomy): Bacteria > Chloroflexota > Dehalococcoidia > Lucifugimonadales > UBA1123 > VXRN01. The sequence goes on along the minus strand of OZ244564.1, from coordinate 1,947,782 downwards.
GGACCGCCAGTACAGAGAAGACGAATCGGCGGGCTAGGAACCTGTTAAATCCAAGTCCCAACAGTTAGACTTCCTGACGTCGCGTACAACGCCGATCAGCCTTACCAAGACGGCCCATTTCAGCGCGCCTGGTGAGGATTGATGGGCAATATATACACAGTGCCCATACCTACTTCTCTACCGGGGCGATCCTATCCAGGGAGTTGAGTTGGCCCTTGAACGCCGGCTTCAGGTCCCAAGATGCAATAGTTTCAGGATTGTATGCCCAAAGTACCGGGACCTCCACTGTGCCGGCCACCAACATCCAGTGGTAGTTGAAGTCGTACAACTCCTCCTGAATGCTGAACCGCTTGGCAGGATCCGCCTCAGCGGCTGACCGTGTGTAAAAGTCTGCGAATTCTGCCGCCTCGAAGCCACACCCAAATCCGCCTCTGCTGAGGGTAGATGCGAGCGCGCCCTTCGGCCAGTCCGGGGGCAAATGCCTGCCATAGTTGCACCCAGATATCCAAGGAACTTTGATCTCACGGGTAACTATGGATGGTCTACGGGTTGAGTATGCCGTCAGGTCGATGGAGGCGTTGACGTCGATGTCCTCACGCCAGAAGCCAGACACAGCCTCAAACACCTCCGCGGGCCCGTAGCCAACCGTGTCATAGACTTCCAGATCAAATCCATCGGGATAACCTGCCTCTGCCAGCATGGCCTTGGCCCTCTCAGGGTCATAACCGACGGACCACTTGTCCTTCCTATCGATCCACTCCTTGTCCCTTACTGATATCCAAGGCAGTTCATTGACTGCGCCCTTACCACCCAAGACCGTCTCTACGATTGCCTCGCGGTCGATTGCCAGTGCCAATGCCCATCGCACCTTCCTAGCCTGTTCCATGGAATCAGGATCGTCCGGATCGCCGATCCAGGGCAATGACGGGTCGAGCCCGGCCCTATCCACCGGCTCACCGGTCTTGAAGTGGGTCTTTTCCCAGTAGTTTCCTCCGAACAGTATGTTCGGCTGCTGGGCTTCGTCAGTACCAGCATGGAACTTGATGCCCTCCCCCTCAAGGGGCGCGACGTTCCTGAGAACCCTGATTTGACCAATATCGGTTTCTCCAGTCTGCATCATCGCGACACGCACCGATTCCTCTGAGACGCCGATCAGGGTAAACCCGGCGATCTGCGGCGTTATGCGCCAGTGATCTTCAATCGCTTCGGTTACGATCTTGTCATCCTGGACCCATTCCACGACCTTGAACGGGCCAGTACCGATGCGGGTGGTGTTGGCGGCCTCGGCACCTAGGTCCTCGAATACCTTCAGCGAGCCGAAACCCAGGCTCTCGTACCAGCAGTTGAGAAATCCCTTCTGCCAAGTGGCATCGAAAGTGTTGAAGTTTGCATCGAAAGTGTACTTGTCCACTTCCGTCCACTCTTTGAACAAGCTAGCAAAGTCGCCGGCTTGTCCCGTGAATGCTTTCCGGCGTTACCGCATTGTTGGCATCGTTCATGGACCAGACGACGTCTCTCGCGGTCAGCTCACCCCAGTCATCGTGGAACTGAATGCCCTCTTTGAGGGTGATTGTCACCTTGCTGAGGTCATCTGCGAGGTCCCACGTATTCGCCAGCATCCCAACGTTGTTGGTCACGTTGTCCGGGTCTCGATTGAACAGGCACTCGGTCATGCCCCAGTAGTATGCAGATTCGGGGTTGCCGTTGCGTTGCAGCCATGCTCCCCCCGAGATATTCGATCTCAGGGACACCGTCACAGTGGCCGAGGTTTTCATCTCAGGCGATGGCTGAGCCGGCGTCGGAGCCGACATTGCCGGCGCGGGCGCGGGCGGGGCTGTTGGAGCGGGCGCAGCCGGAGCTGATGTTGGCTCAGCCGGCGTCTCATCGCCGGTACACGCGAATCCAACGGCGATTGCAATGATCAAAGCGCAGAGTAGCCAATTAGCTCGTTTCATATCGCACCTCTCAAGTAGAGACCGTTTGGCAGTGGCCAGTCGGTATGCTCGACAAGACAGCCGGCATGGGCCGGCGATTCACCCCATCATCAGCGACACTATATTTCCGACTGCATCGCATGTCAACCTTGGTAGCTCTAATTATTACTGAGACATACGGTCACATGGCGTGAAACACCCGCAATTAGGTGGATATACGCGGATTTGTTGAACATACTATGTTGTCCAAGTAATCTACTCCGATCAGCATGGGAGACTGGGATGGAACAACGTCCGCTTACTCACGGCATGTATACGAAAGGCCCTTGACCCCATGCCGCCGGAAGCCTGGTCCTACTCCGCGGCGACTACAGGGTTGCTGAGGGTCCCGATGCCGTCTATCTCCACGTCAACTGTATCTCCGGCCTTCATGTTCTGGGTCGCGCCGTCGGTGCCCATCCATACCATGTCGCTGGGATAAAGGGTGAGGTACCGGGTCATCTCGCTGATGTAGTGGGCTACGCCAAAGATCATGCTGTTGGTCGCAAATTGGGACATGACCTCGCCGTTGATACGCACGGTCGTCTGGAGACTGTCGAGGTCGACGTCGGTCTCGACCCACGGGCCCATTGGCTTGAAGGTGTCGCTGTTCTTGGCCCGCCAGAGCGTCCTGTCTCCCGCCTGCCAAGTGCGCTCGCTCACATCGTTCCCAATCGTGTAGCCGAGTATGCAATCTAGCGCCTCGTCCTCGGAAACGTGCTTGACCGTCTTGCCTATGACTACAACCAGCTCACCCTCGTACTGGACCTGCTCTGTAGCGTCCGACGGGATGACAATCGGCTCACCATGCGCGATCAGCGCGTTGTTCGCCCTGTAACCAACGTCGGCTTTAGCCGGTAGGTCCGGCTCTCGACCAAGCAGCGCGGCGGCCTCCCGAACATGCTCTTCGTAGTTGATGCCCGCCGCGTAGAAGGTCAGAGGTACGAACGGGATGCGTATCTGTACCGCGGAGAGTGGGAACCTGTGTCCGGTCCTCGTGTATTGCCCGAAAGGCGTCCCGGCAACCTCCTCGATTCTACCTTCCTCGACAATTCCGTAGCTGGTGGTCCCGCCATACTGGTATCTAATCCACTTCATGGTCTTCCTCCGATTCTGTGGGAGCGTATTCCTGGACTTGGGATTCACTACCTGATTCGACTTCTGCGGCGCTTGCGGCGGCCGGCAAAGCGGTCGATGAGCCGTTCCATTCGCGATAAAAATATACGAAAACGTCTCTGACAGCGGCGGTCAACGGAACGCCGACTATCATGCCCCAGAGTCCGGCGACCTCGCTGGAGCAGACCAGAACGATCATGACCATCGCAGGGTGAAGGCGCACGGCGTTGCTCTGTATGCGCGGCGAGATGATGTTGCTTTCGACCAGCTGCACAATGATGTAGACGAGGGCGACCCAAAGCGCCTGCTGAGGAGAACTTGCAAGGGCCACAAGGACGCCCGGAACGGCGCCGAGAATCGCGCCCACGATGGGAATCAGGCCAAAGAGTCCGGCCACGATGGCCAAAATGGCCGCGAACTTGATTCCTAGAATTGTCAGACCGATGAATACCATGACCGCAACGATCAGCGCGCTGAACAACTGCCCGCGCACGTATGCTCCGATGACGTTGTTGACTATGTGCAGGACATCCGAGATTCTCTCCTGCGTCTGGGTGGAAAAGATGGAGAGTGCGCCTCCGACTACTTCCTGCCTGTCCTTCAACAGGTAGAAGAGGAAGAAGGGTACAATCACGAGACCAATGACGAGAGTTATCGCGTTCGATACTCCGCTGATGGTCCTACGGAGGACTCCCAGCGCTGCCGAGGACAGAACATCGCCTCCCGAGGCCACGGCGTCTTCGAGTTGGGAGCGTAGTTCATCCGGGATTCTTTGAGTGAAGTCCTCAGACCAGCTTTCGATACCGTCGTGGGCACGCTCATACAAATCGGGTAGCGTTTCGACGAACTCCTGAGACTCATTAAAGACGGGCGGAATCGTCACCATCAGGAATCCGCCGACGATTGCCAATGCAAACAGGTAGATCAGAACGATGGCTACGACCCTGACCACGTTTGGGTATCTCGCGCGGCCGGGCATCAACCTCTCGACCGCAGCTACGACCGGGTGGAGCAGCTGCGCTAGGACGATGCTGATGATGAAAGGAAAAAGCGCTCCGCGCGCCAGGAACAGGGCGTACAGGAGAAGCGCCCCACCTCCCGCAAGGAGAATAGCCAGTCTCCACCTGAGCCAGAAAGGCGGCCCTTGAGTGGATTCTGGAGCTGGAGACGACATCGGGTCCATGTGCATCCTAACGTCAGCGAGAACTGTCGCGGATGAACTCTCCGATCCGTTCGATTGCCTGCTGACCTTCATCGAGCAGAGGTGCGAACAGATGCCATACGTGGATCATCTCATCCCACGGCTCGAAAGTGGTCTTCACGCCTGCCCTGGCCGCTTGGTAGGCAAGCCGCGTCGCATCGTCGTAGAGTGTCTCGCGTGTGCCAACCTGGATGAGTAGCGGCGGCAGTCCGTGCAGGTCGGCATATAGTGGCGCAGCGAGCGGAGAACGGGGATCAGCTCCACCCAAGTACACCCCCGCCATTGCTACGAGACCATCGCGCTGCACCATAGGGTCTGAGTCCGCGCGGCCAGTCATTGACTCTCCGATGCCCTCCATGTCCACCCAGGGAGAAAGACACACGCCGCAGGAGGGGAGGGGAATCCCCTGGTCTTTCAGGCTGACGAGCGTCGCGGCAGTCAGACCGCCACCTGCGGAGTCGCCGGCGACGGAAAGCGCCGCGGGATCGTTTCCCTGGTCCAGCAGCCAGCGGTAGGCCGAGACCGCGTCTTCGACAGGAGCCGGGAACGGGTTCTCAGGTGCAAGCCGGTAGTCGATCACAAGCACACTGCCTCCGGTCGCCGTTGAGAGCCGCCTCGCCAACTCACGATGCGTCGCAGGAGAGCCGATTACGTAGCCCCCACCATGCAAGTACAGAGTGACGCTGTCTTCCGACGCTCCGTTGGCCCTGACCATCTCCCCAGGCACCCCGTTGGCCTCGACTTCGCTGATAGCCGCCGCAGTGTCTCCTCCGACATGGGCCGCCAGACGCTCGAATCCGTCTCGCGAGTCCTCGACTGTAGGGTTCTCAGGTCGCTCGCGACTCGTAAGCAGTGCGATAACCAATTCTAGCTGGTCAATTGACATCCGATGGCCCTTTCGTCTTCGTGCGTTCAGTCGTCGCCGGGCTGAGCGCCCAGCCGCTCCAGGATGGTTGAGCCGTTCTGGCTCTGGGGTTCCTGCGGTCCACCGAGCCGCTCCATTAGCACTGGATACGACTCGACTGGTGGAACATCGTCCATGACATTTATGTCGTGGATTCGCTGCCTAGCTGACTGTACGTAGGGAGCCAGGTTTTCCAGCTTGGCTTTCTGCCTGTCGATGTCCCGTCGCTTGAACTCCGGTAGAACCTCCCGCGCGAACAGCCGCAGCGACTCGCAGATGTGCTCGTGGCGATTCCGTCCGCCCTGCTGGATGAAGACCACCTGGTCGACTCCAGCCTCCTCGTAGATGCGAAGTGTATCTCGCACCCGGTCAGGGTCGCCGATGCAGCCCGTAGGACCGCGTTCCTTAGGCCCGTTGGCCAGGAAGTCCTCCCAGATGTCAAACTTTCCGGGCACGTGCGTTCCGGTGGCGTAGAAGTGGCTGAGAGCGTATCCGAAGAACTGGAACCCTTCGAGACCCCGTTCGACCGCCGTGTCGCTGTCCTCGTGACACATGAATCCGGTGACCATCGCAATGTTCGGGTTCACATCCAGGCCGATTGGCTGGCACTCGGACTTGAAAGTGTCGTAGTACTCGGAAACCCAGTGGCGGGCTTCTTCGGCATCGACGAATGCGAATGTGAGCGCTCCGATCCCAAGCTGGGCGGCGAGCTTGATAGTCTCACGATTGGAGCACGCGACCCAGATGGGAGGGTGAGGGCGCTGCAGCGGCTTAGGGACGACATTCCTGTGCGGCATCGAGAAGTGGGCGCCATCGTAGCCGGAGTACGGGTCGGCAGCCATCATCCTCGCGGTCTCGCGGACGGCCTCCATCCACATGTCCCTCTTCTCCTGAAGGTCGACGCCGAATCCTTCAAGCTCGATTCGGGAGCTGGACTCCCCGGTGCCCCAGTCGACGCGGCCGTCGCTGACAAGGTCCAGTGTCGCGATACGTTCGGCGACACGGGCCGGATGGTTGTACCCTGGTGGCATCAGCACGATACCGTGCCCCAATCGGATCTGGGTCGTGCGCTGACTGCAAGCAGCCAGAAACACCTCCGGGGCGGATGAGTGGGAGTACTCTTCGAGGAAGTGGTGCTCCACCTCCCAGACGTAGTCGATGCCAAGCCGGTCGGCCAGCTCTACCTGGTCGAGCGCTTCCTTGAACAGCCGATGTTCGTCGCCCTCGTTCCAGGGTCGGGGGATCTGATGCTCGTAGAATATCCCGAATTTCATAGGTCATCCAGGGTCAAGGGTGGTGCGAGTGTAGCAACGGCCCCGGAGACCGTCAACAAGGCGTGGTGAAGGCAGCGTTTTGGAGGCTCTGTCTCCTGAGCTACACCTTGGAGTACCTGGGCGTGGCGACCTGTGTTCCGTCTGGCAAGTCCTCTATCTCGAAGTCGCCGAACATTAGTGGGGACTCGGTCTGCAAGAGGTCAAGCACCTGAATGGCAAGCGATCGAATCTCCCAGTCGGCGAACGCCGCGCCGCGCATTTCGATGAAGTGTCGCCAGGCGCGAACGTTTCCGGTGACGAATATCTTTGTCTCCGTGGCGTTGGGCAGAACCGAGCGCGCCGCCTGGCGAATTGCCTTGCGGCGATCGGTGTTGTGCTCAAACCTGTCTCGTGGAAGGACTGACTCCAGCTCTCCCACAAGCTTCAGGTAGCTCTCGGAAGCCGACTCCAGCGCGGACTCCAGTATGGCGCGCGCCTCTCCCGCCGTGCCGTTCTCTCCTGCCAGCGCAGGGGGCAGGACAAAGGAACCCTTGGTCTCGTCGACGTATCGTTGCGACCTCTGGCTGTAGGCGAATCCGGCGCGATGCCTGACCAGCTCATGGGTGAGGCTACGGGAGACTCCTGTGAAAACGAAGCCGTAGTTGACGTGCTCGAATACAGAGCCGTCCTTAGAGCTGAGGAGGTTGTATATGAAGTCCGTGATGTCCCTGCGACCTCGTCCGAAGCTCATGTAACAGAGCCGCGCGGAGACCTCGATGATGGCCTCGGCCTCGGAGTCGCCCGCTCGGATGCTGTCAGGAATTGGGGGCAGCTCCTCATCGAGCAGGAAGGCAGCTATCTGTTCCCAATCTACTGAGGGTCTCGTGACCAGATAAACATTGGAACTCGAGTTGAGTTTCATCGGGACAGTCCTCTCTGTGATGCGCATTGCGTCACACTCATTGGACGCCACATCCCCAAAGGGCATCTAGGACGCTGTAGGTCAGAAGTTGGGAATTAGACTGCTACGATCCCAGAGCTCGGCGCGCGGCGTTGAACATCACGTCGACAGGGGCTTCTTTCCCCGTCCACCGTGACCATGCCGCGGCTCCTTGATACACCAACATCGGAAGTCCACCGACGACACGCGCTCCGGCATTCTCGGCGGACCTGAGCAGCGGGGTTTCCGGCGGGTTGTACACCATGTCGTACACGACGGAGCCTGCGCTGATTGCACCCGCAGGGACCGGCGAAACCCCTTCCGCAGGACCGTGCAGCATTCCGACAGAGGTCGAGTTGACCAGCAGGTCGGCGCGTGCGCAGACGGCGCCGAATTCGGCATCCGAGAGGCCGATCGCGTGAGTCTGGATACCCTGTGCAGCGATTTCTCCAGCGAGTGACTGGGCGCGGTCGAGCGTGCGATTGGCGATGGTGAGTGAGCCGATGCGAGAATCGGAGAGTGCGTGAGCAGCGGCACGCGCTGCTCCGCCGGCTCCCACTAGAACAGCATCGAGCCCTGCGGGTTCAATGTCGCCCCAGGCCTTGAGAGACGTGATGAAGCCGTCGGCGTCGGTGTTGGATCCCACGAGTCTGCCGTTGCTGTTGACTATAGTGTTTACGGCGCCAATGCGGGTCGCCAGGTCGTCGACCTCGTCTAGATGCTCGATCACCGCTTGCTTGTGTGGCACCGTTACGTTGGCTCCAAGGTAGCAGTCGTCGCGCAGTCTGCGGACTCCGTCGGCGAGGCTACCCGGGTGCGTTTCCCAAGCTTCGTACGAGGCGTCGATTCCCATGTAGTTGAAAGCTGCCTGATGCATGGGCGGTGAGATCGAATGACTTATCGGATATCCGAAAATGCCTGCTCGTAGTGTCAATCCTGCCATCCCGACATTGCTTATCCGGCTAGTGTAAGGAGTATAGTCCTGACGTGCTAACATTAGCCATATTACGGAGGTGCGACAGTGGAATCTGAGGACAAGACCACCCTGGAACAGGAGCTGCTCTTCGCCGTCGTTAAGGAGAAGTACGGCGGCCTGCTCACTGGTGACCAACTGGATGAGGTGCGGAAGTCCGTGCTTGGACTGAGGGGCTTCACGCAGCCCCTGCGGTCAGTCCGACTGACGAACGATATCGAGCCTTTCTCGACGTTCAGTCCGTACAGGGGTGACTGATATGGCTGACGAGCTGCTGTTCAAATCGATACGGGAACTGGCGACGATGATTCGCGAGGGGCAGGTGTCGCCCGTGGCAGTCACCGAGTTCTTCCTGGCGCGCCTGGATGAGCTTGGGCCTGCATACAACTCGCTCGTTACGCTCACTGGTGAGAGAGCGTTAGAGACCGCGCGCCGTGCGGAAACTGAGATTGTCTCAGGTGAGGAGCATGGCTTACTTAGTGGCATACCGTGGGGCGCGAAGGACCTGCTCGCGACATCTGGAGGCATCCCGACGACGTGGGGAGCCGAGCCGTTCCGCGACCAGCAATTCGAGCACGACGCGACCGTTGTGACCAGGTTGGAGGCGGACGGCGCGCCACTCGCGGGGAAGCTCGCAATGATCGAGCTGGCGGGCGGCATGGGCTACCACCAGCCGAACGCATCTCTTACCGGGCCTCCGCGCAATCCGTGGGATAGGGATCGGTGGACGGGCGGCTCATCCAGCGGTTCAGGAGCGGCGGTCGCCGCCGGGCTGGTGCCGTTCGCAATCGGCTCGGAGACTTGGGGCTCGATTCTCTCACCTTCGAACAACTGTGGGCTGTCTGGACTTCGTCCTACCTATGGGCGCGTGAGCAGGTCGGGAGCGATGGCTCTGTGCTGGACGCTCGACAAGCTGGGTCCTCTATGTCTGACCGCGGATGACTGCGGTATTGTGTTGGAAGCCATAGCTGGGCCCGACCCGAACGACCCGACCACCTATTCACAGGAGTTCTCCTACGACGCGGCGTTGGATACCAGCCGGCTGGGCAGGAAGTTCAAGTTGGGCGTGCCCCGCGATGTCGAGGAGGGAGCGCAGGACGCTGTGAAACGGAACTTCGAGGCCGCCCTTGACGTGCTGTCCGATGTGGCCGATATCGAGGAGGTCTCTCTGCCGGACTTACCGTATGTCGAGATAGTCAGGACGATCCTCATGGTAGAGGCGGCCAGCGCGTTCGAGGACTTTCTGGGCGAGGGTGGACCACAAAAGCTGACCGCGCCGGAAGACCACTATGGTCCATACGCCAGGACCGCCATACTCGCGACCGACTACGTTCGCGCGTTGCGGTTGCGAGGCCTGATGGCCAGGCAGGTGGACGGTGTCATGTCAGAGTACGATGCGTTCGCCGCACCCACATCTCTGACCACCGCCACGCCGATTGTCGAGCAGTTCAGGCGCGACACCAGCGGTCCCGGCGACATAGTGGGAGCCATCGGGAACGGGTGCGGACTGCCTTCGTTGTCGGTACCCAGCGGGTTCGACGCCGATGGGATGCCGACGGGAATCCAGTTCATGGCGCGCGCGTACGATGAGAACATCTGCATCGCTATAGGCAGAGCGTTCCAGGAGCGAACGAGTTGGCACACACGTCACCCCGCCGATATAGGCGTCGGACGTTAATCGGTATGGGGAGCATTGTGGCGATAGGGGGAGGGGACGTCCGCACCCTGGCAACCCAACCCATCGACAGAGAGATTATCCTGCTTTCCAGGAAGGTACAGCCAAACGCGCTGTTCATCCCAACAGCCAGCAGCGACTCCGTGGAGTACTGGGAGGGATTCGATTGGGCCTACGGCGGGAACTATGGCTGCGCGACCGACGTGCTCTACCTGCTCGGCGTGGCGCCGTCCCACGGTGAAATTGTCGAGAAGATAGACTGGGCGGACATCATTTATGTCGGCGGCGGGAACACTCTGAAGATGATGCGCCGCTGGAGGCTGCTGGGTGTCGACGACTTGCTCAAAGCCGCATTCGACCGAGGAGCCGTGTTGTGTGGTGTGAGCGCGGGCGCGATATGCTGGTTCGAGCGGGGACATAGCGACTCTATGTCGTTCTACACTGCCGCCGACTGGAGCTACATTGCCGTTACCGGCATGGGACTAGTGAAGGGATTGGCGTGCCCTCACTACAACGGCGATACCGACGGCGTTCCGAGGAGACGGGACTTTCACGACATGCTGAAACGGAAGGGCGGGAACGGGCTTGCAATCGATAACGACTGCGCGGTCGCGTTCACAGGCGACGGATACCGGGTAATAACGGCGAATTCGGCATCGGGCGCGTATTCGCTGTACGTCGACCGCGGAGATGTAATAGAGCGAAGGTTGCCTGTTACTGCCGAATACCTGGCAATTGAGACTCTATACGAGAGGAAACAAAGACATGGTGCATAATCTCGTCATCAAAGGTGGAAGGGTTATCGACCCGGAGTCGGGCCTCGACGCGGTCCGCAATGTCGGGATAACCTCGGGGCGGATCGAAGTTATCACAGACGCCGACCTGACCGGCGACGAGACCGTCGACGCAGGCGGGATGGTAGTCGCGCCGGGGTTCATCGATCTTCACTCGCATGGTCAGGACCCTGAGAACTACGTCATCCAGGCGCGCGATGGTGTGACGACGGCACTTGAACTCGAGGTCGGGGCCGGCGACATTGACGCCTGGTACGGGGAACGTGTGGAACGGGCGCTGATAAATTTCGGCGCGAGCGTGGGGCACATTCCGGTCCGAATCGACGTAATGAACGACCCTGGGGACTTTCTGCCCGTGGCAGACGCGGCATTTCGCGAAGCTACGCCCGACGAGCTGCGTCAGATCAAGCAGGGGATCGAGACCGGCCTGGAGAGGGGCGCTCTAGCCGTAGGGTTCGGGCTGGACTACACGCGTGGGTGTTCTCGCTGGGAGGCGCTTGAGGTCTTCAGAGTCGCGGCGAGGTATGGTGCGTCGTGTCATGTCCACGTCCGCGGCAAGGGCCACCAGGACCCCATGAGCAGCATCGAGGCGGCAGGCGAAGTGATTGCCGCGTCGGCGATTTCGGGCGCGCCACTCCACATTGTTCATATCCAGAGTACGGGACTGCATGCGACAGGGGACACGTTGGGTATGGTCCAGGGAGCGCGAGACCGTGGTCTGGACGTGACCACCGAATGCTATCCGTACACTGCCGGCATGACTGCGATCGACTCGGCGCTGTTCAGCGAGGGATGGGAGCAGAAGTACGGCATAAGCTACGACAGCCTTCAGTGGGCCGACACTGGTGAGCGCCTTACTGCGTCCACGTTCGCGGAGTTCCGAGAGACCGGCGGAATGGTTATCGTTCACTCCACTCCGCAGGACGCCGTAGACACTGCGGTAACGAGTCCGCTCACGGCTATCGCCACCGATGGCTTCCTACGCAATGGTAAGGGCCACCCGAGGACGTCAGGGACGTACTCGTTGATTCTCGGGCGCTACGTTCGGGAACGAAAGGCGCTTTCGATGAGCGATGCGTTGGCCAAGTGCTCGCTGATGCCCGCGCGCAGGCTGGAGCGCAGGGCGCCGGCATTTGCCTCCAAAGGGAGGATCAGGCCAGGCATGGATGCCGATGTCGTAGTCTTCGACGCGGACAGAGTGATCGACAACTCCACATATGAGGAGCCGACACTGCCGCCCACCGGGATGGAGTACGTGATCGTAGGAGGCAGGAGTGTCGTGGAGGCCGGGGAAGTCGTTGAAGGCACGCTTCCAGGTGTCGGAGTGAGGGCGGGCAGATAGCCATTTTGCAGTTCGAATTCAGCCTCATCCAGGCCACTTCCGCTTTTGACACACTTTCAGGCCAGGTGCTACCATTGGTTGTCAATGTTCCTGCAAATTGAATGACAAATGCTACGAATGGGAGTAGTAACGCGGCACACAGGCTGTTTTAGAGAGCCGGAGCAAGGTGAAAGTCCGGCGCTGAGAGCCGCGAGAACTCGCCCGGGAGCATCCCGCCTGAAGGGGGAGCGTGAGAGTGGACAGAAGCCCATCATTTTGGTGCGGCCAGTCCATCAGCCTCCGATACCTGTGTAGGGCTGGACGGGGTGGCACCGTTACCACGCCTAAGAGTGGTCTGGAGCGAAGCTCCGGACAACTTGGGTGGTACCGCGGGGTATCTGTTTGTAAACAAGTAGGTCCCGTCCCTTGAGTGGACGGGATTTTTTGGTATAGGTGTATTTCGAATTCACAGTTATTGGCCAGTGAGTCCGAGAGGCCGTGGGAGGTTCGAGCATTATGCGACGCAATGGCGGTCAGATAGTCTGTGAAGCGCTGCTAAGGGAGGGCGTCGATGTTATCTTCGGCCTTCCGGGCGGCGCAATTCTTCCCCTGTACCAGATCCTGCCCGAGTACCCTGAGCTTCGCCACATCCTTGTTCGTCACGAGCAGGGAGCTGCACACGCTGCAGACGGATATGCGCGGGTAACCGGTAGACCGGGCGTGGCCTGGGCGACGTCAGGTCCCGGAGCCACCAATCTCGTGACCGGGATCGCTACCGCCCAGATGGACTCGGTTCCCATGGTAGTAATCACTGGACAGGTTGGTCGTGCCGCGATCGGCTCGGACGCTTTCCAGGAGACAGACATCACAGGGATCACGCTCCCCATAACCAAGCACAATTACCTGGTTATGCACGCGTCTGACATCCCCAGAGTCATTAAGGAGGCGTTCCACATAGCCAGTACAGGAAGACCGGGCCCGGTGTTGGTCGATATTCCGAAGGACGTGTTTACCGAAGAGGTGGACGTGGACTGGTCGGAAACCATAGACATTCCAGGCTACAAGCCAAACCTTCAAGGCCATAGCGGGATGATCCGCCGGGCGGCCAGGCTTATCGACTCGGCCGAGCGTCCGGTCATCCTCGCGGGTCATGGAGTAATACTCTCTCAGGCCTTTGACGAGCTCCGCGAGCTTGCAGAGAAGGCGCAGATTCCGGTGATTCCCACCCTGCTGGGTATCAGCAGCTTTCCTGACGACCACGTTTTGTGCGTCGGAATGCCGGGGATGCACGGCATGGCATATGCCAGCCTGGCGATAGAGGAGGCCGACCTTCTAATCGCGTTGGGGATGCGGTTCGATGACCGGATCACGGGGGATACTTCGACATTCGCGACGCGCTCGAAGAAGATACACGTCGACGTCGACCCGAGCGAGATAGGCAAGAACATACCAGTTGACGTGCCCATAGTAGGGGACGTCAAGCGTGTGCTGGTTGACCTGAACAAGAGAGTAAAGCCATCGACCAGGATCGATTGGCTCAACAGGATAGAGGACCTCAAGCGCGATCACCCATCGATGCTGGTGAGGGATACCGACAAGCTCATCCCGCAGTACGTCATCAAGCAGATCTCCGAGGCCACGAACGGGAGCGCAGTAGTGGTAACGGGAGTGGGCCAGCACCAGATGTGGGCCGCGCAGCACTACTCGTTCAATGAGCCGCGTTCACTGGTGTCGTCAGGAGGCGCGGGCGCCATGGGCTACGAAGTGCCCGGCGCGATGGGGGCGCAGGTGGGACGTCCAGACAAGGTCGTCTGGTCGGTGGCCGGCGATGGCGGCTTCCAGATGACGATGTGCGAGCTCGCGACCATGGTGGAGAACGGGATCCCGGTCAAGATAGCCATTCTCAACAATGGGTTCCTCGGGATGGTGAGACAGTGGCAGGAGCTGTTCTATGATCGGTCCTACGTCGCCACTGGATACAGCGGCAGTCCCGACTTCGTGAAACTGGCTGATGCGTTTGGGATTTTCGGGGCGCGGGTAACCGACAAGTCTCAGGTCAGGTCCGCGATCATGGACGCGATGGCGTTCGACGGTCCGGCAATAGTCGACTTCGTGGTCGAGCAGGAAGAGAACGTCTATCCGATGATCCCGTCGGGGATGTCCGTTAAGGAGATGATAGAAGAGCCGCGACCGCAGGAGGCCCGCCGATAACATGGTCACACGGAATGGCACAAAGGCAGGACACACAATCACAGCGCTTGTCCAAGATAAGCCCGGAGTCCTGAACAGGATCACCAGCATGTTCAGGCGGCGGGGGTACAACATCGCCAGCCTCGCGGTGGGTCCTAGCGAGATTCCCAGCCTTTCAAGGATGACGTTCGTGGTCGAGGGCGATGCCCGCACCATCGAGCAGGTATCCAAGAATCTGAACAAGCTTATCGATGTGATCAAGGTCGTCGATGTGTCGGACGATTACAGCGTCAGACGCGAACTAGCGTTGATCCGAGTTCGTTCAAACGTCCAGTCTCGCAGCGAGATTATGCAGATCGTAGATATATTCAGAGCGCACATAGTCGACGTCGCGCCGGAGACGCTGATCATCGAGGTGATAGGCGACGAGGAGAAGGTCGATGCGCTCATTGAGCTGCTGAACAGCTTTAGTGTGCTGGAGGTGATGCGCACCGGCACTGTTGCAATGAGCCGAGGAATCGACCCATCGACACAAGGCGGTCGGTCGAGTGGCCCCCGAATGCGAATGGAATCCGGACTGTAAGCTCAAGTTAAAACCAGACTCAAGACCGAGGAAACACTACATGGCGAACATCTACTACGAAAACGACGCCGACATGAGCCTGATCCAGGACAAGACGATCGGGGTCATCGGATATGGCAGCCAGGGCCACGCTCATGCGCTGAACCTGAAGGACTCCGGCCTCAACGTAATGGTCGGACTCTATGAGGGCAGCCGGAGCTGGGAGACCGCTGAGGCTAACGGGCTCACGGTTGGTCTGGTCGAAGATACCGCGCGTGAATCGGACGTCATCATGGTACTGATCCCGGACCACGTCCAGGCCGAGGTCTATAGAGAGTCGATCGTGCCTCATCTGCTGCCCGGCAAGACGCTGATGTTCGCCCATGGGTTCAACATTCACTACCAGTGGATCGTCCCTCCCGACAGTGTCGACGTGTCCATGGTAGCCCCTAAGGCGCCGGGTCACAGGATGCGCGAAGTGTACACGCGCGGGTCTGGGGTTCCAGGCCTGTTGGCAATCCACCAGGACGTGACCGGCAACGCATCTGGTCTGGGGCTCGCCTACGCGAGGGGAGTAGGGTGCACCAGGGCCGGCGTTCTGGAGACTACGTTCAAGGAAGAGACCGAGACCGACCTGTTCGGGGAGCAGGCGGTGCTGTGCGGCGGTGTGGCCGAGCTGGTCAAGGCGGCGTTCGAGACGCTGATAGAAGCCGGGTACCAGCCGGAATCGGCCTACTTCGAGTGCATGCACGAGCTGAAGCTGATAGTGGACCTCTTCTACCAGGGCGGTCTTGAATACATGCGCTACTCGGTCAGCGATACTGCAGAGTACGGCGACTACACTCGCGGCCCTGTGGTGATCGACGAGCGAGTCAAGGAAAACATGCAGAAGATACTCGCAGACATCCAGGACGGCAGCTTCGCGCGTGAATGGATCGCTGAGAACGACGAAGGCCGACCGACATTCAACCGTCTGCGCCAGGAGAACGCCGGGCACCCGATCGAGGTGATCGGCAAAGAGCTCCGGGGAATGATGTCGTTCCTCAAGGACGCGGACTAGCACGAAAGAAGAACACCAGATGAACCGATCGGAGGCAACATACGTAGTCCGCCATTGCGCCCGGAACGCCGCGCGCTTGGCGGACTGCGTTGCCCTTGGAACAGCGACCGCCAGATAGAGATCCGGAACCAGTTCCTGACAACCAAGGGGAAAGATAATGCCAGACGACAAAGTGATGATATTCGACACCACCCTGCGAGACGGCGAGCAGTCCGCGGGCATCGGCTTGACCACGCCTGAGAAGATGGAGATTGCCAAGCAGCTCGATCGACTCGGGGTCGACATAATAGAAGCCGGATTCGCCGCCAGTTCTCCGGGTGACTTCCAAGCAGTGCAGGCGATTGCAGCCGAGGTCCGACGGCCCATTATCACGTCCCTCGCCCGATGCTACATTCCCGACGTGGACGCCGCCTGGGGCGCGATAAAGGATGCTGCTCGGCCCAGAATCCATGTCTTCATCTCCAGTTCGGACGTCCAGATCATGCACCAGCTCAGGCGGAACCCGGAGCAGGTGCTTGAGATGGCGGTGGCCTCCGTCGCGCATGCCAAGGAGTACTGCGACGACGTCGAGTTCTCGCCGATGGACGCGACGCGCACAGACATCGAGTACCTTTACACGATGCTCGAGGCGGTGATAGAGGCCGGTGCGAACACCGTAAACATTGCCGATACCGTGGGCTACACTATCCCGGCGGAGTTCTACAATCGCATCAGCCTGATCCGGGAGAACGTCCCGAACATTGATCAGGCTGTTATGAGCGTCCACTGCCACAACGACCTCGGAATGTCGGTGGCGAACAGCCTGTCGGCGGTGCTTGCGGGGGCGCGTCAGGTGGAAGGCTGCATCAACGGACTTGGAGAGCGGGCGGGTAACGCTGCGCTCGAAGAGATCATCATGGCGATCGAGACCAGGCCGGACCTGTTCAACATCGGCACCAACATTGACACGCGCCAGATATACCGCACGAGCCGCCTGGTAAGCGACATAACCGGCTTTCCGGTGCAGCCGAATAAGGCCGTGGTCGGGGCGAACGCGTTCAGGCACGCATCGGGCATACACCAGGACGGTGTGCTCAAGGACCGAAGCACGTTCGAAATCATGGATCCGAGGTCAGTCGGATGGCCCAGCAACGAGTTGGTACTCGGAAAGCTGAGCGGAAGGGCGGGACTGCGTTCTCGCCTCGAGGAACTTGGATATTCGCTCGAACAGGCCGCTTTGGACGAGGCGTTCGAGGCGTTCAAAGACCTTGCGGACAAGAAGCGCGAGGTCAGCGACGCCGATCTGGTCGCGTTGATGTCTAGCCGCCGCCGGGTTGTTGACGTTCCGACTGTTTACAAGCTCGAACACGTTCAGGTCTCGTCCGGCAACCACGATGTTCCGACGGCTACCGTCAGGGTCACAGGGCCGGACGGAAGCCTGATGACCGACGCGGCCACAGGTACCGGGCCGGTGGACGCGGTGTACAAAGCGATCAATCGGATCATCCACGTGGACAACACGCTCACAGAGTTCAGGGTTGACGCTGTGACTGAAGGCATTGACGCTATCGGCGACGTGACGATTCGCATCGAGGCCGACGGCAGCGCTTACATCGGTCGTGGCTCTGACACCGACATCATCGTTGCGAGCGCAAAGGCGTATATGAACGCGTTGAACCGACTCGTTTCCGCCAGCGATGAGCCGGCCGTGGTTGCCGACCCGTCTCCTTAAGAGAAAAATCATGCTCGGGCCGGCCTTCTCGGGTCGGCCCTGATGTTTGTGACCACCTTACTTCCAATACTCCCTAGAGACCATCTGTGCGGCATCCAGCGGCGGCAGAAGGTTGACGTATATTAACCAGAACAGCCAGCCTTATGAGGAACAGCAATGACCGGCAAGACTATGTTCGACAAGATTTGGGACGCCCATGTGGTGCGAGAGGAAGAGGGACAGCCCGGCCTCCTCTACGTTGACTTGCACCTCGTTCACGAGGTCACGTCTCCGCAGGCGTTCGAGGGTTTGCGGATGGCGGGCCGCAAGGTTCGTCGGCCGGACCTCACGGTTGCGACCATGGACCATAACACGCCAACCTGGGAGTTGAGCCGTCCCATAACCGACCCGATCGCCGCTCAGCAGCTCGAATACCTCGAGCGCAACTGCAACGACTTCGGAGTTACCCTGTACGACCGATTCAGCCCGTACCAGGGCATCGTACACGTTATCGGCCCTGAGCAAGGATTTACACAGCCTGGGCAGGTCATAGTTTGCGGCGACAGCCATACGTCCACACACGGCGCGTTCGGCGCGTTCGCAATCGGCATCGGGACATCGGAGGTCGAGCATGTGCTCGCAACCCAGACTCTCCGGCAGTTCAAGCCCAAGACGATGGAGATACGGGTCGATGGTCCGCTTCCGCCGGGCGTATCCGCCAAGGATGTGATCCTTTGCATCATTGGGCGGATCGGAGTCGCGGGGGCTATCGGGCATGCGATCGAGTACACTGGAGAGGGCATCAGACAGCTGTCCATGGAAGGCCGTATGACTGTCTGCAACATGTCAATCGAGGGCGGAGGCCGCGCCGGCATGGTGGCTCCCGACCAGACGACCTTCGACTATATGCGGGGCAGGCCGCAGGTGCCGCAGGGCGCCGACTTCGACCATGCGTGTGAGGAGTGGGCCAAGCTCGCAACCGACCCCGGAGCGGAGTACGACACCGTGGTCGTAATCCATTCGTCAGACATTGAGCCGTACGTTTCCTGGGGCACCAACCCGGGAATGGTGGCGCCCGTCAGTGGTAGCGTACCGAATCCTAACTCATTCGACGACGAAGGTGAGAAGGAGTCAGCCGAGCGCGCTCTCGACTACATGGGCTTGGATCCGGACACTCCCATCCAGGACATTCAACTTGACAGGGTGTTCATCGGCTCATGCACCAACTCGCGTATTGAGGATCTGCGGCTGGCCGCTGAAGTCGCTCGAGGACGGCAGGTCGCTGACAGTGTGTACGCGATGGTTGTGCCGGGATCGGCTCAGATCAAGGCGCAGGCGGAAGAGGAAGGGCTGGACCGTATCTTCACTGAGGCGGGCTTCGACTGGCGTGTCGCGGGATGCTCCATGTGTCTCGGAATGAATCCAGACATTCTAGAGCCGGGCGAACGCTGTGCTTCGACGTCCAACCGCAACTTCGAGGGTCGCCAGGGTAAGGGCGGGCGCACACATCTGGTCAGCCCTGAAATGGCCGCGGCCTCAGCGATTGCCGGTCACTTCGTGGACATCAGGGACTGGTGAGAATTCACCTGCTGGTCGGCAATTGGAAATAGCTTCAATATGGGAGCAAACAATGGAACCCTTTAACAGAATGACCGGCGTTGTCATGCCGATGAACCGTGTCAATGTGGACACGGACCAGATTATCCCCAAGCAATTCCTCAAGCGCGTGGAGCGTACCGGATTCGGCGAGTTCCTCTTCTTCGATTGGAGGTTCAACGACGACGGCACACTGAAATCCGACTTCGTCCTCAACCAGTCAGGATACAAGGACGCGGAGATAATCGTCGCCGGCAGGAACTTTGGGTCGGGCTCGTCGAGAGAGCATGCTCCCTGGGCGCTGGGACAGTATGGTTTCAAGGTCGTTATCGCGCCCAGCTTCGCTGACATTTTTCACAGCAACTGCTTCCAGAACGGGCTTCTACCGATAGTGCTGCCGGAGGAGACCGTACAGCAGATCATCCAGAACGCGGAGCGCGATCCTGGGTATCGGCTGCACGTAGACCTCGAGGCAGAGCGTGTCTGGGACGATGACGAGCAGGTTGTCGCCGAGTTCAGCGTTGAGCCGTTCCGCCGCCACTGTCTGCTCAACGGCCTCGACGACATTGGTCTGACGCTGGAGCACGCCGCCGCCATCTCGGCGTTTGAGGGCAACCGCGGCTCATACGGCGGAGTTCTGACGATCTAGCGTGTCGGCTTACGTTCCGTAGTACCTGTCGCCGTAGTCCCCCAGACCAGGTACGATGAAGTTTCGATCATCGAGCCCCTGATCGACCGCCGCGACTACTATGTTTGAGCGTGGGATTAGCTCTGAAAGCCTGTTCATGCCCTCTGGGGCGGCCAGAACGCCTGTGAAGTAGATGTCGCGTCGCCTGTAGCCATGCCCTATGAGCATCTCGGCGACGAGGCAGGCGGTTCCGCCAGTGGCGAGCATCGGATCCAGGACAACAGCCCTTCCTGAAAGCGCCCCGGGCAGTTTGGTGTAGTAGAGTTTGGGTTGGGCCGTCTCCTCGTCCCGCTCTATTCCGACGATTCCTACTGGAGCGTGGGGAAGCATCTCGGCAAAAGCCGGGACGAGCGCCATTGCGGCACGTATGACTGGCACTATCAATATGTCAGCGGGCGCCTGGCCACTCTCGACAGCGCTGGCAGGTGCCGCGGTATCTATCTCAACGGGATTTTCGCCGCTCAGCAAAGACATGGTTTTAGCACACAGCAGACGTGCTAGGCGGTCTGATGCGTTTCGAAACTCGGCGGTGGACGCGCTGCGGTCTCTCAGCACGGACAGGAGCTCTTGCTCCATAGCCAGATCGGTCACTCGGAGTCTGCGCCCATACGCTCGACTCAGTCGTCCGCGCCGTAGAAGTAGCCGTTACCCGAAACTCTGTCCAGGTCGTCGGCGCCCATGTGCCGGCGGTGGCGTACTCTGGAGAGCCTATCCAGGCCGCTTCTGATCATGTTCTGAACGGCGTTTACTTCTCTGGCTATAGTGACCTTGATATGGGAGCTGTACACTCCCATGCTGCGATACTTGGAGTACCGTTCACTCGTCCTCTTCTTGGGGGACCTGGCCTGGAGTCGAGCGAGCTCCGAGACTATAGCCCTGCCCAGCGTCCTTGCAGCCTCGTCAGGGTCTGTGTGCGCGCCGTTGGGCGGCTCGGCAACTATCGAGTCTATGATTCCAAGTTCCAGACAGTCGTGGGCGGTCAAGCGCATCGAAGAGGCCGCTTCCTCTGCTCTGGATGCGTCCTGATAGATTACTTCGGCAGCCTCTTCCGGGGACACCGCTGTGTAGATAGCGTGTTCGAGCATTAGCGCCCTGTCCGCTATACCCAGGGCCAGAGCTCCTCCGCTGCCGGCCTGGCCTATGACAACCGAAATCGTCGGGACGCTAAGACCTGACATCTGCGCCATGGCGGTGGCGATGGTGTTACCCAGCCCTCGTTCCTCGGCCGCCACGCTGAGGTCAGGTCCGGACGTGTCGACCAGAGTTATCAGGGGCAGCGAGAACTTTTTCGCGAGATTCATGGCGCGGTGGGCTTTTCGAAATCCCTCCGGCGTGGTCCGGCTCTCGCCCTGAAGTTCTAAGACCTGATCTAGGGGCGCAACACGTTGCTGTGCGATCACGGTCACCGTCTGTCCGGCAATTTGGCCCAGACCCGAAATGATGGTCGAGTCGTCTCCATAGGCGCGGTCGCCGTGAAGCTCTACGAATTGGCTGAAAATGCGGGAGAGGTAGTCGGCAGAAGTGGGACGCTCCTCGTGCCTTGCCATCTGCACCGATGTCCACGCTTCAGGTCGCGCGATAGTGGTCTGCGGTCGGGAGGCGGCATGAAGGTTCGCGAGCTGATACCTGGTCCCCAACAGTTCGACCAGTACGCCAATGATGGTCCTTAGCTCTGTACGCTGCACGACTGCGTCGAGCATTCCATGAGCCATATGCGATTCGGCTGAGTGAGCCCCTGTAGGTAGAGGCTGATCACTCGCCCTCTTGATGACTCTCAGAGATGAGAACCCGACGATCGATCCAGGTTCCGCGAGGATGATGTCCGCCAGATTGGCGAAGCTGCCGTAGGCTTGTCCCGTCGCCGGATTTGCCAGGACGGTTACGAAGGGAAGACCTGCCTCGTTGAGCCGGTTAGCCGCTCCGGCCGTCTTGGCCATTTGCATGAGCGACAACACGCCTTCCTGAATCCTGGCGCCGCCGCTGGTGACGATAGCCACTGTAGAAAGGCCGCGTTTGACGGCACGCTCCAGCGCCAGTGTTACTTTCTCACCGACGGCGCAGCCCATCGTGCCGCCCATGAATCCGAAATCCAGCACGATCAACACGACAGGAGTGCCGGCTATGGCGGCCGTGCCGGTCACCACGGCCTCGGTGAGACCGGTCCGGCGCTGGTCCTGGAAAAGGCTGCTGTTGTATGAATTTCCCGATGAAAATGAGAGTGGGTCGAGCGAGACCATCGCCCTGTTGAACTCACTGAAGCTGTTGCTGTCGACCAGCGAGTCTATGCGCTCGCGAGCGCTCATGCTGTAGTGGAAACGGCATTGGGGACATACGCGAAAGACATCGTAGAACTCTGAGTCGCGCAGGTCCAGATCGCAGACGATGCACGATGATCGTCCAGTTTCAGGCTCGGCTTCACCCTCGCCTGTACGAGTTATGGAGCCGACCAAATTTGCCAGATTCTGGGCCAATGGATGCCGTCCAAACGAAGTCTATGGAAGTCTAAGCCTGATTGATTATAACATCCCTCGACTTGGAGCCATCACTTGGGCCCACAACGCCTTCTTCTTCCAATTGGTCCATGAGCCGGGCCGCACGAGGATAGCCAATACGGAGCCGTCTCTGAAGCAGGGAGGTCGAGAGTTTGCGATGCGTCTGGGCCACCTCGAGCGCTTTGTTGAACATGTCATCCCTGTCTGGCGTGTCGTCAACTACGGCACCACCGCCTTCTTCAGACTCCTCGCCGCCTAGCAGGTCCATCTCCCGGAGAGGAGGCCAGGGTGTGCTCTGCCAGAAGTTGACAATATCACCAATCTCTTCGTCTCCAATGAAGACGCTCTGTACGCGGGACGGCTTGGAGGCGTCGAGCGGGAGGTAGAGCATATCGCCGCGTCCGAGCAGCTTGTCGGCTCCAGCGGTGTCGAGAATCGTCCTGGAGTCTACCTGTGACGTAACTCCGAAGCTGATTCGGCTGGGGAAGTTGGCCTTAATCAGGCCCGTAACAACATCCACCGAAGGGCGCTGGGTCGCTATGATGAGGTGAATTCCCGTGGCGCGTCCCAACTGGGCGAGTCTGCACAGCGACTGTTCGACATCGAAAGCGGCCGTCATCATGAGATCCGCCAACTCATCGATCACCACGCACAGGTAGGACATATTGTCCGGCGCTCGTTTGTTGTATGCCTCGATGTTGCGGACACCCATCTCTTCCATTTGCCGGTACCGGTCGAACATCTCACGGATAAGGCCCTTCAGGTATCCCACGACGGTGTCGGTCTCCACGATGACCGGAGCCATGAGGTGGGGAACTCCGTTGTAGGGGGTCAGCTCTACACGCTTCGGATCGACCAGCAACAGGCGAGCCTCAACCGGTGTCTTCTCAGTTATGATGCACGAGACGATCGCATTGAGACAGACGCTCTTGCCGCTTCCAGTGGCCCCGGCGACCAGCAGGTGCGGCATCTTGGCCAGATCGAAGCAGACGGCCTCACCGCCACTGCCGCGTCCCAATGCGACGGGCAGGTGAGCGTCCTTCCTCATCTTCTGGAATTCGCGACTCTCCATCACGTTTCTCAGAGTGACCAGGCTAGGGTTGGGGTTGGGTACTTCGATGCCGACCAGAGACTTGCCCATTGCGGGTGTCTCGATACGAATGGATGGTGTTCTGAGCGCGAGCGCGAGGTCTTTTTCTCGTGCCAGTATGCTATCCACCTTCACTCGTGTCTTCTGCTCTTCGCGTTTGGTGATCTGGCGACCTGATTCGTCGCGAAGAGGTATCCCCTCTTTGTCCACCTGCTTGACTACGCGGGTGCGTCGGATCCAGCCTGGCACCAGTCCGTACATCGTGACGGTCGGGCCGGGCCGTACATGACCGACTTCTACCTCGACTCCGTACTCGCCAAGGGTCTGGGTAATGGTTTCGGCGGTATCCTTCAGCTCGACCTTCGAGATCGGCATCTCGGGCGCCTGTCTCAGGAGATCGATGCCTGGGCGCTGCCACATCAGGCCGGCGGCTCCCGTTAAGCGGGCAAAGATCCCTTGGCCCTTGGAAGTCTCGGGTGGGCTATCTACTGTAACCGGCACAGGCGCTACCTCGGGTTCGATGGCGGGACTCCTCCAGGACTGACTGGGTCTGTTTTCGTCGGCAGGCCAGTTCAGTTCCGATACTGGTTCTGACTCAAAGGGGTCGTCGAAGTCGATCCCACTGTTGGAGTCAGCATCGGCAGTTACAGAGGCTCGCGC
The DNA here is from genome assembly GCA_965217725.1 of Dehalococcoidia bacterium. Taxonomy (GTDB): domain Bacteria; phylum Chloroflexota; class Dehalococcoidia; order Lucifugimonadales; family UBA1123; genus VXRN01. Next base: position 1,923,604 of record OZ244564.1, on the reverse strand, counting down.
TGGCTGAAGGACAGGTTCAGGAAGCTCATCGTGGTCTTCGTATGAAGTACGCTGTGGGTTCTGGGCACTGTCTGAGTCCGGGTAAGACGAGACATCAGGTACAGTAAAGATTGTTCGTGTCGATCGTTGACTTTCCCAGTCATCTTCGGGGTCCGCGTAGGGCGAAGTTTCCGGCATCGTAGAGTTAGCGCCGTCAGTTGAGTCATCGGTATCATCGTCCCACATCGCGCTGGAATCGAATTCGCTGCGATACGCGTCGAGGCTCAAACTTGGTTGGGCAGGGGTGTCTTCAACGGGCAAGACTTCCGGCTCTTCCGGTCGGCTCCTGGACAGCAGCGACCTGACGCCCATGAATGCAGTCAGGTAGCCGAGCAGCACTCCCTGTGCTGCAAGACGACCCACGTCTGCGGCAAGCGCAGGCAAAGCGATAGCGAACGCCAGGACGAACAGAGCGGACATGCGGACTGCGCCCATCCAGTTCGGGCTCCCAATTACGGCGTCGCCCAAGCTCCCTCCCAGCGTGGAGTATCCATAGCCTGAGAACCAGCCGAGCGTGCCATCCAGGGGTCTGAAGAACGCAAGCGCCCCAGCGACAGCCAGCACCAGTGCCACTGCTGCGAGCCATAGGTTGAAAGGTCCGAGCCAACTGCGCCTGAACACGAGGACCAGCACGAACGCTCCAAACAACAATGACAACGGAACGAAGCCCAGCCCGACGCCTGTCAGGATACCCTCGCGTACCTGATTCAGACCGTCCAAGATTGTCTGACGTAGCATGAACCCGGCTATGGTTGTGCCGACGATCACGGCTGCGACGAGTAGGAAAGCTAGAGTTCGACTGGACTGTCCGGCGGCTTCTGAAGTGTTACCGGACATCGACCTTGGCATATGGCGAGACCTCAAAGGCGGCTAGGCTGGACGTATGACGGCCAAACTACCCGAACAGTGCAACGCCGCTGCCAAAGGTTGCGGAGGTGGACGATACCGGTTACACCTGCTCGATAACAGTCAGAACCGTCGGTCGCCTCCGCGTCTCGCCGTACAGAAAGTCCGCAACTGATCTGGTCAGCCGAGACTTCACATGGTCTAAATCTAGACGGTCATTGTCCGAGTCTTCAAGGAATGAAGAAACCCGTTTTGAGGCATTTTCGAAAATAGTATCGGAATTATCAAGATCGACGAACCCGTAGGAGTGGACCACCGGATCGGCCAACAGCAAGCCTGTCTTCGCGCTCAAAGTGACTGTCACGGTGACCACACCGTCTCTGGAAAGCCTCCGTCGCTCTGTCAGCACTGCGCTGTCCATGTCCCACAGCTGCTTGCCGTCGATAAACACATGGCCTGCCTGCACGCTTTCAACCACAGTCGCGAAGTCGCTGTCGAGTTCCAGCACGTCTCCGTCCTCGAGAACGAAAACCCGAGAGGCTGGGATGCCCATGTCGGATGCGATGCCGGCGTGCTGAGTCAGATGCCGGTACTCGCCGTGCACAGGTATAAAGTACCTCGGTCTGACGATGCTCAACATCATCTTGAGCTCTTCCCTAGCGGCGTGACCGTGTACGTGCACCATTGAGATGCGGCTGTACAGAACTGTCGCCCCCTGCCTGATCAGGTTGTCTATAGTGCGTGCCACCACGGTCTCATTGCCGGGGATCGGTGACGCCGACAGAACGACAGTGTCCCCTGGTACGAGCTCGATGTCATTGTGTCGTCCGTTGGCGATCCTGACCAGCGCTGATGTCGGCTCCCCCTGGCTGCCGGTCGCGACAATCACAACCTCCTCGGCTGGGAGCTGTCTCGCCTGCGACATGGGAATCACTACGCCGTCCGGTGCATCGAGGTAACCCATGTCGAGGGCCATCTTGACGTTGTTCACCATACTGCGGCCAACTGCGGTCACCTTTCGGTCGTACTTCACCGCCGCGTTGATGATCTGTTGGACGCGCGAAATCAGGGACGCGAACGTGGCGATCATTACTCTGCCATCCGCGTCGCCGATCACGCGGTCAAGCGCCTCGCCCACGGTCTGCTCAGACTCGGTGTAACCTTCGACCTCCGCATAGGTTGAATCCGAAAACAGAAGTAGCGCGCCGTCTCCCACAATCTGGCTGAGCCTCGTGAAGTCAGTCCGCATCCCGTCGGCAGGAGTGTGGTCGATCTTGAAGTCGCCCGTGTGTACAACCACTCCCAGCGGAGTCGTAACAGCTATACCCATTGCATCGGGAATCGAGTGGCAGACGCGGAAGAACTCGGCGCTGAAGGCGGGGCATATTTGGAACGGGCTGTGGGGCTCGATGATGTTGAGCCGGGCACTCCTGAGCAGTCCGTGTTCGCGCAGCTTGACCGAAATTAGTCCGTGTGTGAGCCTGGATGCGTAGACGGGAGCGTCTATCTGTCCGAGCAAGTATGGGAGGGCGCCGATGTGGTCTTCGTGACCGTGTGTTATGAGTATGGCGCGGACCCTGTCGCGGTTCTCCCTGAGGTAGGTAAAGTCCGGGATGGCGAAGTCTATCCCGGGCATGTCTTCCTCGGGGAACATGACGCCCGCGTCGATTACAATGATGTCGTCGTCAAACTCCAACACCATCATGTTCCGGCCAATCTCGCCCAGGCCGCCGAGCGGGATGACTCGAAGTGTTTCGTTTGGCATAAACCTCTATTCGAACATGCTGAGCTGCCGGTCCGAATCCTGCTTGGGCTCGGGCATTTCGCCCGTTGCCTGTCGCTCAGCGACCTCGCGGATCAGGTCCGGCAGGGCAGAAAAGTCGCGCTGAATTGCCGGACGGAGTCCCGGGTTGTGCAGCGCGGCGGCGGGATGGTACATGGGATAGATCACGAGGCCCCGCCAGTCGCGAGGTCTTCCCCTGGCACGGCTGATGGACTCGTTTGGGAAGAACTTGGCGAACGAGTACCTACCAAGCGTGACGATTACTTTCGGCTGGATCATCTCGATCTGCGCGTCCAGATAAGGCGAGCATGAGCGAATTTCCACCGGGAACGGATCGCGATTGTTCGGCGGTCGGCACTTGACCATGTTCGTGACGTAAACGTCCTGCCGCGCCAGTCCGATTGAGGCCAGCATCTCATTGAGCAAGTTGCCGGCCTGTCCGACGAAGGGCAGCCCCTGTCGGTCCTCATGGAATCCAGGGCCCTCTCCGATGAACATAATGTCCGCGTCGAGCGCCCCATCACCGGGCACGCTATTGTTGCGCCCCTGAGACAGGCCGCACTTCTCACAAGTGGAGATCTGCTGAACAAGGTCAAGGTAGTCAGTCATATTTCTTCCGTTGGGGCAGCGCTTGTGTGCGCATCTGAATATACAAAATACGCGCTAGGTAGACACTGCCTCTGAGGGTAAATGCTATATGACAGCCAGAGTCAAAGTAAAGTTAGGCTGACTGTCCGAGCCCGTATCAATTTTGTAGGTGTGGCTGTTGGACGAGGTTTCAGAGCGCGGGCGTCTCGCCCGCATTCGTTCGTCCAGAACCTGCCGAAGTGTGATTGCCCATTGAGCCACCGACCAAATTGATACAGCTTCCTCCGACAACCGCCCCTTGACGCCACCTCTCCAATCCACTGCTCTCTCCAACAGAACATACGTACTATCAGGGAACACCCACCTATGACACTCCCAACTACAATCAGAGACAGGACCAACGACGGCATCGCCATCGTCGATTTCCTTGTTGCTCTCATGCAGAACGAACTCGACGGCTTCAAACCCTGTCACAGGCTCGACGCCGCCAAGCTGCTCACCAAGTACGGCTGCAGCTGTGCAAAGTCCGCCGTGGCGGGACGCAGCGAGGCTTTCGACTTTATCCTCGACAATCCCCCTGAACCCTCACGTCGCAGGGCAGGCTCCGGTGCGTCGAGCGAGTCTGAGTTCGACACCGCGCTCGCCAGGGTCATCAAAGAGTCCACCGACGACGGACGCTCAGTCTGCCGGTTCCTGATCAACGTCATGGACGGAGAGCTGAGGGCATTCAAGCCACATCACCGCATAGCGGCAGCCAGGGAGTTGCTCAGCCGAGGCTTCGGCAAGGGCGCAAGAGCAGAGGTCGCCCCGTACCCTGATACGGGGCGGGAATCCACTCCCTCATCCAACTCCGACTTCCCTGAAGAGGATTCAACTGCGGTAGCGACCGCCGTGGCAGACCCGGACGACGAAACCCATTGGGACAAGGTCTGGGAAGCCCTGGATCCCTTCGTGGAGGAAAGTGAGCGCAGAAAGGCGGTGATGGCCGAACAGGGGATAGACTCCGACGACCCGTCCCATGTTCCCGATCTCTCCGCCTTCAACGAGGCGTGGGAGAACTCCGAGAAGTGGTTCCACGAGTGGAAAGACTCCCTGGATCCTGAAGAATACAGGGCAATCATCAGTGAGGGAGCCGCCAGGTTCGACTCCAGGCTGGAGATGCGTGCCAAACGCCGAAAGCAGATCGCCGAGGATCGTGAGCGCAGGGGGAGAGAGGAAGCCGAACGCCAGGCCCAACAGGCCAAAGCTGAAGTCGATGTCGAGTCCGAACCCGACGAGCCTCCGGTCCCAGACCCGCCGCCCACCCGGGAAGAACACGAGTACATCTCCTCCACGCCGAACATACCGACCTCGTACTTCTGCAAGAAGTGCGGACATCCCAAGTGCACGGTGTGCAACAAACCCAGGTACTACCCCGAGGATGATCGCAGCAGCCCGTACTACTTCGACGGTCGCGCTCCTCCTATGTACGGCAGCTACGGCCTGTGACCCCGGTCGGGCTGACAGGGGTAGGCAGAGTTGACTTTCAGGCTTGAGCCACAATCAACTGGCCCCCTCTCCCTCAGGGCTGACAGGGGTAGGCAGAGCTGACCATCATGCTTGAACCCCAGTCAACTAGCCCCCTCTCCCTCAGGGTCGTAGATGCGCTGAGGCGCGAGAGGGTTGGAGCCTGCCCCGTACTCGATACGGGGCCGAGGGTGACCTTCGACAACCAAAAGACCTTGGACTGTCCTGGTATTTCTGATAGGAGGGATGGACGTTCCTCTATGGGAGTCGAAAAGGTCACGGCTAGCCGATCATCCTCATTGCCGCCTCCAGGCCAAAGTAACCGGCTAAAGCTATGGAGGTTGCCCGGACTGTCTTGCCCACCAGGACCACTGGAATGAATCGAGCAAGGGGGTAGCGTGTGGCTCCTGCCCAGACCCCAGCGATGTCGAACGGGACTGGAAGCGCGGCACAGACCAGTAGTACGAGGGTACCCCATCTCTCCGTCCATACACTGAATTTCTGAACGGCAGGTCGATCAGAAATGACCGAGTTTCCCCTCTTGCCGATGTGGTAGCCGATCATCTCGCCGAGCGTCGCGGCGACTCCTCCGACGAGGCCAACCAGAATCGGGTTGAGCGCTGCGCCCATAGCGAACGTATAGGCTGAAGCCGGCGTCGGGAACACCATCATGGCGCTGTTGCCGAATTCCGCTGCCGCAACACCAAGGTATCTCCAGTGTCCGAGCGTCTCCAAGAAGGAACTGAACCTGAAGAGGGCTATGGCCAGTGAAATCGACGCCAGCGCCAGCGCGAGCAGATGGATTACTGCAGCACGGGGTACATGGACCGAAATGCGGTATGGGAGAGATGGGGCTCCGGGCAGCTTTTGTGCGATGCCGCGAAACCGAGCGTGTTCGAGAGTGACGTTCATTTCGGTTTCCACCAGGTTCGTATTAGCTGCCCTGATACATGAAAGATTAGACGCTAGTCCGTACAATGCGCGTCAATAGTTTTGGTCAAGTTTTGTCAGATAGTTAGCATTTTGACGAACTTTGTCCAACGACTTTGGGACAGGGTGAGCTCACGTCCCGAATCGACGCGCTGCGCATCCAATCGTGTATAATGCGAACCGGCCAAACTTGGCGACTCCCTCTTATTTCTCCGGAGATACGTGATTGGATGCTCTAGGCACGCATCTGCTTCTTGATCTGAAAGAGTGCAATGCAGAACTTCTCGACGACCTCGACTACGTTCGCGAGGTCGTTTTGGCTGCCGCGACAGAGGCGGGAGCCACTGTCGTAGGAGAGACATTCCACAAGTTCCGTCCGATCGGCGTGACCGGGATCGTGGCGATTGCCGAGTCGCACATCTCTATACACACTTGGCCTGAGCACTCATACGCGGCCGCCGACATATTCACCTGTGGCGAAAGTCTGCTGCCTCTCCGAGCCGCTGACTTTATCGTCGAGAGGTTGGAGTGTGCGGAGGTCTCGATTTCGGATGTACGGCGTGGCCACGTGTTCGCTTCAGCTCCTGCGGCAATCTGAGCGGACAGGTCACAGATGCAAGGCCCGCCGAGCGGCAACTGGCAATATGAGCTGATAACGCCGGACCTGTATCAGGCGGAGCGAATCGATCACGTCTACTTCGCGGGGCGCACACCTTACCAGGATGTGGTCGTGCAGGACGGCGCGGCATTCGGAAGGAGCCTGGTGCTGGACGGGAAGACGCAGTCGACCGAGGTGGACGAGTTCGTCTATCACGAAGGTCTGGTGCATCCGGCGATGATTTCTCACCCTGCCCCCAAGTCTGTGTTTGTGGCGGGAGGAGGCGAGGGCGCGACGATTCGGGAGGCGCTCAAGCACGTCACGGTAGAGAGCGTGGTGATGGTCGATATTGACAGCAAAGTTGTGGAGCTGTGCCGTGAGTACCTTCCCAACCATCATCAGGGATCGTTCGACGACCCGCGCGTGAAGCTGGTCCACGCTGACGCACTTGCCTACCTCAAGTCCACGGCAGACCGGTTCGACGTCGTTATCATTGACGTTCCCGACCCACTTGAAACCGGGCCAGCCTATCTTCTCTTTACCCAAGAGTTCTACCATCTTGTCCGGGCCAGGCTGCTCGCCGGAGGAGTGATGGTCTCGCAGTCCGGCCCTACCGGTCCATCGTTCTACGAGCAGTGCTTCTCTGTAGTCGCCAACACGGTAGCCAGTGTGTTCCCAGAGGTCACGCTATCGGAGACTTTTGTTCCCAGCTTTGGATCAACGTGGGGTTTCGTGATCGGATCGCTAGGGGAGAATCCCGGCGGGCTGACTCCGCAGGAAGTCGATACGAGGATCGCTGAACGCGTTACCGGGCAGCTGCGATACTTCGATGGAACGACTCTGCTCGGCATGGTGTCCGTTCCCAAGTACCTGCGCGAGTCTGTGGCGTGTGAGCAACGAATAATCACCCGCGATGCCCCGCTTTTTGTCGTCTGACTGGCGATACTTACGTCTACAGGATCCAAGTACATGACGACCGAGTTTCTTTCAGAGCTTAACGATCGACAGCGAGAGGCGGTAGAGGCCATTAATGGTCCTCTGTTGATCGTCGCAGGTCCGGGCAGCGGTAAGACCCGGCTCATCACGTACAGAATTGCCTACCTGTTGCGCGTCGTGGGACTCCAGCCCAGTCGCATCGCGGCGGTAACGTTTACCAACAAAGCAGCTCGGGAGATGAAGGAACGGATCAGATCTGTTACTCCGTATGGCTCGGACAGGCTCACGGTGGGCACGTTCCACGCATTCTGCGCCCAAATGCTGAGGCGTGACGGGGAGGCCGTAGGTCTGGATCGCAACTTCGCCATCTACGACGACCCCGATCAACTGGAAATGGTCAAACGCGGTATGCGCGAGACAGACGCAGACCCCAAGCAGTTCTCTCCGAGGGCGATTCAGTCTGCGATTTCAAGCGCCAAGAGTCAGCTCTTGACTGCCGATGGTTTCACCATGCGTACCGCCAGCTACTTTGACGAGGTCGTGGGGCGTGTCTACGAACGATACGAGGCTCTTATGGCGCAGTCAATCGCGGTGGACTTCGATGATCTGCTACTCAAGACGTTCCTGCTTCTGAACGACAACGATGCCGTCGCCGAGAAGTATCAGGACCGGTACTCTCAGTTCATGATCGACGAGTTCCAGGACACCAACGTCGCCCAGTACGCGATAGCACGAATTATCGCGCGGAAACACCGGAACCTCTGCGTCGTGGGGGATCCCGACCAGTCTATCTACTCGTGGCGCAATGCAGATATCAGGAACATCCTCAGCTTTCAGAGTGACTTTCCCGATGCAAAGGTCGTCGCGCTCGAGCAGAACTACCGGTCCACGCAGAACATTCTCGACGCCGCGTCCAGACTGATCTCGGCAAATTCGCAGCGGGTCGAAAAAGAGCTTTTCACACACAACGGTGTAGGAGAGCGGATCTCGATATCAGAGGGGTACGACGAGCAGGAAGAAGCGCAGCTTGTGCTCCGCGAGATCGGACTGCTGACTCGGTCCAAAAGCGCTGGTCCAGCGCCCTATCGTCTCGGCGACATCGCTGTAATGTACCGTGTCAACGCGCAGTCACGGGCGTTGGAAGAGGCGTGCAGGAGGTATGGGGTCCCATACCAGCTCATCGGGGGCATGAAGTTCTACCAGAGGCAGGAGGTCAAGGACGTTGCGGCCTACCTGCGTCTGCTGGCCAACTCCGACGACGACGTGAGCTTGATGAGAGTGGTCAACCTTCCGCCCAGGGGCATTGGCAGGCGAACACTTGACGAGCTCGCCAGGCTCGCACGGGACCAGGGTACTTCCGCGTTCGAGGCGATTCGCAGCATTTCGCCGTCCGCAGATCTAGGAGGGCCACTGGTCTCAGGTCCTTTCACGGCCAGAGCGGCACGCGCCCTCGGTGACTTCCGGGTCCTGATCGAAGGGCTTCGTGCCGAGGCCGAACGGGTCGGTATTGTCGAGCTGATCGAGGCGGTGCTCGAGAGATCCGGGTACAGGAAGTATCTGACTGAGAGGGACGAACAGGCCGAGGACCGGATCGACAACATCAATGAGTTCAAGGCTGCAGCGCACGAATTCTCTGAGCTTGATATGCCGGACGGACTCAACGCATTTCTTGAGAGCGTCAGCCTCGTCAGCGACATTGACAGCATGGAAGAGGCGCCGGACGCGCTCACGCTCATCACACTGCACCAGGCAAAGGGCTTAGAGTACGCCGTCGTATTCATGGTCGGGATGGAGGACGGCCTGTTGCCACATGCCCGTTCGCTCGAAGAAGAGGCGGGTCTGGAAGAGGAAAGGCGGCTTTGCTATGTGGGCATGACGCGTGCCAAGGAACGCCTCTACCTTATGAGGGCCTTTCGGCGCGGATTTCGCGGAGGTACAGGTCCGAACCTGCCGTCTCGGTTTTTGCTCGACATTCCCAGGGAACTGGTTGCGGGGGCTGAACAGTCTGAGTCTCAGCCGTCGCCTCGGAACGGGGCGGGTCAGGCAGATGTTTCGAGCGGAAGACGTCGCACAGAGTCGCCGCCCCGCTCGAGGAGAGAGCGTGCCGACCAGGGATTTCAGTTCTCGCGGCGGACACGCGCAACTACAACCCCGGAACCGACTCGTGTACGCAGGCCGGGCAGGTCCGCCGTGCCTCAGGCTAGACGCCGCCGTTCCGTTCCATCCGCCGGAGGTCCGCCGTTCGCCACCGGTGACAAGGTTCGGCACAAGGCTTTTGGTGAGGGAATCGTGACGAGCTGTGAGCCGTCGGGTGCAGACTTTCAGGCCACGGTCGCGTTCAAAGACGGCGGAGGCATCAAACGGTTTCTGACGAGCTTCGCGCCCCTTGAGAAGGTGGAGTAGTCTGACATGCGTGACCTGGCGAGGGGGTCAAGCCGTCAATTCGGTAACAAGAAGACCTACAGACTGGTTGTGGCCTGTGGTAGCGCATACGGGACTCGAACCCGTGTCTCCACCTTGAAAGGGTGGTATCCTAGACCCCTAGACGAATGCGCCTCTGAGAGTGGGTGCGGTCCGAAGCGCTGTGAGCCGAGCCTTTGTTGGTTGGCCTCGCTCAGAATCCGCCCTTGGTCAGCACCAAGTTCCCTAAGTACGACCTGACAGAATTGTAGCACAGAGAACGTACGCGATTCCCCCGCAGGGAACGGGGCAACATCCAATCGTTGCGGGCTCAGAGCCCTACGCAGCGGACGGTCGGCTCGTGTACTCCAGGTGACCTACGTGGTGGTCCTCGTTGCAGTTCGCGACCGACTGTTCTACTTGGATAGTGACGTGGTCGATGCCGTATTGGTTGTGCGTAATGTCCTGTATGCGTTCGAGAATCCGGCTAATCTCGTCCCCGCTGTAGGATGGGTCTGCGAGTACGTGGGCTGTGAATGCTTCACTCCCCGACGTAATAGTCCAGACGTGCACATCGTGGATTATGGTCATGCCTTCAACGTCTTCGATGTCGCTGCACAGCTTGTAGACGTCTATGTGCTTGGGCACCCCTTCCAATAGCACCTGGAGCACCGTGGACATCAGATGACGGCTGCTCCATACGATAAGTACGGCGATGACGACGCTCAGAATAGGATCTACTATCATCCACCCCAGTGTCAGGACGAATATTGCAGAGATTACGACCCCGGCAGAGTCTAGAAGGTCCGCCAGAATGTGCTGGAAGGCACCCTCAACGTTCATGCTGTGCTGCGAAGACCGGTGAAGTATCCAGGCAACAACCAAGTTGATGACAAGCCCGCCGAACCCGACAATGAGTATCGGCCAGCCGTCTATTTCAACCTCCTCGGTGAAGGCGCTGTTGATTATGGGTAATCTGGGAGCATTCCACGCAGCGGGGGAAATACAGGTGCTAGGGGGAAATGAAAGGGTCTGTGCACAGGAGAGAATTCTGTCTCCATGAGACGATTCGACTCAATCCTGCGCGGATCCAGGACCGGCTTGCTGTCCCTCCTACCAGTGCAGCTTTGAGAGAGGGGTCTTGCCGCCCGGTGGTGGTCCATCGCCGACGATGCGTCCGCTGCTCATCTCGACGACCCGGTCGGCTATGCGCGATATCTCCCTGTTGTGGGTGACCACCAAGACAGCGCGGTCGTCGGACGCCTGCTCAATCAGCAGCTCAAGTATCTGGGCACCCGTCCTGAAGTCAAGCTCTCCTGTCGGCTCATCGGCCAACAGGACGGGATTTCCGGTCGCCAGGGCCCTGGCGATCGCAACGCGCTGTTGCTCACCGCCGGACAGCTCGTGGGGGAAGTGGGCGGTGCGGGGCCCTAGTCCTACTGCCTCTAGCACAGACTCAGGAGACACGCTCCCGCGCTTTCCAGCGACATCCATGCCGAACTCCACGTTTTCGAGGGCGGTAAGGCCAGGGAACAGGTTGAAACTCTGGAAGATGAAGCTCACGGTCTCGCGCCTGAGGGCGAAGAGCTCGGTGCGTGATGAGTTCGTGATGTCGCGCCCTCCAACGGAGACGCTACCCGAGGTGGGAGTGTCCAGGGCACCGATAATGTTGAGCAGCGTCGTCTTACCGCTCCCCGAGGGGCCGAGAACCACGACGAACTCGCCGTCCGCCACATGCAGGTCCACGTTGTCCAGTGCCCGTACCTCAACGGGGCCGATCTGGTAATGCTTCGACACTCCAAGCAGGTCTATCAATGCTTCAGGTCCTCTACCGACTCGCTTGTCCGAGGAATCCGTGTGCGCCGTTCCAGTTGACTGAGCACCCTGAGTACTTTATCACATGAACAGCTTGAACCACTTTGTGGACGAGATTGTCATACCGGCCGGATACGATCAGCGCAGGCGCATCCACGTCTTCGTACGTGTATCTCATGCTGTAGCTCTTCCAGAAGTCATCGAAAGAGGAGTGAGTGATGACGTCTCGGTAGAAGGAGAGATCGCCGATGTCATCGTGCGCCGATACCAGTGGCAGCCGTCTGTAGAACTCTGCGGAGTACATGGAGTTTCGGCTTACACACCGCATGGTGCGTCCCGCGATGTTGATGCGGTTCATGGCGACGTCAAACACCGTGCGCTACCTTCGTTGACTGAGGTTGGCTGCCTTGCTACAGTCGCGTTAACAATACGACGACGGGCTGTAATGGGGAGAGCCATGACCCAAACGCAAGACATTACTCAGACTATCCTAGACCTTGAATCTCAGCGGCTCACCGCGATGGTCGAGAACGACGTTGACACGCTCAACAGCATTCTGGCGGATGACCTCAGCTACGTGCACACCACAGCGGCGATAGACACGAAAGAGAGCTTCACCAGCGGAATAGGCTCTGGAAGACTCAACTACGAATCGATAACGCCTACGCCAAAGACGATACGAACGTACGGCGGTGCTGCAATCGTCAGGGGAGGCGCTCATGTCCACGTCAACGGCAATCACTTCTCTCTCGAGTACACTGTCGTTTACGTCGACAACGGCGGAAACTGGCAGATGACTTCCTGGCACGCAACAAGGGGGCCGGAATAGTACGTGTGAGCAAGAGTTCCTTGCCGCAACAGTTTGTGTTTCCAGCGCATGGTCGCCAAGGCGACGAGTTAGGTGTCGAATAGGATGCTGCTTGATACCAATGGTCAGAAACAGTATCGTGCACCTGATTGCTGACGAGACGCTCGTAGGGATGTAGGAGAGTACACGATGCCGTCGACTGACCTGGCCCTGACCGCCCACCTGATGCGTCGGGCGGGATTCGGAGCAACGCGCGCCGAGCTCGAGGAGTATGCCCAGCAGAGCTACGAGGACATGGTGGAAGACCTGGTGCACCCCGAGCGCTTCCCGGAGGTTGCGGACGATGTCGTGACCAGGTACTGGCTGGAGTTGAACAATCCGGACTCGGTAGAGCCGTGGAACACTCGCTGGCTGTACCGGATGGTCAACACGGAGCGGCCACTCGAAGAGAAGATGGCGCTGTTCTGGCATCATGTGTTCGCGACCTCGGTGGGTAAGAGCGAGCACGGTCTCTCGTCCAAGTCGCAGATCGACCTGTTCCGCCGAAACGCAGTTTCGGACATGCGAACGATACTCGTGGAGCTGGCCAGGGACCCCGCGATGATTCACTGGCTGGACAACTCTGAGAATCACAGCGACCAGCCCAACGAGAACTGGGGCCGCGAGCTTCTGGAGCTCTTCTCGATGGGTGTGGGCAACTACACGGAGCAGGACATCAAGACGGCGTCCCGCGCATTCACTGGCTGGACGTTCATACAGCCCATCCCGCTGGACCCCTATGGACGCTACCCGTCCGAGTTCATCTACAGGCAGGACGACCACGACGACAGCGAGAAGACGTTCCTTGGTCACACGGGCAGGCTCGATGGTGAGGACATCGTCGACATCATAGTGGACCAGCCCGCAACGGCCCGGTTCATATCCAGGCATCTTTACAACTTCTTCGTGGCCGACGAGCCGCAGGTGCCGTCCTGGAACGACGTGTCGCCGCGTGATCCTGAGGCGATAGATGCGCTGTGCGACTCGTACTTCGAATCGAATGGCGACATCAGAGTCATGCTGCGGACGCTCTTCAACTCCGACTTCTTCAGGGACGCCCGGTTCGCGAAGGTGAAGAGCCCCTCAGAGCTGGTTGCGGGCACGATAAAGCTTGCAGGCACTCACACGTTCCCCGAGCCTTCGCTTCATGGCGCGCCGGCCGCGGCCGGTCTGATGGGTCAGCATCTCATGACACCTCCCACAGTGGAGGGTTGGCACACGGGTCGCGAGTGGATAGACTGCGGGACGCTGGCCGAGCGGGTCAACTTTGCGGTCAACGAGCTTGCGGACCGGAGCCTGCCGGGGCTTCGAGCGATCGCGGACAGGCTGGCCTCAGAGGAGAGACCCCTGACTCCCGACGAGTTCGTGGACCGCACGCTCGACCTGGTCGGTCCCATGAGCGTCGAGCGCCACACCCGGGAAGCGCTGCTGGACTATGCGAACTCCGGCGGTGACCTTCGGTTCGACACCGACTCGGCGCGAGAAGAGAGCTCGGCCCGCGTGGCCAGGATGGTCCAGTTCATAGTGGCATCGGTCGAGTATCAGTTCGGTTAGACCGAACGGGAGGGATCCAGCAATGGACGTCAATGGCAAGCCCACGGTCTTCGTGGTGGTCCAGCTCAGCGGCGGCAACGACTTCATGAATACCGTGATTCCGTATGGGAACGACATCTACTACGACTCCAGGCCGGTGATCAGAATTCCCCAGGAGCAGGTCCTCCCGATCGACAGCTACCTGGGGTTTAATCCCAACTTTGCTCCCGTCAAGGAGTTGTACGACGAGGGTCGAGTGGCGATAGTGCAGGGGGTGGGGTACCCGAACTCCAGTCGCTCCCACTTCAGGGGGACCGACATCTGGCACACGGCGGAGCCTGACAGAATAGGCGCCGAGGGCTGGCTGGGCCAGGTGGTCCAGAAGATGGACCCCAGGAAAGAGAACCCCCTGACGTGCGTGAACATAGGCCGCGGGCTGCCGCGCGCGATGAGCAAGCCCGGAGTTCCGATAACCTCGGTGGGCGACCTTGACAACTACGGCGTCATGAGCGGTATCACATCTGAGGCCGAGCGCAGACAGGCGCTTGAGATATTCGAGAAGATGTACGGTCCGGCGGTGGGAACAGGGCCGGTCAGGGAGTACGTGGCGCAGACAGGCATGGACGTGCTCAGGGGCGCTGACGTTCTGAATAGGGCTCCGGAGGTGTACTCGTCCACTGTCGAGTACGCAGACAACCCCATCGCGAATTCACTCAGGGACGCCGCCCGAGTCCACCTGGCCGACCTCGGTACGAGGATCATATACACGCAGCACGGGGGATACGATACCCACGCAAACGAAGTGCCCAACCATCCCAGGCTGCTGACCGAGCTGTCAGGCGCGATCATGGACTTCTTCCAGGACATAAGAGATCACGGCGCCTCGGAGAACGTGGCAATGCTGGTGTTCACCGAGTTCGGCAGGCGGATAAGGGACAATGGCAGCGGCTGCGACCATGGTGCCGGTGGCGGTTCGTTCGTAATTGGCGAGAGAGTAAAGGGCGGGCTGTACGCCGAGTACCCGTCCCTGGATATCGACAGGCAGACGGATGGGGACATGGCCCACACGTACGACTTCCGCGGACTCTACACGACGCTGCTGGAGGAGTGGATGGGCGTTGAGGCTGCGCCGATTGTCCGGGGCCAGTACGAAAAGATACCGATCTTCGCATAGCAGACTGTTGCCCGAATGCCTGGTGTTGATAGAGGGGTCCAGTCGCTGGATGGGGTGAGAGAAATGGGCAGGCCGTACGCGCTTCTCAGAGTAGGGTTCAGCTATGATCGCACGCTCGGTATGAGGCGTCTTACCAACACTCCGGTCGACCTTGCTGTCGACAGGGACGGCGATCTGCACATCCTGTGCCGGGGCGGAATCTCCTTCATCAGGCGGCTGTCTCAGGACGACGAGGACCTGGGGGCAATCAACCTCGCGGCGGGAGGCGCGGCGCAGATCGGAGGCACGTACTCGGTAAACACGAAGTTCGTGTGGCCCATTGCGTTGGTCATGGACAGTGAGGACAACCTCTGGGTGTCAGACGAGGGCACGAACCGGATAACGGTGATAAACAAGCGGGGAGAGATACAGGCCCAGTGGGGCGAGACCGGGAGCGGGGAGGGTCAGCTCAACCGTCAGTCCGGCATCGCTCTCGACGCCGATGAGAACGTGTACGTGTCCGACACCCGGAACCATCGGATTCAGAAGTTCACCAGGGACGGTGAGTTCCTGATGCAGTTCGGCGGCCACGGCGACGGTGACGGCGAGTTCAACATGCCCTGGGGAATCGACGTGGATGAGCTGGGCGACGTGTACGTCGCGGACTGGCGAAACGACCGGGTGCAGAAGTTCACGGCGGATGGGGAGTTCATCTTCGGGATTGGCAGGTCCGGCGATGGAGAGGGTGAGTTCAACCGTCCGTCGGGCGTCACAGTCGATGCCGATGGCGACATCTACGTCGCCGACTGGGCCAACGACCGGGTCCAGCTGTTCAGGCCGGACGGAGTGTTCGTCGAGCTGTTCCGCGGAGACGCGACGCTGTCCAGGCAGGCTCATCACTACATGAAGTCGAACGTGAAGGCGCTCAGGCTGCGGGAGATGACTTCACTCGAACCCCAGAAGCGTGTCAGATGGCCGGTGTCGGTGCGAGTGGATGGATGCTCCATGTACATCGCCGACTACGGCTCGGACCGAGTGCAGGTGTACCAGAAGGAAGCCTATCCGCTAGAGCCTCACGAGATCTCGGAGGTACAGCGGTCACCTACACTCTACACTCAGTTCTGACCCACGAGGCACACTCCAATCTTGCCGTCCAGTCCGGGGACCAAGAGCGCGAGAAAGGCGCCAGGTGGGGCCGCTGCTGTTTGTTCCAACGAGGTCGACGTAGCCGTCGCCGTTCAGGTCCCCGTGGGCGAGTCCCTTGCCGTTCTCGTGGAACGCCGCGTCGATTCGTTGGTTGACGGCGTCGAACCCGGGGTGGCTGGGATCGAGTATGGCGACATTGCTGGTCATAGCCTAATCAAGTAGCTGAAGCTGGCCCTAATCCAGTCTCTGAACCCTTCCGAAGTCAGAGAAACAGCCCCCGCAAGGTCACTGCCACGGATTCTCGGCGTCTTCCAGGTCCTCATCGGGACCTTGGCTGTTATGAATCGGCGCCTTCCCTGAGACCTAAAGACTGATTCTCTTTCGTCAGCTTGCAAGGATGCCGAGTACCTCCTCCGCAGACTTGCTCAGAGGCCAATTCGGGAGTGAAAGTCCGGCACACCCCTGATGCCAAGCTTCAGTCTGAACAGAGCTCCTGCTCCAGGTCCCTCTTCAGCCTTGTTGTTCCCTCCGATGGTCGTTACGTAGATTTCATCCATGGCCGGTCCGCCGAAAGTGACGCTGGAGACCTTCTTCGCGGGAAAGGGAATCGCGCGCTCCTGGACGCCGTCGGGTGTGTACCTGAAAAGAGCCGACCCGTCCGCGCGAGCAGACCAGACGTGGCCATCGGCGTCCACGGTCATGCCGTCCGGTATCCCCTCGCCAGGGGGAGTTTCCACGAACACGCAACCGACAAACAGAGATCTGGAGGGTACTTCATCCTGCCTCTTAATCAACACACTTCCTGAGGGTGTTCACTGCAACAATGAGTTCGTGAAGCACCCCGACCTATATGATATGATGTCGCAATAAGAGGCCACTGCATCATGCGCAAAACAGTTCGACTGATGCTGACATGGTCTCAATGAACTGAAAACAGGTCAGACGATGCAGACGACCACACACTCCCCGACCATATCACACAGCCACTATCAGTCCGAGGATCGAGCCGTGGTACCTGCTCCCTTGTCGGCCGAGGGAGTTACGGTTTACAGAGGCGGCATCCGGGTGCTGGATCAGGTGACATTCACCGCAGGTCCCAACTGTCTGATGGGGGTCGTCGGTCCGAATGGAGCAGGCAAGAGCACGCTTTTCAACGCCATTGTGGGCTTGGTTCAAGTGGATGAGGGACAGGTGCTGATCCACGGAAGACCGGTCGACGACGCGCGAGGACTGATCGCTTACGTTCCCCAACACGAGAACGTCAACTGGCGGGTGCCCGTGAGCGTCTGGGACGTAGTGATGCAGGGCAGGACCAAGAAGATTGGATGGCTGCGCAGGCCCAGCAGCGAGGACCGACAGGTGGTCGAGGAGGCGCTAGAGCAGGTGGGTATGCTGGACAGGAGACCAGACTTGGTCAGCAATCTGTCAGGTGGCCAGCGCCAGCGTGTGTTCGTCGCCCGCGCGCTTGCCCAGGGAGCGGACGTCTTGCTGCTCGATGAGGCCTTCAGCGGAGTTGATATTGCGTCGCAGGAGGCGTTGGTCTCGGTGCTGCACGAGCTAAGGGACCAAGGGCGAACGATCCTACTGTCGTCCCACGACATCGGACATGTCGCCCACTACTGCGACGAGTGCCTTTGCATCAACTGCCGAGTCTGCGCGTGCGGCGCTCCCGGTGAGGTGTTGACACCCGAGGTGCTCATCGAGATGTATGGGCCACACGGCGTCGGATCGATCCATGGAAGGGCTCTCGATGGACATCATCACTGAAGCCGTAATAGCCCCATTTCAGTACGGCTTCATGGTGCGAGCACTGTTGGTATCCGTTCTCGTCGGAATAATGTGCCCTGTTCTCGGAGCGTACGTGGTTGTCAGAGGACTTGGGTTCATGAGCGATGGGCTGGCCCACTCGCTTCTACCAGGATTGGTCGTTGCTGCCCTGATAGTGGCAGCGGTCTCATCAGAATGGCTCATACTGGTTCCCAACGCGATTGCGTTTGCGCTGCTCATCGGCTTTCTTTCCAAGCGGACGGGCCTTAGCGAGGATACTTCCATAGGCATACTGTTCGCCGGGCTGTTCGCGTTGGGCCTTACCATGCTGACTGCCGCCCACGGCCTGAAGGTCAGCTTGGAATCCGTGCTGCTCGGCCAGGTGCTCGGAGTGTCTCGAGACGACGTACTGGTGACCGCCGCCTTGGCGGTTGTTGTTGTTGTGTTGCTAATCGCGCTCCACAAGGAGATGGTGTTCGCCACGTTCGACCCCTTGGGGGCATCTGTCCTGGGTCTGCCAACCCAGGTGATGGACTACGTACTGCTAGTGCTCCTGGCTGTAGTGATCCTCATCGCGCTGCAGGCGGTTGGCATCGTGCTCGTGATTTCGATGCTGATTACCCCAGCGGCGGCGGCCCAACTGCTGACCCAAAGGTTTACGCTGGCAATGGCGGTTGGGGCCACAATCGGAGTGGCTTCCGCGATCATCGGGCTGTACGTGTCCTTCCACTACAACCTTGCGTCCGGCCCGGTCATGGCGCTGTCGGCGACGGCGTTCTTCATACTCGCGCTGGCCGTGAAGCAGGGCACAACGCGCATCGGCGGACGTATGGCCAGGGCGTAGGGCAGGGGAATCAGGCCAAAAGCACGATTGCACATGTTCGTGCGTCGGTACTTACCTACAGTGAGAGTGGTAGCGCGTACGGGACTCGAACCCGTGTCTCCACCTTGAGAGGGTGGTGTCCTCGGCCGCTAGACGAACGCGCCACGTTAATAAGGTCTGGGGAATAACTCTCAATCGGCCTGTAGTTGGCTGGGGATAGAGGATTCGAACCTCTGCTTACAGATCCAGAGTCTGTCGTCCTACCACTAGACGAATCCCCAGCGACCGCCGCCTTTCAACTCCTCCGCCTCTCGAAATTATAGCAATCCGTTTAGGAAATGCAAAAGCCCTCAGTTTGTACGAAGCTGAATCAATTTTGTGGGTGTCTCAATGGGCAATCGCCGTTGGGCAGGTTTTGGACGAACGAATGCGGGCGAAACGCCCGCGCTCCGAAACCTCGTCCAACAGCCACACCTACAAAATTGATACAGGCTCGTTTGTCACGGGCGGCATGGACGGGATCTCGCTTACATTGGCAAACTTCTGCGGCGTCTATAAAATAGCCCCGTCCATATTTCTGTAGTTGCTTGGAGTTACCTATGACCGTGTCGGGGATGGTTAGTGGCAGCGAACTCATCGCGAGGGCGTTGAGTATTGAAGGCGTCCGTACTGTGTTCACGCTCGCCGGCGACCACATCCTCCCGGCACTGGACGTGATGGCCGATCAGGACTTCAGGTTCATCGACACGAGACACGAGCAGGCTGCGGTACACATGGCAGACGCGTGGGGTCGAATTACAGGACAGCCGGGCGTGGCTATGTACACCACTCCAGGATTTGCAAATGCGATTCCCGGCCTTACTAACGCCATGCACTCGGGCAGCCCCCTGCTTTCCATCAGCGGGTGTGCCGAGCTCCTTGAGTTGGGCCGCGGCGCTATGCAAGAGATCGACCAAGTCGGCATGGCCAGTCCTGTGACCAAGGGCGCATGGATGGTCACCGACGCACGCCGGATTCCCGACATGATATCGACCGCTCTTCGCGTTGCCTACGAGGGTCGGCGCGGGCCGGTACACCTGACAATTCCTGTGGACGTTCAACAGCAGACGGTGCCTGCGGACGATGTCGAGTTCTACAGTCCTGGCGAATACCGAGACATAGGAGCGCCCGCGGCATCTTCCGACAAAATTCGCGACGCCGTTGACATTCTCCACGCTGCCGAGAGGCCTCTGATTATCGTCGGCAGCGCAGGCGCCTATGCTCGTTCGGGCGAGACACTGGAGTCCCTTATTGAGACCACTCGGGTACCGCTCATGACCGAGGGCGACGCTAGGGGCCTTGTTTCGGATGATCACCCGTACTGCCATGGCTTCTTCGACTCCGGCCTGAACCGGGCGGCCAGGCTACTCAGAGAGGCGGATGCCGTAGTGCTGATGGGTCGGAAACAAGACCTGATTGTCGGATACGCGATGCCGCCGACAATAGCGTCGAACGCCAGAGTCATCCAGATCGATCCGTCAGCGGCTGAGATAGCCAGGAATCGCGGCGTCTCAGTGGGGATACACGGAGACGTCGAGGCGGTGGCACGCCAGATGGCGGAAGAGGCGTCCAAGCGTGAGTGGAGGGACCTTCCATGGCTGTCTCGGCTTGAAGAAGAGCGAAAGGCTCAGCAGAGGGACCTGGAGTCGCTCGCACTGAGCGAGTCGCCGATGCATGCGACATTCGTTCACAAGGCGGTCAGGTATCATGTTGGCCCAGAGGACATTGTCTCCTACGACGGGGGCGACTTTTGCCACTTTGGAAGGGCCTACTCTCCGGCGCTTTCGCCCAAGAGCTGGTGGTATCTGCCTCCCCTGGGGATGCTCGGTCAGGCTCTGCCTACCGCGATAGCAGCAAAGGCCGCCTACCCGGAACGGCGCGTGTTCATGTTTACGGGCGACGGCGCTTTCGGATTCAACGCGATGGAGTACGATACAGCCGTTCGGCACAACCTGCCCATCGTTGGTATCATGGGGAACGACTCGGCGTGGGGCATTGATCGACAAATTCAAGTAGGAGTGTACGGCAAGCCGGTGGCCACTGACCTGTTGCCATCGAGGTACGACCAGGTGGTGAGGGGTCTTGGTGGACACGGGGAGTTGATCGAGCATCCCGACGAACTCGACTCGGCGATTGAACGCGCCATCAGACTCGACAGGCCGGCTTTGCTCAACGTTCGAGTTCAAAATGCGATCAGCCCCCGAGCGCAGGCCGCAATCAACCGCTGGAAGAGCCACACCCTGCAGCCAATCTAGGTGACCATGCTCAGATCTTTATTTGGAAAGGGACGAAAGAAGCCGTCGGGCGAGGCGCCGGCGGATGACTCGATTCGCTCCGCTCGCATAGGCGATGTGCTTTTTGTTCCCGGCTTATGGGAGACCGGCGAGGATGCCTACCTGATAGTGGAACGCATCACGAAGCTTGAGTCTGCATTCGGAGAGTCTCATGAGCTATCAGTCGTCGACGGTGAGCGACGTGCTTCCATCGAGTGGTCCGATCACGATGGGCTGCATATCTCCGTCGTCTTGCAGGACAGGCCGATGGGCTTGTCAGCAGTCGGCCTAGAGTACGACACTCTAGTAGAGTGGGATGAGCATAAGTCGCTCGAAAACAGTTTCGACTACGACGGCCATAGCTACCTCTACCGGAACAGCTACGAAGTGCTGTACGACGAGGGCGGCGAGGGATTCTGGCTTTGGGAATTCGTCCGGCAGGATGAGGAAGGTGGAGTATCGGTGGTGAAGATGGAGGGCCAGCCTTTCGAGGTGTACGTGTCGCTGTACATCTCACCCCATATCGTTACCGTCTATCACAAGTAGAACGAAGGGCGTGCGATGATTGAAGCATTCGTGGACGTGTTCGAGCAGATTCCCCGGGGACTGGTCTATGTCGTGATGGGGGTGGTCGTGCTCGCCATCGCCAGAATCGCTCAAGACATAATTACTCCGTACAAGATCCAGGAGCAGCTAAACCAGAAAGACAACGTCGCACTCGCGGTAAGCATCTCCGGCTACTACTTTGGAGTGATCCTGGTGTTCCTGGGAGGGCTCTACCACCCGTTCCTGGTTGTAGCAGACAATACTCTTGGTTTCACTGCTGCGTACTGGCAAGAAGTCGGGCTCGTTTTCGTGTACTCGATCGTCGGTATCATCGTACTCAATGTTGCACGCATATTGGTCGACAAGCTGGTGCTGCACGACTTCAGCACAGAGGAAGAGATTATCAGAGACCATAACGCGGGTACGGGAGCGGTCGAGTTCGCCGTGTACGTTGCCGTCGGACTGGTGATCGCCGGCGCGATATCGGGCGAAAGTGGCGGCCCGGAGACTGCCGTGGCGTTCCTGTTGCTCGGGCTGGTCGCACTGATAATCTACACGCTGGTCTACGAGTGGACGACGTCTTTCAACATTCACGAGCAGATCGAAGCCGACAACGTCGCCGTTGGAGTCGCGCTTGCTGGCAATCTCATTGCGATAGGGATCGTCGTGTTCAAGGCGGTCTTCGGAGAGTTCGTCGGCTGGACGGAGAGCATCGCGGGCTTTGTCACCTACGCCGTGCTCGGGTTCGTCCTGCTATACATTGTAAGGTTCGTGGTGGACAAGATCCTGTTCCCACACGTAAGACTCTCGTACGAGCTTGCGGTGGACCGTAACCTCGGCGCAGCGTTCATCGAGAGCGCCGCGCTGATATGCGTGAGCCTTATCCTGTTCTTTGCGATCTAGGCCTTAGGGCCGACCTCTCGAACCCGATAGGGCGGAGCGCTCCACCACCTCCCGTGAAACCTGAGCTGGAACGTCCAAACGAGCTGCTGCGACTGCTGCTGCCCCAGCTCGACCGCACCCCAGTCGCGCTGGACTTGAAGTTGCCGGTGGAACGCTGAGAATTGAGATACGTCTGTCTAGATGAGCTGACGTTCCTGGATGCCTGACTGTAACTCGAACCCGCGAAAGACTTTTGCTTGTTGAAGTAACTGGTGTTCTTTGACACCTGATTGCGGTAGCCGCTG
This sequence comes from Dehalococcoidia bacterium, assembly GCA_965217725.1. Lineage (GTDB taxonomy): Bacteria > Chloroflexota > Dehalococcoidia > Lucifugimonadales > UBA1123 > VXRN01. Next base: position 1,900,849 of record OZ244564.1, on the reverse strand, counting down.
GAGTTCCTGTAGTTGGAGCGATTCCGGCTGATCGTGTCGTATCGCGTTATGGGCGTGTAGTAGGCGTACCTGGGGCCGAAGCTGCTCAGGATCATGTATGTGAACAGGAAGTTACCAGCGCCAAATGGATGGTGGTAGTAGCTGTTCGCGCCGTACCCACGCATCTCATGCTGGTTGTTGTCCTTGACTATCGAGAACAGCCGGTCGTCGTTCGTGTCCTCAATCTCCTTTGATCTGTCGAGGTCTTCCCAGCCTTCCAGGGTAGTTCTGCTGCCGTCCTGTTCGACCCGGACCAGAATGAGGCCGTCGCCTTCGTAGATCTCGTTGACGCGTTTCTCGAAGTCCGTCGCGCTGTCGGACTTCTTGAAGGCCTCCTGAACCTCGTCGAGGTTGATGCGACCCGCCGCGCCATCGGTCGCGGCCCAGTCCTCGTAACTGGGCCCTGAGCTACACGCGGCCGCCACTGGCGCTGCCAAGAGCGAGACTCCTGCCAGGATTGTTATTGTAGATCTGGTCCGTTTGCTCTTCCTCAATCTTGGTCCCCTTTTGAGGTCCTAATCATGCGCTCTACCAACAGTTTATCACCGAAGCAGTGCCTCAAGTTCGTCGGGGAGCTGCTCGACGCGATTGTCCCCCATCCGGTCGCCGTATGCAACGAGAGCGCCGACAAGCATTTCTCTAAGCGCCACGTCTTCCGCGGCTGCCCAGAAGTCAGTCCTTGTCCCCATGACCTGATCTGCAAACTCAGTTACCGCGGCGTGCCGTGAAGACGCTCCCAGTGTGAAGGTGAGAGCCATTTCCTGCATTTCTGAAAGGCGGGCTGGCCACAGGCCGTCTGCAGACCGAAGCAGACAGTCAGCGACTGCCAGGACGAATCTCTTCGCCCCTAATCGATTGCGATGTAGGGACAGACGCCTGTGCACCTCGAATTCAAGCTCATCCCTAACTTCGGCCGGAGCATTGTGGGCTGACAGACCGGTGTCGATCCCGTAGTGATGCCACAGGCCGTCGGAGACGATCGCGAATCTCGTGTCGTAGTCAGCCCGCTGGTCGTCAAGTTCGCTTGTTCTTCGCATGACCCAATTGGAGATCGCTCTCTTTAGCAGGGTCTGCGATTGGTAAGACCCCATCAAGCCCACACGCCCCTCGTAGTAGGCGCGTGACTCGTTCTCCACGACTGCTTCGTACTCGGACATCGCCCGGGCTGTCGCCGCGCTCTGGGAGTCTGCATCGGATTGGAACTGCCTGAGTACCCCGTGCACTTCGGGTCCCTCAACAGTTCCTCTGCCGGTCCTGGTGAGTTCGGCGATGTCGCCCTGCCGGCTGGAGAATGCCAGGGCTGGGTCATTGATGTACGCGGCAACTTTCGTGGTCCCGAATGCGCCCTGCCGCCCGGTCCTTCCGCGTATTTGTCTTTCCACCCTGGCTGACCGCGGCAGCGAGGTGATGATGACCATCAAGCCCAGTCCGAACGGAAATGGCTCACCATTCGTCCGTCTGTGCGGGATGGAGTGCACTGTGATTTCATGTATGGGTGTTGAATTACGCAGGTTAACCTCGACACTTTCGACCTCGCTCAAGGCATGGAAAAGTGCCTCGGCCTCTTCCTGTGAGTGGCACACAAATCTCGCTGAGTTTCCCTCTGCCAGAATGCTGCGTGCACGTTCGACAGTTCGCTCGGTCACCACAGAGTCGACTTCGCGCTCGACAACGAAATCGGTGCCTCGACCTGCCATGCCTGTTGAGACGGTGACTGCTCCCAGTTCACCCCCAGCGGCAACTGTCTCGGACTCGGATTCGCTGTTCTCGGCGTTGAGAAGTCTGTGAGGGATTGACCGATCGGAAAGGGCCACGCTGAAATTGGCCGACTCTGCCACACTCCCGGTCGTGACCAGAACCGGACGCCCGACTCTGTGCCAGTGAGCGACTTCATCTACCACCCATTCCACGTGCTGGTCTCTGTCGAAAAAGACCTCGGCGTTCAGATCCGTTCGGCGCGACGCGACCTCCGGTGGGACCCTGACGGTCTGGATGCCGTAGTCGCGGGAGAACGTGTCTGCTGCTTCCATCGCGGTGCCGGTCAGGCCGGCGATAGTCTGGTAGTTCGACATTAGCGCTTTGATCGATGTGCGCGCTTTCGCATCCGCGCGGCTCTGCCGGTCGAGACCCTCCTTTGACTCAAGTTCTTCGTGCAAGCCGTGCATGTAGCGATGGGAGAACATCGGGCGCCCGTCGAGCCTGTCAACGAGCGTTATGCTGCCCTGGTCTATTACGTAGTCTGTGCCGGCATCGTGGAGGACATGTGCCCTGAGCGCATGTACCGTACCGAAAGCAGATATTGGGTCGTCGACCCTCCGGTATATCTCTTCCCAGCCCCGTTCGGTCAGTCGCAGCGTCGAGCGGTCTGAGTCGATTGCGAAGAGCATATCGTGCTCCAGTGGACTCCCTTCGTCCTCGTCATTCAGACGCGACATGTCACTGAATACTCTTCGGGTGGAGGTACCATGTCGGTCCAGCGCCGACACCAATCTGAGAGTGAGGCCCCCAGCCAGCAGAATCATAGCCAGAACCCGACAGAAGTCGCCGGTGTTTGACGCCAGCGCTGCGTAGAGTTCGTCGACGTAACCTGCCTGTCTCCGCATGAATTCGACAGCAATGGCTTCCAGATCTGGGCCCAGGACGGGTTCAGGGACTCTGTCGCCGGAGATAATCAGAGGTGTCCTAGCCTGGTCGATGAGCTGGTGGTCCGCCTCGTCAACGAGAGCGATGTCGAATGTCGGATTGACTCGTCGGTCGAACGACTCAGCCACGCTGTCTCGCAGGTAGTCAAAGCCGACCTCGCGCGCTGTAGTAAACACGATCTGGGCCGCGTACTGGAGTCGTCGTTCCTGGCGGTCCATTCCATCGATAACGAGACCGACCGTCAACCCCAGGGACTCGAGCACTGGCGCGAGGATGTCGCAGTCGCGGGTGGCGAGATAGTCATTCGCAGTTAGTACATGAACGCTCCTGCCGGAAGCCGCAAACACCGCGGCGGCCATTGCAGAGGCGAGCGTCTTGCCCTCTCCCGCATCCATCTCGACGATCACTCCGCGAAGGAGGAGCGCAGCCGCAGCGAGCTGTTGCTCAGTCGGGGAGAACCACAGGCAGCCAGTGTCATCTGCTGTCTCAAGCAATTCATAGAAGTCGGCTGTCAGTCTGACTTCTGAGGGGTGTTGAGTCCTCAGCCTATTGAGCAGTTCCGCCAGCGCGATAGATACCGAGCCATCGACCGACTGTGGGTGCTGCGGCCCCGTCGATTCGAGCGAGGCGTCCGCGCATTCCCTAGCGTGGCTGATCTGGCCGTGAAGCTCATCCCCGTTCCAGGTAGCGGCGCGCCAGATCCCGAGACGCCTGCGGACGGCAGAGTCCACTGCTCCAAGGGCGTCAGCGATTCTCTGGTTTGTTGGGTCTTCAGAAGGAGCGCCTGCCGCCGAATGCAGGAGCGATTCGAGGGAGTCGTCGGAAAGAGACTCGCAGCCAGCTTCGCGGGACCGGCGTGCAACTTCCAGCGCTTGAGACAGATCAGTCGTCGACTCGGAGCGAGTGCGGCGTTTCAGAGCTTGGTTCACGTTGCGTCCCGGAGATCGATTAGCAGGTCGGACTTTCGCTGTGCGAGAAGCTCCATTCGAGGCCGCAGATCGAACCGCACGTCCAGCAAGCCGCTTGCGACCAGGAAGTCTATGTCGGCGTGGTCGGCCAGGATCGCCCGGAGCATGGAGTCGACATTGCCCGCATTGGTTTCTGATATGCGCAACGTCATCACTTCGGATCGGCTTTCGATATCGAGTACAAGTTGCAGGGGACCATCTAGGCCCGCACCGTTGAGGGCGCTGAGGACGGCTCCGTGATGAATCTTGGACCCGAGGATTGATGCGAACGGCTCTGAGCGTCCAAGAACATCGACCCGGGGGTCGTCGCTTCCGCAACCGCAGCGGCCGTCACGGAATCGAACCAGGTCCCCGAGCCGGTATCTCAGCAGCGGAAGCCCGCGCTGTTCCAGAGTAGTTAAAATCAACTCGCCCTCGCTGCCCGGATGCCCTTTCGTCTCGATCTCAGCTAAGTGTCGAGCGGACATTAAGTGCACGCCGGAATGGGCGAGGCACTCGATACCGATCGCCGATGTCTCACTCGAACCGTAGTATGAGAACACCTCAGCGCCAAGCGTCTCGGAGACCTTCGCACGTGTGGCCCGGCTCATTCCCTCTCCGATGTGGATTACAGTGCGAACCGACTCTACCGTTGGCGCTGAGTCCTCGTGCAATAACCGCTGGATGATGGATGGCACACTTATCAACACGCTGGGCTGGAGACGAGCCAGCAAACGAACACAGCTGTTAAAGGAAGTACCGGTACTCACGCAGTATGACTCTGTGGTGCCGAGAAGTTCGCAGGCCCAGGGGAACGACACCATTGCTGCCGCCGGGTCTGTATCTACGCAGGCCACCCTGTCTTCACTCTCCACGCCGGCGACGGCCAAAAGCTGGGCTAGGAATTCGTGCTCGACCAAGTTATCTTCGTGCGTTATAAATCGAACTTTCCTACCACCTGCCGTACCCGATGATGTTTCGGTATCAACGATAGAGTCGGCGGCTGTCATGGCCTCGGTGCTGAGCGCGCGTGCTTCGTCCGAGTCGATGATAGGCAACCTGCGGAGAATGGACACAGGGTCATCGGACAGAATGGAGTCCCCATCGACTCCGGCCACCCTGAACAGTCGTCGGTACGTCGAAAACCCGTTGAGGCAGTAGAGCAACATTCTTCGAAGTGCCTCGACCTCCGTTCTCGACGGAGCCTTGAGAAGCTGTATGGTTGATTCACTCGATTGTGAGTTCATCAGAGTGGTACCGGATGGTCTTGATCGGCCTTCGAACGGAGCCTGGGTCTATGCCTGCCCTAAGCGCGGCGGCAATTCCTGTGGCCTCCCAGTAGTTGTCGGCGGAATAGAATTGTCCAGGTTTCCAGGGTAGGCTGGAGAGATCGTTTCTCATCAGGTTCCGATTCTCTCTCACTTCAATGACGGGTATGCCCTGTTGCAGCGCGGCCAGAGTTGGCAGGCCGAGACACCCTGCTGGGATGACGAGGCATGAGACGTCCTCGGCGGCGATAACGTCTGGGCGGACAATCTCTGACACATCCGTCACGATGCGTGGAGATCGCTGAAGACCCTTCAACACCGACTGGAAGAAGGTAATCGATATGACCTCGGCTGCCATGCGCGCATCCACGACTCCGGGATCAACAGCGGCGATGTCGTCCGACTCCATCATGGGGGCGTGAGCCGTTGGTACCTGGACAATCGACGATACGGCGTGGGTCAATAGGGCCTCGACTCCCCCCCATGGGTTCACCATCTCACCACCGCTCGTGAAGTAGTCGAAGTGGTAATGCTGCGGGACTTCCACGACCGATGCAACCGCGACCGCATCGTACGTCTTCTGCTTGTCATGTAGAAGTTTGATCAGCCCTTCGAAACCTTCCACCGATCCGGACGCGCGTCCCGTCGGCGTGTATCCGCCTGATAGCCTCAGCTCGGGTCTGATCAATTCGACCCCGACACAGTTCAGGCCGTAGGTGGCCCGCGCGGCGTTCACAGCGTTGACGGTGTACGCGGAATAGCGCTCGCTATGCGAAGCATCGAGGGCTACAAGCACGCGATTCGAGCGGACCGGGCTCAACCCTACGGTCCCCATCAGCAGCCGCGCAAGCACGCTCCCTTCGACATAGAGGCCGTTCCTGGGAAGCTCGTTTATGTCCGAAGCGTTTACGACGTTGGGGTGGGTTATGAGCGTGTCGGCGACTGCCGCGAGGGCGATTGCCGCTGGAGTTGCGTCGCCGGCGTGACCTCCGATCTCCGCGCCAATCCCCGTCGGAACCACCATCACGACATTGAAGCTGTCTTGCGCCTCGAATCGGCGCTGTCGGAACTTGAACAGCGGGGTGGTGACGTAGGGGGTCTCGCCGCTGATCACGCCGAACTCGCACTGCAAACCGCTCCGCCCGGAATTCGTGACTACGAAGCGGACTGGTGTCTCGCCTTCGGGCAGAGCGCTCGAGACCTCGGATGCAATCGACCTGAAGTCCAATTGTCCAGGTGAAATGGTTGCGGCACGTTCAAGCAGATGCAACTGCGACCATCCCGTTACGCCTCGCGAAATCTCTGTATCCGTAGGACGTCATCTGTTCGAAAGAGCCGTTTTCTCGAAGCAGGTAGCTGGAGGGTACAGGTATGCCGTTGAACGGCGCCGCGCGGGATTGGCTGTATGCGCCGGCGTCCATAATGGCCACACGGTCGCTGGCTCTCAGCTGTTCCCGAAAACTGTACTCGCCGAAGACGTCTCCTGCGAGGCACGATCTGCCTGCGAGAATCGTTGCGCTATCGCCTTCCTCTGCTGAGGATGACACGTGCGGTACAAAGCCGTACTCGAACACCTCCGGCATGTGGCATGTTGACGTATCGAGCACCGCGATGTGCTTTCCGCCGCTCTCGAAGGTATCGAGCACTTCCGAAACGAGCATTCCTGCCTGTTGGACCAGCGCCGTTCCGGGTTCGATGAAGACTGTTACACCGTACTTGGAAGCAAGCTCCCGCGCGGCCTTAGCCAGGGGCTCGGGATCGATTTCGGGGCCAAGGTAGTAACCGCCTCCGAGATTTACCCAAGTCAGATGGTCCAACATTCCCAGTATGTCTTTTATTGATTCGACCGTGGCTGCCAACTGAGTAAGGTCGTCGGACTCACAGTTGTTGTGTAGATGTACGCCCCCAATTTGGGAGCGCAGATGTGACTTGGCGACTAGACTCTGGAAGTCCGACCTGGGCACGCCAAGCTTGGAATTCGGACGACAAGGGTCGTACCGGGAGTCAGCCGCGAAACCCATCTCTGGGTTTACCCTCAACCCAATGGAGGCAGAGCCGGGATTCCGGGAAGCCGCCATTTCGAACTGGGAAACAGAATTGACCGAAGCGTAGGATATCAACGACAGCACTTCAGCCAGCTCCTCTGCAGGGAATGCCGGAGAGTAGCAGTGCAGAGTCTGTCCCGCAAGCGCGACCTCACGTGCAAGTCTGGCCTCAAAAATTGAACTTGCCGCAAACCCATTCACGTGGGGCGCCAAGGTCTCTAATACTCCGGCAAGGGAGCACGGCTTCAATGTGTAGAGCAGCTTGCAGCCAGCGTATGATGCAAGCGCATGGGCGTCGGACGCGGTTTTGCGCAGCACGGACTCTGAGTACACGTATGCCGGCGTAACCGGCACATTCAACGCAGCTTGTGAATCTGCCGAAATCAGTGCAACGATGCCAGAGTCTTCCATGGCATCAATTTAACACAGACGCTGGTATCCCAGTGTCCAGCCGGATGATCGGCTGTACGCGGTTGAAGTAAGGAGTCGCAGCCAGCGCTCCACCGGGCGACTCCTCGAAGTGGAACCTGTGGTGGTTCAATTCGTACCTGCTAGAACCAAAGGCGGTCCCCAGAACCCCCAACTCGTTCTGAATGCACATGTCGACGTGGCGCATCCCCTTGAGCAATGACCCGCGCCCCACTGTGACGACGCCGGTGACTGACTTGGGCAGAGCCCTCAGATCAACTGCCGGAGAGAGCGCCACCACTATGTCCGGTTCGAAGGCCTGGATAAGACCATTAAGCCTATTGGTTGCACCGTCAGTTATCAGATGCGCCTGAACGCCAACGCGCACCAATGCCGCGCTCACTTCAGCCCCAAAGTGGCGGCGTTCGGCCGTTGTTACCACCAGGGCACTTGGGCTGGTGGCATCTTCGGGTACTAATGGCCTGATCTCGTCGGCCATCAGTTCGACCCTGACTGTCGCCTCCAACGGGCCTTCGGACATTGGGACGCGATCTGGCGATTGCCCGAGCCAGGGGCCGGGAATCCACTCCATGCCAGACGGGTCGGCAACCACCGACGCGAAACTCTGCTTGCGGTATTCGTCAACTGAAGTGAATGGGAGCCTGTCGAACTCTGACTGCGACCGTACTGGATGATCTCCCAGCTTATTTCTCCAGAAACGGGTTTCGCGGGCGCTGGCCACCGCATCTATCAGAAGGTCTTTGTAATCGGCGGGCCTGACCCTGTGAATCATTTGTCGGGTACCAACTGCACGACTGCGAGACCCATTTCGTGCCGGACATCCTCGAATTGGTTGAATCTGTCTAGCAGGTGTTCGTATGAGTTCAACACAAGCTCGGCTGACGCGGGTTCGAGCTCTCTGAACCGTGTTCCAACTGGGCCATCGAGCTGCCACTCCGCATCAGTGTCCAGACGGAGTCCGTGCGGCTCACTCAGCCCCTGGTATAGCTCTTTCAGTGCGTCGAAATCCGCCGCCGTTGCGTAGGGCAGGGGAGCCAACAGGAAGTCAGGAGTAATCACTAGGCCCAACTCGTTGTCGAAGACCTGGACGAGGTCGATTTCAGGTATGTAATTCTCCATCGCGTAGCAGAGGTCCCTGGCCAGCTCCTTTGGCGCTCGATGATAGTAGAACCGCTCGGGGTAAGTTCCCATTTTAATGCTGACCGGCAGCTGGCGTTCCGCACCTAGAATATCTTCCACCTCTGGGCCGCGGATGAACATGAACGGTATGTTCCCGTTAGTCGCATCGACCAGCACTCGTTCGCCATCGACAATAAATTCGAGCGCCATGTGCTGCCAGTAGCGCATCGCGGGTCGAGCGCCACGAAAGTCGAATGTGTCTAAGATGTGCCTGAGTCGATCTAGCGGGATGGGCCCGGGAGCATCCGGTCCTGCTAGTACGTAGTGAGATTCGAAGCCATATTGGTCTGCCACGAACTTCAGAGCCTGCACTTTCTCCGAGCAGATTGCTCCGTGTCCTTCGACGATGCTCACAATTGCCTCATCCCCCGTCTTGTACCGGAGCCGATGTCCTGTAAATCGCGAGTAGTTTTCAAATGGGCTATCCCAGATTGATTTGCTCACCTCCTTAAGGAACTTGATCCGCGAGTCGTGGCATTCCAGTGCGAGGGTATCGTCGCTGTCACTCTCACCCAGTCTCCGCACCGAGGTCTCGACAAAGGACTCGAAAGTGGATGCTGAACGCTCCCAGCGGCGTCTGTTGAAGCCCGTCCAGTCGCGTGGGTAGCCTGTCTCGCTTCGGTCTATCGTCAGGTCGATCAGGTCCACCTCAGTGTCCCGAACCATCGTGGTTGTGGCTGGTGGGACTTCCCGCGGCGACAGTTCGCGGACACCCGATCTGAACATGGTTCCCGGCACTAGAGCAGCCAACTCGCCTTGGCCGGTAATCGTGTGGGATACGTCCTGGATGTCCAAGAGAGTTGCGATGGACTCGGCCAAGATTGCGCTATCGTCGGCCAGACGAGTGAGATCAGCGTCCGTTAAGTACTTCGATGTCAAAACGCTGAGTGGAGATGAGACGTCTGAGTTGGCGATCCTCAGCGTGCATGTTCTCCCAGTCAGGTAGTCATGCCACCTGAGCAGAGTTGTACGATTGTCTTGGGTGACTGTAGGCACGTTGTGGGGGAGATTCTGGTGTTCCTGCGACTTGGGCGGATGATAGTCACGTCCCCGCACTCCGTCAAGCGTGCTCTGCGGGCCCGTGGGCTGGTCGCCCTTTCCGTTGATTCCGCTATAATCTCAACATGTCAGGCCGACGTACAACAACAAAACTCAAGTACACCCCTCTTAGTGTCCTTGCACTGTTGGTGATATCAATAGCGGTCGCCTGTGCACAGTCGCCCGGAGCAGAGCTATCCGTGTCCACGCCGACGGCCGTATCGGAGCCACCTACAGTTACTCCTGAACCGACTCCGGTCCCTCCATCTCCCACGCCGGAGCCCACTACCGCTCCACCTCCGACCGTGACCGCGACTCCAGCACCGACGCCCAGGGTCATCAAGAGCCGAGCGCAGACGGAGTCCAAGACTGCGCCGGACTTCGAAATCGAAACATTCGATGGAGAGATGCTTCGCCTATCCGACTTGGAAGGCAAAGTGGTTGTTTTGAACTTCTGGGCGTCGTGGTGCCCACCTTGCCGGTGGGAGATGCCGTTCTTCGAGACTATGTGGAACGAGTACCGCGACAGAGACGTTGTGTTCTTGGGCGTAGCGATGTCGGACACACTCGAGGATGCGCAGGGATTCGCGGAGGAGACCGGCGTCACGTATCCGATCGGGTTAGACCAGACCAACGAGATCGTCCGGGCCTACGAGGTCCGTTCTCTGCCTACGACCTTCTTCATCGGCAAGGACGGACAGATCAACCGCAGGCTGACAAGCGCCGCCAACGAGGCGCTTCTCAAAGTCTTCCTGAGGGGTCAACTGCCCAGAGAGTAGCCTGAGATACTCCGCGGCAAAAGGAGAGGCAATCCATGCCGGACAGACCCAACATAGTCTTCATCATGAGCGACCAGCAGCGACAGGACACGCTCGAGTGCTACGGTGCCGACTGGATGAACGTACCAAATTTGAATGCGCTGGCGAACGAGAGCTTTGTATTCGAGAGCGCGTATGTCGCCCAGCCTGTCTGTACACCAGCGCGCGCGACAATCATGACCGGGCTGTATCCGCACGCGGCAGGACCTATCGTCAACCAGATCCACCTGGAAGAAAGCGTACCCGTGATTTCGGAGATGCTTTCAGACGACTACTACAAGGGCTACATGGGCAAGTGGCATCTCGGCAACGATCTCGTACTCCAACGTGGATTCGACGTGTGGGTATCCGCAGAGGACAGCCATCGCTACACTAAGCCTGAGCAGCGGTATCTCGTGTCCGACTACAACAAGTACCTCGTGGAGCGCGGATACCGTCCGGACAGGATTCGCGACGGGGTGGGAGTGTTTAGCTCGGACGCCCACTACGATGTGCCTGAAGAACATCAGATGGCCTCGTTCCTCGGCGACCGAGCGGCCGATTTCATCGAGTCCCACAGCGACAGGCCGTTCGCGCTGTACGTCAGCACTTTTGAGCCCCACTCACCTTATCACGGGCCATTTATGGATATGTACGATCCCTCCACGCTTCCTGTTGGTCCCGCGTTCCTTCAGAAGCCGGAGTCCGCATCTCTCGTCAACGGAGTTAGGGCCGACTACTTCCTGCAGTTCATGCTCGACGGTGTTGACCATGCATCCGACGACTACATGACGCGCTATGCGGCCCCGAGAGAAGATGTGACAACCGAGCTAGGCTGGCGAACGCTGCGGGCGCACTACATGGCAAACATCACCCTGGTGGATCGTATGGTTGGCAAGATAACCGCCGCGCTTGAGCAGGCCGGCGTAGCCGACAACACAATTGTTGTCTTTACGAGTGAACACGGCGACATGATGGGCGACCACGGAATGCTGGAGAAGCGGTCATTCTTTGAAGAGGCGTCAAGGGTGCCGTTGCTTGTACGTGTGCCGTGGCTTTCGAGAGAGCCGGTCAAAGTGCCCGGAAGCGTTGGGCACATCGATCTGGTGCCGACGCTATTGGGCCTGTCGGGTCACGACGTGCCGCAGAACCTACAGGGCAGGAGCCTACAGCCGGTGATGGCTGGCGATGCGGACCTGAGCGAAAACGATGTCTTCATCCAGTGGAACGGCACAAGTAATGAGATTCCTGACCGGTTCCTCGGGTCGGCAGAGATCAACAGGATGCTGGCGTTGCCGTGGCGCTCGGTGGTGACTCCAGACCGCTGGAAGCTAAATCTGTGCGCCGGCGATCAGTGTGAGCTTTACGATCTCAACTCAGACCCGCATGAGATGAACAATCTGTTCAACGAACGTGCGCATAGCGATCGGGTTAGGGACATGGCCGCCAGAATCAGGATATGGCAGCAACAGACCGGGGATACAGCCCCCTTGCCCACCACCTAGCCTCAGAATGGTCGCGGTTTTAGAGACGCCATGGTACCCACCAGCCCCGTCTCTCTGAGGCCACCCCGAAATTGACACCAATTTCGGCCAGTCACTATAATTCGTGTAACTCAAGGGTTGCTTAAAATGCCTAAACGAACCTACCAACCCCGGAACAGACGCCGTGCCAGAGTGCATGGTTTCCGATCCAGAATGCGCACCAAGTCCGGCCGCAACGTTCTCAAGAGGAGGATGTTCAAGGGCCGTCAGAAGTTGACGGTCTGATCTGTCTTGGTTGGATGTCGGTGTCTACTCAGAGTCTCCCAACCTGAGCCGTTGCCTTGTGCGCGAGTGGCTGGCGAATCGAGTGCCACTGAAACGAGCTAACAGGCTGAGGAAGACTTCCGACTATCTGGCGGTGAGGCGGAATGGCAGAAGCTGGGCGGATGCCATGCTTGTCCTTAACGCTTGCCCGAACGATACCCAAACATCCCGATTCGGATTCACCGTGAGCAAGCGGCTTGGAAACGCGGTCGAACGGAACAGAATCCGACGCCGTCTCAGGTCAGCGGTCGTTTCGACGGATATCAAGCGCGGCTGGGACCTGGTGCTGATTGCCCGTAACCGCGCACGCAACGCAAACTACCATGTGCTCAGAAGGTCCCTCAACCGCTTGCTGCTGAGGGCGAATCTGACCGAGCGAAACAGCGAACGGCAATTCAATTGATCCATACGTTGGCCCTTCGAGCAATCCGACTCTACCAGCAGGCAATCTCTCCCTACCTGCCATCGGTATGCAGGCACTCGCCCTCCTGTTCAGAGTATGCTCATGGAGCGATAGACAAGTACGGGCTGCTAAAGGGCTGCCGACTTGCATTGAGGAGACTTGGCCGGTGCCAACCGCTAGGCACTAGCGGCTACGACCCTGTGCCGTGATCATGGCAAGGATAAAAGGCGGTGACCCATTGAGGGCGGAACTGCGAACATGACTATGGTTCCCAACTTCATAGACAAACATTTCCGGCCCACCTATGTGGTCTACGGTCTGCTTGCCCTTTGCGTGTGCATCGCGCTGGCCGGATGTTCACGAATCGGGACGCCACAAGGCTGGTCTGCTGGGAGCGTCTCGGGGAATAACCTCTACATTGGAACCATGGAGGGCGAAATCCTCTCAGTACAGAAAGAGACTGGTGACCTGGATTGGAGACGGCAGATTCCAACTGCGGAAGACTCTGACCGGGCTATCTATGGCAGGCTCGCTGCAACTGATATTGCAGTCTTCGTCGGAGGCTACGACGGCACCCTTTATGCATACGACAGGCAGGGAGACCCGATGTGGGAAGAGCCCCTTCCCGGCAGAATAGTCGGCGGCCCGACAGTCCACGGGAACCATGTTCTGATCGGTACCGGCACCGTTTCATCGTCCGACGGGTCTGGCGGCGCCCTTCATGCAATCGACATAGAGACCAACGACCCCAGTTGGACCTACAGCGTGGACGGTCCCGTCTGGTCAACACCTACCGTTGACAACGGTGTAGTGCTGGTGGGGTCGCTCGACCACAACGTGTATGCTGTCAACTTCGAAGATGGGTCCGAAAAGTGGCGATTCAGGTCGGGAGGCGCGGTGTCATCCGGCATCGCAGTTGCAGAAGGGCTTGCAATATTCGGCAGCTTCGATAGCACCCTCTATGCTCTGAATGTCGAAACGGGCAGCATAGTATGGCGTTTCGACGGCGCATCAAGCTGGTACTGGTCTTCTCCTCTGATCGTTGACGGCGTGGTTTATGCACCGTCCCTCGACGGGAACCTCTATGTGCTCGATGCGCAAAGTGGGGATCTGACTTGGGTGTTTGACACGGAAGGGGGCCAGCTCGTCGGTAGTCCCGCGTTTATCAATGAGCTGCTGGCAGTCCCGGTCGCCGACGGCGGGAACTCTCGAATAGCGCTTCTCGAGCCAAACGGCAGTCTGCTTGCGGCCTGTCGGATAGGCGAAGACGTGCGCACTTCCCTAGAGGTAGATGGCGACCTGATATACTTTGGAGCGAAGGACAGCACCATCAGGGCGCTGCGAATAAAGGGAAATGGCAACCCCGATGAAGAGTGGGTGATCGTTACCAACGAGGACGACCCGCACCCCAGCGATCGACCAAAGGCGTGTTAGTTAGGGGCAACGCTTGGAATTTATCCTAGACACTTGGAATCTCGTGATCATCCAGCCGATGATCAACGGGTTAGTTCTGCTCTATTACTATCTGCTGGCGGACTTCGGGATTGCGATCATAGCCTTTACGCTCCTTGTGAGGATGGTGATGATCCCCCTGACGGTCAAGCAGAGTCGCCAGATCAAGGGCATGAGCGCACTCCAGCCGCTCATGAAGGAGATTCAGGACAAGCACAAGGGTGACCGGCAGCGCGCGTCCCAGGAGACGATGAAGCTCTACCGAGAGCATGGCGTCAATCCTCTGGGATGCCTGGGTCCGATGTTTATTCAGTTCCCAATCTGGATAGGGCTGTACCAGTCGATCATCCAAACCGTTCCTTCCAACCCGGAAAGCCTTATCGGTCTCTCTCGCCATTTGTACCGATGGATTCCCCAGGTCCATGGCGTAATACCTATCGACAGCAGCTTCTTGTGGATGGACCTTGCCCGACCGGACCCGACTCCCTTCGTCATGCCGGTTCTCGTAGGCGTATCGATGTGGGTCATGCAGAAGATGACCACTATGCCTACCGCAGATGAGCGACAGGCGTCCACCAACAGAATGATGCTGTGGATGATGCCGGCCATGTTCGGGTTCTTCACACTTAACTTCCCGAGCGGCCTGGCGTTGTACTGGGTGGTGTCGAACGTGGTTGGGCTGGTGATTCAGGGCTTCGTCACGGGTTGGGATCCCATCATAAATCTGTTCAAGTTCGGGCGCGGCAAGTCCGATGAGTCCGACGCTGTCACGGCACAGTCGGCCCCCGCCCTAGTTCCACCAGTCGAGGAGAAGACCGATGCAGGAGATAGAGATATCGGCCAGAACGGTAGAAGAAGCAATCGAGCTCGCTCTAAAGGAACTAGACGCAGACCGCAGCGACGTAGAAGTAGACGTCGTTAGTCGAGGCAAGTCTGGGATACTCGGTATAGGCTCGGAGCCTGCGGTAGTAAGAGTGGCGGTGATCGAGTCTGCTCCGGACAGCGTAACGGTCGCGTCCGAAGTGATCGAATCCCTTATAGACCTCCTCGACGCGGATGTTGTGCTGACTCTCAATCAGGTGCACAACGAAGACTTGGACGGCCCGATCTTCGAGATTGAAGGCGACGACGCCGGACTGCTCATTGGGCGTAAAGGCGAAACTCTCAAGACGCTCCAGTTCCTGGTCAGGTACATCGTAAGCCACAAGCTGGACGATCGGGTCAACCTGATGATCGATGTCGAAGGCTACCAGCAGCGTCGGCATCAATCGCTGGAAAACATGGCCCGCCGTGTCGCGCGTCGCGTAACTGATACAGGTCGGTCGATTACCTTGGAGCCTATGCCCGCAAACGAGCGTAGGATCGTTCACCTGGCCTTGTCGGACCATCCCAGGGTGATGACTGAGAGTACAGGTTTCGGAGATTCTCGCCAGGTTACAGTCCAACTCCGATGAGCGCGCTCCGAGGAGTCCAATGACAGCTTCGCTGGCAGTGTCCGGCAGGGTCGCCAGGATTACCCTCTCAAGGCCCGAGGTTGGAAACCTGATCGACTTCGGCCTTGCATACACACTGGTCGATCTCGCCCGGGAAGTAAGGCAGCACGATGAGGTTTGGACGGTGGTGCTAGATTCCGACGGTCATGACTTCTGCTTGGGTACCGATCCGGCGGCTCTGTCCGAGGCGGCCGCGGAAGACTCCCGGCTGACTGAGCTAAGAGCTGCCCAAACGATCGCCGAAATCGAGAAACCGGTTGTCTGTGCCCTACAGGGCCGTGCCTACGATCAGGGGCTCGAATTGGCGCTGGCCTGCGACGTGCGTGTGGCAGGCTCGACAGCGACATTCGCAATGCGCCAGATATTGTCAGGGGATATGCCCTGGGACGGTGGAACACAGCGCTTGCCCCGGACTGTCGGACGGTCGAGGGCGGTCGAATTGCTCTTTTCCGGTAGGACTCTGGACTCTGAGGAAGCCTTGGCGATTGGACTGGTTAACGAGACAGTCGATGCGGTAGATGCCGGTATCCGGGCGAATGAGTTGGCTGAAACCATCGCGTCGCATGGTCCGACAGCCCTTCGCTACGTCAAGGAGGCCGTGATGTCCGGCTCAGATGGGCCTCTTGCGTATGGCCTCAGACTGGAAGCGGACCTCAGCTTCTTGCTTCAGTCCACAAGTGACAGGCATGAAGGAATTTCGTCGTTCCTGGAGCGGCGAGCACCGGAATACAAGGGCAGCTAGAAACGCATCGACATGCCTGACGACTTCACAGTGCTGCTCGACAAGGCCGGGCCCGTCGCGACCATAACATTGAACCGTCCGTCCGCAATCAACGCCTTCAACGTGCAGATGCGCGATGATCTGTACTCGACCCTAGAGGCTGTCCGAGATGACCCTGAGGTGCGCTCTGTTCTGATAGCTGGTGCAGGTGACAGGGGCTTCTGCGCAGGGGCCGATCTGACAGAGTTCGGCACAGCTCCATCCCAGACAATCGCTCGCCAGGTACGGTGGGAGCGTGACCTTTGGGGCCTGTTCCTGTCGATATCCAAGCCAATGACGGCTGCACTCCACGGATACGTAATAGGTTCCGGCGTCGAAATCGCCTGTCTGTGCGACATCCGCATCGCAGCGGACGATTCAGTGTTTAGGATGCCGGAAGCAGCACTTGGAATGGTGCCGGCCGCGGGGGGAAGTCAGACACTGCCAAGGACCATAGGCGTGAGCGCATCAATGAAGATGCTACTCGCCAACGAGGCAGTGACGGCCTGGAAAGCGCGCGAGGTTGGACTAGTCCACAATGTCGTGGAACGTGAATTGCTGGCCGCGACATCTCATGACACTGCCGAGCGTCTAGCGCGTATCCCTCGGGCAGCGATAGCCGCAGTAAAGAGAGCGGTGCAGGAGGGAATGGACTCCGACTTGGAACGCGGTCTTGAGTTGGAGTCACGCCTTGCGAGGAATTTGATGAGGCGACGCTAAGTAGAATTAGCTGACCGTTGATGGTAATCTTTAGGGCGGCCCTGAACAGGCCGTATTTTAGCCCCCGCCACTATCCGGTCAGACCACACGCCGGATTTGGCTGGAATCGCGATAAGGGGAATTGGACGACAATGAATATATCGGAGTTTCTGGGAATCTCCGCCGCGATCGTTCCGGATCGCACGGCCTTGGTATTCGAAGGGAAACGCACAAATTTTGACGAATTGAATTCCAGGGTGACACGTTTGGCGAGCGCTCTACGATCCCTGGGAGTTGTCGCGGGCGACCGGATAGCCATAGTGCAGGTCAACACGGACTCGGTCGTCGAAACGTGTTTTGCCGCGGCCAGGATGGACGGCGTTTTTGTGCCTCTGAACTTCCGCGCGCGCGCCGATGAAA
This sequence comes from Dehalococcoidia bacterium, assembly GCA_965217725.1. GTDB lineage: Bacteria > Chloroflexota > Dehalococcoidia > Lucifugimonadales > UBA1123 > VXRN01. The sequence goes on along the minus strand of OZ244564.1, from coordinate 1,883,429 downwards.
TCTCGTTTATGATCCGCGACTCGGCCCCCAAAGTACTGATTGTCGGTTCAAGGTATTTGGATCTTGTTGACTCGATTTCCGAAGACCTCGACAGCGTCGAGCACTACATAACGCTCGATGAGCCGCGGGACGGCTGGCTCTCTTACTCCGACCTGGTGGCGAACGCAGACGACGAAGATATGTGGCCGGCAACTGCTGAGGATGATCTTGCCGTCCTGCTGTTCACGTCTGGGACTACGAGCTACCCCAAGGGCGTCATGCTGACTCATAACAGCTTTGCGTCTTACATTCTGAGCCATGTGACCCCGGCCGATCCTGAAGTCGACGAACGCAACATACTGACTGTGCCTCTCTATCACATCGCCGGGATGCAGGCGATGATCAGCGCCATATACGGCGGCAGGTCCTTGATAATCCAGCGGCAGTTCGAGGCGAGCCAGTGGATGGAGCTTGTCGAAACCGAACGCGTCGATCGCGCCATGATGGTGCCGACCATGCTCAAGATGCTGATGGACCATGAGGATTTCGATAAACGGGATCTTGGCAGCCTCAGCGTGATTACCTACGGCGCCGCGCCAATGCCGTTGGAGGTTGTCAGACAGGCTATCGAAGAATTCCCTGGAGTGCAGTTCATCAACGCCTTCGGACAGACCGAAACTGCGGCCACGATCACCATGCTGCCTCCTGACGATCATGTACTCGACGGCTCCAAGGAGGAAGTGGAGCGGAAGCTCAGGCGTTTGAGCTCCATCGGCAAGCCCCTGGAAGACGTAGAAGTACGTATTGTCAACGAGCACGCAGAGGACGTTGTGATTGGCGAGACCGGCGAGATAGTCGCGCGTGGTCAAAGACTTATGAAGGGGTACTGGCACCAGCAGTCTAGTACTGAGGAGACCATCAGGGACGGATGGCTTTATACCGGCGACCTTGGATATTGGGACGAAGACGGCTACATTTTCCTGGCCGGCAGGGCGAGGGACTTCATCAAGCGTGGCGGCGAGATGATCTCCCCGGAAGAGGTCGAGCAGGTGCTGCACTCGCATCCTGACATTGAAGAAGCGGCCATCATCGGCGTGGAAGACATCTATTGGGGCGAACGGGTACGAGCCGTAGTGGTTGCCAAGAGCGGCCACAGCATCGACGAGGGCGACGTGATCGAGTACTGTCGTCAGAGGCTCGCCAGCTTCAAGAAGCCCGAGTCCGTCGTCGTTGTTGACGAACTTCCCCGAAACCCGATGGGCAAGGTCCTAAAGAGAATTCTCAGGGAAGTGCACGACTCTCCTATCCAAGTTTAGCCAATCCTGTCGAACCCTGTGTATGGTATGAGCGCCTCTGGGACTACGACTGAGCCGTCGTCCTGCTGGTAGTTCTCCAGAATCGAAATCAGCACCCTGGGCAGCGCCAGTCCTGAGCCGTTCAGTGTGTGCACGAGGCGGGGCCTTGCGCCCGGCTCCGGTCTGTACCGGATTCTGCCCCGACGAGCCTGGTAGTCAGTGCAGTTCGAGCAAGAGCTGACCTCAAGCCAGCGGTCGGCTCCGGGCGCCCACATCTCGACGTCGAACCCCTTAACCGCCGGGGACGCCAGGTCTCCGGTCGCGAGTTCAAGGACGCGATATGGAATCTCAAGCGCCTTGACTACGTCTTCAGCAGCAGCCGTGAGCGACTCAAGCTCTTCGCCAGACTTCTCTGGCACAACGAACTTGTACATTTCCACCTTGTCGAACTGGTGAACGCGCATAATGCCGCGTGTGTCACGGCCTGCTGACGCCTTCTCCCTTCGCCAGCAGGGTGTGTGTGCGACGTAGTACCTTGGTAGATCGTCGGCGGACAGGATTTCATCTCGATGAAGGCTTGTAATCGCCGCCTCGGCGGTCGGGAGCATCCAAAGGTCATCCTCTTCGTCATGGTACATCTCCTCCCGAAATCCGGGAAGGTGCCCGCTGGCCTGCGCAGTAGCGCTATTCATCATGTACGGAAGATAGACCTCTGTGTAGCCGTGCCGATCGACGTGCAAGTCGATCATGAATGAGATCAGCGCCCTCTGGAGCTTGGCTCCCATACCCCGAAGTACGAAGAAACGTGACCCGGCCAGACGCACGCCGCGCTCGAAATCGGCAATGCCAAGCCGCTCAACAATGTCCCAGTGTGCCTCCGGCTCGAAATCGAAAGATGGCAAGTCGCCGACGCGCTTGACCTCTATGTTGGAAGAGTCGTCTTCTCCAACCGGGGCGCTCTCGTCCGGAATGTTCGGTACCGCCAATAGGAGCGCGTTCAGGTCAGCGTCTGTTTCTCTCTGTTTCTCTTCGAGCTCCCTAATGCGGCTTCCGACCTGCCGCATCTCTTCAATCAGCTCCGGAGGACGCTCACGGGAACGCCCCATCTGCTGGCTGACTTCGTTGCGCCTCGCACGCAACTCATCTATCTGGACGATGGACGACCTGCGTTTGGCGTCGAGGTCGACAATCTTGTCGATCGCCCGGGCATCGTAGTCGCGCTTGCGCATTGCTTCGCGCACAGCGCCAGAGTCCCTGCGGATAAGTTCAATCGAGATCATGGTGAGAGGCGGCTACCCCAGAATCTCTCGCAGCCGGTCGATGATGACCTCTTCCGCCCCTTCGGTGAGCGTAAGGAGCCTGATACCGAATCTGTCGCCAGAGTCGAACTCCCTGACCCAGATACTTGGGCTGCCGTTTCTGAGATCCTCGACGACGTCGGCGCCAGTCTTGCCCACTATGTCGGGGTCCACTATGACAGTGAGTCCCTCCAAGGGACCGTCGTCAGCCAGATCGACCAACGACACGCCACCGATGCCTGACAGTCCGGATCTCAGTGTGGACACTCTAGCCTCGTATGCTGCGAACCTGTCCTCGTGGTTCATGGTCAGCCATGCTCGTAAGGCGCCGTACACGGCCACAACCTCCTGGCGGTCCATCTTCATTGGGCGCCCGAATGACCGGATCGGCGACGCTTCGAATCCCACGAAGCTGTGCGAGCGCGCGATGCCAACCAGTTCCTCGTTGCCCGTCAGGATGCCGCTGGAATTCACCGAGCCGAAGTACTTGGCTCCGTAAGCTACCAGATCGGCGCCCATCTTTACGTACCTGCTCAGCAGGTCGGTGGGGTAGACCTGCCCGGCGGCGTCAACGACGATCGGGACTCCGTTGGAGTGCCCGACATCGATAACGGTTTCAAGCGGAAGTGCGCCGGGACTTCTGTCGCCGGGCGCAAGATAGTGTATAGCCGCTGTTTGCGGTCCAATCACGGCCTCGAGATCGTCGACCGTGGTCCGTTCATCGCTTCCAATCTCGACGAGCCTGCCACCAGGAATTGTCATGCAACGATCGTATTTGACTCGCAACTGTCGCTGGATGATGATCTCGTTGGGCATGTCCGACGTGTCTGGTATCCGCTCGATGCGGTCAACGTCGTCGCCTGTGATACACGCCGCTGCCGCGTACGCCAAGGCGGCGGAGCAGCCGGACGTTACCAGCGCCGCCTCCACGTCGAGCATGTCTGCGATGCGAGCGCCCACGGCGTCCATCAGCTCGCTCATGTTGACGTAGTAGTCTTCGGCGGCGTCCATAAGCGCCCGGATCTCAGGCGATGGCGTGCCTCCTCCCAGCAGTGTGCGGTTGCCCTGAGCATTAATAACTGGTCTTACGCCAAGCTCTTCAAAGATAGAAGTCATTCTGGGGCACTTTCTCTTGACTTGAGTGTAACTTCGAGACCATCGGCCTATATCATCGGGCCTCGGTCGAGCCTGCTCGACTCGCTGTGTTGCCCCGAGTTTGACCTGTGGGGCCATACGTGGCCGTTGCGCAAGGTGAAGGTCTGCGAATCCTTCCGGGTATTCTATTGCGACGGTATCCCTAGCGCAATAGAGCCTCAATCTTACGTTACGTTCTGGTCTATAATCTAGCCACGTACTTCAGATGTCTGGAGGATCTGCTTAGTGGCCACCCAAGATGTACAGGTATCGGAATTCGGCGACGAACTGCTTGAGCAGCCGCGAGCGCACTTGCGCATGACGCTCGCCCAGGATGAGCAGGGACTTGTACTTACGTACCAGGACCGCGAGGTCCTGCGCTGCTACCTCACTTCAAACGGAATGTTGGCTGGAGGTTTCGTGGCTCAGGCGCTCGGCGTCAAGCTGCCTCCACTGGGAAAGTCTGTCCTTGCGCGCGTGTCCACCGGCGTGCTCTACCGTGTGCTGGGGGTGTGCCAGTTGGACTACGCCGAAGAAGCTTCATACGTAGTACTCGAACGTCTGCTGGAAGAGGCGCAGATGCAGCGGGGGGCTACCAACCTATCGGAGTGATCCTGCCGCGTTGATTTGACCCCTTCTTGTCACTATAATCGTGGCGAATTCGGCATTGACGGAAGTCACGAGAATAATGCTTTCTGACTACGGGGAACTGCAGCCCGGCCAAGAGATTTCCAGGCACTCTTATCAGGTTGACCGGGACATGGTCTCCGAATACGTAACTGCAGTTCAGGATGAGAACCTTGCGCTTTTGAATGAGAGTGGCGATCAGCTCGTTCCCGCGATGGCCGTGGCTGCTCTGAGCATCCGAGGAGTCGTGCAGGATCTTCGGATCCCAGGAGGGACGCTTCACGCGGGCCAAGAGTTCGAGTTTATGTCTGCTGTGCCTATCGGACATTCCTTAGAGTGTGTTGCGACCCTGACACAGAACTCAGTACGAGGCGACTGGCGCTTCTTGGTGATCGACTGTCATGTCACGGATGGAGATCGCAGCGACGTAATGTCAGGGAAGAGCACAATAATGATCCCGGCCGATCTCGGTCCGCGCGAGGCCGAACGATGATGCAGAAGGGCGACAGTCTCTCTCAGGTCACAAAGTTGGTTGAACAGGCACGGATCGAGTGGTACGCCAGCGCGTCTGGCGACTTCAATCCGATTCACGTCGATCATGAATTCGCCGCACTGACCCAGTTCGGGGGCACTATTGCGCATGGAATGATGGTAGCTGCGACTGTCTCCGAGATAATGACCAATGCTTTCGGAACGGACTGGGTCCAGTCTGGAAAGATGAAAATCAGGTTCCGCTCGCCGGTCAAGCCCGGTCAGTCAGTGACTACGCAGGGCAAGGTGCAGAAGGTTACGCCTACTGGAGACTCCTGTCGCATTGTCTGTTTAGTATCTGTAGTCAAGGATGACGGAGAGGTCGCAATCTCCGGCCAGACCGAGGTCACTGTACCGGCTTGATGAAGCCAAGGTAATGGAGAATCGATACATTGAGTTCTGAAGCCAAACTGGTCCGGATTGCCCTGGATGCGATGGGCGGAGACAACGCTCCCTCTGAAGTTGTGAGAGGGGCGGTCCAGTTTGCGGCTGCCGGTCATGGACAGGTAATGCTTGTCGGCGACCCTGCCGCGCTGGCACAGGAGCTCGAGGCCTACAAAACTTCCCGTCTGCCGATCGGAGTGGTGCCAAGCGAAGGTGTGATTTCCGAAGAAGAGTCGCCGGCCCTGGCACTACGCCAGAAGCCACGCGCTTCAGTCCTGGTCGCAACTGGCATGGTCAGGCAGGGTCACGCTGATGCCTGTGTGACTATGGGCTCCACGGGTGCCGCTATGGCTGCTGGCGCGGTTGTGCTCGGCCTGGCCAACGGTGTTGAGAGGCCTGCCTTGGGGGGGCCCGTGCTCGGAGTTGCTCCGAACACCTGCATATTGGATCTAGGGACCAATGTCGACTGCAGGCCGCGCCAACTTCTCAGCTTCGGCGCGATCGGCGATGTTTTCGCACGCACTTTCTTTGGAGCGGACGATCCCAGGATCGCGCTTCTCAGCGTCGGAGCCGAGGCTGGGAAAGGCAACAGGCAGGTTAGAGAGACGACCGAGCTATTCGAGAGCAGCGGGCTCAACTTCATCGGCAACATAGAAGCTAACGACTTGCCAAAAGGCAAGGCTGAAGTGGTCGTGTGCGACGGGTTCGTTGGCAACATCGTTATGAAGCTCACGGAAGGGTTAGGCCAGTATCTAAGCGATCACCTGCGCTCCAGGTTGGAAGGAGTATTGCCCAAAGATGATCTCGACCTTCTGGTCCAGGAGTTCCACGACTTGAACAATGTCGTCGAAAGCCGTGGTGGCGGGCCGCTTTTGGGCGTCAATGGTGTGAGTGTGGTCGGACACGGCGCGGCGCGCGCGGACGCGGTGGAGCGCGCCCTCGGAACGGCGAAGATGGCTGTGGAGACCGACTTCGTCTCTCGGATGAATCACCGGCTTGAGTTGCTCGATTCTGGGTTGGACGACTGATCGATCAGGTCATTGGAGGTACCTTGGCCAAGTCTGATATCGATGGACGCTTCGCGCTTGTAACGGGAGCGTCAAAAGGAATAGGAAGGGCCGTCGCGTTGCGGCTTGGAGAGCAGGGAGTCAGCATCGCAGTAAACTACAACAGATCGCCTGATGAGGCCGACCTAACTGTTGGAGGCCTTCACGGGCTCGGAGTCGAGGCGTTTGCTGTGCAGGCCGATGTCAGCGATCTGGACCAGGTCTCTCACATGGTCGCCGAAGTTAGCGAGCGCTTCGGGCAGATCGACATTCTGGTGAACAATGCAGGCATAATAAGTGACAGCCTGCTCGTTCGAATGAGCGACGAGGCTTGGGATAGAGTTATCGCGACCAACCTGAATGGAATGTTCTACTGCACCAGGGCAGTGGTAAGGCAGATGATCCGCCAAAGGTGGGGACGCATCATCAACATTGGCTCCGTCGTTGGAATCAGGGGCAACATAGGTCAGGCGAACTATTCGGCTTCAAAGGCCGGCATGATCGGCTTCACCAAGGCGCTTGCCAAGGAGGTTGCCACGCGCGGCATTACTGTCAACACGGTCACGCCCGGATACATCAGTACCGACACTGTGGACGTGCTTCCTCAGGCAACCAAGGACCGGATTATGACCTGGATTCCCCAGGGTCACTTCGGTGAGGTGGATGACGTGGCCCACCTCGTGGCGTTTATAGCCAGTCAGAAAGCAAAGTATATGACCGGCCAGATCGTCAGCGTCGACGGCGGCATGGCCATCTGAGGAAAGGAACGTGAGTCTCGAGGGCAAGGTCGCACTAGTTACCGGCGGCTCCCGCGGGATCGGCATGGCGATCGCTCTTGAGTTGGCCAGCCGAGGGGCGGATATCGCGTTCAATTACCTTCGCAACCATCGCGCAGCCTCTGAGGCTGTCAATGCAATCGAGGCTCATGGCGTCCGATGTCTCAGGGTCCGGGCACACCTCGGCGACGAAAACAAGATCGACGACCTATTCGATGCCGTCAGGTCCGAGTACGGACGACTCGACATCTTAGTGAACAACGCGGCGACCGGCGTCCAGCGTACTGCCACTGAGCTGGAAGTGCGGCATTGGGACTGGACCCTAAATGTCAACGCCAGGGCCGCCTGGATGTGCGCAGTCAGAGCAGCCAAACTGATGGTGGACGGCGGGCAAGTTGTCAACATCACGAGCGAGGGATCGAGACGGGTGCTGCCGTTCTACTTCTCGGTTGGAGTGTCGAAGGCCGCCCTGGAGGCAGTGACACGTTACCTCGCTGTGGAGCTTGCTCCTCTGGGCATATCCGTCAACGCTGTCTCCGGCGGATACGTCGACACTGGAGCGCTGGACCATTTCCCGAACCGAGAACAGATGCTGGAGTCGGGGCGAAGTACGCCCGCGGGGAGAATGGTTACCGCACGGGACATCGCCAAGACTGTCGCGTTCCTGTGTTCGCCCGACGCCGAAATGATCAGGGGCCAGGTGATTCTCGTCGATGGAGGATTGACCTTAAAGGCCAACGACACTTAATCGTTGTACTCTGGCGGCCTGATGTCGCGAACCGTGCCGTTCGCAACCTCGTTGCCGTTTCGCACCTCAACTTTGAGGCCGTCCTGGTAGAATCGCTTCCGTAGGTAGGCCAGCGCTAAGCTTGGAGCCGCAGTTGTCACTTCGCCTACCTGATCGCCGTCCACCAGTACGGCCGCGCCGGAATCGACGGTCACTCCCTCGTCGAACGTCAATTGGCATAGGAATCGCTGCACCCGGTCGTACGTGTTGAGGCGAGCCACCACTTCCTGCCCTATGTAGCACCCCTTATTGAAGTTGATGTGGGGTTTCAGAAGTGATTCCAGCGGGTTTCGGTCCTCGTTCATCTCGTTGGGGTGGGCGGGTACGCCCTGCTCTACGCGCAGCCGAGCTAGTTCTGGCTGGTCCAGGATTTCTACGCCGAATGTCGGTGCAGCTTTGTTCGCCGGGGCTATTACCTCAAACGCCGTGAGCTCGCCGAAGTTGGAGCGTACGAGGATCGAATTTTCATCCAGAGTCCGGTGGCTGAGAGGGTCGTCCATGCCCTCCCCATCGTATCCAGCCAGGGTGATTGCATGTGCCGCATCTTCTCCGACGACAAGCCACTGGGACGTCACTCCGGTGATGTCCTCGACGAGGATGTCCTCTGAGAACGTGTAGAAATCGATCCAGTCCACTACACGCTGCTCAGTTCCAGGACTTGTAATCACTAGAAGATCATCGTCCCTCCGCAGGATGCGGAGCAGATCGATGATACGGCCTTTGTTCGTTGTGAGGACCGTGCCAAACCCAGCGCCGACCGGGAGGATCTTAAAGTCATTGGTGGAGAGTCGATCGAGGAGATCGATAGCGTCCTCGCCGCTAACCCTCAGCCTACCGAAGTCAGAGACGTCAAAGGCAACCGCCTTTTCCGTTAGGTTGGGCGTCAGCGAGGACATCGTTGAAATCTGAGTAGCCACCGCAATTGCCTCCGAAACAAAAGCGCCGCGTTTTAGTGGACGCGGCGCGCTGGGTCAATGGTTTGTCTCTTGAAGACTGTTAATCGCTGGCTAGACGCTGAACGAAGTTCCGCAGCCGCAGGTGGTCTTCGCATTCGGATTGTTGAACACGAAGCCCTTGCCATTTAGACCGCCGGAGAATTCCAGTATAGTCCCGGCCAAGAATATGTATGATTTGCGGTCAACATAGAGTTCAAGCCCGTGTTCTTCGATGATCTTGTCATCTTCCATGGGGGACTCTACAAGGTCGAGGGCGTAGGTCATACCCGCGCAGCCGCCCCCTTTGACTGCCACTCTTAGATTGCAGTCGGGTTTGCCAGACTGCTGCGCAAAGACCCGAACGTGTTTGGCAGCCTCTTTATCTATGCTGATCGTCAGCGGTGCCGGTGCTTCCCTTACCATAGCCCCCATCTCCTGATCACAGCCGAATGTAACGGCTAACTGCTAATAATTCTACTATCCAATTCGCAAACCGTCAATTTACGGAACATTTGGATGCTGTATCAATTTGGTCGGTGGCTTCGACAAGAGCGTTGCCCTGCCCCTCTGGATTCCGGCCTTCGCCGTAATGACGGCGCGGCTGATATGGCACCTTCGAGCAGTGTACCGACTAAACCGATACAGCTTCAAGCAATTGGGACTCGGCTAGCCCCCGCTGTACAACCGGTTGTTTCGTCCGTCGACACAATCCGCGTTTGTACAGAACCAGAATACCTTGGGCATCGGAGGCACTCTAACTCCGTCGTGCTCGCGCCTCATGTCGTGCCCACACTTCGGGCAACCCGTCGCGGCCGCTGTATTGATGTCGGATGCAGTTGTCACTTCCCAGCTCCCGATTGTCGAAGCGATTGGTCTCCTATGCTATGTCCAATCATAACACGGCTCCGAACTGCGAGAACCCGACTTCGTACCACCGAGGGTTGCGTTTTGACCCTTTATTGTCTATATTGGGCAAGCTCGCAGAAGTCTCGTTCTGTGAGGTAGGGCTTGTCATTGGCAGGACTTTAGACTACGAGGCGTGAGGCTCAGCCCTCCACCAGTCCACACGGGTACACGGAAGGGAGTAGATCAGCATGACGACCTCCAACAGCGGCATCGGCGAGGTGGTCCTCGATGTTCAGGACCTACGAACATACTTCGTAACACGCTGGGGCGTTGTCAAGGCGGTTGACGGCCTTAGCTTCCAGCTAAGGCGCGGCGAGACGCTTGGCATCGTAGGAGAGTCCGGCTCCGGTAAGTCGGTTACTTCCCTATCCATTATGCGTTTGGTGCCGTCTCCTCCTGGCCACATTGTCGGCGGGCGCGTCCTGCTCGAAGGCGAGGACATCCTGACTCTCAACGAAGGAGAGATGGAGAAGGTCAGGGGCAGCCGTATCGGTATGGTATTGCAGGACCCCATGACTGCGCTCAACCCAGTCTTCGACATCGAAGACCAGGTTGGAGAGGCCCTGAAGATTCACAAAGGTCTGGGAGGGGAAGCGCTAAAGGACACGGTAATAGACATGCTGAGGAAAGTGAGGATTCCGGCACCCGAGGTCAGGATCAAGGACTATCCTCACCAACTTTCGGGTGGTATGCGCCAGCGCGTTGTTGGAGCAATCGGAATATCCTGCGACCCGGTCGTCCTTATTGCTGACGAGCCGACAACATCTCTTGATGCCACGATTCAGGCCCAGTACCTTAGACTGCTCCGCGAGCTTCAGGAGTCAACCGGTGTCGGTATCATCTTCATCACACACGACTTCGGAATCGTCGCCAAGATGTGTGACCGCGTCGCCGTGATGTACGCGGGCAAGATCGTCGAGCAGGGCGATGTCCGGCAGATTTTCAACAACCCATCGCACCCGTACACTGAGGCGCTGATACAATCTGTTCCGAAGATGGAGGAGACCGAAGAACGCCTTTACTCCATACCTGGACAGCCGCCGGCGCTGTGGGACCTCCCTCAGGGATGCGCGTACGCACCAAGGTGCCGGTACAGCTTCGACAAGTGCGTTGAGGAATACCCTCCCGTTTACCAAGTCGATGAGGGACAGCACGCGGCTTGCTGGTTGCGAGAAACTGAAGGCGCTGCGGTCAGCGCTGCCGCCGGTGACGGTGACTAAAACTGATTGAGAGGATAATGACTCATGACTAGCGGAAATGGCTCCAACGGCTCGCTTCTTGCAGTTCGCGATCTCAAGAAGTACTTCCCGGTGGGTTCCGGGTTTCTCGCTCGAAACAAGGCGATGCTCAAGGCTGTTGATGGCATCTCGTTCGACATCGAACCGGGGAAGACCTACGGGCTTGTGGGCGAGTCTGGCTGCGGCAAGTCCACAACCGCCAAGGTGATCCTCCAGCTCGAAGAACCTACTGATGGCTTGTTCTACTTCGAGGGGATGGACGCAACTTCCCTCAACCGCGAAGACACCAGGTACTACAAGTCCAGTGTACAAGCAGTGTTCCAGGATCCTTGGGCGTCGCTCAATCCCAGGATGCGTGTGGGCGGCATCATTGGCGAGCCACTCGAGGTCAACAGCACGATGACCAAGAACGAGATCAGGAATCGAGTAGCCGGCCTCCTCGAAGAGGTTGGCCTGCAGGAGTACCAGGCGAACCTCTTCCCGCACGAATTCTCTGGTGGTCAGCGTCAGCGCATCGGAGTCGCCAGGGCGCTCGCGCTCAATCCTAAGCTCATTATCCTGGACGAGCCGGTCTCGGCGCTCGACGTTTCGATTCGAGCGCAGATTATGAACCTGCTTGAAGACCTCCAGGACGAGCACAATCTGACTTACTTGCTGATTGCTCACCATCTGGCAACGGTGCGGTACATGTGCGACAAAGTCGGTGTCATGTACCTGGGAAGGATCGTCGAAGAGGCCGAAACTGAGGAACTCTACGACAATCCCCTGCACCCGTATACACGGGCGCTAATGTCGGCGGCTCTGCCCTCTCATCCGGACATCGAACGTGAGGAGATCATTCTCACTGGAGAGGTTCCTTCCCCGGTGGACCCGCCCCCAGGCTGTCACTTCCACCCACGCTGCCCGTCAGGATTCGAGCCTTGCGCCGAGACACCTCCAGTTGAGACAGAGCCTGTGCCTGGCCATCGAGTGGTGTGCCACCTCTACTAGTTACTGACCTTACAGAGAAAGAGTAGGGCGCGCCTTATGTCATATGGCGCGCCCTTTCTGTTTCTGGCAGGCCATGTCATTCTTGTCCCAGGTTGAACTTGGAGAGACGGGTAGTAGGTCATACCAGTAGGGAGAACGGTGAACTTATGAAACCGAGTATTGCCGCAATTCTGGCTGTGTTGTTCCTATTGGTTGCGGCCTGCGGTTCTGAGCCCACTCCACAGGCTGAACCTACGCAGACCGCTGTTCCGCCAACGTCTACTCCGATTCCTGCTGAGCCATCTCCAGCTCCAACAGCTACCCCCGTGGTCGCGGGTCCATCGCCAACTCCCTTGCCAGTAGGAAGTACCCAGGCCCAAGCGATGGGAGCAGCCGCTTCTCCGGTGGGAGGCCCGACCGATCCTCAGTTTCCCAGAGGGCCTGTTCAGGTCCCTACGATCCATACTTTCCGGGTTGGAAGCTCACCGACCGGCATAATGTTCGATGGTGAGTCAGTTTGGATAGCTAATCAGGCTGATGACACCATCCAGCGCCTCGAAGCAGATGGCGGGGAAGGCCTGGTAGTGTCGCTACCCGACTTTTACCCCAGAGCTCTCGCGTTTGACGGCGATACGATGTGGCTAGCGACGTTCTTTGGAATACGCGTGCTTGGTCCCGATTACCAGATAGTCGGAAGCTTTCGCCCCGGCAGGCGACCGGCTGCTCTCAAGTACGCGGGGGGCTACATTTTCGCGTCCAACAACGACGACGGCACCATAACCACATTGGCCTTGCCTACGAAGATCAGGGAACTGGGCGTCGAGCTTCCCCCCGGTCTTCCACCGGACCGTGTGGACCCAATGCCCGTCGGCAATTACAAAGTCGGCAACAACCCGATAGCGATGGAATGGGATGGAGCAAGCCTCTGGGTCGCCAACTACTACGACAACACGGTTATGAAGCTCAGACCGAACGATGGAACTGTTCTAGCCACTGTCGAAGTCGGAGACGGCCCCAGGGGCATGACCTTTGACGGTGAGCACATGTGGGTAGTGAATGCTCTCGATGGAACAGTGAGCAAGATGTCGCTCGAAGGCGCAGTAGTCGCTACGTTCGACGTGGGTGCGCTGCCCAGCGACATCGAATTCGACGGCGAGACCGTATGGGTGTCGAACCGGCAGAGTCAGACCATTAACAGAATGGGGCTGGACGGTGAGAACTTGGGTACGTTCCATCTTGGCCGCGCACCGGGAGACATGGTGTACGATGGCGAAGCGTTGTGGGTGCTGCACCAGGGTTCTGATGCCGTCTCCAGACTCACGATGGAGGGTGTGGCGGCGGAACACTTCGATGTTGGCGATGCTCCTGTTGCTATTGTCTTTGACGGCGAGTCGATGTGGGTTGCCAACGCGCTCGATGGGACGGCTATGCAACTCTCTCTGGATGGCGATGTCATCGATGAGGTGGCTGTCGGAAACGAACCGAACGCGATCACCTTCGACGGCGAATCGGTCTGGACAGCCAACATGACCGAGACTACAGCGACCCGCATAGGGGGCTCAGGAGTCGCTGATATGGATGTCGAGATCGGGATTGCCCCGCGTGCCGCGACATTCGACGGGCAAAGGGTCTGGATAGCCTCTTACGTACAGGACACGCTCACCGTCATCGACAAAGACGGTTCCGTAGTAGGCGTATTCCCATCCGGCAGGGCCCCCAGCGACCTGGTGCTCGCCGACGGTTACGTATGGGTCGCCAATGCCCGCAACGACACCGTTACCAAGATCGACATCGATACGGGAACGACTGTGGAAGTGTTCGAAGCAGGCGACACGCCGATGGCGCTCACGTTCGACGGTGAACACGTCTGGGCCGCAAACTGGAGAGAGGGTACGATAAGTAAGCTCTCTCAGGAGGCTGGTGAGGTCGCCCGTTTCGACGCCGGCCCTTTGCCCTACGACATAGTTAGGGACGCGCTCGGCCCGCTTGTCTATGGACTTGCCTTCGACGGCACACACGTATGGACAGCTAACAGCGCCGACGGTACGGTGTCCAGGATGAACCTGGATGGCGAAGTCGTAGCTACCTACCCGGTGGGCGCGGGATCTGGCAGGCTCGCATTTGACGGCGACAGCATGTGGGTCACTAATACGTCCGACGATACGGTAACCAAGGTTACGCTTCCGGAGCCGTAATGGTCATGCGGCCTCTAGTGAAATGACTCGACCTGGATGGCCGTGACTACGCTGGGGTCACTGTGAACGTGCCAACTTTGAAGTCGTCGCAGAGTATGTCGAACGCGCCCTCGTTGGCAGCGTTGAACTGGTAGCTAACGCGCCCGCCGGACTCGATCTCGACGTCGAAGGCAGTTTTGCCAGTCCCGAACGCTCCTCCAGAGGCAGTCATCTCCAGACCATCTATCTTGAATTGAAACTTTTGCTTTTCTCCAACGACTTCGAGCGACTTTGTCGCGCCCTGAGCAATCTCGATGGGCAGCTGTATCGCCATGTTGACTCGCTGACCCATGAGAACTGTGACCTCGCTCGGGTCAATAGAGCAACCAGTATCGTCTATGGCAATAGTCATTCTGACCTGTTCCATCGCGGTGACCGGCGTCCTGTGAAACTCCAGCGTCTCAGACTCCCCCTGGCGCGCAGGTCGACGGTCTCCAGACTCGACTCCGCAGGCGACAACTGCGAGCCCCAAGAGCGCCACGAGCACAGCGAAGAATGAGAGTGAACGCGCTGCCAGCTTCCTGTTCAGCCTGTGGTGTCTAATCATCCTCTGACCTCGTATGCGAATTGTCTCGGTTAGAGTTACTTCGCTGTATTCTACGGGATGTGAACAAAATAGGGGGCAGGCAATGTTCGCCTGCCCCCATGTAAGACTATGTTAGCGACGCTGACGCGTCCAGTCTACTCTTGTGAGCTGTAATTGACTATCGGATTGGGGTCGTGAGGATAGTTTCAGATGGAGCGGGCGTGGACAGTCGCGGCGTGTTGACTTCGCGGCCACTTACGGACTATGACACTCGCACAAACCACGACACGGCCCTGATTCCCGACAGGCAGCGTTTCGCCACAGGCAGGTGTCGTGTGAACCCTCATAGGCCTTCACTCAGAAATGGATTAGCCCCATCTGAGATTCTGCTCCCCGATGTGTGAATGCCCCAAGCGATTTCTCACGCCGCGAAACTTGCACGACCCTAAACGTAAAGGAATCGGGGACACCTGAGAAAGAGAGAGGCTTCGCTGGTGCAGGGTTGGGGCAGCTGCCTTTCGACGATGGTCAAACCCGGCGAGGGGGGTCGCCAATCGCGACTTTCGGCATTACACCTAGCGCGAGGTCGGAAGGCCAATGGCACCAGCGAAGCTTGCAATGATTATCCCATTTGGGTGCCTTTTGAGGTCAACGTTTTTGATGGCCAATTTTCGCTCGGAATCCTTGACAGAGAATGACACTCATTTACAATGGGCCTGAATCGAAGTATGGGAGGGTGCCATGATTGACAAATTCGGAAGCCTGTTCGCAGGACACATCGACCTAGAGGACATCGGTTTCGCGGCAACTGCCGCAAACGACCGGTTCTACTCAAACGAAAGACTCGCCACTGTCTTCGATAAGACGGAGGCGATGTGCGTTCTCATGGACGAGCTTGGCTACGACGACTTCTGGATGGCGGAGCACCACTTCCAGCCGGAGGGATACGAGTGTATTCCGAACATCCTCCAGCTCAGCGTGCATCTGGCGCACCTTACCAAGCAGATCAAGTTTGGCTGCGGTTTCAACATTGCGCCTATGTGGCATCCGTTGAGACTGGCCGAAGACTACGCCACGGCCGACATCCTAACCGGAGGCCGGGTGATCTTCGGAGTTGGACGCGGATACCACACCCGTGAAGTTGAAGCGTTCGGCGCGCCCATGCTGAGCCAGGAAGAGAACCGCGACTTCTTCGAAGAACAGGTCGATATCCTGTTCAAGTCGTTCAACAATGAATCATTCTCTCACCAAGGCAAGCACTACACCATCCCGCCCGAGGTACCGTACAGGGGTTACACCTTGAAGGAGATAACCTTGGTACCGAGGCCCATCAATCTGCCCGTGGAGTGTTGGCAGCCCATCGTCAGTGCAGGCGACCGTGGACTGAACTTCATGGCGAAACACGGGATCAAGGGCATCATCGGCGGTGGAGCCGCTCCCGGCGGCGCGTCCGAGCAGGTGGTCAGGAGATGGCAGGAGATTCAGGCCGCGCACGGAAACGAGACGGAGCTCGGTGGCGACCTGATACTCGGAATCTCTTTCTTCGTCGCCGATTCCGAGGAAGAGGCGATCCGGCTCGCAAGGCCCTATTACGAAGAGAACATGAAGATGTTCGCACCTCTGGGCTTTGTCCGCGGTCTGACCGACGACCAACTGGAAGCGCTTGCCGACCCGGCACGCGCACCGCACGCAAACCTTCCGACCTTAGAGGAAGCTGTTGAGGCAGGCTCCTGGATCGTCGGGCGGCCAGAACACATCAGGGAACGCATGGAGGAGGTCGAAGACAGGTGGCCAGGTTTGGACCATGTCAACATGGGCCTGCCTGTTGGCACACCGCAGAGCGTTCTCCTCGAGCAGCTAGAGGTGTTTGGCAAAGAGGTGATGCCTCACTTCAAGAGCCGCGTGAGAGAGGCAGAGGCAGTACCTGCCGACGACTAGGAATTCTAAGGACCAGAAGAGACGTATCGGGGGGCGGGCCATGAGCCCGCCCTTCGCATGTTCGTCCAACCTTCGGAGGAGTGTCACAGGATGCCTTTGATCATAGGTGTCACCGGCTCAATCGCTACGGGAAAGTCCACGGCATGTCGGGTGATGACCGAGTTGGGTGCCGTTCACTGCGATGCCGACCGGCTAGTTCACCGACTCTATGACCCGGGAACGGAAGCTTTCGATCGCATAGTAGCGATATTCGGAGAAGAGGTCGTGGGACCGGACGGCTTCATCGACCGACGTCAGCTGGGCGCCAAAGTGTTTGGCAACCCCGAACAGATGAACAGACTCACCACCGCAATCGGCAGCATCGCCGACGCAGTGAAGGGCGTCATTGACGAGTGGAACGGGTCGATGTCCGCGCACGAAGTAGCGGTGCTGGAAGCTGTCAACCTGGTCGAGGCCGGCTACGGACAGTGGTGTCATCAGGTGTGGCTGTTCGCGTGTGACGACAACAATGCAAGGCGCCGACTTGTCGAAAGAAACCAGTACTCGGGTGAAGAGGTAGAACAGCGTCTTGCGAGCCAAAGGCGCTGGGAGGACCGAGAACCGGCGGCCGACGTCGTCATGTTCAACAACGGCACAGAAGGCCGGCTGGTATCAGAAGTCAAGAGCCGTTTTACCCACACTCGTCACCTGTGGCAGGTCGGTGAACTGGAACTCTCTCGGTATCTTGCATGGTGGGAGTCCAGGGAGTCCTGAAACGATCTCCGTAAATCACATGATTAACCAAGGCGTTCATACAGCTCACTACTTGAGCAATAAGCGGGTCAGTCCGACTCCGACCTTATTCTCATAGCCTCAGCAACGAGTTGGTAAGACCTCACCCGGTGCTCGAAATAGTAGCAGTTGGTCACTATTCCGACGTTTGCAGTCTGGTACCTTTCAGCCGACGCGAGGATACCGTCGCGTACCTGCTCAGGGTCTCCCTCGATGTAGCTCTTAGTAGATTGAGCCATGTACTCTTTGGCGTGGTCGTCGAGGGGCCAGTCGATCGCCTCTTCAGGAGGCAGAAGACCTCCTGTGCTTAGACCGAGAGCCGATATTACCTTGTTAAGCGTGCGCGACGCGCCTACGAATCTCGCCTCCTCCTCGGTCGGAGCGCAGATCACTTGGAGCCCAACGTGCACCATGGGCTCGGCAAGGTACTCGGAAGGCTGGAAAAGTTGCCGGTACAGGTCCGCCATTTTTGGACCATACTCGGACGTATTTCCAAAGAAGTCTGCGAAGCTGAACGGAAGACCCAGATGGGCCGCAAGTTGCGCGCTGTAGTCGGAAGAGCCCAGGAGCCACACCTCGGGGACGGTATCAGGTTGGCAACCGGGCTGCGCTGTGATTTCGTGCAGCGGATGCCCCTCAGGGAGGGTGCCGTTCAGGAATCCGAGAAGGTCGCCGACCATTTGGGGAAATTCTCTATGGACGTCCACGGGAGGTCTAGGATGGCTAAGTGCGGCCGCAGTCAGCCTATCGCTACCTGGTGCGCGTCCGATTCCCAGATCGATGCGTCCCGGGTAGAACGCGTCGAGGATTCTGAACTGCTCCGCGACCTTCAGGGCTGAGTAGTGGCTAAGCATCACTCCGCCACTTCCAACGCGTATCGTGTTCGTACTGGCAGCGATCTGCCCTATGAGAATCTCGGGGCTCGTACCTGTAAATGAAGCCGAGTTGTGGTGCTCAGCTACCCAGTACCTTCCGTATCCATACGCTTCCGCGTGTTGAGCGAGATCCACGGTCTCTCTGAGCGCCTGAGAAGGACTCCCACCCTTCCGAATGGGCGACTGATCCACCACGCTGATCTCTATGTCGCTTACTGCGGCCATTTCACCTCGTCTTCTGCATCAGTCGTCACGCTTAGAGGGTAGTCTAGGCATTCGCGGTTGCCAGTTCAAGCCAATGCGCTTGAAGTAGCATTCTGCCCCTGCTAGCATTCGAGCCTCTAAGCTTAGGAGCGAATCTTGGCTAGAACAGAACCCAACGACAGGCACGTGAACAACGGTCCTGTCAGACTTCACTACGCTGACTGGGGTGGAGAACATCTGCCTCCGATGGTGCTGCTCCACGGGATGCGTGATTCCGCGCGTAGTTGGGACACCTTCGCCAGCTCCATGGCAAGCGAGTTTCGAATCCTCGCACTCGACAGCAGAGGTCATGGAGACAGCGATTGGGCGGGCCAGGGAAGTTATGCCTTTGAACACCACGTCTCGGATGTGGCGGCGCTGTTCGATTCCCTCGACCTAGATGGCGCGTTCCTGGTCGGACACTCGGCCGGGGGCAGGTATGCCTGGGCCTACGCGGTCGACAATCCGGACAGGGTGCACGCGCTCATCATCGTTGACATCGATCCAGACCCCGAGAACGTTCAGACCGCCCGGGACTTCGCAGACATCGCCGAGGAACCCGACTCGTGGGACACTCTGGATGAGTTCGCAGAACGGCTCAAAGAGCGTCAGGTTTACACAGGCGAGCCGGCACTTACGACACAGGCTGAAGCAGTCTCCAAGCTGACCGGCGAAGGCAAATACATCTGGAAGGCCGACATCCGGATAGTGACCGAATACGAGCGCCCCGATCTTTGGGAGAATTGGGGGCGGATCAAGTGTCCTGTTCTGCTCGTTCGAGGAAGGCAGAGCAGGCTACTGACGCATGAGACCGCTGTGCGAATGCGCGAGGTCCTGCCGGAGTTCCAAGTCCGCCTTGCTGAACTCGAAGGCGGAGGTCACTGGTTCCACCAGGACTTTCCAGGCGCGTTTGAGGCCACTGTCAGGTGGTTCTTAGAGGGGCTTGCCTAACGGCTCTTCCCAATGTTGCCAATGAAAAGGCCCGCGCCACTCTCGCGACGCGGGCAGGAACTCTGAAGTCCGCCAGGAATGGGAGGAGCAAGTGCCCTTCGGAGCAGGTCGGAATCGCCTGCGACCGGTGACTATGCGGAACTTAGAGTCGTGCTCTGTCGAAACCTATACCGGTTGTAGTTCTGGACGAGATCGACGGTATGCTCTCACAGAACGAGTCACAGCACCTGAAACGATTCTCGCTGCGCCTTCAACCGAAAGCCTGTCCATGTTGATGACAATGTCGTACCTGACTGGATCAGTCGGGTCGACCCCGTACAGGCCTTTGTACTGTGACACGAACGCTTTGTCGGACCGCTTTAGCATACGTTGGGCGTATGGCTCGGAGACCCCATCTTCGAACTGGGCCTTGTGAACACGCCCATCCATTGACATGTCAACCTGGACATGAAATACTGGGCGGCCCTGGGGCATCAGCGCGACTGCGCCGTGCCCATGGATCACAAGAGAGCTGTCGGTGGATGCCGATGAGAACACGGAACCAAGTCCTCGCAGGTACTCCTCCTTTGTGAGGTAGTTGGGCGGTTCGAACTGGTCTGCAATAATGGGATACGCACCGAACATCTCCGGCGATGCCTCAATCACCCCGTATCGTTCCCAAGGCTCCAGAGAGGCCCGCATAAGGCGTGCCCAGAGTGAGGTGTAGCTGGCTTCGAGAGACTCGATTTCGCCTGGTGTTCGGTCCAGAACTTTCGCCACCTCGGCGGTAATCTCTTCATCGAACAGGTCTGCTCTCAACAGGCGTGCCGTCTCGGCGGCAACATGCTCCCCGCCTCTGCCGGGTGGTCCTGTGACGGTCACGATGGGCGAGACAATCTTTTCCGCAGACCTCGACTCGAGCTTGCGGTCCTGATAATCGAACGCCGGAAGAGACAGGATCGCAGTGCGAAGCTCGCCGCCTCCCGGAGTCTGACACAGCACCTGATCGGTGACGTAGGAGAACCCCAGCCGATTGAAGAGCCGCAGCGCTGCCACGTTGTTCTCAGGAACGCTAACCCAGGCATGATCCGCTGGGAAGTCATAGAAGATCCTATCCAACAGCTGAATCGCCGCCGATGCACCGAAACCGCGGTGCCACAGTTCCTTTCGGCCAATGAGAAGGGAGATTTCTACATCATTTCTCTCATCGAAGACGGCCTGGCACTCGCCGATGTGGCCCTCGTCGCCGGCATAGATAGAGAAGATCAGCCGATGCCTATCATGATCGAACACCCTAACCCAATCCTCGGCTGTCGCTCCGAGCATCAGTCCAGGTTCGTATCCACGATGGACGGGGTCCCCACATGCGTAGTGACCGAACCATCGCGAAGAGACCGCATCGTCGGACAGCCACTCGGCAATCCTCTGCACGTCGTCTCTGGTGACTCGTCGTAGCTGGACGATTGGTAGCATCTTAGACTCCTTTTCGTTTGCTCAGCTAACTGCCGGTTGGACTGACTTATGTGGTTCTAGTACGGCCTGCGATCTGGCTTAGGATTTTCCCTAGCCATGGTCAGTGACTGCGTCACCTGTTGCAGTCTGCGTCCCATCACTTCGGATAGGGATTTCATGACCCTGTATCCTACTCCCGGATTGAGCTCCATAGCTCTTCTGAGCAGACCCGAACTGATTACCAGAAGCTGACTCGGCTCCCAAGCTGTCGCCGAAAGCGTGTAGCGGTACGGTTCAACCAGCGCGGACCATCCCACCACCTGGCCTGTGGAACAGAAGGCTACGGTTGCGAATCTCCGTGACGGTTGGACCAGGAACGTTCCGATGGATTTTTGCAACGCTATCTTGCCCTCGGTTACAACGTAAATTCGTTCAGTAGGCTGATGTTCAGAGAAGAGGGACGCTCCTTCGGACAGATCAAGCTCTGAACATATGATGGCAATGCATGCCAACTCTTCGTCGTCAAGACCCGTGAACAACTCACATTCTCTAAGTGGGAAAATCGCGTTAATCAACTGCTCTGATACTCCATTTAGTGCCTCCCTTTGTTAAGGCTCTTGTTGAGGGTATTGGTGAAATTGCAGCATGTCAACATTGTGCAACAATGCACAATACATATCCGTCACAGTTCATGAAACAGATTACAGAAATAATCAGTAACGAATCAGTATGTGTGCGAAAATCGTCACAATCATTGTAACGACACTGGCTCAGATGGCTCCGACTTTACGAACATTGTGCCGTGTGATTGGACAGCAAAAGTGTGTGGAGGGCAGATATCAATGGGCGCAGAGGCTGGAGGCAGCGTCCGCTGGGTCAGACGCTGCCCGCAAGAGACCCTCGTAAGGGCCTGATTTTCGGTCAAGACTTCGAGTTGTCGCTATTCAGTCTGCGCTTTTTGCCACGCCGATTGTGCCGACCAGGCCGTCGAAAGTCTGTTCAGCTACGTGGGCCTCTGGCGGCGGCAGGGCGCAGACGATCTCGAGGCTAAGGGTCTCGTGCCTGATGTACTCTCCGTGGGCATCAACCAAACCATCGAGGTCGCTGCCGGAATAGTACGTGATTATGTAGTCTGCAATGTCGAACCCAGCGTCACGGCGCATGTTCTGGATCCGATGGACCAGCTCTCTTGCCTGACCTTCAAGTAGAAGCTCAGGGGTTACCGTGGTCGAAATGGCGACTGTGTATCCAGCTTCAGATGACACGCTAAAGCCGTCGAGCTCCCGTGTGGTCACCAGTACCTCTTCGGGTTGAAGCGCGTAGTCGCCCACCACGATGGGTTGGCCAGCGGAGTGGAGTGCGGCAACCTCAGCCGTATCGGCGGACTCAAGGGCCTGTCTTATCTGGGCTACCTGGCGCCCGTATTTGGGCCCGAGCAAGGGTAAGCTTGGCTGTACAACGTACGATATGACGTCACTGTCGCCTTCGACGGCAGTCATGGTTCGCACGTTCAACTCATCTAGAATCTGTGGAGCCGCTATGTCGAGCAACTCTCGTTCGCCGTCCGTCCTCGTCTTCACCAGCACTGCATCGAGAGGCTGTCTAACTTTGATCTGAGCTCTGCTACGTGCCGCTCGACCCATTGATGACACGCGCTGGGCAAGTCTGGTGACTTCGTTCAGCCGCTCGTCGATTAGGGACCGGTCGGCAACCGGATAGTCGTCCAGGTGGACGCTCACGCGTGCGCCGCAGTTGGTCAGGTTCCTGTACATCACTTCAGTTACGAACGGAGTGATCGGGGCAAGCAGTTTGGTCAGAGTCACAAGCACTTCATGCAGAGTCGTATATGCGGCGAGCTTGTCAGAGACATCGTCGTCGGGTGCACCTGAGAGGTCAGCGTTGTCTCCTCCTACCAGCCCACTCTTCCAGAACCTACGGCGGCTCCTCCGCACGTACCAGTTGGAGAGGGACTCGATGAACTCTTCGCAACGCCTCGCGGCTGAGTCGGGTTCGAACTGCTCCAGGCTCTGGGTAACGTGAGCTGTCAACTGGTGGAGCTCAGAGAGAATCCACCTGTCGAGGTCGGGCCTGTCTGCTACGAGTGGCGTGTCAACAGAGGGGGTGAACTGGTCGATATTTGCGTAGGTGACGAAGAAGCTATAGACGTTCCACAGCGGGATGATAAACCGGCGCCGGACCTCGTCGGCCGTTCCAAATCCGAAGCTGATGTTGTTCTCAGGGCTATGCCGGGCGAAAGTCCAGCGCATCGCGTCGACGCCCATTGTCTCGGCGGCATCTTCGAACCAGATCGCCGTTCCCTTGGACTTGTGCATCTCCTCTCCGTTCTCGTCGCGCATCAGAGCGTAGCTGAACACGAGCTTGAACGCCTCGGTCTCCATGAGTATGGCGCCCATTGTGAGCAGGCTGTAAAACCAGTTTCTGAACTGCCCAGGGAAACTCTCGGAAATCCAGTCAGCGGGGAACCATTCGTCCCAGTGTTTTCGGTCATTCCTGTAACCAAGTGTTGAGAACGACACAATTCCCGCATCCAGCCACGGATTGCCCACGTCCTGAATTCTGGGAACGGTAGCCCCGCACCTGGCGCAGTCGATTTTGACCGCGTCCAGCCATGGGCGATGAGGTGAATGGCCTTCGAACTCATGCCAACCCTCCACCGCGCGCTCCCTGAGCTCATGCTCCGACCCGATCACCTCGAATTCGCCGCACTCATCGCATTCAAATATTGGCAGCGCCAAACCGTAGTAGCGTTTCTTCGAGATCATCCAGTCGTCCATGTTGCGGAGCCAGTCCAGCTCGCGCGCCTTGCCGAACGATGGGATCCACTCGATGTTTTCGGTTATCCGCATGAGAAGGTCGCGCACCGGCCCCATGCGGATAAACCATTCATCGACCAGTCGGAAGACAAGCTCGGTCCCGCATCGCCAGCAGACAGGATAGCGGTGAGCGTAGGGTTCGACGTAGTAGAAGACGCCCTTCTCTCTCAGACTGTGGTAGATCGGCTCGTTCACATCGAAGATGCTCATCCCCGTCAGCCAGTCGAACCCATCTACGAACTCACCGGCATCATTCAGCGGCGCGATTACGGCCAGGCCGAGCTCCGCGCCGAGCGCGAAGTCTTCCTTGCCGGCTCCCGGCGCGGTGTGGACGATGCCAGTTCCCTCGGACTCAGACACTTCGTCCCACTCGACAACCTGGTGCTCCACGCCCTGCTGAGCGGGAAGCTCGTCGAACGGGCCCGTGTAACGCTGTCCTACCAGTTTGCTGCCGGGAATTTCCTCCAGGACCTCGTGTTCGCCCCTCAGTACGGCCAGCCTGCCTTTCGCCAAGTACAGGATGTCATCGCCGTTTCTGACCTTGACATAGGTGAGCTCGGGATGGACGGCGGCAGCGACGTTCGAAGACAGGGTCCAGGGTGTGGTTGTCCATATCAGGAGGGATTCACCGTCTCTGTCGATCAGCGGGAACTTGACGAATAGCCAGGGTGAACGATCTCGACATAGCCCTCTGTGACGATTTCGTGCTCGGACAGGCCAGTGCTGCAGCGGGGACACCAAGGCATCACGTCCCTGCCCTTGTAGATCAGTCCCTTCTCGTGACACGTCTTCAGGAAGTGCCAGATCATGTAGTTGTTCTCGTCCGACTTGGTGTGGTACGAGTCGTCCCAGTCCATCCAGTATCCAAGACGCTTGGACTGTTCGGTGATAGTGTCGGCGAATCGGTCCACGCGAGCCTTGCACAGTTCTACGAACTTGTCGACCCCGAACCCCTCGATGTCTCGCTTGGACGCGAAGCCGAGTTCTTTCTCGACCTCGACCTCGATCCAGAGGCCCTGCCCGTCGTACCCGTTCTGGAATCTCTGGCGGTACCCCTGCATGTTCCTGAACCGAAGGAACATGTCCTTGTAGGTCCGGCCCCAGGCGTGGTGTACTCCCATCGGGTTGTTTGCTGTGATCGGCCCGTCTATGAATGAGTAGGTGCGATCGGAGTCGTTGTTCCTCTCGCGGTACTTCCGCGGGACATCATTCTGGTTCCACCAGTCGATCGTCTCCCGCTCCATGGCGGCAAAGTCTACTCGTGAGTTGACTGGTTCAAACATCCGACTTCACCTCTCTTGGCTTGTGGTATCCACAACTTGTCGACGACTCTGCGCCAGAATCGAATCTACGTTCTTGCACTCTGACATTCCCCTCGACCGCACTGGCACGCACTTCTCAGAAAAAGAAAACTCCCGTCCCTTGTTCTCTCAAATCAGGGACGGGAGCTGGTCTCACTCAACCGGCTACCGCGGTACCACCCAGGTTCCCGCAGTTCGCGGACTCTCATTTCCCGGCGGCTTTGTGCGACCGGGCCGCTCGTTTAACGGTGAACGATGCCGTCGGAGCCTACTGGCCGTCTTAGGAGGCTTTTCGGTCCGAAGCTCGGGAGGGATATTCGGAAGGGCCGGCAGCGCCTGCTCTCACCATTGCCAGGCTCGCTTGGCTGATAGGGGCCTTCTTACTCGTCTCCGTCTAAGCCTATAGTCTGTTCTGATGTCGTCAGCCTAGCAATAGCCCAATATGGGTGTCAAAAGCCTACGCGAGGGAGGCGGAGACGCTCAGATCCACGTTTCCAACCATGGCTCGCGAGATGGGGCAGCCGTCCTTGGCAGCCTCGGCGGCCGCGACGAAGTCCTCCTCGCTGATTCCCTCGACGCTTCCCCTGACGGTTAGCTCGCTCGATACGACAGTAGGTGCGCCATCCACAAAGTCCAACGTTACGCTTGCACTTACATCCAGCTGGCCGGGTGGCGTTCCGGCATTAGTGAGTCCGGCGGACAGCGCCATGCTGTAGCAGGAAGCGTGGGCTGCCGCGATTAGTTCTTCCGGGCTAGTGTTGCCTTCCGAACCACCAAAGCGGGTCGGCTGAGTCACCGCCATCTCCGAGAAGGCTCCAGAAGTAGCTGCGGATACCCTTCCGCCCCCGCTCCTGAGGTCGCCCTCCCAGGTGGAGTTCGCCGTTCTTGTCTCTGCCATTCAGTCACCTCCTGGCACGTTGACTCGATGAGTTTGTCAGTTCAACCGGCACGCTGGTCGCAGCCACGGCGAATTGTAGCATCCGGTGTCGGGCGTGTCATCACAGGCTTGACTCGCGCAGGCAGTGTGCATATAATCACATACCGCTGACAAATTTCGGGCCGCCTATTAAGGGTGAGCAACGACCATAGTAAAGTCGGCGACGACCGGATGGAATCGGTCGAAAAAGCACATTAACAACTGAATCCTGTCCCTTAGTAAGGAAAAAAATTGCAATTTAGCATATGAGCCCAAATGTGGGTCAAGTTACTAAGGGTCTACGGTGGATGCCTAGGGGCCAAGAGCCGAAGAAGGGCGTGGCAAGACTGCGATAAGCCTCGGCAAGCTGTCTAGTGAGCTTAACCGAGGATTCCCGAATGGGGAAACCTGCCTTGGGTCATACCAAGGCACTCGCGTATGCGAGGGGTAAGCGGGTGAACTGAAACATCTAAGTAACCCGAGGAAAGTAAATCAACCGAGACTCCCTGAGTAGTGGCGAACGAAAGGGGATGAGCCCAAACCTGGCTGGCTTAGTGGTATGAGAGCCTATGTCTGTCAGGTGTTGTAACACGCGCCCGCTCCATTCTCAGTAGGGAGCAAGGAGTCAAAAATCCGCCGCCTAGCCGAATGATCCTGGAAAGGACAACCAAAGAGGGTGAGAGTCCCGTAGGTGAAAGGTGTCGGACTTCTGGCGTGATGTTGAGTACCACGGGACACGTGAAATCCTGTGGGAAGCTGGGGAGACCACTCTCCAAGGCTAAGTACTCTTGGCCACCGATAGTGAACCAGTACCGTGAGGGAAAGGTGAAAAGTACCCCAGGCGGGGAGTGAAATAGACCTGAAACCGTAGACCTACAAGCCGTGGAAGGCCGTCTTGGACGGCTAACTGCGTGCCTATTGAAGAATGAGCCGGCGAGTTAATCTTTGCAGCAGGGTTAAGGGATATGAGTCCCGGAGCCGAAGCGAAAGCGAGTCCGAATAGGGCGTATCGCGGCCTAGTTGCCGCAATGTTGTCTGGATTAGACCCGAAACCGGGTGAGCTACCCATGGCCAGGCTGAAGCTCGGGTAATGCCGAGTGAAGGGCCGAACCCGTGTCTGGTACAAAAGGCTGGGATGAGCTGTGGGTAGAGGTGAAATGCCAATCGAACTCGGAGATAGCTGGTTCTCCCCGAAATGTATTTAGGTACAGCCTCAATGATAGTCCTAGGGAGGTAGGGCACTGGATGGGCTAGGGGGCGTGAGCCTACCAAACCCAACCAAACCACGAATGCCCTTGGATGTTTCTTGGGAGTGAGTCAGTGGGGGATAAGCTCCATTGGCGAGAGGGAAACAGCCCAGACCGCAGGCTAAGGTCCCCAAGTGTGAACTAAGTGTGAAAGGAAGTGGGATTCCCAAAACAGCTAGGAGGTTGGCTTAGAAGCAGCCACCCTTTAAAGAGTGCGTAATAGCTCACTAGTCGAGGAGTCCTGCGCCGAAAATGTAACGGGGCTAAAGTTCACCACCGAAGCCGCGGATCCGCGTAATACAGCGGATGGTAGGGGAGCGTTGCCAGGGCGTTGAAGTCGAGGTGTGAACCTCGGTGGAGCGCTGGGAAGTGAGAATGCCGGCATGAGTAGCGTTAATTCTGGTGAGAATCCAGAACGCCGTAAGTCTAAGGTTTCCTACGCAACGTTGATCGGCGTAGGGTAAGTCGGGCCTAAGCCGTAGCGCACAAGCGAAGGCGATGGACAGCAGGTCAAAATTCCTGCACCACTGATTTCTCGTTATTAAGCAGAGGGGGGACGCGGCAAGGTAGGCAGAGCGCGCCATTGGATACGGCACGTTCGGCCCTGTAGGCCAGGCTGGGGTAGGCAAATCCGCTCCAGCGTTACGAGCTGAGGGGGCCGAAAACTCTAGGGCCAAAGCCCTGGGGAATTCTGTTGAACCTATACCGCCAAGAAAAGCCTCGCTGCAAGAGAATTTGGTGTCCGTACCGCAAACCGACACTGGTAGACTGGGGTAAAAGTCCCGAGGCGTTCGAGCGAACCCTCGTTAAGGAATTCGACAACTTGGCCCTGTAACTTTGGGAGAAAGGGTGCCTGTGGGGTGTAACCGCTAGCCGGTGAGGCCCTTGCAGGCCGCAGTAAAGAGGCCCAGGCGACTGTTTATCAAAAACACAGGTCTCTGCAAAGCCGAAAGGCGAAGTATAGGGGCTGACGCCTGCCCAGTGCCGGAAGGTTAAGAGGAGGGGTTCGGAAGCTTCGGCAACCAAAGCTCTGAATCGAAGCCCCGGTGAACGGCGGCCGTAACTATAACGGTCCTAAGGTAGCGAAATCCCTTGTCGGGTAAGTTCCGACCCGCACGAATGGCGTAACGACCTGGGCGTTGTCTCAACGAGGGGCTCGGTGAAATTGCAAGACCCGTGAAGATGCGGGTTACCCGTGGCAGGACAAAAAGACCCCGTGGAGCTTTACTGTAGCTTGGCAGTGGACTGGGATCATGAATGTGTAGGATAGGCGGGAGACTGTGAATCCGCGACGCCAGTCGTGGTGGAGTCAATCTTGAAATACCGCTCTTTGATGATTTCGGCCCTAACCCCGATGAAGTCGGGGGACCCTGCCAGGTGGGCAGTTTGACTGGGGCGGTCGCCTCCTAAAAGGTAACGGAGGCGCACAAAGGTTCCCTCAAGGTGGATGGAAATCACCTTCAGAGTGTATTGGCATAAGGGAGCTTGACTGTGAGACCTACAAGTCGAGCAGAGACGAAAGTCGGTCAAAGTGATCCTACGGTTCCGAGTGGAAGGGCCGTGGCTTAACGGATAAAAGCTACCCCGGGGATAACAGGCTTATCTCGCCCAAGAGTTCACATCGACGGCGAGGTTTGGCACCTCGATGTCGGCTCGTCGCATCCTGGGGCTGAAGAAGGTCCCAAGGGTCCGTCTGTTCGCCGGTGAAAGCGGCACGCGAGCTGGGTTCAGAACGTCGTGAGACAGTTCGGTCTCTATCCGCCATGGGCGCAGGAAATTTGAGGAGAGCTTTCCCTAGTACGAGAGGACCGGGAAGGACAGACCTCTGGTGTACCGGTTGTTTCGCCAGAAGCACCGCCGGGTAGCCATGTCTGGACGCGATAAGCGCTGAAGGCATCTAAGCGCGAAGCCAACTCCAAGATTAGATTTCCCAAACCAACTACGGTTGTGAGTAAGGTCCCCGGGAGACTACCGGGTAGATAGGCCGCAGGTGTAAGGCGGGTAATCGTCTCAGCTGAGCGGTACTAATCGACCGAGGACTTGACCCACATTTGGGCTCATCTGTGATTGCAATATAAACTACTAAAGACACGGGATTCGGTTATTCGAGTTGACGAAAGGCCTTTTTAGGGCTAGAGTTCAACTACAGGCTGGTCGTGAGACCAGCGACATCAACATCGGTGCGGGGTGGAGCAGCGGCAGCTCGTTGGGCTCATAACCCAAAGGTCGCAGGTTCGAGTCCTGCCCCCGCCACCAGAAGTCAAAGAGCCTCCGGCGTTGCGCCGGAGGTTTTCTTTGTCCCGTTGGGCTGCTGCTGGGTGTGCTGTGAATCCTACGCCTGTCGTCACTTCGCAGGTTTCCCCGGACAACACTTGACACACCTCGGAGCAGCCAGTACTACTTACCCTGCGTTAGCCGTGGGAGAGGTACCGAATGGCAGGTCCGTTGGCAGGAATCAGAGTCCTCGAGTTCACCCAGATCATCGCTGGTCCGTTCGGCGGGATGCTGTTGGCGGACATGGGCGCCGACGTCATCAAGGTCGAGCCGCCGGAGGGAGAGCCGTGGAGGCTGGCGCTTCAGTTCATCCCCGGGGAATCGAAGACTTACATGTCACTGAATCGGGGCAAGCGTAGTCTGCCGCTGGACCTCACGAGGAAAGAGGCCATCAGCGTCGTTTATGACATGATCCCGGAGATAGACGTGGTCATCGTCAACGCGCGGCCCGATGTGCCCGCGAATCTAGGCATCGACTACGAGACTCTATCAAGGATCAATCCACGACTCATCTACTGTGACAACACGGCGTTCGGGAGACGCGGGCCGGACTCGTACCGGCCAGGGTACGACCTGATAATTCAGGCAATGACCGGCCTTATGGCGGCAGAGGGCAAAATTAGGGACGGAGTGCCGCAGCTCATCACCGCAACGGCGGTGGCAGATTACTCCACGGGAATAGCCATCGCCTGGGGCGTGTGCGCGGCATTGTTCCACAGAGAGCGCACAAGACAAGGGCAGCGAGTGGACACCAGTCTGCTCGCCTCCGGGCTGGCCGTTCAGACGGGCGGGTTCATGGAAATCGACGCGGTCGATCGAGAGAACCGAGATTCGTTCCTGGCAGTGCTGGAAGCGATGCGCGATGCTGGTGCATCGTACGAGGAGATCGACCAGCAGCATCAGCAGATGATGAATCCCTTCAGAAGGGGAAACATTTACTACCGCACCTACCAGGCTAAGGACGGGGCTCTGGCCGTTGCATGCCTTAGCGACCGACTGCGCAAGCGAGTCGCGGATGTGCTGGAGATCGACGACCCCAGGTTCGAGCCCGGATACGATCCCATGGCTCCCCAAGTGATTGATCTGAGCGACGAGCTGGTGAAGCGTGCGGAGGAGCTCTTCCTTGAGAAGACGGTCGATGAGTGGCTGGAGACTTTCGACTCGGTGGGGGTGCCCGCGGGGCCCGTGCGCTACATACAGGAGCTGCTGCAGGACGAACAGGTCAGGGCCAACGGGCTGGTCGTGAATCTCGAGCACTCTCTGGCCGGCCCGGTCAAGATGGTCGGGCCAATGATCCAGATGAGCGAGACTCCCCTGGTGGCGCGGAGCGCGTCGCCCGCGTTGGGAGAGCATACCAGCGAAATACTCAGCGCTATGGGATACACCGATGAAGAGATAGATGGGCTGAAGGAGAGTGGAGCAACCCTATAAGCGCGAACCACGCCCCACCATCTCAGTTGAAATGGCAATTCATGCTAACTATAATTGGGGCGACTCATACAGAGGCCGCTCAGGGGCGAGCACACGAACCCTCGATAGGAGGCACATAAGAGAATGACCTACATCATCGCGGAGCCGTGCGTGGACGTTAAGGACGGGGCATGCGTGGATGTCTGCCCAGTCGACTGCATTTACGGTCTGGACGAAGAAGACGATAATCAGCTCTTTATTCACCCCGAGGAGTGCATCGACTGCGCGGCGTGCGAGCCGGTTTGTCCGGTTACCGCGATCTTCGCTGAGGACGACACTCCCCCCGAGTGGGACAACTTCATAGACATCAACTACGAGTACTTCGGGATGTCCCGCTAGGACCTCTCTCCAAGACTCCCAACAGGACTTAGTAATACCCTGCCCTCCATTCCAAGGCTTGTTGGAATGGAGTGAGCAGGGTATTCTTTGGAATAGGCAAACGGAAACGACTGCCCAGTCGCCCGTTGTACAGGAGGCCGAGGCATGGTAACAATCGAGTCCACACCCGATGTCGCGACACAGACCTATGAGCGAATGTCGGAGCGACTGGCAATCGTGCGCAA
Organism: Dehalococcoidia bacterium; assembly: GCA_965217725.1. Taxonomy (GTDB): domain Bacteria; phylum Chloroflexota; class Dehalococcoidia; order Lucifugimonadales; family UBA1123; genus VXRN01. The sequence goes on along the minus strand of OZ244564.1, from coordinate 1,851,950 downwards.
GCGGTTGAACAAACCGATGAGCCTGGCCGAGAAGGTCCTTCTATCCCACCTCGACGATCCCGAAAACCAGGAGATCGTGCCGGGCGAGACCTACATACGGATCCGGCCGGACAGGGTCATACTTCAAGATGTGCTCGGCCAGACGGCGATGCTGCAGTTCATGCAGACGCTGCGAGATAAGGTCGCCGTCCCTACCACGATCCACTGCGACCATCTCGTCCAGGCGCGCCAGGAGGGCGTGCAGGACCTGCGGGAATCGCTCGCTGAAAACGGCGAGGTTTACGGGTTTCTGCGGTCGGCAGCGGCCCGTTTCGGGGTCGGATTCTGGGAACCGGGCGCAGGAATAATCCACCAGGTCGCTCTTGAGAACTACGCGTTCCCGGGACAGGTGATAATCGGCACTGACTCTCACACTCCGAACGCGGGAGGACTTGGGGCCTGTTCAGTCGGCGTTGGCGGGGCCGACGCGGTGGAGGTCATGGCAGGTCTGCCCTGGGATGTGCTGATGCCACGGAGAATCGGCGTCGTTCTCACAGGCGAGCTGAACGGATGGACCGCGCCCAAGGACGTAATCCTCAAACTCGCGGGTCTGTTGACCGTCTCGGGCGGCACCAACAGCATCATCGAGTATATCGGTCCGGGCGCCAGCGGCATCAGCTGCACTGGGAAGGCAACCATCACCAACATGGGCGCCGAGCTCGGTGCCACCACTTCGATGTTCCCATACGACCGCAGCATGGCTGACTACCTCGTGGCGACCAATAGGCCCGGCCTGGCGGAGGTCGCAGACAGGTACGCAGACCTGCTCAGTGCTGACGCTGAGGTTGAGACCGATCCCGACAGCTACTTCGATCAGGTGGTCAGGATCGACCTCTCGACGCTGGAACCGCACGTAGTGGGACCGCATTCTCCGGATCGCGCGCGTCCGATCTCCGAGCTGGCCGCCGAGGTCGCGGACCCGTCAAACGAGTTCATAGACGCCATCTCTACGGCTCTGATCGGATCATGCACCAATTCGTCGTATGAAGACATGAGCCGCGCCGCGGATGTCGCGGAGCAGGCCGCCGCGCACGGCATGAAGTCGGCAGTTCCGTTCATGGTGACGCCGGGATCGGAGCAGGTGCGCGCAACCATTGAGCGAGACGGTCAGATGGCCTCACTCCACAAGATCGACTCCACGGTGCTTGCCAACGCCTGCGGGCCGTGCATCGGTCAGTGGCGGAGATCACGGGACGCCAACACTGGCGCGAACACGATCGTCACCTCGTACAACAGAAACTTCCCTCGACGCAACGACGGCGCGCCGACCACGATGAACTTCATCGCCAGTCCAGAGATCGTCACCGCCTATGCCATAGCCGGCAGCCTGTCGTTTAACCCTCTCACAGACGAGATCACGGCTCCAGACGGATCGACGTTCAGGCTCGATCCGCCCGCAACGGCGCCGGAAGTGCCGGAGCAGGCGTTCGATCGAGGGGCGACCAGCTACGTCGCGCCACCCGAAGATGGCAGCGACATATCTGTCGAGGTCGCGCCGGACTCACAGCGGCTTCAGGTTATGCAGCCCTGGCAGGCGTGGGACGGCGGCGACTTCGAGCGCGTCCCAGTGCTGCTGAAGGTGTCCGGCAAGTGCACGACCGACCACATCTCCCCGGCCGGTCCTTGGCTCTCCCTGCGCGGACATCTGGACAAGTTCAGCGACAACATGTTCATGGGGGCAATCAACGCCTACACAGGTGAGGCGGGCAAGACCAAGAACCTCGAGACCGGTGAGTACGGGTCCGCGGTCTCGGCGGTCGCGAGGAACTACAAAGCCAAGGGTATCAGGTGGGTGGTCGTCGGAGACGACAACTACGGCGAGGGCAGCTCGCGTGAGCACGCGGCGCTGTCGCCTAGACTGCTCAACGGCGCAGCCGTCATAGCCCGCAGCTTCGCCCGAATCCACGAGACCAATCTGAAGAAACAGGGGCTGCTGGCGCTGACATTCAGCGATCCGACCGACTACGACCGAATCCAGGAAGACGACCGAATCAGCATTGGGGGTCTGTCCGAGTTGGCACCCGGCAAGATCGTGACGGCGATCCTGCACCACGCCGACGGCACTGATGAGACTCTCAGCCTGAACCACTCGTTCGCTGAGGAGCAGATCAGGTGGTTCCACGTGGGTTCAGCGCTGAATCTGTTCCATCAATAGTATTCAGTAAGGGCTGAATACCCGTAGGGTGTAAGCCGTTCACGAATGCGAGGGAGAGCTGCGGAGACGCTAGAGCGCGAGGTCTGAAGTCCAGACCGATCGGCGTTTCAGTCTCCGTCTGTGCCGACCCAGCCGGACTGTGAGATATCAATCATGATTCCGTCAGGGCCGGCGTACTTGGTCTCGACGTTCATGCCGCCGTGACCGCTCCCCATGCCTGAGTGCAGGGCCTTGTTGATGTCGTCCCGCGGGTGAGAAGCGTTTTGCCTGAGCCGCGACTCAGTCGCCTCGGCGTCTTCTACTTGAAACCCGATGTGGTGGATGCCCGAGTAGTCGGTTCCGAACTCAGCGCCAGCAACCACTTCATTGTGGAAGTTCAGGATCGCCATGTTGATGTTGCCGTCACTCAGGTAGTATCCGGTGGCATTGGCGCTGTCCACTTTGCCAACTTCTTCAAGATCGAAGACTTCCTTAAAGAATTTTGCGGTCTTGTCCGGATCCTGACTGGCTATCGCAATGTGCTTTATCTTGGCCATTTCCCCTCGCTCGCTGATTCCAAGTTTCAGTTTCGCCCCGTTTTCTGTGTTCTTCGTCAGGCCAACTATATTGACAGTCTAAGACTAGTGTCAAATCTGGCGCACACTGGGCAGGCTTGCACTACGCTGCTAGCGCAGAAGCCTGCCCGCAGGTGTGTTTGTCGATGCTGCGAGAGATGCGATGGCCTCCGGAACTACGCCGAGCAGCCAGGTCAGAGGTCAGCTATGCTCTCCGGCGAGACGTGAGTTGTAGTCCGCGAACGCGGCAGCGAGCGGGCCGTGCTCGGGCTTTGACAGGTCAGGGTCTGCGGCTAGCAGGTGATCCGCCTCGCGTCGTGCGAGGGAGACGATGTCCTGGTCGGTGATTTCCGCCACCCTGAACGTTGGAAGGCCGCTCTGACGAGTCCCGAGATAGTCGCCCGGCCCTCGCAGCTTGAGATCCTCCTCCGCCAGCCTGAAGCCATCCGAGGTCCGCTCAAGCAGCCTGAGTCGGCTGAGCGCCTCCGAGCCCGGCGACTCCGATAGCAGAAGGCAGAAGCTCTGATGCGATCCGCGCCCTACCCTGCCCCTGAGCTGGTGGAGCTGGGACAGTCCGAAGCGCTCGGCACCATCGACAAGTATGACCGTCGCATTCGGAACGTCGATGCCCACTTCAATGACGGGGGTTGCCACCAAGACGTCCAGCTCGCCTTCCTTGAACCTGTCCATCACACCTTCCTTCTCCGCCAAGCTCATACGACCGTGCAGCAATCCGACGGCACGGTCCGCGAACACCGTTGTGGACAGACGTTCGAACTCCTCCTGTGCCGCTTTTGTCTGGATAATTTCCGACTCGTCAATGAGCGGACATACGACGAATGCCTGCCTTCCCGCGTCTAGCTCATTGCTCACAAACTCGTAGGCCGCATCACGTCGGTCATTCTCAACGAACCTAGTGCGTACCGGCTGTCGTCCCGGGGGCATCTCGTCTATCACTGAGACGTCCAGATCTCCATACAGCGTCATCGCCAGCGATCTGGGAATGGGCGTGGCACTCATGGCCAGGAAGTGAGGTCGGACACCCTTTTCGCGCAACTTGGCGCGTTGCACTACACCAAACCTGTGCTGCTCATCCACAACCGCCAGCGACAGGTTCGGAATGTCCACCGATTCCTGGATCAGAGCGTGTGTCCCAATTACTATGTCGATCATGCCGGCTGAGAGCAGACTTTTCGTATCGTCACGCAGACGCTTACGCTGTCCCCCTAGTAGAAGCGCGACCGTCAGCTTTCGGTCCAATCCCGCGACACTCAATGTCTGAATGTTGCCTCCAGCCGGCTCGAACCCTGGGCCGTCCAGCAAACGGCACACAGTGAGGAAGTGCTGCTCAGCGAGAATCTCGGTTGGAGCCATGAGAGCTGCTTGGCTATTGCTGTGCGCCGCCGCAAGCATGGCGGCGGTCGCCACAATGGTCTTACCACTGCCTACGTCGCCCTGCAGAAGCCGACTCATTGCGTAATCAGTCTCGATGTCAGTCAGTATGTCATTGACCGCTCTGGTTTGGGCACCGGTGAGATCGAACGTCAGCGTGCTCATGAACGCATCCATCGCGTGAGAGTCAATGTGGAGCGGCAGTGCGCCTCCCGACTCCTTCCACTGGACCCGCCTTGATAGCACGGACAACTGGAGCATGAAGAGCTCGTCGAACGCCAGTCTGCGGCGGGCATGCTGAAAGCTGTCCCAGTCTTCTGGATAGTGCATCTGCTCAACCGCACTTCGCAGGCCGACCAGACCCGCGCGATGCAGCACTTCTTCCGGAAGAAACTCGCAGATCTGTCCGATGCAGGCATCCAGGGCACGCTTCACTAGAGTGCGAATCAGCCGCTGTGACAGACCCTGGGTTGACGGGTACACGGGGACCAGCCGCCCGGTATGCAGCGTGTCATCCTCTTCGTCGTCCAGGATCTCGCACTCGGCCCCTTGAAATACGAGGCTGCCCCTGAATACCGTGACCTTCCCGCTCAGCGACACACGGCATCCCTGTTTTAGTCGAGACGCGAGCCAGGGGTTGTTAAACCACACGGCCCTGACATTTCCTGTCTCATCACCCAGCACGGCCTGGGTTGATTTCTGACGTCCGAGCATGGTCTGGCTGGCTTCCCAGACCGTCAAGATCGCCGTCTGGTCGTCACCGGGCGCAAGCTGCGCGACTTTGCGAATCTTGGTGTAGTCAGTATGACGATTCGGAAATAGATAGACCAGGTCGCCAACTCGATTGACGCCGAGGTTCTCCAGTCGTGGCTCGATCTTGCGCCACACACCCTTCATCAGAGTGACGTCGTCAGACATCTTCAGAGGACGCTGGGGCGCCGACGACTTTCTGGGCTGGGATCGTTGTGTCGATCGACCGTCGTGCTTTCTCCGCGGCTCCAATGACTGCGGTTTGGGGGTGACAACAGCTGCTGCGCGCATTCGGTCCACGGTCTGCCGGGACCACTCGGAACGCTCGTCGGGGGTGAGCGATGCGTAAGACGTGATACCACCTAGAGTCGGTTCTAAATCGCCGGAAAAGCGTTCCAGAAATCCGTCTAGTCCACCGATGACCGCAGTATTGTCGAAGCCTCGAGCGCGCTCTTCAAGCAAGATGTTGTAGAGCGAGCGGGCTGCCTGCCGTGTGACTGTCATGTCCGGATCGCATCCAATCGATGCGCGAGCTATTTCTCGGCGCTCAGCACTACCAGTCCGAGCGAGTCGGGACCGACATAGGTACCAAGTGCGGGGCCGAACCTGACCACTATGGGGTCTTCTTCCCCTGTCATCAGAGGGCGAAGCGTTTCGGCGAGTGCGTCGGCCTCGTCGCGAGACGTGCTGTACATGACAGAGGCCGAAGTGAGGGGAGCGAACTCATCTGCGGCCCTTTCGAGCCTGGCGATAGCCTTTCGGCGAGTGCGCTCTTTGGCGAAGTCATGGACCTCGCCGTCCTGGACCATGATAAGGGGCTTTATCTTCAAGAGGGTCCCAACCAGCGCCTTAGCCTTGCCGATTCGTCCACCTTTCTGAAGAAATTCGAGTGTATCAAGAAGCGCAATGCACTGAGCTCTTTCGGTCGCGCTATTTGCGACAGCAAGGACCTCGTCAACGGCTGCGCCTCCTTGAGCGGCGCGGGCGGCAGCCATCGCTATTAGACCAACACCCATCGAAGCCTGTTGCGTATCCAGTACTTCTATCGGACACTCTACTTGTACCCGTTCCGCCCCTTGCCGGGCCGAGTTGACCGTGCCGCTCACCTTGCCGGACACGTGTATGGAGACAATGGCGTCGGCATCTTCAGCGACGCGTGAATAGGCATCAACGAATTCCCCAACAGAAGGCTGGGACGTGGTCGGAAAGTCGGGCCCGTTTAAGAGTCTCTCGAAGAACTGGTCAGTAGTAAGGTCTACACCATCCTTGAACACCTGGGTTCCGAAGTGCACATTGGCGGGCACAACCGTTATGTCAAGCTCACTCGCTATACTCGCCGGAAGATCGGAAACGCTATCTGTTATTACACGCACAGCCATGGCCAAACCTCACTCGATTGACACGAACAGATGATAGTGCGGCTGACCCCCGCTGACCACCTCGAACTCGGTCTGGGGGAATCTCATTGCCGCGGTTGAGGCAAGTTCCTCAGCCTTCAACTCGTCGATCTGATCGCCCCAGTAAAGGGTAGCCAAATCTACGGGCTGGTCGGCACTAGCGGTCTCCAGAAGGCATTTGAGCGCACCCTCTAAGTCGTAGTCTGCGCACACGACCTTCCTGTCCAACATCGCAATTAGCTGATTTTCCTCTACCCTAACGCCATCTACCTCAGCGTCACGGGACGCGAAGCAAATTTCCCCAGTGCGAGCCTTGTCCAACTGATTCACCATCTCAGCAGCATGGTCAGCCAACGACCCCCGAGTAAGGTCGTAGTTCAGGACTGACATTATCCCCTGTACTACTGTTCGGCTAGGGACAACACGGACATTCTTGGAGGAACGCTCCGCTGCCTGTTCAGCGGCGAGAATGATGTTGGGGTTGTTGGGCAGGAACACCACGTTCTCTAAAGGGGCGTCCTCTATAGCGCGAAGAATGGCACCGACACTCGGGTTCATGGTGTCGCCGCCACTTACAAAGTGTTCGACCGAGAAATCTCTGAATACGTTCTCGAGTCCTTCACCCTGTACGACGGCGACGACGGCGACATCTTCGATGCCCAGCTCGGCGCGGCGATCGGCCGAGTACTGCTCACGCTGTTCATCCATGTTCTGGATGTTCTCTTTGGACACCGCTCCAAGCGTTCGACCGAAATTCACTATCTCATCTGGATCGTACGTGTGAACATGGATTCGCACAAGCGTGTCCGTGCCGATAACAACTGGGGACTCTCCGAGTTCGATCAGCTTTTCCATGATGGAGTCTTTGTCGAGAGATGCCCCACTGATCATGAATTGTGTACAGTACCCAAACTCTTCTTCCTCGATCTCGTCCAAGAATTCTGAGGAGACACTGCCGTCAAGCGATACCGGCTGTGGGGGAGTGAGCAGTTCATCCAAGTCCCCTGTTCCCCTAAGGTGTCGCCGAATGCCTTCAAGCATGACGTAGAAGCCATATCCACCGGAATCCACGAGGCCGGCTTTCCGAAGTACGGCCAGCATCGTAGGGGTGCGCGCAACGGAGTCCAGTGCGCTTTCGCACACAGTATCCAGCAGGCTGGCGAGGTCGTCCGTCGATCTGTTCTGAGCGGCTTCGGACGACTCGCGCATAACTGTGAGTATCGTTCCCTCCCTGGGATGACCGATTCCTCCGTATGCGTGGACCGAGGCCGATGCGAGGGAGCGTGTGAAGTCGACGGTACCGAAATCGTCGCAACCTTCGAGCGCCGCCGCCATGCCCATGAAGAACTGAGAAAGCAAAACCCCGCTGTTTCCGCGCCCACCGTTGAGCGCCTCCTCCGCCATCACACGCGAAGTCTCAGCAACGGATGGGGATACATGACGTACGGTGTTGGAAACAACGTCCAGAAGCGTCAAGTACATATTGATTCCAGTGTCGCCGTCCGGCACAGGAAACACGTTGAGCCTGTTGATCTCAGGCACATTTGCCTCAAGAAGCTCGAGTGCAGACTCGAAAAGCGACAAGAGCCCTGGGCCGTCTAGTCTCTGAGAGCTTGGAACAGAAGGTGCCATAGATAGTCCGGTTTGCCCAGTAATTCTTGAGTGTGCTAGTGTTTATTCGCCTGACTGCACGGTCTGGTGACCAATTGTAATCGCAACCCCTAAGACCGTCAAAGAGTAAAAATGGCCAGATGCCAACTGTGTAACAAGGCCGGTCAATCCGGCAATAACGTCAGCCACTCGAACAAGCGTACTCGTACCAGGTGGTTCGCCAACGTGCAACGCTCCACTATCATCCGAGACGGCAAGGCCGAGAGACTGTACGTGTGCACCCGCTGCCTCAGAACCCACAACAAGGCAATAATGAAGGGCTGATACCCTTCGCGGCGATCAAGTCGGCATCGGTAAACCCCAGTGACCTCATGCTGAAGGGCGGCGCGTGCCATGCGTCATTGACACCGCAACCCCTCATGGCTACTATAATTCAGACGGTCTCAGAGGGGTCCTGAACCTTCAGCAACCCGCAGAATTCCCCTGCAGCGGAGAGAACTATGGCCGAATACAACAAGACAGAGTCGATGGGCTGGGCGCGAGAAAACCTTCGCGGCCAGTGGACTACTCTCATGACGCCGTTCACACCAGAAGACGAGCTGGACGAGGACGGTCTGCGAAGCAACATCGCACATGTCCGGGCTCTCGGGACTCATGGGGCCGGCTGCACTTGGGGCATGGGCGAGTTCTGGAGCCTAACCCAAGAGGAGCGCCTTCGCGTCTATGACGTAGTGGCTGAAGAATCTGCTGGTGAGTGGCCGATCGCCGCACATGTGTCGCACACTTCGGCGAAGTCCATGTTGAGCTTGGCGCGCCATGCCGAAGGCGTGGGGTTCGACCTGCTGATAGTGGGAGCGCCATACTTCGTGACCAACACAGAGGATCAGGTCGTGGAGTGGGTCCGCCTGCTTGCGGACAACACTGATCTTGCCATCATGTACTATAACTCGCCGCAATTCGGCACGGTATTGAGCGCACAGGGCCTCCAGCGAGTTTGCCAGATTCCCAACGTGGTCGGAGTCAAGGAAGCAAGCTTCAACCAGGAATTGTCAGTTGAGACGCATCAGCTCGTCGGACGTGACGCGATAATCAGCACGCCAGATGAGTGGATACTGTTCCGCGGTCGAGAGTTGGGCTTCGAGCAGCAGGTGATGTTCGCCAATACGTCGGATTGGCGATTCGATACGCCTGACAAGAACTACTATGTGCAGTTCATTGACAAGGCGATGAGAGGCGACCTAGACGACGACTTCTATGATGCCCACGTGCGACCTATAAAACAGGTCTCCGACAAGTGGTGGGCGTATACCGTCCAGAAGTTTGGGGGAGCCCTTCCAGCTTCTATGTGCAAGTTCTGGGGAGAGTTAATGGGACTGGCTGGCGGTCACGTCAGACTTCCACTTTCCGATCTGTCAGAGTCTGAGAAGTCGGAACTGCATTCTGACGTAGGCTCGGTGATCGACATCGGTTCCAAGAGTTAAGCGACGAAGTCTTTTGCAGAGCCTCCGGAGCCGTCACCAACCCCCAGGGCGTACCACAGACAACCTATACGACCTCAGTGGGAACTACTTCTCCAGCCACAGGTGAGCACGTATGCTTCTAATGGTAAGCGTTCAGAACCTACCCGAAGCCATGGAGGCGCTGCACGGCGGCGCGGACATCGTGGATGTCAAGAACCTGCAAGAGGCCCTTGTCGGTTCCGCGCATCCTCTTACGGTGAAAGCCGTGCGTGACGAGATTCCGACGGCGCGCCACGCAAGCGTCACGTTGGGAGTGGTACCTAACCAGGCCGGAACAGTCGCAATGGCTGTGTATGCCGCGGGGATCCTCGACGCGACCTCAGTCAAGGTCGGGTTCATGACGACCGAGTACGAACAGGCAGTCGAAACGCTTCTCGAATGCAGAGAGGCTCTGAATGGGTTCGAGACCAAGCTGATTGGGTCGCTATTCGCGGACAATCCGCTCTATGGAGGTCTTGAAGCGGACCACATGGTGGAGCTAGCGAAGGCTGGGCAATGCGACGGGTGGCTGATTGACACCCTGACCAAGGATGGACGGAACCTCTTCGACTTCATGCCGGAGCTACAGCTCCGCGAGATGGTACTGGAAGGCAAGGAGACGGGCATGTCCACAGCCTTATCCGGCCATCTGAGAATGAGTGACCTGGACGAGCTGGCTCGAATCAACCCAGACATTGTCGGTGTCCGCGGCGCTGTATGTCAGAAGGGCGATCGAGCGTCGGCAGTCCATAGGGATGCGGTCGGCGAGTTCAGGCGACAGCTTGACCTGCGCGAGACCGGAAAGATCAGCGTCCGAGAAGCTCAGATAATGGCCGGAAACGGCGCTGGTGTTGAGAGTTCAAACGGCTGGATTATCATAGACGGCACAGGCAAGACCTGTGCCGGGATTCTGGCTGCCCTGACCGCGCAGATCGAACTCGACGCTGAGTCTTTCATAGAAGTGATAATTCCGGATGTGCTCAATGCCTATGACGTGGTCGTATGGGCTGAAGAGCGCAGTCATAATGTCCTGACCCAGCGCAAGGACGAAAGCGGCACCACCAGGATGCTCATCAAGCCCTGAGTAATCCGTCCCGTTTACACCCTCCACGACACCTAGCCTCAGCCTCAGCTTCCCTGTCCTCGTCTGGCGCCACGGGTCCTCGTCCGATTTGACGCTGCGCCAACTGTTTCGTCACGCAGCAACTCACTGGCTCAGAGCGCGTCAAAGCATGCTCGCCCGCAAGGATGAAGTCCCTTCCGACACGAGCCCAAAGTAAACAGAACCATGACCTCTATTTCAATTGCGTGCCATTTTGCCCCATGCTAGGATGATTCTAAGAATAGCCAATGAATGGGGACTTGATTGGAAGGCGACACCGTCAGCGACATCGCTACCATAGTCGGGCTGGTAACAGATGTCGTGCTACTGATACTGCTTACCGTCGCTCTAGTAGCGCTTTTTCTGGTTTTCGCCCAGATCCGTAAGCTGCTGAATTCAGCTCAGGTTACTATTGATACTGTTCAGGATGCCGCTCATACAATATCGGAACGCGTTATCAACCCTGCCACTCAAAACGTGTCGACCGGGCGCCGAATTGGCAGCACAGTCGGCTTTGTAATGGGGTTGTTCCGCAATAGACGCCGCCAAAAGGACAACTAGACTCAGGAGGAATGGAAATGGGCAACAACAATGGAGGCGGAGGATTCGTTCTCGGCCTTTTCATAGGGGCCGTAATCGGTGGAGCAGTGGGCTTGCTTCTTGCGCCAAAACCCGGCGCGCAGACACGGGCAGAGCTTGTAGAGATGGGAGGAGCGTGGCGAACACGCGCTGACGAGATGGCCGCTCAGATGGCGGCCGAAATGCGCAGTCGAGGTATACCTGACATAGGCGCCGTAGGTGACCGAGTAGGTCCAGCTGTCGACTCGCTCAGGGAGCGCGGTTCCTCAACACTCGGCGCAGTCCGAGATGCGGGAACGGAGGCGGTCGCCAGTGCGCGGCAGGGTGTGGGTGCCGTGAGGACGAAAATCTCCGCCGGCAGCGGCACAGCTAGCAGTGGCACAGCTAGCAGCGGCACAGATCAGTGCGAAGAAGGCACTGCGTAGAAATTCAGACCAGATAAGACTAACAGGGCCGGCCCGCTTGAGCCGGCCCTGTTTTATTGTTCGGAATTCCAGCTAGCCGTCGGTTCAAGATTGCAGCCTTGGGATATGATCCAAGTACCTTGAAGATCGACGCCCGAGACCTGATACCCTCCAAGGCGTCCCGAATTACGTCGTCTTTGCGATGGCCTTCAAGATCTATCAGGAAGACGTACTGTCCAAGACTCCTCCTGTCCGGTCGGGACTCTATCTTGATCATATTGATATTTCTGCGAGCCAACTCTCCCAGGGTATCGTAGAGAACTCCCGGCGCATCCTGGGAGAAGTCGAAGCAGATCGAAGTCCTGTCATTGCCGGTCGGCTCATGATCCGATTCTGCCAGCACTACGAACCTGGTCTGATTGTTGGAGACATCTTCAATGTTGCTTTCAACTATGGTCGCGTCGAATATCTCGGCAGCTCGTCGGCTCGAAATAGCTGCCGCCGCATGACGGCTTTCCCGCATGTCTGTGACCGCGCTGGCTGTGCTGAGAGACGCGACGTGTTCAGCTTTAGGTAGGTTTCGTGTGAGGTAGTTACGACACTGAGCCAGGGCCTGCGGATGAGAGTAGACGATCTCAACCTCCTCAAGCTGAGTGCTTGACTCAGTCAACAAACAGTGGTGAATGGGAACGACCACCTCACTCCTGATCTTGAGATCCGACTGGTGAATCAGCAGATCGACTGTGAAGGTCACGGTGCCTTCCAGGCTGTTCTCAATGGGAACGATCGCCTCTTCGACCTCGCCAGTATCCGCAGCTCTCACTACGAGCGGAATGGCATGATAAGCGACACGATCAGATTGTGGGTCATAATCAATGGCCGCCTGCTCGCTGTAGGTGCCCTGAGGGCCGAGATAAGCTAACCTGGCAGCCATCAAGCTCCTCCAACATCCTCGACTAGCAGACTTCCGAGCCGTTCCTCGAATGCATCTACAAGCATCGCCGTCGTGTCAACCGTCTCGTTCACGCCAAGTCGATTGAACAGTTCGACATGCTCAGCCACGTTGACAATTGCCATCACTCTGCCAACACCGAAAAGGTGTGCTGCCATTTGGCATATCACCAGATTCTCATCGTCTCTGCGTCCAGTGACAATGAGAACATCAGCACGGCTCGCGCCTGCTTTCAATAGTACTCGAGCTTCAGTTGCGTCGCCGCGCACAGCAACGCTCCCCAACTCGTCCTCAATTGCTGAGAGCCTGTCCGGGTCGCGGTCGATGACCGTAATCTCCTGTTCGGCAGCCAGGAGCCAGTGCGCGACTGCGGTCCCAATTCGACCGGCGCCTACTATGATCGCATACATTGTTCAGGCAGATTCTCGTGATGTGGGACTAGAGGTGCTGAAGAGCCAGATCCCTTAGGATCTCTGTGTGGCTGATAGTCGTCAATTCGAGATTCTCATACATGTCTCGCTTGATCGGATCGTTCAATATGCAAATTACGCTGCTAACTCCAAGTATGTGACGGGCAATCTGGGCGGCCATAACGTTTACCGCATCGCTACCAGCCACCGCGATGAACACGTCGGCGTCCTGGACGCCCGTAGCACGTAAGTCCGACTCCAATGTTATGTCTGCAAGGAATGGTGTGACTATTCCCTGTCTTACAGCGTCGGGAGGCAGATGATCAAAAGCGCCAATGACAATATCGAGTATGTGGATCGTCCGGCCAGGGCTACCTAGTGCGACGGCAATTGAAGCGCCGATCCTACCACATCCACCTACGGCCACACGATTCAATCGTCTAGTTACCCTCGCGGGCCCGGAATTGACCGCCATCTAGTTCGCCCTTACGCAGGATGCGTACCTTGCAGGACCGGATACTATCTGAGTTGGCTCCCGTGAGAGAATCACCCGACACGGAGCGTGCCTTAGTACGTACGGTACATGCTGCTCAAGCGAGTATTGCCCATAGACCTCGGCAACGGACGTGCCAACGACTATCGCCTCGACATTCTTTTCGACCGCCTCCCGGACCACTGCTGTACCCGATTCCCGCGCCTGCACCAGATGAGCTTCCAAGGTGCAGTTGTATTGTCCGGCGACCCGTTCCATAGCCTCAAGTACTTGTTCGCCCACCGAAGAGTCGTCGGCAACCACGGCGTCAAGCGGGGTGTCTCGCGAAACCTCAATCACATAGAGAATGTGCAGCGTGCTTCTTCGGGACTCGAGTAGCTCACACGCAAGTCTGACCACGTGACTGTCAGAACGCGCCCCTGTGACCTGGACTAGTACAGATGACGGTCGAACACTGCCCTGATCTCTGTCCTTGGATTGATTTCCTCTTCTTGGCCACCTGATCACTGTGACGACTCACCCAACCTGCTGAAGTAAAGCAGCGGCATCAAGATCAATTTGCGGCGTCCAATTCCACGAACTGCTCCGCCATGTTGTCCAGCTGATCCAGCATGGAGTCGTGTCCAGCCAGTACCAACCAGTCTCCTGAGCGCAGCCTGTCGCTAGTGTCAGGATTGAGGGTCACCTCTCTGCCCCTACGAACCGCGAGAACCACGAGACCGTATTTGTTCCTTGGACTGGAAAAGCCCAGCTCCGTGAGGCTCATATCGTCGAATCGCTCAGGGACCCTGAGCTTGCTGATGCCGAAATTCGGTGTGATCTCGAGGTATTCCTGAACGTTAGGATTGAACATGCTGTGGGCAAGGCGGTTTCCCATCTCTTCCTCAGCATGGATGACCTTGTCCACGCCGATCAGAGACAGTGTATTGCCGTGCAGCTCGTTGTGCGCTCTCGACACTACGTACGGGACTCCCATCGTTTTAATGAGGACCGAGGCCATGATGCTCGACGTGACGTCGGAGCCGATGGCTACTACCGCCGCATCATAGTCAGGTACTCCCAACTCCCTTAGCACAGCTTCATTGGTGCAGTCCCCGATCAGGGAATACGTACAAGCCCCCATCATGTGATGAACGCGGGTCTCGTCATTGTCCATTGCCAGCACATCGTGTCCAAGGTTGTACAGTGAGCGGGCGATGCTGGACCCGAATCTTCCCAGACCAAGCACGGCGATCTGTTTTTTCATGCCACGGCCTCCAGCCAATCCTGCGGTCAAAACCCGAAGGACCGAAAAGTCATCCTATTGTAACGCGTTCCTGGACGAACCGATAGTTGTCAATCGTGGCGCTCTGGGCCATTGCGATCCCTATGGTAAATGGACCTAGACGGCCAATAAACATTGCCAAGACCAAGATGATCTGGCCCCACTGCGACAGCATCGGTGTGATTCCGGTGCTGAGTCCCACCGTGCCGAAAGCGGATACACTCTCGAAGAAGAGATCAAGGAAGTCCATGCCGTCATCGGTGATGCTCAAGGCAACGATAACGCTGAACACTATGGCGGTCGAAATGGCGCCAAGCACGAGGGCTCGTCTGACCTGCTCGGAAGGAATTTCTCGTCCAAAAATTGAGGCAAAGGTACGTCCTCGCATTGTGGAAAGTACGGCGACGAGAATGATTGCAAGCGTATTGACCTTAATTCCGCCAGCCACCGATGCGGATGCCCCTCCGATAAACATAAGGCCGGTCAACATGAAGTTGGTCTCATCCTCAGTCTCGCTATAGTCAAGAGTCGTGAATCCAGCGGTGCGTCCGCTCACGGACTCAAACACCGCCGTGGTCAACTTCTGAGACACTGGAAGGGGCCCGAGAGTATCAGGGTTCCGATATTCAAACACCAGGAAGGTGCCGATGCCAACCAGAATGGTCGCACCTGTCAGCACAAGTACCAACTTGGTGGTCAGGCCGAACAGCCTGAAGCGTCGGCGCGTGACGAGGTCGATCACCACGCCATAACTGATCGCGCCCAGAAAAATCATTCCTGCAGTGACACCGATGACCGTCCCGTCGTTCTGGAAGGCGGTCAATCCTCCCTCTTCTGTAAGAAAAATGAACCCAGCATTGTTGAAAGCCGAAATCGAGTGAAACAGCGCCATCAACAACGCACGGTCGGGAGGGTAAATGAACCAGAACCTAATCGCGAGAATCACAAACCCCAGCAACTGAGTGCCCACGGCGAAGATCACGATCCCGACCGTCAGTCGAACCAACCCGCTAGGTCCGACGCCCAAGAGGTCTCCTCCAAAACTCTCCTTGAGCAACATTCGCTGCGGTAGGGTTACTCTCTGACCAATCGCGACCAAAGCGAACGTTGCAAGCGACATGAATCCCAGGCCGCCCACGAATATGATCCCTGCAATTACCAGCTGGCCTCCCAACGTCCAGTAAGTCGAGGTATCCTTGACAATCAGGCCCGTGACCGTCACTGCCGACGTCGCCGTGAACAGCGCGTCCATAAACGGTGTGAAGCCGCCACCATAGTGGTTAAAGGGCAGCGAAAGCAGCAGGGTTCCACTGATGATCAGCCCAATGAATACGTAGATCACGATCATTGGGGACGCAAGCGCCTTATGCTGAACCTTGCGGGTGTCGACAAGGACGGTGACGGGACTCAGCTCGACACGCCTGGGATGCCTGACCACACGGTCGCCGGGTTTAGGGGTCCAAGAGCGACGCACTTTGCACGAGTCCAGTCTGCATGAGGAGTAGATTCGGCATCCGCCAATTATTCGACTGGTGGCCTACCGAGGAACGCTGAGCACCCTACAGCAATTTCGATTCTAGGTACGACCTGCCTGATTGTCAACGATTTTCGCAGAGGTGATCGGCGCCTTATGGGCTGACGCCAAGTTCTCTGGAGTCATGACCCGGCAACTCATCATGGAGAGATAAACTCCGCCAATAGACATGCGCTTGAATGGTTCGACATCCAGGTTTGTTGACGACTAACGGACTCAAACCTATAATCATCGCTTAAGCGCCTCCGAAACTTGCGACATGGAACTGTAGCAATTGGAAGTCGGATAGTTAGAAGTGTCATAGGAGTAAATATGAAGATTACAGAACGCCTACCTCGGGTCAGCGGGTGGTTAGCCGCCGTTCTGCTGTCAGGGCTTGTGGCGGTTGCGATGGCCTGTTCCAGCGCCCAGGAGCCATCGGCTCCACAGCAACCTGCCGCCCCAGCGCCTGCAGCGCCTGCGGCCGCGGCTCAGCAGCCTACGGGAATGTCTCCTCAGGCCCCGCAACAGCCGGCCGCTCCTGCTCCAGCGGCGGCAGCAGAGCAGGCTGCCGCGTCTATCCCAGAAGCTGCGCCGATAGGAGCACCAAAGGTGACCAAGGTCAGGCGCATGCCGGTCGCAGCCATGGACGACAAAATGGTCCAGAAGGGTGGAACCCTCCAGTGGGTGCCTCAGGCCAGCCTCAGAACTCTTGACCCGGTTTGGACCACGGCAGCCATGACTCATAATACCGCGCGCCAGATGTACGATGCGGTGTTCGCGTGGGACTCCGCGCTCCAGAGTCAGCCACAGGTGATCGAAGAGTGGTCGATGACCGATGACGCTAAGTCCTATACCTTTAAGATCCGGGAAGGAATGACATTCCACGATGGAGATACACAGACGACTGACGATGTTCTGGCTTCCATCGACAGGTATGAACAGCGCCAGCCCGTAGGCATTAGCATTCGCCAGCTTGGCGAACCCAGTTACACGAAGATCGACGACGTCACATTCCAGATGGACATGGGGAAGACCTTCGGGTTGGTGCCATTCTTCTGGGGGACTTGGGGTACGGTCTATATATTCAAGGAAGAGGTAGCGAACGCCACATCGCCAGACGTAGCGATCGAGGCGGAACAGACGATCGGATCGGGGCCCTTTAAGTTCGTGAGTTGGGAGCCTGGAAACCGGCTCGTGTTGGAACGCCACGAGGACTACATTTCCCGAACAGATCCCAAGGACGGAGCTGCTGGTAGCAAGGAAGCGTTCCTCGATCGAATAGTCATGGCAGAGGTGCCTGACCAAGCCACACGCGTCGCGGCACTGCTCACGCAGCAGGCGGACTTCTCTGAGGGAATAGCCGGTGACCTGCTTGCGACGCTTGAAGACAGCCCCAGCGTGCAGGTTGACACCATTAGTCCGTGGGCGTCGCCCTGGCTCGTGTTCAACCACCTGCACCCGCCGTTCAACGACCAGCGTGCTAGGCTCGCCGTCCAGGCAGTAGTGAACCGAGAAGAGTACATGCGGGCCGGATACGGACCGGATTTCCTCTGGGAGACCTGCCCTGCGCTGTTCATGTGCGGCGGCCCACTGGCCAGTGAAGTCGGAAGCGACGTCTACTACTCAGAACCAGACGTCGAAGCCGGAAAAGCTCTCTGGCAGGAATACGTAAACGACACCGGATTCAACGACCCGGTCATCGTGCTCGCGGCAACCGACTACCCTGACTTCTTCGCTTCCGGCCTGATAACCAAGCGGAATCTGGAGTCAATCGGTGCACAGGTCGAAATGCCTTCGATGGACTGGGCCGCAGTCGTTGCCCGCCGGGCAGAGAAATCCCTGCCTGCCGAGGGTGGCTGGAACGTCTTCCACACTTGGGGCGGCACGTTCGACCCGATCACCGCGGTCGGGCTGAGTGGCAACTGGTTCGGGTGGCCTCAGAACGAGACGATCCAGGGCTTGATAGAGGAGTTCCCTCTGGCTGGGACACTGGAAGAGCAGCTGCGAATCGCTGACGCGATCCAGGCCGAGAATTACGCGAACCCCAACTATATGACGATGGGTCAGTTCAACTTCCTCGTTGCGCGGCAGGACTATGTCAAGGGCTACGAGCCTCACCGACTGCTTCACTTCTGGGGTGTTTGGCTGGACAAATAGGTAAGGTGTCGCTGAGCCTTGGTCGTGGTTGAGCCGGGGTGAATCGCGACATCTAGTGGGCCGGACCGCAAGGTCCGGCCCCGCTTAGCAATCCTGGACTCCGGCTAAGAGAACACATGCTTCAATACGTCATCCAGCGAATACTCGCCACGATCCCAGTTGTATTGTTCGTGGCGATTATAACGTTTTCCCTTGTCCACATTGCACCTGGAGACCCCGCAGCAGTCATTGCAGGTGACTTCGGCAATCCAGAGGACATCCAGCGAGTGCGAAAGCAACTCGGCTTGGACAAACCGATTCATGAGCAGCTTTGGATCTGGATGACACACGTAGCGCGGGGTGACTTGGGTACCTCGATCTTCTCCAGGTACCCGGTTACAGAACTGATCGCCCAACGACTTCAACCGACTATCGTGCTTGCACTTGCGTCCGAGGTCTTGGCTGTCGTTATCGCTGTGCCATTGGGGGTGATCGCGGCTTGGAAGGCGAACTCACTGATTGACCGGGCGGTAATGCTCTTCGCCGTTCTGGGCTTCTCGATTCCGGTGTTCTGGCTGGCCTACAACCTTATATTCCTCTTCGCCGTAAGGCTCGAGTGGCTGCCTGCAGTCGGATACGAACCCATTTCTAACGGCATCGTACCTTGGCTGAAGTCGATTACCCTGCCGTCGATAGCCATTGCCGTAATCTTTGCTGCGCTGATCGCTCGCATGACCCGCACGACAATGCTGGAGATACTCCGCGAGGACTACATCAGAACGGCCAGGGCCAAGGGCCTCGGAGATCGCCTGGTTCTCATTCGACACGCTCTGAAGAATGCATCCGTGCCTGTGGTGACGGTGATCGGGCTGGGCCTCGCAGGGTTGATCGGCGGCCTGGTGGTGACCGAGACCGTGTTTGCCATCCCCGGTCTCGGAAGACTTATCGTTGAAGCCGTCCTCAGACGTGACTACCCAGTGATACAGGGCGTGATGATGCTGGTGACCCTGACATACGTACTGGTCAACCTGATAGTCGACCTTAGCTACGCATATCTGGACCCGAGGATACGCTACTAATGGCCAGCCGCCAGAAAGTCAGCAATGACCTAGTCGTAGTAGGCGCACAGCCGAGTCGCTGGCAACGCGCCTTTGTCGGCGCTAGACGGGCGCTCATCAAGAATCCGAACATGTTGTTCGGCTTGATTCTGCTGACCATTATGTCGGCGATGGCCATCTTTTCCGCACTGATAACGGATGTTGACCCAAGGTACATCGACACGATTGAGCGACTAAGGAGTCCTTCTAGCCAGTACCTGTTTGGTACGGACCATCTCGGCAGAGATATCTTCGCACGTGTGGTATACGGCAGTCGGCTGTCATTGATCGTAGGCATCGCTGTTGCCATCATCACGATGGTGGGCGGCGTCGTAATGGGACTGATCTCCGGCTACTATCGGACGCTTGACGCTATCATCATGCGACTTATGGATGGTCTGATGGCGATTCCGTCGTTCCTGTTGGCGATTGCGCTCGTGGCAATGCTTGGCGCAAGTCTGCAGAACGTGATCATCGCGCTGTCTGTGGTCGAGACTCCTCGCGTGGTGCGTGTCGTAAGATCTTCCGTGCTCACGCTCAGAGAGAGAGTTTACGTAGAGGCGGCCGAGGCGATTGGGGCCAGAGGTATCCGCATAATGGCCCGACACATTTTCCCGAATACCGTGCCGCCGCTGATCGTCCAGGGTACCTACATCTTCGCACTCGCGATTCTGGTTGAGGCAGGACTGAGCTTCCTGGGGGCCGGAACGCCGCCTGACATACCTAGTTGGGGCAACATCATGGGCGAAGCGCGACTCTACGTACGAGTGGCTGAGTGGATTATGTTCTTCCCGGGACTGTTCCTCTCGCTCACGGTGCTGGCGATCAACCTCATCGGAGACGGCCTAAGGGATACGTTAGACCCTACCCTGGCCCGCCGTATGTAGAGCGTGTGAGCCGGGGCTCTCTAGACTGGAGACCAGAAGCCCAGCACACCTTCTGCGATCTCGTCTATTGTGGTCACCGGCCCCGTGTCGATCAAGTACACCGTACTGGACCTTCTGTCCGACTGCGCCATGAATCCCGCAGACGAAGCGCTGAAGCTCAGCCGTCCAGCGAAGACCAAATACCGGCTGTCAGGTGACCACAGCATGTGAGAGTATGCGTACTGGTCGAAGAACTGGAACATAGTGAGTTGGTCCCTTGATGGAGTGAAATCCACAAGCCTGGTCGTAGAACCAGTTGCCACGTCAAGCAAGGTCCACCTCAAGTCTCCTTCGGCGCCGGCGATCGTGACAAGCGCGACCTTCGTGCCGTCTGGAGACCAGAAGTAAGACAAGACGTTTTCGTGAACCAGCGCTTTCTCTGAAAACGTTGCCGAGTCCAACATCCGAAATCGACGATAAACCAGGATAGGCGTGTTACCGTATCGGACTGGTCGAACGTCGTCCGCCACAGCCAGATGTGAGCCGTCTGGCGACCACAGGAAAGCCGAGGCGGGACCAACTTCTGAAACTGGCTGGGTAAGGACCAGTCCTGAATCCGTGATTGGAGCGGAGTACAGACCATAACCTTCTCGACCCTCAGGACTCGACAGTGCGAGCTGGTTCGAGTTGGGTCTCCAGGCGGGCACGCGATACGAGTCCGATTCCAGCCTGGCCCTCTGCATACTCAGGTCACCTTCAAAACTCACTAGGAAGTGGTCGAGCGATCGGTGAACAGCGAGATGGCTGGAGTCCGTGGACCAGGACATCCATAGAGGTCCGCTGTCCAAGACAAAGGCAGGCCCTGAAGTTGCGGCGACTTCGTCGATGAAGAGCGATAAACCGTAACGCTCCGTGACCGCCACGAATGCAAGCTTGCTGCTGTCCGGCGACCACAATGGATAGTGGACGACGCCGTCAGCCAGCAGTCCAGCGTATCCGGGCTCCCCTTCATGTATCGTATTAACGTCGCCCTCTTCCCAATCGTATCCAAACAGAGTCACGACGGGCTCGCCACTGCCGTTCCTTACGATTCCCGAGTAGGCAATCGTCTTACCGTCTGGCGACCATGTCGGCCACGTGAACAGACCTTCTCCAGACGAGATCGAAGTCTCTTCCGAGCCGTCAGGGCGATACAAGCGTATCTGAGCATCCGGCCCAACAACCGCTATCCGATTGATCGAATACACGGGTGGCCACTGCTGATCGGTGTGAAACATATCGCCCACTACCGCGGCTGTGGCGACTACGGCCAGGGCAATTCCCAACAGCGCTATGCCAATATATGGCCTGACGGCACCGGTCACAGATCGATCGTCATGTCGAGGCTGATGTTCAGAGAGGGTGCGGAGTGAGTGAGGGCCCCTACGGAGATTATGTCGACACCAGTCCTGGCGATGTCCCGGACGGTTTCGAGCGTGATTCCGCCCGATGCCTCGACCACGGCCCGCCCGGAAGCAATCCTGACTGCCGTCTCCATCTGCTCGGGCTCCATGTTGTCCAGCAAGACCAGGTCGGCTCCGGCGTCAAGCGCTTCTTCGAGCTGCTCGATCGTTTCCACTTCAATCTCGACCTTTATCATGTGGCTGGCACCGGCAAGCGCTCGCCTTACGACTTCACCAATGCCTATACCTTGAAGTGCAAGGGCCTCTATGTGATTGTCCTTAATGAGAATTCCGTCGGCCAGGTTGTGGCGATGGTTTCTGCCGCCACCCATGCTGACAGCGTACTTCTCCAGTTTTCGCAGGCCCGGTGTCGTTTTTCTAGTGTCGACGATCTGCGCGTTCAGACCGTCGACGGCATTGACGTAGTACCGCGTCTGCGTCGCAATGCCGCTTAGATGTTGGAGGAAGTTCACTGCTGTCCGCTCGGCCTTGAGAATCGAAGCCACGCTGCCTTTTACTGTGCCCAGACGGTCGCCCGCGACAACCCTCGTACCGTCTTCTACCAGGGTGCCGGCGCATAGGGCGGGGTCGAACTGGGTAAAGACCGACGTCGCGACGTCAATGCCCGCAAGGACGCCCTCTTGTCTCGTGACCAGCGACGCGCTGCCAATCAATCCTGGCTCGATGAGGGTATCGGTGGTTGGATCGCCGGCGCCGACATCCTCGGCCAGCGCGGAGTCGACAAGGTCTCTGATGTCCCGAGATATGAGCATGGTCACCGTCCAAGGTGTGAAAAAGCCCACTCCTTAGACATTTCGGAATGGGCCCTTGTTGGTCTGTTTGCAGTGGTCTGGAAGGACGTCTATGTCACCGCGAGCATTCTGTCTAGCGCGATGCGCGCCTCTTCGGCAACATCCTCTGCAACCTCAATTCTGTTGACCAAAACGCCCTCGTTCAATCCATCCAGAACCCAGGACACGTACGCCGGGTGGATCCTGTACATGGTAGAGCATGGGCAGATGACGGAGTCGAGGCAGAAGACCGTCTTGTCCGGGTTCTGTGCGGCGAGCCTGTTGACAAGACTTATCTCCGTCCCAACAGCCCACGCCGACCCTGCCGGGGCCTCTGCGATCATCTTCTTGATGTATTCCGTCGAGCCGTTGTAGTCCGAGGCCGTAACGACCTCCATAGTACACTCAGGATGTACCAGGATGTTGACGTCGGGATACTTCTGCCTCGCGACTTCAATCTGGTCTACCGTAAAGCGTGTGTGCACCGAGCAGTGCCCCTGCCAGAGTATCACTTTCGCATTTATGAGCTGCTCTTCCGTGTTGCCTCCCAGCTCCTTGAACGGATTCCAGAGGACCATGTCTTCAAGACCTACGCCCATCTTGAGACCGGTGTTTCTGCCAAGGTGCTGGTCCGGCAGGAAGAGAACACGGTTGCCCCTCTCGAAGGCCCATTCGAAGGTGGCGGGAGCGTTCGACGACGTGCAGACGATGCCATCGTTGCGACCGCACAGCGCCTTAATGTCCGCCGTCGAGTTCATGTACGTGATGGGTACCACCGCACCTCCGCGGTCGCCCAATACATCGGTAAGGTCGTCCCAGCAGTCCAGCACATCGTCGATCTGGGCCATGTCTGCCATTGAGCAGCCAGCAGTCAGGTTGGGCAGGATCACCCGCTGATTGGTGCCACTAAGTATGTCCGCTGTCTCTGCCATGAAGTGGACGCCACAGAAGACGATGAATTCAGTCGTCTCCTGGGATGCTGCGAACTGCGAGAGCTTGAACGAGTCGCCCTGAAAGTCGGCGAACTTTATAACTTCGTCTCGCTGGTAGTGGTGACCCAGAATGACGAGTCGATTGCCAAGCTTGGCGCGTGCCTCGGTGATCCTGGCATCGAGCTCCTCAGGAGACTTCCGCATGTAGTCTATCGGTAACTTTTGCCACCGAACTCCAACCGCGAACTCGTCCTCCAAAGTCCGGGAAGACAGCTCATCGTCCGTGGTACAGAATGCAGACTGCTCTATTTCCGTGATCGGAATAGTCGGTGTCCTAAGTTCGGCAATTGCCATGACGATTCAATCCTATGTGGACTATGTCCGCTTCCGCCTCATTCAACACCGCATCACCGTTACACGAGCGCTCCCTGGAGTGACCAAGGGCTTGTGCGCTCGATGCGGACGTCAACCATCTGACCTTTGAGGTCATCTTGATGATCGAAGAAGACAAGCTTGTCGTTACGGTTTCTGCCGAACCACCTGCCCTTGCGTTGACCCTCTACAAGGACTCCCTGTGTAGTGTCCAAGAGCCGTGCGTTGATTTCAGTCGATACGGATTCCTGTATCTCTTCGATTACCTTGAGCCGACGCTGTTTCTCGGCCTCTGGAACGTCGTCCTGCATTAGTCTCGCCGAGATTGTGCCCGGTCTGGTTGAGTAGGCAGCCGAGTGGACCTTATCGAAAGCGATGTCTCTCACCAGTTCGGCCGTACGTTCGAACTGCTCTTCAGTCTCGCCGCAGAATCCTACAATCAGGTCAGTCGCAAGCGAGACGTTCGGAATCCGGTCGCGTATCCGTGCTGTCTTTTCCCGGTACTCTGAGTTGGTATAGCCTCTGCGCATGTTTGCCAGGACCTGGTCGTCGCCAGCCTGAAATGGGAGGTTGACGTGCTCGCACACCTTGTCGAGGTTGGCGATCGCGTCAATGATGCTGTCGCTCATGTCATTCGGATGCGACGTCAGAAACCTGATGCGCTCAAGGCCTTCCACGGCGTTGACCGCGGCCAGCAAATCCCCCAAATCTACCGGGCCGGACAGATCGTGTCCGTAGGAATCGACGTTCTGACCGAGCAGCGTGACCTCCTTGACACCCCTCCTCACTAGGTGGGCGGTTTCGTTCACGATGTCTTCGACAGTTCGGCTTACTTCCCTCCCACGCCGGTACGGGATAATGCAAAACGAGCAGAACTTGTCACAGCCGTGGATGACGGGGATGTACGTGGCAATGTCCGGCGTCGCGGTAAGTGGACCCACACAACCCTCGGGGTCGATGCCTAGTCTGTCGCCGAGCAACTCTATGAGCGGATCGTATTGCTGTGGCTGCATGAACACGTCCACGTACGGGAAACGCTCTGTTAGCTGCTCCTTTCGAGGTCCGACCATGCACCCCATGAGAGCCAGTACCTTATCCGGCTCGCGTTGCTTGACCGGCTTGAGGTGCGTCAGCATTCCGACTACGCGGTCCTCTGCATTCTCCCTTACGACGCAGCTGTTGAGAACTATGACGTCGGCCTCGCGCGCCGAAGCCCCGGGCGAAAGACCCATCTGATCGAGGGCACTTTCCAGCCTTTCAGAGTCTGCTTTGTTCATCTGGCAACCTACTGTCCAGACGTAGTAACTTTGCATTTTTGCTGTAACTCTCGTTTGTTTTCAGGTAACAGACAACGCGGATTGACTTGGTAAGTTAAGGAGCGGGGACTAGCGACCGTAGTAGTTGACTGGTGTCTCCGGCGCTTGAGGGACTTCGGTATCTTTTCTGACTGTCAGTGGTCATCCGAAGCTTTCCCAAGCTGCCTGGAAAACCGTATGTGTGAAGCCTACGCGCTTGGAAAGCACTATACCAGAGAATACACCAACCATCAAGGAAACAGATTGTGAAATTCGTTACTATTCAACTTAACGATTGCGCTATTCGTATTCACCAATCCCGAAGGTGACGGTTTTCGTCTGTGGCGAATTTCTCAGAGAGTGAAGACAGCGGGAATAGATAATTTTTTCACAAATTCGCGTAATGCAGGGAATTTAGCTCCCCGACACCATCTCACTAAGTCCCAGAGGGTCGAAGTCCTCCTGGCTGCCTACCCAGACCGCACCCCCCTCGAAAAACTCCTTCTTCCAGATCGGCACTATCTGCTTGATGCGATCGATGCTAAAGTGGCACGCTTCGAAGGCCGCCTGTCGATGCGCAGATGAGACCGCGACGACGAGGCTGGCCTCGCCTATCTCCAACTTGCCGAGTCGGTGATGAATTGCAACGCCGGTCAGCTCCCACTGGGCACGCATCTCATCCGCAACGAGTTGAAGCTGATCGTCTGCCATAGGGCGATACGCCTCGTACTCCAGCCTCAGCACCCGGCGGTCACCCGTATGGTCCCGGGTGGTTCCCACGAAAATTGCGATCGCTCCCGCGCCAGCATGCTGCACAAGTCCTACAGCCACACCGACCTCAAGAGCGTCGTGCGTGATGTGAATCGGTGAGGTAGGACCCATTCTACGAGCCTCCGCTAACGGGTGGGATAAGTGCGACTTCGTCACCATCATCCAGAACAAAGTCTCGGTCCCGGTAGTCGTTGTTTACTGCCACCACAATGCGATCGGCGTCGGGCAGGCCCGTATATTGAGCGCAGACCTGCGCTAGAAGTTCGGCCACGGTAGCACCGGCGGCAAGCGCGATACTGGCTCTGGCCGTTCCGGCAGCCTCGCGATAGCTAGCGAGGAACACAACCGTTACTAACATTGCGGCGGCTCCTGTGAGACGGGCGCCAGCGTGATGATTACGCTACGAGTGCGCCGCCGTTTACGTGGATAGTCTGACCCGTTATGTAAGCCGCGCCGTCCGACGCCAGAAACGCGACGGTATGGGCGATTTCTTCGGGAAGCCCGAGTCGGCCTACAGGTATGTCTGGATTGGCGGCCGGCGTGGATTGACCCTCGACGCGCGTGGTGTCGAACGCGCCCGGCACGATGTGGTTGACCAGTATTCCGTGCGGGGCCAGCTCAGCGGCCAGAGCGCGAGTCAGGCCCAGCGCGCCCATCTTGCCCGCGCACACGTGCGCCCATTCTGCCCGTCCCTTGAATGCGTTGAGTCCGGATACATTGACGATCCGACCCCATCCACGCTCGATCATTCCCGGCACGACGGCCTGACATGCAAAGAACGGACCGTCCATGTTCACACCGTTAACCTCGCGCCAGTCTTCGACGGTCATCTCGGTGAATGGTTTGGACGCCCGCATGCCCGCGTTGTTCACCAGAATGTCGACTCGCCCAAATTCCTCGATAGTGGAGCCGACCATCCGGTAGACCGCCCCCTGGTCGCCAACGTCTGCGATAGTGGCGATTGCCCTTGAACCAAGCTCGCGCGCCTCAGCAGCAACCGCTTCGGCCTCGTCGCGGTTGGAGCGCGCGTTCACCACCACGTCAGCGCCATTCCGCGCGAGTTCAAGAACCGTCGCACGTCCTATGTTCCGACCGGAGCCGGTCACGAGCGCGACTTTGCCTCGGAAGGGTCTGTCTTCAATTGACACGGGAACCTGTCTCCTCTCCAATATCCTCAGCGTTCACGATATAGGGACGGGGCCAAATTCTATGGCAGTTTGCCGGAAACTCAGGACAACATCGTCGATGCGCTCTTTGTTCTTGTAGTAGAACAGGTCGTCGTGGGTCAAGCTGGTTATGTCCAGCGCGAGATCCAGAATGTGGGGTTCGAGGTGTTTGTTCAGGTACACGCCCATGCCAGCCCCGGCGACCGAGCCTACGATTCCTCCTACAAGGTTGCCTACGAACGGTATGACGGACCCTGCGGCAGTTCCCCCCATGCCGCCCACTGTTGCCAAGACAGTGGTGACTCCCATACGCGACATGAGCGTGAGGGATTGAACGACTTGAACCTTGTTCTTGGTGGTGCGGTCGGCTGCTGAGAACTGCTTCTCGGTCTGCAAAACGCTGTAAGCCAAGCGTGCCCCTGCAAGGATTGCGCCAGCGTAAGGAACAATTTCGACTACGGCGTCTGGTACGTCTATCCCTAAATTGCCACTGAGGGTGTCAAGGCCGTCCGTAGCGTCAGCCACCCGTTGCCAATCAGGCCCAATATCAATAATTCGATCGACATAGTCCGAAGAACTCTCGGCAATTCTGTCGTGAATCTCGGTGCTGACGGCGTAGGGCATATCCGGGCTATCAGCCATCCGCGATTGTACTTCATCCGCGTATTTTGCCGATCCAGTTTTGACTTGAGTTAGGAACGATCTTCCTTCAGGTGATATGGCGCTAATGTCCCAGACCGGTTGGTTGGGATCAGCAGCGATAGATACGTCGGTGTACCCTCTTTGGCGTAGCATTTCTGCTGTTTCTATCTCCGCGAGCTTTCCCTTCAGACCATTGATGAAACCGTCTGCGCTTCCCTCGCCCCGTTCAAGCATTTCAGACCAATGCTTATACAGTGAATGATCTGCGGCGAGGTTTAGGTATTGCATCTGGTAGGCTTCGGTAAGGCTGTCGTCCACATTGTTAGCGTCGAAAACACGCCACACACCAAGTGAAGTGGCCGACGCTATTTCGGCAGCGTAGAAGGCCCGGTCAGTATTCACCAAGCCGGTAATGATGGCGCGGAAAGGAATATGCTCGCTAGACGGGTGGCTGGGTAGTTCGCGCAGCGCGGGAAGGAGGCTTGTCGATCTCATGGATATGTCTTCGGCTCCCCTACCCTACGACTATAGAGCCCATCACGGCAGCGGCAACGATGATGACGCCTGACACGGCGGCTGTACCGATGAACAGATTTCGCATCCGGCGGGTTTCCCTATCCAAGGTTTTCTGCAAACGCCCGTTGAGTTCTGTCCTAGCAGCCTCCAAAGATGTCTCGTACTGATGCTGTTGCTCTGACGCCCTCTCAGTAAACTCTGTTTTCGCGGCATTCAGGGCTGCTTCATACAACTGCTTCTGGTTTTCCGACTGCTTATTGAACTCAGCTTTGGCGGTTTCCAGCGCGGTCTCGTACAGTCGTCGCTGCTCCTCACGATCTCCAGCGATAGCCTGCTGAACTGCGTTGGCCACCACCGCGGGTAGGTTCTCGTGCTCAGCGATATGCTCTGTGAGAAGTTCGTGTTGGCGTATGACCCGCGGGATTAACTCCTGGTTGATTTTGTCCTGCTCTTCCCAGAACTTGACTCTTTCGCTGATTGGTACCGAGTCATCTGGTGAAGTCATACGTTCATTCTCCAGAGCTCTAACTTGGTTGCGACGCCTAGTGGACTGACTGGTAGTTATGTCAGCTCGCAGACCGCCCTTCTACAGGCTCAGGACGAACGGTTCTGGCCATCAGAACTGAGTTGTCAATACACTAATCAGCCGCGGCGGCGACTCTCTCCGCAGACTTGACCACAGCCGAATCGTGAAGCGACTGTATCTTCGAGTCATCGTAACCCAGCACATCGCCAAGTATCTCCGTAGTGTGCTCGCCGACGAGGGGAGTCGAGCCGACAACCATTGGAGTTCTGCTGAATTTCACCGCCTTGCCAGTCACCCACAT
Organism: Dehalococcoidia bacterium; assembly: GCA_965217725.1. Taxonomy (GTDB): domain Bacteria; phylum Chloroflexota; class Dehalococcoidia; order Lucifugimonadales; family UBA1123; genus VXRN01. Next base: position 1,822,980 of record OZ244564.1, on the reverse strand, counting down.
GGTGCCGGCGACGGGGTCAGGCACTTCCATCATTATCTCGCGCTCAGTGAGGTGGGGGTCTCTTGCAGCCTGTGCCGTAGTGTTGACGGGGGAGCATGGGACGCCATGTGCAGCGAGATGGTCGGCGGCGGCCTGCATGTGCTTGTCGGCGAACCAGGCGCCCAGTCCCTCTTCGAGCGCATCCGCGTTCTGCGAGCGCAAGTCGCGCGTGGTGAAGCGTTCGTCCTCCAGCCACTCCGGTTTCTCTACCGCCTCACATAGACGGGTCCACATGGCCTCGTTGGTGGCAGCGACTATCATCCAACCGTCTGCAGTCTTGTATGTGCCACCCGTGCCGCGTCCGTTGCCCTCGCGGGGCTGCTCGTAGCCATCGCCGAGGTATGCCGATATGGGGATCTCGTTCACGGTGTACCCAGTATCGGCGAGGCAGACTTCGAGCTCCTGTCCCATGCCGGAGATTTCGCGTTCCCGAAGGGCAGCGAGCGCGCCGATGGTCGCATGCAACGAAGTTATCCTGTCGATAAGGGGGAAGAAGGTGCGAATCGGCGGATCGTCGGGGAAGCCGGTGAGCGACATTAGCCCACCCATAGCCTGGCCGATCGGGTCGAAGCCTACACGGTCCTTGTACGGGCCGTACTGACCATAAGCTGAGACGTTTATCATGATGATTTTAGGGTTCAGCTTCTTTAGCGTTTCGTACCCGAACCCCATGATGTCGATGGTGCCAGGCCTGAAGTTCTGCAGAAAGAAGTCGGACTCCTTTACCAGATCCCGCAGGACTTCCTTGCCCTCGTCGGTCCTCAGGTTGATGGCGAGGCTTTTCTTGCCAGAGTTGTACTGCACCCAATAGGCGCTCTGGCCCCGTACGCGCGGCCCATTCCGACGGCTCTCGTCTCCCGAAATGGATTCGATCTTGATGACCTCCGCACCCATTCGAGCGAACATCAGCGCGCAGCGAGGACCGGCCTGATATCTGCCGAGATCGAGCAGTCTAAGTCCTTCGAGGGGAGTATTGAGTTCGGTCATGCTGTCTTTCTCTTTCTGCCGATCTTCGGCGCTGGGTAGCGGCTTCCACAAGGGCGTCAGGCCGCGCGTTTAGTTTCTGCCCTTTCTATCCAGGAACGGCTTGAAACCTTCCAGTACCGGCGTCGGAGCCAACTTGGTGGCCTGGGCTTCCAGCTCGTTATCGTAGTGACTTCGCCATCCTTCTCCAATATCGTCAATGAGCAGGTCTTTCACACCCTGCACCATGCGAGGATCGTTCTCAGCTATGAGACCGGCCAGTTCCATAGCCTTGTCCATCAGTTGATCTGATGGTACCAAGTGGTTGAGCAGTCCGATGCGGTGGGCCTCCTCAGCCTCGACCACGCGAGCGGTGAAGAGCAGCTCTTTCGCAATTGGCCAGCCAACCTGCTGGGGCAGGCTCCAGGTCGAGTTAACTCGACCATATTGTACCGCCAGGAACCGGAACCTGGTACGCTCGCAGCCGACGCGGATGTCGAAGCTCGACGCTAGTACCGCTCCGCCTCCAAATGCGAGGCCGTTAAGAGCGCCGATCGTAGGCTTACGTGCCGCGGCAACGTGCCAGGAGTACTCGGCCCGGCGCGGGTCAGGGGGCGGCGGGCTGTCCATTCTCGCCTGTTCCGCCATCTCGTGAATGTCTGCCCCGGCTGAGAATGCTCGTTCTCCGGCGCCCGTAAAGATGATGGCGTGTACGCCACCGTCCTCTTCAAGTTGAGTCACAGCCGTATCGATCTCGTTGAACAGCTTGCGGTTCATGGCATTGAGGACTTCGGGACGATTCAGCTTAATGATGCCGATATGGTCCTGCACATCCAGCAGTAGGTGTTCGTAGCTCACTCGATTCTCCATTCAGGTAGCGCCATACGACGCGTGGCTGGCGCCATTATATGAACGCTCTGTTGGAGGGTCAAGAAATCCGGATGCTGAAGCACCGATGAGGGCAATGTCCCAGACATCAGGATCAGTTGGAGCACGGCTGCCAGAATCCGGATGCTCACCTGTACAGACAGTCCCTTCAACCTTCAAGCCTGTCATTGTCAGACACTGCCTCTTTGCTTGGCTCAGCTTACTTGTCGCTAAAGCAGTTTCCAGCAACCAGTCGAACGTGATTTGTGTATAATAGGCCCGAATTTCACACTAGGAATATTCCGGTTTGCAGTGCCCGCATTTGACCGACGGAAACTGCGCCGATCCCAGAATCGCAGCCTGGACACCGCCCGTACAAGTTAGGGCTTAGATGGGTGTAGTTCAGTTAACCGGAGGAAGTGACATGACCACTGGATCCTCATTCGAGACGATTCACAAGCAGCCCGTTACAGAATTCGACGTCGCGCCGAACTTGGACCGGGAAAACGTCTCAGAATTCGACTGGCAGCAGATGTATTCCGAGCTCGACTGGCTACCGGGCGGAGGCCTGAACAAGGCTCACGAGGCGATCGACCGCCACGCCAACGGCAGAAACCGAGACAAGCTCGCGATGATCTGGGAGGGCAAGAACGGTGAGCGCGAGGACTACACGTTTGGCGACATGAAGCGGGAGACTGACAGATTCGCAAACGTGTTGAAGAGCCTCGGCATCCAGACCGGCGACCGTGTCTTTACGTTCATGGACCGCGTACCCGAACAGTTCATTGCCGTTTTCGGGATTCTAAAGGCGGGGGCTATAGCGGGACCGCTCTTTTCCGCGTTCGGTCCAGACCCCGTCAAGGACAGGCTCCAAGACTCAGGCGCAAAGGTGCTCATCACGCAGCCGGACCTGCGCCGACGAATAGCTCATATCATCCCTGAGTTATTCGACCTCCAGCACATAATCATCGTTAACAAGAACGGGCGCGACCCTGCGCCGATCGACTCCCAGGATCTCGACTACTTCGAGGAAATGGGAAAGGCGCCGGCGGACTTCACCACAGTTAACACATCGCAGTACGACTTCTCCATCATGCATTACACCTCAGGCACGACAGGTAAGCCGAAGGGAGCCGTACACCGTCACCAGGCCGTGGTTCAACAGTATGCCACCGGAAAGTGGGCGTTGGATCTGCACGACGACGACATCTACTGGTGTACCGCCGACCCGGGGTGGGTGACGGGCACGTCCTACGGAATGCTCGCGCCATGGACCAACGGCGTTACGCAGCTCATCTACGAGGGTGGCTTCCGCGCCAGCGCCTGGTACGAGCAGATACAGAAGCACAATGTGACGGTCTGGTACACCGCTCCCACCGCGATCAGGATGCTCATGAAGGCCGGAGACGAGGTCCCCAAGCGGTACGACCTCTCATCCCTGCGGTTCACGGCGAGCGTCGGAGAGCCGCTAAACCCGGAGGCGGTAGTGTGGGGCGAGGAAGCCATCGGCCACGCGTTCCACGACAACTGGTGGCAGACGGAGACGGGCGCGATTATGTGCGCTAACTACGCCTCGATGGATATCAAGCCCGGTTCGATGGGACGGCCCATTCCTGGCGTGCAGCTCGGCATAGTGGATGAGAACTTCGACCCGGTACCTCCCGGTGAGGACGGCAACCTGGTCGTCCGGCCCGGCTGGCCGTCCATGTTCCACCAATACTGGCAAAATCTCGAGATGTACAACTCCCGGTTCAAGAAGGGATGGTACATTACCGGCGATACGGCGCGAATGGACGAAGACGGATACTTCTGGTTCGTCGGCCGCGCCGACGACGTCATTAATACGGCCGGACACCTAGTCGGCCCTTTCGAAGTCGAGAGCGCGCTGATCGAGCACGAGGCAGTTGCCGAGGCCGGAGTGATTGGCAAGCCGGATCCCATCGCTATGGAGGTCGTCAAGGCCTTCGTCTCCCTCAAAGACGGCTACGAGGAGAGCACCGCGCTGCGAAACGACATCATGCGGTTCGCGAGATCGAAGCTCGCCGCCGCGGTCGCTCCCCGCGAGATTGACTTTATTCCTGGCCTCCCCAAGACGCGCTCAGGAAAGATCATGCGCCGCCTGCTCAAGGCACGCGAACTGGGACTCCCGGAAGGCGACACCAGCACCCTCGAAGAGGACTGATCCCGAGAGAAAGCCAAGACTCCGCAGAGGCACCTGAAAGGAATTCACATGAAAGTCTGCTGGTTCCACCTTATGCCGTACCGCTACCTACCCGATGACTTCGAGGAGAAGTACAGGAGCGTCTGGGTGGACGTGCCCAGCCACCTGTTCGACCCGGTCAAAGCAAACGAGCTGTACAACGAATACCTCGATGAGCTCGAATTCGCCGATCAAGTTGGGTTCGACGGCATATGCATTAACGAGCACCACAACAACGCCTATGGGATCATGCCGTCGCCCAACATTACGGCGGCCACGCTTACACGTCGCACCAGCAACGCGGCCATTGTCGTTCTGGGCAATAGCCTCGCCTTGTACAATCCTCCGCTGAGGGTGGCGGAGGAGTTCGCGATGCTCGACTGCATCAGCGGCGGCAGACTCGTGGCCGGATTCCCGGTAGGCACTTCCATGGACACCAACTACGCCTATGGCGAGCCGCCCGCGAGCTTGCGCGAGAAGTACTATGAGGCTCACGACCTCGTAATGAAGGCGTGGACCGAACCCGAGCCGTTTGCATTCAACGGCAAGCACAACCAGGTGAGATACGTGAACATCTGGCCGAGACCGCTCCAGCAGCCGCATCCGCCAGTCTGGATTCCTGGGGGTGGCTCACTCGAGACATGGGAGTGGACCGCGCGAATGGACTACGTCTACTGTTACCTGAGCTATTTCGGATACAAGCGCGGTATCCAGGTGATGGACGGGTTCTGGAAGGAGATGGAGGCCCTTGGAATAGATGACAACCCCTACAGGGCCGGATTCCTTCAGTTGGTGTGCGTGGCCGAGACGGACGAGAAGGCCAAAGAGCTTTACGCCGAGCACGTCGAGTACTTCTACAAGAAGTGCCTGCACGTCTACGAAGGATTCGCCGAGGCCCCTGGATACAGAACGATTCGGACCATCAAGTCCGGGGCGGTCCAGCAGGTCGGCGCAGCGGCCAGCAGGTACAGGCAGCACCTCACATGGGACGACTACGTAGAACAAGGATACGTAATCGCCGGCAGCCCCGAGACCGTTGTCGAGCAGCTGCGCAAGGCTGTCGAGGGCCTTCGCGTCGGTCACCTGATGACGCTGCTCCAGATCGGCTCCATGCCTCGCGATCTGACCATGATGAACACAGAGTTGTTCGCCACACAGGTCAAGCCATACATCGAAGACATGTGGGACGAGTACGAAGACCGCTGGTGGCCCGAACCAGTAGCTGAGGCTGACCGTGCGACACCTGCTCCAGTCGGCGGCGACTAGGGACGCGTCTTCCGACCGTCTGAACGGCTGGAAAGGCTAAGAGACAGAATGGGAGGCGAGTGCATACTCGCCTCTCTCCACGACAGAACCACTTTGGCACAGGACAAGCGATATGACGACGACTGCCGATGAACTGACGGTCAACGTAGGCCCGATTACGACCAAGTACGAAGTGCGCGGCTCCGGCCACCCGCTCCTATACCTGCATGGAGCATTCGGCTACGCAGAGTGGCCCGAGTTTCTGAACGGCCTAACCGACAGCTTCACGGTCTATGCGCCGACTCATCCGGGATTCGAAGGCGACAGCGACATTGATCACATTCAGGACCTGCTGGAACTTACGCTGTACCATGCGGACCTGATCGATGCCTTGGGGTTAGAGTCCCCTCACGTCGTTGGACACTACTCAGGCGCGATGGTGGCCGCAGAGATGGCTGCCATCAGGGCGGCTGATATAGGCAGACTGGTGCTGACCGCCCCCGCCGGTTTCTGGCAGGACGACAAGCCCGGCCTGGACTACAACACGACTCCAGCCACTGAAATGCGGCAGGCGCTATTCGCCGATCCTGACTCCGAAGCTGCTCTGAACATGTACCCTGTGCCGAAAGACGACGAAGAGCTGGGATGGCAGATCATTCACAGAGTACAGTCACTGAGCACGGTCGGAAAGTTCCTCTGGCCCATCCCGGACAAGGGGTTGATCCGGCGCATACACCGGATCAATCGCCCTACGCTCGTTGTAATGGGCGACCGGGATAAGATCGTACCGGCGTCATACGCCGACCTGCTGACGTCACGCATTCCAGACTCGCGCTCGCACGTAGTGGCAGACGCTGGGCACATGATGGCTCACGAGCACGCCGACGAATTCGCCAGGATCGTCCTGGAGTTTCTATCAGAGTAGGCGTTTCCGTTCCTAGCGCGGCACAATAGGCAGCGTTATGTGGGACGGGTACTCCGACGTGTGATACACGGTCTGAAGGGCCGGCACGAACGTCGCCTCAGCTCCGATCTCGCCACCGGTGTTGGTATTACGGTCGAATCTCGCGAAGTTCGAACTGGAAATCTCCACTCTGATCTGGTGGCCCTTCTTGAACAGGTTGGCCGTCGCCCATAGGTCTATTGTGTACTCGTAAATTACCCCTGGCCTGATCGGTGACGCCGGCTGGCGCACGTTGCGGAAGCGGGCCCTGATTATCCCATCCGTCAGATTCCGCGCATACCCTGATGGCTCTACATCGACGAGCTTCGCCGTGAAGTCCGTATCGGATGCGTTGGTGGACGCAAAGAGCGTCACCGTGATCGGACCGGTAACTTCGACGTCCTCGCCAAGAGAAGGTGTCGAGTAGACCAGTACGTCCTGGCGCCCCTCAACCCAACGCTGATCATATGCGCCACTGGCCTGGAAGGCTGGGTCGCAGCAGAGGCCGCCGCCAACGGTCGGCACCGGGGTTAGCGGGTTGTACACATAGACGTCCGGCGCCTCGTCGCCCGGCTCTTCGGTGTTCAGTGCACCGTCGCCATTTAGCGAGTTCGCCGCGCCGCGGCTGTGCAGGTAGTACTTGGTCTCTTCAGCTCGTGCGAGTGGCCACTCGTCCTCATAACGCCAGACGTTTTCGCCCATGACGAAGATCCTGACAGGTTTCTCGTCTGTGAACCCGTTGTCTTCGCCGAGAAGGACGTAGTCGTAGTACCTAAGCATCTCACCCATAAGGTCGATGGCCCCGCCCGCAGCACGAGTACCGAAACTGTATTCACCAGAGACAGCGAGCGGAGAGCCGCCATGTACCCAGGGACCGAGCGTGAGGCGTTGACCACTCCTTGCGAGGTCGGTCGCTCCCATCTCCCGCATACGCTCGTAGTTCTTGATAGTTCCACCCAGGAATATGTCGTACCAGCCGCCGAAGTTGAATGCGGGAATTCCGATGTCGGCGTGCGATTCCTCAATGCTGACCTGTTTCCAGTAGTCGTCATACTCTGGATGCGCGAGCCAGTCGTAGTAGTATGGCGCCAAACCATTCTGCAGGTCGGGCAGGTCACTCGTCGGTAGATGCTGGTACAGTCTGTTGAGGTCGTCTTTAGCAGCGATCAGTCGGTTGGCGTCGTCATCGCCAAGATGCAGCCTGCTGGACAAGTTGGCCCAGTTCGCTGAGGCCAGCGCGCCAATCGCCCACGACAGGTTGAATCCAAGTTCGAATGCGCCCCCCTGCCACGCCCAGCCCTCGTGATAGTCGGAAGCTGTGACACCAGGTGCGATTCCAGCCAGCGACGGCGCGCCCGACTTGGCCGCGAGCCACTGTGTCGCGCCTACGTACGATACGCCGTACATGCCCACCTTGCCGCTGCACCATGGCTGTGAGGCTACCCATTCGACAGAGTCGTAGCCGTCTGAGATCTCATTGAAGAAGGTGTAAAACTCGCCTTCAGAGGAATATCGGCCTCGAACGTCCTGGATTACTACCGCGTAGCCGTAACTGGCCGCCCTGATGGCGTCCAGGGTTCCAGTCCGATTCGCTGGGGCTGATTTGTCGTAAGGCGTCCGCTCAAGCAGAGCAGGCACGGCGCCTTGGACCTGAGGTCTGAACACGTCCGCGTAGGTAGTTACGCCATCCCTCAATAGGATCGGAACATTGTAGTCGAAGGTTACTGAGTAAGGGCCTGGCATGATCAGCCTCCCGCGCAAGTATATATACGTGATAGGAGCGACCTATCCTCTGAGCGAGAATGTAGCATAGAGCCTTCTAGCGGGCAATGGTGAGTCAGAACACTCTGAATTCGCCGATCACTCCGCTAGCCCGATGATGTGGAGCTAATCTCAACATCTCGTGCTACAATCGCGCCAGCTGGAATCTGGAGTTCAAAAATGCGTCCAGTTGATGAAATCAAGTCGCTAGCGCTGGCTGAGATCGACCGGCAAGGAGACGAGCTGATCGGGGTCGCCAAGGCGATACTCGACAGTCCTGAGCCCGGTTTCAGGGAGTTCAAAACCGCCGATAAGGTCGCTGCCGCGTTCCGACGGCTTGAGATTCCATATAAAGACAGGATAGGCATCACCGGTCTGCGCGGCGATCTGCAAGGCGGAGCGGACGGCCCAACGGTCGCGGTAATGGGAGAGCTCGACTCCCTGAAGGTGCTGGGCCACCCCCACGCCGATCCTGAGACGTCGGCGGCCCACGCGTGCGGGCACCATTGTCAGATCGGGATGATGCTCGGCGTCGCGGCGGGGCTACTCGCCGATGGTGTACTGGATTCACTGACAGGGCGTATCGCGCTAATGGCGGTGCCGGCCGAGGAGTACATCGAAGTCGAGTACCGAGACGACCTCCGACGGGCCGGCAAGCTCGAATTCATTGGAGGGAAGCCTGAATTCATACGGCTGGGCGAATTGGACGACGTGGACCTGGCAATGATGACCCACACGTCCAGCACCGACGCGGACGGAGGCATGATCGCTTTTGGGGGAACCAACAACGGAATGGTCGCCAAGCGCATCCGATTTCTCGGCAGGGCCTCGCACGCTGGAGGCGCCCCCCACCTGGGCGTGAACGCGCTAAATGCGGCGATGATAGCCATGAGCGCAATACACGCGCAGAGGGAGACCTATCAAGATCCAGATACGGTCCGAATTCACCCTATCATCACGCAGGGCGGAGTGGCCGTGAGTTCGGTCCCTGCGGATGTCCGAATGGAGACCTACGTTCGAGGATCACGAACGGAGGCGTTCCTCGACGCCTCGACCAAAGTCGACCGCGCCCTGAGGGCTGGAGCTATGGCAGTCGGAGGGTCAGTTGAAATTACCACATTGCCGGGTTACCTTCCGATCCAGTCCGACGAGCCGATGCTCGAGTTGTACGGGGCCAACGCCAGATCGCTTGTAGGGCACCCAAACGTCCATAGGCTGGGACACCGCACAGGCTCAACTGACATGGGAGACGTATCGCAGCTCATGCCCGTGATCCATCCTTACGTCAACGCCGCGACGGGAAGCGGCCATGGCATTGACTACGTGGTCAGGGACTACGAGCTTGCTGTGCTGACCGGCGCGAAAGCGATGGTAATGACCGTCATCGATCTCCTGTCCGACGGGGCAGCGCACGCGCGCAGGATCGCGGGAGACTATCGACCGACATTGACCAAGCAGTCTTACCTCAAGCTGATGCGCTCTATGCTCAGGGAGAGCACACACACCGAATAGATCCCACGGAGGGCCGACATGCCCACGATAGAGGAGCTAAAATCCAGCGCACAGGCTGCGATAGACGATCGCGCCGAATGGCTTATCGATATCGCGCGGACGATACTCGACAACCCGGAGCCCGGTTTCACAGAGTACAAGACATCGCGGTTCGTGAGCGAGAAACTCAGCGAGCTCGGTATCAGCCATGAGTCCGGGATCGCAATCACAGGGTTGAAGGGAGTAGTAAAGGGGGGCAGGCTGGGACCGACGATCGCGGTGATAGGCGAGCTCGATTCACTTAGAGTGCTTGAACATCCCCACGCGGACCCCGAGACCGGCGCGGCTCACGCATGTGGACATCACTGCCAGACGCCGATGATGCTGGGCGCAGCGGTCGGTCTTCTGGTACCAGAGGTGCTTGAATCTCTCGCCGGGAACATTGCGTTCATTGCCGTCCCCGCAGAGGAGTTTATCGATGTCGAATTCCGCTGGGGACTTCACAGGGAGGGTAGTCTCGGTCTGATGGCGGGGAAGCAGGAGTTCATAAGGGTCGGCGCGTTCGACGACGTCGACATGGCCATGATGGTCCACACTGCATCCAGCTCCCAGGAGTCCACCAAGTTCTCTGTTGGAGGCACATCGAACGGCCACGTCGTCAAGTACGTCCGGTTTCTTGGTAGGGCCGCACACGCGGGAGGCTCACCGCACCTGGGAGTGAACGCGCTCCAAGCCGCGATGGTCGCTTTGAATGCACTCAACACCCAGCGGGAAACTCTGCGGAATGAAAACAACGTCCGCTTACACGGCATACTGACCCGGGGAGGCGCGGCGGTCAACTCCGTGCCAGCCGACGTACGATACGAGGGACGCGTGCGGGGACGCACTTCGGAAGCGATTGCCGACGCGAACGACAAGATGGACAGATGTCTGCGTGCCGGGGCGCTGACGATGGGTGGCAGCGTCGAGATAGTCACGATTCCAGGCTATCTGCCAATGAACAACAACGGCCCCATGATGGACGTATTCAAGCGCAACGCCATCGACATTGTGGGATCGGAAGAGGTTGTTGAGCACCCGGCCAATCTCAATCGCGGAGGCTCTACCGACATGGGGGATCTTAGCCAGCTAATGCCGGTCATCCACCCATATACCACGGCGGCCCATGGAACCGGACACAGCACAGACTACCTGGTCGACGACTACGTACAGGCCGTGGTCAACCCGGCGAAGGCGATGGCCATGTCTGTCATCGACCTCCTTCACGACGAGGCGCAAGTGGCCAAGCGGATCATAGACACCAGCCCTCCGACAATGAACCCCCAGCAATACCTTGCATTCCAGGACTCTCGGCTGACCGAGGAGCTTTACGTCGGAGAGTAACTGCGACGATTCACGGCGCCGGAACCTGCTTCTGCCGTGCACATCCTCCCTTGAGTCCTATCGCGCAAACCGGGCCACACTCTATTCCCGTATAATTGTATTGGGGGAGATGTTGCTGTCGGGAGTTCGATCAGACAACCAGGTAAGTGTTCCGAGAGCCATCCTTTTCCCACTTGCGCGTTGCACTAGAAGAGTCCGTGTGGCGACGGCCGCTTACCGGACGCACACACGCTTTCTGGAGAAATAGATGAACTTGGCAAGCATCCGAGAGTTGAACGAGCAAGTTCAAGAGGAGTCTGCGTTCTTAAACAACCTCATCGAAGAAATCCGGAAGGTTGTGGTGGGGCAGGACACGTTGGTCGAGCGGGTGCTTATCGGCCTCCTTGCGGACGGTCACATTCTTCTGGAGGGTGTGCCCGGTCTAGCCAAGACCCTCCTGGTCAAGACGGTCTCGCAGGCCATTAGCTCGGGCTTTTCCAGACTGCAGTTCACTCCGGACCTTCTTCCTGCCGACCTGATCGGAACCCAGATATACAACCCCAGGACCACCGAGTTCACGGTCCATAAGGGGCCTATCTTCGCCAACCTCGTCCTGGCCGACGAAATTAACCGGGCCCCGGCGAAGGTCCAGAGCGCGCTCCTCGAGGCTATGCAGGAGCGGCAGGTAACAATCGGAGACACCTCGTTTTTGCTGGAGTCTCTGTTCCTAGTTCTGGCCACACAGAATCCTATTGAGCAGGAGGGCACCTACCCTTTGCCAGAGGCCCAGGTTGACCGATTCATGCTCAAGGTGATTGTCGACTATCCCGCAAGGTCTGAAGAGAGGATGATTATCGACCGGATGACCGGTGCCGATCTGCCTGAAATCAACCCTGTCGTTTCGCATGAGCAGATTCTCAGGGCACGTGAAACGATCCGCTCGGTCTACGTGGATGAGAAGATCAAGGAATACGTTCTGGACTTGGTCATGGCGACTCGCGATCCTAGCGAGGACGGACTGGCTCCGCTCAGACCACTAATAGCTTACGGCGCGTCACCCAGAGCCAGCATCTACCTCGTCACTGCCGCGCGGGCGCGGGCGTTTCTTCAGGGCAGGGGATACGTCTCTCCTGAAGACATCAAGCACATCGCGCCGGACGTGCTGCGCCACAGGGTAATCCCGACCTACGAAGCTGAGGCCGAGTCGGTCTCGTCTGCCGACATCGTCAGCGACATCCTGGACCACGTCAGGGTCCCGTGAAACGCCTTTATGCTCGCGCCTGAACTAATGGAGCAGGTCCGCAGGATCGAGATTACGGCCAAACATCTGGTCGTTGATGTTTTCGCGGGCGAGTACCAGTCGGTATTCAAGGGCCGAGGGATGGAGTTCGAGGAGGTGCGCCCATATTATCCAGGAGACGATGTCAGGCGCATCGACTGGAATGTAACGGCACGCATGGCCGCTCCATTCATCCGGCACTACCAGGAGGAGCGGGAGCTTACCGTGATGCTGCTGGCGGATGCGAGTGGATCCTCAGAGTTTGGCACTGCCGGGGGCTTTAAGCGGGAATTGGCGGCAGAGCTGGCGGCTGTGCTCTCATTCGCCGCTACCACCAACAACGACCGAATTGGGCTGATGGTGTTCACCGACCAGGTGGAGCTGGTAATACCGCCAAGGAAGGGTCGCCGTCATGTCTTGAGAATGGTGCGCGATCTTCTTGTTTTCCAGCCAGAAGGCAAGGGAACTGACATCAGCCTGGCGCTGAACTCGATGAACTTGATGTTGAAGCAGCGAAGCATAGCGTTTCTCATTTCCGACTTTATCGCACCTCTGGACTCGTATCGGCGCGCGCTGGCCGCATCGTCGAGAAGGCACGACGTGATTGCCATCGACCTTCACGACCCAACGGAACGCGAGATCCCACCTGTGGGAATTATCGCCCTGGAAGATGCCGAAACTGGGGACCTGGTCTGGGTAGATACCGACGATGAGACCTGGCGTCGTTCATTCGAGGAGCAAGTCAGGATGGACGAGGAGGCGAAAGTCCGCATGATGCGGTCGCTCGCCATAGATCGGATAGCATTGGAGAACGGACAGGAGTACGTCGGCGGACTTAATGACTTCTTCAAACGCAGGGAAAAGAGGCTTGCGAGATGATCGGGCCGCCCGGTCGCAGAGCAGGATTGCTGGCCTCTTGGCGTGCGATCTCGGCGACGGTAGTAGTCGTCTTGGCGATCGTCTTGACCCTGGACACAAGTACGGCCTCGGCGCAGATGACCCCGGTGGGCGTCGGACTGACAACAGATGCCGAAACCGTAACCGTAGGGGATGTGTTCACGCTTACACTGTCAGTCAGTCATCCACAGGACCATCACATTGTCTTCCCAGACGTTCCTTCAGAGTGGGGCGAGTTCGAGGTTAGAAAGACAACGCATCTGCCGACTGAGAACAACGACGATGGGAGCTTGACGTCGGCAGTCCGTATTGAAGCGGCGCTGTTCAGGCCCGGAGTCTACTCGACCCCCGCTCTGAGCGTGGCAGTCCGAAGACCCGACGGCAGAGTAATAAACCGTCCTGCGCGCCCCATAGAAATAGAGGTGGCATCCATACTCGAGCAGGGTGCAAACGAGCTAAAGGACATCAGACCGCAGGCGGAGGTGCCCTATCCGGCCCTCTGGCCGTTCGGCAGAGAAGGAGCGCAAGAGGAGCTATGGCCCTGGGCCGCCGGAAGCGTGACAGGGCTGGTAGCATTGATGCTGGTCGCCACATATTTTTGGTGGCGAAAGACGATGCTACAGGCTGCACTTGTTTCGCGGGCGCCGCTTACGCCGCTGGAGGCCGCCTTGGAGTCTTTGAACAGGATAGCGCAGGTCGACCTGCCCTCTGAGGCGCGATATGCAGAGCACTACGAGCTAATTGCCGACTGTCTCAGGAGCTACCTGTTCGGCCAGTTCAGAATTCCCGCGTCAGAGCTCACTTCCGAGCAGTCGATATCGGTTCTCGACCGCAGGCCGGTTTCTCCTACGGACGTGCGCGATCTGGGAGGGATCCTCGAAGAGGCCGATCTCGTCAAGTTCGCCAGACTTACGCCAGAGTCAATCGAGGCCCGCGCAGCGATTGAGATCGCAAGAAGGGTTGTGACCGGGTTAACAGCCGCACCATCGCGATTCAGGCCCGCCAGCGGGTACACGTCGGGCAGGTACACCCGGTGAGCATCGAATTCGCTACGCCTGCCCTGCTACTTCTCCTGCCGGTGGTACTGGTGTTGGCTCTACTCCCACTGTACGCACGTGACTGGAGCCGACCAGCGGGGATTCGGTTTGGGAATACCCTTGCCGTTCGGCAGTCCAGTCGAGGCTGGAAGGTTTCAGTACGTCCCTACATTTCCGCGCTTAGATGGATCGCTCTTGCTCTGCTGGTTGTAGGCTTGGCAAGACCTCAGTCAACTGAGGCGCGGGAGGTCATCAGCGGCGAGGGTGTCGATATCGCACTCGCTCTGGATATCTCCGGCTCGATGGCGGCATTCGACTTTGCCCCAGCCAGCAGGCTGGATGCTGCCAAGCAGGTCATAGCGGAGTTCATAGAACAGCGCACGTACGACAGGGTCGGACTCGTCGTATTCGCTACCCATGCGTTCATTCACAGTCCACCGACCATCGATCACGACGCGCTGGCTTTCCTTCTCGGAGATGTCGAACTCGCTGCTCAGCTTGGACTGGAGGACGGCACCGCGATTGGGATGGGACTCGCCACGGCGGCCAACATGCTCAAGGACTCTGAGGCCGAGAGCCGAGTGATCGTGCTGCTGACCGACGGTGTGAACAACAAGGGCGAGATAGATCCCCTGACCGCGGCCGCGGCCGCAGAAACTCTCGGAATCAGGGTGTACACAATAGGGATGGGACGGCCCGACGGCAGTTCTCGTTCTCGCGGCATCACAGGCGGCAGCTTGGGTTTCCGAAGGTTCAACCTGGACGAAGAGATGCTGAGGCAGATTGCAGAACGGACCGATGGACAGTACTTCCTCGCTACGGACACTGAGGGGCTGCGCAGCATTTACGACGAGATCAACACCTTGGAGAAGTCAGAGATCGAAGTAGCCGTCTATACACAGCATCAAGAACTTGCGGTCTGGCTGTTGTTGCCGGGAGCGGTCCTACTGTTCCTGGAGCTGCTGATCCTGGGCACGATCTTGCGGTCCGCGCCATGACATTCGGGAACCCACAATTTCTGGTGTTGCTGGCGGCTGTACCAGTCGCTGTTGGGCTCGTGCTTTGGGCATTCCTGGCCAGACGGAGGGCTCTGGCCAGGTTCGCCGACCCAGTGCTGTTAAAGCGGTTGACTGCGAGCGCCAACACCCCGGGACGGCTCGCCAAGAGCGTCCTGACGATCCTTGCTCTGGGACTCATCGTATTGGCCATAGCACGACCCCAGTGGGGAGAGACCGAGAAAATCGTCGAACGACACGGCGTCCAACTGATGGTTGCGTTGGACATCTCAAGATCGATGCTGGCCGAAGACGTCAAGCCCAATCGCCTCGCGCGCGCGAAGTTGGAAGCGGCTGACCTGCTGGAACGACTGCACGGCGACGAGGTCGGGTTGGTGTTATTCTCAGGGGCTGCCTTCATTCAATTCCCGCTGACATACGACTACGCTACCGCCCGGACGTTTCTGGACAACGCGGACACCGAAATGATCGCGCGCCAGGGCACTGTGCTTGCTGATGCCATAAGTGTGTCCATGGTAGGACTCGACAACGAGAGGGTGGGCCACAAGGCAATTCTTGTCATTAGCGACGGCGAGGAAGATCGGCAGGAATCGAATTCAGTACAAGCCGCTGAACGGGCTGCAGACTCGGGCCTCACCATATACACGATCGGCGTCGGCACATCCGACGGGGAGCCGATTCCAATCCGCGACAGATGGGACAATCTCGTCGGTTACCAAGAGGACGGCGATGGGAACATGGTGCTGTCACGGATCAATGAAGACATCCTCAGGAACATGGCAGAGGCAGGAGGCGGACGGTACATTCTGGCGGGTGGGTCCACCAGCGCCGCTGCGGTGATAGCCGAAGAGCTGGACGGACTGGAGAAGTCGGTCGCAGAGAGCGAGGTCACAAACGCACGCGTCGAGAGATTCCAGTGGTTCGCCGCCTTGGCAACCGCCCTTCTGATTGCGGGACAACTTACCCCAGACCGTACACGCTGGCCGTCTCGACCCAGACTCGCGAGGACCTCTCGATGAGATCGCGGACCGCCATCCTTTCCACAATAGCACTGACCGTGACACTACTACTGGCGGCATGTGGAGGCACATCCCTGATTGCCGACGATGAAGGGCCCCAGGCGATTGAAGTCGGCAACAAGGCATACTCTGCGGAAATGTATGAACCAGCGCTGAATGCATACGCGATCGCCATGGAGTCTATGCCCGAGCGTTCCGAGCCCACCTACAACACGGCAAACACACTCTACCGGCAACAGCGTTTCCGAGAGGCTGTCGACCTCTACGATGAGATCCTGGCAAGCTCCGACATTGCTCTTTTTGACTGGACGACGTTTAACGTCGGAAACGCCCTCTATGAGGCCGGTGATCCTGAACAGGCGATTGAAATGTACAAGGAGGCACTGAGGAACAATCCTGACGACATGGAAGCCAAGCACAATCTTGAGCTTGCCCTGGCGCACCTGCCGCAACCACCTCAGCCGCCACAGGCTCCTGAATCCTCCCAAGAACAACCCACTCCAGAACCTGCACCACAGCAACAGCAGCAGGAGCCGGACAATCAGGAGCAGCCGACAGAAGACCAACAGCAGAGCGAGGGCGAGCCGCAAGAGAGTGAAGGCGAAACTGAGGGTGAGCCGCAGGAAGGAGAATCTGAATCTGAGCCTTCCGAGCCAGGAGACGAGTCGACCGAGCCCGGAACTGGCGATCAACCCCTTGAAGAGATCGTTCCGCCTACCGGTCTAACCGAGGAGCAGGCGCGACGACTGCTTGAAATGGTAGGGGAAAACGCTGAACCGCTCCGGAACGCCATCCAAATCAGGCGCTCCCTCCCCGGAACGCCCCCTGCACAGGAATGGTAGTTTTGGCGAATAGAGCAGGGAATGTAACATTCCTGATGGCGTTGGCAGCCGTACTGCTGCTTGCGAGTTGGGTTGCGAGTCCAGCTCACGCTCAAACGCCCAGTGTAACAGCGTCGGTGGACCGCACTGACCTCACGCTAACAGATGTGCTGACTCTGACTTTGAGGATAGAAGGCGTTTCCAATGTTCATCCCCTGCCGCAGGCCCCTGTGATCGATGGGCTGATATTGGTAGGCAGTGAGAGGAGGAGCCAACAGAACTTTGTACAGGGGACCCTGTCGGCACACTTCGAGTTCAAGTTCATGTACCAACCCATTCGAACGGGATCGATTGCCATCGACCCTGTCAACGTGATTCTGGACAATGTCGTACACGTGACTCAGCCAATCACGGTCAATGTAACAGGCGCCAGTCCGACGTCTCAGCAGCGGGCGTTTACAAGTCCTCAACCATCCAATCTTGTCGGTCAGGACTTCTTTGCGGAGGCCGAGGTGGATGACCAGACTCCTTACATCGGCCAACAAATCACGTACACTCTAAGGTTTTACTCAGCAAACGTGTTTGCGAGGCCAATATACGACGCCCCTGACTTTGCGGGTTTTTGGAACCCGGGTAAGTCGAGCGAAGACGAGGGCGTGGCCGATGTCGCCGGACGCAGCTACAAAGTCACTGAGATCGACACTATTCTATTTCCAACCTTGGCCGGAGACTTGAAGATCGAGCCGACGAACGTGTCCGTTCGAGGGGGGCTTCTGGGTTCCATGGTCACCGAGTATCCAACGCCTCAGATCGATCTCAAGGTCAGGCCGCTCCCTGGAAACGAGCCGGACGCGTTCACAGGTGCCGTAGGCAGGTACAGCATGTCGGCAGAAGTCGATGCCGACACGGTTGAATTGGGTGAACCCTTAACGCTCACTCTAAGGGTATCAGGCGAGGGCAACATGGAGTCCCTCCCTGCGCCTATCTGGCCCTCCGTCCCGGGGTGGCGTGCGATCGACAACGACGCGCCGTACCAGATGTCGATAGCTGACGGGAAAGTGCAGGGCCTCAGGAGCTTCGAACGGGTGTTCATCCCAAGCGCCTCTGGTAACCACGTGTTCCCTCCAATAGAGTACGCTTATTTCGACCCGCATATTGAAGAGTATATTACGCTCACGAGTCAATCGTTCCCGGTTGAAGTGCTCCCGGACCCCAACTCGGCTCCGATAGAGCCCCTTATTTCCTCCGAGGACGAGGAAGAGCCCGTGCTAGACATTCGTTACATCAAGCCGGCTCCCGGATCACTTGGTCGATCGGAGCGTCCCCTCATGACCAATGGTGTGTTCTGGGGACTGTGGCTAACACCCCTTGCCGGAATCGTCGCAATCGCGTCATGGCTGATGTACACGAGACGCAGGGCAGTTCCAGAACGGATCGGCGGACCGACTCGCGCGCGGGATACTGTGCTGGCGCGACTCGCGAATATCGAGCCTGGAGCGTCCGCGGCCGATGTGGCAGCCACGGCCCTACATGGCTATCTGGACGTCAGGCTGGGAATCTCGACAGTAGGCCTTCCGTCAGAAGAGATCTCTTGTCTGCTCAACCAGCGCGGTGTGAGTTCGGACACCTCTGACTTGCTGGTAACCTTGCTGGAAAGACTCGAGGAGATGCGCTTCGCGCCGCGCGCAGCTGCTGATTCTGAGGAAGTTGGCCAGGATGTGGAGGATGTAGTCCGAAAGCTGGACCAGGAGTTGGTAGAGTGAGGGCAGTTGCCGCACTTTCCCTGGCGGCTTTGATGACGCTGCTGTCTGTCGTCCAAGTGAAAGCAGACGAGTCGATCTATCTCGACGCGTTCAGAAACGCAAACCTACTGTACGAGGACGGCAACTTCGAGGAGGCCGCCCGGAGCTACGAGCATCTCGCCAGGCTGGGCTACCAGGATGCGACGCTGTACTACAACTTGGGGAACTCCTACTACAGGATGGAGGACACAGGGCGCGCGCTACTGAACTACCTCAGAGCCAAGAGACTTGCGCCGTTCGACGATGACATAGACGCCAACCTAGAGCTTGTGCTAGAAAGTGTCGGTGCCCCTGGGTCTTCCAAGCAGCGTCCAACGCCTATCCTCGGGCAGTTCGCCGACTGGACACCCTGGCTGTCTTTCAACGCTGCCGCTATGGCGGCACTTGTCTGCTGGTTGACAATCTGGACTGTCGTACTGACGCTTGTGTGGAATCGAAACCTGCGTCATTCTGTAGCTATCAGACGCGTGGCTGTCGTGGCTGTCCTTGGACTTGTCCTCTTTGGATGTCTGACAGTGGGGAACCATCTGAGTCGGAACCACTGGAGCGAGACCGGGGTCATCATCGCCCGGTCCGCCGATGTACTGGAGGCACCCAATACGAGAGCGCGAGTTGAGATAAACCTTGACGCGGGACGCGAAGTGAGTGTCATCGAGACACGAGGGGGATGGACGCGGATCAGCCTGCCCAGGACTGAGTTAGACGGCTGGGTGCAAGCCGGAAACGTCGAGGCTGTTCTCGTACAAGGTGGCTGATTCCTCGGGCAAGACCTCTTACTCTTGCGCGGTCATCGCATCTGCCAGTTCGTACATCTCCTCAATGATATTGGCAGCCTTCCCAAACTAAGTTAAAACTTAGCCTGAAATGCACTTTGTTTCGCGCACATGCGCGGAGTAGAATTAGTGACTGACGTTTCATGGCTAATCTTTCGCATTTGCGCCCCCGCCACGCCAAGCTGCCTCCTACCCTCGATGCGTTCAGGCACCGCGGCTTCCAGCTTTTGTGGCCTGCTAACTTCTTCTCCTACATATCTCGCTGGATGCAGATGACCCTGCTGATCTGGCTGGTACTGGAAATGACTGGCTCGCCATTCTTGGTAGCGCTCGTCGGGTTCTTTGGGATGATTCCCCTGCTGCTCTTCGGCGCTTTCGGGGGTGTTCTCGCAGACAGGGTGGACCGCCGTAAGCTAATCATATCCACGCAACTGATTAACCTAGCGGCGAGCGTGACGATGCTCGCACTCCTGCTCATGGACATGGAGCAGTATTGGCACAGTTACATCGTGGTTTTCGCCAGCGGCCTGGGATGGGCATTCGACATGCCGGCACGCCGCTCGATTGTGCTGGACGTTACCGGGCGTGTCGGCGTGACCAATGCTATGGCGCTCGATTCGGTGGGCATGCACGCCAGCAGGATGATCGGCCCTGCTTTAGCAGGCGTCCTGATCCAAACGGTGGGCTTGGCCGGAGGGTACTTCGTCATTATAGCGCTGTACATAATCTCGCTCTCATTTCTCATGAGACTGCGGTTGCCGCCACGTGAGATCCCTTCTACCAGTCACAGCGTTGTACGGAACCTGATCGAGGGGTTTATCTATGTAAGAACCAACCGGATCCTACTGGGGACGGTCATCGTAACAGTGCTAATGAACCTGTTGCTCTTCCCGTATATGCAGATGGTGCCGGTCATAGCGAGGGAGACTCTGAACGTCGGCCCCGGACTTATGGGCATTCTCATGGGGGCCGATGGGCTGGGCGCTATCATTGGATCGGTGGCGATCGCCTCGTTCGGTCAGATCAGGTATCACGGCCGCATCTATCTGGGCGGTTCGCTAATTGGACTGGTCTTGGTGCTCGCCTTCGCCGCATCCCAGTGGTTCATGGTGTCACTGCCGGTCCTGATTCTGTTGGGGCTGGGAACGGCGGGATTCGGAACTATGCAATCGACCATAGTGGTCATGTCGGCGTCGGACGAGATGAGAGGACGCGCGCTTGGAGTGATCTCGCTCGCGATCGGCGCGGGTCCGGTTGGCGCTCTGCTCATTGGGGCATTAGCCGAGGCAACATCCCCTGCCGCGGGAATCGGAATGTTCGCGGTGGTCGGGATATTGTCGCTTGGTGCAGTCTCACTACTGATGCCCGAGCTGCGGGCTCCGATGGGTCATCAGGGTATGGACAATCGTAGACTCGTGAGGGATCGTCCCTCCGTACAGCAAGATGCAGCCGTAGATTCACGCCCCGAACGAGGCGCGGAACCTGTGTAGGGTCACCTCGGGTTCGATCGGCGCGACAGGGAGATACTCCTCCTCCTGTATCTTGGCGACGATGAACCACGGACCGTCCTCGCGCAGCGCCTGAAGTAGAGTTTCCTCCAGCTCCTCCTCGTCGGTAACGGTCGACGTGTTTCGGATCCCGCATGCATTGGCGACGCCTTCGACGTCTGTACCAAAGGCGGTGTGACTCGCCTGGTAGCCCGTTTGCGCCCACTGCTCGTTGTCCCAGACGATCATTATGAGGTTGGCTGGACTTTCCCGACCGATCGTCGCGATCGTCCCCATGTTCATCAGTAACGACCCGTCACCGTCCAGCGACAGTACCTTCTCTTC
Organism: Dehalococcoidia bacterium; assembly: GCA_965217725.1. Taxonomy (GTDB): domain Bacteria; phylum Chloroflexota; class Dehalococcoidia; order Lucifugimonadales; family UBA1123; genus VXRN01. Next base: position 1,801,633 of record OZ244564.1, on the reverse strand, counting down.
CGTGGACAACGCCATGCCGAGCGCTATCGATGAGCACAGTCCCATAGAGCCGTAGGTGTAGAAGTTGCGGTCCCGGTGTCCAGCGTGCCATAGCTCGTCGGTAGTAGGACCGAGATTGGACACGACCGCAATGTCTCCTATGAGATCCTTGACCCTCTTTGTCGCTGAAAACCTGTGCAAGTCTTTCTCCCTGGAGCGAGGCGATGCAGCTTGATGGATGTAGTCGGACCGGACGAATGAACGACTCGCGACCTACGCGAGTTTGCCTCCGTGGAGCATGGGTGTCATGCACAGCGCGAGAGGTTGACGGGCAGCGTAGCAAAGTTTGAGAGCGCCAGAGACGCGCATCTGGAGTCGTTCGTCAGTATCAAGGGTGTAGTACTGAATGCCTAGTGTGTCCAGGATGGGCCTCGTCGCCCTACCCATCGCGACTTGCGCGATGTTGAACTCCCCGACCTCGCCGCGCATGTTTATGAACATCGGCACTGGAACTCTGGTGGGCAGGCACAGGCTGGCCAGTGCGTTGACGCAGTTGCCGAATCCGCTCGACTGCATGAACACAGCCGCGTTCCGACCTGTGGCGTACGCCCCCGTTGCTATGCCGATCGCCTCTTCTTCCCGCGACGCTGACACGACGTGAAAATAGTCATCCGCCTCCATCAAGCTGGTCACCTGATGAATGCTAATGTCCGGGACATAGGCGATCAGCGATACACCGGAATCTTTCAGACACTCGACTATTGTTTCTGCCCAGTTCATCATTCAGATTCCCATTACGTGATAGCCCGTGTCGACGTGAATCACCTCGCCCGTGATCCCCGTCGACATATCAGAGCAGAGGAACAGCGCGGTGTTGGCTACTTCCTGGTGGGTTATGTTTCGCCCCATTGGAGAACGATCCGAGTGGGCGCGCTTCATGTCTCGGTACCCGCTGATGACTCTTGAGGACAGGGTATCCACAGGACCCGCGCTGATGGCGTTTATGCGGATGTTGTCGCGGCCAAGGTCCCATGCCAGCTGACGTACCTCATTTTCCAGCGCAGCCTTCGCCGTACCCATCACGTTGTATCCGGGAAAGACCCGGTCCGATGCCTGGAACGTCATGGTGATTATGCTGCCCCCGTTTGTCATGAGGGGCGCTGCCTGTCGGACTACCGACACGAGTGAGTATGCGCTGATGTCTAGCGCGAGACGAAAGCCCTCTCGGGGGGTTTCTATGAATGGACCGCCCAAGTCTTCCCGATTGGCGAACGCAACAGAGTGGACGATAATATCGAGTCCGCCCATTTCGGTGCGAGCCGTCTCGAACGCGTTCTCTACGGAAGCGTCGTCGCCAACGTCGCACGCGATGAGCGGAGCGCCGGACGAGAGACCGGAAGCAAGCCTCTCCACGCCAGGCCTGATCCGGTCGTTCAGATATGACAGCGCAACACGGGCACCCGCCTGATCAAGAGCGCTGGCAATATGCCAGGCAATGCTGCGCTGGTTGGCGACACCGAATACGATGGCGTTTTTACCTTCAAGGTCGATGGCGTACAAACAGGACCTCCGAGGCGACAGGTTCGCCATTGCCGCTACGCATTTTACGCAGGCGTCGGGTTCGGGGCAAGATCTCAGCCGATGGTGAGGTTCGCAACAGCCGCCCCTATCTCGACGCTGACACGATTGCGCGCTGCGGAGTAGTCCCGCGACTCGTACACGCCGTTGTATTCAGGAAACCGGCTGGAGTCGATGTGTGTGGAGGTGAGGAACGAATCGTTGTCGATTCTGGCTGCCACGCCACGCGGGACGGTTATGTCGATGTCGGATGCGGCAGTGTCGATCACGACGTATGTCTGGCCGGCGGCTGGCATGAGGATGCGGATATTCGAGGCGGCGGCTCCGATTACCAGTCGTCGCACGTTCAGGTGGGTGAGATCAAGGTCGAGGTCGGCGGCGCCCGCCCGGATTTCGAGCTCGACGACCACGTCAGAGGAGACCACCAGGTCCCAGTCCACCAGCCCACTCAGGATGAAGCTGTCTTCACGATCATAACGCTCATACACGTCTGGTCCCGGCGAGTCGTGAGCGTAGCCATCGTCATTGGGAAATTGAATGACCGGGCTGTCTGTGGAGAGATAGATCCGGGTGGATCTGCCTGACTGATCGTGAATCACTCTGGCAGGGTGATTGTTGAAGTCAGCCGCCAACAGTCTGGGGGGAGACGAGGTGCCGCCGGAGTCCGACGCCAAGGTGATCTTGCCTCCGGCGAATCCCATGCTCAGCTCCAGCGTTTCGGTGTTCGCCAACGGCTGCGCATACGTAATGCGCGGCGGGTCTTCAGTCTCGTGCATAGGAATTGAGACGAACGCGGCGGCAACGGTCCCAGCTAGAATCAGCGCAACCACTCCGGCGCACATTAACGGGGCGCGAGGCGCGAGAATCACCTTGACGCCGATCAGCACCAGCAGTATGGGCCAGTAGTCGACAAGCTCCAGCCAGATGCCGAACGGAAGCACGCCGGTGGTGTTGAGTAGCAGAACCACACCAAGAGCCACCAACATAACGCCGAACAGGGAGAACCCCCTACGCGCTTTGCCCGTACTTGCTAACTTCATGACCAGTCAGCGCCTGATGGATGGAATCAATATGGTCAAGCCCAAGACGACAATGGCCACTGGCCAAACGATGTCCCACCGTATCGAGCCGAACACCCCCAGGTTGTTGAGCAGTATGATCGATCCGACAACGATAAGGCCGACCGCAAGCACATTTCTGGCGGTATGCTTTCTTGAAGAGCGTTCGACCGATTCTGTCTCGTCGACGCTTTCAGGCAGATCACCGTTCGGATCGTCGACAAGAACTGATTGCGAGGCATGCCGCTTACTCTCGGGAGTGACGATTGCCATTACTATGTATACCAAGAGGCCTATACCTCCGGTTGCCACCGTCAACAACACCCATCCAACACGGACAAGCACTGGGTCGATGTCGAAGTACTCGGCCAGTCCTCCTGCGACGCCGAACAGAAAACGGTCATCACGACTCTTGTGCAATCTATGGGCTTGCTGGACCATCCTGACCCTCCCGGCTACGTAGCCTGCCAGTACCTTCGACCCTCTACTCTCACCAACCTCCCGAAGCCGGGCGCGGGGAAGTGTCCCGAAACAACAAGAGAGTGCTCTCTTTCCATTCTATCAAACAACTCGGCCCGACTCGTGCGGGACAGCTTGGGATTCGTGTCCGCTCTCGGACTCCAGTCGGTATGGTGTGCCTGGACCGGCACATGTGCCGCGTCTCCCAGGACCACGGCACTCTCACCCTCCGATTTTATCAGCACGCTCGTGTGGCCAGGAGTGTGGCCGGGCGTAGGCAGTGCGGTCAGGTGGCTCGTGATTGCTTGCTCACCGTCAACCAGGTCGAGCACCCCGGCGTCCATTAGCGACATGACCTTTTCTCTAATGTATGCGAACATACTCATGCCCGCGCGACGCGTGAAAGTGTCCCAGTCGGCCTTTGGCACCAGGTATTGAGCATTGGGGAAGTAAGGGACAAGCTCACCGTCCGATGAAACGGTGTTCCAGCCGACGTGATCGCGGTGCAGGTGCGAGATTACGACGGTATCTACGTCTTCCCTGCTGATGCCCTTGGCTGCCATGTCGGCCGCCAGTAAGCCCCATTCCGAGTTGTCGAAAGGGTGGTCACCTTCGCCGAGACCTGTGTCGATCAGACATGTGTGATCGCCCAGAGTGACCACAAACGACCCGACATTCAGCCTGAGCAACCCCTCGTCGGTGAGATGGTCCCCGTAAGGAATCCACTCCGAGGCGTCTATAGAAGGGAAGAAGTCCGACGGTTGGAAGTGGATGTGCCCGTCAGTGACCGATGTTATTCTCGCATCGCCGACGCGGATCGTATGGTCTGCCACAGTGAGGCTCCTACAGGTCTGGCGATCAGTGGTAGCTCGGAAGCACGTCGCTTCCGAGGGCATGGAGCTGTTCCATAATCATCTCGGGGGGACATGCAGGTCGAGCGACGAACTTCGTGGCGCCGGCGTCTATATAGGCGTCAATCAGCTCTTGGACGCGTTCCGAGGTTCCGAAAGCGGAGAACCCGTCGTAGTCCACGTCGGTCCTTCGACGCAGCATGTAAGGCTCCGCAATTCGCCGTGCCTCTTCATACGTATCGGCGATACAGTAGCTGAACAGCGCCCCGTAGTGGTCGTCCTCAATCTCGTTGCCGAACTCGGGGGCCATCGACTTGATCTGCGAGACGCCTTCGTCTACTTCCTCGGGGGTGGCTTGTGAAACAAGCCAGCCATCGCCGATCCTGGCGGTACGCTTGATGGCGAATTCGCTGCGACCTCCGATCCAGATCGGAGGAAGATCAGCCTGAACAGGCTTGGGGTGTACGGTTACATTGTGAAGGTTAAAGTAGCGCCCCTCGAAGGACACATCGTCCTGAGACCAGAGCAGCCTCATTACTTCAATAGCCTCGTCCGTTCTGCCGCCGCGCTGTCGCTTAGGGACACCGCAAGCTTCGTATTCGCGCTCGTCGCCCGTTCCAAGCCCGACAGCAGGCAATGACCGTCCGCCGGATAGGAAGTCGAGCGTTGCGATCTCCTTCGCGAGCACCGTCGGGTTACGCAGCGGAAGCGCGAGAACATTCGTGCCAAACTTGAGGTTCCTGGTCCGCGCCGCGATGAAAGACAGGGCTATCATCGGCTCCATGTTGACGACCTCGGACACTATCCGATCGCTGAGCCACAGCGAGTCGATTCCGAGTTCCTCGCAAGTGTCGGTGTATTCCCATAGGTGTTCCGGATCCTCAGACGGAAACGGCCATCCGCCAAATCCCACGCCAATCTTGACTGACATCTGCTCCTCCTAAAACTCGAACAGCCGCCCGCCCCGCGGATCCCCGAAGAAGTTCCAGTACAAGTTAGAGGAATCTGGCAGGGCTGAGTGAGGCGAGGTTATCGTTTGGATTGCCGCCAAGCATACCAGCGATGGCCTCGCCAGTGGCGAGACTCAATAGTATGCCATTCCTGAAGTGACCGGACGCCAGGTAGACGTTGTCGTACTCTGGCAGCGGGCCTATGACCGGCACTGCGTCTGCAGAACCCGGCCTGAGACCGGCCAGCCCCCAGTTGAGATCGGCGTCCCTCAGCGACGGGACAAGCGCTGCACCCAACCCCAGGATGGAGTGTACGTTGCCAGCCGTCACCCTGTTGTCGAAACCAACCTCTTCTACGGTAGCGCCCACGATCACGGAGCCGTCGTTGCGCGGTACAAGGAGGCCCCACGAGCCGTGGATCACGCTGTTGATTCCTCCCTGCCTTGGACGCAGACTCAGGTTGACGCCCCTGACAGGCTTCACCATCGGCTGTCCTGCAGCGCTGGGGCTATCGTCTCCATACAGCCACCTGTCCATCAGCCCGGTCCACGCTCCGGCTGCGAGCACGACACTTCCGGCCTGCACGGGCCCTTCGCTGGTGTTCACGCCCGCAATCCGACTACCGTCCAACAGCAGGCCGGTAACTTCGACGCCCTGCTTAATGGCTGCACCTTGCCGTCCGGCGGCGTTGGCGAGAGCGTCCGACAGTCGCTGGTTGTTGACTCGGCATACGTCAGGCTCGTAGATTGCGCCCATCACCGCGGGGTTTACCGACGGCTCCATCCGGACAAGATCATCGGCCTCCACCCACCTGGCGTCTGCGCCCAGAGCCGCAAGCTGCCTCCTCAGTCCCTGGAGTGAGATGACGTCACCCTCGTCCAACGCGAGGACCAACTCGCCGCACTCTTCGAGCTCGATGTCCACCCCTGCTTCGTCCTTGAGCTTAGGGGACAACTCATGGAACAGTTCCAGACTTCTGCGGCTGAATCGAGCATAATCGCCATCGCCTGGAGACGGCGAGAGAACACCCGAGGCGGCGTTCGACGCTCCAGACCCGATGGCACCCTTCTCCAACAGAGTGCACGACATCCCGGCGCGGGCCGAAAAGTACGCAATTGCCGTACCGACGACTCCGCCGCCAACTACAACGACGTCAGTGCCGCCAGCCACTACTCTACCTCTCCCAGCAACACGTCGGCGAGGTCATTGAAGTCGTCGACAACAACGTCTGGCGTGTACTGGTCGGTCTCTTCATACGGCAGCTTGTAGCGGTTGACGAATGCTCCCCTGAAGCCACAGGCGCGCGCGCCCATGATGTCAAACGAGTGGGCGGCGACCATCATGATCTCCCCGGGCTCGGCATTCAGCAGTCGGGCGGCGGCGCGATAGACCGCAGGGTGTGGCTTGAACGCACCCGCTTCCTCGACCGAGATGATCTTAACGAACTTGAAACCGATACGATTCCGGGCGAGGTGAGAGAGGTAGTCAGGCTCTCCATTCGACAGGGCCACCAGGCGATATTTCTGCGCCAGCCTACCGAGGCCCTCCACCGAGTCCGGGTATGGACTGAGATCCTGCCAGACCGCCATAAACTCCTCGACCTGTCTCTGCTCGAACTCGATTCCGTTTGCGCGGAGCGTGTAGGCGAGCGCCCGCCTGCACGTCTCAAGGTATCCGCTGTGTCCGAGCATCACCAGAGTGTCCTGGAACTGTTCGATTCGTTGCCGCGCGCGCCACTGTGGGTAAAACTCTGCCCCAGACAAGTCTGAGCCAAGTTGCTTGAGGAATCGATCAGTCGGCTCTTCGAGACTACCAGTCAGGTCGAGGACGGTGCCGAATATGTCGAACGCGAGGGTGGTCACCATCTGAGAGAATTGCATGAGTCCTTACCCGGGTTGGTGATGGGAGGCTCTATCTTCTCACTCTTCGAAAATTGCGCCTTCGCAATTTTCCCGTCCCTAGACCTCATGATATCGCCAGGCACGGAATGCATAGTAAGCCCCACCCGTGAACGTACTGCCGATTGCGGACCAGGTTATGAACGCCATTACCGGAGGCGAGCGGATGTCGCCGTATGCAACGAGCTGCTCGTTCCGCACGCCCTCGGGATAGAACACCTGCCCCCACCAGAAGCCGATCCAAGCTCCGATAATTGCTCCAATGACGACGATCAAGACTGACTTTCCCACGGCGTTCCAAGCAGTCTCCGGCTTATAGTAGGACAGCGACCCCGAGATGCTGCATCCGATGGAGGTTGTCATCACGAGCATCCAGAGTGGAGGAGTGTAGAGTCCCGGTACAACCCAGAAGGTCACAAGCAGGGCAACCACCCCCATGAGCACCCCGAACAGCAGCCCAAGACCTGCTCGCACAGCCACAGCCAGCACGTATTCAGCTGAGATGTCGGGCAGGCGCATCAATACCCTCCATGCCTGCAGCTGGTGACCGGTAGCCTGAGCCGGTGTTGGATGTGTTTCCAGTTGTATCGGATGCGCATTTCGAGGTCATTATAGCAATATAGACAAGCGGGATTGGCGCGACTCACAGGACGACGCCAACCCCAACCGTCTTTGATTCGAGTGCGGGAGAGATTCTAATCGTCGGACTGGGCGACCGCGACGCGTCCAACCCCTATTGCCTCAGCGGTAGCTATGACCTGGTCCCTCTGCTCGGAAGTAAGTGGCTTGGTCGGTAGCCTGGGGTCTCCGACGTCGATACCGAGCCTGTAACTGAGCAGCGCCTTAATGACAGCGTGCATTCCAAACTGTCGCACCACGAATGTCAGTCTGGTCGCGCGGCGTTGAGCTTCCTCAGCGCGTGCCAGGTCCCCTGACCTGTATGCCCGCCAGATTTCCACCCACAACTCCGGCGCGATGTTCGGCGGCCCATCCACACATCCGCTGGCGCCAATAGTCAGCGCCGGCAGCATCAGGGCACTGCTACCTATAAGACACTCCAAGCCCATGTCGACCCAGTTATACACATTTGTGAAGTTGACCGACGAATGCTTTAGGCCCTTGAGCTGCGGCACATTCTCCTGGATCTTGGCCATCAGTTCGGGAGTGATTTCGACACCCGTAGATTGGGGGAGGTTGTACACGAATAGTGGCACATCTGCTGCTGCAGCCACAGTACGGTAGTGTTCAACGATGCTGTCGTCTGACTGTCTATAGAAGAACGGGGGAACGCAGCAAATCGCCTCCACACCAGCCGCGGCCGCGTTCTCCGCCATGCGGGCCGCCCTCAGCGTTGTTGGCGCCCCTACGTGCATGATGTTCTTGATTCTGCCGCGGTTCTGGTCTGCGGCAGCCCTCGCGATCGCCATGTTCTCGTCGTCGTCGAGCAGGACACTCTCGCCGGTCCCGCCGGCCACCCAGAAGCCGTCCACGCCTGCCTGAATGTTGAACTCCATAACTTCCCTAAACGCGGCTTCGCTAAAGCGACCATCGGACCCCATTGGTGTCGCTATCGCGGGTAGTATGCCTTCGAAGTCTGCCATTATTTGCCTCCATAGTTATCTGTTGTCGTCCTGCCTCTGGGCCAATCGTATCCGAGGTCAACGCCTCATGACTAGTGTCCACCACCCTGGGTCCAATTTTGCGTCTTACTGTACGTAAAAACCCGTACTTAGCCAGCTTCCCTGGAAAGCATGTACAACTTGTCTCAAAGTGGACGCGAAAACGTCTCTGTAGGGTTGACGGACTCTTAAACCCTATGTTACAAACGGGAAAATTTCCGGCTACGGTCAACTTATGTCGCACAGAGCCTAAGCAAGAAGAAGGAGGATTCCGAGTATGTGGTCTAAACTACCGGACAAGAAACTATTGATAGGGGTAGCGTTGGCTGCGATTCTAGCGCTTGCTCTCGCATGCTCCTCCAGCGATGACACATCGACTTCGGCGTCAAGTGCGCCCGCAGCAGCGCCTGCGGCAGCGCCCGCAGCAGCTCCGGCAGCCGCCCCGGCCCCGGCACCTGCACCTCAGCAGGCAGCGCCTGCGGCGGCACCTGCGGCGGCGCCAGCAGCGGCACCCGCAGCAGCTCCGGCCCCGGCCATGGCGGACACGATGATGCCAAAGCCGTCAGGCAAGCTGACCCTCGCCGTTCTCGACGTGAACGCGCCGAACGGTCTCCCGCGCTTCTGCACCGCCGGATGCTCGGAGACCATCTACATGTCCGGCATCACTGACGTGCTGTTCAACTCCAAGGCCAACCCGGACGGAACGGTCACGACCGAGCCGATGCTGGCGTTGGAATTTACCCTCGACCCATCCCTCGAGTTTGGCACCTTCGGTCTCCGGCAGGGCGTGCAGTTCCACCACGGCTGGGGCGAGATGACCGCGAGGGACGTGGCGTACAGCTACAACGACGCGAACTCTGTCACCAACCCCGAGTCGATCCACGGCCAGGCGGGTGACTTCGCCCCTCTGATCCTTTCCATTGAGGCTGTTGACGACTACACCGTCCAGCTTAACTACCGCAACTACGACTCACGAGGAGTTCTGCACAGGTTCTCGAGGTTCTGGCAGACCGCCGCAATCGTGTCTAAGGATGTATTCGACCAGTACGGCGTCGAAGGCACACAGGACGTCTACGTCGGTGTCGGCGCCTTCATGGCCGAGGACGCCAACTACCTCGACGCTTGGAAGCAGAATGAAGGCATCAGACTTATCGCCAACCCGAACTACTACGGGACTGCCGATGGGAACGGCCCATTTGTAGAGAGCGTCACCTGGCTTGAAGTTCCAGAGGGTGCATCCCGAAGGGCAATGCTTGAAGCCGAAGAGGCTCACATCGCCCAGATCGCGACCAAGGACTTCCCTGAGCTCCAGTCGAAGGGCTTCGAGCTCCAGAAGAAGGGCCTGTTCAACACGATCCGCGACATATCTTGGGTCGGCAATTACTGGGAATCCCACTCCGGTCTGACCGGTGAGGCCCTCGAACGCGAGCGAGATACCAGCAAGCCCTGGATCGGCAACCCGTTCGAGAATGGCGACTTCGACGAGACGACCGATTCGATGGTCAGGTCCCAGAAGGTACGTGAGGCGTTCTCATGGGCGATCGCGCGTGAAGAGCTCGTAGAGAACCTGCTCGGCGGTCTTGGTTTCGTCAACCACCAGGCTTATCTGTCGTCCAACAACCCCAACTACCGCGAAGAGTGGTCTTGGGGCACGGACTTTGACAAGGCCAATAGCCTGATGGCTGACGCCGGCTACGGTGACGGCTTCGAGATGGACGTCTGGGTTGGCACCAGCGAGCTCGGCGCTGAGATCGGTGAGGCCGTTGGAGCCGATTGGGAAGAGCATCTGGGAGTCAAGGTCAACCTGATTAAGACGGCGTACTCGACCTATCGTCCCGGCCTGGTGGCCCGCACCAACAAGACCGTCGGGGTCTTCATCTGCGGCGACGAGAATAAGTCGAACTTCCCGTTCGACTGGGCGCACGGCTTCGTGGTCAGCAGCTTCAGCGCTGGCGGCTACGGCGTAGGTCAGGAAATCCCGTACGCTACCGAGAGCTACTCGTCAATGGCGGGTGAGCCTGATAAGGCCAAACGCGAAGAGATAGCCTCTGGTTTCTACAGTGCGAACCGCAAGTGGGCCAACTGCACGGGTCTATTCGAAGAGCCAATCTGGCCGGTGTATAACCCCAGCTCCATCGACGAGTGGGACATGCGGCCAATGGCAAACGGCAACCTGGGCACCATCAACAACATTCGGACGATCAAGATGAAGTAGGGCTCTCCTTCTTCGCCTTATCGGTGACAAACTTGGCTAAGTGCTGCGCCCCCTGTTGAGAGAGTGACTCCAGTGACTCCTCCCGGCAGGGGGTGCGCTTTCCGTGGCGGAGGCTCAGCACCGGTATCGAACCCGCTCACACTCAGCCCATTGCGCATCCCCAGACCGTGTAGTAAATTCTGGTGCAGTTGGCATGACCGGCTGACGGTTGCGAAAACATACAACTTGCCGGGGACTCCGCCAAATTCGGAGAGGTTTTGACCCATGCGACAGTTCCTGATTAGACGATTCTTTTTCGCCATACTTGCAATCATAGGAGCGACGCTGATCACCTTCGCCCTGTCGAGGGCGGCAGGGGATCCCAGATATCTGTATGCGCAGGAAGGCGGATACGGAATCAGTCCGGAAACATGGGAGGAACTCGGAAGGCAGTTCCATCTCGACAAGCCAATCGTCGTGCAATACCTCTTCTGGCTGGCGGACGTAGTTCGCGGCAACTGGCAGGACAGCCTATTGGACAGGAAGTCCGTGTTCGGCAAGATTATGGACCGGTTCCCTGCGACGATTAAATTAGGATTTTCGTCGTTCCTGTTCGCCACGTTGATCGGAATCCCTCTCGGCGTATTCTCCGCAGTCAAGAGAGGAGGTATGGGTGACTACCTCGCAAGAGGGTTCGCCCTGTTCGGGCAGGGCATGCCAGTATTCTGGCTTGCCATAATGCTGATCCTGGTCTTCGGCGTACGCACCCGGTGGTTCCCAACAGGAACTCTAGGCGAGGGCTTTTTCGACATTAGGTACTACGTCCTTCCAGTGATAGCGCTCGGTTGGCAGGCGGCGGCTACGTATCTGCGCCTAGTACGCAGCTCCATGCTGGAGGTGCTTGACTCGGAGTTCGTAAAGTTGGCCAGAGCCAAAGGGGCGTCCAACAATGCGGTAATCTGGAAGCACGGTTTCAGGAATGCGCTCATCGCACCCTTGACTTTCGCCACGCTTCTGCTGATCGGGTTCATTAACGGCGCGATTGTTGTTGAGACAATCTTCGCTGTGCCCGGACTGGGAAGGCTGGCATTCCAGGCAATCAACAACAACGACTTCCCTATCATCGTTGCGGTCGTGATGGTGGTCACGACGATGTTCGTAGTAGCAAACTTCTTAACTGACCTCATATACGCGTACATAGACCCAAGAATTCGGTATTCGTAGGTGATACCAAACTAGGGAGCACTCGTTTATGGCACAAGCAGACATCGCCGCCGACATCTCACAACAGATCGGCGCGTCTAGATCGAACGCGGGACGGGTGTGGTACTTCATCAGACGGTGGCCTGTCATTCCGATGGCGATACTCGCCGTCTTCATACTGCTCGCGATATTTGCCGACTTGGTCGCGCCCCACAGCGAAAGGTTCACTGTTTCCGACAACGTCAGACTCCCGCCAGCTTGGTACCCGCCAGTGGTCATATCTGCACTGGATCTGCCGAAAGTAGTCTTCAGGGAGGATGGCGAACAGAAGCAGATGGGCGTCGGTGAGGCCATTACGGCCTACGGAGTCGACATCCCAGCTGAAAAGCTGAACAGCCCCAGCGAGGTCAGGGCTGCATTCCAGGACCAGACCGACTTGGAAAAGGTCAGGGTGCTGGTGGTCCCTATTGTCGAAGCTGTGAGACCCGTCGGCTCCGAAGACAACGCTCCGTGGGAGCCGGTCAACGTGAACGTTTTCGACGCGGCGGAGCAGTACGGCATTGAAATAACCGTCGATCAGTTGATCGACCCGCTTTACGGGGGAGAAGTAGTCAAGAGCTCGTTCGAAGCTTATGCGGGTCTTGAAGTGCAGGTCACGGACACGGTTGCGGTGCCCGTCCGCACTGGCGTTGCGGAAGCCGCCAAGAGATATGGCGTTACCATACCGGAGGACCAGGTCGGCAATCAGACATATATCGAGGAAGCGTTCGCCGAACAGGCCAACGTCATCGCCAAAGTACACATTCCGACTTGGAACCACGTCCTCGGCGGTGACCAAATAGGGCGGGATCTGCTTAGCCGCGTGATACATGGAGCGCGCGTTACACTTACCGTCTCTATGATTGCCCTGGTAAGCGGGTTGCTGGTGGGAGTAGCCATGGGCCTAGTGGCCGGTTACTTTGGCGGATTCATCGATGAAGTAATCATGAGGATCACCGATATCTGGTTGGGCATCCCGTTCATCCTCCTGGCGATCGTGGTCGTCATCGCAGTTGGACAAACGTTCGTCATACTCCTAATGCTGCTTGCACTGACTGTCTGGGCGACCTTTGTAAGGAACGTCAGGGGAGAAGTGCTCACCATAAAGGAGAGGGATTATGTGAGCCTGGCGAAGGTCGCGGGAGCATCCACGTTCAGGATGATCATCTGGCACATACTGCCAGGGGTGGTAAACACTATCATCGTCTTGGCAACACTCAGGGTCGGGCAGGTCATTCTGACAGAGTCCATTTTGAGCTTCCTCGGCGCCGGCATCCCGCCGCCCACGCCTGCCTGGGGCGCAATGGTGAGCGACGGCCGCCTCTACATCAACGATGCTTGGTGGATCTCGTTCTTCCCCGGCCTGTGCATCTTCCTGTTGGTTATGTCTCTGAACTTCTTCGGCGACTGGCTGCGCGACAGGCTCGATCCCAGGTTGAGACAGCTCGACTAACAGCTCCCTGTATTGTTTAGCGGCTTCAGCACTGGAGCTGCGGTGTGACGGGCTTATTCTTATGCTCCGGCCATGTGTACGGACAAAGACCCTCCACCCCTGTGAACACGAAGTCCCGAACGCTCAGGTAGACCGGTTGCAAGACCGGAATGCGCGTCTGACGACGACGATCTAGGAGCTTCGCGAGCAGTTCGCCGCAGCGCAGCGAGCGGGCAAGCGTCAGGCAGCGCCGTTTTCCAAGGGCAAGCAGACCGACAAGCCCAGGCGTCCGGGTCGAAAGCCCGGGATGGGGAGCTTCAGCTACCGTAAGCCTCCATACGTCTTTGAGTCATCTCGGTGCGGAGCAGAGACTCTCACGGCACTATTGCGTTGTTGCCTAAATGCGTAACAGGATGTAGAGTGACCATGTGTTCCGGTTTACGCTTTACGAAAGGATCCGCCATGCTGGAGACCAAGGTGCATGCTGCCACGACCCATCCGCTCGAGCCTCTTTCCAAGACGGAAATAGAATCGGCCGTAGACATAGTTAAGGCGGATTCTCGTGTCACTGAAGCTCATCGTTTCGTGTCTGTGGTGCTGAACGAGCCTGACAAGCAGTCGGTACTCGCGTACACTTCTGACAAGCAAGTCGAACGCGAGGCGTTTGTCGTTCTGCTTGACCGATCGATCGCGCACTGCGTCGAGGCGGAGGTGTCACTGACGCGGTCGGCCATCACTTCGTGGCACACGATAGAAGGCGCGCAGCCAGCTATTATGCTTGACGAGTTCGTCGATTGCGAAGAGGCGGTAAAGCGCTCACCCGACTTTATTGAGGCTCTGCGCAAGCGTGGCGTAGACGATGTCGATCTGGTCATGGTGGATCCATGGTCCGCAGGTGCATACGGAGTCGAGCCGGAAGACGATCAGGGCAGGCGACTGTCTCGTGCGTTGGTTTGGGTACGGTCCGATCCGACCGACAACGGCTATGCCCGCCCGCTGCAGAACGTGGTTGCCGTCGTTGACCTGAACAGCATGGAAGTACTCCGAATTGAAGATTATGGCGTTGTGCCTCTTCCTCCAGAATCGGGCAACTGGACCCGGAAGCACATCACTGAAACCCGCACCGACCTGAAGCCTCTTGACGTCGTCCAGCATGAGGGTCCCAGTTTCACGGTAGATGGCCATGAGGTCAGCTGGCAGAATTGGAAGTTCAGAATTGGATTCACGCCACGCGAGGGCCTCGTCCTGTACACGATCACGTACGAGGACCAGGGCAGACTCCGCCCAATCATGTACAGGGCGTCAATGAGCGACATGGTGGTGCCGTATGGCGATCCGAGTGAGGCCAGCTTCCGCAAGAACGCCTTCGACATTGGCGAGTATGGCATCGGGCAGCTGTCCAACCCACTCACCCTCGGCTGCGACTGCCTGGGCCACATACAGTACTTCGATGCCCACATGACCGACAGCAGGGGAGAGGTCCTTACCATCGACAATGCCGTATGTCTCCATGAAGAGGACAACGGCATACTGTGGAAGCACACCGACTGGCGTACCGAAGAGGTTGAGGTCCGCCGCTCCCGGCGCCTTGTAGTCTCCTTCATATCTACGGTGGGCAACTACGAGTACGCGTTCTACTGGAACTTCTACCAGGACGGTGGGCTGGAGCTTGAGGTCAAGCTTACCGGCATTGCCAATACCATGGCCTTGATGCCGGGCGAAAAGCCTGTGTACGGCACCGAAGTCGCTCCGCAGTTGAATGCCCCATATCACCAGCACATCTTCAATGCACGGTTGGACATGTCCATGGACGGGCAGAATAACTCCGTGTACGAGGTGAACACTCAGCGTGTACCCAGGGGCGAACAGAATCCGCACGGGAACGCTTTCATCGCAGAGCACACGCGCTTTGAGAGTGAAGGCGATGCCGGGCGTATTTGTAATCTGGCCACGAGCCGTTACTGGAGAATTGTTAACGAGTCAGAAACCAACAGAATGAATGAACCTGTAGCCTACCGTCTGCTTCCAGGAGAGAACGCCCTCCCGTTCGCGCACGATGACGCGGCGGTCATCCAACGTGCTGGCTTCTTGACCAAGCATCTATGGGTGACGCCGTACCGGGATGAAGAGAGATATGCTGCAGGAGACTACCCAAACCAGCGGCGGAAGGGTGACGGCCTTCCCGAGTGGACGGCAGCGGACAGGCCCATCGCCGACACTGATGTCGTTGTCTGGTACACATTCGGTCATACACATATCCCCAGACCGGAGGACTGGCCGGTAATGCCGGTGCACCGAATCGGCTTCATGCTGAAGCCGGACGGGTTCTTCCACTCTAACCCGGCTCTGGACCTTCCTCCATCGGACCATGCCTGCGCTTGCGATGGTGAGACGTGCTCATGCGACCACTCCAATGGTCACCACGGATGCGGCTTCTAGCCAATATATGAGGCCAGCCGGCAAGGTCGCCCTGATCACAGGTGCTGCGATGGGGGACTGCGGCGAACCGATGGGCATCGGCGGAGCCACGGCTTGGGTGTTTGCTCGCGAGGGCGCGAAAGTCGCGCTCTCGGATGTGAACGAACCTATTGGACGAAGGGCTGCCGATCAACTCCGCGATAGAGGCTACTCGGCTATCTTTGTTCCTCCGGATGTCACCAGTGAGGCAGACTGGATTCGAGCCGTGTGCGAGACGATGTCCACCTCTGTTACGGGGTCGGAGCTTGTGATTGACGGTGGCTTCTCTTCTCAGTAACTTGCCGTTCAGGGTGCCTTGTATCGAGCATAAAGCCAGTCGAGACCAGTCAGCCAACGACATACGAGAACCACGGAATTCAGGAGCGACACGGTGAATCCCTCAGAGGTGCGCAGGCTGTTTCCAGTCATGGAGCAGCGAGCATACATATTTAGCGGCGGCATCGCACCCAATTCCACGCGGAGCCTTGCCGCGCTGGACCGGTTCAATGATCTGCTCACCAACGATCCAGGAGAACTCTACCGACGCTATCGTGAAGAGTTTGACGTAGTGCGCAAGCTCTTTGCAGATCTGATACGCGCCGACGTGGATGAAGTGGCGGTCACTGACTGCACGGGAACCGGCTCCAACTTGGCTGTTGAGATGATTGAACCGCTTCCCGGCAGCAACGTCGTGCTTGACGAGTCGGCCTATCCGTCTGCGGCTTACCCGTGGATGCTCCCGCCAAGGTTCCACGTCGAGCTTCGGTTCGTCCCAGGCCGCGATGGCATCATCCACCTGGAAGACATGGCTAAGGCGATAAACGACGACACTATTGCCGTGAGCGTATCCCACGTCTCGCAGGAGTCGGGATTCAGACACGATCTGAGGGCGCTGGCTGAATTGGCCCATGCCCATGGCGCCGTTCTGTGTGTCGATGCTATGCAGTCGGCAGGCGCTTTGGACATCGATGTACATGAGCAGGCCATCGACTTCCTATCCACCGGCGCGATGAAGTGGCTCCTTGGTTCGGCAGGTGTCGGATTCTTCTATGCTCACAGAAGCCACTTGGACAAGATGCCGCCCCATGCCGGAGGTCCCGGCGCGCAGCCGGACTCACGGCCCTGGGATCAACGCCAGTTCGTTCCCCAACCCGGCGCTGACAGGTTCCACGTCGGTATGCCGAATTTGATCGGGTTGGCAGCCACTCGTCCCGGCTTGGAGATTCTCCACGAGGTGGGGATGGAAGTCGTCGAGGCACATGTGCTGGACCTGTCCGACTATTGCATATCGCAGCTTCTCGAACGAGAGCTCAATGTAATTACCCCGCACCTGGAGCGGTATCGGGCAGGCATAGTCTCGATTGACATGCAGGATGGGCAGAACGCGCAAGAAGCTGATGAGTTTCTGACCGCTCGTGGAGTCGACGGATACCATCATCAGAACGTATTGAGGGTCGACCCGCATATCTTCAACAACCGGGACGACATAGACCGATTCTTGTCAGAGCTCGACTCGTATCTCACCAGACACTAATACCATCGAGGGACACAATGGTTGACAAGGCGAGAATTGGAATTGTCGGATGTGGCGACCACCAGCGGAGGGCGCTCATGCCCCAGTTGGCCACGCTCGACCAGGCGCATCTGGTGGCCTGTGCCGACATTGACGAAGTAGCCGCAGTCGCAGCCAGCGATGAGGTTGGTTTCGAGAGACCGTACCTCGACTACCGGGAAATGCTGGCTGGCGAGGAGCTTGACGGCGTGATGATTACGACGCCTCACCACTTGCTCAAGACTGCCGCTATTGACGCTATCGAATCGGGCTGCAACGTGTTCATCGAAAAGCCGATGGGAGTCAACGTTCAGGAGGCTCTCGAAATTCGTGAGGCCGCTCACAGGGCGGGCGTCAGCGTCATGGTCGGTTACTGTCTTCGCTACGCCGAGGGTAGGAGGACCATGAAGACCCTCATTGACTCGGGGGCTATCGGCGAAATAACTGCCATAAATGCCGGCAAAGGGACTTCTCCCCTGGATGGATGGCGGACCGAGGTCGACAAGGGCGGAGGTGTACTGTTGTGGCTGGGCGTTCATATCATCGACCAGGTGCTGTGGCTGGCCGGATCGGAGGCGGCACGCGTGTACGGCGAGGTCTATCGCCACTCGGACGACGGAGTGGACCAGAGTTCGACCTTTACCATCCGTTTCGCGAACGAAGTGGCGGCGAGCGTGACCTGCTCACAGAACGTCGGAGGCAGCGTCGGGTTTGACTATATCGAAGTGTACGGCATCGCCGGCCGCATCAAGAGCGAGTGGCCTTCCAACATCATCAACGTGGTAAGTGAGACCGTAGAGGAGTACCGTCATCCCACGCTGATAGTGCCGCCAGAGCCGAGAGCTTATGTTCAGAAGATGTACCGGGACGAGTTGGATGCTTGGGTGCGCTCTGTCAAAGAGAGAACGTCCCCACCTATCACAGTGGACGACGGTGTGAACGTGCTCGAGGTCATCAGCGCAGTCTTCGATTCTGGAAGGACTCACTCGCCGGTAACGCTGCGCTAGCCTTCCTGAGGGCCCTAAACCTATAACTCACGACCGGCCGTGATTCTTCACGTTTCACTTCTGCGGTGCCTCCGTGAGTGCTATCAGTCCCCGCCCGTCAGTAGCCTACGCGGGTTGTCCACCATGATCGTCTTGAACTGCTCTGCCGTCAGACCTATCTCCTCGCTGAGCACTGCGAGTCCCCTGGTAGACAGGAAGTCGTAGCCGCCCCCGCCATAGATAGTGTAGTCTGTGTTGTAACAGACATCGTGCGAGAAGACGAGGTTCCTGATTAGCCCTTCGTCTATGATCCGCTTGATCAGGCCCAGTGTGCGGTTTCGCTCATAGTCGTTGCCGGTTTTCAGACTGCCCATCCGGTCGAAAGATATGTAGGCCCCTCGACGTGCAATCTCCGCATGGTACTTGTGCCGTGGGTAGCCGCCCGAGTGAGCGACCACGACTCGACTGAGGTCCACGCCCTCCTGTTCCAGAACGTCCAGTTGGTCCAGCCCCTGCGGACCGCGCGTCGCATGTGTTCCAAGGGCGACACCGGTCTCTACCTGTGCGCGGGCAGCCGCACGCAGTACCCGCTCCTCGATCGCCGACAGCCAGTTGAAGTGTGCTCCGATCTCACCGATGAAGCCAGCGCGTACGTCAGTACCGTCAATGCCTTCTGTTACGTCTCTGATTATCTCATCGGCAATGTCGTTGGTGCGCATCCGCCAGAGGCGCTGTTCATAATACGTCTCGCGATACCATCCGCAGCCGAGAATGACGTTCAGGCCGGTCCTTTTGGACATATCCTTGATGGCGTTGGCGTGTTTGAGATGATTGAGGTCTTCGTCGAAAAGCAGGTCGTGGTCGTTCTCTCTGAGTCCGCCAGACGTCTGGTCGACCAGGGTTACGCCTCCGGCGTTCTTGTATTGCAACAGCTCCATCTCGGCCAGCACCGGGTCGTTCATGTAGTTGGGGCCGACCCAGGCGTCAGGCATGAGATCCAGGAAGATGTGCTCGTGCACAAGAGTGAATCCAAGTTCATCGGCCGAAAGCGGCCCAGTGACTGTCATTACTTCATTCGCCAATTTATGCCTCCAAAAAATCAAATGCTTGCGCTCGGCATGTGCCGGACTACAGTCGCCGAGCCAACTTCGGGTCCAGCATGTCTCGCAGGCCATCTCCGGCAAGGTTAACTCCCAGGACCGTTATGCTCAGGAACAGACCTGGAAAGCCAATAACCCAGACAGCGACGGAAATTGCTCTGCGTGCCTCCGACATCATGGTACCCCAGCTAGGCGTTTCAGGAGGCGTGCCCGCGCCCAGGAAGCTCAGAATGGCCTCGATCAGAATCGCGTCTGCGCACACGAACGTCGCGAGCACAATCATGGGAGCCAGAGCGTTGGGCATTATGTGTCTGAACAGGATCCTGGGCGTGCTCGCTCCAAGGCTCGTCGCGGCATCGACGAACATCTCCTCTTTCAGGGTCAACACCGAGGCGCGCATCACGCGAGCGGCTCTGGGCATGATGACGAATGACAGACCGAATATGACGTTCTGAACGCTCCCTCCCAGCAGCGCCATCAAGGCTATAGCGAGCAGAATGATCGGGATCGCCATAATCCCATCCATGATCCTCATCAGGATGGCGTCCACCATGCGAAAGAAGCCGGCCAGCAATCCGATGACAGTGGCCGCGGCTATGCTTATGGCAGCGACAGAGAACCCAACCAGGATCGAGATTCTGCCGCCATAGATCGCGCGTGAGTACACATCGCGGCCTATGAAGTCGGTTCCGAACCAGTGCTCGGCGGATGGAGGCTGCAGGCGGTCGGGAGGCCAGCCCCTGTACGGGTCGGAAGTGAAGAGTAAGGGCGCCAGTAGCGAGATGACAGTCATGAAGACCACAACCGCGATCCCCGCGGCCATGGTGGGATTCTGTCTGGCGGCCCTGCCCATTGCTCGTAATATCTCGGTCGCGCGCGACCTGCGCCCGGGGTACGCCAGTTCTGCTTGGATACTTGTGTGCTGCTCGGACATTAGTATCTGATCTTTGGATCGAACAGCGCGTAAGAGGCGTCGATAATCAGGTTGACCAGCACGAAAATGGCCGCGGTGACTAGAATCGCGCCCTGGATTATCGGATAGTCGCGTTTGACGATTCCGTCCACCATCAGCCGACCGAATCCGGGAATCGCAAACACCTGCTCAATCACCACCACGCCCGAAAGAAGCCCTGCCAGACCGAGCCCGATAACTGTGATGATCGGCAGTGCGGCGTTCTTGAGCGCGTGCCGTATGAGCACCGCATTCTCGCTCAGGCCCTTCGCACGTGCCGTGCGTACGTAGTCCTCCCGCAGGACTTCCAGGACGCTCGACCTGGTCATCCTGGTTATGAGAGCCATGACTATGAGTCCCGCCGCGAACGACGGCAAGATCAGGTGCTTGATGAACGTGAAGAAGTCTTCGCTAGGTGGCATGTAACCGCCGGCAGGCAGGATTGGGAATTTCAACGCGAACACCCAGATTACAATGAAGCCTAGGAAGAAGCCCGGAATCGCAAAGCTCAGCGACGCAAAGACCATTATGGCCCGGTCGAACAAGCTGCCCTGTCTCCAGGCGGCGATGGTGCCCAGCGGCACCCCCAGACCGATTGCTACTATCTCGATCAGGATTGCAAGTGAAACTGTCGGTATAGCCCTCTGTGCAAGCAGGCCGGTCACCGGTTTGTTGCTGAACACCGAGTTCCCGAGATCACCCTGCAACAAGTTGCGCAACCAGTACCCGAGTTGGATTGGAATCGGTCTATCGAAACCCATTCTCGCACGGATCTTCGCGATCTCGTCCGGTGTTGTATTCTCGTTGGAGAGCAGGTCCGCGGGATCTCCAGGTGCGATCTGAAGCATAATGAAGACGAACACAGCTACGATCAGCATCACGGGGATAGTCGCGAGAACACGTCTCAATATGTAGCCCTGCATAAAAAACCCTGATGATAAAGGCTACGCCGCTCAACACGTCAAGAGCCGTGCAAAGCGGCGTGATTCAATTAACCTGAGCGGATTACGTCCCTACTTGTCGAGCCACACGTTTGTGTAGATGGGGAACGCTTTGACATCGAAGTCCTTGACGTAGTTGCGGGCGGGGAATATCGAGAACCACTCGCCCAGATAAATCAGGGGAACGTTCTCGTACCAGTACGCCTGCAACTCCTCCACCTTGGCCATGGCTTCTTCATGGGTCGTGGCCTTGGCGTAATCTATGATCATCCGCTTGTAGTTCTCGTCGTTGGCCCTGTCGATGCGGTACGCTGGGTCGTCAGGGTCGCCGGGCCACAGGAAGGCCATCCGCATCGGGTCCCCACTCTCAGACCAGTGGGCGTTCCACGTTGTGAACAGGGCGTACTCGCGCTTGCGCGAGTTGGTAATCATGGTAGCCCAGTCCTGCGCAGGCATATCCACGACAAATCCAATATCTTCCAGCATGGGCTTCAGAGCCAAGCCTATAGGCGTAATCGTCGCATAGTCCGTGGGGTTAAATAACTGGATGGGCTCTCCGTCGTATCCAGACTCTTTAAGTAGCTGTTTGGCTCTTTCAATGTCGACCTCGTAGTAGACGTCCTCGCCGACGAAGGTCTCAAGTGGAGTGTTGCAGTGGAAGAGCGCCGCGCACATGTTCCACAGCTCAGGGTCGCCCATTGCTGACATGATCGCCGAAATGTCCAAGCCGGCGTAGAGAGCTTGCCTTGCCTTCACATTGTCGAAAGGATGGACGTTGTGGTTGATATTGATGCCGGACCTATGACCTGGCTTGTAGATCGGTACGTAGACGTCGTCGTTGTTCTTTGCGCGCTGGAAGAAGTCCAGCGACGCGCCGTCAACGATATCCCACTGGCCGGACTCCAGTCCTGCCATCTTGGTCTCTTCGTCCGGTATCTCCAGCCAGACGATCTCGTCCAGATAGGCGTTGTGGATATCGGCGAGGTAGCTTCCGGGAGTGCTTATCGCCTTGTAGTCGGCGAAGCGTTCGACAATGATCTTGTCTCCCTGGTCCCACTGCTTGAACATGTACGGTCCGGATCCCAGGAACTCGGCAGTCGCCTCCTGTGCGACGGCAGTCGCCATTTCCGATGGGATAATCGGTCCACCGCCCCATGGCGCGGCGAAGGTAGTCGGGACCTGCCCAAATGGTTCTCGCAGTTTGAGCTTGAAGCTGTAGCTATCCACCTTCTCAAACGCTGGGTCCTCAGCGAACTCGCTCCTGAGAAGCTTCGGCGCGAAGTGGAAGTTGCTCATCTGACGATTCAACGATGGAATCACGTCATCGGTGTCCAGCGCTGAACCGTCGTGGAAGGTCAGGCCTTCCCGTATCTGGAACGTCCAGGTGAGGCCGTCAGAGCTGAGATCGAAAGAGTCGACCAGCATGGGTTTGGCTTCAAGTTCGTTGTTCCATTCGAACAGTCGGTGAGTGAGATGCACCGCGATAGCTGCCGTAACGTAGGCTCCACTGAACACACCGTCGAGTGAAGGAATGCTCGCCTGACTGGTTACCTTTAACTGACCACCGGACTTAGGCCCGGATGCCGGGGCCGGCGCTGCAGGCTGGGCGGTGGACTGTGGAGCAGGGGCTGGCGCAGAAGTTGGCGCCGCAGCGGGGGCGGGCGCAACCGTCGGAGCAGGAGCGGGGGCTGGTTCGTCCGTGCTGCAGGCCGCCAGAGCCAAGATTAACATTCCAGAGAGAATCAAGCCGAGAGCCAACTTCATCATGTATTTCTAACTCCTCACGAATCGCCGGAATGTATCTGGCTCACAGTTAGATTTCAGTGAACATCGGCTGCAATCATCCGACGCAGTCGCAGTCGCAGTCGCAGTCGCAGTCGCAGTCGCGCGTATTGTAAGCCGTGGAGACTCAGTTGTAAAAGGATTCGCGAAAATTTATTACTTAAATGTGGATTCAGAATGTGGAAGCATTTAGTGTGAGACACGTTCTCGGAGATTCACTGAATGCGCTTGTGGACCCGTGCGGCCCAGCGCTACATCGCGTCGATTGACTCCGGTACCGTCTGGCCACCATCGACAACCAGAGTCTGACCTGTTATGAACTTCGCCTCGTGTGACGCTAGGAAAAGCATAGCGTAGCCAACGTCCTCCGGGTCTCCAAGTTTGCCCAAGGGGATAGCCTGCTCCATTTTGCTCAGATATTCCTCGCCGAGATCGTCTAGGCCTTCGCTCATCACGTTGCCGGGCATGACCGCGTTGATCGTGATGCCGTCCCTCGCAAGCTCTACGGCTGCTGTTCGCATGAATCCGAGCATCCCCGCCTTGGTCGCCCCGTAGTGAGCCCAGCCCGAGTATCCGGTGATGGGGCCAGTGATGGATGATGTGAGGAGGACTCGTCCCTGGCCGCTCTTCTTGATTTCAGGAAGGCATGCGCTCAAGCACAGGAACGCTCCCTTGAGATTGACCGAGTTGACCATGTCCCACTCAGCTTCGGACATTTCATCAAGTGGAGATGACGGAAAGATGCCTGCGTTGCAGCACAGAACGTCGATTCCGCCGAACTGCTCCGTTGCTTCCTTAGCCATCGCCTTGACGTCGTCGCTGTTGCTCACGTCGGCCCCGAAGAATGACGCTGTGCCACCCGTGTCTCTGATCTCCTGGACGGTCTTTTCTCCAGCGTCTTCACCGCGGGCGACGACCAGGACCTTGGCTCCTTCGCTGGCAAACACCTGGGCAATGCCTCGTCCGATCCCCTTGCTGCCGCCGGTCACAATGACGGATCTGTTGTTCATTCGCGTTCCCATTGCCTGCCTCCAATCGCGTTCGACTTGCCCCGATCACAGTACGTCAAAAAGAACCGAATCTGGTTCTGGCAGCTAGTCTATCTGACCACTCGCCGGGTGGCTATATCGGTGCTGGACCCACGTCAGTGAGCGGCCAAGTTATCCAGCTCTTTGCTTCTCCGCCAAGGAGTTCTATTTCCGCGGCCCGCTCATGCTACACTTGGTTCACATTGAACGCCCCGCTCACGCATGTCGCTGACGCCCGCAAGCGCCGGCTGATTCTCCTCACCATTGCCGCGGGCACCTTTGTGTCCGTGCTCGACCAAACTGGGGTCAGCCTCGCGCTTCCCCTCATGGCCAACGAATTCGACGCCACGATTCCCTTCGTTCAATGGGTCGCGCTAGGGTACATACTGACTACAGGGGCGCTGCTTCTGCCCGCTGGTCGGCTGTCCGACTTGGTAGGACGGAAGGTCGTGTACGTTGCTGGGTTCTGCGTCTTCGTTATTGGAGCGGGTCTGGCGGCATCGGCGCCAAATCTGATGGCAGTGATTGGTTTCAGGATCATCCAGGGTGCGGGATCGGCTTTGATACAGGCCAATGGAATGGCCATTTTGACGACTACGTTCCCGGCCCAACAGCGAGGCCGAGTCATCGGCATGTTCATGACTATGGTCGGACTGGGAGCAATCATGGGTCCAATCCTCGCAGGGCTCGTTGTCGACACTTTCGGCTGGAGATCAGTCTTTGTCGCAAGTGTTCCCTTGGGTGGAATTTCTCTTATTGCCGCAGTGGGCGTACTAACCCGTGATTCGCCCACTGTCCGAAGCTTCAGGCAGCTTGCGACCCGGTTCGATTGGGCCGGTGCCTTGTTCTCCGCGAGCGGACTCGCGATATTCCTCCTCGTAATGACAAACGCATATCATTTGGGTTGGACTTCCCCGATTGTCGTGACGGCTCTGACTGCAAGCATTTGCCTGCTAGTTGCATTTGTCTACTGGGAACGCAGGACTTCACAGCCTATGTTGGAACTCGAACTGTTTCGGCGCCGCACATTTGCCTTGGGGACTTCTGCAAGTTTCTTCGGGTTTCTGGCGGGTACGGCGGTATTCAGTATGATGCCGTTCTATCTTCAGGATGTGTTGGATCTGTCACCTCGTGCGGCCGGGATGTTCATCGCTCCCGCGGCGTTGGGATTTGCTCTCTCCGGACCGCTTGCAGGACGCTTAGCGGATAGCTTTGGCCCAAGGCGTATTGAGTTCGCAGGACTTGGTATGCTTGGAGCTTCTCTGATCTTCTTGGGTACACTTACTGTCGATACCAGCCCGGCAGTGGTAGCGGCCGCTATGGCTCTCCAGGGTTTGGGAATGGGGGTGTTTTACACACCGAACACTGCCTCCGTGCTCAGCGTTGTCGAGCAGTCGAAGTATGGAATTGCCACCGCCTTCCTCAACATGACTAGGAATACCGCCAATGTGGTAGGCATCGGGCTGGCGATCACGATCGTCACCATCACCATGGCGTCCAGGGGCTTCGAGCCAAGCCTGGACGCCGTTGCTGCCGGCGGAGCCGGCGTCGAAGCCGCGTTTACGGATGGACTTAGAATCGCGTTCCTGCTGCTCGGCGCATTTATCGGCGCGTCCATTTTATTGACTGTACTCAAGAGCACAGCGCGCGAACACTCCGTCTTGGAGGCAAGTGGGGTAGCCGAGCCGAAGGCGCGAATTGGCGGAGACTGACATTGCCATCACGTGACCTCCTTCCCCTCAGAGGGATCGTCCAGAGTTCGAACTACCACTGGTGGGCATACGGCGCGGTCGCCATCGGCATGTTGATCAATGTGATGGACCAGTCCGGGATCAACATCGCATTGCCCAGAATCGCTGACGAGTTCGCGGCGGACATCCCAACCGTACAGTGGATTTCCCTGGGCTATACGCTTGCGACCAGCGCAATGCTAATGCCAATGGGACGATTGTCTGACATGATCGGTAGGAAGCGGGTGTATCTTTCCGGGTTCGCCTTATTTGTTGTTCTGGGGGCGATAGGCGGTACGTCGCAGACCCTGGGAGTGCTGATAACAGTCAAGATTGCCCAGGGTTTGGCTTCCGCCGGAGTCCAGGCCAACAGCATGGCGTTCATCACCGAGGTATTTCCCGACAACCAGCGCGGCAAAGCGATGGGCATGTACATGGCGATCATCGGAAGTGGGGCTATCTTGGGGCCCATGGTCGGTGGCGTTCTCGTTACGGAATATGGTTGGAGGTCCATCTTCTTCGCTGGCATTCCGGTGTCCCTATTGGCAATCACTGCGGCTGGACTGGTACTGAAGGGCAGAACAGAGAGCCAGAGGGCAGGACGTGCTGGATCTTCGTTCGATTGGGCTGGTGCCGCCCTGTCGTCAGGTGCACTTGTGGTGCTTCTGCTGGCAATGACCAATGGCTGGAAGCTCGGCTGGACTTCATTGCCAATAGTGACCGGTTTCGCAGCGTCCCTGCTTCTCGTAGCGGGATTCATCCTCTGGGAGCTCAGGACACGAGAGCCAATGCTCGACATGTCGCTGTTCAAAAACCGCGTGTTTTCTATGGCAATCGGAGCTAGGTTCGTGTCGTTCCTGGGAGGCTCCGCCATTTTCTTCCTGATGCCGTTCTATTTGATCCAGGTGCTGGGTTACGAAGCGCGCATTGCCGCCTTTCTCTTGGTGCCGGGAGCAATTGGGATGCTCATTCTGGGGCCGCTAAGTGGCAGGCTATCGGACAGATTCGGCACACGATGGCCGGCCACATTGGGAATGGTTTCTTCTGCGGCCGCCATGTTCACATTGTCCACAGTGGGTGTTCACTCTCCTCCATGGCACATCATTGTCGGCATGGTCCTATCCGGCGTTGGTATGGGGACTTTCAGCTCGCCCAACACCAGCGCGATCATGGGTTCCCTTCCCAGAGACAAATACGGCGTAGTGTCGGGCTTTGTGAATCTGGCCCGAACGTCGGCCAATGTCTCTGGCGTAGCGTTGGCGACGACGCTGGTTGCCATCACGATGGCTTCTCAAGGTTTCGAGCCCAATCTATCGGCAATCTCGGAGGGGAGTGGAGCCGGAATACGACTGGCATTCGTCGAAGGCTTGAGCACGGCACTCCGGGTTTCAGGGGTCATGATGGTGCTGGCCCTGGTCCTGACCGTCTTCCGACCAGACCCTCGAATGGCGACTCCACCTGCCCATATGCAGGCAAGTCGGACAGCAGCCGGAGACGACTGACACCTCGGCTATCGGCCGATTCCCCGCTTCGCTCTGGCAAACCTCCGCATCAACTCTTCTGCATCTGGGTTGTCCCATTCAGGGTAGGAAACGATAATATCGTCCCCCTCCAACAACGGGAAGATGATAGTGGTGTTCGGCGCGGGCCTGAACAGGCTGTTCAAGAGGAGATACAGTCCGATCACCGCGGCTAGAGAGCCGACCAAGAATAGCGCAGCCTCGGCCTGCTGGTTTAGGCCGAACTGCATCTGGATAAGGACCTCGGCGCCAATCAGGACCAGCCCAAAGGCCATCAGCCGTAATCCCAGGCCCTTCCTCCCGTGCCGACCACCGTTGAACTTGTTGGGCGGACCAACGTCGCTGAGATTGATTCCGCTGTATTTGCCGACTGGCGGGGAGTCAAGGTTTCCGATCAACCTTCTGTTGGTAACGATGATCTGATCGTCCTGAAAACGGATCTCCTCGTCGTTTAGCAACTCAATCTGGCCCTGCATTATGGCAATCCTCTCCGATGATAGCGTCGGAGCCATTATAACCGAGACTGGATGGGCAGAGTTTCTGAGACCTCTGGTTCGTTGCAGGGCTGTGGCGGGCAAATTCGCTGTTACTCTGAGCGTTGGGTCAGTTACCCGTGCTCAAGTTCCTTAAGACGAGGGCCAACACCTGGGCCGAACCGATGGGATACAATCGCACGTCCGCGCCGATCTCTTCCGCGGATGCTATGACACCGGCTCCTTCGCTGATGAGCTCACTTAGCGTTGGTCGCCTACACAGGCCACGGACCACCTGGCCAGGTGTCAGTGCTATCACCGCCCGCACCTCGTCGCTAGTCGGCCTAGATGGTGGATGGCACAAGGTCGCCTGATACACGGCGATATAGTACGGCCCGGGCGTGTCGGCAGTGCGATTGGAGGGTGTCATCAGATACAGTGCGAACGGTCGGGGCTGCTCCGACAACTCCAGACGGGACTCTACGCGATCAGCAGAGACCAGCCAGGTTTCATCGGAGTCGATCAGCTTGACACTGACTCCAATCTCTTCGCGGGCCTCTCGGCGCGCGCAGGTCGGAAAATCCTCGCCACTCAGCC
This sequence comes from Dehalococcoidia bacterium, assembly GCA_965217725.1. GTDB lineage: Bacteria > Chloroflexota > Dehalococcoidia > Lucifugimonadales > UBA1123 > VXRN01. The sequence goes on along the minus strand of OZ244564.1, from coordinate 1,773,255 downwards.
GGTGACCCCCAATGCCCATGTAGAACAGCTCCCCAGGTGGACAGTCGAACTTCGTTCCTGCCAATGCGAACAGGAGCCTGCCGTTGTCCCAGAGGGCCAGCGATGCCCCTGATTCGGCTCCCTCGGGAATGAACTCTTCAATTGAACTGCGTCTGCGGGGCACTCTGGGATTCTACCTCCGGCCAATGGCAGATGGTCACACTCTACATCAGTTACGTATCCCCTCATAGCAGCCGCTTGCGAGTCCGATAGGACGTGCCTAACGATGGCGCAAATATGCATATACTCCTGTACCTGTCGCCAGAATCGCCCAAAACGTAATCGACAACATTAACCACGCAGGCACGCTGCCACCTTCCGTGGAACTCATGAGCGAAGCAGGGGTCGCAGTAGGGAAGGGTGTCGTTGACTGGATTTCTCGTGTGAAGGTGGGTTCCTCAGTTGGAGTCGGCGTGGCCATGGGCGCATGTGTCAGGGTAGCAGTTGGTGTGGGAATTGCAGCTGGCACGAGGGTAGGCGTCCCGGTGGGAGTCGGCAGGGGAGTCAAGGTTGGCTGAGGTGTGAGAGTAGCGGTCGGAACGCGTGTCGGTGTAACAGTTGGTGTGGTCGTGGACTTGAGGATTGAAGCAGGCACCCCTGTAGGCGTGAAGGAGGGCGAAGGCGTTACGGTAGGCATGGGCTTGGCCGTTGCACTTGGCAATGCTGTGGGCGTCATGGTAGCCGTGGCAGTCGAGGTTGGCGCAGGCGTGGGAGCTGGTGTTCGAGTGGGGGACTCGTCCAAGTCCATGACGGTTACGGACACATCCAGAGTACTCGTATGCACACCGTCCGATGCTTCTATGCTCACCAGATACACGTTGTCACCATCGGAGTCTGCCGGCGCCTCGTAGTCAGGTGATGCTCGGAACGTCAGAGTCCCGTTGTCAATTGAAAACGCGCCAGCGTCATCGCCGGACAACGCCCATTCGATAGAGCCTTTCTCCGGATCGTTCGCGGTGTAAGTGGCCAATACCCCGGTGACTTCCTCTGTGTGACTGATCGTGCCTTCACCTGTCACCGCTGGTGCTTCATCCTCGTCCTCGACGATGATGGTGACCTCGATTGAGTCTGTTCCACCCTTCCTGTCGGAAACAATTGCAGTGACGTAGTATCGGGCTGTCGTCTCGCGATCGAGCTCGACGTCAGTGTACAACCGACCTGATGTCTTGTTGATGGTGAATGATGCCCGATCGGCCCCGCTGAGAGAATAGGTCAGCCTTTCCCCATCACGGTCCGTTGCCAAAATTCGGTTTCCGACCTTTGTTCCCTTGGGGTTGTTCTCCGCCACAGATCGCGTGGTCTCGGCACCGTCGGTGAAATTCGGTCTGCGGTTCGAAGAGCGGGACCCAGAGCCCCCGCCGCCACTCCCGCTTTGGCTACTGCCTGCGGAATTCTGTACGCTGTCGCCGGTGGACGAACTGTCTTGGTCGCTCCCGCCATTCTGCGTCTGGTCCTGATCGTTGTCCTTGATGGTCACGATGCGCAGCTTGGAATTGGAGTCAAACGTAATCTGGCTGGCAGTGGGCGAGTCGCCGTCCATCACTGGTATCAGTTCGATGGTGAATGTCTCCGATCCTTCATAATCGCCATCGTCGACAGTTGCGACAGTCACCTGCTTGGAGGTCCGGTAGCGCGTCTCACCGTTGACCGGCAAGCTTTCATTGAATTCGTCCAGAGCAAGTATGATCCGGTCCTCCGATAGTGGCAGGAAGTCCTCACTTGACGTCGCAGTGTCACCGACGACGAGTATTTGAAACGTCCCGGCATCAGCATGAGGCTCTTCATCCCGAAGAGTAGTAACGGTCACCACCGCAGTTACCGGCCTGCCCTCGTCAACGACAGGGGGCGACACAGCCAACTCCGCTTTCGCCTCGGGGAAGTCGTTGTCCATCACCCGCGTCTCTGCGCTTCCTTCGTCAACCTTGATCACGTAGGTGTTGTTATTGCTAATCGTAGCCTCGACAGTCGAGTGGGCCTCCCAAGCGTCGTCATCCATGTCCGAGACTACTGTCAGCGTCGTCGATGTAGCATAGCTTGGGATTGTGGCTGCCCTGATGCCCTCTCCTTCCAACGCATCTGTAACCATCGCGTCAGTCTCGGTCACTGACACTGCTACGCGCAGAGGCTCCGACGCTGCCACATTGCGGCTCACGTTGAACACTACATTGCCGCCCTCGATAACATCCGTCGTTGTGGCGCTGATACTGACCTCGGGTCTGGACCGGGTCAACGTGATCGTGTAGGTCTGTAGCACAGTGTCGTCTTGGGCTGCGACCCTCACCTCTATCACGTTCTCTCCTACTACCAAGTCCACCTGTTGTCCCGGAGTGGTGCCGTCGGCGTCGGTGACTACGTTGTCATTGCTGTCAAGAAAGGTGACTCTTGTGTGGTCTCGACTCTTGGTGACGGTTACGGTAATCTGCTCGATACCGTAATCGACAATGGCCGTGTAGTCCGACGTGCTCGTGGCAAAGGCTGGCATCAACGTTCCCGCGCTCAGCACCAGTGCACTCAACTCGGCCTCTGGACCGTCTTGGATTGTCACGGTAAGCATCTGGCTCGCTGCGTCCAAGGCAATCTGACTGGCGGCCGGCGATTGTCCCCCGACAACCTTCGCAAGAATTACGATGAACTTCTCCACCCCCTCCCGGTCGCCATCTACCGTCGTGGTTATGTTCACATGCTTGGAGGCTCGGTAGCGCCCCTGCCCACTTTGATTGAGCAGCGAGAAGTCGCTCTCGTCGAAGCTGACCGTTCCCGCTGAGGAGGTCAGGGCAGTGTAATCCGTTCCTGCATGAGCAGTGTCGTTCGCCGTGCTCACGGACATGAGCCCGCCATCAGTATGTGGTATTTCGTCTCGCACTGTCGTGATAGTCACCTCTGCGGTGAACTTATCCCCTTCCACGACCGCTCTAGGATCCACGGACAGTACCGCTATAGCTTCGGGAAAGTCGTTGTCCAATACCAGCGCCTCTGCGCTGCCTTCGCCGACCTTGATAGTGTAGAAATCACTTGCCCCAATAAGGACGCTGACACTCGAATGAGCTTCCCAAACATCGTCTTCCGCTTCAGTTGCCACCGCCAAGGTCGTAGATGTGGCGCCTACCGGGATGATAACTGACCGGCTGCCCTCGCCTTCGCTTCCGTCAGGCACCAGTGTGCCGTCCTCGATTACGTTTACGACAACGTCCAGTGTGTCCAGAGCCGCGGAAGACCGACTCACCTTGAAGCCGAGCGTCTCTCCCTCGGAGGCGTCTGTCACAACCGTACTGACACTGACTTCGGGCTTCTGGCGAGTGACGGTGACTGTGTAGGTCCTGACGGTGATTGAGTCCTCTGCCGTCATTTCAATGCTAATCACGTTGTCTCCCACAACCAGCGGTATCGTACCGTCAGCGTCCAGTACACCATTAAGCTTTATTGCCGGGGGACTGGAGCTGGCATGGGCGGCCATAGCTGCGACCGTCGTCTCCGCTACGGCGTACTGGGCGGAGGCAGCGTAGTTGAAAATGTCGCTTGAGAACGGAGGGGACAGCGTAACTCCACTAAGGTCCAGGGCACTGAGCCCGACATTTCGGTCGGTGATGTTTACGATGACTGTGGATGGCTGCCCCAGTGTCAGACTCGCCGGCGAGTCGCTTGACTGGGACAAGGAAACGCTGAAGCTCTCTCCGATCTCAACCTCACTATCGTCAGCAATCGTTGTCGTTGCAGCGTACTCGGACTTGTACTTGTTGCTGCCCGCGTCAAGGGAGAAATCGGTGCTAGCGATGGAGAAAGAAGTCTGGCTGAGCCTCCCATAGTCCGCCGCCTGAGCTGAGCTGTGAGCTACGCTTAGGGTGAGAGTCCCTCCTCCGCGGTGTGGCACCTGGTTGGCGCTTGTAGCGACTGTGATGATGGCCGTCACCGTTTCGCCTTCTGCCACTGGATTTGGTGATACCGACAGTACCGCGGTCGCCTCGGGGAAATCGTCGTCATTCACCCGCACTTCGGCGAAACTCTTGTCAACCTTGACCGTGTATCCATCGTTGGAGGCGATGGTCGCAGTGACACTGGAGTGTTCCTCCCACATGTGGTCATCAATGTCTGTAAACACCGAAAGCACCGTCGATGTTGCGCCTGCTGGGATGGTGACCGTCATGCTACCTTCGTGGGCGTCCGGCACTAGAGCGCCAGTTTCGGCCACATTCACCGTTACGTCCAACGTGGCCGACACCGCCGTGTTTCTGCTTACGGCGAACCCGACGTCTGTTCCTTCAACGACCTCCCCTGACTGGGGGGAGATGCCAACTTCTGGCTTGGCTCGGAACACCGTGACTTCGTAGGTTTTGGTTGTCATTGTGTCTTGGGCTGTCACTACAACTTGGATGGTGTTCGTACCGACAACCAGATCGACCGGATAGCTGGAGCCACTACCGACCGTGGTCACGTCAATTGAGACGGCAGCGTCGCTGTCCGTCACGGTCGGCGTAACCGTAACTCTCTCGACTCCATATCCCACACTGACCGTGTAGCTTGTCGTACTGCTGGAGAAGGTGGGACTCAACGTTCCTTCGCTTAGAGCCAGGGCACTAAGCGTGGCTTCAATCGAGAGGTCGCTGGCGCTGATAGTTACGGTTCCCGTGGATGCTGGACTTAACGTGATATGCGTAGCGTCAGAGTTCTTCACCAGTGTGATTTCCAACGTTTCTTCCGACTCCGGATCGCTGTCGTCAACAATCATGAGCGTGGCCGTGTACACAGCTTGGAAGCGCGTAGCGCTATTCACGGTGACGGAGCTGAAATCCACCGCGGCTACCTCGAACGAATTTCGACCGAAAATTCCGTAGTCAGCGGTCTGTGCCGTACCGCCGCCTGCGTTGAGGATGAGTGTTCCGCCACCGCCGTGTGGCTGCTGGTCAGCGCTGGTAGTGATAGTGATTGTCGCAGTAACCGTCTCCCCCTCGGCCACAGGGTTGAGCGACAGTGTCAGTGCAGCAGTGGCAGCGGGGAAGTCGTCGTCCTCGATCTGTGTCTGGGCGCTGCCTTCGTCGAACTCAATGGTATAGGCGTAGTTGGGTGTAATCGTTACCGTGATGGTGGAGTGTTCCTCCCACACGTCGTCATCAATGTCCGTAGCTATGGCAAAGGATGTTGATGTGGCCTCTGCGGAGATAGTGACAGTCCTGTTGCCCTCGTCAGAATCTGAAATCAGCATGTCCGACTCGTCCACATTGACCACGACGTCCAGCGCGTCAGATACTGGTGCGTCACGGCTTACAGTGAAGACGACCTCTGCGCCCTCGGATACCTGGTTTGCGCCCGCATTGATGCTGACCTTCGGCTTGGCGCGTGTGATAGTGACCGTGTAGGTCAGCATCGTTGTGTCGTCTTCAGCGGTAACCTTCAGCCTGATGACGTTCTCACCAACGGCCAATTTCACCTGGTGCCCCTCGGAGTCGTCGACATCGACTAGGACACTGTCGCTCCCGTCTAGGAACGCGACCTCTGCGCCGTCGGAGCTTTTGGTGGGCGCCAAGGTGATGCACTCAACAATGTAGGGAACCACGACAGTGTAGCTCGTAGTGCTGGTAGCGAAGATTGGGATCAAAGTTCCTTCGCTAACGCTAAGCCCACTCAGAGAGGCATCGGTTGAGGCGTCGTTGGCGACGATGGTCACGGTTGATGTGGCAGGAGTAGCTAAGGTGATCTGCGTGGCGTCCGTGTCTTTGGACAGCTCGAGCAGAAGGGTCTCATTCGACTCACTTTCGCTGTCGTCTGCAATTATGACAGTGGCTGTGTACACGGCCTGAAATCGAGTGAAACCATCACCAACGCCAATGGGATCAAAATTCGGTGCGGTGACAGGAAACGCAGTTCGACTCAGGCTACCGTAATCAGAATCCTGGGCGGTGCCTCCGACCATTCTTAGCGTTAGCGTCCCACCGCCGCCGTGGGGCTCATTGTCGCCTTCTGTAGTTACAGTGATGGTCGCCGACACCGTCTCTCCCTCAGCAACCATGGTGGGACTCACGGACAGAGTGACCACTGCCGATGGAAAGTCATCGTCCCTCACTTGCGTCTCCGCATGTCCCTCTCCCGGTCGTATGGTGTACGTGCCCTCGGTGGCTAGGGTGACCTTGGCGGTGGAGTGGGCTTCCCAAGTATCGTCATTCGAATCAGTGGTCACGGTGAACGTCGCGAAGCTGGCGCCGGGTGGGATCGTCACCGTCCTGTCGCCCTCTTCAATGTCGGATATCAATGTGCCGACCTCGTCCACGTTGACTCTCACGTCCAAGGCCTCTGACGCTGCTGCGTCACGTGTCAGAGTGAATATCAGGTTTTCGCCCTCGGCAACCTCTGTTGAGCCTGCGCTGATGCTCACCTCTGGCAAGGCTCGTGCGACTGTGATGTTGTAGACCTGCATTGCCATTTGGTCTGCAGCAGTAACCTTTACGTTGACGATGTTATCCCCTATGGCTAGGTTCACCTGATGTCCGTCTGTAGCGTCATCGGCGTCAGCGATGTCGCTATCGCTGCCGTCTATGTACGAGATCTGGGAGTTGCCCGCGTTCTGCGCAGCGAACACAGTAATCTGCTCATGGGCGTATCCGACGATCGCCGTATACGACGTAGTACCGCTGGCGAAAGCTGGCGACAGTGTCCCCGGAGCTATACTCAATGCGCTCAAGGTAGGATCGTTGGACGAGTCGTTGGCGCTGATCGTCACAGTCGTGGTAGCTGGAGTTGGAAGTGCAATCTGGGACGTGGCCGTCTTTGCCAACGTAACGCCAAACGACTCGTCCGTTTCGGTGTCACTGTCGTCCGTTATCACGATGGCGGCTGTGTAAGTCGCCTGGAATCTTGCGTCCCCATTGATGGTTACCGTGGAGAAGTCAGTTGGGAAGACCTGAAAGGAAGTCCTGCCGAACCTTCCGTAGTCTGAGGCCTGCGCTGTGCCGTCATCTGCACTGAGTGTCAGCGTACCCCCTGTGCCGTGCGGCTGATGGTACGCGTCTGTGGTCACCATGACCGTGGCCGTGACCGTTCCACCCTCGGCTACAGGATTGGGCGCCACCAACAGAGATGCCGTAGCCGGTGGGAAGTCGTTGTCTTTCACCTGGGTCGACGCGCTGCCCGCATGGAGAGCAATCGCGTATGCCTCGTCGTTTGAAATCGTCGCCGTAACAGTAGAGTGAGCCTCCCACATATCGTCGTCGGTGTCGGGGGACACGACCATCGATGTTGATGTGGCGCCGCTTAGGATTGTGACGACCTTGCTGCCCTCATTTGCTTCGGGTACCAGAGCTCCCGTCTCTGCAATCGATACAGTTACGTCCAATGGCTCTGACATCGCCGCATCCCGACTCACATTGAACACTGCGTCATGACCTTCATACACGTCCGCCACGGTTGCCCTGATGCTTACCGTCGGCTTAGCCCGTGTTACAACAATGGTGTAGACCTTGACTGTGGTGGCGTCCTCAGCAGCCACCTCAACCGTGATCTCGTTAGCGCCCACCACCAAGGGCACCGTTCCTTCAGGGGCCAACATGCCGTTGAGCTTGACTGTCGGTGCGCTGGTGTCCATGTGAGAGGGTGAGGCGATGACACTGGTCTCCGACACCGTGTACTCCACCTCTGCTGCGTATTCGTAGATTTCGCTGGAGAACTCGGGGGACAGAGTGATCCCGCTGAGCTCCAACGCGCCGAGCGCGGCATCATTGTCGGTGATGTCCACGGTTTCTGAAGTTGGCTGCGACAACGTCAGGCTATCGGACGAGCCACTTGCCTTGAGAATTGCGATGCGGAAACTCTCTCCGAACTCTACTTCTCCATCTTCAAGGGTCGCTATGGAGGCCGAATACTCGGCTCGATAGCGGTCGAACCCGCCAATGCTGGCAATTGAGAAGTCAGTTGGGACAACGGGAAACGAAGTATGGTTGAGATTGCCGTAGTCGGAGGCCTGAGCGGTACCACTTTCTAAACCGAGCGTAAGTGTTCCACCATTACCGTGGGGCTGATGGCTTGCGTCGGTTGTGACAGTGATAATCGCTGCTACGGTGTCGCCTTCGGTAACTGAGTTCGGCAGGACCGAAAGCGTCGCAGTAGCAGCCGGAAAGTCGTCGTCACGCACACGAGTTTCTACAGAAGTTGCTGTTGGCTTAATAATGTATGTCTCGCCGGCTGCAATAGTGGCAGTGACTCTGGAGTGGGGCTCCCACACATCGTCGTCTGTATCAGTGATGAGATTCAGGGTTGTCGATGTGGCTCCTGTCGGGATGGTGACTGTCCGAACGCCTTCCTCGGAATCGGCAATAAGTGCTTCGGACTCCGCTATCGACACTATCACGGCCAGTGGCTCAGGTACGCCTTTGTCGCGGCCCACCGTGAATACAACATCGCTCCCTTCGGTAACCTCCGAAGTGTCAGAGAATATGCTCACTTCGGCTTTTTGCCTGGTTATCGTGACTGCATACGTCTGCATTGCTGTGTCATCTTCAGCGGTGACCTCTATCTCGATGACGTTCTCGCCGACGGCCAGGGTCACTTGGTGCCCATCGCTGTCTGGGTTGGCGTCGGCGAGGGCGTTGTCGCCGACGTCGAGGAACTCGACCATAGCGCTGCCGTGACTGGTGGTGGCCATCAAAGTGGCCTCCATGACCTCGTAGCCGACTGTTGCAGTGTAGCTGGTCGTGCTAGTGGCGAACGAAGGGCTCAGCGCTCCAACGCTCAGGTTCAGGGAGCTCAGTGAGGCGTCGGACGAAATAGCCCGCCGTGGCAGGTCGTATGCGAATAGCTTGTCATGAAAGGTGTCCGATACCCACACTGTCGTGCCGTCGGACCAGATACCTGTACTTCTACTATTCTGGTCACTGAGGATAGCGATATCCCTGTCGCTATCCCGCGCTCCACCGTCGAACGAGAATGCGTAAAGCTTGAAGTCACCGTCATCGACATAGTCCTGATGGTAGTCGTAGGCGATCCAAAATGTGGTTTCATCCGACCAGACGCCAAGGGGACGGGGCCGGTCGATAGAGAGAGCTACGTCCTCCTCGCTCTGCCGCGCTCCGCCATCCAGCGCGTATGCAAAGAGCTTCTTCTCGTTCTGATCGACCACCCACATCGTCGTGCCATCGGACCAGATGCCTGCGGGAACATCATTGCTGCTGTCCAGCCTGATTTCCTTGTTCTCGTCTCGATTTCCATCGGACAGCGTGTATGCGTAAATCCTGTCGTCGCGTGTATTCAGTGCCCAAATTGTCGTCTCGTCGGACCATAGCCCATAGGGACGAACATTGGCGGAGCGGAGGTCGATGTCCTTAGTAACTATCTCAAAACGTTGGTCAGTGTCCAATACTTCGGGTAATCTGTAATCAGATCCAAGGCGAGGTGGAGAACTGATTATGTCCAGACAGGATGTGCTTGATACGATCTGGGAAGTGCCGGATGACCTCTGGGAGGAGATTGAAGCGGTGATTGGAGAACTCGATCCGCCAAAGGCGACCGGACGCAAGAGAGAAGACCCTCGAAAGATGCTCAACGCAATCATCTTTCGGATGCGCTCGGGCTGCCAGTGGAACAGCCTTCCGAAGTGTCTGGGCGATGACAGCACCATCCATCGTACTTTCCAGAGGTGGGAATCGGCCGGAGTGTTCCCGAGGGTCTGGGCCGTTATCCAGTCCCACTGCGATGAGTTGGGTGGTGTTGACTGGGAGTGGCAATCTGCTGACGCCGCTATGGGCAAGGCGCGTTTGGGGGGGATGAGGTTGGACGGAATCCGACAGACCGAGGCAAGCCCGGGACCAAACGCAGCATCCTGGTGGAAGCGAGCGGCGGACCATTGAGCGTCGTGGTGGCAGCGGCGAATGTCCACGATACCAAACTACTACAGAAGACTTTGGAATCAGTGGTTGTTGAGCGTCCTGTTCCGAGTAGGCATCGGCCTCAACATCTATGCTTGGATAAAGGTTATGACAACCCCACAGGACGCGAGACCGCGTTGAGACACCGCTATGAGCCGCACGTCCGCAGGATCGGGGAGGAGAAACTCGACAGCTCTGGACACAAACGCTATCCCGCGCGGCGGTGGGTGGTGGAGAGAACGTTGGGTTGGCTGTCAAAGTGTCGTGGAATCCTGGTGAGATATGAGAAGAGAGCAAGGAACTACCTTGCGATGCTGCAACTGGCTTGTGTCCTCATATGGTACCGTCGTTGGTATCAACTTAAGGTTTTGAGATAGTTACTTAGTATCTTGACGAGCTCCGCCGTCGAGTGTGTAAGCGTAGATCTTTCGGTCTGAGAAGTCCGCCACCCACATGGTCGTGTCGTCGGACCAAATGCCTCTCGGAGCGCCGTTGTCGCTGTGCAGAGTTATGTCACTGTTCATCTCCTGCTGCTGAGCGGAGACATTGACTGCCTTGTCGATCAGTAGGACGATGGCCAACATTGCCAGGGCAGCTAGGCATGACAGCGCGCCAATTTTGGCGGGATGGGGGACCATTGGCGCGATCACTGAGCGATATCCTCGGGCGCAGCATGAGGAGAGGTGCGATGAAGGGCTGACTGCAGACCAAAGGTTCGGGGTATGATCTGGACGACATTCGCGGCATTGTCGCTCATGCTCTTGAAGGCTTCGTTCTGTTTGTCTGAGAGCGGCGCTGTGCGACACACGCACTGTTTTACAGAATGTGCTGGAGTGCACCTACTTACGCCCGTCTGGCGATGGTTTGGCAACGAGTAACGTAATATCATGGAGTGGAAGTTCAATTTCGTGACATGAACACGTAGACCTTATCTCGAAAACACCCAAACCTATTTTCTCAGAACGAAGTGGTAAATGCAATAGAGAGGTGCCAAAATACGGCGTATATCGCAGAATTACGCCACAGGCAGACGTATTCAGATAAGTGGAGAAGCACGGCCGAGCGTGAACGCGACGACAGACGCGATGGAATGCCGCATTAGCCGCGGCTGCGCCTTTTGAAGTACCTAGTGGGCGTAGCTCCGGGTTAGTGAGACGTAAATCGCGTCACTTTCCCCTTTATATGTGGGACAGCGCCCGAGAGATTCCCGCGTTGGCGGTGAACGAGTTCTGGCATTGAGATTGCCAAGGTCATATCACGCGTGCCAAATGAGGAGTCACGCCAACATGCATCAAACAAACTGCGCAGACCGTCACCAGAATTCAAACGGCTCAGGCTAACAGTCAAATGGACACCTGTAGACGGTTGGCGACCAGCCTTCTAGACCGGAGGCCGCGTTTCGTACAAGCGCGCATGTTGCTGATAGGTGTATGCAGCCTGAATGACTCCGGGTTCGTCGAATGGCTTGCCTGCAATCTGCATACCTACCGGCAGACCGTCTTCTGTGAACCCACAAGGCACTGAGATCGCTGGCAGACCGGTCACGTTGAACGGGGCCGTGAAACTTGGCCCTCTGACGGTGGAGGCAGGGTCGTATCCCTCGAAGGCGGCGGCTGGCTGCGTCATTGTCGGCGTCACCAGCAGGTCAACACGTTTCAATACGTCCGCGAATTCCCGGCGGGCCCTGGTCCGCACCCGCTGCGCCTGCAGATAGTCTGCCGCGCTCAACAATGCGCCGACTCTAAACCTTCCGCGAACAATTTCACCGAACTCCTGAGGGCGCGCCTTCAGGTTGGGCTCGTGGTAAGCGTAGGCCTCGCTGACCATAATCACTGAGTTGGCCGCCCTCACATGCTCGAGGCTGGGTAGGGACACCTCTTCAACCTGAGCGCCGAGGTCTTCGAGGACGGAGACCGCTCTTTCCACGGTGGCAACCACCTCTTGACTTACGCTTGGGTCGGGGTCAAAGAAGTAGTGACGCGGCAGTCCAAGCGTGACGCCGCGTATGTCTTCCCGCAGTGAGAGTGAGTAGTTGGGGACGGGAGAGCGACTGGATGTGGGATCTCTCGGGTCGTGTCCGGCGATCGCCTGTAGCATGTAGGCTGTGTCCTCGACGGTCCAGGTCATCGGACCGGCGTGGTCCTGTGACCAGCTCAGGGTCACCACCCCGAAACGACTCACCCGACCGTAGGTGGGCTTGAGGCCGACAATGCCGCACAGCGATGCCGGTCCCCGGATGGAACCTCCGGTGCACGACCCGAGAGCGCCCATGCACTGGCCGGAAGCCACGGCCGAAGCTGACCCGCTGCTGGAGCCCCCGGTAATGTGGTCCAGGTTCCATGGATTGCGTGCCGGCTCGAACGGGGTCGTCCAGTCTGGGCCGCCCAGGGCAAACTCGTGCATGGCCAGCTTGCCGAGAAGGATGCCCCCGGCTCCCTTGAGCCGCGCTGTAGTAGTAGCGTCTTCAGCGGGGACACGGTCGAGGTCGACGCGTGACCCGGACGTCGTTTTGATGCCGGCCGTGTCGTACAAGTCCTTCAGAGCAAAGGGGATCCCATGCATCGGGCCTCTGTAACTCCCACTCAGAACCTCCGACTCAGCGACTCGCGCCTGCCTCAGCGCCTCATCCTCCATGAGGAGGATGAACGAGTGGAGTCTGTCGTCGGTGTGCTCGATTCGTTCGAGACAAGCCCTGGTCAGTTCCACTGGGGAGAGTTCGCGCTTGCGAATCAGCTCGCCCGCTTGGTGAATGGTCAAGAAGTAGAGTTCGGTATTCGCAGAAGCCATCGGGTTTCACCTCTCAGCTAGCATGATCTAATGGGCTCTCCGTAGGGAGGAGAAGGGTCTAACTCTCTGGCCAGTCAGGGCGAAACTCCACGACCATCTCTTCGGCTCCGAAGTCGACGGTGTGGAGTTGCAGTGCATATTCAGCGTAAAGGTCGTAGATGGGCTTGAGGTCTTCCAACTCCTGCTGATCCATGCCAAGGCTCGCCAGGCTGGCCATTAGCTTGAATTCCTCTATTGAGATGTCCCTTGGTTCACGCATTGTCACTCCTCTGCTCTGTCCGGGCTAGACGCTTTCCGATAAGTGACTGTTTGGCAGAAGCAGCGCATCCGCCATTTTGGGTTGACAGGGCTACATGATCTGTTACTATTACGCGCATCCGCGGACCACGCGCTATATCTCGCCGTTTGCGGCGTCCTCAGACCATCTCAGAGTCGCGCTTTAGACAATTCCGACCCATCGGCAAGCCTATCGTTCTAAAGCTCAGGACACAAGTGGGACTTGCTCGGAAACCTACTTGAGGCAAATCATCGTCGTTGCAGTTTAGATTGAGAGTTGCATAGGAGATCGTGAATGAAGAGGGTACTGTCAATAGTTGTCAGCCTATCTCTACTCCTGTTTGTCCTGAGCGCGTGTGGTGGTGCGGAAGAAGAGACGGCTCCCGCGCCCGCGCCCACCAGCGCCCCTGCTCCGGCCCCGACCACGGCGCCCGCTCCGGCCCCGACCAGCGCACCTGCTGCGGCCCCGGCGGCGACCAGCCCGCCCGCCCCGGCTCCTGCCAGCGGAGGCCCGGATCCCCGCATTGCCAAGCTTGCGAAGGATGCGGGAATCCCACTCGGTGGTCCGAGTACAGCGCCCGGAGATCCGGTATCAGGCGGATCGATTCGCATCCTCGCGCTCGAGCCCAAGAGCTTTGACTTCCACCAGTTCGTCAGCTACCGGAACCAGACTACAGGCAGCGGCTGGAGAGAGCCCCTGTTCACCTTCCCGTATGGGCCTGAGTTCGGCGCTACCAACTTCAGCCCACAGGAGCGGCTAGTTGAGAGCTGGAGTCTTGGGGACGGCGGCAAAACGGTCGACATCACGTTGAAGAAAGGCGTCATGTTCCAGAACAAGGGCCCTATCCAGGACCTTGAGATGAGTGCGGAAGACGTCAAGTTCAGCCTTGATCGGTCGATTGAGCTTTCTAGTACTGGCTCGTCCCAATTGAAGTCGATCACTTCCGTTGAGGTGACCGAACCGTACAAAATACGGATCAACCAGGACGCCCCATTTGGACCGCTGTTTGTGAATCTGGGCCAGCAGTACAACGCGATATTCCCCAAGGCTTCCATCGATGAGTTCGGGGACTTGGTGAGCTTTGAATCGGCGGTTGGCACAGGACCTTGGACGCCGACTGAGTACATCCCAGGTTCGTTCCTGAAGCTTGAGCGCCACCCAGAATACTGGAACGATGGCCTGCCCTACATTGATGTCGTAGAGGAGATCTTCATCTCGGAGTACCCTGCGGCGGACGCGGCATTCCGCTCCGGTCAGCTCGACATCACAGCCATAGACACGGACTGCATGTCTGGAGAGCGCTACCAGGCGATCAAGGATAATGCGCCGGACGCCGTGCCGACGATATTCCCGGACACAGCCAACTCACGTGCGCTCACGGTGCGAAACGATAAGGCGCCTTTCGACAACTCGAAAGTGCGCCAGGCCGTGTCTCTGGGAATCGACAGGCAGGGCTGGATAGACAGTGTGCTAGCAGGCTTCGGCATCAACCAGGCGTTCATCAACCCCGGCCACGGCAAGTGGTGGCGCGACTTCGACCAGTTGGGTGACAAGGCCAAGTGGTTCAAATTCGATCCCGCCGAGGGCAAGCGCATACTCGCTGAGGAGGGAGTCGAAGAAGGCCTGAAGGTTGTGCTGGACGGTACGTCAGGATATGGTCCTAGGATCGAAGCCGAGCTACAGCTCATGGGCGAAAGCCTGCGCAAGAATCTGGGCTTTGACGTACAGTTGAACATCACCGAGTACAGCAGCAATTTCCTGCCAAACGTGTGGGGTAAGGGCGATTATGAAGACTTGGCCTATGGGTTCCAGGGCGGCGGTCTCGACGCCAACGGATGGCTCACATTCGCCTACCATTCGCAGACAAGGGGCGGCTTCTACAACCACCTGGATGATCCGGGGCTGGACAACATGCTGGATGCTATGGACCAGGAGACCGACCTCGAAAAGCGTGTCCAGATGGTCTACGACATTGAGGACTACCTGCTCGATACTATGCCGGCGATACCTGTCCCAAGCTGGGTCTGCATCTGCTACCAGCAGTCATGGATCCACAACTACAACTACTTCCACTGGATGGACATGCTCGGTCCCATAGCGTTCGCCTGGGTCGACCGCGACCAGAAGACCACCTTCAAGCCGGCTGCCCAGTAACCTCGCATCCGCTACAGACCTTCCGGGACTGATTGGCACACGCCTCCGGTCCCGGAAGAGAGTACAATCCTGACCCATCGAGAGTAGGATGGCACGATACCTGTTACGTCGGGTTCTCCTGATTATTCCCACCTTCTTCATCGTAAGTATCATCGTGTTCGCGATGATCAGGCTGATACCTGGCGACATCGTGGACCAGATGCTCGAGGACCGGGGCGGAATATACGGGATCGACCATGACGAGATCAGGGAGCGGATGGGTCTCAACCTCCCCATCCACGTCCAGTATCTGAGCTGGGCCGGCAATTTCTTCAGAGGCGACTTTGGGGAATCTCTTTGGAACAAGCGGTCCGGGCTGGCCGAGTTCAAGCGCCGCTTCCCCGTAACGTTCCAACTGGCCGTAATGACCATTGTCCTCGCCAGTGTGTGGGGTGTATTTGTGGGAATAGTTGCTGCGGTTCGCCAGGACAGTATACTCGACTATCTTCTCAGAACAGTTTCTGTAGTTGGTCTGTCGATACCCTACTTCTGGTCGAGCACTCTGATCATTATCTTCGGGTCCCTTTGGTTCAACTGGTCGTCGTCCGTCATATATGTTCCACCTTTCGGCGATAGGGCCGACTTCTGGGAAAACATGAAGATCATGATCGTGCCAGCAACCCTGTTCGCTTTCGCTATTGGTGCGCCTATTGCTCGTATGACCCGTGCGACCTTGCTCGAGGTGATGCGAACCGACTACATCCGCACCGCTCGCGCCAAGGGGCTGACCGTCAACGCCGTCATCAATCGGCACGCGCTGAAGAACGCTCTTATACCGGTCGTAGCGATGATAGGAATTCAGGCCGTGTTTGCGATCGGCGGCTCCACGATTATGGAGACGATCTGGCGGCTGCCTGGCCTCGGACAGTACATAGTGGACGTCGTGCTGTTCCGTGACTACACAATGCTCCAGGCGCTGACCATGTTCATCGCCATGATCATCATAGTCATTAACCTGCTGGTAGACATCAGCTACGCATGGCTCGACCCGCGAATCAGGTACCAGTAGACTGTGGAGTCCTGACCTAGTGGAACCAAGTAGCGCACAGGCGGAATTGGCACAGCGGCTGGAGGGCTCCGGACTGAGGAGCCAGCGCTCCAGGTACCGTACGTTCTTTACGAGGCTAGTAAGGGAAAAGCCGCTGGGCACCATCGGCCTCGCCATTATTGTATTGATGTCCCTGATGGCCCTGTTCGCCGACCTGATCGCGCCGTACGAGTTCCAGGAGCAGGACCTTTCGGCTGCGAGGCTTAGCTACGGCTGGGAACATCTGCTGGGTACCGATCAACTGGGTCGGGACCTGTTCAGCCGGATTGTGTATGGTGCGCGGGTGTCATTGCAGGTCGGTATCTACTCTGTGCTGATCACGCTAGCCGGCGCAACACTATTGGGAATCGTCACCGGATACTACAGCGGCACCTGGGTCGACAACGGGATTCAGCGAGTCGTCGACGGCTTCATGACCATCCCATACTTGGTCTTCCTCCTGTTCGTCATGTCTATTCTGGGTCCAGGGCTTCTGAACATCGTGATCGCCCTTTCCATTGAGGGCGTGCTTATAAACTCGCGTATCATCCGGGCGCAGGTGCTTTCCACAAAGGAGAACACATACGTGGACGCCGGGCTCGCCATCGGCGCTTCCACGCCAAGGCTGATGCTTCTGTACATCCTCCCCAACGTCATGGCGCCGATTATAATCATCGGAACTGTAAGCTTGGGACTGTTCATACTGGCTGAAGCATCCATAAGTTACCTCGGCTTCGGCATCCCGCCGCCGTTCCCGACATGGGGTGGAATGCTGACCAGGTCTGGCCTCGACCAATTCTATGTTGCCCCCCACTTGGCAATCTGGCCCGGATTCGCCCTGAGCCTGGCCGTGTTCGGATTCAATATGTTCGGAGATGCCCTCAGAGACCTCCTCGACCCGAGGCTCAGGGGCACCTAGCTGGCGGGCCGAGCGCTCTAGTCACGCAGGTACAGTGTGCAAGGCACTCTCTCTGTGCTGGACTGGAGGCGTTGGCTCTTGCCTGCTGGCGATGTCGTGATTCGAGGCCTGCGAGTGGACACACTCCGACAATCGCAGATATAATACACATCACTCTCGATGCGGCTGGCTTGAATGACCCCGAGGGTCTCGATTGCGTGCCGAGGTGGTGGAATTGGTAGACACGCAGCGTTGAGGGCGCTGTGGCCTAACAGGCTGTGGGAGTTCGAGTCTCCCCCTCGGCACCACCTCAGTCCTGAAAGCTCAGCCGAGAAGTAAAGGCGACGTAGCCAAGTGGTCTAAGGCGGGGGTCTGCAAAACCCCTATTCGGCGGTTCGAATCCGCCCGTCGCCTCCAGAATCCCCAACTAGAGGCCTCCGGAACCATCCGGAGGCCTCTCTTGTGTCAACTGCGGCCTCAACTGGAACGCAATTGGCAGAACTGGACCTTCCGTCTAACGACCGATCATGAGCAACACTTCGACGAGTAGCACAGCCAACTCCCCTGATCTCACAGCCGAGAGGCGCCGGCCAGCAGGACTTGTTCCTAGCAGCTTCGCGCTGCTGCTGGCGGTGCTCTGGGGAGGCAACAACGTCAGCATAAAGGTCGCCCTGCAAAACGGTTCGCCGATGCAGATCGGTTGGATTCGGTTCATTTTTGGCGCGGCTGTGACCGTGGCCTACATGGTGGCTAGACGCGAGTCCTTTGCCATAGCCAGGCATGAGATCAAGCCCCTTATTGTCATCGGCCTCATGTTCTCGGCCCAGCTGGTGCTTATGAACGTGGGACAGGACCTCACGACGGCTGGCCACGGAGTAGCCTTACACTCAACGATGCCGATTTGGGCGGCTACAATCTCCCAGATCTTCATACCTTCAGATCGTCTGACACGCTGGAGGGTGATGGCTATGGCGCTCTCGTATGCGGGGGTGCTCGTCGTCCTGTTTGGGGACACTGGAGTCAATCAAGGTAGCGCCACGATTCTCGGAGACATCCTGAGCCTTATCTCCGCGATCCTGCTCGGAATCCGGACCATCATGATCTCCAACTTCGCTCAGAACGTCTCTGAAGCCAAGCTTATGCTGGGGCAGCTCGTGATAGGAACGATTCTGCTTCTGGTCGGGAGCTACATATTCGAGAGTCCCATTTATACTATCGAAGGGTCCTTCTGGTTCGCATTGACGTATCAGGGAGTCGTCATCGCAGGTATTGGGTTCCTGGGCACCCGCATGGCTCCTCAAGCGCTATCTGCCTTCGACAGTGACATTCTTCTTCTTCGCGCAACCAGTCGCGGGAGTGACGCTAGCCTGGCTGATACTGGGAGAAGACCCGGGCCGAGGGCTAATTGCTGGCGTAGCGCTTGTCTGTGTTGGTGCCCTGCTTCATAGCGGTGAGTCGTACCTCAAATCGAGGCGTCTGTCTGGCAACTGAGACGCTGGCAGGCGAGGTTGACGCACGATGTTCTTCGGCTATAGCGAATGCGTGGGTGACCAACTTCCGAGGTCTATTCGTCGTTGTCCCAGAGCTTGTGAAAGTGATTCAGGGGTCCGTGACCCTGACCCACCGGAAAGCTCGTTCGGATGGCGGCCGTGACGTACTCTTTCGCCTCATGGACCGCGTCGGGAACATTCAAACCCTTCGCCAGACCTGCAGCAATTGCCGATGCGAGAGTGCAGCCTGTGCCATGCGTGCTTGAAGTGTCTATTCGTTCGGACGTGTACGTGAAAAAGGTGGAGCCGTCATAAAGGATATCGGTGGCGGGCCCTTCTAGGTGACCGCCCTTCACGACAGCGTTCTGTGCCCCCAACTCGTCTACCAGCATCTTTGCCGCTGCCTTGAGTCCATCAACGCTGCTGACCTCAAGGCCGGTGAGCACCTGTGCCTCGCGGCTGTTGGGAGTTACCACGGTCGCCATTGGGACCAGAACGCTCCGCATGGACTCGACCGCATCTTCCCGTAGCAGTCTATTGCCGCTAGTGGCTACCATTACGGGGTCAATGACGACTGGAGTGAGGTTGTGGTGGGACAGCCTCTCAGCCACCGTTTCTATGATGGCGTAGCTGGAAAGCATACCCGTCTTGACCGCATCGGTGCCGATGTCCGTCACTATCGCGTCGATCTGATCTTCAATCAGCGATTCTGGCATCTCAAGCACGTTTGTCACGGACACTGTGTTCTGCGCCGTGATAGTGGTAATTGCCGAGGTTCCGAAGACGCCAAGCGCCGCGAACGTCTTGAGATCGGCCTGGATCCCTGCTCCGCCCCCTGAGTCTGACCCAGCAATGGTCATGGCCCGGTACACGTGTCGTGTGCTTGTCACTGGTCACTTCCGTCGGCGGGATGCCGCCTTACTTTTCTCCACGATTAACTCCTGCAGCCGCCTGACGCCGGAACCCGACACGCCCATCTTTCTCTGCTTTCGCCTCTTGCTTTCGCGGCGCTCTGCTCTAGTCTGTCGATTCTGTGTCATTGCGCTTTCATACCAGATGAGCGCGGGTCCTGACCGCCTCGGCTACTTGCTACCGTCGCTACATCCTAGCACTTCCCCATTGCAGTGAGCACGACTTGAATGCCCGTCCCCAGCCACTATATGGGAATCTTGGCTTTTACTACTGTGCCTTTCCCGGGCGAACTGATGATGTCGACATCGCCACGAAGCAGCCGTGCCCGTTGCCTCATGCCAGTCAGGCCGAACCCTCCCCGGCCACCTCCTATGCGAATGCTCTCAGGGTCGAACCCCACTCCGTCATCGCTCACAGTCAGCGTAACCGAGTCTAACTCGAAGTCGAGGGTAACTCGTACCTCGTCGGCCTTCGCGTACTTGCGGATGTTGGTAAGCGACTCTTGGCAGATTCGCAGCACAGCTGCTTGATTGGCCGCGTTGAGTTCCCGGCGCGCACCCAACAGAGTGAATTCGGCGCTCCCGTCCACGGTTGCGGCGAAGCGCTGCACTTCGTTGGCAATGATGACGTCAAGTGGATTTCTCTCAAGGACTTCCGGCAGTAGATTCCAAACTGACCGCCGGGCTTCGGAAAGGCACTCTCGCGCAATCCCCTTTGCCACGCTGATGTGTTCGCGCAGTCGGTCCGGGTCTTCGTCCAGCGAGTCTTCACCAGCTTCAAGCTGGATCACGATACCCGTAAAGCCCTGGGCAAGAGTGTCATGGATCTCCCTCGCCATGCGGTTGCGCTCCTCAAGCACCGCCATGTCGCGTGTTTCGTCGAATATCCTGGCATTTTCTATGGCAACCGCCAACTGGTTTGCCAGTGTCTGCGCGATCAGCATATCAATATCGTCGAAGCCGTCCTCTTCTCCGGAGTATAAGTCCAGGACACCCACTACAGCGTCGCCCTGTTTTATCGGCATCGCGAGCTCCGACCTGAAATTCACGTTCTCGATTCCCAGGTTAGAGAAGAGGGGATCACTGGAGACATCCCCAGTTATCCAGGGAAGTCCAGTACCCGCGACATGCCCGACTATCCCCTCTCCACCGACTTTCATACGCGTACCGCGCGGGGGCACGTTGTCATCGCTGGAATCAACTGCCTGCAATACAATCGTCTGCTCTTTCTCGTCAAGCAGGAAGACGGCCACGGTGTAGTACCCGAACGTCTCGCGCACCAACTGGACCACGTGAGGAAGCAGCTCGCCCAGAGTCAGGACCGCACTGACGTTGAGTGCGACTGCGTTGATGGCAGCCATGTGCTCATTCCTCCGATGCTCCAGCTCGAAGATCCTCGCGTTCTCAAGGGCTATGCCTATCTCCTGTGCCAGAGCTTGCAATACTACTTGGTCCGCTTCGTCGAACGCGTTCAGACTCTGACTCTGGGAATGCAGAACACCAAGCGCATGACCTCCCGCAGATACCTGGACAGTCACAGACGAGCGAGCCGATGTGGTATCCTCCAGCGCGATGTAGCGCGGTTCGGCAGACACATCAGGGACTATGATCGGCTTGCCGGTGGCAGCGACCAGACCGGTTATTCCCTGCGCCTCGCTGCCACTTTCAAGAGAACGATGCACGTAGCCGGACAGGTGCGGATTCGCTTTCGTCGAAAACACGAGCACGCCATCCTCAATTGTGCCGAGCGTGGTGGTCTCGTATCCCAATGCGGTGGTGCCGATCTCACCGATGCTCATTAGAAGTTCATCCGGATCTCTGATGGCGGTGAGCCGACGTCCCACTTCTCCAATGGTCCGGAACTGCTCCGCGCGCGCTTGCTCCTGTGAGAAGTACTGTTGAATCTGCTCATACAGCTGTGAATTGGCCACTGCCCCCGCAATTTGTGCCGACACTCTCTCCGCGGCTTCTAGGTCATGCTCGCCATACGCCGACTCAGTCGTCGACCCGATCCACAGCACCCCGATTGCTTCATTGTTGGAGATTAACGGTACGGCCAAAAATGAGCGTAGTCCTTCCCGCCACACGGCCAACAGTCCTGGGTACTCGGCTGTCACCTCGGCCTCAGTTGATGGCTGGTACAGTACTGGCTTTCCTGTGAGGAACGTCTCGGCTGTCGCTGTTCCTCCCAGAGAGTATGTCTGGTTCGGCTGACGTTCAGGTAAGGACATGCCCGCCATGTACGCCACACTGAACTCATTCTCAGCTGGATGTACGTTCATGATGGCGACCATGTCCAATTGAATCAGCCGTCTGGTCTGCTCAGCGAAACGGTCGTAGACGAGACTGATATCGAGCGACGCCCCGACAATCCTGCCGATCTCAGCCATCACCGCGTTCTCCTCAGCGGCTGCTCTGAGTCGCTCCTCTGACTCAGCCAATTCGCTCGTTCGCCTTTTGACCCGCTCCTCTAGCTCAGCATAGTAGGCCTTAAGGGCCTGTGCCATCACATTGAACTGATGGGCGAGTTCCTGAACTTCATCGCCAGTGTTGGCCTGAATTGTGTAATCGAAGTCACCACTTGCAATCCGCTGTGCACCTGCGTTTAGTTCCCTGATTGGCCTGAGTGCCCTTCCGATTGAGAACCATATTCCCCCAATAGCAAGAATGGCTCCCAATACCAGGAGACCCAAGACCGTGAGACTGGAGTTCAGAATCGGTCTCTCCACCTCCGACCAGCGCTGCTGGGTGATCACACCCCATCCTGTTCCAGGCACTGGCGAGAACCCGGAGATGACACCCTCTCCAGTTGGAGATGTTGACAGATTCGCGCCGCTCGTTCCCTCAGCCACCTCGACCACCGGGCGATACTTTGTGAAGTCCTGGCCGACAAGATTGGCCCGGCTATGGAAGATTGACCGTCCCGTACCGTCTACGAGGTATGTGAGGCCCTCCGTCCCCGATGCTATGTGCAGGGAGTCCGAAAGAACTGCGCTCATAAGTGCGCCGTCTAACGCAGCGGTTCCAGCCACCACTCCGACGAACTCCTGCTTGTCATTCAGGACTGGCACTGAGAAACGAATCGAGTCGCGTCCACTTCCCGGGTCTGTGAATACATCCGAATACGTCGATGTGCGAGATGCTTCTATCGTATCGATCGCATGGTATCGCGGGAGTTCGGAAGTGTCCGCCCTGAGACTCGACCAGATTGGGATTCCAATCCGATCGTACAGGGTGACTCCGCCGTCGTAGGGCTCCAAGTATCCCCTGTCCATTGCTATATACAGATGGTCTGAGACCGTGTCCAGGGGGCGGACATCAGCGGCGCTGGCGACGGTCTCCAGTATTCTTGTATGGCGAACTAGAGTGTCACTCAACTGGTGGGCAGTCAATCTGGCGAGCTGTTCGTCGCGCTCTTCGACTATCTTCAACACCGTCGCACCATACTGAAATAGAGCAATGATAGCCACGATGATAAGGATCATTGAACCCGGTATGAGGGCGGCCAGCAGTACCTTCGCCTGTAGGTTTTTCAGAAACGACATTGCCCAGTTCCTCTAAACTACTTGGTTAGGCATGTCTATTCATGGTACTACGGTCGCCGGTGTCGTCAACTTGCACTGGGACGATCTGTTGGGAAAGAAGACAGGCCCCTCGACTCCGGGGGGCCTGCACATGACGCGCACGAAGAGCGGCCTATTTCCTATGCAACCGCGGTGCTGCGCCAGGGACCAGCGAAGCACCGCGTTCGGTGGCTCTACTTCCGGTCGTTCAATCGACTCCTGAGGACCTCCATCGCCTTCTCGTTCATATCCCTCCGATCAGCCATGTGAGAGCGGTCGCGCCAAATGCCCCCGTCTTCGAGTCCGAAGCTTCTGCCTCCCCTGAAGAATCGGCTGCGCTTACTGGGCCATTCGCCCTGCTGCACGAGCTTCACCTCTCCATCTACGTCGATGACGAGTGTGTCATCGTCGGTGCTGAGGGGACCCAGATCTCCACTGCGGCTCATGTTGACCTGCGTGTCGTCGCTGATGGTGTACTCGATAGAGTCGGACCCATCCTTGGGGCTGAGAGTAAAGGTGCCAGCTGTGGTGTCAAGATTCGAGACCGTGCCAATGACTTTCCGATGCGTGTTGAAGCTCCCGTCCTCGTTCTCAAACACGACCTTGCTGTGCACGACTTTACCACCTGACATTGGAAGGGCGCCGACCCGACCCCTACCAAAACGTGGGGGCCTTAACGCGAATGAGGGGTAACTCTTGCTGAATTTGTAAACTTTCATTGACTGGGCGGACGTGTCGCGTTCCCCCACAGTGACATCCACAGTCTGGCTGGATCCATTACGGGTGATAGTGAGCGTGATAGTAGTCCCGGGACCCGCTTCAGCGATCGCATCGACGAGCTCGCTCGTACCGTCAATTGTCATGCCGCCAACCGCTGTTATCAGATCGCCGGACACCAGCACGCTGTCTGAAGGACCATCTTGCTGCACACGGACTACCTTGACCGAGCCGTCCTCGAGCTCAACGATGGCAACGCCGATATATGGCTGGGTGTTCTCTGAGTCTTCGTCTTCTTCATCTGTTGCTTGCATTTGGCCCAGTTGATCAGGTCGCGCAATCTGCGAGGGAGTTGCTGCGTCTGCGCTGAGTCGTTCGTGTGTCTCCTGACTTTCAGTAGCTTCATGTGTCGACGCTTGAGTTGAAAACGGATTGGATGCTATGACCGCGATCAGCGCAAGGGCCGCTAAAGCCATGAGTCCGGCTATTCCCACGGATTTGGCGCTCATGTTGTGACTCTCCTATGTGTAGGGTGGTGCTTAATTCGGTATTGAGCCTGCTCGCGTACTACAACGCCCGCCCGCGGGAATCAGTTAGTCCGCTATTGCACGCATCGCTCGGTTGACAAGTGTCACAAGTGCTGAGAACCTTCCACCGACGGTCAGACGACAGAACGTGGACCAGATACTGGCTAAGGAGCAATTCCGTGCCTAACGTAACCCTAGATATCGAAGACCCCAACGTGCTCGCGCAACTCGGCGCCGTGTGGCGGTTCGGCTCCGGCTGGGAGCCCGGCGAGCCCAACGAGGGATTGGTCTCCCAGGCGTCTGACAGCACGGCGCGGCTCTCAGATTACGATGACTCATCATGGGAGGTCATAGACGATCTCGAGGCCGGAGGAAAGGGTAAGCCGTCCGGTAGAGCTGAACACCCGGGCATTAGGAAGAAGCGCTCGGAGGGTCTCACATTTGGCTGGTACAGGATCGCCGTACCGCTGCCCGAAACGATCGGAGACTTCCATGTTGAAGGCTCGACAGTCTGGTTCGAGACCAGCATTGACGACTACGGAGAGATCTGGGTCGATGGCGATTGGGACCGCGATGCCGGCGCAGTGAACGGCTTCAACGTCACCAATAGGGTGAAGGTCACCGATAACGCCAGGCCTGGAACCTCCCATGTCATCGCCTGCCTGTGTGTCAACGGCCCACTCGCTCGTCCAGGCGGTGGCATCTTTATGCGCTACGCGCACTTGGACTTTGAGAAATGAGACCAGGTCCGTAAACGGCCATCGCCTCTATGATAGTTAGCAGTCTGTTGCCGACGCATCGGACTGTCGGTACACTCTCAGCAAACGGTAAGACTTATGACGACTCGACGGCGCAGGTTGCCGCTTTTCCCGCTCAATACGGTGTTGTTCCCCAACGCCTCGCTGCCGCTTCAGATTTTCGAGGAGCGGTACAAGCTCATGCTGAGAGAGTGCATGGAGTCGGACAACAGATTCGGCGTTTCTCTGATTCGTGAAGGGCCGGAAGTTGGCGGTCCTGCGGTTCCCCATGAGATCGGGACTGTTGCGCACATCACTCAGGTGAACAGGATAGACGGAGACCGCTTTTTCGTATCTGCCGTTGGCGTGCAGCGATTTAGAGTGCTTAACGTGACGCAGCGCGAACCGTTCGTCGCTGCGGAGGTGGAGCTCATTGACGACTCCAGCGCGTCTTCGGAGTCATCGGATGAACTGGTACGTGAGGTAACTGACGCCTTCTCAAATTACGCTCAGGCTTCGGTCGGTGTGTCGGGGGGTTGGGTTAGCAGGACGCGCGTCCCGTCACATCCCGAAGCGCTGTCGTATCACATTGCCAACTCGGTTCAAATTGACGTAGGGGAAAAACAGCGGCTGTTGGAGCACGAAACCACTGCTAGTAGGCTGACCGCCGAGCTGGAATTGCTGAAGAAGGCGTACTCACGCCTGCGAAGGCAAATGACACTCGAGATGATGAATCGCTTCAGCCGACAGTAGTGCCTCCGTAGCGGACGGAACCCGTCTGGCATGCGTAGGCTCGACCGCGGTACGCAATTCGCTTTGTTGACGAGTTCACCGTTTCAACCTCACGGGCTACAGCCGCTGACAGAAGGCCTCCGACGGAGGTTCCCTGAAACGATCCGGGTGGACTATCCGAGCCAGGATTTCCAGGCCGTCAACAAGCCTCGGGCCGCTTCGACTGAACAGTGCTCCGGAGTCCACGACGTAAGCGCGGCCATTCTTGAATGCGGTCAGGGCCTCCCAGCGGGACCTGTCGGGTAGGGCGTAGAACTCCGCCTTTGATTGCGCAACGTCCATGCCGCATGGCATCAGCACAACAACGTCTGGGTCGGCATCCGCCACGCGGTCGAAGTCGAGCCTGGGAGATGGAGCGCCCGGCTCGACCAACACGTCGACACCGCCCGCGATCTGCACCATCTCCGGTATCCAGTGTCCGGCGGCAATTACGGGATTCATCCACTCGACGCAGACGACGCTCGGTCTTGCCGGTTTGCCTGCAACCGCGCGCCGCACCGCGTCGATCCGGGCACGAAGGTTGAAGACAGACACATGGGCGACCGATTGCGTTCCTGTGTGCTTCCCTAGTGTCTTGATGTTTTCGAATACGTCATCCACGCCGTGCGGATCCAGGGACAGAACAGTGGGCGAAACTTGCAGCCGACTTACGGCCTCCTGAACATCTTCGAATGATACCGCGCACACCTCGCACAACTGCTGAGTGATTACCAGGTCCGGTCTCGCCTGAGCCAGATTGTCCTCGTCCACGGCATAGATGCTATCGCCACGCATCATCATGTCTGTGACTGCCGAATCTATCTCCTGGCTCGTCATCGAGGACGAGTCGATGCGACTCCTGACCACCTTGGGCTTATCGGAGGCTCCGACCGGAAAGTCACACTCATGACTCACTCCGTACAGGGAGTCCCCCAGTCCAAGCAGATAGACGATCTCAGTGGCGCTTGGAAGAAACGAACAGATGCGCAAGGGATTCACCGCCATCGCACGGGCTTAGTTCCATTGTAAGAGAGCAATATGATGTCGCTTCCGTTAGAATGCACCTTCATTCTCGAACGCCTCAGCCAACCGAGCGATGCCCTCGTAGACCTCAGTGGGCTGGTTGTAGCCGAAGCACAACCGGGCGTAGTTTTGGCCTGAGCTCCCATCTGGTGAGAAGTTGACGCCAGGTAGGTAGCCGACGTCGTAGTCGTTCAGAACGTTGTCGCGTATCGTTGTAATGTCGCTGCCCTCCGGCATCTTCAACCAGACGAACAGACCTCCCTGAGGATTGCTCCACTCCGCGCGGTCGCCAAAATTCTCTCCGAGCGATGACAACATCGCATCACGCTTCGCACGCTGAATGTCGTTGATCTCTTCAATGTGAGCGTCTAGCTGTCCTGTCGAGTATCTGTGCACCGCATAGGACGCAAACGAGTTCACAGATCCGCCGCTCTTTGCCACCATCGCCCTGTCGAGAATCTCGGAAGGCCCAGTGCCGTAGCCGATCCGCATACCTGGGGCGATGATTTTGGAGAACGAGGCTACGTACATCACGCTGCCGGTCTCGTCGAGTGAGTGGATCGAAGTTGGCGATTCAGGGCCGTCTAGCCTGAGATCGACGTAGCAGTCGTCCTCGAGAATGGGCACCCCATGCCGGTTGGCGACTTCAACCATCGCCTGGCGCCGTTCGAGCGTCATCGTCCAGCCCTGGGGATTCTGGTACGTGGGGATAGTGTAGATCAGCTTCGGCTTCCGACCCTGGCCCGTCGCACGCTCTATCGCCGATTCCAGCGCATCTGGAAGCATACCGTCTTCGTCAGTCTCCACGCCGCGTACGTCAGCCCCGAATCGCCGGAGTTGCCCTAGAGTGCCGGCGTACACGTAGTCTTCGGTCAGCGCGACGTCGCCGGGATCGATCAGGACTTCGAGGAACATGTGAATCGGCTGACCGGAACCGTCGCCCAGGATAATGTCGTCCGGCGATACGTGTATGTCGCGTTCCCGAGCCAACTTGTCTGCCACGTACTCCCTCAGCGGCCTGTAACCCTGAGGATGGGCGTAGAGGGCAAGGTCCTCACCCTCTTCGGCCAATGCCTGCTGCAGCCCGTTCACAAGTCCATCGATAGGAATAGACTTGGGGTCTGGGTAAGCGACCGCGAAGTCGTACTTGCCACGCTTGACCGAGCCGGCTCTTGGCCGACCATTAGGCGCATGCTTGGAGTACAGACCTTCAAAGCTGAACTTGTTCTGTTCGGGCATGAATTTTTCTCCTTAGGAGGTACCTAGATCAGGCGGGTGGTGCGATTATGTCCTCGTAATTTTACACTCTGCCTATCCGAGTGTCATTCGGCCAACGTCGGTCTCATAACCACCTAGACATTGTCGAACAGACCCTCACGCTCGAACACGCCGGCAAGGATCTCAATCCCCTCGGCAATCTCGTCTGTGCTGTGATAGCTGTACGTGAGCCGCATGTAATTGTTCGGGGACCGGTTCGCCCTGTACACGGCGCCGGGGTTGTACTTGACGCCAGCCTCGACCGCCTTCTCCAGCATGTTCCAGGTGTCGACGCCCTCAGGCAGTCGTCCCCACAGCATCATGCCTCCGTGAGGATTGCTCCACTCGCAGCTCGGCGGGAAGTGTTCCCCGAGGGCCGCGAGCATAGCGTCGCGCTTGGCGCCAAGAGATCGGGACACAGCCTCGATGTACTCGTCGCCGTTCTGTCTCAGGTACTCGTAAACGGCCATGGACGTCAGGTGGCTCGGTGACGATCCGAACCGCAGCTTCCCGACAACTTCTTTCACCTGATCGGGCACCACTCCGAATCCGAGACGCAGTCCGCAGCCGAGTAGCTTTGTGTACGCGGAAACGTGGGATACGCCGTCTTGATCGTCTATGCCGTACATCGCCTGTGGCAGCGGGTCGCCGTCAATTCGGAAGTCGGCGTAGGACTCATTCTCAAGAATCGGTATGCCGTATGTCTGTGAGATCTCCACCATGTGCTTCCGGCGCTCGGCGCTCAGCGTCGTCCCCATCGGATTCTGGTACACACTGATGGTGTAAATCAGCTTGGGTTGCGTGCCCTTGGACACGAGGTCCTTGACTGTCTCTTCCAGCGCGTCGGTGTCCATTCCGTTGGCGTCGGAACGGATGTGGACCACGTTGGCTCTCTTGCCCAGCAGCATACCGAGAGTGCCGGAGTAGCAGAACTCCTCCACCAGCACTGTGTCACCGGCGTCTATGAAGGCGTCTAGGATCGTACCTACGGCCCCTCCGGCGCCCGCGCTCAGGAAAATGTTGTCAACAGGCACGTCCATGCCCCGGTTGTTGTGCAGCGCCTCGGCGATGTACTCGCGCAGTCCGACATGGCCCTGTGGCGGCGGGTACTTCGCGAGTTCGACTCCCTCGCGAGGCATTATGTCCGCCAGCGCACTGACGAACCCCTCGACCGGCATCGTGTCGCGGTCTGTGTACGTCACCGAGAAAGTGAACTTGGTGTCCTCGGCTTGGCCCGGCGGGCCTTCGAGTTCCGCGGGCATGTTCTTGGTGAATAGGTCTGTGTAGTCCACGTGCGCTCCTTGCGTCCTGGATACCGTGGTCAGGACTTACCCCAGCGGCAACGTTACACGCTCGCCGGTCTGAATGCTGATTGTTACCGCGTCTGTGAATTCCATGTATCGAACGCCATCGAAGAAGTTGGTGTGAGTGACGGGCTCCAGGCCGCGGATAGCGTTGATGAACTCCTCCTCAACGCGCCAGTCGCCCTGTTTCTCGACTGGGATGTCTATTTCGGAAAGCTCGATGTCTCCTCTGCGTCCGCCTCTGACCGTCATAGACGCGGAATCGACGTGCACCGTACCTTCCGATCCAAATATCCACACGCCGTCAGCCGGAGCGAGCCCCGTGACCGTGCTTAGTCTCAAACGTGCGATCGGCCCGGATGCGAACTCGATGAGTATCTCAACGTGGTCGGGTATGGTGATGTGGGCAAGACCTCCGTCCCACCCTTTTCGTTGCCTGACGTTGACTCGACCCACGGCCGATACGGCGGCGGCTGGTCCGAACCAGCGCATGATCGCCTCGTACCAGATACCCATCTGCATGATGTTGTTGCCGGACAGGTCCCGGTTGTGCCTCCAGTGAAGCTCCGAGTCGTAATCGGCGAATCCTCCCTGGTGGACCGTGATATCTGCTGATAGCACGTCGCCGAAGTACCCATCGGAGATCATGTCTTTGATGGTCCTGTCTATCTTCAGGGTGTGTGGGGCCGGTACGATCTGGGTCACCAGGTTCGGATATGCCAGCGACGCTTCCAGCATCTCGCGTGCGTCGGCCGAATTCATCGTCATGCGCGCCTCGGTCATAACGTGCTTGCCTGCGGCGAGCGACGCGAGCACCAGCGTCTTGTGCATGTAGGGCCAGGTGCCGATGCAGATGGCGTTCGTGTCGTCTGCATCGATCAGGTCTTCCCAGGAGTCGTAAACCGTGCTCAGACCGAATTCGTCGGCCACCCGCTGGCCCGACTCGCGGCTCCGGTTGGCAACGCTGACGTTCTCCACGCCCTCGATCTCAGCGAAACCAGGAAGGTGTCTGAGCCTGGTGTTTGCTCCGGCTCCCACGTGACCGATGCGAATTGTGTCGTCTGCCATATACCGTGCTCCTGGTTCTGGATTCTCGGGGGTTGGTTGGACGAATTATAAAGGGTAGCTCCCACTTCAGGCTATTCCATCAATGAGGCCAGAGGCTCGATCTTAGATTGCTGCATAATGTGATCACCAATCCCCTCCATTTGAATCGCGTTTCGCAACTTTGTCATGGCATGACGACAGCTTCAGCGCCGGCTGCACTCGCAATCCAGCCCGTTGAATGCCACAATGTCATAACCGATTGCAGAGTACACCGTGCCGGAGGCCGAACGATGACAGGCGCCGATGTCATAGCGAGAATCCTGAAGCAGGAGGGGATTGACTTCATGGGTGTCATTCCCATGAATACTCTGGAGGAAGCCGGAGCCGTACACGGCGTCAGGCCGATGATCTTCCGCCAGGAGCGTGTTGGAGTCAACCTCGCCGACGGCTACAGCCGTGTCACGAACGGTCGCGGCGTTGGAGTCTTCTCCATGCAGGCAGGCCCCGGCGCGGAGAACGCCTTTGCCGGCGTCGCGCAGGCATACGCCGACTCAGTTCCAATCCTGCTGCTGCCGGCCTCTGCGCCAAGAGCCAGAGCCGGAGTCCACCCGACGTTCAGCCCGAGTCAGAGCTACGCTGAAGTGACAAAGTGGTCCGATCAGATCAACATGATTGAGAGGATCCCCGAGATGATGCGCCGTGCGTTCACCCAGGTTCGAATGGGACGACCCGGACCGGTCCTGCTCGAGATACCGTCCGACGTTCTCCGCGGAGACTTTCCTGACGACCTCGTGAGCTATACGCCGGTCACCCCTCGCATGTCTTCTGGAGACCCCGGCGACGTGAGGGAAGCGGCGCGGCTGCTGCTATCGGCCAAGCGCCCGATCATACAGGCAGGGCAGGGCGTACTCTACGCCGAGGCATGGGACGAGCTTCTTGAGCTTGCCGAGCTCACGCAGACCCCGGTGATGACCACTATGGCTGGCAAGAGCGCCTTCCCTGAAAATCACCCCCTCTCTCTGGGGACTAGGAGCGGAACCACGACCGGCACGGTTGTCCATTTCCTGGAACGCGCCGACCTCGTGTTCGGCATTGGATGCAGCTTCACGAGAATGCACTTCGGAGCCGACCAGTTCGACTCCAAGATCATCGTCCACTGCACCAACAGCCTCGACGACATAAACAAAGACTACGATCCCGACCACGCTGTCGTGGGCGACGCCAAGCTGGTGCTCTCACAGCTTATCGAAGAGGTCAGGTCCCAGCTTGGCTCCGCCAGCCGTGTAGAGCCGAACGGAGTCGCGACAGAAGTAGCGGCTGTCCGCCAGGAGTGGATGAAAGATTGGCTGCCGCTCCTGACATCAGACGAGGTCCCGATCAACCCTTATCGAGTAATCTGGGACCTGATGAACACCATCGACCGCAAGAACGCGATCGTAACGCACGACTCGGGCAGTCCCCGAGACGAGACGATACCATTCTACGAGTCCGTCTCTCCGAGAGGATTCATAGCATGGGGCAAATCTACCCAGCTCGGATACAGCCTCGGTCTGGCGATGGGCGCCCGAATGGCCGCTCCAGACAAGCTCGCCGTACACATCATCGGTGACTACGGCTTCGGCATGGTTGCGCTGGACATCGAGACAGCGGTGCGCGAACGAATCCCAGTCCTAAGCATCGTTCTCAACAACTCGGCGATGGGCATCTACTCGCCGAATAGCTTCCCGACCGCAAACGACCTCTACGGCACCAAGTACACCGGCGGTAACTTCGCCCAGGTCGCTGAGGCAATGGGAAGCTACAACGCCCGCGTAGAGAAGCCGGAAGAGATCGTCCCCGCAATCAGAACTGCCATGAAGGTCATAGATGCCGGACAGCCAGCCGTCCTCGAGTTCATAACCAAGGAGGAACAAGCCTTCCCGTTTAGGGGAGCTGTCTAGGCTCAGGACTGCCGGGCTGACTCCGGCCTATTGCAGCCTGAGGCTTATACGCCAACCTGATTGAGAACCCGACCCGTGCGGGCAAACTCAATGACGACCCTGGCCATCTCCTCGGCGACCGCGCGGTGCGTCTGCGACGTCGCCCCGCCGATGTGATGTGTGCCGATGATACCTGGGACGCCAAACAGAGGGCTTACCACGGTACCCTTGCCAGCCGCGGGCTCGCCTTCGAAGACGTCCAGACCGGCGCGCAGCCCCTTCGACCTGACAGCCTCGATCAGCGCCGCTTCGTCAACCACCTCAGCGCGCGCAGTGTTGATGATATACGCGCCTGGTTTCATTGCCTCCAGCAGATCGGCGTCTACCAGCAGTCGTGTCTCGGGGGTGAGCGCCACATGGACGCTGACCACATCGGCGTCGCGCGCGACCTCCATCGGCGTTGATCTGTGTCCGATGCCAAGTTCGGCGGCAAGGGCAGGGGAGAGCGA
The DNA here is from genome assembly GCA_965217725.1 of Dehalococcoidia bacterium. Lineage (GTDB taxonomy): Bacteria > Chloroflexota > Dehalococcoidia > Lucifugimonadales > UBA1123 > VXRN01. The sequence goes on along the minus strand of OZ244564.1, from coordinate 1,740,414 downwards.
TCTGCTCCAGCCTATGATGCGCATACCGAACGCTCGCGCGATTGGGATCATTGCTCGCCCGATGTGCCCCGTTCCGAGCAACCCCAGCGTGCTGCCGCTCAGCCCCCTGGCATCCGAGAATCCCATCTTGTTCCAGCGTCCGGCGCGCAGATCGGCCACGTTGTCTGCGATGTGCCTGTCCAGGACTATGATGAGGCCAAACGCTAGTTCAGCGACCGCAGCGGCGTTTTTGCCAGGACAGTTCGCGACCATGATGCCCAGTTCAGCTGCGGTTGCAACGTCAATGGTGTTGAATCCCGCCCCCGCGCGGACAACCAGTTTCAATTGGCCTGCCCGAAGCGAGTCGGCGCTGACGCGCGTGCTCCGCACCACCAGGATGTCCGCCGCCGACTTGCCGACCGCGTCGGTCAGCGTCTCTGTGGTCAGGTCCGGATGTTCAGCGACCTCGATCCCGGCATTGTTCAATAGCGATGGACCGGGGGAGGCGATCCTGTCAGCCAGTAGCGCTCTCATTGCATCGCACACTCATGACGTCGCTGAGTGCAGGCGAAAGCGCACTCCGGTCGAGGGTGTGGATCGTCAGCCAGCAGCGCTCTCATGTTGCGACTCGTCGACAAGCATGTCCGGCCTCAGCCAACTTGCCCGTCCGTAGTTGGTCGGCTTGCCGATGTGGAAGTCCTCGATGGGTGCGAAGTCCCCCGCGCGCAGCGCTTCCAGCAAGTCGGCCTCGTTTCTGACGTCGCCCTTGAACGCCGTCACGCCTCTTGCAAGCCCGTCGAGCGAGTGCGCGTCCGACCCACCGGTTCCCCAGAAACCGTGCAGTGCGGCGACCTCCTGCGCGAACCGATTCTCGACCTCGATGTTGCCGCCGTTGACTACCTCTACTTCGTCCACAAGTCCGAATACAGGGTGCTTGGAGGCTTCTTCGGCAGTCTTCGGTATCTTGTCTGCCTCTTGGAACAGCATGTTCTGCGTATAGTGCGGGAGATCGAAAAGAAATCGGAATGGATGCGCGAGGATCATGAAGCCTCCCACTTTGTCCACCTCTCGGCGCAGGGTGCGAATGACCTCGATGCTGTCACCGTAGCCTGCGACATGGCCCTCCAGTCCCATCGTGATCACATGGCCTAGCGGTGTGTACACTTCGAGCGCTCTGATCAGAACGATGTCTTCCACCGTTCGCTCGAACTCCTCGAAGTCATGCCGGGGCCACCCGTCGTGCTCCGTCACCATGATCCCGGTAATACCGAGCCGACGTGCGTCGTCCACCATCTCCTGAGGCGTCAGGCCGCTGTCAGGACTCCCCTGGTTGGTGTGAACATGCATATCGAATAGAGAAGGCATCTATTTCCTAGTCATCGTTAGCTGACGGGCAAGTGACTGAGCTGGCCGCTAACTCATTGGCAGTCGCTGAGTATATCTACGATCTCGTCACTGTCCTCGTAAAGCCGCCAGAAGGCTCCGGTCAGCGGGTCCCTTATTGTCCACTCCCTGATTCCCCTCTCATTGTGGTCATCTACGCGCGGCTGGCGCATCCAGGTACCCTCGAACCTATCCAGGTTTGACAAGTACTTGTCCGCTACCTGACAGTTTTCCCGGATGTAGTCTCCGACCATTGAGATAGCTTGTTGCCTTTTGTACTTGGGTGTGTGGGCAAGCGCCGCTGCCGTACGAGTGTCGTCTGAGACTGCCAACTGTTTGCCCGTACCTGGAATCCGGCCCGCGGAGGCTATTACTACAATCGCGATTCCTATACCGATGACGATGGCCCACTTCATCTGACGCTCGCCGCCGGAGCCGAGTGCAAATCTGAAAGCAACATGCTTGCAAGTATAGCGAAACCACTGCGCGATCTGCACACGCCCTCAGAGGGTTGTGGTTCGAAGCGAGGCTAGAGCTCCAGTACTGGGTCAAGTCGACACACCGCCGGAGTGAGTTTCGCCGACTGCTTAGAGTTGCCGCAGTCTCGGATCCCAGCGGTCACGGAGCCAGTCTCCGATGAAGTTGAACGATAGCACCGTGAGGAAGATCGCCATGCCCGGGAAGAACGCTATCCACCAGGCCGATCCGAGGTACTCGCGCCCGTTGTTGATATCAGCGCCCCACGAAGGCGTTGGAGGCGGCACTCCCGCGCCGAGGAATGACAGGATGCTCTCGGATAGTATGGTCCCGCCGACCTGGAGCGTCATAGCCACGACGATAGTGTTCCCTACCGCGGGAAGCAGATGTTTGAGCATGATGCGGGGGGTCGAAGCACCTGCCACACGAGCAAGTGCAATGTAATCGAAACTTCTGATCTGGAGTGTCTGCCCGCGGACCAGGCGCACTATGCCCGGCCAGCTCGCAAGCGCAAGCACGAGCACAATTACCATGAAAGACTGGCCAAGCACTATCACAATGGAGATGGCGATAATTATGTATGGCAGCGCGGTGAACACGTCGGTGGTGCGCATGATTAGCTCATCCACCAGCCCGCCGTAGTATCCGGCCATCAGCCCCAGCGTAGTGCCCACAACGGTGCCGACAGCGATTGCGATGGACGCGAACGTTAGTGAGATTCGCGCTCCATAGATGATTCTGCTCAACAGGTCGCGACCGAGTTGATCTGCCCCCAGCAAAAAGTTGTACACCTTTTGATCACGCCCAAGCGGAACTCCATTGGTGTTGCACGACTGGAACTTGTTGCTGAGCTGACCGTCTTCGCAGGGAGGGTACCACGCAGGAGACGCAAGAACTGCCCTGAGTTGGTCTTGCACCGGATCCTGCGGAGCAAGCAACGGAGCGAAGGCTGCGCAGATCACTAGCAAGGCCAAAATGAAGAATGGGACAAGCGGCCACCGCCGAAGAACGTAAAGACTGTCCTTGAGACGGGAAGTCTTTCCCAGCTCCCCAAGCTCGGCGATTGTGTACTGCCTGGCCTCAGTGGTCAACTAAAAATCCCTCATGTGTACCGAATCCGCGGGTCGATAAGAGCGTACAAAACGTCAAGCACTAGGAGAGCTGTAACGGTGAGAAGCGTCAGCACGAGCACCGCTGCGGTAACAACGGGAAAGTCTATGTTTAGTACTGCCTGGTAGACCATGTAGCCTAAGCCGGGCCACGCGAACACAGTCTCGGTAACGACAGTGCCGCCTACGAAGCCCGCCAGAATTAGCACAGATACAGTAAGAGGAGGGATGAGGGCGTTGCGGAAGGCGTGCTTCCAGACTACTGTCGTCGACCCGACTCCCTTTGCGCGCGCCAACTTGACGAATTCGGAGTCCAGCACCTCTAACATGGATGACCGCACGAGACGAAGCACAGTCGCCGACGCGAGCCAGCCCAAAGTGATGGTGGGCATGACGTAATATCGCAGCCGACCCGGCCATTCCTCTCCATGCCCTCGAGTTCCCGCTGGTAGCCAGTCAAGGTTCACCGCGAATATGAGGATAAGCATGATGCCCAGCCAGAACGGCGGCAGCGCCTGTCCAAAGAGCGCGAATGACCTGCCAATCACATCCCACATTGTGCCGCGCTTGACGGCCGAGAGTATCCCCAGCGGAATACCTGTGAGGAACACGAACAGCGCGGCGCACAGACCGAGTTGAAGACTCGCGGGTGCGAACTGCATGATCATCTCGTTCGCGGGCTGGCTGGTTTTGATCGAAAGCCCGAAGTCCTGCTTGAAGACGAGGTTTCCGAGCCAAATGAAATACTGGAACACTAGCGGCTTGTCTAGATGGAGCTTCTCTCCCCAGGCCTCCCAGATCTCCGGCGATGTGTAACCCACGTTGAGTATCAGGTACCGGGGGTCGCCGCCTGAGAACCGGGATAGCGCGAATACGATCATGGTCGAGGCGACAACGGCAATAATGACGAATATGATCCGTCGCAATATGAATACTTTCATGCCCTGCGCCCCTCGGCCGTTGTCGCTGGGGTGGGTGGTAACAATTCAATCGCTGCCCGAGCAATAACCCGGGCAGCGATACTAACTTCTTTAGCCTAAATTGGCCTTGTGCCTTGCGCCACTACCTTCCGGTCGGAAGGACGGTCTCGAACGAGTTCACGAGATCCCATGGCTTCAGGTCCCAGCTCTGGACGGTTTCGGGGTTGAACCCGATCAGTACCGGAACTTCGACCACACCACCGGTCAGACCCCAGTAGTGAGCTCTGTCCACGATTTCCTCGCGAGTAGCTAATTGTTCAGGAGACCCCTTCGCCTGCACTCGCGTCGCCTCGCGGTAGTCGAAGTACAGATTGTCCTCGAGGCCTGGGTTGTATCCACCCGATGGGAGCGGCCAGAGGCCGCCGCCCGGAAGTGTGCCACCAAGATCACTGATGCGCCCCTGCTTACTGGTCGGACCCCAGCGGGTCATCCACGGGACGTGGATCTGACGAGCGAGCATGGTGGGCCTGCGAGCGGAGTACTGCTGGCTGTCGATGTATGGGTCGAGGCCTAGGGTTTCTTTCCACTGTCCGACTGTGGCTTCGCATACCTCAAGCGAGGTGCCGTTGCCCTGCGAGCAGAAGAACTCGAACCTGAAGCCCTCCGGAACACCGGACTCCTTCAGAAATTCTTGGGCCTTCATCGGATCATAAGCATAGGCCCACTTGTCTTGGTACTCAGGGTGCATCTGGTGGTGCGGCATCCCAGGGTAAGAGCCGCCATAGACTGCGCCTCCGTATCCACCCGTCACCGAGGATGCGATCAGCTCGCGGTCGATCGCGTGAATCAGAGCCAGCCTGAATGCCCTGGCTGACAGCATCGACGGGGTCTCGTACGAGAACCTATCAGTGTCCTTGTTGTCGAAGCCCTGTGCGTCGCAGCCTGCTCCGGGGGTGTCCTGGATCGCCGGGTCCGCGCGGTCTATGCCCACGCACTCCAGCCGAGGGTCACCGATCCACGGGTACGTCGCCGAAGGCTTGAAACCTTCGCGGAGTACGTCCTCACCTGTCTCGGGGTCCTTGAACGAGTAGTAGTTGCCGGAGAAATAGAAGAAGTTGCCGTAGATCGTGTCCAGACCGTCGTGGAACCTGAACCCTTCTTTCTCGAGCCTACCTACGTCCTGGATGGAGGCCATCGCAATGTCGGCTTGTCCCGTCTGGAGCATAGCCGAACGGCTCTGTGCCTCAGTGGCCTGGAGAATCACCAGGTTGTCGTACGGTGCATTCGCGCGATAGTGATCAATCCGCGACTCCGCGTCGATGCGCTCGTTCGGCCGCCACTGGTGGACCACGAATGAGCCGCTGCCGTGCGGGAATCCGAACGTTCCGAACTCTTCGCCAGCGGCCACTAGCTCGTCTTGATAGCTCTTGGACTGCATGAACACCGCGTCCCAGCATTGTGAGGACGTGTTCGACAGGCCGTCAGAAGTGAACGCCCTGTTCGGCGCCCTTGCCGTGTACTTATCCACGACTTCCCACTTCTTGTAGAACTCGTAATTCTGTGACGAGTTGGAGTGGGCAGTGTTTGGGTTGTCTGATCCGGCGTCGTTCATCGACCACACGATATCCTCGGCGGTCAGCTCGTGCATGTTGACGAGTTCGCCGTCATCGCCGGCCCTGTAGAAGTCAATACCCTCGCGCACGAAGACCGTAACGAATCCCTCGTCGTCGGGGTTGACCCTCTCAGATTTTGGCAGTGACAGAGCCGTGTCGTCGATGTTCTTCATCGGGTCGTCGATGCCCTCTAGGTCACTGTTCAGCTTGACCGTGTCCATCCCATCCCTTGTCGGGAGCTCCCATTCCCATCCCGTGATAACTAGCGGTGCGGCGCATGTGTTCCTGTTCACCATTGGGTTGCCCATGTCGTCTTCGGCAGGGGTCCAGCCCAGCAATGGCTCTTGGAATCCAAAGAATCCGTGGAACATCACGTCGGGCCACGTCCCCTTCTCGTTTCGGAACTGGGGAGCGCCGACGTTGTCGAGCACCACCGTGATCGTCGTGCTCATCCGCTCAGGCATCACCGGCATCTGCGATTCCATCGCCTGGGAAACGGCGGCCTGGATGTCTTCCTGGGACACACCAGGCGTCTGGGCCATTGCCTTAGCTATGGCCGCGCCGACCTCAGCCTCAGTCAGGCCGGGAGTCTGCTTGGCGAGGGCATCCGCGATGGTCCTGGCCATGTCAGCCTCGGTCAGACCTTCCTGCTGTGGCTGCTGCGCCATCGCGCTGGCTATCGCTTCGGCAACGTCCCCTTGGGTGACACCTGGCCGCGCTTCAAGCGCACCGGCTATGGCCTCAGCGACGTCCGCCTGGGTGACGCCGGGCTGCGCCGACATGGTGTCCTGCACCGCCTTAGCGACGTCCGCTGGGGACATCGATTCGGGCTGTGGCTGTGCCTGCAGCGCCTGATTGATGATCGCCGCGACGTCTATTGTAGGCGCGGGCGCGGGCTGAGCAGCAGGCGCGGCCTCGTCGTCCTGCGTCCCGCAAGCCAGAGCGAATGCCAAAAGGCTCGCCATCCCGAGTATGACGACAAGCGCCATACGGGAGCCCCTACTAAAGCGTATTCGGTTCATTTCTTACCTCCACTTCGGCTTATCTGCGTATTCAGCACAAACCGGACATGACCGGGGTGCAGACACACACGAAATACGTCTGACATCGTCGGTCACAATGACTAGCCGCGATAGTTGCATAACGATGCTGGCGTGTCAACCCTAAAACAGGCGTGTGGGGGGCATCCCCAAGCGCCTGCTCCAAGATCTCGATCATCTTGTCCACGTCCAGAAGACCCTGACTGAATAGTTTGCCTGTCGAGAGGTAGCGCCATAGCAGAAACCTGCCTCCTTGTGTGAACCGCTCCCATGAGAGTATCCATGCGACAGTCGTATCATCAACGAACGGGATGTCACCTACGTGCAGAAGCGCGACTAGGTAAAGATGCGGGGGACAGCAAGCCTCCGAAAGTTGCCTGCCGGGCATGGACTCTACAAGATGCTCACGCGGGGCCAGGGTCTTTCGATTATTTGAGAAGAGTATTAGACTTGTTGGATGAAAGCGGAAGGACTGGGAGAGAGCCTACTCAGAAAGCTGGAGCAGGTGCCTGATCCCCGATCCGATCATGGTCGTCGTCATCCTCTGAGTGCGATTTTGGCGCTCTCGGTGTGTGCAATGGCCAGCGGCGCCCGCAGTCTCTATGCCATCGCCCAATGGGGAAGGATGCAGGACCAGGCCACACTGAAGACGTTGGGGTTCACCAGAGACAGGAGCCCTGCGGTATCCACGCTGCACAAGGTATTCAGCAGTATGGATGTGGATTCGTTCGAGCGTGTGTTGGGGGAGTGGATCGAGTCCCACTTGGGATCGGAACAGGAGGCAATAGCGATAGATGGCAAGGCGCTGAGAGGGATACACGGGGATGAGATACCTGGGGTCAGACTGGTATCAGCTTATACCCATCACCAGGGTCTGGTGGTGGGACAAAAAGGGGGGCGATGACCGAGAAGCGTGAGTCTGAGTTGAGCATGGCGGGAGCGCTGTTGGAGACGATGACAGTGACGGACAGGGTGGTGACTGGAGATGCACTGTACTGTCAGAGGCAGTTGTGTGAGCGAGTGGTGGGTGAAGGCGGAGACTATCTGTTGATAGTCAAGGGCAACCAGAAGGGCCTCCACGAGGACATAGAGTTGTGTTTTGATCTGCCTGTGGCCGGACAGAGATACAGATATGCCGAGACTGAAGACAGACATGGAGACCGACAGGAGCGTCGCAGGCTGTGGGCGACAGACATACTGAGCGCCTATCTGGACTGGCCCGGACACCGGCAGGTAATGAAGGTGGAGAGTTGGCGTAGGGTCAAGAATAAGACCACCCGGCAGGTGCGATACGCCATCACCAGTCTCGGCACTCGGACACCTGCTGACAGACTTCTCCAACTGGTGCGCGGCCACTGGGGAATAGAGAATGGTCTGCACTATGTGAGGGACGTGACGATGGGAGAGGACGGTTCCTGTGTACGGACAGGCTCAGCGCCACAGGTGATGGCGGCCTTGAGGAACGTGGTTATCGGCATCCTGCGACTATCCGGCGCTACCAACATCGCGTCTGCCATCAGGACCATTGGATGGCAGCCCAACGGTGCTCTCAGAATACTCGGATTAAGACCTTGACAATAATCGAAAGACCCTGCACGCGGGGCCGACCAAATTGACACTCTAGCTGCAGCGTGAGTAAACTCGCTATTGCCTTGAGACCAGATTTCACCCCGAAAGGCCGTCATGATGTCTGCCGCAGACCGAGTCGACTATGCAGAAGTACCTCGAGCCGACGAACTATTCACTCCGGACTTCTTGGAATTCATCACCGCCGCGTACGACAGGTTTGCACCTTCGATTGCGGACATACGCGCAAAACGGGAAGCCTTAATCGCCCGGGCTGTAAACGACAGGGTTCTTCCGAGCTTCCCACCAGCGTCCGAGATCAACTCTGGCGACTGGCGCGTTCCACCGCTGCCCTCGGAGCTGCTGCGCCCAGGTATAGAGATTTCGGGACCGGTTTCGATCACCAATATGGCTATCAACGCTCTAAATCCCGGCGCCGACGGCGAACGCGCGACCGGCTACCTCGATGATGACGAGGACTCCGCCGGACACCGTCTGGGGGATACCGTGATGGCGGCAATAAATCGTCGCGACGCCACCTTGGGCACGCTCAGTTTCCACAATCCGGCCCGAAACCGGACGTATGAGTTGCAGCCCGGAGAGCTCCCATTCTTCATGCACCGGGAGCGAGCGACCCATCTTGACGAGCCGGACTTCACGGTCGACGGCAACCCAGTCCCAGCCACGATCCTTGGACTAGGGCTCACAATGGCGTACGGCGGCCGGGCGCAGGTCGAAAAGGGACAGGGCCTTTACTTCTATCTTCCCAAGGTCGAGGTAGTCGAAGAGGCTCGCTTCTACCGCGAGTTCTTTGATTTCAGTTGCGAGAAGCTTGGATATCCAGCCGACGCCGAAGTCAGGGGCATATTCCTGATCGAATCACTGCCTGCCGTTTACATCATGGATGAGCTGCTGTGGGAGCTCGGACCCTACGCGGCTGGCCTCAATGCTGCCAGGTGGGACTTTAAGGCATCTGTATTGGAGTACATCATGTCAGATCCCGATCAGGTCTGGCCTGACAGGTTCGGGATAGACATCAAGACCACCGACTTCATGACCAACATCTTCAGGAGACTGGTAGCGGTATGCCTTCGACATGGCGCCGTCCCGATCGGAGGCATGGCAACCGCTCTCCCTTCGAGAGACGAAGAAGTCAATCGCGTCGCCGGAGACTCTATTCGCTCAGACAAGGAATGGGAGGCCCAGCAGGGATTCCTCAGAGGATGGGTCGCGCATATCTTCCATATGAAGACGGCCGCAGACCCCTTCAGGCAGCTGCGAAGTTCCGGCTGGGAACCGTCCCCGGACATGTACGACCCCGCCAACTTCCCAGTCAGCATCACCGTACCTGATGGCCCGATTACCACCGAGGGCTCGCGCCGAAACGCCCGGATGCTAATCGAGTACGTAGAGGGATGGCTCCAGGGTCGTGGCGCAAAGGGCATCGACAGTCTTGAGGGGCAGCCGGGGATTCATCCCGCGCTGATGGAGGATCTCGCAACCGGACGAATTTCCGTCGCCCAGACGGCACAAAGAATCGTTCACGGAGCGAAGGACGAAAACACCGGCCAGGTGCAAGACTTCGCCCTGATTAAGCAGCTTCTCCAGGAAGAGCTCGCCGATATATCGGACCGCCGCACCGCTGCTGCTCCCTCTGATGACGCCTCTCAGGAGGCTCTTGAGCAGATGCTAAAGCGCTACGAGCAGGCGTACAAGGTTACGTTGAAGTGGATCAAGAACTACACGGAGTACGACTTCAGGTCCCTCGGCTCTTACACTGACGCCGACCTAACTGCCATCGCCGAGGCAGAAGACGCGTACTGAGTCCTCAGGATACTACTGCCCTGACTTGAGCTCGAGTGCCGGTCCAACCTCGGACGCCAGCCTCTCCAAGTGTTCCTCGTAGTCGAACACCGGATTGAGCATCACCATTCCGGCACCGGCGTTGATCACTTCTTGCAGTCCCTCGACGCACGCTTCGATGCTGCCCCAGACCGACACTTCAGACCCCATCTCCGCCCTGCCGTACCATGCGCCAAACCAATCGGTCAGCCGCTGTTCAGCCCTGTCGGCATCGTCGTCAACCGCGATATAGACCCGCTTGGATATTAGGAATTCGCCTGGGTCCCGGCCGCGCCGATCCAGCTCCTCACGCACAATCAGCACGTGTTCTCTGAACTGGGCCGTAGAAGTCGACCCCGCCCCCATGAACCCGTCTGCCATCCGTGCGGTCCGTCGCAGCCCTGAAGGGTGTCTTCCTCCAAACCACAGTGGAGGGTGGGGCTTCTGTACAGGCTTGGGGCTCATTGGTACGCCGTCCAACTGCCACAGCTCGCCATTGAAGACGGCCCGCTCCTGTGTCCACAGTGCCTTCATCACGCCAATGGACTCGGTGAAGTGTCGAACGCGTCGCTCAGATGGTCCACTGAATAGAGGATAGGTCCACGGCCTTCCCCCAAGCGCCGTACCAACGATCAACCTACCACGGCTGAGGACGTCAACAGTGCTGAGCTGTTTGGCGAGCAGCGTGGGATTTCGTGTGGTGGCGATGACCACAGCCGATCCGAGCCTAATGCGCTCAGTTATGGCTGCCAGGTAAGTCAGAAAAGTCACGGGCTCCGGAGTCGGGGTAGATCCGATTAACTGCTCGACAACCCACAGGCTTTGGTAGCCGAACTCCTCGGCACGGTTGGCGTAGCGCCGGATCAACTCCAGATCGACCTCGCCATTTGGGAATGTCTGCGGTGCGGCGATGCCCAGTGGCACGGACAGCGAATTGATGCGGCCTGTTTCTTCGTTGCTGGACATCAGTCAACCCTGTCTCGTTGTGAGGTCAAGTTAATCATCGCTGCCAAATAACCCCCACCAAAACCATTGTCTATATTGACGACTCCGATGCCGGGAGCGCAGCTGTTCAGCATCGCCAGCAGCGGCGCGAGTCCGTCGAAATTGGCCCCGTAGCCCACACTTGTCGGCACAGCTATCACTGGAGTGTCAACAAGCCCACTCACGACGGAAGGGAGCGCACCCTCCATACCCGCTACTACTACAAGTGCGCGACATGCGCGCAGCCTCGGCAGGTGGTCGAGCAGCCGGTGCAGGCCGGAGACCCCGACGTCCGAGATCCTCTCGACCCTACACCCGATCAGCTCCGCAGTTATCGACGCTTCTGTTGCGACAGGCAGATCGGCGGTTCCAGCGCACAGCACCGCCACTCCCGGTACGCCGGCAGTGTCGCGCCTGCGATCAACTACGATGCACCTGGCGGTGGGATCGTAACTGGCATCGTCTACTTTCTGTGCCGTCGCTTCGTACGCCTCTTGTGAAGCTCTTGTCACCAGAAGCCGGTCTGATCGGCTCAGGACGGATGATGCTATCTCAGCGATGTGTTCGGGGGTCTTACCTTGGCCAAACACCACTTCAGGGAACCCCTGCCGAATTGACCGGTGATGGTCCACCTTGGCGAAATCCAAGTCCTCGTAAGGAAGGTCGCGCATTTGAGAGACGACCTGGTCCACGCTCAGATCTCCACTCTTCAGCGCCTCCAACACAGCGCGCAGTCGAGCCTCTTCGATGGTGAAACCTCCAGCACACGCATGGGCCTACAAAGCCCTGTGGGAGTATACAAGTGGACTCAGACCCCGGTAAAGCAGTGACCCCCTCCCGCCGATTGAAGCGGAAGGGGGTCACAGGGGGGACCGCTGTATCCGAAGAAGCTAGCTCGCACGAGGCTGTTCCATCTCCGCCATGAGTCTTGCCATCGTTGAGTCGACCAGCTCACTCACCGCGTCGCCGGGCGCATCCTTGTACCATCCGCACTGGAGGCACCTCACGAAGTCGCCATCCCAATCTCTGCCGCTTGTCACGTCGCCGCCGCACCGTTGGCATCCCCTGAGTTGCAGTCTGACTTGTGGAAACCGCTCTCCGCTTGGGAGGAGAGTGTCGGCGCCGTCGCCTGTCATGAACTCGGGTGTGGAGTCCGAGATCGTGTGGATGTCTTCACCTCTGATGACCGTTGAGTCGTCGTTTCTCCCTATTCTCAGCATGATTTCTTCCTTCCGTACCAGATTGAAGATTGATTCCACATACAACCCTAGCGGGACAGCGGACGAAGCACATCGTCAGACCTTATGATTCATCGGTGTACATTAGTTGTATCGTTGGATCGTACGGATTGGGTACTCCTTCTAGTACTAAAGTATGACCTCCCGACGGCATTGCGCGGACTTGCGTAATGTTTCTCCATCCTTTCCTGCTGTATAATTCCAGCCGCCAGATGAACTTCCGCCTCCAGATCAACATTAGCGAATCGCAGTAGTGGCCCTGGACCGACTTGGCCGCAGCCGAGGGGAGGCCGACCGGCCCTCTCGATCGCCAGAGCCTCCGATCAGGCCTTGGTCAGCCTTTGCATTCCGGGACTATCGCATACTGTGGATTTCGTCAATTTGCGGTCTAATGACCATGCAGATGCGGATGTTGGCGACCGGAGTTTGGCTCTATGACGTCACTGGCTCTGGACTTCAGCTCGGTCTGCTTGGGGTAGTGCAACTGGCGGTCCAGTTGCCCGCTATCCTGTTCGGCGGGGCGCTCGCGGATCGATGGGACAGGAAAAAGCTGATCGCTGCGGCGCAGTCGTTCAGCTTCGTCTTCATGGCGATTGTGTCTGGTCTCGCCGCATACGGCAGGCTCGAACCCTGGCACATATACGCAGTAACTGCCATTCTCGGGGTCTCCAGCGTTCTGGGAGGCCCCGCTAGGTCTGCGATCACCGCCAATATTGTGCCCAGGACTCACCTGTTGCACGCCGTCACGTCTAATCAGGCGACGTTCCAGATCGGCGCTATAGCCGCTCCTCTTGCCTTTGCCCTTGTCGTCGGGACTCTGGACGCAACCGCTGCCTTCATAGTGGCAGCTCTCTTTGCACTTCCCGCGTCGATCATGCCCCTGATGATCAAGGCGCAGGTCGCCCCTGCCCAGTCACGAGACGATGACGAATCGGTCCTGAAACGAATCTGGGAGGGCGCTGTTTACGTGATGCGACATCCGATACTGCCGGGGCTCTATCTCCTGGACGTCGGAGTCACTATCGTCAGCTTCTACAGGCAGATCCTGCCTCTGATAGTGGACAGGATGTTCAAGGCCGGCTCTGCCGCCGTAGGAGTCGTGACCGCAGCCAACTCGCTTGGTGGAGTGGTCGGTACGTTCGCCGTGCTGTTTCTGGCCAACTACAGGGCCAAGGGTATGCTGGTTCTCTACGCGACCCTGGTGTATGCGGTTCTTCTGATCGCGTTCGGATTCACGACTTCTCTGTGGCTGGGCACGTTGATAATCGCCGGGCTCGGCGCGACAGACGCTATTGGCATGACCACACGCCAGACCACTGTGCAGCTAACTACGCCAGACCACATGCGCGGGCGCGCCGTGAGCGCTCACTCAGTTAGTGCGATGACCGCCAACAATTTGGGCACATTTGAGGTTGGTGTCCTGTCCGAGCAGATCGGAGCCAATCGAACGATGATCCTTGGCGGCGTAATCTCTATATTCGTGGTGATCGCCGTCTGGTGGCTGGTCAAGGGGGTTCGCGAGTATCGCTATCCTTAGTGCAGGTGCTCCCCGGACTCTAGTGCCGCTTCGATAGCCTGCACAAGCGCCCGCGCCGACTCCGCGGTGAGCTCCACTGGGATCCGGGCGTCTAAGCCCAGGCCTTCGTTGACGAAGTCGATGTTCAGCGTATGATCATCCGGCGAGTGAAATGGATGGTCGTAATAGACTCTGGCGTCTGTCAGCTTGAACCAACCCCGCTGCCCGCGACCGCTTCCATCGATCTTTCTCTGCTCGGTAACGTAGGTGCACATAGAGTGTTCTCCTCAGTCTGCGGCTGAGATGCCGTCTCCGGGATTATACGACAGCGCCAACTCGTTTGGTGTGAATCCAAAGACCCTCCCGAAGTTCGTCACGACAACGGGGATTACCTCATCGACACTTAGTAGTGTACTGCCCAACTCCTGGCACATAGATGTCACTCGCGCTAGTGGCATCCCGCATGGAACGATGTGCTGAAAGTATGAAAGGTCCGTAGAGACGTTTAGCGCAAATCCGTGGGTGGTCACTCGGCGCCCAACCTTTACACCGATGGCCGCCACTTTTCGGTCATCCACCCACACACCGGTGGGATGCCCCTCTGAAGTTCCCCGGATACCAAACTCGGCGAGCACGTCGGCAATCACCTGTTCCAGCGCCCTCACGTACTTCAGCGGGCCGCCGCTCCAGCGGCGCAGGTCGATGATCGGGTATCCGATAAGCTGACCCGGACCGTGGTAAGTCACCTCTCCGCCCCGGTCGGTCTCATGCACGTCTATTCCGAGACGGTCGAGCTCGGACTGTTCGATCAATATGTCCTCGTGGCGCCCGCGTCTGCCGAGCGTGTAGGTGTGAGAGTGTTCGAGCAGGACGATAGTGTTGGGTCTGCGTCCGCCAGCGACCTCTTCGTGCAAACGAAGCTGAAGATCCCATGCCTCCTGGTAGGGGACAAGTCCTAGCTGGATCACATCCAGGGAATTGGCGGGGCGCGTACTCATGCCGTGGAGGACGTGCTACTGCGCCGCCCTCAGTACACTCCTGTGTCGGGGCCAATGGACTCCAGTGTGCGCTTCACCGAGTTGATGAACGCACTCGCCTCTGCGCCGTCCATGATCCTGTGATCGAAACTCATGCACAGGTTCATCACCGACCTGATCGCGATTCCATCTCCCACGACCACCGGGCGCTTCACGATTGCCTCGGTCGTCAGTATGGCCGCCTGAGGGAAGTTTACCAGCGGCTGGCTGACCACCGACCCGAGTACCCCCGTGTTGTTCAACGTGAATGTGCCACCCTGGACGTCTTCCAGCCTCAGCTGACCTCTCCTGGCGCGAGTAGTAAGATCGTCGATTCTTCGTGCAAGTCCCGCGATGCTTATAGTGTCCGCGTCGTGTACTACCGGCACGACCAGACCATCTGGGGCCGCTGCCGCAATGCCGATGTTGACTCGCCGCTTATAGAGGATCGCGTCGCCGTCCCAGGACGAATTCAAGAGCGGGTTTTCTTTGAGCGACCCCGCAACTGCCTTCATCACGAACGGCAGGTAGGTGATGTTGATGCCCTCCCGCTCTTGGAAGTCGTCTCTTATTGCCTGACGGCGCGCGACCAGCCCGCTTACGTCGACTTCTACAAGCGTCCACGCTTGGGGTATCTCGGTGGCGCTCCGCACCATGTTCTCGGCGATCATGCGTCTGACCGGCGTTAGAAGCACCCTCTCCTCGTCAGGGTCAAGGTCCTTAGCTGTAGTTTCAACTCCGACCTTGACAGGCACGTCCGAAGCCGCCGATTGTTCGATGAATCTACGAACGTCCTTGAGTGTGACACGCCCGCCTAAGCCGGTTCCCTCGATCTGGTCGAGATCGATTTGCCGCTCCTCAGCAAGCCGCAAGACCGCGGGAGAGTAGCGCCGACGTCCGGCCGATCGCTGAGGTCTCTCCGGGGGGTCGGCGGAGATCGGTCCACCGGAGCCCGTCGGTCCGACCGGAGCAACGTCCTTAAGAAGCGTGCCGATCCTGTTCGGCGTTGGTTGGGATGGCTCTCCCGACTTGCCAACCACTGGCGTCGGCGAAGCGTCAGCGGAAGCAGTCTCCCCATCCACCGTCATCTCCGCGATGGGCGCGCCCATGGGGACTGTCTCTCCCTCCGCAGCCAGGACCGCTGTAAGCGTCCCAGACGCTGGAGAAGGCATCTCCATGTTCACCTTGTCGGTGACAACTTCCACGAGCGGGTCGAATCGCTCGACTCGGTCGCCAATTGACTTGAGCCACTTTCCAATGACGCCCTCGGTGACCGACTCTCCGACCTGTGGCAGCTCGATAATCATGTATGTGTAGAACTCAACTAGTATGCCGCCAGCTGGCGGATTGAGTTTGCTATCTTCTCGGTACTGAGCATGAACTCGGCCTCTAGGGTAGGAGCGAAGGGCATCGCCGGCACCTCTGGACCGGCAAGTCGTGTCACCGGACCGTCAAGGTACTCGAATGCCTCTTCAGAAATGATTCCAGCCACCTCCGCGCCGATCCCCCCTGCCTTTGTATCCTCGTGTACGATGAGCGCCTTGCCGGTCTTCATGACAGACGCTAGCACCGTCTGCCGATCGATCGGTCGCACCGTGCGCAGGTCTACAACCTCGACGCTCACGCCTTCTGAAGCGACCTCTCGTGCCGCCTCGAGGCAGTGGTGGACCATCAGGCCGTACGTGACAATGCTCAGGTCCCCGCCTTCCATCTTGACGTCCGCTTTCCCAATGGGCACCGTGTAGTCGTCATCAGGCGCTTCCCCTCGCACCAGCCTGTACGTCCGCTTATGCTCCAGGAACACGACGGGATCATCGTCCCTGATCGCGCTCTTCAGCAGCCCTTTTGCGTCGTAGGGAGTCGCGGGAGTTACGACCTTGAGACCTGGCGTGTGGGCGAAGAACGCCTCGACGCTCTGCGAGTGATAGAGCGCGCCTCGTACACCGCCGCCCTGAGGCGCCCGTAGCACCATCGGAACACTGAGCCGTCCATTCGTTCCGTAACGAACTCTCGCGGCCTCGCCTACTATCTGGTTGATAGTAGGCCAGATGAAGTCGGCGAACTCGATCTCAGCGATCGGGCGCATCCCGTTCATGGCCGCCCCCAGCGCGATGGCCGCGATCGACGACTCCGCTAGTGGCGTGTCAATGACGCGGGCCTCGCCGAACTCTTCGACGAACCCCTCTGTAGCCAGGAATACGCCGCCTCGCGCACCGATGTCCTCACCCATGACGAACACTCGCTCGTCGCGGCGCATTTCTTCGCGCATCGCTTCGCGCACGGCTTCTATTACACTCAGCTCAGCTATCTGTCGCTCCTCTTAGTCAAACTCTCGTTGTGTCCTCCAGCCCGGACGTTAGAAATACGCGCGGAGACATGCTACAGCGCATACACGTGCTCTCCGAAGTCGTCGACGCCAGGATAAGGTGCTGACTCCACGGCGTCCGTGGCCTCGTTGACGGTCCGCATCGCCTCCGAGCGGAATTTTCCGTCGAGGCAGTCGCTCAGCAGGCCGGAATCCCGAAGTTGACCCGACAGGACTGTCAGTGGGTCCCGCTTCCGCGCCTCGGCGATCTCGTCTGCTGCCCTGTATCTCGTGTCATCGTCGTCCGACGTATGCGGCAGGTATCTTTCGACATGCGCCTCGATCAGAGTCGGACCTTCCCCGGATCGCGCCCTTCGTGCGGCTTCCGAGGTAGCCTCGAACACCGCCACAATGTCGCATCCATCCACTTCGATGCCTGGCATCCCGTACCCTTCCGCCCGAGAGGCGATGCTGTCCACCGCCATCTGCTTGGACACTGGCACTGAGATTGCGTACTTGTTGTTCTCACAGAAGAAGATTACCGGGAGATTGTGCACGGCCGCGAAATTCATCGCCTCGTGACAGTCTCCGACACTCGATGCGCCATCTCCAAAGTACGTGATGACGATGCTGTCCTCTCCGCGCATCTTGGCGGCAAGAGCCACCCCCACTGCCTGCGGTATCTGAGTGCCCACCACGTTCGAGAGATTCACCAGCCCCAGTTCGGGGTAGGCGCCATGCGTTGGGAACTGTCGAGCCCCACTGAGCGGCTCGCCCGCCTTTGCCAGAAATCCAGACATGATCTCCACAGGAGTCATACCGAGAGTCAACATTACGGCAAGATCCCTGTAGTAGATATAGAACTGGTCTTTTCCCCTGTCCAACGCATACACGCTACCGATCTGTCCGGCCTCGTGCCCCTGCGACGAGGCGACGATCGCCGCCTTCCCCTGTCGGTTCAGCATCCAGATGCGCTCGTCTAGCGTCCTGACCAGGATCATCTGTCGATACATCTCGACTAGGTCATGATCAGCGAGTTGTCCTGTCATCGAAGAGGCTCTCCGTATCGTTCCTGCATCGACGTTTGCCACTCGGTCATCTCCAGCACATCGGGTCGGCCACATTATAGACCTACGTCGTCTGCCTTAAAAGCACTCTGCGACTCAATAGATCGATCAGGGAGAACTCCGAATCTTTTGCCGCCATTGGCGTCGTAATGTAAGATGAAAGCATCGCGCAGGTAGCATTGCGCACATTTGGTCCGCATACAACCCGTTGGAGACGTGAATGGGCTCCCGTCGGCTGCGAAACAGCTTCATCTACCTTCTAATCACGGTGGCGATCGTAGCGATCGTGGTGAACCTGCTCTCCAGCGCTGTTGGAAGCGACCAGGAGATCGGGATCAACGACGTCGTGGCAATGACCGCACGTGGCAACATTGACACCATCGAGGTGAAGGGTGACAGCCTGATCATATTGACCACGTCGGGTGAGACGCTCATGTCGCGCAAGGAGTCAGGGTCCTCAATAGTGGAGATACTTCAGCGAGGCGGAGTGGATCTGGCGACGTCGAACGTGGAGATCATTCCCAAGGGACAGAGTGGACTGTCGTCGATACTGGGAGTGCTGTTCAACTTCCTGCCGCTGATCTTCTTCGGAGCGGTGCTGCTGTTCATGATGAGGAGTGCACAGGGGAACTCGAACCAGACATTCAGTTTTGGGCGGAGTCGAGCGCGGATGTTCTTGGGAAACAGTCCGCAGGTGAGTTTTTCGGATGTAGCGGGAGTGGAGGAGGCGAAGGAGGAGTTGGAGGAGGTTGTGGAGTTTCTTAAGTTCCCTGAGCGATTTCTTGCTTTGGGGGCGAAGATACCGAAGGGGGTGTTGCTGGTAGGACCTCCGGGAACAGGTAAGACGCTGATGGCTCGCGCGGTTGCAGGAGAGGCAGAAGTGCCGTTCTTCAACATAAGCGGATCAGAGTTCGTGGAGATGTTCGTAGGAGTGGGCGCGAGTCGTGTGCGAGACCTGTTCGAGCAGGCGAAGCGCAATGCGCCGTGCATCGTGTTCGTGGACGAGATCGACGCTGTGGGCAGGCACCGGGGAGCGGGCCTTGGTGGAGGTCACGACGAGCGAGAGCAGACATTGAACCAGATACTGGTGGAGATGGACGGATTCGACACAGGAACGAACGTGATCGTGCTAGCGGCTACGAACCGCCCAGACATCTTGGATCCCGCGTTGTTGAGACCTGGGAGATTCGACCGCAGGGTGATCCTTGACAACCCTGATCTGCGGGGACGTAAGGAGATACTGCGTGTTCATTCAAACGGGAAGCCGTTGGATGAGGATGTCGACCTGGAGCGTGTGGCTCGTCAGACGATTGGATTCAGTGGAGCCGATCTTGCGAACCTTGTGAACGAGGCGGCGATCCTTGCTGCCCGCCGCACCAAGAAGACAATCGCCTTGTCCGAGTTCACTGAGGCCATCGACAGGGTCCTGCTCGGACCGGCCCGCAAGAGCCGGGCTATCACCGATCAGGAGAAAAAAATAACCGCCTACCACGAGGCTGGCCATGCACTTGTTGCCCATGTGCTGCCCAACGCCGACAACCCGTTTAAGGTCACCATAGTTTCAAGGGGCCAGAGCGGAGGACACACCCGCTACCTTCCCGAGGAGGACCGTAACCTCTGGACTCGCGGTCAGTTCTCCGACATGCTGGCTGCCGCGCTCGGCGGCCGAGTTGCTGAGGAGCTTGTATTCAATCAGCTCACCACCGGAGCGGGCAGCGACATCGAGCAGGCAACCAACATCGCCCGACAGATGGTCACACGCTACGGCATGAGCGAAAAGCTCGGCCCGCGTACGTTCGGCAAGCGCGAGGAGATGGTCTTCCTGGGACGTGAGATTTCGGAGCAGCGCGACTACTCGGACAAGGTCGCTGAAGTTATCGATGCTGAGGTGCATGACATCATAGACAGTGCCTACAACAGTGCCACGGATGTCATCAGGAAACACATGCCTAAGCTAGAGCAGCTTGCCAAGTATCTGGTTGAGCACGAGACGATCGAAGTCGACGAACTGAATGCGCTGTGGGAGACACCCTCAGACCCAGACGCTACGGACGAAAGTCCCGACTCGGGCCCCCAGGACGACGACCGCGGCCCTCAGCCCGACGCACCCCCTATAGCCTCCGCGCCGCCAGCCCCTGCTCCCGCGGGGGACTAGCTGTACTACTGCGCACACCTTTGAATTGAGAAGGGCGGGCTGTGCGCCCGCCCTTCTGACTGGTTTTCGGTTCAGGTCCCGATCGAACTAGCTGTCGAGCACCGCTCTTAGAGCCTCGATTGTCTCCTCGATGTCCGACTCGGTTGTCTTGCCCATGTGACCTATGCGGAATATCTGTCCCGCAAGCGACGCCTGCCCTCCGGAGATAATGACGTTGTGCTCCGTGCGCAGCCTGCCAACCAGCGCTCCAGCGTCTACACCTGCCGGGATACTGACGGCCGTCACCGTGTTCGATGCGTAACTCTCGTCCTTCGCGAACAACTCGAGACCAAGACTCCGCACGCTGTTCCGCGTGAACTGGCCGATGGCCGCGTGCCTCTCGTACACAGACCCCATACTCTCAGCGAGCAGTTGGCCGAGCGCGTTGTCCAGCGCGAACATGACCGACACCGACGGAGTATAAGGTGGCTGCCCGATTTCGTAGTACTTCTTGTACTGTGCCATGTCCAGGTAGAACTTGGGCATCCTGGACTCGGCATGTGCATCCCAGGCCCTCTCGCTGAAGCTCATGAACGCAAGGCCAGGAGGCAGCATCCAACCTTTCTGAGAGGCTGTGGCGACTACGTCCAGTCCCCAGGCGTCGGTGGAAATCGGTATGGACGCAACGCTGCTGATCCCGTCCACTATGAGTAGCTTGTCGAACTCCCCCTTCACCACTCTTGCGACCGCTTCAAGGTCGTTCGCCACCCCGGTAGATGTCTCATTGTGAGTGACGGTCACGGCCTTGACTTCCGGATCCGAATTGAGCGCCTCTCGCAGAACGTCGAGGTCAATTGCCTCACCGAACGGAAACTCCAGTGTGCTCACCTCGGCGCCGTAAACGCTCGCGATGTCTGTGAACCTGTTCCCGAACACTCCAATTGTCGCGTTGATGACCTTGTCTCCGGGCGACAGCGTATTCACAACCGCCGCCTCCATCGCAGCAGTCCCTGACCCGGTGATGATCCACACGTCCCCGTCGGTCTCGAAAACACGCTTCAACCGATCCGTCGCGTTGAACAGAAGGTCCTTGTACTCAGGCCCCCTGTGATTGATCATCGGACGGGACATCTCCTCTAGGATGTCCTCAGGCACGGGAATCGGACCGGGAATACGCAGGTTCACGGCTATCCTCCAACTTTGTTGACTATGGCGAATAACGGGCGTTTCACAGCCCGTCGGTGTACCACGGGATTCTAGCAAAGTGCCAATCCCGCTTGCGAGAGTCCCCTTGTGGCACGGGCACCTGTTCCATAGGTTCTCGGTAGGCAACGGCGCGGTATCCGCACATAACATTGAAGGTTCGGGCTTACTTAGAACCTCAAACGGCCGTATTGTTGCGGAGGAATTGACTGGAGTCTTCAACCTTACGACTTCCAGCAGCCGAATCGAGTTCTGATCTTTGTTGAATAGTACCCCTTCAATTCTGCTAATCTGAGCAATTCGCAGAAATATTCCCGTTGATAACGTATCGCACTGGTGCTAGGCTGGGATAGAGAACGCTTGTACTGATAACGCAATCTTGGAGGCCCGAGCAACTAATGGAATACGCAGTCCAAACCGAGGGAATCGCCCGGTCTTTTGGAGAAGTCAAAGCAGTAGATGGAATCGACCTACAGATACCAAGCGGCGAGATATACGGATTCCTGGGACCGAATGGGGCAGGGAAGACCACCCTTGTTCGGATGCTAATTACACTATTGATGCCGACTGCCGGCCGCGGAACCGTGGCCGGTTACGATCTGATAAGACAGTCCAACGAGATCAGGCTGCGCATTGGTGCGGCCCTTCAGGACGCGGCGCTCGATCCGAAGCAGACCGGTCGCGAGATCTTGCGACTTCAAGGCCGGCTGTACGGACTGTCCAGGCGCGAAGTCAACGGTCGTTTGGACGACCTGGCAGGTCTGATAGACATAGGCGACGCGATCGATAGGTTCGTGGGCACCTACTCCGGCGGGATGAAGCGCCGACTCGACCTTGCCGCCGCGCTTATCCACAATCCACAGATACTCTTCCTGGACGAGCCGACGACAGGCCTGGACCCTATCAGCCGCACGCGCGTGTGGGAGGAAGTCCGGCGAGTCAACTCGGATCTAGGGGTGACCATATTCCTGACTACTCAGTACCTCGAAGAGGCCGATGAGCTCGCCCACCGGGTCGGAATCATTAACAGGGGCAAGCTCATGGCCGAGGGCACGCCGGCCGATCTGAAGCACTCGATCGGCAACGACGTCATCATCGCGCAGGTCGATGGCCATGCTGAACAGGCTCGCGAAGCCGTAATCGGTCTTCCCGGGGTCGTCGGCGTCGAAACCCGAGGAGGCGAGGTGCTCATTCAGGTCTCCAACGGTGCGGCCGCCATCAGCAGCGTCGCTTTGGCTCTGAACCGGAGAAGTGTAGATGTCAGCGAAATCATTCTTCGCACACCAACACTTGATGACGTCTTCCTGAGCGTCGCCGGCGCCAGAATGGAAGAAGAGGCAGAGACCGAAGAGGAAACATCCTCTGTCCGCTGATCCTTCCCACCTTAAACCTCATCTACGACACGGAGCGTCAATCTTGAACACTGCTACCTTGACACACACTACTGTTCGCGCGCGCCATGCCGGATTTCTTTCCGACGTAGTGTCCGTCGCCATCCGTGCGCTGCGATCGATCCCACGCGACCCTGAAGCGATCTACCCCGCACTGCTCATACCCGTGTTCTTCTTCGCGATCAACGTGGGCGCTCTGCAGGATATGGCAGAGCGAATTCCGGGCGTCGACTACAAGGCTTTCCAGCTACCGGTCGCAATCATCTTCGCCGTTACCGGAATTTCGAGGGCGGTCACCCTGGTCACCGACATCCAGACAGGCTACTTCGACAGGCTGTCCCTCACTCCGGTGAACCGTCTGGCCCTTCTCCTCGGACTCACGGTCGCCGACTTCACGTTGGTCGTTGTGCTGACGCTGCCAGTGATAGCCATCGGCTTCGTAGTCGGAGTGACATTCGCCTCTGGACCGCTAGGCCTGCTGCTGTTCATCCTGATGTCAGGACTATGGGGACTGGTGTTCACCGGATTCCCGTACGCGATCGCACTAAAGACCGGCAACCCGGCAGCCGTAAACTCCAGCTTTCTGCTGTTCTTCCCCTTCGTCTTCCTGACGACGGTGTTCGTCCCGAAAGAGGCCATGACCGGCTGGCTTTCGACGGTTGCGACATTTAATCCGGTCACATATTTGCTGGCCGCGCTTCGGTCCCTGATAGTCACCGGCTGGGATGTTCAGGACCTCTTGGCAGGCTTCGCCTGCATAGCAGGAGTCGGCCTGATCAGCGGCACCCTGGCCCTAACCGCCCTCCGGGGCCGCACGAGACGACGGTGACCACAGAAGATACGTGGCCAAGTGAACTGGGGTTTGCATCTCAGGTCATTGCATTCATGACAGCGCGGTTCCAGAGTGTCCGTCTGTTGCAGCAGAGTTCGCGAAGATTGAACTCAGAAACGCATGGGACAGGCTCGAAAGCCTGTCCCATGTCGTTGGATTTCAACTTTGCCCGAGTCTTACGTCGTAAACAGAATCGGGTTCCGCAACGGAGGCGCGATCTGGCTCTCGGACAGCTCGTATGCTTCTTTCTTGTAGATCTGGATGCGGTGCTGGCCGAAGTCGCAGATGAACAGACGGAATTCTGAATCCACCCGGACGCAGCACGGCGCGCTAAGTCGTCTGGTAGGCTCCAGGTCCGCCATCTCGCGGAGCCTCAGGGTTATCGCATTGGCGAGGATGTACTGCCGCCCCGACCTGGACAAGTTCGCGTCGCCGATGAACTGCTCCACATAGCGGCCATCGGCGCTGAACATCTGCACCCGGTCATTGAGCCAGTCGGCCACATAGATGTCGCCGTGGGTGTCAACCGCGATCGACGCTGGCCTGTTGAACTGCCCATTTTCGTTCCCTGACGTTCCTATGCTCATCACGAACTCACCGTCCGCCGTGAACTTTTGGATCCTGTCGTTGCGCCAGTCGGCAACGTACACGTCTCCGAGTTCATCTAGCTCCACACCCCAGGGCATGTCCAGCTCTCCCTCACCGCTGCCCCGACCGTTGTCGATGGTCTGGATATGGGTGCCGTCCCGGGTGAATCGCTGGATACGGTGGTTCATCGTGTCCGAGAGTACGATATTTCCGTCAGCATCGAACTGCATTGAAGAGGGGCGGTCCAGTTGACCCTGCCCTGACCCGTGCTCGCCCCATGTATCGAGGACCTTTCCGTCCTTGTCCATGATCGTCACGTTGTGCTTCGCCTCATCCGAGACGTACAGATTCTCGTCCTCGTCAACCAGCAGCGCCGCCGGCCAGGTGAAATTTCCCGTGCCGCGCAGACCCAGGTTCTCATCGTCCCAGTTGATGACTCGCACCTCTGTGCCGAGACCGCCTCGCGTCAGGACGTAAACGTTTTCTTCGCCGAACCCAATATCGACAGGATTGGATGTCACGCGACGCTGACCCAGCGTCATGTAGTACGGATAGCCTGCCCTTAGAAGGCCGTATGGTCTTGCCATGGGATCACCTCTGCTGATGAAGAAAGAGTCGGGGTCTCAACCTGCGAGAGTGCTGAGGCCCCTATCCCGAGTGCTACTTGAACGGATTAATCTGCTCGTAGTGGCCGTTGACTATTGGAGCCGCTTCGACGCCCAGCCACTGCTCCAGGATCGTGCCGTAGATGCCGCGGTAGTCGATCGTATGCTCGAGGTCCTCGCCGTTTACCCAACGGCTCTGCTCCAGCGAAGGATATTCGGAGTACAGACCGCCGGCCACCGGCTTGCCGATGATGAACGCGCCTCCACCCGAGCCATGATCGGTGCCCGATCCATTGTCGTAGATCCGGCGTCCAAACTCTGTGAACACCAGCATAACCACGTTGTCGTCGGCGTCGTGCTCTTCGAGATCCTCGAAGAAGTCATGGATAGCGCCGGAGAGGTCCCCGATCAGCTTCGGATGGGTCGGCACCTCGTTAGCGTGAGTATCGTATCCGCCGTGCTGAGTGTAGAAGATCCGGGTGCCCAGATCGGCCGTGTGGACCCGAGCGACGTCGCGCAGGCTCTTGGCGATCGCGTTGTCGGCGTACTCGACCGTGGACTCGTACTGCTCTGGGGCGGCCTTTATGATGTCGGCTCCGGAGAGCACGTCCTGGCCGGTGCGGGACAGATACTCCATTACCTGACCGGTGCCGATCGCCTGACCGTACATCTGCTTGAAGATGTCGAGCGCCTGGTTGCGCTCGTTCTCCAGCTCAATGCCCGTCATCAGGCCGTAGTTGTCCAGATTGGACACGCTGGTAACCGGAACGCCCGGCATCGCCATTGCGCGCGGCAGGCCCACTCCGAAGTTGACTCCGGTCAGCGGGTTTTCGCCGTCCGGGTCGATCTCGCGAAGCGTACGGCCCAGCCATCCGACCGTAGATACCTCGAACGGCTCGCACGTGTGCAGGATGTCCATGCCCCTAAAGTGAGAGCGGTTGGAGTTCGGGTAGCCGATTCCCTGTACGATCCCGACCATGCCGCGGTCGTACAGGTCCTTGAACGGGCCCATCTGGGGGTGGAACCCCAGTGTGTCGTTCATCTGGATGACCTGTTCCTGCGGGATCCCCACCAGCGGCCGGTTGTCATAGTACACCGGGCTCGTGTACGGAATCAGCGTGTTCATAAAGTCATTGCCGCCGGTCAACTGGACGACGACGAAGACAGGAGACTTTCCGTTGCCGTTGCCTGCCATACTCTGTTCCTCCTTGAAGGGCGTCGGTTCTAAGCGAACTGATACTCGCGCGACGCGACGATCAATTGCAGCATCCGCGCGATTTTGCCTGCGTTGTCTGTCCTGGCCTGACCGCTGCTCAGGTCTACGTCACCGATGCTGTCAGCATACCTAGCCAGGGCAGTCCGGGTATCCTTGCCTACCTCCATCGGACCTAACAGGTCCAGACACCGATCGACGAACTCCTCCGGTGTGAGCGACTCGCTCTGGGACAGCCTCGAGATGACGTCTTGCACTCCGGGAGCGGAAGTGTCGTTGAATTGGTTGACCGCGAAGTTGACTCGCTCGTTGAGCGTGCCGCCGTCGATCCACTCGTGACCTGTGTGCCAGCCCTCGACCGTTGGCGGGTTCATGAGCGACTGTCCCATGACCGACGTTGCTCCGCTGAGCGCTCCGACTGATTGGCCCGGCGCCGGCACCACGTCGTAGCTGCCGACGATCTTGATCGTCCCGGCAACCAGCTCTGCCGGGTTCTTCACCTTGCGGAACTGCGACTGCTTGAAGAAGTCGGAGTTGAACAGCGTCCTGAGCACGGGCCTGATCTGGCCATCGTTCTCCTCGAACGCCTTGACCAGCATGTCGATTGCCTCGGGGTCGTTCGGAGCCTCGATGTTCCATGCAGGCACCTGTGGCTCGTCCTCGACAAAGAAGTTGTACAGGTGCCGCGCGATGAACCTGAACGTAGGCTCCTGCTGCACCACGATGTCAATGATGTCCTCACCGTTGAGGTTTCCGGTGTGACCCAGGAACGTCTTCTCGCTCGAATCGTGATCGTCGGCTACGTATTGGAATTCCGAATTGTAGTGGCCGTGAGGGTAGAGCGGAATGGGCTGCGTAAACGTCCAACCCGTGAACGCTCGCGCCGCGTTCTTGATATCGTCCTCACTGTAGTTGCCTACTCCCATGCTGAACAGCTCTAGCAGCTCGCGGCCCCAGTTCTCGTTGGGTTGGTCTGCATGGTTCTCGCAGTTGTCCAGCCAGTAGTTCATCGCCGGGTCTTTCGACAATTCCAGCAGGATCGTACTTAGGTCTGTCATTCCGACTTCGCGGAACATGTCGATCTGGCCAATTATTGTTGGGCTGTGCTCGCTCTTGTACCACGCTGTGGCGAAAACGTGGTGCCAGAACAGCGCCATCTTCTCCTCCAGCGGACGGCTGGAGTTAATCATCCGCCACACCCACCGGCCAGCCCACAGCTGAACTGCGTCGTTATACGACAGCTCCATGTTGTACCGCTTGAGCACGTCCTCTTCCAGGTCATCGGCCTGCTCAGGATGAAGCAGTCCATCAACCACATCTTCATACGTTCTGCTGGTTAGCTCCTCAAGCTCGGCCCTGGTAGCGCCGAATCCAGCCCGGCGCATCAGGTGGGAGATCAGAGCAAGGTCATTGTCGGACATTCGTGGGCCCCCATTGACTGTAACTTAGCTCCGCCTATTTCAGACGACGATTTTTGCGGATCAGGACGACCCCTTGCCACTTCGTAAGACTAGAAGGTATTGTACCCCAGCCCCACAACCTCTTCAACGGTCTGGTCAACTTGCGCGCTATCCTCAGAATTGTCGATTGGACACCACGCACACCCATCTTCTATGGATGGGTCGTACTGGCTATGGCCGCGCTCGGCACCTACGCTGCGACGGGGGTCGCCCAGGTGGTCATAGGTGGCATCCAGAACCTGATATTCGACGACCTCGGATGGGACCGCTCCACGATAGCTTTTGCGGTCACTGCAGGCACTTGGATGTCGGGACTGCTCGCGCCAGTGTTCGGACGGCTTGTTGACCGCCACGGACCCAGGCGCCTCATGCCGCCCGCGGCTCTGATCGCCGGAGTGTCGTTCATAGCCCTCGCCGGCATTCGTCAAGTGTGGCACTTCTATGCCGCATACACAATCGCTAGGGCGATCGCCAATCCTGCTCTTGTTGGAGTTGTACCGCGAACTGTTGCCGTTAACTTCTTCAACCGCAAACGCAACCTTGCAATTGGATTGGTCTCCACGTTCAGACCTGTCAGCGGGGCGATCAACATCCAGATCATCTCGGTCATAGCCGCGGCGTCGAGCTGGCGAGTGGCCTACAGGCTCCTCGGAGCCTTCTCGATCCTGTTGGTTGTGCCCCTCTACTTGATTATGCGAAAGAGGCCGGAGGACATCGGGCTCCGGCCGGATGGAGATGAGACTCCCGCGCTCTACCGGCCCGCGACTTCTGCCGAAGGACGTGGCGGTCAAGCGACGTCTGCAATGGATGGAAGTTGGACAGCGGGCGAGGCTATTGCAACATCCGCGTTCTGGCTCATAGTGTCGGCCGAAATGCTGACCATCCTGACGTCCGGCACGGTCGGGTTTCAAATAGTACCCTTCTTGGTGGACTCTGGAATCTCCCAGCCCGTCGCGGTTATCGCTCTCAGCCTCAGCTCACTGCTCGGGGCGCTCGTCAATCCCGGCTGGGGGATTCTTGCCGATAGATACCAGCCCCGGATTCTCGCGACTTTTGCAACGCTGGCAACGCTGGTCACTGCCGCATTCTTCATCGCGACCGACGGAGGTACCGGCGGGTTCATCGTGGCTATCGCGTGGGGTATCGCTTCTGGCGGACTGGACGTACTCGGAAGCATGATGCTGGCCCAGTACTTTGGACGTGCGTCCTACGGCACAATTACCGGACTCACCGGACCATTCCAGATGGCGTTCCTCGGCCTCGGTCCGACCTTCGGAGCACTGCTGTACCGTGCAACCGACGGGTACTCAGTTATATGGTACTACGCACTGGGCGCCTATGCCGTCGCTACACTGTTGATCTTCAGCGCGAGGCGGCCAGCCAGACGGTCACGACCACGGCCGTCCTCCCACTAGCTGGGGTCGTGGAATGCTCTGGCAGTCCGTGTATGATTAAGCTACACCTCGGAGGATAACCAATGACGTCAAACGCGACCGATGTAGTCATAGTTGGCGGGGGAGCAGCGGGGTGCGCAGTTGCCTACTACCTCGGCATTGCCGGGGTCGCATCCACTATCGTCGAGAGAGAAGCGATTGCCGCCTATGCCTCTGGGTACTCTGCGGGAGGGCTCAATCCACTCGAGGGAGCGGGCATTCCAGGTCCGCTAGGTCCGCTTGCCATAACTTCCCACAGGATGCACCAGGGCATTTGGGACGACCTGATTGAGCGCTCTCGAATAGATTTCCAACCAGAAGTAATTTCGTCCGTGCGTGTCGCATTCGACGCATCTGACCTGGATGCGATGCGAGAGACAAAGCAGATTTTCGACCATGCAGATTCCGACTTCAGCGCCGACTGGCTCGACTCAGGCCAGCTCCGCGAGATGGAGCCACGCATCGCTGACGATGCGATCTGGGCGCTGGACACGCGAGGCAACGCCATTCTCAGCAGCCATCGCTACACACTCGCTCTGGCCGCAGCCGCAGAAACACTCGGTGCCTCAGTGGTCAGCGCCGCAGTCACAGGCATCATCTCGAATGGCGCCCGCGTCACCTCCGTAGAAACCTCAGAAGGTAGCCTTGCCTGTGGATCGGTCGTGTTTGCAACCGGTCCGTGGTCCGGTCAGGCAGGGGATTGGCTCGGTGTGGGCGTCCCCGTCGAGCCGTACAAGGGTGAGATTCTCAGAACGACGCTTGCAAGCGGCTCGCTCTCAGCCGACTTTCAGGGCCGCGGAGTGTCTCTCAACCACCGCGAGAGCGGCCAGGTGTGGGTAGGTGCTACCGAGGAGAACCGGGGCTTTGACCTCGAACCATCCGAGCAGGCACGGAAGACTCTTATGAATGGAGCGTTGCGTCTGATGCCTGCAATGGCTGACGCAGAAGTGGTTCTTCACACGGCGTGTTTAAGACCGTTGTCTCCTGACTGGATGCCCGTCCTGGGACCCGCGCCGGGATGGGACAACGCCTTCCTGGCGACTGGAGCCGGCAAGAAGGGCATTCTGCTCAGCCCCGGCATCGGGAAGTCGGTCGCCGACTTGATCCTCGACGGTCGCACCGACCTTCCTGTGTCTGGCTTCAGCCCCGACAGATTCAGCGTCAACGAACGCCTAGGAGCGTCATAGTGGCCACGCCCGCATTCTTGAGAAGATTTCCATGCAACGCCGCACTGTACGATGGAGAACAGGTCGCTATCAGGCCGTTGCAGCCAAACGACAAATCTGAACTGCTGAGCTTCTTCCAGCGCGTACCGGAGGAAGACCGGTTCTACCTTAACAGCGACGTGGCCGCGCCGGAGGTCATCAGCGAGTTTACGGACCGCATTGACCTGAGCCAGACCATCCCGCTTGTTGCCGAGGCCGAGAACCGGATCCTAGCCGATGCCACTCTGCACCGCAGCCGCCGCGCCGCCAGGAGACACGTTGGCGAGTTACGGGTAGTGGTCGACCCAGACTACAGGGGTCGTGGGTTAGGCGTGCGCCTCATTCACGAGTTGGTCCAGCTCGGACGCGACCTTGAACTCCACGCGCTCGTTTTTGAGCTTGTGTCGGGTCACCAGCAGAGTGCGATCCAAGCCGCTCAGGGAGCCGGATTCGAGGAGGTCGCAGTCCTACAAGGCCGAGTACTGGACATACATGGCAGCCCCCAAGACCTCGTTATCTTGGAGCTAGCGCTGGCAGATGACCCGGACCTGGCCCACTTCGACATCTAGCGAAAAGTTCTGATCACCCAAATCGCCGCGCAAGTGTATCGAGGATAGACGTGGCCGTCTGGCTTCTTCAGGCGTTGTGGAGGCAAAAAAACAGCGCAGTGATCACGGACTTTCTCCCCCTACTCTTCCGATACGTGAACCAGTGCCGCGTCTGAGTCCGGGCCTTATCAGGAACTCGTGGACGGCAGCCCCTATCGGAGCGCCGATCACAGGCCCGACGATGTATACCCAGAATCCGTTCGACGGTCCTGGAATCGCGATGCTGCCCCAGCCGGCGAAGAACGCCACAATTCGCGGCCCTAAGTCGCGCGCCGGATTCCATCCGGCCTGGGTCAAGGGTGCAAACAGGCTGATGAGGGCTGCCACAGTAAATCCGATCAGCAGTGGGGTCATGTTCTTGGTCGACAGTCCGGCATTCCTGCGGTCTGTCAAGGAGAAGATCACAAGCGCCAGGATGGCCGTTCCGAATCCCTCGACGAACGCAGCGCCCGCCGGAGAGATCAGGATGGCAGCCTCGGCCCCGCCGCCGTATATATTGGGATTCGGGAAATACTCCCCGAACATCATCGCCGAAAGCTGACTTCCCTCTTCCCCTCTGACAATGCCGTTTTCAGACTCGAATCGGCCAATGAACCGCCCGAAGATCGCCAGGACAGTCACACCTGCTAGGGCGGCTCCAATGAGCTGTGCCGTCCAGTACACTGGGAGCATCCGAAAGGAGAACTCAGAGCGTCGGAAGATAGCAAACGCCAGGCTTATGGCCGGATTCAGATGGGCTCCCGACACGTTGGCGGTTAGGTATATGGCGAGCGCGACACCAAAGGCCCACACGACAGCTACCTGCCACAGGCCGACTTGAGCGCTGGTGGCAACGTCTGCAGCTACAGATCCGATGCCGAAGAGCACGAGGATATACGTGCCAATTGCTTCTCCTATGAAAGCGCGACGGGTCTCGTGTCCTGTTGTAATCCCTTCACTGAGGGCTGCCGAGTCACTCTGAGGAATCGACGACATCGGAACCCTTACCTATCGACTGTAAAGCTTGATCGTCGTCGCCCGCAGACTGCAGACTATGGTGGGTCCTTGGATCAGGGTCCTGCATGTCAATGTTGAGGTCCGTAGTAAGCGAGTCGGGTGAACGTCGCGTTTAGGGAAGGCTGCAGACGTACAATCTACAACTCCCAAGCCGACCGGTAGTCCAGCTTGTCGTCCCCGGTGCAGACAAATAGTTCGCCGTCCGGTACGTTCCGGTCTTGGTTTCGGCACCCGAATCCGGCCGTGCACCGACTCTGCGCGTTCTTGTAGGGACACCGGTACTTCGACACGTCGTTCGCAGTAAGGTTGATGCCGCGAAGAATTTCATCGAGCCGAGCCATGCTGCGGCGATAGCGTTCAGGGTCTAATGGCACACCCTGCGACTTCAAGACACCACCGGCACGGGCTCTTCCACTTCTTGTAACCCAACAAACCGCTTGGCCAGATCGACACAGTCCATCGCGTCTTTGCCGTAGCCGTCAGCACCGAAGTCGTCGGCGAATTCCTGCGTGAGCGGCGCTCCACCAACCATGATCTTTACGATATCGCGCAGCCCGTTCTCCTCGAACGCATCTATAGTCCTGCCCATGTTGGGCATCGTGGTAGTCAGCAGGGCCGACATGCCAAGGACATCGGCCTCGTGTTCCATAACGGCATCAATGAACTCGTCCGGCGCGGTATCCACACCTAGGTCATGGACGGTGAACCCAGATCCACGGAGCATCATGATGCACAAGTTCTTGCCTATGTCGTGAAGATCGCCCTTCACGGTGCCCATGATGATGGTGCCGACCGGCTCAATGCCGGACTCTGAGAGAATGGGCTCGATATGTGCCATGCCAGCCTTCATAGCCCTCGCCGCCACGAGCACCTCCGGCACGAATATGACGTTGTCCCTGAATTTGATTCCTACGATAGCCATACCAGCGATCAAGCCGTCGTCAAGGATCGTGTTCGCGGCAAAGCCGTCTTCCAGAGCCTGAACGGTCAGGCGGTCAACTTCCAGATGACTTCCCACGATCAACTCGTAGCTGATCTGCTGCATCAGGGGGTCGGCCTCGTCCCACTGTCCTCGAATGTGCTCCTGCTCGAACTGCCTGGTTACGTAGCCAAGTTCCTGTTCGAGTCCCTCATGGACTACGGGCATATTTTCACTCTCTTACAGGTTGTCTGTGTTTGCCGCAAGAATTCTACCAAGCCCCAAGTCAGGGGTTCTAGGAGCTAAAATTCACTCCCCGATCTGACACCACTCCCGGACTGCCTCCGGGATTGCCATTAGGTTCTCCAGTTTTGTCGCCAGTGGAACTGCGCACTCGGGCGCAATCATCTGCACGCCCGCGTCGAGGCACGCGAATACTTCCTCTCGAACCTCGGCAGGACCGCGCGCGTAGAGAGTTGTGGGGTTGTTGATGTTTCCGACGAGTCCGATCTTGCCCTGCACGGTATCCATTGCAGCCTGAGGATCGTTCTTGGAGTCGAAGTGGAAGTAGGCCATACCGGTGTCGGCGATGTAGGGCATCCGGTCCAAAGTGTTGCCGCAGATGTGTAGGATCAGGGGTACGTTGAGCCGCTCGGCCATCTCAATGTGGATGTCCTGCAGGAAACGGCGATAGTACTCGCCGCTTACGAGGTCCCCTGTCGCGTGGTCTGGGAAAGTGAGGGCGTCAGCGCCGGCAGCGATCTGCGCCTCTCCGAACAGCACCGACAGCTCCTTCAGCTTGTGAAGGCAGCGCATAGTCTCGTCCGGGTCGTCGATGGTCATCAGCAGGAAGTTCTCGACGCCGAAGACGTGATATGCCAATGTCCACGGCCCCATAGTCTTGCCTATGACAGCCACCTCGTCGCCGATCTCCTGTTTGAGTATCTCGATCGACTTAGTGATTGTGATGTTGTCCGGGTGTTCAAGAAACCCAGAGGGGATGTGGATGTCGCGGGAGTCTTTCCAGATTGGACGATACATTCTCACGGTCGGCCAGTTGTCCTTGTCTTCCCACTGCATTTCGCATCCCAGCGCGGAAGACTCTTGGATGATGGTGAAGTACGGCGCGACGGCATCAAAGCCCAGTTCGGTGTAACCGGTCGCAGCTAACTGGGCCGCAAGCTCAGGGTCCCGGCATGCGTCCGGGAAAGGCGCGTCCACCAGGTCCATCAGGTCGACCGTAGCCACATTGGTAGGGTTCGCCACTGGCGGCCGATCTACCGGCTGCCGTTTCAGCGCCGCCATCGTGCGCTCCCGGGGGGTCATTGTTTCTGTGAATGGCATGATTCTCCCGCTCCTTGTTTGCTACTGGAACTGAGTCATCGTGGCAATGTCGGCTGCATAAAACGACTGCAGATCATCTCGGTGTAATCCTGTTCGTCTGGCAGTGTGGGCCATCATCCGCAGCCTGATCACCATGCATAGTGGACATCGGCGAGTCTACAGTGGCGTGAAGCCCAGCGTGCTCGTGGTCATCTGGCCTCGGACTGATTCCGCTTCCAGCATCGACTCGACCGCGCTGATGTTGCGTGAGTAGGGTAGAAGGAGCCTTACTAGCTCGTCGTGCTGCCAGCCGCACGAGAACGCGACTTCCGTATCTCCCATTTTCTCCATCTCGCCGTAGCGCATGAATCCAGCGACCACCATCCGTAGTCTCAAGGCTGGATTCTTGACGTCTCCCTCGCCGGAGACGTGGTATGAGTAGCCTTCGCCTGTGCTCGCCCCCGTAGTGGTCAGCATCAAGTTGGATTTCGAGTCCTTGATGGTCATGGAGCCTTTGGGATGAGCGAAGTCTGAGGCTTTTGTCACGGCCTGAGTCAAAAGGAACTTGACTGGCCTCATGTGCACGACTCCGCACGGGAAGATGAACTGGTTGTCCGAACCATCCAGTGGCTGGACCCCACCAATCCGGACCATCTGGTCCCGGATCTCCTTCAGTCGGTTCTCGATACCGTCGACCTCGCTAAAACTCCAGACTGTGCAGGTGCCTTCCTTGTAGTAGAGACCCACCGATACGCTATTGAAGTGCGGGTCCATTGGAACGAGTTCAAGACAGCTGCCGATTTCTCTGAGCTTTCGGACTGCCCGGCCTCGCTTGACTATGGTGGATTGTGTCATTGTGTCTTCCTCGTCAGGCTTGCTTGTCTCAGTTTCTTGCAAGAACTCGGCCGCGCTCTGGAGCCTACATTCTCTTAACCGCGGCTCGAAGTTCCCGGATATGATCGGGGCCTGTGCCACAGCAACCGCCGAGGATGTTCACACTCAGATCGGCAAGCCGCTCAAAACGCTCGGCCATGTACTCCGGCCCTTCGTTGTAGATGATCTGGCCGCCCTTCATGTCGGGGATGCCGGCGTTCGAGTGGATCAACATGAGACCATCATCCACTGCACGCATCTGCTCGGCGAGATCGACCATCCGGTCGATACCGTTTCCGCAGTTTGTCCCCACTACGTCGGCGCCCGCTTCACGTAGGTCATGCACCGCCTTCTCCGGCGTAGTGCCCATCATGGTGAAGAAGCCCCTCGGACCGAGGTCAAAGACCATCGTGGCGAAAACCGGCAGGCTGGTATTTTCCTTGGCGGCGCGGATGCCCGTGATTGCTTCCTCCAGCGCCATCTGTGTCTCGACCAAGATGGCGTCGGCGCCTCCATCCGCTAGAGCGGTGATCTGTTCGGCAAGAGCGTCGTACATCTCAGACTCGCTCACGCCGTCGGGCAGCGGCTCCATCATTTCACCCGTCGGCCCGACCGAGCCAGCCACGAAATGCCCATCCGTCGGCTTCTGACTCGCAGCATGTTCGGCTGCCAGCCTGTTGAACTCCTCGACCCGGCCGTGAAACCCGTACTTCTTCTGCATGAATCGCGACCCGCCGAACGAGTTGGTCAGCACCATGTCCGAGCCCGCGGCGAAGTAGTCCCGTGCCATGCCCCGAACGATCTCCGGGTGGGTAGCGTTAAACTCCTCGGGGCAGCCGCCGGCTTCAAGTCCGCGCTGCTGAAGGTAGGTGCCGGTCGCGCCGTCTGAGATCAAGATCTCGCCAGCAGCGAGACGATCCAGAATATTCTGCTTTCCGCCGTGCTCAGAAGTCATCCACAACCTGCCTTACGTTATGCCGTGTCACTGTTGAATCCAGTGGTCGATGGCACCCGGGGTCGGTTCACGTCGTCCTTCGCGATGAAGGTCCC
This sequence comes from Dehalococcoidia bacterium, assembly GCA_965217725.1. Classification (GTDB taxonomy): domain Bacteria; phylum Chloroflexota; class Dehalococcoidia; order Lucifugimonadales; family UBA1123; genus VXRN01. The sequence goes on along the minus strand of OZ244564.1, from coordinate 1,704,526 downwards.
GAATTCGTGCGACGAAGTCCTGGGGGAACCTGCTGTTCAGCCGATCAGCCGCCGTTTCAGCCGCGACTTCAGCGGATCCGTCCATGTCGTTGAACTCGCCCCACTCCCATGCCATCAGGTAGTCGTTCGTTCCTGCTGAGCCGTCGAACATGGCGACAGCGTCCACTCCCTGTTGAAACCTTGGTTCAAGTTGCCGCGATACCGTAGTAGAGTCGTCCTGCGCCTGTACTTGGACTGGTATCTCCTTCCAGTACATTATGCGGACCTTGGCCAATATAGGTTCTCCCGGAGTCTTGCCAGATGCGGCTCACCGGAATTATAGCGTAACTGGCTGAGGCGCTGAATCGGCCATGCCCAGGACATTCCTATGGTCACGCGCCGGTTGCGGCGGCGCTCTTGTTATGGTTGACTGTGGCGCGCGCCTATGCGACATCAGAAAACGACAGGGAGGCTGGGCAATGCCCTTCGCACCGGTAAACGGCACCGATCTCTACTACGAACAGCACGGTTCAGGATTTCCGCTGGTGTGGAGTCACGAGTTCGCGGGCGACTATCGCTCATGGAAGCCGCAGGTCCAGTTCTTCAGCCGGCGTTATTCGGTCGTTACGTACAACGCACGAGGATATCCACCTTCAGGAGTTCCCGACTCCATTGACGACTACACACAGGAGCAGTCCGTAGACGACCTCAAGGGTCTGCTCGACTACCTGGGAATTGAATTCGCGCACATTGGCGGCCTTTCGATGGGCGGTAACGTCGCGCTCAATTTCGGGCTCACATACCCTGAAATGGTGCGCTCCCTTGTGGTGGCCGGGACCGGCGCGGGTTCCACCGATCAGGAGGCGTTCCGCGCCAACGTCAATCAACGTGCCGACGAGATGCGGGCGGGTGGCATGGAGTCCATGGCCGACTACTCGAACAGTCCTACGCGAGTCCAGCTCCTTCGCAAGGACCCGCTGGGCTATGAAGAGTTCAGGCAGGGCCTGATGGAACACTCCGCGCTCGGCTCTGCGTTGACTTTCGCGGGAGTTCAAGGTCGAAGGCCGACGATCTTTGCGCTTGGAGAGCGGATGAAGGCACTCGACGTCCCCACGCTGATAATGACCGGAGACGAGGACGACCCCTGCATCGAGACCAGCGTGTTCATGAAGCGATGCATTCCGAAGTCCGGTCTTGCCGTAATCCCGCAGTCAGGCCACGCAATCAACCTGGAGGAGCCGGACCTGTTCAATCGGTTTGTGATTGACTTCCTCACCGCAGTCGAGCAGGGGGCTTGGGCCGAACAGGGAGCGGGCGACCAGTCTGGTTCGCTTCTGTGACCCAGGACAGCGCCAGGCCGGACTACGACTTCATTGTACATCTGACGCGTTTCTGCCGTGTGCTCAGGGAGCATGGGTTGCTGGTCGGACCCCAAGAAACGGCCGACGCGATCCGCGCCGTTGCGCACGTCGACCTCATGACCGGGGGCCGCGTCTATTGGTCGCTGAGGTCCTTGCTCGTGTCTCGGCAGGAGCAGTTGGCAGTCTTCGACCGACTGTTCGGTCAATTCTGGAACTTCGAACCGCTTACTCGACGGCCAGAGCCACAGGCAGACGCGACCGCCAACTTCGGGCAAACCCGGACGGTCGGTCGGATGCCAAGAGGGCTTGGCGTGCCTGAAGACGATCCAGAGTCTAAAGACACAGTGATACAGCTGCTCCGCACCGGGGCGAGTGGGCACCACGTCACTGCACAGCGGGACCTTTCGGCGCTCTCAGGTGAAGACCTGTCCGAGCTCTCCAGAATCGCGGCACGCATGGTTAAGGCGTTGGCATCCAGGCCAGGACGCAGGCGGAAGCGCGCCCGTCGAAAAGGCGTGCCGGACCTACGTAGCGCCATGAGGCTCAGCCTCAGCACCGGCGGTGATCCGATCCGCCTTCCGAGGCTTCGGCGTGTGCCAAGGACGCCGCGGCTATTGGTCTTATTGGACGTCAGCGGCTCGATGGACAGGTACGCTCGCCTTCTACTCCAGCTAGCCTACGCAGTTGGGCAGCACACCAAACGAGTGGAGACGTTCGTGTTCAGCACGTCAGTTACCAGGGTTACGCGGGAGTTGTCTGTACCTAGCTTCTCCGAGGCCCTTTACCGAGTCGGGCTGGCGGTCAACCACTGGTCTGGGGGGACGCGAATCGGAGAGAGCCTGCGGCGCATCAACACCGCGTACGAGTTTCTCGAAGACCGGTTCACTACAGTCTTTCTTCTGAGCGACGGCTGGGAGACTGGGGAGCCAAGAGAGCTGGCCCACCAGCTGGCTAGGATGCGGCTGAGAGTCCGCAACCTCGTCTGGCTGAATCCTCTTGCTGGCACCGAGGATTTCCAGCCTCTGGCGCGCGGACTCCAGGCGGCGACGCCCTATGTGGACTACTTCGTGCCCGCCAGCGACATCGAGCATCTAAAGCGATTGCCGTCGCTTCTTCGTTCCTGAATTTCGACAGCCACCGCCTCCTACGTCCCCTATACTGGAAATATCACCAGTAGCTAAAGAGGGGTTCACCAGTCAATGAAGATACTTGGAGTCTGCGGCAGCCTGAGAAGAGAGTCCTGGAACCTCAAGCTACTCAACAAGGCGATGCGGGCCTTTGCAAGTAAGGGAGTCGAAACCGAGGTTTTCGACCTCAACGTCGTGCCGATGTACCACCCGGACACTGAGTCAGCGGAAGGAACCCCGTCCGAAGCCGAACGGATGCGGCAGGCCATTCGAGACGCGGACGCGGTAGTCGTTGCGTGCCCAGAGTACAATTCGTCGATGACCAGCGCGCTCAAGAATGCATTCGAGTGGGCTTCAAGAGGGGACAACGTCCTTCAGGGAAAGATTTTCTTCGTCATTGGGACAGGCCCAGGGCGTTCTGCATGCGCGCGAATGCACATGCACGCGACCTACAGCCTGGAGTCTGAGGGCGCCATCGTCGTTCACCAGCCCCGCGTGCTGCTACCCACGGTCGCGAACTTCATGACGCAGGACGGGACAATCACCGATCCCTCGATAACCGAACTGCTGGATCAGGCTGCTGAAAGCGTGATCGATTTCGCGGAGAAACTATCGTAGGACCTGCGCCGTGCCGTGCTTCGATGCAGTTTCAGCGGTACGGTGGGAGCTAGACCGAGTACTTCTCCACCGCTTCGGGGTTTAGCTCCAGGCCTAGGCCGGGCTTGTCTGGATATGGTGACCACATGCCGTTCTGATGTTCTGGGAACTCGGTGTACCAGATGCTGTCGGCCTCGTGGGCGACTTTCAGGTACTCGACGACTTTAAGATTTGGAGTAGCGCAACAGAGGTGCAGGTGCACAAGCTGGACTCCGTGCGGGGCCACGGGCAGATTAAAGCCGTGGGCAATGTGCGCGACCTTCATCCACTCGGTGATTCCTCCGACGCGCCCAACGTCAGGCTGCACGATGTCGGCGCCTCCCCTTGAGATCAGCTCCTTGAATCCGTACTTCGTGTACTCGTGCTCCCCTGTTGCCACAGGTATCGTGGTTGAGGCAGCAATCTTGGCGAGTCCGTCAATGTCGTCTGCCAGAACCGGCTCCTCGAACCAGCCTACTTGGTACTGCTCGAATTCCCTGGCCATGTAGATGGCCTGCTTGGGGTGATATCCGTTGTTGGCGTCGATGTAGATGGCGACGTCGTTGCCAAGTGCTCGTCGCACGGCCGCAACCCGCTCGATGTCCTCGCGCTCAGACGTGCCGAAGTCCTTTCCGACCTTGATCTTCACGCGCTTGACACCCTGCTCGACCCACTGCGCGGTCTCTGAGATCAGTTCGTCAACCGAAAAGTTGGTCCAACCTCCGGAGCCGTAGATGGGCACAGACTCCTGATACGGCCCGAGGAGCTTATAGAGAGGCAATCCAAGCGCCTTCGCCTTCAGGTCCCACAGGCCAATGTCCACGGCTGACAACGCGCAGAATGCGACTCCCTTGCGCCCGTAACCGCGTACGCGCCAGAACATGTCGCTCCAAAGCTTTTCGATGTTGAACGGGTCCTGTCCGACAAGGAGGTCCTTCAGGCCGTGTTCGACGACTTCACGCACGCCGGGGCTCGATTGACCCAGTCCAAAGCCCTCGACGCCCTCATCGGTGTGGATGTGCACGAAGAGCTGTGATCGGCCTCCCGAACCAGGTCGGGGTGGCGGTATGGTGGCGTCTTGGATCGGGGCGGCGTGCGGGTAACTGAGAACCGTGGTAGTTACGTCAGTGATTCGCATATGGCCTGGGCTCCCCGCACTAGAAGTCACGGAAGGTAATCTCTCGTTCGGCAGCAACCTTCAGGTCGTCCAACTCGAGACCCAACCCTGGGGAATCGGGTACGGTGATCATTCCGTCGATCGGGATGAGAGGGCTCTTCAAAAAGAACTGGTGGACGGCGTTCCACTTGATGAGGAACTCCTGGATCGGTGTCGTGGTTGGTGGCTGAGAGGCGATCAGATGGGCGGTGGCATGAGCGCTGTGACCGTGCGGCACGACCGGCAGATCGAACGCTGACGCCAGAGCGCAGATCTTGACGGTCTCTGTGATGCCCCCACACCAGTAGATGTCGGGCTGGAGCACGTCCATCGCGCGGTTTTCCACGATAGGCCTGAATCCCCATCGTGTGTACTCGTGCTCGCCACCTGAGATGTTGATCGGGGAGTTCCGCTGGATCTCGATGTAGCTTTCGAGTTTGTCAGCCATTACCGGCTCTTCCAGCCACCTTATGTTGTACTGGGCGAGCTCTTTCGCCATGCGAATTGCATATGGCACGTCCCACGAGCTCCAGGCATCAAGCATGATGTCGACATCGTCGCCGACTGCCTCGCGAAGCGTGTGCGCAAGGCCAAGGTTCCTTCGGAATCCGTCGTGTCCGTCAGCGGGGCCGTCCCTGAAGAACCACTTGGTTGCCACGAACCCTTCAGCCGCGAACTCGGCCGCCCGCTGAGCGGCTGCCTCCGGTTCGATAGAGAAACCCAGAGCGCTCGCGTATGCGGGGAACCTGGTGCGAGTTGGGCCGCCAAGCAGCCTGTAAACCGGCTGATTGAGAACCTTTCCCTTGAGGTCCCACAGTCCGCAGTCGACGACGCTTATCGCCATCATGGTCTCGCCTTTGCGTCCATGAATCATGGACCTGTACATAAGGTCCCACAGGAACTCAATGGCAAGAGGGTCGCGATCAATCAGCAGCGGCTTCAACGCCGTGTCGATGATGAATGCCTCCGGCAGGCCGCATGGTCCAGAAAGTCCAACGATGCCGTCGTCGGTGTGGATTTCCAGAAAGATTGATCGGATGCTGTAGTGACCGTTCCCAAAACTGGTACTGGAATCGGGTCCCTGTGCGCGAAATTCATGATAGACATCTACGGGTCTGATGAGGCGCTCCTCCCAGAACGGGTCGGGGTGTTCCATCACGCCGCGTAGCTCCCATAGCTTTAAGTCCACTATCTTCATTCGGAGTATCTCCCATCGGGCATTGGGTTTGTCTATACGGCAAAAATGATACTGCAACGCGCGTCTGCTCGCCAGCAGATTCCAATTACGGTTGGACTCGTTTAACATTGTCGCGACAATTCGAAAGATGTCTGGAGTTTGCAATGTTCACAGGAATTGTGGAGGAGATTGGAAGGGTTGCCGATGTCTCGGCTACGGGCCTTTCCATAAGGGCCTCCGTGGTCATGGAAGACCTGACGGTTTCAGACAGTATCAACGTTAATGGCGCGTGTCTTACAGCTACCGAGATAGACGGGTCGATCTTCAGAGTCGACACGGTCCCTGAAACCTTGCGGCGCACGAACCTGGGCAGTCTAAAAGCAGGTGACCCGGTCAACCTGGAACGACCGATGGTTGCGGAAGGACGGTTCGGAGGGCACATCGTTCAGGGGCATGTCGACGGCAAGGGCAGCTTGCTATCGATAGACCCTGAGGGAGAAGCCCACAACCTGAAGTTCGAAGCGGATGATAGCATCATGCGCTACGTTGTCGGGAAGGGCTTCGTGGCTGTGGACGGTACAAGTCTGACGGTAGTAGACTGTGACTATCGCACCTTCTCGGTGACCATTGTTCCGTACACGTGGGAGAATACGGTTTTCGGACTCCGCAACACTGGCGATAAAGTGAACATTGAGGTGGACATAATCGCCAAGTACGTTGAACGCTTGGCTACCGGCCCACATCTACCCGTGGACACGGCCGACGAGCTCTGACAAGCGTCAGGAGGTATTGAGACATGCCCCTCGCTACTGTCGAGGAAGCCATAGCCGACATCAAGGCCGGCAAGATGGTAATCATCTGCGATGACGAGGACCGCGAAAACGAGGGCGACCTCGCGATGGCGGCTGAATGCGTAACTGCCCAAGACGTCAACTTCATGGCCACGCATGCCCGGGGCCTGATCTGTATGCCGATGCTGGGACAGCGCCTCGAAGAGCTCAGAGTTCCACTGATGACGCAGGAGAACACGGCTCGGCTCGGGACCGCTTTCACCGTATCTGTAGACGTCCTTAACGGGGCTACTACCGGGATTTCAGCTTTTGACAGGGCTGCTACGATCAGGGCCCTCATCCACCCGAACACGGTGCCTGAGGACCTCGGCCGCCCGGGTCATATCTTTCCGCTCAGGTACATGGAGGGTGGGGTACTCAAGCGGGCGGGGCAGACAGAGGCGTCAGTAGATCTGGCTCGACTGGCCGGTCTGTATCCCGCCAGCGTTATCTGCGAAGTCATGGCAGACGACGGCTACATGGCGCGGATGCCCACGCTGGAGGAGTTTTCCAAGAAGCACGGAATAAAGATCGTCACAGTCGCCGACATAATCACCTTCAGGAGAGAGCACGAGAGGCTGATCGAGCGCGTGGCACAGGCCAGGGTGCCAACGGAACACGGCGAGTTTCTAGCGGTCTCTTACAGGAGTCTCGTAGACCCCAATGAGCACATCGCTCTGGTCAAGGGAGAGATTACCGCGACCGAACCCGTGCTAGTGCGTGTTCACTCCGAATGCCTCACTGGGGATGTGTTCGGGAGCGTACGCTGCGACTGTGGCGGCCAGATGGAGCTTGCACTCCAGGCTATAGAGCGTGCGGGGGCCGGCATATTCCTGTACATGCGGCAGGAAGGCAGAGGAATCGGCATTCACAACAAGCTCAAGGCATACGAGCTTCAGGACGCAGGGATGGACACCGTCGAAGCCAACATAGCCCTCGGTTTCGCTCCAGACCCTCGTCAATATGGAGTAGGAGCTCAGATCTTGCTTGACCTGGGCGTGAGCAAGATGCGGCTTCTCACGAACAATCCTCAGAAGAGAGTCGGGCTCGAAAGTTTCGGACTTGAGATAGTGGAGCAGGTGGGAATCTTCGCGGAAGTTACCCCTGAGAACCGGCTCTACCTACAGACCAAGAAGGAAAAGTTGGGACACAGTTTTGACCCAATGGAAGACGAGTTCGACGCAGGGGCCGCCCAGTGAGTCGCAGAATCTCCGGCTCTCTGAACGGCGAAGGTCTAAGGGTTGGCATCGTTGTCGCCGAATTCAACGACTTCATCACATCGCGTCTGCTGGAAGGCGCGGTAGCTGGGCTTGAGGCTCATGGAGTCAGAGACGACGACGTCACGATCGCTCCCGTTCCAGGGTCGTTCGAGATCCCGCTTGTCGCGAAGAAGATGTCCGAGTCCGGGCACTATGATGCGGTAATCTGTCTGGGCGCTGTGATCAGAGGCGAAACCGACCACTATGACTTCGTAGCTGGAGAGGCTGCCAAGGGTATCGCCAACGCCTCTGTCTCGTCCGGTGTCCCCGTCGTATTCGGTGTGCTTACGACCAACACAGTCGAGCAGGCGATCAACCGAGCGGGTGGCAAGCAAGGCAACAACGGGTTCGGCGCCGCCGTGGCCGCTGTAAGGATGGCCAATCTCGTCAGGGCCATCGACACGGCCTGATCGCTTGTGCTTGCGCGGGGCTGTGGAAACGCCAGGCATCAACCGCATTGCCTCTCGACCTCTCCAAAATGACGCGGAAGTAGTGCCGACACCCCTGCCGCGAGATGGGTCAGTAGTGCCGGTCGCCAGGCCGTACCACTCTGCCGAAGACCTTATTCAAAGGGCCATGCGGGGAGATCGCCGCTCTCTCGCCCGCCTCTTCACTCGCATTGAGCGCGACGCGTCGGACCTCCGCGAGGTCATGCGTCTAGTGTATACGGCCCCCGGACAAGGATCCGTCATCGGTGTCACCGGTCCGCCGGGCGCCGGCAAGAGCACCATAGTGGACGGTTTGACAGTTGCGGCACGCTCAGAGGGCAAAGCGGTCGGCGTGCTGGCCGTCGATCCCACCAGCCCGTTCACCGGTGGCGCGGTGCTCGGTGACCGGATCAGGATGCAGTCTCATCACCAGGACTCTGGAGTGTTCATACGCAGCCTCGCGACGCGCGGTGTCCCTGGTGGACTGAACGCGGTGTCCCAGGCTGGAGTTAAGCTACTAGAGGCCGTCGGTAAAGAAGTGATCCTGGTAGAGACGGTGGGAGTCGGACAGACTGAGCTCGACATAATGGGAGTGGCGGACCTGGTCATCGTCGTTCTCGTGCCTGAAGCAGGCGACACGGTCCAGACCATGAAGGCTGGCCTGCTGGAGGTCGCCGATGTTTTCGTGGTGAACAAGGCTGACCGTGACGGTGCGGGCCACATAGCGTCCGCGCTTCGAGCCATGATCGCTCTTGAACCCCGTCCAGCAGGGAAGCTGCCCTCGGTGATGCTTACTCAGGCCCATCGAGGTAAAGGCGTGCATGAGTTGTACTCTGAGGCCTTGGCGCGAATCGTCGATATGAGCTGCTCGGGAGAGCTCGCGAGTCGCAGGTCGCTCCAGGCGAGCCGGGAAGTTACACGGCTGCTGAAGGCGTCTGTGACAAGGGCAGTGGACCGCGTAATGGAGACCGACCTTGAAGCTTCCGAATTACTGGAAAAGGCTTGCGCCGGCGAGATAGACCCCTTCACGGCTGCCCGGCAGATCATTGCCAGCGGTTCGATTTCCGCTGCGCTGGAGGTCGACGGGTAAACGTTGATGCCAATTTCGGACTGGAAAGCCCCTGAAGTGTATTTGGCAGGATGCGTCTACTGCGAGAAAACTGTGAGTGGCGCCTTTACACTGGCAGAACTGGCTGAATTGCGGAAATCCGTGTCGGCGCAGGGACATGTCATAGGGAATCTGGAGTCGTCCTGATGGACACCAAATCGCATGCCCTGCAGGGCATCAAAGTCATAGACTGGACCATCTGGCAGTTCGGGCCGGTAGCAGCCACCATGTTGGGCGACCTTGGGGCGGATGTCATAAAGATAGAGTCGCTAGACGGGGATCCGGGCAGAGCTGTCTTTTCGGCATCGGGTGTGGACAGGAGTCTTCCGGCCGGGCGCAATGCCTACTTCGAGGCCAATCACCGCAACAAGCGCAGCATTGCGCTGGACCTGAAGAAGCCTGAGGGTGTGAAGATCGTTCACAAACTCGTCGAAGATGCGGACGTGTTCTTACAGAACTTTCGCAAGGGTGTCGCCGAGAGGCTGGGGCTCGGTTACGAAGCACTGCGGGATATCAATCCCGGCCTGATCTACGCCTCGGGGTCAGGTTACGGGCCACTCGGTCCAGATTCCTCAAGCCCCGCACTGGACTCCGCGGCGCAGGCGCGAAGTGGCCTCATGTACGCGACAGGTCCGGACGGTGTCGACCCCTATCCTGTCCAAGGTGTTGTCGGAGACCAGATAGGTGGAATCACGCTCGCCTCTGGAGTCCTGGCTGCGCTCGTCGCACGTTCGATCCATGGCGTAGGCCAGCGTGTGGACACGTCACACCTGTCCAGCTCGATCTGGCTGCAGGGTCTCGCTGTCAGCATGGGGCTGCTCACACGGCACAAGCCCGACTCCGAGATCAACCTGACCTACAACCCGCCCAGGAGCGACGCCTACAATCCTCTCGCAAACTACTACAGGTGCGGCGACGGGCGCTGGATGATGCTTGCCAACTTCCAGGCCGATCGTTACTGGCCGTCGTTTGCCGCCGCGCTCGGGCTGGAAGACCTCATCGACGATCCCAGATTTGCTGACACGATCTCTCGCGGCGAAAACCGGCATGAGCTGATCCCAATCCTCGATCAGGTGTTTGCTGAGAAGCCCTACGATGAATGGGCGGAAATCCTCGAGAGTTCGGGCGATTTCATCTTCTCACCTGTACAGAGTCTGACAGAATTGCCTGGCGATCCCCAGGTGGTCGCTAACAACTACATAACCGAGGTCGATCACCCGGACCTTGGGCGGGTTAAGCTCGCCAATCATCCTGTCAGCTATAGCGAGACACCTCACTCGATCCGTTCGGTAGCACCCGAACTCGGTCAGCACACCGAAGAGGTCATACTTGAGCTCGGATACGCCTGGGAGGATATCGCTCGTCTTCAGGACGGAGGGGTCATCCTCTAACCTACAGTTGCCAGTCGGAGATTTCTGAACACCAACCGGTTACGGCGACGTCGTCGCCGAATTTCTCCACGCGGACGTCGATTAGCCTTAGAGCCTCTGCCATAAGTTCTACTCCGTGGCCAGCGACAGGGGAAAGCGCTGACTCCCCGCCGATAATCACAGGCGCGACGAAGCCAATGACCCTGTCAACAAGGCCGGCATCGAATAGTGAACCTAGAAGCGTGCCCCCGCCCTCGACGAAGACGCTGGTGACGTCCCGTCTCCCTAGTTCGGCCAGAAGTCCAACTGGGTCAACCCGGCCATCTCCTCCTGGCGCCAGGAACACCTCGGCGCCACCCGACTCCAGGCGAGATCGATTGTCACAGTGATCTCCAGCCAGAGCGACGAGTGTGCTGCCGGGCTGTTTGAGCAGCGTAGATTCAAGGGGCAGTCTCCCGCTGCTGTCCACGACTACGCGCAGCGGCTGTCGGGAGTAGGGAGTGCCATCTGGTCTCCGCGCGGTGAGCTGCGGATCGTCCACGATCACCGTCCCGATTCCCGCCATAATCGCGTCAGACCGCACTCTGAGCTCGTGAACGTACTGACGCGACTCGTCGGAAGTGATCCACTTTGAGTCGCCAGTGCGTGTCGCGATCTTGCCGTCGAGGCTCATAGCGAACTTCGCCGTCACCAGAGGCCTGCCTGTAGCAATGAACTTGGCGTGAGGCGCGGCCAGTTCCTGTGCTTCGCGCGTTGCCGCACCCGTATGCACCGTGATTCCGGCCTGGCGGAGAAGGCTGATTCCAGAGCCGCTCACGCTGGGGTTCGGATCTACGGTTGAGGCGTGGACCTCGGCGACGCCGGCTTCGATTATGGCATCGGTGCAGGGGGGCGTTCTTCCATGGTGCGAACACGGTTCCAGGGTGACGTACATCGTCGAGCCGCGGGCGAGTGGGCCCGCCTGGTGGAGCGCGACTACCTCGGCGTGGGCCCTCCCAGCCGGTTGGGTTCTCCCTTCGCCCACGACGCGGCCGTATCTGATCAACACCGCGCCGACCGGAGGATTTGGACTGGTCCGGCCGACGGCGCCCCACGCCATCTCGAACGCCCGGGTCATGTGCGGGTCGATTTCAGATTCTCGTCCGGCTATTAGGGATGGACCCGTCCAGCGGGGCGAAACGCTGACTTTGTTACCGGGGCTCATCGCCGTTCATTGGAAGCTGGTAGTCCCAGTAGTATCGCGAGGTCACCGGACCGCCCTGCCCCTGGTACTTGCTCCGGAGCTCGCGTGAGCCGTATGGGTTTTCGGCAGGCGTCGTCAACTTTGTGAACGAAATGTGTCCGATTTTCATACCCTTGTGAAGCGTTATCCCAAGTATTCCAACATTGGAGAATTCGAGCGTCAGATTGCCGGTCCAGCCGGGGTCGACGAAGCCGGCCGTCGAGTGAATCAGCAAGCCATACCGAGCAAGCGAGCTCTTACCCTCGATTCGAGCGACAATGTCGTCAGGAATGGTCACGGTTTCGAGCGTACTGCCGAGCGCGAACTGGCCCGGATGCAGCAGGAATGGCCGGCCCTCTTCCACCGTGATCTTCTCGACTACGTCGTCCGCAGGCTTCATGACGTCTATGTGAGTCCGCCAATTGTTGCGGAAGACCAGTATCTCGCTGTCCAGTCTGATGTCCACACTTGCCGGCTGCACGGCGTTCGGGCCGAGCGGATCGATGACAATGCGGCCTTCCGACATCTGCTCTCTGATGGACCGATCGCTCAGGATCATGAGTGACGCACCTCGGAATGTCCTGTTGGAAAGAGTGACTCTCTAACTCTAACTAACGGACTTGCTCTCCCGAAAGGTTGCTTGCTACCTGCTATCGCGTGTTTCCCGAAAACAGAACTCTTTCGACTCTAGCGTTACGGGATGGAGAACGCCGCGTGGACTGTCAGTGAGACCTCCAGCTCGCCCCCGCTGATCGAGGTGGTGGCAGAATCGTCTGCTGCTAGTGCAAAAGCCTGCGCTCGTGGAGCGTAGGGGTCTATGCTCTGCGTACTGAAGGGCGAGTCTGTTATGTATCCCAGACTACCAAGTCCGACGCCCGCGACATCGGCGATCTGCTGGGCCTTGGTCATCGCGTCCATGACGGCCTTCTCACGGAGTTGAGACATAAGCTCGGACGTGTCCTCGACCGTGAACTCGAGGCCATTAAACCGCGTGGCGTCTCCACCGGCTGTGATCATCTCGTCAATGACTGTCCCGATCGTGTCCAGGTCCCGTATTCTGGCCGTCAGGCTGTTCCTCACTTCGTAGCCAACCAGCTCCCGCCTGTTGGACCTCCTGCCGTTTTCTTCAACCTCGATCCACTCATACTGAGGGCGGACATTGAAGTTGTGCGTCTGTATGTCGCGCTCCTCGATACCGCTTTCCATGAGCGACTGCATAATGGCGTCCATCGCATCTGCGGCTGCGCTGTTCGCCTCCGCCACGCTCATCTCAATGGTTTCGACTCCCAGGTTTATGATCGCAAGATCGGGTTCCATTGTGATCTGGCCCGTCCCCGTGACCCATATTCCTGCCTCTCCTGCCGCGACATTGTCGAACAGGGCTGCCGACTGGGACATGGGAGCGCCGGCGGCCGCGCTTGCCGCCGTAACCACGCCGATAGAGGCTGCTGGGCGTGCTTCGTCGGAAGCCGTGTCCGGCTCATGGGTTGCCGCCTCGCCTTCGAGCGCACATCCTACCGCAAGCATCACTAGCAGCGAGGCTGCTCCCAGCGTCACAACTGAATTCCAAAGTCTGCTCATTAGTTTGACCTCCGCTTTTAGTGAATTCATGGTCCGGCAACCTGCGCCGCACGTGTCGGCGTCCCTTAATTGTACAGACGATCTGGCCCACGGTTTCGTTCCATGGCCCGTCCAGAGGCGCCCTCTATCTAGTATGCGTTGCTGACTGGAGCATGCAATGAGGGTCAACGACAGCTACGTGGCAGTCCTAGAGTTTCCTGCGGGACATCCACAAAGCCACTCCAACCAGTACGATCAGCAACATCCCAACTGCCACCTCGAGTTGGAGAAGAGGAATTGCAGGCCTCTCCTCCGACAGCTCAGTCAACCGCTCCTGTCCAGAACGACCCGACCGCTCGACGCTCTTCTCATTGTCGTCGGATACGGGAGGCTCGACGGTCGAAGTGACAGTAGGAGTTGGACTCGGCTCAGGTATCGGGGTCGAGGTGACGGTTGGTCCAGGCGTGGACGTCGGAGTCGGAGTTGTAGTCGGCACAACCGTTGGAGTGCGTGTCACAGTTGGTGTCGGCGTAGACGTGGGCATCCGAGTTACGGTTGATGTTGGAGTGGCGGTGGCCGTCGTAGCCAACGTACCGGCCGCGCCCAATGCCTTAGCCGCTGCTGCCTCTGGCGACGCTGTCGCCAATGTGGGGGTTTCAGAGGCTTGCGACTGCTTCTTGCTATCTTCGGTCGACTTCAAGGATTCTACTGCTACAGCCTCAGATGCCTGAGGTGACTCGGCTGGTGGGGAACTCGGCGCCGGGGTTGGCGCTGCTGCCATTGCCGCAGGGGCCGGAGCCGGCGTGGCTGTTACTGCAGGACGAGCGGGGGCTGTCGTTGGTACCGGTGCATCTGACATGGCCTGGGCGGCCACGGGAGCAGCTGTGGCAGCAGGGGCCCGCGCCGCTGGTGCTGGAGCCGCGGGCTGGGCAGGGGATTGGGGAGCCTGAGGGGCTGGTGCCAATGCCGGAGCCGCAGGTGCTGCAGGAGCGGGCGCCGCGGGCTGGCCAGGAGCCACCTGCTGAACACTCGGCGAAGGCCTTCCCCAATCTGACAGGTCGGACTGAACTAGCACGCCCGTGACGTCGGCCAAGATAAGCCCAACCAGCACAACAGCGGCGGCAGAAGCCGCAAGTCGAACGCCGAGAACCCATCGGATGCCCATGCTCACCGGTTCCGGTGGCGCTGGCATTGCAAATGAACGGGTCGGCTGAATCTCAGGCAACTGTCTCAGCGCGGAGATGGTCAGCCTGAGCGTTTCGAGCTCCCGCCGACACTCCTCGCACTGTCCCTGGTGACTCTCCACGCGGCGACGCTCGGAGTCGCTAACCTCTCCGTCGATGTACGAAGACAGCAGCTCTCGCAGCTGCCCGTGCCTGAACCTGTCGAACAGTCCTGTCAAGTTGAGCGAGTCCCCCTAATCCTCAAGACGAATCCAGTCGCCGAGGAGTTCCCGGCGGTTCATCAGCGCATCCCTGACCCGAGACCTTGCGCGACTCAGCCGCGACTTGACGGTCCCGACAGAAACGTCCATTGCTTCGGCAGCTTCTCCGTAGCTGAGTCCCTGTACATCGACAAGGACCAGGGCCGTTCTCTGGTCGAGGGAGAGAGTGAGGATGGCCCTCTGCAGCTCCGCGTTGAGTTCGCTGCGCTGCGCTGCTTCACCGGGTGTCACTTCGTCCGAGACGGGCTGGAACGACGGACTCTCGAGTGATTCCTCCAGCGAGCGTTCGGATCTGCGTCGTCGTCTCCGCAGCACGTCCCGGCTGCCATTTGCCGCGATCCGCATGAGCCAGGACCTCAGATTCCCGCCTCGGAAGCCGGCCAGAGAACGGTAGGCTGATATGAAGGTCTCCTGTGCAACGTCTTCCGCCTGTGTGCGGCTGCCAAGCATACGCGCTGCGAGATTCACGATCTGGTTCTGGTATCGCGTGACGATGCGGTTGAATGCGCATAGGTCACCGCCTTGCGCGAGGCAGACCAAGGCACTATCGGCGCAACATCTGTTAGCGTGACCGCCTATTGTGCATATCTCCCGATTAACGCCGCCGAAAACAGACTCCTGATGTATAACACCTCAGAAGCTGCCATATAATAGTAACTGCGCTGGCTTGGTGAAACCCGTCGTTTCATTCAACGGCCGTGCAGCAGGATATTTGTAAGGGCTTTCAAACTTGAGACGCATAGTCAAAGAGATGGTCGAGACGATCCTTCTGGCTCTGTTGCTGTTCGTTCTGATGGAGTTCAGCGTACAGAACTTCAAGGTGGAGGGTTCGAGTATGAAGCCTACTCTGGAGCAGGACCAGTACCTGCTGGTCAACAAGATCATCTACGCCAGCGTCGGCCTCGACGGGCTGGCCCCGTTTGTGCCGTTCGTCCACGCCTCTCAAAACGGGTCGGAGCGCTCGATGTTCGCTTTCAAGCCCCCGCAGCACGGCGAAGTGGTGATTTTCCACTTCCCGGGCGACCCGACCCGAGACTTTGTGAAGAGAGTCATAGGCGTCCCCGGCGACACCATCGAAGTCAGGCGAGGGGACGTGTATCGCAACGGGCAGTATGTCGAAGAACCCTTCATCACCAATCCCAGCACACGAAGCTACGATGCTGTCTTCGTCGATCAGGGACATTACTACGTTCTGGGCGACAACCGCCGGTCATCGAACGACTCGCGCGATTGGGGGCTGGTGCCGGACGAAAACATGATTGGCCGGGCATGGATGAGGTACTGGCCTCCGGACAGTATTGGCTTCATCGAATAGATGCCACAGGTTTTGCCATTGGGTAGAAACCAGGGGCAAGTCGCCTGAAGGACCCCTGCGATTGTTGCGAAGCTGAGGGAAACGTACGATGCTGAGAGACTTTCTAAAGTTCGAAAACTGAACCATTCATCAACCATCCAGTCGGTCGGCGTTCCGAGTTGAAGTCGCCAGGCGGGGACTTTAGAAAGTGTCTCACGATGCTGGGTGGCACTTGACAACATAAGCGGTCTCGACTATCGTACCCGCCATAGCCGAATTTGGAATCATTCCAGACCTTTAGGAATCCCCAAAAAGTCGGCGAGATGGGCGAGTCAGATCAGGAGACGCCGTTTGGATCCACTGGTTCGGGCACGAGTCGATGAGATGCGCGATGCGCTTCTTAATGAGGGCATCTCAATTACCAGGCGCAGGGACAAGATGCTGCAGGCGCTTGCCTCCAATGATCGCCACCCAAGTGCCAATGAACTCCACGCCGAAGTTAGGCGCTGGTATCCTTCTACCAGTCTGGCGACCATATACAACACCATCGAGTTGTTGAAAGACGCGGGCCAGATCTTGGAGTTAGAGTTTAGCGGGGCGGCGAATCGCTACGATGGAAGACGCCCCGAGTCCCATCCGCACCTAATCTGCCAGTCGTGCGAGTCCATTGAAGACATGGACAGCGATACAGCAGAGGCAGACCACCTGAACAGACTGTCTAAAGACACCGGCTATCGACTCGTGCGCCAGCGCACGGATTACTATGGCATCTGCCCGTCCTGTCAAGAGCAGGCTGCGGCAGCATCCGACTGACCAAGGAATCGAAAGTGCAGGGGAGGATTGTGTCTCCTGCATCAAGCTGAAAGGAGGAACCGGATGGCAACGAGAGAAGACATTGCTCTGATGTCTCACCTGATGCGGCGCGCAGGTTTCGGCGCAACACGTGAAGAGGTCGAGCGCTATTGCGAAATAGGGTATGAGCAGACTGTTGAGATGCTGCTTGACCCCAATAGCCAACCCCCGGTCGATGAGTACAAGCTGTACAGGTATCATCCGATCACAGAGGTGCCTGGAGGAGCAGCCGCTCCCGGTCAAGCCAACTGGCTGTACTGGATGGTCACCACCCAACGGCCGCTGGAAGAGAAGATGGCGCTGTTCTGGCACCATGTGTTCGCCACCGGCAACTCTAAAGTGGACAACTGCAACCACCTGCTCGAGCAGATAGACATGTTCCGCGAACTGGGCATGGCCAACTATCGCGACTTGCTAGTTTCCCTTGCCAAGAACCCGGCGATGATCTACTGGCTGGACAACAACGAGAACCACAAGCACGCGCCCAATGAGAACTGGGGACGCGAGCTGCTCGAGCTGTTCAGCCTCGGAGTCGGTCACTACACCGAGACCGACGTTTTCGAGTGCTCCCGCGCCTTCACAGGATGGACGATCGACGCCAAGATGCCACGTTATCCATACGGGCGGCACCCGTGGAAGTTCAGCTTCAGGCCTGAGGACCACGACCAGACAGAAAAGACTTTCCTCGGTCGCACGGGCAACTTGAACGGTGAGGACATCATCGACATCATCCTCGAGCAGGAAGCCTGCCCCAGGTTCATCACGCGACACCTGTACAACTTCTTCGTCGCCGACGAGCCGCAGGTCCCAGCGTGGAACATCGAAGCTCCTCGCAACCCCGAGGCGATCGAGTTGCTGTCCAAGACCCTCGTGGACAACAACTACGAGGTCAAGCCGGTACTGAGAGAGCTGTTCAACTCGGACTTCTTCAAGGAAGCCCAATATCAGAAGGTAAAGAGCCCGACGGAAGTAGTTGTTGGTACCCTCCGAATCACCAAGGACATGACCGGCCCAGACCCACGCCTTGAGGCGCTCGGGAAGGAGCCGGGCTACATGGGCCAGGATATCCTCGATCCACCCAGCGTCGAGGGCTGGCACACCGGCCGCGAGTGGATCAACAGCGGATCGCTGGTTAAGCGCGTCAACTTTGTCGCTGACCGCCTCAGTAACGCCGACCTTGCGGGAGTCCAGTCCATGGTCGATTACGTCGGCTCCAACGGTGCGACAATGTCTGCCGGCGAGCTGGTGGACCGCTGCCTGGACATCATGGGTCCGCTTGACGTCGACCAGAGGACCCATGACGAGCTGGTCTCGCATGTCTCAGCCAGCGGCGGAGAGATCGCGGTGGGTTCTGATGAATTCAAGGAAAGGGCAACTCAGACGTTCGCGCTGATCGCCTCGACCAGAGAATTCCAGTTCGGATAAGCTAAGTCAGTGCCGGGAATGGGCGGCTCCAGCAATGGGTCGCCCATCCCAAGCAGGCCAGAGAGCCAGAGGAGATGATGCAATGGCTGCTAATGGCAACGGAAATGGGAAGCCCCCGGTCTTGGTTGTGCTCCAGCTGACCGGCGGGAACGACTACTTCAATACTGTTATCCCATATAACGACGAGCACTACTACGACAGCCGCCCCTCGCTGCAGATACCGCAGGAGCGCGTACTGAAGCTGGACGATGGAATTGGCCTCCACCCGGCCATGGGTCCTATGAAGGACATCTATGCGAGCGGGAACATGGCCATCATTCACGGAGTTGGCTACGCCAATTCCCCGAGGTCACACTTCCGCTCGATGGACATCTGGCACACATGCGAGCCGGACAAGGTCGGGACAGAGGGCTGGCTCGGACGTGCGTTGCGCGAGATCGACCCCAACGGGGAGAACCCCGTGACTGCCGTCAACATCGGCCAAGCACTCCCAAGGGCGCTGGTGGCGCCGAGTGTTTCGGTTGCGTCTGTTGCCGATCTCTCGACATACGGTCTGCTGACCAGCATCGAACAGAAGGAGCAGCGGGATCAGATGCTCACCCGCTTCGCCAACATGTATGGCCCAGCAGTTGGGACGGGTCAGGTCATGGAGTACTTGGGCCAGACTGGTCTCGACGCGCTCAAGGGCGCCGACATCCTGAAGGTTGCGCCCGACAAGTACGAGTCGTCCGTTGAGTACGGAGCAAGCCCGATCTCCAAGAAGTTGCGCGACATTGCGCAGATCCACACGGCGGACGTGGGCACGCGGGTCTTCTACTGCGACTACGGTTCGTTCGACACCCACGCTGCACAGGCCACCACACACGCGAAGTTGTGGCAGGACGTGTCCGAGGCCGTGCAGGACTTCTGGGACGACCTACGCGAGCACGATGCCGACGACAACGTCGTAATGATCATGTTCAGTGAGTTCGGCCGCCGTGTGCGGGACAACGGCTCGGGCACCGACCATGGAGCGGCCGGCGTCGGTTTCGCAATTGGGCCAAACGTCAAGGGCGGAATGTACTCCGAGTATCCGGATACCAGGCCTGAGGCGCTGGAGCAGGGCGACCTTGTCCCCAACCAGGACTACCGCGGCTTCTACACAACGATTCTCGAGGACCACCTCCACATGGAAGCGGCCCCGATCGTTAACGGCCAATTTGACGCGCCGCGTTACCTGCAGACCAACGGGTCGTAAGTACCCAAGTAAAGAGATGCTCATCCCATCGAAGCGGTAATCGCCTACGCTGGGGTGAGCTTTCTACCTACTACCTCGCCCTTTCAAACGGGTCGCGGAGTCGGTCAGACCTAGAACGCGAGGGCGAAAGTACAGAAGACTCGACCACTACGAGAGTTGGGAGTACTGAATCATGTTGACAACAACCGTGGCTGGACGGACTTGGAATTTCAGCCACGCCATAGGAAGAAACGCTGCCGCCGGCAACGGATTCACGCAGCCTGTCGATGTTGCCGCCGGACAGGATGGCGTAATTTACGTTATCAGTCGAGGTAATGACGGCGTCGGCGGCGTCGTTGCTGAAAACAAGCGCATCGGCAAATTGACCATCGACGAGCAGTTCATTGGAGACTTCGGACGCAGGCAGATGATGTGGCCCTCCTGCATCGCGCTTGATTCAGAAGGTAATCTGTACTGTTCAGATGAACACGAGAACCGGATCCATGTCTTCAACGAAGATGGAGAGCCCATCAGCCAGTGGGGAGAGGCCGGCAATGGCGAGGGTCAGCTAATTGGACCGTCGGGTCTAGCGTTCGATAGCGACGACAATATACTCGTATCCGACGCGCACAATAACCGTGTGCAGAAGTTCACCAAGGACGGCCAGTTCATCGCAGTAATCGGTGAAGGACAGCTCAACCAGCCTTGGGGAATGTTCGTGGACGGGGACGATAACATCTACGTCGCCGACTGGGGCAATAACCGTGTGCAGAAGTTCGCCCCCGATGGCGAGCTTTTGGTCACCTTCGGAGGAGGCGCGGCAGAGGATGGCGCGGAGCTGGACCACCCGGCAAGCGTCGCGGTGGATAGCGAGGGCGACGTTTACGTGTCGGACTGGGGCAATAAACGCATCCAGATATATGATGCCGAAGGCTCAGTGATCACTGCCCTGTACGGCGATGCCGTGGAGTTCAGTAAGTGGGCCGCAGAGGTCATAAACTCCAACCCGGACGCCCAGAAGGCCTACAGGAGGGTCAAGGACCGAACGTCGCTAGGCCTGTTCGAGCGACCGGTCGGCCTGACTGTGGACTCTGAAGACCGTATTATCATCACCGACTCCACCCGAGGCCGGCTCCAGATCTACGCGAAGGAAAAGAGCTACATGGACCCGCAGTTCAACCTGTAGGTCAAGAGCCAAGCTCAAAAGGACCTAATCGGGGCGGTGCCGCAAAGGCCCGCCCCTTTGTTTTCGAAAGTCACGGTCTCACGTCAGGGCGACTGGGTCCACGTCTACGCTCCACTCCCTGGGGATTTCTACCATGTCCAGCAGGGCCCGCGGGTTTCGGCCTCTCAGTATTATGTGCCAGCGGTATCTGCCGCGAAGTCTGGACGGGTAGGGTGGAGTTGGTCCGAGTATTTCCACGTCTGTCAGATCGGCTTCGGACTGCGCCAGCCGGAGCGTGTTTGCGAACTGGCGGGCATGTGATTCGGCCATAGCCACATTTGTGTGACTGTGGACCAGCCTGATCAGCCGTGAGTAGGGGGGATTGCGCTGTTCACGTCGGTAGCGCATTTCGGCGATGTAGAACAGCTCGTAATCTTGTGCCGCCGCCGCTCTGATGGCGTAGTTCTCCGGCTGGTATGTCTGAAAGACTGCGCGGCCAGGCTCGTGCTCGCGTCCCGACCTCCCTGCGACCTGACACAGCAGCTGGAATGTCCGCTCGCCCGATCGATAATCTGGTATACCCAGGCCGACGTCTGCCAGCACCACTCCGACAAGCGTGACTCCAGGCAGGTGCAGGCCCTTCGCTATCATCTGGGTTCCGACTATCACGTCCGCCTGTCCGCTTCTGAATTGAGAGAGCAGTTCATCGTACTCCCGTGAGTGACGGGTGGCGTCTCGATCCCACCTGAGTACGCGGGCCTGGGGAAACTCGCGCTCAACCTCAGCGGCCACCGACTGCGTGCCGATGCCATATAGGCTCAGCCTAAAGCTCAGACACTCTGGGCAGTTGTCGGGCATCCTTCGCCTTCGGCCGCAATAGTGACAGATCAGCCGCTGTATTGGCCGATGGTACGTCAGCGCTACGTCGCAACTACGGCACGACAGGCTGGCCCCGCAGTGTCGGCACTGCATGTGGGTTGCGGTTCCACGGCGGTTCAGGAACAGGATCGCCTGTCGTCCGGCGTCAAGACACGTCCCCATTTCAGTTCGCAGACGACGGGAAAACATCCCCCTGTTGCCCTCGCGCAGTTCACGTCTCATGTCGACTACTTCGACGCCCGGCAGGGGGATGACCGACGTGGTTCCATCGGCAGACCGCACCAATCTATCTTTGAGGACATGCAGGCCGTAGTCTCCCCGGCGACCACGATAGTATGAGCCAACGTCTGGCGACGCGCTTCCCAAGACTGTCACGGCCCTGGACAGGCTGCCAAGTCGTTCGGCCACGGATCTTGCGTGGTATCTCGGAGACGCGTCGTGCTGCTTGTAGGTCCACTCGTGCTCCTCGTCGAGCACTATCAGGCCCGGATTGGACACGGGGGCGAACACGGCGCTGCGGGACCCGATCACGATATTGCGAGAGCCGTTGTGGACCGCCCACCATTGGTCGTGTCGCTGTCCATCGGTCAGGCCACTGTGCTGAACTGCGACCTGTCCGGGAAATCGGGACGCGAATCTCTCGATCGTCTGTGGAGTTAGAGCGATCTCAGGGACTAGCACAATGGCCTGCCTGCCGAGGGCGAGGCATTCCTCGACAGCCGCCAGATACACTTCCGTCTTGCCGCTGCCTGTGACGCCCTGGACGAGGACAACCCTGGGTTCGGCCGAGTCGTCCCTGAGAGAACTGATGACGGTAGATGCCGCCTGCTTCTGCTGTTGGGAGAGTGTGACGGGAAGATCAGGCTGGAAGTCCCTGTCAGCCAGCGGGTCGCGGAATACCTGAGTCTGCTCGACCTCTATGAATCCCTTGGCTCTAAGTGCCGACACGACAGAGGACCCAAACTCCTTTCTTGCCAGGGTAGCCGGGGTTAGCGCATCGGATTCAACAAGCCGGAGAATCAGGTCTGCCTGTCGGGGAGCCCTGTTGCCATGAGACGACAGCCACTGACGAATCTCTTTCAACGCGCTCGTCTTTACACGCAGGTACTCGAGGTACCGTGGGCCGACGGTTCGCCGGGTCGAGCGATACTTGCGCTCCAGTACGCCGCGGGATACGAGTGGGCCGATAGTCGCTCTTGCCCACTCGCCTAAGCTGGAGACGAGCGCCTCGACATCGGTCTGCCCCTGTCTTTCAACGGCTTCCAAAACTCGGAGCTGCCTGTCGCTGTTGGCTGCCGACGCGATGTCGTTCACATCAGGGGCCAGGGAAATCTCGGTACGTGTCTGCACACGGCTGCCAGGCGGCAGCATGGGGGCGACTGCTTCGAAGAGCGAGCATCGATAGTAGTCGCTAATCCAGCGGGCAAGGGAAAGATGAGCAGCGTCTACAATGGGCTCGCCGAAGAGTGCCTCGGACACAGGCCGCGTCTCCTGCACTTGGGGAGCGGGAGTCAGCTCGAACACGATCCCCTGAAGCGTTCTGGGGCCGAACGGCACACGAACCAGCTGGCCCGGTGCAATAGGCATTTCGTCAGGAATGGAGTAGCTGAACGTGCGCGACGCACCTGTCGGCGCATCCACGGCAACTTCGGCAAATCTCACTGCATCCCCCTTGTCAGGCGCAACCCGCTAAGGAGATTGGAGACTACGAGGATGAGAGAGACGAGGAGGTGGGGGTTTTCCCCTAGCGCCGTGCCCTTTCCCTGCGGTCTTCGGGAATGCGGGCCGCGCGTCCGGACCTGCCGCGCAGGTAGTACAGCCGCGCCCTTCGAACACGTCCGCGCCGGACCAGCTTGACGTACTCTACGTTCGGCGAATGGAGCATGAATGTCCGCTCGACGCCAATCTCATAGCTGACACGCCTCACGGTGAAAGACGCACCCGGCCCAGTCCCGCGCGATCTGATTACCACGCCCTCGAAGACCTGTGTACGCGTCCGATTGGCCTCGGTTACACGGACTCCAACCTGTACGGTGTCGCCCGGAGTGAAGTCGTCAATGTTCTCGTTAGCCTGGAGTTTGACCAGCTGATGGGCTTCCATTGGCTCCGATCCTAGATAGGCGCTGCCTGTGAATTCATGAGTAGAGTTACGTTGGACAATTGTATAGATTCACTTTGATGCGGTTCAAGTCGCAGGCTGCGTCGCTTTCTACGCCCATTCCAAGTCCATAGTTTTGGCGACATTCTCTACCAGGGCTGCAAACTCGTCGAGGCCGACAACGGACATTAGTCCTGGGTCCATGGGCGTAATCGAAGCCCAGCCTCTTCGTGTGGCCCAAACGTCGCTTCCTTCGGGAACGTCGTCTCCAATTGGTTTATTGTGACGCACCCAGTAGTGTGTTCTTCGTCCGTCATGGCCTCGCTCGACACTCTCGAGAAACGCCTTCGGTCCCAGAAACGTAGTCCGCACTCCTTTTAGACGCCCCAATTGAACGTTCGGTACGTTAACGTTGTAGAGGATGGGGCGGCCCCTGTTCTGGGCGATGGAAACAGCCAGATTCTTCGCTACCTGCGCCGCCGGTTCGTACAAAACCCCCGTGACCGACGTAACTGACACAGCTATCGAAGGGATGCCTCGAAAGAATCCCCTCAGAGCTCCGCCAACTGTACCTGAGTCCAAAACGTCCAGACCCAAGTTCGCACCTTCGTTAATGCCTGACACTACCAGGTCGAATGGCTCGTCGAAGATCGCCTCCACACCCAGGATTACGCAGTCGGCAGGAGTGCCGCTCACTGTGTAGGCCGGGACGCCCTCTATGCGCGTTCCGACTTCGTCGACTCGAAGGATATTGAGGAGGGTTCGCGCGGTGCCAATCCCACTCTGGTCTCGGTCGGGGGCTACTATTGAGACATTGCCTACAGATGTGAGCGATTTGGCCAGTGTCCACAGACCTTCCGCGTTTATGCTGTCGTCGTTCGTTACGAGAATTCTCAATTTGCTAAAGCTCTTTCGTCACATACCAGCGCATGTACTTGGGGCTATCCAGCGAAACGCCCCTATCGTAGTAGATTTCGAACTTTCGCCCCTCAGAAGTCTGCACCCTGTAGTAGTTGCGATGATGCCTCTGTATCCATTTGTGCTTCCGTCCGTCGCTGGGATAGCCGTAATCCTGCCACGATGACATGATACGCGCAATGTCGTGAGTCTCGTCGCTGAACGAGAACGATCTTGGTTCTCGTGTTTCAGGATCCCGTTCGATCGATATCTGCTGCCCAAAAAACCGTCGCGACATCTCGCTTCCTCTCGCGCGTGTCTGCCGCCGCGCATTATAGCCTCCCCAATCAATGACTGACCACTGGTCACCGACCAGTAGCTGAGACTATAATCACACAGTCATTCCAGCCACGGAGGCCACCCCATGACCACCGAAGTCAAAGTAGACCTCAAGAAGAAGAGTCGAGTCGTAACCGAAGGTGCTGACCGCGCAGCCGCGCGTGCCATGCTGCGCGCTATCGGCCTTGGCGACGAAGACATGGACAAGCCTTTCGTTGCCGTCGGCAACCTCGCCTCGGATGTCACTCCCTGCAACGTCCATCTCAACCGTCAGGCGGAGAAGGTGAAGGAGGGACTGTGGGCCGCCAACAGCGTTCCATTCATGTTCGGCACCATCACGATCAGCGACGGTATTTCAATGGGCACCGAGGGCATGAAGGCCTCTTTAGTGAGCCGTGAGGTCATCGCGGACTCCATTGAAACCGTAACGTTCGGAGAGAGCATGGACGGCCTGGTTGTCGTCGCTGCCTGCGATAAGAACATGCCCGGCGCGATGATGGCCATAGCCCGCTGCAACGTTCCGTCTGTCTTTGTCTACGGCGGTGCGATCATGCCCGGCAACTGGCGCGGGGAAGACATCAACATCCAGGATATGTTTGAAGCCATCGGAGCCTACTCGCAGGGACAGATAACACTTGACGAGCTGGTCGGCATGGAACGCGTCGCGTGTCCCGGAGAGGGTGCGTGCGCAGGCATGTTTACTGCGAACACAATGTCATCTGCCATCGAGGCAATGGGAATGTCGATACCCGGAGCCGCGTCGATTCCGGCAATAGACCCGCGCAACGATCAAGTTGCGTTCGACACTGGTTCACTGGTGCACAGTCTTTTGGAGAAAGACCTGAAGCCCCGCGACATTATGACCCGCGAGGCTTTTGAGAATTCGATCCGTGTCGTGCTGGCCATGGGCGGCTCCACGAACGCTGCACTTCACCTGCTCGCGATAGCTCACGAGGCTAATGTCGAGCTCGCACTTGAAGACTTCGACTCCCTGAGCCGTACCACACCATACATCACGGACCTTCGGCCCGGCGGCCGTTTTGTTATGTCCGACATGGACAAAGTAGGTGGCGTGCCTGTCGTAATGAAGGAGCTCGCGGGGGCAGGTCTGATTCATGAAGACTGCATTACGATCACTGGCAAGACGGTCGGCGAAAACCTGGCTGAGGTAGACCTGGAGCCCGACAATCGCGTCATATATTCGATACCCAATGCCAAGAGTCCCACGGGAGGACTTGTCATTCTGAAGGGAAATCTCGCCCCAGAGGGATGCGTCATGAAGGTGTCGAGCACGAGTCGGCTTCAGCACGAGGGTCCTGCCAAAGTCTACGATGGAGAGCGGGCGGCATTCGAGGCTGTAACTACAGGGCAGATACAGGCGGGAGACGTCCTGGTGCTCCGCTATGAGGGACCGAAGGGTGGTCCCGGAATGCAGGAGATGCTCTCGGTAACGGGTGCGATGATGGGAACGGGCATCGGGGAGGAGATCCTGCTGATGACCGATGGCAGATTCTCAGGCGCGTCCCGGGGGCCGATAATCGGTCACATTGCCCCAGAGGCCGCTGTCGGAGGCCCGATCGGGTTGATTCAGGAAGGCGACATCATCGCCATGGACGTTGACAACCGTACACTCAACGTCAACATTTCCGATGACGAGATGGAACGTCGCCGACAGGAGTGGCAGCCGCCTACACCCAGGCACACAACAGGTGTGCTGGGCAAGTACGCCAAGCTGGTCTCTTCAGCGTCGCGTGGGGCCGTTACGACCTGACGGAAACAAACTCCCGCGCTATCTACCTGGCTATTCGGCACCTTGGTGGACTGTGTGGCCGACGTTTTCAGGCGATTCTGGGCCGGACAAAGGCGCACTATCTTCTTGATTGCGTGCTTGGTTTCAACGTCTGTCGAAGCTAGAGTTGTATTCTCTGTGCACTTCTCGCGTAATTCGTGGATAACTTGCCAATCGGCATTCTCTCTCGTATGCCTCGTGCTGAGAGTAGGTTTGCAATCGCCATTGCGTGGCTCTATCATGGCTCAAACTCTCCATTACAGGAGGCAATAACGTGCCAACTTTTGAACTGGTACCGCTAAATGAAGCGCAGCTTGAGCTCACTCTTTCTGGAAAGCGTGGCGCAGTCCTTCGTGAATACGTGGACACACTGAGGCGCCTCGAGCCTGGACAAGCAGGTAAAGTTACGGCCAATGAGGGCGAAACTACGGCAGGTATTCGTCGCCGTTTGGCCACAGCGGCGGACCTTCTTGGCAAGTCGCTGGTACTCAATCGGCAAGACAACGTCGTATTCTTCTGGGAAGAAGGCGACGGGCCCGCTCCTGTGCGCCGCAAGCGTAGATCCAGCGCGCAGGCTGAGGGATAGTTGTGAGTCTTAGAGTTGCTTCCGGTCTTGTGACCCTACTCTAGAGGCGTTTCTCGATATGCGCGCAATCGACATGCACGTCCATGTACCGAGGCAGCCCGGCCTGCCCGACATGGTAATAGAAGATAGCCTCAGACGCTTCTTCCGGCTCAACGAGCCTCCCAAACTTGCTGAAGAGTTGGCGGACAGGTACAGAGAATGGGACATCTTTGGGGTCGTTTTCTCTGTAGACGCTCAGACTGCTACCGGCGATAGCCCTGACACCAACGACTACGTCGCAGAGCTCGTCAAGGACCACCCGGAGCAGTTCATAGGATTTGCGACAGTAGATCCTTGGAAAGATCGTTGGGCAGTCAACGAACTTGAGCGCGCCGTCAACGATCTTGGTCTGAGGGGCCTGAAACTTCATCCGATTCACCAGGCTTTTTTCCCCGGCGAGACTCGCTTCTATCCGTTGTATGAGAAGTGCGCCGAGTTGGGTGTTCCCCTGTTGTTACACTCGGGATTCGCCGCTGCCGGTGTGGGAATGCCAGGTGGAGGGGGATGAAACTGAAGTACGCGGCGCCGATTCCTCATGTGGATGATATTGCCGCTGACTTTCCCGACCTGACCATAATAATGGCCCATCCGGCATGGCCCTGGGTGGAGGAGCAAATTGCGGTCGCGCTTCACAAGCCGAACGTCTATCTCGATCTCTCCGGCTGGGCGCCGAGGTACATTCCGCAGCCGCTAATCGACGAGACTAACACTCGGCTGCAGGACAAAGTGCTGTTCGGATCGGACTTCCCATATCTGCCCCCCGATCGATGGCTTACGGGATTCGAGCAGCTGGACATACGTGATGACATCCGTCCCAAAGTCCTTCTTGACAACGCCAGACGGGTTCTCAGGCTGTAGCTCGATGTGACAGGCTCCAGCTAGAGCGAGCAAGCAGAGTCAACCTGGTCCAGCAGCAGCAGGGACGGGACGTCCTATCCAGACATCAACTCGGACAGAATTGCTTTCTGGGCGTGCAGTCGGTTCTCAGCTTGGTGAAAGACGATCGACTGGGGATGATCGAGCATGTTTTCGTCGATCTCTTCACCCCTATGAGCCGGCATATCGTGCATGAAGACTGCCGAACTGTCGGCCC
This sequence comes from Dehalococcoidia bacterium, assembly GCA_965217725.1. Taxonomy (GTDB): domain Bacteria; phylum Chloroflexota; class Dehalococcoidia; order Lucifugimonadales; family UBA1123; genus VXRN01. The sequence continues at coordinate 1,676,197 of OZ244564.1, read as the reverse complement.
GTTCAATCAGATCGCTATCGACGCGGTATCTTGTGAAGACTTCACGTCTTTCCTCTGCCTCAGCCTCGTCTCCCATGCTTATCCACACATCGGTGTAAATGACGTCGGCGCCTTCCACGGCCGCCTCTGGAGACTCGGTCCACTCCAGCACCGTCTCGGTCTCTGCCGAACGCTCCTTGGCGACACGCCAAGAGAGATCCGGCACCCTATAAGCTGGGGGCGAGGCAATCTTGAAGTTGGCTCCCACCGACGCGCACGCAATCGCGAGGCTGGAGGCTATGTTGTTTCCATCTCCTACGTAAGCCACATTGAGACCTGAGAGATCACCCTTGTGCTCGTTCATGCTCAGGAGGTCGCCAACAGCCTGGCATGGGTGAGCCAAATCTGACAGTGCGTTCACGACCGGGACGGTGGAGTACTCGGCAAGTATCTCGAGGTTTCGATGGGAGAAGACTCTGGCGATAATAACGTCAACCAACCGGTCCAGCACCCGGGCGACGTCTTCTGCCGGCTCTCGCGTGCCCAATCCGACGTCGGTCCCACTCAGGTAGATGCAGTCGCCGCCCATTTGCTTGACGCCTACCTCGAAGCTAACTCGTGTGCGAAGCGAGGGTTTCTCGAACAGCAGGACAGCGACCTTGCCGGCCATTGCCTTTGGAGTATCACCCTCTTTCATGGCGCGTGCCTTGCGTACCATCTGCACAATCTCTTCGGACTCCAAGTCCGCCAGCCAGAGAAAATCCTTGCCTTTCATTCGCCTTCCTCCCAAGTTGGATGTGGGATTATAACGCAGGCGCCTTGTGGCCGACTAACCAGAGGCTGGAACACTATGGTTCAGGTCCCGCTTTCCTGCTGATTCTCGACTTCTATCAGGGTTTCCAGGAAGCGTCTATCGTCCTCTGACAGTTGGTCAGGCCGGAGTCCCGCCAACAGGTCGGGTCGTCGCGCCAGTGTGCGTTTGAGGGACTCCCGACGCTGCCAGCGCGCGACCTCAGCGTGATTGCCCGAGAGCAGTATCTCAGGTACGTCCATGTCTCGGAAGCGCGAAGGTCGCGTGTATAGCGGATGCTGAAGGAGCCCAGTCGTAAACGAGTCGTTCGCAGGGGACTCGGGCGACCCCACGACGCCCGGCACCAACCGCGATGTTGCCTCTATTACCACCATGGCAGCTATCTCACCGCCGCCAAGTACGTAATCGCCAATGCTCAACTCGTCTGTTGCGAGATGCTGCCTTACCCGCTCGTCGAACCCCTCGTAACGCCCGCAGATCAACACCATTTCGGGGTGTTGAGCCAGCTCCTCGGCTATCGCCTGTTTGAACACCCTTCCCTGTGGCGTGAGGAGGATGACGGGGGCTGACTTGTCCATGTTACCGGTCTCTCTGATAGTCTCGATGGCCTCAAATAGTGGCTCGGGTTTCATCACCATGCCAGGGCCGCCACTGTAAGGATAGTCGTCAACAGTGGCGTGTCTGTCGTGCGTGAATTGCCGAATGTTGTGGAGGTCGACTGAAATCAGACCCCGGTTCAGCGCACGAGCCATGATGCCGTAACGAATCGCCCCCTCGATCATCTCGGGGAACAGAGTCAGTACGTGAAAGCGCATGTGTGGGCTTCTACGGATTCTCGTGAGTGCGCCAGCCTCGGATCATTTCCAAAGCGTGGGGCATTGCCCGTAGAGCGACCTCGAGAGTCTCGCGAACCCCTGTGGGGCTGCCGGGAAGATTCACGATCAGGCACCCGTTGCGTACTCCAACAACACCGCGACTCAACATTGCAAACGGAGTATTCTTCAGCGTCTCCATGCGCATCGCTTCGGCGACTCCCGGAGCCTCTATGTCGATGACTGCACGCGTCGCCTCGGGTGTCACGTCCCTTGGGCCAAGTCCGGTGCCGCCAGTTGTGACCACGACGTCGGCAGCGCCTGCATCGCACCACTTCCGCAGCCGGTCCATGATCTGTTCCCGCTCGTCGGGAACGATGGCGCGCTGAACCTGCGAGAATCCAGCTTCGGACATCATCTCGACGATAGCGTCCCCGCTCGAGTCCTCACGCTGACCCTGAGAACCAGCATCGCTTATAGTCAATACCGCGTAATTGAAGGAATTATCTGACATTTCCAATACTCATATTAAAGAACTCTATAAGAGTCCTCAATAGGCCTTGCGCATCCTTACGTTTCAATAGGAAACTGAGCCCGTGAGACGAAGACTGCGGATCGGATAGATCGACACTTTCAAGCTGAGAGTTTCGAGACTGACCCTATGTTAACATGGTATAGGATCACGGTTCGCACTCTCCATGGACGGGGCAGGTAGGAGAGGCCGAGACTTTCCGGCGCGTTGAGACTGTCCCTCCATCGTCTGCTGACAGAATCGTCGGCGACCGGTAGGGACATCAAGTACAGCCGCGGAATACTCAATCCGCAGGACCAACACAGATATGACAGGTCTTGCAGCCCAGATAGAAGAATCTCCTTCAACCCACTTGCCAGTGATGGTGTCGGAGGTGTTGATGGGCCTGCCACGCACAGTTGGTGGGTCATTTATCGACTGTAATCTCGGAGACGGTGGTCATGCCGAGGCAGTGCTGCGGTCGATACCAGGGGCTCAACTGCTTGGAATCGATCTAGACACCGATGCTCTCAAGAGGGCGGAGCAGCGACTGAAGCGGTGGTCGGATCGGCTCATTCTTTATCACGGTAACTTTGCGGACGTTGCGATGATTGCGGAGCAGCGACTCAAGAATAACTGTGCCGGCGTTCTGTTTGACCTGGGCGTATCTTCCGCCCAACTCGATACCCCTGAAAGGGGGTTCAGCTTCCGCTTCGATGCTGAGCTAGACATGCGATTCGATCCCGGGAGCGAGTTGACCGCGTATGACATAGTGAACCACTGGCCCCAATCTAAGTTGGAACAGATCATTAGTGCTTATGGCGGAGAACCCCGCGCGCGCAGAGTGGCCAGGGGCATCGTAAACAACCGGAGAATTGAGACAACCCGTGAGTTGGCCGACATCGTCACGAGGTCCCTCAATTGGCCGGTCGAGAGCCGCAATCATCCGGCTACCCGCACCTTTCAGGCATTGAGAATGGCTGTCAACTCGGAAATCAAGAACTTGCAGCTAGGACTGTCAGGCGCTGTAGAGGCCCTTGGAAGAGGTGGCAGACTCGTCGTGATCAGCTATCACTCGGCGGAGGATCGCGTAGTCAAGAACTTCATCCGGGACGCGGCTTCTCCTTGCACCTGCCCACCATTGCTGCCGGAGTGCCAGTGCGACAAATCGATCAGCCTTAGACCAATCAACACCAGGGTGATCAAACCCAGCATCTCTGAGGTGCGGAGCAATCCACGTGCACGGAGCGCCAGAATGCGCGTGGCACAGAAAACATAGGAATCGAGGAGCTTGGGACTTACTCTGTTTCACATGAAAGACACACCTGAGAATCACATAGGGAGCTCCTTGGAGAACACGGCATGACGCAAGACCCTGATGTTTTGGTTGCGGTCGACGTGGGCACAACGAAAGTGTGCACTATTGTCGCGCGCCGGGTGGCCGACGAACAGTTCCGCGTGGTCTCATTCAGCGTCGTTCCCTCCCGTGGTCTTGCCAGGGGTGTGGTGACTGACATGCCCGATGCCACGGAGGCAGTGCGGACTTGCATACAGGACGCGGCGCGTCAGGCAGCACTGACGGTCAGGTCCGCATACGTTGGGATCACTGGGTCGCACGTGTCCTTCGACAGCCGCTCCGACTTGGTCGACTGGGCCGCCTCCCGAGGCGTGATTACCCGGAAGGATCTGGAGCGAGTTCCTTACGCAGTCGCGAAGGCGGGCGCCAGGCCAGGCCGCCAGATAATTCATGCGCTGCCTCGAACCTACATACTAGATGGCCAGAGTGGGATCAGGGACCCACTCGGAATGCACACCAGGAAGCTGGAAGTGGAAAGTCACGTCGTTTCGGCGGACGTTTCCCTAATCGAAAACCTTACAGGGGCGGTCGAGAAGTCGGGTTTAGAGGTGGAAGCCCTGGTCTTGGAACCGGTTGCGAGCGCGGAAGCCGTGCTTACCGAACGTGAGCGCTACCAGGGCGCGGTGCTGGTGGATATCGGTGGCGGCACGTCCGACGTGATCGTGTTTGACAGGGGCGCGATCGAGCTGACAGCCATTATCCCCGTCGGGGGATTCCAATTTACCAATGACATCTGCGTAACATACGGGACCGACTATGCGGCAGCAGAGGCGGTAAAGCTGGAACACGGCAACACCGACACATCTATATTCAAAGCTGCTGATGAAATCATCCTGCCGGTGCCGGGGCGCGTACGTCAGCGTCGGGTCGCACTTCGTGAACTCGCCCAGCTGATGCGAGAGCGGGCGGTCGAGTTGGCCAGGATGATACGGCTCAAAATGGCTGAAGCTGGAATCCAAGACCCACGCTCTGCTAACGTCGTATTGACTGGCGGCAGCTCGCAGCTGCCCGGTATCGATGACCTGTTTAAGCGTCATCTCACTTCAAATCTGAGAGTCGGAGGCGCGGACCCAAGGCTCGACGTTCCCGAAGCGCTGCGCGCACCGGAGTTCGCAACGAGCGTCGGTCTATTGAGATGGGCGCTCAAGCAGCCCAAGGGACAGTTGAGTGTTGAAGAGGAACCCAGCGAACGTAGGTATGAAGTTCCCGAGAGGACCTTCAGTTCGAGGCTACGCAAGTGGCTGTCACCAAGATAGAGTTCTTTAGCAAACCAGAAATGGGGGGAACAGAATGACATCCTACCGGGGCGAGCAAGAGAATATTGCCCGCATCAAAGTTATAGGTGTAGGCGGCGGCGGCTCCAACGCTGTCTCGAGAATGTTCAGGGAGCGCATCCCTGGGGTCGACTACATGGTGGTCAACACGGACTCCCAGGCGCTCGTCCGTAGCGACGTTCCGATGAAGATCAGGATTGGCGACCAGCTCACCCAGGGTAAGGGTGTAGGAGGTATGCCTGAGCTTGGAGCCAAGTCCGCAGAGGAGAGCAGGGAAGACCTGTACGAAGTCATACGCGATTCGGACATGATATTCATTGCGGCTGGCATGGGCGGTGGCACGGGCACAGGCGCTGCGCCGACACTTGCGCAGATTGCCAAGGAGACCGGCGCACTTACGGTCGCGGTGGTCACTAAGCCATTCGACTTCGAGGGTCTGCGGCGGATGAAAGTCGCCGAGACAGGCATACACCGCCTCAGCGAGTACGTCGATACTCTGCTCGTAATTCCGAACGAGCGCCTGCACGTCATCGCCGAGGACGAGATAACTGCTGAGAACGCCTTCAAGATGGCTGACGACGTCCTGAGAATGGGCGTCCAGTCCATCGCGGAGCTCGTCACCGTGGCCGGCGACATCAATGTCGATTTCGCCGACGTCAATGCCGTCATGCGCGACTCCGGTCCCGCGTGGATGTCCATCGGTTGGGGCATGGGCGAACACCGCGCACGCGAGGCGGCCCAACATGCGATAACCAACCCGCTGCTCGACGTGTCGATTGAGGGTGCCCGTGGCATCCTCTTCAACATCACGGGCGGCAGCGACCTCAAGCTCAACGAGCTACACGAGGCCGCCGACGTGATCAAGCGCGTCGTCGATCCCGATGCGAACATCATCTTCGGCATGGTCACCGATCTCAAGATGGAGAACGAGATCAAGCTTACGATCATCGCAACCGGGTTCCCGACCGAGAACACAATCGACGAGCGGGAGGCACAGATAGATCGGATGCTGTCTGAAGCCCTCGAGAGCGGTGGCGAGCGCGACCTCGATCTACCGCCATTCCTCAGGAGATACTCGCGCGCTCGCAATAGCGGACTGTAAACTCCGCAATCGAACCAGACTTAAGGCCGGGAGCTACTGAGGCACAGCTCCCGGCCTTATTGTTTCCCGGAGAAGTCGGGACGTAGTCAATTCGCACTCAGGCTGGGCCCCTTAGCTAGATCGGTTCTGACCTGGACTGCGGTGCTTCCAAGCGTCGCTAACAAGGGCCGACTCTTGCCAGGTATCTCTCATGTGTGAGTTGTCTGAAAGATTCTCCCAGATCTCGCACCTCTCGCCCTCGGGATCGCTCTCGACGCTCACATAAAGCTCGGTTTTCGCAAGCCATCCTCGGCACTGTTCTGTCCATCTTGCCTCTTATCGCTGTGTGGAATAGGCATTTGACAAGCGCAACATATAGTGTAAACTTATCAAGCTAACCCAACAGGTTGTGGTTTTTAAGATAAGTCAAAGACAAAAGCTAATCAAAGTAAAAGCTGAACATGCGCTGCCCCTACTGTGGTAATACGGACTCCAAGGTAATCGACTCGCGAGACGCTGGGGATGGGATACGTCGTCGCCGCGAGTGTCGCGAGTGTCAGCGCCGCTTCACGACTTACGAGTATGTTCAGATGCGGACTATGATGGTCGTCAAGCGCGACGGTCGCAGGGAAGAGTTTCAACGTGAAAAGTTGTTCTCGAGCCTGACTAAAGCCTGTGCCAAACGTCCCCTGCCTGTAGGCAGCATTGACAAGGTCGTCGATGAAATCGAAGGGCAACTCGTGGAATCGGGTCGCGCCGAAATAACTTCTCGCGCCGTCGGAGAACTGGTAATGGAGCGGCTGGGCGACTTGGACCGTGTGGCCTGGATCAGGTTTGCGAGTGTGTATCGAGACTTCAGGGACATCGAGTCCTTCCGAGAGGCGATAGATGCTCTGCTTCAACCCGAGGCTTCAGAGAACGGTGTCCACCCGGACCAGATCAGTCTCCTCGAGGACGATGCAGTTCCTCCTTCCAGGAGCAGACGTCGTTCTAGGCGGTCCAAAGGGCCTCCAGCAAGCCTCTCGTAGCCGCCGGGCTACGGCGATTACTGGGAACAGCAGCCTCATCTGACCTAGAATATTTGTTCTTCACCCTTTAAGCTACTCTCAATACCCTGCTCGGTCAATCTCCGGCATCTCACACTCTAGATAGTCAAAGACACAGAAGCCCTGACAGGAGACTACAATGTACGTGGGCCAGGAACAGAACGGTGCAGATCATGGCGGAAAGCGTCTGGATCTGGTCCGGGAAGTCGAACGGCTGCTCGAAGGAGCCCCGGGCGAGGTGCGCAGCCAGATAGTGCAGTCGCTCATGGAGCCATCTGTCTCCGGCAGACCGGGTTCCGAGACCGAGGATGGCCTAGCGCTGTCTGAGAATGCGCGTGTCATTCTTGAGCAGCGTTACCTTCGCAAGGACGAGGACGGCAACCCGACCGAGACCGCAGTCGAGCTTTTCCGTCGGGTGGCCCGGGCGGTCGCTCAGGGCGAGAGCGAGCCGGTGCGGACAATCTGGGAGAACAGGTTCTACGAACTTCTGGCTTCTCTGAAGTTCCTGCCCAACTCCCCCACGCTCGTGAATGCGGGCACGGGACGGGGCTGCCTGTCAGCGTGCTTCGTCGTCACACCTGATGACAACATGGAGTCGATCATGGAGGTGGCGCACGACGCCGCTATGATCGAGAAATGGGGAGGCGGCATCGGATTCGGCTTCTCTAAGCTGCGTCCGCGCAACGACATGATAAAGACCACGCACGGCCATGCATGTGGACCTATCGCGGTCATGAAACTGTACTCAGCGGTCGGCGCCACACTGACGCAGGGAGCGTTCAGGCTAGGTGCACACATGGGGCAGCTCCGCGACTCTCACCCCGACATTCGCGAGTTCATCACCTGCAAGGACGGTGACGACACCCTCCAGAACTTCAATATTTCGGTCCAGATCACCGACGCCTTCATGGAGGCAGTCCGGGACGATGCGGACTGGCATCTCATAAATCCGAGAGACGAAGGCAGCGGTCCAGCGGAAGTGGTCGTTGAAACCGTCCGCGCGCGCGATCTGTGGAACGAAATCGCTCAGTCAGCCTGGAAGACGGGGGACCCTGGGGTCGTCTTCATGGATCGTGTCTGGGAGACCGCTCCCAATCCGCAGATGGGTCGAATCGAGACATCTAATCCATGTGGAGAAGAGTTCCTGGAGAACTACGGGAATTGCTGTCTTGGCTCCATAAATCTGGATGGCCATGTAGTCGATGGCGCTTTCGACTGGACATCGCTCGAAGAGACTGTGAGGACGTCGGTCCGCTTTCTCGATGACGTCATCAACGTAAACACGTTCCCATTGCCCAAGCTGCGTGAAGTCAACCTTGCAACCCGACGCATCGGTCTCGGCGTAATGGGGTGGGCGGATGCGCTGGTCAGGATGAACGTTCCCTACGACTCGCAGGAAGGGCTCGATCTCGCGGACGAGTTGGGGGGCTTCATCGAGCGTATGGCATGGGACGAGTCTGCCAACCTGGCGAGGGAGCGGGGCCCCTTTCCAGAGTACGAGAGGTCTGCGCTCAAGGAGCGCGGACTGCCCCCTGTCCGCAATTCCAGCATCATAACAATTGCTCCGACAGGTACTATCAGCCGACTGGCAGGATGTTCCAGCGGAATAGAGCCCCACTTCGCGCTAGCCTGGTGGTCGAACGTCCTCTGGAAAGACCACGAGGGCAGCAGTTCCCGACTGCTCGACGCCCCGGTGTCAATTACTGAGTCACTCCGCACTGAACTCGGAGGCGATGCTCGTGTCAAACAGGTGCTCGAGCAGATCACAGAGAACCCGGAGGGGGCAGAGGGCGTCCTGAAGGACCACGGGCTGAATCCCGCGATCTACCGCACTTCGATGGCGATAAGCCCGGAAGCTCACGTCCGGATGCAGGCCGCTTGGCAGAAGCACGTTACAAATTCGGTCTCGAAGACCATCAATTTGCCGAACAGCGCAACGGTTGACGACGTGCGAGAGGCATACGAGCTCGCATGGGAGACAGGGTGTAAGGCTGTCACGGTTTACCGTGACGGATCGAAGTCCATGCAGGTGCTCGAGACCAGATCAGACTCCACCGACGTGGACGATGTGGTAGTTGATCAGTCGAGGCTTCTAATACCCAGGGAGCGCCCGACCTCGGTAGCCGGGGTCACGGATCGTGTACGTACCGGCCACGGCAACATGTATGTCACGATAACGTTCGACGAAGATGGCAAGCCGTTCGAGGTGTTCACCACCCTCGGCAAGGCCGGCGGATGCGATTCGGCAAATCTTGAAGCGGTGTCGCGACTTGTGTCCCTGGCTCTGCGCTCGGGGATTGATCCCGATCAGATAGTTGCACACCTCCAAGGCATCACCTGCTGCCCCGCATGGGACGGCGGGACTCTGATTCGGTCGGCGCCGGATGCGATGGCTCACACCCTCGTCAATCATATTCATGCCGCTCACCATGCAGTGGTTGGTCCCTCTGAGAAGCAACAGTCCACTATTGTTCAACCCGGACTGTTTCCTTCCACGCGTCAGCCGAACGTCTCATCAAACGGCAATGGCCGCGCCCTGCCGCCATCCGGCGCACGATGCCCAAAATGCTCTGGGAGGCTGATTCCGCAGGAGGGCTGCCTTAACTGCCTCGACTGTGGGTACAGCAAGTGCGAGTAGCCTCAAATCACAGGAGTCCCCTCTATCAGAGATAGAGGGGACGGTGTGTTCGCCTCCCCATTTTGCGCTCTTAGTCCTACTATTGGCAGCGATGCGTAGTATAATAGTGAGTGAACCCATCAGAGCCACGGAGGCGACATTTGATGAGCCAGCGTCCCTTGGTCGCCATAACTATGGGCGACCCAGCCGGCATAGGGGCCGAGGTCACTGCCAAGGCACTTGAGGATCCATGGGTCTATGAGAAGTGCCGGCCATTTGTTGTCGGAAACGCTGCCGCGATGAATTCCGCCCTGGATCTGATCGGCGGTAGTGGACGAGCGCGCTTGGTCCACGACATCTCAGACGTTGCGGGTGAGCGCGGAGTAGTAGACGTCCTGGACATGGAGAACCTGGACTATGACCAGGTCAAGTACGGTGTCGTGTCTCCAGTCGCGGGCAAGGCATCGGTCGAATGGATTCTGCGCGCCGGAGAGCTCGCCGCCGCTGGCGAGGTCGCGGCCATATCCACTGCGCCGATAAACAAAGAGGCGTGCAGCTTGGCTGGCTACAGAGACATCGGCCACATGGAGATATTCCAGAGCCAAACTCAGGCGTCAAACGTCGCCACCATGCTGATGGCGGGAACGCTGCGAGTCGTGCATCTGACCACACACCGGTCGCTTCGGGTCGCGTGTGACTACGTGACCGTCGATAACGTACTTGGCAAGATCGAGCTAACCGACGAGTACTTCCAGGCGTGGGGGTTCGAAAGTCCTCGCATTGGAGTCGCCGCCCTGAATCCACACGCATCCGATGGAGGGCTCATCGGGACCGAGGAGGCAGAGCATATCGCGCCAGCTGTCGAGCGTGCCTGTGAGCAGGGCATCGACGCAACGGGCCCGGTTCCGGCTGATACAGTTTTCAACCAGGCTATCGACGGAAAGTACGACGCTGTAATTGCCATGTATCACGACCAGGGGCACATCCCAATCAAGGTCCATGACTGGGCCAAGAGCGTCAGTGTCAATCTAGGTCTGCCTTTCGTTCGGACTTCTGTCGATCATGGCACCGCTTTCGACATTGCAGGCAAGGGGATTGCCGACGCGAAGAGCATGTTGGAGTCGATCCGAGTTGCAGTCTCTCTCGCCAGCGACTCAATCCTGCCCTAAGTCGACTTTCTGCCTGCGAAGCTCCTCAACCCCTTTAGTTCAAGGACACCAGTATGAAGATTTCATTTGTCGGCGGTGGAGTAATGGCGGAGGCAATCCTAAGCGGAATTGTCGCGGCAGGGGTTGCTTCCAGCTCAGACATCTTTATTGGCGAGCCGAGCGACATGCGTCGCCAGCACCTGGAAGACACGTATTCAGTTCGGACAACCCGGAACAATCTTGAGGCCATCGAGGACGCGAATCTTACCGTGCTCGCAGTCAAGCCGCAGACACTGCCCCATGTGTATCCTGAGCTTCATGGCAGTCTCTCGGCAGACAATACGGTGTTGTCCATAGTCGCCGGCGCGACCATGAAGAGCCTTACTTCAGGGCTCGGGCATGCTCCAATCATCCGGGTAATGCCGAACACTCCGGGGCAGATCGGCGCGGGCATGACCATGTGGATGGCATCCGACGCCGTCCCGCGAGAAACCGTGGACACTACGAGAATGATCGTTCAGACACTGGGCAAGGAGATCTACACCGACGACGAGAAGATGATCGATATGGCAACCGCTCTCAGCGCGAGTGGGCCAGCATACGTCTTCCTGTTCATCGAGTCGCTGATCGACGCGGGGGTCTACCTCGGCCTTGCTCGCGATGTCGCCTGGCAGCTCGCCATACAGACCGTATTGGGAAGCGCTCAACTCCTACAGGATACCGGCATCCATCCAGCTGAGCTCAAAGACATGGTAACGTCTCCCGGAGGCACGACCATCGAGGCTATCCGTGCCTTCGAGGAGGGTCGTTTCAGGGCTCTAGTGTTCAACGCCGTCAATGCGGCATACGAGAAGTCAAAGACGCTTGGCGGCTAAAACGTGAACGACTTTCTGATCCAGTTTGTAAACATCCTCGTACCGGTACTGTATCTCTCGATATTGGCCAGGGTGATAGTTTCGTGGATTCCGATCGGCGAAGACAGTCCCTTTGCTCCTATCGTGAGGGTCATCTACCAGATCACGGAACCAATTCTGGGTCCGATTCGCCGCCTCATACCCGGGCTGGGGATGTTCGATCTCTCGCCCATGATCGCGATCATCCTGTTAATGGTGATCCAGAGGATCGTGGTATCGGCGTTATAGTCCACCGTTAACGGTCCCTTCGACGCTACTTCTTAGTTTGCGGTATAGCTCGGCGCAAGAGCGGCCTGGAGCCGCATGAAGTTGAGGGTTCAGTCTCGCAGTCGCCGCACGACTTCCGACGGTCCCATGTCTTCAATCTGAATCGTCTTTACGCGTCCTGTGCGTCCCCTCAGGATGGACACGCTCGACCTTCGTACTCCGAGCCTCTTAGCGAGGAGTCGGACCACCGCATCGTTCGCCTTGCCCCGTTCAGGCGCGGCAGTAACCTGGACTCTCACGGTGCCGTCAGACGTCACTTTGACGGCGTCCTGTTTGGCGCGAGGATGAACTCTGATACGTAAGCCCGACTGATTAGGGTTCATGTGGCGCGTTCAACCGGACGATTTCTCATGTTCGGCGATGATTGCTTCGAGTCGGGCGATCAAAGGCGACAAATCGTGCTGCCAATTCCGCACTCCATAATCCCAAGCTGTCCCGTCTGACCAACTACGCTTAGGCGTGTGCCAGGGCGCCGCCGTCGAGGAAAAAGGTCTGCCCCGTAACAAAGTCGCAGGCATCGGACGACAGGTAGACCAGCAGGGAGGCGAGATCGTTTGGGTGGCCTCTGCGCCTCGAAGGCAGATATCTAACCAGCAGCTCACGTTGATCCTCATCGGACGGTTCGTTCGTCGACATCCAACCCGCGCCTATGCCGTTGACCCGGATGCCCTCTCGGCCCCATTCCAGCGCGAGCGATGCCGTGATCTGATGGATCGCGCCCTGTGCGGCGCTCGCTGCTACGGAGTTCCATAGCCCCCGCTGTGACAGGGCCGTTCCTAGATTGACGATCCTGCCACTGCGCTGCCTGAGCATCCGCCTCCCAACTGCCTGGCAGGTCAGATACATGGACTTCACATTGAAGTCCATGAGCTGCGACCACTCGTTCTCAGTGACATGCTCGAACCGCTTGCCGAACTCAGCGCTTGCGTTGTTGACCAGAATGTCCACGCCGCCCAATTCGTCCTCTGCGTTCACAACCATCGCCTCGACGCTCACTCTGTCGGTCAGGTCGGTTACGATCGCAACTGCTGTGCCGCCCTGTGCGTTGACCGCCGCGACCGCATCAGACATGTCCGAGCCTTCGGACCCAGCGACAGCGACGACTGCGCCGGCCTCTGCCAGCGCGCACGCCAGGGAGGGAGTCCAGCCCCTCCGGTCTGCTGTAATTATTGCTTTCCTGCCGGTCAGGTCCCACTCGCTCGGGATGCTCATTTTAGCCTCGAACTCTGACTGTGAATCGATGAAATCAGATTACCAACGGTATCTCGGGGGCATGTCCGGTGGGAGCTGCGCCACCTGCCAGACCGCCTCCGTCTATGGTGAAAGCCTCTCCGTTCATGTAGTCGGATGCGCCAGAGGCTAGGAAGACGGCGACTGCACCCATCTCGTGGGGATGTCCTACTCTTCCGATTGGTATGAACTCTCCCCTTGGCAACGTAAGCCTCGACTCGTCCGTGCCCTCAGTTGGTATGAATCCGGGCACGATGCACGTGCTGGTGATCCCGTACCGCCCCAGGCTGGTGGCAAGTACGCGAGTCAGCTGTACGATGCCTCCCTTGCCCACACAGTACATGTAGTTGTCTCGACCGCCTCTGAAGCCGAAACCGGACGACACGTTGATGATCTTTCCCTGTCCGCGCTCCACCATGTGCTTGGCGATAGCCCGCGCGCAGTAGAACGCGCTCGACATGTTGACCTCTATTCCGACTCGCCAGTCGTCGTCGCTGATCTCCCAGATCGGAGTTGCACCTTGCCCTCGCACAATGCCTGCGTTATTGAGCAGCACGTCCACTTTGCCCAACTCTTCGATCGAAGACTCCATGAGCCTGTCGACCTGCGCTGTGTCGGTTACGTCGGCCGAAATCGAAACGGCCTTGCGACCCAGAGCCCGCACTTCTTCAGCGACCTCCTCGATAGGGCCGGTCCTTCGGGCGGCGATGACAAGGTCGGCGCCCGCACGAGCCATCGCCAGTGTCATTTCTCGCCCGAGTCCGGTGCCGCCACCGGTGATGACCACACCTTTGCCCTCCAAGCTAAGCTTCTCTTCGAGCATAGTCGGTCCTCCGATTTGAACTTGTCGAATAGTGGGCCGCATTATACTTGCGACGTCACCTCTCCCGCTACGGCGCTCACCCTTGAGCCGTCGCTCTGGAGCACTACCAGGTTGCCGCTGTCATCGACGGACTCGGCCAGACCCTCGATCACAGAATCGCGCCAGCGGAGCTGGACCTGCTTGCCCAGCGTGTCGAGTGTACCGGCCCAGGCCTCGGTCAACGACTCTCCCTTCGCGACACGCCCGTACCACTCGTCCAGATTCCGAAGCGCTGCCACGAGAATCTCGTTCCTGTCGAACTTGCGGCCGGTCGCCGAACGTAAGCTCGTCGCAATGTCAGAGATCTCAGGGTATTCCCTCACTTCGAGATTCACGTTGATACCGATCCCTACTAGCGCGTGGTCCAGTCTCGCGCCCTCGAACTCCGTCTCGATCAGTATCCCGCTTAGCTTGCGTCCCCCGATGCGTATGTCGTTCGGCCACTTTATCGAAGTGGGAAGACCGCTCGCCTCGGAGACTGTCCGCTGCACGGCAAGCGCCGCCGCCATGTTCATGTATGGTAGCTGAGAGGGCAAAGGGCGCAGCAGCAACGTCATGTACAGATTCAGACCGGGAGGGGACACCCATGTCCGATTGAATCGACCCCTGCCTCTCCCCTGCTGTTCCGCGACAACGACGACACCCTGAGGCGCGCCCTTTCGGGCCAAGTCCCTGGCGTCGTCCATGGTCGATCCGGTTTCCAGGCGGTATTCGACCCTGTGGCCCACAACCGAGTCTGCCATCGCCGCCTCGATACGAGATGCGTCCAATAGCTCCATGAGTAGCTAGTCGGTGTCCGGGATCAGTTCGACCAGCTTGCTTCCGGCGACCCAGGACTCGACATCGAGCCCCTGACCCTGCCGGAAAGCGGACTGCGCCGCAAGTCGTTTGAACACGTCCCTGCGCTCGGCGCCATCCGTAATCGGGCGAGCCGTTACAGAGATGTCAGCAATGACTTCGTCTTTGAGATGGAGCGTAACACTGGAGTTGGCAGCGAGGTTTGCATACCAGCTTCTTGGTCCGGGAGACGCGGCAAGGAACAGCTGGCCGTCCATCAAGTGACACCAGATCTCTATCCGTCTTGCCTCACCTGACCTGCGCCCTTTGGTTGTAATGTCGACCACCATGTCTATGCTGAGCGCGTTCCGCACTTCAGGTTCAAGGTTTTGCACACTTCACCTCCACGCCGCTTTGTTAGTGGCTGACGCAGTCCCGATTTTCTCACACACGCTTCAGGCGACACAACAGAGTCGCTCTGTTGGCCTGGGCCATCCACACATTGAAGTCGGTGCTGCCCACTGCTAACATCTGACGCACCAAGAAAGAACCATGGGAGAAGCTCAATGATCTACGAGTATCGCGTATACGAGGCCGCACCAGGGAAGCTTGAAGCTCTCAACGCACGGTTCCGAAACCACACGCTCGGAATCTTCGAACGACATGGAATTAAGAACATCGGCTATTGGACATCTGCGGTCGGTGACTATTCCGACAGGCTGATCTACATCATTGCATTCGAGGACGAGGGTCACCGTGAGCGTGCATGGGCTGCCTTCCGCGCCGATCCTGAGTGGAACAAGGTCCGCGCCGAGTCCGAAGTTGACGGCGCGCTCACCGCGAGGGTGTTCAACACATTGCTAAGCCCCACGGATTACTCTCCGCTACAGTAGATTGTCACAGTACCATGTAGCTGTCGACATAGGCGGCACCTTTACCGACATAGTGGTTCAGGACACGGTCGCCGGCGGACTTTGGACAGCCAAGACACCTACGACACCCTCTCATTTGGCGGAGGGTTTCATGACCGGCGTGCGCCACGGCTTATCGCGAGCGAGCGCTAAACCCGGTGAAGTGCTTAGACTGTTTCACGGCGCGACGATTGCGACCAACGCCATTATCGAAGGCAGACCCGCTAACGTAGGCCTGCTAACTACGCGCGGGTTCAAGTACGTGCTGGAGATCGGGCGCCACGATATCCCTCGAGGGAACAACATCTATGCCTGGATGAAGCCGGCGCGTCCGGTGCCGCCCAATCGTATATTCGAAGTCTCGGAACGTCTGGACCGCAGCGGGGCTGTGATCGATCCTCTTAGCGAAGACGAGTGCCGTTCTGCCGCACGCTCTCTGCAGCGTATGGGAGTCGAAGCTGTCGCCGTTTGCTTCCTCTACGCATACGCAAACGACGAGCACGAACGCCGCGCAGCCGCGATCCTGCAGGAAGAGCTCGACGGTGTCCCAATCTCGCTATCGAGTGAGGTGCTGCCACAATTTCGGGAGTTCGAGCGCACGGTTGCGACGACGCTCAACGCGTATGTGATGCCGCAGGTCTCGCGGTATCTGACGGGTCTGGAATCTGCCGCCAAGCGCGACGGAATATCGGCTCCTCTGTTCATCATGAAATCGAACGGTGGCGTAACCAGTGCCGACCTCGCCGCGCGACAGGCAATCCACACGGTGCTCTCGGGGCCGGTCGCAGGCGTCATGGGGGCGACTCGTGTGGCCAGCCAGGCAGGACGTCCCAACTTCATTTCAGTCGACGTCGGCGGCACTAGCGCGGACATCTGTCTTGTGAGAGATGGGCGGCCCGACGTAACCGTCGAGCGCAGCATAGGAGGACTACCACTCCAACTTCCCATGCTCGACATAGCAACCATCGGCGCCGGCGGCGGCAGCATAGCGCGCGTCTCCCCGACAGGGGGACTAGCCGTTGGTCCAGAGAGCGCCGGCGCTGACCCGGGGCCGGCCTGCTACGACCAGGGAGGCGTCGAGCCAACGGTTACAGACGCGCGCTTGGTGCTGGGTCACCTACCACCTCACCTGCTGGGCGGCGAGATGCCTATAGATGCAGAACGTGCCCAGGCCGCGATCCGAGACAGGGTGGCAAAGCCCCTCGGCTTAACCGTTGAAGACGCGGCCGCCGGAATCGTTGAGGTCGCCGACAATAACATGGCGGGCGCAATGCGGACCGTGTCCGTAGGTAGGGGACTCGATCCCAAGGATTTCGCTCTGGTCGCTTTTGGAGGAGCCGGGCCTCTCCATGCCTGCTCTCTGGCAGCGCTTCTTGGTATGGACACGATCATCATCCCTCCAACGCCGGGTGTTCTGTCCACGTACGGCCTGCTGTTCACGGACCTCCGTAACGACTACGTGCGGACCTACGTCCACTCAGGCAAACCTTCGGTGTCCGACGTTGCCTCCGCATACGAACGACTTGAACAACAGGCCGCCGACTGGCTGCGACGTGAGGCCGTGCCGGAGTCATCACAGCAGATTACTCGCTCTGCCGACTTGAGATATCAGCACCAGGGTTGGAGATCACCGTCGATGTTCCCAGCGGCGAAGTCAGCCAGCAGACCCTGATAGACATAGAGACGAATTTTCACGAGCTTCACAGCCGCCTCTACACCTACAACCTCCCGCACCAGACCGTGGAGCTGGTCAACCTTCGCGTTACGGCGCTTGGAAGCTTGCCGAGGCCTCTGGCAGATCCCGCTTCCGAACATGACGTCGCTGCTCCGGAACCCGATGTCAAAACGAATAATCAGGCTCTCCCGCGGCCAGGGGTTTATAGAAACGCCAGTGTATGATCGGCAGCAGCTTGTGCCGGGTGCAGAGATCTGCGGCCCGGCTGTCATTGAGCAACGCGACACGACGACCCTGCTGGCGTCGAGGTATCGGTCGAAAACGGACGCTCACAGCAATCTCGTCATCCGTCCAACAGACCGAACTCTGGATACCTGAAACCACGAGTGCGAGGACCAGACAATGTCCGTCGATCCGATAACGCTTGAGATAGTTCGCGGGGCGGTAAGCTCTATTATTCGCCAGATGGAGGCTCTCATTGAGCGCACCGCGATGTCACCTGTCATCAAGGAGAAGATGGACTACTTCGTCGGCGTGTACGACCTCGAGGGCCGCGTCGTCGATGGGTTTCTGTCAACTTCTGGGCCAAGAATTGTGGATCCTGTGCTACGAGAATACCCGATCGAGGATATGCAGCCGGGCGACCTCTACTGGTACAACGATCCGCACCGCTCCGAGGGCGCAATCCAGCACACAGGGGACATGTGCTTCAGTTCCCCCGTGTTTCACGAGGACCGACCTGTCGGGTTCGCGGTCAGCTATGGTCACTTCTGGGACATCGGCGGGAGCGTTGCCGGCAGTCTGTCGCCACACGCCTCCGAGATCTTTCACGAGGGGATGTTGGTGCCTCCAATCAGGATCATGCGCTCTGGGGAGATCAATAGAGAGGCATACGCAGTCATACTCAACAACAGCCGGTTTCCCGAAATGCTCGAAGGCGACACGCGCGCGCTGATGGCTGCCTGCCGACTTGCCGAAGACCGCCTTTCAGAGCTGATGGACCGGTACGGGCAGCAGACGATTCTGGAGGCTTTCGACGAGATACTGCAGCGGAGCATAGACGCATACAGGGAGTTCGCTCGTGAGGTTATACCAGAGGGCGAGCACCACTTCTTCGACTATGTCGACCGCGACCCCATCGACGACCAGCCGAGACTAGTGGACGTCAAGCTGCTGCACCAAGACGGCCGTCTAGTCGCCGACCTGACCGACAGCGGGCCGCAGGCCAGGGGCCCGGTCAACTTCATCACGAGCCCTGGTGCGTTCAACCTGATCCTAGCGCGTCATCTCAGCTACATGAAGCCCGGCCTTCCAATGAATGAGGGCGCTGTGTCCTTCCTCGACGACGTGCGTATCAGGCCCGGGACGATCACATACCCAAACTTTCCCGCGCCTGTCGGACTCAGAAGCCACACTGTAATCCGGCTCATGGATATCATGGGTGGCGTACTCGCCCAGGCCAACGACGGGCATGGGCCGGCTGCCTCGCCCGTTTACGTGATATACAACCTGCGCGCAGTCGATGACGATGGTCGCTACCTGTACTTCAGCGAAGGTATCGGCTCCGGTCAGGGAGCACGTCCGACAGGTGACGGACTGAACGTGATCTACTTCCGCGACCAGCGCAACTATCCCATCGAATTCGAGGAGGGTGAATTTCCACTCCGAATCGAGCAATACGCTATCAGGCCCGACTCTGGAGGTCCTGGCTTCTATCGCGGCGGATGCGGAGTTCTGCGCGACGTCCGCGTCTTGACGGACTGTACGCTCAGCACTCGCATGGACAACGTCCGCTTCCCGTGCTTCGGCCTGAACGGCGGACGCGCTGGGCAGCCAGGCCGTTTCTTGCTCAATCCGGGTACGCCGAACGAAGTGGAAGTCCCACCGGCCGGAGAGGGCATTCAAGTTCGAGCCGGAGACTTGCTCAGGGCGGAAACGTGCGGCGGCGGCGGCTGGGGACACCCGTTCGACCGCGATTCTAGAGACGTGGCGAGGGATGTGCTCGAAGGCTTCGTGTCGAGGAGCGCAGCCAAGGCGGAATATGGAGTCGCGCTTGACGACACTCTCGAAGTCGACACTGCGGACACAGAGGCGCTACGGTCAGCAGTTCGGGAACAGGCGCCCTCCGTAGACAGGGGCCCGCACGCCTCCCGATGGCTCGCTCGACTCGGAGTGACCGGGAGTCTTGACTAGTACTGGTCGGCGACTAGCCCTGCCCTGGCTCTTGCCGCATCTTGACGCCTCTCTAAAGTTGACACACGCTATTCTGATTCTTACTATGAAAACGGCGCGACGAATAGTCGCCAGCGTTACTTGAGCACTGGTGGTCAAAGCTGCACATGCAAGCTCAAACTACCATCCTTCCACAGACTTCAGCGACCAGGTACGAGGTCCGGGAGTTCCGCGACGTTTCTTACCGTACCTACCGTGCTGAGCTCAGGCTGCTCAGGCTTCAGCTTCTCCTCCTCCAGGAGTGGGTCGTCGAACAGGGCAAACGAGTGGCAATCGTCCTCGAAGGTCGCGACGCTGCCGGAAAGGGATCGACGGCCTCGGGGATAATCCACTACCTCAACCCGAAGTTCGCCAACGTAGTAGAGCAGGGTATTCCAAGTGCCAAGCAGATGCGGAACTGGCTCGGAACGCACTACGGCCAGCTGCCTGCTCCTGGCAACTTGACCATTTTTGACAGGTCCTGGTACTCACGTGCCCTGATTCAGCCGGCCATGGGCTACTGCACTATGAGGCAGTACAACTATTTTATGAACCGCGTAAACGACTGGGAGCGCGACATACTCGAGGAGGGTGTGCATCTCCTCAAGATCTACCTTTCGGTATCGCGAGATGCGCAGGACCTACGGTTCAAGATTCGCCAGAACAGCGAGCTCCAGTACTGGAAGTACTCGTCCACCGACCGTATGGCCGCAGAGCGATGGCACATGCTCACGTACTTCAAAGACCGCATGTTTGCGGTCACTTCGACCGACTATGCCCCCTGGATAGTCATCGAGTCGGACAACAAGCATCAGGCCAGGCTGAACGTCTTTCACTACATACTCAGCCAGTTCGTATACGACGGCAAAAACCTCAGCATTGAATCGATTGAACCCCAAACCAACGGGCGCTATCTTACCGACATGATCGTGGACGGTGTCCTGTTCAAGGACATGGATCCCGGCCAAGTAGAAGTACTAGAACGGATCCTGATGCATGAATAGCGGCGATATCCCGAAGATGGCCGCCGCCGGGGGGCTAGTGCTCTGCGGCGGCCACGCACTATTGATCAGAAAGCACGGTCTGTGGGACATCCCCAAAGGCAAGGTCAAAAAGAAGGAAGCCCATGAACGCTGCGCCCTCAGGGAGGTCTCAGAAGAGACCGGCCTCCGCCGGAAGCGATTGAGGATCAGACAACTGCTCTGTCGAACGAGCTACATCTCGTACTATTCCGGCAAACCCTTCAACAAGACTGTGACATGGTTCCTGCTCCACTACGACGGCGAGATAGCTGAAGCTCTGCAACCGGACCTTTCCGAAGACATAGACCTGTGCGAGTGGGTACCAATCGACGACTTGCTCGACAAATTGGATGCCGGTCGCCTGTATCTGCGGGCGGTAAGGAACACAGTCTCTGAATCGCTCCATCTCCTACGGCAAGCGCCGTTGGAAGAAAGGGTTGGGTCCGCCGCGTCATGAAAGTCGTCAACATTCGCGCCATTCCCATGTCCGACCCGATTCCGGAGGAGCGGCAGCATAGGACCGATCTGGGCACCAAGGTCAAGAGCGATGCGGTCCTCATCCTCGTCGACACCGACGATGGGCTGACCGGCATGGGCGCATCCCTCGGAAGCCCAGAGACTGTCTCCGCGATCGTCAAGTACGATCTCGCCCCTGCATTGCTTGGCGAAGACCCTATGTACTCAGAACTTTTGTGGGAGAAGATGTACAACGGGTCGCGCTGGAAGCCCGCCTTGGAACGGGGCCACTCGCAACCTTCCGAGGCAAGGCGGGGAGTGACACTCGAGGCGATAGCTGGCATCGATATCGCGATCTGGGACGTGAAGGCTCAAGCCCTCGGGGTGCCTGTGTATCACGCGCTTGGCGCCGTCCGCGACTCTGTTCGTGGCTACGGCTCAGGCGGTTGGGCACCCGGAGATGAGGCCGAGCAGGAAATGGCGGGATACGCGTCCAAGGGGTTCAGCGCGGTCAAGATGCGAGTAGTTGGACGCGACGGATTCTCGATTGAGAATACTCTCCGCAGGGTCGGGTCAGCCCGCAGGGGTATCGGCAAGGATGTCGAACTGATGGTGGACGCCCACGGTTCTCTTGACGTGGCAACCGCGATCAGGCTCGCTCGGCAGCTGGAGCCGTATGACATCGCCTGGTTCGAGGAGCCGATATCGCCAGACGATCACCCGGGACTCGCCGAGGTGCGTCAATCTACCATCATTCCGATAGCGACGGGTGAGCGCGAGTTCACCAGGTTCGACTTCGAAGACCTCTTCAATCGCCGCGCTCTCGACATAGCGCAGCCCGACGTCGCAAGGGCAGGGGGCTTTACCGAGATTCGACGAATCGCGGCAATGGCGTCTGCCAAGGGCATCAGGCTTGCGCCTCACGCCTGGGGATCGGGAGTCCTGTTCGCGGCGAGCACACACATAGCTATGTCTGCCCCGAACTGTCACGTCCTCGAGGTTAGTCAGGGCTATATGCCCATGATGAACGAGCTGTTCAACGAGCCCTTCGACATCCGTGACGGCACGGTGTACGCTCCCCGGTCTCCAGGTCTCGGCTTCACGCTCCGGGATGACGTCTTCGAGCGCTTCGAGTACGTCCCGGGCCCCGAGTACATCTTCTAGCGGTCGTGTTCAGCAGTCGCCGAGTCTCTCCGGGTCAATTGAAGCAAGCGCGGCCACACCGGCCGCGTAGCCGATCTGAGGTGGCACGGCATCACCAATCATATTCGCCAGACTAGTCCGCGTAGGCGAGTCCCCATTGATCAGGCTGAACTCGAATCGGTCCGGGAAACCTTGAATACGTGCAGCCTCGTGTGGCGTGATTGTCCTGCGCAGCTCAGGGTGAATGTACCGACCTCGTCCGGGACTGTTGAATCCCGTCGTGATTGTTCCAGACGGTCGATCCCAGCGTAGACGCCCGTAAATTGAAGGATATGTATGCCCGTCCTTGTGGCTGTCCGGCCGCCATTGGTTCGGAAGGTCGTACTGTTCGCTCTCGAACAGATAGGCGATGCGCTCCCTGTTCACCTCCGACAGATCGGCGGGCCTATCCATCGGACTCGTCGAGTCGATGTCCATGATGTCGCCTATCGCCCATCGCAGGTCGCGTTCCTTGCGTCTCAGGCTCTCGACCGCGCCGGAGAGATCCGGCTGGTTCATCATCGACGCGACCAGGATGTGTCGCTTCCGTGTCTGCGGTAGGCCCAGCGCCATCGCGTCCACAACACCGTCGTCGATTTGGTATCCGCTCGACTCAAACAGCCCCTTCGCATCGTCCAGTACCCTTTGATGGTCGTGCTGAACACCCGGCACGTTCTCTACTATCACGCACCTCGCGCCTAGCGCCACAGCCAGCGCTGGCATAGCGACATAGTACATGTTGCGCGGATCGGCCCGTCTCGTTCGGTTGTTAGACGTCGAATGACCCTCGCACGGTGGCCCGCCCAGCAGAATGTCCACCTGTCCCATGCTCACCCGCAGATCATCCGTGAGCACCCGTGGAGCGCCGGAGAACAACGCCCGCGACCTGCGCGTCGAGTAGTTGGTGGTCACTGACGTCCAGACACTCCGCGTCGAGTACCGCGTGGGGTCAAAGTTCCTTCTGTAAACCTCCAGCGCCACCGGATCGACATCCACCGCCAGCACGGGATTCGCCCGTATCCCCGCTGCCCGTACCGCCTCTAACACCCCGTAGGACAGCCCACCCGTCCCGCAGAACACGTCTGCGATCCGCACCACGCCATCGGATTGCCCATTCGACAGGTGGTCGATCGACCCGACTAGAAACTCCTTGTCCCAGATCGCCTTCAGACCGTCCTCGGAGCGATCATTGACGCTGGCCGCATCCACTTCAACGCTTGACGTGCCCGACACGTCCCCGATCGTAAGCTCCCGCACCAGCCGTCCATTGGCCAGATTGAACCTCTCCCACACTGTCCGGGCGTTCGCCCTCATACCGCCCCCTATATCGCAGCAGCTGACAACCTATCCAGAAGCAATTTCTTGAGCGCCGCCGCGTCCGTCGTCTCGCATTGCCAAACCGTGATCGTCGAGTGCCCCAGCGCATTCAGCTCTCGCACCTTGCGCGCGTCCCGCTCCACGTTCTGCCGAAACTTCTCCAACCAGAACTCCCGGTTCCGCTTCGGCGTCGTCGCCTTCGGGCAGCCCTCGTGACAATGCCAGAAGCACCCGTGAACGAAGATCGCCACTTCCTGCGTGCTCAGCCACAGATCTGGACGCCCCGGCATGTCATCCACGTTCGACTGGAACTCCACGTCCAGCGACTCCAGCGCCGCGCGCACCGCCATCTCTAGTGCAGTCCCCGCCTGACGCACCGCACGCATCTTGTTGCTCGTCGCCTCGTCTGTCTCCATCATCACGCCGGCTTCAGCCCTCTGCTGCTGGCCCGCAGGATCTCGTCCAGCTCATCGTCGGTCATGAACTCGAACGCTGTCGTAGTGTGGAGCCTCCGCAGCCTCTTGTACAAGGCTCGAATTCCATCTTCGCTCGTGCTGTGAAGATGGACGCGATTCGCGCCTGGGTCTCGATATTAGAATGTGACCATCGTCCTAGCCAGTATCCGACACCACCCATACCGCGGCCTGATCAGGCCCGATTCCACGAAATCCGTATGCAACGGACGGCTCGCCAGATGATACGGATCGTCAGCATCCGCGTGGTACAGTAAGTCGGCCCGAAACCACAGTAGCGCGATCCTATTCCGCTCGACTCGAGCGTCTATCCCGTAGTTCCCCAGGTGCGCTGGGCCATTCCGAGTCCTGTGACGCGCCTCAATCACATCCTTGAATTTCTCGACTGCCAACCAACGCCAGAAACCATCGGAAGCCGCAAGATTAGGTGGCAGGTTCAAAATCCGGTGTATCGGCTCGCAGGCGTAGCTATCGAATTGGAATGCATCAATCTGCCTGCGGCCTCTCCGCAGACATTTGATCTTCCGACGGAGCTCGTCCGCGGCGGCATCCGCTCGCGACTCGTCCCACTCCTCTCCGGATCCGACCTCGCCGATGTCTTTGTCCAGCAGCTTGTACGACGGCCGTTCACGTCTTTCTTCCACGGCGCGCCTCGCGGTCTCGTTTGTCAGGGTTTTCCCCTTCATACGCCGAGATTTACCCCACGACCTTGAACAGTTGCGCAATCGAAGAGCGAAGATCCGATAGGCTGTCATCCTGCGCCCCTAGGTTCACGATTTCTGTGTACGGTCTTTCGATCACCCCTGCGAGGTGGGCGAAGACCTGACCAGCCAAAGATTCCCTGTCGCTTTCGTCTGGCGGCTCCTCTGTGTGCGTCAACACGTCGGCCCAGATCTGAGTAGTGATTTCCGCCGCCAGCATTCTCCATGCGAAGTCACCTGCCCCCGGTGTCCCGTTCATCGCGGTCAACGGCGCCTCCGCCTTCTTGTTCACCAGAACCGTGAGAACCTCGCTGACTGGCAATCCGTACCGATCGTCGCCGTCTCCCAAATCGTGCCACTCGATCATCCACAGCAACTCTTCAGGGTACCCTGAATTGCCTCCGAACTCCGCCCACCTAAACGGAAATGTGACCGTGTCGATCTGCTCCTTGACCGAGAACTCATTGCGCGATAGCACCTTGCCATTACCAAGTCCTCGGCGTCTTAGGTTCCGTCGATCGGAAGCCACGCGAAGCGCCAGCACGAAATCTATGTCGCGTCCCGACTGCACTGTATCAAGCTTGCCTGTCGGTGGAGACCAAGCTCCGGAGGGCAAAGACGACAGGTCCCACTGATTCAACGATTCATACCGTCTGAGATGGCGATTCCGCACCGACAGACCCACGACCAACTCGTCCGTCCTGCAATCGAGCGCTTTTGTAAGGGCTTCCACGTCATTGACGACAATCTCGAACCGTGGCTCTATAGGTCGGC
Organism: Dehalococcoidia bacterium; assembly: GCA_965217725.1. GTDB lineage: Bacteria > Chloroflexota > Dehalococcoidia > Lucifugimonadales > UBA1123 > VXRN01. The sequence goes on along the minus strand of OZ244564.1, from coordinate 1,650,789 downwards.
CTACCTCCGCTGCATCAAGAAAATAGGTGCGGTCGCCAATGAGTTGGCGCTCTGGAAACGGCGCGAATCTACAAGATGCGAGGGTTCGATCCAGCAGGTTCGAAAGAGAGTGCGGACTGGTTCCGTCGCCAAACGGTGGGATGAACCGGCGTTCGCGGCGTTGTCTTTGACTACGCACGTTAGTTCTGGCGGACGGGATTTGTGCTGACGACATCTACCGTTTCTCACTTGTTGCGGGTGAATTCGGAACGTAAGCCGTCACATCTAGACACGCGTACAGATCCCGATCGAAGTCTGTCGACTGCACGTCAAGCACAACTGGTCGGCTCTTGTCGATCTCGATTCGCACATCGTAGTTATCAACGACCTCCACGCTCTTGCCATCGACCCTGACCGACGACAGACCCAGCCGCTCCGTCGGATCACGCCGCCTGTCGTCGTCAATCACGATCGCCGGGCTCAGCGTCACGATCACGCCCGCACTGTCCATATTGGCATTGTCCTTCAACCTGATCGCCACGTTTGCAGTCACACTCGACTTGTTCCGCGAGTTCTTTCGACCATCACGAATCCTCAACTCGAAAGGATCGGCGGGTCTTGGCGGTGGCGGTGGCTGTCCCAACCCTCTCCCCGACATCACACGTCCCAGAATCTGCGCCAGCTTCTTTGTTCCGACGACGGTCGGCGGCGGCACAGGCGGATTCAGTCCCCGCTGAAACCGTCGCGCTCGCGCCCTGACCCGATTGACCACCGTATCGACTAGCTTCTGTGCAATCTCCCGCTCGTGTTCGTCCTCTGGGTAGGCGTCCCGGAGCCTCTGCGAATTCGAATTCCAAGAATCATGCGACGGTGGCTCCGACAGGTGCAGCGCCTCCTCCGAGTCTGGATGGCTTACGAACGCCCCAATGAAGTTGCTGCTGCCTGTACCACCCGGGTCCATGTACTGTGCAACCATTTTGGGCCTGCTGCGGATCAACGCCACTGTCCGACTCAGATTGTCCTCCTCCTCTGTCTCCTCAGACTCACCCGCATCGTCCTCCAGCCCCTTGAGCGCCAGCCTGCCGAGCTGACGTCCGCTCACTGCCTGCGGACGATACACCTCTTCCCGATCGCCAACAGGCCGTATGTCGTGCTCGATCATCTCATAGCAATCGATATACGGCATCAGCTTGGGGTTGTCCCTCGGCTCAGGGGGAGGCGCGACTTCGTCGCCCAGCCACAATTCCACTGAAAGCTGATTGGACAGAATACGCGGCCACCAATACATCTCGACAGCGGACCGAACGTCTTCAAGGTCAATATGCGAGCCGACGATCATGATCGTCGTTCCGTAGTCTTCCCGATCCCTGACCTCGAACCCAAGCTGCCGTGCCAACTCGTGCGCCTGTTCATCGACCAGCGGCCTGCACTCGATTTGTCCGAGTGCGTTTTTTCACACACACCGAATAGCGCTCGACCCCTATACCGCACTCCGCTCCAGGTGTGCCCGTCGAACGTCGCACATCCGAATAGCCGTGCGTGGCTCGAGTTCGTCTCCGCGCTCGGCTCGAACACGCTGTACACCAAGAAGGTATTGCAGTCCGACGTCTCCTCGTACACCTCCTTTCCGAACCCATACGATCCGCCCCGCTCCCCCGACGCCCCCGTCCTGTCCTGCCCGAACGAAAGGCAAAGTTCATCGAACCGGTCCTTCCCGTCACGCACGTCGTAGCCCAACCCACACGTGTTCCAGTCCTCAATGATCGTGACGTTCACCCTCGGAGCCTGGTTCCTGTGCAGCCGCTCGAACGTATTGTTCGAATTCAAGCCTAGAAGCCCAACCCTCTCCGCTGGAGATCCCTCGGAGTCCAGACGGAGAAGCTCCTCGAACCGGTCTGCTTGAACCCCGGTGAACGTCTGATTGCGCAGCACGACATCCGTCTTCTGATTGTCGAGAGTCGCGTCGACGCTATTCTGGATCGCCTCACGCACGACCCGCGCGACCATATTGAGGTTTGACCCTTCCATCCAGTGCGTGCCGGCGCGTCGTCGACCTGACCCGATCGTTCGGATCCTCGGAAAGGAAGAACCATTTTGCGTTGTGATTGAAACTCAATCTCTTACGTCCCGCAAGTGTTGGCGCGAAGATGCAGCAATCCTGTAAGTTGGCCGCGAAAATCCCCAGCGCAACAGACTTCAGGCCTGCTTCCGAAGCGACAGCCATTATACACTGTTATACACTGCCCGCAATCGCCCGTGGCGCGGCCTGTGACACACAACTGCAACACATCTCTATGACCCGCCTCAGGCTCCCACCCGTCCCCGTCTTTGTCACTATGACCGTGGCTGGCGAAATGGCGTTCATGACGTTCGCTACGGTCTCGTCCGTCTATCGCATCACCGAAGCCGGACTGGACCCTTTGCAGCTCATCCTTGTTGGCACGGTTCTTGAATTCACCGTGTTCATAGCCGAAGTGCCAACAGGTGTGCTGGCTGATGTCTACAGCCGGAGACTGTCGCTCATCGTCGGCTTCGCGCTGGTGGGAATCGGATTCATGCTGGAGGGGGCTGTACCGATGTTCGCGTACATTCTGCTCGCACAGATCGTTTGGGGAATCGGATTCACCTTCATCAGCGGCGCTTTTCAAGCTTGGCTGGCCGATGAGCTCAAGGATGACTCAGAGACTGCGACTGCCTTCAAGTACGAGTCGATTGGCGCTCTCGTGGGTATTGGCCTTAGCGTTGCTCTGGCGACCTTCTACGTAGGGCTCTCTCTTATAGGGGGCGGTGTGATTTTTGTCGCTCTCGCGGTGTTCGTGGCCTTGTCAATGACGGAGAGAAGGTTCACCCGCAAACCGAACATCCGGCGGAGCACCTGGCAATCGATGGCACATGTCCTTGGAACAGGAATTCGCACGGTGTCCCTGAGCCGGGCGCTCATGGTCCTGGTGGCGATAGAGGTCTTTTATGGGATGTCCAGCGAGCCATTCGACAGACTATGGGCAAAGCACGCCTTGGAAGTGTTCGAATTCCCGAGCATCGCCGAACTTGATCCGCTCGTATGGTTCGGGGTCGTACAGGCCGCAGGCGCGGTAAGTAGTGTGATCGCGATCTCATTAGTGGAGCGCCTCATTCCGGTCGATCGCCCCTGGGGGCCTCGCGTCGTCCTTTCGGCGGTGAACGCCACTATGATAGGAGCAACAGCGACGTTCGCACTGACAGGCTCCTTCGGAATCGCATTTGCCATGGTGGTCGTCGTTTACGTCCTCCACCGCGTCGCCTGGCCGTTCACAGCGGCCTGGATCAACAGGAACTGCGAGTCTGAGTACCGTGCGACGGTATTTTCGCTGCACGAGCAGGCGAACTCGTTTGGCCAGGTGGTGTTCGGGCCTGCAATGGGCCTGCTCGCAACCGTCCGGGGACTGCGTACTGCGCTCATCAGCGTCGCGATACTCCTGGTTCCGCCCCAGCTTCTCTACCTGGTGAAGGAAACGGGGGGAGGCAGGGAACAATAAGCCCGCGAGATAACGCATCACTGTCACTTTGGACTGGACTCTTCACCTCAGCAGCTGCACAGACTTGGTAGCCTTCGATTAGGCAGGTAAAACTTGCCTATCAGCTTTAACTAGGGTAGAGTATCGCTTGAATTCTGGGCCTACTGACAGGTGTGTCAAAGTGCCGGAGCCGCGGAATCCGACACGCCGGCTGCCCAGGGTCAAGGCACATAGAAACCGCGGCCCAAGCACTCGAAATACAGGAGGCCAGACGTGACCACACAGTCAGTGCTCGGCAAAAGCATCAAGCGTCGCGAAGACCCGAGACTCATCACCGGCAGAGGAACGTATGTTGACGACGTCCGCCTGGTCGGAATGCTCAACATGGTTCTTGTTCGCAGCCCGCACGCCCACGCCAACATCAGGAGTGTCGATACCTCCGCCGCGGAGTCCGCGGATGGCGTTGTGGCCGTATACACCGGCGCGCAGCTCCACGAGGAACTCGGCTCATTGATATGTGGCTGGGTGGTCCCGGACACCAAAGAGGTTCCGCACCCGCCTTTGGCGGTCGACAAGGTCCGATGTGTCGGCGATGCTGTTGCCGCTGTGGTGGCCTCCAGCCCACAGGCGGCAGTGGATGCCGCAGCGCTCGTGCAGGTCGACTATGAAGTCCTCGACGCCGTCGTAGACATGGAAGCAGCCGTTCAGGATAGCGCAGCCCAGGTACACGACGATGCGCCCAATAACGTCGCGTTCGAGTGGGAAATCGGCGGCGGGGACTTTGACGACGCAGCCTCTTCAGCGGCAATTCGCGTTACTGAGAGGATCGTCAACCAGCGGCTGATTCCCAATCCCATGGAGCCGCGCGGAGTCGTAGCAGACTTCAACCCCGGTACCAACCACTTGACCGTGTGGACTTCGACTCAGATCCCCCACCTCGTGCGCCTTCTGCTGGCATTGGTCACGGGACACCCCGAACACCAGATTCGCGTGATTGCGCCCGACGTAGGAGGAGGATTCGGCTGCAAGCTCTATCTCTACGCCGAAGAGGTGATCGCTTCTGCGCTCGCAAAGCGGCTCGGCCGTCCGGTCAAGTGGATCGAGGGCAGGCAGGAGAATTACCTTGCCACCACACACGGTAGGGACCATGTCGGCGATGTTGAGATCATCGGCGACTCTGAAGGAAACGTTACTGGACTTCGCGCCGACATCTACGCCAACATGGGCGCATATCTCTCGACTTTCGCCCCGGCCATCCCGACTTACCTGTTCGGGTTGATGCTTGTCGGCCCGTACAACATCGACAACGTCCAGTGCAAGGTCACCGGCGTGTATACGACCACCACGCCAGTGGATGCCTATCGCGGCGCTGGCCGTCCCGAAGCCACTTATCTCGTCGAGAGGATGATGGACCGCTATGCGGCTGAGATTGGCATGGACCCTGCGGAGGTAAGGCGAAAGAACCTGATACCTCCATTCGAGGATGGGCACGAAGTCGCCACCACGGTAGTCTACGACAGTGGCAACTACGAAGCCGCTCTCGACCGCGCGCTGGACCTTGTCGAATACGACGACTTCCGCGCGCAGCAGACGGCGGGTCGTGACGAGGGCCGCTACCTGGGGATTGGCCTGTCTACTTACGTCGAAATCTGCGGCATGGCGCCGTCCGCGGTGGCGTACACGCTCGGAGCCCGCGCCGGTGTATGGGAGAGCGCGCTAGTTCGCGTGCATCCGACCGGAAAGGTTACTGTCTTCACCGGCTCGTCCGGGCACGGCCAGGGTCACGACACGACCTTCGCTCAGCTTGCGGCCGCCGAGCTTGGAGTCGCAGTGGAGGACGTCGAGGTCGTCCACGGCGATACCGACAAGGTGCAGATGGGTACAGGCACGTTCGGATCCCGCAGCGCAGTCTGCGGCGGCAACGCAATCCACATGAGCATCGAAAAGATACAGGACAAGGCCAAGCGAATCGCGGCCAACCTGCTCGAGGCAGCCCCTGAAGACGTCGTCGCCGAGAACGGTCAGTACTTCGTCCAGGGCGCTCCCGCCAACGCCAAGAGCTTCCAGGAGGTCGCGCTTGCAGCCTACTGGTACGAGAGCCTTCCAGAGGGCACCGAGCCGGGCCTCGAGGCCGTGAGCATCTTCGACCCTCAGAACTTCACATGGCCGTTCGGCACACATATCGCGGTGGTGGAGATAGATGGCGATACCGGCGAGGTGGAGCTCCAGAAGTACGTCGCGATCGACGATGTCGGCAACGTCATCAACCCGATGATCGTCGAGGGAATGGTCCACGGTGGCGTGGTGCAGGGTGTGGGTCAGGCACTGTCGGAAGAGGCAGTGTATGACGAGTCCGGCCAGCTCATCACCGGCAGCATGATGGACTACGCGATACCGACTGCCGAAAGTGTTCCGTCCATCATCACCGACCGCACGACGACGCCATCGCCAACCAACCCTCTCGGCGTCAAGGGCGCGGGAGAGACTGGTACCATAGCGGCGTCCCCAGCGGTGATGAACGCCGTTATCGACGCGCTGTCGCCGTTCGGCGTCACTCACATGAACATGCCCGCCAAGCCCGAGAAGGTCTGGCGCGCCATGCAGGGGTGAGCTAGCACACCGTTGTATGACAATGTAGTACTCAGACCGCCCCGACCGCAGTCGGGGCGGTGTTCTTGAGAGGCCCCAACTGTACGCGCCAGATCCAATCAGAGACATCGTCCGCGAACTGGAGTCCCGAGACTACATCGCTGACCCTGCAATCGCCACATCGATCTACATGGCCCAGGCTCTGGGACGCCCGCTGCTGATCGAGGGCCGCGCGGGGGTCGGCAAAACTGAGATCGCGAATGTCATGGCGCAGCTTATGGACACACGTCTTATCCGGCTCCAGTGCTACGAGGGGCTTGACGTTACCACTGCGCTCTACGAGTGGAACTATCCAAAGCAGCTCCTGTGGATCAGGTTGGACGAGGGAAGCGGGCGCACGTCTGAACAGCGCGAGGAACAGATTTTCAGCCGCGATTTCCTGCTGGAGAGACCGCTGCTTTCGGCGCTGACGCAGCCCGACGGGCCGCCGGTGCTTCTCATAGATGAGGTAGACCGGGCGGACGAAGAGTTCGAGGCGTTCCTTCTGGAGATTCTCTCAGAGTTCCAGGTGACCATTCCAGAGATCGGAACGATAACCGCAGAGCATCGTCCCCTGGTGATCCTGACATCCAACCGCACTCGCGATCTCTCAGATGCGCTGCGCCGCCGCTGCCTGTACCTGTGGATAGACTATCCGGATCTTGAAAAGGAGCTGCGCATAGTTCGCCGCAAGGTGGAAGGCATCTCCGAGAGTCTCGCGCGTCAGGTCTGCCGGTTTGTTGAGAACGCGCGTGATTCCGGCCTCGACAAGATTCCCGGCATCTCGGAGACATTGGACTGGGCTAAGGCGATGGTCATTCTCCACTACGACCATCTTGACAGGGACGCAGTCCGGCAGACATTAGGGGCCCTTGTCAAAGACGCCGATGACCTCGACCGGTTCCGAGATGAGGCCATCGACAGGATAATTGCCTTGGTCGGCGACTGAGTTGGCCTGCACGCACCTTGGACGCAACCGACGCCACTTGGTGGGCGCCGTGTTGCGTGCCCAGGAGACCTGTATTACGCTTTGCAAGTCCCAGAGGTAACGATCCTTATCCATACGGAGGCTCAGATGAGCATCACACTACAGGAAGCCCAGACAATGGTCGCCGCGGCGCTCACTAAAGCGGAGGCACTCGATATCAAAATTAACGTTGCGGTCTGCGACGCCGGTGGAAGGCTCGTCTCTTTCGCGAGGATGGACGGCGCGATCTGGGCCGGTGTCTATGGCAGTCAGGGCAAGGCGGTCGCCTCTGTCGCATTCGGCAGGCCCAGTGGAGAGATGCAGGAGAGGGCCGGAAGCCCTATCGTGACCGGCATTCGAGCGGCTGAAGGCGACCACATGATTGCGAGTCTTGGTGGAGTCCCTCTAATCAGGGATGGTGTGCCTGTTGGCGCTTGTGGCGTCGGAGGAGGCACTGGCGAGGAGGACGAAGAATGTGCGCAGGCCGCCGTTGACGCTGTCTCCTGAAGTCCATCATCAACCCGACACCCAGAGCCTCGGAGAATTCTCATGCCTCAGATGACCGGAAAACGCGCCCTCATGGAAATGCTGCGGGCGGAGGGCGTCAAGTACATATTCGGCAATCCAGGTACCAGTGAGGGTGCAATCCTGGACGCGCTCGAGGACTATCCTGATCTTGAATACGTCCTGACAACCCAGGAGGGAGCGGCCATGGGCATGGCCGATGCTTACGCTCGCTCCACTCAGCAACCGTCTTTTGTAAGCTTACACATTGAGACCGGCCTCGCAAATGGGATCAGCCTTCTGCACAATGCCAAAGAGGGCGGCACTCCCATGGTGGTCACCAGCGCGAATAAGGACATTCGTAAACTCGCGGAGGGCAGGACGCAACTCGACGAGATGACACGGCTCTTCACCAAGTGGAGCGCGGAGGTCACCCATCCGGAGCAGATCCCGTCGGTCGTCCGGCGCGCCTTCACAGAAGCCAAGACACCTCCGACGGGTCCCGTCTACATCGGCTTCTCGGCCAATGCGCTCGATGACGAGGGTGAAGTCGAGATAGTGCCGTCTCCGGCCGGCTACTTCAGGATAGCCCCCGACGCCCAAGCGGTCTCGGATGCCAGCGCCATCCTGGCGGGCGCCAGCAATCCTGCGATGATCGTCGGCGACCGTCTCGCCCAGTCAGGCGGAATCGACGAGGCCGTACGGCTCGCCGAACTAATCGGCGCGCGGGTCTATTCTTCCGCATACTCGGAGATGAACTTCCCCACCGCACATCCGCAGTTCATGGGCCGCACCGCACCGGTCTCTCCCGCGGGAAGAGCGCTCTTTGCCGATGCCGATGTGGTTCTTGCCGTAGGAACCAACGTATTCAGCGGGTTCTTCCACTTCCCTGGACGGGCGCTCGACCCCGACACCAAGCTCATCCATTTGGACCAGGCAGCCAGGGAGATCGGCAAGAGCGAGCCTACGGACATTGGTATCATTGCAGACCCCAAGGTCGGACTTGCCCACCTAGCCGAAGCGTTGGATTCTGACCTCACCGGCGCGCATAGGGAGGCAGCCAAAGGACGGATAGCCAATCTAGCTGAATCCAAAGCAGCCCAGAGAGCTGCGACGGAAGCCCGCCTCAAGGAGCGTTGGGACCTCAGTCCCATGTCCACCGAGCGGATGATGCACGAAGTGGCACAGGCACTTCCACCCGACACGCTGATTGCCGATGACTCGGTGACCACTCGCGATTCGATCCACGCGGCCATCGGCTTCGACACGCCCGGTACCGTGTTCGGGGAACGGGGTGGTGCTCTCGGCTGGGGAATGGGAGGTACGCTAGGGCTCAAGCTGGCCAACCCGGATCGACCGGTTATCGGGATCATTGGAGACGGCAGCTCCATGATGACCGTCCAGGCCCTCTGGACGGCAGCGGCTTACAACATCCCTGTCGTGTATCTCATCTGCAATAATCGAGCATACCGTGTTCTGAAGCTCAATATGAACGTATATAAGCGGGACATCCTCGGCGAGTCTGATCCCCAGAGCAAGTATCTGGCCATGGACTTTCCTATCCCGTTCAACATTGCGGGCGTCGCCGAGGCGATGGGTATATATGGTCAGAGTATCACTGATCCGGCCGAAATCGGCCCCGCCCTCACGGATGCGCTCAACTCAGGTCGCCCCGCTGTTTTGGACATCTCAATAGACGGTTCTATTGCTTGACCCCTGATTGATCTACAACGTATAGTACGCGGCGAATCAGGAAGCCTGCGTCGCGTACCTGCTGGGTTCCTGCCCAGTTATCCCACGCATCGGAGGAAAGACCATGACATACGGCTCAGGAGACTTTCAGTACGAACTGGTAGAGGGTTGGGGAGACCTGCCCGAAGGGTATGAGTGGCATCAGGTTGCCGGCGTTGCTGTTGACAGCAACGACAATGTGTACGCATTCAATCGCAGCTCACACCAGATGATGGTGTTCGACAGCGATGGGGCGTTTCTCAACACTTGGGACGAGACCTTTGCGGGACCGCATGGCATTCATATCGGTCCCGATGACTGCGTTTATCTCGCTGACCGAGATGCACATGTGGTCTCCAAGTATTCGCTGGACGGAAAGCTGCTTCTGCGGATCGGCACAGGCCAGCCCTCGGAGACAGGATACACATCCAATGCCGAACCAGTCCCAAGAGCAGCAGGTCCGTTCAACCTGCCCACTGGAATCGCAGTCACTGAAGAGGGCGATATCTTTATCTCTGACGGCTATGGAAACAGCCGTGTTCATCGGTACGACTCAACGGGCTCTCTGATCCTGTCGTGGGGTCTTCCAGGCAAGGTGAACCCGGGCGACTTCCACCTGCCCCACGGCATCGGTCTCGATCACGATGGAAACGTGCTTGTGTGCGACCGGGAGAACGACCGCATACAGGTCTTCGACCAGGAGGGCGAGTTCGAGGAGATTTTCACCGGCTTCCGCCAGCCTACCGATTTACACGTCGGTCCCGCTGGCGAGATCTATGTCCCCGAGCTACAGGGCAGGGTGACCATCATAGACAACGAGGGCAATACGTTGGCGCAGTGGGGCGGAGACCGCACGCACGAAGCGGGTCTGTTCTGGGCTCCACACGGCGTTGCGGTCGATTCCAATGGAGACCTCTACATCGGGGAGGTACTCGAAGGCCAGCGCCTCCAGAAATTCACCCGCGTCCACTAGCTATGGATTCTGGACTATTCGCAATTGTCGGTCTGGTCATTGGCCTGCTCGTAGGCGGACTTCTGGCTTGGCTGGCGTTGCGTTTGCGTTCAGCCGATTCCATGTCCCGACTCGAACAAGAGGCCAGCGCGGCCTCCGGGCTTAGGGACGAACGCGACAAAATTCGAGAAGAGAGAGACGAAGCCAGCCGCGAGCTGGCCGCGGTGCGTGCCAACCTCGAGTCGGTCACTGCTCTGTATGCGACGAACGCGAGTGCGCTCGAACAGTCTCGAGTTGCGGCCCAGCAATCCGGAGAGACAGTCGCGTCCCTTCAGCAACAGCTGCGTGAGGCTAATCGCCGCCTCGAAGAGCAGGGGAACATTGAAAAGACACTCACGGACCAGTTCAAGGTCCTTGCCACCGAGGTCATAGACAGCAACAACGAGAAGTTCCTGACCGCCGCCGACGAAAAGGTAGGAAACCTCGTTCAACAGGCCAAGAAGGACTTTGGCCTCAGCAAGGAAGCTGTCAGTGACCTCGTCAAGCCGCTCTCAGATGAGCTAAAGCGAATCGAGACGGCACGGACTGAGACCCAGGGCAGTCTCAAGCAGCAGCTGGAAACGTTGGCAAACAACAACAAGGCACTCGAACAGGAGACTCGCAACCTTACTACCGCGCTCAAGCGTCCAGAAGTTCGAGGCAGCTGGGGCGAGATACAACTCCGGCGTGTGGCCGAGTTGGCCGGGATGACCAACTACTGCGACTACGAAGAGCAGGTCAGCATTCAGTCTGACGATGGCAACACGGATCGCCCAGACATGGTGGTCCGAATGCCAAGCAACAGGACCATAGTCGTAGATGCCAAGACCCCGATGGACGCCTATCTGAGGTCCATTGAGTCCGAAAGTGACGAGGATCGCGAGACACAGTTGACTCGTCACGCCGATCAGGTGAAGGCTCGGGCTACGTCACTTTCACGCAAAGCATACTGGGACGCACTCGATCGATCGCCGGAGTTTGTGGTCATGTTCCTGCCCGGGGAGTTCCTCCTTCAGCCTGCACTCGAACGTGACCCTGAACTGTTTGACCGCTCCATGCAACAGAGAGTAATAATAGCTACCCCTAACACGCTGATGGCGTTGCTCAAGACGGTCGAAATGGGTTGGAAAGAGGCGCAGCTTGCAGAACATGCTGTGGAGGTCCAGAAGATCGGCCAAGAGCTCCACGATCGACTTGCCGTATATGCAGGGCACGTCGCCAAGGTCGGCAGTTCATTGCGTGGGGCTGTCAGGAGCTACAACAGCGCTGTGGGCTCATTCGACAGCCGAGTCGCCATTTCAGCCCGCCGATTCAAGGATCTGGGCGTGCCGACAACAGAAGATATCCCGGAGCTAGATCAGCTAGACATCGATATCCGAGAGATCACTGCGCGTCATCTGCCTGAGGCCCAGCTCACGCTGGCTGACGGAGCTTCTGAAGAAGAACACTGACCTTAAGCGAAAATCTAGAAATAGCAATCCGGAAACCACTAAATAACAGGAGAACATCACATGAACGGAGACCAAGCAGTAGCCAAGATCCTCAAGAAAGAGGGCGTGGAGTGGATAGCCGCCTTCCCCGCCCAGAGCCTCATCGACACATGCGCGAGGGAGGGCATCCGGCCTATTCTGTCCCGCCAGGAGCGCGCCGGCGTGAACATGGCGGACGGGTTCAGCCGCATCAAGAACGGCAAGACCATCGGCGTATTCACGATGCAAACAGGGCCAGGATCTGAAAACGCATTCGGCGGTGTCGCCCAGGCGTACGCCGACTCGGTTCCCATCCTCTGTCTGCCGGGTGGACAACCCTTTGACCGGATGGACGTCCATCCTAACTTCGAGGCCGTAAAGAACTATGGCGGCATCACCAAGTGGATGGCGCTGGTCAACAGCGTCGAGCGGATCCCCGAGCTCATGGGAATGGCCTTTAGCCAGCTCAAGCACGGCAGGCTTGGACCCGTGCTGCTCGAGCTACCGCGAGACGTGATGATCCAGGAGATCCCGGATGCGCTGGTGGATAGTTATAAGCCGGTCAAGCCGCGGAAGTCAGGCGGAAGTCCAGAGGACGTCCGCGACCTCGTGTCCGCGATGCTCGCCGCCGAGGCTCCCGTCATCAATGCCGGTCAGGGAGTCATGTACGCCGAGGCTACGGATGAGCTAGTTGAGTTCGCGGAGTTGACCAACATCCCGGTCATGACCACGCTTGCGGGCAAGAGCGCCTTCCCGGAAGACCACCCGCTCGCCCTGGGCACGGGAGCATCGTCAGGCACAATGATGTGCCAGCACTTCCTGTCAAAGGCCGATTTCGTTCTGGGTATGGGTACCAGCTTCACGATCTCGGGTTTCAACGCTCCCATGCCCAGCGGTGTTACGCTCGGACACTCGACCAATTGCACCGACGACGTGAACAAGGACTATCGCGCTGACTACGGCGCGGTCGGCGACGCCAAAGTCGTTCTCCGACAGATGATTGAAGAGGCGAAGAGCCAACTCGGCGAACACGGACGCGGCGATATTCACGGAGTCCGAGAAGAGCTTGCCAAGGTCAAGGCCGACTGGATGGCCGAGTGGTCGCCCTCTCTCAACTCGGACGAGGTCCCGATCAGCCCCTATCGCGTTTTCACCGAGCTGATGAAGGCAGTGGACGTTCGTGAGACCATCATCACCCACGACTCCGGCTACCCGCGAGAGCAGATCGTTCCGTTCTGGCCCGCAGTCACACCTCGCAACTACATCGGATGGGGCAAGTCGACTCAGCTCGGATACGGCCTCGGTCTCGCACTTGGCGCCAAGATGGCTGAGCCAGGAAAGCAGGTCATCAACATCATGGGCGACGCCGCGTTCGGGATGGCCGGCCTCGACATCGAGACCGCGTCGAGGTCCGAAATTCCTATCCTGACAGTCGTGCTCAACAACGGTGTCATGACCCACTATTACGAACACATGCCGTTCGCCACTGAGCGTTGGAACAGCAACGCTCTGGGTGGGGAGTATGCCGAGGTCGCGCGCGGTTTGGGCGCGTATGGCGAAAAGGTCTCCGACCCCGCCGAGATCGCCCCAGCGATCCAGCGGGCACTTGCCGCAAACCGCGAGGGACAGCCTGCCCTCTTGGAGATGAAGTCCAAGGAGGAGGAGAACATCTCCCGCTACTGGCGGTAGGTTCATTGAACAGGTAAGTGTTTTGGGGCGGTCCTAGTGACCGCCCCTTATGTTTGAGCGTGCTACACTGCGGCTCTGAGACTCAATTCAATCAAAGAGCTAAGGAACGCCTTGTATGACCCGCGTTGTCCGCAGGTTAGGTTATCCCCACATCATACTGGCCGTAGGATTCGCCGTACTCTTCTTCGGAAGCGGGTCCCGGTACGTGTTCGGGCTGGTGCTCGTCCCTATGACAGAGGACCTCGACCTTAGCCGTTCGACTCTGTCTTCTGCGCTCTTGGCGTTCATGATCGTGTCCGCACTGGCGATGCCGTTTGTCGGCAGAATGATCGATCGGCACAGCATAAAGATGATCATGGCGGTTGGAGCCATCCTCAGTGCATCGGCCATTGCCATGATGGGCGCCGTGACCTCCGCGTGGCATCTGTTCGCGCTGTACGGACTCCTCTACGCCGTGGGAAACGCTGCTACTTCCGTAGCGCCGGTAAGCGTGCTGATGAGCCGCTGGTTCCCTAACAACACTGGAATGGCATCCAGTGCCGCTATAACGGGCAACGGCACGGGCCAGCTCGTCATCATTGCGCTGCTGACCTCGTTTCTCGCCGATGTCGGCTGGAGGCGAGCTTACTTCATACTCGGACTGGTCAATGCGATTGTAGTAGTCCCGCTCGTGCTGGTATTCGTCAGATCGACCCAGCCGTCAGGAGACGCACACCGCAGTGCAGGCGCAGCGAGCCGCGGAGACTCATCACTGAGATCGGTCCTGGTAGCGCGGGACTTCTGGCTCTTGATGGCAATGTTCGCTGTCTGTGGTTTCCAGGACTTCTTCGTGGCGACGCACATCGTTGCGTTTGCTCAGGACAAGGGCGTGGGGGACTTTCCAGCAGGGAACATCCTGGCGTTCATGGGACTCGCAGGTCTCGTAGGAGTGTTGCTGTCGGGGGCCCTGGCGGACCGGTATGGCGCGTCCAGACCTACGCTTATCTGTTTCGTCCTGAGAATAGGACTCTTCGGCTACATCCTGTTCATGCAGGACACGGTCAGCATCGCTGCCACCGCACTGGTGTACGGATTCACATTCACCATGACCGCACCGCTTACCGTAGTGTTCGCCGGCAACATCTTCGGGACGGCAAGACTTGGAAGCGTCAGTGGTTTGATCAACATGGTTCATCAAATCGCAGGCGGCCTGGGGGCATTCGTGGGCGCGCTTATCTTCGACGCTACCGGCAGCTACAACGGCGCCTTCATATTGATGTTCGCTCTTTCTATCCTGGGTACGGCAACTACTGTGGCAATCCGGGAAAGACCGTTCCAGAGGGCGGCCCAATCGGTCCGCACGCGCTGAGGTCGGCTAGCAGCAGACCGGCGTCTTCCACCTGCTGCCTTAAACGCCCAAACGTTATCAACGGATAGTCACTTCCCAGTAGAACCCTGTCCGTCCCGATGATGCTTGACACGGTCGTGAATACGCTTACGTCGTACAGGAAAGGCGATGCGGCCGTATCGAACCAGACGTTTTCGAACGCCTCTTTCACCTCCGGCATCAGCGCGTAGAATGGAAGTCCTCCGCCCCAATGTGCGCACACGACCTTCACACTCGGGTAGGCGCGCGCGTTCTCAATGAACCGCATCAGGACGCGCGGGGTAGTCTGGCCTTTCCCTTGGTAAGCGTGTCCGACAGGCTCCGATGAATGAGTCGTAATGGTGAGCACATGTTCCTCTGCAACTTCCAGGACGGGTCTCATGGTGCCTGCGTCGCCCATATCGAAACCCTGGGTGTCCGGGTGGAGCTCTCCCAGGCCCCTGAGTCCGAGTTGCACGCACCGTTCAAGTTCGCGTCCAGCGTCTTCGCCCCACGCGGGGTTGACCGACCCGAATCCGATAAGCCTATCGGGATGAGCCTGGATAGAATCCGCTATGTAATCGTTGCACATTCGAGCAAGCCCGATGTCAGTCCACCCGAATCCCATCGCTACGGACACATCAACATCGTCCTCGTCCATAGCCTCTATCAGGTTTTCAGCGGAAGCCAACTTGGCTCTGGGATCGGAGAAAAGCTCTCCGAACGTGGCGTCGCGTCCTGTCCACTTCTCCCGCTCTCGCTTTAGCCAGGGCGGCACGATGTGCGTGTGGAAGTCGGTTACCAACGCTACTGAGCTGTCATCCCCCCGTCGATCACCAGCTCTGAACCGGTGATGTAGGACGACTCGTCCGATGCCAGGAAAAGGATGCCCCGGGCAATCTCCATCGCATCGCCCATACGACCCATTGGGATGCGCTCTAGCATGAAGTTCAGGCGCTCATCGTTCTCCGCTCCCGCCAACGTCATCGGTGTGAGCATGAAGCCCGGATGTACCGAGTTCACCCTGATTCCGTCACCGGCAAGTTGCACCGCTGCCGACTTGGAGAAGATGCGCGACGCGCCCTTGGCAGCGTGGTACGCCGTGGACCCGATGCTGCCGACGATCCCGTAAATCGACGAGATGTTGATGATCGAGCCTCCGCCCGCAGCGCGCATGTGTGGAATCGCGTGCTTTGTGCCAAGGAAAACACCTTTGCCGTGAACGTCCATCTGTCCCTGCCAAACTTCTTCTGTAGTCTCTTCTACTGTCGGTCGGCCTCCAGTGCCCGCATTGTTGACGAGCACGTGCAGACCGCCGTACGCTTCGACTGTAGTCTCTATCGCAGACTGCCACTCGCTCTCGCTCGTTACATTGAGCCGAACGAACATGACGTCGTGCCCTTCCTCACGCATCTGCGCAACCGTTCGCTCGCCGGCCTCGATGTCGATGTCAGTCAGCACGACCTTGGCGCCCTCTTCGGCGAACAGCCACGCCGACGCGCCGCCGAACCCCATGAGCTCTCCCTTTACGCCGTGGGCGGCTCCAGTTATAAGGGCGACCTTGTTCTCTAGTCTCACTATGCACACCTCCGGTCCAGTCTGGTGTGGCCGATTATATCAGTTGTCCGGTATGCCGGGACGTGCTAGAGTCCGGTCATGCAAGCCGCGTTCGTCGTCGAAGCCAGCAGTGTCACGTTCAGCTACGGCTCGCTCCAGGTACTGAACGGACTCTCTTTGTCGGTACGGGAAGGAGAGATATTCGGCGTGCTGGGAGCCAACGGCTCCGGCAAGACCACTCTCATGAGGATGATGGTCGGCCTGATTCGCAATGACAGTGGTACGCTCACCGTGTATGGCCAACCTCCGTCTCCTCGTCAGGCAGCTCAAGTCGGTTATATGCCACAGCTCAGCGCTCTGTACCAGGAACTCTCCATTAGGGAGAACGTCGACTTCTTCGCAAGAATGTATGGAATGTCAGACCGTCGTACACGGAGTCGATCAGTCGAAGAGGCTGTCGAACAAGTTGGCCTGATGCCACGAATCGCCGACCCGGTTCTCAACCTCAGCGGAGGCATGCGGCAGCGGGTCAGCCTTGCGATCGCACTGGTCCACCGCCCAAGGCTGCTGCTTCTCGACGAACCCACTGTCGGACTCGACCCAGACCTGAGGGCCGTCTTTTGGATGCGCTTCAGGCGGATGGCAGAGTCTGGCACGACCATCATGATCTCGAGCCATACGATGGATGATGCCGCCCACTGCGACCGACTGGCGTTTCTCAGAGATGGTAGGGTAATTGCCCTCGATACACCCGCTGCCCTCCGCGCGGCCACCGGCAGGTCAGACGCATCGCTGGAAGATGCGTTCATGCACTTCCTACGGAGTTCGGACGAATAATGTCGATCGACCGCACTATGGCAATCACCGAGCGGATCATTCGGCAGATACTCCGCGACCGACGCTCAATCGCCCTGCTGGTCGTCGGCCCACTCATCGTCATGTCCCTAGTTGGCTTCAGCCTGTACGAGCAGCGCGCCGTACTCGACCGCGTCGCACCTGGCCTGCTCGCGGTGTTCGTGCTGTTCTTCACGTTCATACTGACCGGCGTCGGATTCCTGCGCGAGCGAGCGCAGGGAACGCTCGAGCGCCTCCAGACCACACTTGTGGGCAGCTTCGACATCATGCTCGGCTACATGCTGGGATTCCTGATCTTCGCCGTCGTGCAGACCGCGGTTATTCTGGCGTTCACGATCTTCGCTCTCCGCATCGAATACGTTGGGAGCCTCTGGGAGATCGGAGCGATTCTATTCCTGATAGTCACTGTCGCCGTCAGTCTGGGCATATTCATATCCAGCTTTGCCAACAACGAGTTCCAGGTAGTCCAGTTCATCCCCATCGTCTTAGCGCCCCAGATTTTCCTTTCCGGAGTGATAATCCCAGTCGAGCAGATGCCTACGCTCTTCGAGTGGTTCTCTGTCGTGCTTCCCCTCACATATGCAGTCGATGCGCTGCGTGAAATTATGCTCCGTGGTACCGACCTCGCAACGCTGTGGGCCGACCTGGCAGCGCTCGTCGTTTTCTCAGCGGCGCTCCTGACCGCAGCGGTAGCAACGCTGAGGCGCTAGGCTATAGCATAGATGCAGCGGAAGACTCTGCTATTGATCGCACTGTTCGTCGCTGTCGGAGCAGTTATTGGGGTCAAGGTTTGGCAGATGTCTATACTCGACCGGTTCATGGTCTACTTCCCGGATCGACACTTGTCTATGACGCCCGCGGAGGTGGGCCTGGACTACGGTGATGTCTACCTGGCCGCGGCAGACGGGGTTCGAATTCATGCATGGCATGTGCCCGGAGAGTCGGACACTACGTTGCTGTGGCTGCACGGCAACGCGGGGAACATCAGCCATAGAGTGGACAATATCGCCGTGCTCAGCAGGCTCACCGGTTTGGGAGTTCTGATCGTAGACTACAGGGGCTATGGCCTCAGCGAAGGGAGCCCATCGGAGAAGGGACTCTACCTGGACGCTGAAGCGGCGTTCGAACACCTAGTCACCGAACTCGGCCTTGATCCAGTCGAGGACATAGTCCTGTTCGGACGCTCCCTCGGCGTGGGGGTCGCTGCAGAGATGGCCACTCGGCACGCAGTCAGATGTGTGATACTCGAGTCCGGGTTCACTTCCGTGATAAGTATGGCCGGGGCTAGCCGTCCCGATTGGCTCGTGTATGCTCTAATGCCATTCGTGGGCGCGCGCTACGACACGCTTGCCAAGATAAGCAGGGTCAAATCTCCTGTGATGATCGTCCACGGCGACCGCGACGAAATCGTCCCATTCCAAATGGCTGAGGAGTTGTTTGAAGCCGCGCGTGATCCTAAACGCTTTCATGTCGTCAAGGGTGCCATGCACAACGACGTCTACGAGCGGGGCGGTACAGCCTACTTCCAGGCGCTCAGGGAGTTCATCGCAGACCCGACCTAATGCTCGAACATCGTTCTGAGCGCCCGAAGGACTTCACCTAAAGTGGCCGAGTCTATCCTGCCCAATCTGCGCACCATTCTCCTGCGGTCCACGGTACGTAGCTGGTCCAACACGATGTATCCCGCCGCCCCTCTGAATTCGCAAGGTACCCTAAATGGGTATGCGTGACCGCCGGTAGTCATCGGAGTGATAGTGAACGTGTTGAGAGCACCGTTCAACTCGTCAGGAGATACGACGAGGCACGGCCTCATGTTCCTTATCTCGTCACCGCGAGTCGGGTTGAGCATGACGAGGTAGACATCGCCCCGCCGTGCTCCACTCACTCCCAGACCCACTCAGACTCATCGAAGTACGTAGCCGATGGTTCATCGAGAAGGCTATCTTCGCCGCGCTCGTGCATAAGTGCGGCAGCATCAGCCCACCCGGTGCGCGATTGTGGCGCTCGCTCAATCAAGAGTCCGGTCTCCACCACGCGTAACTCGACCTCGTCTCCCAAGCCCGCCTCTTCAATGAGCGGCTTCGGAAGCCTCACCCCACGAGAGTTGCCTATCCTGACTATCCGAGTCTTCATGTAATTGGGTCCCTCACAGACAGCGTAGTTACATTGTATACACTCTAACACATTCGACCAGCGACGCAGATACACACGGTAGGGCTCCTTCCCACTATGTACATCTATGCGAAAATACGCCGTCCCGGTACTACCCACTAGTCACCAGCAATCACCAACTGTTAGCATCCTGCCAGCTAGCAGATCACTCACACATCAACTGGAGGAACACCATGGAATTCGGATTCGGCGTACCCAGTAGGGGCCCGTTGGCTTCGTTGGAAAACATAGTAGCTCTGGCCCGGAAGGGCGAGGAGCTTGGGTTCGACATCATCACAGTCAGCGATCACGTAGTTGTTCCCAATGACATTGACTCGATCTACCCGTACAGCGATAGTGGAGAGTTCACAAGCTCGCAGTCCGGCGAGTACATGGAGCAGCTCACGACGGTAGCCTATCTTGCCGGAGTGACGTCCACGATCAAGCTGCTGACCTCGGTGATGGTGCTCCCGCACCGGAGTCCTGTACTCACGGCCAAGATGCTGGCGACCATCGATGTACTCTCAGAGGGCCGGCTGATCGTCGGGTGTGGCGTCGGGTGGATGGAGGAGGAGTTCGAGGCGATCGGGGCGCCGCCGTATGCCGAACGCGGCGCGGTAGGCAACGAGTATCTGCGAGTTTTCAAGGAGCTTTGGACCAGCGACGATCCGTCATTCGACGGTGACTACGCCAGCTTCTCCAACATTGCTTTCGCTCCAAAGCCGGTGCAGCAGCCGCATCCTCCGCTGTGGATTGGCGGCGAGAGTCCGCCCGCGCTGCGCCGGGCCGGTCAGCTTGGGGATGCGTGGTACCCGATTTGCAGCAATCCGAATTTCCCGGTCGGCACTGTGGAGCAGTTCGCCGACTACAAGGCTAGGGTCCTCCGCCACGCCGAGCGCGCGGGCCGTAACGCCTCCGACCTCGACTTCGCCTATAGCATCAACTGGTATGACGACACACAAGAGCAGATCGTCGATGGCGAACGCCGGATCCTCACCGGGTCAGCCACGCAGATCGCCGCCGACATTGATGCGCTTGAAGACCTCGGCGTCAACCACCTGATGCTCAACTTCCAGGGATCGAACCTCGAGGAGACTTTCGACCTCCTCGCCAACTTCACTGAAAACGTTCGTCCGCTAACTGCCAATAGTTAACGACTGGAGACAAAATGAAAGCCGTCTATATGACCGAGCATGGAGACGTTGGCGTTCTCCAGTATGGAGACATGCCGGAGCCGGAGATCGGTCCCAACGACGTCAAGGTGCGGGTACAGGCTGCGTCACTCAATCGCCTCGACGTATATACGCGCGCCGGAGTCAGGGGCACGCGACGCCGCAACTTCGATAGCCCGCATATTCTCGGTGGCGACGCAGCAGGCGAGATCGTCGAAGTTGGCTCGGAGGTTCGCGGACGGGAGACCGGGCAGCGCGTCGTCGTCAACCCCAGGATGACCTGCAACCAGTGTCGCTGGTGTTCCGCAGGTCAGGACGAGTTCTGTGAAAACTCTGGAATGCTCGGCTCGTCCCGCAGCGGAAGCTATGCTGAGTACGTCGGCGTGCCTGCCACAAGCGCGGTCCCCATTCCCGATGGGCTGTCATTCGAGGAGGCGGCAACGCTTCCAACAGTGTATCTCCCCAGCTGGACCATCCTGGTACGTAAGGGCGCCCTCAAGTCATGGGAGACTGCGCTGGTTCTCTCTGCGTCAGCTGGTGTAGGAACAGCCGGCATACAGGTAGCGAAAAACGTTATCGGCGCCACGGTTATCACCACAACGAGCACCGAAGAGAAGGCCGCCCAGGCCGCCGAGCTTGGTGCCGACCACGTCATAAACTATTCCCACGAGGACATTGCTGAGCGCGTCCGTGAGATTACCGAAGAACGCGGCGTGGACGTAGTGTTGGACCACGTCGGCGCAGAGTTCTGGCCTGCCGCGACCCGATCACTTGCGATGGGCGGCCGTTATGGTATCTGCGGTGTGACCACCGGCTATCGCGCAGAGTTGCAGATGGGAGCGATGTTCACTCGCTACCAGACCGTGTTCGGGGTGTTCATGGGACGCAAAGAGGACATGCGTCAGATCGTTGATATGGCGGGCAGGGGAGTGATCCGCGGAGTCATCCACGAGACCTTCCCGCTTGAAGAAGCCGCGAATGCGCACGAGACTATGGAAAGCCGAAACTTCTTCGGCAAGCTCGTGCTGACAATGAGCTGATATTCAGGGGTGCAGTCACAGCGACCGCACCCCTGAGTTCAGTCTAGTCGAGTGCTCCCTTAGGCCACGGCGGCTGAGGGCTCTTGATCTCGCCGATGTAGGTCCTGCCTCCGAATAGAGAGACGAAGCTGTCGAAGACCTCTACAGCCTCTCCCTCCGGGGGTATGAACGTCTTCATGTAGGCTGTGTGGCCATTCTCGAACAGGAATGTCGGCGTGCCGAATACACCGTTTTCCTGGGTCGTGGCCGCCTCGTGGTCGGCAGCGACTGCGGCGAGCACATCGGGGTCGTCAAGATCCTTCTTGAACTGCTCCACGTCGAGACCGGCCTGCTCTGCTATCGCGATGAGCGGCTCGTCCTGGTTCAGCGCGACTCGGTCGCCAGCGTGGCGCGCCGTCAGAAGCGCGAGATGGAAGCGATCAAATGCCTCGGAGTTTCCCTGTCGCTTTGCGGCCTCCGCAGCTACCGAAGCCAACAGAGCCCGGGCCTCTCGCACATCCATCTGTTCCCAGACCTTCCAGTCTGGATCATTCCTGCTGTTGATCTGCTCCAGCGAGAAGTGCCGCCAGTTGATCTGCAGATTGTCTCCGTACTCCTGCTTGACCTGATCCAGCCACACGGCTGCATTGTAAACCCAGGGTCAAGCGTAGTCGTACCAGACATCCACTTTCACTTGATCTGTCATTTTCCCCTCCAGTATTGTTCCTGTCAGGACAGGCTCCGATAGGCCAGTCCAGCTTTGCGCGCATTGTATCACTCTCGCCTTGACTACGCAGGTCGACACCAACTTCTTGATGCTGTGTCAGATTGGTAGGGGCAGTTCATCAACATCACCGTGCCCGGACGGACAGACAACCCTTATAGGTTGTCCGTCCGTCCGGATTGTCCGTATGCTCGCGTTCCAAATAGCGGCCTCTACCAATCTGACACAGCTCTCCAACTTCTTACTTGCCGCGCCGCGCTTCATTAGACGACAATATCTGTCGGGGCAGTTACCCATGCGACAGATCAGGAGGGACACCGCTTGATTAAGAACTTCTCAGTCCTCTATGTCGGAAACATCGATCTTGAAGATGTAGGTGCAGACGGAACACCTGCCGACCAGCGACGCTACACGAACGACAGGCTCATGGAGAGCCTTGACACCGCCTCGCAGGTCGCCGGGCTGATGGACGGCCTTGGATTCCATACACTATGGATGGCGGAGCACCACTTCCAGCGAGAGGGCTACGAGTGCATTCCTAACATCATCCTGCTTGGGACGCATTTGGCCGCCCACACCAAGACTCTCAAGTTTGGCTGTGCCTTTAACATCGTCCCGATGTGGCACCCGCTTAGGCTCGCCGAAGATTACGCGATGGCCGACATACTGACCGACGGCCGGATTGTCTTCGGCGTAGGACGTGGTTACCACAGTCGGGAGGTCGAGACTTTCGGCGCGCCGGTAATTGACAACGATGCCAATCGCGCATACTTCGAAGAGCAGATGGAAGTGCTCTTCAAGGCATTCAACGAAGAGTCGTTCTCCCATCGAGGCGAGCACTTCACTATCCCCTCAGAGGTCGAGTACCGAGGATACGATCTCGAGGAAGTCACACTTGTGCCCCGCCCGAAGAACCTCCCGGTCGAGATGTGGCAGCCTATCGTCAGCGGCAGGACGATAGATTTCATTGCCAGGAACCGTATCAACGGAGTTGTCGGACTGACGGGCGAGACGCTGGTGAAGGGCGTCTTCGAACAATATCGGGACGCCAACGCGAAGTACGGCCGCAAGCTCCAGCTTGGCGAGAATCTCGCGCTTGAGTTCGGCTTCTACATCGCCGACACGCAAGAGGAAGCGATGAACAGACTCAGGCCGTATCACGACGAGCGCTACAAGTGGTTCGCGCCGTTTGGTTTTGTACGCTATGCCGACGAACATGGCCGAGTGTGGGGAACCCCGGGGGCGCCGGCACGCACGCCGTTCATCGAGGACGGAGTCGAGCAAAAGGCATGGATCTGCGGGCCGCCAGAGGACTTCGTTGACTTCCTGAGAGACCTGGAAATCAAGTACCCGGGGCTTGAGCACGTTATCTTGCACTGGGCCGAAGGAATGCCCCGCGCGGAGTTCATGGAACAGCTTGGGCAATTTGCTTCTGAAGTTATGCCTGCGTTCGTCAGTGTTTCTTGATGCGGGCTTTGTGCTGGAACGGCTGGATGAGCCGGTTCCTTCTGAGGAGCAACTGGCGGAGAACCCGACGTTTGACGACGAGTACCGGGCACCCAACTTCATCGTATACGCACTAAGGAGGCCGGCGGCCTGGTCCTGAAGAACTCACAGGAAGGGCAAGTCACCACACAGCAGGAGACCAAGTTATGAACATAGGTGCGCATGTATCCACCGCAGGGGGGCTTCACACCGCATTCGGTCGGGCCGCGGATATTGGTGCGGAAACGATCCAGATCTTCGCGTCCTCTCCCCGCGCATGGAAGTTCCGAGACCTCAAGCCGGACGCCGTTGCGAAGTTCACAAGCGCCGCCGAGGAGACCGGAATAGGTCCGGTGTTCATCCATGGCAGCTACCTTGTCAACATAGCGGGTGCCCCAGACCTCGTTGCAAAGTCAGTAGGCTGCCTGATCAGAAACATGGAGGTCGCTGCTGAGATCGGAGCTGCGGGAGTCGTGTTCCATGCGGGCAGTCATAAGGGCAGGGGTTTCGACGCTGTTATCGGGCCAGCCGCCGCCGCTCTGAGCGAGGTGCTGGAGGCCAGTCCACCTGGTCCGCTGCTCCTTGTCGAAAACAGCGCAGGCATGGGGGCTCATCTTGGGGCGTCGTTCGAGGAATTGGGTGAGATGATCTCGGCCGTAGGTAGTGACCGCTTCAAGGTCTGTTTAGATACGGAGCACTGCTTCGCCGCCGGTTATGACATCGCCGACCCCGACGGTATCGAGGCTGCAATGGACGAGTTCGACAGATGCATCGGACTTGACAGGTTGGTCGTGGTCCATGCCAATGATGCCAAAGTTGAGATGGGCTCAGGCGTGGATCGCCACGACAACATAGGCGACGGCTACATTGGAATCGCGGGATTCGAGGTCATCATGGGTCACGATGCGTTTAGCGATGTACCGTTCATCCTGGAGGTGCCCGGCCCTGATAAGAAAGGTCCCGACAAGGACAACGTCGACAGGCTGAAGTCCATCAGAAGCCGGCTGCCGACACCGGTATGACTCTGTGAATGGAGATGGATGATTCAGACGGAGGCTGGAGATCGGCGCTCCTGGATGGTGGGCTGCTCGCAGGGGGCAATCTGCGGGCCGCCGTACTGGGTGCGAACGACGGCCTCGTATCCAACCTCAGTCTCGTGATGGGAGTCGCGGGCGGCGCAAGCGACCCGACGATAGTTCTGCTCGCCGGAATCGCCGGACTTCTGGCTGGGGCATTTTCTATGGCCGCGGGAGAGTGGATATCCGTGAGCAGCCAGGCCGACGTCTACCGTCACTTGATCCGTCGGGCGTTCGCCGTGTTCCATGAGTCTCCCGTGCGTCAGGAGCGAACCTTGGCTGACATCTACCACTCAAAAGGGCTGACTGAAGCAGAGGCGGGTGTCGTGGCTCGTCGCATAATGGCGAATCCCGATGTCGCGCTCGACACGATGGCTCGCGAGGGCCTGGGACTCGATCCTAGCTCGCTGGGGTCACCATTCGGGGCTGCTGCCAGTTCCTTTGTAGCATTTTCCTTGGGCGCGGTCATCCCTATAGTTCCGTATCTGCTCGACTTCGGATCCATGACGCTCACATTGAGCGCGTTGTGCAGCGCAGTCGCGCTGGTCGTGGTTGGCGCCCTGGTTGCGGCAGGATCGGGACGCAGCGTCCTCTGGGGCGGAACGAGAATGCTGCTGGCGGGCGGAGTCGCCGCTGCTGTTACGTTCGGAATCGGTTCACTTATAGGGGTAGCGTTAGTCGGTTGAACGGTTCGGAATTCCATGTTGACTGTCCGCCCGCCGAGCTGTAGATGGTCTTACACAGCGTCCTGTTCGGACTCGCCTTCGCTGCTGGAATCGGTGTAGCCGACGTCATCTCCGCTAGTCTGACTCGCAGCCTTGGTGTGCTGCGGACAGTCTTTCTGTTGCAGTTCGTGGGCGTTGCGGGCATGACAGTGTTCGCCCTCGCAACGGGTTCCCTCGAAGGACTGGACGCCTCTGTCTTCGCCTTGATGGCCGGAATGACGGTGCTTGTGATGTTCTTCTATCTTGGCTTCTTCAAGGCGCTTCAACTTGGCCCAATTGCGTTAGTTGGGCCCATAGTGGCAGCTCACAGCGCGGTAGTCGTCGTACTGGCTGTGCTGTTCCTGGGAGAGAGAATCAGCCAGTCGCAGTTCGCAGCAATCGGCGTCACGGTCGCGGGCGTTGTCATGGCCTCTATAGACGTGAACGCGCTGAGGTCTGGACGCTCCTTGATAGGTCTCGGCGCAGTGCTGGCAATTGTTGTCTGCATCGCCGCAGGGTTCTGGCAATTCGCCATTGCCGCGCTCTCCAGGGAGATTGGATGGTTTGCTCCAGTGTTTCTTACTCGGCTCTGCATGGTGGGTATCCTGATGCCGGTCGTGGCGCTGCGGCGCGAGTGGCCGTGGAGTGGCCTGAACCGTAGAATTGTCGCGGCCGTCGTGTCGGTCGCTGCGCTGGAAACTCTTGGCCTGTTGGCTTTCACTCGCGGGTCTGAGATCGGAATAGTTTCGATAGTCGCCGCCGCATCGACGGCGTACCCGGTGATCCCAATTATCGGTGGAATCGTCCTGTTCAAAGAGCGCCTTGCTCCCATTCAGTTCGCCGGACTTTTCATCGTTTCACTAGGGCTGTTGGGCCTGACCCTGCTACCATAGAAGCGCACTCAACCAGTCAGGAGGATCTAGAAATGGGATTGAAGGACAGCGTCTGCATCATCACGGGCGGCGGCAGTGGGATCGGTCGGTCGACGGGACTCATGATGGCCGATGAAGGCGCAATAGTTATCGCTGTGGGGCGAACTGCGTCCAAGGTCGAAGCCGTGCGTGACGAGATCGCTGGCGCCGGTGGCGCCGCCGAAGCCTACGGAGTGGATGTCGGCGAAAAGAGCGACGTCGCTGCGATGGTGGACGAGATCCTGGACAAGTACGGAAAGGTCGATGTGCTGGTCAACAACGCAGGCCACAGCTCGCCCCGAAGGATGCTGCTGACCACGACGCCTGAAGACCTGAGAAGCGTTTACGAAAGCAATCTGTCCGGCTCAGTGTTCTGCACTCAGGCTGTAGTGCCGTCAATGGTTGATGCGGGGCAGGGCACCATCATAAACGTGTCGTCGATGGCCGGCGTCAATGCGAGCCCACTGGCAGGCATGAGCTATAGCGCCGCGAAAGCCGCCGTCATCAACTTCACAGCCTTCATAAACGCCGAGTACCGCAACACTGGCATCCGCGCGAGCGTTGTCATCCCCGGAGAAGTAGACACGCCAATTCTGGATGGGCGACCCGTGGTGCCCGACTCTGACGCGCGCTCCACAATGGTGACAGCCGAGGACACAGCCGAGGCAATCACGCTGATTGCGCGTCTCCCCCAGCGGGCAGCCATCCCTGAGCTGATAATCCGACCTACGTGGCTCCGGGACACAAGCTCAGAGATTAACATAGCCTGACGGCCAGACCAGCTACACGATAGCTTCTTGCCCGACCAGCGTCTCCGCCATCGCCCGGTCATCTGCGGACAGTGCGACCGTGGCGTAGTCTCCATGCCTGTCCAGAATGTGCAGACTCTGGATGTTCACGCCGGCGATCTTGAACTTCTCGGCGACTTTCGCCAGCGCGCCCGGTTCGTCTTTTAGGCGGATTACCAGAACGTCGTCGATGACTGCCCTGAAGCCCGACATGGTCAGGGCGCGCAGCGCGGCGTCGTTGTCTTCAGTCGTCATGATGACGAGCCCGGTTTCGCCTGTGTTCTCAGTGTTGATGGTGAGGATGTTCACTCCGGCATCGGCCAGCGCAGCGGTTATGTCCGCGATCACTCCGATCTCGCTCTTTGCCATGACTATAATTCTGTCCAAGCCCCGGTCCTTTCGTTAACTACCCGTTCAGAATGTCGTCCACCAGTGCGTCTATCGATTCGCGCGTGACATTCGGCATGGTAATGATGTGGGCTATATCCTCGTACGGCGCAATCTGCCACTTGCGGACAACATCGGCTGATGGCCTTGGGAACACGACAGTAACCGAGTTCCTGTTTCGCCAGGCGGGTATTCCCACCTCGTTGAATCGCTCGACTGCATACTCGGCTTGGGAAAGACTTCTTGTCACCATTTCCCGGAACCCGTCGAGACCGCGACGCTGGAATGCGTACCAGATCATGAGTGGAGCAAACGCGCTGCGGGAGCCCGTCAGCGTCGTGTCCAGCACGCCCACGTACTCTATCGACCTGGCGATTCGAGAGACGTACTCCTTGCGAGTTAGCACGACTCCGCAGGGTAGCGGAGCTCCGATCATCTTGTGCCCGCTTACAGCCACGCTGTCGAACCCTGAATCGAATCCATACGGCTGCGGGTCGTCCACGAAAGGCAGGATCATTCCACTCAACGCCGCATCGGCGTGGATGTAGAAGTTGGAAACGGCCAGGTCGTCCAGGATGTTCCGGACCTTGTTAACGTCGTCAATTGCGCCCTTCATGGTCGTGCCGATGTTGGCCAGGAAGATTACCGGAACATCGCGGTTGATCCGAATCGTCTCGTACAGGTCGTCGTAGTCTATCTCTCCGCTGGGCTGGCTCTTGATCATGATGTTGCGGGCCTTCAACAGACGCAGGATCTTCACAACGCTGTAGTGTGTGTCCTGAGAGAAGTATACGACTCCGTCCGGGAACGTCTCACGCCCCATGTACAGCCCGTACATGTTGCCTTCGGTCCCGCCAGACGTAACGTACCCCCACGCCTCATCTCTCGGCAGACACATCATGTCTGCGAAAGTGCCGATGACTTCACGCTCGATCTCGTGTGTGTTGCTGGCGTAGTTGCTGTCGTGAAACGGGTCCCCGACGTTGTTGGCGGAGTATTGGAGGAAGGGGAGCAGCGCGGAATAGTCGTAGTCCAGATTGACCGGGTATCCCATCATCATCCGGGAATCCACGTCGAATGCCTTGAGCAATTCGTCGAGATGCTCATGGGCAGATGGCCCTGATCCACCAGAATTGTCTGTACTCTTTGGTGTCATGTCTTCAGTGTACTAGAAGCTTGGCATAAGCTGAGGACGCATTACGCCAGCCCCAACTGTTCTGCGACGCCGTACTCTTTCGCCATTTCGCTGAGACGCTCCCAAGTGGTGTCCTCTACGAATATGCCCTCTGCGAGAAGCTGCTGCTCGCGCTTGTGCTCGAGTTCACCCGGGTAGAACACTTCAGTGAAGCCCGATGCAGGCGCGGAGCTCTTGAGGTACTGGGCGAACTCGGTAACCTCTGCCTTGAACACTTCTGTGTCCCTGAAGGCGCCAACGTCGAACACGGCCATGAAGCAGCCATCGTTGTGACGTCCTGACGGGTCATGACCGAATCCAAGGCCTGTCAGTATGCCCGACAAGATCTCTACCATCACGGAAAGTCCGTAGCCCTTGTGGCCTTCCGGTCCTCCAAGGGGCAGCACCGCGCCTCCGTTGCGCAGGTCGTTGGGATCTGTCGAAGGGTTGCCGTCCTTGTCCAGGATCCACCCTTCGGGCACTGCTGCTCCTCTGGCAACTGCCACGCCGAGCTTGCCGGCGGCGACCGCACTGGTAGCCATGTCGATGAACATCGTCCCTTCCAGGTTCGAGGGCATCGCGATACAAATGGGGTTGGTGCCAAGCCGAGGCTCCCTTCCCCCGAAGGGAACGACAGACTTCGAAGATCGTCCTGAGTCTGCGGTCATTATTCCAATTAAGCCCTGCTCGGCAGCCATGATGGGGTAGTCGGCGACTCTGCCGACATGACTCTGCCTAAGTACCGTCGCGGCCGCGACACCTCCCCGCTTCGCCTTGTCGATGGTCATCTCCATCAGACGCTCGGACACGACGTACCCAAATCCCCAGTGGCCGTCCACGACTGTTGTGGACGGAGTGTCTTTCAGAATCTCGAACTCCGCACCGGGGACTATGTGCCCACGCTTCACGCGGTCGATGTACGTCGGAATCTGAATGATACCGTGAGAGTCGTGACCTGCCAGATTGGCTCCCACCGAATGGCGGGAGATGATTTCTGCTTCCTCTTCGCTTGCTCCGCTTCCCTTGAGCAGCTCGGCTGCAATGGTTGTCAATCGGTCTGCATCGACTGTCGGCATGTTGTGCCTCCCTATAGCCTGTAGAATTTCTTCGCATTGCCGCCGAGGAATGCACCACGCTCGTCATCAATCATCGGGGTCGTCCTCAACCTGGTGCCGTACGCCTACTAGAGGTCCCTCCCCGATGAGGCCGTCAAGGTCATCCCCGACTGTCGGCGATTTGATGTCAACCCAAGCCACCACGCCTGCCACGTAGTCTGTTCGTTTTGCGATATCGAGCAGGAACCTGGCTTCTTCAAGCGACTGGTGGGCTTGTACAATCACGGTCCGGTTGACTCCGACGGCCTCGATCTCCGGTCTGAGATCGTCCGGAAGATAATTCCTTCTCACCACGCTCGGCTCAGGCGGCATCCACGGGTAGTCGAGCAGGGCCAGGTCCCAGAAATGGTGGTGGCTGTCGATGGTCTGCGGCGCTGAGGTCAATTGACTAGAACCAGTCGATGTCGAACGCTTCTTCCATTGAGACCCACCATTCGCCTTCATGGGCGCCTGGAACCTGGACCTGAAATCTGCGCATCAGCTCATCCCACTCCCGCGCCCGTGGAGCGGACTCCGTGTACGCTTGGAAATCTCTCGCGGGATCAAAGCTATCTTCGGTCTCAAGGTACATGAACATCCTGGCGCCTTTGAGGAAGATCTTCATCTTCAGTATGCCGACCGACCGCAGACCGGAAATCACCTCGGGCCACACCTCCCGATGATACCGCTTGTATTCGGCGATGACGTCGGGATTGTCTCGGAGATCTAATGTCATTGCGAAGGTCTTCAAGGAGGACTCCGAACTGCCGCTATGCCGGTGTGGGCGCCTCCGCTGGAATGAGACGTTCAGACTTGAGATCGGACCACAGGCCGTCTGGTATGTCGAATCCGGCCATCGCCACGTTTTCTTCGACCTCGGCGGGAGTGCGCGGCCCCGGAATTGTCGCGGCTACCGCAGGGTGGGCCAGACCGAACTGTAGCGCAGCGGCTTTGAGCGGAACCTCATGGCTGTCGCACACGATCTTGATCCGTTTCGCAGTCTCCAGAACTTCAGGTGGTGTGCTTTGGTAGAAATACGTCGTGCCAGGTCCAAGGTCGGACGCTAGCACTCCGCTGTTGTATGGCCCACCGAGGATCACGCTGATCTGATTGCTTTCGCACAGCGGCAGCAACTCATCGAGGCCGGAGTGGTCCAACAGTGTGTAGCGGCCCGCGAGTAGGAAGCAATCAAAGTCGCCCTCTCGCGCAAAACGCGCGGGCATCTCCCACTGGTTCATCCCTGCGCCGATGGCTCCGACGACACCCTGGGAGCGAAGATCGGCGAGGGTTGGGTAGGCTTCACCTATGGCCTGCTCCCAGTGGTCGTCAGGATCGTGAATCAGCACAATGTCCAGCCGCTCCAGGCCAAGTCGCTCAATGCTCTCTTCGATCGAACGCAGAACCCCGTCGCGGCTGAAGTCGAACACGACGTCGTACGGAGGAACCTCCACGTAGATGTCGTCTTCGTCCGATGCCGCTTTATTCGGGTTCAATACGCGCCCAACTTTGGAAGACAGCGCGTAGCTGTCCCTTTCGAACGCGCCAAGCCCTTCGCCGTAGAAGCGCTCGCTCTTGCCTCTGCCGTACAAAGGAGCTGTATCGAAGAAGCGAATGCCGAGTTCGTAGCCCCGTCTCACCGTATCCGAAGCGGTCTGAGCACCGACGGGGGTGAATAGGCCTCCCATCGGCGCCCCGCCGAGTCCGAGCCTCGTAACCTGAATGTCGGTCGTGCCTAGTTGCCTTAGCTCAAGTGGGTCCATCAGCGCACCGCTCTTGCGTCACTTACTGCCTCGGCGCCTGGCGTGGAGCAGGGTTGACCATGTCCATGCCGAGCGTTCCGGGGAACATTGCGGCAATCTCCTCGACAGACCAGCGCCCGTTCTTGTGAAGGGTGCGCGCAGGCTCCGGGTTGTTCATCAGTGAGATCTCGCCGCCGGTCACGTGGAAGAGGTAGCCGTTGACGTCTTTGGCTTCGTCGGAGGCGAGCCAGGTGACGAACGGAGCGATGTCCTCAGGCTCTCGCCTGAGGTCGAGCGCCCTGGGTCCGGACGCGCCCTGTATTCCTGAGGCGGCCCTGAGCTGCCGCGCCGAGTCGGGTACAGTTTCGGTCATGCGTGAGTTGGCGCCAGGTGAAATACCATTGACGCGGGCTCCGTATCGGCCCATGTCGCGCGCCACGGCGCGCGTAAAGCCGGCGATGCCGTCTTTGGCCGCACCGTAGTTCGACTGCCCGGAGTTTCCGTACAGGCCGGAAGTCGACGAGAATGTGATGATGCACCCGCTCCGCTGCTGCCTGAAGAGGATGCACGCAAACTTTGAGACAGTGAACGTGCCCTTGAGGTGGACGGCAATCACGTCGTCCCACTCCTGCTCAGTCATATTGAATACCATGCGGTCTCGGAGGATTCCGGCAGGTGTCACGACGATATCGAGTTTCCCGAAATTGTCCAGGGCGGTCTTTACGATGTTTTCGCCGCCCTCCATCGTCGAGACGGAGTCGTAGTTGGCAACGGCCTCGCCCCCGGCGTCCCTGATCTCTGCTACGACCTCGTCGGCTGGAGCGGAAGAAGTGCCGGAGCCGTCGACTGCGCCGCCCAGGTCGTTAACGACCACCTTCGCCCCTTCAGCGCCGAACAGCTTCGCTATTCCCGCTCCAATGCCACGTCCCGACCCGGTGACGATGGCGACTTTGTCTTTCAGAAGGTCTCCCATTGTGTGGTCTCCCGTATAGATGCGATTTCAGTTAGTTGGTGATTGCCTACGAGAGCTTGCTGCTACTGGCGCGGCGGCTGTGGAGGAGATGGATTGGGGAGGCCGTGCGTGATCTGTTGCGGAACTATTTCCCTGAGTTCGTCCAAGCTCCACTGATCGTCCTTGAAGATTGTGCGAACGCGCCTTGGCAGCGACAGCAGTGTGACCGTGCCTCCATAGACGAGGAAAGTCTGCCCGTTGACCTCAGACGCGAAGTCACTCGCCAGGTAGCAGATGAATGGCGCAATGTCGTCTGGGTCCATCGGGCCTTGCGGCGTGGGAGCGCGGTCGGTCTCCGTACGACCGGACCGCATCTGGCGCGCCACGTCCGGCACGGTGGCCGTCATACGGGACGCTGCCCTGGGGCAGATCGAATTGGCAGTCACGCCGTAGCGGCCCAGGTCGCGAGCAACCACCTTGGTGAATCCGGCAATGCCCGACTTGGCGGCGGCGTAGTTGCCTTGGCCGGTGTTGCCGAACAGACCTGACTCCGAAGCGAATGTAATGATGCGGCCGGAGCGCTGCTGTCTGAAAAGTATGGACGCGAATTTGACGACCGTGAACGTGCCCTTGAGGTGAACGTCGATCACGTCGTCCCATTCATCCTCGGTCATGTTGAAGATCATCCTGTCGCGAAGAATTCCCGCGACGGTGACGACGATGTCCAACTTGCCGAAGTTGTCCAGAGCGCTCTGGACAATGGCTTCGCCGCCATCCATCGTGGCGACCGAGTTGTAATTTGCGACCGCCTCTCCGCCGTTGGCTTTGATCTCTGCGACCACCTCGTCGGCGGGGCTTGACGATGTTCCGGTGCCATCCACGGCGCCGCCGAGGTCGTTTACGACCACCTTGGCCCCCTCGGCAGCCATCGTGAGCGCGATCCCTCGCCCGATGCCCCGGCCAGCGCCGGTGACGATGGCCACTTTATCAGTCAGCGTATTTGCCATGGATTCCTCCCGTTTACGAGATACCCGCAAGCGTCGGTAGCGGGTTCAGATTCGGCGTTCTCGAACAGGGTTTGGCCCGATTTCGAGGCGTGCACAGTGTACAGGAAATTACCAGTGCGATAAACCGCCGCCTTGTGAGTGCGCAGGGCAATCGCATTTAGACTCTAAACCGCCTCCAACAGCCCCCTCTCCCCTGAGGGCTTACAGGGGTAGGCAATGCGCAGTCAGTTTTGAAATTCAACCGACAGACCCCCTCTCCAACAGAGCGGCGCCGACTACATTGATACAGCTTCCCCTACGGCTGGGCCATTCACATTTCCGCGGGCATGTGCTACATTCAGCGTGTTCGAACTGTTGTCCTAGTAGGTGGCGCGGCCACACTGTTCCAATGGTTCGGCAAAGACCGGGACACGGTGTCCCAGACTGTCCCGCTCTGTCCCACATCGATGACCGTAACAGGGTGTTTCAAAGCTGTTTCGAGTGTAACGGGACAGGACCGCGACAGGGTGTCGCACATGTGTCCCAACTGTCGCACTCTGTCCCACATCGATGACCGTAACGGGGTGTTTCAAAGCTGTTTCGAGTGTTACGGGACAGGACCGCGACAGGGTGTCGCACATGTGTCCCAACTGTCGCACTCCGTCCCGGATCCAAAGCTACAACAGGGTGTTTCAAAGGTGTTTCAAGTGTTACAGGCAACGACCGGAACAACAGCACACCCTAAAGGGTGTGGTGTGCTGTTGTCCCGCTGCGGGGTAGTTGATGATCGATGTATCGGTCGTATCGATCAGACCACAGGAGGAAGATTATTAGTCACGTTCCCGGACAGGTGTCGCAAGTTGTCGCGCTCTGTCGTGGTACGGGGGGTAGTTGCAAAGCCCCCTCTCCCTCAGGGTGAGGGTGAATACCTACCCCTGTCAGCCCTTGAGGGAGAGGATGATTAGTCTGATTCCGATCACAATGCGATTGCCCTGTGGGAGTGCGTTAGACCGGATACGTGGTCGATGGCATGAATCCCAAGAAGCCTGACATCCTCGGGTGGTGGCTCCAGCGGCAATGTCCCATCTGTGAGGGGGTGCACATCAGACAGCGCGACTCTGGACACCCACTGCCAGCCTGCTGCCAACATGGGATCTTTCGACAGAGGTCGGCAGAAGTAGATCATGTCGATGTGTTTGTGAAACCCATCGACCGGGTCATGGATGCCCTCGACCATAATTGTGTAGGGCGGTTGTACATGCTCCGGGTACGCCAGATCCAGAGTGGATGAAGTCGGAACGACCTCGACCTCGAGACCAGTCTCCTCCAGGACCTCGCGGACAACGGCCTGCACTGGATCTTCGTTCGGTTCGATATGCCCGCCGGGCGGCAGCCACGCCTTGACCTTCGGGTGCCAGTGCAGAGCTACGCTTCCATCGCGTACCACAAACCCCGTTGCTGTGAAATGGCGGACGATTACATCAGCAGACATCAGGCGTCTGCACTCAATTGCTGCTCAGGCATCGACTGGCGTTGCCTGGACTTGCGCCATCTCCATCCGCGTATTACCAGCCAGATCAAGCCAACGATTACTGCCCAAACCGGAATGAAGATCACAACCCAGATGAGTACCACCGCCAGCCCTTGAGCGAATTCCGAGAGTCCTCTGACCGCGCTCTTGAGGCTGCCGGCAAAGTCATAGCCGCCCACGACAAACCCCAGCTGTTCCCGTACATGGACCTGCACTATCTCAGATGCCTCTACCTCACCGACCTCACTGTCCGCTCTGATCGTTAGCCTTGCGGCATACGGCTCTGGACGGAAGTCGCGATAGACGTGGACCGCATCGGCCCGAGTTACGCCCTCGGGAAGTTCTCCCGTACGTGGTGGCGTTCCATCTCCAAAGTCCCACTCGAAGCTGACGTTGGTCAGCCCCCCGGGTCTCGTGAAAGTGCCTGAGAACGGCACTTCTTCGTCCTGGAAGATCGACTTCCAGTCGCCCGCATATACTTCTATCGCGGGGACCTTGGACACTGCAACCGTCAGTGTGTCCTTCCCCTCGATGATCCCGCCCTCGCCCGTGCCTGTGATGGACACCTGGGCAATGAATGGCGACCCGGTAGTGTTGCTGTAGACGTGATTGACGGTGGCTGTGGTCAGTTCGCCCGGCTTCTGCGTGGGCGCGGTGCGGTGAATGACCTGCTCCCCGGATGCGTCCCCAAAGTCCCAGACGATCGAGTAGTCTTCGATGCCGTCCGGCGGGATAAACGTCGCTCTGAAGTTGACTGGTACGCCGACCGCGACGGTCTGGTCCGGTCCTGCGTCCACTTCGACATTGACAGACGCCAGGCTCAGGTTCACCCTGATAATAGAGAACGCGGCCGACTCCTCCAGGAACTTGATACGTCCGGAGAGTCGTTCCACCTCTTCCTGGACTCTGGAAAGGTCGCGCTGGACTTCAAGAGCGGCTTCCACTGAGGTGGCCCGCTCAAGGAGAGCCAACAGTGCCTGCTGGGTCGCCTGCTGATTCTTCAGCCTTGACCCAAGGTCAACGTACTCGTCAGTAACGTCGCGGCTGGTGGTGTTCTCAGCATCCACCTTGTTGGCGAGAAGCCTCAGCTCGTCGATCGTGTCGTCCAGGACGTCAGCGGGCACACGGATGCTGATGCTGCCGCTGTGCAACGACCAACGTCCGCTGTCCACCACCCAGCCGCCCGCATCCTCAGCCATTTCCGCGATGTCGTCGATCGCGCCTTGAATCTCGTCAACGACGAGGGACATATCGACTTCGCGGATGATTATCCGGCGCTGAGTGACGAGCTGCGCCCGGGTGCTGTCGGCTTCCGAACTGACCTCGACCAATGCCCATCCGGGCTGAGCGTTAGCTTGAACGGCCTTCTCCACCACGACGGTCTCACCGGGGACTTCCACCTCCTTAACCACCTCCACCACCCGAGGAGCGGGTGCGGCAGGCGCTGCTGTTGCAGCGGGAGCTGGTGCTCCTCGTGGTCCCTGCCAGAAGGGCTGGTCCAGGCCGAGTGTCTCCCTAAGTGATCCCCCTTCCCCTTGTCTGGCCCACTCAGATGAGTCTTCTTCAGACCGTCCGCAGGCCGATAGCAGCCCAAAGAAAGCTACTGCGAGTGCGGCTATAAATACGAGGCATGATGTTCTATACATTTGACCTTCCCCCAATTCGCGGGCGTGATGCCAGTATAGACGAACGGGGAGAGGACTTTGTTCCATGCATCTCCTTCGACAGATGGTCAAGTCGGAAGGGTAAGGACTGACGAAAGCGAGCATCCAGGGGGCGCTACTGAGCGTCGACCGCCCAGTCAGACGCCAGACCCAGTACCTTGAAGCCGTAGTTGTCTTCAGTCCTCTCCGCAGTCGGGAGAATCTCGACAACCGCCCTGGAGAGACCAACTACCTCTCCCTTGGCATCAAAGCTGTAGTCGTTCCCTATAGCCCCGCTCCATGTAATCCCATACAGGCAGTCTCTGAATCCGTCGGCGTCTTGATCGTTGCCGATCTTCCCAAGACATTCTGCCGTAATGTACACGTCGTCATAGGCGGAGCCGAGGTGCCACGGCAGGGTGACATAATGGTATCGTTCCCTGAAATCTGCGAGAACTTGCTGTCCCTTCTCGTTGTTAGGATCTGGTGCGGCTGTGATGGCTCTCATGCCATTCGCCGCGTCGCCCGCAATTTCCAACGCGGTCACTCCTACGGAAACAGTCTCTCCGTAGATCGGTCCCTCGTAACCCAGCTCCCGCGCCTGCTTGACGATTGTCCCTCCCGCAAACTCGGACTGAGGGGCAACATGCAGCGCATCCGGGTTCGCCTCGAAGAGCTTCGTCAACTGCGTCCTGAAGTCCGTGATGTCTGAAGAGAAGCGTTCCTCAGCCACAATTTTGCCGCCGAGTTTCTCGAACTGATCGACTGAAGTCCGCCTTACGCCCTCCGCATAGTCTGTCTCTTCGGTGATTGTAGCCAGCGTGCGAACACCGTCGGACCAGAGAACATTGCCAGTGCTGATCCCTACTTCGATGTCGCTGATCTGCGTGCGGAAGATGTAGTCGCCCGCATCGGCGATGTCTGGATTGCTGGCCAGCCCCGAGAAAAGCACCACTCCGTTCTCCTCAGCGAGCGGCGCTACTCCCAGCATCGCGCCGCTGCACGAGGTTCCCAGGATTATTCTGACGCCGTCAACGTCAGTCAGCTTTCGGAAGGCCGTTATCGCGTCCTGCGCGTTGCATTTCGAGTCTTCAAGAATGAGTTCCAGTTTACGACCTCTGATGCCTCCAGCGGCGTTGATCTCGTCGGCCGCCATCTGTTTGGCGTGGGCGGCCACATTGCCATACGTCTCCCCGACGCCCGTTATCGACTCCATGACGCCAATCCTGAAGGGTGTGTCTCCCAGCGGTTTACTTGTCGGTGCCGGCGTCGCTTCTGTTCGACTGTCAGGTGACTCTGGCTGATCAGAGTCACAAGAAGTAGTGAAGAGACAGACAGTCGCAACCAACGCGGCTATGCTCAATAGGCAGTTACGAATCCGGCACAGCGCCTTGGCTCTAGAAAGCTCCACTCACGAAATCCCCATCGCTCGATATAATAGGTTCATGTCCAAGCAGTCCCGTAAGTAGCCCGCCAACCTGTCGCATTCCGCTTCGGCGACAAGTTCGACCGTCCCGTAGAGTGAGGCGAACACACCGCCCTTGTCTATGTCACCCACCAGGAACACAGGCGAGTTCGCATGATGCGCAATCACCATGTTGACGATGTCGCCTGATCGCAGGTTGATCTCAGCCGGGCTCCCGGTGCCCTCTACGACGACTATGTCGTATCTCTGCCGCAGCGTATCGAGCGCGTCGGCCACGATCGACCACAGGCGCCTCTTCCGCGTCAGGAAATCCATGTCCTGAAACTTGCCGCACATCTTGCCCACCGATGATCCAGTACCCTGGATCATCACGACGCTGCCCGGCTTTTCTCTGCTCATGTTCGCGGCAAACCTTCTGTCCTTAGTCGTGCGAACGAAGGGAAGCATACAGGATATTCAAAACTCCCAACAGGCTTGGTCATGTCCCAGTCAGCTGGTGTGAGAATGCGCGGCTGTGCCACTATTTGAGGCTCCCAACGTCGTCAGATGTCCGGCTCGAATACCAGTTCCGGCACTATCACTTCCCACTCTTCGCAACGGAGACGGTCCCGGTACTGCGGCTCGGACCTCTCGCGGTCCCAGGTGGCAATTGCCAGGACCGTGGCGAACTTGCAGCGCATACCCTGAGGCGCCTCAAATGAGCTCGCCAGCCGTCCGACTGCGGTCCCACGCTGGTCCATGAGCTCCCAGCCATTCGACCTGGCCCTCACCTTGAGGACATCGCCGGGGGTGAGCCTGGCAATGGAGCCATGTACTGAATGCCCTCTGGGTCTGTATCCCGCGAAGCTCAGAAAGACATCTCGCAGGCTGAGACGTACGTACTTGCGTGAGAGCTCAGGAGCCTCTTTGGGAAGTGTGGCCGCATCTCGACGCCAGAGTACAGATGAGGAGCCGTCGAGAGCATCCTGAAGTCTACGGGCACCGGGCAGGCGCGCCAGCGTGAGGGTCTGACGGGCGCGTGTCATCGCTACGTAGTACAGGCGGCGCGGAGCGTCGGCGTCCTCGCCGCGTCCTACGCGGTCCCATCCGCCGTCCAGTACAATGACGTGATCGAACTCCAGTCCCTTGGCGCGATGGGCGGTCGTCAACAGTAGCCCTCGCTGCTGGCGCCGTACCTCTCGTTCCCACTCGGCCAGCCATTCGATGAATCGCTCCACAGATGACTCCGCGCCTCCGGTCTCAAGCGCGTACTCGTCAGTCGCCTCTCGGAGCAGCTCAATCCAGGGTCCCCCCGCTTGTTCAGAAAGCCACCCGTTAAGATCCGCGCTCGAGACCAGTCCGGACTCACGTCCGCGCAACCAAGTCAGCAAGGCCTGGGTCTCCCGCAGTTGCCAGGTGCCTGAGAAGTCTTCGTTTCCCATCTGGACCGGAATGCCTTGGAGCTCACAGAGGCTGCGCACCGGATCCAGGTAGCTCCACTCTCTGGCTACGACTGCGCAGGTGGACCAGCTCCAGTTCGTGGAAAGTCCAGAAAGCCGGTTAAGCTCGGCGACGACGGCCTGAGCCTGAGAGATCGGGCTGCCTTCGGTTGGCAGTACCTGGACTCGACCGCGAGAGACCGGATCGAGCACAGTCCACTGACCGCCAGGCTGTTCCTTCGACCTCGACTTATCTACGTGGATGGGGTGTCCGGTCTTCATTCTCTCCCGCGCAGGTGCGATTAAGGCGTTTGCGGCAGCGACGATATTCGCGGTGGAGCGGTAGTTGTCTGTCAGGAACGCCGGCTTCGCCCCGTAGTCGTCCTCGAATCGGCGGATGAACTCAACTGACGAGCCATTGAAGGCGTAAATGTTCTGATCGTCATCCCCGACAGCGAACAGGCTGAGTTTGTCGTCGTTCTCTGAAAGCGTTCTTCCTGCCAGCGCGGAGATCAGCGCGTACTGGTCAGGACCAACGTCCTGGTACTCGTCGACCAGTATCCACCGAAAACCCGACAACAGCTGCGCCCTGAATTCGTCAGCTTCCTCGGGTGGGAGTCCCTCACCGTGGAGAAGGGCAGTTGCCTCTGTCATAACCTGTCTGAAGTCCTCGTCGTCCAGTCGGCTGGCGCGTCCGGAGAAGCTAGCTCCGACCAGGCGCATAGCCAGC
Organism: Dehalococcoidia bacterium; assembly: GCA_965217725.1. Classification (GTDB taxonomy): domain Bacteria; phylum Chloroflexota; class Dehalococcoidia; order Lucifugimonadales; family UBA1123; genus VXRN01. The sequence continues at coordinate 1,610,470 of OZ244564.1, read as the reverse complement.
GCGTGGCAGGTCAGCACAGTTACCCTGCGAGAGTCGTCTCCGATAAGCGCAGCGAGGCGCCGTCGAATCTCTACCGCGGCGTGCCGGTTGTACGCCAGTGCGACAATTGAACGAGGACTCTCGCGCCTCACTCGCACCAGATAGGCTATGCGATGCACAAGCACCTGCGTCTTGCCTGAACCGGGACCTGCGAGCACAAGCACGTTGGTCTGTTCGCGCCGGTCCGCTACGATTCGCCGCTGTATCGGGTTGTTGAGGCTCTCGACTATAGTACGCCACGACTCGGGCGTGGTCTGTCGAGAGGTCTCCCTGTCACGGTCCGGCAGCCAGCGGCGCAGAAAAGCGTCCTGTCCCATGCTGAAGTAGTCCATCGCGAGGCGGAGCGCGTCAGCCATCGAGCCGAGACCCTGCTGGGCGTATTCAGCCATCACGTGAATCTGCAGGGTCTGTTCGTCGTAGTAGAGCCTCAGCGACTCGAAGTCGGAACTGGCAAACCCGCGCTTCTCTGGCTGGAGCCGAATGGTCATGGCAGGACGAAACACTGCCATACCCTTGTTGAGGCGAATGACCTCCTGTTCGTGCAGCCACAGCAGAGCGCGCTCCATCAGCGACCTGTGGTTCCTGACCTCGCTTTTCAGCGTAAGGTCTGATGTGACCGCGTTCAGCAGTTTTCCCAGGGTAGTCTCTGCAAGCAGGTCCGTGCCCCGCGCTCCCTGCGGGAGTGTGGAAATCAGATGGTCCAGCAGCCTCTGGGCAGCCGCACGGCGCTGTTCAGCCACTCTCACAACATCTCTCCACTCACGCTGCAAAGTTACCCGCAGAGTCTCGGCGTCCTGTCCGCGCACTCCGAGGCTTCCTCCTCCGCCACCCTCCCCACGTCCGTCGGCGGCAAGACTGCGGACTATACGACGCAGCCGCTCGGGTAGGGCGTAGTCGTGGCCGTCGTCCTTCAGATGCTGGGTGGTGCAGCGCAGGTGCAGCATGGAAGTGTCTCCCACGCTCATGTCCGGCGCGGTCTCCCTAAGTAGATCGGTGAACGCCCGCTCCAGCTCAGACGCATCCAGGAAGCGTCTCCTGGACGGGTTCCGCACGCCTGCGTGAACAAAGGCTGTCAACGCGGTGTCATTGCTGGCCACGCCCAGACGCTCCAGATCGTGGAGCGCTCCACGTACACCCTCCGGCGTGAGTCCCGACGCATTCATAAGCTCGTCCGTGGTGATGCCCTCGTCGGGGTCGGCGTCGAGCAGCATCTCGGTTACTCTCAGCAGTTGGCTAAAGTAGCCGGTCGTTATGTCGGCCCTCCTTAGCCTGGATCTCGCTTCAGCCAAAGAGCTGATCCTAAGTGAGGAGGGAAACACCTGTACCCGGTTTTCCTCCCGAGTCAGCAGCTCCGAGTCCTCCAACCATGACACCGCAGTCCGGACACGAGTGTCGTCCGTTGCGGAATCGCGCTCGAACGAGTTCTCATCGTCCTCACCGAGTATCTCGCCGGCGGTGGCCACAACCTGTCCCCCCATGCGTTTCTTGCTATCGAGGTTCCGAAGAGCCCTGAGGACTCCATGGATCTCACGTCTCGTGAGCCGCGACCGGGCCGACATACCAAACTGCCTCTCCACGTCCTCCACGGTGTACAGCAACACGCAGCGGGCCGTCTGCTGGTCGCGTCCGGCACGTCCGGCTTCCTGAAGGTAGTTTTCCAGAGAACCGGGAATGTCGGCGTGGACGACCAGCCTCACATCCGGCTTGTCTATCCCCATTCCGAAGGCGTTCGTAGCCGCGATAACCTGCAGCTTGCCGCTGATGAAGCTCTCCTGGACGACCTTCTTCGTCTCAGGCGGCAATCCTCCGTGGAAGTGGCCGGCCTTCACCCCCTTTAGCTGCAGAAACTCCGCCATCTCCGCGGTCTGGCGACGGGTCGCACAATAGACAATTGCGCCGCCTTTTCCGTCCGAAGGCAGATCGGACTCCAGGACATTGTGCACGTGGGCGAACTTCTCGGCCTCGCTGGTGTTTACGACCACGAACTCCAGGTTTGTGCGGTGCGCCCCTCCGTCATGGACTCTCAGCGAGATGTCGAGCTCCTTCTTGAAGTAGCCCACTATCTCGGCCACTACTTCAGGCTTTGCCGTAGCGGTCAGGCACAGCACTGGCGGTGGAGCCTCTTCGCCAGCCCTTTCGCGAATGAACCGTCCCACGTATCGGTAGTCGGGTCTGAAGTCGTGACCCCACCGTGAAAGGCAATGGGCTTCGTCCAGCACCCAGGCCCCGATCTCGCGCTGGGCCAGCACTCGTCTGAGTGAGGGGCTCCTGAGCTGTTCGGGCGATATGAGGATTATGCCCGCAGCCCCAAGACGTACCCGGTCCAGCGCGTCGGCTCGCTCGGGCATCGACAGCAGACTGTTAACGGTGACACAGGAGCCGATCCCACGCGCCTCTAGTCCGGCTACCTGGTCGGCCATGAGCGCGACTAGGGGCGATATTACGACAGTGAGAGCACCGGTCTTGTCGTACCGGGAGAGTGCGGGCACCTGGTAACATACCGACTTGCCGGCGCCGGTCGGCAGAATCGCTAGTACGTTCTCTCCTTCCATCGCTGCTTCCACTACGGACTGCTGCATGGGCGTACCGGTGTCGTCGGAAGGCTCCGGTCGGAAGTCGTCGAACCCGAACCAGCGTGTGAGTTCCTTTCGGGCGTCGTGCCTATCTCTGCACCAGTCGCAGTCTGGCTCACTGCATGAGGTGTCGCGCAGCCTACGCACCAGACGACCTGCCCCAGGGAATTGGAATCGAACCCACGGCGGCATGACCGAGTTGCCGCCTGACACCGGCAGCCACGCCAGGGCGTATGCGAGCTCCCACCCGCATTTGGGCGCATCGGCCATAGCCTTATGGGCTTGATGACGACAGGAAGCTCCGGATAGCTGTAGTTCAATCGATTCAGATGCCTCGACATCAGAGGGCCTGCGTGACCTCCTCAGCGACGAAAAGAACAGGTCGAATCCCTCGGCCCCGTCGGTAGTTGTCAACCAGTGCCACGCTGTCAGCAGCCCGGGCTCAGCATCTCTGAGAGCCTTAATCTGGTTGCGGAGGACATCCAGCGTGAGCCTGGCGTCCAGCTCCGGGTCATTGATACGTCCCCGCTTTAACTGGCCGTCTTGGTAGTGTTTAACCAGATGATGATATGGGTTGCGAGGGAAGGCAAGGGGATTGAGTCTGAGCGTGTCAACCGCAGGCATCTGCAACAGTCGCAGGCCTGGATTTGCGGCTCGCAGGTGTGGCAGATCGAAGTCGATTAGGTTGTGGCCGAGTAGGAAGTCTGCACCGTCGGCGAGGTGGTCCAGTTTGAGCAGCGCGTTTGCTAGGCCACCGCCTTCTGTCGGAAAGACCAAGGATCCGCCCGCGTCGGGCCGCAGGCCGGCGAAAGCTCTGATTCGGCTGTCTCGGGTACCGACTTCGAGGTCGAGTGAGAGGCAGTTCGTCAGGGGGAGGGCCAGCGAGCTGGCTGTATTTGATCTTGGCCCACCTGCCCTGTCTGAATCGGGCCTGTGTGAATAGCCTTTTGCACGAATCATGGACAGTGGCTAACCGAGTCGTACTACAGGATGTTGAGACTCGCCCACTGTGCCAGCTATCTGAGGGATGGGGAAAGGCTAAGTCAGGTATTTTTTCGTGAAGGGAGCGCTCCTAGATCTCCAGCCTGCGAAGCGTCGGCCTGAGTATCCCCAGCCAGAGCACGAACGCTAACATTATCAACGCACCCCCTCCAAGCGAAATAGACCAGCCCCAGTGTTCGCCAACGGCGCCGAGCGGTAATGCCCCGATATAGTGCATCGCAGCTCCGTTCAACCATAGGCTCATCATGCGCCCCCGAAGCTCCGGCGGTGTGCTCAGCTGCAGGATGGTTGTTCCCACCGCGATGAAACCGGTGAATCCAACTCCGGTGAAAAACAGAAGCACCAGCGATGTCACGTAGATCGGGGACAAGGCAAACAAGAACAGTGCGATCCCAAACAGGCCGATCAAGCCCAGCAGCAGCCGGTTCTTGTGCCGAGCGTTTCCCAGAAACGCCAGGAACACGTTGCCTGACAGCGACCCTATGCCCGTTACCGTAAGCAGCAGTCCCGCCCCGTCGGCATTCAGACCCATAGCCTCCCTGCCGAATGCGGGCAGCACTTGCACATACGACGCTCCAAAGAACCCGAACGCGAAGCAGAGTCCCACCATGGTGAGCGCGATTGGGGTCGCCCTAACAAAGCGGATGCCGTCCCAGAAGTCCCGCAGCATGTTCGTGTCGGAGGTGCGACTGCTGGACTCCACACGGGTCATCATGAGAAGAAACATGCAGCTGATCGCGTAGCAGATGGCATTGAAGTACAGCGCCTGTCCGATGCCCACATGCTCGATAATCAGTCCTGCTAGCGATGGAGACATGATGCGCCCCGTGTTGAACACGGCCATGTTCAGCGAGGTGGCATTGAGAATGTCGTCCTTGCCCACAAGGTCCGGCACTATCGACATCTGGGCGGGCATGTTGAACCCCTGAATCGTTCCCAGCACGAACGCTATGCCGTATATGTGCCACATGGAAATCAGCTCGAAGACAGTCAACGTTGCGGCAACGAGTATGAGCGCCATCACTGCTGTCCGGCTGTAGAAGAGCAGCCAGCGCCGATCGATCCTGTCCGCGAAAATTCCGCCGAACGGCAGCATAGCCAGGTTGGGGACGCCGTAGAGAGCGATCACCAGTCCAAGCTGGGCCGATGAGTCGGTGAGCTCCAGCGTCAACCAGCCCAGTATAAGGAACTGCATACCCAGCGCTGCCGCCTGCCCCATGCCGGAGAGCCAGTACAGCCTGAAGTTGCGATGCTTGAGTGCGCTGATAGCCTGCGCGCCGCTTACTGCGCTTCTTGAACGAACTGAGCGAATAACCGTCCTCGTTTCAACTGCGACTGTAACCGATCAACTGAGTGTGGCTCCAGGAGCCTGTATCAGCCTAGTCGGCGCCGCGCTACAGGATCGCAAATCCTCTCTCCCTCAGGGCTGAGAGGGGTAGGCATTTCGCAAATCGTCATTCCGGCGTAGGCCGGAATCCAGGGGCTGGGGCGTCCTTCGACAAGCTCAGGACGAACGACTTATTGGTTTGCCTACCCCTGTCAGCCTTGAGGGAGAGGGGGTTTGCTGATTGACATTCATAGCTGACTGCACATTTGCCTACCCCTGTCAGCTCCCTCAGGGAGAGGGCTAGGGTGAGGGTGAAATGTTCACCGACTAAAGTGGTACAGCATCTGACTCCAGTATCGGCGGCAGTTGGGTCAGAAACACGCTCGTATGTTGAGAACTTGCCTGCCGGGCAGCCCTCGCTCTCCGGGGCTACGCCATGAGCCTGACGTCGGGTAAATCGAGGAGGGAGGTGCCGTAGTTCTCCAGCGCAGTGTCGCTTACCATGAAGTGCTGCGCGGCTGCGTTGATGTTGCGCAAGCAGCGCTGCAATATGTTGCTGCGATGGATAGCAGAGCCGCCGGCGTAACGGAACGCGGTGGTGGCGACGTCCACGGCTACCTCGGTCACATACGTGGAGACGGCGCGCATCTCTGACTGGGCCGCCGCGTCTGGAACGTGACCGCTGCGGGCGGTCTGATATGCCCTCTCATACACGTCGTGTGAGAGTGCGCGGGCTGCGCGGAGGCGGAGGTCGCACGAGGCGATGTCTCCGCGAAACGCCTCGCGATCTGCCAAAGACCCGGTGGGCGGATTGCCGCGCATCTTCGTTGGTGCGCTTCTTACTATTTCGTCGAGCGCGCGACGCGCGATTCCGAGCGCGACACCAGAGTGCTCGTTGGCTACGAATCCCGGCCTGCCCATGCGGTAAATTGCCCCGCCTCGCTTGGGCTCCCACACTGAGGAATCCCAAGTGAATGCGGCTGGCACAAACAGGTCACTTACCGAAATGTCGTTGCTGCCGCTCCCTTCTAAGCCGGTCACATGCCAGTTGTCGTGGATGTGGCCCTCCGTGACCGGAAACACGAGTGACAGCTTGCGGGTTTCAGCGTCATTAGGGTCCTCGACCGCCGCTCCTGCTGTCATCCACTCCGCATGGCGTACACCGCTTGCGAATGGCCACCTGCCCGAAAGCACGTACCCGCCATCAACGGGAGTTGCGACTCCCATGAGAGCAGTGGATGTTGCTGCCGTGGGAACCCGGCCATTGCTGAAAATAACGGCGATTGCCTCGTTGTCTGTGAACGCCCCCGGCTGACCGATCGCGGTTGCGCCGATCATCAGGCACCAACCGGCGGCTGCGTCTGTGTACGCCAGCGCCTCTATGACCTCTATCTGTGTGACCGGGTCTGCCTCGGCACCTCCCAGAACCTCTGGCAGCTTGAGTGTGAACAGTCCGGCTTCCCGAATTGCGTCCACAGCAGCTGGCGCAAGTGTGCCGAGTTGTTCGGACTCATCTGCGGTAGCCGCTACAGTGTCGCCGACAGCCTCTACCGAGTCCAAGAGGAATCGACGCTTCTTACGGCGTTCCTGGGGAAACACGGGTGGATTCAAGCTCATACCTCAATTTGAATTAGCCGGTGGAGTTACAGCCTTCCTTTTGCCGCACTCTTCCCTATCAATGTTAAGAATGCTCTGATCAAATCCCTGGGATTGTGGCATAGTAAGGTGTGCGGGTAAACCCTGATGGTGTTGGAGTGAGAGTCAGTGGACCAGAGAACATTCGCCGACCTCGAATACGACGACAAGAAGCGAAAGACTCGCCGGGAGAGGTTTCTCGAACGCATGGACGGTCTGATTCCGTGGGAGCGGCTGGAGGACCGCATCCGACCGATCTATCCGAAGCGCACAGGCTGCTTCACGGTGGAGAGACGCGAGTGTGGGGTGACAGTGGGTATCGGGGAGTTGGCAAGCGTGCCGAGCATCGTGAGCGGTGTGTGGACTGGCAGGTGGCGATGAGGCCGGGGTTGCGTCGGAGGTTGACGGAGGGAAGCGAGGATGCGCTGGCGGAGAAGTTGAAGGCATCGGTGAGAGCGAAGGTGGAGCATCCGTTTCTGTACGTGAAGCGACACTTTGGGTATGCGAAGGTACGGTATCGTGGACTTGGAAAGAACACGCAGCGCCTGGCTGTGCTGCTGGGATTTACCAACCTGATCAGAGCCGAGCGCTACATGGCCGGGTAGAGTGGGGGAGCGGAGCGTCCAGAGTGCTCCGAGAACCGCAAGCCGGGTTGGTTCCAGGCCCACAATAACCGCTATTGAGCTTCAATCGGAGCGCCGGACCCTTCCCCATGAGCGCCGGAGGACAGCTCCAGACTGTTACACTCCGATCAATCAGACTTACGCCAAGTTGTTCAGAGGTTCCCTAACCCACTCACTTGTTTGCTCTGTCGCCCCAATCCCTTTCTATTTTGTAGACGCGTTCCCCATTGGTTCATCCTAGTATGATTCTGTGAAGTAGGTCCTTGCGCTACCACTTCGGCACCACCGGTTGCCCCCGGCACTTATGGCACTGACGTGAGCTTCAGTGCCGGGACGAGCGCCCAAGCATGGGGAACTTTTATACAATCTCTTCGTAGATCTCCGTCTCATGCGTGGATGCCAGCACAGGGTAGATTCTTTCGAAGATCTCAGTTATTGATCGCGTAGCACGAACCTCATTACGTGAAGCATCATAGGCCGTTACGGAATCCCAACGTTGAACAGTGACCATCGTCCCGTGGAGACCAAGTACCTTTCGGTACACGCTCAGAGGAGGGAAGCCGGCCTCAACCGTGACCCTCTGAAGTTCCTTGAGCTGTTGCTGAAGTCCTCCCCCGCCAGGTTTTGGAGTGTAGGTCCGTCGAACGATAATCAAGAGCATCTCCTTTGTGGTTTGAGTCGGTTGCAGATCGACTCGGTCAATCTCCAACCGGGGCAGACGAGCCCTTCTTCTGGTCAAGAGCGACGGTTCAGTTGTACCATCGGCCTCGATCACTGGCAATGGGATCGTTTGCCGACTGTCGCCCCGGACATCGATATTGATTTGGAAGAGGGACACCTGCCTCTCGGTCCGGTTTCTGACTGAGTGATCCTTCGTCCGGGATCCGGCCTCCCGTTTCTACGGGGAACCGTATCTTCTAACCAGATAATATGAATAACGTTTCAGCGTTGGCGTGGTTGACAATGGCTATCTGCTAGGGAGAGCACAGCAGGATGGGACAAAAGTCCCCACTTTGTTGCATCACTCCAGCATACACTCAGCCAATCGCTCCATTCAATGTCATGTATTTTCCACACCGTTTGAATCTTGCCTACCCTTTGGGTCGCATGAGCTCTTGCAGAAATCAGCAGACGATCCGGCCTTCAACCGCGACACTAAGAAAGTCGGGTCGCCAACGCCGTACAGCTTAGTTCCGACTCCCACATACGGAGGCCAGTGACTTGATTGCTGTAACATCTTCAAGAGGCCGAAATTCTTCCTGGGACAACACGTCGGCAGAAAGGTCTACATGAATCAGAGGACTCTTATTTGAAGGGCGTCCCGTCAAAGCATCCTAATTCCGCCATTACTTTATGCAGTCGTACTTTCTCAGGAGAGCATGGTTTGCAAGGACTGGATGCCATCTGGAAAATACTGGTTAACTACTGAGGAGGTGCACTGTGGCCGACAGACCGCTGGAGGGGAAAGTAGCGATAATCACCGGCGCTGCGAGTCCCATTGGGATTGGACACGCGATTACATTAGGATTGGTGCGGGCCGGGGCCAAGGTGGCGCTGACCGACATAAACCAGGAGTGGCTGGACCAGACCATCAACGAGGTACGAGAGATTGGTGGGGATGACTGCGCCATCGACATCATTTGCGATGTAACCGACCCGCAGGCGTGCCAGGATGCAGTGGACACTACCATAACGCACCTGGGCGGGCTGCATATCCTGGTAAACAACGCCGGCACCAACCCCAGAGTCGCCGGACTGGGGCCCACTAGCGGGGCCACCCCCACCAACTTCTGGGAGAACTCTCCAGAGGCTTGGAGCCGTGTGGTGGCGGTTAACCTGAGCGGCAATTTTTACATGGCCAGAGCGGCAGTAGTCCATATGCTGGATCAGGGATGGGGTCGCATAATCGGAGTGACCACCAGCATGGACACCATGTGGCGCAAGGGTGGGGCTCCATACGGCCCATCCAAGGCAGGACACGAAGCGCTGGTCTCCATCATGGCCCAGGAACTGGAAGGCACTGGAGTAACCGCCAATGTTCTGGTTCCCGGAGGCGCCACCTACACTAACATGACCTACAGCGGCGACCCCAACTTGAGAAACCGGCTAATCCAGCCCGAAGTGATGCAGAAGCCGGTGGTCTGGCTGGGCTCGAATGATTCGGGTGAGTTCAACGGTCGGCGCATAATAGCCTACAACTGGGACGATAGTCTTCCTCTAGCGGAGCGGCTGGAGAAGTGCAGCGCTCCGGCCGCCTGGCCCCAGTTGGGGCAACAGGCCATCCGCCTCAACCAGTAAGAGGTGGCTTGGGTTATCTGCGTCAAGTCCTGATCCGTTCGTGGTGAGCTTGTCGAATCGCATGCCTAACTTCAGCTCAAAATCGCTCAAGGAAGGTGAACAAGAAATCCACGGAATCAATGCGGTAGACGCAAATCGCCTCCTCACCCCCAATCGGTTACACCAGACATCCGTAAAGTGAACTTTTCGGCGTACTTTCCGCCGTCGAATTGGTTCCAACGCAGCACCGTTTCGGCATACCGTTTGACGGCGAGATGCCAGGGTTCTAATCTAGGCTCATCCACATCTGAAGTTCAACTGGCCAAAAGGAGTATGGCATGACATCCAGCATACGGACCACCTATAAAGTCCAAATTGAAGACGTGGAATATCTGCGGCACGGTGATAAGCCCTTCTTGGCGCGCCTCTTCATGCCCCAAGGAAGCGGACCTTTCCCGGTAATGGTCGAGTTGCATGGTGGCGCTTGGGTGAATGGTAACCGTGAAAACGGCAATGTCGCCAATGAAGCGCTGGCCAGGAACGGCGTCATCGTGGTGGCCTTGGACTTTCGCGTTCCGCCGGAGGCCGCATACCCCGCCTCCCTGACCGACATCCACTATGGAATCCGCTGGTGCAAGGCCCACGCCGAAGGCTGGAACGGCATTTCGGATAAGATCGGCGCAATGGGCACCTCCAGCGGCGCCCACCAGGCTATGTTGCTGGGCATGCGGCCCCGCGATTCTCGCTACGCGGCGCTGTCCCTCACCAACGGCGCGACCGGGGTAGATGGCACCCTGGGCTGCGTGATCATGGTCTCCCCGGTGATCGACCCCCTGGGTCGCTACCATTACGCCAAGGGTCTTCGGGATGATGTCAAACCCCCCGAGTCAGTTGGCGAGCGTACTGTGGCCATGCACGACATGTACTGGGTGACCGAAGAGGCAATGGCAGAAGGTGCTCCAGCACGAATCCTGGCCCATGGGGAGCGCACGGAACTGCCGCCCACGCTGTGCCTGGCACGGGCCTACGAGGCAGCGCACCCGCGCCCGGATCTGGACGAGTTCATCAGCCAGTACCGCAATGCCGGTGGGCAGATCGACGTGACCATCTTCGAAGAGGAGGGCGCAGGACTGCTGGCGGACCTCTCCTCGGATGTTGGACAGCAGACCCTCGAAGAGATGACCGCGTTCATCCAAGAGAACCTAGCGTAACCAGGTCAGCCCAGAACACAGAGTCAAGCAGCGACGGCGGACCTGCCCAGTGGGGCTGAGTCCGCCGTCCCATTTCGGGGGTGCCAATCCGGCGCCCCATGGCAGGCCCGAATGAGAAGCAGAACATGGAGACACAGCAAGGGGAAGGGGTAGTCTCCGACTTTCTTCTCTTATGGAGGACGCCGGCGGGTCGGACTCGGCCAATCCTCACCGCAGCGACACCTATTATCGCTGGCTCAGCAAGCGGGTAGAACCGGGAAAGCTGCTGGCTGACGAGGCAATGACCAGGCGGGGAAAGACTGCGGCGATGGAACTGGAGAGGTTGATCACACCCACCTGGCGGGACTCGAACCACTCGTTTCCCGATTATCAAACAGGCGATCACTGCTGATCTTCACATGCAATAAATCACCGTCTTTTCTTGCACCCGGGATTGCCGACCTCTCACTCGATGCCGAGCCACCAACACTGAGGGTGCGCGCCGGCAAGGGCAACAGGTCCAGGATCGTGCCGATGCACCGCGAGCTGCAGGCGGCATTAAAGTCGACACTCTCCTATGGAAGCATCAGCCAGGGGAGGCTTGTCGATTTTCACCCATCGACGGCGTGGCGCTGGGTTAAGGCGGCGGTCAGGAAGGCTGAGGAACTGGGGGCGATCGTGCCCGGACGCAGGATAGGCACGCACACTCTGCGGCACAGCTGCCCGCGCCACCTGCTGATGAACGGCATCCAGATCAACTACCTGAGCCGCTGGCGGAGTTAATGTCAGAAGTTGTGGAAATAGGAATGCGAGGATGAAGTGAGAGGCGTACCCTTCCAGGTAATCAACAAAGTCCATAGGATAGAACTGGAGGGATACGCCGTGACCGAAGTATAACAAAGCAACGAGGACACCGACGTGGTCGAGGACACGCTCGAAGCGAAGGTCAGAGAGGGAGCGAGATTGATGTTGGCAGCCGCGCTAGAGGATGAGGTCAGCGCCTTTTTGGGCAGGGACCGGTACGAGCTATCCGAGGAGTTCGGCGGATACAGAAACGGCTACCACAGAAGCCGTGAGCTGACGGTGGGTGTGTCTGCGGTGGAGGTGAAGGTGCCCAGGGTGTCGGAGGTGCCTGCTGAGGTATCGCCTGACGGATACAGCTCGGAGATAGTCAGGAGATACGAGCGCACGAGTCGTCAGACGCAGGAGTTGTTCAGGAAGCTGTACATTGAGGGACTGTCGACCGGGGACTTCGGGCCGGTGTTTCGGGAGTTGGTTGGAGAGACGACGGCGCTGAGTGCGAACGCGATCGTGAGACTGAAGAGTCGGTGGGAGGAGGAGTATAGGTCGTGGCGGTCCAGTCGGCTGGACGAGTACAGGTACGCCTACATATGAGCGGACGGGGTGTACCTCGGAGCCGGCAGGGATCGAGAGAAGACAGCGTTGTTGTGCGTGGTTGGAGCGAGAGAGGACGGGGGTGAAGGAGCTTGTTGGGATGGAGTTGGGCTACAGGGAAACGCCATAGGAGGCTACGAATGGATGTCGCTTTGGCGGTTCCGAAAATAACTGCCCTCCTGTTCGCCGTAATCGCATTTGCGTTCACAGTCAATTACTGCGCGAAGCCTGAAGACTTTTCCATCAAGAGACTTCGTCTCAGCCGGGCACGCAGACTTTCCCACTCAGAACTCATCATTAGAGCCTACATCGGAGCAGGACTGGTTTCGTCGGCTTTCTTCGCCCTGCCATACGTCATACTAGGCTTATACGATGTGACCGGGTGGTTCAAGGTGACATCCATTGGCGGCCTGATGATAGGAACAGGGACCTATTGTTACTTCAGGCTGTCGAGATACAGAAAGCTGACATCGTCCGAATTGCAGTCGGGCAATGACGCGAAGCCGGGCACTTTTTGTTTGCGAGAGCGTTGAGATGGACGAAACTCAGGATCGTAGCTCATAGGGATATTCATTGCTTTCGTCGCATCGGGCAAATTCATTTGCGAGCAAGAACTCGCACGACCGGCAAGAATGCTTGACGTTGATCATGGAGCACCATTGAGCATTCCGTGGAGACCGGTGACTATGTATTAGCGCTCGTCCTGCTCAGCATGATTTTCTACATCATCGGACAGTTCTTCGTGGACCGGTGGCGGCCAGAACCCAGTGCTAGGACATTCCATCCCACGAAACCTTGGAAGATGGCCTACACCGACCACGCCGAGAGGACTCTGGCTCAGGGTTGGCTACCAAGTACTGATAGCATCTGCAGTATACACTGTACTGGCTTCCGTCTTGGTTCTTGGCACCACAGCTCAACCGCAGTTCATGGTCCTGTTGGGATCTCTTTTGGTGTTGCGGATACCCCACCTCTGCTGGAGTATGCGAGGTCGGTATGAGGTAATGCACCGTGACGTGGCTGGTTCCGTTCAGAATACCCTTCGTTACAGAGGGGGTTCGAATCTTCATGGCAGAGCATTCTGGCTGATCCTGACCGTAATGGCTATTGTGGGAGCGCTCATCGCCACCGCTGGAGTGCTACTGCATTGAATGAGGCATCTCACTCTTCGATTCGGCTCCGATCAAGAGCGGAAGCTACTGAGCATGATTCTTCTGTAGACAGCATAACCCTGGGCAAAGTAATTCGTGAACTCTTGCTGACGGCGGTTGTGTCGCTCGCAGCCTTCCTAGCGATACACTCCAGCATTGAGAACTTCAGGGTAGATGGGGCGAGTGTGATTCCGACCCTGGTCGACGGACAACACCTGATTGCCAACAAGCTCCTATACGCTAGAGTCAATCCCAGTTCGCTGATACAGGCCCTACCTCTCGTGGAGGACCCGAACAGTAGCACCTCACTTTTCGCGTTTCGTCCGCCTGAACATGGGGACGTCATCATCATGGTGTTTCCGAAGGACCTGTCCAGAGACGTGGTGAAGCAAGTGATAGGACTGCCAGGGGATGTCATAGAGATAGATTCCGGGCAGGTCATACGCAACGGCGAACGCCTGGGCGAGCCATACGTCGTCCACCGAGACGCCCGCACTTTCGACACTATGAAAGTCCCGGATAACTCCTACTATGTCCTTGGCGATAACCGCCTGGTCTCCAGCGATTCACGCCACTGGGGATTCGTGTCAGAGGTGCACATCATTGGGAGAGCGTGGTTCAGTTACTGGCCTTCGGACAGGATCGAGTTCCTCCACGCGCTGTGGTAGCTGATGATCTGACAGAGTACGGAAAAACGGATCTCAGGGCAGCGTAGAGAAGAGCTCACTGGCTGCATGGACACATCTATTCGGCGCTTTCTCGGCTTCTAGCAGGTTCTGAACCCGCCTTCAGAGCCCCGGACGGGGCCTGACAGGAGCAGCTTTGTAAGAGGCGGTTCTATCAGTTCGTCCACCGCGGGCAGCTTTCTGTAGCTGAAGTTCCCCTTCCCGGGCTTTCGACCCGGACGCTTGGGTTTGGGCATCCGACTGCCCTTGGAGAAAGGCGCTGCCCGACGCTTGCCAGACCTCTGAGCCTCAGCGAGCTGCTTACGCAGCTTCTCAATCGTCGCCATCTGGCGGTCGACCTGACGCTGCAACCGCGCGTTCTCGTTCTGCTGGCGGTCGACCTCGACGATTTGATCGTCGTGTTCACAGGGAGAACAGTCTTTGTCCGTACACATAGCCGGAGTATAATAATATGATCATCACACCGCAACGTCACTGTCGAACCCGCTAATCAATTACCGTTTCAGGTTGCCGCCTACTCAAACACTAAGAAGATAGATTCTGCTAGACAGTCAGTGGGCAATGCTCGTCGTATCTGCCTACCCTGGTTGTCGTCGACTTTCACGCGGCGGCCCTTGAGTAATACGCTCTTTCCCCCTTCACGGACCCGATCTCTCCCAGTTTCATCTATGATCTCTATGGAACCCGCTTCTTCGCTCATAAGAAAATCCGATGGCCACAAGAGGGCTTCTTTTTCAATGTACATGCACCCATTCTGAAGGACCATCTTGCCCTCTATAAAGTCTGGTCTCATTCGCCCACTGTCATCGCGGGCCTGCTGATGTTGCGAAAAAACTGGAGGGAAATCGGCATTTCTCAGAGTATGAACTTTCCACAGAGTCGAAACACCGCAGCGCTGGATATGTGCATCCTCTGCGGGAGACTTTCGCCCACGTAAATACAATCTGTCTCCGATGTGGGCTACCGTTCGTCCCCCTCCGTTACGTACCTCTACTATCCCGTCATCGCCGAGATGAGGGTAGAAGCCTGCGGGCCACACGACCATATGTCTGTCTGAAGGTTCAGCAGCACTTGAAATGAGCAGGCAATCCCCTTTCAGTTCCAATTCCATGGGGTCAGAGAAACTGTCGAGTGAATCTACCATATCTCGCGTTAACATACGTGTTTTCGACCGTTGGAAGTGCAGTGTGGATCCCGGAACGGATAACGTATCGGGCTCATTTTGCACGATGACGCTCACCTCGTCGCCGACTACGTAATAGGGCCCGACGCAACTCTTAGGCGTACCGGATGCAATTTCATCGGCAAGGTCACTGCCAGGATCGACAACCCGGCCTGAGAATCGAACAGTATCGCCGACGCGCGCTACAGGCAAACCAGTCAGATCGCTGATGCTAATGTTCCCTCTGTCTTCCAGCCAAGTAAACCCGTCAGGCCATATAAGTCACTGACGTTACGCACATTCTGTGGGAACTGATACGCTTGGATCATGAACCAAGAACTGCTCGAACTCGCCGCGGCGAGTGATTATCTTCTCAGCTCCTTTGGAGCGACCACCGCGACTGGGCTGTCCGACATGCTTGACGGCGTGATCAGCCACGACAGGGTGACCCGCTTTCTCGCAGCGGACGACTATGACTCCAGGACTCTGTGGAAGCAGGTCAAGCCCATGGTCAGAGCGATACAGCACCCCGACGGTGTGCTCATCTTCGATGACACCATACAGGAAAAGCCCCACACCGACGAGAACGAGATAGTCAGTTGGCACTTCGACCACAGCAAGGGCCGATCGGTCAAGGGCATCAACATCCTCAGCTGTGTTTACCATGCTCAGGGAGTGAGTCTGCCGGTGGCGTTGGAGATCATCCACAAGCCCATTGAGTTCAAAGATCACAGCACCGGTCGTCTCAGGCGCAGGAGCGAGGTCACCAAGAACGAGTTGATGCGTCGGATGCTCAGAGTGTGTCGGAACAATGGGCTGGAGTACCGCTGCGTGCTGGCCGACAGCTGGTTTTCGTCCAGGCAGAACATGGAGTTCATACACGACGAGTTGGGCAAGCAGTTCGTGATCGCACTCAAATCCAACAGGACGGTGGCATTGAGCTATGCTGTCGGCACAGGCAGCCAAGGTAACGATCACGGACAACATAGTCAGATAGACCGGTAACTTGATGTCGGTACTCCTTTCCTGTTTAATCAGTCAGGACAGTGAGGCCGAGGTTGGCGAATTGTAATTGATTATCAGCTTCGGCTGAGGCGTTGCGGTGTGATGGACATGTTCTTATCCTCCGGCTATGTGCACGGATAAAGAGACTCAACGCTGTGAACACGACGATCTGATCGCTGAGGTCGACCGCTTGCAAGACCGCAACACGCCTCTGACCGAGACGATCAAGGATCTGCGCATGCAACTCGCCGCCGCCCAGCGAGCGGGCAAGCGCCAGGCGGCGCCGTTCTCCAAGGGCAGTCGGACCGCCTAGCCCAGACGTCCCGGACGAAAGCCCGGCACGGGGAGCTTCAGCTACACAAACCCGCCCTCTGCGGATGAGCTGACAGGGCCGCCTGTGGACGTGACGGTAGCCGACGACAACTGTCGGGGATGTGGAGGTTGCCTCCAGCATGAGGGAGTGGGTCTTGCGTACGTGACCGACATTCCGTCAATGCCCAGACCTCAGGTGACTGAGTACCGGGTGCAGATCCCGTATCGGGGTACGGGACAAGCATGCCGGTGCGTGTCGTGGGGCAGGCGGATACGAGGTCGTCATGCCGAGATTGGACCGGACCAGTACGGTGCGAGCGCGCATCGGGTTGGCAGACGGGTGATGGCGGCAGCGCACATGCTCCACTACGGAGTGGGCATCCTCGTGCGCGGAGGGTACCGGCCGTGCTCAGAGCGCTGACCGGAGTGGAGTTGAGCCAGAGCGCGATCACGCAGGACGCTCTGTGCAGAGCCCGGGGCGCTGTGGGAGATGCGTACCACAGGCTTCGGGAGTCTGTACGTGAGAGTGCGGTGGTGCACGCTGACGACACCGGCTGGCGAGTGGGTGGAGAGCGCGACTTTCTGATGGCGTTCGAGACCGATGATGTCACGGTGTACCAGGTGCGCGGTCGTCACCGTAACGAGGAGGTCAGGGAGGTGGTGCCGGCCGACTATGGTGGAGTGATGGTGACGGATCGAGCGCGGAGCTACGATGCTCAGGCTCTGTTGGAGGTGAGACAGCTCGCCGCGGCGAGGCGCACGTGCCGCGCTTGATCAGCGAGGTTATCGAGACCAAGGTGGGCAGAGGACGGACCCCCGATCAGAGTCGAGGGCATGGCTTCGGCAAGCGACTGAGCGAGCTTCTCAGAGAGGCGATGGAGCTGCGGGAGTCGGAACGTCGTGGAGAGGTGGTGGACTATGGTGGGGAGACGGAGCGGTTGAGACGAGAGGTGAGCCATCATCTGCGGGACCGTCCGCTGTCTGATCGTGACTTGCCGCGGCGAGCAGAACGAGCTTGGCTGGCAGGATGACCGTGGGAACCTGCTGCGTTTTCTGGACGATCCGGCGATGGAGTCTACCAACAACCGCGCAGAGCGAGCGCGGTGCGATGATAGCGCGTAAGGTGTCACACTGCTCCAGGAATGAGGCTGGTGCGGATGCGTTCAGTGCGTTCACCAGTGTAATCAGGACCCTGTATAGGAATGGTGGTGGTCAGCCGGTGGTGGATGGTCTGTGCGGTGTGTTCAGCGCCGAGCCTGTCCACGCCCGCTCCATCTGAACCTCTTCCCCCCTCCGACTCCGCTAATCAATTACGGCAAAGATAGCGATGCCAATCTCGTCTTCATCCCTTATGTGGATAAGCGTTGACTGGTGTGCCGGATGGACTTCCACTCTCCTGATTTTGGTGGGCTCGGTTTCCGAGGTCCGGTCAAGCAACGTAACCGCAAAGTTCTCCGTCTTCGCTTCGAAGAGGGAATCGTCCACCAGTTCTACCTCGAAGTCGCCGTTGACCTCGAAGTCGCGGTTCGTATGACTGGCCGGGATGACCAGGACGCCGCCAGACTCCACGTAGTCCTCGCCGAGGGTTGCCGTACCGGAAGCAACCCGCCACTCGACCTGGACACTCCTTTCGCTGGCGACGGTGGTTTCATGCCCGAGATCGACCGCGAACCGCACCGGATGGCCCGCGTTCTCCAGTATTCGCCTGGTCGCCGACGGGACGAGCCGTGCCTTCAGGTATTCGTCGTCATCCAGGATCCTGCCGGTGGCGACGCCATCCTCAAACTGGCTGCCCACCGGATTGCGCAGTTCCACCGTGAATTTCTCGGCGGCCTCGTCGTAATGGTCCTGGATCAGGGTGACAGTGAATAAGTTTTCAGTCTGACCCGGGACGAAATTGAGTGTCAGGACCTTTGCCTCGAAGTCCTTCCCGAAGTCGGTGGCTGTAACCACCCCGTGGGAGGTGGCCGTACCGTCCACCGTGGCCACCTCCACCGACATAGGCCTGACTGCCGGTTCTCCTAGTTCCACCCGGAAATCCACCTCCCCGGCTCCCTCGCCTGCCTCGAGGTCCCGAATGTAGATCGGCATGTCGTTGTCCCAGATCCTGACCTTCACCGGGTCCCTGCTGGACAGGATGGCTAGGGGGGACCCTCGTGACCTTGAGAGATACGGACCCAGGATTTTCAAACGCAATGTCATCTACCGTCGGGATGGTTACCGTGGTCTCCCAGCTTCCGGTTTCGAAGACGGCGGTGAGGAATTCACCCTCCTGCGTAACCTCAAGGTCTACGACCAACCGGCTTCTTGACTGGGGTCGGGTCTTGGGAGCGCTCGCTGTCCACATGGTTATACTTGGTCAACACGAAGACCACGTCCTCGCCTTCATCCACCTGAGTGTCAGGGGCCGTCACTACGATCTCTTGACGGTCGTCATCGTTGACAATCGTTCCCGTCGCGGTCGGATCAGTGAGGTGCGCTGCCACAACGTTGCCCAACTCAACGTTGAAGGTCTCCTTCCCCTCCCTCAGGTCGTCGTCCAGCAGCGTCACGGTGACGATCCTGGAGGTCTCGCCTGGTGCGAAGATCAGTGTGCAGCCGGCGGCTTCGTAGTCGACGCCGGGAGTGGCCGGAAATTGTCCGTCGCCGGGCGCGGTGGTCCAATTCACGCTGGTCTCCACTGTGCTCGGGTCAGTCAGGGTGACGGTGAAGTCGAGGCTGCCATCCGACTCGTCGGCTTCCGCGTCGGCAATGGAGAAGCGCGGCTCGTCATCGTCTGAGATTGCGACGGTGGCCTCGCTGACCCAGCCTGCTTCGCCGCCACGAGTTTCCGGTTCGTAGGTCCTGAAAGCATCCTCCTCCTCCTCGGCCGTCAGGGTGATGGCGCCGTCGGCCTCATCCACAAGGTCGTTGGTGGTGGAGATAGTCACCGTCTTGCTGAGCTCGCCGGGACTGGCGTTTGCGCTAATGTGATCTGGGCTTCCGGCAAAAGTCACCGTTTGGGGCGGAACGCCCTCGATGAACTCGCCGTTCTGGGTCACCTGCGCCTTGACGGTGATGGTGTAGAGAACATCAGTTGGCCTGCCGCCATAGCGATGTAGGGTGAAGGTGACATCCTCGCCCTCGATCACCGATTCACTGGCCGCTTCGACGCGCACCCCTTGAACGCTGTTGTAAGGCCGGAACCTGGCCACTGTGGAGTCTCCAACCTGGTACTGTGGTCTATAACCACAGTCTCCTGGAGCGGTCTCACAATAAAATGGTACTACTACGTAGTATCCAACACCCGCCAGAGGACCGGCATGGTTTGATTGTCTGGCGTGGAAGAAGTTATCCTCTCCCGCAAGGATGATTACGCCGCGCAGGTCGCTCTCCAAGGGGGGAGCAGGTTTCCCGCAAAGGCGTCCTCGACATCGACTGTGCTGTCATATCTGCCGGAGTGCAGATCTCCTGACATCAGGATGTCGCCATAGGTAACGTAAACATAGCCTGGCCACCAATGCAGCCCATAGCCGTAGGTGGGCACGCCCAGGGTGTGGGTGGTGTCGCTGGTGCGGGAGAGAACGATGCCCGGCCACTTGCCGGCATCCTCAACAATCTCATCAATTCCGGAATCAATGATGGTCCGTGGGTCATATGTGCGCTCGCCATCGGCATACACGGACGGGCTGTAGCCCAGCTCTGTGCCCCTCCTTTCCACCGTCCCGGTGTCAATGGTCACCGTGGCGAGGTCGTCGTCCCTGATCCACACCTCCGCTCTGTGGGTGCCTTCGCGAAGGGCGTAGAATCCTAACTTGATTGTGGCCGCCATCCTGCTGTTGCCGTCGTTGATAGTTTCGTCCACCGTGGAGCGGGTCAGAGTGGCCGTCCGGGAGCCGGCCTCGAATTCCACATCAATATCAGTGACCGTCGACACCACGCCAAGACGGTCGGTAATGAGGTCAACGACGTCGCTTCCTTGCCACCCGGATTCGACCACCTGCACCTGCACGGTCAGGCTATCGCCTTGGCCGTAGGTAGACCACGTCAGGGTAAAGACCACGTCCTCTCCCTCCGTCACCATCCCGTTGTCCGCCCGGATGGACACCTCGGGGTAGGAGCGTAGAGTGTCGAACAGCGTGATCCCGGCGCTGGCTGCTGGTCCTCAGCTTCCAGGACGCCGCCAGTCTCACGTTCAGCGTCTTTTTGTCCGGAGGGTTTGAAAGCCGACTCTTCCCGCTGTACTACCTCGCAGTGGCACTGTTTGCCTGGGTTTTCACCTCCCAGTATCTGGTCCTGTCGTGGACTACCATGCTCGCCGCCACCTATTTGACGGCATGCCTGCTGGCGGGCGACGGCATCGAACTCGGCCAGCAGGATGAGAAGATGTTGTTCTACCGGTTGTTGGCCCTGTTCTGGGTGGCGTTGTCGGTCAACGTGGTCACCAGGTTCGAGCGGGTGCGGCGGCTATCGGCCTTGGGGCGGGAGCGGGAGCTGAACCGCCAGCGGACCAAGATGTCCGGACGAAACACGACACCACAGCCCAGTCAGCCTACATGCTGGGGTTGGGTCTGGAGGACGCAATGGAGCGGGTGGAGCGTAGAGATCCCGAACCTGCCGGGAAGCTGGAGGCGATGTGGGTGCTTTCCAGGTCGACCATGTGGGCGCTCCGACACCCCATTGACGTTGGGCAGATATTCAGCGGGGGGAAACTGGGTGACGTCCTGGCGGCCCACGCGGACACCTTCGCGGTCATCACGGCGATCCCGGCGGAGTTGGTGCAGCGCGGTGTGGAACCGCCACTGTCCACGATTACCCGCAGACTGCTGTTCTCCATCGCCCACAATGCCCTGACCAAAGCCTTTCGCCACTCGCGGGCGGACCGTGTAGCCATCTGCCTGGAATTCGAGGCGGACTGCCTGCGAATGTCGGTGTCCGACGACGGAACCGGTCTTCCCGAGGACTACGCCGCCCGTGGCCACGGTTTCAGGAACATGCGTGCGGACGCCGAGCGCCTGGGCGGCACCCTGAAGGTGGAATCCGGCGGCCGCACCATCGTCAGTTGCACTGTTCCCTACAACAACCAGGATGAAGGAGACCCGTAGGAATTGTCTGAGAACAGGATCAGGGTGATGATAGTTGACGACCACGCCGTCGTGCGGGAAGGGATCGCCGAGTTGCTGGAGCGCTCGGGGGAGTTCGAGGTCGTCGGGCAGGCCGAGGACGGCGACGAGGCCGCCGGTATGGTCCGGGACATCAGACCCGACGTGGTGATCATGGACATCCTGATGCCGGTGAAGAACGGCGTCGAGGCCTGTCGGGACATAGTGGCGGCCCTGCCGGAGACGCGGGTCTTGATGCTGACCGCGTCCAACGACCAGAGCGCCATTGTGCGGTCGGTGAACGCCGGGGCCTCCGGCTACCTGCAGAAGTATTCCGACAAGGACATGCTGCTGTCCACGGTGCGGGGGGTTGCCGGTGGGGAGTTCCGAGTACAGGGTGAAGCCGCCCGGCGGCTGGTCGCCGGGATGGCCGGGGGAGCCCGGTTCCGCCCAGCGAGCTGGACCGGCTGACTGCCCGTGAACAGGAGATACTCCGGATGTTCGCCCGGAGGATGTCGTATGCGCAGATAGGCGAGGTGCGGGGCAACAACCCCATGTCGGTGAGGAACGCGGTCTATGCCATACAGCGCAAGCTGGGCCTGGGGACCAGACAGGAAGTGGCGGTGTGGGCGGCGCGCAGCGGCCTCCTGGACGACGACGAATTGCTATGAGACGGTTGCGAGGCGACCACTACCTCGACATCTCCACAAACGCTGCTCAGGGTGTTGCGGCGGCCTCGACCCCGACGGGATGGGCCCCTATTGCCCGCCATGGGGAAGACACCGCGGAACAGCTTGCAGTGGGGTCTGCTTGCGCCCACGCTCCGGGTCCACCGGTGTTGAGACGCTCTTCACCTTAGGATGGGGCAGGACAAGAGGCTGTTCAAAGCCCTGGTGAGCCGGTCGACTTGGCCGACGTTGCCGAACTGGAGAGCGCTTGTGAGAGCGGCGTGCAACTCCGCATTGTCCGGAACGACCCGCGCCTTGCTGCCCTGCCCCTGTCTCACCCGCGAGGTCGGCCGCTCACCCTCAGGCGACAGATCCCGAGCCTCAAGGTACTCCGGGAGCGGCTTCGAGGTCTTCACCGGCACGTCTCGCCGCGGCTTCGGGTACTGGCCCCTGGGCCGGCCGGCGCGAGGGGCCAGGGACGTGGCCTGCTGAGTCGTCATGGAGTCGCTCCGGAGGCTGGTCTGGCGCTTAGGACACTTTCTCCGAGTGATTGTCCCAATTCAGGGCGAGGTTTACAGGTTTAAGAGGAGGGCCCAGCTAAGGGGACCCGGGTAGAATGGGACATTTTGCCCCACTTTGTCCTATCGGCGTTTAATTGCCATCGTCCGTCCTGTCGTCATTCTGTTGAAGGCCGGAATCTAGCGGCGGCGGAGTGTTTTCCTCCGAGGCCGTCGACTCCCAATGGATAGGCTCGTCACCGTCATGGAGTCTTGAATCTTCCAGTCATACAATCTTCTAATGCGCCAGCAACTGAGAGGCCCTGCCAGTTTGGGCAGGGCCTCAGAGAAGTTGGCTACCTCTATCGACGTGCTACAGATTGAACTGGGGCTCGAGGAACTCCTTGTCCTTGACGTACACTTGGAGGCGGCACCTTATGCCGTCCGTAACTACGATCCGGTCCTGATCGTCGATCGCGATGCCTCCCGGACGGCGGAAATTCCCCAAGGTCACCATTTCGTTCGGGTCCACACGCTGGAAGGCTTTGACGTAGTCAGGGTTCGAGTCCATGAAGTCCTGACCCCATTTGGAGAACCTTCGCGCGTCTCCATAGAGACCGGCGATGATTTCGCCGTCAGGGTAGTAGATCTGGACTCGGTCGTTTCCCCAGTCGGTAACGTACACGTCCCCTTCACTGTCAACCGCAACGTCCGACGGCCGCCTGAGCTGGCCTCCGTCATCGAAAGTGGAGCCGAATCTGGCCAAAAACTCGCCGTTCCGCGAGAACTTCTGAACGCGGTCATTTCCCCAGTCGGCGACATAGACGTTGTCGTCATGGTCGATGGTAATCCCCCACGGTCGATTGAACTGTCGGTCCTCGCTGCCCAGCGTACCCCAGGTGGAGACAAACTTACCGTCTTTTGTGAACTGCTGGACTCTGCCATTCGCACTGTCCACGATCCACAGGTTGTCGTCACTGTCGAACGCCAGACCGGCCGGCCGATTCAGAAGGCCCTCGTCTTTACCGTGCTCGCCCCACTTGGCGAGATGCTCTCCCTCTGAATTGTAGACATTGACGAAATGCTCAAAGCCATCAGCGCAGTAGATGTTTCCATCCTGGTCGATTGCGAGACCTTCCGGCCAGGTGAAGTCGCCCTCTCCAAACTCGCCCACGAAGTCCTCATCGATTGTGGCGACTGTGATGGGTGCGCCGGCTCTGCCGCCGCTGTTGAGCACGTAGATGTGACCATTGGATGTGGTCGCAACCGAGGTTGGGTGCCAAAAGCCTCTGCCTCTCCCGGACAGCCAACCTATAGGGTGACTGAAGTGCCAAGTGCGACCAGCCACGGTTTTAGTCTGCATGACTCCAACTCCCGTATAGTGTTTCAGGTCTGATGATCGCCCCATAGTAGTCTCTTACGCAACTACATGGGCACAGTCGAGTTGGATGCAGTCGTCCGCAGTGTACCGGACAACTGACCTCCAACTCGATCCGCGGGATGTGTCACAGTGACCGGCTAGGATGTGTTGCCGTTGGTCTCCACGAACTTCGGCTTCTCGAAGTGGCCGTTGACTATGGGCACGGGGTCAAGTTCCAGCCAGTCCTCAAGGACGGTGGAGTACACGCCCCGGAAGTCCTGGTATGGTACAAGATCGCCCTGCTCAAGCGCCTCTGGCCTGGTCTCAGGATACTCGCCGTGCATTCCGCCGATGACCCGCGGCCCTATGGCGATGCATGCTCCCGCGGCGCCGTGGTCCGTCCCGGACCCGTTGTCACGGACACGCCGTCCGAACTCAGAGAACAGGAACATTACCACGTTGTCGTCTGCGTCGTGCTCTCGGAGGTCGTCCCAGAAGTCGGCGATCGCCCCGGACATCTCTGTCCAGAGCTTGTCGAACGTCGGCGCCTGGGAGGCATGGGTGTCGAAGCTACCGTGCTGCGTATAGAACACGCGAGTGCCAACGTCCGCGGTGTGGATCATAGCCACGTCACGTAGGCTGTTGGCTATCGGGTTGTCGGCGTATTCGACGCTGGAGGAGTAACGCCCCAGTCCTTCTTTGAGTATGTCGGCGCCCTTGAGTGCGTCCAGGCCCGTCTGCCCGAGATAGTCTTGAACTGGCCCGGTACCGATTGCCTGGCCGTACATGTTTACGAACTTCTGAAGCATCTTGTTGCGGCGGTCCTGCTGCTCGATGCCGGTCAGCAGTCCGTATGTGGATAGATCTGCCACCGAAGCCACCGACACTCCGGGCACCAGCATGGCGCGAGGCATCCCCTGACCGATGTTCACTCCGGCCACGGGGTTCTCGCTGCTGGGGTCGAGTTCTCGCAGAGCGCGTCCCAGCCAGCCCTCCGTGCCGATTATGTCCGGCTCGCATGTGTGCCAGATGTCCATCGACCGGAAATGCGACCTCGGAGAGTTGGCATAGCCCACCCCGTGGATGATCGCCATGTCGCCCCTGTCGTAGATGTCCTTGACTGGGCCCATCGTCGGGTGGAAGCCAAGCTCGTCGTCAACCTTCAGAACGCTGTCCTGATCCACGCTCAGCGTCTTCCGGCCGTCGTAGTAGTTCGAGTCAGTGTACGGAATTACCGTGTTCATGTAGTCGTTGCCGCCGGTCATCTGTAGCACGACCACCACTGGGGGGTTTTCTGTGGACGCCATCGTCTTCTCTCCTAAGTCAGGGGACCTGACCCTCTAAATCCTCAGCCGAACTGGTACTCTGTGGTCGCGGCGATCAGTGAGAGCATGTCTCCGACGCGCTGGGTTGAAGTCGCGTGGTCCTCGTCGTTGGCCCAGGAGACTGGACCCTCGTCTTCAGCGTGTGAAATCAACTCCTGGCGGGTCTGCTCGGAGACTTCCACAGGCCCCATGAACTCCAGGCACCGGTCCACGAGCGCCGCGGGAGTCATTGCCTGATCCCCCGAGGCCACCCTGCCAACTATGCTACGCACACCGGGAAGGCCGGTGTCGCTCACACGGTCTACGACGAAGTTGATTCTCTTCACCACGGATCCGCTGTTGATCCACTCCCTTCCGGTGTGCCAGCCCTCTACGCTCGGCGGGTCGTGCAGGCTCTGGCCCATGTAGGCAGGCTCCTGCCCCATGGCCAGCAGGCGCGGGTCCGGACCTTGCAGGTCTCCTGTCATTTTCAGCGTCCCGACCACCACCTCAACTGGACTTTTCACCTTCTGGTACATGGACTCCTTGAAAAAGTCCGAGTTGAACATCGTCCGCAGCACTGGTCGAATCTCGTAACCCGACTCGACGAATGTCTTAGTAAGCAACTCGATCGCTTCTGGATCACGCGGCGGCTCTACAGACCACGCAGGCACCTGTGGCTCATCGGCCACGAAGAAGTTGTACAGGTGCCGGGCAATGAATCTCGGGCACGCGGGCTGCTCAAGTATTATGTCGATTATGTCTTCGCCGTCTAGGTTTCCAGTCTGGCCGAGGAAAGTCTTCTGACCGTAGTCATGCTCCTCGGGCCTGAACTCGAAGTGCCAGGAGAACCTGTGATGCGGATTGCGGGGGATCTTCGCGCCAATGGTCCAACCCGTGAACGCTCGCGCACACTCGAAGACGTCCGTTTCAGTGTAGTGACCAACGCCCAGCGAGAACAGCTCCAGTAGCTCGCGTCCCCAGTTCTCGTTGGGTGCCCTCTTGTGGTTCTCGTTGTTGTCCAGCCAGAAAATCATGGCCGGATTCTGCGCCACTCTGATCAGCAGGTCCCTGTAGTTGCCCATCCCGTGGTCACGGAACAGGTGCGTCTGTGCCGTCAGGTGGTTGTCGTTGTCCACCTTGGAGTTGCCGGTCGCGAAGATGTGGTGCCAGAACAGCGCCATCTTCTCTTCGAGTGGACGCTGAGTGTTTATCATGTGGTACAGCCACTGTGCTGCACCCGGCGTTGGATTGGGACCGCCGGTCTCCGTGGACGGGATATAGCGAAACAGCATCTCCTCGTCGGCACGCGGAATGTCATCCGGAGGGGCGACAAGCTGTTCCACAGTCTCCTCGTAGCCCTGCTCTGCAAGCCTTTCCAACTCGTTCCTGGTTGCACCGAATCCCGTGCGACGCATCAGGTGGGCCATCAGCGCGATGTCCTCTCTGCTGGACATTGGACTCCTCCTCTGCCGGGGTTCTTCCGGCCCCCGCTGCCGGACTGACAACCTTCCCAATTCTTCTATTGTTAGACACGCTGCAACAGGTGCGATGACTAGCCGATTTCGCTGGGTTGCTTACCTAGGGCCTAGTCTAGTCAGCACATTGTGAATCGTCAAGAAGCTTTCTCCGTTTGCCACTCATGAATTGTCATTCACATTCGAGGTGACTTCAGGACCGGTCAGCCTAGTCTGTAGATGGTGGATGCCGGGGCGAGGGCGACAAATCCAACTGCGCAAGTCGACAGTGCGATCGTCACTCCGTAAGCTCCATACTGTGACAGACGTAAATTGGAGTATGTGTTGGCTCGATCGATGAGCCAGGCGCCGGCCGCAAAGAAGACCGCCGCAAGCGCTGTTGGTCCAAGGCTGAGCGCTCCGTATTCGAAGGCGATTCTCGGGGCTCTGAAGATCGAGTCGGCCAGTCCCGTTAACATGTCTGGCGTCTCAGTGATGCCAACGGTCGCGTTGATGAAGACCAGGCTGACTGGAGCCAGGGCACCTGTCAGGAACGGCACAATGATGGCGTACCCAATGCCGACACCTGGCCACGCCAGGGGATGCTGCGGGTGTTCGGCCCTCTGAACTAGCCAGGCCGTCAGTGTCCAGGCTACCAAACCTCCTGCAACGAGGCCGGCTCCTGACAGGAATAGGGCAATAGTGAGTTCCAAGTGTTGCGGCTCGTAATCAGGAGCTTGGAGCTTGGTGCGTGCTACCAACGACACGATCAGAGCAAAAACACCCAGAGCACTGCCATAGGCAAAGATGCAGGCTAAGAGTCTCCTGCGGCGTCCGGTGTGTGTCTGGACACGGCGAGCGTATGTCCTGGCTGGTTGTTCCATTCCCATAGACAGAATCCGTAACTGGATTACCGAATACCTTAACTGAGACGTGCGAACCGCTTAAGAAGGAACTCCTGGAAGGTCCAGTTCACCGGCGAAGTGGCACTTCGCGAATTGACCTTCGACGACCTCCATCAGAGGTGGCTCCTCGGTCTTGCAGATGTCTCTTGCAAACGGGCAACGCGGGTGGAAGTAGCAGCCACTTGGCGGGTTGGCCGGGTTTGCGACTTCGCCTGTCAGAGCCTGGCCCCGCGAACGAATCGCTGGGTTTGGCACTGGAACCGACGACAGCAGCGCCTGTGTATAAGGATGCTTAGGTTCGGTGAACAGCTTCTCAGTAGACGCGACTTCTACTATCTTGCCAACGTACATCACCACCACCCTGTGCGCAATGTACTGGACGACGCTGAGGTCATGGCTGATGAACAGGTAGGTAAGGTTGAGTTCGTCCTGGAGATCCTGCATGAGGTTGAGTATCTGTGCCTGCACCGAGACGTCCAGTGCGGATACAGGCTCATCGGCAATCACCAGTCGGGGATTCATCACCAGCGCGCGTGCGATTCCCACCCGCTGGCGCTGACCTCCGCTGAAGGCATGAGGGTACCGGCGCATGTAAGCTGGAGACAGGCCCACGCGCATGAGCATCTCACTGACCTGATCTTCCAATGCTGTACCCCTGGCCAGATGGTTCACCCGAAGCGGGTCGGCGACAACGTCGAACACCGTCATACGTGGATTGAGCGATGCGAACGGGTCCTGGAAGATCAGCTGCATCTCCTGGCGCAAGAGCGTCAGTTCATCATCGTCGGCCTCAGTCGTGCTTACGAGGGAATCGTCGCGCATTCGGAACAGGATTTCGCCCGCTGTAGGCTCAACGGCTCTAAGAATGGCTCGTCCCGCCGTTGTCTTGCCGCAGCCGCTCTCGCCCACCAGACCAAGTGTCTCACCTTCATGCAGTTCAAAGCTGAGGTCGTCAACAGCGCGAACGTAACCCTGGGTCTTGCGCCATATCCCTGAAACGATCGGGAAATATACCTTCAGGTTATTGACCGAGAGGATCGGGGAGGCATCGTTCGGATGTGTCACGACGACGACTCCTGACCGGCAGGCGCAGCATCTGAATACAACAGGCAGCTTGCAGTGTGGTCAACACCGACCGTCACTGGCTGAGGCTCAATGGCGTCGCAAACTCCGGCCATGAACTGCGGACATCGCGGGTGGAATGGGCAGCCGGGTGGTCTCACGAACGGAGACGGGACGTTCCCGCTGATCGATGCCAGTCGTTCCGTTTGCCTGGTCCTTCTAAGCTGAGGGATGGACTTGAGTAGCTCCTGCGTGTACGGGTGTTTCGGATCGCTGAACAAGGTCTGGATGTCGGCGCGTTCGACGATTTTACCCAGGTACATGACGATCATCTCTTCCGCCATCTGGGCAACAACGCCGAGGTTGTGAGTAATCAACATCATGGCCATACCGAAGTCCTCTTGGAGTTCGGCCATTAGCTCCAGGATCTGAGCCTGCGTAGTCACGTCGAGCGCGGTGGTGGGTTCGTCGGCGATTAGAAGGGTGGGGTTACAGGACAGGGCCATGGCAATCATGCAGCGCTGCCTCATCCCGCCACTCAGGTTGAACGGGTATTCGTCCACAATGCGCTCAGGATCGGGAATCCCTACGCGCCTCAGTATCTCGATTGCTCGTTCCCTTGCCTCTTCCTTTGTGACTGCTTGATGAAGAAGTATACCTTCGATTATCTGCGCGCCGACCGTATGCACTGGGCTGAACGAGACCATTGGCTCCTGGAACACCATAGTGATCTCGCTGCCGCGGATGTTGCGCATCTCGGTGCCGTCAGGGGGCAGGTCCAGCAGGTCGACGCTGTCGCCGGCTGACCCATTACCAGAGTCTCGGTTGTAGATGATCTCACCTTCAAACGACCTTCCCGGCGGTCTGACGATCCGCATGATCGAACGAGCCAAAACGCTCTTGCCACACCCGCTTTCGCCAACCACTCCAAGAACGCGGCCGCGATCTAACTCGAACGTGACGTCATCTACTGCTCGAACGATACCCTCGTCGAGGTAGAAATAGGTCTTGAGGTTTCTTATCTCCAGAAGGGGAGCGCCAGACTCCAATTTATCACCTTGCATGGACAAGTTTATGAGCGCTAACGGCTCGCATATGGATCAGCCGCGTCTCGCAGACCATCCCCCATGAAATTGAACGCCAGTATGGCCAATAGGACGAATGGCGCGGGAATCATGAGCCAGGGCGCGTTCGAGATCGCGTTTAGGTTTTGAGCCTCGAACAGCAGCGTTCCCCAGCTTATCGTCGGCGGCCTGAGGCCAAGTCCCAGGAAGCTCAGCGCGGTCTCAGCGATAATTATCGCCGGCACCGCGAGCGTAGTGGTTGCAATGATGTGACTCGTAAAGGATGGGATCATATGCCTGAAGATGATCCGAAGTTCTGAGGTACCATACAGCCGGGCCGCCATCACGAAGTCCTCAGATCTCAGGGACAGGAACCTGCCCCTTACTTCGCGTGCTAGTGTCGTCCAACCCAGGAGCGATATTATTATGGTTATTGCGAAGTAGATCTGGATCTGCGTCCACTCATGGGGCACAGCGGCCGCCAGACCCAGCCACAGCGGAATCGTTGGAATCGATCGAATGAACTCGATGAATCTCTGAATTGAGATGTCCGTCAACCCTCCACGGTAGCCGGAAATCCCCCCTAGCAGCACGCCAAGAAACAGACTCAACCCAACCCCCACCAGGCCTATCGACATCGATATCCGCGTAGCGTACATCAGCCTCGAGAATACGTCCCTTCCAAGCCTGTCGCTTCCCAACAGGTACATCGGTATCGGGTCTTCTTCGGTGTTCAGCCCCAAGAGGTGGATGTTTGTATCGATGAATCCCAATAGCTCGTACTCGTGGCCTCTTGCGAACAACTTGACCCGGAATCTCTTGGACTCGTCTGGCGCGTATTCCGGCTTGAGCGTGACCGGGTTGCGTTCTCTTAGAAGTCCGTTCGCGTACGGCCAGGTGGGCTTCAGTCCGTCGAAGAAGTGTATCCTCTGTGGCGGCACGAACGCCCGCTGTGCGTTCTGAGCGTACGGATCGTGTATGGCGAGGAACTCGCAGAATATTGCAACGAGATAGAACGCAATAATCCCTACGGTCGCGGCAATCGCCAACCGGTGTCTGAGAAAACGTCTCCACACCAGCGTCCACTGGGACGCGATATACTCCCGCTCCTCTGAGGTGATTGCCGGGGTATCCGCAGTCTGCGACGCCACTGCCTTCCCCTTACCCTTCCATCCGAATTCGTGGATCAACGGCTGCGAGGATGATGTCGGAAACCAGGGTTCCTAGCATGGTCAGTAGTGTCAGTATCAGGATGATCGAACCTGCCAGAAACATATCCTGGGCGATCAGTGACGCCAGCAGCAGCGGACCGATAGTGGGAAGGCTCAGGACAGTAGCCACGATCAGACTGCCAGAGAATAGCTGAGGTAGCTGCCATCCCATTGTGCTAATAAATGGGTTAATGGCGATGCGAGTCGGATACTTGAGGATTACCTTCCACTCCGGCAGACCTTTCGCCCTAGCGGTTTCAACGTAAGGCTTGCTGAGTTCGTCCAGGAGGTTGGCTCGTATGATACGTGTGAACCTTGCCGTTCCGTCGGTGCCGAGGATTACCATGGGCACCCAGATGTGCTTCAGGAGATCAATGAACTTGGCTACGCTCCACTCTGCGTCGTGATACTCGGGCGAGAATAGACTGGTGATCTTCAGCCCAAACCACGCCCACACAAACCACATGATCACCAGGGCGAGCAGGAAGTTGGGAGTTCCGATGCCGAAATACGAGAGGAACGTGAAAAAATAGTCGATGATCGAGTACTGTTTTACCGCCGAAATTATCCCGACCGGTATCGCTAGCGTCCACGTAAACACTATCGTGAACAGGCCCAGGAGGAGGGTCAGCGACAATCGCTCCCCTATAAGCTCATTGACCGGACGCTGGTATTCGAGGGAGAACCCCAGGTTGCCTTGTAGTACGTTTCCGACCCACTTCAGGTACTGCACGTAGACAGGGCTGTCAAGGCCGTACTGCCGCCGCAGGTTCTCGACCTCCGCCATGTCGATCTGGTCTCCTCCGGCGACGAGCTCGGCGATGTAGGTCTGGAGATAGTCCCCGGGTGGCGCCTGAATTATGCCAAAGGCGACCACAGACATAAGTATCATCATCGGAACGAGAATGCCGATGCGCCTTAGCAGGAACTGCGTCATAGACTAGGCTACCTAAGGTCTGACTGGTGGGGTGGAGTGAATCCGTATTGCGACACCGCCGCTGGTAGCCCTGACGGGTGCGCGAGCCACGGGCATCAGTGGAGCTGCTCCGGCCTTCCAAACGGGGCCTGCCCGTCCAGGAGAGCCGGAGCGATTTCGTTGTGGCAGGGTTACTGCTGTGTCTCTTGCCGGCGTTCTTCGCTTCTGTACCAGAACTGGTCTGGGAACGAATTGAACGGCATGTTCAGGCCAGCCCGGTTCGCCCACCATTCCGGGACGTTGACCAAGTCGTCGTTCACGATGACGATGCCCGAAACCAACCCGCTGGCGCCGACGGTACCCAGGCGTACCTGGTTGTCGACAGTCCAGGCGAAGATCTCCCGTGCGATTTCATGCTGACGCTCCGGCGGCACGCTCGACGCTTCCAGGTAAATGTCGAGCAAGTGCTTGATCTCCGCCGGCGGCTCCGATCCCTCGTCGCCTCCGCTCTGGAACCAGCGAGCGTAGTCCGCTGCCCAGCCGAACACCGGGTTGGTGGGCAAGATGTGGAACGCGATGCTGAAAAGCTCTGCGGTAATGTCGGCGTTGTGGATGCGAGACATAAGCTCGTTGGCCTGGGCCTGGGTATTCAACAGGCTGCGCTCTACCACGTCCAAGGTGCATCTTACGCCAACTGCCTGGAAGTAAGCGCATATCTGCTCCCCGCCGTCCACGTAGCCACCGAATGCGTCCATCGTGCTTATTTTGAACGCGAACCTGTCCCCGTTGGGCAGGGTGCGGAAGCCCTCGTTATCTTTGGCTCCCATGACCTCGTCGAGCATGGAGTTAGACTTATCCACATCGTACTCGATGTACTTCGTCTCGTACTCTTCGCCGGGATAGAAAGGATGGTCCGCTGCTGGCAGGGCGTTCCGAACGATGCCCTGCCCACCCATGGTGATCTCCTTGATGGAGTGCCTGTCAAGAGAGTGGGACATGGCAATTCGCCAGTCCTTATTGTTGATCAACTCACCTTCTGGCCCCGGGTAGGTGATGTTGAAGTACAGCACAATGTCAGAACCCATGGGGTCCACGACCATCTGGATGGTGTATCCCCCTCGTTCTTCGCCCTCCTTCAACACAGGGAAGTTGGAGAAGTTGATGTGCCTGCCCTGGAAGTCGATCTCTCCCTGGGCCGCGCGCAGGTTCAGCGGTTCTACTCCGGATGCGGTCTGGAACCTAATCTCATCCATGTATGGAAGCTGGTTCCCCTCCTGGTCTACGATCGGATAGTACGGGTTGCGAACCAGCCGGATGATATCGTCGGCTGAAGTGTTCGTCCAGATCCACGGCGAAGTGGCCGGCCGATCCGGGTTCAGCTTGGGGTCTTCCTGGTTGAGGTAGTACTGCGTCCAGCTTGGGAAGCCGGCGTCCGTTGCGAGTTTCTCGGCGTCCGGGTTGTACTTCAAGTTGAACTGCTTCAGATAGTGTTTTGGCGCGTATTGGAAGTCGCGGGGCGTGCATCCGTGCGTCATGTGACCTTCGAAGAAATAGAAGGGGGCCGAGTACCTGAACTCGACCGTGTAGTCGTCGACCTTGACCACTTTGACGACAGGGTCTCCACTCTGCCTGATCCACCTCGGGAGCGCCCCCTTGATGTCTGGGTCGGTCTGTACCTCGTAAGCATACTCCCAGTCGTCGGCAGTGAACGGTTGACCGTCAGACCACTTCATTCCTGGCAACAGGTGGACTGTCCAAACGGAGCCGTCCGCGTTCGACTCCCATCCCTTCACGGCGTGGGGTATGACTCCGCTCCCATCTCCGGCCCATCGCATGCCGCCTCTGCCACTTGCACGACCCACGTTACAACTCGCGTCACCAGGTCCCAGGTGGACTCGTCGCCACTGACCACCGTATTCGCCTACTTCGGCCACCTGCATGACCAGAGGCATATCTGGCAGTCTCTCCTCAACAGGAGGCAGTTCGCCCGCCGCGACCCGCTTGGCAAGAATCGGCGCCTCGTTGTACGAGGCGGGAACCGGGACCATACCACGATCGGTCGTCGATACGTTTACTCCTGTGGCCTCTCCTCCGCCGGTCATCGTGCCGGTAGACGGAGCGGGCGCAGCCGGAGCTGTCGTTGGCGCTGGAGCTGGGGCAGCCGGGGCGGTGGTTGGCTGCATGGCTGGGGCCGCGGGAGCCGTGGTCGGCGCAGGTGCTGGCGCAGGCTCTGCATCCTCCCCGTCGCTGCTACAGGCGGCAAACACGACTGCAATCGACAACAACAGCACAGTAATCAGCAGAGTCCTCTTCATCGTCATCCTCTCCTATTCGACTGTAAATTGGCGAACTAAGTATCATGCATGCCGGTTCGCAATATATTCTGGGACACTTCGAATGTCAACCCAGAGATACCTGCAGTTAGGGTCTACCAGACGTTCGTCCAACTCTGCTGTCCAGTCGATTCAACTTTGGTGTGACCGTGAACTGCGCCTATACGAGTGATAGAATCCGCGCTAATGACTGCTCCGTTACCAGTAGAAGCGATACTGCCATTTGCCGTATTCGGAACCTTGCTGGTCCTCTGGATCGTCTTGCCTGGACGCACTGGCGAAGACGACTTGGGAGCCAAGATTAGGAGTTTCCTGATTGGTCGGGGACGCCGTCGATGACTGGACAGTCTCGGAGCTTGACCTATGAATGGACTGACGCATACGTGACTATCCATGTTTAGTGGTTCGATCGGGAAGAAGCGCATCCTGGGGCTAGCCCTGCTAGTAGCGATCTTGGTCCTTTTCTTCACGTTCAACCGCTTTCCGAAGCTGGACGTGGTGGGCGAGGATCTGGATGCTGTCACTGCTCCCCACGCCCAGTGCTTCCAAGGATTTTGTATAGAACGAGACCCCGGACAGTCGTTCCTCACCAGTTGGATCACGTTTTCGGTTACGTATCTTCGCTTGGTCACCGTCGGGATGACCTTCGCCTTTCTCGTAGCCGGCTTGGCGGAGAGCATGCTGTTCCCGCCGGGAAGTGGCCCTCTGTTCCCTTCAGGGGGGATGTTTAGGCGCACCCTAAGTGGGGCTCTGACCGGCCCTGTGATGAACCTATGCTCGGCGTGTATAGTCCCAGTCTCCTCGGCTTTTCACAGGCGGGGCGTCGGCATAGACGGCGCGATCGCTATGGTCCAGGGTTCGGCGACAATGAACATACCCGCGCTGGCCATGGTGTTCTTCGTATTCACACCGCTACTGGGAGTCAGCCGATTGGTACTGGCAGTTGTAGGAGCGTTGCTCATAGGGCCGCTGGTTGTAAAGACTGTCAGAGGTTCTATCGCTGATGACGAGTTCAAATACGAAACCGTGCCGGATGTCAGCCGGCTGAATCCCACATCTTGGCGCCATGTCCTTGTAGAGGCGGCTCGGGACTGGGCGAAGTACAGCTTGGGTTACCTCGTCCGCTTGGGCCCGATCATGGTCATAGCCGGGTTTGCCAGCGGGCTGGTGCTCCAGTGGGTCAGCCCCGATATCGTTGCCAGATTCTTGGGAAACGATCTGCAGGGAGTAGCAATTGCGGCCACCTTCGGTATCCTTATAAACGTCCCACTGCTATTCGAGATACCGCTTGTAGCGCTTCTTCTGCTTCTGGGAATGGGTACTGCGCCAGCTGCCACGCTACTGTTCACGGCCGCAGCAGGCGGACCAGTTACCTTCTGGGGACTTGCCAAGCTAATGCCCAGACGCGCGGTCGCTGTGTTCGCTGGGTCTACTTGGGTGCTGGGTGCTATTGGAGGGGTAGGAGTCTTGGTAATCGGCGCCTTTGTCTGGACTACCGAGGCGTCAGACCTACAGGTAAGATACGGTTTTCAGAGAGAGACCTATGCAGATCTGGTACATCCCGTCACCGAAAAATTTGACAGGCCAGCTTTCATAGATGTTACGACCGATTCTGGTATCGACTTCCTCCACACACGGTTGAGAATGGATGCCGTGGAAGTCGGTGCCGGTTCTGTAATTTTCGACTTCGACTCCGACACTCTGCATGACATTTACGTCACCAGCAATAATGGGCCAAACGCCCTGTATCGCAACAATGGAGACGGCACGTTCACTGATGTCGCTGCTGCTGCCAAGGTGGACGACATTGGGGGAGGAACAGCCAACGGGGCGTGCGCAGCCGACTATGACAACGACGGAGACCCTGACCTCTATGTTGCACACTTTGGCCCGAGCAGATTCTACCGCAACAACAGCGACGGGACGTTCTCAAACGTCACGAGCCGGGCGCTTGGAAGTGTCAAGAAGCTGGAGCGCACTACAGGCTGCGCCTGGGGCGACTATGACCGAGACGGATTCTTGGACCTTGTCGTTGTGAACCATACGCGGCTCAGCGCAAACGTTGACATATTCGGCGTTCCAGTTGAACTTGTCCGGCAAGACCCTGAGTTCCTTGAGTTGCATGATCCACTGATCCTGTACCACAACAAGGGCAACGGCACCTTTGAGGACCTTAGCTCCTTGCTGGGCGACAACACCTCACCCACTCTATCAGGGCCACTGGGCAACATGTGGGGGTCCGGGTTCCAACCCGGATGGGTCGACTACGACAACGATGGTGACACCGACCTTTACGTGGTCAACGATCTAGGAGACCAGATCCATCCGAATGTGCTCTGGAGGAACGACGGACCAGACGCTGTTGGCAAGTGGATGTTCACTGATGTCTCCCAGAGTTCTGGGGCGGGAATCGAGATGTTCGGCATGGGCTTGGCAGTTGGTGACTACAACCTCGACGGTCTCCTAGACCTGTTCGTAACCAACATAGGCCAGAATGTACTTCTCAAGAACTTGGGACCTGATGCTGGGTTCGAGGTTGCCTCAGTTGAGGCTAAGACGGGTGCCGCTGCGACTCCCGACGGTCAGCGGGTCGCCTGGGGCACTTTCTTTTTCGACTATGACAACGACCTCGACGAAGACCTCTATTTGGTCAGCGGCTTTCTCAATGCCCAGAACATTGATAACCCCGTCGAGCAGCCGAATGTCCTGCTCAGGAACAACGGCGATGGGACGTTCACAGATGTTTCTTCTGGAAGCGGTACTGAGGACCCGGGCGTCGGCCGGGGCGGCGTCTATCTGGACTACGATAACGACGGCTGTTTAGACATCTTCGTCTCGAACCTGCGTCAGAAAGCCAAGCTTCTACGGAATGTCTGCGACTCGGGGCAAAATTGGCTGGAAGTTGACCTGGTTGGGAAGGACAGCAACAGAGATGGGATTGGTGCCCGGGTGACGGTTGTGACCCGAAACACGACGCTAATCCGAGAGGTGGCCTCAGGTTCTAGCCAGATCGGCCAAAACATGATAACAGTCCACTTTGGAGTCGGTTCGATCCATACTGCAGACTCTGTAAAGGTGCAATGGCCCAGCGGCAAGGTTCAAGTTTTGGAGAATGTTGAAGTCAATCAGAGGGTGACCATTACAGAGCCGGACTAGGGGAGTTTGTGTCAAATGTTGTGGAAATACGCTTCCAGGACATGGATTGGTCAGGCTGCTATGGCTGTTTCCTCGCTGGGCGGGAGCTTGACCAGGATCCCTTCCTTGAACTGCGCTCCTGCCACCGCAACCCCATCAGGTTCCTTCCTCCGTTCAGCGGTTCCCAGCGCTCTCCAAGCCTCAGGACCACCTTGAACACCAGGTACAACGCGCTGTCCCAAGGCTTCATCCGTCGCGCTGCGTCCGTCCTCAGTCTCACCGCACTGAACACCGACTCCAATGGGTTCGTCGTCCTCAGATGCACCCAGTGCTCCATCGGAAAGTCGCAGAAGCTCACGAACGACTCCCAGTCCCTCAGCACCGTATCGGCAGCATCCCCACGACCTTCTCTCCTCAGCTCGGTCACGTACTCGTCTCGCAGCCGCCCACACTCTGATCGCGTCGCCGCATACGACATCTCCCGAAGTGTACGTCTCACTGTCGAATGTGCTGGATTCGGCGGCTTGGCCGCAACGTTCAGCGCACGGTTGTTCCAGCATCGCTGATGAGCGGTCGTAGGGTACACCCGGTCCAGGGCTGACCACAGACCAAGAGCTCCGTCTCCGACCGCAAACAGCGGCGAACACATCCCACACTCCCTCAGTCCCCGCAGAACACCGGCCCAACTCTCCGTGCTCTCCCTGTAGCCTAACTCCATACCGATCAGTTCCTTCACCCCATCCCCTTTCGCTCCCACCACGCACAGAAGCGCCGTCTTCTCACGGTCCACCCCGACTCCGAGGTACACCCCGTCGATCCATATGTAAGCATACCTGTCCTCGTCCAGTCGCCTGCTACGCCATGGCCGGTACTTCTCCTCCCGTCACTCTCCAGTCTCACGATCGCGTTCGCACTCAGCGAACAACGACAATCACTTTTGCCGGCGCGTTGCCTCAAGTAAATTGTTACCGAAGCGGAGCGATTGCCTATCACACGGCTTACCCGTACATAGCTATCATATGAGGTGACAGGAGAGACCCGGGCGCATGCGTCTCACACCGCGATCAGATGAGTAGGTCGGTCAGGTGCGAGCTGACCGATCATGCGCCAGGTCTGTGGGAGGGAGGAGTGATGAACTGCGCGACATTCACGTGTCTGTTCACGTGCCCGAGGTGTGGGGAGAGGTTAAAGGCGGAGACCGCCTCGCTGTTGGGAACTGACTACCGGCAGCATCTGGCAAAAGAGCACGGGATGAGGAGGGAGATTGTGCCGCTGAGACACGACGGGTGACACAGGGACACTTCATCGCTGGGCTCGCACCCGGAGCGAACTACAGAAGTACGCTCTGGCGCGTGGCCGATGATTTGCGCCTGCTACAGCGATGTGGGACTGCTGTCAGCGTCGCAGCGCGGGTCCCGGTGATCGACATGGCGGCGCTCAGTTCAACCTGCCGGGCGTGTTTCAGCTGCGCTCCGGAGGCGGACGTGCCCGCCTCAATCGAAGACTCGGCCATGGTGCAGGCGGAGCTGGCTCTGGGTGTGGATACAGACTAGAGGGAGAGATACAACGGACCAACAAACGTTGCCTTCATTGGGCGTGCCACCCCGCGGTTGTGCTGACTTCGGCGACGATTCCCATAAGGCCGAGAACATACAGGGAGTGGACCGCACACGCATTTGAGCCCTCCGGCCCAGAGACGCGACGGAAGACTCAACCGAAGGGGGTCCGGCGACCGGGTCTGATGACCAATCACTCGGACAGGGCTTCAAGATCGACATCCCGGGATTTCGGTCTGCCCGACGATCGTTCACTTACACTGTGGTACCAGGACAGCTGCGATGAATAGACAGGACGCGCCGAAACCCGGGGGCACAGGGTCCAGGAGCGAGTATCCGGCCCCCCAGGGCCCCGCCGGATGCAGCGAGGCAGGACAAGAGGTTGGAGGATGCCGGAGAACACCGTGTATGTGGGCAGGCCGACAAAGTGGGGCAACCCGCACCGCGGTTCCACGCCCGAATCGATCCATGTTCGATACCTTGAGGGTCTGCACAGGGGTAAGTTGGGATTCACGGTGGGCGACGTCCGCCGCGAGATGAGAAGTAGGAACCTCGCGTGCTGGTGTCCCATTCACCAGCCGTGTCACGCCGACGTGCTTCTGGCAATCGCCAATGCCGGTCTGCAGCTGAAGAATTCGAAGGCAGCGGGGTGGGAATGACGCAGCGGACGGAGGCAGAAGTCTGGCTAGAGGAGCGCGACTTTCGGCCGTTCAACGACTGGCGTCCTTGGGACGGACCCCGGAGCGAAGTCCTGGAGCAGATCCAGCTGCGCGATGAGTTCATTGCCCGATTCGGATACGCGATACTGACGTCCGATGCCATCGCGCAGGTGAAGCGGACGCTGGGCGAGGACGCCCGGATTCTGGAGGTTGGCGCCGGAAGCGGCTACTGGTCCTACGAGTTCCTGAGAGCGGGCGTGGACTGCATAGCTTCCGACCCGGGAAACGGTGGGTACATCGCCGACGTGAGCCGTGATTTCGCCACCAAGGGGCGTGTCGAGTCACGGCGGTTCGTCGATGTCCAAGAGCTGACCGGGCTGGAAGTGCTCGAAAGGTACGGTCACGAACGGGCACTGATGATGGTCTGGCCGGATAACGATTCATGGCCGGCCGAGATTCTACGGGAGTACGGGGGCCAACTGGTAGGTCTGTGTGGCGAGCCGGCCGGCGAGGCCTGTTGCACGGGCGGAGAGAAGCTCTTCGAGCTGTTGGATCGGGAGTGGGTGGAGACAGACCAGATATGCATCCCCAACTTCTTCGGTATCAACGACTACATCGGGGTCTATTCTAGAAGGCGCGATAAGTGCGAGTTATCACACATCCATGTGCTCAAGTCCAACGCTGAAGGAGCATAACCATGAATCGCCAAGAGCTTATACAGATGCTGGAACAGGAGCTGTCCGGTGAGAGAGCTTTAGAGTCTGCGGCTCACTTGACCCAGTTCTACCGCTCTCCGGGTGCTTCCGGATACCATCGGGCCACGGACTTCGCGGCAGACCTTTTCCGGGCCAACAAACTGGATAAGGTGTGGGTGGAGAGGTATCCCCTGGACGGTGAGACGAAGTTTATGAACGTCACCATGCCCCTGGCGTGGGAGCCGATCGGCGCCGAGCTTAGAGTCGGGTCACCCACGGGTACGCTCCTGGTGTCCTATGAGGATGCACCGTCATGCCTTCCCTGGTGGACGCCATCCACTCCTGAAGTTGGGATGACCCTGGATCTGGTAGACGTTGGCACAGGGGAGCGGGTTGAGGACTATCAAAAGCAGGACGTGCGTGGCAAGGCAGTCCTAATTCGGGGCACGACCCGGGCCAGCGGCTTCGGCTATGCCGCCACCTTAGCCATGGAGCAGGGCGTCGCCGGCATTGTAACTGACTACCTCCTGTACCAGACTTCTCCCTTTCGCACGCGTGAGTCACTACCTGATCCGGTGCAACTCCTGCGCATGCCCTCCAACCTACCGAGCGCCTGGACGATAGCAGTTAACTACCCTGCGGCGGAGCACCTGGCTTCTCTGGCACGTCAGGGCACCGTCAATGTTTGGGCAGACATCCAGGCCAAGACGTTCAAGGGAGAAGCCCAGAACCTCTTGGCGGACATCTCCGGCACTGACAAGGCCGGGCAGATCATTCACTTTGTAGCCCACGCCTCGGCGGGAACCAAACCTGGAGCCAACTGCGCCTCTGGTCCGGCGCTGATGGCTGAAATGGGTCGCGTCATATCTGCCCTCATCTCACGCGGGCGCATCCCCCGTCCCAAACGTACAATTCGCTTTCTCGTCAACGTGGAGGGTCACGGCACCAAGCACTATGTTCACAACCATAGAGCGGAAATTGAGCGGACTATCGCCGCAATAGCCCTGGACAGCGTGGGGCACGACCAGAGGAAGTGCAAGTCGGCCCTCCTCTTCTATCACTCTCCGGACTCCGTACCATCCTTCATCAATGACTACTATGTAAGCCTCATGGAGTCGACGCCGAAGGAGACACAGTGGGTGTTTAGCGAAGGCAACCGCATTCCATTCGTTAACTTTACTGACCTACCCTATACCCCGTGGAGCGACAACCACTACTATCCCGCCTTTGGGATACCGTCGCCCCTTCTCATGTCCTGGCCGGACCTGTACTTCCACACCGATTTCCTCACATCGGACAACCTGGACCCCATGGTCTTCCGCAGGTGTGGTATTACCACGGCGTTAGCAGCCTTGGAGCTGGCTTATGCTGGCCCATCTGAGGCTCAGTCCATAATGCGAGAAGTAGGTAACTGCAGCCAGTTTCGGTTAGGTCGTATCGCTCTGGAGGCAAAAGTCAGCACTGACGAGACTCGGACACGTAAACGACTCATCATTCTAGCCCAGCGAGACCAGCAAGCAGTGGAATCAGCACTGATACTGGCCAGTTCTAAAGAGCGCAAGCAGCACCCGGAGTTGGAATCCACTAAGGATCAGGTCCAGAAGGAGATTGCAGACAGGTTGCAGCAGACAATGGGTTGGCTGCAGGACGACAATCCCGTTCCTGACGAGTTTCCTCCAGGCAATGTGGTGCCCAGGCGGCTGATAGAGCGCGATGCTCCCGGACTAGCCGGCACCGGCTACTGGGACCTGGTCCA
This sequence comes from Dehalococcoidia bacterium, assembly GCA_965217725.1. GTDB lineage: Bacteria > Chloroflexota > Dehalococcoidia > Lucifugimonadales > UBA1123 > VXRN01. Next base: position 1,568,434 of record OZ244564.1, on the reverse strand, counting down.
GATGGCTGAGGAGATGCATACGAAGGATCCGAAGGTGAGATACGACTCGCTGCGTATCATCGGCGACGAGATCTGGAACTTTACCGACGGCAACCGTAGCGTAAACAACATCGCGGACGCCGTGGGGGCCGAGTTCGACTTCGACCTGGAGCCCCGGCATGTCCTCAAGCTCTTTCAGGGACTGGCCAACCAGAGATTCGTGAGCCTGTCAGGGACCGGCGATTAGCGAGTGAGCGTCGTCGCTTGACGGCCATGAGGACTGCCAGTACCGGGGGAACTGGGCGCGGTCGTTCCATTTGTGAGGAACCCACGATTCGACCGCATCCCAGATCGTCGCACATGCTTAGTCGTCTCGATTTTACACAAGTCTCGACTGTTGACACGTTGTTTCAAGGAGGCGCTTGGCGATGGACATACCCTCGACGATCGTAATCACGGCCAAGACATTGATAGACGGCACGGGCGGCCCACCCTTGGAGCGTCCGATCGTTGTGGTTGAAGACGACAAGATCACGGCGGTGGGTCGGCAGGGGGAGGTGCAACCGCCTCAGCGGGCGGGCGTTCGCGAGTTGGCGTTTCCAGAAGGACATCTGCTTCCCGGACTAATCGACGTCCATACCCACCTGATGTTCGGGACAGTGGGGGAACACGGGTACAGAGACGGACCGTACGAAGCAGTGATCGAGCGCGATACCGACGAGATAATGCTGCTTCGGGCGGCGCACAACACACACGTACACCTGAGCGCCGGTGTAACCACCCTGCGAGACTGCGGCGCCCGCAACCGCATCACGTTCGACCTGCGGGAAGGCGCCAGGCAGGGTCTGGTCACTGCGCCCAGACTGCTGCTTTCCGGCCGTCCCGTGACCATCACCGGCGGTCACTTCTTCTGGTGCAACGGGGAAGCGGACGGCGAAGACGGTGTCCGCGACGCGGTGCGTCAGCTTGTCAAAGAGGGGTCTGACTTCATCAAGATAATGGCGTCCGGCGGAGGCACCGCCATCACCGACAACCGAAAGCACTCCTACGGCGTCGGCGAGCTGCGCGCGATAGTGGACGAGGCTCACGTCCATGGGAAGCTCACCACGGCCCACTGCCTGGCGACTCAGAGCATGATTAACGCCCTCGACGCGGGTGTCGACATGATGGAGCACGGGGGATTCATAGACCCTGACGGATCTTACGTCTTCCGCCCGGAGGTCGCTGAACGCATCGCCCAACAGGGAATGTACGTCAGCCCGACCGTTCAAACAGGATACCGTGGGAGGGAGGCCCTACTGGAGCGGTCGAGGGATTCTCAGCGGAGTCCAGCGGAGAGGCAGCAACTCGAAGCTCTTCAAGCCAAGTGCGAGAGTCAGCTGGAGTTCCTGGGGAGGCTGTGGAGCGAGTGGGACATCAAGATCGTAGCCGGGACCGATGCTATCCAGACATTCGGCGACTACTGCCTGGGCCTGGAACTTCAGAGCCAGGCCGGCATGAGCAACATGGAGGTCATAAAGTCGGCCACAAGCGGCGCGGCCAGGGCCATCGGGATGGACGACCAGATTGGCGCCGTAGCAGCAGGGAAAGCCGCAGACCTGATAGTTGTGGAACAGGACCCGTTGGAGGATATCTCGGCTCTGCGGACGATGACCATGGTGATGCGGGAAGGCAGAGTCATTGTCCCCTACCGTTCGATGGAGGAGTGATCCGGTCTAAGCATGGGGCTTCTCCCGGGCTACATGATGGTCGAGCACCAGCCCACCGAGGTCTCCACTTTAGCTTTCCACAGTAACTCCGTAGACCGACTCGGCCCGACCAGGGGAGATGAACTCTTCGACCACGTCGTGAGTTACGGCATCGATATCGCGGGTCTTGACGTCGCCCCAGCCACCGCCGCCGGGAGTTTGGGTCTTGATGACGTGGTCGTGCGGCACGGTCGTTGTGACCTTGGAGGGTAGTCGTTTCTCAGAGCCGTCCGGGGCTGCTATGGTACACGCCGAGCGTTCGGCGTCCGCGCCCCCGAAGAGGCCCCAGGGACGCACTCGCTCCCGGTCGGAGCTGAGAGTCAGGGTGACGCTTTCACCCAGTACGCGCAGGTGCCGGTGGATTCCAAGTCCGCCCCGGTGCCGACCGGCGCCTTCGCTGTCCGGCACGAGGCCATAGGACTCGACGATCAATGGATAGGCAAGTTCGATCGACTCCACCGGGGCGTTGCGGGTGTTTGTCATGTGGTTCTGGACGGCGTCCATCCCGTCCGCGTCGTGCATCGCGCCCTGACCGCCTGCGTAGGTCTCCACGTAGTTGAAGTAGATGTCGTTGCGCGGGTCGATACCACCGATGTTGAGCAGATTCATCGTGCCTGAGCAGGCCGCCAGCACCTTATCGGGGATGACTGGCGCAAGCGCGCCGAGCAGCACGTCGGTGATCCGCTGCGTGGTGATGATGTTGGCGTTGCACACGGCCGTCGGGTACCGCGCGGAGAGGAGGCTGCCCTCCCGTACCCTGATCTCGACGGGACGGTACGCCCCCGCGTTAGGTGGAAGCTCCGGGTCGAGGCAGGCCTTGAGCACGTAATAGACACATGCGGCGACGGAAGGCCAGCGGCAGTTGAGGGGACCCTTGCAGGAGTCGTCGCTTGCCGTGAAGTCGGCGACGAACGAGTCTCCTTTCGACTCGATCTTGACGCGGATGGTGATCGGCGAATCGGTTATGCCGTCGCCTTCCATCACGTCCTCGAACTCGTAGATGCCGATGGGTATCTGCTTCAGGGCGGCTCTCATGCGCCTCTCGGAGTAGTTCAGCATCTCGTCGAGGTAGCGTCTCACCATCTCCGGTCCGTACCGCGACGCGAGGTCGGTCAGCCGACGCTCTGCGACGTTGTTGGCAGCGAACTGAGCAAGGAGGTCGCCCCGTACTTCGGTCCTGGGGCGAACGTTCTGAGCGATCAGAGCCCAGAGATCGCGGTCGAGCTGTCCCTTGTGGAACAGGCGCACGGTGGGGATTTGCAGGCCCTCCTGAAAAATCTCCGTGACGCCGAACGGCATCGACCCGGGGGCGAATCCGCCCATGTCGACGTGGTGGGCCTGATTGGCAGTTATGGCGATGAGCTCGCCCTCATGGAATACGGGCGATATCAGAGCCAGGTCGTTGAGATGGCCGGGACCGGCGGGGTAAGGCGTGTTGAGCGCGACTGCGTCGCCAGGCTCCAGCTCCTCGAACGGGTACTGGTCCATTGCGGTCAGGACGGCGGAGTGCATCGTCCCAAGGTGCAGCGGTGTACCAATCTCGCTCTGCGCCACTACGACCACGTCGCCGGCGCCGGTGTAGATCGCTCCCGACGTATCCCGGCGGTCTTTGATGTTCGTGGAGTAGCTCGCTCGGATCAGCGCGGCGATCATCTCGTCCGCGATGGAGTAAAACCCGTTGCGCATTACTTCGAGCGTGATCGGATCGACATTGTCTTGTGTCATTTGCGTACCTGCGGGGAGAGTAGTTCATGAAACGATTGCATTAGACTCTATATACCGCCCGGCGGAAGCAATTAGGCTTAAACGGACTCTGCTGCTTCTGAAGCAGCAGCCGAATGGCCCGGAGCCCGGCAGGGGTTGTCGCGCTTGCCGTGAGCCTAGACCAACCAGTCCGCGTCTGCTAACGCCTTGTCTAACTCCCCTGTCAGACGCGCGGTCGCTTCCAATGCGGCGATGATGAGTTTGTAGTGTTCTCTTTCACTGAACGTCAACTCGCGTCCCTTGCGGTCGCTGAGCCATTTGTGGAGCGGCTGGTAGCCACCGATACGCGACTCCCACACCTCTGGAGCAATGCCCTCAAAGTATTGGCCGCGCTTGTCCTGGCGCCTGCCCGTGCCGTTCGCACTGATATATATCCTGCCCCGCTCAATAGGCGCGTCCTCACCGGGAGGCGTGTCATCGGGGGCGAAGTACTTGGGATGCGCCTTCTCTACCACGTTATCCCCAGTGACAGGGTAGTTCACGAGGGATGTATTCGGCACGAACGACTCCATCAAGTGAACGTCTGCCAGCTTGCGGCCCAGTCCCGAGAGGACGCGGAACAGGTCCACATCTCCGGTGAGTGGAACGCGCGGGAAGTCAGTGCGCAGAAACTGGGCGTAGCGATTGCGATATGTCGTCGAGTGGAACACGGCGTAGATGTAGTGCAGCACATCCTCGGGTCCGAATGTTTTGTATAGATCGCCGCATCCGTCATCCACAAATCGGAGGCCGAGGCTTTCTCCCAAGCTCTTGATGAACTTGGAAGAGAAGTTGTGCTCGCGCTTCATGGGTTCGTTGAGTCGACTCTGCGTCTTTTCATTCTCTGGGCTGTCCTGCTTCGGGAGGTACGCATAGAGTGGGAACAGGTAGTTGATGTCATAGGCCGCCAGTGCCTTATGTGCGATGATGGAGTTGGTAGCCATGATCGACCATAAGTCTCGCGTTTGTCGGGTGGTAATCAAACCCAAATTTTGGCCCGTCAGTATATGCCTCATCACTTCTGAGCGTGGCCTGCATATGAAGCCGCGGCTATTGCCAGTGTAGTAAGTGTAACGAGTATCAAACGGACGGTAGAGGATTGGAACAATATGCTCGTCACTGGCCCCAGATTCTTTCAGATCAGCCTGTGCTAGGTGAACCTTCCAGTCTTGAGCATCCCTTCCCAAGCTGTACTTGCTCCTTGCAGCTTCGGGGGTCAACGAGGCGAAGTCGGTGGCAACCTGCCTCACCTCGTCAGGCGACCATCGGATGGTCAGTTTGTCACGGGCGGTTACGACACCTACGGAGTTAATAGGCATGACCTCGGTAATCCTTTGCCACTGCCCGTACTCCTCCTCAAGTTCATTGTCCCAAGGCTTGAACATGTAGCGAGGGGAGCGGGGTTCGAGTCGCTCCCAATTGGTCGTTGATACGTCAGAAGACGCTAGTGTCCTGTATTTCGCCTCCCGAGTCCCGTACAGGTCGGCGTGGTGCACTGTCGCTGGGCCACTCTTGCCGTGCTGCTTAACGAACAGTGCGATTGACACGCCCTGCTGAATGTCGAACACGTTATGGTCAGGGCCACCATCTGGCGTACACTCCTTTTTCATGGCGTTGCCATGCAGATCAAACAAGTATATGTCAGTGAACGTGTCAACAAGCTGTTGACGCATCCCTCGGAAGGTGGGATTGTCCAAGTAGCCGTTGTTAGTGATGAATGCGAGAATACCTGCACCGGTCTGTTGGATGCGCCACTGTCCAAAGCGGATGAACTTTACGTAGTCATCTTGAAGCCACTTGGGATTACGCTCACCCAGCATCTCGTCACGCACTCGCTTGTAGCTCTCTATTAACTCCCCGATCCAGGTTGGCTTGCCGCCGCGTGTGCTTGCGTTTGCGGAGTGACCGGAGTACGGTGGATTGCCGAGAACTACCATGATGGGCAGATCGCGCTTGATTTCGGTTGCCGCATTAGCCTCTTCGGCGATCACACGATAAGGGCCTGGCTGAGATTGTTGTATCTCGACTCTATCCAAGGCGTTTGTGAGGTATATGCTCAGCCTCTCTCCTGATCCAAACTCGTATGCCCAATCTCTCCGATGCTCTTCGGGCATGTCGAGTGCTGCAAGCTGCATTCCCAGCTTGAGGTGCGCCATAGTGTATGGTGCCATGAGGAGCTCAAACCCGAATACGCGCTTTAGCAGGTGTTCGCGGACGTAACCGGCCCACATTCCCGCGTTGCCATCCGCTCGGTATTGCTCCCGGATGTGGTCTATTACCGCGTACAAGAACGACCCAGTGCCACACGCGGGATCGAGAATCAACACGCGGTGAGCCTGCCTGTCGACCGTTTTGTCTTCGTCGTCCTCCTCGTCATACTCCAGGGTCTTGTAACTGGTCATCGAGTAGTCTGCCAGTCCATCCGGGCAATCGAGGCTTTGGCGCAAGAGGTAGTCAACCGAGCGCACGATGTAAGAGACTACCGGCTCCGGGGTGTAATACACGCCGCGACGTTCTCGCTCGGCCGGGTCGTATGCCGCCAGGAAGGTCTCATAGAAATGCATGATCGGGTCTTGCAGCGCAGTTCTGCTACCAAATTCGGACAGGATAGCGTCCATGTCAGCCCTGTCCAGCAGACTCGCCAGGTCATCCACGAAGCTAACGAACGGCTCATCGTCCAACGATGGCCCCACGATAACAGAGAACAATTGCCGGACGAATGGGTTAGTGTGGGGTATGTAGTAGGCGGCGTCCTGCCGTCGAAAGGCGCCCGTCGGATGGTTCACGCGCGCGACGAAAAGGCCGTATGCCAGCGTCTGCGCAAACATATCCGCAAATTCGGACGTCGCCAAGTCCGGAACGAGCGCGTTTTTCGATGCTTCGTAGAGGTCTCGCAAGTCTTGGGAAACTTCGCTGCGCGCAAATCCCGTTTCGACGATGCCACGAACCATATGCGTTAGCCGCGCCATCCGCAGCGCGAGGTCGTCTGGGCTGAAAACGGGTTCTGGACTGCGATCCATGAACGCCGACAGCATCTCGTCAGTTTCACTTATTCCGGCTTGGCTGGCGGATATCCGCCCACTGACACTTTCATCAGCTAGGTGGGCTATAGAGAGTCTTTTGCCGTCCACGTACCAGCGGAACTCAGCGTAGTTGGTGAGCACGAGGTTATGCAAAGACTGAATGTAGCGCTTCAGCTGCTTACCATTCGGCGTCGCCGGGTTTGCGCGACGGCTGTCTCGCTCAATGTCGTCCAGGCTAACACCGACATCCTTTGCCTCAATATAGCCGACGGTCACACTGTTTCTAGACACGCCTAGGTCTGGCGCGCCACACTCGATCCGGCTAGGTTCGTTGGTCGCCACCACGCCAGGGTACGCGCTTTCCAACAGCGTCTTAAGGGCTGGACGGTGAGTATGCTCGGTAGCGTCACCATGGTCGAGACTATCCTGCAACGCACAGACATAGTCGCGGAATGTTTTCCTATTCATGGCGATAACTCCGCCTGCTTTATTCCTCGTCGTGGCAAGATAGAGTTAGGCCGACCCAAAGGCGGCACCGATACCGTGATGCAGGACTCTCTGTGAGAGGATCTCAAACATCGGTACCGTCACATCTTCACGACCCTGATCCCTCACAACGGCAGGTAGTCCAATCAAAGTCGTACCAGCAAGCTGACCCTGGGCAATACGTGCCTCCCTGTATGTGCGTCTCATAGTCTGGTGAATGACTGCCTCAAAGCTTGCTGAACTGCTTTGCCTGCCGTTGCGGAGAATCGTCCGCCAAATAGGAGCATCGACGCCGTTGGCGAGAGTAATAATGTAATCTGGCTTCGGTTGCATTAGGCACAATAGTTCCCACCCAATCTGCTGACCTCGGTCCCGCAACGCAGGCGGTACCTTGTCCAGACTGGAATGTCGGAACGGGATGATGTTCAGCGATGGTGTGTTACGGAGGAAGTCCACGGCGGCTGAGCCAATACGGGTCTCCGGCGTCAACCCCGGGCTCTTGATGGCCGAGATTGCATCAGACGCTGTGGCTCCGGTCACAATCATCGCAATACCCTGGGCGGTCCGCTGAAAGTCATCCTGACCCTCACCTGCACCCCTCCAGTTGTCGTCAAGATATGCTGAGTAGCCATCTTCTCGAAATGGACGATCACGTCTGTCGGTGTCGGCATCAGTCTGGTCGCCACCCGGATTCAGCCCTATGATTACGAATCCATTGCCACATTCATATGTTCTGACGCTGGTGTAGATGAGTCTAAAGTTCGGTGCCCCTGTTCGAGGTCCTACAAAACCATATCTATTGCACAGACCTTCACACTCTGCAGATAGAATTTCAAGCTGTTTACGAATCGTCATACCAATCCTCTCAGTGTCCCGCACTTCTTACATCCTACCAATGGCATCAGAGACCGGACTCGGTCCGCATCAGAATTCCACCAAGTACCAAGACGAAGCCCGGTTACGATTGTCCTTGGGAGTGGCATAGAAGTTGAGCTAATCGCCCACCCGAATTGTCCGTGCATCCGCCATCCGGGATCAATGCAATTTTCTTAGTTTGTTGCGGATGTTGCGTATGAATCGCTGACTCTACTTGTGCCTACCGGTCAATAGGAGGTTGAGGTAGTTGTCCACGGTGGCCGTCTGGTTTTCCCATACGACCGTCGTGGAGTCAAGCTGCTCTACGATTGCCGGCCCCTCGATCACGTCCCCGGGACGGAGACCTGATCGATCATAGATGCCTGTCGTCTTCGGTTCGTTACGGAAATACACGCTCCGTTGGCCAATGCGGGCGGGCGAGAGGTGTCCGCCGCCGTTCCGTGAATCGCTGGCGAGGTCGGGTCGCGGCATGGACGCCAGGGCCGTAACTCGGAGATTGACGACCTCGACCGCGTTGTCGCGCGAGGCGTAGCCGTAGCTGCGGACGTGCGCATCGTGGAATCGCTCCACGATCTGCTCGACGTCGCGCTGATCGAGCTTACCGGGCTCAGCCAAGACCTCTAGCTCATAGCCCTGTCCGACGTATCGCGCGTCCGCCGCGCGGATGAGAGATACGTCCTCCGGCGCGACAGCCTCGCGGGCCATCTGCTCCATCGCCTGCGTTTCCATCTGCTCGTACCAGGACGTGATCTCCGACGGCGACAGTTCGTTGCCCGGTCTGAGCACCGTTTGCTTGAAGTCGTGTCTCAGGTCCGCCATCAGCAGACCCAGGGCCGACGTGACGCCGGGAGCAACGGGAACGAGGACGGTGGGAATGTCCATCTCGTCGGCAAGCTCCGAGGCATGGAGCGGTCCCGCTCCACCGAACGCCACAAGGCAGAACTCGCGCGGGTCGTAGCCTTTGGAGACCGATACGACCCGGATGCCCTTTACCATGCTGGCGTTGACGACCTGCACGATGCCTTCGGCTGCCTCCTCCACGGTGAGTCCCAGCGGTTTGGCGATGCGCTCGAAGATCACGTTTCGAGCCAACTCGCTGTCAAGCGTCATCGTGCCGCCGAGGAGACTCGTCGCCCCAAGCCTGCCGAGAACAAGGTTCGCGTCCGTTACCGTCGCCTCAGTGCCTCCGTTGCCGTAGCAGGCAGGCCCTGGCTCGGCGCCCGCACTCTGCGGACCGACCCTGAGCGCTCCGCCGGGATCTATCCACGCGATACTTCCTCCGCCTGCGCCAAGCGTGTGGATATCCACCATTGGCACCTTGACTGGAAGGCGTTCGAGCTCGCTTTCCTGGGTCCGGCGGACTTCACCCCTGTACGAGAGCGACACGTCGAAGCTGGTACCTCCCATGTCGATGGAGACGCTGTTGGGTTTGCCCGCCTGCTGGGCGATGGCGACGGCGCCGATCACGCCCGCCGCCGGCCCAGACAGGATCGTGTGGACGGGACGCTCGATGGCCGTTTCCACGCCCATCGTTCCGCCGTTGGACTGCATGATATACAGATCCGACTCGAGGCCCACGTCGGTGATGCTCTCTTCGAGCCGACGCAGATAGCGCTCCATGACGGGTGCGACATAGGCGTTGATTGTAGTCGTGCTCATCCGTTCGTACTCCTTGAACTCCGGCAGTATCTCGTGAGAGAGCGAGACAGGGGTGTCCCGCAGCCCACGACGGATGGCGTCGCCAATGGCCTGTTCGTGCACAGGGTTGGCGTAGGAATGGATGAGACACACGGCAACAGCGTCGATGTTGGCGTCCTTGAGGCGCTTGACGATACTATCGAGCCCCTCCATCTCCATAGGGGTCAGCACCTCTCCGGTGTGGAGCACTCTCTCCTGCGCCTCGAAACGCAGGCGGCGTGGGACCAGCGGATCGGAGCGGCGAATGCGCCAGTCGTAGAGGTCGGGCCTGTCCTGTCTGCCGATTTGCAGGACGTCGCGGAACCCCGCGGTAACGATCAGCGCCGTCTTCGCGCCTTTACGCTCAAGGAGCGTGTTCGTCGCTACCGTTGTGCCATGTATGAAAAAACCGATCCGGTCCGGGGAAACAGCGTGCCGGTCCATCAGTTCGCGGATTCCGGCCGCTACTCCGAGGGCTTGGTTGACCGGCGTGGACGGGGTCTTGGCGAATTCGAGCCGGTTGGTTTCGGTGTCGTAGAGGGCGAGGTCGGTGAACGTTCCCCCGACATCGACGCCCAGCCGATAGCTCATGGATTTATTTTCCTGACTGGGAGCGAGTATGGCAGTAACAGCCCGTTCCCAGGCTGCGTGAGATCGCGGGGAGTGTAGCACCGAGCATGAAGACCGTCAACGGAATTCAGGTCCGTACGAAAGCTGCGGCCGTTCGGGATATGCTGTCGCTCACGGACCTCGAAGATTCACCCAAGGAATCTGCCGACAGCGCAGCGCACTAGTCTTATGGCTAAACTGGTCGATCGTCATCCGGAGGCCCTGGAAACGCGCTAAATGGTAACTATACGCGGGGGAAGAATCCGTATATCCAGACCCCCCAGTGGCCTGAGCTGGAACCAGGTGGCAGTGAATCCCTTGGAAACCGGGCTGCGGCCGTTGTTCCTGAGATCTACGGCTACCATGACGTGCTGCTTGACATCACATAAGCAGGGCGAACCAGATCTCAGGTATCGAGATTCGTCCGCGGCATCGCCGCCCTGTCCTGTGCGACATTCCGACAGGTTTTTCTCGGCAGCCGACCAGTCTTCCTCGGGCCTACGAGCTCCGAAGGTCCTGGTGACGCCTTTCCGCTCACCTCGGATGTAACGTCATAGGAACCTGGAGATGCTGCTACTCCTTTCCGCTGGACTGCACTCAGGTTGAGCCCAGAATGGCCGTGACCGGCGAACCGATTCCACCATGGCCACGTTCCGCCCCTCGCTAGCTGGGCTTGGGGATCAGGTCGAGGATATCTCGAGCCTGGGCAGGGGGGTTGCAGGGTCCCGGCCGTGGAGGCGGGACATGGTCACCGCCCACTCCACATGGTCGGCGTTGGAGCGGGGTTGGGGGTTAATGGGCAACCAGCGCGTGTCCTTAAAACCGACCCGCACGTGGGCGCCGGTGGCTATGGCGAGGGCGACTATCTCGAAGGTCGGCAGGCCGCTACTGTGAGCGACTCAGGTGGCCTGGGGGTGGAACTCCCTGATCCTGTCGGTGATGAAGAAGTAGTTGTGGGGGTGCTGGGCAAGCCTTGGTGGCCATCGCCCCAGGACCCCGAGGGCTCGACCAGGAAGTAGTTAGTCCTGTGTATAGTCCCCTCGCTCATAAGGGTGAAGGCGTTGTTCAGGTGTCCCGTGTCCTGAACCGCTGGCTCCGGCATGATCCCCCGGACATAGCAGGCGTCGAGGGTTGCACAGATGTCCTCGTAGCTGTTGGGGCTTATGGACGTGTGCCGCCGGTCCGTTGCCTTGTCGAAGGGCCAGCTCACGTCGTAGCCCAGGTTCAGGGAGACCATCTCCACCTGCTGATGAACGGCATCCAGATCAACTACCTGAGCCGCTGGCGGAGTTAATGTCAGAAGTTGTGGAAATAGGAATGCGAGGATGAAGTGAGAGGCGTACCCTTCCAGGTAATCAACAAAGTCCATAGGATAGAACTGGAGGGATACGCCGTGACCGAAGTATAACAAAGCAACGAGGACACCGACGTGGTCGAGGACACGCTCGAAGCGAAGGTCAGAGAGGGAGCGAGATTGATGTTGGCAGCCGCGCTAGAGGATGAGGTCAGCGCCTTTTTGGGCAGGGACCGGTACGAGCTATCCGAGGAGTTCGGCGGATACAGAAACGGCTACCACAGAAGCCGTGAGCTGACGGTGGGTGTGTCTGCGGTGGAGGTGAAGGTGCCCAGGGTGTCGGAGGTGCCTGCTGAGGTATCGCCTGACGGATACAGCTCGGAGATAGTCAGGAGATACGAGCGCACGAGTCGTCAGACGCAGGAGTTGTTCAGGAAGCTGTACATTGAGGGACTGTCGACCGGGGACTTCGGGCCGGTGTTTCGGGAGTTGGTTGGAGAGACGACGGCGCTGAGTGCGAACGCGATCGTGAGACTGAAGAGTCGGTGGGAGGAGGAGTATAGGTCGTGGCGGTCCAGTCGGCTGGACGAGTACAGGTACGCCTACATATGGGCGGACGGGGTGTACCTCGGAGCCGGCAGGGATCGAGAGAAGACAGCGTTGTTGTGCGTGGTTGGAGCGAGAGAGGACGGGGGTGAAGGAGCTTGTTGGGATGGAGTTGGGCTACAGGGAGAGCACGGAGAGTTGGGCGTATGTGCTGCGTGGACTGAGGGAGCGTGGGATGAGTGCGCCGTTGCTTGCTGTGGGGGACGGGGCGCGAAGGATGAAGAGACGAGACAGCGCGTTGTACCTGGTGTACAAGGTGGTCCTGAGGCTTGGAGAACGCTGGCGACCGTTGTATGGAGGGAGGAACCTGATGAGCTTGCTGGTGGATGGGGCGCGGTTCGAGGACGGGGTGCTGGTCGAGCTCCCACCAAGTGAGGAGACTGCCAGGACGGCCTGATCAACCTATATCCTGGAAGGCATTTTTCACAACATTTGACACAAGCTCGTTGAAGGTCAGCTCCAGCCTCGCCAGGCCGGTCAGACCGGCGAAGACGTCGTCAGGCAGTGTGGTGACCCCGGTGTCGATCAGCGTTAGCTGCGTCAGACCTCAGCCCGGCGAAGTCCCCCGACTTCAGGGACGTCACACCCATGTCCGAGATCGTCAGCGTCCCGGTTATATCGGAGAGGTGGTCGTCCGTGACGTCGGCGCAGGCTGTAACCCCCGACAGCTGCTCCAGGATCACATCCTGCACTTTTTGCGTGCGCCCGCAGATGCCCGTGTTGACATCCTGCGCCAACACCGGGCCGTGTGGAACCAGGGAATGGGTATGGAGAAGGCGAAAGCTGCCAGCAAGGCCACTGCCAACAGAGTCGAAACACGTCTGCTCGCGATTGAACGCGGAAGTGGTTTAGATATCACTCTACTATCTCCTGCCGGCAACTTCCCTGACGACGCTACTCAACCGCCCGACTCGTCGTGGTGCCGGCCCGAGGCGAATGGTGACCCGTCGTGCTCGATCAGCCGGACGTACTTGTCCTCTACCTCGCCGGTAGCCGGGTTCACATACTCGTGGGTGACCCAGACCGTTGTGGGACTCCGGCACGTCCTCGAAGCTGGCCGTCAGCGGCCCGCTCTCATCTGCGGGAGGGGCCGTGTTCCGGTCCGTCCGGAGCTCGTCATGCTCCTCCCGGTCCGTCAGGGATCCAGGTGCTTCCGCTGGGTGGGTTGCTGTTAGGGTCGGGGACGTTCCGGTGTGGTCTCTACCCTCCCGATGTGGACTCCGGCTCATCCCGGGTCTGGTCGTCCTCGTTTTCCAGCATCTCCCGGTTCACTGATGTTTCGCCTTGCTTCCGCGTTTCTTCAGTCATGGTTCCATTTTCACAGCGACTGCCGCTCCAACTGCCTACCCCCATGCTCTGTATGGTCACCGGATGCGGGGGTGGGATTTGAGGGTCAGCGCAACGGTGGCTCGGCAAAACTGCCGAGCCACCCCAAGGGCCTTCTCTGTTGCCCGGCTCTCGGTGCTATAGACCGCCCACCGCTGGCGCTGACACCTTGTGCCCCGACTGGTCTTCCAACGGGTCGATGTTCAACGTGGCCACGTTGCCTCCGAAGTCGGTGATGGACCCGCCGCCCAGGTTGAACGGCTCTGCGGCGATGGATAAACCGTTATCGTCAACGTCACCCTCTTTCACGGTGTAAGTGAAGTACACGCTCAAAGGGATCGAAGGAGCGTCACTTGGTTTTCCCACCCGGTCGAAGCTGGCGGCCCCGGTCTGCTCGCTGATGGTCAACGACAGTTTGGGTGTGCCGGCGACTTCAACGCCCTCGGAGAATTCGACCAGTACCTCAATGACTTCACCCTCAGTGTAAGTGCTGTCTGCGCTCGGGCTTGAGGTGATCGAGACGTCCGTTATGTACGGGAGCACCTCGTCACGAGAGTAGTCCGAGTACGCTACCCTGCCGGATCCGAAGTTGTCGGTGTAGACCGCTTTGGCCCGCAAACAGCCCACGGCGGTATCGTCGTCAACGGTGAACGAGCTGTCATTGCCCCATGGGATGTCGAACCATGGGTTTCCATGCCAGGATACCTGCCACCGCCAACTGATGTCCGACACTCCGCCGTCCGGGTCGCTGAGCGTAGCCTCCAGGGTGTCCCCTTCTTCGTGGGAATCAGCATTCAGCGTAATGGCGCCGTCTTCGTCTTCGTTGCTGACGTAGATGGTCACGTCCCTGGGTATTTCGTTGCCGGTCCACTGCAGGGAGTAGGTGGGTTGGGTCTCGTAGTCCAGCGGGTCCTGGGTCGATATTAGACCCGTTTCGGTATCTACGCTGAAGTGAACAGCGTCATCTCCACTTATGGAATAGGGATCACTCAGCCCGCCTGGACTGCCGATGGGAGTGTCCGGGGGTGAATTCTCCGGCACGGAGAGCCTCCCCAGCACCATGTGGCCGACGTCAGGGGCATCGGCATTGTGGCACAGAACGGCGGATCGGCCGTTGACGCCAGTGATGACGGCGTCATTGGCACTCAAGGCGTTCGCACCGATGGCAATGCCGTCGGGGTCCTCGTCTCCAATTCGTACGCTGTAGGTGAACTTCAGCGTTGGGCCTTCGTCCGTCTCCAATAGGAAGGGTATGACACTGTCGCCAATCTCCACCTTCAAATCGGGTACCTGTGTGGTTTCAGAAGTCCCTTGCGTGCTGGCCGAGCCCTCCGAAGAAGTGGACAAGCTTATGTCAATGTCCATGTGGAAAGTCACCGTAACGACTATCTCGTCGGAAATGCCGTAGGTGTCGTCCTCGCCGGGGTCCGAGGTAATGGCTATGCCGGTGATGATAGGCCCGCCGGCCTTTCCGTCCACCTTGTGCTTGGGGTCAGCCAGAAGGCCGAGGAAATCGGGGTCGTATTCCACATCGGTGTCCTTGGCTTAAAGGTCCCGTCGATGATTTTGAAGTCGCCCCCGCTCATCCGCACCGAGACACCGTCTCTGGCCAGGTCATTGATTCCGACCAGGTAGGAGAACACCACCCTGTCGGTTCCTGTGCCCGATGTGTAGGACATCCGTTGAAGAAGGCTGCCCGTCTCCTGATTATACAAACCCAGGTGCATCCTGGGAGTGCCCTCCACGTCCACTTCCTGGTCGAAGTCCAGTTCGACCTGGATGGTCTCACCTGCCGTGTATGTGTCGTCCGCCGCCGGGGTGGAAATAATCGACACATTTTCGACGTACGGTCGCCTGTCCACCTTGTGGCCCGAGACATTCGTCTGGCCGGAGTACCAGGGGTTCCGCTCCTTGGCATTGTCCACTGCAATGATCAGGGCATCCCCGGGTAAACCGTATAATTTCCCATCGTTGTCTATTCCTCCGTTGCTGATTGTCAGACCGTTGTCGTCCTTATCGGAGGGTTTCACCGTGTATCCGAAGACCAATGTGTTGGTGCCTGAGCCGAATGCCAGCCCGTCGTGCTCCACAAGCCAGAAGTGCTTGTCGTCGACCTTGCCCGTGGCCGGGTGCACATCCTCGTGGGTCACCCAGACGCCCTCCTCCGTGGCCTGGAAGGACCCGTCGGCAAACATCTCTTCGAGGTGTACACCCAACTCCCCGGCGTTGTAGTGGCCCAGGAGTTCGCCGTCGGGACTCGCGATGAAGACGTACCACTGTGCGTCAATGCTGGCGGGGTCGTTGTAGTATTCCAGCGCGGCTTCCAAACCAAGTTCGTGGTAGCGGGCGATGGCCTCGTCCACCACGAACTTGGTGTACTCGTCGGCGGAGACCTGCCAGCCTGAGGCGAACAGCAGGCCGTCGTGCTGCACCGCCCAAACGTGCTTGTACTCCAGCGCGCCGGTGTGGTCGGCTCCGATGCCCCCGCTCTCGGGGTTCCGGTAGACATAGGACACCCACTTGCCATCCTCGGTGGCCGACAGGATGTTCGGCCCGAAGTTGTAGCCGTTGGCGTCGGTGCCCACCCAGCCCTTCAGGTCCAGCCCCAGACGGTGGGCGCCCGGGTGTCCGATTACCAGGTCGTTCTCGTCGATGATGAAGACGTACCGCTGGCTGTCGACGCTCTCCTCCCGGTTGTAGTAGGCGAGAGTGGCATCGAGGCCCTGGGTCTCGACGCGGCTGATGGCGTTGTCGACGAAGAACTTGGTGTACTCGTCGGGTGCGGACCTGGGCGGGATGGAGGCCACAATGCCTCGCGCTATCCGCTCAGCGTCGGTAGAAGTGAGTCCGGGTTCAGGCTTGGGGCGGCGTAGGGGCCTCGGCCATCTCGGCGCGCACTATCTCCTCGACCTCAGCGCAGGACAACCCCGCCTCTCCGTCTCCGCAGGCGATCAGGAGTAGCATGATCGGGACGATCAATGCCAGCAAGGCTAGTGGGCCCAAACTCCGGTCATTCATGCGCCTACCGGACCGCTTCATTGCGACCACCTACAACCCGCCCAATACCACCGCCTCAAGCTGAGGACTCCGTCGTCGATGGAGAAGTCGCCGCCGCCGACACCGGTCAGGGACCAGGCCACGACGGTACCCTCCTCTTCGGTCACGTGGAAGGCGGCGCCAAACACGGTCGTGGCGGCGGTCTCTGCCTGTATTGCAGGCCGCGTCCAGTCAGCCTCGGGGCCTTCGAACGGCGCCGCCGCTATGGACAAAGCGTCTCTTTCGCACTTGTTCTTCATCTTCCAACCTCAGGCGGAACCCTGAATTATCAACTCGCCAGCTTGGGAACGCTGTATACAATCGCTGTCCACTCGTAAACTGGCAGCCTGTTATCCTGCTTATCATGTGACACTATTCACCATAAGCCTCAGAGATTTCTCGTCGTTTTGGTAAGTGCCCATTCACCCTTTTGTAAAGGCAATTTGTTTGCTCATGGAGAGTGTGTTTCTGCAATTTGGATAGGTACAGTTTGCTGCTCTAAGTGAGTGTGTTTCTGCTACTTCGACAGGTACATTCCGCTCTTGCAGACACAAACGATGGTGAGTAGATTGGTGGTCAGTCACACACCGCCGGGACCACGGAACGCTCCCTAGTCTCGCGTGCATTTGGGAGAGGAGATGTCTCAGGCGGCTCGCCACAGCCGGGGCTTCCATCCAGTCAGGACAGCAGCCGGCTTCTTTCGACTGGGCGACCGGACCTTCAACCGGATCGACCCCGACGGACTGAGACGCGTTGCGACCATCCTGGTCTGGGCACGCTGGTGTACCGACCCGCGAATTGGCCGGATAGCTATGCCGTGTATGCGCCGGCATTCCTGCTGCTGGTGGCCGCGTCGGTCAACCTGATCGTCAGCTTCGAGCGAAACAGGTGGGAGGCCGCCGCGAACCGGGAGCGGGAGCTACAGCGGGAACGCATCGAACTCTCACAGTCCATTCACGATACCACCGCACAGTCCGCATACATGATCGGCCTGGGCATCGATGCTGCCAAACAGGTTGCCGGAGACTCCAACCAGGAGCTCACCGCCAGGCTGGCAGCAACCTCCCGCCTGTCCAAGACCACCATCTGGCAGTTCAGACACCCGATAGACATGGGACGCATTTTCGACGGCAGGGAACTGGCCAGAACACTGGACTCACACGTTGCGACGTTCACGTCCGTCACGGCGGTGCCCGCGGTGCTGACTCAGAACGGGGTGGAACCCCCCTTTCGGTGGAGACCAGAAGCCTGCTGTTCTCCATAGCCCACAACGCGCTCACAAACGCCTTTCGCCATGCCGAGCCCACAAGCGTGTTGGTCGAACTCGACTTCGGACAGGACGAACTCAGCCTCTCGGTGTCGGACGATGGTGTGGGACTCCCCGATGACTACCAGGATCGCGGCCACGGCTTCGCAAACATGCGCGCGGACGCCGAGCGGCTGGGCGGTCGCCTTATCGTCGAACCCACGGGTCCCAACGGAGGTGCGAGCGTCACCTGCGTCATGCAACCGGCTCCTGGCAGAGGGGAGGGGTAGGGTGTCCTACCGAGATGTCATTGGCGGCACACTCGACATCGCGATACTAGCGCTGCCGCACATGGCGAACTTCGACGAGTTCGACCCCTTGGCGCGGCGTGACGGCGTGCGACTGCGCTACGTCAGACAGGCGTCAGATTTCGGACGTCCCGACCTGCTAATCATCCCGGGTTCCAAGACGACAGTGGGCGACCTCCACGCTCTGAGACAGTCGGGACTTGAAGAGAGCGTGAGGGGACACCTAGCGACTGATTGGCCGCTGATCGGCATCTGCGGAGGAATGCAGATGCTGGGTTCCTCGATCCATGACCCTGACGGAGTGGAGTCCGATCAACCTGAGGTCGACGGCCTAAACATCCTCGACATAGATACCAACTTCATGGGCGACAAGCTGACGACTCGCACCCGAGGCACCATCGTTGGGAACACGGGACTTCTGGCCGGGGCAACCGGGCTACCGTTCGCGGGCTACGAGATACACGTCGGTGTCAGCGATTCCCGCGGGCTGGCGACCCCGGTGATGAATCCGGAAGATGGCGGGCCGCCAGTAGGATTCATGGACAATCGCGGGCGAGTGCTCGGCACGTACGTCCACGACCTCTTCAAGAATGATGCCGTGGTCGACAAGATTCTCAGCAACGTGGCGTCTATGCGTGGATCGAGTGGCCAGTACGTCCGCGACGATTTCTCTCAGGACGAGGAGTACAACAAGCTGGCGAGGCACTTGCGGGAGTCTTTGGACACTGGCTTGATTTATCGTGAGATGGGGCTAGGATAGATGACGCGTGTGGAACAGTGAACCGGCCAGGCTTAAAGTCCTCAACAACTCCCTAGCCTCAGTTTCATGCCATCGTCACCTTTGCGGTCAGGATGCCAGCATCAGGATGTGTGCCCTCTTCTGCTCACGAGGGCTGTGGACTTGCCACCCTCGACGGACTGGAGTCGTGTATGTCTGCCGATCTGTTAGTAGGGCGTTGGCAAACATTCTGGACGTATTGTCGTCGAATACGAAACACACTACTACGGAGACCAATGATGGCGATATCGAATTGATCCCAGCTCTGGCGTACGCCACACACTCAGGCAGCGGTGCAACGTGCTTATCCGGACCGAGCTATAGTGGGCCTAGACGTACTGAACCGCGAACCTTTCGCTGGGAGGTCCTCATTCCTCATATTGGGAAGACGCCATCCTATCACCAGCGGCCAGATCGCCCCCCCCCCCGATAATTGACGGTCCCCCGTCCCAGTGCATACCATCCCAGCAGCAGTCGAAGGTGTCACGTCAGCGTTATATCCAGGAGGCAGAGTGTGAAGTACGACTACATTGTCATCGGCGCAGGGTCGGCGGGCGCGATCCTCGCTACGAGGCTCTCTGAAGACCCCAACACTTCCGTACTCCTGCTGGAGGCGGGCCCTGACTACCCCGACATCGACAGCCTCCCGGAGGAGGTCAAGTACGGATACAAGTCGACCAAGAGCATCTTCGATAGCGATCACAACTGGCAGTATACGGCAAGGGGCACCGAGGAGGCCGAGATTGAGGTCCCCCGGGGCAAGGTGACCGGCGGGTCCAGCGCCATCAACGGACAGATCTTCCTCCGCGGCATTCCCGAGGACTATAACAACTGGGCGGAGTGGGGAAACGATGAGTGGAGCTTCCAGAAGCTGGTGCCCTACTTCAATATGGTGGAAACGGACACCACCTACCAGGACGACCCTGGAGACTTCCATGGCTCCAGCGGGCCCATCATCTGCCACCGATTCCCACAGGAGGAGTGGCGGCAGGGGAGCAGGGCATGGTTCGAGGCCTGGCGAGACAGTGGGCATCCGCACTGTGAAGACCACAACGCGCCCGGCACCGCCGGAGTGGGGCCCATACCGCTGAACAATCCCAACGGCATTCGATGGTCCACGGCCATAGGGTACCTGGGTCTCTCGCGCCACCGGCTCAACCTGACCATCAGGGGGAACGTGACGGTCAAGAGGATACTATTCGACACTACCGGGGCACGCCCCAGGGCAACGGGCGTCGAGGCAGTCTCCGACGATGAGAACTTTGTCGTCGAGGCTGAAGAGATTATCCTCAGCGCGGGGGCCATCGGATCGCCGCAGATACTGATGCTCTCTGGGGTAGGTCCCGCGGACCACCTGAAGGAGCATGGAATAGAGACCGTCATCGACTCGCCGGGGGTGGGCCAGAACCTGGCCGATCATCCCCTCATCAGCATCCTGTGGGCCACGAAGCCGGAGGTGGAGCTGCGCCGCTTCGTGCCCAATTCTCAACTCCTGGCGAGGTACACGGCCGAGGGATCTCCACTGGATAACGACATGATCGTGTACCTGTCCGCGAGTTCGGGCAGGTCACGCAGGATGGGCGGCCAGCACGGTGACCTGGTGGGCCTGGGCGCCGGTCTCGGGCTGAACCTGGCGATGTCCAAGGGGGAGATCCGGCTCCGCTCCAACGACTACAGGGACCAGCCCTACCTCGACTACAACCTGCTGGACCATGAGGAGGACCTGCGCAGGTACCGTGACGGCGTCCGCCTAGTGGTCGGACTGGAGGACCATCCGGCAATGGCCGCCATGATCGACGAGAGGGTGTACCCCGAGGACTCCGACCTGGAGTCGGACGAGGCGCTTGACCTATGGATTAAGAGGAACGTGGGAACCGGCCACCACATCTCCTGCACCGCGAAGATGGGGCCGAGCTCCGACCCCACGGCCGTGGTGGACCAGTACAGCAGGGTCTACGGAGCGGAGGGTCTGCGGGTCGTGGACGCCTCGATCATGCCCGAGTGCGTCCGGGCCAACATCAATGTCACCGTGCTAGTGATAGGCGAGCGCGTCGCAGACTTCGTCAAGCAGGGGAAGTGAAGACCGAGGTCCCCCGCCTCCCAACGTGGGAGGCACAGGGCGTCTGATGGCCGACAGGAGCACGATACGGGGCGATGATCTGCTGGCCCGCTGGCTGGGCGCCGCCGAGATAGCTCTGAACGGCGGAGTTATGAATTCAGTATGTCATGGTGGGCCTACACGTACTGTACCGTGAACTTTTCGGTACATGGTCCCAATATAGCTCACGGTGTCGGTCTGCGCGGTAAGGCCGTCCTTGATGCTATCCACCTCCGAGCGTAGATAAGCAGGGTCGTGCCACCTGACAGGGCACTCCGCCCAGCGTTATGAGACCTTCGAGATACTGAAATGACTTCAATGACAGCCGGGCACCTGGCAACACTGGCACTGCTGTCTCTCATGGTGCTAGCGTGCCAGGCCGTCCCACAGTCCACTTCCGAGACCTACTCCCCTTCCTATAACAGGCATGAACGTGGTCGAACTCGACAAGACCCATCCACCGTCCGGCACGTACGGACACAGCTAAGTGCCCACGGGTCCCACCGGCGAGATATACATCGTGAACATCCAGACGGGAGAGACTCGCAGACTCACCGATGATGGGCGGCAAAAGTCCGGTCCGGTGATGTCCGAGCGTTATGTTGATTGGATCGAACACCACAGCCCCAGTAAACTGAAGGACCGCATACCCGCCAGTGACATCGTCGCGATGGACCTCGAGGCAGGCGACCAGCAACGGATGACTCGAACGGACCGGTGTCATTGTCAAAGAAGATTTGACTTGAGGGGTCCATGACCTTGTTGCTCACCGTGAGGCTCAAGGTATCAATGTCTCCCGAGAGATATCTGACGCGGTGACTGGTGTAATTCAGCTCCACGCTTGACTCGGTGCGGCTGCGCCAGTAATCCTGGGCGTCCTGCTGCCACTCCACGTCATCGCTGGGGGGACACTGTACCGATGAACGCGGCTATGCTCTCCCGTCCATGCGCTGACGGTCCGAGCGACAGCCGGGGGTTTGTTCAATGGGCCATGCAGGTTAGTATTGACACAGAACCTTTTTGCAACTAAAAGCCCCTGGGTACGATGGCCGCGATTACGGATGACGCGACGTCTGGACACGGGTCAGGAGGTGAAGCATGACTACGCAGCAGCCGATTCGAATTGGACTGATTGGGGCGAATATTCACCAGGGCTGGTCGCCGCGGGCGCACCTGCCGGCGTTGGCGGCGCACACTCAGTTTGATCTGGCCGCAGTCTGCACCACGCGACTGGAGTCGGCTGACGAGGCGATGGGGGCGTTCAATGCGGGCAGCGCGTGGGATGACTACAACCGGATGCTGGCCGATGCCGACATTGAGGCCGCTACCATCTCGCTGCGGGTGCCGCGACACTACGAGCCGACCATGGCGTCGCTGCGGGCCGGCAAGCACACCTTCACCGAGTGGCCACTGGGTCGCACCGCCGCCGAGGCCATCGAGATGGCTGAAATAGCCCGGCAGCGGGGCGTCAGGACGGCGGTGGGTTTGCAGGCTAGGGCCAATCCAGCCATCGTCCACCTGAGGAACCTCGTGGCTGATGGATACGTGGGGCGGGTGATGACCTGTCACGTGCGGCTGATGCGCGAGGGCGTGCTGTCGCGGGATTCGGGACGGACGTGGCAGCGTGAGGATGAGCTGGGTGCACACACTCTGACCATCGCCTGTGGGCATACCATTGACGCGCTGTGCAGCGTGGTGGGCGAGTTCGCGGACGTGGCCACCGTGGTCAGCACCCAGGCCACCACCTGGCACGAGACGGACACAGGGCAGGACCTGCCGGTGACGTCGCCGGACAACGTGCTGGTCAGCGGCAACCTTCAGAGCGGTGGCGTGGCATCGGTGCAGATTGGCAGCACCGCCTGGGCCGGCAGCGGCTACCGGATGGAAGTCTACGGCGAAGAGGGGACGCTGGTGGCGGTCTCGGTGGATTCTCCCCAGCTGCAGCAGGTGAGCATCCGAGGAGCTCGTGGCGGCAGCAACGAACTGCAGGAGCTGACCCCGGTGGCAGAGCTGCATCCTGCGCCGGAAATACCCGGCGGAGCAGCTTACAACGTGGGCCAGCTGTACAGTCAGTTCGCAGCGTCAATCCGGGGCACGGCCTACGGCGGGCCCAGTGTTCCCGACTTCGACCATGCGGTGGGACTGCATCAACTCATCGATGCCATCCGCCAGTCCAGCGACGAAGAACGGAGGGTTGCGGTGGCGTGAAGAGACAGGAGAGAAAGGGGGCCCACCGGTTGGAGCTGTTGAGACGACAATTGCCGACATCAAGGACCGAAGAGGCTGCCGAAAGTTGGGATCGGGGTGGAGGTGCGCGTTCGGGTTGATCAGTCGAGGTCCATGGGACGGAACCGGACTGGATACCCGATAATGAAGGGCCATCATTGCACCGGGAGGACATGATCGTGGCTGCGACCCGCGTGAGGCCACTGTCAGATGGGCAGAGATACGGATGCCGCAGCCGTAACTGTGTACGAGTGGTCGTGTGTCGCGGATGGAAGGGTTAGCTTAGCCCACCTCCCTCAGGAGCTGAGCAGCGAGGTCCGCGAAGTCCTCGTCTATACGTTCTCCCATACGCTCGAGTATGTAGTCGGTGACGGTCATGTCCCTGTTCGTGGCCACCATGGTCTTTTCGGTCCCACCCTTCCCGGCGAGTTCAGTCAGGAAGTGGCCTCATACAGTGCCGAAGCGCAGTCGATGGCGGGCGCCGGGAACAGCAGCGACTCAGCCTGCCGAGGTGGCCAACTCGAGGAGCTTTCTCACCGTTCTCCAGTTCCGGGCCGTGCTGGTGGTCGAGAGACTGGAATCGAAGTAGCTGTTCGTGAGCTTGCTGCGGGCAACCCCGTTCGGGCAGTGCAGAAAGACTTCGCGCCGCAGTACCACAAACTCGTCGCCAGGCGAGCGGTTCGGGTCCAGTGCTTC
Organism: Dehalococcoidia bacterium; assembly: GCA_965217725.1. Classification (GTDB taxonomy): domain Bacteria; phylum Chloroflexota; class Dehalococcoidia; order Lucifugimonadales; family UBA1123; genus VXRN01. The sequence goes on along the minus strand of OZ244564.1, from coordinate 1,544,679 downwards.
AACGTGCACACAGTCCGGTAGATCAGCCAAGAAGAGGACGAGCAGTCTGTTCGCTTCGGCTCCAGATTCAGCGAAGGGGTTGGCCTTCACAATCTCCTGGAGCTCCCGGGTCGTGCGGGTGACGACTGGAACACGATAGCCGAAGCGACTCAAGATCGACTCGCTGATCAGGGACGGGATGTCTTCTGCTAGTGTCGGACAGGCGCGAAAGAGAACGTTCCCACTCTGGATGTAGGTATGGACGTCGCTACAGCCCACCTCACAGAACATTACAGCGAGATCCTTCATGGGCAGTTTGTTCTTCCCACCGACGTTGATCCCCCGAAGCAACGCAACGTTCGTGCCCGCCGCGCTGCACCTGCTGCCACCGGACATATGGGGCTTGCTCCTTACCGGGTCCGGAGACCCCTCGGCCTCTCAGACAGGTCCTCGCCCCTCGGACGTGAAGGCGATACTGACTGTATTAGGAATTTTAACAGGCACCTATGCCGTGAGGCAGAGTGCCGCACGGAATCGACGCAATGAGATCGCGGTTCAGGTTGCAGCACGCCGTGAGGCACTTCCGCACGAGGTCGAGTCTGTTCTGCCACCAGCGGTCGCGTGGGGGCAGCGATGGCACATGCTCATAGTACAGCATCAGCAGCAGATTCGGAAGGAACGCAGACTCAGTGTAAAGTCCCGTCGAGAACCTGCCGCCACGAGATAGTGGAGATTGTCATGCCCACTGCCTGTGGGTCCTTGGATGTCACCACCGAGTCCTAACCACCGTTCCTGCAGCAGGACGGCCTGAAGCTGAACCGCAACGTCGTGCGCAGGGAATTCTCCGGCGAGATGGCCGGCAACTGGAGGACGCTAGAGATCGACAACGAGGAGGGTTAGCACTCCAACGTCCCTGACTACGAGCACGCTAGAGCGCGCGCTAGCAGGTGATGCCCTGTGGCGCGCCGAGACCCGGTCCCGAGTCCCAGTGGCCAACCTCCGCTCGGATCTCCTCTTGTCCAAGAGGCGTTCGCACGCTTCCTCATTACAGATCGGCATATGATTCTCATGCCCTGTGAGGACCTCGAACGACACAGGCGTCTGCCCGACGACCACAATCAGCCCGAGCTTGCCATTCATCGAATGGACTCCTGGGAGGGAAACCTCTACGAAAAGGCCCCACAGATGAGAGTGACGGTGCTTCACACATCAGGTCAGACGTTCGACCGATCGTTGGATGCTCTTGAACGAGAAATCGCGAGCATTCTCGACACCTGCAGCAACCAAGAAGTAGTAGGAAAGGGCAAATGGAGGCCTGGTGGCTTGTCCCCTTATTTGATAGTGACAGAGCAGAAGGCAATGAATCTGCGATGCCCGCCCGACTCCTAGCTCGGGTACTTGCTGAACATGATGAAGCCGTTGCTGTCGGGTGTATTGCAGCCCGCAAGGGCGGTTTCGGCCTTCACCGTCACCTGTCGTGCACCTGCTGTACCTCTGAGCTGCTGAATGCTGTCGGCGTAGAGGACGGCGCGGTTGCGCCCGGTCCCGTTGTTGCCGCCGCTGGAGAGGAAGGGATGGGGGCCCTCGACCCTGATGTCGTCGGCATAGAAGTCGTGGGCCTCTCCCCACTTGACGCCGTGCCACTGGAAGCCCTCCAGGAACTGCTGGGTGAACGTGAGGTAGCCGTCGTACGGGTTGAATATGTCGACATCATCGGGGCCCAGACCGGAACCCTCCCACATCTTCCGTGCCATGCTGGCGACCGCCTCCTGGTGCTCGTTCAGAGTCGCCATGGTGCTCCTGCCCCTGCTGTTTTGCTGTGCATGGTTGAGGACGTAGACCGGCTTTTGCCTCAGGTCCCTGGCACGCTCAGCCGTGGTGAAGATGAAGGCCGCGCAGGTGTTGACCGGCCTGTCGCAATCGTATATCACCAGCGGCTCCTCGATCACGCGACCGTTCATGTAGTCCTCGAGCGTGAGCTGATAGGGCTCGTGCAGGGCGTAGAACCCCCAGGGCGTCAGCAGGCCGTTTCTACGCAGGTTCAAACAGAGGGGGCCCAGCCCGTCGTGGGTCTTTCCGTACTTCTGGCAGTACTGTAGAAAGACCATCAGGTTGTTGAACATAGCGCCGCTCTGATATCCCCACGGAATGGAAAAGGCACTATTTCCGGCGGCCTCATCACTGACGTTCTGCGGATTGTTGTGTCCGTACCGTCCTGAAAGGTTGACCATCGGGTACCACACCAGGGCGGTCTCGCATAGACCGTCACCGACTGCCTGGGCGGCTTGTCCCATCATCGGGCCGATGTAGGGCGCGTCGGACTCGAGGTACTTTACGTTCTTGAGTCCCAACTCCTGCTGCATCCACTCCGCCGAAGCCTTGGTGAGGCCGTCTTCGGTGTCGTAGGGAGGGTCAAAGTAGGGGCGAGGCGCCCAGGTCTGCTCGGCACGGGTCTCAGGGCTGGTGATGAGCCCGTCAATGTCGTCCAGCGACAGGCCCGCGTCGGCAATTGCCTTCAAGCATGCCTCCTTGCTCAAGCCGCCGCAGCTCCTGTCCAGGCTCACACCGTCCCAACGCCGGTCCATGTGGGACTGACCCCAACCGACAACGGCGACCTTGCCCCGGTGCTCCCAGCCTCCCATACCTTCCTGGTCTCTCATCCAACCTGTGTCAGCAACCATCTCGGCTCCCTTATGCCCGCTGAGTTATCGACTGTGTCCGCAGAATCCAGGTGGGCTAGGTGACCACCCGCCACTCGTGGACCAATTGGCCGCTACTCGTCTCTTCAAATATCAGCTCCACCTGTGCTCCAACGGGGACCTCGCCCGGCGGGGTGCCCGGAAGATTCGACAGGAAGTTGATGCCCGGGTCCTCGTCCAGGGTTATCACCGCGAAGTTGATGGGCTGGGCAGATCGGAACCCCCTGATGCGGGAGTCGCGTATCACGAAGTACACGTCGATGTGTCCCCTGCCCTGCACCTCTTTCCACCCGAAGCTGTCGGCTGACCCACATTGGCCGCACGACTGGGTGGGCGGATACTGCAGACTCTCGCACGAGGTGCAGATCTGCAGGACCAGCCGCCGCTCGTTACAGGCGTCCCAGAAGGGCTTCGTCAGTTCATTGGGGACGGGCGCAGGTCTCTCCAGACCTGGAATAGTTGACATGGCTGTCGCCTCCCTGCTTTGGAGCTTCCATCTATATCGAAAGTGGCCAGTGTTACCAAGTATGGCCCTCTGGCGAATTGGGTCCGGTTGAGATTGCCTGCTTATGGCTCCCCGCCCACGGCAGGGTCTGCCCACTGGACGACGCCCCGGGCCCCGAGATCGTCAATCTCCTGGTCGTCGTACCCGATTTCTCGGAGCAGGGGTCTGGTGTGCTGACCAATCTGGGTGGAGGTCTGGTAGATTCCCGGAGTCATGGAGAATTCGACCAACCCGCCGTAACGGAGGTACTTTCCGACATACGGGTGCTCCGCCTCAACGCTCAGTGCATTTGCCCTGGCGTGGGGATGGTCAGCGTAGAAATCTCCCTCCACGGCCTCGTCGGCCCGGACGCAGCCGATGTCCGCATCGATCAGCAGCTCTTCCCACTCGTCGGCGGTATGCCCGGCCAGGACTGCCGAGATCTCGGCGGTCAGGGCTTCGTCGTTGGTCTGGCGCGCCTCAGGAGTGGCGAAGCGGCTGTCGGCCAGGAGGTCTTCCCGCTGCACTGTCCGGCAGAATGACTCCCATTCGCCCTGGAACAGACAGGCAAGGAACACCCATCCCTCGCCGCAGCGGTAGAGACGGTACAGGGCATGAAGGCCGTGAACCTCTTCGTCAGGCATCGCGATGGGAGGGCGGTCTGCGTGGTCGTAATACTCATCGGCATTGGTCCAGGCATTGGCGGTGAGCATCGAGATATGGACAGGCTGGCCTTTGCCGGTGAGGTCTCGCGCCCGAAGGGCCAGGACGATGCCCGTGGCCACCGCCGGGGAGGTGTTCTGGTCCGGCCCCCAGTTGGACTTCATGATCCAGCGCGTCGCCTCAACGGTCTCCTCCATATCCAAGGCCTGTTCCGGAGGCGGGGGCATGCCACGGCCCATCTGTCGCATGGAGCCGCCCATGATGGCCCCGGGAATGGGATGGGCGCCAGGCCTGCGGGCGTGTTCCCCATTTTCTCCGTAGGCAGCCATCCATGCATGGATCATGCGGGAGTTGATCTTCCGACAGGTCTCCCAATCGATCCCGAGACGCTCCGGGACGCCGAGGCGGAAGTTGTGCGAGAGAACATCGGCCCTGGCAATGAGCTTATGAATAATCTCCTTGCCCTCAGGGGTCTGAAGATCGATCTGAATGCACTCTTTGCCGGCGTAGGTCCGAGGGTCGGCCACTAGCTGCTCGGTGGAACGCCTACCCGCGTCCAATCGCCGGTCGGTGGCGTCGATCTTGATGACGCGCGCGCCAAGGTCTGCCAGTAGGGAGGCGGCATATGGCCCGGCCTGGATTGTCGCCAGGTCAAGGACGGTAACCCCTGCCAATGGGTGGGCCGGTATGCCAGTGTCATTAGCCTCGGCCAAGCTACCGTTTGCGGCTCCGGACTGCCGCAGGCTTCCCAGCACCTCGGCACTGTGCTGTCCAACATCGGGGGCCGGTCCGCTCGGTTCTCCAGGGGTGTCCATGAACTCCACGAGGGGAGCCAGGGTGCGCATTGGGCCTACCCTGGGATCATCGATCGTTACGACTGTATCGTTGGAGACGACCGCGGGATGGTCCATGGCCTGGACGCTGTCGCGATAGGGCTCGGCGGCGATGTTGCCGTCCTGGATGTAGATCTCCATCCACTCGTCGGCGGTCTTCTCCATCTGCTTCTTCAGGATCTCCCGACGCAGAACCTCGCGGTTCTCCAGACTCATGGCTGGAGCTTTCTCGAACCTCTCATCCTCGAGCAGGTGCCCGAGGCCAATGGCCTTGAGATGCCCCCGGATGTGCGGGACCCTCTGATTGGCGTGCTGGAGCCATGTACCGTCCTTGGTCCGCACCGGAACGTACCCTATGGAGGAGAGGCCCCGGTTTCCGCCAGGCCTGCCGGGAAATCGCTCCGGGTCCCTGCGCTGGAGCTGCAGATTCACCAGCCCGCCGCCACCGACGTTGTTGTCGTGAGGAGAAGCCAGGGTCTGGATGATACTGGTCTGGACCCACTGCCCGCGCCCGCATTGGTCCCGCACGCGGAGTGCGCCGATGATCCCGCGTACCGCAGCCTGGCTGGTGTGCCAGCTTCCGGTGTACACCGCCGAGTACACAGGGCCTTCGCGGTTGGGCTGTCCCTGCAAGTTGAGCATCCGGCCGGCCTTGGCCGCAACGACGCCCTCGTACCCTTTTACCCGGCGGAGCGGGCCTTTTTGCCCGAAGCCCGTGATGGAGCAGTAGACCAGCCGCGGGTAGAGTCGCGACAGGTCGCCATACGCCAGCCCCCAATCGGCCATGTCTCCAGGGCGGAAGGACTCCACCAGCACATCAGCCGCGCCGGCGAGCAGGATGGCTTGCTCACGGCCTTCTGCAGTTCCGAGATCCAGCACAGCGCCTTTCTTCCCCCGGTTCCATGAAATCCAGGCGGGCTGAAAACGGAAAGGGTCTCCGCCGGGAGGTTCAACCTTGATCACTTCGGCCCCGTAGTCGGCCATCACCAAGGTGCAGATGGCCCCTGGCATCCCCAATGAGAAATCCAGGACGGTTAGCCCTGTACATGGTCCTGCCACGGTTCACCTCCACCTTCAGTTGTGTGGGCCCCCGATTGGCCAGGCATCTGACCTATCCTTCGGCACGCAACTGTCTTTTCAGCCAGTTGCAGGACATACAGGGCTCGGGATTACCCGGTTGCAGCCGAAGCTAGCTGAGGAGTCTGAGTATGCAGCCCGCTGAAGATTCCCGTCAACCTCATTGGAAACGGACGGCCCCATCGAATCCTTCCGTATCAGTCCCGACCTACAAAGATGCACTCCGCTTGTAGGGGGTGGCGGTTCCAAGTTGGCGTTTTTGCACACTTTAATGTTGGCGACAACGTCCCAAACGTCAGCGTGCTGACTCCACGATCGAGGAGGCCGATTTGATCAGGTCTCCTGAGATACTCTCCGAGATTCACCGCCGACCTGTCGTGGCTCAGGTGTACAAGGGCTTGGCTGTTAACGGGGAAAGTAGTACGGCCATGGGTAATTGGGTGCAGGGCTTCGTTCGCACCAGTTCTGTTATGTTTACCCGGTCACCTTGTCGCTCACCAAGACACTTCCCCAGGGCGACACAACTCATGGCAGTGTGTCGTTATGACATGGGTCGCTGCTAATTCATCCCAGGCCAGACTGCTTGCGTGGGATTTGAATCACTCCCCTCAACAGCACAGTTCTGACGGTTCTATCTGCACCCGGAAAAATTCTGCGTCGCGAACACCGTCTCATGGGTCCAGCCGTTCTCCGGTGCTTCGGTAATGGCCATACCGACACCGATCTTACGGGACTCCCCATCCAGTATGTTGGCCCTGTGACCAGGACTCTCCATCCATCCCCTTACGAGTCCGAGAGCCATGGCCCTGGAGTCGGAATCGAACTCAACGGGCCTCCATCTCGTGGGGCCTCCAATGAAGCTGGTGCGGACGCGTTCAGTGCGTTCACCAGTGTAGTCAGGACCCTGTCTCGGAACGGTGGTGGTCAGCCGGTGGTGGATGGTCTGTGCGGTGTGTTCAGCGCCGAGCCTGTCCACGCCCGCTCCATCTGAACCTCTTCCCCATTCCCACTCCGCTGATCAATTACGCGTAACCCATAGCTCGGAGTATCTCCCCTCCTTTGCGAGCGCCAATACTGGGTCGTGTATCCGATGAACATTGTGGCCATTTCTATGGGCTCATTCTGGACATATGTCCACCGCAGTTTTGTCGATTGGCCTGTCTGTCCGACGGTAATTGATTAGCGGAGTCGGAGGGGGGGAGGAGGTTCAGATTGAGCGGACGTGGACAGGCTCGGCGCTGAACACACCGCACAGACCATCCACCACCGGCTGACCATCACCGTTCCGCGACAGAGTCCTGATTACACTGGTGAACGCACTGAACGCATCCGCACCAGCTTCATTCCTGGAGCAGTGCGAGACCTTCCTAGCTATCACAGCTCCACGCAGCGCTCGCTCAGCCCGGTTGTTCGTCGGCTCTATCCCAGGATCGTCCAGAAATCGCAGCAGGTTCCCACGGTCGTCCTGCCAGCCAAGCTCGTTCTGCTCGCCGCGGCGAGTCGCGGTCAGGCATCGGACGGTCTCTGAGATGATGGCTCACCTCTCGTCTCAACCGCTCCTTCTCCCCAGCATAGTCCGCCACCTCTCCCCGACGTTCTGACTCCCGCAGTTCCATCGCCTCTCTGAGAAGCTCGCTCAGCCGCTTACCGAAGCTGCGTCCTCTGCCCACCTTGGTCTGGACCACCTCACTGATCGAGCGCAGCACGTGAGCCTCGCCGCGGCGAGCTGTCTCACCTCCGACAGAGCCTGAGCATCGTAGCTTCGCGCTCGGTCGGTCACCATCACTCCACCATAGTCCGACGGCACAACCTCCCTGACCTCATCGTTACGGTGACGAGATCGCACCTGGTACACCGTGGCATCATCGGTCTCGAACGCCATCAGAAAGGCAGACTCTCCACCCACTCGCCAGCCGGTGTCGTCGGTGTGCACCACCGCGCTCTCACGCACAGAGTCCCGAAGCCTGTGGTACGTATCCCCCACAGCGCCCCTCGCTCGTCGCAGAGCGTCCTGGGTGATCGCGCTCTGGCTCAACTTCACACCGGTCAGCGCTCTGAGCACGACCGGAACCCTCCGAACCGGTATGCCCACTCCATAGTGGAGCATGTGAGCCGCAGCCACCACTCGTCTTCCCACCCGATGGGCGCTCGCACCGTACTGGTCCGGCCCAACGTCGGGATGACGCCCTCGCACACGCCTGCCGCACGACACGCACCGGCATGCTTGTCCCGTACCCCGATACGGGATCTGTACACGGTACTCTGTCACCTGTGGTCTGGGCATCGCGGGAATGTCGGTCACGTACGCAAGGCTCTCTCCCTCGTGCTTGAGTATGCCTCCACATCCGGGACAGCTTTCCGCCGCAACCCAAACGTCAATAGTCGGTTCTGTGAGTTCGTCCACCGCCGGCGGCTTGCGGTAGCTGAAGCTCCCCGTCCCAGGCTTTCGACCTGGACGCCTGGGCTTTGAGGTCCGCTTGCCCTTGGAGAATGGAGCCGCCTGGCGCTTGCCCGCTCGCTGGGCTGCGGCGAGTTGCTTGCGAAGCTCCTTGATCGTCGTCGTCAGACGCGCGACCTGGCCTTGCAAGCGGTCAACCTTGCCGATCAGGTCGTCGTGTTCACAGGGAGGGCGGTCTTTGTCCGTACACATGGCCGGAGTATAAGAACATGACCTGCCGACTGCAATCTCACCAACCACTACCGCTAATCAATTACGTCCGACACATCCTTTACCGTGCCGGGTAGTGCTGACGGCAGTCCTGATTCTGCATGTACCATCCAATGCATTTATGACTTGCCGACGCTTCGAGCTGGCCCGGGAGGGATGGCTTAGACCAAGCCGCAGATGACCCGGTACAGTCGATGCTGATGTTCTCGATAAGTCCTCTGCACTCGTGCATGAGATGCACAGTCGGACGCAGAGTTTTGGAACCTATGTGGGCACGCATTTCTCCTTGAGAGCGTACTTAATTGGGACCTTCGCTGTGCACTCTGTCGTGTTCTGCCGACCAATCATTTTTGACCGTCGTACTAGGCTGCCGTCCGCCTGTTTCTTCGTGGTCCGCCGTTCACTACGTGAAGGAGCTCCTTCCACGAAATCGCGGGGAGTCTTGCTGACTTTCTGCCTAAATTCGAGCAAATTTTCTACCGGTTTCCGGCCTCTCCAGTGAGTCGACCGACGAGCTGTCGAGAGAGGGAGTCGGGTTCGGCTTCCGCTGGCGATTCGACACCGCCAGGCCCCTTTCGGGTCCGCCAAGTCCACCTGAGACTTCCTCGCACGCACACTCACGGCGAGACCGGGCATCGCTATGCTCGGAGTCATCGCGGCGACCTGCTTCCCTGCGCGGTCCTGATCCGAATCGCAGGGGGGTGCGCGTCATGGTCGTGCGGCGCGATCCGTCCACCAGGCCGGTCTACCTGCGGGAGGAGGAGGCGAGGTACGAGTCTATTTTCGAGCAGGCCCGTCGAGCTCACGGCTCTCCCTTCCGGACACGCACGAGTATATTCTGACCCGTTCTAATGCGCCGCTTTCCGTTGCTGCCGAGGCAATCCGGGGGACGCCATCCTACCGGTATGCACGCCCTCTGTTTACGGCCGAGCGGCCCCGGATTGCCGTCTGTGTACGGTACCGTTCACAGCTGCCATACACTCCCCGACACACCCTCAGACGGCCTGTTCTCGTGCCCTGCCGCTATGCCCCGTCCATGGTGTACTCAGTTTACCGGTTGACTCACGATCCGTAACTTTGCGGTCGTATGTCCATCTTTTTCCAGACACCTATGACAATAGAATAGAGTAAATAAGTGAGGTTGGACATACGACCGCAAAGTTACGGATCGCGCACCTGTCTACCGTATACCATTTTGACCTCTGAAAACCCCGGTTCCGGGCTCTCTGACGGGCGCCGATCCGCTCGCTGAAACCCACCCGGCACAGTGGCGTGTACGGCTAGGTACGACAACAGCCGGTCAACCGTACGGGATCCCGTGGAGTGGCTGCGCCCGCCGTGAACGGGCCTGTTCACACCGGAGAACCCTCGCACCCCGAGTTGCCCACGGCGCACCGGGGACTGTGGTCACCCCCGCGGGACTGCGTCAGTCCTGCGGCTCAAACTTCGGAGGAGGTCCCGTGAACCCGCACCCGGCGCCCGGGCAGCGCGCGTTGCGGCGGGTCCGCCCCCAGGCCACCAGCAGCCCTCTGCAGCCCGGACGCGGCTGGGGCATCGGGTTGAGCGTGTGCTCGCATTCCGGGTAGGCCACGCAGCCGTAGAAGACCCTGCCGTGCCTGCCCTTCTGCCTGCGCTCGATCATGTCGGTGCCGCACTTCTCGCAGCAGACCCCGACCCTCAGGGGCGCGGTCCCCTCGCACTCCGGGTAGCCCGTGCAGCCCAGGAACCGCCCGGCCCTGGATCTCTTCACCTCCAGCGGTCTCTCGCACCTGTCGCACAGCTCGTCGGTCTCGTCGGTCTCCTCGCTCACCAGCTCGCGCACCGCACGCTCCGTGACCGTCTCGCGTCTCGACGGTCGGCTCCGCGTGGAGCTCCCGGGGGGACGCGCCAGGCCTCTCCAACAACCTCCTCCACCGCCCGCTCGTATCGGTCCGACGCGGCGCTCGACGCCGCGATGATGGCTGTGCAAGCCGATGTGGGCGCTCGATTCGATGCCGTCCGCACCGCGGAAATGACGCCCTGAAACAGGGCGGACCGGCCGGTTTCACATGGTGCTTAATGGCATCGGGGAGGCGGAATAACACTGGCGAATCGGCGATCTGACGGGTATCCTTGAGACAGGAATCGCGGTGCCCCGAGAGGACGAACCGGCCGGTTTCGCGGGCCGTCAGCGACTCCGGAACGCCGGGACGGCCGCCCTATTCCACGCCATCGGAGCGTCTCGTGACGAACCGGGAAGCCGCGTCGAATGCGACCGGTCAGCCACGCAGAAACGGGTGTGTACGACGCCTCAACCACGCGCCCAGGGCACCATTCCCAGCGCGGGATCTGGACGCCGGGAGAGGCCGGAGACGGGGGTCTGAAAGGGCGATGGACGACAACGGGACGCCGCCCCAGCCGGCGTTATGAGAGTCCCCGGGGGTGCGAAAGTTGAGCGTCGGAGGTGGCTGGAAGACCCGTTTTAAGGGGAGATCTGAGGCGCTAGATTGATGCTGAAGCCGGTCGACGGTCCCGGGGACGGCGCGGGACCGCCGAAATTACTCCACCCAGAGGGCTGTCCGGACGACAACAGCAGGCGGGCCGAAAGAGCAAGCTGGGGCTGGTCTCAGTGGAAGACAGACGATGGCGCGCGACGCCTTGACCACTCGGCTTATGGGACGTTCGCCGGACCAGAACGAGGCTCTGGACGAGGGCGGGCAACCCGGTCCCAAAGGGCGATGGAAGACGGTGTGAACCGCCGCAATTGGGGGAGTTGGGGACCCTTGGGAGGGCCGAATAGACACCTCGGAAGCGGACGACAAGGACGGGCTCGGAGTACTGTCAGCGGTGTCGGAGACCGCCGTATCCTCGCGAAATATGGGGTGTTCGGCGAACCGAAATGAGGCCCTGGACGGATAGCGTCCAGCCCGGTTCTCAGGGGCGGTCGACGACGGTGTGGACCGCAGCAGACGGGTGCGTTGAGGAACGTCCGGCGGGTGGGACTGACTCATCGGAAGATCACTGACTGGCGGCTTCTGAGGCCGGCCGAGTCCGTTCGCATAAGCAGTGCGGACCGTTCGGTATCAATGAACCTGACGACCGCCTGCGTGTTCAGGCAGCCCTTCTCCCAGAAGCCCGCGATCACACCGGACAGCTCATGGTGCGGGCCCGTGAGCGGGCTTCCCCAGGGGGATGCGGGGGAGGTGCCTGAGTAGCAGCTGTGCGTTATCGCCTCGCGGATAAGAGGGCAACTCGCGCGCTCCTGATAACGGAAACTCCCCCAGGTTATGTCTCCGGGGGAGTTTCATCCTGTCGGGCCTGTGCGGCCTGAAGTTGGGGTTGTCCGTCAGCTCAGGAGACCCTGCCTATCCTGAACATGGTGGTGCCGCACTCACCGCACCTGCCGCGGGGGCGGGCCTGCCGTTCTTCATAGTGACCTGCTGGGCGTCCTCGATGTCGCGGCGTTCCCTACACTTCATGCAGTATCCGTTCATTGAAACTCCTTTGCTGCCCCTGGTGGCTGTCCCTCATTCCGCGGTTGGGAATATCGTAGCACGAGAATGTGTCAGCGAGTGAACGCAGCGGGTGGTATATCATAGTCTGATGGCTGGATCGGGACCGCTCCTCGATCGGACCATGAGCGCCCGGAGATTGTCCGCCAAATCTTGACCTCCAATCCCGCCGTGTGCCGTATCACAATGTGTTCCGTTTCGACTGCCGATCGCGTCATGACACACGGCCACAGGGAGCAGCAATGATCGTCGCGGTGCCGGCGGAGAAGGGCGGCGCTGGCAGGACCACGCTGGCCACCAACCTCGCGGGCATGAGCGCAGCGACAGGCCGCCGGGTCCTCCTGATCGACGCTGACCGGCACAGGGCAGCTCGCACTTCTGGGCGCAGACACGGTCGGACATGGGACCGCCGAGGGTGGAATCGGTCTCCCTGCACGGCGAGGCGTTCCTCAGGCGGCTGCGGAATCCGCCCTCAAGTTATGACCTGACGTTACGCAGTCTTAGGGAGTTGTAGTTCATCGAAGGCGTGACGAATGGCCTTGAGATATATCCGGGTTCTGAGCGCGAAGTGATTGATCTGATGTCTCACGCTGAGCCACTCCAGACGACAGACCGAGTATATGGACATGAACACGTGATTGCTCTGTGTACGCACCGTCTTCGTCGGCGACCTCCCAAGCGCAGCGTTGGACTTGAGCGTCTTGTGAAACGTCTCCACTCTCCACCTTCTGTGGTAGATTGCTTCTATGGCCTCGCCCTCAGAATCAAGCTCGCTACAGGCCAGATACAGCGTCCCTGTGCTGCCGTCTCCGTTCGTGAAGACCTGACGCATCAGCAGTACTGGAAAGTCCAGTCCTCTCAGCCAGCCGAGCACAGAGCCTGCCCCGGCGGAGGCCGGGGTTGGCCTTCCGGCAGGTGTGGTGAGTCTATCCGATGAAAGCTACCCTGAAGTTTCTCCTCATAGCTCAATGCCACCGTCCTGTTGGATTTGAGTGCGATCACGAACTGCTTGCCCAACTCGTCGTGTATGAACTCCATGTTCTGCCTGGACGAAAACCAGCTGTCGGCCAGCACGCAGCGGTACTCCAGCCCATTGTTCCGACACACTCTGAGCATCCGACGCATCAACTCGTTCTTGGTGACCTCGCTCCTGCGCCTGAGACGACCGGTGCTGTGATCTTTGAACTCAATGGGCTTGTGGATGATCTCCAACGCCACCGGCAGACTCACTCCCTGAGCATGGTAAACACAGCTGAGGATGTTGATGCCCTTGACCGATCGGCCCTTGCTGTGGTCGAAGTGCCAACTGACTATCTCGTTCTCGTCGGTGTGGGGCTTTTCCTGTATGGTGTCATCGAAGATGAGCACACCGTCGGGGTGCTGTATCGCTCTGACCATGGGCTTGACCTGCTTCCACAGAGTCCTGGAGTCATAGTCGTCCGCTGCGAGAAAGCGGGTCACCCTGTCGTGGCTGATCACGCCGTCAAGCATGTCGGACAGCCCAGTCGCGGTGGTCGCTCCAAAGGAGCTGAGAAGATAATCACTCGCCGCGGCGAGTTCGAGCAGTTCTTGGTTCATGATCCAAGCGTATCAGTTCCCACAGAATGTGCGTAACGCCAGTTATGACGATAGGATCATCGATGTCGGCGCAGGCGACAGCACCGATGGACACCGTTCGGAGTGAAGGGCTTCGTGGCGACGAGCGACCATACCGAGCCCATCGGCGTCGCGCCCAAGCGGGCATTCGATGAGAACGGATCGGAGTGGATGCAGGAGAACATGCTGGGCAGTGGGCCGTATGAAATGGTGGAGTGGATAGCCCAGCGCCATGTGATCGTCACCGCCCGCCCAGACCTCGAAAACGTGTGGGAGAAGGTCCCCTTCGTGAAGGACTGGCGGTACCTCGAGGTCCCCGAGTCTTTCACGCGCGTGGCAATGATGGAGACAAACGAGGCGCAGATCGCCGAGCTGGAAACCAAAGACTGGCCATCGCTCTTCGAGAAGGGCTTCAAGAAGATCCCGAACGAAAACATCGCAACATACCATCTGATGTGGCAGGGCAACTACTGGGAGACTCAACAGCCCAGAAGCGGCGACCCGCTGGATAGGGAGTTGGACACATCGCTTCCTTGGGTCTGCGAAATGGCCGATGAAGCGTGCAATGCTACCGCCGGGAAGTGGCGCCAGGCATTCTTCATGGCGGTGGACAGGCAGGCGATTGTAGATTCGGTCCTCGAGGGGCTCGGCAAGGTCGTTCTGTCACCCCAGGCGTACCAGGAGTCAGCGTTCCTGATCAAGTATGGCGACCGGTGGGGAGACCCTTACAACCCTGAGATGGCCAAAGAGATCTTCGAGGAATGGAAGGGCGAATGGGCTGCCGCGGGCAACGATCCTGATGACGTGAAAATCGAACAGTGGACAGGCCCCAGCGGAGTCAGGGTGGAGATGGCTGAGGCCATCGCGGCCAACTGGCAGCAGATATTCGGAGTCCCCTCCGTTCTGGACAAGCAGCCCTACGCGACGTTCCGGCCCAGCAAGATCAACCGGACCGCGAAGGGCATGTACGCTCGAAACTGCTGTGGCAGCGCTCCCATGACCTGGGATACTGAACAGTGGCATACGGCGCTAACCGCGCCGGGCGGCTACAACGCCGGCGCCGAGTACCCTCTCGGCTCCAGGGTGGCGATGGAAAAGAACGCCAACCCAACTAACCCGGACAAGCTCGAAGAGTTGACGATTGAGTGGATGGACTTCCTGTACGACAACCATCTCGACACTGGCTTAGCGCAGGGCGAAAGCGGCTCTCTGTACAACCCGGATGCGATCGCGTCGTTCCTGCCTCGCAGGGGCAAGCAGCGCGCACCGGGCGGAGTACCCGACCCTGCATACGTGCTTCCTACCTACAGGTAGCTCACCTCACATACTTTCCGGGTTCCCAAGCATCGACCCCAAGGCAGAGGGGTTATTGCCCCTCTGCCTTTGATGAATACGTATCAATTAGATTCTCCGCGCTGATGTCTCTTGTGGCCGTATTCGGCTTCGTGCAGAGCTCCAGAGTCGTTGATCGGACATGCAGGCCATCGGGAGATTTCGTGTAGTTCTATGATTCGCAAGCGTGTGAACCGAATTGCCCCCGGACTGGCAGTTGTAGTCTTGTGCCTGGGGTTGTTTGCGATGTTCGGATGCGGCGGTGGTTGGGTGGAGGAGGCCGAAGATTATGTGGAACCTGTGGCGAAGTCCGCTTCGTCCCCGTCCCAGCCGTCGCAGCCATCGGCTCCAGTAATAGAGCCAACGGGAGTGTCGCAGTCCGCCGAAGCGCCCACGACAGGTGTTTCGGCGGAGGCGATGTTCAGGGGAGATCCGGCGCATACGGGCATATTCGACACCGAGAGCGTCAGCGAGTTCAGCGGCGTCAAGTGGAGGTTTGAGACCGCGGCGCGCATCGTCTCCTCGCCGACGGTCGCTGATGGCGTCGTGTACTTTGGCAGCCACGACTTTCACCTTTACGCCGTTGACGCCGTCACGGGACAGGAGAAGTGGAAGTTCAAGACCGACGCCCAGATCTGGTCGTCCCCTGCGATCGCCGATGGTGTCGTTTACTTCGGAGGAACCGACGCACATCTGTACGCCTTGAACGCGAGCGACGGCAGTGAGGTATGGAAGTTCGAGACGGGGAACAAGGTGAATTCGTCTCCCGCCGTCGCGGAAGGCGTTGCCTACATCGGCAGCTACGATACGCACATGTACGCGGTGGACATCGAGAACGGCTCCGAGGTATGGAAATTCAAGACGGAGCGCAGGATTCACTCTTCCCCGGCGGTCGCCGACGGCAGAGTGTACTTCGGAAGCGACGATGGATACCTCTACGCTCTGGACGCCAAGACGGGACAGGAGAGTTGGAAATTCGAGGCCGGAGTCGGTCTGCCGTCTTCTCCTGCCGTCGCTGACGGTGTAGTGTATTTTGGAGGCGGTATCTATCTGTACGCTCTCGACGTGGCAACGGGTGAGGAGAATTGGAAATTCCAGACAGGGTCCAGAGTCGAGTCATCCCCGGCGGTGTCCGATGGGACCATCTACTTTGGAAGCGCAGACGCCCACCTCTACGCGGTGGACGCGGAAACCGGCGAGGAGAAGTGGAAGTTCAAGGCGGATGCAAGAGTGGATGCTTCGGTGGACTCCTCAGCGGCGCTCTCAGGCGGGATCGTTTACTTCGGGGGCAAGGACCGATTGGTCTATGCGCTGGACATGGAGACTGGCGAGGAGAAGTGGAACTTCGTTACTGAGGGCTTCGTCGAATCCTCCCCGGCCGTCGCTGACGGTGTCGTCTATATCGGCAGCAACGACGGATCCGTGTACGCTCTGGAGTGACGCGCTTGTCGCTGCTTAATCACATGAGGGTGATCCAATTCGTCGCTTCATAATCCGCCGGCTTTTTACGTCGATGCTGGCCTTGTTTGGCGCCACGATCGTCATTTTTGCCGGATCGAGACTGATGGCGGATCCTCTGATCAACTTGCTGCCCCCGGATCAGGGTGGGTTCACATACGGTTTCAGCCAGGTTGTGTATGAGAGGGAGAAGCGACGCCTTCACCTGGACGATCCCGTGCCCGTGCAGTACGCATACTGGGTCGCGGACGTCTTCCAAGGAAACCTCGGTCTCGACCTCACTAACAAGCGTCCGATCGCGCCGGTCATCCTCGAAAGGCTTCCGCACACACTCCAGCTAGCATTCGCAGCATTCATAGTCGCCACGCTGGTCGGACTGCCGCTCGGAGTTCTATCCGCAGTCAAGCGGGGAAGCATATGGGACCTCCTAGGGAGGACCTTTGCCGCGCTCGGGATTGCGACGCCAACATTCTGGGCCGCGATGGTGGCGATACTCGTGTTCTCCGTGATGCTCGGCTGGCTGCCCACCGCGACGAAAGGTGAGGGCATCGCCATCAGAAATTTCATTCTTCCCACGTTCGTTCTGGCGACCCACGCCATGGCCGGATACCTTCGATTGATGCGGTCGGCCATGTTGGACACGCTAGACTCCGAGTACGTAAAGTTGGCCCGCGCAAAGGGCGCGAAAGGTCGAACGGTCATCTGGAAGCACGCGTTCAAGAACGCGGCGCTGGTTCCCCTCACCTACGCAGGTTTGCTCTTCGCAGGATTCATAACAGGATCGATCGCTGTGGAGGTAGTGTTCGCGTGGCCGGGGATCGCGAGATTCGGCGCGGAGGCCGCCGTCGCCAACAACCTACCGGTTGTCGTCGCGGTGACGCTTCTGTTCACGACTTTCTACGTGGTGATCAACTTCGCCGTTGATATACTCTACGGATTCGTGGACCCACGTATCCGATACTCTTAGGCAGCCGACAGGCCACACAGGAGATGACTTAACTTGGAACAGGCAACGGGACAGATCGGCGTGGATCTGGGAACCAGCAGGGTTTCCGGTATCGGTGGCGCGCTCGCGTTCACGCGCAGATGGCCCATCTTCTCCGGAGTGGTCCTTTTCGTATTCGTCATGATGGCCATCTTCGCGCCGCTCATTGTTCCACATGATCCCGGATTGAGCATCCTGAGGGAGAGGAATATCCCGCCAGCCTGGTACCCGGAAGGGACCTGGACCTATCCCTTGGGCAAAGACCCAATCGGGAGAGATGTGCTCAGCCGGGTGATTATGGGAGCTCGAACTTCTCTGATGGTGTTGGCTGTATCCATCGTAGTCGGAACCATTTTGGGGACCAGTCTCGGTTTGATCGCAGGCTACTTCGGCGGGTTGATCGACGAAGTCATCATGCGTCTCGTGGATATATGGTACGGAATTCCGTTCGTCATGGTCGCGCTGATCGTGGCCATCACGGTAGGGGCCGGCCTATACACCATGATGGGGCTGCTGGCTGCGGCGTCTTTCGCGGGCTTCGTGCGCCAGGTTCGAGCCGAAGTGCTCAGCATCAAAGAGCGCGACTACGTTGCTCTGGCGATCGTCGCGGGCGCCTCTTCTCCGCGCATTCTCGTTCTCCATATTCTCCCCGGAGTTATCAATACCGTCGTTGTAATCGCGACGCTGTCCACTGGAGGGCTCATCCTTGCCGAGGCTTTCCTGAGTTTCCTGGGAGCCGGAATCCCCCCACCCACGCCCACATGGGGAGCTATGGTCGCAGATGGGAGAGAGTACCTACGCACGGCGTGGTGGATCACGGTCGTTCCTAGTATCGCCATCCTGCTGATCGTTCTGGCGCTTAACTTCCTTGGCGATTGGCTGCGCGACAGGCTCGATCCAAGACTACGCCAGGTTCTCTGAATTCTTCCCTCTGTATTTGAATGGGACATTTGGCCACATTTCGGTTTCACTCACCTACGTGAATCACATGTTCGGCTGCCCCAGTCCCAAGACGGCCCGATATCTGGCGGTGGGATATACTCTACTCTACTCACCTGGAACGGGTGTCACTCCATCATCGGAGGCCCATCGAGATTGAAGATAACGAAGATAAAGATTTCGATCTTGGAAACCCCGGGCGCCAAGCGTCTGTTCGAATTAACTATGCTTCCTGGTATGAGGCGTCCCCGGTGGATCCACGGCTCGTCCACCGCCGGCCCAGGCTACACGCAGGTCATGCACGTCGAGACGGATGAAGGGATCACCGGCATCTGCACGGTGGGAGAGGGCGTCGCCGGCAGATTGGACAGGGACACTCTCGACCAGATCCGTGCCGCTGCTGTGGGAGAAGACGCCCTGGCAAGGGAAAAGCTGTACCAAAAGCTTCACACGGGCACACGGTGGGTCTACAGGGACCCGGGTTGGGGAGGAACACTCGACAACTGCCTCTGGGACATCGCAGGAAAGGCCGCAAACCTGCCTGTACATGCGCTAATCGGTCGCGTCCGCGATAGCATTCCGATGTACATGAACATCCGCGGGGAAACAAAAGAAGAAGCCGCCGAAGACGCGATCAAGGCCGTGGAGGCTGGATTTCCCGCCGTTAAGGACCACTTCTATCATCCGGTCGAAGAGAACATCCAGTGGTTCCGGACGATTCGTGACGCGGTAGGACCTGACATTGACATCATGCACGACCCCGTCGGCATCTACAGCTACGAGCAGGCCGTACGGGTTGGACGGGAGCTGGAAGACCTCGCCTACAGATGGATCGAAGAGCCGCTGCCAGAGAGACAGCACAACAAGCTCAAGCAACTATGCGACGCGCTGGATATCCCAGTCCTTGCGCCCGAGATGATGATGAACGACATTGACCTCTCGGCACAGTGGCTCATCTCGGGCGCGACGGATATGATCCGGGGCAACGCTAGGCACGGGACCACGTCTGTCCTTAAACTCGCCCACCTGGCCGAGCTGCACGGGACGACCGTGGAGTTAAACGCAGGCGGAGGACTGTTCGGACTGGTACATGGCCACATCCTGTCCTGCATCTTCAACACCTCTTACTACGAGTTCTTCGGTGGAGACAATGAGCAGGCCGGTAAAGAAATCGGTATGCTGAACCCACTGACCCCAGTGGGCGCCCAAATGTATCCGCCCGACGGCCCCGGCTGGGGAGCTGAGTGGGACTGGGACTACTTCAACAAGAAGGTCGTCGAGGAGTGGTGATCACCCAGACGAGGCCCATTGAGACTTGTCTAAACGGAGGAGCGTTATGGAACCCGAGTTGATCGCGGACTACCTTAATCACGTCGGTGAAGGTCCACTCTGGCACGTTGCTGACAGGCGACTCTATTGGGTTGATATTCCTCAGGGTCGCATCTTCTGGTTCGATCCAGAGACCGGTGAGCACGCGCAGTTCTTCCAAGAAAGGGTGATAGGCGGATTCACAATCCAGCAAGATGGTTCGCTGCTCCTGTTCATGGACCGAGGCTCCATCGCTATCTTGCGGGACGGCGAGCTGAGCTATGTGGTTGACGAAATACTTGAAGAGCGCGACACACGCTTCAACGACGTAATCGCCGACCCTCGTGGCAGCGTCTTCTGCGGCACCATGCCAACCGAGACACAGCCTGCCAAGCTATACCGACTAGACCCTGAAGGCAGTTTGACAGTCGTACTAGACGACATCGGCCTGTCCAACGGCCTGGGTTTCACACTCGACCGCAAGCAGATGTATTACACCGACTCCTTCGCTCGAAAGATTTACATCTTCGACTACGACGAGAGAACGAGCGAGATTTCCAACCAGCGCGTGTTTGTAGAGACTCCGGACGGTCAAGGAATACCCGACGGAATGACCGTCGACGCCGAGGGCTACGTCTGGTCCGCCCGCGCGGACGGGTCGGCATTGTTCCGGTACACGCCCAATGGCGAACAAGAGCGCGCGATTCCCTTCCCTGCGAAGAAGGTCTCCAGCGTCACTTTCGGTGGAGCCGATATGGATGAGATCTACGTGACGACCATCGGAGGGGACAACAAGGATGAAGAGGGACCTGGAGCAGGAGCCCTGTTCAGGTTAACGCTCGGAATCAAGGGTGTGCCGGACTTCTACTCCCGAATCGGCCTCTGACCGAGTCTGTTGAGGAGGTGATCGGGGACCTTGCAAGCTGACGAACACGACTCACTTCTGAGGTCTGAGGGAAGGCGCCGATTCATTACAGCCAAGGTTCCCAAGAGGGCCTGGAAGGCGCCGATCATCCGCGTCAGGTACTTGGCGGGTGCTGTTTCAGTAATTCTGATGATCGTGTTGGCCGCCTTGGTGTGGGTCAATACTCGACCTCCCGTGAGTTACGGCACTCTGCTGGCAACGGTGACTCTACCCGGAAATGGAGAGTGTTCGGTAGGAGGCACCTTCACTGGTACGGACTACGTGGCAGTAAAGTCGGGCTGTTTCAGCGACACCCTGCAAGTGTACCGACCGCCGATCGGCAGTGGCGCGGCAGCACTTGTGTCAAATAAGAAGCTGTATGATCCTGAAAGCGGCAAGCCCGTCAACATCAGCGCGGTGGCATGGGATACTAGAAGGCAGATGCTGTGGGGGGCCATGGCGAACGCGGTGTACTTGATTGATCCGCACGAAGGCTCACGATCGTCGGTCACACTTCAGTTCAATCCCGACGTTCAGGGCAGCTACCTCGTGGACGGCCTCGCATACGACTCCACAGATGACAGCTTGTACTACGTGCCGGACTCGAATCCGAACATCTACCACTTCTCTCTGGGAACGGACGGAAGGCCTATGGGAACCCTGTTGAACATCGTCAGGCCTAAAGACGAGAACGGAGGCTCGGAGAGCGACATCAGTGGCGTGGTCGTCGGCTCGGAAGACACGCTGTACATCGGTCGCAACAAAGGGGGTGGGGCCAGGATCGTACGCATACACAAATTGTCAGGCATGTTCATGTCGGACTTCGCCACAACATTCGAACGCGTGGAGGACCTCACATGCGACCCGGTGACCCACGCCTCATCAGACGTCGAAGCAATCCTGGCCAAGGACGCTTTCAACGAGCTCTATGAGGCATTTGAGGTGGAGACCGGGACATGCGGGACGTTCGCCAGCGAAGACGGAGGATAGTCAGCGGAACGATGTTGGATACATCCCTCAGGAAGAAGCGGGCAGCGGGTCTGGTGATCCTCGCCGTACTGCTCACCCTGTTCCTGCTGTTCAATCGAATCCCGAAGCTCGATACCGTTCGCGCCGACCTTGCCATCGCCACCTCGTCGCAGCAGGAGTGCTTCCAGGGGTTCTGCATTGAGGCTCAAGAGGAGTCCTCCCTGCTCTCCAGGTGGTGGGATTTCTCAATAACCTACCTGAGACTTGTCGCGCTCGGAATGACATTTGCGTTTCTGGTCGCAGGTGTGACAGAGGCGTTCCTCTTTCCACAGGGAAGCAGTAGAGGCTTTGCGACCAGCGGAATAAGAGGCTCTTTGAAGGGTCTCATTGTCGGACCGGCTATGAACCTGTGCTCTGCGTGCATTGTTCCCATTTCTTCTGCATTCCGGCAGAGGGGCGCAAGCATAGAGTCAACGCTCGCAATAGTGCAGGGATCTTCGACCCTGAACCTCCCGGCGATGATAATGGCGGCTATGGTTTTCGCTCCAATGATTGGCGGAACCAGGATCGCCCTGAGCCTCGTTGGAGCAATTCTGATCGGACCTCTAGTGGCGGCATTGGTCGGCGAACGCGGCCGCGTACCCCTGGCTGTCTACGTCACAGTAGAGCCGACAGAAAAAACCAGGGTCGTCTCATGGAGAGAAGCGCTGTCAGAGGGATTCAGGGAATGGATCAAGGCCAGCTTCAGCTACCTCATCCGGCTGGGCCCTATCATG
Source organism: Dehalococcoidia bacterium (assembly GCA_965217725.1). Classification (GTDB taxonomy): domain Bacteria; phylum Chloroflexota; class Dehalococcoidia; order Lucifugimonadales; family UBA1123; genus VXRN01. The sequence goes on along the minus strand of OZ244564.1, from coordinate 1,522,518 downwards.
GTGTTAGCCGGGTTCGCAAGCGCGCTGGTCATCCAGTGGGTCAGTCCAGAAACTGTCGCAACATACCTGGGAGACAACCTGCTGGGCATAGTCGTGGCCGCGACCCTGGGCCTTCTCATCAACGTCCCATTGCTGTTCGAGATACCGCTGGTGGCAGCGCTGTTGCTGGTCGGTATGGGCACGGGGCCAGCGGCCACACTGCTCTTCGCCGCAGCTGCGGGTGGCCCTATCACATTCTGGGGACTGGCCAGAGTTGTGCCGAAGAGGGGCATAGTCGCTTTCGGGACGTCCATCTGGGTAGTGGCGGTAGTAGGTGGACTCGGAGTTATAGCCCTCAGCGCAGTCCTACCCACGACAGGCGGCGGCCTGAATGCGTCGGTCTCTCCAGCCATGGCCGCCGGATCGCAGGCGAGCGGCGAGCCCGTGCGCGCTGGCCGCAACTTCGTTACCAGCAGCGACCTAAATGCCAACGCAAACATCGCCGCGTCTGGGTTGAAGAGTGCTCAGCCAGTTGCGGTCGCCGTCCCACCCGTCCCAGCCACGAACGGTCAGGAAACTGCAGGCGTGACGCCCTTCACCAACGTCTCCCTGAGCGCTCTGAAGAACTCCAACGAGTGGACGGACGAGGTAATGAACTATCGTCCGGGCGTGGTAGTTTTCGACTACGACTCCGACGGCGACTCCGACTTCTACATCACCGCCGAGGCGGGAACACCTAACTTCCTGTACCGAAATGAGGGGGACGGGACTTACGTCGACGTGGCCGCCTCGGCCGGCATCTCCGCCGTCGAGAGCAACAGCACGGGCGCTGTGGCCTGCGATCTCAATAACGACGGTCACCAGGATCTCTATGTCGGATCGAGAGGGATTGCCGCAATGGGCCCCGGCAAAGCCAAGGGAGACGGCCTTGACTTCAGGTCCGCTATTGGTGATGACGAGGCTTCCCGACGTCTCAGGGAGGCGATAGCAGACCGTGTCTATCTCAGCAACGGCGATGGAACCTTCAGGGACATCACAGACTCAGCAGTCGGCGAGGCGGTCAACCTGCGATCAGCCGGAAGCGTCGCATGTGCCGACGTGGACAACGATGGCTGGCTGGACATCTACGTTGGAAACATGATCGACGAGGACTTCTTCCTCTTCAGAGACCGCACCCATCCGGGACACTACAACCTGCTGTACCACAACAGCGGCGACCTGACGTTTGAGGAGATTGGCGAGTCGGCAGGAGTTCGCGGGACTCAGATCAGGCTGCTCGAACCGGACGGAGATCCCGTCACATTCAGAGATGACTCCGGCGGGGCTGAGTACGTTGGATACGACCCATCGGTCAGAGATGAGAACGGCAACCGCGTAGGCGACCCTACCGGTCGAACCCATGGGGTTATGTTCTTCGACTACGACGACGACCGGGATCAAGACCTGTGGGTCGCGAACGACGGAGACATACTACAGGTGTTCAGGAACGACTCGACAGACGCTGGCATAGTGTTTACACCCATGGGGGAGGAGATGGGAATCGATGTTGTCGGCAACTGGATGGGGTTCGCGGTAGGGGACTACAACGGCGACACGCACCTGGATGTTTTCGTTACAAATCAGGGTTACCATCTGCGCCAGTACCCTCACCAGGAAGAGGTGGGCGGAGACTGTCGATACACGGAGCGTTTCGAGTGGGGAACCTGTCTCCATGCCCTTCTCAGGAACAACGGCCCGGCCAATGGGTCTGGTTCAGGAATCAGCCCACGCTTCACCGACGTTGTCGCGTCCACGCCTGTAAGCCCTAGCCCAATCATGCCCCCCGCATCGCTGAACCCGGAGAACATTCACTCCGACTGGGAGGTTCCGACCGGACTCGGAGCCTACGACTTTGGGTACGGAGCCACCTTTTTCGACTATGACAACAACGGCGCCCAGGACCTGTACTGGCTTGGGTCAGAGCCGGCGCGAGGCGAGGGTCCCGGGGGAGAGATACTACAGAGCGCGGGGCGAATGCTACGCGGCGATGGACGGGGAGCGTTCGAGGACATCACCGTGCGGGCCCACCTGCTGGACATCATGGACGTTGACTACTCCATACTGGACCCCAGCCACCCCGGGTTCGACGCCGTCGACCAACGAATCGACGCGGCGTTCCACGAGAACGGCAAGGGACTCGCCCACGGGGACCTGAACGGCGACGGCTACGTCGACCTCGTTGGAACAAACAGCAGCGGCCCAATCTGGGCAGTGCCCGGAGTACCAGGGGATACCGCAATACCTGCCGCCGGAACCGTATTCGTTTGGCTCAATGGCGGGGGCGACAACCACTGGATCACGTTGCGGCTGACGGGCCGAAAGGGGATCGAAGGTACAGGGAGCAATGCGGACGGCATAGGCGCGCGGGTGTACGTCAAGACTGCGCGAAGCAATGGCGATGGCCCGATGGTGCAGGTCCAGGAGGTTCGTGCCGGATCGAGTTACCTGTCGATGGACAGCATAGATCTCGAATTTGGACTGGGAGCCCACTCAATAGTGGATGAGATAACAGTGCTGTGGCCCAGCGGGCGAGAGCAGACGCTTACCGACGTTCCTGCAGATCGGGTACTGCATATCACTGAGCCGGACGGCTAACGCCCGCTTCCCCCACCTGGCGCCTTTCTCGCGCTCTTGGTCCCCGGACTGGACGGCAAGATTGGAGTGTGCCTCGTGGGTCAGAACTGAGTGTAGAGTGTAGGTGACCGCTGTACCTCCGAGATCTCGTGAGGCTCTAGCGGATAGGCTTCCTTCTGGTACACCTGCACTCGGTCCGAGCCGTAGTCGGCGATGTACATGGAGCATCCATCCACTCGCACCGACACCGGCCATCTGACACGCTTCTGGGGTTCGAGTGAAGTCATCTCCCGCAGCCTGAGCGCCTTCACGTTCGACTTCATGTAGTGATGAGCCTGCCTGGACAGCGTCGCGTCTCCGCGGAACAGCTCGACGAACACTCCGTCCGGCCTGAACAGCTGGACCCGGTCGTTGGCCCAGTCGGCGACGTAGATGTCGCCATCGGCATCGACTGTGACGCCCGACGGACGGTTGAACTCACCCTCTCCATCGCCGGACCTGCCAATCCCGAAGATGAACTCCCCATCCGCCGTGAACTTCTGCACCCGGTCGTTTCGCCAGTCCGCGACGTACACGTCGCCCAGCTCATCCACGTCGATTCCCCAGGGCATGTTGAACTCGCCGTCACCGTCGCCGTGGCCGCCGAACTGCATCAGGAACTCACCGTCCCTGGTGAACTTCTGAATCCGATGGTTCCGGGTGTCGGACACGTACACGTTCTCATCGGCGTCGAGAGCGATGCCGGACTGACGGTTGAGCTGACCCTCCCCGCTCCCGGTCTCGCCCCACTGGGCCTGTATCTCTCCCCGCTTGTTTATCACCGTTATCCGGTTCGTGCCCTCGTCTGACACCCAGAGGTTGTCCTCACTGTCCATGACCAACGCAATGGGCCACACGAACTTCGTGTTTACCGAGTACGTGCCTCCGATCTGCGCCGCGCCTCCCGCCGCGAGGTTGATTGCCCCCAGGTCCTCGTCGTCCTGAGACAGCCGCCTGATGAAGGAGATTCCGCCCCGGCACAGGATGTGCAGATCGCCGTCCCTGTCGACAGCAAGGTCGACCGGAGTGTTGGTAAGACGCCTCATACCGAGCGTGCGATCATAGCTGAACCCTACTCTGAGAAGCGCGTACGGCCTGCCCATTTCTCTCACCCCATCCAGCGACTGGACCCCTCTATCAACACCAGGCATTCGGGCAACAGTCTGCTATGCGAAGATCGGTATCTTTTCGTACTGGCCCCGGACAATCGGCGCAGCCTCAACGCCCATCCACTCCTCCAGCAGCGTCGTGTAGAGTCCGCGGAAGTCGTACGTGTGGGCCATGTCCCCATCCGTCTGCCTGTCGATATCCAGGGACGGGTACTCGGCGTACAGCCCGCCCTTTACTCTCTCGCCAATTACGAACGAACCGCCACCGGCACCATGGTCGCAGCCGCTGCCATTGTCCCTTATCCGCCTGCCGAACTCGGTGAACACCAGCATTGCCACGTTCTCCGAGGCGCCGTGATCTCTTATGTCCTGGAAGAAGTCCATGATCGCGCCTGACAGCTCGGTCAGCAGCCTGGGATGGTTGGGCACTTCGTTTGCGTGGGTATCGTATCCCCCGTGCTGCGTGTATATGATCCTCGTACCGAGGTCGGCCAGGTGGACTCGGGCGGCGTCCCTGAGTGAATTCGCGATGGGGTTGTCTGCGTACTCGACAGTGGACGAGTACACCTCCGGAGCCCTATTCAGAACGTCAGCGCCCCTGAGCACGTCCATGCCTGTCTGCGCCACGTACTCCCTGACCGGCCCTGTTCCCACCGCCGGACCGTACATCTTCTCGAATATCTCAAGCGCCTGTCTGCGCTCGGCCTCAGATGTGATACCGCTCATGACGCCGTAGTTGTCAAGGTCGCCCACCGAGGTTATCGGAACTCCGGGCTTGCTCATCGCGCGCGGCAGCCCGCGGCCTATGTTCACGCACGTCAGGGGGTTCTCTTTCCTGGGGTCCATCTTCTGGACCACCTGGCCCAGCCAGCCCTCGGCGCCTATTCTGTCAGGCTCCGCCGTGTGCCAGATGTCGGTCCCCCTGAAGTGGGAGCGACTGGAGTTCGGGTACCCCACCCCCTGCACTATCGCCACTCGACCCTCGTCGTACAACTCCTTGACGGGAGCAAAGTTGGGATTAAACCCCAGGTAGCTGTCGATCGGGAGGACCTGCTCCTGGGGAATTCTGATCACCGGCCTGGAGTCGTAGTAGATGTCGTTCCCATACGGAATCACGGTATTCATGAAGTCGTTGCCGCCGCTGAGCTGGACCACCACGAAGACCGTGGGCTTGCCATTGACGTCCATTGCTGGATCCCTCCCGTTCGGTCTAACCGAACTGATACTCGACCGATGCCACTATGAACTGGACCATCCTGGCCACGCGGGCCGAGCTCTCTTCTCGCGCCGAGTCGGTGTCGAACCGAAGGTCACCGCCGGAGTTCGCATAGTCCAGCAGCGCTTCCCGGGTGTGGCGCTCGACGCTCATGGGACCGACCAGGTCGAGCGTGCGGTCCACGAACTCGTCGGGAGTCAGGGGTCTCTCCTCTGAGGCCAGCCTGTCCGCGATCGCTCGAAGCCCCGGCAGGCTCCGGTCCGCAAGCTCGTTGACCGCAAAGTTGACCCGCTCGGCCAGCGTCCCGCAGTCTATCCACTCGCGACCCGTGTGCCAACCCTCCACTGTGGGAGGTGTCATGAGATGCTGACCCATCAGACCGGCCGCGGCCGGCGCGCCATGAAGCGAAGGCTCGGGGAACGTGTGAGTGCCTGCAAGCTTTATCGTGCCCGCAACCAGCTCTGAGGGGCTCTTCACCTTCGCGAACCGGGCGTCCCTGAAGAAGTCGGAGTTGAAGAGCGTCCGCAGCATGACTCTGATGTCGCCATTCGATTCGAAGTACGAGTCGCACAGCGCATCTATCGCCTCAGGATCACGCGGCGACACGTCGTTCCAGGACGGCACCTGCGGCTCGTCGGCCACGAAGAAGTTGTAAAGATGCCTGGATATGAACCGGGCCGTTGCGGGCTGGTCCACTATGATGTCGACGATGTCCTCACCATCGAGCCTGCCCGTGTGACCAAGGAACGTCTTCTCGCTGTCGTCGTGGTCGTCCTGCCTGTAGATGAACTCGGACGGGTAGCGTCCATAGGGGTCCAGCGGGATGGGCTGTATGAACGTCCAGCCAGTGAATGCGCGGGACGCCGTCTTGATGTCCTGCTCCGTGTAGTTGCCCACACCCATCGAGAAGAGCTCCAGAAGCTCGCGGCCCCAGTTCTCGTTGGGCTGGTCGCTGTGATTCTCAGAGTTGTCCAGCCAGTGAATCATCGCGGGGTCCCTGGCCAGCTCCACGAGTATCGTTCGCATGTCCGAAACTGCGTTTCGGCGGAACAGGTCGATCTGCGACTTGGACGAGAGACCGTGCTCGCTCTTACCCACCGAGGTCGCGAACACATGATGCCAGAACAGCGCCATCTTCTCTTCGAGTGGCCGCTCCGTGTTGACCATCCGGTACAGCCAGCGAGTGTTCCACGGCTCTACCGAGTCCGGATTGTTCAACTCCAGCCAGTACCTGGTCACGACATCGTCCGCAACCTCCGGGAAGCGCTCGGGGTGCACCAGGTCTTCCACCATGTCCTCGTAGCTCTGCTGGGCATACTCCTCGAGCTCGGCGCGCGTTGCTCCGAATCCCGCCCGACGCATCAGGTGGGCGGTCAGGGCCAGGTCAGTCGACGGCATCGTGTACTCTCCTACATCCCTACGAGCGTCTCGTCAGCTAACAAGCCTTCACTCCGCAATCGGCCTTCTATTCAAATCCCATCTCAATCAGCTTGGCAACCATACTCTGAATCCGTGGCCTGTCGCTGTACAGGAGCTCTGGCTCATACGTTCGATCCGACTTCGTGTACTGGAGAGCATCCCGGGCGACCGAAGATCCAGCATACTCTCTCTTAAGAAGCTCAATGTGCTTATCGGTCTTAGGCTCTTCAGCGAAATTCATTGTGAACATGCGTCGACCCGTGTGACCGCCAAAAGAGCTGTGGTATATGTGCTGGTTGAAGAACACTACGTCGCCCGGTTGCGATTCCAGCGGGAATCCCGGCAGGTCAGGAGGTTGCACTCCGAAAATCGGCTCATCGTCATCTCCTACAAGGTCGCGAAACTGCTCTAGGTCCTCCTCCGATCCCCTGCCCTCAGCAATAGTCTGCCTGACTCGCCAGTAGCGCATGGGCTCAAGGTCTTTGTGTAGCGGAAGCCGATGGGAGCCTGGCACGACCCGAAGGCAGCCCGTATCAGCACCTACCGGACTAGGGCGTGTTTACACTAACAGGTGTGAAGGTGGTATGGTAGATGTATGGAACTCACACAAGCTCAATACCAACTCATAGAACCGCACCTGCCTGTACAGCGTGGCAACGTAAGCATCCCGAACATACAGGTGCTCAACGCCATTCTGTATGTCGCAGAGCACGGCTGCAAGTGGCGTGGGCTGCCGAAGCGTTTCGGTAGGTGGCACACCATCTACACCAGGATGAACCGCTGGTCCAAGAGCGGAGTACTCGACCGAGTGTTCGAACAACTCCAGCGGGAGGGGATAGTGAAGGTCAAACTCGAGGTGGTCTCATTGGACAGCACCTCAGTCAAGGTGCATCCCGACGGCACAGGGGCGGTCAAAAAAACGGACCACAGTCCATCGGCAAGTCCCGCGGTGGATGGACTACCAAGCTTCATATGGTTGCCGCGAATGATCGGACACCCGTAGCGTTCTCCCTCTCCCCAGGACAGGCCCATGACGCGCCGGAAGGTCGAAAGCTGCTCAGGCGGCTTGGCCCACAGCAGGGGGATCCATCTCTGGTGATGGATCGCGCCTACTCTGGCGACGAGACACGCCGGGTGGCGTTCGAACTGGGGTTCACTCCCGTTGTTCCACCTCTGAAGAGTCGAGTATCGTCCTGGGAGTACGACAGGGAGTTGTACAAGAGGCGTAATGAAGTGGAGCGCCTGTTCCGTCGATTGAAGGGCTATCGTCGTGTGTTCACTCGTTACGACAAGCTTGATGCGCTCTATCTCGGGTTTGTAATGTTCGCGATCATCTTCGATACCCTACGTAGTGTGAACAGACCCTAGGTACATTGCCACCTTGATCCGCGTGAAGTTCAACTCAATTCCTACGGCGTCAGGATGCCAGGCGGTGTCCCCAACGTACAGATTGCCGTCCGACCCTCGCCAGACAAAGTTTGGACCGAGCAACTGTTCGATCAGCCCGTATATGCGGTCGTCTTCAACCAATTTCCTCAGCAGGGGGCTCTTTTCCACGAAGGCAAGAACAGCGTGTCTCTGCTCTCCTGCAAAGGGCTGACCTTTACGGTCATCTTCTAGGATGTCCGTAAAGTCACGGGTGATGTCGGCAACTTCGTCCGGTGAGAATGCCTGACGGGTAATGATGAATCCAAACGTCTCGAAATGCGAGATCTGTGCCGGCGTTAGCATAGCGTGCCCCCTGACCAAACAAACCCAATTCCGGCTGGAGATTAGTGCGCATTATACTCGATTATTGGTTAAATCGGACTATCCAGATCGACGTGTTCTAACAAAAGTTCGACTCTAAACGCCTATTGACCTTACAATCGGTCATCCAAAGCTAATCTAGCCTGTTGACTATAGATCCGGGCGCTTTTGGGAATCGCCTTCCTTTCCATTCTCTGCACTCTCCACGCCCTCTCAGCTCGACTTTGTACAAAACTTAGATAGAGAGAACAGGGTAAGCTGACGAGACCCAACCATCACGAAAGGTCATGTCATGCTCACCCTGCCCGATGCCATTGTACCCCTACTCAATCCGTTCGCGCCGATGTTTCAGGCCAGGACATGGGGAAAGTCCAGGTGCTGCTGGTTGGCGCAGTCCTGGCCACGCGCAAGCGCACCATCACCTCCGCTCTCCGGGTCATGGGACTCAGCGACGACACGAGCTTTGCCCGGTACCACCACGTTCTCAACCGCGCTCGATGGTCACCCCTCCAATTGAGCCGTGTGTTGCTGTCTCTCCTGGTCCAACACCTTGATCAGAGTGACGGACCACTGGTCTTCGGGATCGACGAGACTCTGGAGCGGCGGCGTGGCAGACGGATCAGGGCCAAGGGGGTCTATCGTGACGGAGTGCGCTCCAGTGGAAGTCAATTCGTCAAGGCCTCCGGTCTGCGCTGGATAAGCCTGATGTGGCTGACCACCATACCCTGGGCACATCGTACATGGGCGCTGCCCGTGCTGACCGCACTGGCGCCGTCCGAACGCTACCATCTCAAGATCGGCAAACCCCATAAGAAGATCACCGATCGGGCGCGTCAGATGATCCTCCAGCTACGTCGCTGGCTGCCCAACCGACACATCGTCGTGGTCGCCGACAGCAGCTACGCTGCCCTCGACCTGCTCCATTTCTGTCAGTCCATGACCCGTCCGGTCACCTTCATTACCAGACTGCGTCTCGATGCCGCCCTCTACGAACCCCCTCCGCCTCGTCGGCCCGGCCAGATGGGTCGTACGCGCGTCAAGGGCCAGCGCCTGCCCACACTCAAGACACTCCTATACTGTCCCCATACGCACTGGATGAGCGCGGCAGTCGCGTGGTACGACGGTGTTACTCGGACTGTGGAGTTCAGCTCTCAAACAGCGCTCTGGTATCACACGGGCAAGCCGCCTGTGCCCATTCGATGGGTGCTCATTCGAGACCCGCTGCAGCACTTCGACTCCCAAGCGCTACTGTGTACCGATACGACTGTCGCACCGGCCCAGATCATCGAGTGGTTCGTGTTGCGCTGGCAGATCGAGGTTACCTTTCAGGAGGTACGGGCCCACCTGGGAGTGGAGACTCAACGCCAGTGGTCGGATCGCGCCATAGCCCGGACCACCCCTGTGCTTTTGGGACTGTTCTCCTGGATAACTCTCGCGGCCCACCTGCTGTTGGATCGAAGACCTGCGAGTCCACGCAAAGCAGCTTGGTATGCCAAGTCTGAGCCTACCTTCGTCGATGCGATCGCTTTGGTGCGTCGACAGCTATGGATTGCTTCAGCGACTTTTTGCATGTCGGCGCAGAAGCCTCGACTTTGTACAATGGATAGCCAAAGGACTAAGGGCAGGGTAAGCTCGACCAAATCACCACAAGAGGTCGAGCATGCATACCCTACCCGAAGTGATTATATCCTTGCTGCACCCATTTGAGCGCCTGTTTCACCCCAAGACTTGGCGCAAAGCTCAACTGCTGGCAATAGGAGCAATCCTGTCTCCACACAAGCGCACAGTGACCTCAGCGCTTAACATACTGGGGATTGGGCAGCACAGAGACTTCGCCATATACCACCACGTGCTCAACCGTGCTCGATGGTCGTCGCTGAAGCTGAGCAGAGTACTGCTGCTCATGGTGGTCCGGCATCTATGTCAGTCCGACGAGCCGCTGGTGTTCGGAATCGACGAGACTATAGAACGACGCTGGGGCAGGAAGATAGCCGCAAAGGGAGTGTACCGCGACCCCACACGCTCCACCGAAGATAAGGTCGTGATGACGAGCGGACTCAGATGGGTGAGTCTGATGTGTCTGAGGCGTATTGGTTGGGCCAGACGTCACTGGGCGCTGCCGTTTCTGACCGCTCTGGCACCCTCTGAGCGCTATGATCGGCGTAATGGCAGGCGACACAAGATGGTAACCGACTTCGCCCGTCAGATGCTGATCTGTCTGCGCCGTTGGCTTCCGGACAGAGAGTTGGTCGTAGTCTGTGATGGAGGCTACGCGAGGCGGGAGTTTCTGAAGTATGTTCAGAGTATGTCCAATCCCATTGTTGTCGTCACCAGACTGCGCAAAGACGCATCGCTGCGCAGACTGGCGCCACCGCGACGGCCCGGCCAGATAGGACGGCCCAGAATTGTCGAAGAGCGACTGCCCAGTCCATCCGCGGTGCTTGCCAACCCCAATACGGTGTGGACGACCTGTCTGGTGACCGGGTCAGACTCCAGCGTGAGCACAGTCGAGATCACCTCAGGTGCAGCTATCTGGTACACAGGCGGGAAACCGCTCGTCCCGATACGCTGGGTAATTGTCAGAGACCCGACGGGCAGGGTCGGAGCGCGTGCGCTGCTATGCACCGACACTAATGCCGACCCCGTTGAGATCATCAGATGGTACATACTTCGCTGGCAGGTTGAAGTGACCTTTGAGGAGCTTCGCGCTCATATGGGGGTGGGAGACACAGCGGCAGTGGTCGGATAGGGCAATCGCACGGACTACGCCCGCACTGTTTGGGCTGTTCAGTGTGGTGACACTGGCTGCGGATGTGCTGATTGGACAGGAGGGCAGGCTGACTGCTCGCTCAACGGCGTGGTATGACAAGACCAACCCCTCGTTCGCCGACGCCATCGCGCTGGTCAGACGATATCTATGGATGCACCAGGGAACTTTTGCAACCTCAGGGTGCAAGCCTGATCTGATCAAAGTCCCACGACTCTTATACAGCAGGATGCTCGACTCCATCTGTCATGCGGCTTGAATGTACAAAGTCGAGCTCAAAAACCGGATATGCAACAAATCCCGACGCCGCTGTTCAACAGGTTCATAGAATCGCTGACCTACGCAGCATGAATGTACAAAGTCGAGCTGAGAGACTGTGTTTCTGCTACTTCGACAGGTACATTCCGCTCTTGCAGACAAAAATACTGGTGAGTAGATTGGTGGTCAGTCACACAACTCCGGGACCACGGAACGCTCCCTAGTCTCGCGTGCATTTGGGAGAGGACATGTCTCAGCCACCCAGAGCCGGGGCTTTCATCCTGTCAGGACAGCAGCCGGCTTCTTTCGACTGAGCGACCGGACGTTCAGCCAAGTCGATCGACTTGCTCAGGCGTGCGGCGACGGTCTCCGTCTGGATACACTGGTTCGTAGCCGCCTTCTGCGTCATTCAGCTGGCGTACCGGCCCTTCTATGGCCCGGATCATCTTGTCGGGTATTCGCTGGCGTTATTGCTGCTAGTGGCGTACAACGGATACGTTCACTACCGGCTGGCCTCGAACAGGACCGTGATGTGGCGCTGGATTCTCGGGCTCATTTCCATGGATGTGACCCTGGTCTCGGTCGCCACGGTGGCAGGGGGCGGCTTCAGTCACTACTTCTTGCACCTGCTGTACTACCCCGGCGCTGGCCGGGTACGCGGTGGTCTTCACGTCTTTCAGACTCACCATGGCCTGGGTGACCATCGTGTCCGTCCCAGATCTGGCCATAAGCTTCACCGTGGGGAACGGAATCGACATGGGGGTGAGGGACGAGAAGCCCCTGTTTGCCAGGATCTTCGTCATGTATACGGTGGCCGCGTCGGTCAACCTGATCGCCGGCTTCGGGCGAAACAGGTGGGTTGCCGCCGCGAACCGGGAGCGGGTGCTGCAGCGGGAACGCATCGAACTCTCACAGTCCATTCACGATACCACGGCACAGTCCGCATACATGATCGGCCTGGGCATCGATGCTGCCAAACAGGTTGCCGGAGACTCCAACCAGGAACTCACCGCCTGTTGCGTCGTACCTCCAGTATCTGACACGCCCAACTCCGCGTACAGGTCCCGCTTGCGTCCCAGATCAGCGCCTGCAGTGCTCTCAGAGCCTATCTCCAGCACGAAGTCCGGGGCCTTTCCCACCTCCCACAGACGATAGGTGTTGCTCCGCTCAATGGACTCCAGAGCCTCCGCCGACAGCCCAAGCACCACGTAGCAGTCAGGAGAGATTGAACGTCGGGGATTTCCCTCGACGTAGTAGATGAACGTGTTCCCGTTGACCTTTGCGCCCGGAACGTCGCCGAAGTGGTCGTCGAGGTCGCCCACTATCCTGCGGAACAGCGGCGATTGAAAGTCTCCATCGGGCAATGGCATACCGTCCGTTTCGGGATAGACGATGGCGGTGGCTCGGGTGGTCATTGACTACTCCTTTGCTCCACAGAATCTTACCACTCGGTACGAGACAGCAATATCGTCGTCGGCTTCAAGAAGCTGTATCAGTTCAGTCGGTACGCTGCTCGAAGGTGCCATATCAACCGCGCCGTCATTCCGGCGAAGGCCGGAATCCAGAGGGGCAGGGCAACGCTCTTATCGAAGCCACCGACCAAATTGATACAGCATCCGGCTTCAATACTGATTAGGGAACCTCTGAACAACTTGGCGTAAGTCTGATTGATCGGAGTGTAACAGTCTGGAGCTGTCCTCCGGCACTCACGGAGAAGGGTCCGGCGCTCCGATTGAAGCTCAATAACGGTTATTATGGGCCTGGAACCGACCCGGCTTGCGGTTCTCGGAGCGCTCTGGACGCACCGCTCCCCACTCTATCCGGCCATGTAGCGCTCGGCTCTGATCAGGTTGGTAAATCCCAGCAGCACAGCCAGGCGCTCCTTGTTCTTTCCAAGCCCACGATACCGTACCTTCGCGTACCCAAAGTGCCGCTTCACGTACAGAAACGGATGCTCCACCTTCGCTCTCACCGATGCCTTCAACTTCTCCGCCAGCACCTCCTCGCTTCCCTCCGCCAACCTCCGACGCGACCCTGGCCTCATCGACGCCTGCCAGTCCACACACCGCTCACGATGCTCGGCACGCTTGCCAACTCCCCGATACCCACTATCACCCCACACTCGCGTCTCTCCACCGTGAAGCAGCCTGTGCGCTTCGGTCACGTCATGCACGTTCGCCGGTGTCGTCGATATGCTGTGCACCACTCCGGTCTGCGCATCCACTCCAATATGCACCTTCATCCCTAAGTACCACTGGCTGCCCTTCTTGGTCTGGTGCATCTCGGGGTCTTGCGCTCCAGCCTGATTCTTCGTCGAAGACGGCGCCTCTATTATGCTCGCATCCACGATCGTCCCCTCTCGAAGACGCAGTCCACGAGACGCCAGATGATCGTTGATCTCCTCCAACAGTCCCTCACCCATGTCGTGCGTGTCCAGTAGATGGCGGAAGTTCAGGATCGTCGTCTCGTCCGGCAGCGGTCCACACAGTCTCACGCCAACGAACCGTCTGACCGACTCTATCTCGTAGAGCATGTCCTCCATCGAGGGGTCACTGAGATTGTAGAACAGCCCGCGGCGGCGGGTGAATCCGCAGCATCACCGACAGATCGTATGGACGACGCCCTCGGCCCGGCTTCGGGTAGAACGGTCGGATGCGGTCCTCCAGCCGCTCCCACGGAATCAGACCGTCCATGCGTTCGAGAAATCTCTCCCGGCGAGTCTTTCGCTTCTTGTCGTCGTATTCGAGGTCGGCAAATGTCGGTTGGTCCACTGACTCTCACTCCAACACCATCAGGGTTTACCGGCACACGTTACTATGCCACAATCCCAAGGACTTGATCAGAGCATTCCTAGCAGAGGTGTCGGATCTCATCGTGGCTGTTCTACTGACTAACTGACGTTACGCAGTCTTAGGGAGTTGTAGTTCATCGAAGGCGTGACGAATGGCCTTGAGATATATCCGGGTTCTGAGCGCGAAGTGATTGATCTGATGTCTCACGCTGAGCCACTCCAGACGACAGACCGAGTATATGGACATGAACACGTGATTGCTCTGTGTACGCACCGTCTTCGTCGGCGACCTCCCAAGCGCAGCGTTGGACTTGAGCGTCTTGTGAAACGTCTCCACTCTCCACCTTCTGTGGTAGATTGCTTCTATGGCCTCGCCCTCAGAATCAAGCTCGCTACAGGCCAGATACAGCGTCCCTGTGCTGCCGTCTCCGTTCGTGAAGACCTGACGCATCAGCAGTACTGGAAAGTCCAGTCCTCTCAGCCAGCCGAGCACAGAGCCTGCCCCGGCGGAGGCCGGGGTTGGCCTTCCGGCAGGTGTGGTGAGTCTATCCGATGAAAGCTACCCTGAAGTTTCTCCTCATAGCTCAATGCCACCGTCCTGTTGGATTTGAGTGCGATCACGAACTGCTTGCCCAACTCGTCGTGTATGAACTCCATGTTCTGCCTGGACGAAAACCAGCTGTCGGCCAGCACGCAGCGGTACTCCAGCCCATTGTTCCGACACACTCTGAGCATCCGACGCATCAACTCGTTCTTGGTGACCTCGCTCCTGCGCCTGAGACGACCGGTGCTGTGATCTTTGAACTCAATGGGCTTGTGGATGATCTCCAACGCCACCGGCAGACTCACTCCCTGAGCATGGTAAACACAGCTGAGGATGTTGATGCCCTTGACCGATCGGCCCTTGCTGTGGTCGAAGTGCCAACTGACTATCTCGTTCTCGTCGGTGTGGGGCTTTTCCTGTATGGTGTCATCGAAGATGAGCACACCGTCGGGGTGCTGTATCGCTCTGACCATGGGCTTGACCTGCTTCCACAGAGTCCTGGAGTCATAGTCGTCCGCTGCGAGAAAGCGGGTCACCCTGTCGTGGCTGATCACGCCGTCAAGCATGTCGGACAGCCCAGTCGCGGTGGTCGCTCCAAAGGAGCTGAGAAGATAATCACTCGCCGCGGCGAGTTCGAGCAGTTCTTGGTTCATGATCCAAGCGTATCAGTTCCCACAGAATGTGCGTAACGTCAGTGACTCACAGTATCTCCCCTACGGTTTCCGCCCCAATCTCTGGGCTGTCCATATAGCGTGGGGAGCCGGAGAAAATGGAATGGCGCTTGTGGCCAGGAGTGGTGTCTCGACGCGGGAGCGTTGTTATTGGCCTTCGTCATCGACATGGGTTTCAAGGAACTTCCCGCCAGACTCCACCCCGTGGATTGGATTGGTAAGACCGTTTGGTGGCTTGAATACATTGGGACTGCCCTTCGAGGGCGAATGCCCGCCTTCGTTTGGGGTGTGTTCTTGGCCGTGCTCGTACCCGCAGTGTCTGGCTGCCTGGCGTGGGTGGCCGCCAATGGGCTGAGAGAGTTGGGCGGTGTTCCTTACATCTTAGGAGTTGCGGTGTCGCTCAGTACTACGTTCGCGGTCAAAGGATTGGCGAGCGCGGCTACTCGCGTGAGGGTCGCAAGGAATTTCTGAGGCAGACTGCTCGGTCGATTGGCGTGGAGTGCGCACCCTCTGCCGCTAACTTCCTGTTGATGGGAGTCGGTGCGGGCGCCGAGATACGTCGAGAACTGTTGCTGCAGCATGGTGTGCGCGTTAGGGACTGCACCTCATTTGGCCTTCCAGAGTACATTAGGGTCGGGGTCAGAATAATGGATGACAACCGCGTCCTTGCTGAGGCATTGCGTCAGGTAGTCGCAGATGGACAGCGATAGTCAGCATTGGGGAGTGTAGATGGGCAAGCGACTGGTCCTCATACTGGGTAGAGCACGCTCAGGGAAGAGTAGTTTCGCCGAGCACTTGGTGAGGAGTCGCGAGCGGGTGCTATTCGTGGCGACGTCACAGGCGCTGGACGAGGATATGGAACGGCGCATAGCCGCGCATCGAGTTCGCCGTCCGCCTGAGTGGAGAACGCTTGAAGAGCCTATTGAGTTGGCTTCTGTTATCCACGCCGTTGTCGATGAGTATGACACGTGCCTGGTAGACTGCTTCGCCGTATGGGTCAGCAACCTTCTGCTTAGCATGGAAGGCAACCCGAACGCGGAAGCGGAGATTCTGACCGCCTTGGATCGGGTTTTGGAAGTCTATGACCGCTCGTCGGCATCCTGGATAGCCGTCAGCAACGAGGTTGAACTGGGAGTGGTGCCACCCTCCCAGCTGGGCCGCGAGTACCGGGATATACTGGGAAAGGTTAATCAGGCCGTGGCTGCTAGGGCTGACGAGGTGTATCTAATGGTCGCCGGAATTGCACTGGAGCTAAAGTCCCTCGGAGCGCTTCCGTTCACGAGTGTCGAAAGGTGGGACGGCTGATACAGGCTAGTCCGCACGTATCTGAACTTCAGGACGCGAAAAAGGTCACCCATCCAGATGACTAGTGTCGCTGAACTTGTTAATGTGCCAGAGGCGGCTGTTGGCGCGACTCTGACCTTCCAGGTGCCCATCTGTCCACGTCGATGTCGAAATCGCCAATCTCACCAACAGTCGGTTGAGCTATTTCGTATAGGCCTCTTCGCCGGCACCGTAGCACCACCTTCTGCCATCTACAACTTCCCATTCGCAGCTTCTTGGGCGAGAATTGAAAACGTAGCGCCCCTGACCTTGTCAATACACTGAACACTGAGAAACAAGCCCCCGAACCAGCTTCAGTATCGCGTGGCGCTCCAAAGGAGTCAACCATGGAAGCCATAGATCCTCTGTTTCCAACATTCGTCGTCGGCAGCCTTCCACGCCCACAGTGGGTACGCGACCTCATCGAAGATCGCAAGGCGGGACGCATCAGCGAGTCCGAGTCCGACAGGCTGTTGGACGAGGCAGTGCCGTCGGCTATTCGGATGCAGGAGCGTGCCGGCCTCGACTACATCTCCGACGGTGAATGGCGACGTGAGAGCTACGTAAAGATCTTCACCCAAGCCGTAGGAGGCTTTACCGACGACCTTCTTCCATCCGGCGGCGCTGCGCCGTTCACGCAACTGCAGTATCCGGCGGTCACTTCGAAGATGTCGGCCCGCCGCCCGATTGCTTCGGGCGAGGCCGAGTTCTTGCGGAATAACACAGACTCGAAGATAATCGTGGCCGTTCCCTCGCCATACACCTTGGGACGGCGCATGTGGAGCTCTGAACACTCTGCCAGGGCCTACCCGACCCGTGAGGAATTCATCGAGGCGTGCATTCCGATTGTCAAAGATGAGCTACGACGCCTCGCTGCTCTTGGGGTAGATATGGTCCAGCTAGACGATCCCTGGCTGGGGCTTCTGGTCGACCCGGTGTACCGGGAAAACGAGGGCATAATCGACATAGCCCACGAGACCGAGCTGTCGATTAGCTCGGTAAACCGCGTCGTCGAGGGTCTCGACAGCGTGCCCGTAAGCGTGCACATCTGCCATGCCCACTTCAATAGGGAGCACAGCACTCAGGGCCCTTACGACCTCATCATCGGAGCACTCTCCGAAATGAACGTGGATCGGTTTGCCATGGAGTTCGCAACGCCCGACGCGGGTGGGATCGACGTTCTGAAGGACTTCCCGAAAGACAAGAAGCTCGGCTTGGGCGTCATCGACCATACTGATCCCCACGTGGAGACACCAGAGGAGGTCGTCGAGAGGGCGGAGGCAGCGATGGAGTATGTCGCTAAGGAACGCCTTACGCTCAATCCCGACTGCGGCTTCTCTCCTTCATCCTCCAACCCAATGGACTTTGATGAGGCCTACCTGAAATTGAGCGCCATGAGTCGCGGAGCGCATCTTCTGAGAGACAAGTACGGGCACTAGAATCAGCTGCAGGCCAATCGCATTTGGACTTCAGCCTGCGACCGTCAATCGTCACTCCGGCGAAGGCCGGAATCCAGCAGGGTGGTGTAGGAGGCCCTGTCAAAGCTGGTCCCGGTTAAGTGCGATTGCCCTGGGATCGGCCGTCGGAAGCATCAAAACTCTGGTGGGCAATCATGCTGCGGTATTGTTGGTATGCCACATGCTGTCCCAGTCGTTGTTCAATGTGAGCACTCTCAGCGCCACGACCTCGTCTGCGCAGACTCTCTTCCAACTCATTCCTCTACGCCCCTTCAGTCTCCTGTTGATCACGATGTCCACCGCTTTCTCCACCGCTCCACTGCCCACAGGATACCCCTCTGACCTGAGCCAGTCGTAGTCGCCTATCCAATCGGCGTTGTTGCTCACATAAGTCATCAACTCCCTCAGACTGTCGGTCGGGTATCTGTGGGACAGCTTCACCAACTGTCTGAGAGTCTCTTCGGGTCTTCCTCTGACCAGCAGTTCCATGAGTGTGTGGCAGACTGTGCCCACCTCATGGCGCGATACGGACGCTCTGACCGACCTCCATACTCTGTGTTCGATGTGCCACAGGTCCAGGATACGCAGGGCGTATGGAAAGTGTTCCTCGGCTATCGTGCTTATCCATCGCGCTCCATCCCCTATCACCGACTGTTTGGCCGCATGGTCTATGCCCTGTCTGCGCGCCTGAGCGTATATCAGCCGTCCCGCCCTCTCAGACGGTCCGAACGTCGCGGCGTATCGTCGTCCGCTCAGAGAGCGTCTGTGTTCTCCGACCTTCTCGCTGGCCACATAGACCACTCCAACCTTGCCCTCCATTCCATTGGGGTTGTCTCTGCTTCGCGCCCAACCGCCGTCAATTGCCACATTCACCATCTGAGGCCCGTCCACGCCCGCCGACGGCTCCACGTGCCGCTCGAGCGCACCATCGGCCTCTCTGAGCTGAGCTTCGACCGCATCCTGTCCATGTCTGTTCGTCAGTCTGCGCACCTGCTCGTGACTCACCTCGTCCCCAACCATCTTCTGAAGCACGGTCGCCGCCTGTTCGTATGGCCACGACGCTCCGCTCAGAGACGCCAACTCAGCGAACCTGATGCTGGCATGGCCTCCTCTCACCTCTTTCAACATGCTGTCAGCTGGCTGGCTGAGACTCGTGCATTCGTGACACTTCACCCTGTGTCGCTTCAGCTTCACTCGTCCGAACACCGTCATGACGCCGTAGTCCCGATAGCCCTCCCCTGTTATCCGGTCGCTTCCGCACGCCTCACATGCCCAGCGCAGCCGCTGACACAACTGCCACACCTCGCACAGAATCTCGCGCATCAGACTCAGACCAAAGATGTGTATGCGGCCCTCAAGTTCATTGATAGATTCGGTCTCGTCTGGTATCTGTATGGTGCGGGTGATCGTTACCTGCATTGGACTGGTCTTCTCCCTGGATGTGTTTGTGTTTGTCCAAGAATAAGGCCAGTCCTCTCTACCTCGATATCCCCTCTACCTCTACCCACCACTTTTGTGATGCTTCCTCGGCCGTCGACGAGATTGACAATTCGGAGGCTCCTCGGCTATTCTGACCGATACAGATAGGTAGCGGGAGCTTGGGTAAATCGGGCTGAGAGGGCGGATCAAGGTCGCCGCCGACCGCGATAACCTGATCTGGGTAATGCCAGCGCAGGGATTGAACGTAGGAATTCAGACGCCGCTGGTAGCATACCGGCGGCGTTTCGTTTTGTTATTAAGGGAGGACGGCAATGGATGACAAGCTGGTCATTGCGGGCAAGGAGTTCGATTCGCGCCTCATGGTGGGCACTGGCCGGCACAGGACCAACGAGGAGATGGTTGAGTCCATTGAGGCGTCGAGCGCGGAGATTATCACAGTTGCGATCCGCAGGCTCGATCTCGACAACCTTGAAGAGAAGAACATCCTCGACTACTTCGACTGGGACGAGTACACCATCCTGCCCAATACCGCTGGCTGCAAGACCGCTGATGAAGCCGTCTTCACGGCCCGGCTGGCTCGCGAAGTAACGGGCTCGAATTGGGTTAAGGTGGAGGTTATCCCGTATCCTGAGTACCTTCTCCCTGACCCGAGGGGGACATTCGACGCCTGCAAGCAGTTGATCGAAGAGGGCTTCGTGGTACTCCCATACATTCACGCTGATCCCGTCCTCGCAAAGCACCTCGAAGAAATTGGCTGCGCCACCGTAATGCCCCTGGGTTCCGCGATCGGCTCCGGCCAGGGTGTACAGACCCTTGACGAGATAAGACTCATCATCAGGCAGTCTAACGTTCCAGTTGTGGTGGACGCCGGGCTTGCGGTGCCTTCTGATGCCTCAGTCGCGCTGGAAGCAGGCGCTGACGCCGTCCTGGTGAACACGGCAATCGCGCAGGCTGAAGACCCTGCCGGAATGGGCGAGGCGTTCAAGCTCGGAGTGCAGGCTGGCCGGATGGCATACAACGCCGGCCGGATAATGCGCAGAGATACAGGCGTTCCATCCAGTCCGGTTGAAGGGGTCGCCGCGGCCACCGCCTGAATATGCGTCCCCGGCTGCACACACCCTGCCTTTGCCTGGTCACCGACCGCAAGCGCACGAAGTCGGGCGACGTAGTAGCGACGGTTGCCGCTAGCCTCGATGGAGGTGTCGGCATGGTCCAATTGCGCGACAAGTATATGCTGCCTTTCGAGTTGCTCCGGCTTGCCCGCCGCCTCCGACGAATCACCGAGGGCAGGGCACTGCTGATCGTCAACGATCGCGTCGACGTGGCAATAATTGCCGGCGCTGACGGTGTGCAACTAGGTGAGACTGCCCTTGATGTAGCGGACGTTCGCAAGCTGGTCGGTCCCGATATGCTCATCGGGCGGTCTGTACACTCCGAAGTGGGTGCGGTGGACGCTGAGTGTCAGGGTGCAGACTACCTGATTCTGGGTACAGTATTCGAGACCGCTTCCCACCCGGACGGCCACGTCGGCGGCCTTCCTCTGGTTAGGCAGGTCACCGGATCAGTAGGCATACCAGTGTTAGGCATCGGAGGGATCACATCCGACAACGCTGCCAGAGTCGTAGAAGCTGGATCCTGTGGAGCGGCAGTCATAACGGCCATAACCATGTCAGACGACCCTCGCTCCGCCGCATCCGATCTGTTCGCGGCCATCACTGGTAAGATTCCAAGCTCTGCGAGTCGTTAGATGATAACTCTCACTGTAAATGGCAAGCTTCGCGAGACCGATGGTCCGGTCGACCTCAAGCGCTATCTGCTCGACATCGGGATCACGCAGACCGCTATCGCGGTAGCCCACAACGGCACTGTCATACCCCGAACCGAAGTCGAGTCAGTCACGCTCCAGGATGGCGACACGCTTGAGATAGTGCGCGCAGTCGGCGGCGGCTAGACGGTTCCGATCACCTGTCCACTGGAAGTTTGCGTGCCGAAATCACCACAGCGAAAGGGACGTTCGTGAGTCGTTCCCGGTGGTCGGCCCAATAGCGGCCTGCGTAGGGCGACTCCATTTCGTCGCTCGACGCAACAGGGTAGGGCTCCAGAAGTCTATCAACGACAAGTCCCGCTCTGGTCACAGACTCTACCAGGTCTTCGATTGTCCTGAAGAATGTAAGCCCCGGCGAGTGGCCATCCGGGACAGGCTCTTCCCAAACCTCCACGGGCGGGTTGAAGTAGTCGTTCACGAGCAGGGTACGCTTACCTATCTCCCAGTCGAACGCCGTCAGCGGGTGCACTGTGGACATCAGGAGTTGGCCGCCGGGGCGGATCAGGTCCGCACAGTGGGCGACGCAGGTCGCTAGGTCCGGTATGAACTCCCACCCGAAAGCTGATAGGACAAGGTCGAACGACCCGGACCGGAACATCGTCGGAGACCCCATGTCGCCGGCGACCAGCTCCGGCGACTCTCCGGTCTCGCCCTTGAGATAATGCGCGAACTCAAGCTGAGTTGACGAAATGTCCAGAGCGACGACACTGGCTCCCCAGGACGATAGCGCGATCGAGTTCTGCGCTCCACCGCAGGCGAGTTCCAACACTCTCATGCCTCGTACATCGCCCAGAAGTCGGTAATGACGCTCCCCGGGAGCGAACGGAGCGTAGTGGACATCTGTTGTGGAGATCTCGCTGTCGGACTGGTAGGGCGCCGACATCGCATCCCACCCGGCCCTGATGGCGATCTTGATGTGGTCGTCTCGCACTATCAGGCCGTCTTCAGGCCGCCGCGATTGCCGACCTCAGATCGCCTATGGCGTCCGACACGGACTTCGCATCGTTGTACACTGACGAACCGGCGACGAGTTGGTCAGCGCCGGCCCGCACAACGAGCCCGGCGTTGTCGGCCTTTATCCCACCGTCCACTTCAACCGTGACCTCGCGGTCCAGCTCGTCCAGTAAGCCACGCGCCCGACTGATCTTCTTGACCATCGAGTCTATGAAAGACTGTCCGCCCCAACCAGGGTTGACTGTCATGACCAGCAGCAGGTCCAGATCGGCCATGACTTCCTCGATCGATCCGAGGCTGGTGCCCGGATTGACTGCAACGCCGGCCTCCATGCCGGAGTCCTTGATCTGAGCAATTGTCAGATGCAAATGCGGACACGCCTCTCGGTGGACAATCAGCCGGTCCGCTCCGGCATCGCGAAGCTGATCGAAGTGGTTCTCAGGCCGTTCGACCATCATGTGCACTTCCAGCGGCAGTGTGGTGTGCGGCCTAATTGCCTGCACGATCGTTGGACCGAATGTGATCGGAGGTACGAAGTGGCCGTCCATGACGTCGATGTGAATGCAGTCTGCACCGCCCTGTTCGGCTTCCGCAACCTGCTCTCCGAGCCGCGCAAAGTCGGCCGAGAGGATCGAAGGCGCGATCCTTACTTTCCTACTTGTGCTCAACTTCGCCCTCCAGGTCCGCCCTTGCCTGCATCAGGGCCTCATGGACACGCTTCTGTGAGGTGCCGCCGTGAACGTTCCGAGCCGCTATGGACGAGTCAACCGTGATCTCGTAGATGTCGGTCCCGAAGAGTTCCGAGTGCGTCCGGTAGTCGTCCAGCGTCAACTCCTCGAAGCCGACACCGCGACCGGCAGCGTCCTCGGAAAGCCTCGCCACGACCCGGTACGCCTCCCTAAACGGCATACCCCTGGCAACGAGGTAGTCCGCAATGTCAGTGGCGAGCACGTAACCTCCGCCCGCCGCTTTACGCACCGTATCCTTGGCAATGCTTACGCCGCTGAGCATATCGCCGAAAATCCTCAGGGTGGACAGGATGGTGTCGAACGAATCGAAGAAACCTTCCTTGTCCTCCTGCATGTCTCGGTTGTACGTTAATGGCAGGCCCTTTAACGTGGTCAGGAGTCCAATCAGGCTGCCGTAAACCCTTCCTGTCTTC
This sequence comes from Dehalococcoidia bacterium, assembly GCA_965217725.1. Lineage (GTDB taxonomy): Bacteria > Chloroflexota > Dehalococcoidia > Lucifugimonadales > UBA1123 > VXRN01. The sequence goes on along the minus strand of OZ244564.1, from coordinate 1,499,202 downwards.
CCGCGAGCGATCTCCGCGAAATCAGGATTGCGCTTCTGCGGCATGATGCTGCTTCCGGTGGTGAACTCGTCGGGCATCCGTATGAATCCGAACTCCTCTGAAGACCAGAGCACCAGCTCTTCTGCCAGACGGGAGAGGTGCATTGCGCAAATGGCCGATGCCGAGTGGAAGTCGAGTAAGAAGTCCCTGTCGGACACTGCGTCCATGCTGTTTGACGAAATGCGCGAGAACCCGAGTTCATCGGCAACGAAATATCTATCGATGGGGTAGGGAAGACCTGCAAGGGCGCCGCTGCCAAGCGGCAGGACATCAGCCCTCCCATAGGCTTGGTTGTAGCGTTCAGCGTCCCTGCTGAACATCTCGTAGTAAGCCAGCATGTGGTGAGCAAATAGCACAGGCTGAGCTCTCTGCAGGTGCGTGTACCCGGGCATGGGAAGCTTGGGGTGCTGCTCTGCAAGAGACACCAACGCCGAGCGAACGTCGTGGAGGGCGGCAATGACCTCGGCAGTCGCCTCCTTGACGAACATCCGCATGTCGAGTGCGACCTGGTCATTTCGGGACCGCGCGGTGTGTAATCTGAGCGCCGGTTCGCCAATCAGATCGAATAGCCGACGCTCGATGTTCATGTGAATGTCTTCTAGTTCAGTCCGCCAGGGGAACGTGCCTTCCTCTATTTCTCTCCAGACCCGTTTCAGCCCAGCGACAATAGATTCGCTGTCTTCGGTCGCAATAATCTCCTGCCGCGACAGCATCCGAGCGTGGGCGATCGATCCGGCGATGTCCTGCCTGTACAGCCGCCGGTCATAGTGAAGTGAGACAGTGTAGTCGGAGACGACTTCTCTGAGGCCCATCGACAAAGTCAGTCCGGCCGCTTTGGGACCAGGAACCTGCGCCTCATCGTCAGGATCTGCTCGTCCCTCTGGTTGTGCGCCCGGGTCTCGATATGGACGATTCCCCGGTCCGGCCTCGAATTCGACTCCCTGACGTCGAGAATCTCACTCTCGGCGTACACCGTGTCTCCGTGGAACGTCGGACCTGTGTGTACGATCTTTTCGTATTCCAGGTTTGCGATCGCCTTCCCTGACATCTCCGGGACGCTCATGCCCACCACTAAGCTGAGGACCAGCGCGCCGTTGACCAGTATCTGGCCGTGCTGATGCTTCGACATGTAGTGCTCGTCGATGTGCAACGGATTGTGGTTCATCGTGAGCAGCGAGAACAGATGGTTGTCCATCTCTGTGATCGTCTTGCCCGGCCAGTGCCTGTGTATGTCACCGGGAACGAAATCCTCCAGGTAGCCTCCGAATGTGTCTCGTCTGTCGTGGATCATGTTTCCTTCTCAGTTTTGAGCTATGGTCGGCGGCAATTGCCCACGCCTTATACTGCGTACCGCTCCAGCAGACGCCTGGCGATCAGAAGCTGCTGGATCTCATTGGTACCCTCACCAATTATCATCAGAGGAGCGTCGCGGTAGTATCGCTCGACATCGAAGTCTTTGATGTAGCCGTATCCACCGTGAATTCGCATAGCCTCCATCGCGACCTCGCCGCAGGTCTCCGAGGCGAACAGTTTCGCCATGCCGACTTCGAGGTCAACGCGTTCGCCCGCGTCCTTTTTGGCAGCGGCGTCGTACGTTAGGAGGCGCGCGGCCTGTATCTTGGTCGCCATGTTCGCCAGCTTGATCTGAATCGCCTGGTGCTGGGCGATGGGCTGGCCAAATGCCTCGCGCTGCTGAGCATAGCGAATTGCCGCGTCGAAGGCTGCAGTTGCAACACCGACGGCTCGGGCCGCGACATTGATCCGGCCCCCCTCAAGGCCGGACATTACGTGCTTGAATCCCTGCCCTTCAACTTCGCCAATCAGATTCTCCGCTCCCACGCGGCAGTCGTCGAATATCAGCTCTGAGGAGTCCAGCCCCCGGTAGCCGAGCTTGTCGAGATGCTGCCCGACCCTCACGCCCGGATTCGGTTTCTCGACGAAGAAGCAGCTCATTCCACGATGACGAGGCTGGGCATCTGGATCAGTCTTGGCGAGTACCGCAAAGGCATTCCCGTGCTCCGCGTTGGTAATGAACATCTTGGTGCCGCGTATAACGTACTCTTCACCGTCCTTTGTAGCGTTTGTCTTGATGTTCTGGACATCGCTGCCGGCCTCCGGCTCAGTGAGCGCCAGGCCACCTCGGAGTTCTCCGCTTGCCAACCTGGGTAGAATGCGCTCCTTTTGGTCGCTGGTGCCGTAGTTCGCCACGATGTGGGCCAGAACATGATGTGTCCCAATTATGCCGCTTACACTCATCCAGCCGCGGCTGAGCTCCTCGAAGATTACGGCAAATGTCGTGTAGTCCAGTCCCAGCCCGCCGAACTCCTCCGGAATCGTGATACCGAAGAGTCCCATCTCACGCATCGGCTCGATCAACTCTTGCGGATAGATGTCCTCGTTGTCGTATCGCTGTGCGATCGGTTCGACCTCGCGTCGAACGAAGTCCCGGACAAGCGTGGTGATCTGGCTCCTGATTTCCGATTGAGCTGCGATTGCCATGCGAGTCCCTCTACGCTTCAGGCAGGGCCCGATCCAGAAGATCGACCGCGCGATTGTCTTCAAGCGATGCCCACAGTCGAGACATCACCAGGTTAGCTAACTCTAAGCCCCGACCCGCGTTGAAGTCCAGAGCGGCCCCGATCATTCCGACGAAGGTAACCACGTCCAGAAGTGCCCAGCGGATGTCTTCGAGACAGTCGGAGATGCAGTATTCCTCCACCCCGCACGACGCGAGCGTCTCGACGTACGACTCGATCAGGTCGTCCTGGTACGTCCGCCTCGTCTCATCGCTCAGCGAGGTGGATAAGAAGTAGGCGAGGTCGTACGCTCCGCGTCCCACGCGGACGGCCTGCCAGTCGATCAGCTTCACGCCATCAGAGTCGAAAAAAGCATTGTCAGCGCGAACGTCGCCGTGCAGTAGCGTTGCGGGAGCGGCTCCCAACCGTTCCTTAATCGAGGCTACGTGCGGCGCGATCATGTCGGCGGCGTCCGAAAGACCCGGTGGAATCGTGATCGCCGACTTCCGAACACGCCTCCACGATTCACTGTGCACCCCCATGGACGCGCTAGCCCTGCTGTCGAATCTCCGAACGCCCAGCGGGGCGTCGTCCCCGTGCTCCGTCCAGAACTCGGCATGAAGAACCGCCAGCGCAGTTGCTACCTGCCCCGCCTGCTTGGGCGTGCATCCCTCGATCTGGTCCCCCGCGTCCATCCACGCAAGGTCCTCCAGGAGCAGGCAGACCGAGCCGGATTCGGCGTCGAATTCCGAATTGTACGACCTCGGCGCGATGGGCGCGCGTCGGGCCAGGTTTGTGTAGAAGTCCGCTTCCGCACGGTACACGCCGAGCTGCGTTAGCAGTGCGTGTGTGGACGGATGCGACGACACGGTTTTCCAGATCAGGGTCTCGGGATGTCCACTGTCGGCAGCGTGCGGCGTCAGGTGAATCCGGTATATCGACCCAGCGAATCCAGAGCCGACTCCAACTGTCTCGATGCTGAAGTCCGCCACCTCAGAGCCGAGCACGCCGCTCAGCCACTCAGCAGACATCTCGGATGGTCGAGAGGGGAACCGCATCGTACTTACCGCTCCGGCCGCGTTCCGCGCCCGACGTCCTCCCCCTGCCGCTTGCCCAGGTTCTTGGCCGATACGCCGAGCACCTTGAGGAACCCCTCCGCGTCGGCGTGGTCGTACGTGCCCATTGCCTCCATCGAGCTGTCGTCAGTGTAGAGCGAGTGAGGCATCGCATCCGGCGTATCCACGGCGGTGTCGAAATAGACGTGCCCGCGATGTAGCCGCACTGTGATTGTTCCCGTCGCCAGTCGAGTTATCGGCTCCAGCGCGGCCAGCGCGGTGCGCGTCGCCAGGTCCAGCCAGTATCCTTGGTAGATCTGCACGCTGATTACTTTAGAAAGATGCTCGAATAACTCCCGCGCCCGCCTGTCCAGCACGAACTGGAGCAGGAATTCGTAGCTCTGTCCCAGCAGCTCCATACCCGGCGATTCGTAGATGCCCCTCGACTTGACCCCCACGAAGCGGTTCTCCACGACATGGGTCCCAATGCCGACGCCATGAGCGCCTGCGATCCCGTTTGCGGCCTCGATTGCGTCCTCGAGCCCGAGCGATTTACCGTTGATCTCAGTGGGAACGCCGGACTCCCACCCGATCGTGACCAGCTCGGTACTGTCTGGCGCGTCCCACGGCCAGACACCCATTCCCGGCTCCACGAATGTAGGCGAGATCGTGACGTCTTCCAAGTCGCCTGCTTCGTGCGTAAGACCGAGGAAGTTGGCGTCAGTTGAGTACCTAGACTCGCGCGCTGGTCTGATCGGCAGTCCGTTCGCCTCGCAGTACTCTATCATCTGCTGCCTGCCGGGGAACTGCTCTATAAACTCCGGGTCTCGCCACGGCGCGTAAACCTCAGTCGCCGGCTCAATCATGTTCGCCGCAAGCTGGAACCTTACCTGGTCGTTGCCGCGCCCCGTTGCACCGTGGAACATGACGCCGATTTCACGGTCTCGCATCTCGTCGAGTATCGCACTCACCGTAACGGGACGCGCGATTCCGGTCGTGTTCCAGTATCCGCCCTCGTACCGTGCCTGTGATTGGATGACCTTGAGGCCAGCCTCGGCAAGGGCGGCTCTACCCGGCACGATTGCTGCTGCAGTCGCCCCGCACCCGATCATCCTGTCTGCGATTGCGGAGAGGTTCTCCTCGTCCGGCTGTCCGAGATCGACTGTGAACCCCTGGACCTCGAATCCTTTCTCTCTGAGCCAGTGCGTGACTGTACAGCTATCGAGTCCGCCTGAGACGGCTCCCCCGACGACTGTTACATTCTGCTCTTTCAGTTCCCGCCAGTTCATAATGGGCTGTTCATCCTCCAAGTGTTGGAACTGTCAACCGTGGACCCTTGCTCAACGTATCCTCTGTCTGCCGCCGGTTCAGCTATGACGCACTTTACGTGGCGTGTGCGAAGGGCTGCGAGGTACTTGATGTCAACTCTCCAATCACGGCGTCTGAATGATTCTCTAGGGAATCTTGCTCGGTGATTATGTGAAACAACAGAGTGTCGACGTCCAGCCGATTCTTCGCGTGTTCGATAGTCATACTGACTAACTCGCCATCTTTGTCGAACTCGACGAGTACGTTTTCGTTGATGTCCTTGGTCTCAATGATCTCCCTGTTCGAAAAGTCGATAAGAAGGGTGTCCGTCTCATTGAAGTACCTGATCTCCATCATGATTCCTCCCTGAAGGATCGGTCGAAGAACGCGTTGTGTACTGTCTCCCTGTCCTCCAATAGAACAACGCGCAGATACCTGTCATCTGCCTCAGGTATTGTGCCCCATAGTCTTATACGTCCATCAGACTGGGTTTCTTCTCTAATCGGATGTTCTTTCACCCTGGTAATCCACTCAAGCTGGATGTTCCTGCGGTCGGCCCTTTGTCTAGTCTGAATGAAGTAATGCGAAACTCGCATGTATTACTCAGTGGAGTTGGCGGAAAGTATCGAGCAGCGATGGGGACTGAAGGTATCAGCCTTCAGTCCCCTGTCATACGTTGTCGAAACTCAGGCGACCGCCCCAATTGCCGTGTCAAGCCGCTCCATAGCCTGGTCAATCTCCTCCTTGGAGACCGTCAGAGGCGGCATGAGCCGAACAGCGTTCGGCCTGAGAGGATTGGTCAGCAACCCTTCCGCGTTGCAGTTGGCGACCACGTCAGGTCCGATGTCGGACTCGAATATTACAGCCCACAGCAGACCCATGCCCCGCACCTCTTGGATCTGGTCATACTTGGACTCAAGGCTGGCGAGGCCGGCCGCCATGTGAGATTCCATCTCAGCAGCATGTCCTGGCAGGTCGTTGTCGATGATGTACTTTGTCGATGCGTAGCCTGCCGCGCAGGTGAGCGCGTTGCCTCCGAAAGTCGAACCATGATCGCCAGGATCGAACGCGCACGCCTCGTCCTTGGCCATGAACGCTCCGATCGGCACGCCGCCGCCCAGTCCCTTCGCCAGTGTCATGATGTCCGGCTCAACGCCGAATCTTTCATACCCGAACAGCGTGCCCAGCCTTCCCATACCGGTCTGGACTTCGTCGAAAATCAGCAGCAGACCTTCTTGGTCGCAGAGTTCGCGAACGTTCTCCAGGTAACCCTCTGGCGGGATGTTTACGCCGCCCTCGGCCTGCACCGGCTCGAGCATTACTGCGACCGTTCTGTCTGTGATGGCGCCCCTTAGTTCTTCGATGTCGCCGAAGGAGACGTGAGAATAACCGGGCGGAATGGGCTGGAAAAGTTCCTGGTAGTGGGGTTGGCCCGTAGCCGACACGTTGGCCATGGTGCGGCCGTGGAAGGAGTTCAACGCCGTCACGATCTCGAAAGCACCGTTACGGTTCTTTACGCCGTAACGGCGAGCCAGCTTCATTGCGCCTTCGTTAGCCTCTGCACCGCTGTTGCAGAAGAACACCTTGTCCAGCGCCGAGTTTTCGACCAGTATCTCCGCTAGTTGAAGCTGTGGAATGGTGTAGAACTGGTTGGATGTCTGGAGAAGCGTCCTGGCTTGCTCCGCTATCGCGTCTGCTATCGCCCCGTTGGCGTGACCCGCATTGTTCACGGCCCAGCCGGAGGTAAAGTCCAGGTACTCCTTGCCGTCCACGTCCCATACCTTGGTGCCGTCGCCCTTGACAATCACGACGGGCTGCCGGCGTACCACGAACATGTAGTACTTGCTCTCTACTTCTGTCCAATTGGTGGTCACGTCATTCACCTCCGGTGAGTTCTTTAAGTTTGTTAAGCGCATCTTCCAGCGCGGTCAGGTCGTTCTTCATGGACTCGATCGAGTCGGATACGATAGTGATCTGCAGTTGCAACTCGTTCCCGTCTACCGTCTGAGGAGCAGTAGGAGCTGCTTCCGAGGCTCGCGGCCTGTCGGGTTCGCCCACAGTCGCCAGCGATTGCTCGCCGGTCAGCGACGCGAGGGCAAGCCCCAAAGAGTCCTCCATAACCACCCGGTCCGCAGTTGCCAGGATGACGCGCTTGAGCTCCGGGAAAATTACGCCTTCAGCCTGAATGTACACGGGTTCAGCGTAAAGCAGCGAGTTACCGATCGGTATGACGAGCAAATTGCCCCTGATGCACGACGATCCCTCGGAGCATCTCAGCGTAAACCAGGCCGAAATCTCCTGATCGTTGTCTATCCTCGCTTCGACTTGCTCAGGACCATCTATCTGCCTGTCCTTGGGGAAGTTGTAAGCGACCAGCTTGCCATAGTTGTCGCCGTCGCTGCGGGCGGCCAGCCAGCCGATTAGGTTCTGCCTCTCGCTGGGAGTGTACGGCAGCAGCAGCATGAACTCCTCGGTCTCCTGCTCCGGCAGTCTCATAATTACGTAGTAGGGCTCGACGACCTGCAGTGTTTCGCCCTGTCCGAATTTCTCCTGTGGAATCGCCCAGAGGTCTTCGTTGTTGTAGAAGTCCTGTGGGTCCTTCATGTGATACTTGACGTACTTCTCCGCCTGTTCAGAAAAGAAGTCCTGTGGGTATCTGACGTGGGACTTTAGTTCCGGAGACATCTGGTCAGCGCTAATGAACAGGTCAGGGAATATGCGCTTGTAAGTGAGAATCATGGGATCGCTCTCGTCCCAGATATAGAATTGGAGACTTCCGTCGTAGGAGTCCACGACTGCCTTGACGCTATTGCGCATGTAATTGAAGTGAGTGGCAAACCCACCCTCGCCGCCGGCTATCTCGGTAGGCTCTGAGTATGGGAAGTGGTCCGTTGTAGTGTAGGCGTCCTGCACCCATAACAGCCTGCCATTCGCCGCTACGATGTATGGGTCCCGGTCCAGCTGAAGAAATGGCGCGACGGACGCCACGCGTTCCTGGATCTGCCGTCGATACTGCAGGCGGCTGGCAGGGGTTATCTCGCCGCTGATCAGGACGTTTACGTCTCCGAACTGCCAGGCGTAGGCCAATTTCCTCAGAAACGAATCTAGCTGCACTCCGCCTCTGCCGTCATAGTGGCTCCTGAACAGCTCCCCCGACTCAGTCTGGTAGTCGATCTCCTGTGTATTGGAGTTCACTATCACGTAGTCAACCGTGTTCTCACCGTAGTATATGCGTGGATTGTCGACGACCAGATCGGGCGGTGTCTCACCGTCTTGTACCCCGATCGGAATCGCTCCATCAATTGGGATGTCCTTCGCGAAGAACTCGGGCCTGCCTTCCGGAGTGAACTCCGTAACCGGGCTCATCGCGATCCCGATGCCGTGCGTGTAAGAGAGCTTGTTGTTAACCCAGGTCTGGTCCTCGGGTCTCAGCTTCTCAGGCGCAACCTCGCGAGCGGACAGCAGAACCTGTTTGTACTCGCCGTCGATGTAGTAGCGATCGACGTCCGCATCCTTGAAGTCGTAATACGGCCTGATAAGCTGGATCTGCCTGTACACGCTTGACAGCGGCCTGTAGTCCCACAGCCGGATGTTGTTTATCGTCTGAAGGTTGTCCTCGATGAGCTCAGAGTCAACATCGGACTCGGCCGGATAGAATGCCTCCTCTATACGGTGTAGAGCGAATGCCTGCCGTGTAAGCTCCATGTTCCGGAGAATGTACTGACTCTCCTTAACGAACTCGTTCGGAGTCACTGAGAACTGCTGAATCACTGCTGGCCATGCCGAATTCAGCACCAGGCCCAGCACTACCCAGAGTACGACCGCGCCAATAACTATCCGCAGCTCCCGAAGGTACACGTTAGCTGCCATTAGTATCGCCGCTGCCGCCGCAATTATCGTCATAATCAGTAGCGCCGGCCTGCGCGCGTTTAGGTCTGCAAAGGTCGCTCCGAAAACAGTCCCGTCTTCTGAGAGCACGAGCGCCCACCGATCTATCCAGTGGCCGGCCGCCATAGTTAGCATTATTACGGCGGCAATAACCGAAACGTGCGCGAGACGCGCTCCGGTCAACGAATAGCCAGTGCCGCGGAGACTGTAGTTGATGAAATTCAGTCCTACCGTAGCGAGAAGCGTCACGATGCCGATACCAAGAATCCAACCCTGCACGAAAGAGTAAACTGGCAGGTTGAATATGAAGAATCCCAGGTCCTGTCCATACACGGGATCCACCTGTCCGAACGGCACCGAGTTCGTGAACCGCAGGAACAGTTCCCACCGCGCCGCGAGCACCGACCCGAATATCAGGCTCAAAATCACGATGACAATTACCGATCCCCAGAGCACGGCCCGCCTCAAAGTCGGGACCACCTCCGCAGGTATCGGCAGATTGACCTCTCCTGAGGAGTGCAAGTGAGCAATCCTCACGCTCACCCCAAGAATTACCGCGGTAACGAGCGCCCCAATCCCAAATAGCGTGATTCTGGTGACAGTGACCTTCAGGAAGATGGCCCTGAAGCCTAACGAGTCGAACCATAGCAGGTCGGTATAGACGCCTCTCCCAAAGGAGACGATTCCAAACGCGACTATCAGCCCGACAATCACCACACCCCATTTCAAGAATGAAGTGGGCATGGCAGGAGCCCCAAGGACGGGTTCTGCCGGCGAATCGCCGCCATTGCGTGGAAAATCTTCAGCCATGGTTTTCCTAAGACCTCATCCTATGCGCGTGCCCAAGGCCGCGCCGTTCAGCGATTGGCGTAGCGCTCCGGGCTTTCTTCCGTCAATGATGTGGGACTCACTACCAGACCTCAGCGCGCGCACACACGCTTCGATCTTGGGAATCATCCCACCAGAAATAGTACCCGCTGACGTCAGCGCCTCAGCCTGCCGCTCCGTAATCCGAGGTATCAGCCGGTGGCGGCGGTCCAGCACACCCTCTACATCCGTGAGAAAGTATAGCTGGTCGGCCCGCAACGCTCCGGCAATCTCGCCTGCCGCAGTGTCCGCATTGATATTCATCAGCGAGTTGGGGTATGTGGGGTCGTCTGCTGAGCACTGTGCCACCGGCGCGATCACTGGAATATAGCCTGCATGAGAGGCTGCCAGGATTGGAGCCGTGTCGACCTCTGTAACCTCGCCAACGTAGCCGAGCCTGTAGTCTTTCACCTTGGCGGTGAGCATCCCCCCGTCGGCGCCACTCAGGCCGATCGCCTTCGCTCCCGTGGCGACAAGCTGGGACACAAGCTCTTTGTTGATAAGCCCTGCAAGTACGGCCACAACTATCTGAAGGCTGTCCTTGTCTGTTACGCGCAGACCATCCTTGAACACGGGCCTTACGTTCTGTGCGGCCATCCACTCGGAGATTGTTTTCCCTCCACCGTGGACAACTATAGGATTGGCGCCCTCTCTCTGTAGAGATACGAGATCCTCGAGAGTCGTGTCGTGCTCCCCGAGTGTGCTGCCGCCGATCTTGACTACGATCGTCCCATTGGGAGAATGCTCCTTGGGCAAGTCCGACTTACGTGGTGTACGCCGAGTTGAAGGTAACGTACTCTTCCGTCAGGTCCGAACCCCACCCGGTCGCCGAGTGATCGCCTATATTCAGACTCACCCGGAAGTCGACTTCGTGGGCGGTCATTCCTGCGACTACAGCGTCGGCATAGTACGGTATTGCCTTGCCCTCGTGGACGATGTGGATGCCGTTGATGAAGATGTCTATCTTCGACTCTTGAAGTTCGATGCCGCTCTTGCCGAGCGCCATCATGATACGGCCCCAGTTGGGATCATTGCCATGCACCATCGCCTTGACAAGGTTAGAAGACGAGATCTCTCGCGCCGCACAGCGAGCGTCCGACCGAGAGGTTGCTCCTTCGACCGTCACCGCCATTATGTGTCCGGCGCCCTCGCCATCCCTGACCAGCTCCTTGGCCAAGTGGGTGCAGACTTCTGTTAGCGCTTCCTGGAAAGCTGCCGCCCCGGGTGAGTCAGCGCCGGTGATTGGGCCGCCGCCGCCCGCGCCGTTGGCGAACAGCAGCACCGTGTCGTTTGTGGACTGGTCGCCGTCCACGTCGACCATATTGAAACTGACGTCCACAGCCGCGATGAGCGACTCCTGAAGGAATCCTTCGGGCACAGAAGCGTCGCACGTTATGAAAGAGAGCATCGTGGCCATGTCGGGATGAATCATGCCCACGCCCTTCGCGACACCTCCGACCGTGTACGTCTGCTCTCCGGCATCGAATTGGGCAGCGATTAACTTGGGACGCGAATCCGTCGTCATAATCGAACGCGCGAACGACGGTCCGCCTTCATCCGTAAGCTCGATCTCGCCAATCGTCCTGCGAATTAGCGCCATCGGAAGCTCAGCCCCGATAACTCCGGTTGAGGCCACCATCATTTCGCCCGTTCCGACGCCGGCGTGAGCTTCTGCCAGCCGGGTCATCTCCAGAGCGTCCTCAACGCCCTGCTCGCCAACCGAGCAGTTAGCGCAGCCGCTGTTGGCAACTACCCCGCGTGCATTCGATGAGGGAAGCCGAGACCGCGTGACGGTCACTGAGGGCGACAGTATCTTGTTTCTGCTGAACGTACCGGCGACGGTCGCGGGTCGGTCTGACACGAGTACTCCGAGGTCCAGAACGCCTTCGCCCGCAGTCTTGAGCCCTGCGAACACCCCTCCCGCCCTATATCCGATGGGCGAGGTAACCGATCCACCTTCTAAGATTTTGACGCCCGCTGCCATACGAACTTCCTTTGGAAACTGCGCCGAATAGGGCGCATACAGTGCGCCGCCCAATCGACCTTCCGACGGCTACGGCAGTATAGCACACCGCCCCAAAAACGATAAAGAACGCCCGGTTTCCCGTTAACCTCCCGGTGACAGTCGCGATCCTGCGCCTGTGGTACAATTGCGCCGTTCTCAGCACCTAGTACCAAAATCGGGAGGTCATCGGCCAATGACGACGGAAACCAAAGGCTACACGGCGGTCGGAACCCGCCCCATCAGACATGACGGCTTCGACAAGGTTACAGGCAAGGCCGCTTACGGCGCGGACGTATCCCTTCCGGGGATGCTTCACGCCCAGCTCCTCAGAAGCCCGCACGCCCACGCGATCGTCAAGTCGTTAGATACATCGCGTGCCGAGGCCGCACCCGGCGTGCGAGCCGTAATAACCTCGGCCGATTTCCCCGAATACGAGAATAAGGCCGTCGTCGGCCCGGCGGGTGGACCTCCGCAGAACATGTTCCACGTCAGCAGCAAGATCCTCGCGCGGGGCAAGGTCCTCTTCAGGGGACACCCAGTCGCCGCTGTTGCTGCCGACAGTCCCCACGAGGCTGAAGAAGCGCTCGACCTCATCGACGTCGAGTATGAACTACTGCCTGTGGTAACGACAGTCGAAGAGGCGATGGCCGACGATGCCACCCTGCTGCACCCTGAGTTCGCCAATAACGTCGCAAGCCATTCCCGGCTCGAAATCGGCGACTTGGACGAGGGATTCGATCAGGCGGACATCGTCGTGGAGCGCGAGTTTCGCACCAAGACGGTCCACCAGGGATACATTGAGCCGCACTCAGCAACGGCATGGTGGACTCCCCAGGATCGTATTACCGTATGGGCCAGTTCCCAGGGTCACTTCCAGATACGCGACCTCACTGCTGCTGTCGTCGGCGTGCCACTATCGTCCATTAAGGTAGTGCCCATGGAGATCGGCGGCGGATTCGGAGGCAAGACCACCATTTACCTCGAGCCTGTAGCCGTTGCCCTGTCCAAGAAGTCGGGCCAGCCGGTTAAGATCACCATGAACCGAATTGAGGTCATGGAGGCAACCGGGCCGACTTCGGGCTCATACATGAATGTCAAAATCGGCGTCACCAACGATGGCAAGATAACCTCGGCCTTTGCCGACCTGCGATTCGAGGCAGGTGCGTTCCCGGGCTCGCCCGTAGGCGCCGCCGCAAGCTGCATCTTCTCACCCTACGACATCGCAAACATCGTGATCGATGCCTACGATGTCGTGGACAACAAGCCCAAGACGACGGCGTACCGCGCCCCTGGAGCCCCTATCGGCTCCTTCGCGGCTGAGTCGATCATCGACGAGATTTGTGAGAAGCTCGGCATGGACCCCATCGACTTCCGTATCCTCAACGCAGCTAAGGAGGGCACCAGGCGCGCCACCGGCATCGTCAACCCCCCCATTGGCGCGATCGAGACTGCGCAGGCCGCCAAGGACCACGACCACTACGCCGAGCCCGTGGAGGGCAAGTGGCGGGGCAGGGGAGTAGCCTCCGGCTTCTGGATCAACGGCACCGGCCCTGCGTGTGCCACCGCCAACCTGAACTACGACGGCACGGTCAACCTGACAATTGGCTCCATGGACATCGGTGGCACCCGCCCCGCTGCGGCTCAACAGTTCGCGGAGGTGCTGGGCATTGCCGTAGAGGACGTCAACCCGCAGGTCGGCGACACCGACTCGATTGGATACACGTCGATGACCGGTGGCTCCGGCGCCGCATTTAAGACCGGATGGGCCAGCTACGAGGCCGCCCAGGACGTAAAGCGCCAGATGATAGACCGCGCTGCGATGCTGTGGGAGACCGAGGCGGACGAGATTGAGCTCGAACGCGGCGTCTTCCAGCACAAGTCCGACCCCGAGCTGAGCATGAGCTTCGCCGACCTCGCTGGACGCGCCGCTGAGACCGGCGGCCCCATCGTCGGCAGCGCCAACATGGATCCGGGAGGAGCCGGCAGCGCTTTCGCCACTCACATCGTGGACATTGAGGTCGACCCCGAGACCGGCAAGGTGGAGATACTCCGCTACACTGCCTCGCAGGACTCCGGCACGTCCATCCACCCCAGCTATGTGGAGGGACAGATTCAGGGCGGCGTCGTGCAGGGCATCGGCTGGGCGCTCAACGAAGAGTACTACATGAGCGACGACGGCCAGATGATGAACACCAGCCTGCTCGATTACCGGATGCCGACTTCGCTCGATCTACCCATGATCGACACGGTCGTGGTCGAGGTACCGAACCCCAACCACCCATTCGGTGTCAGGGGTGTTGGCGAGGTGCCGCTCGTGCCGCCGCTGGCTGCATTGTCCAACGCCATCTACGACGCTACCGGCGTCAGGATGAGGGAGCTTCCAATGAACCCGGCAGCCGTCACCAAGGCGCTGCAGGAACACGGGGCGGCATAGCTCCTAACTGGAAGTACGCATCGAGTTGAAGAGCGCCCAGGGCTAACTGCCCTGGGCGCTCATTGTTCCCTGAACTGTATTGAGAGTGCTCAAGCAGCCAAAGTGTGACGGACTTGCACGGATGACTGGCGGTAACTGCGCTCACCCCTCCGCCCCGACTTTGATGAGCAGCTTCCCGAAGTTCTCGCCGGTCATCATTCCGATGAACGCTCGCGGAGCGTTCTCCAGCCCTTCGACGATGTCTTCCTTGTACCGGAGTTCGCCGCTTCTTATCCACTGCGCCATTCGTTGACGAGCGTGCTCGTGCCTCGTTGCGAACTGGAAGACCAGGAACCCCTCCATGCTGGCCTGCTTCTGAATCAGCAGTCCCATGTTCCGCGGGGCCAGCTCCGGTTCGGCAAGGTTGTACTGCGAGATCTGGCCGCAAACCGAGATACGCGCGTGGATGTTAATCTGCTGCATCACGGAGTCCGTCACTGGGCCCCCTACGTTGTCGAAGTACACATCGATACCGGCCGGGCAGGCCGCCGCGAGTGCGGCATCGATGTCCTCGGTCTTGTAGTTGATGCCCGCGTCGAATCCCAGCTCGTCGACTATGAAGTCGATCTTGGCGTCGCTGCCTGCGGTGCCGACCACGCGGCACCCCATGATTCGTGCGATCTGTCCCACAACTTGCCCGACGGCCCCGGAGGCTGCCGAGACGACGACGGTGTCTCCCACTGCCGGCTTGCCAACGTCGAGGAACCCGAAGTATGCCGTCATGCCGGGCATTCCCAGCACGCCGATCGCCGTGGATATCGGGGCTAGACCAGGGTCCACTTTTCGCAGCGCTCCAGGTCTTGCTACCGCGTACTCCTGCCAGCCCAATGAGCCTTCCACTATGTCGCCCACCTGGACTTCCGGCGACCTCGACTCGATCACCCTTCCCACCACGCCGCCGGTCATGACTCCGCCGACGGCAACAGGCGTGGCGTAAGAAGGCCCTTCGCGCATCCTCCCCCTCATATAAGGATCGAGGGACAGCCAGATAACGCGGACAAGCACCTCGCCTTCGCGTGGCTGCGGAATTGGGGCCTCTTCGAGCCTGAAGTGCTCCGGCTCAGGATATGCGGACGGTCTCGACGCGAGCACCACGCGCCGGTTGGTCTCGGATGTCATGACGGCTAACTCCTCTGAGAATGTCGTGCGCCGACATGCTAGCACAGCCTGCCGACCCGGTGGCCAACCCGCTCTCACTATAGGCGTGCCTATGCGCCGAGGTCGTCCAGTAGCGTCAGCAAGTCCTGCGGAAGAGGAGACTCGATCTCATGCCGGACCCCTGTTGCGGGATGCTCGAACTCCAGGTAGGCAGCGTGCAGGAAGTGTCGATCCAGGCGATTGTCGGCCCGACCGTAGGTCCCGTCTCCGACAATGGGGTGTCCTATAGAAGCGAAGTGTACTCTGATCTGATGTGTGCGCCCCGTCTTTGGCCTCACGTCGATGAACGAACAGTCTCGGTAGTTCGCGAGCGTCCGATAGAGTGTAGATGCTGGACGACCGTCGTCGACAATCGCCATCTTCTTCCTGTCGTCTGGGTCGCGACCCACGGGGGCGTCGATGATTGCGTCGGCTGGATCCGGGTGTCCGGCGACCAGCGCAAGGTATCCTTTCTGGATCGATCTGTCCTTGAACTGCGCCGCCAGTCGCTCGTGGGATTGGTCGCTCCTGGCGACCAGCACCAACCCGGACGTGTCCTTGTCCAGCCTGTGCGCCAGGCTTGGGCGCAGTCTTCTGTCGATCGAGCCGATCGTGGAGTCCAGGCCCAGGACGGCATTCAGAAGCGTCGAATCAGGGTGCCCGACACCCGGATGCACGGGCATTCCGGCAGGTTTATCAACCACGAGCATGTGCTCATCCTCGTACAGCACCGAAATCGGGATAGACTGCGGCATCATGTGCGACGGAATGGGCTCAGGCACACGGATCGCGACAGACTGTCCTGCCCGGAGCCTGAAACCGGGGTTCGTAGAACGGCCATCCACCTCGACCTCTCCATCGACGATCAGTCGTTTGATCCTCGTCCTGGACAAATCGGGACACATGTCGGTAAGGAAACGATCGACCCGTTCGCCTGAGATCTGGCACTGAAACTCGCGCAGACCGCTCAAGTCAGCTCACGCCCGTCCGTTTCTTCGTCCACGGAGTCGGCTGCTTCTGGTTCGGCTTTGTCGAAAAGGATCATGCTGGCGACAAGAAGCGTGATGCCAACCACGACTGCAGAGTCTGCAACATTGAAGATCGGCCACGGGCCTACGTCAATGAAGTCAGTAACCCTCTTTGCGATCAACCTGTCGATCAGGTTCCCGAAGGCACCCCCCAGCAGAAGACCGATGTTCAGTCCTGTGAGCCATGACTTTCCGCCGTGCGCTCGATAGAAGTAGATGATGAACCCTATCGCGAAGACGGACGCGATTGTCAGGAGTAACGTCTGGCCGGGAAACAGGCCGAACGCCGTCCCCGTGTTTGTACCGTGAGTTAGACGGAAGAACCCTTCGCGCGGCCAGGACTCGCCAATTGCAAAGTTGGCGCGAATAAAATACTTGGTCGCCTGGTCAGTTGCCAGAGTGAGGGCCGCGACGCTCACGAGGATCCAGCTCGTGGGAATCCTGGATAGCGGGGCCGTACGGTCACGCATGTGCGTATCTGGTTTCTGGTCTGGCTGTGTCAGCAAGTGAATGCAGCTCGCGTCTCTGAGTACACTTTCCAGCATAGCACAGGCCGCGAAACTGTCACGCACAATACGATTCACATAAGGCCGGTCCTGAGCCACCGCCCCTGGACGAAGTACACACCGAACGCGACTGCCCTGATCGTCATGCCAATTACTATTGCCCAGGGTACGCCGAACTCCTCAAGCGGCGTATACTGCGACAACGCGAACGCGAGTGGAATCTCCACCAGCCACATAGTCGAGAGCATGACCACCATCGGGGCGAACGTCGCCCCTGTCGTGTTGAATCCCTGCGTAAAGACCTGCACCGCGTTCATTGAAAAGTATCCAACTGCCAGTATCTGAAGCCACATCGCGGCCTGGGCTACGAACTCCGAGTCCGAGTTGAAGAAGTGGGCGACGTGGTCGGGAAACGCCAGAAACAGCCCCGCTACTATTAGACTGGCGACACCCGCATAGATAAGCGCCCACAGCAGCGACTGTCTGGCCCTGTCCGTGTATCCAACTCCGAGATTCTGGCCCGCCAGCGCGCCCGCCGCCCTACCTAGCCCCCTGCTCGCGTGGTTCACGGTGTTCTCAGCCCGGCGCGACAGAGCGAAGGCGGCAAGAGCGCCGTCGCCGAATGGCGCGACAAGGAAGACCACGATCAGCTGGGAGACCGCCCTCTGAGCTCCGCTCACTGATGCAGGGATTCCGATCTTTAGCAGCCTCCAGATCAGGGGAAAGTCAACGTAGTATCCTCTCAGGCTAAGCTTGAGCCTGGAAGTGCCTCTCATCAACGCCCACAGGTTCATACCGGCGCCCACCGTCTGCGCGATCAGGTTCGCCGCACCTGCGCCAGCCAGCTCCAGGGACGGGAACCACCACCATCCGAATATGAGAAACGGACTCAGGACCAGGTGACCGACTCTTGAGACACTCGCGGCCTTGAGCGGCGTCATACTGTCCCCGGATGCCTGGAGCGCCCCCGCTGTCAGTCGCTGCAGACCCATTGCGGACATCGCGAAGAATTGGAACCGCATGTATCCGCCAGCCTGGGCCACGACCTCATCTCCCAAGCCCATCAACCTCAGCAGCGGGTCAGTCAGGATCAACCCGATAGCGACGAGCACAATCGAGTACGCGGTCGTGAGCGTGATGGCCTGGAGCATAACGTGGTTCGCGTACCCGATCTCCCTCGCGCCTACCGCGCGTGAGATCATGGAGCGCATTCCGGCGTCCAGGCCCATCCGGGCCGTCATGAGCATCATGAGAAATGTCTGCGCGACGCCCAGTCCGGCAATGGCTTGGAATCCGATCCTGCCTGCCCAGATGAGGTCGGCAAGCTGGTCCACGACGCTCAGGAAGCTCTCGGCAACTTGCGGCCATGCCAGGTACCACAGGTTGGCCGGGATGCTGCCCTTGGTGAGGTCTCGCGAGGTGCGCCCGGACCGTCTGCGGTCCCTCGCCGCATTCCGGCCGGTAGCTCGTGAGGGTGCCGACTCGCTGGTATCCTCAGCAGACCGATCTGAGTGTGGGACTCGTGCCATGAACCAGGCTTTAGACCTCTATGTGGTGGGTTATGAAGGCTGTAGTACTCTCCAGCGGCCCAAGGGAAACCGTTGCGGGGGCGTCACGCCATCTCCAGGCGTAGGGTCCCAACCTGCCTGCCCCCCAGATCGAAAGGCTCTCCCGGTCCCGTGTTCGTAAATCCGACAGACTCGAATAGCGACAGCTTCTCTTCGTCCTCGATCGACGCGGTGGCCCAGATTGGAGAAGTGTTCTCGCCAGCGCCCCACTCGGTCGCCGATCGGACTAGCTCTGCCCATGAGTCCATGTGTTCACGATGAGCAAATCCGTCCACACGGCATCCTCCGTCACCGTCGAGTTTGGCGCTGGACAGGCCGACTACCTGCCCGAGGCCAGTGCGGGCGCAATACCAGGCTCCCTGGCCGTACGTGGCCAAAGCTGAGTACCGTCGATACAGGCCGAGGCAGGAGTCCTGCACGGCGTGTCGGGTGGACAGCATCCCTGCATTGACGTCCAGAACCTGCCAATCGTGGGGAGACAGGAGTAGAGGTATCATTGGAATACGGTCGCGCGGCGACGCGGCTCCGACTGTCGCGGTTCCAAGATCTTTGAAATAGTTGAGAAGGAACGCTTCAGGCGAGTCACCTCTCATTACGTTGACCATCACGTTAGCGCCGGATAATTTGCGCCACCCGAGGCGGAAGTAGATTCTTGCCGCTTCGGGATTCACGGTGCCCAGGAAGAGCGCCTCGCCTCCTCTATCCTTGAAGTCGTCTCTAGCTTGTTGAGAGAGTGCGGTGGCGATGCCAGTGCGTCTGGCATCCGGGCTGGTGGCCACCTCGCTAAACCCACCCAGTTCAGGCATAGCTTCGGATCGGATCACCAGACATGTGCCTGCCAGCTTGTCGCTCAGCCTTCTGATGTAGGCTGAAATGAGAGATTTGGGCGTCTCCAAGCCGAGCAGCGTCTCTGGATTCAGGTCGTTGGGTAACCCGAATATCGGCAGCCAGAACTCGAACAGCTCTTCCACCAGTTTGGCTTCCAGAGGCGCCTCAACTCTCAATACCGTACCTCTACGTCTTGGCTGGCCGCATTCTAACACGCGCCCCGCCGCTCATTTTTTGCCCGGTCTCGGTGAGATGCACCTGTGCGCCTGCATCAATTGGGTTGTGTGGAACGCAGGGTCTTTCGATTGTAGGGCACGGCACTACCGAAGCGTTGTCAATCACCCTCACCCTAGGGGAGAGGGGACAACTGTCCGATTGACCAGCCGGTTTCTCAAATAACCGAAAGACCCTGGTGTGGCACTTGCTCAGATTGATAGACAGATGGGTGTATGCGAACCTACGTGCCCACAGCGGTTGGAAACATACCCATGTGAGCGTGAGGTTGTGCGGTGTTTCGAGTGACAAGACTGACAATTGCTTGCCTGACCCTTGTTGCACTCTACGCGGTTGTTGCTGTCGCGTGCGCAGATGAGGCCGAACCAGTAACGATCATCAAGGAGGTAGAAAAGGAGGTCCCCGTCGAGGTCGTCCGGACCGTTGAGGTGGTCAGGACTGTCGAAGTCGTCAAGACCGTCCAGGTGGAAAAGATTGTAGAGATCGTAAAGGAACTCGAACCGACGCCGGCGCCGGAAATCATGGCCGGCCCGGCAATCTACCAGATGGGCATTTTCGAAGAGCCATTACGAGGAACTTCTGGAACTACTATGGTGGACCCGGCGGATCGGTCTGAACGCAGTACGTCCTGGGCGGAATCTCGGGTTCGCTCTATGGGTACTCGGACCAGCGGTTCGACTGGGTCCCGTCCCTGGCAGACGACTTCCCGACTTCTTTAGAGAAGGAGACTGTAGGAGGCTCCGAGTACTGGACGGCCGAAGTGCCGCTGAAGAAAGGCGTCAATTGGAGCGACGGCCACGAACTCGACGCCAACGACTTTGTGTTTACAGTGAGCACAGTGCTCGACATGCAGCTCGATTCGAACTGGGCGTCGGCAGTAGACCCGGCATTTCTCGATCGAGTAGAGGCGTTGGACAGTCATCGGTTGAAGGTGTACTTCAAGACTGTCGATGCGGACGGCAGTCCCCAGACACCGGGTCTGAGCGTCTGGCAGTTCGGCCTCGGCTTCATGCCTGTGCTCGCTGAGCACTACTGGACGCCAGTGGTCGAGGAGGCGAAGAAGGCTGGGGAGATCGAGCAGCAGCATGAGGCGTTATTTGCCCACGTTCCCGGGGGTGAGCCCACGCTGGGAGGTTTCGTATTCAGCAGATGGGAGCCCGGCGCGTTCCTCGAGAACGATACCGACCCGAACTACTACAGCAAGGGCACCGTAATATCGCTGTATGAGAATCGAGCGTACTCGGAGTCAAATGGCCGCACGGGGCTGGACTCCACCACTACGGCGATGCCGAAGGTGCCAAGTCTCTTGAGTACACGGTCGGCCCAAACGTCGTGTCCGAGATCTTCAGCATATACGGCAATCATGACGCGGCTATCCTGGCTCTGACGAAGGGCGACGTTGACTACGTATTCAATCCATTGGGACTGGAAAAAGGTTTCTTGGACCGCGTCCAGAGCGCTCTGGACCTGGAAGTCGTGACCAACGCCAACAACAGTTTCCGATATCTGGGTTTCAACGTTCGTAAGCCGCCGATGGACATCAAGGAGTTTCGCCAGGCTGTCGCAACCGTGATAGACAAGGAGTTTGTGGCGAGAACGATTCTTCAGGACGCCGCCATTCCCGTGTACGCAATGGTGCCCGAGGGCAACGGATTCTGGCACAATCCAGACGTCCCTAAGTTTGGTCAGAACATGACCCGTGGCGAGCGACTGGCCGAAGCTGTAGAGCTCCTCAAGAGTGCGGGATTCACCTACGAACAGGAACCCGAAATCAGCGAGGACGGCAACTTCGTATCCACACCCGGCAAGGGCTTGAAGATGCCCGATGGCTCCCCGGTGCCGGACATGACGCTGATCGCGCCAAGCGCAGGGTACGATCCGATGCGTTCGACATTCGCCATCTGGATCGAACGCTGGCTGAACGACATCGGCATACCTCTCCGAGCCAACCTGACCGGATTCAATGTCATCGTAGATGAGCTGTTCAGCGATACGGTGGCTGAGGACCTGGACATGTGGATGCTGGGCTGGAGCCTGAGCATTTTCCCGGACTACCTGGAGAACTTCTTCAACAGCAGGCACTCTCTGGAGGTCGGCGACGGGTATAACTGGGGCGGGTATGCAAACGACGACTTCGACGACCTTTCTTTGAGTCTGCTGTCTGAGACGACAATTGAAGGCGCTCGTGAAAAGGTATTCCAGTTTCAGGCCCTTCTGGCAGAGGAGCTTCCATACGTAACCCTCTTCACGACGCCGAAGCTGGATGCCTACCGACCGTCCAGAGTCGAGTTTCCATACACAGATGTCCTCGGCGGAATCGAACAACAGGGTGGTATGCAGAAGTCCGTGGTAATCAAGTAACCAGGGAACTCCACTCCCAGCCTTGTGCGAGTCTTCGTAGAGGCCGAAATGGTGATGTATCGGCAATGCTGAGCTCGCGTCGCAGACCGCGTTGCCGAGCTCCTCTTTCGCCGTGACAACCGGAACGAACGATGGCTAGATATCTGCTGAAGAGATCGATCCAGATTTTGGTACTCTGTTCGTGTTCCTCTCGCTCGTGTTCTTCATAGTGAACGCTCAACCGGGAGACGTCACCAACTTCTACGCGCTGAATCCCGACGTCCCGCCCGAGACGAGGCAGCGTCTGCAGGAGCTGTTCGGTGTAAACGAGCCGCTGTGGAAGCAGTACCTGGTCCACATCAAGAACACCTTCACCGGCAACTTCGGAATCTCCTTCAGCTACTACCCCAGGTCTGTCGCCGACGTCATCAAGGAGCGCTTGCCCAGAACAATCGTACTGTTTGCGACCGCGACGGTCGTTTCATTCTACCTTGGATTCGTGCTTGGGAAGATAATTGCGTGGCGCAGGGGAGGATGGACCGAGTACACGGGCACCATGCTGCTAACGCGCAACAGCATGCTTGAGACCATGAGGGAAGATTTCGTGATGGCGGCCAGGGCCAAAGGTCTGCCTGAGCGAGACGTGCGCGACAAGCACGTGGCCTGAAACGCGCTGATACCGGTCGTCACCAGCCTTGTGTTCAGTCTCGCCTTTGCCGTGGATGGGGGGATAATCATCGAGTCCATATTCTCATGGTCCGGCATGGGCCAGACGCTGGTGTCCGCGGCGCTGTCCGAGGACCTTCCCCTGGCGGTGGGAGCGTTCGTCTTCGTCGGAATCTTCGTCCTCGTCGCCCACCTGGTGGCCGATGTTCTGTACGTCTTCCTCGACCCAAGGATCAGGTACTGATGACGGGGGGGAGCTCACAACCGGATGTTCCGGCTGCCCTGTGGCAGGTTAGGCTCCGTCTGGCGTCGCGCAGCCTTCGGGAGAGCTGGAGCCTCTTTGCAAGGGCAAGGATCGGTGTTATCGGACTGGTCATCATCGTCTTCTATGCTCTGTTGGCCGCGGCGCACCCGGTACTGATGAGCACCTTGCGGGATCAGCAGGTGTACGACCCAGTAATTGGATACTCGCTCGGTGAAACGAGGCAGCCTGCTCCGCCAAGTCTGAGCCATCCTCTGGGGACCGACCCACTGGGGAGGGACATCCTCAGCCAGCT
This sequence comes from Dehalococcoidia bacterium, assembly GCA_965217725.1. Lineage (GTDB taxonomy): Bacteria > Chloroflexota > Dehalococcoidia > Lucifugimonadales > UBA1123 > VXRN01. Next base: position 1,476,187 of record OZ244564.1, on the reverse strand, counting down.
CATGCTCAGCGTGCGGTCAGAGTTCCTGCTGGGACTCCTCGCGGCCACAGTTACGGTCACCATTGGAACCGCCGTCGGGGCGGTGTCGGCGTACTTTGGAGGTGTAGTGGACACCCTTCTAATGAGATTCGCCGGCATCATAATTATGATGCCAGCCATCAGCGTGCTCATCCTACTGAGCGCGCTCATGTCTGCATTCCCGAGCGTAAAGGGCGAGAAGCACGACCTTGTTACACTTCCGGGTGAGCCTCCGGACCTGAGCGATCCGCCTGCCGGGTGCCGGTTTCATCCTCGCTGCTCGTACGCTACGGATGAGTGTCGTGTTTCCGAACCGCCAATTGTCAGGTGGGGCCAGCACTGGGCAGCATGTTGGAATCCTCTCGATGGCTAACTCCGAAATCGCGACGGCGGACGAACGCGACTCGCGCGGCAGCCGTCCGCTGGTAAGTGCCAGAGCCCTTACAAAGCTGTTCCCCGTCTCGCGCGGATGGTTCGGCAAGCAGAAGAGCTTTGTTCATGCTGTCGACAATGTGTCGTTCGACCTGATGGCCGGAGAAAGTTTGGGCCTCGTGGGCGAGTCAGGCTGTGGCAAGACCACGACTGGAAAGATGCTGGTCCGACTGATCGACCCCACAGCCGGTCACATCATGTTCAACGACCAGACTGGCGCGTCGGAGGACATCGCGACCCTCCAGGGAGCGTCGCTAAAGTCCTTCAGAAGAAAGGCCCAGATGGTCTTTCAGGACCCATACGAGTCGTTGAATCCAAGGCAGACTGTCTTCGACGCGATCTCGGAACCCCTCAAGGTACAGAAGGTGGCGGGGCCGGCTGAACGTCTTGAGCGTGTGTCGGACATGCTTGCGCTGGTCGGGCTGTCACCGCCGACCACTTCCTTGTTCAGGTACCCCCACGAGCTATCAGGCGGACAGAGGCAGAGGGTTGTTATCGCCAGGGCGCTAGTGGCTGAGCCGACCTTTGTCGTAGCGGACGAGCCGACATCGATGCTGGATGTCTCAGTGCGAACCGGAATCATGCGCCTGATGGAAGGTCTTGGCACACGTCTGGGCGTCACCTACATGTACATCACGCACGATCTCGCCGTTGCCCGGTACATGTGCAACCGGATAGCAGTCATGTATCTGGGAAAGATTGTCGAGATAGGAGAGACGGAACATGTCCTGCGAGACCCCTTGCACCCATACACGAAGGCTCTTCTGTCGGCAGTTCCCGTTCCCGACCCGGGAGCAATCCGCGGGCCTGTCAATATCAAGGGCGGCGTTACTACGCCTGTGGACCCCCCTGAACGCTGTCGATTCTATGACCGATGCCCCATGTCAGATGAATACTGCCGCGACAGCGTTCATCCTCCGCTCGATCACAAAGGTAGCGGACAGTTTGCGTCCTGCTACAAGGTGTAGGTGCGCCAGGTAGCGCCAATTTGCCTAACGGCGCAGGGTAGGCAGTCCCGTCCAGTTTCGCATTGCGCCCCTCGTGTTACTGACTTATACTTACGTGTAAGTAGCATACGCCGTAAGGAGTAACACAGTGACACAGAATGGCAACCGTCAGGAGCAAACAGGGGAAGAACAGCAGCAGAAGTCCGAATCCCGGACAAGGACAATCACGATATCCCTGGACGACCTCGACGACGTGGACAAGGCAGTCCGCGACGCTATCGGCAAGGGCAGAGACGTCGCTTCCACCGTCGGCGGATCGATTCGTGACTCCATCAACGCTGTCCGCGCTACGCGGGACAGCGTTGTGATGGTCAGACTCAGCAAGGACAGCCTGGACAAGCTGGACGAGCTCGTCGACTCCGGTGTTACCAACAGCCGTTCGGAGGCGGCAGCCTTCCTCATAGGGGAGGGCGTAAAGTCTCGGTCAGACCTGTTCGACAGGATTGCCGAACAGACGCGGGTCATCCGGGAGGCTCGCGAGAAGCTGCGCCAGCTCCTGGAGGATGAACCGGAGCCGGATGCCTAGCTCACTTCCTTCAAGGACAGGCAGGTCTGCGGACAACTGCTCGTATGGCAGCTTTCCGCAGACCTATGCCATCATTAAGCTTACGGCGCCTTAGTACCGTGTCCAGATAGTTCTGACCGTACAGGCAATTGCCTCAAACTCTGGATTCCGGCCTACGTCGGAATGACGGTAGGGGCGGATCATCGGTCATTTTCATCTGGAAACGGTACTAGAGGATTCCCCTAAGCATTGTCCTCAGACCATCCTCATCGATCGACTTCGGAAGCAGCGCGAGACGGTCCCAGCGGGTGTTCTCCACGATGGTGTCGACATCTTCTTCGGCGATGCCCAGCCCCGACAGACGCGTCTCCAGCCCACAATCCGTCATGATACGCTCGATCCTGGCGCACGCTTCGTCGAGGGTGGAGACCCCCAGCGCGGACAGTAACGCCGGCATCCGGTCCGCGATTCCGGGGGCCGACCATCTCAGGAATGACGATAGTGTGACCGAGACAGACTGGCCGTGTTCAACTCGCCAGTGCAGCGTCAGCGGACTCCCCACACCATGACAGGCGTTCGGCGTGCTGTTGCTGTACCCCACGCCGGACATCGTTGCCGCCAAAGCACACGCCGCGCGAGACTCCAGGTCGCCTTGGATCGCCGACCGCACGAGGTTTGTCGAATACAACCTGATGACCTCTAGCGCGTACGCGTCAGAGATAGGCTCGGATTCAACATTCCAGTAGCTCTCGAACGCGCTTGTGAATGCATCCATGCCTGTGTTGGCCACCAGCGTCTGCGACATAGTCATCGCAAGCCGTGGGTCCACGATCGCGACGGTCGGAAACATCCTGACGTCGCCGAGTCCGAACTGCGAATTGGAGTCCCAGTCCCACAGGGCCGAACCGGACGTGACTTCGCTGCTGCTGCCCGATGTGGTTGGGACCGCAATGAACGGCAGGCTGGGCCGCTCCAACCGTGCGGCCCGGCTTGAGTAGTCTTTCGCGGGTCTGTCGTGCGTGGCCAGGATGGCAGCGGCCTTTGCCAGGTCCAGCGCGCTGCCTCCTCCAATTCCGACCACTAGGTCGGCTCCAGCCTCTCTGCAAAGTGCGGCGGCCTCATCGGCGTCGGCAGGAGTTGGAAACGGATCGGCTCGGTCATGCACTACGACCTCGAAGTCCGAGAGCAGGTCCATCACCCGTTGCAGTATGCCACTCGTTCTCAGGAACGTCCGGCCCGTGACCAGAAAAGCCTTCGCTCCTTCTCCCGCCACTTGACGAACTTCGTCGGGAAGCTGCTCCAGGGTGTCCGTGCCATAAACGATGCGCGTCGGATTTCTCCAAACGAATGAAGGAACGAATGTATTGACCAATGTGAGCCTCCTTGAACTGGCGTGACATGCGCGCACATTCTACCACTGGCGTCCGGCTTGACACCGTCAGACCCCAAGATACAATTGCCTCGTCGAATGAATCACAAGTCAAGGAGGCGAACGGCATGGCAGACGTAACTGGTGCGGATCTTGTAGTGGACTCACTGAAGCGAGAGGGGATCGACACCGTTTACACACTGCCGGGCGACCCCGTCGGGCCGATTGTCAACGGCTGCGCGGAGGCCGGTCTGCGTGTCATCACAGTACGCCACGAACAGGCGGCGGCAATGGCTGCGCAGGCCCACTCCTACTTTACGCGAGGAGTCGGAGTGTGCATCGCGGCGTCGGGAGTAGGGCAGACTAACACACTTACGGCCGTCGCAAACGCGCAGGTAAACTGCTGGCCGTTGCTCGTAATCGGAGGCTCTGCCGAGCTTCGCCGACGGAACATGGGCGACTTCCAGGAGCTCGCACAGGTCGAATCGACTGAGCCGCTTTGCAAGTGGGCCTACGCCGCCGAGTCCATTCAGAGAATCCCAACTCTCATCAATATCGCCCTTCGCAAGGCTGTCGCCGGACGTCCGGGCCCCGTTTATCTGGATCTGCCTGCTGAGATGATTTCCGGCTCCGTTGACGACTCCGAAGTGCCTATTCCTGTACCTGCTCCCGAGCCTGCGAGGCCGCTCGCAGAACCGGCCAAGATAAAGGAGGCCTTGGACATACTCAAAGAGGCCGAGCGCCCGCTGCTCATCGTGGGAAAGGGCGCGGCATGGTCTTGGGCCGAGGACGAGCTGCTCCAGTTCGTAGACGAGACCCAAATCCCATTCCTTACGTCTCCGATGGGCGCCGGTGTGCTTCCACCTGACCATCCGATGAACGTCTCAGCCGCGCGCACCCAGGCGCTCCAGGGAGCCGACACGGTCGTGCTCGTGGGTGCGAGGCTCAACTGGATATTCCACTTCGGACAGCCACCGAGGTTCGCCGAGGACTACAAGCTGATTCAGGTCGACATCGACCCCGAGGAGATTGGCAATAACCATGCGGCTGACGTCGGCCTGGTTGGTGATGCCAAGATGGTGATGGGCCAGTTAGTAGACGGCCTTGAGGAGTCTCCCGTCCAGTTCGGAGAGACACCCTGGCTCGGTGGGCTGCAAGAGAAGGCGGCCCAGAACGGCGCGACGATCGAGCCCATGCTTAACGCGGACACCATGCCGCTGGGCTACTATCGGATCCTCAAAGAGATCCGCGACTATATGCCCAAGGACTCGATACTGGTAGCTGACGGCGCTTCTACTATGGACATTTCGCGCCAGGTGATTCCGGTATGGAACCCCAGGCAGCGCGTCGACGCCGGAGTCGCCGGGTGCGTGGGCGTGGGCGTACCGTTCTCTATCGCGGCCAAGGTTGTTCACCCGGACAAGCCCGTGGTCTGCTTGCAGGGCGACTGGGCCTTCGGCTTCAACGGCATGGACATCGAGACCGCAGTGCGGTTCAAGCTGCCCGTCGTTTGGGTCGTATTCCAGAACGCCAACATAGACAAGTGGGTCCGTGAATACGTGGACGGTGAGGAGAACCCAAACGACTTCACTCCGAGCATGAGGTTCGACCTGATGATGGAGGCGTTCGGGGGCCACGGAGAATACGTAGAGGAGCCTGACGAGATCAGGCCGGCTCTTGAACGCGCGTTCAATTCCGGCAAGGCCGCCCTGGTAAACGTCATCATGGATCCCGGCGCGAGCAGGCGACCTCAGCAGTTCGCCTGGCTGGCGCGCGAAGGCCGAATGGGATATTAGGACATAGTCGGGGCGATCATGCGTCCCTGTACGCCTGACCCCGCGCCGCGACCGTCTCGAGGGAGCTGAAGTCTCCGAACTCAACCTCGTGGCCTCGCGGCTGCGGCGGCCTGGGCTCAAGACCCAGAGCCTCGACGACTGTGGGGTTAGAGTAGTAGCCGTTGTAGGTGTGCATCAGGAGGGTCTCGAAGAAGGCCGGCTTGTCTGACTCTACGTTCCTGAGCAGCTCGTCCTGCTTATCGCCGGGCATTTCGACGAAGTTCGAACCACGCTTCACCGCGGACGACTCGATGCTGCGAAGTCCCTCGGCAAACAGTCTAGCCATCCGTGGGGACCCTCCTGCAACGCCGTCGATGTACTCAGCAGTTCCCGCCTGTCCGGCGCCGGGCATTGCGCCCTCTGCCGGTATCAGGCGATCGAGAATGGCGTCCAGCAGGGATCTCTGTTGTGCGCTCAGGAATGCGGCCATGACTCTATCCTCCTGCCTGCTAGTCCAGAAGATGTCTTGCGTTCTGCTTGAACTCATCCGCCATCAACAGTGCGACCGCCTGGATGGTGGACGTCGGGTTGACTGCGCCCGCAGTCACGAAGACGCTGCCGTCTATGACGAACAAGTTCTTGACGTCGTGTGCCTGACCTGTCTTGCGGACCACGCTGGTTGCCGGATCCGTGCCCATCCTGGCCGTACCGAGAAGGTGCCACCCAGCGGGGCGCAGCAACGGGTTAGCGGTTACAGTGTGAGCCCCCGCGGCTTCAAGCACGGCAGTCGCCGTCCCGATGCCGTGGTCCATCATCTTCCGACTGTTTTCGCTCAGCGTATAGCTGACCTTTGGAGCCGGTATGCCGTTGCTGTCAGTGAGTTGTTCGTCGAGGGTCACCTGATTGGGAAGTTCGGGGAGGTCCTCTCCAATCACAGCTATCGTGACCGTGTGCCCGAGCCGTTCGGCCATGGCCGTGTGATGCCCTTCTCCCCACGGCATTCGACGACCTCCAGCGCCGCCACGCGCTGTCGAGACAGGGCCCGTACCTCTAGCGACCTGGAACGCGTATCCGCGCACGAAGCCTCGTGACAGGTCGGTCTCATAGTGCTCCTGGCTGACAATGCTCGCCCCCATCGGCCCCTTGTATCCTTCGAGCATTTCTTCGAATACACCCGTGACCATGGCGTAAGGATGAAACATGAGGTTCTTGCCAACAAGACCAGAGGAGTTCGCCAAGCCGTCCGGGAACGTGGGGGACGTCGAATTCAACAGCAGCCGCGGTGTACCAATCCCATTGCACGCCAGCACTACGACGCGAGCCTTTTGCTCCTGCAACTGGCCGTCGGGACCATAGTAGAGGACCCCGTTAGCAAGCCCGTTCCCGTTGACCGTGATCTCCCGGACACGGCAATGGGTCTTGAGCTGCGCTCCCATCGCCAGGGCTTTGGGCCAGTAGGTGACATCCGTGGACGCCTTTGCCCGCCTGGTGCAACCGATGTCGCAAGGGCCGCAGTTGTTGCACGCCGCGCGTCCGTCATAAGGCGCAGTGAGGATTGCCGAGTCGGAAGGCCACCAGTGCCAGCCCAGCTTGTCAAAGCCGCTCGCCATAGTCTGCCCCAGAGTGCCAAGAGGAATCGGCGGGGTCTGCCGCTCAGACTTTGGCGGGTAGGCAGTGTCGCCGGTCATACCCGCGACGCCCATGATCCGGTCGTTTGTGTCGAAGTACGGCTCAAGTTCCGTGTAAGTAACAGGCCAGTCGTCCCCGACGCCGTCAAGGGTCTTCGTCCTGAAGTCCGATGGATGGAACCTGGGGAAGTGAGCGCTCCAGTGGATAGTGCTCCCTCCGACAGCGTTGTACATCAGGGGCGCGATCGGCGAATCCTTGTCGTTGACGGGATAGTCTTCCGGCAGTCCCCTGAAATTAGGGTCGGGATTGTAGTCGGTCTGTCGGTGTATCTCCCAGTCTTGCTGGTTTGACGGGTACTTCGATGGGTCCGTCCATCCGCCCTGCTCCAGGCACAGGACGCTGAACCCATCTTTAGCGAGGCTCCAGGCGAAAGCTGCGCCCGACGCTCCGGCGCCGACTACTACAACATCCTGTATTTCGTTGTTCTCGCCCATAGCTAGCCCTCAACTGTGCGTCGGCGCATGTGTGAAGTCCACTGCGGTCATCGCCCAAGTTGGCCTCCGAAGGGGCCTATACAGCGCCGACGCTGACTCAATTCGTCAGTCGTGACCGTCCTATTCAATGTGACGAGAGTATATATCATCGGGCCATCGTGCGGAGCCTGTATCAATTCCGTAGGTGTGGCTGTTGGACGAGGTTTCGGAGCGCGGGCGTCTCGCCCGCATTCGTTCTTCCAGAACCTGCCGAAGCCTGTCCTGAGATTGCCGAAGGGGGGGATGGCCCATCGAGACACATACAAAATTGATACAGCTTCGTTCCTGACCACCACTACCGCATCTCACGTAGGGGCAGTTCGCGAACCGCCCGTTCCCAGACCACCCCCGCACTTGGACTGACGACACACAGCGCACCCAGCACTTGCCGAAACACCAGTCATTAACAACCCCGTCCCGTAACAGGGGCACACACACCCTAAAGGGTGTGCCCTTGTTACGGCTGTTGATTCGTAACAACCTGCAACACTCCTGAAACATCCTGTTACAGACATGGCTCCGTAACACCCGTAACGCCACTGAAACACTTGTTACGGAGTCTGGAGTCCCGCCCCGCGAGCCTTCAGACCCCACCATTGCCATCCACCTGGACGAACGGGTCGTCCCGCCTGTTGAGCGTCACGCGCACGGAACCGGGATTAGCGTCGATAGCTTCCGCCAGTGCGGAACTGCTCATCGCGCCATTCCCGAGTGCAGCCGCCATCCGCTCCGCCAGCGGCAGCTTCGCCGCCAGCGTCCGGTACTCCGCCGGTGACACCCTCTCCACCGAGAACGACGGAGAGAATGTGATCTTCAGCGTCACCGGCTTCAGCAGAGGACCGACGTTCGTCTTCCGGTGCCACAGCGCCACCACCATCGAGTCCTCTCCCATCTCCTGCTCCTTAAATACAAAAGGCCCTCGCCGAGTCCACCGAAGCAAACTCGGGAGGGCCGTTTACAGACCTATCGGGGACGGTCCAGCCGTCTGTATTCAGATGTGCGGCTGTGCTACAATACCGCACGTCCGTTCTAAAGCATAATGCACGATACGAACAGAGATTTCAAGCGCCGCAGACCGACAGACACTCGGAGGGCGCGCGTCCCGACCGCATTCGTTCGTCCAGAACCTGCCGAAGCCTGTCCTGAGATTGCCGAAGGGGGCGATTGCCCATTGAGACACTTACAAAATTGATACAGCTTCCGTCATGCGCGGCGTGTTTTACATAGTGCTTTGGTGGCTGTAACATGTACAAACGCGGCTGAGAGAGGTCTTAACTGTGCATCGCCTCTCAGTCGTTTTGGTTTTGCCGGAGCCGTTACCATGACTCAGCGCCAACGATACCTCACTCCTGAAGGCCGCGACCAGCTTGGGCAGGAACTCCACGAGCTTCGCACCGTCCGGCGACCCGATGTCGCCACCCGCATTCACCAGGCGACGGAAGGCGGTGGCACAGTAGACAACGCCGAGTACGAGGAAGTAAAGAACGAGCAGGCGTTTGTCGAGGGTCGTATCAGAGATCTTGAGGACATTCTGACCAACGCAGTCGTGGCTGAGCGCAGTCCTGACTCCGAGGATCAGGTGCAGTTCGGCTCCGCGGTTACCGTGAAAACTCAGCGTGGCCAGAACCGGAACTATCAGCTCGTTGGCAGTCCCGAAGCGCGCCCACTCGAAGGCAAGATCTCAAACGAGTCCCCGGTCGGCCAGGCCCTTCTGGATCGGAGAGTCGGGGACGTTGTCGAGGTTGAGACACCTTCCGGCAAGCAGGAGCTGACGATAGTGGCCATAGAGTAAGGCCGCGAATTTAACACACCACTACGAATCCACGAAACCGCGGCAGGCTTGGCGTACACTCGACCTGAGGAGGACAGATTGACATGACGCTTCCGTCTGACGAGTTGGTGCGAGTACGGCTAGAGAAGACCGCAAACCTCCGAAGCAGGGGAATAGACCCCTACCCTCGGACGTACGAACGCACTCACACAGCGACCGACGCGGTCCGGCAGTTCGAGTCAGCCGAGTTCTCGGGCGACCGCGAGTTTGACCTTGACCAGGTGTCCATCGGGGGCAGGATAACCGGTATGCGCGGTATGGGTAGGGTCACGTTCTACGATATCCTGGACGGCTCCGGAAGCATTCAGGCGATGTTCAGAAGCAATACTCTTGGTGACGACTACGCCACTCTCCGAGACATCGACATCGGCGACTGGATCGGCGTTACCGGCCAGATGATTCGCACTCGTACCGGTGAAGTCACGGTCCAGGCCAGTGACTTCACCGTCCTGTGCAAGTCTCTTCGCCCCCTGCCAGAGAAGTGGCACGGTCTGACGGACACTGAAATCCGATACCGCCAACGCTACCTTGACCTGATCTCAAACCCGGAGGCCCGCCGTATCGCGATTCTACGCAGTCGTATGGTCAGCGCTATCCGACGGTTCATGGACAGGCGTGGCTTCATGGAAGTCGAGACGCCGGTACTTGTGCCCGTTGCCGCCGGTGGCATGGCCCACCCCTTCGAGACGCACCACAACGCTCTCAGTCGCGACCTGTTTTTGAGGATCGCCACCGAATTGCACCTGAAGCGGCTGATCGTTGGCGGCCTCGAGAAGGTGTACGAGATCGGGCGCATCTTCCGAAACGAAGGCATCGACGCCAACCACAACCCAGAATTCACCACCATGGAGTCCTATGAGGCGTTCGCCGACTACAACGATGTCATGGCTCTCGTCGAGGATCTTGTGAGCACTGTCGCAAACGAAGTTTCGGGAAGTAGCATCGTAAGCTACGGCGAGCAGACAATCGACTTTTCACCTCCGTGGCCGCGTGTCAAGCTCGTCGAGAAGATCGAGGAACACACTGGTATCGACATCCTTGAGCACCAGACTGTTGACAGTCTCAAGAATGCGATGGTGCGGGCGGGGATAGGCATTGAGAACCAGGTCAGTTGGGCCGGGCTTGTTGACAAGCTCATTTCATCTGCCGTGGAGCCTAAGCTAATACAGCCGACGTTCCTGCTCGACTACCCGGTGCAGGTTTCGCCATTGGCAAAGCGTACTGGCGACGATCCGAGGCTGGTAGAGCGTTTCGAGGCTTTCGCCGCAGGGATGGAGATCGCTAACGCGTTCACCGAGCTGAACGATCCGGTTGACCAACGTGCGCGATTCGAAGAGCAGGAGAAGTTCCGCGCCGAGCTTCCCCAGGAGGAGTGGGACAGGCTGGACGAGGACTTTCTTACAGCAATCGAGTACGGAATGCCTCCAGCCGGCGGACTTGGGATGGGCATGGACAGGCTGGCAATGCTCCTGTCGGGCCAGCGGACGATTCGAGAAGTGGTCCTCTTCCCCCAACTGAGGACGTAGCGGGCGCGAGGCCAAATTCGCGTCCATTGCCGCCCCAGGGTCTTTCGGTTATTTGAGAAACCGGCTGGTCAATCAGACAGTTGTCCCCTCTCCCTCAGGGAGAGGGCTGGGGTGAGGGTGATTGACACCGCTTCGTTAGTGTCGTGCCCAACAATCGAAAGACCCTGATTGCCGCCCAGTCTGGTTGTTAGCCGCCCTGTCATTGGTGCTAGAATTCCAGAGTACTGAACCGTCTCTAACGACGGAACAAAGCAGGAAGACTACATCACATGACTGAGCAGGTTAGAGTCCGCTTCGCACCGAGTCCGACCGGCAATCCGCACATCGGAAATGTCAGGACTGCCATTTTCGCCTGGCTGTTCGCGCGAAGGCACGACGGGGCGTTCATGATCCGCGTGGAGGACACGGACCAGGGTCGCCGAACTGAAGGCGCTGTGGAGGCTATGCTCGACTCGCTTCGATGGGTCGGACTGGACTGGGACGAGGGTCCCGACATCGGAGGGCCTGTTCCTCCCTATGTGCAGTCAGAACGATTGGACCTCTATCACGAGGTGGCAGATCGGCTGGTCGAATCGGGACACGCGTATCGATGCTACTGCACGCCCGAAAGGTTGAGCCAAGTGAGGCGGGGACAGGAGGCGTCAGGCGCCAACACGATCGGCTACGATCGCCACTGCCTAAAACTGTCTGAAACTGAAGTGGGCTGCTTGGAATCAGAGGGCAAGAGACACGTCATCCGATTCCGGATGCCTGATGAGGGCGTATCGACTCTTGATGACATTGTATTCGGTCATCTTGAGTTTGAGAACCGGCTGTACGACGACTTCGTCGCGCTCAAGTCCGACGGCTTCCCGACTTACCATCTCGCATCGGTAGTCGATGACCATCACATGGGCATCAGCCACGTGATGCGCGCCAAGGAGTGGCTGCCCAGCGTTCCGCGACACGTCCAACTGTACGCTGCCCTTGGGTGGGTCATGCCGGAGTTCGCGCACCTGCCGGTGATCCTGGCCCCCGACCGGACAAAGCTCAGCAAGCGCCACGGCGCGGCTTCGGTGATGGACTACCGCGATATAGGCGTCCTGCCGGAAGCTCTGATGAATTACCTGGCACTTCTGGGGTGGTCCCTGGACGACAAGTCCGAATTCTTCACCACGGGCGAGCTGATCGCTAGCTTTGACCTACGCAGGGTATCGAGGTCGGACGCCGTGTTCGACATTGATAAGCTCCTGTGGCTCAACGGCCAGCATATCAGGAGCTCGCCCGATGAGAGGATCAGAGCGGCCCTGACCCGTTACTGGGAAGATTCCCCTCCTGACTTCGACATCGAGCCGGATGCCGACCGTGTAGCTGAAATCGTGCCCCTGGTTAGAGAACGCTTGAAGACCCTGAAAGATGCCGCTCCGCTCGTGAAGTTTGTCTTCACGGAGGACATACCGGTTGATCCCGAGCAGGTTGTTCAGAGAGGCATGAACCCTGAAGGCACTCGTTTGATCCTGGAGGCTGCATACGACGGGCTAGTCGAAGTCGACAGCTTCCAGACTGATTCACTGGAGGCCCTGTTGAGACCCATGGCCGCCGATCTTGGTGTTAAAGTAGGTCAGCTTCTGGGAACTCTCAGAGTCGCGACGACCGGCCAGAAGGTGTCGCCGCCTATCTTCGAGTCGCTGGAAGTACTGGGGCGCGAACGCTCGCTGGAGTCGATCAAGAAGGCAGCTTCTCTGCTGTAAGTCATGCATTGCAGGTTTGTACAATGACTATGAAATCCAGACTTAATGACGACCTCAAGCAGGCTATGCGGGACAGAGCCGTTCTCCGCAGAGACGTCATTCGCTACGTGAGGTCAGAGATCAGAAACCAGGAGATCCGCGTCCAGGATGACCTCGACGACGAAGGCGTCGTGCAGGTCCTTTCGAGACAGGCCCAGCAGCGACGTGACAGCATAGAAGCGTTCGCCGAAGCCAACCGGACCGATCTGGTCGAAAAGGAACAGGCCGAGCTCGCGATCATCATGGAGTACCTGCCTCAGCAGATGGCCAGAGACGACATTGCGGAACTGGTAGGGCGGGTCGTAGCCGAGGTCGGAGCCACGGGCCCAGGCGACATGGGCAAGGTAATGTCCCAAATCATGCCGCAGGTCCGGGGCCGTGCCGAAGGCCGAGAGGTAAACTCCATTGTGATGGAGACCCTCAGGAACCTATAGTCGATGACGATGCTGACAGAAGACCGAGTTCGTGCCGCTCTAGCGTTCCTGCAAGCCGCCGACCGTGAATTCGCTGAAGGCGATGCTATGCAGGCGTCCGAAAAGCTGTGGGGGGCCGCTACCCAAGCCGTAATGGCAGTCGCCGTGGAAAGAGATTGGCCCTACGGCAGCCACACCGCGCTGAGGATTGCCGTTCGGCGGCTGTCTGAGGAGTACAACGACCGTTCCATCAGAACTGGTTTTGGCTTCGCCGAGAAGTTTCACGCTAACTTCTACCACGGCTTTATGGACGACTTGCAGATCGAAGATGAAGGTCCTGAGGTACGAGACTTCGTCCACCGCGTAACTGGTCTGCTGGCCGGCAACGGAGCGTAGGTGCGTACATGGAATTCGGCGTCATCGTATTTCCGGGTACGTGGAGCGACGGAGACTGCTTTACTGCAGTCACCGACAATCTCGGCGAAGGCGCGCGCTACCTCTGGCACAAGGACACGGACGTGTCTGGCATCGACTGCCTGATTGTACCAGGCGGCTTCTCATACGGAGACTACCTTAGGGCTGGCGCCATTGCCAGGTTCTCGCCCATCATGAAGTCTGTCGAGGCGTTTGCGTCCAGTGGTGGGCTGGTTATCGGGATATGCAACGGCTTTCAGATCCTCTGCGAGGCCGGCCTTCTCCCGGGTGTTCTCATGCGCAACGACCATCTCCAGTTCCGCTGCCAGTGGGTGAACCTTCGCGTCGAAACCTCCTGCACCTCATTCACCAACATGTGCAGCAAAGGAGATGTGCTCGCAGTCCCCATCTCCCACGGGGAGGGCAACTACTTTGCCAACGATGAGACTTTGGACTCGATCGCGTCCAACGGCCAGGTGGTATTCAGGTACTGCGACGACTCCGGGAACGTTACAGCCGCATCGAACCCCAATGGTTCTCTTCGCAACATAGCGGGGGTGACAAATGCAGAAGGCAACGTGCTCGGCATGATGCCCCATCCTGAAAGATGCTGCGATCCCCTGATGGGCGGCACGGACGGGCTGGCGATCTTTCGCTCCATCGTAGAGTCCAGCCGGAGCTTGCAGCCTTCCGCCACGTGACTGACTTGGGCAACACGACGTGTTTCATCTTCGCCGGAGGCTAGATCCAGAGTGCCGATCTCCCAGGAAGTTCTCGACCAACTCGCCATATCACAGGGCGAGTATGAAGCCGTTGTAGAGCGGCTGGGCAGGGAGCCGAACCATCTTGAGGTCGGTCTGTTCGGATCGATGTGGAGCGAACACTGCGGCTACAAGCACTCCAAGCCGCTCCTGCGGGCCTTCAACACTGTCAGTGATCGGCTCCTGGTAGCGCCCGGCAGCGAAAACGCGGGAGTCGTGGACATCGGCGCCGGTCTGGCCGTCGTCATGAAGGTCGAGTCCCACAATCACCCATCCGCGATTGAGCCATACGAAGGCGCGGCGACAGGCGTCGGCGGTATCGTGAGGGACATATTCGCGATGGGCGCGCGACCCGTTGCGCTGCTGAACTCGCTGCGATTCGGCCCACTGTCAGACAGCCGCAACCGCTATCTCTTCACTGGCGTAGTCTCTGGAATCTCCGGGTACGGCAACTGCATTGGCGTTCCGGACGTAGGCGGTGAGGTGCAGTTCTCCTCATGCTATTCCGGCAACCCACTTGTCAACGCAATGTGTGTGGGAATATTGCGTCACGAAGACCTGCGCCGGGCTACGGCAGGCTCGCCCGGCAATCTACTTATGCTTGTTGGAGCCGACACGGGACGCGACGGCATTCACGGCGCTTCAGGTCTGGCCTCCCGAACGTTCGAAGAAGATAGAGAGCTTAGACCCACTGTTCAGGTCGGCAATCCCTTCCTGGAAAAGGTGCTGATCGAAGCATGTCTTGAAGCCGCGGACTGCGATGCGGTCGTGGGAATACAGGACCTCGGAGCCGCAGGTCTCACCAGCGCGAGCGTGGAGAGCGCGAGCAACGCGGGCCTTGGAATTCGCATCGACGTTGGGGCTGTACCTCGCCGCGAGTTCGGCATGACCCCTTATGAAGTCATGCTGAGCGAGTCCCAGGAGCGGATGCTGGTTATCGTTCGTCCTGGACGCGAGGCGGAGGTCAAGGCCATTTTCGATAGATGGGACCTACGCTCCGACGTGATCGGTGAAGTCATGGACGACGGCTTGGCCTCCATATCTGACGATGGGCAGATTGAGGCAGCCGTGCCGGTCCAATTGCTTTCCGATCCACCTCTATATGAGCCTGCCGCCTTTAAGCCACAGTGGCTTGACGACCTGCAGACGAATGACCTGACCGTTGTACCGCTGCCGACGGCCTCTCCCGGAGAGGTGCTGCTCGCGCTTCTGGCATCGCCTAACATAGCGTCCAGGCAGTGGATATACCGGCAGTACGACCATCAGGTCCAGACCAACACGGTTGTCGCGCCTGGTGGGGACGCAGCTTTGCTGCGCATTAAGGGAACCGACAAGGGCCTCGCCATCTCGACCGACGGAAACGGCCGGTACTGCTATCTCGACCCCTACGCGGGAGGCGTGATCGCAGTCGCTGAGGCTTGTCGCAACGTCTCATGCACCGGCGCCACACCCATCGCGCTGACCGACTGCCTGAACTTCGGCAATCCCGAAAGACCCGAGATCTACTACCAGCTCCGCGAGGCTGTCGCGGGAATGGCTGAAGCCAGCCGCCGGTTCGATGCTCCTGTCGTGAGCGGCAACGTCAGTCTGTACAACGAGACGCAGGGCGCGGGCATCTACCCGACTCCCGTGGTAGGCGCCCTGGGGCTGACCGAGGATGTCTCAGCGCACGCGACAGCTGCGTTCAAAGACGCGGGAGACGTCATCGTTCTTTTGGGCAGATCGTCGCTCAAAGCGGACGCATCCGATCTATCCGGCAGCGAATACCTGGAAGTGATGCATGGACTGGTAGCAGGGCGACCGAGGATAGACCTCGACCTGGAAGTCGCAGTTCAGAGAGTATGTAGGACGCTGATAGGATCAGGCACTCTGAAGTCTGCCCACGACTGTTCCGATGGCGGTCTCGCCGTCGCGATTTCCGAGTGCGCTGTCCTGGGCGAGTTGGGAGCCGACATCCCAGCCGCTCTTGGCGACCGATGGGATGTCTCCCTGTTCGGCGAAGGCCAATCCAGAATCGTCGTTACTATCAGTCGCGCAGATCTGGGTGATCTACGCAGCGTTTGCGACTCTGAGGCCGTGCCATGGATCGAGCTCGGGGCCGTACGAGGCGACGATGTCACATTCGGCGACACCTTAGCCTTGCCACTAGCAGATGTCGCCGATGCTTACGTGAATGGGCTGCCCAACGCCTTGGCCACCAGTCCGCAGCCGTCAGGGTAAGGAGATACCGAGCGACCGCAGCGTAGAAAGTGGCGCAACTCGCCTTCAATCTTAGACTGTCGGAGGTTCCCGAGTCTGCTCAGTAAGTGCCTACGTTCAGCCGCCGGTGTCGAAGGCCATGCATCTCATGGAGCGTTGAGACCTTTGAACTGGAAGGCCGCACCGATCCAACAGTCTGAGGCGCGGCCCTCCGAAATCGTTTAGGTGAGAGTGTAAGGGATGTCCAGCTCGCTAGTGATGTCCTGGAACCACTCTATTACTTCCGGATGGAACGGAATGCCTTGCTCCGCTCGCAGGTCTTCTTCTTCGGACTCGGGGAGGCCTGGGAACAGAACGCGATCGTGACCGGGGGCGGGCGGTGTCTCCCTCAGCATCCTCAGGAAATCATCCATGGTCCGCTTGAATTCTGCGGTGTCCATGAACGCCTCGATGCTGTACGCGGCGACCATGTGACCGAAATTGGGGCGGCCCGGTACTGCGCCGAATCCTCCGCCGGACAGCACTCCTCCCAGGATGTCAACGATACAGGCCAGTCCGTATCCCTTGTGAGACCCGGACTCACGGGTTCCACCAACCGGAAGCAGATACGAAGACGCGCGACCCTCGTAACCCGGCACAGGCGGTTCGACTTCATCCATGATGGGCACGCCGTCTGAGTCAGCAACCCAGCCCGGCAGCAGCGAGTTCCCCAGCCTTCGAGCTAGTCCGAGCTTGTTTCCGGCCACCGTACTTGTCGCGGCGTCAAACACGAATGGCGGCTCCTGATCGGCGGGGGCGGCTACAGCGATCGGGTTGGTTCCCAACCTCGGCTCGGCTCCGAAAGTCGGGAGCACGCCTGGCGGGCACGAGGTGACGCACAGGCCGATCTGGTCGTGCTCCAGCGCCATCATCGCATGATACGACGCCATTCCAAGGTGTCGAGAGTTGTGGATGGTTACCATACCGACGCCGACGTTCTTGGCCTTTTCTATGGCTATCTCCATCGCCTTGGGAACGACGATAATCCCAAGCCCGCGATCCGAGTCGATGTTGGCGGTTGCTGGCGTCTCTCTTGTGATCCGCCAGTTTGGAGCGTTGTTCAACTCCCCGCTGCCGTATCCAGCTACGTATGCTCGGAGCATGTTTGAGACGCCGTGCGTTTCCACGCCCCGCATGTCCGCCATCACCAGCGCATCTGTTGCGAGCTCGCTATCGGCTTCATTGACGCCCATCTTCCTGAAGACGCTCGCGACCGTCTCGCGTAGCGGCGCTTCCTGGACGTGAACGGCCATGTCGACTGGTACTTTGAAGTGCTCTAGCATCGATTCCCTCCGGTTCGTGAGTAATCCGCAGTCTTGGCAGAAGGAATTCTATTCCGACGGCTGCGAAGGCGCAACACAGTACGATGTCCAAGAACATGATTCAGATTAGTGGCACATCCTGGAATCGTAGGAGGCTCGCACCTATTCGGGCTTCAGGCCCGCCTATTCCCTGTTCATGTCGAAACTGCCAATTGAGCAGCCACAGGCTCGACGTCGACAACTCCGACTGAATGACTAGCCCGTACCTCACACGCGCACTACATCGGTTGTCACGTTGGCTCTTTACGTATTCAGCGAGTCGTCAAGGTAGAATGTGCTAAACAGGGAAATTAGTGTTGACACGATCACGTTATGAGGTCAAACTAATCGCGCTGTTAAGAGCGAACGCATGAGTGGACTATGATGAGGTTAATAGCTATGCAGGCAGCATTCCCGGGACACGTGGAAGGGAAGGCGACTGGAGCCTTCATTTCTCTATTCGCGGTGGTCGTCGTTGTGCTGCTGTCGGTTGGATGTTCCACTGACGACTCCGGCGCCAGAGAAGCTACCACTGCAACCCAGGAAGCCTCGTCAGCCGCCAGCGCTGCCGCTGCTGCTGCCGCTCAAGCTGCTTCGGCCGCAGGAGATGCCGCATCCGCGGCCCAAGCTGCAGCATCTTCCGCAAAGCTGGCTGTGAACGCCACAGGCGTGAACGGTTCGGATCCGGGGGGCCTGGTCATCTATGCGGGCCGGAGCGAGTCACTGGTAGGTCCTGTCATTAAACAGTTCAAAGAAGCGACGGGCATCGACGTGCAGGTCAAGTACGGAGGGTCTTCGGCCATAGCAGCCACGTTGCAGGAAGAGGGCGATAACTCCCCTGCGGACGTATTCTGGTCGCAGGAACCCGGGGCCCTCGCGGCTCTTTCGCCAATTTTCGATCCCCTTCCGTCCGACATCACCCTCGCCGTTCCGGAGTGGGGTAGGGCTGCCGACGGGGCCTGGGTAGGAGTCACCGCCAGGGCCCGCGTAATCGTCTACAACTCCGATCTTTCAGAAACTGAATTGCCGCAGTCAGTGGAAGAACTCACCGACCCCAAATGGAAGGGTCGGGTCGGCTGGGCGCCTACCAATTCCTCGTTCAGAATCATGGTCACCGCCATGCGCCAGCTGTGGGGCGAGGACGTGACCCGCAATTGGCTGAAAGGTATGCAGGCAAACGATGTCCAGGAGTTTCCGAAGAACACTCCAATCGTGGACGCTGTAGGCAAGGGTGAGGTCGATATCGGCCTTGTAAACCACTATTACCTTCACAGGTTCATTGCCGAGCACGGCTATGACTTCGCCGCCCGCAACCTGTTCCTCACCGACGGGGGGCCGGCGAGTCTGGTCATGGTCGCCGGTTCGGGAATCCTGAAGACGAGTCCGAATCCAGAGAATGCGGAGCTGTTCATACGCTTCTTGCTCTCCCAGGTTGCCCAGCAGTACTTCGCGGCCTCTGTGTATGAGTACCCGCTGATCGAGGGTGTTAAGACACACCGCCTTCTCCCGCCTATCGACAGCCTGAACGGCCCAGAGATCGACTTCGCGTCGCTCGACGACCTCGCAGGAACCGAGGTGCTGCTGCGTGAAGTCGGAGCAATACCGTAGGGATCAGACTCAGGCCAGACTACCAAAGTGCTACAAACTCTCCGGCTCTCAAGTCTGGCGCAGTCTGACGGCCGACTGCGTCCACCGACGCTGCTCACGCTGTCTGCGTTGCTGGTCGGCTCAGCGATGGCGCTACCGCTGGTCTACCTGGCCATTAGGAGCGTCGGCGCATCGGCTGAGGCTTGGGAGCTCTTCTTTCGCCTCAGAACTGCGCAGATACTGTGGCGGTCGGTGCAGCTTGTAGTCGTAGTCACTGCAGGGTCTCTGGCGATTGGTGTCCCGCTGGCATGGCTCACCACGAGGACGAACATTCCTACGAGGCGATTACTTGCAGTGCTATGCGCGCTGCCTTTGGTAGTTCCCACGTATGTTGGCGCTTTCCTGTTCGTTTCGGCTCTCGGCCCCCGCGGCCTGCTGCAGGACGCCCTCGAGCCGCTCGGAATAAATCGCCTACCGGAAATTTATGGACTCCCCGGAGCGTCTCTAACTCTCATTCTACTCAGCTATCCTTACGTGTACTTGACGGTCAGGGGCGCGCTGCTGCGCATGGACCCAAGTCTGGAGGAGTCAGCTCGGCTGCTGGGACACGGCACATACAACACGTTCATCAGGCTAACCCTCCCTCAGCTTCGGCCTGCCATGGTGTCTGGTTCGCTCCTGGTCGCCCTTTACACTCTCAGCGACTTTGGCGCAGTTTCGCTCATGCGATACGAGTCGTTTACATGGGCCATCTACCAGCAGTACCTGGGGTCGTACGACAGAACCGTCGCTGCGATGCTCTCACTCGGGCTGGTGGGCCTGGCCTCAGCTATATTGATTGCGGAGGGCATTGCCCGTGGCAGGAGTCGATACTATCGCTCGTCTTCCGGTTCAGAACGGGATCAGACAGTTATATCTCTGAACGCCTGGCGCGGTCCGCTGGGAGTATGTGCCTGGTGCATTGTGTTGGTCGCACTCGGGATCCCCGCCGCGATGCTGACTTACTGGCTGGCCAACGGCGTGTTGGCCGGAGAGCCACTTCTGCTGCTGTGGAGCGCGACCTGGAACGCCCTGAGCGTCTCGCTCGTGGCGGCCGTTGTCGCCACACTCCTCGCCGTACCGGTCGCGGCAAAGGCAGTCAGGCATCCGGGCATCGTTTCTACAGCCGTATACCGCTTCAGCCACACGGGATATGCGATGCCCGGAATAGTGGTCGCCTTGGCTCTGGTGTTTTTTGCCAGCCGTCTAGCGTCGCCACTGTATCAGACAATGTGGCTGCTTATCTTTGGCTACGTCGTTCTTCACCTGCCAGCGGCGCTTGGCGCCGTCCGCTCTTCCCTGGTACAGATCAGTCCAAAACTGGAGGAATCGGCCAGGATTCTCGGCAGCGGCCAGCTCCGTGTTATGCTGTCTGTCACTGGGCCACTGCTGAGGCCCGGACTGCTTATGGGTGGCGCGCTTGTGTTCCTCATCACCGTGAAAGAGTTGACGGCGACCTTGATCCTGGGACCGCTGAATTTCAAGACGCTGGCGACAGCGGTCTGGTCGGCGTCCGAGGAAGCGTTTTTCGCACAGGCCGCGGCTCCCGCGCTGATGATAATCCTTGTGTCGTCCATTCCCATGGCACTTCTCATGCTCAGGGAGCGCAAGTCAGAGCAATGAGCGCTCCGGTCATCCGGTGCAGCCAACTAACCAAGCGTTTCGACTCCGTTCTTGCCGTTGACTCAGTTGACCTGGAGATATGGCCGGGCGAGGTCATCGCGATCCTGGGTAGAAGCGGCTGCGGCAAAACAACTCTGCTCAGGCTGATAGCCGGCCTCGAATGTCCATCCGGTGGCACCGTCGAGATCGAGGAAGAAGAGGTCTCCAGTCGGCAGCACGTTCGCCCCCCGGAAGATCGAGGCCTCGGTATGGTTGTCCAGGAGTATGCGCTCTTCCCTCACATGACGGCCGCGGCGAATGTTGCATTCGGACTCAGGGGACTCGATAGGGACAGCCGAAATGCTCGGGTGCACGAAGTTCTCGACCTCGTCCAGCTGGAAGAACTCGGCGGCAGGTATCCGTACGAACTGTCGGGAGGACAGCAGCAGCGAGTCGCCCTTGCGCGCACTCTCGCTCCGAACCCGGTGACGGTACTGCTCGACGAGCCGTTCAGCAACCTGGACTCCTCCATGCGCCAGGTGCTCAGGCATGAGGTAGAGAACATACTGCGCTCTCAGAGGACTGCGGCCGTTTTGGTCACGCACGACCGTGAAGAGGCATTCGCAGTCGCAGATCGGGTCGGCGTCATGATCGATGGAAGACTGCTCCAAATCGATACTCCAGAGCAGATATACCACTTCCCCGCGAGCCACGATATAGCTGCGTTCACTGGTCCGTGTGACTTTATTCCAGGCCACTCGGTAGGAGATGGTAGGGTGGCCACCGAACTTGGCGTCCTAAAATGCAGGTCAGCCACCTGCCGAATGTCTCAGGAGGAATCGGCAACCGTCCTGATACGCCCAGACGACTTGGAACTCATCCCCGACCGGGACGGGCAGGGAACGGTCGTGGCCCGCGAGTTCAGAGGCGACCAGGTGATACTCAGCGTGAGACTTGACTCCGGAGCGATCGTCAGATCGCGCAGGAGATCGTTTTCCACTTTGCCGGCGGGCTCGCGCGTGCGCGTCTCCCCAGTAAAGACAATTCCGTTCGTAGCCTATGCGGTAGGTGGCTAGAGTCGCGTCCGCATGTTCTGACTGACTCATTCGATTCGTCGTGACTGACAGCCATGGAGGCGCGTGCCCGAGCACCGGACTTTCATGGGCCGCGCTTTTCAAAAGATCCTGAAACTGGGCTAAATTTGACTCTTCACTATTAGTTCATTTGTGCTATGATCCGCTCAAAGAACAGTCACCACAATCAAGGGTCGTCCTGCGCCGCTAGGCTGTACTTGAAGCAGGCAGGTGAAGACCTAAGGAAGCGCTAATGACAATCCAGGATAGGCCAGCGAGCGCAGGATGGAAGAACAGGCTGTTCTTTGGCGACAATCTTCATATCCTGCGCAGGATGGACGCTCAGAGCGTGGACCTGATCTATCTCGATCCCCCTTTCAACTCCAATGCTACCTACAACGTGCTGTTCCGAGAACAGAGCGGCGAGGATTCCGCAGCGCAGATCACCGCCTTCGACGACACATGGCACTGGAGCATGGAATCGGAGTACGCTTTTCGCGAGGTGGTAACTGACGGCCCCGAAAATCTGGGTAAGCTCCTCCAGGCCCTGAGGCAGTTTCTTGGTCAGAACGACATGATGGCGTACCTGACTATGATGGCACAGTGCATAGCTGAGCTTCACCGAGTGCTAAAGTCGACGGGCAGCATCTACCTTCACTGCGACCCTACAGCGAGTCACTATCTGAAGCTACTTATGGACGCCGTATTCGGCGTCGAGAACTTCCGTAATGAGATTGTCTGGAAAAGAACGTCTGGGCATAGCGACGCCAGAAGATTCGGACGGGCGCACGATGTGATTCTGTTCTATATGTATGACGTCGGAGCGACTTGGAACAATACATACCAGCCATACGACAGCGACTATGTTGAGCGATACTACCGTTACCGAGATCCTGACGGAAGGCAGTGGATGTCGGGCGACCTTAGTGCTTCGGGTCTGCAGGGTGGTGGGTATGAGTACGAATGGAAGGGAGTTGTTCGGGTCTGGCGCGTCCCAAGGGTAACGATGGAACGACTCGACTCTGAAGAAAGGATCTTTTACACAAGAAACGGAATCCCCCGTATAAAACGCTACTTGGACGAATCAAATGGTCTGAGAGCACAGGACATTTGGGCGGACATCCAAGCCTTGAGGTCGTGGCATGAAGAACGCCTCGGTTACCCCACCCAGAAACCCGAGGCCCTGCTCGAACGCATAATAGAGGCCAGTAGCGATGAGGGTGACGTTGTGCTCGACCCGTTCTGCGGATGCGGCACGGCGATCGCCGTTGCCGAACGTCTCAAGCGCAGGTGGATCGGCATAGACATAACCCACCTCGCCATCTCGCTGATGAAGAGCCGCTTGCACGACACTTTCGGTATCGAGTTATCAAACTACGAAGTGATAGGAGTGCCGCAGGACCTCGAGAGCGCAAGGGCGCTTGCCGTCGAAAGCGAGCACGATGGACGCTACCAGTTCGAGTATTGGGGCTCGGCTTAGTGGGCGCCCGCCCATCCAACCGGGGGAAGAAGGGAGCGGACTCGGGCATAGACGGCTACATCAACTTCTTCGATGACAACAGCGGCAAGGCCAAGCGGATCATCGTCCAGGTGAAGAGCGGCAGCGTTCAACGAAACCAAGTCGCGACTCTCAAGGGAGACATGGAGCGCGAGAGGGCCGAGATGGGTCTGTTCGTTACACTGAACCCTCCGACACGCCCTATGCTCCAGGAGGCGGCTTCAGCAGGCGTGTATGCGCCTAAGTTACTCGGAGAAACTTCGGACCGCCAGTACCCGCGCTTACAGATTCTGACCATCGAAGACCTGCTCGGGGGCAGCGAAGTGCAGTACCCGAGGTTCGCACGTGAAGCAACGTTCCGCCATGCGCCGCGCAGACGGGGACAAGAGGGAGCGCAGGCTAGGCTCTCATAGACAAGGTGAGCAAGCATGTTCGCGCGACTTGCGCGAGAGGTAAGAGGGTGTCTGAGAAGGTGATTCATACCGGGTGTGCCAGTCTGCGAAGCATCAGCCTGACCATCGCTGCATATACAAACGCCTCCTCTGTCTCTCGGCAGCACTTCAGAAACTTTGCGTGAAGTAGCCATAACTGAATACCCATTCAAGACCCGACAAGATGATAAGCATTGTGATGTGCGAATCTCCAAGTCCGTCAGTCATGTACAAGCAGGAGATACTCTATACTTGCGACTCAATAATACTCCGTTGTATCTCTCGAAAGAGGATTGGCTGTCCGTTGTAGTGACCAAGATTGTTGAAGAGGATAGTCGTAACTACTACATTTGCGGAGCAGCATAGATAAAGTGGGAATGAAATGAGAGAACGACAGCCGCGTTACAGCAAAGAGGAGTTCGCCCGGCGCGGTCAGGCGATCTACGAAAAGCGAGTGAAGCCACAAATGAAAGAAGGCAACCTCGGTATGATCGTTGCAATCGACATTGAGTCTGGCGAGTTCGAGGTGGGAGACGACACGCTTGCCGCATCCGACCTGCTCCTCGCCCGTTGCGCGGACGCGCAGACGTGGTTCGTCCGCGTCGGGCATCGCGCCGTACACCGGTTCGGGCTATCGCACTTTGCCAGAGCGATATGATCGAGGGCACGGTAAATGAGAGTCACGAGGCGACTATCGGACTTACCTTACGCGGCGTTGCTGGGGCTGATCAGGAAATCGAGGCCATAATCGACACCGGTTACACGGGTCATCTGATACTCCCGACGATGTTGATTGACCGAGTGGGCTTGTCTTGGAGGGGTCGTGTCCAAGGGTTACTGGCCGACGGCAGTCTGCATGTGTTCGACGCCTACGAAGGAACCATATCGTGGAACGGGCAGGACCGGATCGTGGAAGTAGATGCGGCAGACACCTACCAACCTCTCGTAGGGATGGGGTTGCTCAGAGGGCATGCTCTGAGTATTGATGTGGTGCAAAGTGGCACAGTGAAAATCGAAGCGTTGACTTGATACTTTATAGGATCTTGCCAACAACCCGTAATCACCCAAACGGGTTAGGCATCATTCCGACGGGAACTTCTATCAGCGACGGGCGCTCGATCTTGAGCGAGTCCGAGAGCGCACCTTCAAGCTCATCAGCGTCATGTACCCTGACTCCCCTGACTCCGTATGCGTCGGCCAGCTTCATGAAGTCCGGGTTGTGCAGATCGGCGCCGATTGTCCTGCCGTCGAACCGAGTGACCTGATCGCGCAGCACGTTGCCATAGGCGTTGTCGTTGAACACTACTGCGACTGCGTTGATGCCATACTTGACCGCCGTGGACATCTCCTGCGACGCGAACATGAACCCCCCGTCGCCCGATATGGCAACTACGGCCTTGTCCGGCATTGCGACCTTGGCGCCCAGCGCCACAGGATAGGCGTACCCAAGGTTGCCGAAATATGAACTGGTGAGATACGTGCGCGGCTCATACACAGGGTAGTTGACCCGGCTGTAGTAGCCGATCTGGGTCATGCCGGAGATTACGATCCCGTCGTCAGGAACCGCGCTCCTGATCGCCTCCGTGAACGAGTGCTGAGGTTCTATCTTGGGAAGCGCGCCAAGCCGCTCCGACTTCGCCGCTACCAGCTCCGCCCTTCTGGTATCTCTAGGCTCCGACACCGCGTTCAGCGCCCTTAGCAACTCTTCGAGCGTGCGCTTTGCGTCGCCGACCAATCCGACAGTGTCTTTGTAGTTTCGCCCTATCTCATCGGGGTCCACGTCAATCTGGAGTATCTTTTGCGAGAAGATATCGGGGTACGCATTGCGAGTGCCAACTGCGATCACCAGGTCGTGCTCGGCCATTCGCTCCGAGTATGGATCGCCGCGGAAGCCCATCCCGCCGAGTGCGAGATAGTGGTGGTCCGAGATCGCCCCTTTGCCCTCTGACGTCATCAAAACCGGCGCCTGCAGGAACTCTGCGACAGCAGTCAGTGACTCGGTCGCATTCGAGGCGATGACACCTCCACCTGCAAACACAAGCGGGTTCTTGGCCCGCGAGATGAGGGTTGCGGCGCTCCTGATGTCTGCCTCGTCCGGGACCTCAGCCGCGTATTCCTCCGGCTCAAACAGGTCGATGTCTGCTTCGTCTTCAAGGGTCTCAGGCGGAATCTCGATTTCAACCGGCCTGGGGCGGCCTGTCTTCAGGTTGTGGAAAGCCTCGTGAACGGCTGCCGGTATTTCTGCCGGGTCGAGAATACGATGTGCCCACTTCGTGACAGGCCGTATTGTGTCCAACTGGTCGTTGACCTCGTGGAGAACGCCCCTGTCCACCCCTATCAACTCGCGCTGCACCTGCCCCGCGACGACCAGCACCGGAGACGATGCCGAGTATGCAGTCCCGATCGCCGCGCTGGCGTTCTGCAGGCCCGGACCCGGCACGACCATCGCCGTTCCGACTTCGCCTGACGCTCGCGCGTAGCCGTCCGCCATGTAGGCTGTCGCCTGCTCGTGGCGGGTAGCGATGAATCGAATCCCGGGTTCCTGCGCGAGACCGTCCAGGGCGTGGTAGAGCTGCACGCCGGGAAGCCCGAAGATCACGCGGACTCCCTCGCGATACAGTGATCGGGCGAGTGCCTCGCCCCCTGTCATTACTGGCATTTTCTCTCAGACTCTCCTGCTATGTGTGAGTGTGTGGTGGCGATCGTCTCGCAAGTGGCCTGAATACGATAGATTCAGGGTAATCTAACAGACCTCATCGAAGTGCGGTGCTTGTCGAGAGTTTATCGGCTGGACTGACCAACCTCCTCAGCGGTGTGCTGTGAGGTCTGGCTTGCAGCCTGTCAATTGCGAGCTGCCCGTAAAGTGTCGTAGTCCGTTGCTGCACGCTGCATTGCCTGCTCTCGCTGGTCCGCAAGTTCGCCGCGGACGTCCTTGGCGTACTGCTGCGACTCCCTGAGACTGGCGATCGACCCCTGGAAGTGGGGCATGACGTAGCGAGACATCAGCTCGTAGCTGTGGAGCACCTGCTCACGTGTGCCGAACTCAGTGGCCTGCACCAACAGCCCGCCGAATCCGCCGCTCGACTCGTCCAGTCGATGGATCATCTCGATCAGGTCGTCCGGGGTGCCCACGCACCAGGCGCCGTTCTCGACCATTAGGTCGACGATCTTGTCCTGCGGGCAGTCAGTGGCCGGAGCGCCCAGCGTCTGCTCGAAGTACTCGCGCTGGAAGCGCCCCGCACCCACGCGCGCCTGCTCGAGGGCCTCTTTTCTCGTCTCCGCCAGGAAGCAGACAACAACCAGCCGCCACTCGTTGCGGTCCATGACGTTGCCGTACTGCTCCGCAGTCTCCTCAGCGATCTTCCAGAAGTCCCTCATATCGCGGGCGTATGAGCCGCCGCGTATGACGCTGACCGAAAGCACGCCAAGTCCATATTTGCCGGCGAGTACCATTCCTGATGGCGACTGGGCCGCGGCAACCGCCATTGGGAAGTGCGGCTGGGTGTACGGTCGAAGATGCAGGCGCGCCTCGCGCAGCGTGAACCATGAGCTCTCGTAAGTGATTGGGTCTCGCTCAGTGAGAAGCCGCTTGATGATTCCCATGGACTCGTCCATGCGACGACGCTGGTCGACCGGGTCGATTCCAAGCATATACGCGTCGGTCGAAAGGGCACCGGGACCCACACCAAGCATCGTCCTGCCGCGCGTCATGTGGTCGAGCTGCACCATGCGGTTGGCGACCATGATCGGGTGGTGGTAAGGCAGGCTTGTGACACCCGTGCCCAGCTTGATGTGCTTGGTCCTCTCAGC
The DNA here is from genome assembly GCA_965217725.1 of Dehalococcoidia bacterium. Classification (GTDB taxonomy): domain Bacteria; phylum Chloroflexota; class Dehalococcoidia; order Lucifugimonadales; family UBA1123; genus VXRN01. The sequence goes on along the minus strand of OZ244564.1, from coordinate 1,448,626 downwards.
CGCCGCGGCCATGAACAACTCCGGTGACGCGATCGTCTCCCACCCGGCGCTGTGGTGCTCCCCAATCCATGCTTCGTCGAAGTCGAGGTAATCCAGCCACTCGATCAACTCGAAGTCCCGTTCGTAAGCCACGGTCGGGTTCTCGTTCTGCCAGTGGAACGGGGCCATGAAGATTCCGAACTTCATGCGGTCAGGGAGAGTCATGAGGGGCCCCCTTGCGAGTGCGGCTATTGGGAAATCTGCCAAGCGTTCAGATTAGCCTCTGAACGCTTGGCAGATTCTAGCATGGGCACTATCGGTGGGCAACGACGGCCCAGGCTGGCGCAGTGATGCCTCGCAGGGCAATCGCACTTAACAGGGCCAGCTTCGACAGGGCCTCCTACACCGCGCTACTGGACTCCGGCCTTCGCCGGAGTGGCGATTGACGGTGGCAGGCTGAAGTCCAAATGCGATTGCCCTGATGCCCCCCGCTCACTTCTGGGCTCCCACTACGAGTGCCCCGCGCACCCGGACGGCATTGGCCCCGAACCCGCAGTTGCCCGTGGATATGTCGGTCTGTACACTCTTATGGCGAATCAGGACAGGTGGGCGACACGATGAAGATCACCGGAATCAAGATCAACATATTCTCATCACAGCATCGCAACGCGAAGCGCAACTGGCTCATTCTTCGGCTTCAGACGGACGAGGGACTGGAAGGCATCGGCGAGGCGTCGATGCTGTCATACGACCCAATGGTCGCCGACCTGCTTGAGAAGTGGACCGAGGCCTACCTGGTCGGCAAAGACCCCATGGCCCATGAACTCCACTGGATGCGAATGCACCAGGACAATGGCGGTAGGGGAGGGCGTCTGTTCTCGACTGCGTTGTCAGGCATTGACATCGCACTCTGGGACCTCAAAGGCAAGGCACTGGGAGTCCCTGTGTACAAACTTCTGGGCGGGCCGATACGCGACAGGATTCGTGTCTATGCCAACGGCTGGTACACCAATCCCGGAACTCCGGAGCAGAACGCTGAAGAGGCGATCCGCGTGGTCGAGATGGGTTACACCGCCATGAAGTTCGACCCGTTCGGCCAGCACAACTACTACACTATCTCGCCAGAGGAGGCCCAGCTCGCCGAGGACCGCGTAGCTGCCGTCAGAGAATCGGTCGGACCCAACGTGGAAATACTCGTCGAGGTCCACGCGAAGTTCAACGTTTACACGGCTATTCACCTGGGACAGCGGCTGGAAAAGTACAGGCCGCTCTGGTTCGAGGAACCCGTCTCCCAGGAGAATGTCGGCGAAATGGCGCAAGTGCGCCAGAAAGTGAACATCCCGATCGCGACTGGAGAGCGTCTCTACCTGAAGTTCCCGTTCTACGAGCTGGTCAAGGCTGATGCGGTAGATATTCTCCAGCCGGACATGTGCAACGCTGGCGGCATCACCGAGCTAAAGAAGATTGCCGCGATTGCCGAGCCGCGCCACGTGGTCATGGCTCCGCACAACACCAATGCTGCGGTCGGCACTGTGGCCAGCTTCCACCTTGACGCCGCGACTCCGAACTTCCTAATACAGGAGTACCACGCCGAGTTCTACGAGCCACACTACTTCGAGGTGTTCGACGGACTACCCAGGCAGAAAGACGGATACGTCGATCTGCCTGAGGGACCGGGACTGGGTCTTACATTCAACGAAGACGTCGCCAACGCACACCCGTACATGCCTCTCGGCGTCGGAGAGCGCGGAATATAGCCATTGAAAGTTCTCGGCATAGAAACATCATGCGACGAGACCGCCGCCGCGGTCATCGAAGATGGTCGACACATAGTCTCCAATATTGTCGCCACGCAGGTCGATATGCACGCGCAGTATGGCGGCATTGTCCCTGAAGTCGCCTCTCGACAGCATATGCGCACGATAATCCCGGTCGTGGATCGCGCTCTGGAAGAGGCCGGACTGGAGCTTCAACAACTTGACGGCGTAGCCGTGACCCACGGCCCCGGTCTGGCAGGCGCGCTGCTTGTAGGAGTGAATACCGCTAAGGGTATGGCCCTCTCCCACGACCTGCCTTTTATAGGAGTCAATCACCTCGAAGGGCATGTCTATGCCGCGTGGCTGGAGGACTCAGTCGACCCCGAAGCGAGTCCCGGCTTCCCTCTCATGTGCCTCATCACGTCGGGAGGACATACTGATCTCATCCTTATGGATGGGCACGGACAGTACCGGCTCATAGGGCGAACCAGGGACGACGCCGCGGGCGAAGCGTTCGACAAGGCTGCCAGGGTTCTGGGTCTGGGCTTTCCGGGAGGACCGGAGATCCAGCGCGTCGCCGAAGCAGCGTCCGGACTCGAACCCGATCTTCCCCGGCCGAGAATCAGGAACTCTCTCGACTTCAGCTTCAGCGGACTCAAGACTGCCGTGCTGCGACGCGCCGAGCTCAAGGGAATGTACCCTCCACCTGAAGACGAGGAGCTTGACCCGACCGAAGTGTCCGAGGTTGCCCATGCCTTCCAGGAGGCCATCGTTGACAGCATGGTCACTCGAACGCTGGATGCCGTTAAGCAGCACCACGTTAAGGGCATCATTCTAGGGGGTGGAGTTGCGGCCAACGCGCTTTTGCGCAAAGAGATGGCCGACCGGTCCCCAATTGAAGTTGTAGTCCCGCGGCCCGCCTTGTGTACCGACAACGGCGCGATGATAGGGGCCGCAGCATATTTCACACTCAGGAATGGCGACTCTTACCAGTGGGACCTGGACGTAGTCCCGAGTCTTCGCCTGGGCTAACGAGGGGCGAACGGCCAGCCTGTCTCAGGCCTGCGCGCCGACTTCATGCGGTACAAGCCCGAGATGAAGTCGCGAATTTCCAGAGACTCGTCTTCAGACTCGAATGGCCAGGTGATGGCGGACCCTCCGAAGCGGAATACTGCCGCTGGCCCTCCTGAATTAAACAGGCGATTGACTATGAGGAATACCCCCATGCCAAGCACCATTAGTGGCACGATCACACGAGTTATCTGATTTTCCAGGATGCTGAAAAGCGCGATGCTCAAAATCACAGATAGACCAGCCCAGATGAATGCTCCGTAGCCCTCATTTATCATGATGAATTCGACTGAGTCCACGTCGTCCACAGACGCCATTACTACCTCAGTCCCACCGCCGGTTCCCGAGATGCGAATGATCCTACTATTGGTCAGCAGCAGGGAGTCGTCGCCGCTACTTGAAGACCGGCCACTCTGGGGGGCCGCGCTGATGGATCTGTCGATCCTCTCTCCATCCATCAAATCGAGTCCGTTATATTGATCTACGGCCTGGTCCAAGCGAGATCCTCCATTGAGATCGATGCTCTCTATCATGGTATCAGACGCCTGCCGCCGTTACGCTGTCGCCGCGATTAGACGCTCACGCCGGCGTGTGATAGTCTCTGGCTGGCCCTGAGCGACCTGATCCGGTCTCACCGAGGAGAGATATGGAACGACCGACATTCAAGCCTATTGGCGCCCCCTCAGAGAGTCTGGATACTCCAGCACTCGTCGTCGATCTGGACGCGCTCGAGTCAAACCTGGAGGCTGTTCATTCCGCGATTCAAGCCTCGGGTGCAAGAGTCCGCCCACGCCTGGACGCTCACCTGTGTCCAGCAATCGGACACATCCAGATAGGCGCGGGAGGTACGAGCGGAGTATCAGTTTCCACGCTCGGACAGGCTGAAGTCTTCAGTCAACACGGCTTCAATGACATCCTGGTAACCAATCTCGTAGTGACCCGATCAAAGATGGCAAGAACGGCAGCCCTGGCCCGGCGAGTCAAGCTTGTTGTACTGGCGGACAGCTCCTCCAACGTCGATGGCTTGTCCAGTGCAGCGCAGTCTTCAGGCTCCACCATAGGAGTTGCGGCGGCAATCAGGACCGATACCGCTGCAATTGGCGTGACTCCAAGGGATGCACCGGCCCTGGCAGAACGGATATGCGCCGCACCCAGCCTGCACTTCTCCGGACTGGTAAGCTCCGTTGGAGCTGCGCCCCTGCTGGAGGCTGCCTCATACTGTGACGCCGCAGGAGTCGACGTTCCGATGATCGCGGCTGCGGGTTCAGCGAAGTACGATACTATCGCAGCCTCAGATGGGGTAACCGACGTCATTGCCGGCTCCTACGCCCTGAACGACAACGCTCTTTCACAGCTCAGGCCCGAGCTTCACACGGCGGCAAGGATCCTCGCTACCGTCATAAGCAGCAAGGACGATGGCCTGGTATGGGTCGATGCGGGTCAGAAAGCCACCAGTATCGACACGGGACTGCCCGCTGTTGACGGTGTCAGTGGTGTGGTGGTTCCGAGAATGAGTGCCGAGCATGGCGCGCTAGTAGATGAGGCCGGCGCAGGCTGGGACCTGGACGTGGGCTCTAAGGTCTGGCTCGTGCCAGACAACATCGCCAACACCGCCAACGTTTACGACTACATTCATGCCACCAGAGACGGACGTCTCGAGGCAGTGTGGGAAGTTTCTGCAAGGGGCCGGTACAACTGACAGTCTGTCGAATTAGCTGAGGTGACGCTATGACCTCCTACATACCTACACCCGGAACTCCAATCGCCGACCTTGAGACGCCAGCTCTGTTGATAGATCTCGACGCGCTTGAACACAATTATGGCCACATAGCCAGCCTGTACTCCGACACAGTCTGTAAGATGCGGGAACACGCCAAGAACGTGAAGACACCGGCAGTCCTACGCAAACAGATCGAAGCGGGCGGCACAATGGGAGGCGTGTGCGCCGCTAAGGTGTCCGAGGCCGAAGTCATGGTCGAAGGCGGCATCACTGACATCCTCATTACCAGCCAGGCGGTAACGGAAGACAAGATAGCTCGCATCTGCTCAATGGCTCGATCAGCCGATGTCAAGGTTGCTGTCGAGGATTCCCGCAATGTCGAGCTGATCTCCGACATATCCCAGGGCGCGGGTACCGAAGTGGGACTGGTCATTGAGGTCAACACGTCCATGAACAGGGCGGGTATCAGGGGGCCCGACGAGGGGATAGCTCTCGCCCGTATGGCCAATGACCTTCCCGGCGTGACTTTCCGGGGCGTGATGAGCCATCAGTCCATCACAGGCGACCCAGACCGCGAGACCCGATTCGAAGAGGGCAGACGCTGGATGCAGCAGTGTATAGATGCAAAGCGGGCAATCGAGGATGCGGGATACCCAGTGGAGATCGTGTCAACCGGTGAGACCTTCACTATCGACGTGGCGCCCGAGATGCCGGAAGTCACCGAGGTCCAGGGCGGAACATACGCCCTCATGAACACCGGCAGCACTTACATGGAAGACTTCCAGTTCGCTGGCAAGATTCTCTCGACAGTTGTGAGCTGTCCCGACTCGAACACCGCCATAGGCGACGTCGGATACCGCGCGCTCGCCGCGCCGGGCGGCGTTCTGCCGTCGGTCGAAGGCATCCCAGACGTCACCGTTGACTCTTTGGAGCCCGACCACATCGTCCTGAAGTCAAGCGGCCCGATGCCTCTGGATGTTGGAGACCAGTTCTTACTGTTAAGTGCCCAGCAGGACATAATGGTCAACCGCTGGGACCAGTTTATTGGCATCCGCAACGGGGTCGTCGAGGACGTGTGGCCTATCCTCGCCAGGGGCTGCCACCACTAGTACCGCCACCAGTTGAAAATGACAGATGCGCCATCCCTCAACCATCATTCCGGCGTATGCCGGAATCCAGAGTTTGAGGTGATTGCCTTTACGGTCAGAACTATCTGGAAACGGTACTAGGGCGAAAAGAGCGAATCGTCTCTGCCGCTCATCTCCATTGCAATGCCTGGAGCCTAGCTTGATATAATCATCAAGCGAGTGTACCCATCCACGTTCGTGTCCAGGGCAAGGTGACCGCCATGACGACGCAAACTGAGACCAAACTGCTGAACGCAGATGATCTGCTGCGACTGCATGGTCAGGGGTTCCGTGGCGAGCTTATCCGGGGAGTGCTCTGCGAGCCTATGGCTGCTGGAGTCGATCACGGTAAATACGTAATGAATCTGGCCCTGGCGATAGGGGGGTTCATCAAGTCCAGACGACTGGGGTCGCTAATTGGTTCCGACAGTGGCATCAGGATAGACAGGGACCCGGACACTGTCCGTGAGCCTGACGTCGCCTTCATCTCGTCGGAGAAAATGTCGCTTGATGTGAGCGTGCCTGGCTACTCAGAAGTGATCCCTGACCTCGTCGTTGAGATCGCGTCTCCCAGCGACAGCCGCACTGAGGTGCACGACAAAGCTAGGATGTGGCACAGTCACGGGGTGCGTCTCGTATGGGTTGCGTACCCTGACACACGCAGTGTGGACGTCCACTCGGAGGACGGCTCTATAGCAACGCTTTCTGAAAGCGATGCCATCGACGGCGGGAACGTCCTTCCGGGATTCGCCTGCCCGGTGAACGACATTTTCGAGCTATAAGCCGAGATTATCGAACTACGGAAGATATATCAGGAGGTTGACTGGTGAAGGTAGGGATTATCAACGTAACCGGATATGCCGGCATGGAGTTGGCGCGCATTTTGCACCGCCACCCTGAAGTTGAGATCACGGCCGCCACCGGTCGAAGCTTGGTGGGAGAGCGACTGGGTGAGATCTTCCCGCATCTGTCCGCATGTGACATCGAGATAACCCCCGACATCACCGACAGTGTCGATTTCGTATTCTCAGCTCTGCCCCACGCGGCGAGCGCCGAGAGATTGGAACCGTTTGTCGCAGACGGCGTTAAGGCAGTCGACATATCAGCCGACTTCCGCCTGAAAGATCTCGACGAGTACACTGGCTGGTATAAGATCACCCATCCGTGTCCTCAGTACGTTGAGACAGCCGTGTACGGCCTAACAGAGTTGCACCGCGACGAGATCGCGCAGAGCAGCCTTGTCGGCAATCCGGGCTGCTACCCGTCCGCAGCCATTCTGGCCCTCGCGCCGGCGGTGGAAGCAGGCATCATCGACGGAGACATTGTCGTGGACGCTAAGTCAGGCGTATCGGGAGCGGGCCGGGGAGGATCGGTTGATCTCAACTTCTCGGAGGTGAACGAGAACTTCAAGGCGTACAACATCGACGGTCACCGCCACCACCCGGAGATTGTCCAGGAGCTCGATGAGCTTAGCGGAGACTCCGATCTTAGAATAACGTTCTTGACGCACCTGGTCCCCATGACCCGCGGCATCTTGGTCAGCTGCTACGCGCCTCTGAAACCGGACACTCTCCCGGGAGGAGAAGATGGCAGGGTTGCCGTTAGGGGAATCTATGACGACTTCTATGGCGGAGAGCCTTTCGCCAAGGTCGTCCCACAGCCTCCACAGACTAAGCACACTTCCGGCAACAACGACTGCGTCATATTCCCAACGATTGATCTGCGAGCAGACCGGTTGATCGTCATCGCCTGCCTCGACAATCTGGTTAAGGGCGCTGCTGGTGGCGCGGTACAGAACATGAACGTGATGTGCGGCTTCGACGAAACGGCCGGACTGGAGCAGCTGGCGCTTTATCCCTGATTGACACGGTGGGCCGCCTAACCTAACATAAATTAGAGGCCGTGCTAGGCGGGGAGATAGCGGTGCCCTGTACTCGCAAGCCGCTCTAGCGAGGCTGAATTCCACCCAGAGGTTCTGTACCGTCGGCCACTGTCGGCGCGTTTTGATGTTGAGAGCTGGGCCCCACGCGGCGGAGAACTGTGAACCCCGTCAGGTTCGGAAGAAAGCAGCGGTAAGCGGTCATCTCCGGGCGACGTGGGACTACCTGGCTTGAGTCGGGCTCGTCAGTCATGCAGGCGGAAGGGATCGACGGGCGGTGCACGGCCCTTCACACACGCAAGCTTGGCCTGTCCTGTAGGCTGCTAAACTCGACTCCGAGGAACACCTTGCGAAGAGCATCCGCGGGCCATAGCCGTCTCGGCCAGAATTTTCTTGTAGATCGCACAATCGCCCGACGGACGGTTGCCGCTGCGTCAATAGGACCGAACGACGACGTGCTGGAGATCGGCCCGGGCCGTGCCGCGCTCACCCGCCTACTCGTGGAGCGGGCGTCACGGGTCGTTGCGGTTGAACTCGATCCCGATCTCGCTGCCCAGCTCCCCGACAGAACGGGAGATCCCGGCTCACTGACGGTCGTACTTCAGGACGCCCTGGAGTTCGATCCCGCCATGCACTTTGATCGTACTTACAAACTCGTCGCAAACCTTCCATACTACGTCGCGAAACCGATAGTCAGGCGTTTCCTCTCGATCAGACCCAGGCCCAGCACAGTCGTGGTAATGGTCCAGCGGGAGGTGGCGGACAGTATGACCGCCAAACCAGGTAGTATGGGACTGCTGTCAGTAATGGTCCAACTCTACGCCGCCGCAAAGACACTGTTCTCTGTACCGCCAAAGTCCTTCCGTCCTCGTCCGAAGGTGTCTTCAGCGGTCGTCAAATTAGAGCCGTATAGCGAACTGGCAGTACCTGTGGACAACCCAGACTCGTTTATCTCATTCGTGGCCGCCGGGTTTCGCGCCCCTAGAAAGCAGATTCACAACAGCCTCAAGCTCGGCCTGCAAGCCCCTGTTAGTGCGGTAGCTGGCGCTCTCGCAGATGCCAACATCGACGGCAGCCGACGACCGTCGACATTGAGCTTGCACGAGTGGGCAGACCTCTATTGGGCTTGGCTGGATAAGTCCAATGCGGAGGATCGAATTTGCTGACACTACAAGCTCACGCCAAGCTGAACCTCACGCTAGAGGTGCTGGGACGCCGACCGGACGGGTATCACGAAACAGCCTCCATCATGCAAACCCTGGAACTGGCGGACACTGTAACCATGGAACCGTCCGACCGCCTGGAAGTTAAGTGCTCCGAATCGGCCCTGGACGGACGGACAAATCTCGCCTGGAAGGCTGCCGACATATTGCGAAGGGAAACGGGAACAGCGTCGGGCGCGCGGATTACAATCGACAAGCACATCCCCTTGTCCGCAGGCCTTGGCGGGGGAAGCTCAGACGCCGCCGCAACGCTTGTAGGGCTCAACTCCATGTGGGAGCTTGGTCTGTCTCCAGACCGGCTGCGCGCTCTCGCTGCCGAACTGGGTTCGGATGTGCCGTTCCTGATAGACGGAGGAACAGCAATCGCCCTTGGACGTGGGGAGCGTGTCAGGTCCCTGCCGACCTCCAACCTCCCGTGGTTCGTGCTCGCCTTTCCCATGTCTTCCAGATCCGACAAGACCGCCTTCATGTACAGGTCGATCACTGAGGAGAACTTCACCCGAGGTGGACTCACCAGAAAGCTGGAGGCCCGCTTACGCAACGGCGGTGAAATACCGCCGCAGCTTCTGTTCAACGCCTTCGACACGGTGGCAAAGGCAGTCGAGCCCGACGTCGATCGCTGTTGGCTGGACATATACTCAGCCGGAGCGCGCGAGATCCACGTCTCGGGAAGCGGCCCCGCCGTGTATGCCGCGATAGACCGCAGAGAGATCGCTACAGCGGTTCAGCTCGTCATGGAGAAGATCAAGGGCTGGCCCTCCATGGTTACCAGGGCGTGGCCCCATGTCGGAGCGGGCTGATGGCCATCCTAGCGGCCGGACTTGCCACTGGAGCACTGATGGCGCAGACGTTCATCATGATCGGCTGCCTTACCGCGTTTTTTCTTCTCAAGAATCCTCCTCCGACACTCAAGCCCATGCTTACGAGGTTCCCACCTGGAACACTGGTTCTCGGAATGGTAGCGGCAGCCTACCCCCTTTGGGGTATTGCCGGCGTTGTTCTGTCATTCCTGTTTCTTGCGCTCCAGAACGGCTTTCCGGGCTCCGGGCTTGGAAGCGCCAATTTCGTTTACACTGCCGGCGTAACCTGCGCAGCGGTCGCCCTGGCATTGCCAATCCTGCTCCTGCTAAGGGATGTCCGGGTCGGTATCATATGCGTGGTGCTCTCAGGTATTCTCATCTTCGGATGGCTTCTTCCGCTTCTGGCAACTTAGTTTGCCTCTGAGTTAACATCGAGCGGTCAGACAGGCTTCTTGAATGAGTGTCCTAGAATGGTCCAGAGTGTTGGCCTTCGTCAATGCCGACAGTGGGGGGAACCAAAGATAGCGTCGCCAAGCTCCTTTTCATCACAGCCTCGCCAGTGGGTGGCGATCGATCTCGAGACGACAGGACTGTCAGCCACGAGGGACGCCATCATTGAGGTAGGGGCCGTCCGTTTCGACCAAGATCGAACGATCGACGAGTTCCAGACTCTGGTCAACCCACGGCGTGACCTGTCGCAGTTCATTCGGGACCTAACCGGCATTACGCAGGAACAGGTCGACTCAGCCCCAACGTTCGCCACGGTTGCAGACGAGCTGCAGCAGTTCATAGCAGGGGCGATACCTGTGGCTCACAACGCGAGCTTCGACCTCGGATTTCTCAGGCAGAATGGAGTAGAGATCGAGACGCTGCACTGCGACACGTTTGAACTTGCATACTTGGTACGCCCTGCCGCCAAGGGCTACTCCCTCACTCAATTGACCAGGCAGCTTTCCGTCGTTTCAGATCGATCACACCGCGCTCTGGACGACGCACGGTCTGCCAGGGACGTGTTTCTTTCGCTCATGCCCGAGCTTGCCCGCCTGGACCCCGCGCTGCTCTCCGAGTTCAGGCGGCTGTCGAGAGAGTCAGGATGGAACATCGCGGCGCTGTTGGATGCGGCTGAAGAGAGTGTCCAGTTCAGCCTGACTTCGCCAACAACGACCGCGATTGGCGGTGTGGACTCGCATGAACTGCGAAGCAGACTCTCCCGTCCGCCCCCAATTCGGCCACTGGACGAACGGCTGGACATCGACCCTGAATTGATAACAGACGCCCTCTCGGTCGGAAGTGACTTCTCTGACGCGGTCACCAACTTTGAGGAGCGGCCTGAACAGATCGAAATGTCCGCCGCAATCGCTGAGGCCATCAACCACGGCGGTCGCCTCATGGTCGAAGCTGGGACAGGGGTCGGCAAGTCGCTTGCGTATCTGCTTCCAGCCGCGCTGTACGCCACCAAGAACGGTCAACGCGTGGTAGTGTCCACCAACACTATCAACCTGCAGGAGCAGCTTGTCAACAAGGATCTGCCTATGGTCAAGGCTGCACTTGCCGCCATTGATCCTGATGCCGCCGACGAGTTCCGTTACTCGTCGCTCAAGGGACGTGCAAACTACCTCTGCTTCAAACGTTGGAACATAGCCCGCCGCTCGTCCGACCTCGATGAAGCGCGAGCCAGAATGATAGCGAAGACGACCGGATGGGTCGCCAGCACTCAGACAGGCGATCGCTCGGAGTTGAACATCGGCCCTTCGCACCTCGCCTCAGCTTGGAATGGTCTGTCCGCACAGCGGGCTTTCGAATGCCCTGCTCGCGCAGGTGGGCCGTGTTTCCTCCAGGCTGCCCGAAACGACGCCGAAGCGTCCCACATCGTCGTCGTAAACCATTCGCTGCTGCTGTCCGACCTCGTATCGAAGGGAAACGCCATCCCAGAGTACGATGCACTCATCATCGACGAAGCCCACCATCTGGAAGACGTAGCGACCGACCAGCTCACCTTTACCTTCGGCCCCGGCGACATAGACGAGGTCTTCTCCGACCTCACGACGGAACGCGGCCTGCTCGTCCGGGTCCAGGCCGCCCTGACCGACAGTGAAATGACAGAGAGCGACCGCGGCGCGGCGGAAGAGAACTTGGAGCGAGCCGAAGCAATTACTCCACGTCTTAGAGAGGAGATGCGCAACCTTCTGAGACTCGTAGGATCGGTCGTGATTTCGAACCGAGAACGTACAGCGTCTCAGTACGACACCCAGGTCCGCATCCTTCCTGCCCACCGTGACACTCTTGAGTGGGAGTCCGTAGTACAGTTGTGGGACAACGTCGCAATACTGATGTCGGATACGTCGGCGGGCTTGGAGAGGCTGGTTGAATCGCTCAGGCACGACATGCCCGACAATGGAGGCATGAAAGACGCCCTGTTGTCCGACCTGACCCAGGTTGTACTGAGACTCGGCCAATTTGCCTCCAATCTGAAGGCGATAGTCGGAGATCCGGACGAGACCGGTATCTACTGGGCCACGCTGAAGAGGCAGTCCTCTGATGTGACCCTGAACTCAGCCCCTCTCCACGTCGGCTCCGACTTGGACGACAGACTGTACGATCAGGCACGCGCGATAGTCATGACAAGTGCGACATTGAGCACGGACGGCAGCCTGGATCACGTGGCCGAGCGACTGGGGTTCGACAACTCGCAGCGTCTTGTACTCGGGTCCCCCTTCAACTACTCTGAAGCCGCGTTGTTGTACACGCCGGCCCGGGTCCCTCACCCTAACGCGCCTAACTTCCAGAGCGCAGTGGAGAGTGCAATAGTGGAAGCGGCCACAGCAGCTCGGGGGAGGACCATGGTCCTGTTCACATCATATGAAGCCTTGAGAAACACGGCCCGCTCTGTCCGCCCCTCCCTTGAGCCCCTCGACATCCAGGTTCTATCGCAGGGCATGGACGGCTCCCCGCAGTTGCTGGCCGAGTGGTTCCTGGAAGAACCCCGGTCGGTGCTTCTCGGCACATCGAGCTTCTGGCAGGGCGTGGACTTCGCGGGCGACGCGCTGACAGTCCTGATTATCGCAAGGCTACCCTTCACTGTGCCATCGGACCCCATCTTCCAGGCCCGATCCGAGCAGTACGAACGCGAAGCGTTCAACAAGTACGCCATACCCCAAGCGATCCTGAAGTTCAGACAAGGCTTTGGTCGACTAATACGCTCGTCCAGAGACAGGGGCATCGCCATCGTAATGGACTCTCGGATAACCAGCTCTCGGTACGGTCGGAGGTTCATCCAATCGTTGCCTGAGATGACAGTGACCGATGGAAAAGGGCGGGGGACATCTACTGTAGTGAATCGGTGGCTGGAGTACACAGGATGACCATGGACTGGAACACCATATTACCAACCGGACCCTTCGATCTGGCAAGCACAATGGAGTGTGGGCAGGCGTTCAGGTGGCGACAGGCCAGCACCCCTGAAATGGGCGACCACTTCGAAGGAGTCATCTTTGGCAACCTCGTCCGAGCCAAGCAGACAGACTCCGAGGTCCTGTTCACTTCCGAACCCAATCCCCCATCCTCGTTCAGACCGATCTTTGAAGACTACCTCGGTCTCAATCACGATCTCGATTCGATTTACGACGAACTAAGCGAGGACCCTGTACTGGCGCGGCTGTTCGAGAAGTATCCTGGGCTGCGCATCCTCCGACAGGACCCGTGGGAGTGTCTGGTGAGTTTTATTTGCAGCGCGAACAACAACATCGCCAGGATCTCCCAGAACGTCGAGTCTTTAGCCAGCACCTTTGGAAACAGAATTGACATTGGCGGTGAGGGTCGATGGGCGTTTCCGCCTTCGGCTGCGCTGTCTGCAGCGGGCGAACAGGCGCTCAGAGACCTGCGTCTCGGCTATAAGGCGAAGTACGTCGCAGGGACTGCCAACCATGTAGTGGAAGGGAAGGTCGATCTGTTTGCACTAAGGGAGGAGGCCTACGGTCCCGCGCTCGATGCCGTGACCGGACTCCCAGGAGTCGCCGACAAGATCGGCAACTGTGTACTGCTGTTTTCACTCGATAAGCTCGAGGCCTTCCCGGTCGATGTCCACATCGAACGCGCCGTAGAGCGCGAGTATGCCCCCAGGTTCGACGGCAAGCCCATGACAAAGAAACGAATGCGCGAGTGGGCGCAACAATATTTCGGCCCCCATGCCGGCTACGCCAATCAGTACCTCTTCTACGATGACCTTCTGGAAGGCCGCCAGAGCTGACCTCTGTTGAATGGCCCAGAATCCGTGTGATATCCTACCGCTGATCGGGGAGTGGCGCAGCTTGGTAGCGCACCTGCATGGGGTGCAGGGGGTCGCTGGTTCGAATCCAGTCTCCCCGACTCTCACTTCCTCCGGCCTTTCCCTAACCCACGCCCCGCATTGGTCGAATAACTTTCTCATTACGACCTTGTGCTAGGATACTCCCAGTTTTCGCTCTTCATATTCTTGCTGGCAGTCCTGGCGCGTTCTTGCTGACGAGTGTCCTGAGCCCTCAGTCCCCGAAGAACGCTTCCGACTGTCTGGAGGTCCATCATGGCTGTTAGATCGGGTCTCGAGTTCTTGCAGGGACTTAGAGACGGACGGGAAGTCTGGCTTGAGGGCGAGCGAGTGGAAGACGTCACGTCGCATCCAAAGCTTGGACGGATGGCAGCGACCCTGGCACGCCTCTACGATCTCCAGAACGATCCCAAGACTCGCGACATCATGTCCTTCGAGTCGCCTGAAACCGGCGATCCGATCTCGTTGTCGTACATGATTCCTGAGTCGGTTGACGACCTGGTGAGGCGTCGCGGCGCATTTGAGGTGACGGCGCGCGAGTCGTTCGGGATGCTTGGACGGACTCCCGACTATTGCAACATCATAGTCACTGCGATGCGCCAGATGGCCGATGTTTACGGGGAGAACGACTCACGCTACACGGAGAACGTCATCAACTACTACAAATATGTCAGCGAGAACGATCTCTGTTTGACCCACACCTTCGGTCACCCGCAGGCCAATCGCGCCGTCGACATAAGTGAGCTTGCCGACCCGTATCTCGCGCTCGGCGTCGTCGACACGACCTCAGAGGGCGTGATAGTGAGAGGGGCCAAGCTGCTTGCAACCCTCGCGCCGTTCTCTGACGAGATTCTGGCTCCGATCTACAGACCTCTGCGCCCTGATCTCCCGGACTCCAACAGGTACGCCATCGGCTTTGCCATTCCTGTAGCCACACCCGGCCTCAAGTTCGTTTGCCGAGAGTCTTACGACCTCGGACACTCGTCTTTCGACTATCCATTGTCGGGGCGCTTTGACGAGATGGACTGCATGGCCCTCTTCGACGATGTCCTGATTCCCTGGGACCGTGTGTTCGCGTTCGACGACGTTGAACTGGGCAACAGGAACCTGGGCAGGGTGCTGGTCTGGCGACAGTACATGCAGCAAGTGGCTGTGAAGAATATAGCCAAGCTCGACTTTATGCTCGGAATCACATACAAGATCGCCGACGCAATCGGCATCAACATTTACAGTCATGTTCAGGAGAAAATATCTGAGATTGTGGACATCCGTGCGACGGTCCACTCTTATTTGCGTGCTGCCGAGGCCGATGCCGCGCCTTACAACGGACTTGGCATCTGGCCCGCCGCTGAGCCGTGGCACGCGATGCGCCACTGGTTTCCGGATGCGCATACTCGCATCGTGTGGATTATCGAGCAGCTATCCGCAAGCGGCTTGATGCTCACGCCGACGGAACGCGATGTAGAGGGCCCCATCGCCGACTTGATATCCAAGTACTACCAGGGGGCGACAGTGGACGCCGACGACAGGATCAGGCTGTTCCGCCTTGCCTGGGACCTGGTCGGCACCCAGTTTGGCTCGCGTCAGGCCCTCTACGAACGCTTCTTCAACGGCGACGTCGTCATCCTTAGACAACGCCGATACGCCGGATACGACTATTCCGAGGCGCTCGCCTCCGTAGATCGCTTCTTCGAGATGGCGGAGCGCGAGGGCTAAGTTCTCAGACCAACCCTACTCCTCGACTGCGGACTCGATGAACTCCACCGCAGAGGGCCGGCTCCACTCGTCGAGCTGCACCGAAGCGACATCGATTCGCCAGTCAGACCAACGTATTTTCGTGTCCTGGAGGAACTGCTGACACGCCACGATTAGTCGCCTCGACTTATCTCCCGACACAGTCTCAGCAGGTGTGGAAAATGCGGTTGACCGCCTCGCGCGTACTTCGACAAACACGAGGGTGTCTCCGGCCATCGCGACCAAGTCGACCTCCCCGAAGCGTGTCCTGAAGTTGCAACCAATAATAGTCATGCCCCTGTCCTCCAGCGCGGACGCCGCAAAAGACTCAGCCGACCTACCGACTTCAGTCGTGTTGGACTCAAAACTTCGCTTGGGAGTCCGATTCATCGGGCTGAAGCTCATCCTGTGCTCTTTGCAGGGGCCGAGTCGCTTTATCGCAGCCAAGTGACGCTCTGTTCCATAGCCCTTGTGAGTCTCGAATCCGTAACCCGTGTACTCCTCGGCAAGCTCGGACATCAGTCTGTCTCGCTCCACCTTGGCGATTATGGACGCCGCGGCGATGCTGAGTGACTTGCTGTCTCCCCTGATGATCGACTTCTGGGGAAGGTTCACTGCCCGTAGCGACAGAGCATCGATCAACAGGCTGTCAGCGGCAGGGATGAGTTTCGACAGCGCCCTACGCATGGCGAGTCTGACCGACGGCACGATACCGATCCGGTCGATCTCAGCCGGAGTCGTCCATCCTACCGAGTGGGCCAGCGCCAACTTGACGATAACCTCGTACGCCGCTTCGCGCTGCCTCGGCGACAGTTGCTTGCTGTCTCTGACCACCGCAGACAGGTCTGCGCTCGGACAGTGGGGGAGTATGACAGCGCCCGCGGCTACCGGCCCGGCTAGGCACCCCCGCCCGACTTCGTCGAGTCCAGCGACACGTGCGTATCCCTGCTCGTGGAACTGCCCCTCAAACTCGGAATCAGGCACTTGGGATGTTCCGGGCATACGGCGCCGAAACTACTTATCGAGGCCGCGCTGGAGTCCCCGGATGAACGCCACATGGCCGACATGCTGGCTCTCTTCGACCAGCAAATGGCTGAACATGTCTGCAAGCGAGTACTCGGGCCTACGGGGGTGCGGCTTCAGAGCCAGATCAGATTCTGAAATCGAGTCCAGGAACCTGTACGTCTCAACCCTGACCGCATCGTAGTAGGCGAGCATCTGCTCCATGTCGAACTTGGGGAACTGCGCTACTTGCTCGGCGGTGTATCCGAAACCGCTTTCCCTCTCTGGCAATCCCATTTCGCCGTGCCAGTTGTCTCGCTGCCACAGGGTGGGTAGTTGCTGAGCGAACCGTTGGATGAAGTCATCCTCGACCCTAGCCATGTGCCAGACGATGAAATCGATGTGGTTGGACTCGGGAGTCGCCTGGAACCTGCGTTCATCCTCACTCAGCCCGTCGAGCTGTTTCTTCAACTCTTCGAGGTACTCGTCGTATCCAAGGCGGATCAGGTCTTTGAAGTCCACTCAGTTCTCCTTGCCTACTCTCGTCAGGCAACCGCAGCGTCGACTGGCGCTTCGATTTCAATGTAGCCGCCTCCAAGTATCCTATCGCCATCATAGAAGACCACGGCCTGCCCGGGTGTAACGGCCCTCTGTGGCTCGTCGAACTCCACCCTGGCGGAGTCGGCGGAGATCGGAACAACTGTCGCCGGAGACGGGTCGGCCTTGTATCTGATCTTCGCTTCCACACGCATCGTCTCGTCGGTCGCTGTTCCCGAGACATAGCTCACTCGGGAGGCCCACAACGTCGTGCTCATCAGGTCGTCTTGTGAGCCCAGCACGACCTCATTGGAGTCGGCGTTGATTCGCGTTACGTACATAGGTCTTTCTGTGCTTCCACGAAGGCCGAGACCCCTGCGCTGGCCGATAGTGAAAAACTGTATGCCCGGATGTGCCCCAAGTACATCGCCCTGCATGGTCACCAGGTTGCCTGGTCGGGGTCGAACCCTGTCGGAAACGAACTTGCGATAGTTGTCGTCCGGAATGAAGCATATCTCCTGGCTGTCCGGCTTGTTCGCGACCGTGAGGTTGGCCTCCTCCGCCAGCTCGCGAATTGTGTCCTTTCTGTACTCACCCACCGGCAGCAGTAGGCGTCGAAGCTCCTGCTGGCCGAGCGTGAACAGGACGTACGACTGGTCCTTCGAACCGTCAAAGCCCTTGAGCAGAATTCTTTGCTCGTCTGGAGTGGTTCTGACCCTGCCATAGTGACCCGTCGCGATGTAGTCAGCTTCAAGAAAGGTGGCTCGACGCAGCAGAAAGTCGAACTTGATCTTGTCGTTGCACGCCAGACAAGGATGGGGAGTTCTCCCCCTGTCATACTCTTGGACGAAGTAGTCGATGACGTGTCTCTGGAACTCCTTCTCAAAGTTGAGAAAGTAGTGGGGAATACCGATTTCGTGGCATACCCTTCGGGCGTCCTCTACGTCTTCAACCGAGCAGCAGCGCTTCTGCGACGCTGGCACGTCGTCCCTCTCCACCGACCACAGACGCATCGTAATTCCGACAACGTCGTAGCCCTGTTGACTTAGCAGCAGGGCGGCGACTGAAGAGTCGACTCCCCCGCTCATAGCGACTATTACCTTGCCCTTGCTCATGAATTCAAGCCTAGCACAGCGCCGATTCGCGCTTCAATTGACCGCCACCTTTAACGGCCAATATAATGCCGCCATGACTGAACTGACCCTTTTGGACTCCAGGGCGCTCGCAGAGGCTGCATTCGACATAGCCGACGAGAAGCAGGCATCGAACATTGTACTGTTGGATGTTCGTGAGGCCTGTGACTACGCTGACTACACCGTCATCATGACCGCCGAATCAACACGGCAGCTGCGCACCCTCGTCGATGACGTACAGGATGGAATGAAGCTAGCGGGCGCTACGCTCCACCATGTCGAAGGCACCCACACAAGCGGTTGGATTCTGATGGACTACGGCGATGTGCTGGTCCACCTGATGGGGCCAGAGGAGAGGGACTTCTACGGCTTGGAGACCGTCTGGGCGATGTCTCGCCAGATCCGCGTCATTCCATAATCCACGGGTCCGTGGCCCTCAAGTAGTCGATCAGCTCCGAGTCGTCGAAGAACAGCGCTACCTCCCGTTTCGCCGACTCCACGGAGTCCGATCCGTGGACCAGGTTCCTGCCGATGTCGATACCGTAGTCGCCCCTGACCGTCCCAGGCGGCGAGTCCGCCGGGTTGGTCGCTCCCATCGTCTTCCTCACTATCGCCACCGCGCCGTTTCCTTCCAGCGCCATCGCTACTATTGGCCCGGACGTTATGAACGACACCAGTCCATCAAAGAACGGCTTGCCCACATGCTCGCCATAATGCTCATTGGCGAGGTCCTGCGACACTTGCATGAGCTTCATGCCCGTGAGCTTCATGCCGGTCTTCTCCAGACGGTTGACGATTTCGCCGACGAGTCCCCTTTGGACGGCGTCCGGCTTGAGTAGTACAAGTGTCGTTTCCAATTGCTTCCCTCGTGAATGACTTGAGATGGACTGAGCTTACTTTCTTGAACTCCACCTGCGCGCTGCCGAGGCTATCTGTGAGCTTCTCAGATACACCGGCTCCGCGGTGCTGGGATCGACCGTTTCGCCATGCGTGAGCATCCTGTGTCCCATGTATGCAAGCGTCGACGCTCTCCGAGTGGGCGGTACGGCCCTATGCACCATGGCCTCGATTCCGACACGCGATGCCATCTGGTCCGCAATCTCCATGGCGGCCTCACCGCAATAGAGAACGCCCGTGGATGTGTGGTCCAAGAACTCGTCCAGCGTCTGTACTTCTAGTTCAAGCGCCTCTGATCCCGCAACTGTTCTTCCGACATAGAGCCGATTGCGACCTGCGCTGGTGATCGCGCATATCGGAAAGCCTAGCCCTCTGAACGGGTGGATCTCTAATTCGAGCGTTCCCACAGTTACTAGGGGGATTTCCCTGGTGGACGCAATGGCCTTGGCGGTGCTCATACCGACCCTGAGCGCGCTGAACGCGCCGGGCCCCGATACCGTGAAGACCGCCTTGAGGTCAGAGACTTGGGCACTTGCCTGCTCCAGCATCCTGTTTATCGCAGGGACCAGTTCGACAGAGTGGTTGCGCTCCGAACGCCACGCAATCTCCACCAGTGATTTGCCTTCGACTGACAGTCCAACCGATGCGTATCTGGTCGATGTATCGATCTGGAGCTCCAAGGGTCTACGCCGTCCTGATCGCCGATGCGTCGAGGCGCTCCAGCGCATCGATCATCGGAAAGTGTTCGGGCAGATTGCTCTGGACGGTAAACTCCCTCTCTTCATCCGAGATTGATCTGATCGAGACCAGTAAGTGCCGTTCCGGGAAGTAGCCTGGAGCCTTGTCTGCCCACTCGATCACGCAGACGCCGTCACTGTAAAGGTAGTCGTCGAGACCCAGGCCGTCCACTTCCTCGAATGTGTCCAGGCGATAGAGGTCCATGTGATAGACGGGCACGCTTGCGCGGTATTCGTTGACCAGCACGAACGTCGGACTACGAGCGAATTCTGAGGAGCCGAGTTCCCAAACGATTCCCTGTGTTAGCGTTGTCTTGCCAGCGCCTAAGCTGCCGGACAGCAGGACGATGTCGCCGGGGCTGACATGAGCGCCGATAGCTCGGCCGATGTCGTGTGTCATTTCTGTTGAGTCAGAGTTGAGACGGATCTTCATGGAGTGGGACTTATGGACTGTCCCTCGTCATCTCTGATGCGAGGGAACTGGCGAAAGGGCAACCATGAACAACCATCAGTTGACCCTATGGTCTCGTGTATTATATTCAGACCGACAACGCGGCAACAAGCCGAGGTGGTTCTTGAAGGCGCTTATAGTCTCGGACGTACACAGCAATCTGGAAGCGCTCACCAGCGTGATCGAGGACGCCGCCAGGCACTCCGGTTTCGACGAAGTCTGGTCTCTGGGAGACCTGGTCGGTTACGGTCCGGACCCAGCCGCGGTGATAGACTTGATTCGGGAGCACCAGCATCGCGTCGTCGCCGGAAATCACGACTTGGCCTGCGTGGGCAGACTTAGCTTGGAGGCGTTCAATCAGCACGCTGCGGACGCCAACACTTGGACAGGCAATGTATTGGACGAGGACAGGGCCAACTTTCTCCGAGAACAACCTCTCCGACTAGAGATCGATGAGTTCACCATAGTGCATGGCAGTCCAAGAGACCCTATTTGGGAGTACGTGGTCTCGGAGCGTGCCGCAGTTGCCTGCTTCAACCACTTCGACACCTACTGGTGCCTGGTCGGACACTCGCACATCCCGTTCATCTGTCGAATGTCTGAAGACCGAAGAGGAGCGCGGTTCTTCTCTCCCTTGTACGGCACGCCGTATCCTCTGGAAGACCAGCGGCTCATAGTCAACCCCGGAGGCCTCGGCCAGCCGCGCGACGGCGACCCCAGGGCAGCATACGCAGTGTACGACTCCGACGACGAGACAGTGACCCATTTCCGCGTAGAGTACGACATTGTCCTAACCCAGCAGAAGATGCGCTCGTACAGCCTGCCCGAATTCCTGATTGAACGCCTTGCCGTGGGCCACTAATCTTCGCTGATTGGAGCGGTGGCCGAAAGTCCTCTCGAATCCGACCTGCGGCGGGGAGGCAACTCGCGTATCGACTTGGCCAGCTGACTCACCAGCTCGCCTTCGCTCACGGAAACCAGGAGTCCATCTACTCCCGCGTCCCTCAGAGCGGCCAGGTCTGTGTCTGAGACTGCCTCGTTGACTGTAACGAGCATTACGCCTCCAATTGAAGCTCCGATTTTCACGAGATCAACTACGTCACCGAAACTCAAGCCGTCCGAGCCAACTCCAGAAGTGTTTAGTGATCCGTCGATCTTGAGCGACCTAAGTGCTGCAGATGTCTCGCGGTCCTCCGGCTCGGCGATCGCGACGAGTGTTCCCGTGTCAGGTCGTCCAATCACGCTCGCCGGTGTAGTGCGCTCGACAATGAAGAAATCACACCCTGCTGAAACTAACGCATCAACATCATCGTCGCCCAGTGATACACCGCTCACTCCCCACACCAGGTCTTCACGCGACTTGGAATCTCTCAATTCGGGAATTGATCTCGCTTCGTCGCCTGAGAAAACTATTGCGTCCACCCCTTCCGGCAGTTCAGCGACAAGACCAGGTCCAAACTCGCTCGCTGACGCGCTGCCTATCAACGCCATCGTCGGAGCAGCTTCGACTCTTCCAGTCAGCGCACCGAATCCTATGGGCTGGGCCGACTGTTGGCCAAGTTTCGATATCAGATCGATCAGTTTGCTCATGCTGGGCAAGAATCCTCTCGTCGCTGTCCGGCCTCTCGACTGCGTGCGATTCTAATGTCTGACACGCTTGGCGTTCAAGTTGGAAGTTGCCAAAGTCCTAAGCCGGTATTACCCTATCCGCCGAATGAGGAGGCATACTTTGCAGGCTCGTGAGATTGATGGAAACTCTCTCAAGTACCTTGTAGTCGAACCCGACGACTACGAGCCGCAGCAGGAATACCCGGCTGTTGTCGTGCTTCACGGCTTCGGAGCGAGCATGACCGACCTTGCGGGCCTATCCACTATGGTCGATCGGACGGGTTATCTCTACTTGTTCCCCAACGCCCCGATCCAAATGCAAATCGGACCCGGTATGACCGGCTACGCATGGACACCGCCAGGTGCCACGACCGATGTCCACGCCTCGGAAAGGGCAGCGGAGCGAGCGGAGGAACTGCTCGTAGGTTTCTACGAGGAGATCGCCGAACGACACGGAGTCACCGAGGGCGGAATTGTAATGGGCGGTTTCTCCCAGGGCGGAATGATGACGTACAGGTTCGGACTGCCCAGACCGGAGAAGTTCGCCGGACTCGTCATTCTGAGCGGCAGGGTGCCCAATCCCGAAGGTCTTCTGACTCGCCTGCCCGAACATAGGGATCACCCTTTGTTCATTGCGCATGGTACGCAGGACACGATGATTGGCGTGGAGGGCGCCCGCACCTCCAGGGAGTTTCTGGAGGCAAATGGCTACTCTCCTGAGTACCACGAGTATCACATGGCACACGAAATCAACAACGAGGTTATGGCCGACCTCGGCTCATGGCTCAGAAACGTGATGCCGCCCCTTAGGCTAGGGTAGCTATCGCACCTTGGGAATGTGTCTCAAGAATAGTGCGCAATCCAAGTAAACTAGAGTACAACTAAGGTCATAGGAGTTCAGAATGGCAACGTATCGGGTCAACAACATTTTTTCCAAGAATAGGGAAGGGAAGAAGGGGCTCGGTCTGGGTCTAGTCTATCCCTCTGCCGAGGCGATAGAACTCGTCGGAATGCTCGGCGGTTTCGACTACATCAACCTGGACGGTGAGCATGGCCTGTTCTCTCCCGAGTCAATTGACGCCATGGTCAGAGCGGCGGACGGATACGGTCTGACGGTAACCGCCAGGGTACCTAACCTGATGTCTTCTACGATCAACCAGTTCCTGGATCGGGGAGTCATTGGCGTGCTTGGCCCTCACGTCGACAACGCTGAGCAGGCGAAACAGCTTGTGGATGCCTGCCGGTTCGTGCCGGTCGGCCAGCGGAGCTGGGGCGGAGGACGTGGGACGTTCTACAATGACGGAGGGCTGCTCGACCAGCCAGGTCTGCAGCGTACCGAGTACATGGGGCTCGCAAACAATGAAATGCTTGTCATGGCGCAGCTTGAGACCGCGACGGCGTTCGAGAACCTTGACGAGATCCTGGAAGTCGAAGGGATAGACGCGTTCGCCTGGGGATCGAACGATCTCGCCCAGTCCATGGGTCTGCCCGGCCAACCGGACCACCCGGACGTGAAGGCGGCTGAGGCCGGCGTGGCTGATCGCATTCACGCCGCAGGGCGCAAGATGTCGACGGAAATCTCCTCCGCTGTAAACCTCCCTGAGCTAATCCTTAGTGGGGCCAGGGCATACTTGGAAGCAAACGCATAACATTAGGGAGTGCACGAAATGACAACGATGCGGGGCGCGTTTTTCGATGGTGTCGGCGGCATGGAGGTCAAAGATATTCCTAGACCCGAGGCAGGCCGGGGCGACGTGATAGTTCGAGTAAGGTCGGTCGGAATATGCGGTTCGGATCTTCAGATGAACGTCGACAAGACCGAACCTGATCGGCTGCCCGCCGGACACGAGGTCGCTGGCGACATCGTCGAGATCGGCGATGATGTCGACCCTGCGCTCCTCGGCGAGCGAGTCGCCATCGAGATTATCGGACACGGGCGCGCATGTACGACCTGCTGGTACTGTCGGCAGGGACAGTTTCGGGCGTGCCAGAACATGGCTCCGAGCGAGGGCGGTGGATTTGCCGAGTTCATGAAGAGGCGTGCGATAGGATGCTATCCGGTGGGAGACCTCACATGGGAGGAGGCCGCATTGGTTGAGCCTCTGGCCGTGTCCATTCACGGTGTACGACGTGGACAGATGCAGGGTGGGGAAGTGGTTGCCGTTCTTGGCAGCGGCAACATAGGTTTGACCTCAGTTGCAGCGGCCAAGGCCCTCGGCGCGGGCAAGGTGATAGCTACGGCTCGGTACGAGCAGCAGGCGACAATGGCAAAGCTTCTAGGCGCGGACGAGGTGTACCCGGACAGTGGCCCCGACTTCTGGGACGCGATAGCCGAGTCCACCGGTGGACGCGGAGCAGACCTTACAATCGAGACCGTCGGCGGCCACCAGTCTGCGACCGCAACCCAGGCCGTTGAGGTCACTCGCGTCCAGGGGCGTATCGTCATCGTAGGAGGCTTCCGTAGGCCTTTCGAGTTCGACTTCCTGACCCCGATGCTGAAGGAGCAGTCGATAGTGTTCTCGTCATGCTATAGCGTCCTTGACGGCCGGCATGATTACGAGCTTGCCATCGACATGATCGCCGCTGGCAAGACCAACCTTGAACAGATGGTAACCCACAAGTACGGCCTTGAAGACATCCAGAGTGCATTCGAGACCGCCTACGATAAGAACAGCGGATCAGTGAAAGTTCAGATCCTCCAGAGCTGATACTAGGCAAGGGAGTCACCCATGCTATACAGAAAATTCGGCGCCTCGGACCTGGAAACCTCCGTCGTTGGATTCGGCGGCTGGCCCATGGGACGCGGCCACTACGGATCGTTCGATGAGCAGCAGGTCATCAACTCCATACACAGGTCGATAGACTTCGGTGTGACGCTGTTCGACACCGCTGCAGTCTATGGTTGGGGCGAAGGCGAGAAACTGCTCGGCAGGGCCATTGAGGGGAAACGACAAGACATCGTACTTGTCAGCAAGGGGGGAATACCATGGGACCAGCCCGGTGGACGTTCTGGACGCGATAGCTCCCGCGAGTCGTTAACCAAATCTCTCGACGAGAGCCTGGCACGTCTTCAGACCGACTACCTCGACCTCTACCTGATCCACTGGCCCGACGAGTCGCGGCCCATGTCTGAGCCAATGGAGACCTTCGCCGAATTTCAGCGTCAGGGGAAGATAAGGTACGGTGGAGTCAGCAACTTCAGTATCCAGCAGATGACCGATTGTCTGGAAGTATTCCCAATCGTCACAAATCAGGTCGGGTATCATCTGTTCGATGTCAGGCCTGAGCCTGAGATCATCCCGTTCTGCCGAGATAACGGAATGGGAATCATGGCCTACGGCTCGCTTGCCCACGGCCTGCTGACAGGAACCATGACTCCTGACACGACTTTCGAGGACGACGACTGGCGACGCAATCTCATGGCGTTCGGTCAGCCGCTTTTCAAGGGACAGAACTTTCTCGACAACCTCGCGAAAGTGGAACGACTGAAGGAGATCGCGTCTGACAAGGGCCTGACTGTCGCCCAGTTGGCCTTGAGCTGGGTGGCTTCCGAGACCACCGTGTCTGTGGCCCTGGTCGGCACTCGCCGACCTGAAGAGATGGAAGAGAACGTCAAGGCGATAGAGTGGGAGATGACTCCGTCTGAGCGCGAAGAGATCAGATCTGTCGTCACCAATTAACTCGCAGGTCGCTCCCCAGCCCAGCAGCTAGCGTGGAGCTAACGGGACTAGATGCCACGATCCATCGTTCTTGCTACCTGCTGGACCCTTCCGCGTACGAGTGCGTTTCGTAACTGGACGCTAGGCAAGTTGACGCAATTCAGAGCAGTTTTCACGATGCGATCAGGCTGCCGGAGAAGTCTCTCATTCGGTTCATAGCGAGACTACTTAGAAGGGAGCTCAGGGCAGCCCGCAGAAGATGGCGGCAGGGACTGCGTGGAACGCGCCTCTGGCTGGCGATCCCTATTGCTGCAATCAGCCTGTACATCCTGTGTGGCTGGGCCTTCGGTCTGGGATTCTACTTTGGCGTCTCGTTCCTGGTGGCCGCAGGTCTTGCCATTCTGCGAGGTCACATTTTCACTCATCCTTTCCGCCTGATCTTGGTGGCGATCGCAGTGGTGATTGGCAGCCTAGTCATACCCAGTTTGAGCGTGGACGCCTGGCGGGCCCTTCGCGGCGGTGACACTGTCACAGCACTTATCCTTATGGGGATAGTCGTGCTCTTCTGGCTCTTGAAGCGGCGGCTAGAGACAGTACGGATGAAAGGCGTAGGAGTCAGACGGTCCAAGCCTGGACGCAGGTCGGCTCGTAGTTGATGAGAACTATCCCCCGCAGTATCACGCGGCCAAGTTCGCCCCGCCACCGCTTAGAGCCACTCTCAGGACCTCCGGCTGTGCGATCGTACCGGTACGCACAACGGCCGTCGACGCCTGGACGATGACTCTGATGGACAGCCGGATTGGAGAGGCCAGAATCGACAACCTAGATCTTCGGGACTGGGCGCACCTATGTTCCTCCGGCTAGGGGCAACCTGGAGAGCCATGCGCCGATCACAGGGAGCCCATCGGCCTCGAAGCGGAAGAACACGGTGGTAAATGGGATGGTATCGGTCCGGCTCCCACGTCTGCAGAAGAGCTGCCATCCTTAAGGTGGAAAACTACATACGACACTACAGGAGAAGCATGAAATGGAACTCGGTGCCTTTTCGATCAGTCTGGCGGTACAGAACCTTGAAGCCTCGAGGGTCTTCTACGAGAAGTTAGGATTCGAGGTGGTCGGAGGTGACCCCTCACAGAACTGGCAGATACTCAGGAACGGCGACCACACCATTGGACTGTTCAAGGGAATGTTCGAGAGAAACATCCTAACCTTCAATCCGGGTTGGGACCGGGAGGGCCAGACACTCGACAACTTTGAGGACGTGCGTGAGCTGCAGCGTCGGCTGACGTCGAGAGGTGTAAGCCTGGCCAGTGAAGCGGATGAGAATGGCGCCGGGCCTGGCAGTTTCATGATCCTCGATCCGGACGGCAACCCAATCCTTGTCGATCAGCATATCTGACTGCCGGTACCGCTGCCCGTCCATCTGCGTCAGCACCCACTGACGGCGAACACGATGGTTGGTCCAAGGCAAGTCGACGCTGACAGATAGGAGGTGTGTTGGTGACTTCACGTGGGTCCGAGATCGTTAGCAGTCTCCGGATCCAATTGGGCCGGCACTACCCGAGTTGGCAGGTGGACAATCTCCGACCCGAAGGCGCAGGACTGGAGTTTGTCGTGTGCCGCGGTGATTCGCCGAGATACAGTCCGCTGGCGTTCAGAGTGCCCTGGAACAGACGCATTGCCAACGACAATGACGAATCAATTGACGCGAGAGACCTGCTGCGCCAGGAAGCCTTCCTTGCCTCTCACACTAGAGCCTTCGGCATCCCGAGCCCCTTGGTACATCACCTGCACATTGGCAACGATGGTTTCGACTTCCTGGCATCCGAGTTCGTGATCAGTGACGGGAGCTCTCTGACCCCCACCTCTTCGGTCAGCTCTTGAGAGCAATCCACGACAGTCCCCTGCCTGACGCAGAATTGGTTATGCAGGGTGAGAGAGAGGCTGGCGACCTTATTGCCGAAAGGCTTCTGAGGAGATCTGGGGTGATCGAGCGAATTGTTGGAATGAATCTGCCTCTCCCTGAGTCTGACTTAGTTCGGGCAGTTCTTGCCCAATCATCCGGCCGACTCTCACTTCTGCACATGGATGCCTGCCCAGAAAACCTCTTAACCTGGAAAGGAACCGTCAGGGGTGTCATAGACTGGTCCAACGCCCTCATAGGGAGTCCGGCACTGGAGCTGGCTCGCATAGGGGAATACGGTCATTTGAAGTCGGACTTCCTATCGGGGTATGGTGACAGTGAAGCCATCGAGGTGCCTCTCAGAGAAGAGCTGCTGTATCGGCTGGACACAGCTGTGATGCTGGCATTGGTGTTCTTGTCCGAGGCGCCCAATGCTGGACGGGCAAAGGCACAGATCGCGCGGGTAGTCAGCCTCTGCGAGGCATTTCAGGGCGGGGAACCCTGAGTTCTTCTGAGTATCCCAGTGCCAGCGCTTGGGGATCTCCTGGAACTGATGCAAGGCAGCTGCGGACAACTGCACAAGGAGAGTCAGTCGATCCTGCAACTGCCTCACTGTCTCGGAAGCGGCCAATCCAATGGCATGGAGGCTCCAATGCGCAGCACACCGCGTCCTTTAGTCTACTTCGCCATATTGATCCTCACGGTCGGCTTCAGTGTCCTCACGGACGTGAGCGACATGGCGCCAAGACACGACCAGACCAGAGTGCGCTGCACGTGGCCGGCCGGCGTCACAAGCGGCACCCCTTGGTATGTGGAGGAGGTTGGAGGAGCTGAGGCTGAGAAGCCGGAAAAGCAGACATCCATTCGCTGCGCGAGCATTCGGCATATCTAGCAGCCTATGCGCAGCATCCCAAAGGCAGTTGTCGCGACCAATCTTGGGGAGCTGACGTGATTCAGAACGAGAGACAGCACCGGATCGCCAGTCCGGAAAGGAGACCGATCTTCATGCCGCTCTGACGGTTCTTGCCGACGAGGACCCATGCGCCGCGACAGCTTCGCCATCAGTGTTCCACCAGTGTCGGCAAATGACTGGCGTGTATGACCGTCCCCATAGGTCGTGTCCACTATGGTCTCCTCCACCTCGATGACTGTGTTCATCCAGGTGGAGGTTGCCCGGCACGCCGCCACAAGTAGCAGAATGCACGATGCCAGCAATCTAAGGAGCACGCGTTATGGCAAACAAGATCCGCCTAGGATTTGTGGGTGCGAACGTAAACTCGACCTGGGCCTCTCAGTCGCACTTCCCGGCGCTACTGGCCAGTCCGGATGTTGAGTTTACCGCAGTATGTACCACCCGCCCCGAGAGCGCGGAAGAAGCTCGCCGAGCCTTTGGAGCGAAGCTTGCCTTCCATGACTTCCGAGCAATGGTAGCGTCGCCGGACATCGACGCGGTGGCCGTGGTCGTGCGGGTGCCATCGCACTATGAGCCAACGAAGGCCGCCATCGGAGCTGGCAAGCACGTATTCACCGAGTGGCCTTTGGGGCGAAATACCGCCGAAGCCGAGGAACTCGCAAGTCTGGCCCGTGACAAAGGTGTGCAAACCGCAGTGGGTCTGCAATCTCGTGTTAGTCCCGCATTGCTGTTTGTCAAGGAACGAATTGAAGCCGGCTATGTGGGCGAGGTGCTCTCGTGTCATGTGACCACCATGCGCGGAGGCGCGTTGGAACGCCCTTCCAACGACACCTGGCAGCGCGACGCCAGCCAGGGCGCAAACACACTGACAATAGCCAACGGACACGTCATTGACGCCCTGCGCTTTGTGGCTGGCAACTTCGCCCGGGTGGCGTGCATGGTCAGCACCCAGGCAAAGCAATGGTACGAGACTGACACCCGGCAGTTTGTGGAAGTCACATCGCCGGACAATGTTCGAGTCAGCGGACAGTTGGAGAGCGGCGCGGCAGCGTCGGTCCATGTTGGAGCTATTCCCTGGGCCGGCAGCGGCTTTCGAATGGAGATCTACGGGCGGGAAGGCACTCTGGTCACCACGGGGAGCGTCTCGTCGCAGCGCGGTGAGATGCTACGGGTGCAGGGTGCGCGGGGAAGCAATGAGCTGCAGGACCTGGATATACCTGAGCGTTTCGTTTATGTGCCGTCCGACTTCCCTCGCGGCGATCCCTTCAACATCGGGCAGATGTATACCCTGTTCGCCGAGGCGGTACGAACCGGACAGGCCCGCGCGCCGACGTTCGATGTAGCGGTTGACCTGCATCGGTTCATCGATACCATCAAACAGGCGTCGGACGCGGGCCGGGAGTTGCCGGTTGGCTGAACGGAATCGCTAGGCTGGCGCTGCTACCTGTTCATGCGCCTTCAGGAAGCGCCGAGCGTGGGATACCACCTCGTCGATGTTCTGCTGGGTGTCCTTCCAGGGATAGATCGTCACCTCGGCGTTCGGGGCGAGGCTGGCGACCTCCATCGCGCACTCGTATGGGTGCGCTGGCACATCGTCGGGCGCTATCAACAGCGGTGTCTGCAGCGCACGAACGAAGTCGCGGGAAACGGTGAATACGAATTCGGCGCGGTCGGTGTACATACTGGTCAGGAAGTCATGGACCATGTCCATCGTGACTTCAGGACGCTTATCACAAAGGGGCGGCCCCCACCTCGCTGTGTTGTTCTGGTAGAAAACATCCGGCGCCTCCGGATTGAACCCGCTGGGTTGCATCAGCCCCGCCGCCACAACGCGCTCCGGGGCCAGCCTGAGCAGGTTGTGGATCATCGGTCCGCCGATGCAGAAGCCCATGACCAGGAACTCATCGATGCCGAGATGGTCCATCAGCCCAAGTTGGTCGTCGGAGTAGGCATCCCAGGGGCGGTCGATCTCCAGTGGGCCACTGGACTGGCCCGGACTGGCATTGCGCAAGTCGGCGGCGATGCAGCGAAAGTCGTCCTTGTAGGTCTCCATGGGATTGAAAGGCACCGACATGTTCAAGGATGCCACGGAGGAATTAAGTCCCCCACCCGGAATGATCAGCAGGGGAAATCCTGAACCTACCTCTTCGTAGTAGATACGGGTGAGTCCTCTTTCGTAAAACGGCATGGCGATTTTCCTCCATCCTTGATATCTAATGGGCGGGCAGGCTGGAATTAGCGGCACAACATCCAGAGGTGACGTGTTGTGCGCGATTATGCTTGGTCTGCCTATTCTGGCGTTCAAGCCTATAGTACCATCTGTTTTAAGGAGGATCGCTATGCCTTTGCAGCTAGACCACACAATCGTGCCTGCCTACGACAAGGTGAAGTCTGCGGAGTTCATTGCCCGCATCTTCGGACTGAAGTACGAAGGGATGTGGGGGCACTTCGCGCCTGTCAAAGTCAACGACACGTTGACGCTTGATTTCGATGACTCGGACGACCCACGCTCCAATCACTACGCCTTCCTGGCTTCGAACGAGGAGTTCGATGCGGTGCTGCAGCGCGTCCAGGACGAGGGGATCCCCTATGGGAGCGGGCCACGTTCACGGACGGACGGCAAGATCAACCATGCGCACCAGGGACGCGGGTTCTACTTCGACTGCGAGAACGGTCACGTGTGGGAGGTCATCACGCACACATACATCACCGATTAGGGTGCATTGCCACGATACGGTGAGCGGTTCGCTACTGACCAGGTGACCTAGCCCTGATGTGTTTGTCTCATCTGCCATTTAAGTGCTACATGCATACGATAAGCGGTGGTTGGCGCGAGCTTGGGCGCTATGGGAGGGTGACACTATGACAGAAGAAACTGGGACGGTGGGAGTATTGACTCACATCGGCATAGACGTTGCCGACCTTGAGCGGGCGGAGGCGTTCTATTCGGCATTGCTGGGAGTCGAGCGGGATTGGGCGTTTGACCAGTATCGCGCCTTCAAGCCCCTGCCCAGCGGCCTGACAGTCTATCTCCAGCGGGTCCCTGAGAAGAAGACCGCCAAGACTCGGGTACATATGGACGTGACGGTTCCAGACGTGCTGGCGGCGCTTGCGAAAGTCGAAGCCCTCGGGGGACGGGCGCTCAGGGACTTCGTCGAACCGGGAGAGACACTGGCCGTAGTCGCCGACCCGGACGGAAACGAGTTCTGCCTGATCAATGTGTAGAGGCGCGCATGTTCCCAGCGTTTCTTGGGCGCCAAGAGTACTCCGAAGCAGATGAGTTGTAATACCATCCCAGTCTGAGTACGCCGTAAAGAGTCTGGCAGAAGTCTGAAACTTCGTCTATGCTCGGGTCAACTCACCGAGTTGGAGGGCAGCAGATGATTGGTCGACCGTTTCGAGTGAACTGGAACCCGGAGGATACAGAAGAGGCACTGAAGGCAGCATACCGAGCAGAACAGGAAACCATGCTGCGTACCCGTCTGCATGGACTGTGGCTACTGCGTTCGGGACGACACCTGGGTGAGGTGGCGTCAGTGGTTGGGGTCCACTATCGGACAGTGCAGACATGGGCGTCCTGGTACAGGAAGGGAGGAGTGGAGGAGGTGCTGTCGCACAGTATGAAAGGCAAAGGACAGCCTGGCTTTCTGAGCGAGGAGCAGGAGCGGGAGTTGAGCGAGGAGGTTGAGAGCGGACGATTCAGGACAGCTGGTCAGATCAGAGACTGGATAGAGTCCGAGTATGGAGTGAGCTACAGACCGGGTAGTGTGTACAGTCTGCTTGAGCGTCTGAGATGCTCTCCGAAGGTACCGCGAGGTCTTCACGTAAAGGCGGACGTAGGAGTGCAGGAGTCGTGGAAAAGGGGGGTCTGTGTGAGGCGCTCGGCAGTGCGGGAGTGACGAAAGAGACTGCGCTGGGCTTTGCCGACGAGATGCGAGTGGGACTTCGGGGAATGGTCCGCAGGGTGTGGGGCCGTCGGGGAGTGAAGGTGCGTCAGCGAGTGCAGACGGTGTACGAGTGGAGGTACCTGTTCTGTGTGGTGGACGGACGCAGAGGGAAGTTGCTGTGGAACTGGATCGACTCGATGAAGTCTGAGCGGATAGCTGAGGCGGTCAACGGTCTGAAGTACGGGACCGACATGGGAGCGCTGGTGTGGGATGGAGCGGCTGGACAGTCGCCGCGGCGACCTGATGGAGACAGCAGGACTACCGACGATCGTGCAGCCAGCGTACAGTCCTGAGCTCAATCCTGCCGAGCGAGTGTTCGAGGAGGTCCGTCGCTGGGTGGAGGGCAGGATATACGGTAGCATCGAGGAGAAGGTGGAGGCGGTGAACGCATACCTGCGAGAGTTGGAGTCTGATCCCCGACGGGTGCGGTCGCTTGCCGGATGGGATTGGATAGGGGAAGCGGTCCAGAGTCTACCCTCCAGCTATACGGCCTCCTCAGACTGAAATGATATAATGGGCGACTGGAGCCTTAGGAGCATAGCCATGAACCGCCAGGAGCTTATACAGATCTTGGAACAGGAGCTGTCCGGTGAGAGAGCTTTAGAGTCTGCAGCTCACTTAACCCAGTTCTACCGCTCTCCGGGTGCCTCCGGATACCATCGGGCCACGGACTTCGCGGCAGACCTCTTCCGGGCCAACAGAATGGACAGAGTATGGGTGGAGCGGTTTCCCCTGGACGGTGAGACGCAGTTTATGAACGTCACCATGCCCCTGGCGTGGGAGCCGATCGGCGCCGAGTTGAGAGTCGGGTCCCCCACGGGTAGGCTCCTGGTGTCCTATGAGGATGCACCGTCATGCCTTCCCTGGTGGACGCCATCCACTCCTGAAGTTGGGATGACCCTGGATCTGGTAGACGTTGGCACAGGGGAGCGGGTTGAGGACTATCAAAAGCAGGACGTGCGTGGCAAGGCAGTCCTAATTCGGGGCACGACCCGGGCCAGCGGCTTCGGCTATGCCGCCACCTTAGCCATGGAGCAGGGCGTCGCCGGCATTGTAACTGACTACCTCCTGTACCAGACTTCTCCCTTTCGCACGCGTGAGTCACTACCTGATCCGGTGCAACTCCTGCGCATGCCCTCCAACCTACCGAGCGCCTGGACGATAGCAGTTAACTACCCTGCGGCGGAGCACCTGGCTTCTCTGGCACGTCAGGGCACCGTCAATGTTTGGGCAGACATCCAGGCCAAGACGTTCAAGGGAGAAGCCCAGAACCTCTTGGCGGACATCTCCGGCACTGACAAGGCCGGGCAGATCATTCACTTTGTAGCCCACGCCTCGGCGGGAACCAAACCTGGAGCCAACTGCGCCTCTGGTCCGGCGCTGATGGCTGAAATGGGTCGCGTCATATCTGCCCTCATCTCACGCGGGCGCATCCCCCGTCCCAAACGTACAATTCGCTTTCTCGTCAACGTGGAGGGTCACGGCACCAAGCACTATGTTCACAACCATAGAGCGGAAATTGAGCGGACTATCGCCGCAATAGCCCTGGACAGCGTGGGGCACGACCAGAGGAAGTGCAAGTCGGCCCTCCTCTTCTATCACTCTCCGGACTCCGTACCATCCTTCATCAATGACTACTATGTAAGCCTCATGGAGTCGACGCCGAAGGAGACACAGTGGGTGTTTAGCGAAGGCAACCGCATTCCATTCGTTAACTTTACTGACCTACCCTATACCCCGTGGAGCGACAACCACTACTATCCCGCCTTTGGGATACCGTCGCCCCTTCTCATGTCCTGGCCGGACCTGTACTTCCACACCGATTTCCTCACATCGGACAACCTGGACCCCATGGTCTTCCGCAGGTGTGGTATTACCACGGCGTTAGCAGCCTTGGAGCTGGCTTATGCTGGCCCATCTGAGGCTCAGTCCATAATGCGAGAAGTAGGTAACTGCAGCCAGTTTCGGTTAGGTCGTATCGCTCTGGAGGCAAAAGTCAGCACTGACGAGACTCGGACACGTAAACGACTCATCATTCTAGCCCAGCGAGACCAGCAAGCAGTGGAATCAGCACTGATACTGGCCAGTTCTAAAGAGCGCAAGCAGCACCCGGAGTTGGAATCCACTAAGGATCAGGTCCAGAAGGAGATTGCAGACAGGTTGCAGCAGACAATGGGTTGGCTGCAGGACGACAATCCCGTTCCTGACGAGTTTCCTCCAGGCAATGTGGTGCCCAGGCGGCTGATAGAGCGCGATGCTCCCGGACTAGCCGGCACCGGCTACTGGGACCTGGTCCAGATGGCTGAGGAGATGCATACGAAGGATCCGAAGGTGAGATACGACTCGCTGCGTATCATCGGCGACGAGATCTGGAACTTTACCGACGGCAACCGTAGCGTAAACAACATCGCGGACGCCGTGGGGGCCGAGTTCGACTTCGACCTGGAGCCCCGGCATGTCCTCAAGCTCTTTCAGGGACTGGCCAACCAGAGATTCGTGAGCCTGTCAGGGACCGGCGATTAGCGAGTGAGCGTCGTCGCTTGACGGCCATGGCGTCCAGTTTCTTGCGGGCCTCATCAAATTCAGTGGGCGTGACCGAAGAGTCCGGCAGTCGGCCCTGGGCGCTTCACGGCAATCGGAACATTTGGACCGGCAGCATGGCCGATGTACCGGCGTCCACGGGGATGACCGCCCCTGTAATCCAGCGGGCCTCATCACTTGCCAGGAAAACCACGGCCCAGGCAATGTCCCACGCGGTGCCCTCGGTACCCAGGGCCCCGGCCATTCGGCGACGATCGCGAGTTTCCTCGTCCATGGGTTTGTTCCCCGGACTGTTGGTGCCCGCCGAAACCATAGGGGTCCAAAGGTGTCCCGGAACCAGGCAGTTTACCCGGATATTGTCCCGGCCGTGATGGGCCGCCATGGAGTAGGTCAAAGAGATAACGCCACCCTTGGCCGCCGAGTAGGATACTTCGCTGCCCGCCCGGATGCCCGCGGTGGATGAAACGTTGATGATCGAGCCGCCTCCACCCTTGACCATGGCCGGAACTGTATGCCCGCTGGTCAACATCACGCTCTTCAGGTTGGTGTCCAATACCCGGACCCACTCCTCTTCCTCCAGATCGGCCACGCTGTTGCCTCTTCTGGCGTTCACCGCCGCATTGTTGAACAGAATACTTGGGGCACCGTAGCGCTCAAGGGCGGAGTCCACCATGGCCCGGCAGTCATCGGACCGGGTAACATCGGCCTCGACCACGGATGCTTCGCCGCCTTCTTCCTCGATGATAGCCAATGTTTCTTCTGCGCGGCTTGCTACCACGTCAACCAGCAGCACTTTGGCGCCTTCGCGGGCGAATAGTATCGAGGTGGCTTTCCCGGTGCCGAAGCCCGGGCCACTAGAACCAGCCCCTGTGACGATGGCAACCTTTCCACTCAGCCTCAGCCTCTTCTGCTCCATTCTGTAGCTCCTTTAGTCCCAATCCACGACTTTACGGTTCAGACAGCGTCCGAGGGGGGTGAAGCCATAGGTGCGGACGAGGGACGCCTCTACCGGAAGGTTGCGGGGCCTGGGCACCAGGGTTATCTCCTCCAGCTCGTATCCTCTGTATGGGACCTGGGGCGGAATATCGTAGTGCTTGCCGTGGTGAGAGAAGGAGCACTGGTGAAAGGCCTTCATCATCACCTCCACCTGCTCTTCGAACAGCTCCCTGTTGGCGTCCTGGTCGATGATGGGGTTGCCAAAGCTCTCGACCTCACGGGAGTGGTAACCGCGTCCAACTCCGAAGATGACCCTCCCTCCGGTCAGGATGTCGGCGGTCGCGAAGTCCTCTGCCAGCGACAGCGAGTGCCACATGGGGTTGATGTTGAATTCGCAGCCAAACCTGAGGTTCTCCGTGAGGTGGGCCAGATGGACGAATATAGCATCAACAGGTTGGGCAAACATTCGTAGCCCTCGGGCTGGAAGTGGTGCTCGGCACCCCAGAAGTCATCGTATCCCAGCCTGTCCATTGTGGTGGCTATGGCCTCTGCCTTGGGGAAAACACCGACCAGCTCGTCGTCTGAGAAGCTGCGATCGTTGACAGGTTTCCCCGCCAGGCCGATGTCGTCCATGTCCAGGTTGCCGGCGAATAGGCTTCCAAACTTGGTTATCGTGTCTGCGCTCCTCTGCCGTTATTAGGATGTGCGGTCGCAGGTGGGTCGGCCGCCCTATTCGGAGACCGGGATCCGGTCCGGGCTGAGGAGTGAGGCATCCGCCGGAGCATTGCCCCGAGCTTTCGATGAATTCCGATCCTGCAATTGGATGCTGGTAGGGTATAGTTGCCATTTTACCCTGTCAACAACTCCTCCAAGCCTCTAATAGGATCACAGTAGGGGGCCGAGTTCGACTTCGACCGGGAGCCATTTAGGTACAATGGCAGAACCGGAAGTGGTTGGAATGGGTATCAGAGAGTGGAATTTCGGAAACTTTCTCTAGTCATGCACTAGGGTTAGGCAAGAATAGTTGACATCAAACAATTGCTCACATCACCATTACGGCAGTCCCTCGCTAGACGGCTTCTGGCAATGGGTTTCAGGCATATACCGGAGGTTTTCATCATGGTTGTAAAACGCCCTACCGTCGAAGAGTTTTTCCGAATAGCGGAGGAATACAACCTGAACCCGTCGCTCGCCGACGTCGAGTCCTTTATTGAGTTGAGCCAGCCCATCCTAGGCTCGTATGCCCGGTTGGACCAGCTTACCGCGCCCAGCTTGCCAGTCAAGTACCCTCGGTCCCCAGGAGCTCGACCCCAACCAGAAGACAACCCATTGGGGGCCTGGTACTGGCGTTGCGAAATAACAGGTCCTCAAGGTGGAATTCTCTCCGGCAAGACGGTGGCCATCAAGGACAACGTCTGCGTGGCAGGCGTTCCCATGATGAACGGCACCAGTGTTCTTGAAGGCTACGTGCCCGACGTGGACGCTACCATCGTCACCCGGATTCTGGATGCCAGCGGCTCCGTCAAGGGCAAGGCGGTATGCGAGAGCTTGTGCTTCTCCGGCGGCAGCCATACCTCAGACACTGGGCCGGTCCTCAATCCCCATGACCACACGCGCACCGCGGGAGGGTCCTCCAGCGGCAGCGCGGCGTTGGTCGCAGCGGGAGAGGTGGACATGGCCATCGGTGGCGACCAGGGGGGATCGATCAGGATACCGGCCAGTTGGTGCGGCATCTACGGACTCAAGCCAACCTACGGGCTGGTCCCCTATACGGGGGTCTTTCCAATCGAACTAACCCTGGACCATACGGGGCCGATGGCACGGACCGCCGCCGACGTGGCGCTATTGCTGGAAGCAGTCGCCGGCCCAGACGGGCTGGACCCCAGGCAGAAAGCCGGACTTTCCGGGCAAGCTTACACGCAAGCGTTGACCGGGGACGTGACGGGGCTACGATTGGGCATCGTACAGGAAGGGTTTAATATGGAGGAGTCTGAAGCGGACGTGGACGAGGCGGTAGAGAACGCGGCCCGTTCGTTCGAGAGCATGGGGGCGGAGGTGGGAACTGTTTCCATACCCTGGCACCTGGATGGGGTCCACATCTGGAGGGCCATCGCGGTGGAGGGGGCTACGATGCTGATGGTAGCTGGCAACAGCATGGGCACCAACTGGAAGGGCCACTACACCACCGGATTGCAGGACATATTCGCTCACGGGTGGCAGAGCAGGGCCGACGATCTCTCGGAGACCACCAAGCTGGTGGTACTGATGGGACAGTACATGCAGGACAGGTATCACGGCCACTACTACTCCAAGGCTCAGAACCTGGCCAGGGTGTTGACCGCCGTCTATGACCAGGCACTCAGCGAGTATGACCTGCTGGTGATGCCCACCCTGCCGATGAAGGCGACGGTTATCCCGCCCTCCGATTGCAGCCGCCAGGAGTACACGGACCGGGCGCTGGAAATGATCCCCAACACCTGTCCCTTCGACGTAACCGGACATCCGGCCATCTCGGTGCCGTGCGGAGTATCCGATGGCCTCCCCATAGGCATGATGCTGGTGGGGCGCATGGGGGATGACGCAACGGTCCTTCGCGCCGCCGACGCCTACGGACGAAACAATTAGAGCGTGGATACGGCAGGGAGGTTTCCAGATTCCCTCTAACCTCGACTTCGTACAAAAGTCGAGCCAGGAGCATCATATTCACTGAACATCCACACCGTTGTTACGCGCTCGTCGTGTGCCCTGGTCTGCTAACATTGCCGTAACGCAGAGGGGAGGAACTTGCCATGACCGAGAATACGAGGGTCGTCATCGTTGGCAGCGGACACAACGGCCTGGTCGCTGCAGGCTACCTTGGAAGGGCCGGTCTTGACGTCCAGGTACTGGAGCGCAGGGACGTCGTCGGAGGCGCCGCGGTGACCGAAGAGTGGTTCCCGGGCTACAAGATCTCCACCTGTTCCTACGTCTGCCACATTCTTCAACAGAAGGTGATCGACGAACTGGAGCTGCGCAAGTACGGCTTCCACGTCTACCCCATCGACCCGTCCCGAGTCCACCCCTTCCCCAACGGAAAGGCGCTGACACTCTGGCACGACGACGCAAAGACGGCCGAGGAGCTCCGTAAGTTGTCGCAGGAGGACGCCGACGCCTGGCTAGAATGGGCCGAACTGTGGCACCGAGCTGTCCGCATCCTCAGCGATTATTACCTCAGCACGCCTCCCTCGCTCGCCGAGCTCACCGAGAGGTTCCGCCAAGAGGGGGAGGAGGAGCTCCTTGAGACGCTGCTGACAGTCCCACTGAGGGACCTGATCGACCGCTACTTTGTCTCGGACGAGGTCAAGGCGGCCGTAAGCACCGGTGCGATGGACATGGGTGACATAAGCGCGCCTGGCAGCGCCTACATCAGCGCGCTCTACAGGTACAGCGCCTTCCGCGAGGACACTGAGAACTACGGGATCGTCCGAGGCGGCATGGGCTCCATCACCCAGTCGCTGGCCCGCTCCGCCGAGGCGGCGGGCGTGTCGATCAGGACGGGAGCCGAGGTGAGCCGCATCCTGACGAGCAACGGCAGGACCACCGGCGTTGAGCTCGTCGACGGAGAGGTAGTCGACGGGGACGTCGTCCTGTCAAACGCGGACCCGAAACGGACCTTCCTCAAGCTCGTGGACGAAGCCGGCCTCGATGAGGAGTTCGTCGACGAGGTCAGGGCGCTGAAGACGCAGTCGGCATCCGCCAAGTTCCTCTGCGCACTGAGGGAGCTGCCCGACTTCTCCGGACACCTGGGCTCCGAGTACAACCCTGAGCACCTAGCCATGATCAGCCTCTGCCCCACCGTGGAGCAGTGCGAGACGAGCTGGAACGACGCCAAGAACGGCCGGATCACAGAGACGCCGATCATTCAGGTACAGATCCCCTCCGTGTACGACAAGACGGTCGCTCCGGAGGGCCGTCACGTGCTGTCGATGTGGGTCTACTTCCTGCCTCCCCATGTCCGGGACGGCTCCTGGCCCGAGGTGCGACAGCAGTTCGGCGAGCGGCTTATCGATGAGGTGTCCAAGTACGCTCCCAACTTCAGGGAGGCCATAATCGACTGGACACTGCTGACCCCGGAGGACATCGAGGAGCGCATCGGCCTCACCGACGGCAACATAAGGCATCTCGACATGGTTCCGCAGCAGATGATGTCACGCCGGCCGATGCCGGGGTGGTCGGACTACCGGACACCGGTGGAGGGCCTCTACCTGTGCGGCGCCGGGACGCATCCCGGCGGCGAGGTGACGGGAGCGCCCGGACACAACGCCGCCCACGTCGTGCTGGGAGATCTGGGCCGTTGAACACACGCAGCGTATGGCGGCCTGACAAGGACGAGGTTGTCGTCGAGCACGGCGCTGTCGCCACTGCGCACCCGATCGCCGCCCAGGTCGGCGTCGACGTCCTCAAGAGCGGCGGAAACGCCGTGGATGCCGCCGTCGCCACCGGCTTTTGTCTCAACGTGATCGAGCCGTGGAACTCCTCCATTGCTGGCCACGGTCAGATGATCGTCCACATGACCGCGGAGCGTCGCAGCGTCGCCATCGACTATGGTCACCGCGCGCCCAGGGCCGCTTCCGCCGACATGTTCAGTATTATCGGCCAGACGGTCGAGGGCAACGGGATATACGAGGTCGAAGACCGCGCCAACGCCGTCGGACACCGCTCGGTAGGCGTGCCGGGCATCACGGCAGGCATGTGTCGCGCCCACGAACTGTTCGGCATCCTCCCACTGGAGCAGCTGCTGGAGCCGGCCGTCCACTACGCCAGGGAGGGGTTCGAGGCCGACCCAACCGCCTGCCTGACAATCGCCTGGAACATGCCCAACCTGGTCCGGTACGGGGAGACCGCGCACATCTTCCTGGCGGACGGATACCCTCCGCCGCCCGGCGCGCGGATCGTCCAGCGGGACCTGGCCGACACTCTCGAACGGATCGGCAGAGAGGGCAAAGACGCCCTGTACCGGGGTGAGATCGCGGCCGCCATCGACGAGGAGATGGGACGAAACGGCGGCGTGCTCAGTGCACAGGACCTCGCCGACTACGAGGCACAGGTGCTCGAACCGGTGAGCATCTCCTACAGGGGGTACGAGCTGCTCGGCTCCCCCGCGCCCGCCGGCACGATCACACAGATGCAAACACTCAACATCCTGGAGAGCTTCGATCTGCGCCGTCTCGCGCACGCCTCCCCAGAGCACCTGCACCTGTTCACGGAGGCTGCCAGGCAAGCCTTCGCCGACCGGTACAGCTTCGTCGGAGACCCCGACTTCGGGCCGGCGCCACTGGACGGCATCCTGTCGAAAGAGTACGCGAGTGAGATCGCCCTCTCCATCGACCTTCAGCACGCCGCGTTGGAGGATGAGCGCGAGTTGCAGCCGTGGGTCGCCTATGCCGACAGTCCCCTGCACGACCCCTGGCGATACGACCCGCAGCCGCGGCCGGATCGCGCTGTCCTCGCGTCGCCCCCCAGCGAGGGCGACTGCACCACCCATTTCAGTGTCATCGACCGCGACAGAAACATGGTCGCCTGCACACAGACCGCGGTGGGAGGCTTCGGCTCAGGAGTCGTCGTGCCAGGCACCGGAGTGCTGCTCACCAACGGCATGATCGTCTTCAATCCAATGCTCGGCACGGCAAACTCGATCGCCGGGTACAAGCGCGGGATGAACAACATGACGCCAGTGGTGGTGCTCAGGGACGGCAAGCCCTTCCTGACCGTCGGAGCGCCCGGCGGCCGCAGGATCATCTGCCGCATCGCCCACATCATCTCCAACATAATTGACTTCGGGATGAGCATCCAGGAGGCGATCACGGCGCCCAGCGTCGACGCCGCCGAGCGCGAGACCTTCGTCGACCACAGAATCGAGCCGCAGACCGTCGAGACGCTCGCCCGCATGGGCCACAACGTGGAGGTCGTCCCAGAGCCCTTCACCGGCGGAGGTTTCTCCAGGCCCCGCGGCGTCATGATCGACCCCGTAACCGGCCTCCTCCACGCCGGTGTGCAACCCTCCGGCCCAGACGAAGCGCGGGGCTACTAGAGACCGTTAGGCTTGATGGAGCCAGTGCCGGGTGGTACCTGTATCATCTCGCATGAAGGTATTCCCGCAGCCAGAGTCGCTCAAATCGGTCAAGGCGATATTGCCAGCCGCTTGGAGGTCCACCGGTACGATGCCAGGGTCCTTATGAACAGAGCTTCCACGCCACTTTGGCAGTTGAATTGTTGCTACCTCAGCATCGTAATTCCGCCACTCCAGACGGGTTGTCAGACGCCCTGATTAGGTGGGGATTGCCCACAATGTCCACGGCGTGGCCTGCGCGTGTCAAAGGCGCTTGCCCTCGAGGTTGCTGACCTCTCCCTCGATGCCGAGCCGCCGCCGCTCAGCCTACGCGTATACCCGCCCGACAGGTCACTGCGACACCACGACGACCTACGAAAACCCCTACGGCGAAGGCTTCAGTCGAAGAGACATCTCCCCCGAAGTATCCAGGCGACGCTCCCCTGGACCGGAGTGCAGTGGAGAACTGGATCCTTCGCTTCACCAATCAGGAGTGGGAGGAAGCAGGACTGAAGCTACTCATCCACGATCCGCCTATCTCCCAGATTGCCAGGCCACACAGTGAGAACATGGTGAAGTTCGGATCCGGTCACACCATTCAGGGTAGTGATCCAACCGACAGGGCACTCGCTGCAGGGTACAATGGTCGCGCCTACCGTAGCGATGGCTCGTACTCTTACGGACTGAGCGAGAACATTGCCAGGCACCGCAGGGTGACCCGATGGTCAGGAATAGGCTCTATCGGAGGCCAAGTCAATTGGAGACTGGTGACTTTCCACATGGATTCACAGGCGATGGCGCAAGGGCTCGTAGACGGATGGATGAAGAGTCCGGGTCACAGGGCCAACATATTGGGTAGCGATGCCCGCAGGATCAGCATCGGCGTGGCCATAGCAGAGTCAACGAAATATTGCTGGATTGAAGAGACAGTTTTCGCAACCCAGAATTTCTCAGAGTGCAGTTAGACTCTTCTGCAATGGTGTTGATGTTCACTTCGGGTTTCCAGCGACACCGTCCAGCACCATCCACACCCGGTCCCAGATGGCTGGTTCCATCCTGGCTGAATAGATTCCCGAATTGGAGCCGTAGCTCTATCGGCAGTAGGGAGGTAGCACGATGACTGTAGACTTGAGGCTGGATGGGCAGGTGGCCATAGTAACCGGGGCGGCCCAGGGTATCGGCAAGGGTATTGCTCTTGTCCTGGCTGAGGCCGGCGCCCGTATCGTCATCGGGGATCTTCAAGACGCCCGCTCCACGTTGGAAGAAATCCTCCACGGAGGTGGCCAAGCAACCACCATGGTCATGGATACAAGCAATCCTCAGGAAGCTAGCTCTCTGGTAGACCTGGCCCTGAAGGAGTATGGCCGTCTGGACGTACTGGTCAACAATGCCGGCATAGACGCGCCCCGGGGACATGCATGGGACCTTCCTGACCACGAGTGGCAGAGGACCATAGACGTTAATCTTAGCGGCGTGTTCTATTGTTCCAGAGCAGCTCTGGGACCAATGTTGAAGGCAGGTAGCGGATGTATCGTAAACATCAGTTCTCAAGCCGCAAGAGTTGCAGGGGGTAAGGACGGTTCTCCTGCCTATAACGCCAGCAAGGCAGGGCTTATAGGTCTAACGGTTGGCTTCTCCGCGCAGGTGGCTGAAAGGGGCGTGAGGGTGAACGCCATAATGCCGGGGCTGGTCGAGTCCAGAGACTTTGGTTGGTCCCCAGAGGAACGAGTTGCACAGGAACGACAATATCCCCTGGGCCTGGGAAAGCCGAGAGATATCGGCGAGGCCGTCCTCTACCTGGTCAGCCCTCTCTCCAGTTGGGTGTCCGGGACGGCGCTCCACGTTACGGGCGGAAATCAACAGAGCGGCCCCTGGCTCTAGGGTGTTCATAGGGCAAAGCCAGCATCAGGGGCCCAGCCCGGCGTTTTGAAGACTGTGTTCTGTGGCGTCTGTTCGCGCCACCGCCGGACTGCGGCGTTCGTCCCTGCCGACACC
Organism: Dehalococcoidia bacterium; assembly: GCA_965217725.1. Taxonomy (GTDB): domain Bacteria; phylum Chloroflexota; class Dehalococcoidia; order Lucifugimonadales; family UBA1123; genus VXRN01. The sequence goes on along the minus strand of OZ244564.1, from coordinate 1,404,686 downwards.
TCCCCTATGTCTGGCGGCTGAACTGTAACTACACCTACCCTGCCGGCGCGGTGTCGCAGTCTACCCCCCTGTGGAACCGAGAGACTCGCGAGGTCCAAATCGGAGTAGCTTGGCCTCTATATCAGGATCAGGACATCCCGTCGGAAAGGTCCCAGTTCACTACACTTCGACCCGCCCAATCGCTCGGACAGCAAGTTCCCCTAGGTCGCTGCAGGGCTTGAGTTTCCTGCATCGGCTTAATGGTTTGGGGAACCTCTGAACAACTTGGCGTAAGTCTGATTGATCGGAGTGTGACGGTCTGGAGCTGTCCTCCGACACTCATGGGGAAGGGCCCGGCGCTCCGATTAAAGGTCAATAGCGGTTATTGTGGGTCTGGAACCGACCCAGCTTGCGGTTCTCGGAGCGCTCTCGACGCACCGCTCCCCGCTCTATCCGGCCATGTAGCGCTCGGCTCTGATCAGGTTGGTAAATCCCAGCAGCACAGCCAGGCGCTCCTTGTTCTTTCCAAGCCCACGATACCGTACCTTCGCATACCCAAAGTGTCGCTTCACGTTCAGAAACGGATGCTCCACCTTCTCGCTCTCACCGATGCCTTCAACTTCTCCACCAGCGCCTCCTCGCTTCCCTCCGCCAACCTCCGACGCTTGCCCGGCCTCATCGCCACCTGCCAGTCCACACACTGCTCACGATGCTCGGCGCGCTTGCCAACTCCCTGATACCCACTATCACCCCACACTCGCGTCTCTCCACCGTGAAGCAGCCTGTGCGCTTCGGTCACGTCATGCACGTTCGCCGGTGTCGTCGATATGCTGTGCACCACTCCGGTCTGAGCGTCCACTCCAATATGCACCTTCATCCCTAAGTACCACTGGCTGCCCTTCTTCGTCTGGTGCATCTCGGGGTCTCGCTCACCAGTCTGATTCTTCGTCGAAGACGGCGCCTCTATTATGCTCGCGTCCACGATCGTCCCCTCTCGAAGACGCAGTCCACGAGATGCCAGATGACCGTTGATCTCCTCCAACAGTCCCTCACCCATGTCGTGCGTGTCCAGTAGATGGCGGAAGTTCAGAATCGTCGTCTCGTCCGGCAGCGGGCCCGACAGTCTCACGCCAACGAACCGTCTGACCGACTCTATCTCGTAGAGCATGTCCTCCATCGCGGGGTCACTGAGATTGTAGAACAGCCCGCCGCGGCGGGTGAATCCGCAGCATCACCGACAGATCGTATGGACGATGCCCTCGGCCCGGCTTCGGATAGATCGGTCGGATGCGGTCCTCCAGCCGCTCCCACGGAATCAGACCGTCCATGCGTTCGAGAAATCTCTCCCGGCGAGTCTTTCGCTTCTTGTCGTCGTATTCGAGATCGGCGAATGTTCTCTGGTCCACTGACTCTCACTCCAACACCATCACGGTTTACCGGCACACCTGACTATGCCACAATCCCAACCCAAGGACTTGATCAGAGCATTCTTAGTTAGCGATTCGCGTCCCTGGCACAATACGAGCAGAGCGGCCCACCGGGGCGCCCTTCGAATGACGCCGGATTCAGTCGTGCGGAGAACGTCGTTCGATTCGCCCAGAAGCCGCTTTCACATTGATCACCGCGAAAACCCGACAACGAGAGTGCCGCAAAGGGTCTGTATCAGGGTCGAGCTGCCTGCGATACCTGTATCCGGCGGAATGAGCAGGATATCTTTCCTTGTGACGTCGGATGACTGCTTTGGGCGCATCGAGTCCGCTCTGTACCGACGGTAGAGACTGGCCCTCTGACCTTCTGGTCAGGGTGGTCTCGGTAGGCGTTCCGAAATGGTCTGGTCTGGCAGCGGCCCAACCGAGGGGCGATTGACAGTGACCGCCGAGCTTGCTGACTTGATATCCCTCAAACTACTCATGGAGGAGTGAGAAACAGAATGGAACCACGCATCAGCATCGTCACCCTCGGCGTAACCGACCTGTCCCGTTCAGTGCAGTTCTATCGGGACGGCCTTGGGTTGACTCTGTACGACGAAGATACCGAGTCCATCGCCTTCTTCCAGACCAGGGGCACACGGCTGGCGCTCTACCCACGAGACGCTCTGGCCGCCGATGTCGATATATCTACGGAGGGAAGCGGTTTTTCCGGCGTAACTCTGGCCCACAACGTCCATACAACGAAAGAGGTTGACGAACTGCTGCATGTGGCAGTGGAGGCCGGCGCAGCCCTGGTCAAGCCCGCCGCGGACACCTTTTGGGGAGGGTACTCCGGGTACTTCGCGGACCCGGACGGCCACCTATGGGAGATAGCATGGAATCCCCACTTTCAGATTGAGTGACGGACACTCTATGGTCCAGACGACTCTGATCTACCTGGTGCTGGTGCCAGACTCGGCGGGGCACATTACCACATTGCCTTGATGAACACGTACCGCTGGCCGTCCACGCTCTCATCAGTATTCTGGCCTGCGACCGTCGCGTCGAGACCCTCGGACATGTATTTGGGTCACTCGCCGCGTCGAAATGGATAGAGCACACGACGCGTAGTCTTAGGGCATACCAGGCGGCCTCTTCAGCCTCAAATGGTATGATGCCTGCATGTTGTGCTATTGAGTCCACCGAAGCAGGAGCAAGAGTTTCTTCTCCTGAATCACAGGTTATAAGGTCGTGCGCCTTCAGCGTACTCCCACAGGAGGAGCAATCCCATGGACATGCGGCCCTCGCTACGGCAACAGGAGTTAGTGGATCGCGCCCGTCAACTCGCTGTCGAGCGTTTCGCTCCCCGGGCTGCCGGATACGATCGGGAGGCCGCCTTCCCGTCCGAAGATTACAACGACCTGCGCACCTCAGGGCTGCTGGGCCTGTGTGTGCCTGAGCAGCATGGCGGTCTCGGAGCGAACTTCGAGACCTACTGCCTGGTAGCTGAGCAACTCGCTCAGGGCAATGCCTCCACCTCCCTAACCTACAACATGCACTCCTTAACCGTCCTGATGATGGGTCATTTCCTAAAGGACTTGGAGTTGGCGCCGGAGTTACGCCGGAAGCACGAAGAACTCAGTGCCCGGCGCTACTGTGAGGTGGTTGAGCAGGGCGCATTCTACGGACAACCCCACAGCGAGCCCGTGGAAGCTGGCAGCGTCGACCAGCTGGAGGTCGGAGGACGTCGTTTTGGAACCCGAGCCGAGAGGGTCGCCGGGGGCTACAAAGTCAACGGGCGCAAATTCTTTGTCTCATCGAGCGGCGCGGCGGACTACTACGCCACTCCGGCCCTGCTGGTCGCCGACGGCCCCTGGGAAGCGCGGACTCTCTATCTCTCTATCCCCCGCGACGCGGCTGGTATGGAATTCAGCGACGAATGGGATTCCCTGGGGATGCGGGCTACCGTGAGCCGGGACATGACCCTGAAGGATGTTTTCGTGCCTGCTGACGCCGACATTCTGCCACCGGGCGTCTTCGGCCAGCTCTTCCAACGTCTGCCCTACATATTCCTCGGCTTCGGGGCCACTTTCTTAGGACTGATGCAGGCGGCTTATGACTTCACCATTGCCTATCTCAGAGGCGAAGTCCCTGGCGCGCCGGGTGCCCGGGGCGAGGCTATGACCGATGGGCGCGCCTTGGCCGATATGCTGTTTATCCTGGAGGCCTCGAGGGCGCTGTTCTACCGGGTCATTTCCGAAGCGCGGCTCGATCCTCCGATAGAGTGCGTCCAGCGGGCCCGCGCTGCCCACGTCCAGTTGCAGCGTTCAGTGGTCTACCTGACCGGAGAAGCGATCCGCATATGCGGTGGGCGGGCGATTCTGAAGCGCCACCCACTGGAGCGCTATTATCGGGACGCCCGGGCTATGGCGGTGATGAGGCCCTGGACTCAGGCTGTCGCCACACAACAGGCTTGGCAGACCGCCCTGGCCACACCCACCTCTGACGCCGCTCCTGACTAGCTCAATTCGTGGACCACAGCAGGAAAGAGGACTAGGCACGAGCCATCCCAAACTCGACTAGGTGTGCCGTAGCCGCCTTTTCCGTGTTGGACAGCACGTAACCGTTGTCTTCGAGGACTGCATGTGGGTGGAAATCCATAGCAGCCGCAATTCCAGTTGACACTTAACTGAGGCCATCAGGTTTCGCTATTGCGGCTATGTACTATCTCGGGAAATTGTTCTATGACAGACGACTTGATGCATGAACGCGAGCCTGGACAGGGGGCAGAAATCGCCCTCCGGCGGGCAATCTCCCTCGAGAGGGCAACTGAGATTGCCAGAGAAGTCCGTGAGCTGATAAGCATTGGGCAGGACCGAATGGCCTGGGAGCGGGTGCGCAACCTACACCCGGCCGACATTGGCGCCATTGTGGCCGGACTGCCTCGAGCAAGCAGGGAGGCGATGGTCGCAGCCATGTCCCCCGAAACGGTCGTCTGGATGCTGAGACAGATGAATCCTGTCCAGGCGGGGCGAGTAGGGGCGCGACTTGGTTCCGGAATGCTCTCGGTCGTGCTTAGGCAGGTCCGACCGCAGGTGGCATTGGAAACGCTCAGGAGACTTCCGTCACTTCGCGTGCGCCCGCAGCTCGTGGTGGAAACTCTTCGACGCATCCGCACGCACCGGTTCGGTGGGGTATCGGGAGCTGCTGAGGAAAGTATCCAAGACACTCTTGAAGATGCCGAGCCTCTTATCTTCACCACCGAGGCGGCGGGTGCACTCATGGTGACCAGCTTTCCTCTGGTAAGTGCCGCCGGGCGAGTGCATGAAGCTCGAGAGAGTCTCAGGTCGCTGGATGAAGATAGGGAGAAGTTCACACACATCCTGGTGCTGGACGAGGAAGATGGACTCATCGGTCAGGTCAGTATGGCGAACCTTGCGCTGTCGGAGAACGAGACTGAAGTCAGGACAATCGCCACCCCGGTCATAGCTGCCGTCGGGCCTGATACCCCAGTCGAGGAATGCGCGCGCCTCCAGCGTCACTACAGCCTTACCCATCTGCCTGTGGTCGATAACGGGCACGTAATGGGTGTGATCCTGTCTGAGTCGCTGCTGGGCGCCACGGTGGAGGAGGACACCCGCCAGATGATGCGTGTCGCGAGCGTGGCCGGCGAAGTCGTCGACGGCCCTCTGCTGGCATCGCTGAAGACGCGACTCCCATGGCTGACTGTCAACCTTGGCACGACGTTTCTGGCTGCGGCCACGGTATCGTTGTTCGAGTCAACTCTTGCGCAGGTTGTCGTGCTGGCCGCGTTCCTGCCCGTCGTCGCCGGCCAGGGAGGGATCGGCGGCACCCAAACCCTTACTCTCATCGTCAGGGCGATGGCGTTGGGCGAACTCGTCGGTATCGGAGCGGCGAGGATTCTGGCTCGGGAGGTAGTCCTCGGCATACTCCACGGCGTGTGGCTGGGCATTCTGGTAGCTGTAGTAGCCTTTCTGTGGAAACATAATCCTGGACTGGGACTTGTTCTGGGCCTGGCGATGTTTGGCAACATGATAGTCGCAGGATCCGTTGGTGCAGCGGTGCCGCTGCTGCTGAGGCGGATTGGAGTCGATCCGGCGGTTGCCTCAGCAGTGCTGGTCACTACGGTCACGGACGTGTTCGGCTTTCTGCTGTTTCTGGGTATCGCCCGCGCCTCCCTTGGTCTGATTCTGTAGATCGATAAGGATGTCTACTCCCACAATCAGCAGGTCTGCGCGCTCGCCGTCACGAATCCCAGGGCGACCACATAGACGATGACGACTACCGGAACTGTTGTGGACAGCAGCTGCATTAGACCCGATACTGTCCTGCCCTGGAGGTGGTCGGCGACGCCCTGAAACAGATTGAGGTCCCTCTTGACAGCAGGCCGAAACTGGCGCAGGATTGCTCTCTGAAGGGGTGGAATAGGTGTGGTGGGGGAGGGCGCGATAGCATCGTTAGCTGGATAATGCGCCCGTCGGCCAGTCACTTTCGGTCGACCCATTTCATGGGCGACCAGTTAATCCAGATTGATGGACGCCCCACTCCCCAGCCCAGACTAGGTTGCGGTCTCCGAATAGGGCGGCCGACCCACCTGTGACCGCACAACCCAATAACGGTAGAGGAGAGCAGACATGATAACCAAGTTTGGGAGCCTATACGCTGGCAACCTGGACATGGACGACATCGGCTTGGCGGGGACACCTGTCAACGACCGCAGCTTTTCAGACGATGAGCTTGCCGGCGTCTTCCCAAAGACTGAGGCGATTGTCACAACAATGGACAGGCTTGGATACGACGACTTCTGGGCCGCCGAGCACCACTTCCAGCCCGAGGGCTACGAGTGCATACCCAACCTGCTGATGCTATTCGTCCACTTGGCCCACCTCACGGAGAATCTCAGGTTTGGCTGCGGCTTCAACATCAACCCCATGTGGCACCCGCTGCGTCTGGCGGAGGACTACGCGACCGCCGACATCCTGACAGGAGGGAGGGTCATCTTCGGCGTTGGACGCGGTTACCACTCCCGTGAGGTCGAGAGTTTTGGCAACCCCATCATAGACCAGGATGCCAACAGGGAGCTGTTCGAGGAGCAGGTGGAGGTGATGATGAAGGCCTTTAACCAGCGCTCCTTCTCCCACCACGGCAAGCACTACGATATTCCACCCCAGGTCCCATACAGAGGATACGAGCTGGAGGAGATAACCCTGGTGCCCAGGCCCCGCAACCTTCCGGTGGAGTGCTGGCAGCCTATGGTCAGCGCCAGCCAGCGAGCCTTGGACTTCATGGCCAAGCACGGCATCAAGGGAGTCATCGGAGGCGGAGCCGCGCCTGGTGGAGCAGCTGAGGAGGTCGTCAAGAGGTGGCAGGAGACGCTCGCGCGCCACGGGAAGGAGACGGAGCTGGGCGGAGACCTCGCCATCGGCATCAACTTCCACATAGCCGAGACGGAGGAGCAGGCCATAGAAAACGTCAGAGACATCTTCCATGAGAACATGAAGATGTTCGCCCCTCTCATTGGCCACGACCTCGATGACGATCAGATCGAAGTCATGTCAGATCCCAACCGCGCTCCCCACGCGGGACTCCCCACCGTGGAGGACGCCATAAAAGGTGGTTCGTGGATAGTTGGGCCACCTGAGCTGGTCACTGAGAAGCTGATGGATCTCCAGGACAGGTGGCCGGGCTTGGAGCGGATACACGTGAACGTCACACCGATGGGCACCCCGCTGAGCATGACGCTGGAGCAACTCGAGCGGTTCGGCGCCGAGGTAATGCCCACCTTCAAGAAGCAAGGAACCAATGTCCCGGTGCCCGCTGACTAGCCGTCGCCTGAGCAATACCGGCCACGCGATACGAAATCCCCTAGGGGCGGTTCGCGAACCGCCCCATGCATTTCGTGCCGTGGGATAGACCATGGATGGAGGTCTTCTTTCCCACTAGACCTAGTCTGGCAGAGTGTACGGGGAGGTCGTCAATCCGCTCCCTGAGCTGCTGTCAGCCTGGGCCGTTTTCGACTCCCGGAGCCGAGGATGAAGCCCTCATAGCCGTTGTCCGCGACCTCGTTGCACTTTTCGCGGTAGGTCCCGAGGCCGCCGGCGTAGGGCATGAACACACGGGGCTTCCCTGGTATGTTCGCCCCAAGGTACCAAGAGTTTGCCAGCATGAACATTGTCGGCTCAGCGATCTCGTTCACGTGGGACACCCACGCGGTCTCCGCATCGAAATCTGCCTCAGCTGTCTTGATGCCGTGTTCGCGCAAATACTCAAGGAAGTCAGAAATCCATTCGATGTGCTGTTCGATGGATGCTGGCATGTTACTGAGAACGGACGGGCTGCCAGGTCCCGTTATCATGAACATGTTCGGGAATCCTGCGACTTGAAGGCCAAGGTAAGTCTTGGGTCCCTCTGACCACTTTTCGTTGAGCGACAAGTCGTCTCTGCCGCGGATGTCCATCTTAAAGAAACTGCCCGTCATCGCGTCGAAACCGGTAGCGAATACGATCACGTCAAACTCGAATTCTTCGTCCTCGGTCCGTATCCCCTGCGGCGTTATCTCCTGGATTGGCGAGTGGCGAATATCGACCAGCTCAACGTTCTCGCGGTTGTATGTCTCGAAGTAATTTGTGTCTATGAGAGCACGCTTCGACCCGTATGGATGGTCCGTAGGCAGAAGTTTTTCGACCGTCTCGGGGTCCTTCACTATTTCCCGGATCTTGGAACGGATGAACTCGGCGGCGGTGTCGTTCGCCCTTCTATCCGTGGGGACGTCTTCGAATGACCCGTACAGGAATCCGGCCCCCCCTTTAGCCCAGAGGGCTTCATATGTTTCCAGACGCTCTTCTGCGGTGGCCTCTAAAGCCGAGCGCTCGCTGAAGTCTACAGGAAAGCCAGATCGCGACCACCTCGCCTTTTCCCAGATCTCATCGTAGTTGGGTTTTACCTCTTCATCGATGAACCTGCGGTCCACATTTTCGTGGCGGGCAGGGATGGAGTACTGCGGGGTCCGTTGGAAAACGGTCAGGCGCTTGGCTTGCTTGGCGATCACGGGTATCGCCTGTATTCCGCTTGAACCCGTGCCGATGACGGCGACACGCTTACCGTCGAAGTCCACTTTTTCGTGAGGCCAACTTCCCGTGTGGTACCAGTCTCCCTCGAAGGAGTCAAGCCCGGCAATGTCTGGAACATTGCCTGCTGAAATACATCCGATACCAGTGATCAGGAACCGGGCCGTGACACGATCGCCCTGATCTGTTTCGACCTGCCAATGGTTAGTGTCTTCGAGGAACTTCGCAGAGGTTACCTGGGTGTTGAACTGGATGTTGCGACGAAGGTCGAAGCGGTCCGCGACATGGTTGAGGTAGGACAGGATCTCTGGCTGTTCGGGGTATTTTCCGCTCCAGTTCCAGTCCTGAAGCAGCTCCTTGGAGAATGAGAAGCAGTATACGTAGCTCTCGGAGTCGCAGCGCGCGCCGGGGTAGCGGTTCCAATACCAGGTACCTCCGACACCGGCGCCCGCCTCGTAGACTTGGGCGGACATACCGAGTTCTTCTCGCAGTCGCCACAGCATACCCAATCCCGCAAAGCCAGCCCCAATGACAACAGCCTCGAAGTCCGGGGATATTTCTGAGTTAGCCAACTTTATCCTCCTGGCGCTTCTTCGTTCGGTAGGGCATTGGCCCTCATCACTATACGGGTTTAACTTTGCGTTCTCTCACAATACACTCTTTGACTGCCTTTACAACCTGCTGAAAGCCGAGCTCGCTGCCAGGCAGCATCAGCAGTGTAAAGAATCCATGCATCTGGCCGACATATCTTTGGAGATCGGTTGGTACGTGAGCTTCCTGCAGACGCGCCGCGTAAGCCTCGCCCTCGTCACGTAAGACATCACGCTCCGCGGTAAGAATCACAGCTGGTGGAAGCTCCTGGAGACTCTCAGTGTGCAGAGGAGAGGCGTCGGGCTCGGTGCGGCGAGAGGACTCTGGAAGGTAGTGATCCCAGGACCAGATCATGGCATCGCGAGTTAGCAGTAGTTCGTTTTCGGGCTCCAGGTAGGAGGGACGATAGAAATCTGCGTCGGTTACGGGGTAGATGAGCACCTGTAGCGCAATGGGCGGGCCGCTGCGGTCGCGGGCACGTATAGCCGTTACAGCAGCGAGGTTTCCACCGGAGCCGTCCCCAGCCACGATCAGTGGCGCCACTTGCCCCGCGATATCGCTCAGGTGTTTCCCGACCCATTCCAGTGCCGCATATGAGTCATCTACGGCAGCTGGGTAGCGATGCTCTGGCGCAAGACGGTACTCTACTAGGACGACCGCGCAAGATGTCCTCTCCGCGAGCTTTCGCGCGACTGTGTCATACTCGTCGGGCGAGCCGGTAACCCACCCGCCCCCATGGTAGTAAACTAAGACCCCACGGGAGTGCTCGATAGGGACCAGAATACGAAGCGTTGCTTCGCCGCCCTTGCCCCCTATTCTGCGCTCCTCCACACGCTCCATTTCCGGCGCAGGTCCGGCAAGGTTTGCGATCCCGGATGCAAAGGTGCGTGCCTCGTGAGGCGTGCTTTCGTGTACAGGCTTTCCATCGCCGTCAGCCATCTGCTCAAGAAATTTAAGAGTGGCGGAATCAAGTGCCATGCGTTCCCTCCTCCACGACGGTACGCTGGGTAGGTGTTAACTGGTCATTATTTGCATCGTGGCCCCTAGCCTAGGATCCAGGGCGTCACGCAGACCGTCTCCGAAGAGATTGAAGGACAGAACAGTGAGAGTGATCGGCAACCCTGGATACGTGGCCATCCACCATATCGGAATAAAGGTCCGTAGCGTAGATTCACTCAGCATTTTGCCCCATGTTGCAGTTGGAGGGGAGATCCCCAGCCCCAAGAAACTGAGAGAGCCGTTCAATGGTGCGCCGAAGAAGTCAGGCCGTGCGTCGGCATGCTTCGTCGCCAATCAACACAACGAGGAGGAGGAAGACCAGAATTGCCAAGGCAGTTGCCCCAGTCCTTCCGAATGCAGGTCGTATTTACATAAAATAGGCATACGCGGCGATACCTAACGTCCGAAGATCTCCCGTCCCTTCATCTCCCCCTGCGTCAGGTCGCGCCAGTGGCGCTGCCGGGTCACTCCCAGGACACACTAGCGCAGGCTGGAGGCAGCGTCAAACGCCCTTCTTGACCTTGACTGGACGGTGTCAGGTGGTCCAAGTCCTGCCCAGTCCAGCGTTAGCTAATCGCATCGAATGCGTGTCATTCCTCAGTGGGCATTGGTAGGAGCGGAACGAGCTTTTCCACCAGCGAGACCAGGTTCCTGGTCTGAATCCACACCCGTCCTCTTCCTCGGAATTTCATCACCAATCCCTCGCCGCCGGCTATAAGGGACCTTAGGCCCCCCACCTTGCCGATACTGTAAGTGACTCCGTCCGTGAAGGCGACCAGGTGCCCGGTGTCTACGACGAGCTCGGTACCCGGGGTCACCGTCACCTCCTTCACCGCACCGTAAGAGTTATAGTAGACCGTGCCGTTACCGTGCCCCGAGTGGGCGCGAATGAAGAACAGCGCCTCTCCACCAAGCAGGCCCCGTAGTCCCTGGAACTTCACATCGGTCTGAACGTCGGCGGTACACGCCAGAAACGCTCCGTTCTGGATGTAAAGGTTGTCCCCCGGTCGCAGGTCGAACGACCGGATGTCCCCGGGAGTTGCGGGCGCCAGGCTCACCCATGCGCCGTTGCTGTCTCCTCTGAAGTTATTGAGAAAGAAGGACTCCCCGACTACCATTCGCTTCAGCCCACTCAACAGCCCCCCGCCCATGCCGGTCCTCATAGACACCCCCTGCAGGGCCACCATCGAACCAGCCTCTGCCTTTATCGATTCCCCAGTGTTCAACTCCACGGTGAGTAGAGAAAAGCTCGGGGCATATTCTATGACGCTTCTCATCATCTCTCCCCCTTACCCGCTTATGTTCGTTACGACCTCATCGTAGCCTGCCGCAAATCGGCGCAGGTGCTTGTCACATTCAGGGACGTCGCCGTCTGCGTCGACGACCCCACGGAAAGTGTGGCAGCCCTCCACACCCACACTGAAGAAGGCCAATTGCTTGGACTCCTCTGCACGATGGACTCTTTTGGACGCCTCCAGCATCTGGGGCCGTCAGTGGCCTCGGTGTTGCAACTCATACACTCCCTCCTGTCGAGTGTTGTAAAATTGCCTGACATTCAGGCTGCCCGCCGTTCGTTATTCTGGGCAGCACGCCAATGGAGGCGTCTATGTCGCAAATGATGACCGGCAAGCAGGCTCTGCTGGAAATGCTCAAGGCCGAGGGAGTCGAGTACATCTTCGGAAACCCCGGCACCAGTGAGGGGCCAATCATTGACTTGTTGGGCGACTACCCTGAGTTCCGCTACATCCTGACACTCCAGGAAAGCGTCGCAGTTGGCATGGGCGAGTCTTACGCCCGCGCTACTGGACGGGCTTCCTTCGTCAGTCTCCACGTGGACAGCGGGCTGGCCAACGGTATCGCCCTCATGCTGGACGCCCTCAATACAGGCACCCCCATGGTGGTAACATCCGCCAATTACGACGTTCGCAAGGTCAACGAGGCTCTGACCGATTTGGCCCAACTGGTGCAGCCGGTCACCAAGTGGGCGGTGGAGCTCACACACCCCGACCAGATACCCAGCGCTGTCCGGCGGGCCTTCAACGAGGCCAACAGCCACCCTAAGGGTCCAGTTTACGTCGGGTTCACCTCCAACGCTCTGGAGGGGATTGCCGAGATGAACATTGTGCCCTCCCGTCCTGTTTTTGACGCTCCCCGGCCCAGCCAGGAGGGTATCGCCCAGGCCGCGTCCCTGCTGCTCGACTCCAGCCGACCCATGATGCTCGTGGGCGACCGGCTCTCCGACGATGACGCCCTGGACCAGGCTGTGGAGCTAGCCGAGCTGATGGGCCTGCCAGTTTACCAATCCCAGGGCGCTGAGGTGGCCTTCCCCACCACTCACGGCCAGTTTCTAGGCAGCCTTTCCCTTAGGGTTGCCCGGCAGCGTGCTGTGCTGCAACGGGTTGACCTCGTCCTCGCCGTGGGCGCTGACCCCTTTGAGGAGCTCTTCTACTGGGGCGATGTAGTCCTCCCCCCGGAAGCCAAGCTGGTGCACATCGACCCCAGCCCCGGCCGCATCGGGAGGTCTGAACCCACGGACGTCGGAATCGTGGCCCACTGCGGGCTGGCTCTTTCCGACCTGGCGGCGTATCTAAGAGAGCGGCTGTCCCCTGGCGATTCGCTGGAAATCGAGGAACGGAAGAAGAACGTTGCGGCCGAAGCGCGGCTCAACCGGGAGGCCTTTGAAGAGTCCGTGGCAGACCAGTGGGACCACAGGCCCATGACTCCGGCCCGTATGATGTCAGAGTTGGCAGCCGCCCTTCCCGGCGACGCCATAGTTGTTGACGACTCCATCAGCAATCGCGGCGTGATGCGTCAGTACTTTCAGGCCGACCGTCGCGGCGACCTGCGGGGAGTCCGGGGTCAGTCCATCGGCGGGGGCATCGGGGCGACTATGGGCACGCAATGCGCCAATCCCGGCCGCCCCGTCTTTGGCATTATCGGCGACGGAAGCGCCATGATGACGGTCCAAGGACTGTGGACGGCCGCAAACGACGACATCCCGTGCATCTTCGTCATTTGCAACAACGGCATGTACCGGGTCCTCAAGGTAAACTTCAACACCTACCAGCAGGATATCTTGGAGTTGACCGAGACCTCCGGCGGAAGGCTCCTCTATTCCGATTTCGCCACTCCCTTTGACCTGGCGTCCATCGCCAACAGTATGGGCGTCCACGGCGAACGTATCACCGACCCGTCCGAAATCAAGCCAGCCGTGGACCGCGCTGTGGCCTCCGGCAAACCGGCCCTTCTGGATATGGTGATAGACGGCTCGTTGTAGCACTCGTTTTCACCCGTGACTCCAATCAACCAACCGACTGCTTCAGCAGTCCCGGACGTGTTTCGATAAAAGGGGAGCTCTTTCATGCGCACCAACACAACCAAGGCTAAACTCAACGAAGGCAAAGTCGTCTTCGGAGCCATCATCACCCGTTACGCTCCCGATATGGTGGAAATCTTCGGAGTTCTCGGTTACGACTTTGTGATGATTGACTGCGAACACGGCCCCGCCGACCTGGACCAGGTCGAACACATGGTCCGCGCCGCCGAGTCCTTCGGAATTACTCCCGTCGCCCGCATTCCCGACCACTCCGAACACACTATCCTTCGGTTCCTCGACCGCGGCCTCCAGGGGATAATCGTGCCCCACGTCAATACCGGGGAACAGGCCGCCGCCATAGCCCGGGCCGCGCGTTACTACCCCGACGGTTACCGGGGAATGGGCGGCGGCCGGGCCCAGGACTACGGCATTGGCGTGTCCCGGGACGAGGCGACGGCCTGGATTAACTCCCAGGTACTGGTAATCCCCATGGTCGAAGATATCGAAGCCGTCGGCAACCTCGACGACATCCTCCAGGTTTCCGGGGCTGACGTTCTCCATGTAGCGGCTTCCGATCTGGGCCAGAGCCTTGGCAACCCTGGGGTAGCTGAAGTCCGCCAAGTAATGAGCGAGGTCATCCCCCGGATTCGGGCCGGCGGCAAATTTGCTGGGGTGGGCGGCAACAATCCCGCCGACACAGCCGGAGTCGCCGAGTTCATCGACCAAGGCGCGAACTTTGTGACCGTTTCCGCCTGGGGCCTGCTCCGCATCGGCGCTGAAGATTTCCTGAACAAGGTCGATGCCGCTCTGTAAGAGCTGATGTTCCGCTTGAGACGCAGTTCAGCGAGTCGTGTGCGGGCTCGCGAGTGCACTCCAATCCATCTCAAAACAGGCGTCGAGTTTAGCGAGGTCCTGGGCGGTGCGGTGTCGCAGTTGAAGGTGATAGGCAGGATTGTACGGGCTCAACCGTCGAGATGGTCCTTGCGCGTCTTGGCACCCTCCAGCAGGCCACCACAAAGCGAGCGAAATGTGGACTAACTTTTCGACGGGGGCATCGTTTCATCAACTGGTGGCACAGGTGGTGGCACCGACGCCGCAGGGTTTCTCGTGCGAAACCTCGACGCGCGCATCATGTTCCGGGAAGAGATCGTTGGATTGGGGGTGCCGAAGCGTCTAAACCGCACTGCGACATAGACCCCCAAGCTGGTTGGTAACGGAGGCGGCCACTTGCCCCTTAGAGTCGTGTCGCCACCACATTGGACCGTGCAGTAATGAACGCAGCACTTGAGACCAACCCGGCCGCACTTGAAGTGCCGGGGAGGAGAGTGTGCCACATGAAAGACCCAGAGATAATCAGGAGCGATTCCGCACGTTAGCACCAAAGTCTTGAAGAGTGGGGATTCACCTCTTCCACCGAAGCCTTAGATTAGCCAGGTACCAGCCGCCAATTGGGCGAAGAGTAAAAGGCATGACCGCACTCAAACGAATCCTTGCTGGCTTCAGGTCGTGGAAGCTCTGGGCGGGTGTGGTCGTTCTGGTTGCCGTGGGAGTGGGGGGATACTACGGTTACGGCGTCTGGACCGATTCGAACGTCCAGGAGCAGGCGGCACAGACGCAGCTAGTTCCGGTGACGCGCGGGGACCTCGTCAACGATGTAACCGTTACCGGGACGCTAACGTACACCACTCGTGAGACGATCGCTTTCGGCCAGCCGGGTATCGTCTCGGATATTTCCGTCTCAGAAGGCGACAGGATAGTCGAGGGTGATGCTCTCGCAGTCCTCGACGAGGAAACTGTCGCGAACCTGGAGAAGGCTATAGCACAGGCGCGACTCGACGTACGCAATGCGGTGGACGCTCTTGAGGAGGCACGGAATCCCTGTACGGCAGCGCAGATAGCCAGGGCCGAGTCAGACGTAGCGATTGCTCGCCTCGACCTGCAAGTGGCACAGGAACAGCTGAGTGAACTCGGCGTCGCCTATCCCGATCTCCTGGCACAGGCACATATCGACATCCTGAATGCCCAGTCGGATCTTGAGACTGCGAGGGAGAACAGGGCTGCGTTGGACAACCCGACGCATCTAGACGTTGTGAACGCGCAGGCCAGTGTCACTGCCGCGCTCGTCGCTCTGCAAGATGCGAACGACGCTCTTGCCGAACTCCTCAACCCGGACGGTGACGAGATCGCAGACAATGTTGCCCACCACCAGTCCGACATCGATTCAGCGGAAGACAGTCTGATCGACGTTCAGTTTGATCTTCAGACGGCCGAACGCAACGCTGAGGACAGGATTCAACCTGCGATGGACGATCTCAATACGGCACAGGGTGAGTACAACGGGGTCTTTGAGAAGTGGCTGGGCATGAACGTCGCTCCACTGTCCGGCGAGCCGCCGGAGACGATATTTGCGGAGAATGGCATCGACCTGGTGAGTATATTCGAGGGGTCGATAGCACAGGATTTGCTGACCATGTTCAGGCAAGGTGTCCTCCGCGAGGACCCTGAGACTCCCTGGAGCGAACTGGCTGTAGTGGCATGGGTGGTATTGTATCCCGGCGAGATTCGCGTCGACTGCGGGTTTCTGGAAGCTGGACCCCGCCGCGCGTGCGTCGCCGACGAGTTTCTCGACGCCTATGAAGTCGTTCAGGAACTGACCGCGGATCTCCAGGTGATCCAGACTGACGAGTCCGAAGAGATCAGAAAGGCAACAGTCTCTGTTGAAAGTGCCCAAGACACAGTGGAGCTTCGACGGCAGGCGCTGGACGACTACTTCACCGAGATCAACGTAGAACCGGACGGGCTGTCGCTTCAATCCAAAAGAGGAGCCGTAGAGACCGCCGAGGCAGACCTGCTGGATGCCGAGGCGGCACTGGCTCTGTTGATGCAGCCCTCTGAGTTCGACATTATTCTGGCTGATCGTGAAATCGGGCTGGCCCAGGCCAAGCTCGCCAGTGCAGAAGAGTCCCTCGCTGTCTTGCTTGAGGACCCTGACCCCGTTGACCTGCAGGTCAAACAGTCCACCGTCCGCCTGGCGCGGGAGTCCCTGGCGGAAGCTGAAGCCACGCTGGAAGAGTACAACAGCGTAGACGATCTGGACATCGAGCTGCGAGAGGCCGAAGTAGTCGTGGCGCAGGCAAGGCTTGAAACGTCCATCGCCGATCTGGAACTCGCCACACTTCGCTCGCCATTCGAGGGAGTCATAGTCGCCGTTAACATCGAGGCGGGAGATCAGGTCAACGCCAACACGCAGGCCATCGAAATCGCCGATCCGTCAATCGTTGAAGTGAGCGGCTCAGTCGACGAGATCGATGTCCTGTTCCTGAAGGTAGGAGCTGAGGCATTTGTCACTCTGGAGGCTCTGAGCACCCGAACGCTGACGGGCACCGTCTCCTCAATTGCCAGCTCAGCCACGTCTCAGCAGGGTATCGTGACCTACCCTGTGGCGATCCGCGTAGAGTCCTCTGAGGCCGGTCAGTTGCCAGAGGGACTGAGCGCCACGGCTCAGGTAATTATCCGCGAACAGACCAACTCGGTCCTGATTCCGCTGCAGGCGCTCTACGGCTCTGTGGAAGCTCCGACGGTCAGAGTGGCAAGCGGCAACGACATCATCGAACGTCAGGTCACCCTCGGCATAAGCGACGACTTCT
This sequence comes from Dehalococcoidia bacterium, assembly GCA_965217725.1. GTDB lineage: Bacteria > Chloroflexota > Dehalococcoidia > Lucifugimonadales > UBA1123 > VXRN01. Next base: position 1,387,657 of record OZ244564.1, on the reverse strand, counting down.
GGGTGGTGGTGGAGGAAGGTCTAGGTGAGGGCGAGACTGTCAGCATGGAGGTTGTTGGCAGCAGCACAAGTCAGTTCGGAGGAATCGGCGCGACATTCCGCGCCGTGGGAGGATTTGGAGGGGGAACTAGAGGAGGAGGGGGAGTTGGAGGAAGAGGAGGGCCTGGAGGAGGAGCCCCCTAGCAATCCGTATTGAAGTCAGTTGCACAGGCAGGAGCAATGTCGATGGACTCCGATGCCGGTCTGTGCCCTAAAGGGGACGAGCTGAGGCATCAAAGGAAGTTCATGGGGTGCCCGCCGAACCGTAGGATCATGAATGAGAAACAGTACAACGTTATCGAGTCGCAGGAATGTCCTCAGCATTGGTAAGACCGGATCGAACCACGTACAGGCCTTTACTGAACCTATCGGCGCCTCATAATGTCACCGCTCCAGACTGTACAAAGGGCCATCTCCTCCCTGGCGGCAAACAAGCTTCGCGCCGGGCTCGCGCTGCTTGGCATCGTCATAGGCGTGACAGCCGTCATCACGCTCATGTCCATCGGCCGCGGCGCGACGGATCAGATTGCAGGGGTCATCCAAGGCTTGGGAACGAACCTCCTGTTCGTTCAACCGGAAGGGGAGGACGCGCAGCTTACGCTTGGAGACGCCGACGCGATGATCGATCCCGTATACGCCCCAAACGTGCTTGCAGCCGCGCCGGAAGTGCGCAGCTTCGCAACGCTGGCTGCTGGCGGGGAGAATGCCACCGCCCAGGTGGTCGGTGTGACTCCGGAGTACCTGGCTGCCAGGAATCTTGACCTCGCGAGCGGGATGTTTATCAAGTTCACTCATGTCGACAATAGGGACGAGGTCATCGTCCTCGGCGCCAACGTGGCGGAGCAGCTCTTCCAGAATCTCGACCCGGTTGGGGAGTACGTGCGGGTTAACGGACGGCGGTTCCGTGTGGTCGGCCTTCTGGAAAGCCAGGGTGGGGGTGGATTCGGCACGTTTGATACCCAAGTGTTGGTCCCTATCACCACAGCATACTACCGACTCAGTGGTGAGCGGACTACGACTGGCGATGTCTCAGTCAGTCTCATCAATGTCCAGATCCGAAACATCGACGACATTGACAGCAGTATCGAGGAGACGAGTGGTGTGCTCCGTTTACGCCATCGGATCACCGGAGAGGACGACTTTACCGTCATAAGTCAGCAGAGCACTCTTGAGACGCTGGAAGAGACTACCAACACTCTAGTCGTATTCCTCGGCGTTATCGCCGGCATCTCCCTGGTCGGCGGCGGCATCGGCATCATGAACATCATGCTGGTATCGGTGACCGAGCGAACTCGCGAGATCGGCATCCGAAAGGCGATGGGCGCGAGACGGCGCGACATTCTCTTCCAGTTCGTGGCAGAGGCGATCGTCCTGAGCATCGGTGGCGGCCTCCTGGGCGCAGCCGCCGGATTCGGGATGACAAGTGTAGTTGACGGAAGCACATTCGGAACTCAGACGTTCGCGGCCAGCTTCAGCGTCGAGTTCGCCGTGCTCGCGCTGGTGGTTTCCGCTGGTATCGGTCTGTTCTTCGGCATCTACCCAGCTGCCCGGGCGTCCAGACTCCACCCGATAGACGCCTTGAGGTACGAGTAACGCAGATGCAGCTTCAGATTGAAGTCGGGCAGGGCACTCATCTCGGCCACGAGCCTGTATCAATTTTGTAGGTGTGGCTGTTGGACGAGGTTTCGGAGCGCGGGCGTCTCGCCCGCATTCGTTCGTCCAGAACCTGCCGAAGGGCGATTGCCCATTGAGATACCTACAAAATTTATACAGCTTCCTCCGCCACTGTCCGGTGGATGAAGATGTCAAAGGTAGACACAATTGAACGCACCGCTGATCACATTTGCAGGCGCACTCGTTCTCGTGTTCGCCGTAGCATGCGCGTCTCGCGACGAGGGAAGCGGCGCTGCCACCGCTCTGGAGTCTGACCTGTCGCAGTTCCCGACCCCCACGCGATCCCGGGCCGAGCTGCAGCCGTCGGCGCAGCCGGCTACTACAGAAGTGCAGCCGAGCCAGATTGATGGTCAGACCGCCGAGGTCCCATCGATGAGTCAGGAGGAGGTAGAGCAGCTTCGGCAGAGACTACAGAGCGGCGAGCTGAGTGGCGAGGAGGCCCGGCAGCCATCCAGCGGATTCAGGAACAGTTCGGCGGCAGGGTCGGCGGAGGCGCCGGCACCCAGGTCGTAGGTTCCATCAGTAGCATCGAAAGCATCGAAGAAAGTGCATTCACGGTCTCGACAGAGTCCGCCACAGTCGAGGTCAGCGTAAGAGAAGACACCATCATTAGTGTGACGTCAGTACTCGAACCTACCGCGCTGATTGACGGCACTCAGGTTATTGTCTTAAGTGAGTGGGTAGAAGGGAGTACGGTCGCCAGAACGATAACCATCGTTCCCGCGGGACAGGCCGGATTCGGACCAATTCGAGGAGAATTCGGTGCAGGGCAGGGTGGACCCGGAACAGATCAAAGACTCTTTGGCACTGTCGAGAGCTCGAGCGATAGTGGATTCACGCTCGAAACTCAGCAAGGGCCCCTGCCGATTGTCATGGATAAAGAGTCTATTGTCGTCCAGACCAGCCAGGGTACCTTTGCCGACCTCGAAGCTGGAATGCAGGTCAGGGTGATCGGGACTGCGGACGAGGACGGCAGGATAGGGGCCCGCTCTGTCACTCTCACACCAGAGGGATTGGAGAACAATCGTGGCCTCGGCGGAGGCACACGAGGCCCCTGACAGTTCCACTTTGGACGTCTATCACAGCAGGTCACAGTAGGGACACCGCGCGACCCAACGCTACACTTTGAAACCTTTTGGCCCGTCTGCAGTATCTTCTGAGCTAGGTTGGTCTGAGCGTCCCATCCGGCTGGAGAATGTGAAGGCGTGTGCAGTGGTCACATGAATACACGGTGCCATCACTTCCAATATCTGGTCGGTCCACCAGAAAGAAACTCCGCTTAAAGAAGCCTGGTCTGCCAGCACACCCTACACCATGACACTTTGCGATTTTCACCTTCATGAATAGCCTTGCTACCAGAGACCTCCACTCCTGCACGAGAGGCCCAGGTCGGTCACTTGATAAGAGTTCTGGGATCTCATTCGCCCGATCAAATAGTTCTCGACCTCTACGATGAGGCCCGCTCGTGCAGGTCCATTGTAGCCAAACTCACGCATGTCTGAGTTGGTCGTCTCAAGCGTAGGACCCGAAGCATCATCCGGCAAACCCGGCCCACATCGCCGGCAGCCGATCCATCGCCTCCGGAGGAAGCGGCCCTCTTGCCGCGAAGTCAACGGCCTGCTCCAAGTGCTCCAGACTCGAATAGCCCACCAGCGCGCTGCTCACCCCGGCGTTGCCTAATACGAACCGCAGGGAAGCCTCCACCAAGCTGTCTACGTACCCCTCCTGCTGCAGGAACCGGAAGTCGTCCGACCTGGCTAGGTCCTGGCCGTAATCGCGACCTGAACCTATGGGTGCGACGTTCGGGACAGCGACGGGATGTCTCGTTGCCTCCCCGGTCAGTGCTCCCGCCGCCAGGGCCCGAATCACCAGCACTCCCATGCCATTTGCTGAGGCACGCTCGATCAGGTTCCCATAGTCGGGCATATCGAATCCGGGCGGTACGGCCGATCCGGCGCTGGGGTTGACCAGGTTGTACACCGACTGGACAGAGTTCAGTGTTGCCGAGTCGATAACTCGGTGCAGGGCCGCGGTCTCTCCTACTGCGGTCATACCCCAGAACCTGACCTTTCCCTCGTCACGCAGCTCTCGCAGCGCGTCCACCACCTCGCCCAGCGCCTCTTCGGGTGTGATTGAACCGTCCTCCGCCATCGACGCGACATGGTTGTGCATCTGGATCAGGTCAACCTGCTCCCGTTGCAGCCGGGTCAGGCTCTCCTCCACCGAGGTAATAACGCTGCCCTTGATGCGCCCCGGCTCGTGGGTGTCGACCCGAAATTTGGTGCCAACGTAAACGTCGGCCGACAACTCCTTCAACACCTGCCCAAGGTTGATCTCCGATTCGCCGTCGCCATAGGAAGGGGCGGTGTCGAAGTAGTTGATTCCCAACTCCATGGCCCGCGCGGCCGCCTTCACCTGTTCGCTATGCTCGCCCCGGATCATCAGACCGCCAACATTGCCGCAGCCAAACCCGATTTCGGACACCTGAAGCCCTGTGCTGCCCAAAAATCGATAGTCCATCGCATTTCTCCATTCAGTCTTCCGTGTCCTCTGATAGTATTCCTCACTCCGGTTGGGGGCAACCGCCAGCCTGCCAGCGTCGGACAGCGACAGCGGATACAGGAGCGGATACGCGCCACCTCGTAGGCTGACGCTTTCGTCCGGGACGATACGGGTGAGGAGGCCGCGCGTGTGGGACACCGAGGAGCGGTTCGAGAGTAGGCTGTTGCCTCTGTTCGCAAAAGAGGACCAGCAGGGTCTCGGAGGTGATCCCGGAGCTGATCTGAACCTGCCGTGCAATTCATTCACGGTCGGTCAGGGTACATCAGTCCCGCCACAATCCCGACCGAGCTCGCAAGCGCCATTGCCACGAGTCCTGCCTGAAGGGAGCCTGTGAACTGCGCCACCGCGCCCGCAATCATTGGGCCCGCCGCGAATCCGATTGCGGACAGCGTGACGATTAGTGCGCTTATGGCGGCCACCTCGCGGGGAGTTATGTCCTCGAACTCGAACGGCAGCATTTCCAAAGCTGGCACCGCTATCCACACGAGCCCCATCCCGGCAATTAGGGCCGCTAGGGGCACGGTTCCGTGGGTCAGCGCGATTCCCAGCGCAACTACAACGTTCAGGGTTGCCGGTATGGTGAGCAGCATCCTGCGGTTGGCTGCCTTTCGACTGATGTAGTTTCCGGCCAATGCGCCGGGTATCAGGCCGTAGTACAGGAAGCCGAGCAGCGGTCCGCCCAGGCTCAAAGGTATGTTCCTGTCTTCGAGCAGCAGGGTGGGCAGGAAAGTAACGATGGCCGTCCATGTGGCCGAAAGGGAGAACATCACCATCCCAATGAGCCAGCCTTGAGGATACGCTCTCAGAACAGAAAGGGGCACCTGTCTAGCGGTGTGAAGATCCCGGTTCAGTTCCTGCGTGGGCGCGCGCCTTTCGCGGACCGCGAACAGCCATGCGAGCATTTGTAATAGAAGAAACGCTCCCTGAATGAAATAGGCCAGACGCCAGCTTCCAAGCGCCGTGATCAGCAGGGCCCCCGTACTGATTGCGGCGGCAAGTAAGAGACTGTGCTGGGATAGTCCGACGGCGTTGATGAGAGTGTACTGACGCCGGGCCGCCCACTGCTGAAAGAGCATCGGGCGCGCTGCCAAGCCTATCATGTGGAACAACGCGGCGAAGAAGCGTGCCAGGAGCAGGCTCAGGAAGTTGAATGCTAGCCCTTGAGCAAACAGGAAGGGAGTCACCAATAGCAGTGACACCAGGTTCATGGGAACGGGACGAAAGCGCGACAGCCACAGCCCGAACGGCAGAACCGCCACTGCCGCCGTTATCCACCACACTCCCTGGAGCAGTCCCGCCTGCAAAGGAGTAAGCCCCAGGTCGACGGTTATGAATGGGAGGAATATCCCCAGGACGAACGAGGACAGTCTGAGGCTGCTGATCTGGAGATGGTGAAGTAGCAGCGCCGCCCATCCGCGCGGTTGTGTGTCTTCGATTCCTTCGGATAGAGACACGGATGTCATAGGCGGAATGGGGAATTCTTATGCGACGTAGAGCGTGAGCCTTCGATAGGCCAGTCTAACGTATGTCGTATGTCGGTAGCAGATTCCGGTGAGGTAACACGGCTGGCGCGTCAATGTCTGCGAGTCCAACGCCTCCGGCGCCCGGAATGTCCGGAGCGCTTACTGTGAAAATCGTGGTCTCGCTGTATGCGCTGCACCACCTTCTCAGTCGATGCGCGCTCCAGGCGAGGGGCACGTCGCGAGAACAGTCTTTCGACATTCAACTCGTCGAGGGTGCCGATATGGTCCACGGTCTGGCCTTCTACTCTGCCCACCCATACGGTACCGACGCCGGACTATCCGTCAGGTCCAGCGCAAGCGACCATTACAATAGCGTCGTCTGGATGCTGCTGTAGCCCAGCCAGCGGGACAGGTAGTTGATCGGCATGCCGTTCATCAGCTATGAGGACTGGCATATTTGATCAACTTATCAACGCTGTCTCTTTCCAGGCTGAATGGGCGGGTATCCTCGGTGTCCGTCACTCAATCCTAAAGTAGGGATTCCATGCCATCTCCCATAGGTGACCGTCCGGGTCAGTGAAGTACCCGGAGTACCCTCCCCAGAAGGTGTCCTCGGCAGGCTTGACCAGGGTTGCGCCGCGGCCTCCACTGCCACATGCAGCAGTTCGTCCACCTCCTTCCTGGTGTGGACGTTGTGGGCCAAGGTTACACCGGAGAAACCGCTTCCCTCGGTGGATATACCGACATCGGCGGCCAGAGCGTCTCGTGGGTAGAGCGCCAGCCATGTGCCACTGGTCTGGAAAAAGGCGATCGACTCGGTATCTTCGTCGCTCAGATTCAACCCGAGACCGTCCCGGTAAAACTGCACCGAACGGGGCAGATCGGTTACGCCCAGGGTGACGATGCTAATACATGGTTCCATACTGTTTCTCACTCTTCCATGAGTTGTAGGTCAAGGGATGTACATCGCTCAGGTTGATATGGGGGAGTGATTTGAGGTGACCTGAAGGAGCATGAGATCATCCCGTACATCCTATCAGACCGTGTGAACAACACACGCAGATTGACACCCGTGCGGCCCACGGTGATAATCCTAGGAAATCCCATTGGAGAGCAAGGGTTTGCCTAATAGTGCCGACGTAGTTGTGATTGGTGCCGGTGTGGTCGGTTGCTCCGTAGCCTATTACCTGGCCCGGGAAGGTGTCAGCGTGACCCTCCTGGAGCGGGAAGCCATCGGCAGCGGGGCGTCCGCTCACGCCACCGGTTCCCTCAGCCTGCTGGGCGCTGAGTTCTCACCGGGGGCGTTCTTCCAAATTGCCCGGGCCTCGTCCTCCGAGTTTCAGCAGATCGTCCCCGAACTGGAGTCCGCCACGAGCATGGACCTGCTCTACCAGCGTCGTCCTTCTCTCCGGTTGGCTCTGGACGACGATGAGGCCGATCTAATCAAGAGCTTGATGGTCTGGCAGCAACCACACGTCAAGATGCATTGGATTGACGCCCAGGAAGTCCACTCTTTAGAACCCCGCCTTTCCCCCTCCATCGTCGGAGCCGTGTATGAGGACGAGTCCGCCCAGTTGGACAGCTACCGCCTTAACCTGGCTCTGGGTCACGGAGCCGAACTCAAGGGCGCCAACATCGTTAACCGGGAAGTAACCGGCCTTGTCACTAGCGGCCCCACGATTTCGGGCGTCAAGACCGCCTCTGGGGAGATACACTGCGGCACGGTGGTGGTTGCCGCCGGTACCTGGAGCCGGGCTTTCACTCCTTGGCTGGGCTTCCCCGTTCCTGTCCGCCCTTTGAAGGGAGAGCGCCTTTTGCTCAACTATCCCGGCGAACCTCTTCCAGTGCTGATCAGCTCTCCCAAGCGCGGTCACATGATCAGCCGGATGGACGGTTTCACCAGCGTCGGCAGCACTGGCGGTCGGGACTATGACCAGCAAGAGCTCTTCTGGGGCGAGGAGTTTGACCGCCAGCCCACCGCAACTGCCCGGTTGGAACTCCTCCAGCGCGCCATAGATGTCTTTCCCGACCTGGAGCGTGCCGAGCTGGTTCAGCAGCTTGCCGGTTCGCGCCCGCTGAGTCCCGACAGCAAACCCATCATCGGCCCTGTCCCCGGCCGAGAAGGCGTCCTTCTGGCTACCGGACACACGACCAAGGGCATCCACCTGGGGCCCATCACTGGCCGCATCATCACCGACTATATCTGCCGCGGTTCAACCCGGGTCGTCTCCGATATGGGCCAATTCCTCCCCGACCGCTTCGCGGACTTCAGGGACGCCGACTTCCTCCCCGCCGCCCAAGCCGTAGAAGAGTAACGCCCGCCTCTTACACCCGCCACGCTGTCGTCTCCCCTGACCCAGGACAGACGCAGAGTGCTCCTTTGCTCATCCGCCTCAAGATAGCCGGCCGGCGGCTGGAGAAGCCCACCGTTTTGCGCGTGGCCTACATGTATCAGCAACGGCGCCCGCCGTTCTGACAGTCCGGGATGTCACCAGGCTAGCTGCGCAGGTAGCGGTCAAGGAAGTCGGCGATGTCCAACAGCATCTGCCGAACGTTGGGCAGTTTACCCACGTAGAAGCCATCGTTGGCGTACACCTTGTATTCAGTTGTCTTATAGTTCCGCTTCATCTCCACCGCGAAGTCTCGTGACGTCTCGGGCCAGCCCTCCTTTCCTTCCCCGTGAAGGACAAAGGTCGGTGTAGTCGCGTCCTTGACTCTGTAGAAAGGTGAGCACCGATACCAGACGTCCTCGTTTTCCTCAAAAGTGCCGAACTCATGCTCCAGGAGTTTGATGTGCCGCAGCTCCAACTGGCTGTGGAGCGTCGGCCAATCGCTGTAGCCGGACATAGGGACCGCCACTTGGAACTCGCCTGGCGCAAAGGTGACTGCACACATAGTGAGAATGGCACCGTAGCTTGTTCCCGTAATCCCGATAGCTTGCGGGTCTACGTATCCAAGCCCCTTCAGGAACTCGGCCCCGGCAATGGCATCCTTCAAATCGCCACCACCCCAGTCCCTGTTGTTTAGCTCTTCAAACGCCTTGCCGTAACCTGAGCTCCCCCGGACATTGGGCAGTAGCACCACGTAGCCGCGCTGGACGAAATATTGAACATAGGGCTGGAAGTCGTCGCTGAACTGGTTCGTAGGCCCACCGTGGATGAACAGCAGCCCCGGGTATTCCTCACCTCCCTCTCGTCTCTCAGGACTATAGAGATAGGCGTGGATGACGAGGCCGTCAAAGCTTGCGTATGTAACCTTTTCAGGCACGGCCAGGCGCTCTGTTAGACCACCCTCAACTCCGGCGCTAGTCAGCTGCCGGGCTCGGCCGTCTTCCAAAGAGACGACCCAGAGGTCCATTGAAGAGGTTGGGGTCCCATACCGGAAGACCACATGCGAACCGCCCGGTGACCACTGCGGCGTCGAGCAAACTCCCACCCCCGGCGAGAAAAGTGCACGGGACTCTCCGCTGGAAGCATCTGCCATCCTCAATTCCAGCGTGCCATTGTGGTTGGAGGTGTAGACCACCTGCTGCCCTGCGGGGGACCAGACAGCGTTGTCCTGCTCCGCCTCCTCGGGCGCCAGGGGCTCCGGCTCGCCGCCGACAACGGGCGCAGTCCAAATGTTTACGTGGCCACTGCGCTGACTACGAAAGAGGACCCGCTCACCGTCAGGAGAGACCAGAGGATCGCCAAAAGTCCTCCCGTAGCTGTAATCAAAGAAGTTGGTATCTTGAACGACGACTTGCTGGTCTTTGCCGTCCAGCGTAATTCTGAGGACATCATGGTCCTCCCACTTGTCATCCAGCCGGACGTACAAGATGTGCTGGCCGTCGGGAGAAAATACCGGATTCACCGCGTAGAGAGGACCTTGGGTTAACCGAACAGCCCTCCCCGATGGGACCTCCACCAGGTAGATGTCATACGAGCCGTAACGATTGCAGGACACTGCGACGCTCCCGCTGCCGAGCGCCCAATTCATTGAGTGGATGCGGCCACCCAGCGACGTCAGTTGGAACCCGGCGTCCCCGTTGACAGGCCACAGCCACGCCTCATCGGAGCCACTCTTCCTAGAGACGCAGGAAACGTAGGCGCCATCGGGTGACCAGAGTGGGATGCGAGGGGCCGCACCTCCGCCCCCCGCTCCTGCCGTCAGACGGGTTGGGAATCCTCCATCGGCCGGGACGCTCCACAGCTCGGCCGTGTCCCCCAGGGATGAGACAAAGACGATCCGAGTGCCGTCCGGCGACCACTGAGGCGTCTCTGCGGCAACCAGAGTCTGGATGGATAGGATTTGGTCCAAGCTTAACTTCGATTCATCCGTCCTGGTCAAATGGGCCATCTTCTAGGCCTCCCTTCTTGGGCTTCCATGTACTTTAGCGAACTCAGGACGGCGTGTTCCGCCACAAGAGATTTGCCGCATCCGCGGGACCCGTGATTCGATACTACCTCCACTCTGCCAATCCTGCAGACCACAAAATGCGAGGCTAAGTTCCCCGATAGCCTCAGAGTGCTATCCACATCTCGAAGACGGTTCTGTCTGCCGTCCAGTTGGGACCACACACTTCGAGCCTGTGTGTGCTGTATTCGTAACTGGTCAGGGGCAAATGCTGTACTCTTGGGCCTAGTTCATGGCCGAGGTTCCGGTGGAGCAAATGGCAGGCTGATACCTCCAGCCGCGTCCCGTATGATCGACTGACCGGTTCGTGTCTCGTCCCATGTGTCAAGGCGGTAAGAGTCATAGGCACTTGTTAGCTCAGCGCGACCTCGGGCGCTATAGGAGGATGACACTATGACAGAAGAATCTGGGCCTGTGGGAGCTCTGACTCACATCGGCATAGACGTTGGCGACCTTGAGCGGGCGGAAGCGTTCTATACAGCGTTGTTGGGCGTCGAGCGGGATTGGGCGTGGGAACAGTATCTCGGCTTCAAACCCCTGCCCAGCGGCTTGACAGTCTATCTCCAGCGGGTCCCAGAGAAGAAAACCAGCAAGACCCGGGTACACATGGACGTGACGGTACCGAACGTGCTGGCGGCGCTGGCGAGAGTCGAAGCACTCGGGGGAACGGCGCTTAGGGACTTCGTCGAGCCGGGAGAGAAACTGGCCGTAGTCGCCGACCCGGAAGGTAACGAGTTCTGCCTGATCAACACTTAGAGGCAGCCCCTGCCGCCAAGAGATCAATTGAATCATCAAGAGGGAATGACCAGTTGTTCGCTTGTTCGGAGATGCCGGCTAGCCATTCGAGCCATCGTCGCGACAGGGCCGTGCCTGGACCGGAAAGATCGGCTGTGTCCACGCACGCGGTCCGGAGGACGAAATCACCGTGGCCCGGACGTAGTCTTCGTGGCCGTCCGCCCTGTACTCGGCAGCGAGGCCCGTGCTCTCGGCCAGCACCACGCCATCCTTGCCGGTGAACCGGGTCGTGTATACGAAGTCGCGCTCCTGGTCGATCTCCAGCGCGATGCCCTCGGCTGAGCACTCCAGCCGCGTGAGCGTCACGTCGGTCGACGCGTAGAAGTTGCCCGAGGCCAGGCCTTCCACGATAGCCTCCTCTGTCAGCTCGTCGGCCTGCACCATCACCCAGCCGCGGCCGGGATTCGACAGCCACGGGACGAAGTCGTGATAGTTGTGCGAGTCGTCGGTGGCCACTCCGAAGATCACTCGGCCGGCGCTGAGAACGCCGTCCCAGATCTCTTCGCAGCTTGGCTTGTCGGGGGCGCCGAACAGATTTGCGCCCGGGTGCCCGTTAAACACCTCCAGCAGGCTGGCCCCTTCCACACGGCTTATCTCCCGATGGTCGAAGGCCCACTGGAAGTTCGGGTGGTTGATGGACGCTATGCCGCCGGCCTCGACTATCGCGTTCACGTTGGCCTGCAGCGTCGCCACCACGTCACCGGCGTCGATGGGCTCGACGACCCGCGAGATCCCCACACCGTTGATGTGTACCGGTGTTTCGCCTCCATGTATCCGGACGCTGACCTCCTCGCCCGGCACCATCAACGGCTTTCGGAACCGGCGTCGGCCCGAGCCGTACTCCAGCAGCGTCAGGTGGTTGTGGTCGCTCAGCACCAGGAAGTCGTATCCGTGCCTCCGGTACCAGCTCGCTACCTTGTGCGGGTCCTCGTCACCGTCCGATTCGGTCGTGTGCGTGTGGATATTTCCCTTGTACCACTGTGTTCCGCTCATCCAAGCCGCCTTTCGCTCACCCGGCCCGAACGGCCGCCCTTCTGTGCTCGGTCATGCGTCGTGACCTTGCGCCCGACGCTTCGCCTACTCATCCACGCTTACCCAGGACGCGTAGAGGCTTGCGCTTCGTAGCAGGACCGCGCCCGCACCGACCAGTCTCGTGCAGGGAGTTTGCCCTCGACCCACGACAACCGTCCATCGCTATCGAGCTGCTTCGGCTTCGGAACCCAACCCGAAGGCAGGCCCCTCTCTCTATGGGATCCAGGCTCTCCAGACTGACTCGTTGGCATCAACCCACGCTTGCGCTGCCTGGCGCACGGTTAGATCGTTCTCGGTGAGGTTGAGGACAATCTCGTTCTGCTGCTCGTTGGTCATTTGGAACTTGGATAGGAACTCGTACGCCTCCGGGAACTCGTCCTTGAGGCCAGGCCAGGCCAGCTTGGCTACGGCGTCGGTTGGGAAGCCGCAGTTGTAGTTGCTGCCGTCGGGATAGCAGTCCGAAGTCCACTCGGGCATCTCGACCTGCACCAGGTTGTACTTCGCGTGGGCCCAGTGGGGTTCCCAAAGGTATGTGAGGACAGGATCGCCACGTTGGAAGGCAGCATCTACTTCAGCCAGGGCCGCGCCTTCGGACCCGGCGAACACGACCTGGTAGTCGGTGCCGAAGGCTTCAAGTCGTTCCTCGGGCTTAGTGTCCCACGCCGCAGTAAACTCCAGGAGCCTGCCCTTGGTGCCGGTGTCGCTCGTGGCGAACGTGGACTTGTACTGGTTCAGGTCGCCGACGGTACGGAGATCGGGCGCGACGGCGTCGATGCCTCGGTCAGAGTCCCCATTGATGACGTAGGAAGGGACGTACCAACCCGTCTCACCAGTGATGCCTACCGTCCCCACGCGCTCCACCTTGGCGCCGTCTTCGGCGTCCACGTATTCCTTGAGGAGTGCGGCACTGTAGGAAGGCCAGTTGCAGCATACGAAATGGAAGTCGCCTTTTTCGAGACCGATGAAGAGGGGTGCCGAGTCGGCAGGCGCGAACTTGGTCGCGACAGTATGGTCCATCTCCTTCTCCAACAGGATCTGTATTACAGCCGTTGTGACGAGCTGACCGTTCCAGTCTTGGTCGACGAGATACAGAGTGCTTCTGGTCTCCGACTCATCGGCCTCATCTGCGCTCTCGCTGCAGGCCAGCCCTATTGCAACAACCATGGCCAGCGCCACGATCATCGAGAGACCAATCCACCTATTCTTCACTGTTTTCATTTTCTCTTTCCTTTCTGGGTTGGGAGTGTACTTGGGCAGGCCTGACAGCTTGCCTCATGCTCTACTTTCCCATCGGCGTAATCCTCCTTGTGCGGCCCCGGAGGGCCCCGCGCCGGACTCTCGCTACCTCATTGCCGCAAACGGTATTGCGGCGCCTTGATTGCCCTGGGTCATGCGGTCGAGCACCATCGCCATGAAGACGATCGTCATCCCGGCAATCAGGCCATCGCCCATCCGCAGCCAGATGGAGTTAATGAAGACTTCCTGTCCCAGGCCGCCGCCGCCCACAAGTCCGGCGATTATCACCATGGCCAGCACCATGATAATGGTTTGGTTGACACCCATCGTTATCGTCGGGAAGGCCAGGGGTATCTTGACCTGGAGCATGGTCTGAAGGCCGGTCGAGCCGTGTGACTGGGCCGTCTCGATCACCTGTTCCGGTACTTCCTTGATTCCGAGGGTAGTCATGCGGATCACCGGAGGCAGCGCGTACACCGACGTGGCTATGATGCCGACCAGGGGCCCGACACCCCAGAGCATTATGACCGGGATCAGGTAAACAAAGATCGGCATTGTCTGCATGGTGTCCAGGATGGGCCGCAGGACCGACGCGAACGCCCTGCTCTGGGAGGCTAGAACGCCCAGCGCGACTCCCACCACCACCGTGAACGCCCCTGCGGTCAGCACCTGGCTCAAGGTGTCCATGGTCGCGTCCCAAACCCCGCCGATGCCTGCGAAGACCAGCCCTACCAGCGCGAGAAGCGCCACGCGCCTTCCCGCAGTGAAGTAGGCCAGCCCTGCCGCGACGACCATCAACGCGGGCCAGGGGAGCCAGAGGAGCAGCGTGCGAATAGGTGAGTAACCTAACTCCCGGAACAGGCTGTCCCGTACCCAACTTGTCATGAAGTGGAGATTGACGGCCATCCAGTCGAAGACCCGGTTGACGGGCCCTGCCATCGAGAAGGTCAGCTCGTCCGGGAAGTCTCTCAGGGACCCGACCAGGGAGCCAAGGACCAGCAGGGCGGCTATCAGAAGCGCTCCCACTATGGGAAGAGCGTACCGGGTAGCTATGTTCCGAAGGCTTTGACCGGACGTCTCTTCGGCCTGCGAACTGATTGCCGGGACAGGTGCAGAGGAGCTGGGGCCGGACTTTGCGAGGGAGTAGCTAAACCTGTCCAGGATGATGGCCAGGAGTACGATGGCGATGCCGCTCTCCAGACCTTGCCCGGCGTCCACCTCCCTCAACGAGAACCATACGTCCCTGCCGAGCCCATCCACTCCCACGAGCGCGGTTATGATCACCATGGAAACTGCCATCATTATGGTCTGGTTTATGCCCATCATGATTGGGCTCTTTGCCAGTGGCAGCTGCACCTGGAACAGCGTCTGGGACATTGTCGATCCGTGCGAGTGGGCCGTCTCTATAGCAGCCTGGGGGACCTGGCGGATACCCAGGTTTGTGAGCCTGATGACCGGGGGGATGCAGTAGACCACTGTAAGGAAGACCCCCTGGGTGCCGCTCACTCCGAACAGGACCAGGGCGGGTATGAGATACACGAAGGCAGGCAGCACCTGCATGGTGTCGAGAATAGGGCGAACGACTGACTCGAAGCGACTGCTGAAGGCAGCAAATATGCCGATCGGTACACCCAGTCCCACAGCGATGATCACTGAAACTCCCACTACGCTCAAAGTGAGCATCGCAGAGTCCCAGAACCCATTGAGGCCGATGAACAGGGTAGCAGCACCGCAGAACAGCCCCAGCCACCTGCCGCCGAGCCTGAGCCCCAACATCGATGCCGCCGCCACGACAACGGGCCAGGGAAGCCAGAGCAGGAACGTGTCTATCCCAGCCAGACCCGCGTCTATGACATCGGAGATTGGATTGAAGAACCAGGCGAAGGCGTCACCGGTCCACTTGAAGAATTCGTCGATCGGCTCCTGGATGGGTAGCTCCCAGCTCCGTGGCCAGTCTCCGAATTCAGTGCCGGCATTGGTGGTCGCCAGTGAATAGGCCAGAATGTACGCGGCCACGGCAATGGCCGCCCACACAATGCCCTTGTACCGGCGTTCTTGGAGAAAGCGAATCTGGAGAGCGTCGGCACGGATCACATCGCCACACCCTCGTCGCTTACGAGAGCAGCTATCGCCGCCTCGCGACTGATTGTGCCCATGCATCGGCCACTGTCCAGGACAGCGATTGGGGCGTCGCTGTCGATGGCGAGGGGAATGAGTCGTTCGAGGCGGGTACCCGGCTCCACGACGGGGCAGGAGTCCCGCATAACGGAGGCTACACTGGAGTGCGCCACCCCACTACTGGACACATCCTCCAAATGTACCGTTCCGACGAATCGGTCCTGTCCGTCGACCACCACCGCGCTTTCGCATTCTTGGACAGCCAGCTTTTTCATCAGGTCGGCTAGTCCCTCATCTGCTGTGGCGTAGACTCTGGGCGGGGTCATAACGGAACGTGCGGTGAGCACCTTGGACCGGGGCACGTCCCGCGTGAAGTCCCGTACGTAGTCGTTGATGGGGTTGGAGACCAGCTCCTCTGGCGTGCCTACCTGAACGAACTCGCCGTCTCTCATTATGGCCACCCGGTCCCCGACCTTGAGGGCCTCTAGGAAGTCGTGGGTTATGAATACCATCGTCTTCTGGACAAGTTGCTGGAGCCCAATCAACTGGTCCTGCATCTCTCGCCGGATGAGGGGATCCAGAGCGCTGAACGGCTCGTCGAAGAGGAGGATCTGCGGGTCGACGGCGAGCGCACGGGCCAGACCAACACGCTGCTGCATACCGCCGCTCAACTCGTGCGGATACCGTTCCTCCCATCCCGACAGTCCCACCAGCTCGATGACTTCGGCCGCCCGCCTGTGTTGGGTGGTCTTGTCGATGCCCTGGACCTGCAGACCGTACACCACGTTCTCCAGGACCCGCTTGTGCGGAAAGTTGCCGAAGTGCTGGAAGACCATGCCCATCTTGTGGCGCCGAACGCCCCGCAGCTGTTGCTTGTTCATCGCAAGCATGTCCTCGCCGTCTATGAGGACCTGTCCACGCGTCGGTTCGATGAGGCGGCCGAGACAGCGGACTAGCGTTGACTTGCCGCTGCCGGAGAGGCCCATGATTACGAAGGTCTCTCCTTCGCGTACGTGGAAAGAGACATCCCTGACGGCGAGCACGCAGCCGGTCTGGGTCAGAACTTCTTCCCTGGATAGGGCAGGGTCGACGGAGTCAGCCAGGTCCCGGGCCCCGTCCCCGAACACCTTCCACAGGTTTCGGCACAGGAGTCTCGAGCCGGCTTCTACGTCGGAATGACAGGCCGGTCCGGTTTGATTGTCGGGGCTGTATTCCACTGATCTGCCCCCAATGTTTGTATCACCCGCTAAGTTGGTCCTACCGAGATGCGAGCAGGGCCGGCAGGAAGGAGGGCCTCCGTCATGTGGTCTACGGACCGGCGACGGGTAGGGCTTAGAAGGTTCCCTCAATATCTGACCTTCTAACCTGAGATCGGCTGACGCTCGCCTAAGGCGATTGCTCCGAGACTCAAGCCGCTTCAGGCGTGTGGCTTGGTCAGTCCTGAGTCATCCAGACTCGGTGCCGCACGGGAGAAAGTTCACTCGGTCACTCCAAGGCGGTGGAAGTCACAGCCACCGTGCTACCACGGCTATCGCGACCTCAGCTTCTCTAAGCTTGTTGATCACCTGCTCCGGTAAGTGTCCCATTCGGGCCATTGCGCCCTTTTCACCGTACATCGGAGCAGCGCGCGCCTTGCATAAGCATCCGGCCCGCAGCTTTGCTTTCAGACAGGACATCACGAATTGTAACACTATCAGTCATGTCTGAGGCTGATGGCATAAAGATAGCTCACAGCACGTTGCGACGCATACTGGCGATAGTGAGCATGTACTATACTGAGTGAACGCCAAACGAATCACTCAATCTGATCTGAGACCGCCTGGCAGGTAGAGACAGACGATACCGTGCAGAAAGCCCACGTAAGCTGATTTTGTCCTCGAGAATGGGCGCGCTGCTGAGCCCTTGGCCCTCCACGAGGCGAAGGAAAAGGCTGCGAGAGAAGGAGTATCCAAATGACTACTACACCGGGAACCGAACTGATAGAACTCGAAACGGGCGTTTTCGCCCGGCTGCACGAGGGCCTTACCAACGCCGGCATCATCGTCGGCGATGACGGCGTGCTGGTGATAGACTCGCTGCGCGTCCCTTCATTCGCACGGGATCTGATCCGGGACGTCGGTCACATCACCGATAAGCCGATTCAGTACCTGGTGGACACCCACTCGCACTGGGATCACTCATGGGGCAACGAGGAGTTTCCCGAAGCAACGATCATCGGACACGATAACTGCTACCGCGATATGGTGGACGTCGAGTGGAATAGGCAGTGGCGCGAGAAGGTAGTGAGCTCCGGCGACCACTGGTCCGAAGAAGCTGGACTGGTAACGATTACGCCTCCCAATCTCACGTTCGAGACCAGCATGAGGCTCTACTTCGGCGGGAGGGAACTACATCTCACGTACTTAGGCAGAGCGCACACGGGCGGCGATACTCATATACACCTGCCGGACGACGGCATCGTCTTCTGCGGAGATGTCGCTCAGGATGGGGGAGTCCCATATCTGGGCGATTGCTACCCGGAGGAGTGGCCCGACACCGACGACCGGCTGGTCGAGCTGCCAATCGAAAGATTCGTCTCCGGGCACGGCCCTGTCGGAGGGCATTCCGCGTTGGCGGAGGCGAGAGACTTCATTCACGACCTCTTCGGCAACCTCAACGCTGCGATCGGAGACGGCAGGAACGAACAGGACGCGGCCTCCTCGACAGTCGCCGCTCTCACTCCACGCTACGGAGGATGGCGGGGCTTCGAACGCCTGGAAGAGACATTGCCGGAGGTGTACCGTAAGCTGACCTAACTCGCCAATTCGATGAGCTCAGGTACTGCAGGGAGACACCAATCGTCGTGAATCAAATAGGAAGAAGTGAGTCTCCGATCGGTTCATCGAGGATCGGCTGTATGAAGGAACAGCTCATCTTCTGAGACGAACCACCCGACGCCATGCTCCCAGGCCCACGGCTTGAGCATACCCGCAATTCACAATACAATATCGGCAAAGACCCCTCGTTTCGCACGCAGCCATCACAGCTAGGAGGGTTCCTACCATGCCAGACCAGAACATCGCGTTGCTAGCGCACCTTATGCGTCGCGCCGGCTTTGGCGCGACACCCGACGAACTCGACCGCTACGCTGACTTGGGATACGAGGCGACCGTGGATGAGCTGCTGCATCCCGAAAACATGCCGCCCGCGCTCGACGACGAAGACCTCATCCGGCGCTACCATGTCGACGAGAACGGCCTGCTCATTGTGGACAGCTGCCAGACGTACCTCGTTTACCGCATGATCAACACGAGCCGACCGCTCGAAGAGAAGCTCGCCCTGTTCTGGCACAGCATATTCGCCACCGGCTACACCAAGCTCAACCAGCCCAAGGCGATTCTGAACCAGATAGAGATATTCCGCAGGCACGGGCTGGGACGCTTCCGGGACCTGCTCGCCGAGGTTTCCAGGGATCCCGCGATGATCTTCTGGCTAGACAACAAGGACAACCACAAAGACGCTGTGAACGAGAACTTCGGCAGGGAGCTCTTGGAGCTGTTCTCGATGGGCGTCGGCAACTACACCGAGGACGACGTAAGGCAGTCTTCGAGGGCCTTCACCGGCTGGACCATCCGCAACGCCGCCCACCACACGGTGCGCGCTTCGCAGGACTCGGTGTGGCCTTACGGCCGCCTCGACTGGCAGTACGAATACCGGGGCGACGACCACGACGACGGCGAGAAGACGTTCCTGGGCCAGCAGGGCGCGTTCGACGGCGAGCACGTCATCGACATCATCTGCGAGCAGCCTGCTACCGCGCGCTTCATCTCGCGGCACCTCTACAACTTCTTCGTCGCTGACGAGCCGCAGGTGCCCGCGTGGGAGACCTTGCCGCCGCGGGACCCTGCCGCGATCGACATGCTGGTCGACACTTACTTCGAGAGCGGCGGAGAGATTCGCTCCATGCTGCGCACCTTGTTCAACGCTGACTTCTTCAAGCACGCCAAGTTCGCCAAGGTGAAGAGCCCGGCTGAGATGGTGGCCGGCGCCGCGCGGCAGTCCGGCGGATTCGCGTTCCCAGAGATCGAGGACATTCAGCTCGCGCTCCAGACCGGCAGCATGGGCCAGATGCTCGTCGACCCGCCGAGCGTGGAGGGTTGGCACACCGGCCCGGAGTGGGTCACCACCGCGAGCCTCGTCAACCGCGTCAACTTCGCCGTGCAGCAGTTCGACGACGCGACAAAGCCGGGCGTTAGGTCCATCATCGAGCGCGTCCAGGCGCGGGGACCGGGTCTCACGCCCGAGCAGCTGGTGGACACCTGCCTGGAGCTTATGGGGCCGATGAGCGTTTCGCCGGGCACCCGGCAGGAGCTCGTCGAGCACGCGGCGGACGGCAGCGGCGACGGCGAATCGGCCGAGCGCGTGAAGGAGCTGATGCAGCTGATTGTCGCGACCCGCGAATACCAGATGGCTTGAGCTTTGGAGGCGCGCGATGGTGACCACGGACCAGCTGTACACCTATAGCCACACCATAGGTTTATACTCGTTGCAGGGGCGGGGATTCAACAACCCCGTCGATATGGCCTTCGGGAAGGACGGCGTGATGTACGTTCTCAACCGCGCCGGCCCCGAGGTTCCGGCCAGGATGCCCAACAAGCGCGTTACCATGTGCACCGTGGACGAGCGATTCTTGGGCGAATTCAGCAGCGGCGGCGTGGAAGATGGCCAGATGATGTGGCCGTCGTCGATCGCCACAGACCGCGATGGCAACGTGTACGTGTCCGACGAGGCGTTGCAAAGCATCACTATCTTCGACGGCCGCGGGCGCTACCTGGACAAGTGGGGCGCCAAGGGCCGCGCGGACGGTGAGTTCAACCGCCCCTCGGGAATGGCTTTTGACGCCGACGACAACCTGCTGGTTACCGACAGCCTCAACTGCCGCGTGCAACGCTACACTCGCGAGGGGCAATTCTTGGAGTCGTGGGGCCGCCCCGGCCGCGCGGACGGTGAGTTCAACCTGCCCTGGGGCATACACGTGGACGCCGTGGGGAACATACTGGTGGCCGACTGGCGCAACGACCGCGTGCAGCGCTTCGACGCCGACGGACGCCATACGGCCACCTACGGCGCGCCGGGCGACGCTGATGGCGAGTTCAGCCGCCCGGCAGGGGTCGCCACTGACTCGGACGGCAACGTATATGTGGCCGACTGGGGCAACGAGCGCGTGCAGGTGCTGCGCTCCGATGGGGGCTTTCTCGCCAAGCTGCACGGCGAGTCGGGCATATCCAAGTGGGGCCAGGAGTACTTCAAGGCCAACGCCGAGGAGTTGCACGAGCGCCAGAAGTCGGATATGGAGCCGGAGCTCGCTCCTGTGGCGCGGGGCAGCTCGAGGGAGGAGTCGGCCAACATCGAAAAGCTGTTCTGGGGTCCCACCGCCGTGAAGGTGGACGATGAGGGCAGGCTGTACGTGGTGGAAAGTTGCCGGTTCCGCATACAGGTGTACCAACGCGCCTAGAGGTAACCCCCTCGCAGACGACGAAGCCCACTCGCCCAGACCAACGCTCGACGGCCAGAATGGGGTTCCCCAACTCCGCATACGCCCGGCAAGGAACGTCCCACAATCCGTAGAACGCCGCATATTGCGCGATTACCCATGCTATAGGGGCGGTTCGCGAATCTCCCTTGACAGGTAATGTATTGCGAACTGATGCCAAGTCCAGACACAATTGACAATTGGCTCTCGCTGCTTGCCAATGGCGCCGACGGTCTCGACGGAAACCACCAGGCCTTGATCATCTGGGCATTTGTCGACACGTTGCTGCCTATAACCTTTGGTCTTACAGGTTGCCGCATTTGGCGAGAAGCGTCCGCCTCCCAGTGCGGGTCAGGGCCGCAGACCTGATTCATCGGCCCGACAGAAGGGGCGGGCCCCAGACCTTGACACCATCCTGGTCATCAACTTCGCGGATCAAGTCGGCGATGGTTGCCTGCAATGTAGGGTGCATCAGGTTCTCGTTCAGTTCAGCCAGAGGGAGCAATACGAAGGCCCTCTGGTTCATGCGGGGGTGAGGTATCTGCAGGTCAGGATCTGCAAACTGTAATGTTTGATCGCCGTATAGCAGAATGTCTACGTCTATCAGTCTTGGACCGTATCTTCGGCCCGGCTGTCGTCCGACTTCTATTTCCACTTCCTTTGCCCGCCTCAGAAGCGATACCGGAGAAAGGCGCGTCTCTACCTCCAGCACGCAGTTGAGAAAGTCCGGTTGCTCGATGTAGCCCCAAGGATCAGTCTCATAGATCGAAGACGACCTCTTGAGAGTCAGACTGGGCGTGTCTGACAAACGCTCTGTCGCTTTAGTAAGACTCGATTCACGGTCACCCATGTTGGAACCCAGCCCAAGGTATGCCGCCACTGGTTCCGACATCAGCTCTTCCAATGCGGAGGCCTCCAGCCACGAGTTACAGCATCGCTCATACGGCACACGCGCACCATTTCCTTGACGTCATGCACTCTGACCATGTCTGCGCCGCTGGCAATGGAGAGTGCCACAGCTGCCGCTGTACCTTCGAGTCGCTGGTCAGCCGGAAGGCCGAGCACCAGCCCAATCGTGGACTTACGTGAGCTGCCGACCAGGACAGGATGCCCCAGGGCTTGAAACTCATCGAGTCTCCGTAGCACTTCAAGATTGTGGTCCGGCGTCTTGCCGAAACCAATGCCAGGGTCGATGATTACCAGCTCTTCTGGGACACCTGCCCGCAGGGCCATAGCAACGCTGCGAGATAGGCTGACCTTGATGTCTGGCACCAGATCTCGATACTCGCGCGTCTTCTGGTTGTGCATGATGACAATCGGGGCCTTGTGTTCGGCGGCTACCTCGGCCATTCTTGGATCGGCCTTCAGTCCCCAGACGTCGTTGATAATCGTTGCCCCCGACTCCAAGGCTCGGCGGGCTACCTGCGACTTGTACGTGTCAACGCTGACGGGAACCTGGACTTGTGCACAAGTGGCTTCCAGGGCCGGAATTAGCCGGGCCAACTCTTCCTCGATGCCAACAGGAGCCGAGCCTGGCCTGGTGGATTCCGCGCCAACATCGATTATGTCAGCCCCCTCTTCTTCGAGCCGCAGCGCCTGCTCAACTGTGGCATGAATATCCGTACCCAGACCGTCACCCGAGAATGAGTCCGGTGTAACGTTGACGATTCCCATCACGTAGGTGCGCCGTCCCCATTCGAGGGTTTCGCCATTCGAGACGGTTAGCTTCGATATGGTGTCATGTTCCAACAGAGATTGAGCCTCATGCCGGGCGAATTCCGCAAACAGGTCTCCCGAGACCCTCGGTCGCAGACTGCCCCACCTCGATTTTAGAGGTTGTCACATTCACCAGTACAGCCGCGTCTCCGATAGAGCTTCCCCGAGCAAGATCGCGTTGCCTCTAGATTCCCAATCACTCCGCTGAGCTCTCTCCGCCGCCGAGAGCGTACACGCCGCCGTCCAGCGAGAGCACGTACAGCTCGCCTCGGGGATCCTCCGCGAACGACGAAATCTTGAGCCCTGTATCGATTAACTCTTCAGCCTGACCTTTCTCCGGTTCAAACGCCCATATCTTACCGCTGCAGAAGTCTCCATAGACGTACTTGCCGTATAGCCACGGTAGCTCGTTGCCCCGATACACGTAGCCGCCTGTGATCGAGCACCCTTCGTCGTGGGCATACTCGACAACCGGAAATTCCAGGCCCTCTTGATCGCACGAATTCGATCGCCCCCCGAAGCAGATCGAACCTTCCATAATGTTCCAGCCGTAGTTCGAACCCGGCACGATCAGGTTGACCTCCTCTCTCTGGTTCTGCCCGACATCTGCCGCCCATAGCTCCCCGGTAAGTCGGTCGAATGTGAACCTCCATGGGTTGCGAAGTCCATACGCCCAGATCTCGGACCGCGCCCCTTCCACACCAACGAACGGGTTGCCGACAGGAACAGAGTACCTTCCCACTGCGTCGAGTTCGGAAACATCAATCCGCGCGATCGATCCAAGCAGTGTTCCCCGGTCTTGGCCGTTGTGCCTCGGATCTCCTGCCGCTCCGCCATCACCCAGACCGATGTAGAGAAGCCCATCGGGCCCAAACAGCAGGCTTCCCCCGTTGTGGTTGGAGTATGGCTGACGCACTTCGAGGATAATCGTCTCACTGTCAGGTTCGGCCACACTGGGGTCATCCGAGCTCATGGCATACCTCGACACCACCGTCCTCCTCGGGTCTGAAGCCGTGTAGTTCACGTAAAGGTACCCACTTGACGGAAAGTGCGGATCAAGCGCCAATCCCAGCAGCCCTTCCTCTCGTCCCCTGTCACTCACTCGGTCCTCTATATTCAGAAGTCCGGTTACTGACCAGGAGCCGTCGAGAATTGACACCGACAAGATGCGCCCGGATTGCTCTACTATGTAGCCTGTTTCGGCCCCGTCTTCAGGGAAGACCATAGCAACCGGCTTGTCGAACTCGATACCGCCCAGAGCCTCAGCAAGTTGAATTGGCCTTAACGGCCCTCCAGAGTGGTCCGGTCCGGTTGCGGCGCCCGAGCAGGCCGCCGCAATCCATATGGCGAACAGCAGTGGGATAGTCTTCATAGATCGATTTTAGCCGAGCCCACGCTGCTCTCCCAGTGGGCGTTAATGCGAATGGATACCTGCACATGCAATTTCTGGCGTTTCAGGCTATGGCTGAATTGGCGGCGCTGAGCTGGGCTCTGGGTCTGTCGCTACGTTCGGTGAGCCATCTGGTGAAGGCGTTGGGCAAGAACTACGCGTCAGGAGCGTTTGAGGACTTTGAAGGAGCGCCTCATGCGGAGGACTTCGCATTCATACAGTTGGCGCGGGAAGTGCAGTCCGGCCAGGCCTCGCCGCCCTTGACACCGTAGTATGACCCAGGAAGAGGTGGCGCACCGTGAGGGCGTACACATGACCACCCGTCGGGGATCGAGCGCGGGGTCCGGAACCCGTCGCTCAGGAACATCCGTGCCGTACGTGGAATCCCCTAGGCCTGGCGACTGCCCAGGTACGCTGTAGACCGCGGTCTGCCGTCCCAGCCGCAGGAACGTCAGCCGGGCGCTAAGAGTGGTCGCCGAGCGAGATGGAAGCTGGTGTGACGCTGAGCGTTTGTCGCGCTGGGTATATGCTGCTTAGTGGCTGGGTGTGGGTTCTCCTGCCGGTCGTTCGGAGTCCCTGTCTCTGGGCGACCTCTTCGGTTGAGTCGAGGTCTTAGGAGGCGTCGACACGTTCAACCCGAATGTCGTTGTCTCACAGTGCTGACTGGATTGCAATTGAGGCCGATAAGTGGTTTATGAGCGTCACTGGGTCGACATAAAATAACTAGGGCGGACCAACTTTGAGACATCGAAATCGGTGGTGTATGTTACACCACAGCGCAGACTGGCAGCGACGACATTTCCTGTGTTGTACGGCCAACTGGCGTATCTCCCCACCCTGGTCGTCGGCGATCGTCGTACTGACGAAATCCGGCGACCGTATGTGCCGATTGCCCCCGCCTTGATGCCGCCGTACACTGTAGGCGTTTGGAATCTGGACACACACCCAATGGAGGCGCACTATGAGTAAACTGGACGACCGCTACGAACGCGGACAGGAAACGCGGAGGATGTTTGGCGGCGGACAGATCGCCGGCGGGTCGTCACCGGGAGCGTGGGACATTGCGCCAGACCTGGAAAGGATACTTGGCGAGGCACTATTCGGCACAATCTGGAAGCGGCCCGCGTTGACCCCGGTGCAGCGGGAGATGATCACCCTGTCGTGCCTCATAGTCATGAACCGCGAAGTACAGCTGAAGCGGCATCTGGGCAACGCTCTGAACGTAGGATTGACGCCGGAGCAAGTCGTGGAGTTGATCATTCACGACACCTGGTACGGTGGAGCGCCAGCGGGCATCCAGGCGCTGACGCTGTGCAAAGAGGTATTTGAGGAGCGAGGGATAGACTTCACTCCGGCCCGCATCCACGATACTGGCGAAGACCCCGACAGCCTGTTCAAGCGGGGCGAGGAGTTCAGGCGCAGCTACATGGGAATCACTTCAGCGGCGCGGCCGACCCCGCAGACGGAAGCAGAGAGGGAGCTGGGGCGTATTACCGGCGAATACTACTGGGGCGCGACCTGGACCCGACCGGGGCTTGATCTACCCAGCCGTTGCCTCTGCACCATGACGTGTCTGGCGGCGTTGGGTCGCGAGGGCCCCCTGCGGAGCCATATTCTGGGCGCGCTGAACATCGGGTTGACGCAGGACCAGATCATCGAGGTGTTCGGCCACATGACTCTGTACGCCGGGATACCGTTTGCCAGGGGTGCGATGGACCTTGCCAACGAAGTGTTCGCCAGCGCGTGAAGATGCTGCAGCCACTGGCAATCCACCACTTCGGTCTTGCAACCGGGCACGTTGTTGAGCCGTCTCGTATCCGCAAGCAGCACCTCCAACCGACCTGCACGGCCTACGCGCATGCAGTAATAGCAGGAGACTCCTTGGCAGCTGTGCCGGTCGAGGGATCGTGAGCTTTCTGGTGGGCCGGTGCGCGGGCGCTCGTTTTGCAGAATGGCTTCGCAGTAACGGACATGACGTTATCGAAGCCCGGGAGATCGGGTCCTGCTGGAGCTAGCAGAGGCGGACGGCCGGGTGTTGGTCACGATCGACACCGACTTTGGCGAACTGATACACCTACATGACGTTCTACACCCCGGACTGGTTCGCCTTCCGGACGTGCCGGCCTCCCAGTGCATTGGTCCGGTGGCTGAACTGCTCGATCGTCATCAGCTTTGCCTCGTAGAAAAAGAACATTGTTAGGGGGTGAAAAAGCATGACCAAGAAGGTGCGGCCGGACGATCAAAGGCTAACTTGGCAGGGCGCCATATCCTTCAATGACACGAAAAATTGGCGAATGGCGTGGCGGATTCCATTCGATCGGATTTCACTGTACCCACCGGACGCTCTGCGTGAGCGGGCCGGCATGCCCGCAGGCGTTAGAATTGCCTGCCACTCAGACACTGCATTCCTGGCAGGGTATGTGGAGCCAGCAGAGGAGTGCGGCAACATAGAACTCTATTGCGACGGTGAGTTTCAGGATTCTTTCGAACTGGCAGGACAAACCGGCTTCCGGTTCGAGGGGCTGCCCGCCGGAGAGAAGCTGCTCGAGCTCTGGCTGCCCCAGCATGGAGATTTCAGGTTGCGAGGCCTGGAAATGTCCCATGGCGCCTCTATCAGTCCCTTCGCAGACACTCGTCCAGGCTGGGTCACCTACGGCAGCTCCATCACCCACTGTCGCACAGCCGAGGGTCCCAGCTTCACCTGGCCCGCAGTAGCGGCCAGGAAGCACGGGCTGAACCTGACCTGCCTGGGTTACGGGGGCAACTGCCACCTGGAGCCGATGATTGCCCGAATGATACGAGAGCTTCCGGCAGACTTCCTGTCAATGAAGGTCGGTATCAACATCTACGGTTCCTGTAGCCTCAATGTCCGTACGTTCCAGTCGGCCATCATCGGATTCGTGCAAATAGTGCGGGAAAAGCACCCCAACACGCCATTCGTGGTCATCTCCCCAATCTTCTCTCCGCCACGGGAGACGACTCCCAACGCTGTAGGGTTCACCCTTGAGGATATGAGGCAGGAGGTGGCGGAAGCGGTCCAGATCTTAAAGGACCTGGGCGACGTCAACCTGCATTACCTCACTGGACTGGAACTGTTCGGCCCGGATCTTGCTCACCTGCTGCCCGACGACCTGCACCCGAACGGGGAAGGATACAAAATCATGGGCCAGAACTTCGTGGACAAGGTAGCTGCCAAGTTCTTTGTGAAAGACCAGGGAGTGACCGTCGGCTGAGGCACGGTTGCTGGTAAGCTCTTCTTCTGTCGGACTCTTGACCCCGCTGCCCCGACATGTCGCCGCCCCTGGCACCACTGAGGTGAAAGGGAAGCCAATGGGGCACGTCCTGGAGTAAGAGAAGAGCCGGTGGAGACCGACGGCGTTGCACATTTAATACCAGAAAGGTGTCACGCTGCACATATAATATGCCACGTTGCACATTTAATCGAGTCGAGTGACTCGCTGTCGATCTTATAGGAGTGGGGCGAGAGGCTTGTAGGCTGGCAGATGCTGAGGACTGACTTGGAAGTCAGTTGTTGCTGAACGGTGAGGTCGTCGGCCCCTGTCCTCGGCAGGCGGGACAGAAGCATGGGGTGCTCAATGATGTCTCAGACAGGCGCGGCAGGCCATGCAGGTCGTAGAGCTCGGTCAGACTCGGTCTACCGTTCGTGCCATTGTTGCCATTCCTGCCGTTACTGGTCTGCGGGCCGTGCGGTCGTGGAAGCGTAACGCCGAGGTCGAACGGGTCTATCCCCATGATAGCGGTCTGGTGATTGAGGACTCGGATGTTATGGCAGATGAATTTGATGAGACCCTCGTTGGTCTGACCGACAGGGTGAACTGCCATGATTTTCTCGCCGAAATGCGCCTTGACCATCCCGATAGTGCTCTCCACGTTGTTGCGTAGGTAATAATGCATATTCCAGATATCCTCGTGTGCGTATGCTAGGTGGTACATGCGGGACCACCATAAGTCATCCAGAGGCGGTACTTTGACGTCGTCTCGGAATGCTATGAACGGGAGAATGTCCAGGTCTCCCAGTAACTCGAAGTGCATGTGGCTCATGTAGGCTTTGTCGCCAGACAGTTCCTCGACCCTGTAGTAGCCGAGAGTCTGGTCGAGAAGTCCTAGCAGTTGCGCATGGTCGGACGCCTCGATATGCGTGACGGAGGCGGCGATGATAATGTTGGACTTGACCCCTGAGATGATGTGTCCCTTGACCCCTCTTCTGAGTTTCCGTCGCCGTTTCCGTCGGGTTTTCTCGTCCTCGTTGTCCCGTCCGTGCTTAACGTCATTCCACTGACCGGGCGGCCTTGCGATGAAGCCGCTGGAGTCAACCGCTACCACTGGTTCCATGTCTCTCAGCGGGTAGGCCGTCATCTTCAGCATCTGATATAGGTATTCAGTGATCCTGTGGTCTCGCATGTATTTGGAGGTCGTGTTGAAGTGCGGTACATGTTGGTCCCGCAGGCCCTTCCGCCGGTGGTAGTTGAATTCGGATTGGAGGTCGCGGGAAGGCACAGAGATGTAGACTTTTTCAAGGCAGTCGAGCATGATCTGTCGCAGCGAGGTCGGTGGTCTGCCGCGGCCGGAGTACGTTGGTTCTTCCACGATTTGAACGAGCAGGTGGGCCATCTCGCTGAAGAATTCTCTCTCGTGGATCTCCGCATCATTGTATGCTGACCAGTCCCTTACCGGTCGGCTGCCCATGCTTGAGCTTTCAGTCTGTGCTGGCATCCCCATCGTCCGCTCCGCCCCTCAGAACGTATGTTTTATGCTATGTATAATGATAGCGGACCGCAACACTAGTTGACAACACAATGTGTAGTCAGATATTGTAGTTGCGATGTGAATACATCTTGACCCAATAGCATGGAGATGGCCAAAATGCCTTCCATTCGAATTTCTGCCTGGCTCTGTAATCGCTGCGGGTATAGGTGGGCGAAGGGGAGTCGACCGAAACCCAAGACCTGCGCCAATAAGAAGTGCCGCAGCACCTACTGGGATGACCCTCCTGATGCAGGTCGCCGTGAGTCCAGGACATCCGAATAACAGGTCGCGCATCAGCGCAACCTCAAAATGCCAAGTACGGCACAGTCGTCACTGCCGTCGCAGTCGTGCTCACCCGGAGCATACCGATACCAGCCACGCCTGACCCAAACGAAGTCCGGGTGAGCGTTCAACCGAGCGCGCACCGTAGAACGGAGGCTGTCGAGTTTGGCTCTGGATTTGCCCGTCTTTATCAGCAGCCTAGCCACCTGTGTGGTGTTCAGTTCTTCTTCAGGTACGGACCGACCGATCACCGTCAGGCACTCCGCAATCGTTGCCGCCCCGGAGATGTCGATGTCATCCGGCAGGGGAGGTATGCGAGGCCCCCGCACCCGCCTTGACTTGGCTTTCTGGCGAGGCCACCTTCCCTCGTTCCTCGACAGGATCTCCACCGTCAGCCGAAGTGCATTTTCTTCTCTGCTGAGTCGCTCTCGTTCCGTAGCATTCTTGTCGAGCAGATCACGTATTACTGCTACTGTATCTTGGTTTGCCATGTCTTCTTCATACTTTTAACCGGCTATACTGGGGATACCCTTGGCAATGGTCTGTTGGTCTGGTAGGATTATCGTCGACTAAGACGGGGGTGACCCTGTTTTGGGACACTGGCCTGGATGCTCCAGCGTCATCACGAGACGAGGGAGCTATGAGGCTAGGGTTTGGGGGGAGCGGTAGCCGGGTAAGCTAATACGCCGCTCCCTTTCTTTTTGTCTCTACTGCTACTTCATCTCTTTACCTTTCCGGGCACAAAAAAAGGGCGGGCCATCTGGCCCGCCCATACGGTCGGAGATGATGCTAGGCACTCACCCTGCGAGCCAAATCTGCGATGCGGTCAGTAGTCGATCCAACCACAGGGGTGGAACAGACTATAATTGACCTTCGTTGCTCGAAATGGCCCTTCGGCTTTGGTCGATGCCTAGGGGAAGCTGGGTCACCGGCGTGCCCTTTTTCGCTCGCCTAACCCCACGTAGATGTCTGTATAGAGACGCCGACACTGGTCGACGCACAGGCTAATATTAGGCGAAAAACTAGATTAAGTCAAATTGGTCGTGCGACATGGAAGCATCACAAAAGTGGTGGGTAGAGGTAGAGGGGATATCGAGGTAGAGAGGACTGGCCTTATTCTTGGACAAACACAAACACATCCAGGGAGAAGACCAGTCCAATGCAGGTAACGATCACCCGCACCATACAGATACCAGACGAGACCGAATCTATCAATGAACTTGAGGGCCGCATACACATCTTTGGTCTGAGTCTGATGCGCGAGATTCTGTGCGAGGTGTGGCAGTTGTGTCAGCGGCTGCGCTGGGCATGTGAGGCGTGCGGAAGCGACCGGATAACAGGGGAGGGCTATCGGGACTACGGCGTCATGACGGTGTTCGGACGAGTGAAGCTGAAGCGACACAGGGTGAAGTGTCACGAATGCACGAGTCTCAGCCAGCCAGCTGACAGCATGTTGAAAGAGGTGAGAGGAGGCCATGCCAGCATCAGGTTCGCTGAGTTGGCGTCTCTGAGCGGAGCGTCGTGGCCATACGAACAGGCGGCGACCGTGCTTCAGAAGATGGTTGGGGACGAGGTGAGTCACGAGCAGGTGCGCAGACTGACGAACAGACATGGACAGGATGCGGTCGAAGCTCAGCTCAGAGAGGCCGATGGTGCGCTCGAGCGGCACGTGGAGCCGTCGGCGGGCGTGGACGGGCCTCAGATGGTGAATGTGGCAATTGACGGCGGTTGGGCGCGAAGCAGAGACAACCCCAATGGAATGGAGGGCAAGGTTGGAGTGGTCTATGTGGCCAGCGAGAAGGTCGGAGAACACAGACGCTCTCTGAGCGGACGACGATACGCCGCGACGTTCGGACCGTCTGAGAGGGCGGGACGGCTGATATACGCTCAGGCGCGCAGACAGGGCATAGACCATGCGGCCAAACAGTCGGTGATAGGGGATGGAGCGCGATGGATAAGCACGATAGCCGAGGAACACTTTCCATACGCCCTGCGTATCCTGGACCTGTGGCACATCGAACACAGAGTATGGAGGTCGGTCAGAGCGTCCGTATCGCGCCATGAGGTGGGCACAGTCTGCCACACACTCATGGAACTGCTGGTCAGAGGAAGACCCGAAGAGACTCTCAGACAGTTGGTGAAGCTGTCCCACAGATACCCGACCGACAGTCTGAGGGAGTTGATGACTTATGTGAGCAACAACGCCGATTGGATAGGCGACTACGACTGGCTCAGGTCAGAGGGGTATCCTGTGGGCAGTGGAGCGGTGGAGAAAGCGGTGGACATCGTGATCAACAGGAGACTGAAGGGGCGTAGAGGAATGAGTTGGAAGAGAGTCTGCGCAGACGAGGTCGTGGCGCTGAGAGTGCTCACATTGAACAACGACTGGGACAGCATGTGGCATACCAACAATACCGCAGCATGATTGCCCACCAGAGTTTTGATGCTTCCGTTCGACAGTCCACTGTTCAAGGCTCGAAGAGGATCAGGAGTGGGCTACAGTTGCCCTAAAGGGCGTGGTCAAGGGTGACCTCCTGCGTCTCCAACGCTCCCGCAATCGCAGGACCGACCACGCGGGCTCAATTGGAAAGAAAACGAGTCCATCTGCGTCGCGGCCGAAGGACCTTGAGGCCGACAATGCAGCCGACCCAGCGGCGCATGTCGAGCCGAGAGCGCCCTGTTGGCTGCTGCCGCAGGGAGGGCTCGCCGGTAGCAACCGCCGCGGCCGAGGGGGCCATGGACGAATCTCCGCCGCCCATCCGATAGATGGTGACAATCAGTTTTCCCCCGATGACGATGATCATGTAGGCGAGGGTGGTCAGCGACGCCCAGGTCACGGCGAGGCGGGAACGCTCGACGTACTCGTCCGCAGAGTACCCTAGCGCGTCGAAGTCCATCTCCCATGAGTAGAACAGTCCCTGGTCCGTCACGGCATACGAGCTCGGCTGCATGTAGGTCGCCAGTATCGCACCCAGACCGAGAGCTGACAGTACTATGACCACAGTCGCCGCCGTGCAGAGCAGGAACCTCCTGTCCCACTCACCGACGCTGACGTCCGGGTCTCGCAGCACCACCAGCGTCGTGAACACGCCTGCCAGCAGAGTGAACAGGCCTAGTCCGACTATCCAGAACCCGACATTGGAGAACGCCAGGAGAAAGGCGTAGACAAAGGCAATCGGTGGAAGCACAATCCAGGCGGCCCGGCTGTAGACACTCTTCCCATCTGCGGGGTCGGAGTACTGCCATTTGCGCAGAAGAACGAACATCAGCCCGGCGACCGTTGCGACAAGCAGGTTCGCGATCATGCTCAGCGTGAATGGTATAGATGTGCCCGCGAAGCCACCGAGGCTGTACAGTCCGTAGGCGTCCATTCGTGTCAGCGGGGCATGCAACAGAGGAATGCTCAGCTGGAAGAACACCGTCACAAAGAGCAGCTCCGCGAGGTCATCGGAGCGGCGCAATCTCCAGAATCCCTGGGCCGTCAGTGCACACATGGCAATGCCGACGTACATGGCCAGCATGAATGAGGAGTTCCAACCAAGGGTGGCCATGAAGTAACCGGCAAGGGCAACGCACGAGCCGGGCAACAGGAATCGCGACCAAGAATAGCGCATCGCATAGCGGGCGTTGGACGACGTGTCTTCTCCGCCGGCAACCTCCTCTGGGACGGGATGCCCTGGTGCATTGTGGGTCGGATTTCGGCGGTCGTCGTCCGAGTCCCCGATGTCATTGGTCCCTTCGGCCCGGTCGGCAGCATCCTCCGGCCCGAGGCCGGCCAGCGAGATCAGCCCGTCGACCTCTGTGGGCGACAGTTCCAGCGTACGAGCGAACACTTCAATCCGCTCCACGGTGGGACGTATTTCTCCCGATTCCCACCTTGACACCGTCGATCGATCGTACCGGCCCAGGTATCTGGAGTCCACCTGTCCCATGAGACTCAACAGGCCCTCCTGGGAGAGCGGCCTTCCCGTGCCCCCCGCGGCATGGGCGCGCCGGTATGCCTTCATAAGCATACCCGCCTGTCTGGCTCTCAGTCGCTGGGATTCGGGGTCTAGCGTCATGTCTCACCGCACGTTTGCAGCATGAAGTGTGAGGATTCGAAGACTCACGGACATTGGGCCGATCGAGGGCTATTATAGCACTGTGCCACCATGGTTGACGGATTCGTCACAGCAGGGGAGTAGCTATGAGGTACAGCGCCAGGAAATCGAACTGTCCCACCTGGTTGGAGAAGAAGGCGAGTTCAACGCGTCAATCACCATTTGGTGCCAACCGTATCATGCTTGGGGCCGCCGCCGTTGCCGCTTCAATCGCCCTGTTGCTGCTTGTTCTACCCACCAGCGAGGTGCGCGCCCAGACGAACAGCGCGCCAACAATATACTCGTCTGGAGTTCCAACTAACGTGACCACGGGACAGAGACGGACAATCTCTGCAACCGCCGAGGACGTCGACAGAAACATCATCGGGTGGCGGTGGTTCCTGGACGGTGTGCAGCAGAGAGAATACACTTTCTTGCCATCGGCCAGGGCCAAGAGAGTGGTCAGCTACACCTTCTCCACGGCCGGCACCTACACTTTCAAGCTCGAGTTCTTCGACGCGGGTGGACTTACGGTTTCGTTCACCGCCACGGTCGAGGTCACCGACCCTATCGACCCGCCCCCCCTGCCGGACAACAGCGCTCCGTCGGTAGCGCGTGTCTCACCTACTTCATCTTCTCTCACTCTGACCAAGGGCTCCACTCAGACATTTTCGGCACGCGCCACCGACGACGACGACAACATCTCCGAGTGGGAGTGGTACGTAGAAGATGAATCACAGGGCGGCCAGTCCCTGTCGCTCACCGGAGACGTCACAAAGCAGTTCAGCTACACCTTCTCGAGCGCGGGCGATTACGAGGTCGAGGTCGAATTCGTCGACGACCAACTGGAGTCGGACTCCGTCATCTGGTCGGTGGAGGTCCCCGAGCCGACCACGACGGTCGGTGTGACGGTCGCGTCCAGCCCATCAGGACGCACGGTCACCGTTGACGGAACAGACCATACCGCACCCTACAGTGGAACCTGGAACTCAGGATCGTCCCATACCCTGAACGTCCCGTCCCCTCAGAACATATCGGGAGTGAGCAGCCGCTACGTCTTCTCTAGCTGGAGCAACGGCGGATCCCAGAGCCAGACGGTGTCCCCCACCAGCGCTACGACCTATACGGCCAACTTCACACAGCAGCACTTCCTGTCAACCCGCACCGAACCCAGGGGAATCGGGATCCCGGGAGGCGGAACGTGGTACAACCATGGCGCCACGGCCACGGTGGGACCGGCTCCGAGCATAGACGGGTATGAGTTCAGCTACTGGAGAAAGGGAGGCGCGGGAGGTTCGAATATTGGCACAGACTCTGCCAGTGTTTCGGTGACGGTCGACTCGCCCTTCCTTGTGGAGGCCGTCTACACGGCTACCGACCCGCCGGACAACAGCGCTCCGTCGGTAGCGCGTGTCTCACCCACCTCATCTTCTCTCACTCTGACCAAGGGCTCCAGTCAGACATTTTCGGCACGCGCCACCGACGACGACGACAACATCTCCGAGTGGGAGTGGTACGTAGAAGATGAATCACAGGGCGGCCAGTCCCTGTCGCTCACCGGAGACGTCACAAAGCAGTTCAGCTACACCTTCTCGAGCGCGGGCGATTACGAGGTCGAGGTCGAATTCGTCGACGACCAACTGGAGTCGGACTCCGTCATCTGGTCAGTGGAGGTCCCTGAACCCACTGCGACTACGACTGTCAGCGTGACCGTCGCGTCCAGCCCATCAGGACGCACGGTCACCGTTGATGGAACCGACCATACCGCACCCTACAGTGGAACCTGGAACTCAGGATCGTCCCATACCCTGAACGTCCCGTCCCCTCAGAACATATCGGGAGTGAGCAGCCGCTACGTCTTCTCTAGCTGGAGCAACGGCGGATCCCAGAGCCAGACGGTGTCCCCCACCAGCGCTACGACCTATACGGCCAACTTCACACAGCAGCACTTCCTGTCGACCCGCACCGAACCCAGGGGAATCGGGATCCCGGGGGGAGGGACTTGGTACAACCATGGCGCCACGGCCACGGTGGGGCCGGCTCCGAGCATAGACGGGTATGAGTTCAGCTACTGGAGAAAGGGAGGCGCGGGAGGTTCGAATATTGGCACAGACTCTGCCAGTGTTTCGGTGACGGTCGACTCGCCCTTCCTTGTGGAGGCCGTCTACACGGCCTCTGTCCCGGAGGCGTACGTCACCGTCCGGTTTCGGTCGCCTTTCCGTCTCGTGCATGAAGATTCCGGGAAAGTCGATCTCACGGTGACGATAAGCTCGTCTCCTTCGGAGGACGCAACGGTTAACTTGGTTTTCGACTCCCCCGATGACACGGCTGACATCGGCTTCAGCTTCTACGACTTCCAGCCGACGGTCCGGTGGATAAGGTTCGATGCAGACACGACAACGCTGACGCAAACGGTCTCCGTGACGATTCGGGATGACGCTGTTGTCGAACTCTCCGAGTCATTCTTCGTGAAGCTTCAGCTGACCTCGGAGACATCGTCGTTCGTCATAATCGACCAAAATCACTCGATCGTAGAGGTGGAGATAATCGACGACGACGCAGGGACTGTGGGGTTCGCCCCAGACGAGATCGTGATAACCGAGGGCGATTCGTTCGAGCTTGAAATGGAAGTTCTGGCACCGGACTCGAACTGTCCGATTCAGTTCCAGTTCGATGCGCATATTTCTTACTCGGACCCGGATGGGGCACTTTCGTCCGGATCGACGGTGCCTTCGTCATTGGAGTTCGATGGGTGTCAGATTGATTATGCGTACGACTTCCAGACCAGCGATGACTCGGGGGGCAAGGAGGTGGTGTTCACACTGGATGAGTTGACCTTGTACCCCGACGGGACAGAGGTTCGCATGTTGAAGAGGGACCCGTCGACGCTGACGGTGAGAGTTCTCGACAGTAGCACCCCAGTATCCAACCACGCCCCGACGGTCAGTCGGGTCTCACCGAGTTCATCGTCGCTTACCCTGACCACGGGTTCCAGCCAGACCTTCACGGCGCGGGCGGCGGACGCAGACAGCAACATCACCGGGTACGAGTGGACAGTGAACGGCAGTGGAGTCGGCAACTCGGGCACACTCACGGCCACCGGCGACGTCACCAGGGCGCACACACACACCTTCCCAAGTGCGGGCACGCGCACGGTGAGGGCGGAGTTCACTGACTCGGACGGAGCGACCGGCTCGACGTCCTGGAGAGTGGAGGTCGAAGCGCCGCCGCCCCAAACGACAGAAAACAGCGCCCCGACGGTCAGCCGAGTCTCGCCCGCTACGAGCACGATCTCGCTGGTGAAGGGCGACGAGCAGACCTTCGAGGTAAGCGCCATCGACCCCGACGGCAATCTCACGAAGTGGAAATGGGAGGTGAACAAGAATGGCCTCTTTGGCTTCCTCGGCCAAGGTCACGAAGAGCCAGAGGTGACGTTCTCCCCCACCAATAGCACCACGACGACCTTTGCGCACACGTTCCCCGATGACGGCACGTACACGGTGACGGTCACCTTCACCGACTCCGCCGGGGAGTCCGGCACAGCGGAGTGGACTGTGAAGGTAGTCGACGCGCCAGTCTCGTTCACCTGTGGAGTCGAGCCGATCGGAGGGAACACCCTAATAGCTGGCAAAATCGTCCGAGTGTTCGCTGATGTCACGTCCAAGGAGGACGTTACTGATCTGTACGTGCACTTCAGGGCCAGCCACCCCACCCGTGGCTTGAGCGATGAGGCGCGGTCGGATAAGAAGGACATCGACAAGGACGAAACAGCTCGTCTGGGAGTTCAGGGGGTTTTCGTACCGGGCAACGGCTTTATCGTGGAGTGCACGGTCAAGGACGCGGGATTTCTGGGTGTCATCGATCTTTTCGACAAGACATTGGCAAAGAGGCAGAGCGAGCCGTTCAGCGTGGGACGCTACCCGTTGTCTTCGAAGGAAGACGTGCGTGCCTGGCTGAGGGAGTGCGGGCCAGTGGATGCGTCGTTCGACACCGGAGCCACGGTCGGGTTCACGCCGAAGGTAACTCAGGTCTACGACAATACTCGCGACACCTTCTACAAGTACAAGGCCGACATCTACGTGTACATGGGAGGCGGAAGGGTCTGGGACTTCCATACGAGAGAGAAACAGGGGCCTTCAAGTCCCGTATCCAAATCCGAATTTAAGCTTGACTCGGGTTCGTTTGCTGCGACGGAGCCGGGAGAGTACACCTATGACTGTATTCTGTCTACACGAAAGTTTCATAACACTCCCTTCGTAAGTGCCATCACGAGGCTCCCTACGTGTTTACTTGGTGACCCATTCACTCTAACGCTATGCGCGATCGTGTTCGTATACGAGCTCTCAATGCTGTATGAGCATGAGTGGTCGCTCTCCTCCAACTTCTGCGTTGGTGGCTTCCCGGATTGTCCATTCGACTTCACACCGAAGGAGGAGAAGATCACTCCCACCGTGGTGAAGGTTGGTGAACCCGTCAGGCTGACGTTCGGGATGGGCGGTCTGAACGGTGCTGCCAACCACGGGGGAGTGTCGGTGTCGTTCCCGGACCTGATTGACGTGGGCACGGACTCATCCGAGTACGAGTACATCTCGGACAGAGCGAGCGTGTCCACGGTGAGCTACACCACCGGTGAGTCCAACGTGGCGTACCACAGGCCGGGAGAGACGATCACCACGGAAACCGGCACCACGGCCTCTGCAGGCTACCTGCTGGTGGAGAGCGACGATGGCAGCTGGCCGGAAGACGCCGACCGAACGCTGGTGCTGGAGGTGACGCCGTGGGAGCCGGGCACACTGAGTGTTCAGTACCGCTACTGGCTGTGCCTGGAGGGTTACGACGACTGCAGGCGGAGGCCGGAGTCGGGCGGTACGGACCAGCAGGGCTGGCACGTGGGTGTCAGCACGATCACGGTGAACGCCGTGCCGGGCAGGGACGAGCTGGTGGAGTTCCATGGGGATACGGGCGGAGCGAGCTGGGACGACGACACGAACTGGCTGAGCCATGAGCCGCTCGACGACTGGTACGGGGTGGCCACCGGCACGGACGATCGGGTCACCGGACTGGAGCTGTCGCACAACGGTCTGAGCGGCGAGATACCGGCGGTGATAGGCGACCTCACGGAGCTGCAGGTGCTGGACCTGGGCGACAACGGCCTCCGTGGAAAGATACCTGCGGCTCTTGAGAGTCTGACGAAGCTGCGGGAGCTGAAGCTTTTCCGGAACGGTCTTAGCGGTGAGATACCGGCGGAGGTGGGAGACCTTTCAGCACTGGAGCGCCTGGACCTTGGCGAGAACGGTCTGAGCGGCGAGATACCGACTGCCTTGGGCGGTCTGAGCAAGCTTCAGACGCTGAGCCTGTACGACAACAACCTCGCCCGGTCGATACCGACCGAGCTTGGCAACCTCAGCAGTCTCAAGGAGTTGAACCTCTACCGGAACAAGCTGAGCGGCGAGATACCTGTAGAGCTTGGCAAGCTGACCAGCCTTGAGGTGCTCGACCTGTCGGACAACAGTCTGAGCGGGGCAATACCGCCTGGACTGGGCAGTCTCACCAAGCTGGACACGGTCTACCTCAGCGCAAACAACCTGGACAGCGGCTGCATCCCTGCGTTGTGGCGCGACCTCGACAACGACGACCTGGACGAGGTGGACCTGCCGTTCTGCGACGTGGCACTGAGTTCGCTGACGATCAGCCCCGGGGAGCTGAGTCCCGAGTTCGATCCCGGGGTGTCGAGATACACCGCCGAGGTTGAACAGTCACCGGTCACTATCGCCCCGGTGACAGGCCACGGAGCGACGTTCGAGCTCCTCGACAGCGACCCCATCACGGATGCCGACGCATCTGCTGTCGGACACCAGGTTGAACTGGTCTTTGGCGGCACCACCATCACCATCAAGGTGACCTCCCAGGACGGGAAGAACAGCCACAGCTACATCATCGACGTGGTGCTGTCGGGAGAGCCCGACGCCCCGACGATAGCCTCGATCACGCCGGGCGCCTCATCGCTGGAGGTGTCCTGGGTTGCGCCGACCGATGTCCGCGACGACTACATTACCTCGTACGACCTTCGACACATAGACAGCTCGGCGTCCGACAAGGCCGACTCCAGCTGGACGGTCTTGGACGACATGTGGAGCTCTGGCTCATTGAGCCACACCGTCCGGGGCCTGCTGGCCGGTACCGAGTACGACGTGCAGGTGCGAGCCGGCACCAGCGCGGGCAGCACCGAGTGGTCGGAGGCGGTCAGTGGGACACCTGAGGAGGGGGAGTGCACGACCGAGGGGGCAGCGGACAGCCCCGGCCAGGCTTCGGACTGCGAGACGGCGCTTGAGGTCCTCGACGCGCTGTCGGGCAGCGGGACATCGACCGTCGACTGGGCGTCGGACAACTCGGTGGAGGACTGGGACGGCGTGGAGGTCGACCCGACGACCGGCAAGGTCACCAGGCTGGAACTCGACGGAGATTCCTCCCCCGAGGTCCAGACCACCAGTCTGAGAACCCTGATAGTGCGTCAGACGGCGATGTCTACAGCAGACCTGCTGACTGGAGAGATACCACCCGAGCTTGGGAGTCTGGCGGAGCTGGAGTACCTGTCGCTGGCTGACAACCTGCTGGGTGGGGAGATACCGTCGGAGCTCGGCAGGCTGTCGGAACTGACCAGCCTGCGTCTCCAGGGCAACGAGCTGAGCGGACGGATACCGCCAGAGCTTGCCGAGTTGTCCATGCTGGTGGAGCTGAAGCTCTCCGGCAATGATCTCACCGGCTGTGTCCCGGAGGGGCTGCACAGCATTGCGGACAACGACCTGGACGAGTTGGGTCTGCTGGTGTGTGGACCGTCGGTGGAGCTGAGTGTCGCGACGACGAGTGTTGCGGTGAGGATCGGCACGCCTATCGGGGTGACGGCGACCTTCGGTGAGTCGGTGACCGGGTTCACCGTTGGTGATATTGACGTCACGAACGGGTCGGCAGCCAACCTGTCAGGCAGCGGGTCCGTGTACACGTTCGAGGTATTCCCGAACGCCGTAGGCGTCGTGACGGTTGACATGGGCTCTGGTGCGGCGGCCGCCTCCGACGGTGACGGCAGTGAGGCAGCGGACCGTCTGACGCTGGGAATGCCGTATGACGACGATGGCGATGGGTCCATCGGTGGCCCCGAGATCCTGGCGGCGGTAAGGGACTACTTCAGCGGAGAGCTCACCGGGCCGCAGATACTCATGCTGGTCAGGCTGTACTTCGCCCCGCCGGGCTGAGAGGGGCTGGCTGGTGATTGACCAGGGAAGTGGGCGCCATCACATGGTGGCGCCCACAGTGAGCACGGCAGTCTGCTGTCCTGTTGGAGTGTCACTTAATGGTCAGTCTAGGGCAGCAAAAGGAGTAGTGCAACCGCGATGATCTATATGGTCATCTGGGAGCGGGTCTGACTCTCAATGCAACTGGCCCAGATGCCCTGATTTTGATCTGTCGCCCCGTTCCCTGTATGGCCATAAGTTTCCAACGGTTTGGGTGAGCAGTGACCTGATAGCAACTGTGTTGAAAGTCAAGAGGAATGGCCGGTGACATTCAGAGTCAAGTCGCACCAGGTCGAGCGATTCTTGAGCATGGAGGAGAGGAGCTCGGGGCGATCGTGCCCGGGCGCAAGATAGGCACTCACACCTTGCGGCACAGCTACGCACGCCACCTGCTGATGAATGGCATCCAGATCAACTACCTGAGCCGCTGGCTGGGACACTCCTCGATCCAGACGACGCTCATCTACCTGGAGCTGGTGCCGGACCCGTCGCGGAGTCTTGACCGGGTGCCATGAACTGGCCGGGTCTTCGTTCAGGATGACTTAACACGAGGCTTGACTTCCAACACGTACACTGGTGGGGACACTACCCCAAACCCCAGTCCTGGTTCTCCGCCTGATACAGTTTGGGTCGGGCAACGACGCTCACTTGGTCGAGGCTGTCCCGTCCGCCGAGGGAGACCCCGAGACGCGATGCTACCGTCTACGGATGCCATTCCTCATGGAGGGGATGCTTCACACTATTTAGGTTATGTCAAACTGGCCCGGCATCTAGCCTTAAAAAGGGGACAGTCAGGTAAGCCCTGCCCAACTTGACGGTGACTTCGCAATTGATTAGCGGCTTCGGCTGAGGCGTTGCGATCGGCTGGGCATATTCTTATACTCCGGCTATGTGCACGGACAAAGACCCTCCACCCTGTGAGCACACCGACCTTATCGCCGAGGTAGACCGACTGCAGGGTCACAACGCGAGTTTGACCGCGACGGTCAAGGAGTTGCGCAGGCAGCTCGCCGCCGCCCAGAGGTCCGGCAAGCGCCAGGCGGCGCCGTTCTCCAAGGGTGGACGGACCGACAAGCCCAGACGTCCCGGCCGAAAGCCGGGCATAGGGTCGTTCAGCTACCGTAAGCCGCCCTCTGCAGATGAGCTGTCGGGGCCGCCAGTGGATGTGTCGGTGGCCGACGACAACTGTCCTGGATGTGGAGGGGTGCTCGAGCAGGCGGGAGTGGATGTTGCCTACGTGACCGATATCCCCGCGATGCCCAGACCGCAGGTGACTGAATACCGGGTGCAGGTGTGTCGGTGTCGTGGCTGCGGCAGACGGGTACGAGGTCGCCATGCCGAGGTTGGTCCGGACCAAGTACGGGCGAGTGCGCACCGTATGGGTAGAAGAGTGATGGCTGCGGCGCACGTGCTGCACTACGGCGTGGGCATACCGGTGCGGAGGGTTCCCGTCGTGCTCAGAGCGCTGACCGGAGTGGAGTTGAGCCAGAGCGCAATCACTCAGGACGCACTGCGCCGAGCCCAGGGCGCTGTGGGAGATGCGTACCGTAGGCTTCGGGAGTCTGTGCGTGAGAGCGCGGTGGTGCACACAGACGACACGGGCTGGCGAGTGGACGGAGAG
This sequence comes from Dehalococcoidia bacterium, assembly GCA_965217725.1. Taxonomy (GTDB): domain Bacteria; phylum Chloroflexota; class Dehalococcoidia; order Lucifugimonadales; family UBA1123; genus VXRN01. The sequence continues at coordinate 1,345,688 of OZ244564.1, read as the reverse complement.
GGCGCGTTCCTGATGGCGTTCGAGACCGATGAAGCCACGGTGTACCAGGTGCGTGCTCGTCACCGCAACGAAGAGGTGAGAGAGGTGGTGCCGTCGGACTATGGAGGAGTGATGGTGACGGACAGGGGACGGAGCTACGATGCTCAGGCTCTGTCCGGTGTGAAACAGCAGAAATGCCTGGCGCATGTGCTGCGCTCGATCAGTGAGGTGGTCGAGACCAAGAGGGGTAGAGGACGGACCCCCGATCGGAGTCGAGGGCATGGCTTCGGGAAGCGACTGAGCGGCCTGCTCAGAGAGGCGATGGAACTGAGGCAGTCATATCGTCGGGGAGAGGCGTCGGACTATGTTGCGGAGACAGAGCGGTTGAGACGAGAGGTGAGCTATCATCTGCGAGATCGCCCGATGCCTGATCGTGACAACAGGAGGCTTCAGAACGAGCTTGGCTGGCACGATGACCGTGGCAATCTGCTGCGGTTTCTGGATGATCCAGGCATAGAGCCGACCAACAACCGGGCAGAGCGAGCGCTGCGTGGAGCTGTGATAGCTAGGAAGGTATCGCACTGCTCCAGGAATGAAGCTGGTGCGGATGCGTTCAGTGCGTTCACCAGCGTGATCAGGACCCTGGCTCGGAACTGTGGTGGTCAGCCGGTGGTGGATGGTCTGTGCCGTGTGTTCAACGGCGCGCCTGTCCACGCCCGCTCCACCTGAACCTCTTCCCCACCTCTCCGACTCCGCTATCGACTAACTTCATCGTCCTCAGGCGCTGACGGGCGCAGCTGCAATCATCGCTTGGTCACGGTCGCCATCTATCGGCACTAACCTGTAGCCCAGGTGTGCAGCCCTGCGTTTGGCATTGCTCAGCGCTCTCTGTCGATACTGACTCTCGTAGTAAGCGGCCCCCTATCGACGTATTCCTGTCCGTACTTGAGCATCGAGTAGATGATCCGGGCCAGCTTGTGCGCCGTCGCCGTTATCGCCTTAGGCGCTCCAAGCTGGGCCTTCTTCCTGCGAAGGAACGCTCCCAATGCACTGTCTGAGCGGTGCAGGGCATAGGCGGAGAGCCGCAGAGCTGTGGCAGCCCTGTTCGCACTCGGCTTCGTTCTTGAACTCATCACCCTTCCTCCACTCACCCTGTTGTTGGGGCTCAGGCCCAGCCATGAGGCGAAGTGCTTCGCCGTCGGCCACCTGTTCATATCCACCCCAACCTCGCTCACCACCTTCAGCGCAGTGTAGCTGTCCACACCGTCTATCGCGGTCAGGTCCACACCGGTCATCCTGTACAGGTGTGTGCGCACATCGAACCTGGGCGCGTTGCCACGGCTATACCGCCGTCCGGGCCTGTCGGCCGGTACACCTCCGTCGCTTCTGTCTTCGAACCTCCTGAGCTGTGCCTCTATCTCCCGGTCGCACTCCTCCATCTTGGCCCGGTACACCTTGTACAGCGCAACCGACTGCGACAACTCGAAGATGTGCTCCTCCCTCCAGTGACCACGCAGCGACTCCGCTATCGTCTTCTCGTCCGCCTTTATCCGAGGATCCCTCAGCTTCGCCAGCTTCCTCGGCTCCCTCTCACCTCCCACTATCGCCTCCACTATCTCCATCCCGGTCCTGCCGGTGATGTCGCTTATGACGTGCTGGAGCTTTATGTTCATCTGTGTCAGCGCCTTGTGCATGTGTTGAACATGATGCGCCGCGTACTCCACCAGCATCGCGCGCTGGCGCAGGTAGCTACTGAGCACTCTTATCTCAGCCTCGGGCCTGAACGCTCCGGACAGCAGCCCATAGGTGTGCAGCTGCTGCAGCCACTGGCAGTCCAGCACGTCGGTCTTGCGACCCGGTACGCTCTTCAGACGCCGCGGGTCCACCAGCAACACCTCGAACCCACGCTCTTCCAGCACACCGAACAGCGCTATCCAGTAGGCTTTGCACGAAAAGTCTGACTTTTCGGGTGAGTTAGCTATTCCACCCGAAAAGTCCCCCGACCGAGGGTTTCGCTTGAAGTCTCCCATCTGGGCTGTTTCTGCACGTAGAGTCTCATCGCCTGTGAGTTACGGTCCACACGGGGGCCTTATGGAATGTTCATCTCGTTGTGACGGGAGATGGTCAGTCCTTTAGCACCGCACCCAATGCTGGATGCCACTCATCGACTAGGTACATGTCCCGATATTCGTATTCTCCCAATGGCTTTGCGGCGGACTCATGCCTGTAGAATCCAAAAGAAGCGATTGCCTCAACGTCCTCTTCGGCTCTCTCGTGTACTCCAAAAAACACCATCAATAGAATCAAAGACACGGATACAATGTGCTTGACCGACAGCGACTCTATCGCCTCCGGTAATCGCCGACATAGTAGAGAACCCACCCAGAACCACACCGCCACTGACCCAGGTATCATCCCGTTCCTCATCAGTTCATTCCCATGCAGGTAGTGCGACTCGACCACGACAATGGGCAGGGCTATGAACAATGTCACCACTGACCCAAGCATGATGAGAGAGCGACGACTCCGAAAGTACGCCAGCAGCACGACTGACCAGGGCAGGATCGCGGAGGCGTAGAAGAGGGGCAACAGCCATATCAGAGTTCTCGTAGAGGAGACCTCCCATGACCAGTTCAGTTGGGCAGACACATCCCCTCGAGTCATTATGAAGATGGCCAGCGGAACAGCCAGTAAGGGCGCGACCAGAAGATTCTGCCACGTCAAGACCGGACGCAGGCCAACGGACGCGACAATCCCTCCCATGAGGAACATCACCCCGACTGCACTGTATGGGGACCACCAGACTAGGGATGTGAGAACCACTGCCATAACTCCGTGAAATTGCCTGTTGTCCTGTGACTTCATCACGAGTGCAGCGGCTATCACCCCACCCAAACTATGGTGGGGTGAGACCCTAAAAAGCACTGACAGATGATTGTGGGGCGTGATGGTACGTTGCTCCGTCATGGGCAAAGACCAGAAGTCAAGGGTATCCGATGGATTGGCACCAAAGAGGGATGCCACACTCCCGAGGAAGGCCATCACATCTGGTAGGTCTATGAGGGCGAACACGCCCAACCCGAAACCCATGACGATGGCGACAGGTCGTGGACGACCATGAACGAAAACGAGTGTCGCGAGCAACCACCCCAGCAGAGTCCACAGGGGCACGGCCCAATTCAGACCAGGTAGTCCGAAAGGCTTGGCAATGAAGGCGGGCACGATATAGAAGGCGAGGTAGTACCTCAGATAGGCGCTCTCTTCCTCGCGCTGTTCGCCAACGACCTGTGTTTGAGCGGGCCAATCTGACTGCACTAAGTCTGTCAAAAGCGACCGATGTTTAGCCCAGTCACCTCCTTCAAACGGGACTACTAGGCCGCTCATGGGCGTTAAAGCAACAAAGAGGATGCTGATGGCCAACATAGGAAAAAAGCTCGCTGGAAGCCTGAACTGCCAAGGACCAGCCAAACACCTCCAAAGACTGACCACGAGTAGCGCACACAACGGCACTCCCACCCACCAGTGGAAGTATCCGACAAGCCACAATGCCAGCGGCAACGACAGATAAATTATCGCCAACCTGTGGGGGATGGGGAGAGATGGTTCAGTCTTATCGGACGTATACGCGACAGTCGTCAATTGCCAAGGAAAACCCTTCAGCAATGCCAAAGAGGGCAACCGACGCACTACTCCATGTTCTACGCGAGCGAGCATTGCTGGAGTCTTCACACAGTAGCGGATGCACCGTCAAGGTCATGGGAGGCCACGTCGACGCGAGTTTCCTCTGCGCAGGAATGTGATGCACACGGGCGAGTACGACTCTTCAGGTATGAGGGCCACTTGACCCCAAGAGTCGCCCTGACTGAGTTTTCTCTTGAAATTCCGGTGTGGGGGAGTCAGGCCAACTCGTTACCGAGGTGCGTTCCCGATTGCGCAGACCGTGTCACATCGTAGCCTTGACGATGTACTGACTGATAAGCGGATCATACCTCTAATGTTTACTCGCATTGTCAGGGGAAAGGATTCTATGTCGGTTGCACTTGACCCTGACGCTGAAGTGGCGGCTAGGGCAGACCTCTACGGCGACAGGGAAGCACCAATCATCACGGTACATGAACCGCTTCCTGTCCCTCATAGGCTGGCGATAATCTATCTGGCTCTTCCGCTGGCAGTATGGCTCATCGGGTACTTCCATTGGTGGTTCGGTCTGCCTCTGGCCGCGTTGCTGGGCCTCAGTCTCTGTAAGTACATGGCCGGATCCTGGCGATTCACGCTTCCCACTAGCTTCTTCATCATATTGGCCATCAGTGTGCTGTACATTGCGCTGTCACCAGTGACCTTCAGCGCACTGGGTAATACCGACCAGCCCAAACACCGTGCCATCCTCACCGACCTCGTTGAATCTGATTGGCCGGCCCGAACTGTTGTCGATGAAAGTTTGGAGTCTCCGGCCAACCCTCACGTAAGGTACTACCTGGGCTACTACATCATTCCAGCATTGTTGGCGAAACCGTTCGGATTGGCCGCTCTCCATGTCACCGTGCCGCTGTGGACACTATTGGGATATGTGATTGGGGGCATGGTCTTATGTCACGGCCTTCGTAACAGCCGTGTCGTGATACTGATGGTCGGGTCGGGAGCTTTCGCATTTCTCAACTTCAACGAAGTCATTTCGTTTGTAGGCCCCTTCCTCGAGACACTCGACCTGAACTGGAAGGACAATATAGGTCTTAGGGATTCGAATGCCGCATGGCGCTCACTAACTTGGGGACAGGAGATTTCTCTTAGTTTCAGATTTGCGCCTCAGCACTTTCTTGCTTTCCTAATTGGGACCTCCCTTTTGATCCGATTGCAGGACAGCACACAGTTTCACAGATACGTGGGTGTCATGTTGGTATGCGTGGCTTGGTGGTCACCTTACATGGCTGTCGCAATTGCAGTGCTGGTGGTCGGGATTCTAGTGACTCGAGGCCCATCCGATTTCCTGAGTTGGCAGAACCTACTGGCGGCACCCGCACTGGCGTTTCCAGTTGCTCTCTTCGTATTGGCCGAAGGCCCCGTATCAGCGCAGACTAGGTGGATATGGGAGTTGGTGCCCCTTCCCAAGTCCGCCTTTCTACTCGGCGTCTACTATCTGGCGGGATTCATACCTTGGGCCGTAATTGTTTACGCCGTCTGCGAAGGAGCACGAAAATCGGCATTGTTCTGGGCTTCATGTCTCGGGTTTTTGTTAAGCCCACTCTTCTCGGTGGAGGCCCATTACCTCCACGGCAATGAACTCCATAGAAACGTCATACTTGTGTTCATGCTCGTATTCTGGTTCTGGGTCGGACAGGCAATACCCCAACACTTCTACGATGCAGTGAAGACACTGAGTGTTCGAAAGGGCATCCTCGTGCTGGTCATTCTGATAATGCTACTACCTGGGATGCAGTCCAGGGCGATTCAGGATGTGTGGGCCATTGCGGATAGCGGTCTGCAAGGCTACTACGTCGATGCTTCACCAGTTGGACAGTTGGAATTCGGGGACATGTACCTAGTTGAGCGGTGGCCTGCCAGTCTAAAGGCTGTGTTGAAGGATTGAGAAGCGGCTTGACACGTATCCAGCGCTGTCTTGACGTAGCCGATTTCGTGCAGATGAACTACGTAGTCCTGTTGACAGGATCCCCATCCTAGGGTTAGGCTGCATCTAACAGCTAAATAGCCCTGACAAACGAAACCACCAAGGGAAAAAATACCGGCCCGAAAAAGGGCAGGTGTTTACCTTGGTGGTTTTTTGTTAGATCAAGTTAAGGAGGAATGATGTAGGCAAAAGAAAAGAGAGAGGTGGTTCCAACACCTCTCTCGAACTCCATCGTGCACGGTCAGCGGATGACCCCTAGCTGGGCCGACTACGGACCTTATCGGTCTTCGATGTCGGCGCTAGGCCCTGCTTTGTGGAGTGAGCCGATCCTATCAACTAACAGTGGGCTGGAGCAAGGGGTTTTGGTGCATTATCGAGGAGATGGCCGAAAATGTGGGCGTGGTCCAAACCGATAGCGGTTTGCCCGACGTCACCACCCGATATTAGCGGCAGATGTGAAGGGAATCGTCGCAGTAGACGGGAAGGAGAAGCATGAATATAGACGAAGTGATCAAGAGGAACAGGGCTGACCAGCAGAGCGTAGCCTCGGATCTTAAAGCCGCTACAAGAGTGCATCACTACCTGCGTATGGAGGAGAGTTTGCTCTCGCGAGCATCAGAGGTCATTGAGAGGCGAGAGGCTGCCAGAGCCGCAAGGCTAGGTAAGAAGTTGCCGTCGTTCAGGTGCAAGACGATGGGACTTCGTCCAGAGGATATTGACCTAACTGGCGCGGAGACATTGGGCGAGAAGGTGCGTCGGGTGGCGGAGCAGGCCCCGTCGAATGAGGTGAACCTGACTGAGACCACGGACCTCCTGCTGGCATTAGGCGCATCGGATTACGACCAGGGCAGGCTGAGGGCGATGGTCTATCAGCGGTTCGACCGGCTTCCAGACTTCGAGAAAATAGCCAGGGGCTGGTGGCGGTTGATAACTGAGGTAGAGCAGGACGAGTCGCGGGCGGAAGAAGCGTTCCAACCATCGGAAATGGAACTTCTGGTGGACCTCGCTGAGTCCCTTAATCTGGGGCGATTGGACTTGACTTCTACTGCGAACAGCATGGGCCTACGGGCGGAGGATCTCGACATGGAAGGTGCGGTGACACGGTGGCAGCAGGTCTTGCGAATTGCCGCCGCCTCTCCGACCACAGCGGTCAGTGTCAAAGAGACGGTTGACCTGCTGATTTCGCTCGGCCTACTGCGTGAGGCACAAAGAGAGAGTACCCGAAAGTGGGTGCGGACGAAACTTCAAGAGTCTCCAGATTTCAGGTATGACCGCCCGGATTGGTTCACCTATATCGGTGGTGAACCTGCTAAGCCCGTGGAGGCAGAGCCAGAAGTGCAACCCCAGCCAGTCTTGCCTTCCTCGACCCCTCAACTGATGCGCTGGTTACCAGGGGACGTGGACTATTCCAACGCAACTAATCTGGCCCAAAAGCTGGTTCACATTGCTAGACACACAAGCGACCAATTGGTGGAACCCACACAGGCGGCGGACAGGCTGAGAAAAGAGGGTATGTCGCGGCAGCGGGCGGAATCACTGACAAGGCTCGTTCGAAGGACGCTCAGGAGGCACACGAGCTTTCAGGAGACCGCCAATGGTTGGTTCAGGTTGGGTCGGAGGAGGAGTCCTGGGGTTTCGAGCGCTCAGGTCGCACCCGAGGGGTATCCCAATAGGGCGATTTACACTTCGGGCAGAATCTCGGTTGACTTTCGCCCCGAGGAAACCACTGATGCCGGCATCGGGAGCACTCAAAACCATCCAGTTTAACTCTCGGCATGAAGATTCCTCACATTGCTCTGGCATCCAGCTTATGTTATCATAGTTCATATTATTAGAACGTAGGTTCTTTAACCACGCGGAGCATTCAACCAGACGTGAAGCAGACGTACAGACAATCCTCCGTTCGACCCTCTCACTATAACGGACGCGGCGGACGTAGGGACGACACTCCCAAAGAACGGCTCACCTACGCTCAGTTCTGGCCGAGTTATCGGCTGGCCCAGAAGTACGAGGGTGAATTCGTGAGGCAATTCATTTCCGATCTCATGGACCTCGTTGTAGCTCCGCCACATAAATTCGGAAGACGCCCCAATCTCCTCAGCGACATGCTGAAGGCGATGGCTCTGAAGGTCTACAGCAGAATGTCCGCCGGTCGTTCGCAGACCTTTATCAGGGACGCATGGCGGCTTGGATACCTAGAGGACGTCCCGAGTGCCAACTCGGTCATTGAATACTTCAATATGCCAGAACTCACCCCTCTGATCCTCGAGTGTATCGAATTCACGGCCTCTGTGTTCCAGCCCATCGAGCACCACTTCGCGATGGATGGTTCTGGGTTTCGGACCACGAGCTACGACCGCTGGCTAGAGGATAGGTGGGGCGGCAGCAGGACTCGTGGTGACGAGTCTGAGAAGGGAACGGTTATTGAGAAGAAACGAAGAGAGTGGCGCAAAGTCCAGATGATCGTTGGTACCGCCACGCAGGTGATAGTCGCGGTCAAGGTGGACAGCTATACGTCAAGTGAATACAAACACTTTGAGCCGATGTTCAATCGGGTGGTTGGGTTGTTCGACGTGATTGGCATATATGCTGATGGAGCCTTCACAGGTCGTTCAAACTACGAAGCTGCAGAAAGGTGGGGAGCGACAGCCTATCTGCCGTTCCACGACAATCACGTCCGTCCTTCTCCTCTTGACCATTCCACGTGGGCAGTTGCTTATCGGCTGTATGCTGACTATTACGAAGAGTTCAAGCGGGAGTATGGCAAGCGGAACATGTCTGAATCTGCTTACAGCAGAATCAAGAGGCTCTTCGGCGAGACAGTCAGGTCTAAGAACCTCGTTCCCCAGGTCAACGAGATTCTATTGAAGGCTCTCTGCATGAACATGGTCGTTCTGAACCAGCATATGTTTGAGTTCAACACATTCCCATTCTTTGTAGCAGACCCTCGATTTATAAATTCGCTCCATGAAAAGAATGACAAACGGCTACTTGCCATTTTGCAGGAGTTCCACCATCAGACACTGGAGGTGGACTACACAAACTTCAAGCATTTCGACCGCCCCGGACCTCGTGGCTACACCAACGGGGTGAACGGCCACCACCGTTTAGAACTGCCTGACAACACGTTGGAGACTGGTTGGTAGCGAGGCTCTGTTCTCCAGTGGAGATGGGAGACGTGAAGCAGTCCTTCATGTCCGGCCCCTACACAGAGGGCCTGAGAGTAGGCGGCTGAGGAGGTATCACGCACATGCGGAAAGCAATAAGCGCGGCAACGTTGCTCGCGGAGCTAGACAGGCGTGAAGCCGAACTAGCAGACATCGAGGCCAGGTTCGTGGACCTTCGCAGTCGCTACCAGTCGGTGTGGGACGCACTCTCCAATGACAAGCCTCTGTCAAAGGCAAGGAAGCCCAAGAAGAAAAGGAAACAGCGGCCTCGGTTGCCGGCCAACATGGAAGTTAATCCCAAGGATGTAGACCTGACGGGAACCAATACCAGTTTTGAGAAACTGGTCAGGATCGCCGAGGTCGCCCCGAACCAGGAGGTCAATCTGTCTCTGGCGATCAGACTGCTGATTACTCTGGGGGTTATCCCTCAGAGTAAGTTCAACAGTACCCGCACCACACTTCACAACGCAGTCAGAAAGCGCGACAGCGGTTTCAGGCGCATTCGGCCTGGCTGGTACCAATACAGTCCGTCGAACGTCAAGGAAGTACCTCCCGTTCAGTGGCTTGCAGGTGAGATTGACTATGCGGGAAGCCCGAATATCGGCCAGAAGCTGGTGCGGATGGCCAAACATACTGTCGACGGCAGACTGGAACCTCAACAGACCGCCCGGCGCCTCATTCAGGACGGGGAGTCATCACAACGGTTGGACAGTCTTGGCCGTCTGGTCAGGCAGAGTCTGCGAAGGAACGCCAGTTTTCGGGAACTCAAAGATGAATGGTTCGAGCTGGCCGGCTTCTCTCCACGGTCGGAATCTCAGGCTCCTTTTGGCCAGGTCGAGGACGTGGAACCTGACACGGTTCCCTCTCGCGGAGTCTCCGGCCCGTACATGGGGGCCAATGGTTCAATGAATGGGAACATACCTGACCAGCCGTAGGAAGCGTCAGTTAGAGGTGGGACTCACTACCTGAAAGCCCACCGTATTGAGCTTTCACGGCGACGGTAACGGCGTCTCGTTAGAGACTCATCCGACCTCAGTCCAATCGGCGTAAGGCTGTTAGCCCAGTCCCTCGTGCGCAATTCAACTCTTGAGAATCTTGCATAAGTCCGCTGCACCCAAAAAGCCTAGTCGACTTCCGTCAACAAGCAACGTCTTATGAGAATCTTTCATAAGTCCGATAGGCTCGGCAAGTCGTAGACGAATAGCGTCAATATCCCACAGGGGATGGCGAAAAGCGTTTCTAGGGTAAATCTAGGGCAAACAAGGACTCATTTCCCTACCTCCATATAGTTTCCCTGGTTTCCACTTGTGAAGGGTCTATCAACGTCGGCAGGCCCTGCTGATAGCTTTCAATAGGTTCTCCACATCGTCCAGGATGTTCCACGCAATACGGGTATCCTGCAACGTATGCACGTCGCTGAGGGGCATGTCGTAGTGGTCGGGGTACTTGCGCTTCATGTCGGCTTCTGCCTCTTCGATAAGCCTGTGGCCGTCCATGCAGAGCATCGCACCGAACCCGGTCAGCAGTGACTGTGCATCCAGCCTTTCGGCCCGTTGCCTGACTTCCTCCCGCGTCGGGGGTTCAGGTGTCTTCAGCGACACTTCGACGGGTGAGTATTCCAGGAGACGCTCTGGCAGAGTGTCCTCTATCCAGGCGTAGTAGGCCACGGTAGCCAGAATACCGATCACGATTCCGAGAATCAGCCTCCAGGTAGCGTTGCTGACGCGCCGTCGTTCTGGATACCAGTTGCGTCTCAATTGTCAGCCTCCGTCGGTGGGTCTATGCCGTGGAAGAATGAGTATGAAGAGATTTCATTCGATTCATCGTCACTAATGGGGCCGCTGATCGTGACTCGGTAGACACCAGGGCCGTGCTTGGACAGCAGGTTGGATATGTCGGCTTTGAAGCTGAACGTTTCGCCTTTGGCGACCCACTTCTGTGCTGTAATCCAGGGGGCAGTGACGCGCCTATCTATGTATAGTTCGTACCCATGCTTCCGCCGCCACTCCTTGGCAACATCCCTGTCTGGACGTGCTCGAGGAGCATCGGCTGGTAGGTCGTAAGGATCGAGCGAGAAACCGTATGTGTAGCTAAATCTGTGCTCGGAATAATTCCATCCGGGGCCAATGGGCCATCGGAACTGTGCGATGTGGGTCTCAGTGCCGTAGGAGTAGACCGAGGAGACCTGACCCACAGTGAGGGGGCGTGGCGGTTGGTGCCAATGGAGAGACACATTGAGGTCGCTCTCTTGCTTGAAGTTCACAGGATCCTTCGCCCTACCAGAGAACGACAGGATGCCGTCCTTGAGCGTCGGCAGTTGGTCGTATTCAACGTAGTCCCCTTCAAACTGTTGATACGTAACGCTGTTGTACGTGTCCCGTGCCAGACCGATGTTCACCTTCTTGTGCCACTTGTAAAGAAGGTTGCTGCGGTGCCCCGGGCTGTTCATCGTCAGACTTATCAATTGGCTGATTAGAGCCGAGGTATCGCCAATAGGGGAGTAACCGTCAGCAGATGTCAGACACCAATTCCCGCCAGCGGCATTCTCACCCATGTATTGGTATCCGCCCTCAAGGTGGTAGCGCATGAGGGGAAGCATTCCGTTGAGTTCAAAGTGAGACCCGTGACACCCGACCAGAGCGGCATCGGCTTTCTTCTGTGCCGCATTGTTGGTTCCAAGTTCCAGTTCGTTCAGTCCGGCCTTCACACGCTCGGCGTTTATCAGTTCCAGCATGTACTGCTTATGTTCAAGGTGCTTGAGATGAGGCGCGACTTCTGTCGACGCTGTTGGTGGCGGGGCGACAGTGGGCGTGGGCCTCGGTGTGTTGGTGGGAGGGATGGGAGTCGATGTTGGTGTGCTGGTGGGTGTGGGAGCCTGAGTCGCGGGTGGTGCGGGTGTCAGAGTCGATGTGGGCACATCAAGGTTCACCAAACGGGATGCGTCACCGACTGACAATATGACGGAGTGTTGCCCGGGAGCAAACTGTCTGTCGAACACGAACGTCTGTGACTCGTTTCTGTCCAGTCCTGAGACGAACGCGAAGTCCTCGACCTCGCCGCCATTCAACGCCAGCCGTATAGGTACGATACTCGCGGGGTCACCACTCAGGTTGGTGACGGCCACATGCCATTCCGATACCGTTGCCCGCTCTTGGGAAATCATCCTGACCTCAACGTCGTCTATCCGGTAGGAGGTTGGAGTAGGTATGACTGTTGGGGCGACTGTCGGCTGAGGGGTTGCTGATGGTTCTGGTGTATTTGTCGGAAGTGTCATGAGCGTCATCGCCACGATGGTGGCCACGCTATCCGCACGGGGTGTAGGTGTCGCGGTTGGTTCGACAGTCGGGGCCTCGACGACGACCGCGACAGGCACTGGTGTCTCTGGCGGTCGGGTTTCGGTAGGGTTTAGCTGACGCCCGACCCACTCTGACAATTCGTTTCGGAGTTGCGGTTCAATTGCGAATAGGACCCCCGCCAGCATCGCTGCACATAGAATGACTACCAATATCAGGAAGGTCCAAGACGGTCTCGGTGGGTGCCATCCACGCGACGCTCCTCTGTTGGTTGGTGCTCTGGGCGGTATGCGCCCTGCCGTCCTCCGGCGTCCTCTTGATCGCCCTCTGGGATCTTCTGGACTCTGGCGGCTAGATTTAGGGTTGCTGGTTTGACCTGAATGACCCTCGCGAGGCTTAGGCCCTTCAAGGGATGGAGACGGTTCTCCTTGGTCTAGCTGGAGATCCAGCGATTCCAGCACCTGTTTGAACTTTGGGTCAAGTCTCCGTGGGGGATCTTCGGGTTCAGGTCTAGGTCTAGGTCTAAGTCTAAGTCTAAATGTCCGTGTCCTGCCCAAGCATTTTGGGCACCTCAGCATCCGCCCGCCCGTCTCGAGTTCCGTTCTGGACAGAGTCTTGCCCGAGCCTCCACACATGCTGCAGGGCGACCATCTGTTCATCAAACGGCCTGTCCTACTAAGAGGGCCACGATAAGAGAAGAAGTGAGAGAATCTTTCATAAGTCCGTTGCGCTAGAAAAGCCTAGTCGACCTCCGTCAAAGAGCAATGTCCTGTGGCAGAAAACGATTCCGTGGTACTTTGGGTAATTCGTGGGGGGGGGGGGGTGCGTATAAAGTCAGGTGCTGTCTCTAAAGTGTGGAACCTGTCTATAAAGTGTCAACAGTTCACAGACCTATATGCTTGGGGCTTTGGCAGAAAAGTGCTGAGTCACCCGAAAGGTCAGACTTCTCTGGCAAAGCCTCTCAACGGCTCGGCAAGTCCCGAGACTGGCGGTAACGACCTGTCCTTTGCGTCGAGGTCTGTTCTATCCACTACGGTAATGAACCATACCGTCTGTCGGTGATGGACGGCTCAGCGGCAAGTTGCCCCCGTATAGCGGAGACGAGTTCGTTTTCCAGACCAAGGACTGTGCATAACGTGGAATCTAGGAACTGGCGAGTCTCGCAAGAATCCATGTGCTGCAGTGGTAGGAGGGGAGCTTCCGAAGCCGTGGCGTAGGCTGTAGCGAGGCCCCGAAGAACATCAGGGCCGAGGCTTCGGAAATCTGGAACAATTAGCTTTCTAAGGTCATCCAGTGAGGTAATTGATTAGCGGAGTCGGAGGGGGGAGGAGGTTCAGATTGAGCGGGCGTGGACAGGCTCGGCGCTGAACACACCGCACAGACCATCCACCACCGGCTGACCACCACCATTCCTATACAGTGTCCTGATTACACTGGTGAACGCACTGAACGCATCGGCGCCAGCTTCATTCCTGGAGCAGTGCGAGACCTTCCTCGCTATCACAGCTCCACGCAGCGCCCGCTCCGCTCTGTTGTTCGTCGGCTCTATCCCAGGATCGTCCAGAAAACGCAGCAGATTCCCACGATCGTCCTGCCAGCCAAGCTCGTTCTGAAGCCTCCCGTTGTCACGATCAGGCATCGGGCGATCTCGCAGATGATAGCTCACCTCTTGTCTCAACCGCTCGGTCTCCCCAGTATAGTCCGCCACCTCTCCACGTCGTTGTGACTCACGCAGCTGCATTGCCTCTCTGAGCAGGCCGCTCAGACGCTTCCCGAAGCTGCGCCCTCTGCCCACCTTGGTCTCGACCACCTCACTGATCGAGCGCAGCACGTGAGCCAGACACTTCTGTTGTCTCACTCCCGACAGAGCCCGCGCATCGTAGCTTCGAGCTCGGTCGGTCACCATCACTCCCGCATAGTCGCCCGGAACAACCTCCCTAACCTCCTCGTTGCGGTGACGACCGCGCACCTGGTACACAGTGGCATCATCGGTCTCGAACGCCATCACAAAGGCACCCTCTCCGCCAACTCGCCAGCCCGTGTCGTCAGTGTGGACCACCGCGCTCTCACGCACAGACTCCCGAAGCCGCTGGTACGCATCTCCCACAGCGCCCCTCGCTCGTCGCAGAGCGTCCTGCGTGATCGCGCTCTGGCTCAACTCAACTCCGGTCAGCGCTCTGAGCACGACGGGTACCCTCCGCACCGGTATGCCCACTCCATAGTGGAGCATGTGAGCCGCAGCCATCACTCGTCTTCCCACCCGATGGGCGCTCGCACCGTACTGGTCAGGTCCAACGTCGGGATGCCGCCCTCGCACACGCCTGCCGCACGACACGCATCGGCATACCTGCACACGGTACTCTGTCACCTGCGGTCTGGGCATCGGGGGAATGTCGGTCACGTACGCAAGGCTCTCTCCCTCATGTTCGAGTATGCCTCCACATCCGGGACAGCTTTCCGCCGCTACCGCAACGTCAACAGGCGGTGCTGTCAGCTCGTCCACCGCCGGCGGCTTTCTGTAGCTGAAGTTCCCCTTCCCGGGCTTTCGACCCGGACGCCTTGGCTTTGAGGTCCGCTCGCCCTTGGAGAATGGCGCTGCCTGGCGCTTGCCCGCTCGCTGCGCTGAGGCGAGTTGCTTGCGAAGCTCCTTGATCGTCGCCGTCAGACGCGCGACCTGGCCTTGCAAGCGGTCGACGATCAGGTCGTCGTGTTCACAGGGAGGGCGGTCTTTGTCGGTACACATGGCCGAAGTATAAGAACATGACCTGCCGACTGCAATCTCACCAACCACTACCGCTAATCAATTACCCAGTGAGAATTGGGAATAAGATGGAACCTTTATGCTCCGGTTACCGAGGAGAGCCAGAATCCCAATTGTCGAATTCAGATACACACATAGGGCCTTCTCCATTTCGGTTTCATTCCAACTCGGACGGCAGGGAACCCACGCCGAACCTACAACTGGCCTTTCCAGCCTGACTGCTAAGGTCCTTACGGTATTGAGTCGAGCACGCTCTGGGAGTAGCAGTCTACTCCGTTGTTTCCAGTACCTCTCTGCTAGATTCACCTTCTCTGGCTTCGCTACAACGTAGGTGTCCTCTTTGGCTGCCATCGTCCCACTTAATTCGGCATCGTGGTTCCATAAGGCCGCTCTTCCTTCTTCATCAGGTAATGCCGACGTTATATACGAATCCCGGATTCTCCGTCCGGCTGGCCCAACTTCCGCAAACTCACTCAGTGGTGCCGCATCGAATAGACTCCCCTCCTTCAGCTCGACAAACTGGCGACAGAGATAGGGAGATAGGAATTGCACGACGCCCCAATCTCCATCCGCCATCCTAGCAGCGGGCCATTCCTGCACAATGCCTTGTTCACCAAGCGAGTCGCTTGCGATAGCATGTGCGATGCTGGCGGCTTCCGCAGGAGTCGACGGGTTAGATGTTAGCTTCACGACGCGAGTTGGAGGCTTCGGGAGGTTTGCATCTGTCCATATCCGACAGACGATCAGTATTTCACCTATGCCGGTGTTTTCCGAGAAGTAAATGCGCTCAGGGTCGTGAGAGACCACGAGCGTCTCTACGTGATAGTTCCTACCCAGGAATCTTCGTATGTCACGAGCCGAGGCATTCGTCGTGGTAGTCAGCGGTAGGATCGCCGCTATGGTCCCTTGGTCGCGTCTGCGTATGTAGTCAGCCAGGACGATGAAGGCATTGCCATTGCTGGACAGGTGGACTGGCTTATTTGAAAAGAGTTGCTTCTCACGATCCTTGATCTTCCTCTCGTCCGCTTTGCTGAACTGGTCATGTCGCAAGCTGTCCCTGGTGAACGGTGGATTCATTATGACGATGTCGGCGGGGTCGGTCTGCGCCATTCGTTCTCCGCTGTCTATTTGAGAGACAGCCTGCGTCGAATCTGGCCATGCCATCATTTTGGGCTGCTGGTCGAGAAATTCCAGCGAACCGAGGTAAGCGACTCCCACGTTATCTACACCAAGGAACGCACGTCCTATCTTCATGTTGCTAAATCGAGTGGTCGGAGACAGCAGTCCAAGGGTGGTCGCAGCCATGTGGGTTGCGGTGAGGTTGACATCATATCCGGCCAGGACCCGCTCGATGAGTGCCTGCGCCATCTTATCGTCATCGCGGGAACCGTCCGACAATTCATGGATACGCTCGGCAGCCGCCATGAGTAGTGTTCCGGTTCCACATGCTGGGTCGGTAACCCTGAATCTCGCAATGGCATCGGGGTCGTCCCAGTCGCATAGATCCTCCGCAATGGCAAGAGATGCTAGGAGTGTCGCCGCTGCGGTAGTCGTGTAGTAGGAGCCGTCGTAGCGTGCGGTATCCAGAACCGTATGAAAGATACGCCCCAGAAGGTCATGTCGTAGTCCGGTTATATCCCTTGTCAGCGCGAGGGCAGCTTCACCCATCTCCCTCACTGCTGAAGTGAATGCAGAGTCATGGGGGCATCCATTCAAAGCACTCTGCGCCGTTGCGAAGATTGGCTTGTAATCCACCGCCAGCCAAAGGTCCCAAGCACTATCGAAGGCACCTACGGGATCGGCCCCCTTGACACACTGCTGGGCCATCATTGGTGGCCACGCGCCAACAAAGGAGTTCCTTGAGGCTGACGATTATCAAACTCAGGTCGTAGTTCGTCGCGGTGAGAGTCTAGCCGAGAGTGGAACATAATTGCCGTGGCCACCACCAGCAACGCCCTTTTTGCGGCTTGGTTCCAGCGGCTACTGGCTTGGCCAGCTATACGAGTAGCTTTCCCAATCGGCAGGTCGAGTGCACGGGCTATCTCACGCTTCTGAGATTCGCCAAGTCTACCAACCGCCCTGTCGAGGCTTGCAGACATAGCCGCTGCCGCAAGGTCGGGATTCCCCAATTGCATAGGGGCCAGTTTGACTATGGAGGCCAACTCGCTGAGGTCGGCACTTGACCATACTGCCGTATCAGGGGAAACAAGATTCTTTGGGTCCCTGATGGTCCAAAGCATCCGGCTGTCAAGTATCTCTTCCTCGCTGGATACACCATCTGGATAACACACCGCAATGGCACAATCAGCGTTCCTTCTCTTCAGCTTCCGGTCCGCATCCCCGATGGCCTCGCGCCGCTTTGCGGCACCCTGTCCCTGTTCGGCTTCGAGCGCAATCTTGACCGGGCCGATACGCACCTCCACATCTATGCGCCCTCCTCCTGCCTGCTTCTGTTCTTGGCGAGCGTCCAGACCAAACTGCTCACGAAGGAGGCCCGCAGTCCACACATTCAATGTATGCTCATGCTCTGGCTGCACTACCATCTTTGCTTCCTTGATTCCTTCAACCTGACCAAGTCTGAATAGTGCCAGTAAATTGGCGATTGCGTCGGTGGTGTCACGCTAACACGTCACCGAGTAAATCGCCGCAATGGTACTCTGCGGTAGCTAAAGTGGACAACTGAGAATGACTTTGAGAATCTTGCATGAGTCCGCTGCACCCAAAAAGCATGGTCGACTTCCGTCAATAAGCAACGTTTTAGGACAGAAAACGTTTCCGTGGTACTTTGGGAAATTCGTGGGTGTCGATGAGTGTGCCTGAAACGCCCTTTCCTCAGCGTGTTAGGGCACTTTCGCGCCCTTGAGTGGAGCCGTCTAGGTAAGTTGGCATCACGTCCTGATTCACGAGGGGGCTTGAACACACTTGACTCACCCTATCCGCTGAGCCACGAGAATCCACATGCGCCCAAGTTGCGGGACATAAGGATGGTGTACGGCGAGGATAGTTACCGTTAGGTACCACCTTCAGGTCGCCGTCCAAAGGGGCTTTCACCAAGAAGTTTGACTTTTCGTGTGGGAATAGGACTTTTCGTGTGAATCAGCACTTTTCGTGCAAAGCCTATCCAGTACACCCCCGTCGACTCCATCGCCACGGTCTCCACTCCGCACTCAACCAGCCAGTCGGCCATCCTGTACAACTCTGACGTGTACGCCTCAAACTCCCGCACACACTCCTCAGCACTCGCTTCGGACACCGCCACGAAGTGGCTGGATGCCCCCACGTCTATGCCCGCCGCGTTGAGGTTCACCCGCGACAACTCCTTCGGCAGCCCACTCGTCCTCTTCCGTCCTACCGTTCTCCTGAGTCCTTCCATCACACCCTCTGATAATATGGAGTAGGCGTGTCGTCGCAGGGCGCCACATGCTTCGCACAATCTATCGAACGGGAGCGTTCCCGAATGGGACCGTCACCAATGATGCCGTCGTAAGGCGCCCGGACCTGCTAATCACCGGGCAATATGCACCAGTGCGGCTTCGGTCTCCATGACGGCGACACGCCTCACCACTATCATACGTGGCTTCTCACTGCGCCCAAAGTTAGTTGCCTCTGCCCGGCCCGGCCCGGGCTTAACGATGCTAATCAATTACCATAATCAGGCTGGCTCCCATGCAATTGGGCAACCCAGACCATGTGGCTGATTCCCTGTCAGCTAGCCTTGACTCCGCATTGGACCGGTTAGATGAAAATCAGAAGCAGCTTCTCGCCAAGCACGTCAATCTGCCAGCGAGTAAGGCAGGACGTTCGCGGTGGAATAGGGCATCCAAGCGGGCACTCTTAATCGTGGCGACAGCCGTCATGTTCCATGCACGGCTGGACAACCATCTCGGAACCCTTCGACCAGAGTTCGATGGGAGGGCTAGTCAACCGGAGACACCATTCACAGGAGCATGGCCACCCAGCAGGGCGCAGGTATGTGCCGATTCCGAAGACCCTATTTCCGCATTCTCAGACGCATGGAATCTGATTCTAGCTCTTGACTATAAGCCCATATTTGAAACCGGACGTGCGGCCCTTTATGCTTGTCCTCCAGATCATGCAGTCACAGAGGCCGTCAGAGACACTGCGAAAGCGGCAATGAGGGTCGTGGGCAACATCGCCGGTCTCAGGCACGACCTGTTGGGCCGAGTGTTCCACACCGTTCTGGACACCGCTCGATTCGATGGCTCGTACTACACCACCACTACCGCTGCGACTCTGCTGTCGTCGCTGGCAGTGACCGAGGATATGTGCGACTGGGATGACCGGGATGCTGTCGCTAGACTGCGAGTGGTTGACCCAGCCTGTGGTACGGGAACTTTACTGATGGCAGCGGCTGAACGCATTCGGGACCTCTCCCCACGTCTAAGGGATGAGGGAAGGTTCGCCCGCACACTTATAGACCAGGTACTGAGTGGTTACGACGTGAATGTGACAGCCACGCACATGGCGGCTACTACACTCGGCCTGCTGTCGCCAAGCACCCGCTTTCGGAACATGAAAATTGGCCTAGCCTATTTGGGTGTTGATGGCGAGGGTGACGCATATGTGGGCTCTCTGGAATTCCTTGAGAATCGTCCGAAGCTGGTGTCATAGACGAACGCTGCCCAATCGATCTCTCAGATAGACAGCGGCGAAGCGATGCCTGCGGTCGAGCCAACTGACCTTGTCATCATGAATCCACCATACACCCGTGACAGCCTTCGGTACGACCAGTTCAGAGGTGAAGTAGAGAAGAAGCTCAAGGCGCGGGAAAAGCGGCTGTTTGCCAACAAGCCAGTCCACCTGTCCGCCATCGGAAGTGCGTTTCTGCTCCTGGCTGACTATATCAACAGGACTGATTCTGGCACGGTGGCATCCGTGATGCCATTGGCGATGGCGACCAACAAGTCGGGCAGGGACATCCGCCGCCATCTTGCCGCACGGTATCATGTCGAGACAATTGTTACCTCCCATGACCCCGGACGAATCTACTTTTCCGAAAACACTAAAATCGGCGAGATGCTTCTAATCTGCCGTCGCTGGTCTGGCTCTCAAGAGGACAAGCCCCCGACTCGTATCGTCAATTTGGCGAAGAACCCGTCGAGTCCTGCGGACGCTCTAAGCGTGGCAACTGCCATCAGAAACGGTACGCTCGGAGATCGGGGTACGATCCAGGAGTGGCCGTCCGAGCGAATCTCTGTCGGCAACTGGGGCGCAGTGCAGTTTCTGTCTCCATACTTGTGTGAGAGGTTTGTTGAAATAGTTCATGGGGGCGTCCGTCAAAGGCTCTCGGAGACATTGCTGAGATTGGTCCAGCAGGCCAGAGAATACGCGAGGTGTATGAGAGGACGGCCATGCCGGATTCAGAGGGCCGCATGGCACTTTGGCAACATGATACTGATGTAACTCAATCAATGTTCGCACGCCCCGATACGCACATAGTCTCAAAACTCAAGTACAGGAAGAGGGCCGACAAATACTGGGGAGAGCGGAGCAGGCTACTACTACCGACTCATCTCAATTTGCCCACCATCAGGGCAGTGGCTGTAAGGTTATCTATTTGTCACTGGGGTCACTATGGGTCCCGTGTCGCCTCGCAGCACCAGATGCGCAGTTGGTAATGAGGGAAAAGGCCCTGTGTGTGTTCCTGAACTCAACCATCGGCATTCTGTCGACGCTTGGCAATAGGACTAACAAAAGAAGCCCAGCTATCCCAATCTGTCGCTTGACGACCTTCGGAGTCTGGTCGTTCCTGATTTCGATTCCATAGGAGACGGAGCAGTCTGGATGCTCTCACTCAAATACGACATCCTCTCCCAAGATCCTATATTGCCTTTGGCACAGATGGACTCGTGCGAAGTCCGCCTAGCTCTCGACCAGTCGGTATGCGAAGCTCTCGGCATCGACCCCGAATTGGTCGCCCGCATCCGCCGTGCCCTAGCCTCTGAGCCGTCGATTACTGGTGAGCAATTTGCACCCTTGTAGACCAATCGGTCGGATTGGCGGCTTGCGATTCTGTGCCAACCTTCCCATCTGCCACGGTGCACATAAATTGTGTCACGTTGCACTTTTATTCCGAATTTATGTGCAACGCCGAGACCGACCACCTCGACTCGCCCACAGAACCTCTGAAGATCAGCGCAACTTGGGCGGAGGTCGTCATCGTCAGGGAGGCGCCCACGGACTCCGCAATCACCCACGTAAAGACGGTCATTACCGACGGAGGCATCATCCACAGCGAGGTCTATATCGCCACGCCGGTCACCGCCGACCCCGGCAAGTTCCGGGTCATTGCCGCCACTCTGGTGATGGCATCTACATGAAGCCCCGATCAAGACCTCTGTACTACGGTTGGGTCGTTACCGCCGCGACGGGCGGCATTGGATTCGCCAACGCCGCTTCCGCAATCTCAATTCTGACCATTTTTGTGGTACCCATTTCGGAAGAGTTTGGCTGGGGACGGACAGAAATCGCCGGAGCTACCACTGTGGGCGCAATCCTGGGTGCCGCTTTAGCCCCGGTAGTCGGCCGGCTGGTGGACCGGTTCGGCTCCAGAATTGTCCTGGTGGTCAGCGGGACGGTCATCGGTCTGGCCTGTCTGTACTTGTCGGCGATGCAGACCCTGATCGGGTTCTATCTGGCCTTCACGGCTTTGAGGATAGCCGACCAAGGGGGAGTGAAGATAGGAACATCCGTCACGACGGGAAAGTGGTTCGAGCGCTATAGGGGCCGCGCCACGGGGTTAGTGTTTTTCGCCGAGACTGCCGGTGTCATCGCTTTGGCCCCGCTGACCCACCTGGTAATCTCCCAGTGGGGATGGCGTCCTGCGTGGTTGGCGCTGGCGGCGTTCATGTTTCTGTTGGGCGTCCTCCCGTGTGCTCTCTGGGTCCGGCGTCAGCCGGAGGACCTGGGGCTGGAGGTTGACGGCGACCGCCGACCGCCGACCGTCGATGACAGAGCCCCCTCCAAGCGCCCCGGAATGGTCCGGCAGGAGCAGTCGTTGACCCTGAAAGAAGCGGCAGGGACTCGGGGCTATTGGATGGTCTTAGGTTCACTGTTTGTCGGCAGCACCGCGATCTCCGGCCCGGGATTGCATCTGGTGCCCTATCTGACGGAGCAGGGGATCAGCGCCGCTGCCGCGGTGACCGCCGTCAGCGTTATGGCTACCTCGGGAGCTGCGGGCGCTTTGTTAGCCGGAGCGTCTGGTGACCGTCTTGCACCCAGGTGGGTGATCGTGACTCTCAACTTGATGGGTGCCGCAGCGTTGGGGATACTGTTGAGCGCTGACACTCTTTTCGACACTTATGTGTTCGTGGTGCTCCTGGGGCTGGCGAGCACCGGAATCAACACACTGGCTCCGATAATGTGGGCAAGAAGTTACGGGCGTCGGTCTCTGGGTGCTATCCAGGGGGTTGGCCGGGCAGCCCAGGTATTGGGGTTTGCCATTGGACCACTGGCGTTGGGAATAGCCTACGATGCCACGGGCAGTTACAGAGCGGCCTTTGTGGTTATGGCTGGCCTGGCGTCATTGGCGGGAGCGTTGATGGTGGTGTCGGGAACGAGGGCTGGTTCAGCGCTTTCCACGCGATGAGATGATCCACGTCAAGTATTGTTGCCTCACCGCCCTGTCGACCTCGTAATGGCCAACCGTTAAGGAGGACTCCACGACGTAGCGGGACGTTCCCCGGCGACCAGTGCTCCTGAGTGAAAGACTCATGCAGCACAACACTCACTCGGTTACGTACGTGACGAGCCGCTGTCAGCCCAGGGCTACCTTCGGTTACAATTTCCGGACCGGCAGGCTAGTTGCGGTCTCCGAACCGTTGGCAGTGGAGTGAAGATGGACCCACGCGAAATATCACGGTCAGCCTGGGAGGGTGCGCCGCTGAGCGAGCTCGCGTCCGAGGCGGCGCTCATGGCGGGCGTCGGCGACCCGACCGATGGAGAGTGGGCCTGGACCCTGCCGTCGGAGCATCCGGACCTCATCCCGCTGGGAGGCGGCATTCCCGACGCGCCCACGATCCCTTCCGAGCAGTTCAGAAGTGCGTTGAACGCCGTTCTGGATGAAGAGGCGGACGACGCCATGGTCTATGGCGGCTGGATGGGGTTCGAGGGCCTGAGGGAGGCATTGGCCAACCGCCAGAACCGTATCGAAGGCCTCGACCTCGACGCGCGCAACTTCATTATCCATAACGGTGGTTCCGCGGCGATGGACAACATTGCCAGGACATTCATCCGTGCGGGCGACGTGGTGATAGTCGAGGGCCCGAGCTTTACCGGTTTTGTCGAGACGATTCAGTCCTGCCTGGCCGAGGTTATCGAGGTCCCTATTGACGATGATGGCATCTCGCTGGAGGCTGTAGCAGCTATCTTGGCGGAGGCAGAGGCGGCCGGAAAGACGGTCAAGATGGTCTATACGATCCCTGACTACCACAATCCGACCGGCGTCACGATGTCTGAAGCTCGCCGCAGGGCACTGCTGGAACTGTGCGCAGGCCACCGAGTTATGGTCGTTGAAGACGGCACCTACAGTGAGCTCTACTTCGACAGCCCCCCTCCTTCTTCGATGTACGCATTGTCCGACGGTTATGGAGTGATGCGAGTCGGCACTCTAAGCAAGGTAGCCGCCACCGGGCTGCGAGTCGGCTGGGTGCAGGGCAGGCACGAGTTCATAGACGCGCTGACCAGAGTCAGGTACGACATGGGAGGCAGCCCCATACTGATCAGGGCAATGGCGCGCTATCTGGAATCTGGCCATCTCGAGTCCCATGTGGAGCAGATGCGCGAACTGTACGCGCTCAAGTGCCGGGCCCTGTGCGACTCTCTCGAAGAACACTGCGGCTCATATGTCAGGTTCACCCGTCCCACAGGAGGGTTCTTCCTGTGGCTGGAGTGCATCGGCGCGCCCGCGTCTGAAATGAGAATTGCGGCTGCTGAAGAGGGACTCATACTCCAGGGCGGCTCGCTGTTCTTCCAGGACTCGGAAGAAGCCGGGGACAGGTTCCTCAGGCTCGCCTTCAGCAGCGCATCTGTCGAGCAGCTGAGGGAAGTCGGGTCGAGACTGGCAACCGCGTTTAGCAAAGTCGCTGACTGAAGCAGTTTCCCGAATCCATTCTCTTCCTGGTCGCTGAGACTGACACAGTGCATCTGGCGCGCTCGCGAGGAGCGCTGCTTTCGCAGCCGGCAGGCGGTCCGCCTTGAGATAAAGTCAATAGGACGAACCAACTCCCCGACAAACGGTGATGCACGTCAGGCGTTCCTGCCGGTGCGTAAACTATTCTTAGCGGTCTGACTCCCTGTCCATCTGACAAGTCCGTGTCGCAATGATCCTGGAACTCGGTACGTCAAACGCCAGTATGACCGAGTGATGAAGGGATTGGGTTCACCAACACCCGCGCCTCACCGGTACACCTTTACACCGCCCTCTACACTGCTGGGGCGAAATTCTTCCCATCTATCGATCTGCTCTTCCTTCTGGGCCTGTCCCATTCCGTATGTCTGGACACGTAAGAGCTGCTCCAGCCCAGAGCTAATTGACAGAATTGGATACCTGGCTGCCGACCTGAAAGTCGTTCCGTGTGTTCGGTCAGTCCAGAACACCCAGATTCCAGTTGAAGTGCCGCGTGATGTGATCGTGGAAAAACAGGTCGTAAAGACTGTGGAGGTAGAGAAACCTGTCATCAAGGAAGTCCAGGTAGTCGTAACAGCTACTCCGGCCCCAGACACGTTCCCTCTATCCATAGAACACAATTTTGGCGCGGTCACGATACCTCAACCGCCGCGGCGCGTTATAACCGTCGGATTCAGTGAACAGGACCCAGTTCTTGCGCTTGGCGTAAATCCGGTCGCCGTTCGAGAGTGGTTCGGAGATCATCCATACGCAACGTGGTCCTGGGCACAGGACGAACTTGGGAGCGCTCAGCCGACTGTGCTGAAGATGCCCTTCGGTGAATTGGACTATGAGCAGATCGCCGCGCTTCGGCCGGACATCATCGTTGCAACGCACTCGGGAATCACCCAGCAGGAATACGAGCGCCTCTCGCAGATCGCCCCGACATTGGCTCAATCGGGAGACTATCCAGACTTCGGTATGCCGTGGCAAGAACAGACCCTCAGCATAGGACACGCTCTTGGCCTGGCCAGCATCGCTGAAGACGCTGTTTCAGACGTCGAGGCGAAAGCTGAATCTGCTGGAAAGCTGCACCCTCAGTTCCAGGGTGCCACCGTGGCTTGGGTCTCTCCCGCAAGTGGTCAGGGACAATACTGGGCCGCTGGTGCTACAACACCGCCCATGCGGTTTCTGGCTTCGCTAGGGTTCGCCGTCCCTGCAGACCTTGCAGAAGTGATTGGTGACAAGGACTCCGCCCAGATCAGCAGTGAACAGCTCGGCCTTCTGGATGTCGACGTATTGATCTACCAGGGCAGGTCAAAAGGATGCCCTGGCAGGAGCAGACCCGACTGATAGGCCTTGCAATAGGCCGGTCGGAGGCAGCCAATCAGGTTGTGTCTGAGGTTGAAGCCCAGTTTGAGTCAGTACGGAATCGTCATCCCGAGTGGGCTGGGAGAGGCGTTGTCGTCGGAGCACCTCGAGGCGATGATCAGTTCGGATTCGTAGCATCAGAAGACGCTCGATCCAGGGTCTTTACCTCCCTGGTGTTCGCGGTGCCTGACAAGTTCGACGAAATCGCCGGTGACAGTTTCTGGGGCAGTATCGACGCCCACCTATCCGGCCAATCCAGTTTGGCGGGATTGCCTTCCGTTTTAACTTGCGTGTGCTTGGGACGTTAAGCATCGCCCTGGCCCTCCTGGCCACTCTAACCGCATGGACGCTAACCATGGGTAGTTTTCCGATTTCTGTCGCCCCGGTATATGGGACCCAAATAGGATCCGGCTCGGAAGAGACTCATTTCATCGTTGTCGATCTCAGGTTGCCGAGAGTGCTAGCGGCCATATTGGTGGGGGTCATGCTGGCCATGTCGGGCGCCATATTCCAGGGTCTGGTCCGCAATCCTCTGGTCTCACCGGACATCATTGGAATCAACGCTGGAGCGGGCCTGGCTGCCGTCTTCTGGATTGTCAGCGGGCGGCCTCTGGGTTTCGTGCCACCGGTGGCGTTCATGGGGGCTTTGACGGCTGCTTTTGCCATCTACGCCCTGAGTTGGAAAGGGAACATATCGGCGCCTCGGTTGATCCTTGTGGGAATCGGCATAAATGCCGCTTTTTCGGCTGGAACGACGTTCCTCATTGTCCGGGCTGAGATCAATGACGCAAGCCGCTCTGTTCAGTGGCTCACCGGCAGTGTGTACTCCAGCGACTGGGGTGACGTCCACGTCCTCGCTGTTGCCCTTGCAGTGCTGACGCCTGTCAGCCTCTTTTTAATGTGGTCACTCCGGGCCCTTCGGGTCGGGGACCTTACCGCACGTAGTGTCGGGTTGCCTTTGGAACGTACGAGACTGACATTCATAGCCGTGGGTTGTGCGCTGAGTGCCTTTGCGGTTGCGGCAGCTGGGCCAATCGGTTTCGTCGCTCTGATGACACCCCATCTGGCCCGGATGGTGGCTGGCCCCATGAGTAGGGGCGTGATTCTGCTCACAGGAGTGCTGGGGGCAACACTAGTGCTGGCCGCCGACGCGGTGGGGCAACACGCACTGCCTGTAAACATGCCGGCTGGTGTGCTTACAGCCGCCGTGGGCGCGCCATACTTCCTATATCTGCTGTATCGACTGAATGCGCAACTGTAGATGAGTATGATGCCGCGCCTTGTTGCGGACGAAGTCACCCTTTCCTACGGAGGGCTGAGTGATGTCGTCCATTAGCTGACAATGCACATTCCGGAGGGCGCCATCACCTCCATCATAGGGCGGAATGGATGCGGCAAGAGTACCCTTCTGCGATCGCTGGCGCGTCTAATGATTCCACGCAGAGGAGCGGTCCTTCTGGATGGCGAATCCATTCATAGTCAGCCCACGAAGGAGGTGGCCAGACAGCTGGGACTGCTAACGCAGAGCCCTCGGGCCCCGGAGGCAATTACGGTTGAAGACCTGGCGCGCCGCGGTCGGTACCCGCATCAATCGTTGCTTCGGCCATCTTCAGAGAGAGACAGAATTGCTGTCGAGAGCGCCCTGAACCTGACGGGCCTGACCGAACTGCGCCATCGCGCGGTTGACCATCTGTCTGGTGGCCAGAAACAGAGAGCATGGATAGCCATGGCCCTGGCCCAGGAGACACCTGTCCTGCTACTGGATGAACCTACAACCTAGTTGGACATAGCCCATCAGCAGAAGTGTTGGCGTTGGTACTTCGTCTGAATAGAGAAGAAGGCCGCACTATTGTGATGGTTGTGCACGATGTCAACAGCGCCGCTCAGGTCAGCGACCACGTGGTCGCCATGCGCGACGGCCGGATTGCCACCCAGGGGGATCCAGCCGAAATACTGAACTCAGTCCAAATGGAGAAGATATTCGGCGCTACCTGCGACATGGTTGTACATCCCCAGAGCGAGATGCCTGTTGTAGTCCCCAAAGGCAAGGCTCCGCAATGCGTCGGTCCCCATGCCAAGGCCGAAGGAGTCGGCCTGGAAACGAGAAAACTTTCAGTGGGATACGAGCGCCGTCCCGTGGTGAATGACATCACAGTGTCCTTTCCGCCCGGCCAAGTCTCAGTCATCGTAGGCCCAAATGCCTGTGGGAAGTCAACGCTTCTGCTTGCTCTCGCCCGGCTCCTGTCACCGATGGAGGGAGCAGTCTTCCTTCATAAGATTCCGATAGATATGGGATCGCACCGTGATCTGGCCGCGCGCGTCGCAATCCTCTTACAGGAGGCGGTGGCGTCAGCGGAGTTCCTTGTACACGACCTGGTTTCCCTGGGACGCTACCCATACCAGCGTTGGTACAGGCAATGGAGTGTTGATGACGAGGACGCCGTTGACCGTGCGCTCTCCGCAGTCGGGGTCTCCGATCTCAGGTGGCGCCCCCTTGAGTCATTGTCAGGTGGGCAGCGTCAGCGTGTCCGTGTAGCGATGTTACTCGCCCAGCAGACCCCCGTACTCCTGTTGGATGAGCCTACGACTTTCTTGGATATAGCCCACCAGGTCGAGACCCTGGAGTTGATTAGAGAGCTGAACCGTCGCGAGGGACGAACCGTAGTCATGGCGCTTCACAACCTTGGTCAAGCCAGCCGCTATGCGGACTTTACGGTTGTTATGAAAGATGGCCAGGTCGTTGCGACAGGCTCGCCTGAAGAGACGATCAATCTAGACCTGGTTAGAGATGTCTTCGATCTCGAGTGTGTTGTCGTAACCGATCCTGTAAGCGGCAATCCTCTGGTCCTTCCCCCAGCGCACATCCGAAGCGAATCTTAGGGTGGAGACGCACTAGAGTGAATCAAACGCGTAAAGCCCGGATGCAAATGTGTTCACGCCTCACCGGGGAGCGCGGGGAAGACATTGTTGGCCACGCTTTCAGATACGACCGTATAGTAGTTGCGGAGATGCCCAAGCCTTGGCCACGAGACACCAGCCGCACGAGAGGTCTCACTCGGATTCAGAATGAGTTGTCGGATCGATTCTATGAGTTTAAGTCGAAGGTGTTTGAAGAACAGGGCCATGAGGGTGTTACTGAACGGGGTCTAGATGTCGCGCTGCACCATGTCGCGCCGGATTCCGAGTATTCTCGCCCAGGGTACACTAGGGTCTGGCACCTGACGCGCCCAGTTGGCTCGTTCAGCGCCTACAGTAGAGATGAGTACCTTGTGCCGGATACTGATGTCCAGGCACTACTGGAAGCATTGCTCTACAGGAGGTCGATCCAGCAGTGGAAAGATGCATTGACCAAGGGTGTCAGGAATGCCCGTGACCTACTGGTATGCACGCATGGCAGTATTGATACATGCTGCGCAACCTTTGGATATCCCATGTACCAGAAGTTGAGAGACCTGGCAGGTCGGAGTAGGCCCTGGCGAAGGCACGCACCCGGTTCGGGTGGGGTGCCTGTACCGCAATCTGTGCTTTCCTCAACCTGCTCACAACACCCGTTCGTACCCGCCAGTGGCTTCGCACACGACCAGAGTGGCGCTGTGTTCCCTCAGTCGCTCCAGCAGCATGGCGCTGCCTGCCTTCGTGTTGTCATTCCGGCCCACCGGGCCCTCGCATACCGATGCGTCCAAATTATAGCTTTGCCCACGTCAACGCCGACTACAATCGTCATTTCCTTTCCGACCTCCATATGGGACAATGCCCAATGTCCTCCACACTTGTAGATGCGGGCCCGTGCCCATGTATCCTCATGGAGCGACCAGGGCGGCGAGAAGGGTGTCTAACTTGACGCCGGTGCAGTCCAGGATTTGGGCCCGGGTTCACCCAGTAGTGAACGACGCGCGCCTCTCGCCACCCCACAGATTGACGCATCTGTAGGGCTGCTGCAACATACAAGTGGTGAGGTTGACGAAGGCGGGACCTTGCGGCCGTTATCACGCCCGGGCTGCACCTGGCGTTTCTCTCCCGGCCTGACCGGCCCTGCGCCGGGGGTAACCTCCGGCTGGAGTGTTGGACCACAGTGAAGCGAGCAAGACGCCGCCCAACGTATACGCTGGGCCCAGACCGGAGAGGATGTGATGGCAGGAAGTTTAGAAGGTAAAGTGTCGATCATCACCGGCGCCGCAACGGGCATAGGTAAGGCGACGGCCGAACTGTTTTCGAATGAAGGCGCTGCGGTGATCGTGGTTGACAGAAACGACATTGAAGGCGAGAGAACGGTGGCCGGCATCAACAACCGAGGTGGCCGCGCCGCATTCCTGGAGGCTGACGTTTCAAAGACTGACGATGTGCAGCAGATGGCGGCCAGAGCTGTGGAAGGATTTGGCTCCCCCGATATTCTGGTGAACAACGCGGGGATCTTCATGCGTCTGTCGCATCGAGTTCACGAAGTCAGTGAGATGGAATGGGAGCTGACGATGCAGACCAATCTGAAGGGGGCCTTCTACTGCTGCAAGTACGTGTTGCCGCACATGATGGAGAAGGGCGGGGCAGTCGTGTCGATCTCCTCTGTAGCCGCACTTGGCGGAGGGGGCCTGGCCAGTCCATACGGCATCAGCAAAGCCGGTCTGATCAGTCTGGCAAGAGCGGTCGCGGACGAGTATGGAGAGTTCGGGATACGTTCGAATGTCGTGCTCCCGGGCCTCACCGATACACCACAGGCCAGAGGGTCGACGGGCAGCACTGAACACTTTGAGCAGAGAACCGACGAGATCCTCTTGGGAAGGGCGGGAACACCCGGAGACGTGGCCCGCCTGATTCTCTTTCTGGCATCCGATCAATCCACCTTCATCACCGGGGCCAGCTTCGTAGTTGATGGCGGTGGAAATGTGTCCCGGTAAGTGAACGCTGGACTGAACTGAAAGCAGGGATTAGTGTCGGCAGGAGATCACGAACGCAACTGACGTCGGCCACATTCAGGACGGAGGTGGCAGCGTCGGAGGCTGTACCGGTTTGAAGTCTGAACGCTGACAGAAGGCCGCGTCGCTGCCAGAGATTGAGGAGGACCAGATCTCGTGGAGACATTGAGAGAGCTGATAGAGACGGCTGTCGCAGACTATGGGTTCAGGCTGGCCGTGATGTGGGGCCCGGACGACGTGATCGCCATGTCGTCACTGACCAGCGAGGAGGCGTCAGTGCTGAAACACGACCTGCTCCCAGAGTTCAAGGCACTGCCTGACCCCGTGGAACCTGTCGACCGACCGAGCGTCAACAGGCGACTGGTCGAACTCGCGGAGAGGAAGCTGTTTTCTTCCTGCTGACGCCGAAGGAGCACCGCGCCGGCGCCTCTTATGGTTAGGTTAACCATTGTCAGCAGCATCTCTGAGCCGACCGAGAGCTTGGCGTCTATGAAGCGCCGGCGCGTGCATTGTTGACCGTCAAAATGTGCCAGGCCTGGGATGGGAGCTGGATAATTTGTAAATCTGAAGAGTTCAGGCGATCCTCTAGGGGGTGTCGTCAAAAGAGTTTGCTCCAGACCATCACTGCCCGGAGTTGGCAGATGGCCAAGTATGACGCCGTTCTCTTGGCATAACGGGTCGCCACCCCGCGCCACTGCTTGAATTCCAGGAAGCCGTTCTCCACCAGGTGGCGCAACTTGTACAGCGCCCGGTCATAGTCCCGCTTTTCCCTCCGGTTGCTTTTGGGCGGTATCACCGGGTCCATTCCCAATTCCCGAACGGTGGCTATGATTTCATTGGTGTCATAGGCTTTGTCCGCCAGCAGGCACTCCGCTTCGATGCCCTCAATCAGAGGCAAAGCCTGGGAGCAGTCAGCAACCGTACCCTCGGTCACCGCCAGCCTTACCGGCATTCCGTGGGAGTCCACCGCCAGGTGCAGCTTGCTGTTCAGCCCCCTTTTGTGCGGGCAATGGCCTGGTTTCCGCCCCGGGCGCCGGCGCTGTGGGGATGGGCCTTGATATAGCTGGCGTCTATCATCAGCCACTCGAAATCAGGGTCATCCATTACCGTCTCCAACAGTCCAGCCCACACACCCCGGTCCCGCCAGCGGCAGAAGCGGCGGTGGGTGTTCTTCCAGTCTCCGTAGTCCGGGGGCAAATCGCGCCAAGGAGCGCCGGTGCGCAGAATCCAGCACACAGCGTCGATGAACCGCCGGTTGTCATGGGCCGGCCGGCCTCTCTTGCCCTCTCCCCCGGGCAGATGCGGCCTCAGCCGCTCCCAAACGGCATCAATCATGTCGTGGCGCCGGTGCGCTGCCGTCATACTCCCCACCTTCCACACTCTCCCTATTTCACGCAATTTACCACCCTCTCATTGTTTTGACGACACCCCCTAGGGTATCGCTCCGACTTCACGCAGAAGCGTCTCGGTACCAGCGAGGTCATCAAGTAGTGTGAAGTCTATTTCGGGTCCGTTCAGGCTATCGATGGGCGGAAGAAGGCGGTGCGTCTTCACACCCTCGATAAGCGGGTACTCATACACGGATGCCGCGAAGTACTGTTGGGCTACCTGCGAGAGCAGGAAGCGTATGAAGAGCTCGGCGTTCTCAGGATTTGGGCTGGTCTTCAGAATCCCAGATCCGGCGACCATTACCAGGCTGGCAGGGCCCCCGTCATTGAGGAATAGATTTCTCGCGCCGAAGTCATCTCCATGTTCAGCTATGAACCTGTGGAGATAGTAGTGGTTAACGAGGCCGACATCGACCTCTCCCTTCCCGGCGGCGTCCACGATAGGGGTGTTCTTAGGATAGACTCGGACATCGTTGGCGAGCATTCCTTCGAGCCAGTCTCGAGTCTTTTCTTCGCCCCAGATGTGGCGCATGGCTGTGACCATCACTCTGAAGGAGGCGTTGGTGGGCGGCCATCCGATCCGACCCTTCCACTTAGGGTCAGTCAACTCTTCTACTGACTTCGGCAGCTCTTCCTCCGAGAGGTCGGTATTATAGACGATCACTCGAGCCCTTCCGGTCACGCCTACCCAACTGCCGTCAGAAGCCCGCGCCCACTCTGGCACCGAGAGCGTAACGTCGGAGGGCAGGGGCATGAGCATGGACGACAGGGCTCCGAGCGCCCCGGGGTCCTGCGCCCAGAAAACGTCGGCAGGCGAGTTCTCACCCTCCTCCTGGAGTGTGGCGGCAATTGCCGATGTCCCTCCGTACTTGACCTGTACGTCTATGCCGGTTGCCTCCTGGAACTGTCTTATGACTGGGCCGACCAATGACTCGCTCCGGCCAGAATACAACACCAGAGATCCTGGGTCTGCCCCGTTCATTGCATTAGTGTCCACTGCCAACTTCGCGGACGCCGCTGCGGCCTGCGCGGCGGAAGCAGCGTCCTCGGCCGCTGTCGCCGCCTGAGCCGCTGCTGCGGCTGCCTCACTTGCGGCTGCCATAGCAGCTTCACTGTTGGTTGACGCTGTGGATGTGTCCGATGCGTTCGCGGCGTTCACAGCGGAGTGGGCGGCACTTGCAGCAGCCTGTGCAGCCTGCGCCGCTTCGTTCGCTGCTTCCTGCGCCGCCTTGCTGCTGGACATCGCCATTGACGACTCGGTTCCCTGCGCTGATACAGCGGCAGCGGCCCCTTCGGCGGCAGTACTGGCCTGCGCCGCTGCAGAGGATGCAGCTTCGGCTGCCGCGGCTGCCTGTTGAGCGGCTGCGGCTGCGGCTCCTGAGTCGCCAGCAGCCGAAGAAATGGAGGCGACGGCTTCCTGAGCGGCTGCGCTCGCCTGTTGAGCGGCATCACTAGCGCTCTGAGCGGCCATACTTGCGTTGTTGGCTGCCGACGAGGCGGCCTGAGCCGCCTCAGCAGCCCCCATGGCTCCTGAGTCGTCAGCAGCGCACCCGACCGCAAGGACGGCGAGCATGGCGACGATGATGAGTAGAGCGTGATAACCGAATAGACCCACAGGTGGAGTCTCTGACCGATCTGACTGGCTCATGCTAAATTACTTCCCTTCCCCTTTTCGTCTAGCCTACACGACTTGATTAGTATACATTCATCCAGTAGCAACGGCAATACTAACCTAACTAGTTAGTCTCATCTCGCAGTATCGCCGACTCGATCTTCCGTATTAACGGAGTCAGGGTCACGTCCGTCAATCCACAGGCCAGGGACACAGTCTGTGATCAGCAGGGCAGCTTACGTTAGCCTACTGTCACCGAAGGCCATAGACGGTCGGGTATTCTTGGGAGTCCAGACATCTCTCTTTGAACAGTCTACCCATATCTGGTGGAGTTAATGTACTAATGCAATGCAAAATATCTACTTTTTAGTAAATGACTATGGACATAGAGTTAGCTTATGTATACACTTACGCAGCAGTTAATGAGCGTCTTACTCGCTCTGTCAGTATTGCTGCGCGGACATACCTGAGGAGGAAAGCTGTGAAGCAATTGGTTACCTTGGCACTCGTGTTCGGGTTGGTCATGGCTGTAGTGGCGGGCTGTACAAGTAGCGGCCCGGATGATGAGCTGAAGGAAGAGGTCGTAGCCAATTACGCGAATGGGGTCCAGCACCTGTACTCCAAGAGCCTGGCGTCCGCCGTTTCACTAGACGGAGCGATAGACCGATTTCTGGCGGACCCGACGCCGGGCCACCTGGAAGCAGCCAAACGACAGTGGCTCATCGCTAGAGACGACTACGGTCCCACCGAGGCGTTCCGGTTCTACGATGGTCCGATAGACCACCCTGACAACGGCCCCGAGGGCCTGATTAACGCTTGGCCGCTCGATGAATCGTACATCGACTACGTGGAAGGTAACGCCAACGCGGGCATCATCAACAACCCGGGCGAGTTCCCGGTGATCGATGCCAACCTGCTGGTCTCGCTTAACGAGGAGGGTGGAGAAGAGAACGTGTCCACGGGATGGCACGCCATAGAGTTCCTTCTGTGGGGCCAGGACATGAATCCGGGCGGGCCCGGTGAGCGGCCCGTGGAAGACTTCACCGTCAACGCCAACGCTGACAGGCGCGCTATGTATCTCTCGGTGGCTTCGGACGTGCTGGTCAGCCACTTGCAAGACATGGTCAATGCTTGGGCGCCTGGGCAGGGAGGCAACTACCGCGCATCCTTTGTCTCAGCGGAAGCGGACCAATCCATTCAGAAGATCATCACCGGAATAGGTGAGCTGAGTCGGGGAGAGCTGGCTGGCGAGCGTATGACCGTGGCTTTCGAGGAGCGCTCCCAGGAGGATGAACACTCCTGCTTCTCAGACAACACAACTGCCGACATCATCGCCAATGCCAGGGGTATCCAGATGGTCTATCTGGGCGAGTACGGAGGAGTCTCGGGGCCGGGTATCGACGATCTCATTGCGGCGGGTGATGAGGAGCTTGCCGACACACTCACCGCGCAGATAAGAAACAGCGTCAATGCCGCGACCAACATACCCTCGCCATTCGACCAGCACCTCATGGAAGGAGTCTCCGACCAAGCGTATGGGAGGCAGGCTGTGATGTCGACGATCACTCTACTCGAAGAGCAGACAGACACCATCGTCGACGCGGCGCAGACGATTGGAATCACGATCAGCGTAAGTTAGCAAATTTGTGCCTGCGACTCGTTTGTGCCCGAGGCTGCGCACGCTTGCGGCTGCTGCTGGTCTGCTGTTCGCGACTCTGCTGTCCGCCTGCATACCTGGAGGTGACGGGCCGGATCTGGACGATGTATTTGCCGAAGCGCTGGGCGGTGAGACGACGGCCTTCACATCCGGTACCAATGCCTTCGAGTTGTCGGCACGCAACCTGACAAACGAAGAGCGTCGCACATTCGAAATCGGTGATAGCTTCTTCACCCAGAACTGGGTCGCCGCGCCCTCCTCGACTGCAGCTCGGGATGGGCTTGGCCCTACCTTCAACGCTCAGTCCTGCTCCTCGTGCCACGCACACGATGGCAGGGCAAGGCCGCCGTCAGGCGTGGACGACCCGGTTCGCGGGTTGCTGCTACGACTTAGTGTGAATGGCCCCGATGGGCCGGCTGCAGAGCCGGTCTATGGGGGCCAGCTGCAGGATAGGGCAATAATCGGGGTCGAAGTCGAGGGGCGAATCGGGATTGAATACGAGGAGGTCTCAGGCGAGTACCCAGACGGCACACCCTACTCGCTGAGAAAGCCAACATACTCCATGTTGGATTCTGGATTCGGCCCGGTCGACCCCGACGTCATGATCTCCCCAAGGATCGCTCCTGCCATTGTGGGTATGGGCCTGCTCGAGGCGATTCCCGAAAGTAGAATCAGAGATCTGGCCGACCCTGATGATTCAGACGGGGACGGCATATCCGGCAGGCCGAACGAAGTGTGGGACATCCGGGGGAGCGAATCTGCTCTCGGCAGATTCGGGTGGAAGTCAAACCAGCCGACGATCGAACAACAGGCCGCAGGCGCCTTCAGAGGCGACATCGGCATCACCTCAACCCTGTTCCCGGACGAGAACTGTACAGAGGTGCAGAAAACGTGCGCGACCGCTATCAACGGGGGCAGTCCCGAGGTTCCTGACGAAAGGCTGCGCAAGGTGGCATTTTATGTCCGGACACTGGCGGTCCCGGCGATGAGAGACATCGACGATCCAGAAGTCGAGCGGGGCGCACGCCTCTTCGTGGAGGCCAACTGCTCAGCCTGTCACACGCCACGTCACGTAACCGGCGACAGTTACATGGTCCCGGCTCTTGCCAATCAGGTCATATTTCCGTACACCGATCTCTTGCTCCACGATATGGGAGACGGCCTAGCGGACAATCGTCCTGACGGTCTTGCCTCCGGCAGCGAGTGGCGCGCACCTCCCCTGTGGGGCATCGGGCTCGTGGAGACGGTCAATGGCCACACGATGTTCCTGCACGATGGCCGCGCGCGGAGTCTGGAGGAGGCGATACTCTGGCACGGCGGCGAGGCGCTGGAGTCGCGTGACGAATTCATGGGCATGTCAAAGAGTGACCGCGACGCGCTGCTCAGGTTTCTGAGGTCACTCTGATGTTGCGTCTGGCAATTGCGGCAGTCCTGGGCGCTCTCATATTCGCGTCCTTCGGGTGCGACCGCGATGGCCCGAAAGAGGAGGCAGTGCTAGCGAGCCTCACTGACCTGACAATCGTTCCGGGCTACCAGGAGCTTGCGGCCGAGTCCAGCAACCTTCGGTCATTATTGGAAGAGTTGTGCTCCAATCGCGACGATGCGTCTCTTGCACGCGCCAGGGAGGCTTGGCGCGACGCTCGCCGCGTGTGGTCGCGGTCTCAGTCAACCTGGTTCGGCCCGGTCATGGACCGACGGTCTGTGGGTGTGATCGATTGGTCGCTGGTAGAACCCGACCGCATCGAGTCTGTGTTGGAAGAACGTCCCAATCTGTCTGAGGACGACGTGCGCTACACGCTCGCGTCCTCCCAGCGCGGACTGGGAGCGATCGAGTACCTCATGTTCGGCGACGATGCCCTGGAGCGGCTGACAGCCGACTCCAACCGGTGCGGCTATCTCGTAACTCTCGGGCGTGTCATAGACGAAGAGACCGCCGCGATCCTGGAAGAGTGGACCGTAAAGCGTGAAGAGGGTGGTGCGTACAGCGGCTACTTTACCGGTCGCGCGTCGAGTTCGCTCATCACCAATCAGGCGGTGGCGGAGCTGGTCAGGATACAGGTGTTCCTGGTGAGGACTATCGTGGATATGCGGTTGGCGTCGGCCTTGGGACTCAGG
Organism: Dehalococcoidia bacterium; assembly: GCA_965217725.1. Classification (GTDB taxonomy): domain Bacteria; phylum Chloroflexota; class Dehalococcoidia; order Lucifugimonadales; family UBA1123; genus VXRN01. Next base: position 1,308,685 of record OZ244564.1, on the reverse strand, counting down.
GAGGGCGGTCGGGACCTCTCCCAGATTCCGGGTGGCCTGGGTCACAACTCACTCGCAGACCTTCGCAATCAGTTCCTCGGGCTTCGAGACATGTACCAGGGCCACGATTCCGAGGACGGGCTGGGCATCTCGGACATCGTCAGACCGCAGTCGGATTCTACGGACGACCGGATGCACGAGCACTTCTCAGCTTCCATGGCGGCGATCGACTCGGTGGAGGGGCCGCTCTTGACCGCGATTCTGGAGCGACCCGAGCAGGTGCGCTCTGTCTATGACCGACTCGACGAGCTCCAGGTAACTCTCAACACCGAGGTGGTCAGCCAGCTCGCGGTTGCCGTCGGATTCAGCGATACGGACGGCGACAGCCTCAGATAGGGGCATGAGGGGTCAGGGTGGCTGGGGCAGCACCCATGTCTTGGGACCGATGCCAGTGCGTATGCGCGCGAGGTCGACATCGGGATCCACGAACCGCGCAGCCGGTCGGCCGTTGAACGCGACGAACGAGTCAGCCCGAACCTCTGCCTTCCTCCCTTCGTCTCCGACGTCCTTGGCGATGATGTGCGCAAGCGCCAGTATCATGTCAGGCTGGTAGGCCATTCGCTCCGCCTGCAGAGGAGTCAGATAGTCCTCCGGGTATGCCAGCCACTCCCTGCCGGTTTCTGAGTCTGTGACTCGAAACCGTACATGGCCTGTCTTCTCTGTCAGCATGACCCTCCACGAGAATCTGTACCCATCCTCATTCCAGCGCACGTTTCCCGGGTATATCCAGTGACGCAGCGGCGCCATCAGTTGAACGAGGGCAAAGGTGAGCAGGGCGGCCGTCGCAATGCGTCCGGTCCACGAGTGCTGAGGGTGCTCAAACGTCCCGACGGCCGCATCCGCTCCGGTACTCAGGCCAAACCGCTCGACCAGGGCCCTCGGCCAGTTGGGAGAGAAGAATATCAAAGACGCGCACATCATGATCCAGGGAAACATCCCGATTGGGAAAAGCATCCATGTCGCAACATGAAACACGCACAGCACACCGTACGCGAGAAGCCTGCTTCGTCCCCACAGAAGCCAGACGACGACGGTCAGGTCGAACAGGACTCCGCCCATGCTCATTGCGTAGGCCACCCACGTCTCGCCCAGCAGCGTCCCGACCCCCGGCAGGTCGCCGCTGCTGTACAGCCAGATTCTCAGTGGCTGCGCATGAAACAGCCAGTCCGGATTAAGTTTCGCGATTCCCCCGAACGCATAGACAACGCCGACCTGGGCCCGCAGGGCGCAGACGACCCATACCGGAACACTTGCGCTGCGCAGCTTAGGGTCGCGCCAGGCATCAACCGATGCGTACCGGTCCAGCGGCATGAATATCATCAGCAGGCTGACGAGGCTGACCCAGTAGTAATGGTTCAGGTACGTCGTCTTGTCGATCAGCTCGACGTACGTGAACAGCAGGAAGAAAGCCGCGATGGAAATCCGGTACTTGAAGCCCAACGCCACGCACAGGCTGGAGAGGCCAAGCAGGACGAAGTGGGCGTACATTCCCCACTCCGGCCACGGCTGTATCCACCAGAACCCCGAGTAGGTGAAGTGATGCGCGGGTTGAATGTAGATCTCGGAGATCCAGCCCTTTGCGCCGAATCGGATGACAGCGACAATTCCGAGCAGGCCAAACGCTATGCGGAGCGCGGCGGCGGACGCCGCTGACACGGGGCGCGCTCCCAGCCGGGCGAGCCGGTCTAGGAATGTGTCCGAGTAACACTGTGCAGTCATGACTGAGAGTATGATAGCCGGAGCATCGAGGCTGTGGAGATTGCGATGACCAGAATCTATCGTGCCTATGATCCCGAACAGCAGCTACTGCCGGCGGCGCTGCAGGGAACGGCTTCCACAGTAGCACCGGTGCTACTTCATCTCCGACAACGTGGACGAGTTGGATATGTCAGGCATTACCGCTCGCAACGAGCAGGAGAGTCGCAGCGGCCCGCCCTACCATCCCCTGATGATGGTCAATGTGTTGCTGTACGACTGCTGTATCGGGATATCGTCTTCACGGCGCATTGCCCACAGACTCCACGTCGACATTGCCTTGATTGTGAGGTTGGTTCGCCGCCACCGTGGGGCCGGGTACATTCTACCTTAGAATGAAGTGACGCTCGACACGCCCGCTCGCGAGCATAAAGCCGATTGCCAGAAGCCACAGGAAGAAAGCGACACCGATTATCGGGTGCGCAATGGTGGCCGCGTCGATCCAGATGAATTGCATCGCCAGTCCGATGATTGCCGACACTGGCGCGATGTATCTGAGTGTTCCGCCGACCATCCATTGGTACCGCGCCGCGACGATCAACGCCAGCCCCGCGACAGCGAACCCGATCTTGCCGGTTAGCCACCTGAGATGTGCCACCGTCTCAAGAGACCGGTCCGGCGTAGTCAGAATGGCGGTGTCGCTCACGTCGGGCGCGAGTAGGACCAACACGACCGCACACACGCCGGAGACTGCCGTGAACAGGCCGGATACGGCGAAAAGCCCGGGCACCAGGGGCGTGCCCAGGCGCTCACGGACGATCCACGTTCTCCACAGGTACCATGCCCCGGCTATCAGTGTGACTCCCGACACCGCTCTGGCGGCGCCCCCTATTCCATAGAGACCACTGTTCATGGCGATAAAGGCCATGGACCATTCGAAGGTGTCCTGGTCTGCGTCTGCAGCCACACGCCCAACGACAGAGACCACTGTGGCTATCGCGGTCAAAATCAGAAGCATCCCTGCCCTGCGAGCGGCTGAGTCCGGAGGTCTGTCGATCCCACCTACTGACGGTGGCTGCTGTCCTGTCATTTACTTTCTCGCTGGTCCAATTCTCTCGATGTCAAAAGCTAGAGTCCTCTGCCGCCGATGAAGCGGGTCCTGTACAGCAGGAAGACGAAGAACGGCCCACCGACTGTCCTCCGCTGACTCACATGTGGAGCCTTGAAAGTCGACTCGATCCCGGTTCTACAACTCATTCATAGAGTCCGGGCCTAATTGAAACTCCTGCTCGGGGGCTGGTCCCTCTTCTTCCGTTGAAGCGGAGAGAGGCTCTGCATCCGCACTCATGATCTCCGTTAACACGTTCTCGAATACTGGAGGGAGATCGAGACCCTTGTGTTCAAGGTGAGTTTGGGAGTCCCCCGGCTCGTCTGTCATGTTGAGGAAGATCGGGATCTGGACGTGGAGCGCGAACGCGACCAGCTCGACTACGTCAGCATTGACCCACGACATATCTGCCCCGCTACTAAGGGAAATCGCCCCGCTCACACCTCTCGAACGGTCCAGATTGACCTTAACCGACGCGAACGATCCGCCGAGCAGATCCACACACTCGGATAGGATTCCGTACAGCGCACAGCGGTCATTCAGCCCGTGACCTTCAAGGGCGAGGATACCTGCCCTGTGAGCGGGCAGTGTGATCTTGAACCTCTCCTTGGTTGCTACGGCCTCAAGAAGCAGAGTGACCTTCTGTGAGGACTGGTCTTTGAAGAGGCGTATCACAGAGGCAAGTTCCATTGCAAACTCCGATCTTTCTTGGCGCCGGGTACTTTGCACATAGATATCCATGGGCAAAGTGCTACCATCTGCTCTGATGACTGGCACCATGTTGTGTAAATATGTCTATCGAAATCATAATCATAAGACTATAGAAAGGTAATAGGTTACTATTAGCTAACTTGGAATAGTAGATAAGGCGTGCGGGGCGCAAGTAAAGTGTACTTGGTGGACGGCTCGACCGCGGACTGAAGGCGGCAAAAGCGGACTGTTGAAAAAGCCCACTGACCAAACTGGCGATCGTGCTGTCAGACCACTGACGCTGAGTCTCCACTCCCAGGTGAGCACCCACCTCTTGGAAGGTGACCCCGATCCGCCAGCGCCGCAGGTACCATTGGATGATCTGCACGGGACCAGCATCAGTGTCGGTGCAAACAAAAGTGTGCGTCCTCATCTGAGCGAGAGAGTCCCTGATAAGCACCCATCTGATGTGAACGGGCGGTCTTCCCCAGTGGTACCGGACCGCGGTCTCAGAAGTGATCTCAAGCGTGCGTGCCGGTCCGTCTTTCTACGGCAGCGATAGACGAGTCCACGACACGTCGGGTCGATCGAGGAGTTCAAGTGGAGATGGCAGTCGCTGACCCTTGATGCGGGGACGGCAGATCTATCCGGGCAGCCTGGGTGGAGCGGGCTCGAAAGCACGTGAATTGCAGTCTCGTCGAGACCCGCTGCGAGGTCGCCGATGTCAGCTAGGGGTTGGATTCCTGGGTTGGGGCAGGGCATCCGATGTCGGGGTCGCAGCCGGCTGCCGGCTCGGAGCGAGGTTCGTCGATGAGTCGGGCGAGGGTGGCGCCGACAGCGAGGTCGTCGATCTGCCCAAACGCGTTGATGCGCTGGTGCGAGCGACTGAAGCCGGTACGTCGTTGGTTTTCGGATATCTTGACGGCGCTCCGTTGCCTCTCGAGGAGGCCTACCCTGCCGCGTCCTTGGCTGGGCGCTGGCTCCGGTCATGTGGCTGCTGGACATCCCATGGTCCGAAGCCGTAAGCGCGGGCCAGCTACTTGGGATCAAGGTAGCCCTGAATGAGCTTGTGGCCTTCGTCCAGATGGCAGAGCTGCCCCCTCTCGGAGCGCCGCCGAGTAGGACCACGTTACCCCGAGGACGGCACAGACCGGATCGGGCGAAGTGCAGGCGACTGCTCAATAGCCCCTCCAGCTACCCCCTTGGAACACTCAATCAACGGCGAAATGACCCAAATTCACATTGGTCTCTTTATTAAACTTTGTTTAATCTATACTCCATGTCACTAGGAGCGAACGGATGTTGACAGTTGCCCACCTCGGCATGGGCGTCGACTGGCGGCTTCCCGAGGCTATATTGAGCAGAATCGCGCCTCAAATTTCTAACAGGTACTTGATAGGTTTCAGCCTCGGGCAGGTTCCACCCATCTGGATTCTGGCTCTTGACATTGCCCAGGTTGGGCCATTCGTCTGAAAGACTAAAGCGACCCTACCGAAAAGGATGACCGACGATGACTAGAAGCCTTGAGTCGCTATCAGGCCCCACTGCCTATTTCCCACGCACTGCATCAGTACCATGTGTGCTTCCGACACTCCGCAGAAGTCGCGACATAACCCTGTTAGGCTTGGAGACGGCAAGCTCGCCCGAGACGTCACGAAGCGGCAATTGCGCCGTCGAACACGGCTTCCTTCTGGGCAACCGTCGTGCGATGCGGGCCACTCGCGTTTACAGCGATGCCGAATCGAACATCTGAGAACGCGCGCGAACCAGTGCATCGCCGGTAGCTGTCCGGCCCCACCTTCCATCCAGTCTGCTCGGCAATCTTGGGAACCACGCTGACTACTCATCGCCAAGAGGCTGGCAGTGAGCGAAAACACCTTGCGAGTGAAGCCATGATCAGGTTGTTCTCCCCAACGTGGACTGCCACCTGTGTGAAGTTACTCTAAGCGCTCTGGCCATACAGGCTGGTGATAGCCGAGAGGCACAGATGGCCGTGCCCAATAAGGCTGCGTCTCCGAAAGCTGCAGCACGGGGGCTAGATGTCCCAGCCGACCTCCCGGCACAACGTTGAACTCTGACCAGCGTTCTATTTCTCCAGCCGTGAAGTCTGCGGGCACTTGACGGAGTTCGGTTTCGGGCACCTGCCCGCGATTCACAAGCCAGCGTCCCGTCTGAGCGAGTGAGATTCTCACCAACCAGCTTCCGCCCTCGCGCACACGCCGCGCCAAGGCAACCATGGCCCCGAAGGCCATGAGATATCCGGTCAGGTAATCTATCGCGGAAACAGGGTAGAATTGGGGCCCCGGCTCCGTGCCAGGGAACAATTCCCCCTGTCGGGCGGTAATGCCGCTTACGGTCTGCACCACGGTGTCGAAGCCTCGTCGCAACGTCCATGGGCCGAGCCTTCCAAAGGCTGACAGCGAGATATATATGATACCTGGGCGAATCGCGGCCAGGTGTTCGGGCGACAAACCCCGATTGCCTAGAGTCCCGGGGCGGTATCCTTGGGAAAAGACATCGGCCTGTCTCACCAGCTCGCGCATCGTTCCCAACTCGCTTTCCTGGCGCAGGTCCAGGTGGGTCGAAAGCTTGCCGTGTCCGGTGTCGTACTCCTGCGCTGGGATGCTGGGCAGGTGCGGAGCGGTGACTTTCATTACGTCCGCCCCGTGCTCAGCGAGAGTGCGGGCGCAGGTCGGGCCGGCCAGCACGCGGGTGAGATCGAGGACCCTTATTCCCGACAATGGTCTGGGACCCTCTGGCAGGGCTTCAGGCGGACTGTCGCCGATCATCTGGATTTCGAGCAGAGGCAGCGACGCGACGGCGGCAGCCTGCGGATGTGCCGCCCATTCTTCCATGGAGCGCACCATCCCACCGGCCCCGTTTGCTGCGATAATCGCCTCCTCGAGTTCCAATGCGTCCCACTGCGAAACAGCCCGGCGCACCGCCTCCCCATCCTCTTCCTCGACTCCCAAAACCCCCAGTGCCGCATCGCGGTGGTTAGGGAAGTTACAGTGCAAGTAGCTCCAGCGACCGTTCTTGGCAGGATACACGCCCATAATCGGGTGACGTTCGGCTCCGGCGGCTTCGCCGTCCATAGTCATGTACTTGCTGCTGCGCAGGGAAGCCGTAGCGTGACGGGTGTCTACGCTAATCTGCTGTCCGCGCCCGGTGCGGAGCTTCCAGAGGTCGGAGACCGCCAGCCCGACGGCCCCGAGGCTGGCGGCGGCGGTTTCGCCAATTCTGAAGGGAGTTGGAAGAATGGGGTCCGTGCCGCCGCAGATTTCCACATCGGCGGCGCGCCTGCCGTTCCATCCTGCGATCGGAAGTAGTGTGGATAGGGCGTTGTTGTTCACTGTTGGCTGTGCTCCTTGCTGTGTCGCGTCCATTCTACATGGCCGTACAGACGTATGAAGCAGTGGACCGACTTTCCCTCCCTGGAGCAATGCTCGGAGGGTCTGTGAAAGGGGGAAACAACGACAACCACTTTTGCAGGTCCGTAGATACGATGATCTGGTACCCAGGAGGTGCCAGGCGGAAGCGGTCGGTCAGTCAGACGGGCGCACGCCCTCGAAGTACCTCCTGGGGTTGTCGATCATCATCCGGTCGATGACTGTTTCCGGGACCCCGGACTCCATCAGCCTGGGAATTATGGCGCGGCTGATCCAGAGGTACCCGTCTGGATTACCCTCCCTGCCGGGCATCCCCGACGAGCCGATGCGGGACAGAACAATGTTCCAGTCGTGCGACAGCATCATGTTGGAGCCCAAGCCCTCGTCCAACCGCTCTTTCAGATAGTCCGTCCTCCCCTGCCATGAAGGCAGCTCCGGGCGACCGAAGGGATTGTTTATGTCCCAGCCCAGCCAGACCCCGAGTCGGGCCAGCTCCCGGTGATAGTCCGGGTCAAGAGTGTTGTTGAGGTGTCCTACGTATATGTGTTGAGACTCCACACCTTCTTCTAAGAGGATTCGCACCTGCTCTTCGCCTATTCGTGACTCGGCCGGCGTGTGAGTGGTAATGGGAACGCCGGTGCGCAGGTATGTCCGGGCCGAGGCCCGCAGCATCAACTCTTCCTGCTCGGTAATCGGGTCGCTGGTGGCTACTTTGATGATGCCGGCCTTGATTCCTGTACCCTCAATCCCCTGCTCGATTTCCCGAACCCAAAGGTCCGCGATCAAGTCCTTGTCCCTGCCCCAGAAGCTTCGCGGAATATCCAGCCAGCAGCCAGAGCAGCAAATGAACTGTACCCCCGTTCTTTCCGAAACCTCCTTCATAAGAAGAACGTCCCGCCCCAGGTCCATGGGAGAAACTTCGACGACGGTGTCGACTCCGCCGCTCTTGGCCTCGTTAAATGACTCCAGAGCCATGTCCAGGGCTTGGTCGCGGAACTCCAGTTCGGGATATGTCGCCCCTATTCCGGCGGACGAATCGATCAGGTGTTCATGGGGCAAAGTGAACCCCAGGTCCGCCGTATCCAATGGCCCTAGCACCGAGTTTATGGTTGCCACAAAACACCTCCGATCGCTCCATGCAGTCTTGATAGCAAAGCTATGCCTCACCGGATTGTACAAGTGTTGGCTTCATTCTGCGGTGATAGAATCAACAGATCGCCCCACCGTGGTCATGTCAGTCCATACAGCAGGCGATAGGAGGAGCGAAATGCCATTACATTTCACCGAGCGAGAGTTGGCCGACCGCAGAGAGAAAGTAGTGGCTGAATTGCAGCACAGGGGGTTGGCGGCCCTGCTGATCTTCAAGCAGGAAAGCATGTATTACCTGACCGGGTACGACACCACCGGCTACTCGCAGTTCCAATGCCTCTATCTCGGGGCTGACGGCAAGCTGGTTCTGTTGACAAGATCTGCGGACCTGCGGCAGGCGCGGCTGACCTCCGTGATTGCCGACGTTCGTATCTGGCTGGACAGCGCTGACAGCAACCCGGGCCAGGACCTTTGGCAAATCCTGGAAGAGCAGGGGTGCAGAGGCCGGCGGCTGGGCCTTGAATTGGATGCATGGTGCCTGACAGGAAAGCGCTGGGACAACGTCAGGGCCGCTATTGAGGGTCGCTCGGAATACGAGGACAGCTCAGAATTGGTAAGCCGGTTGAGGCTGATCAAGAGTGACTCCGAATTGGAATACGTCCGCAAAGCGGCGGCCCTGGCAGACGACGCCCTGGCAGAAGCCCAACGCCTGGCAAAGGCTGGCACGCCTGAGCAGGAGGTGTTGACTGGGATGCAATCGGCGGTCTTCTAGGGCGGAGGCGACTACCCAGCCTCCCGGTTCATCATAGGGTCGGGGGGAAATGCACTCATGGTGAGAAATTTCACGGGCTATCGCACGTTGGACGCCCATGACCAACTGCAGCTGGAATTCGGTGGGGCTTACCGCCACTATCACTCCTGCCTGATGCGGACGATCCTTACAGGAGAACCCAGCGAGCTGCAACTTGCCATGCACTCCGCGTGCTGCGACGCTCTTCAAGCCTGAAAGGACGCCGCCCGCCCGGGTTCCACCTTCGGCGACATTTTCTCAGTTCACGCCGACTCCCTGGACCAGTCCGGGTTCAGGGAACACCGTCTCAACGCCTGCGGGTATAGCCTGGGAGCGCTGTACCCGCCAACCTGGATGGACTGGCCCATGATATACGGGGATAACCCGGTGGTGTTGCAGCCGAACATGGTCATCTTTATGCACATGATTCTGCTGGACTGGGACCACAGGCTGGCGATGTCGGTGGGGGACACCGTGCTGGTCACCGCGAGCGGGTGTGAGACACTGACAAAGATGGGGACGAATCTGATGGTAAACTGACCATCAGTACCGCCACCATCACATCTATAGGGTGACGAGCACTTTCAGTGAACGGGGTTGGAGCGGGAGCCAGGGAGTTGAACGACAACATGCGCTGGTAGCGTTTCCAGATGAAAATAACGGATGATCCGCCCCAATCGTCATTCCGGCGTAGGCCGGAATCCAGAGTTTGAGGTAATTGCCTGTACGGTCAGAACTATCTGGACACGGTACTAATAAGGATACTTTGAGGTGAGTTATGAGGCTCGAAGGTAAGGTTGCGATTATCACCGGGGGCGCGAACGGGATGGGCGCCGAGGAGTGCAGGATATTCGCGCGAGAGGGCGCGAAGGTCGTCATCGCCGACATCATGGAAGAAGAGGGCAGGCAGGTGGAGGCAGAGATAGCCGAGGCGGGCGGCGACGCGGTGTTCATGCGGCTGGATGTTACGAGCGAGTCCGACTGGGAGGGGGCGATTGAGGCGACGGTGGCACGGTACGGCAAGTTGGACACACTGGTCAACAACGCTGGCATCAGCGGCACGCACCACCCGGATTCGATGAGCATCGAGGGCTGGGACAACTTCATGGACATCAACGCTAAGGGCGTGTTTCTGGGCATGAAGAGCGTGATACCGCAGATGCAGGCGGCGGGAGGCGGCTCCATCGTGAATATATCGTCCATCAGCGGCATCGTGGGGCAAAACGTCATCCACATGGGATACAACGCCTCAAAGGGGGCTGTTCGGATAGTAACGAAGTCTGCGGCGGTGCAATACGCGCAGGACGGAATAAGGGTGAACTCGGTGCATCCGGGAGTGATGCCGCCGATGCGCTCGTCCAGCGTTGCGAGGGATCCGGAGATGCGGAGCAATATGGTGAAATCCGTGCCGATGCGCCGTCTGGGGCGCACTGATGAGGTCGGCTACGCGGTGCTGTTCCTGGCGTCGGACGAAGCGTCGTACATTACGGGGGCGGAGCTGGTGGTGGATGGGGGATTCACGGCGGCGTAGAGCGGGAAAGTGCATCAGTTAGTCAATGGTCGCTTAGCCACTTGGCATAAGACGCAGAATCTCGGCAGGAGGAAAGGACATGGCGGCAATTTCAATTGTTGAACGGCTTAACAGCGGCGAGACGTTCCTCTTGAACGGAGGAACCGGGTCGGAGCTTCAGCGTCGCGGAGCAAACGTCCTAAAGAGGCCGAGGACCGACTGAAAGTTTGGTCGGCCACGGCGAATATCGAATACGCCGACGTTGTTCAGCAGGTGCACTCGGACTACCTGCGGATTGGGTCGGACATCATTCAGAATGGCGACTACTATCCCTCCCGGATGGCGGAGTTTGCCGGGGCGTGGAAGAGCATGGGCGCGCAGATCATCGGCGGATGCTGCGCCTCCGGCCCCGAGCACATCTCAGCAATGCGCCCGATCGTAAAGGGCAGCTAGGGATCTCAATGGGCGAGCGGCGTCCCTCGATCGCTGTCCGCCTACATCACGCCCGTCGAGACGTTGGTCAGTCAGGGTATGCAGCAGACGGCTCTACAATCCCTCAGGCCGAATAGGCAAGCCCGGCAGGAGCACAGTTGCAGCTCGTCGTGGCACTCCTCGCCCCGAATGCCTTCCAATCCCTCCCGCAGGAGCCAGGGTACGAGCAGCAGCGCCGTTGTGGCGTCCAACCACCACCAGCCCAGAGTGGCGTTGGCAACCAGGCCGATGAGCAGGGTAAGAGAGAGGAGCGAACAGGCGATCGTCTCCTTAGCCTCAATTGCAATGGATTGCATGTTCCCCTTCGCCGCTATCCGGAGCTTCCAGATGGCCACTAGGGGCATAAACGTCACGGAGACTATCGCAAGCCCAATTCCCACCAGCGACTCCTCGGCGCTGTTCCGTTCGACGAGGGCCCACGCCGATCTGAACACTATGGCCGCCGACAGGACTAAGAAAGTCCAACCGATGAATCGTACAATCCGCTGCTCCACCACCTCCGCGAACTCGTCGTCCTTGATGCCCAGCCTCCAGAGCACGAGAGAAGCTGCGGCAACCTCTATGTAGCTGTCGGCTCCGAAGGCGACCAATGCGATGCTGCCCGCGGCGATCCCCGACCACAGAGCGACAACCCCCTCCACGATGTTGTAGAGGATAGTCACCAGAAGCAGAAGCTTTGCGAATTTAAGCAGTTCAGTCGTTCTCCTGCGGGATGGGGTTGTTTGTAACACGGAAGCGTGAGGGTGTCCAGCGGCCAACGCCCGTTGACGCGGGAGTTCCTACATTCGCAGCTCCAGTCGCGGCTGCAGCAACCGTTCCGGCACTTCGTTCCCGCGCATGAATTCCACCAGTAGCCGATGTATTTCTCCGGCTTCGTCCATGTGCCTCTCTATCACGTTGTCGAGCTGGTGAGGATCGGATGCCAGATTGTATAGCTGAGACACACCGGGTTCAGGGCTGTAGAGCAGGCTCCACTGTCCCGCAGTGACAGTCGTGACAGGTGGGTCCTTGAGGTCACGGAGGAAGTTGTCCACGGATAGCACAGGATCGCCCGGGTTGGCGAAGGGAAGACTGCTGACCACGTAGTCCCGACCGGTGAGAGAAGTGTCGCGCATCGCAGGCGCAAGAGAGCGGCCCTGCACGAAGGCCGGGATGTCCAGACCCAGCAGGTCGAGCACGGTGGGCATAACATCGATTGCGGAGCTCAAGCCACTGTAGACGCCTCGCGATACGCCAGGCGCACGAATCAGCAGAGGCAGGTGAACGATCTCTTCAAAGAGCGGAGAGTAGCTCCACTGCGAACCCGGTTCGTCGTACGGCCGAAGCGTCCCGTCAGGGTACTTGTCCGAGCTCATCTTGCCGAAGAGACCTCCATGTTCTCCGAAGTAGAAGCCGTGGTCTGTGGTGAAAATGACAACCGTCTTGTCCGCGAGCCCCATGTTCTCAACAGACTTCAGAAGAAAGCCCACCCAGGTATCCACCATCGTGATCTCACCGCAATACGTGGCGTGCCCCTTCTGCAGCTGCGCCTCCTGGTATCCGGGCATGTCATGCCAGTTCCCGTAGAGCGGGAGCACCAGCTCGCCGTCGTACTCCGGCATGTAGAGCTCGGTGTAGTAGGATGGGGCATCCCAGGGCTCGTGCGGGTCCCACGTATCGACATACAGGAAGAAGTCCTCCTTGTAGTGGCTTTCCAACCACTGCATGGCAGCCATGAATGTCTTCGGCGCATTCCTATCCAATTCGTTGCGCCACCTGGCCCTGACATCTAGTGCCTCATTGTGATAGCCGGGCTGGGGAATCAACGACCACAGGGTGTCCTGTCCGCTGTTCATGAAGAATGACTGGAAGCCCCGATCGTAGTTCATCCCGTCTCTGACATAGTAGGGGGTGTCGACGGAAGCCGCCGTGTGAAGGCCTTGCTCAGCCAGAATCTCGGCCAGGGTGGCCACACCGGCGGGGAGCGGCTCCCATCCCATGAAGGACATCGTCCATCGCCCTGTCTGATGGTCCGCCCTCGTGGGCATGGTCGGGAAACCGGCGGAGTAGTGAGCGTCGAACCTGACCGATTCTGCTGCCAACATGTCCAGAGAGGGTGTCCGGATATTCGGATTACTGTATGCCCCAACATGGTCTCTGCGGAAGGTGTCGGACACTATCCAGATGACGTTCATCTTAGTCTCTCGTGTGGTCTGTCTCTTCCGGCGAGCTTATCACGGGCGACTGCACAGGTGGACGACTAGGACTCTCTCAAGGGCCTGAAGAATTCGCGGATGTCCTCAGCGAGAAGCTGCGGCTCCTCCAATGCTGCGAAATGACCCCCACGCGGCATTGGCGTCCAGCGCTGCAGGTTGTAGGAGCGCTCCCCCCACTCCCTTGGTGGACGGCTGATTTCGACAGGGAACGCCGCCACCCCTGTGGGGACCTGTACCCTCTCGTCGCGCTCCATAGTCCATGTATATCTCTGATTCTCTTTGTACATTCTTGTCGACGAGCTGATAGTCTCGGTTGCCCAATAGATGGTGACCGTCGTCAGCAGCTCATCCCTGGTGAAGCGGCTTTCCACATCGCCATCGCAGTCGCTCCATGTGCGATATTTTTCCACTATCCAGGCGGCCAGGCCTGCGGGAGAGTCGTTCAGACCGTAGGAGAGAGTCTGTGGCTTTGTGCCCTGGATGTGCGCGTAGCCTCCCTCGGCCTGCTGCCACTCTTCGCGTTCGCGCATGTGGGTTTCCTCCGCTTCTGTCAGTGTTCTCGCTCCTTCGCCGAGGTAAGGAATCGGCCTGGTAATGGAGGTGAGGTGGATGCCGATCATGCTGTCGGCGTGACCGTAGCCCAGGTTTGCGGTTACACCGGCGCCGATATCTCCGCCGTGCGCGGCGAAGCGAGTGTACCCAAGCACCTGCGTCATAAGCTCTTCCCAGAGGACGGCTGTCCTGGCGACTTCCATGCCGGGCTCGGTAGCGTGATCCGAGAAGCCGAAGCCGGGCAGCGAGGGCGCCACCACGTCGAAGGAGTCTCTGGGGTCGCCGCCGTGGGATGCGGGATCGACGAGCAGGGGGATGAGCTTGTGCATCTCGAAGAATGTTCCGGGCCAGCCGTGTGTAATGACGAGCGGCATTGGGTCAGGTCCGCGTCCGCGCTCGTGAATGAAGTGTATCCCCAGGCCTCCGACCGTCGCCATGAAGTGGCTGAAAGAGTTGATCAGGCGTTCCTGCGCCCGCCAGTCGAAGTCGTTGTGCCAGTAGTCGACCAACTCCTTCATGTAGTCCATGTTGGAGCCGTAGTCCCAGCCCACACCTGGAAGTTCGTCGGGCCATCGAGTGGCGCTTAGGCGGTTGCGCAGGTCTGCCAGTATCTCGTCGCTGATGTTTATCTGGAATGGTTCAGGTCGCATAGTCTCTCTCCCTGCCATGAATTTCGAAAGAACTCCGGAAGCGCCATGCAGTGACGAGTTCGCTGCTGTTCAACGGTTTTCAACCTGCTAGGTCCTGGCGATGCCGACTATGTTAGGGATCGTAACAGGTAACCCGACTGAGAGGTCGAATGCTTCAAGCTCGACGCCTGAAAAGCCTGCACTTTGGATCGACGCGGTAAGATCGCGGTTCAGGTTGCAGCCGGTCGTGAGGACCTTCCACACGGGATTGAGCTTGTTCTGCCACCAGCGCCCTCGCCTGCGCGGTGATAACACATGCTCGTAGAAGAAAAAAGCGCCTCCCGGTCTGAGGACGCGCCGTACCTCTCGGACCACCGCATCGGGATCGCGCACCATGCACAGCACCAACGTCGTAACCACGGTGTCGAAGCTTTCGTCCGCGAATGGCAGGCTCTCGCCGACCTGCCGGACAATGGTAGCTTCCTTGTTTAGGCGACGAATGTGCCGTCTCAGTCGCCTGATCATGTGAGGGTCAGGCTCGATGAAGGTAATTCTTGCTTGGTCTGGGTAGTAGGGGAGATTTGCCCCGGTACCGCCGCCAATCTCCAGCACATCGCCCCACGCACAGCCGGCTGTGCGCTTCCTGTACGGGACGACTCGCCCTTCCACACCGGAGTTGAGGAGATCGTACCATGAAGCGAAAAGGCGCTTGCGGAGGGTCATTCTCGTGCCTTTAAAACCTATATGACTTCATCTGTGCCTTCTCCGCGCAGCATCTTGGCGTAGCGGCGCCAAGTGCTACGGTGAGGTGTCCACCTTCTGGCCGGGTTCAACTGGTACAGCGCCGTGGGATACATCCGCGGCGTTGCCGGCGCTGTCGTGTATCCCGCCGCCGTTCAGCTTCAGGAGGTTGGCGCCGATGCCGATGCCGTCGGAGTCCATGTCGCCCTCCTTCACCATATACTGAAAGACAAGCGGGTTGCTGAAGGTTCCTTCCGGCACGGGAAGGAGGGTCGCCTGACGCGCTATCCCACCAACGTCCAGCTCTAACTGCAGATCTCCGGTCGCCATCACCTGCTCGCTGAATACGACGTCCATGGCAGCAGCACTCACGCTGATGCCGTCATTGTCACGGTCTACCGTCTGCACCCGATACCTGAACACGAGATTCCTGCTGCCGGATCCCCTGAGGTAGCTCGCGCCACGCCAGGTGCTGTCGTCCCCATCGCCGATGTAAAGACTCAGCAGCGGCGTGCCCTCAACGTCGACCTCCGAATCCAGATTCACCGTGAAATCGATGCTGTCGCCGGCACAATAGGCATACCCGTCCACGGGTTTCGAGCTGATATCAACGCCGGTGATCTCGGGGGCGTCGTCATCTTCGATCTCAACGACGCAATGGTGCCAGACACCACCGTCCCAGAAGCCGATTGCGAAAGTCTCGTCATGTTCGGGCTCCGTGTCTTCATTCGTGACTATGGGGGCCCACAAGGTTCTGTCACCCCCGTTCACCCCCACCTTCAACCCGTGATACTCCTCGACGTCATCTCCGCCGAAGTAAGGTCTCTTAGCGCGAAACTGTCTGGCAAATTGCCCAGCCGCCTGTCTGATCCATTTATAAAAATGCCTTATTTGGTTCTCTAGTAGTCATAAGTTACCTTAACCTTAAGAGAGGTATTTCCGCATTTCAACGTCAAAATCCGAATCGGATTGTCAGTGAATCACTCACTGACACACTGGGGCTGGGTCCTCCACTGAGCATTCGGACACCGGACCTTGGCTCTGGAAAAGGCCTGGGCTTGGAGAGCGGCTGGTCTCTATGCCACCGAGGGGATGGCCGTAACGAGTCGTCCGCCCAATGGCGCGGGACGCAACCAAGGAACGAGTGTCAGGAGACCTTGAGCTCGGCGTAGTGAAGCAGTAGCAGTTCCGAAATCAGTGAACGCACGCCACTAGATTACCAGCGCGTAGTGATCAATCCTCCACAGCGGCGACCATGGTGCGCGTGGGTGCCTGACATCGATCTGTGGCAATGTAAAAGTGCCTCTGCCTCGCTCGACAGGAGCTATGATGAGATTGAATGGCAGTCCAGATCGGACGTCTGGTGCAAGAACATAAACAGTTTTCCTGGATCCGGCGGGGCCTTGCCTAGCTGAGGCTCACCTTGAACCAGACAAAAAAGCCCACAGATCGAAGAGTCGCTCGGAGGTCTTCTCGCATGGGGCAGGGAGCATGACCGCCTGCAAAGTGGCCAGATTTGTCGGCTCCACCCCTACGAGCTCAACGCCTCCTGCGCCCGGACCGCCTCGAGCTGCTGGAGCGCTTCCTGTGGAACTCGTGGTCTGCCTGTATGCGCTGGACCACGTTCACCGCTGACCCGCGCTCCAGACGAGGGGCACGTCGCGAGAACAGTCTATCGACATTCAGCTCATCAAGGGTGCCGATATGGTCCACGGTCTGGCCTTCTACTCTGCCTACCTCTGATTTATCGTGAGTGAGGACTACCGCACGGCTGACTCGTTTCACCAGGTTCCGTTTTGAGAGAAACCTCTCTAGGGGCGTCGCCGCGCCGTTTACCTGTTCACTGGGAGAGCGACCTCTGCGGTCCTCTATGTACCGACCGGACTCTACGAGATTGCCGTAGTTGTCGTACTTGTCGAGCTCCCATTCGTCTCCTCTGACAAATACGGTGCCGTTGAGGTACTTCGTCTCCAGCGCACACACACCGCGCGGCCCGACAAGAATCTGGTCGATCTCCCCGCCCGGACCTCGATAGCCAGAGATCAATGTCCAGTCGTCGTTCAGTAGGTTCGATAGGTATACGGTAACCCTGCGCTCTCCCTCATTTCCCGCCTCCCACATCTGTTGCCTGTCGCTGGATTCCCCTGGGGGAGGGCGCGGGGGCTCCAGCCAACGCATGCTGACCTGTTCGCGCGTTGGCTGCTTCGGAGTTCGGGTCGGGAAGAACAGCGCCATGAACCCGACCGTCACGGGAATCGCCAGCAGGACCGTCCAGTTTTCCGGCATCACAATGTACATGGACACACAGGCGCCCATTGCGGCGACGCACAGCAGGAGTAGTATCCTCCACTTCGACACGCCATCGGCAAACTTCCTCACCCAGCTCATGGCGTTCCAGGCCACAAGTTCACGCTGGTATGCTGACACCCGGCTTTCGTACTCCTCCTCAACACGCCTGGTGAGGCTTGCGGACTCTCTCCTGTATCTGGCCATCTCAATGTCATAGTGCTGATAGTGCTGACGCTCCTGCATGGCGATCATATCGCCCGTATGGTCGGACAGAACTATCGTCTTCATGAGTCATTCCTCATCCAGTGATCGGCGTGGGTAGAGCGCCAGCCATGTGCCCTGGTCTGAAGAAACGCGATAGACTCGGTATCTTCGTCGTGCAGAATCAAGCCGAGACCGACCCGGTAAGATTGCACCGACCGGGGCAGGTCTGTTACGCCCAGGGTGACGATGCTAATGCGTGGTTCCATACTGTTTCTCACCCATCCATGAGTAGTCTGAGGAATATCATAACGGTAATGCTTGCAGGCTGCCGCTGTGGAGGTGGCCCGGCGTCTTGTGGAAGGCGGCGCGTGGGTGGACCTGCCAATGGCGAACCGAAGCCTGTACGCCTTCCACGTCTAGGCGTTTTCGTTCGGATTGGTAGAATTGGCGGCGAGGGAGCAATTTACCAGCCGGCACAAACGCCCGCGGGCCTCATAAGACTGCGAGGGCGGGGCAGGGGCGTGCGGTTAACTTACTGTGTGTGGGAAAGCCTACGTACTTGGCCGGGCACTTGGCCGTTCTGTGGTAACCTGAGACCGCTTACCGCGCGAGTGAAAGAGTTGTCCGCTCGCGGGTGGCCATGACAGTGGAAATTCACCAAGTCCATTCCGCACGAGGGTCCTATGCCAGCTCCTAGAGTGATTTACCAACCCAAACCCGGCAGCCCCATTGACGTTGACCGGGAATTCTACGGACGCTTAGGTCAAGAGACGCAGACCCGGAGTCTGGTCGAACAGTTTGTGGTGCCGATACGCTCCGGTAAGGCCTGGCCGGTCCTGGCAGGCCAGATATGCCGCATCGTCGTGGTGGAAGGAGCGCAGGTGGCCGACTTCAATGCGTGGAACCTGAACAATCCCCGGGAACGGTTCTGGGCGGCTCGTACCAAGCAGTTGCACAGGGCCCACGTCACCACGTTCGACCGGCTGTGGTCATGTCTCCCGTACCTTCGACCCATGCTTACCATCACCGGCGACACGGTGGACTATCCGTTGGACGAGGACGGCGCCGGTTGTCATGACCTGCTGGGCACACGCTGCGATCCATACGTTCACAAGCTGCTGAACGGTGAGGACTTCGACTACTGCTGCCACTCAAACCTGGTACGGGCAGTCACTCCGTACCACCTCGATGAGAGCGACGTCCACGATGTGCTCAACATATTCCAGGTGACCGGACTTACCCGCGACGACCGTTACTTCGTGAAGCCTTCACCGGCGAAGCAAGGGGACTACTTCGAATTCTTCGCCGAGATAGACCTGCTTTGCGCCATTTCCACTTGTCCCCACGGAGACCTGTCGGTCCAGGTTTGGGGAGAAGACGTCGATGATCCCATCGACACTTGCCACCCGCTGGGCGTCGAGATCTATCAACCTCGTCCGGGTCTCCTGGAAGGTTGGCAGTCGCCTCCAACAAGCGATTACCGCGGTATCCATGGACTCGATCGACCATGAGGTTGCGGAACTCCGTATGCGGTGAGCCGGAAAAGTTATCAGCCAGGGGAACTGCTCGGAGGGAAAGATGATAGTAGTAACCGGAGCCGCGGGAAGGCTGGGACGCAGGGTGGTGCAGTTGCTGGTGGACCAAGACAGAGAGGTCCTGGCGACAGACCAGTTGGCTGCCGATGACCTTCCAGCGGAGTTTGTGTGTTGCGATCTCGTGGACGCCGAGGCAGTGGAGGGTATTCTCAAGGACGCGGAAGCCGTCGTTCACATGGGAGCTATCCCTGGGCCGCAGCGGGAAGACCCGAGGGTCATTTTCGACAATAACGTGGCCAGCACCTTCAACGTCATGATGTCGGCGGCTGAGTTGGGACTGCGCCGTGTGGTGTTCTCGTCCAGCGCCTTCGGCATGGGGTGGGCCCACGACGGGAACGCTTTCGTGCCGCTGTACCTGCCATTGGACGAGGAACATCCCATGATGCCGTTTGAGCCATACGGCCTGTCCAAGCAGGTCGGGGAGGATATCGGCAGAATGATCGCCCGCAACTCAGACACCACCGTCGTCAGCCTGCGGTTTACCAATGTGGCGCTTCCGGAAGTCCAGGCGGAGTTCCCCTGGCCTGCCCCTACACCGGAGAATCCTCTGACACTGGTGATGTGGGCCTACGCCGAGGCTGGGGACGTGGCCGAGGCTCACGTATTGGCGCTGGATGCAGAAATAGAAGAGTATGAAGCCTTCATGATCGCCCAGCCTTCCAGCCGTTTCAAAGAGCCTACGATTGACCTTGTCAAAAACAACTTTGGTGACCAGGTGGAGATACGGGAAGGGCTGAACGGCGGCGCCAGCGTAATCAGTACGGAAAAGGCGCAGAGACTGCTGGGCTGGAGACCTCGCTACGACTGGATCCAATAGGTGTCGTTGTCCAGAGACTATGTCCCTCTTCTCTACCGCTGGTTCCTGGACATGGACTGGTGAGCCACTTTTCGGCTGGCCAAGCCCAATGTTGCGGTCTAGGTGCTTCATCCGACTCACGGCAGCTCCGTCTGCGAGCGTTGCAGCCAGAATTGTTATCATCAGGCCAGACAGGCTGAAACTTTAACACTGCGGAGGCATTGGCATGAAGGCAATCACGAGGGTGACGTTGATCGATGGCACCGGCAGCGCCCCGTTGCCCAATGCAGTTGTGCTGATCGAAGGCAGCGACATTGTTAGCGTGGGGAGCGCCCTATCGGTGCTGATTCCCGACGGCGCGGAACTGATCGATGCTGCGGGAATGACACTGATGCCGGGACTGATAGATACACACGACCATCTGGCGTCGTTCAGCTACGAGATTGCCAGCAGGTGGGGCATTACGGAGCCTCGCACTACGCGTCATCTACGCATCGCATCCGTGCTGCGCCAGACACTCGAGACAGGCTACACGACCGTGAGGGATGCAGGCGGGCTGGCCTCGGGATTTCGGATGGGTGTCGACGAAGGGCTGGTGCCTGGGCCGCGCCTGCAAGTTGCGCTGGGATTCATCACACCAACGGGAGGTATGGCCGACAGTGTGAGCCCGCTGGGTTACAGACCGCCCGCAGGGGAAGACTCGGGACTGCCCTGGGGAGTGGCAGACGGGCCGGAGGCCATGCGCGCGAAGGTGCGCGAGATGGTCGGTGCAGGTGCGGACGTGATAAAGACAGCTACTACTGGCGGTGCAAGTTCTGCCGCCGGACTGGGGCCCAAGGACGTGCTGTTCGAGCGCGAGGAGCTTGAGGCCCTGGTTGATGAAGCGCACAAGAGGGGTCGGCGCGTGATGTGCCACGCACTCGGAGGCGAGGGCCTTCGGATGGCAGTCGAGGTTGGCGTGGACTCGATCGAGCACGGCTCATACCTTGCCGAAGACCAGGAACTGCTTCAGTTGATGGCGGAAAAGGGAATCTGTTTCACGCCGACTTTCGGGGTGTACACTTTCCACGCGACACGAGGCACGCCGCATGGCAGGGCACGTGCATCGGCACTGCGTGAATACCATGTCAGAAGCGTGCAAATGGCGCTGGAGTACGGCGTTACAGTGACCGCGGGCACGGACGAGGGCGGCTGGGAGCACGGCAACAACGCGCACGAAATAAGCTGCCTCGTCGAGGCGGGGATGACTCCTATGCAGGCTATCGTAGCCGCCACAGGCGATGCGGCTGACTGTATCGGTCTGGGACGGGAAATTGGCAGCATCAAGGCGGGCAAGAAGGCAGATATCATTCTTGTGGACGGCAACCCGCTCGAAAATGTGAAAATGCTGGAGCGAGGCGAGGCGGTGCAATACGTGATGAAGGACGGCGTTACTTTCCTGGACAGACGCTCTTCCTAGTCCGCTGTTTTCATTGGCGTTATTAGCTACCGTCATCGTCAACGTGATGTGAACACTACGGCGAGGAGGAATTCATGACTGCAAACGTACCGAACATGGCTGGCAGGGTGATAACGGTCCGCGGCCCTTTAGACCCGGACCAGCTCGGATCAACCCTGATGCACGAGCACCTGTTTATCACTCTTTACAGGGGCGTGGAGCCGGACGACAACACACCGGCCACGGACTGGTGCCTGTGGGACCAGGAATTGACCATGGACAAGCTCGACCTGGTCCGTGACCGCAAGCCAATACGGGACAACTGGGTGCTGGTGGACGAGAAGATGGCGATAGATGAGGCCATGGAGTTCCGGTATCACGGGGGCGGCGCCATTGTCGACGTCACCAGCATCGGCATCCGGCGAGACCCGCTGGCCTTGTCTCGAGTATCGCAGGCCACCAGCCTCAACGTGGTTATGGGTGCGGGGTGGTACCAGAAGCTCTACCACCCGGCCGACATGGACCAGAAGACCGTGGAGGACATGACCGACGAGATAGTCCGGGATGTTACGGTTGGCGTCGGAGACACCGGCATCCGGTCCGGCATCATCGGAGAGGTGGGCATCGAGGGCAATCCGATCACTGAGAATGAGATCAAGAGCATCCGGGCATCCGGCCGGGCCAGCCGCGCCACCGGGGCACCAATCTCGTTCCACCGAGGCGGCGTTGGACGGGAAAAGCTGGCGGTGATCGGAATGCTTGGCGAAGAAGGCACGGACCTGTCTCGTGTGATCTTCGGTCACAGCGATCCAATTGCCGGCGACCTGGACCTGATGCTGGAGCTGCTGGGCCACGGAGTCTACATCCAGTTTGACCTGCTGGGGCGGGTGGGCGCGCCCTTGCGATACCTGCCGGACGGCGACGACTTCCCGACGTTCTTTACCAGCGCTGGAACGGCCGCGGTGGCCGAGGCAATCCCCAGACTCATAGAGGCCGGCTACGCTGACCGGGTCCTGCTGTCCCAGGACGTGTGCACCAAGATGCAGCTCAAACGATACGGGGGAACCGGATTTTCCTTCATCCTGGAAAAGTTCCTGCCCGAAATGCGCTCCCGAGGAGTCTCGGAGGAGCACATCCAGATGATGATGGTGGAGAACCCGAAGCGGATCCTGACCTTCGTAGAACCCCAAAGTTAGAGAGACGTTCCCGTAACAGGCCGGTTGGCCTGCCTTATCACCTACCATCGTCGCCATCGTGACGTGGGTACTATGGGGAGGAGAAAACCATGACTGCAAACGTTCCGAATATGGCCGGCAAGGTGATGACGGTCCTGGGTCCCATAGACCCCGACCAGCTCGGGTCCACCCTGATGCACGAGCACCTGTTTATCACTCTCTACAGGGCCTTCGAACCGGGCCACTATACGTCCGCCACCGACTGGGGTCTGTGGGAGCAGGAGCTGACCACGGACAAGCTGGACATGGCCCGGGACCGCAGACCCATCCGGGACAACTGGGTCCTGGTGGACGAACGTACAGCGATAGACGAGGCCAGAGAATTCCGGCATCACGGTGGCAGCACCATCGTCGACGTCACCAGCATCGGCATCCGGCGAGACCCGCTGGCCTTGTCTCGCGTGTCCCACGCCACAGGTCTCAACGTGGTCATGGGCGCGGGGTGGTACCAGAAACTCTACCACCCGACCGACATGGACCAGCGCACGGTGGAGGACTTGACCGACGAGATTGTCCGGGACGTTACCGTCGGCGTCGGAGACACTGGTATCCGGTCCGGCATCATCGGGGAGGTCGGCATAGAGGGCGCTCCGATCACCGAGAACGAGATCAAGAGCATACGGGCATCCGGCCGGGCCAGCCGCGACACCGGCGCTCCCATCTCATTCCATCGCGGCGGCAGGGGACGCGAAAGGCTGGCGGTGATCGGCTCGCTTGGCGAGGAAGGCACGGACATGTCCCGTGTGATCTTCGGTCACAGCGACTCCATCGCCGGCGACCTGGACCTGATGCTGGAGCTATTGAGCCACGGGGTCTACATCCAGTTCGACCTGCTGGGGCGAGTGGGCGCGCCTTTACGATATGCGCCGGACGGTGACGACCTTCAGTTGTTCCCGACCAGCGCAGGAACGGCTACGGTGGCCGAGGCGATACCGAAGCTCATAGAGGCCGGCTACGCCGATAGACTCCTGCTGTCCCAGGACGTGTGCAACAAGATGCATCTCAAGAAGTACGGCGGCACAGGCTACTCGTTCATCCTGGAAAAGTTCCTGCCCGAAATGCGCTCACGGGGAGTCTCGGAAGAGCACCTCCAGATGATGATGGTGGATAACCCGAAGCGCATCCTCACCTTCGTCGAACCTCAAGGTTAGAGGGGCGTTCTCACGACAGGCTAGTTGGGTGAGAGTGAAGACTCTCAATAGGGAGTCTGTGAAGGGCATCAGTGTCGAAGACGACACGTGGATATGCGTCTCATCGGCAAAGTGAGGTTAAATGGCATATCTCCTGGACTTGTTCACACCGGAGACGTGGGCCGCCTTCCGTGAGGTTGGCGCTACCGTCACTGCCTCTCGTGAGCGACATCAGCATTTGGCGGAGCAGCGAGTCAGGCGTGGCGACTATTTCGTCTGCTATCTCACTCGTCTTTCGCGATGGTGCGGTGTGCTCCAGGCCGAATCTGAGGCATATCTCGACGGCAGTTCACTCCACGATGAGCTCAGCCCTTTCATGGTCCACGTCCAGGTCAAACCAATCGTCATGCTGGACCCTGAATCAGCCATTCCGATCTACGATGACGAGGTCTGGAGCACGTTGAGCATCACGAGCCAGCACAAGAGGGGAACTCCGGTCTGGACTGGGTTCTTCAGAGCGTCGCTCAACGAATTCGAGGAGAGCGACGGCAGATACCTCGTCGAATTGCTCAAACAGCAGCAGTCAAGCCCCAGGAGCTTCCCCTTCACCGCTAAGGACAGGCGCCAACTGGTCCGCCGCAGGAAGGTACGTACCCTGAACAGAGAGGTGGAGGTAGAGGTCCCGGATGACGAGGACGATGAGCCGTCACTGGAATCAGGGATATTGGCCCCCACGGCGTCAGTTGGCAGCCGGGAGTCAATCCGGTACCAGGCGAAGGTGGCGCAAATCGGAGCCCAGATGGGATTTCACATCTGGGTGCCAAGGAACGACAGGGGCCGTGTACTGGAACTTGTCCCAACGGCGATTCACGAGAGCTTCCTGGACGTTCTCCCTCTGAACTATGACGATACTACTCTGAGAACCGTGGAACAGATCGACGTGCTGTGGCTCAAGGGAAGATCGATGGCAAGGGCCTTTGAGATTGAGCACACGACTGCCATCTATTCAGGCCTTCTGCGGATGGCAGACCTGCTGGCCCTACAACCCAACATGGACATTCGCCTGCACATTGTGGCTCCACCAGACAAACGGGAAAGGGTCCTCCGCGAAATCAGGAGGCCGGTGTTTTCGCTACTGGATCGAGGCCCCCTGTACGAACAGTGTTCGTTCCTACCGTATGACTCAATCGACCAGCTGTCAGAGCAGCAACACCTGGCACACATGAGCGACAGCATCATCAGAGAGTATGAGGAATCTGCAGAGGTGTAGGGCCGCACGTTGGAACTTCGATTCACCATATGCGAAACGTCTAGGCTTTAGCAGGATGCGGACATTCAGGAACCTGTCTTAATTTGGCAGTCGGCCTCTGCGAACGCTCCTCCACCACCCTGGATTCCGGCTTTCGCTGGAATGACGAAGAGGGTTGTGCCTATTGGCAGGGGACAGGTTTCGCCCACCCCACCATCCTTTGCTTTCCCCACCCCTATCCCCTACTATCGGCGCCATCGTGACGTGGGTACTACGATGAGGAGGAGTCCGTGACTGCAAACGTACCGAACATGGCTGGCAAGGTGATGACGGTCCGGGGTCCCATAGACCCGGACCAGTTGGGAATCACCCTGATGCACGAGCACCTGTTTGTCGCCACTACCAGGACATACCAGCCGGACGACAACACTCCGGCCACGGACTGGTGGCTGTGGGAGCAGGAACTGACCATGGATAAGTTGGACCTGGTCCGAGCCCGCAAGCCAATCCGGGACAACTGGTTCCTCGCAGACGAGCAGACGGCGATAGATGAAGCCATGGAGTTCCGAAATCTCGGAGGCGGGACACTGGTCGAACTCACCAGCATCGGCATCCGGCGAGACCCTATGGCCATGGCCCGCGTGTCCCACGCCACCGGTCTGAACGTCGTCATGGGTGCGGGATGGTACATGAAGCTCTACCATCCAGCCGACATGGACACGCTCACCGTGGAGGACATGACCGACGAGATTGTCCGGGACGTCACCGTTGGCGTCGGAGACATGGGTATCCGGTCCGGCATCATCGGGGAGGTCGGCATCGAGGGGGCGCCGATAACCGAGAACGAGGTAAAGAGCATACGAGCATCCGGCCGGGCCAGTCGCGCCACGGGCGCTCCCATCACGTTCCACCGAGGCGGCCAGGGTCGGGAAAAGCTGACGGTGATCGGCATCCTCGGCGAGGAGGGCACGGACATGTCCCGCGTGATCTTCGGTCACAGCGACCCAATCGCCAGCGACATGGACCTGATGCTGGAGCTGCTGGGCCACGGGGTATACATCGAGTTCGACCTGCTGGGGCGGGTGGGCGTGCCGTTGAGGTATGTGCCGGACGGCGACGACCTCAGATCGTTCATGAGCAGCGCCGGAACGGCCGCAGTGGCCGAGGCGATACCGAAGCTCATAGATGCCGGCTACGTCGATCGCATCCTGCTGTCCCAGGACGTGTCCGCCAAGATGCAGCTCAAGAAGTACGGCGGAACTGGATACTCCTTCCTCCAGGAAAAGTTCCTGCCCGAAATGCGCTCCCGAGGCGTCTCCGAAGAGCACATCCAGATGATGATGGTGGAGAACCCGAAGCGCATCCTGACCTTCGCGGACCCCCAAGACTAGGACCGTTTCCAGATGAAAGCGACGGATGATCCGCCCCAGCCGTCATTCCGGCGTAGGCCGGAACCCAGAGTTTGAGGCAATTGCCTGTACGGTCAGAACTATCTGGACACGGTACTAGGCCCGTCCAGTTCAGGTTCCCTCTGGAAGTCCATCCATATTTCGAGGCCGCCGACCACGCCTGCCGGCGCATCGTGCATCAGGGTACACGGTTCGGGCTTGACGTAAGACTTCTAGAGCGACCCAACTCACAGACGTCGAATGCGGCAATGTGGAACGCATCTCGAACGTGCGCGTAACGGAGCAGACCGAATGGACTTGATCGTTATCAACGGCCGGGTAGAGACCATGGACCCGAGCAACACCGTGGTGCAGGCCGTGGGCATTCGCGACGGCAGGATTGCCGCGCTAGGCGCCAACGACGAAGTCTCCGTCGGGAAGCACAGCCGGACAACGGTCATCGACGCCCAAGGGAAGACGGTGCTCCCCGGGTTCATCGAGCCCCACAACCACATGGTGGGGTTCAGCACCACCCTGTTGGAAGTTGATGTACGGACTCCGCCCAACAGGAACATCGCCGACATCGTAGACCGGCTGAGAGAACGAGCCTCAACGACTCCGCCCGGTGATTGGATTCGTGGCCGCGGCTACGACGATACCGGCCTTCAGGATATGCGGCACCCTACCCGCAACGACCTGGACGCTGCTTCCACAGACCACCCGATCATAATCGTCCATAACTCCGGGCACATGCTGGCCGCCAACTCCACCGCGCTGGAGATGGCCGGAATCCACGACGAAACTCCGGACCCGCCCGGGGGTCGGATCGGCAGGTACCCCGCCAGCGGAGAGCCGGACGGAATGCTGTACGAAACGGCCCAGGCTCTGGTGCACCGGCTACTGCCCGTCTACACGGAAGGAGACGTCCACACCGGTTTTGTCCAGGCTCAGGAGGAGTACCTGCGTCGGGGCATAACCACCATCCACGACGCCGGCGTGGGCAACTCGCGGGGCGTCGATATCATGCACACTTACCGCCGGGCGCAGCAGCAGGGCTTCCTGAAATTCAGGGTCAACATGTTCATCCAGTGGGAGTATCTGAAGGACTCCGACTTTGCCTGGCAGACCGGCGACGGTGACGAGTGGGTGCGAGTCGCCGGATGCAAAATCATTTCCGATGGCTCCATACAAGGTATTACCGCAGCCCTGCGAGATCCCTATCACTGCGACCCCAACGAACAGGGCTGGCTCATCTACGAGCAGGACGAGCTGAACGACATGGTCATGACCCTGCACCGGAGAGGCTATCAGATCGCCACCCACGCCAACGGCGACGCCGCCATCGACGCAGTGCTCGCCGCCTACGAGAACGCCCTTCGCGTTATGCCCAAAGCGGACCACCGATTTCGCATTGAGCACTGCCAGGTTTGTGTCCCTGAGCACATCTCCAGGATGCGCAACATTGGAGTAATCCCCAACTTCTTCCCCAACCACGTGTACTACTTCGGAGACCGCCACAGGGACCGCTTCCTGGGGCCGGAACGGGTCCCCTACCTGGATCCCATCGGCTCGGCCATTCAGGCCGGCATAAAGCCCTTACTGCACTCCGACTGCCCCGTAACCCCTGTCAACCCTCTCTTTTGCATTCAGAACGCCATTGATAGGCTCACAAGCTCCGGCAGGATCTTGACCGGCGCGGAACGCGTCCCTGCCAGGGAAGCGATGTCCATGATGACGGTCAACGCCGCCTACGGCGCTTTCGAGGAAAACGACAAGGGCTCCCTGGAAGTTGGAAAGTTGGGCGACCTCGTGGTCCTGCAGAACGACCCATTTCGTGAAGCCGCCCATGAGCTGGGTCTGATCGAGTCCGCCGCCACCGTGGTGGGTGGCCGGATCATGTACCAGACCGACGACGTTTCAATAGGCTAGCAACGCGAGTGTGGACGGAAACTCCCCCAGGCGCGCCCTCGGGCTGGCGGGCCATTTCACTGGCCCAGGATAGGATAGCCTTCCAGGTAGTCCATCTGGACCAACTCTACACTAGGGGCCTGCCGAGAAAGCTCCCGCTCTATAGGTTCCATGTCGGTAGGACTGCTCACCGGCGGGTTCCAGTTGTCGTGATGGCCGAGCACAATCCGCCTGGGGTGCAACAGCTCCGCCTCCCGGGCGACGAATTGGGCCAATGTACCCTGGATGGGCTCGCCGTCTATATTGCCCCGGCCGGCGGCTGCCAACAGCGCCGCGTCAGGCCGAAGGTCGCGCAAAATCCCGGTCCAATGTCCCGACGTGTCTTTCCAGAGTATGCTGCCCAGCGGGGTCTCGATGAAGTAAGCCAGTGCCCCGCCCTCGCCACGTGGTTGCTGAGCGCATTCCCCATCCTATGGCCTTCGGCCTCCGCCATTCCCGGCTCGTTGGACGAGGCGCGTAGGGCCGCCGAGTTGTCGAGGTTCGCCTGCCGTTCGTCCAGCGTCAAACACAGGTCTCCCAGGCAGACCTCTCCTGAAGCCCCCGCGGTGCTCCATATGCATGAGTGCTGGCTGGGAAACACCCGCACTGATACGCTGTCCGATAGCCTGATCCGTTCCCCGCCCGCCACGGCGACCAGCTGTTCATCGGGCACCTCTTCTATTTCCATCAGCCTGACCGACTCGTGGGAGCCGATAATGGTCGCGCCCGTTTGATGAGCGATACGCTCGGCCCCCCACAGGTGGTCGAAGTGGGAGTGCCCCACCAGCACGTAATCGGCCCTTTGCACATCTGCTACTCGCATACCAACCGGCGTCGCCAACGGGTTCCGGTCGATGTAAGCATCGAGGGAAATGACCAGATCATCGACAACCAGCCTGTAGGTGGAAACTCCCAACCAGTCCAGCGTAACGCTCATCCTGTTCCTCCGAATACGGCAGTGGGTTAAAGAAGTTGAGCACTTTGTGGGAAACTTCTGAAGCAAGTACTGCCCATCATATACAGCCAGCACTCATCATGTACCTTGGGGCAGGCCTCACGAGCCTGTATCAATTTTGTAGGTGTGGCTGTTGGGCGAGGTTTCGGAGCGCGGGCGTCTCGCCCGCATTCGTTCGTCCAGAACCCGCCGAAGGGGTATTGCCCTCCCTGGATGGCGCTGAACATTTCCGGCTTCGCAAGTCTATGTCGGCGGCGTATTCTCGCGGAAGACT
This sequence comes from Dehalococcoidia bacterium, assembly GCA_965217725.1. Taxonomy (GTDB): domain Bacteria; phylum Chloroflexota; class Dehalococcoidia; order Lucifugimonadales; family UBA1123; genus VXRN01. The sequence continues at coordinate 1,279,266 of OZ244564.1, read as the reverse complement.
AGTGGGACAACTGGACCAGCTCTATCATCATGCGCGGGGGTACATGGCGGATTGGGCGGTTGGAGACACCTACTCCGCGACGAACATGTGCCGTCCAATGATAAACGCACAGATCTCACCGCTCTCCGTCAGCGTTGACTCTCAGGACATCATTGACGATCCGATGAGGTACAAGGAGCGGGCGCTCACCACTCACATCGTGAAGATGCTGCCCAAATTCATGCTGAATACTCCGGGCATGAGACGCCGCGCGAAAGCCATCGATACGTTGCTTGAACGGGTCCAGAGTGTGCATACGCCCGCCCAGCGGGCTGGAAGTCCGCGGGACCTTGCCGATGACATTCTCAGCCTGCACGCGAGCGATCCTCAGTTCTACCCGGAGTCCAACCTGAGATTCGCTCCTTCAGCGGCGCTGATTGCCAGCGTGTACCTTGGCGATGCTTATAGCTTCGCCCTGTACGCCATGGCGTCACAGCAAGAGATCTATGCCAAGATCCAGGCTGAATCCGATGCCCTGTTCGAAAACGGCGACCCGCATGCCGAGGACTTCACACCATCTGCAATTGACGTCACGCACCGATTCCTCATGGAATGCCTGCGCATGTACGCGATCGTTCCGATGTCTATTCGAAATGTGATGAATTCGTGCGTGGTCGAGGACTACGAGCTGCCGGTGGGGTCGAAGATCGTGATTGCTCAGACAGCATCGCATTACATGAAGGACGTCTTTCCTGACCCCTCCAAATTCGATATCGACCGCTACCTGCCGCCGCGCAATGAGCACCACAGTCCAGGATACGCACCGTACGGGCTTGGCACGCACACATGTCTCGGCTTCCGGTGGATGGAACTGCAACTGGCCGTCAATGTGCTTATGGTCGCGCATTATTTCACGCTTACAGTATCCCCCGCGAACTACAATCTCCGGTTCAGCCCATTGCCGTCGGTGAAACCGAGCAAGAAACTGAAGTTCCATATTTCTGAGCAGAGGCGCGAGATACACGCCTGACGCCTAGGACGCGTCCAGTCCCTTCCCGTGGCGTCGATGCACGTCCTCTATGGCCACGTCGAGATCGCTCCATGTGCGCTCCACCATGGAGCGTAGCCGCATCTTCTGGTAAGCGCCCCAGACCACCATCGCGGGCAGCACTACCAAGATGGAGACTATCAGGGAGTAAACGATCGTTATAGTCGCCGTGATGCCGAACTGCTGGGACGCAAGCAGCGGCGAGGCTATCAGCACTCCGAATCCGAACGCCGTAGTCAGCGCAGATCCCAACAGCGCAGAACCAGTGGTCGCGAGGGTCCGGATCGCCGCTCTCTCCGGGTTGCGCAGGCGGGCGAACTCCTCCCGGTAGCGATGAATCACGTGGATGGTGTAGTCCACCCTGATCCCGATCGACAGCGCCGTGATGATCGAGGTGACTATTGTGTAGGGGATTTCCAGCAGAGCCATCGTGCCCAGCACGCAGATGAGGACGAGCACGATTGGACCCACCGCCACGAACCCCAAAGCAGGCTGGCGCAGCGTCACCCAGAAGAAGATGCTGAGAATGCCCAGCGCGACGGCAATGGTAGTGCTGATCGCCTCTGTCTGTCGGGTCTGTAATCTGGTCCGTGACCGCTACCGAGACGATGCTGGGCGAAATCGCTGTGATAGCGCTGTCATCTCCAAACCAAAGCGCCTCGATGTCCTCTTGGATCATCCGCGTTTGCTCGGGATCGTCCAGGTAGGTCGGGAACTGGAGCAGCATGGTATCGATGCCTGCCGGATCGTTGATCAAAAGGCGAGCCAGTTCGGGTTCCCTAGCGATGAGCTTATCGAGGAGCTCCTGCATCAGATCTGGATCGAGTTCCACTCCCGAAGACGCTCCCCGGAAGAGAGCTGCGATCTCAAGGTCATAGCTGTCGCCGGGTTCCCCACTGTCATTGGTCCAGTCGCGCATGTGAGAATTGTACGATGTCTGGATCGGACCCGCTGCCGCCTGCGGGCGGCGCAGTTCGTCCTTGAAAGCGCTCGTGAAATCTTGGAGATTCAGAAGCGTGCGAGTCTCTGTGACCTCGGCCTTCACCAGTTCACTGGTGATCTCCGTCGAGCCGCCAACGGCTGCCTCGAGGGTATTCATATCCTCCAGCACGCTCCCACCTCGGGGCAGGATGTCGCGGATGCTGAATTCGAACTTCAGCCCTGTGGTGGCGAACCCGAGCCCGATCGTCACCGCGATCACGGTGACGAGGAAGGGCGCCGGCCAACGCGTAACAGCTATCCCCAACTGCTCCGCCACCTTCCCGATGCCGGGCAATGCGTTCGAGATCGGGAAGGGTGGCGCCAACGTGCCGCGTGACTCGCGCCTCCGGTCGATAATCGTCCGTCCGGCCGGGATCAGCGTCAGCATTACGATCAGGCTCATCCCCACGCCCAGTCCCGCTACGATGCCGAAGTTGCCAATCACCCCGATCGGCGAAAACAGGGTTGCCAACAGACTGACGATCGTGGTGATGGCAGCCAGTGTCAGTGGGACCGTGACGTTTCGCAGTCCCTTCCGTACCGCATCCAAGACCGGCCGACCTTCGATTCGCTGCTCCCGATAGTGCGAAACTGCCTGGATTGCATAATCCACCGTGAGGCTGATAATGATGACAGGCACCATCGCGGTAAGCGAGCTCGGTGGACCTATCAGCCCCAGCGCATTCGGCCCGAGCCAGCCCTCTGCTCCGACAATCCAGGCCAGCGATAGTACAAGCCCCGCCAGCGTCAGCAGCATATCCGAGAGCGTGCGCATGAAGAGCACCAGCAGCGCCGCGATCAGCAGCAGCGCCAGCCCTATCAGCGGCGCCATTCCCGTCTGTGTGGCCTCCCTGTACTCATCCTCGACGCGACCACCGGCGAAAGGCTGCTCACGCGCAGCGGGCCCTCATCCCCGGCCGCCAGCTCGCTGATCCTCCGTTCATCCTCCTGGACCCTCTCGTCGCCCGCATCGCTCAAGCGGATGTTGGCGATCGAGACCGGCGTGCCGTCCATGTCGGTACCGCTCATCGCGTCGAGGGCCGCCTGAATCTCCGGGACGTTGCGGACGGAGTCGATCTCTGCCTGAGTGACCGACTCGAAGCCGTCCACCTGGAGCACGGCATTGATCAAAAATGTGGACGCGACGACCGGGTCGGCAGGCACCAGCAGTTGACCCACACTCGGGTCGCTGACGATCTCATCGATCAGGGTGTCCATCTGGGAGAGGCTGTCTGGCGTAAACGCCTCCCCGCGAAAGAGGAGCGTTACTACACTGACATCACTGGAGGCACCGAAGAGCTCACCTATTTCCTGTGTCGCATCGGCGATGGCGTGCCCGGGCGGCAGGAACGCCACGTCCGCCCCCTCCGTCGGCGGGGCGCGCAACGTGGTCCCCGCGGCCAGCACAACCGTGACGAGGACGAGGACGACTAGCGTGATGTACGGGCGACTGTTACCAGCCAGCTCAGCCAACCGAGTGTGTTGTTCACGGATTGCCCCTTCTACCTGGGGAAGCTCCGGGTGGTGGCAGGTGCCGCCTCCCCAGCTCCGTCGGTATGATTCACTGTTACTGCGACTCGCCTCGGCGGTGCCTTAGCCCATCCTGAAATTGCTCTTGATGCCGTGCCCATCGGCAGGCATGTGCTCAACCACTGCATGATGAAGGTCGTCGAGGCGGACCGCATCTGCATGAGTCCAACCGTCTGGCGGTCGGGGCCCCCGTGCGGCGTGACTCAAGGGCCCACAGCCATCTGGAGTATTCATCATATATTCACGTTAGATGTTTCATGGAGTGGACTCTTCGAATCGCGCGGATCGGGATAGAATTGGGCGCAATAGGCTCGATTGGGCATGATCTCGCCGTCGGAACGGCAGAGGCGCGGGCGGGATATGTACCGTTTCCGTCTCCAGATGACCACATCCTGCAGAACGTCCCGGTGTTGTTGAGCCGCGATGAACTTGTTCATTAAGGGCGCGCGCAGCCTCATCGGGAGAAACCCCAGGCCTGCAATCCGCCGCCTCGGGTTGCGTATCTCTCTCACCTGTGAGACCAGCGACAGGTCGATGAGCGTGCCGTCAACAGGGGTCGCCAGTACCCACAGGCACAAGTCCATTCCGATGGAGTGTTCGTGGGTCTCCACGAACGAGTAGCCCAGCCCGTTGACACGGATTCTGGCAGAGACGTCAGAAGCGATAGCCGCTATTTTGGCGATCGTCTGTGTGCGCCTGAAGTCGAAGCGGCTCTTTAGACAGGGCCCGTCCACAGACACTGGCTCGACGCGATTCACGCTGCCGTAGCCGTGTACGTAGCGTAAGTGGCCCAAGTCCACTGAATTCTCCGTTGTCTCCTGGGGATGGCCGGGAAAGCGGATGGTCCTGATCTCGAAGCCGCTCCATCCGGCTTGGTCTGGAGGATCGGCGGGCAGGCTCCATTGCGGCCTCCGTCCCCGGATCCCCCACCAGGCGAAGATCAGGCCGCAGACATCCAGTGTCTCGAAGACTCGCAACCTCGCGGTCTTCAGCGGATCAGCATGGGGAGTGGCGACGCACTGGCCGGTTGCGTCGTACTCGAAGCCATGGAAGGGACAGACGAGCCGGCCATCACATATGCGCCCTCCCGTGGCGAGCCCCAGGTCGGAGCCCAGGTGTGGGCAAAAGGCCGCGGCGACGCAGACGCGCCCGTTCTCGTCACACCAGGCGACTATGTTCTCCCCCATCCAGTTCTTCTGGATGAGGGCGTAGCCCTCAGTATGGCCTCACGGCTTGCGACGAAGTACCAGCCCTCTGGAAACGGGGAAGGTAGAGGGGCGTTCTCAGGCCTGGGTCGGTCAGTGGATGTCATCGCTCGACTCCTACGACTCCTACGACTCCTACCGAAAGTCTAGTCACTCAGCAAGTTCCGAACAAGGTGAAACCTCACCAAGAATAGGTAACGATACAAACAGGTAAGTATCAATAACAATGTGCTATGGCGGGTGGTTGGGTCTGCCGCCAGGTAGCCTCCCGTCACATGTCATCGAGCTGGTCGAAAGCCATTGAGCTAATCATATTCTCATGCTAGATTCACTCGCGTGCACGGAACCAGTACTGAGGACATACGAGTTTGGTATCTAACCCTACTACGGGGAGTAGGCGACAAATTGCCCCGGAAGCCCAGCGTAGGTAGCCTAGACGCCCCAGCTCAGGAACCTGGCAGCCTGGTCGCCTCCCCAGGCTAGTAGATAGTAACGGGGGACTCTCCCGACAAGGACCGCAATGACGTAACGAGTTGCCGGATAGTCGAACATGGGAGCAGCGATGCGGATCGGGTAGAAGGGAATTGGACTGAAGGCGAATACAACTATAGTCCACCAGGGTTGAACGGAGAAAGCTCGGGCGGTCAACTTGGAAAACCGTGTCTCTTTGACCTGCGCCAGAGACGTGAGCTGAAACGCTCGAGTGAATAGTTGGTGGTCGAATGCGGAGGCTGGTACGGTGGCCAGCCCGCCGACGATTGCCACCAGGAGCGGGCTGTACAGAGTCCCAGCATAGATAACTGCGGGCTCGTGTGGCAGTAGGATGAAACTGTTTCCGGGGATGGAGTACCAGAAATAGGCAGAGAGCTGCCACCAGCTGGGCAGAAATACCCAGACGGCTAACGTACATAGGGAGGCGGGCAGCAACAGGACCAGCAGATACAGAACTGCCCGGCGCTTCGTTATCTGCTGCCTGCCGAAAGCATCGGTCACAGTAGGCTCCGCCCGAAGTGAGGCTTCGTTGGCGAAAGCCCCAGCCCCTCGACAACCGTCGGGAAGAGGTCCACAGTGCGAGTTCCGCCATCTGGAATGGAGGGCAGCGGAATGTTACTGAGGATCGGGACCGCCATGTGCTCTCTACTCAGTGCTCCATGTGAAGACCGGTGTTCGGGGAACTCCCTCCAGCCACGAAGGTCGTATCCGCTCTTGGCGGTTACCACTATGTCTCCTGTACGAGCGCTTTGGAAGAGATGCCACAGCTGCTCCAGCGCATCGGGGAAGTCTGTCTCAACGGTTTGGGCAAAAGAGTCGACGGGCCTTACCCGACTGTGTTTCAAGCCCAGCCGAAGTGGGTCAGCGCCATCGTACGCGTAAGTGTAGTAATGATCTTCTAGGTTCAGAACGGCCTTGCCAGACTCCGACACGACCTTTATTCCACCATTCCTGTCTCTGTAGGCGAACCACTCAATCTCTTCCCGCTGCGCAAACACCCTCAGGACCTTCGGGTGCTCCCTCTCCAATTCCTCCGAATTCAAAGGCGCCTCCCACCTTCCCTCGGACGAAAAATAGATATTCCCGAAAGAATTGCCTGAAATCATGACAGCGGCATCGGCGCTCCGCCGATAGATGTTGGGGTGCTCGAATACGCTGTACCCGAGTTCCGAAAGCAGCGCGGACATGTCAAGGTGTTGTCTCGTCTCGGTGTGACCATGATCACTGGTGATGATCAAGTGTGTACGATTCCACAGCCTGTGTCGCTGGAGATATTCCACAAGCACGCCTACAACGGAGTCGACGCGCCTGTACGATTCCATGGTTTGTCGGTGCTCTGGCCCGTACCGGTGTGAGACCTTGTCCACGTCCACGAGAGGCAGGAAGATGAACCTGGACTTGCGGTCGTGAGTCTTCGATAGCCACGAAGTCGCATGGGACATTACGGTCCGGTCCACAAAGTCCGCTCTTCTCAAGTATTGCGCAAAGAACATGCGGAGCATGAAAGCCACATGGTCATCTGTGCTATTACCGTTTGAAAGCCCTCGTCGGACATCACAGCGGACACCCAATGATTCAGGGTTAAGCTGGAATATAGTCTCCAAATCCGTGGACAGGTCGCTGTCCAGTCTCAGGAGAGACGGGGCGATGTATGAACGGTGTCCCCCAAGAAACAGCTTGCCTCTGGTGAAACTGGCCTTCTCCACCCAGCGAAGCCCAGGTACATCGGCCGTACCCGGATACTGCCCGGTCAGCATGGGAATGTAGGCTATGCTGGAAACGCTGGGCAGCACGGTTACGCCGTCGTAGCTGTAGCCCCCTTGGAAGAAGGACTTGGCGATATGAGGGATCTCACCAGCCTCTGCCAATGTCCTCAATACATCAGGTCTGACACCGTCAGCCAAGATGATTATGGCCAGTTCTATGTCTCTCACTCAGTCAAACTCTGGGGCTTCTCTTTAGACACAGGCGCGTATCACATGCCGGGATATGGGGTGAAGCGGGGATGGAAGGAGCACGAAGCTTCCGCACATTCTACAGTACAGAGTTGTAACCATGGGAATGGCCCAGGTGGAAGGCAGGGCAATCGCATTTGGACTTCAGCCTGCCACCGTCAATCGTCCCTGGGTTCGAGTCCTCACTGGTGGGCCGGACAATCGTTAGCCAGGCAACAGGATCTCCCAATCCCTCCGCCGGGAGGCCGGACTTTGTCTGCCTGTCGTCGCCAGGCTGTACCCCGCTTCCGGTGTAACGGCAAACGACTTTCTTGACCGCAGCGTAAGCCTCGCGTAGCCTCCTTGTCAGGGAGAATCACACCGTGGCATTACCTTGCAGTAGGCATCGGCGCCACCGCCCGATGCCGCTTCACAGCCGATAGAGCCGGCAAAGAGGAGGAAGCATGAGCGCCAAAATCAAGCAGGTCACGTCGGTTCGGATTCCAGCACGGTCAGGGCGAGGCGTGCTCGTAAAGCGGGGACAACTACTGAAGGTCATCACGCCGGAAGGCACGCAGGTGGGAGACCTGTTCGCTTTTGTCCAGGACAGCCTTGACGAGACTTTGTCACCGAGCCAGACCAGGAGCATCCTCAACAGGTTTAATCTGACAGTCGGCCAACCGCTCTACAGCGTCACGCGCAGGCCTCTGCTTCTACTGGAAGAGGACAAAGTGGGTGTCCACGACCTACTGGCGCCCGCTTGTGATCCATTGCGATACCTGGAGGACTTCGGTGTGGAGAATCACCCCAACTGCAGAGACAACCTCAATGCCGCTCTGAAAGACCTGGGGGCCTCTCCACTCGGCTTCCCGGACCCTATCAATCTATTTCAGAACACTCCGATCACCGATCTGGAGGGAAGTCGCGAGACTCGCGAGTCCCTTGCCGCGCCCGGAGATTATGTCCTTCTCAGGGCTCTGACCAACCTCGTTGTGGTCGTGTCGGCGTGTCCGCAGGATATGACGGCGCTTAACGGTTGGAAGCCCAAGGAGCTGCTGATCGAGGTGTACGAGTGAGGTGGGTGAGTCTATCTGGGCTCGGCATCTCGACGAGACGCGCTCCAGGAAGTGCGCGTGAATCGGCGACCGAGTCCGCGCTCGATCTCACGCCACTTCTTCTCCTCGTCCGAGGTAACGAACGTTACCGCCTCGCCAGAGCGCCCCATGCGGCCGGTCCGACCTACCCGGTGCGTGAAGAGCAGCTCGGAGTCCGGAAGATCATAGTTGATGACACTCTCGATTCCCTCAACGTCAAGGCCGCGAGCTGCCACATTCGTCGCCACCAGTACAGAAGTTTCGCCTGATCGAAAGCCCTTCATCACGCGTTCTCGCGCGTTCTGGCTAAGGTTGCCCTGGAGTGCCCCAACAGGATACCCCATATCTTCGAGCTGTCTTGCGAGCTTCCTCACGCCGCGCTTGGTCCGGCCGAAAACGATCACCGGATCGTCGCCGCGCTCGTCCAGCAGCGTTCGGAGCGCGTCGATCTTGCTCTCTTTGCGAATCGAGTAAATCTGGTGATGCACCAACGGGAGGGTCCGCAGATCTGCATCCACTTCCACGCTTACGGGATTGTGCAGGTGGCTTTTGGCAGTCTTCGCCACCCACTCCGGCATGGTTGCTGAGAAGAGTGCAGTCTGACGCTCGGATGGCGTACCGCTGAGAATGGCCTCGACATCGCGCGCGAATCCTCTGTCCAGCATCTCATCCGCCTCGTCCAGAACGAGGAATCTCACTGATCTCAGGCTGAGTGTGCCCTGTCTCAGGTGGTCCAGTGTACGACCGGGCGTCCCGATGACGATGTGTGCCCCTCTATCCAACGCTGTGTACTCGGGCCTCAGCGACCGACCGCCGTAGAGCAATGTCACACGAAGTCGATGCGGGGAAGCCAGCTCCTCTATTACCCCGGCTACCTGAATGGCCAACTCCCGGGTGGGCACAAGCACGAGTCCCTGTACCTTCCGAACCGCCCGATCGCAGCGCTCCACCATTGGGACCGCGAAAGCCAGTGTCTTGCCTGAGCCGGTGCGCGCCTGCCCAATCAGGTCTCGTCGATCTTGAAGATGTGGGATGGCCCCGGACTGGATCGCCGTAGGTTCGGTGATGTCCATCCGGGCAATCGCTGCCCTGGTGGCGTCGTTTATGGGGATGTCGGCGAACACATGGCTCGCGGTGCTCGAGTCCCGCTCGGTCTTGCGGTCTGCCACCGCGGGTTCGTCTCGTCGGTCTGTGAAGCAGGGACGACAGTACACGGGCCTGTCTGGAGCCGGGCGAAATGGGACGGTGGTCGGCCTGCGGCAGTCGGCGCAGACAACGTCGTAACTCTTTCTGAGTCCTGGCCTGCGGCTGCGAGTTGCTGTGGGTGCGGAGAGCATAAGTAAAGAATCTTCCCTGGTCTGATTGGAGTGAAATGCTGGCACGACGAGCGCTGGCAGAGACGAGAAAGCGGGGGATCAATGGCCGGATGCTTCTCAAACTCGGAAGCGCCGGTTCGCCATGCAGACTCACTCTAGCAGACTTCGCAGGGACGATTCCAGCTAACCAGGTCTCGATACCGATGCCTTTTGGCCAGTTATGCGACGCAACCCCACGAGAAATGCTACGATTCCCACGGCTTTTGTGCTACCGCCAGTCACCAATGAGTGGACCTACTGGCAGGACGGCAAGGCGACTCAGGTAAAGGTCCCGCCCGGCAGGAGGCGTGTGGTATGACAGATCTTGTTTTGCGCACCGCAATAGCAAACTACGGCCACACTACCCCGCTAAAGGACGGCAGCGTCGGCTCTTCGATGTTCGAGATGGAACACGTTGAGATCTCCCCGGTGCCCATGATTTTCCGACGCATGGTGCGCTCCCTCGAGTTCGACGTCGCCGAGATGGCCCTCGCGACATACCTATGCTCTCGCGCCCACGGCAAGCGCTTCACCGCACTGCCGGTCTTCCTGACGAGAGACTTCTATCACGCCATGATGACGTACAACGTCAACAGCGGCATAGAAACGCCCAGGGACCTCGAGGGAAAGAGGGTAGGGGTGCGCAGCTACACCTTCACGCCTGGAGTCTGGACCCGGGGGATTCTGCACTCCGAATACGACGTAGACGTCAGCGCCGTCACCTGGGTGCTGTCCGGCGACGAGCACGTCGCCGAGTACGAGGCCCCGCGCAACGTAGTCTCATCGTCCGGCAGCGACCTCGGTGACATGCTGCTCACCGGCGAGATTGACGCCGCCATCGGCGCGCCTCCAGTCGACTCGCCCGACGTCCGACCTCTCTTCCCAGACTCCCAGAAACTCGACGCCAGCTGGCACGAGAAGACAGGCATCTACCCCATTAGCCACCTGCTCGTCGCCAAGGACTCACTCATGGAGTCCAACGGCGACCTCGCCTCCGAGCTATGCAGCGTTTTCAGCGAGGCCAAGCGCAGCTACGAGCAGCGCCTCCAGTCCGGCGACACCTCGGCCCCCGGCACCGAGCAGCTGCTTAGAATGGCAGAGATAGTGGGGGACGACGCCATCTCCTACGACTTCGAAAGCGCGCGCAGCACCCTGGAGACCTTCGTCGACTTCAACGTCGCTCAGGGATTGATCCCCGAGGCCGTGAACCCCGCTGACCTGTTCCCGTCCGAGACGCTCGCGTGAGCCGGAGGGCTACTTGCCCTCTTTCATGAAGTCGGCCAGCCTCTCGCCGATCATTATGGTCGTGGCGTTCGTGTTCGCGCGGATGCAGTCCGGCATGACCGACGCGTCCGCCACGCGCAGCCCCTCGATTCCTCTCACGTTCAGGTACTGATCGACGACCGCCATCGGATCGGAGTCGGGCCCCATCTTGCACGTGCCTGAGATGTGGTGCGACGTTCCTGAGTTGCGACGCAGCCATTCGTCCAGCGCGTCGTCGCTCGCCAGCTCTTCGTCGGTGGGCATGACCCTCTCCAGGAAGATTTCTTTGAACGCTGGATCATCGCCGACTCGGACTCCCAGCCGAATGGCCTCACGCATCCGACGCAGGTCTTCTTCTTCCTGGTAGTAGTTGTAGTCGAGGAACGGCTGCTGGTGTGGGTCCGTAGACTGGAGCGTGAGCTCACCCTGGCCAAGCGCCAGTTGCAGGCTTGCGCCGACGCCGATGTAGTTCTCTTCGTCGTCGATCTGGATGTGCGCCGGGCGGTGCTCGCTGGTCATGAGCATCGGGCTGAGCTGCATGTCGTTCCGCAGCGGCGAGCCCTCTACCGTGTAGCGGAGCCCGACCTGTATGACCGGCGCCTGGAGGTCCGGTCTGTCGCCGGCGGCCCTGTAGATGACAGCCGCCGCCGGGTGATCGCGCAGATTCTTACCGACCCCGGGCAGCTCCTGCACGACTGGAATGCCAAGGCTCTGCAGGTGCTCTGCCGGACCGATTCCCGACAGCATCAGCAGCTGCGGCGACGCGATAGCGCCGCTGCTGACGATGATCTGATCGCCCTCTACCGTGAACACCTCGCCACCGCTCTCTGCCTCGATCCCGACCGCCCTTTTGCCGTCGAACACGACGCGCCTCGCCGTGACGTTGCCTCGGACAGTCAGGTTCAGCCGGTGCCGAGCCAGGTCCAGGTAGTTGAGCGCCATGCTCATTCGGACGCCGTTGATCGTATTGCGAGCACGGGGAGACACGCCCGTCGACTCAGGATGGTTCTGGTCCTCGCTGATCGGGTACCCCTCTGCGACACACGCGTTTTCGAACGCCTGCGCGTACGGCAGCCACTCGCTCCGAGGATACCGACGCACCGGCACCGGACCCTCCGACCCGTGGAAGTCGTCGCCCCCGAAGTCCAGGTCCGTCTCCAGCTTGTTGAAGTACGGCAGACACTGGACAAAGCCCCACTCGTCGTTGCCCCACTCGGACCAGCGGTCATAGTCCTCCGGGATGCCCCTGAACAGCACCTGACCGTTGACCGCGCTGGAGCCGCCCGTCGCCCTGCCGCGCGGGATCTGAAGCTCCGGCTGCTCCTGTGTCATCTGGCCCGTGTAGCCCCAGTTGTGAGGCCCGTACGCCGACAGCCACACGTTGTTGCCCAGCTTCAGGTCGTCCGGAAGCGTGTCGAAGTCCGGGTAGTCAGGCCCTGCTTCCAGCAGCAGCACAGACCGCTCCGAGTCCTCCGACAGCCGCGTCGCTATGGCACACCCGGCCGATCCCGCGCCAACCACGATAACGTCGTACTTCATCTGCCAACCTCACTGTCTCAGTCCAATGCAGACTGCAAAACACAAGCTGAGCAGATAATACTGCAATGAGGAGAAATGCGCACTGCCTGGAGCGGGTGATGGGATTCGAACCCACGACATTCTGCTTGGGAAGCAGACACTCTACCCCTGAGTTACACCCGCTCGCTGTACCGGACCGGCAGGGCAGTGTACGATTACCCGAATTCTACCAGAACAGACCAGATCGTCAAACATCGCAAGGAGAAGCCCCCAAGATGGCCCTCACACCCGCAATCCTCGAAATCGGCACCGGCATCGACCTCCACGGACAGGACTACACCCGCGCCGCACGCAGGGCCGTGTGGGACGCCGTACACCACAGCAGCCTCATGTTCCTTGGACTGCTCGGACCGGACACATCCAGGGAGATGATCGTCGACGTCACCGTCGCCATACCCAATCCAGACGCAGTCGACGCCGACGAGGTCCTAGCGGTGCTGCCACACGGCAAGGGCCGGCTGACGACAGTGCAGGGCGGACTCGAGATCGAGCCCCGAGAGGGCTCCGGCGACAAGACCGTAGTGGCCACCGCCGCCATAGTCGTCCGCGTCGACGTCTAACAGGGCCCGGAGGAGACTCACGCTCCCCGGCACTCTATGGGGTCTAGAGTCCCCGCTCCCTGAGGGCTGACAGGGGTAGGGTTTTCACCCTCACCCCCGTATCAAGTACGGGGCAGGCTCCAACCCTCTCCCTGAGGGAGCTTACAAGGGTAGGCAAACTAATAAGTCGTTCGTCCCCGGATCAAGTACGGGGCAGGCTCTGAGCTTGTCGAAGGACGCCCCAGCCCCTGGATTCCGGCCTACGCCGGAATGACGATTTGCGAAATGCCTACCCCTGTCAGCCCTGAGGGAGAGGGTTGGGGTGAGGGTGATATCCACATCACTCCTGCACCGCCAACACACTCCCGTCCGCTCGCGCCACCCCGTCCAGACCCGGCAGCTCGTCGAGCGGAATCACCACCCCGGTCGATTCATACGTCTCGATGAGCCGGCGCATGTCCTCGGGCACCGGCCTCGACTTCCCGGCGTCGCTGTCGAAGTCCACATGCACGACCTCCGCCTTCAGAAGCAGGTCTCCCGAGTGGCTGTCGCGAATTTCGGAGCGTGTCGTGATGCTCGAGTTGCCGATGCGAACGACCCGCCACCACACGTCCAAGACGTCATCGACACGCGCCGGCGCCAGGTACTCGAGAGTCACCTTTACCGTCGCCGTGTCGAAGTGACGCCGACCCACCGGGTCATACAGCGCGATTCCCAGATTCCGATAATACGCCGCCATCGCGACTTCCAGGTAGCTGAAGTACGCCCCATTGAACACGATGCTCTGGGCATCGCACTCAGCCCACCGCACGCGGATAGGGCAGTGGAACCTGAACTCACTCTCTGCCGGCACCGAATTCGACCTCTCGCATAACTGGACTCCCGCTCTCTCGCTGGTAGGGCTGAGAGGGGTATGTATTCGTGCTTTTCACCCTCACCCCCGTATCAAGTACGGGGCAGGCTCCAACCCTCTCGCGCCTCAGCGCATCTACGACCCTGAGGGAGAGGGAGCTAGTTGGTTGTGGCTCAAGCCTGAAAGTCAACTCTGCCTACCCCTGTCAGCCCTGAGGGAGAGGGGGCCAGTTGACTGGGGTTGAAGCATGAGTGGTCAGTAGTGGAAGTCATTGGGGTCGAATTCGATCTCGTCGGGTTCACCGTGGACTTCGCACTTGGGGTCCGTGCAGGCGAATGACTGTGCGTAGCGCTCGTTTCTAGTTGCTTCGTATGGATCGAACTCGGGGTCGTAACATGCCTCGAACCATTCGAGAAGGTCCTCGTCGAGGTAGGGTGGATCGTCGGTGTCGATGTGGACAGTGGGCGCGGCGCCGTTGGCTTCAGGCTGCGGCTCCTGTTCCGGCTCAGTCAAGACTGCCGTGGGAGCAGTGGGCTCCGGAGTGGCGGCCTGGGGCCGGGCAGGTTGGGGCGTCCACTGGTACCCGTGGTCCGTGCGACGAGTCGCGGTTGGACGTGGAGGCCGCGGCAGTGACCTGCCTGGACTCTTGCCGAACGCGCGGTTGAGAAGCTCCCTTGCGGCTGACACGCGGTGTCCGGCGTTAGCGCTCTTGATTCTGCCCTCCATGACATCTATGAGGAACATGCAGATGACGCGGCCATCGTCGGTCCTGACCTTGATTAGCGTGCTGAGACCAGGGTCTATCGTGGCCCACATCTCGTCGCTTCGCTCAGCGCCGGGACTATTGTCGACGATGAAGTCGGAAGCGTCGGCACGCTCGTACGTGACGAGGAGCCTAGCTGCCGTGAGCCTATGGCACAGCTTGCTGCCGGCGAGGCTGCCGTTCATGACTTCGATGAGGAATCTGATGATGTCTCGACCGTCGTCGGTGTTGTCTCTGATGAATTGGGAAATGGGCATGTGTTGGGAGACCAGTCATAGCTTATCTGTTCTGATATTGATGGTAGGGGATGGTTGAGCTGGTGTCAAGGGGGTTGTCTGAAGGGGATGCTATATCAATTTGGCCGGTGGCTTCGACAAGAGCGTTGCCCTGCCCCTCTGGATTCCGGCCTTCGCCGGAATGACGGCGTGGCTGTTGCGGTGCCTGCGAGCGGTACACCGACTAGGTTGATACAGGTCCAATCTCCGCCTTTTCCTTGACACCCCTTTCAGCCCAAAGATATACTCCGACCCATGGATTCGCAACTGACAGCAACGTGCAAGGTAGTACCCGCCGACGCCCTCGAGGTCGAGGTCTCCTCCGGGAGCATGACCCGACTGGCCGGCGTGTCCAAGGCGCTTGCGGGTACCGAGGGGATACACTTGGCGGTCGCCACGATTCCTCCGGCCTGCGCCGCCAGCCCGCACTACCACGTCAACTGCGAGTCCGCCATATACGTGGTGAAGGGTAGGGGACGGTTCCTGTCCGGCGAGCGATTGCAGAACGCCGACGAGATCGGCCCCGGCGACTTCATCTACGTACCACCCAACTCGTTACACCAACCCATCAACGACAGCACGTCGGAGCCGATGGAGCTGATCGTAGCGAGGAACACGCCGGTCGAGATCGTCGTCGAGTACGATCCAGAGCCGGTGGAAGCGCCGGCAGACTAAGCCGCATCCGGGGCCATTAGCTCAGACGGTTAGAGCGCAGTCCTGATAAGACTGAGGTCCGTGGTTCGAGTCCACGATGGCCCACCATTCTCCCCCTTCACTCACTGGCATGTTTCGCCGTCCCTCGTCATTCCCGCCTGCCCGCTAATCCCGCCAGCCACTCCCGTCATGCCCGCTGACAGGGGTAGGCCTTCACCCTCACCCCCGTATCGAGTACGGGGCAGGCTCCAACTCTCTCGCGCCTCAGCGCATCTACGACCCTGAGGGAGAGGGGGTTTGTTGATTGACATTCATAGCTGACTGCACATTTGCCTACCCTTGTCAGTGTCATTCCCGCGAAAGCGGGAATCCAACGCTCGGCTGGCCTATTGGCGTCTCAGGCCGTTCCCACCCGCCAGACTCCACATTCCCCAAAAAGACGACAGGCCCACCGTTTCCGATAGGCTTGTCGCCGCTTTTGGACGGGGCTGTCCTCCCGTCGAGGTAGGGTCTAGAAATTGCGGAAGTAGAGCCTGACGACCGCCAGCACCCTCGGCCCGTCGATTACGTCGTTGAAGTAGTCCCTCACGGCATTGAGCACCTCGGTCCCGTTGATGGTCCCGTCAGCGTCAGCGTCATAGGAGTCTATTGCGACCGAGTTGCCAGTCACGCCTCTGGCGATGTTGTCGCCGTCGTCGTCGGTGTACGTCACCGTGGCCTGCAGGTACATGCCCGCGTCGGCCTCGACAGGTGTGTACGTGTCGGACGTCGCATTCGCGATCACGTCGGTGAATCCGCCGCTCGCGGACGAGTCCCTAGCCCACTCCCATATGAAACCGCTTTCGTTATTGTCCGGGTCAGTGACCGTAGCTTCCAGCGGATCGCCTACCACAGGCTGCGACGGGCTGAAGCTTACGACCCCGTCCTCTTCGGGTTCGGTGCTTTCGGCCGCAACCGCGCTCGCCGTCACTGTACTGACGGAGTCGCTTCCGAAGGTGGCGTCGGTGTAACTCGCGGTGATTTGCAAGTAGTCACCCACGTCCGCCTCGACCGGCGTGTACGTGTTGCTCGTCTCCCCGGAGATCGGGGTCCACGAACCGGTGTCGGACCCGCCGCTGGCCCACTGCCAGGTGACGTTGGTCTCCTCGTCGCGTTCATCCAGTTCGGCTGCCAGCTCCACGCCGACCCTCACCACTAATGGGGTCGTAGTGAACCTCACCTCGCCGGGCTCGTCGACGTTGGTGACAGTTACGATCACGGGCTGCGAGAATGTGAAATTGCCCATGGTCGCCATGACGATGAGGTCGTATGTGTTGTCACCGTCTTGGGATGCCGGGGCTTCGTAGTCCGGCTGGGCATTGAACGTCAGGTCCCCGTTCGCTGCCAGAGTGAACAGACTCCGGTCGTCACCCTCCAGACTGAGGCTCGCGCCGACTGCATCGGGCCCGGCGGCGAAGTAGTTGCCGACGACGTCAGACCTGTCCTCCGCATACGACACTTCAGGCGGGCCGGATACAGTTAGTCCGCGTTTCTGGATCTCGAATGGACGCTCGTTCACGTCGGTAACGTTGATGGTTACCGTGATCATGTCCTGTGCGCCCGAAGAGTCAGTGGCGGTTACGACGACCGTGTAGGTCTTTCTTGTCTCGTAGTCTAGCTCCGTTCCTTCGGCCACCCGGATCTGTCCTGGCACCTCTGGGAATGTCGTGTCCTCATCGTCGTACATATCGATCGTGAAGTAGCTTGCGTCAGGACCGCTCAAAGTGTAGGTCAGTACTTCTTGATCAACGTCAGTTGCCACGACAGCTGGGTTAAGGCCAGTGCCAACCGCGGTCATCGCGCCGGAGTTCTCAAGGACCGACCTCTCTGCCTGCTTGCCGGACTTTGTATCGTCCTGGTCAGGGAACTGTGGCACTTCATTGGACTGTGGCTCCTCTTGTACGGTGTTCTGGGAAACACCGTGCGACACGTCCTTGGACTCGTCGCGATTGGTGGTGGTGGTATCGTCCATCATCTCGTGGTTGTCGGTATAGGTAACCGTGGCCCGGAGATAGTTCCCTGGGCTGGCGCTGTAGTCCCCTGCCACGGGTGTATAGGATCTAGAGGTAGCATTCCTGATCAGGTTCCAGCCTGTGTCAGGGTTGTTAGTAACAATGTTCCTAGTCGTACCCCAGTACCACTGCCACGTTTCCCCAGTTACGCCACCGTCCGGGTCTTCTAAGTCGGCAGTGATTTCGGTCCCGACCTCAGGCTGGGCATTCGATAGAGTTACAACACCCATCTCAGGTTGGTTCTCGACCGTGACGGCGACATCGCGAGCGGCTGTTCGTCTTCCATCGTCGAACAGGTTGACCGTTACGTCGTACGTATTGTCGCCGTCCGAATCTGCTGGTGCCTCAAAATCAGGAGACGCCTTCAAGATGAGGATCAGCTCTGCCGATGTACCTGACGTAGTCGTAGACATAGTGAAACTGTCGGCATCGTGCCCCGTAAGTGACCACCTTAAGTCGGCAGCTACATCGTCTTCGTCCTCGTCGTCGCCCAGATACGTCGCGAGATTTATGGCTCCCTGGTTGGGCTGGACAGGGCTATTGTCGACTTCCCCATCTCTCGTGATGGTGGCCTGGTCGTGTTCGAGCGTAATCTCGGTGACTTTAATTTCCTCCGGGCCCGAAGAGAATGTCGGATCTTCGGGTTCGTCGGTGACGCTAATCGTAACGCTTACATCGTCTCTCGATTCTTCATCATTCAGACCATCTGACGGATCCTTTGCTATTACCGTGACGGTGTACTCATCCACCTGCTCGTGGTCCAAGTCAGCAAGCACTCGGATCTGACCACTGTCCCTG
This sequence comes from Dehalococcoidia bacterium, assembly GCA_965217725.1. Classification (GTDB taxonomy): domain Bacteria; phylum Chloroflexota; class Dehalococcoidia; order Lucifugimonadales; family UBA1123; genus VXRN01. The sequence continues at coordinate 1,260,874 of OZ244564.1, read as the reverse complement.
TCGATCTTGAAGAGAGCCAGGATGTCAACATTGTCGATAGTGGGGTCGACCAACTCGTAGGTCAGATTGTCGCCATCTTCATCAAAGGCTGCGACAGGGGCGCCGACAGCCGTGTTCTCTGGCGAGTTTTCAGGCACAGCGCGAGTGACAGAGGTCGTTGCGGTCCCTGCATCGTCCTGGAACACCGGTGGTTCGTAGACCAGGTCCTTCAGGACGAAATTGGCGGATTCAACCTCCTCGTCCTTATCGGGGCCTTCAGCGTCCGTGTAAGTGACAGTCAAGCGCAGGAAGTGGTCGACGTCCTCTGCAACCGGCGTGTAGGTAGTTTGCAGACTGGCCTGGCCGGTACTGCTGAACGACGTGGTTGTCGTAGAGGTCGTCCAGGACCTGCTATCTTCGTGCCTTCTCTCCCAGTGCCAGGTGGTGGTCGCCGTTATGCCCTCATCAATGTCCCTCAAAGTAGCAATTAGGTCGACACCTTCCAGCGGTTGGAGCGTGTCTAGCTCGACTTCTCCGCCTTCATCTATATTCACGATCTCAACTGTGAGTGTCTGGGTATCTGGTAGCGGGTTTGAACCGTCTTCCTCGCCGGTATCAATGACCCTCACTTCCACAATGTACTTGTCAGGGTTATTTGTATCTGCGGCCTCCGATTCTTCAAAGTTGCGAGGCGTCTTGAAACTGAGCACGCCATTGTCGGTGAGATCGAACAATGCTATGTCTGCACCATCGTCCAGGGTCCAGACCAGTTCACTCGCGTTGTCCTCAGGGTCTGTCGCCTTGAACGTGTGGACATTGTCCGTGTTGGGGTTGCCGTTTTTCAGCTCTGCGTATTCAACTGTTGCATTATCCCCACCCTCAATCGAAGGGGCCTCCTGGACGTCGTTTACGTCTATGTAGATAGTGATCGAGTCGGTCTTGTTGGAGGGGTCCTTTGCTGTGAGAGTAAGCGCGTACCCACCCCTCGGCTGAGTCTCGTGGTCCAACATCGCGCCACTAACCAACCTTATCCTGCCACTTGTCCTGGAGGTGAGCTCGAATAGCTGGAGATAGGATCCGACGCTACTGCTCAAACTGTAAACATGACTATCGTTGCCTGTGCTGTCCGGGTCGTCCAGCATCCATGTGTGGATCGAAAGAATTGGGCTGTTCTCGCCAGTATGCTCGTCTATGTTAAGCTGCTCGGATGTGATGTCTTGGGAACGGTCTGCGTTCTTGAACGAAGGAGACATCTTGGTGCTAGTGGCTATTACGGTGTTTAGGTCGTTATTGTCGTTATTATTGTCGCTGATCGCCATCTTGTTGCCGCCATGAGGGTCTGTGTACGTAACCCCAGCGAATAGTTGGGCATTGACGTCGTCACTGTCTGGCGTATAGCTATTTGAAGTTGCTCCTAGAATTTCCGTCGTTTGGTTGTTCCTGTACCACTGCCATGACTGTCCCGTTACCCTTCCGTCAGGGTCCGCTATACTTGCAGTAATTGCGGAGTCGATCTCCGGAGTTACATGGCTGAATGAGATGGTTCCACCCTCATCTATGTTCCCGACAGTGACGACCACAGCGTGTTCAGCTGCTGTACCGGCACTGTCCGTTGCGACAAGGGTGACGTGGAATTCATTGTTCGTGTTGGAGTCCCTCTTGGCCTCGTAGTCCGGCAGCTCCAAGAACAGCAGGTCTACTTCTAGGCCCGTGGGGGAGTCACACGCGGTTGTTGAATTGTTTTGGCAGACTATGAAGTCCGCTCCGTCGTTCCCCTTAAGTGTCCATGTCAGTGGGGAAGTGATGTTGGGGTTAGCTCGGTCATCGTCGTCAGAACCTGTATAGTCGCCAATCTTCAGGCGTCCATCTACTAGTAAAGTTTCCGAGTTGTCCACAACCCCATCCCTTGTGATCATGGTTCTCCTCTGAGCCTCGGTAATCTCGTTGAGACTGAGACGAGACGGGCCACTATCAATTGACGGGGCCTCTGGCACGTCGGTCTCGGTGATTGTAACCGTCACCGTGGCAGCCTGCCTGCGTGAAGGATCGTACGCACTTACGGTAACGGTGAAGCTGTCCGGAGTACTCTCACGATCCAGCGTGACATCGGCTCCAACTCGTATCTGACCTGTTCCCCTGTCTATCGTAAATAGCTCGTTCTGGGCATCCCCATCGTCCAATTCGTAAGTCAGAGTGTCTCCATCATCGTCGTAAGCTTCAACAGGGGCGCCAACAGCCGCACCCTCGGAAGCGTCCTCGGCAACACTTCGGGTGAGTTCAGTAACTGGTTCCCCTTCATCGTCTTGGAACACAGGGTCATCGTTGAGCAGGTTCTTCAAGACAAAGTTTGCGGAGACCTCTTTAATGCTCTTGTCGGGTCCTTGAGCGTCTGTGTAGCTGGCGGTTACGCGGAGGAAATGGTCAATATCCTCTGCAACGGGCGTGTACGTGGTTGGTAGACTGGCAACTTCATTCGTGATGGGGTTGGGCACGTGAGTAGTGGTGGTCGCCGTGGACCAGTCATCGGGTCCATCGTCTTTATTCCTTCTCTCCCAATGCCACGTGGTGGTTGCAGTGATGCCACCGTCGATGTCGGTTAGGGTCGCTGTGAACGGAACGTCTTCAAGTGGCTGCAGTGTCGACAGCTGAATATCGCCATCTTCGTTAGCGTTCATGAGGTTTACAGTTACAACTACGGTGCGCCTCGACTGGTCGGATTCAGTATCAGTTGGGTCCTTCGCTATTGCTGTAACCGAATATATAGTGGAGTCGTTTCCTGAACCGCCGGTTGGGGCTTCAAAATCAGGTTGCTCCTTAAACGTGAGTACACCTGTCGCCGAGTCAATGGAAAGGTCGTCGGTGTCGCCACTCGTGAGGGACCACGTAATTTCCCCCATTTCGGGGTCCGTTGTCGTATAGACGGCAACATTGTCCGTCCTGGTCTCAAGATAGTCGATCGTATCGGTCTCCAGAGCGAACGCTGGGACGAACGAGCGTGACATTAGCAAGAACACCGCCAGCAGGATGCCTGCGAGCAGGAGGGTTCTTGCTATCGCTGTAGTTGACGGTAGGTGCGACATCCGGTACCTCGTTTCACCGATCTTCTGAGAATCGGACCTTGCCTCTTGAGAAAAAGACCTCGCCATGTGAGCGCTCCAATATAGTGAATGGCTGCATCCCCTTCAGGTCGGGGTGACCCGCGTGGGGAGTGGTGCTGCCCTATAAATACAGATTGATGCAGGCTGGATTGTCGCAACCGCTATCCGAAAATGTCAACGAGGAAAGGGGTCTTATTAGGACAAATTTAAGAAAAGTAAAAAGCGCGTGAATGAGTCAGAGGTCCTCACCCCGTCGTTCCGGCGGGGGCCGGAACCCAGGAGTCGCAGTGTTGAACCGGGTCAGGCACTGGAAACCGGCCCCGTATCGTGTCTCTGGGTTCCGGCCCCGTATCGGGGTACGGGGCAGGCTCTTCGCCGGAACGACGGGGGTGTCGCCGGTGTGACGGGGGTGTCGCCGGAATGACGCAGGACTACTTCACTCCGCCCACATGTTGGCTACGTCTATGGCGCGGGAGAACTGGACTCCTGCGTGGCCGCGTATGTGCTCGATGAGCCGCTCCAGCATCCGCAGCCGTCCAGGACGCCCTATCACGTGCGGGTGCATCGTCAGCACGAACGCCCGTCCGTAGTGGTACGCCCCCTCGAACCCCGCAGACCACACGTCGTACACATGCCCCGGACTCGCCATGACCGGACTCGATCCGAGCGACGGGGCGTAGGAGAAGTACGGCGCGTCGTCCAGCTCCCAGTGGACTGGAATCTCGACAATCGTGCGGTCGTCCACGGGCACCAGGTACGGGACGTCGTCGCCCATCAGGCTGGAGTCGTAGGTGAAGCCGCGGTCGGCGAGCAGCTCCAGCGAGTGCTCGCTCAGCTCCCAGCTCGGCGACCTGTACCCGGCGGGCGCGCTGCCTGTCAGCCGCGACAGAATGTCGATGCCGCGGTCGAGCACGTCGGCCTCCTCCTCCCTGGTGAGCGTCGCAGGAGGCTCGTGCATGTACCCGTGGTGCGCGACCTCGTGCCCGCGCTCGACGATGTCGCGCACCAGGTCCTCGTGAGTCTCGGCAACATAGCCGGGAATGTAGAAGCTCGCCGGGATGCCGTGCCTGTCCAGCAAGTCAAGAATGCGCGGAGTCGCCACCGACGGCCCATACTCCCGCGCCGACATCAGGCTCGGCAGGTTCGCCGAGGCGGGGTCGCGGTTGATCGCGCTGGACACGCCGTCGATGTCGAATCCGAGCATCACCATACATCGTGTGTCGCCCGGCCAAATCCCAGTCATGTCCATCCTCCTGTAGTCTGCGAGCTCGTGGGAACATCGTACATCATGTGTTGAGATGCGACACTGTAGGGGCGTCGCTTGGATGCTGTCCCAAATTGGTAGGTGGCCTCTGCGAAAGTTGCCCCACCACCCCTGGATTCCGGCTTTCGCCGGAATGACGGAGAGAGCTGTGCCTACTAATCTGGGACAGCATCGCGTCCCCTGTGGGCGCCCTTTGCACAACGGAAGCCGACCCCAACCCCTCCCACTACTGACCCTCCACTACCGCGAACGTCAACCTGATACAATTTCGTATGATCACTAACATGGCAGCGCAGCGAGGTGAACGACATGGGGGGTTTCGAGACCCCGCTTCTAGCAACGTGCGTACACCCGAGTTAGCGACCGGCATTGATTAGCCTTCGCAGACTGATTGCCGCGCTCGCCGCGCTCGCCGGTCTCTACCTCTGGGTCTCCTACCGCATGGCGGCCCAGCTGACAACTGCCGAGCGAACGGAGCTGGACGATTCCCCCAGCGACTACGGGCACGAGTATGAGAACGTCAAGTTCAGGTCCAGGCGCGGAGACGTCACCCTGGACGGCTGGTACCTCGTCGGCAGGGGCGGAATGCCCGTCGTCATCTTCGTACACGGCCTAGGCTCCACCCGCACCGGCGGCGGCATAACTGAGCTAGCCTGCATGTTGAACGAGCGAGGGTACGGCGTGCTGTTGTTCGACCTTCGAGGCCACGGTCGATCCGGCACCGGACTGATGTCCGCAGGCTGGCACGAGCGAATGGATGCTCTCGGCGCGTTCGACTACCTGAGGGGCAGGGGAGTCCCCACCGACAGCATCGGCCTGCTTGGACTGTCTCTCGGAGCAGCGGCCGCCGCGCTGGCAGCCGCCGACGAGCCTCGCATCCGTGCTGCCGTGCTCGACTGCCCGTTCGCGCGGGTGACGGAGATGATAGAAGACGAGGCCGCTCTCCAGACGCCGCTGCCCCGCTGGCTCGCTCGCCTGTTCAAGCCCGCCGCGATCTTCCTGGCCAGACGCCTGTACGACATCGAGGTCAACTCGATCGCTCCCGAGGAAGCCGTCTCCAGGCTGGACTACCCCGTGCTGGTGATCGTGACTCCAGACGACGATAGAATTCCGAGGTCGCACGGTTTGAGGGTACACGCCGCAGCCCACGACGACAGCGACCTGTGGATGGTCGAAGGCGTCGAACACTGCGGCGCGTTCACCGAGCACCGGGAGCGCTACGCAGACCGGGTCTGCGAGTACTTCGAGTCCCGGCTAGGAGTCCAGAATCGCCTGGACAGTGTCCACGGCCTGGTCCGTCGGGACGGAGACCGGGTCTGACGTGTCGCGCCGCTTGACTTCGACGACCCCCTGGTTGACGTTGCGCCTGCTGACGACGGCACGCACGGGCAGCCCGATCAGATCAGCGTCGTTGAACTTGACCCCCGGCGACTCGTGCCGGTCGTCATACAGCACAGACAGTCCGGCAGACTCCAGGCTCTCGTACATTTCATCGGCGGCAGACACGACCTCGGCCACGTCGGTGTTCAAGGCTACGAGCTGCACGTCGTACGGGGCGATCGGTGGCGGGAACACGATGCCGTTGTCGTCATGGTTCTGCTCGATGGCGGCTGCCAGAAGCCGCTCTACGCCGATGCCGTAGCAGCCCATGATGATCGGGTGGCGTACGCCGTCCTGGTCCGGGTAGTAGGCCTCGAACGCCTCGCTGAAGTGCGTACCGAGCTTGAAGACATGTCCGACCTCGATGCCGCGGACATGGGTCAGCTCCCCTCCACAGAACCGGCACTCGCAGCCGGCATGGGCCTGCGCGATGTCGGCGACGATTTCGGCCTCGAAGTCCCGAGGGAAGTTGACGTCCTGAAGATGGTAGTCGTTCCGGTTGGCGCCAGCGGCGAAGTTGCTCCCAGTCCGGACCGATTCGTCGGCGATCGTTCGGATGCTCAGGCCGACTGGGGAAGCAGACCCGGCGACGATGCCGGCCTCGGCGACCTCGTCCGGCGTGGCGATGTGAAGGTCCGGCGGCTTGCCAAGCTCGTTGGCCAGCTTGACCTCGTTCACGTCCAGGTCACCCCTGATGACCACAAAGACAAGGCCGCCGTCAGCAACGTAGAACACGGCCTTCAGAGTCTTCGACGCGGAAATGCCGAGGAAGTCCACAAGCTCGTCGATCGTGCGGACCCCAGGCGTGTGTACTTCCCTGGTGGGCCGGGGCGTCTCATCCGGAAGCTGCGGGACCTTGAAGATGGCCTTCTCGGCGTTGGCGGAGTAGTCGCAGCCGTCGCAGACGATGATAGTGTCCTCGCCGCCGTCGGCGACAAGGATGAACTCCTGGGAGTCTCTGCCGCCCATAGCGCCCGAGTCGGCATCGACGACAATCGTGTCGAGTCCGCACCTGTCGAAGATGCGCGTGTACGCCGCGGCCATGGCGTCGTAGCTTCGGTCGAGCCCTTCCAGGTCGGCGTCGAAGCTGTAAGCGTCCTTCATGTCGAACTCGCGGACGCGGATCAGGCCTCCGCGCGGACGGGGCTCGTCGCGGAACTTGGTCTGAATCTGGTAAAGGATGTAGGGAAGGTCGCGGTAGCTGTTGACGTTAGCCTTGACGATGTTGGTCAGCAGCTCCTCGCAGGTAGGGGCGAGCGCCAGCCAGCGGTCGCGCCGATCGACCAGGCGCATCATGTCCGGGCCGTAGGCAGCCATCCTGCCGGACTTCTCCCATATCTCCATGGGCTGGAGCTTGGACATGTGGAGCTCCTGGCCACCGGCGGCGTCCATCTCCTCACGGATGATCTCCTCGATCCTCCTGATGGAGCGCCATGCGAGAGGCAAGTAGCTGTACACGCCCGCAGCGCTCTGGTATATCATTCCCGCCTTGAGCATGAGCTTGTGGCTCGCAAGCTCGGCGTCGGCGGGGTCGTCTCTAAGTGTCTTGCCGAATGACTTGGAAAGTCGCATGTGACTGCTCGCTCACTTTGTGCTGGAACACCTGGCGGGACCTCTCAGCCGAGCGCGGCGGAAGCGTGCGCAGGTGTCGTTGGAAGGGACAGCGATCGGGGAATCAGACGGGGGTCGGTGCAGACGAGGCCATCTCGGCCTCGACGCTGCCCACCTCCTCCATCAGGGCTGACAGCATGTCGGCTTCAGCCACGATCTTTGCCTTCTTTCCTTTGCGGAAAATGATGGCGCGGCCCGCGCCTGCGGCGATTCCGACGTCGGCGTCCTTCGCCTCGCCGGGGCCATTGACCTCGCAGCCCATGACCGCGACCTTGATCGGCGACTTGGTCTTCTTGAGGAGGTCATCGACCTGGTTCGCGAGTCCGACGACGTCTACGTCGGCGCGTCCGCACGATGGGCAAGCTACCAGCACGGCGCCCTCTTTGCGAAGCTCCAGTGCCTTCAGGATCTCGAAGCCAGTGTACACTTCCTCGGCGGGATCGTCGCTGAGAGAGACGCGGATGGTGTCGCCGATACCATCGTAGAGCAACGCGCCCAGACCTATCGCGCTCCTGATGCTGCCGGACTTGGCGGTCCCGGCCTCGGTTATGCCGAGATGAAACGGGTAGGGAACAAGCCTGGCCATCTGTCGGTACGCCTCGACCGTGGTGTCGATGTCGAATGCCTTGAGCGAAATCTTAATGAGATCGAAGTCGAGGTCCTCAAGGATGCCGATCTCCCAGAGCCCCGTGGCGACCATGTGGTCCACCACGGAGTATTCGTCATCGTCGGTGTGGCCTTTCGCGAGCATGTTGACACCGTCGCGGTGCCGGGAGAGGCCGCGCGTCTTGCCGATGCCTCCGACGGGAGGCAGGCTGCCAAAGTTCACGCCTATCCGAATCGGGACCCCGCGAGCCTTAGCTTCGCGGACGACGGTCTCGACCTTCTCGCGGTCGCGGATGTTGCCCGGGTTGAGTCTCAGGCAATCGACTCCGCTCTCCAGCGCCTTGAGCGCCAACTGGTAGTGGAAGTGGATGTCCGCAACAAGAGGGATATCGATCTGGCGCTTGATGTCGGCGAGGGCTTCGGCGGCCTCCATGTCGGGTACCGCAGAGCGGATGATCTCACAGCCCGCTTCCTCGAGCTGCCTGATCTGACGGACGGTGGCGGCGATGTCCCTGGTGTCGGTCTTAGTCATGGACTGGACCGTGATAGGCGCGTCTCCGCCGACCTGGACGCTGCCAACCTGTAGGGGCTTGGTTACGCGGCGTCTGACCATTTCACAAGCGCTCCTGACTGCTGTGACGGCCTAAATGCCGAACTGACCTCACTATCGATCAGCTTAACGGATGAAGCTGTCGCCGGACAAGATGCGTGAGATGTCGAAGAAACTGACGACTACGATCAGGCCGATGAGTATTGCGAAGCCTATCACGTGCACGAGCCCCTCGCGCTGAGGTGAAATCCTCCTACCGCGGCGCGCCCATTCGATCAGCACGAACATGAGCCTCCCGCCGTCAAGCGCGGGAATGGGGAGTATGTTTATCAAGCCCAAGCTGATGCTGATAACGGCGACCAGCTCAAAGAAGGGAAAGACGCCGACCTCGGCGACCTCGCCGGTGATCTGGGCGATTCCGATCGGTCCCGTGAGACCCGGGTCGGGGCCTCCGACCGCCCAGCGGTGGAAGCTGTTCTTCGTCAGGAGCAAGACATCCAGCATCCGCCCCAAGGCACTCTGGCCGGCATCCAGGATCGACTGGCTCTCCTTGACGAGTCGAACGTTGGCCGTGCCAATCATCACGCCTACCGCGCCTTGGGTCATGGTGTCCCCCGGCTGGAGACGGACGTTGTACCTGCGGGCATCTCGGAGACTGACCTGCGCTGCGGGGTCGGTCACCGTCTCGACTACTACAAGCTCCGGCGGGTTCAGTCGAGGTACGAGGCTGACTATTTCGACGATCGAGGAGTCCGGGGATGAGCCCAGACCGGTGACAACAGAGCCGCGGCGCAACGTCAGATCGACCTCGGCCCCCAGATTTACCATAATCTGAGCGATCAACTCGTTGTGGTTCTTGACGCGCTCTCCGTTAACCGCGATTACTTGATCTCCGGCCCGGATTCCTGCCTGCTGCGCTGGCGAGCCCGGCGCGACACCGGTCACCTGCACAGTCCCGACGGGGACATCCTGAGGCAGGGTGAACAGAACGGTGAAGATCACTATCGGAGTCAGGAAGTTCATGAAAGAGCCGGCGCAAAGTACGACGGTCCTCTTCCAAACGGGCTGGCGGGCGAAGCTACGCTCGTCGGTGGGGTCCTCTTCGCCAAGGAGTTTCACGAATCCGCCAAGCGGGATGACATTGATGGAGTACACGGTCTCGCCGTACTTCACTCCAAACAGACGGGGAGGGAAGCCGAAGCCGAACTCCAAGACCTTAATGCCGAAGCGTTTCGCGGCAAGGTAGTGGCCGAGTTCGTGAACGAAAACCAGCGCAGCCAGAACGGGTACGATCAGCAGCCATGAAGGCAGGCCAAACATTTCAGGGTCCCGCGAGCCGGGTTACGGCAGCGTAGCCGTCGCGTCCGGCGGAGATGATGGCGGACAAGTCTGGTCGTTGGACGCCGAGGTGATGGCCCAAGGCCTCCCTGATCACCTTTGAGATCTCGAGGAAGCCAATCCGGCGAGCCAGAAAAGCGTTTACGGCGGCGTCGTTGGCCCCGGAGAGGAATGCAGGCCAGGTTCCACCCAGCCTGGCGAATTCAATGGCCATGTCGAAGCATGGGTAGCGTTCGGGGTCGTAGTCCGAGAAGGTCAGCTCGCCCGTCTCGGCAGGATGAAACCTGGCGATGTTGGGGTTCGGCAGCCTGTCAGGGTACGCCAGCGCGTACTGGATCGGGAGTCTCATGTCCGGTGGGCTAAGCTGCGCTTTGACCGATCCGTCGGCAAACTCAACCATCGAGTGGATGATGCTCTGAGGATGAACGACTATCTCAATGTCTTCCCAGGGCACTCCGAACAGCCAGTGCGCCTCGATAACCTCTAAGGCCTTGTTCATCAGAGTCGCAGAGTCGACCGTTATCTTTTGACCCATTCGCCAGGTGGGGTGCCTCAAGGCCTGCTGTGGAGTGACGGAGCGAAGTTTTGAAAGCGGCATGTCACGGAACGCTCCGCCCGACGCCGTGATTATCAGCTTGGCCGGAGTGGAGTCTTCTCCTCGAATACACTGCCAGATCGCATTCGGCTCGCTATCCAGCGGGAGTATGTCCACGTTTTTTTCTGAGGCCAGGCGAGTAACCAGCTCGCCAGCCATCACAATTGTCTCTTTGTTTGCAAGCGCAATCTGCTTGCCCGCACAAATCGCGTCGAGCGTGGGCCCGATCGCCACGTCGCCGACGGTTGCCGTCACGACTGCATCTACGTCGGGATCTGTAGCAAGGTCCGACAGGGTACAGTCGCGCCAACCGCTCTTAGGCAGGGCCGACTTTTCAGAGTCGCTGGCATTGCAGCAGACCAACTTGGGGTTGAACTCGGCAATCTGGTCCGACATCTGTTCAAGGCTACGGTTGCACGATAGTCCAACGACCTTAAACCGGTCTGGAAATGTTCTGACAACGTCAAGGGTTTGGATCCCTATCGAGCCGGTCGAACCGAGAATGGCGAGCCCCTTCTTGGCAGTGGTCATGACTTCCATCATACACAACAACTTGATACACAACCAAGAACATGGGGAAAACGGATGCTGTATCAATTTAGTCGGTGGCTTCGATAAGAGCATTGCACCGCCCCTCTGGATTCCGGCCTTCGCCGGAATGACGGCGCGGCTGCTATGGAACCTTCAAGCGGCATACCGACTAAACTGATACAGGTTCGGGAAAACGGACCCTGTACAAAGTCAGAGGGCGGCCTCCGCGCTACACACAATTCCATGCCCGAATACTGGGCCCTGGCAAGTCTGACGAACGGGAAGCGCCTACCACACTGGCACGGGTAACCTCGGGCCAGTTGTGGCAGTTATGGTAGGAAGTGCCTACAAGCTCATAGGAACAGAATCCCAGCTGTCCCAAGCACGATCAGGTTGAATGTGATCGAGTCCAATCTGTCGAGCACGCCGCCATGTCCTGGGACGATCGTTCCCGAATCGTCAAAGCCGGCCATGCGCTTGAGCTTCGACTCATACAGGTCGCCAAGTTGTCCAGTTATCCCAAGAATCGGGGCTAATAGAATCCACGGCGCTTCGGCGCCTACCGCCCAGCCGAATATCGCACCTGCTGAGACTGCTCCGACAAGTCCTCCGATCGCACCCTCCCAGGTCTTGCCCGGACTGATCGAGGGCGCGAGCTTTCTTGAGCCGACTGCCTTACCAAACAGGTAGGCGCCTGTGTCCGTAGCGAAGGTGATGGCGAGGATGAATAGTATCCAGGACCTACCATCTGAGGCACCTCCAATGAGGGTGGCAATGAACAGCGCTCCGCCAATGAACAGGACAATGCAGACGGTCGTCAACGTGGAGGCGTAGGCTCCACGGACCCTGTGCAGAGCCAGCAGCATTACAATTGCGGCGCCGATTGCTATGCTACCAGCAAGAACAGCCAATGTGGCGGCATGGTCAGTCCAGGCTACGAAGTGCCCGGAAGCCGCGTAGCCCGCAGTGAGCACGATGGCCGGGATGGTCAGCGGAGCCTGCCCCCAGGCTCCGGCGATCCGGCAAAGCTCCCATGAAGCCAATGCAGCGATGATGACGATGAGGCCCGTTAGCCAGTAGCCGCCGGCCCATACAACGGCAATCAGAACCGGCAGACCCACGGCGGCGGTAAGAATGCGCGGGAGCAAGGATCAGTCTAGCCTCAGGAAGTTCCTGGCAGAATCAGGACCCAACTCGGCCGAACTTTCGCCTCCGTCGGCTGTAGGCATTGAGCGCCTTCTCAACCTCGACCTCGTCGAAGTCCGGCCAGAGGGCCGCCGTGCTGTAGTACTCGGCATAGGCGGCCTGCCACAGCAGAAAATTAGACAGCCGCATTTCACCGGCCGTCCTGATGATGAGGTCGGGGTCAGGAAGGTCGGAAGTATAGAGATATGAGGCGAATGATGATTCATCGACATCTGCCGGATCGACACCGTCTGCGATCATTTGCCTCACGGCGTCCAGGATTTCAGCACGTGCGCCATAGTTGAACGCGACACAGAGAGTGAGGCGATCATTGCCACTGGTGAGGGCGATACTCGTCTCTATGGCAGTGCGAAGATCGCCGGGCAACCTCTGGAGACTACCGAGATGGCGGATGCGGACACCCTGACGGTGGAGTTTCTCGGACTCAGGCCCAATCACGTCCTGGAAAATCGAGATGAGTGCATCCACCTCATCGGTAGGTCTCTCCCAGTTTTCGGTCGAAAAAGCGTACAGTGTGAGGTACCCAACGCCAGCTTGAGCGAACGCCTCAATAGCACGCCTGACGTTTTCTGTGCCTGCTCGGTGGCCATCAGAACGCGATAGTCCGCGCTTCACTGCCCACCGGCCGTTGCCGTCCATGATAATGGCGACATGCTGCGGTGTGCCGCAGACATCTTGGGGAACTGCGGAGCCGGAGGCTGGCGCAGAAGCCGGAAGCGTCAAACTTCCATGACCTCTTGCTCTTTGTCCTTCTTCATATCGTCCATCTGGCTGATGTGGAGATCAGTGAGCTCCTGCAGATCGCTCTGCGCTCTGCGGGACTCGTCCTGGGACAATTCTTTGTCACGTTCCATCGACCTGAAGCTCTCGACGCCCGATCGGCGAATGTTGCGTACAGCAACGTGGCCGTCCTCGACTTTGCGGCCTACGAGTCTGACCAAGTCGCGCCTGCGGTCCTCGGTCAGCGACGGTATGGAGAGGCGGACAACCGTGCCGTCGCTGTTCGGCATCAGGCCCAGGTCCGACTTCATGATAGACTTCTCCACCTCTTTGACGGAGGACCTGTCCCAAGGCTGGATCATAAGAAGCCTAGCCTCGGGGACGGATATCGAAGCGATCTGATTCAGTGGCGTGGGGACGCCATAGTAGTCAACCAAAAGGCTTTCTACCAGCCGGGGAGAAGCCCTTCCTGTCCTGATACCTCCAAGCTCCCTCTCCAAAGCAGCTACCGACTTCTCCATTCTTGTAGTGGTATCGTCGAGGACTTCATCAACTTCTGCCATGTCACATAGCCTCCCAGAGTGGAATGGTTGAAGCCAAGTATAGTCGACCGCGGTCAGTTCTTGCGCGGCGAATTCACCCTGGCATCGCCATCTGAGGATACGACCGAACCGAGCGCTTCTCCACGGACGATTCTCTTCAGGCTACCCTGTCTAAAGAGATCGAACACGATAATGGGGACATCATTGTCCATGCACAACGACAGTGCAGTTGTGTCCATCACGCCCAGCCGCTTCTCCAGCGCCTCAAAATAGGTGAGGTGTTCTATCTTCCGGGCGTCCGGATTCGTTATAGGGTCAGCCTCGTACACGCCGTCAACGTTGTGCTTGGCCATCAGCAGCACCTCCGCGCCGATCTCAACGGCCCGGAGGGCAGCCCCCGTGTCAGTGGTAACGAACGGGTTACCGGTTCCCGCGGCGAAGAGCACGATGCGCCCTTTCTCAAGGTGCCTAATCGCCCTTCTGCGGATGTAGGGCTCTGCAACCTGGGAGACATTGATTGCGCTCTGCGTACGTGTGACCAGACCAAACTTACGCTCAAGGGTGTCCTGAAGGGCCAAGGCGCTGATGATTGTTGCCAACATGCCTGCGTAGTCGGCGGTAGCGCGGTCCATTCCATCCAACTCTGCCTGAGTGCCGCGCCAGATGTTCCCCCCACCGACGACGACACCCATTTCCACACCAAGCTCGAGAACTGACCTCATCTCTTCTGCCATATACTCGACGGCAGACGGGTCGACCCCGAAGCCCCGATCACCTTGTAGAGACTCCCCGCTGAGCTTCAGCAGGATCCGCTTATATCGTGAGGGGATGGGAAAACCTCTAGCTATTCACCGAGCGAGAAACGCGTGAACCTTCGTACGCGGACATTCTCGCCCAACTTGCCGACGGTTTCATTAACCAGGTCCTGGACGGTCTTGGCCGGGTCCCTTATGAACGCCTGCTGAAGAAGGCAATCCTGGGCCGCTTCCACAGTCTCATCTTCAGGAACCGCCGATTCGTCAACGTAGGATGGCGACATTGCGGCAACTTGCATGGCAAGGTTGTGAGCGAGCTCCTTGAATTCCCCAGTGCGGGCCACAAAGTCCGTCTCGCAATTCACCTCAACGATGGCGCCAATTCTGCCGCCACTGTGGATGTAAGACTCGATCAGTCCCTGGTTTGTGGCACGGCTGGACTTCTTGGCGGCGGACGCAATGCCCTGCTGCCTCAGGATCTCCTCGGCCCTCTTGATGTCACCGCTGGCCTCTTCCAGCGCTCGCTTACTGTCCATCACCCCTGCGCCCGTGATCTGGCGCAGGGCCTTTATATCGTCAACTGTTACTGCCATTTTCCTCTTATCATTCCCGAGCAGGGTCGTTTCGGACCCGGAGCTTACCGCTGTACAACGGCCGGCGCTGGAGCGGTATTGCCACCCGGCGCCGGTGTCGCCGCAGGCTCCTGGGGAACCATTTCGGTACCGTCCGGGGCGGAGTCCGCGTCCAAGACCTCCTCAGTCTGCAACGACAGCCTTCGGTTATGGCCTTCGATAATCGCTTCAGACATCTTCGCCGTTACTAGACGGATGGACCTAATCGCATCGTCGTTGCCCGGAATCGGGTAGTCAATCTGGTCAGGATCGCAGTCGGAATCAACCAGCGCCACGATAGGTACACCTACCTTGCGAGCTTCAGCGACCGCGATGTGCTCCTTGCCGATGTCCACTATGAACAGGACACCCGGCATTTCCGTCATCTCTTTAATTCCAGAAAGGTGCCGGTTGAGACGCCTGATAGTATCTTCGAGCTTAAGGGACTCGCGCTTGGTCAGCCTCGTGAACTCCCCCTTGGCCTGTTCCTGTTCGAGATGTACCAGGTAGTCGATCCGCGATTGGATCGTCTTGAAGTTGGTAAGAGTACCACCGAGCCAGCGAGTAGTTATGTGGAACGCGCCGCTCCTGGCGGCGCCATGAATGATCGAGTCCTGAGCCTGTTTCTTGGTCCCCACCATGAGAACCTTGTTGCCCTGGGCGACCATATCGGTCATGAACTCAATCGCGGTATCCAGCATTCGCAGAGTCTTCTGCAGGTCAATGATGTGAATACCGTTACGGTGCGCGAAGATGTACTGCTTCATCTTCGGGTTCCATCTGCGCTTTTGGTGGCCGAAGTGAACACCCGCCTCAAGGAGCATTTTCATCGTCACAGGCCCCTGTGGCGATAGGAACGTCTCTATGGGCTGCGTTGGCCTTGTAACAAGCGCTTCAGGTGAGATCTGAACCATGTACTCCCGCCTTCTTCCTGGATGGCTAATCTTCAGGCACGCAATACCATTTACCGGCAGTTAAACGCGCCCACGAAAGTATAGCATAGGGTCAAATTGGCCTCAAATACGAGCTAGCTCGATTTTGCCAGAAGCAGTCGGCAGCCAATAGGATGTCTCGGAGACCCGCTGGACAGACCGTATCAATTGGCGGTCTTTTCAGACCATTCCAGGGAATGGCGGATTCCGTCCTCCAGAGTGAGGGCTGGGCGCCAATCCAGCAGACGATACGCCTTGTCCACGTTGGCATACGCCCCTGCAACGTCTCCGGGCCTTGGAGGCGCGTCCATGGTAGGCACTTCCCGCCCAAGGACGCGCTCGAATGCAGCCACGAACTCGCGAACCGTCACGCCGGTCCCAGTGCCAAGGTTGATGACCTCGTAGCCTCCTCTACGCGGAAAGATGTGGGGGAGGCGCTCAACGGCGGCCACGTGCGCCTTGGCCAAGTCCCAGACGTGAACGTAGTCTCGGATGCCGGTGCCATCCCGTGTCGGCCAGTCCGTGCCTGTAACCTGAAAAGTGGGCCGCCTGCCGGAGGCCACCTCTACGAGTACGCTTAGAATCTGCGAGGCTATTTCCTGCGTCTGACCAGACCTCATCTCCGGATCGGCGCCGATCGGATTGAAGTACCTAAGCGAGAGCGTCCTGAGGTCGGTTGCCACGGCCAGGTCCTCGAGAACCATCTCGGTCATCGACTTTGTCCGGGCATACGGACTCAACGGCCTGACGGGAGACACCTCTGTAACTTCCGGTCCGAACAAGGCGTCATAGACGGACGCTGAGGAGCTGAAGACAATCCCCCGGCACCCATGCTCGACAAGGTTCCTGAACAGTTCGATCGAACCCGAGACATTGTTGGAGTAGTAGGGCAACGGCCGACTAACTGAGTCTGGGACAATAGCCAGGGCCGCGCAGTGAATGGTGCAATCCAAGTCAGGGTAGTCCGCGAATACCTTTGCGATGACGGCCGAGTCACCGACATTGCCGCGATAGAACGGCCTATTGCCTACCATGCTGAGGTTGCCGCTGACCAACGAATCCAAGACCACGGGACGGTGGCCCGCGTCTTCAAGGGCGGAACAGATTGTGCTACCGATGTACCCGGCGCCGCCGGTAACCAGTACGGTCTGTGTCATTGGATGTCACTCTCCAACTGGGACTCGACTACCTGCTGGGCTCCTCTGGCGTATCGTAAGGAATTGTAGCCAGCTTGCTCAACAGGGTCTTTCGACTGTTGGGCACGGCACTAACGAAGCGGTGTCAATCACACTC
Organism: Dehalococcoidia bacterium; assembly: GCA_965217725.1. GTDB lineage: Bacteria > Chloroflexota > Dehalococcoidia > Lucifugimonadales > UBA1123 > VXRN01. The sequence goes on along the minus strand of OZ244564.1, from coordinate 1,243,863 downwards.
ACCCTAGCCCTCTCCCTGAGGGAGAGGGGACAACTGTCTGACTGACCAGCCGGTTTCTCAAGTAACCGAAAGACCCTGGCCTGCTCAACGCTTGGTTCACAAACCGAAGATGCCATGTTAGGCTTCCGGTTGGCGCGACACAGGGTTGTAGGCGAACCTCCAGTGTGACTCGCGTCAATTCACATACCAGCATCTGCCCTCTCAGGCGGTGATTCTACTCAAAGGAGCGTGAAGTGATCTACGAGTTCAGGACGTACGACCTCAAGCCGAGATCGGTACCGGAGTTCGAGAAGCGTTCAGCGGCAAAGATAAAGGAAGGCCGCCGGAAGTACTCGGAGCTTTTCGGGTTTTGGTACACGGAGGCGGGACCGCTCAACCAGGTGGTCCATATATGGCCCTACGAGGACCTCAACCAGCGGAGTGAAGTTCGCGCCAAAGTGGTGGAAGACGGCGTCTGGCCGCCCGACAATACCGAGTTCGTGAACAATATGCAGTCGGAGATCTTCCTGCCGGCCCCTTTCAACAAGGAGCACGGGGAGGCCAAACTCGGTCCTGTTTACGAAATGCGGATCTACATCTATGCGCCTGGTGACATCCCCAACGTGATCAATAAGTGGGGCGAGCATATCGAAGAGCGAGAGAAGTTCTCGCCTCTGGTGGGGGCCTGGTACTCCGAGCTTGGGGGACTCAACACATGGGTCCACATGTGGGCATACGAGAGCTACGACCAGCGCGCGCAGATCCGCGCAGAGACCCGAGAAAAGGGTGTGTGGCCTCCTCCAGGGGGCATCGCGCCACTTACACAGGAGAACAAGCTGCTGCTGCCCATGAACTTCTCGCCGCTACAGTAGGGGAGAGTCTTAACTGCACCCTCAGCGTGAACCCAGGCGGAGTCTGGACCGCGTTCAGGCTCCGTCAGGCCACGGGTCAAGAGTCACTTCAACAGTACGCTCCAGTCCTTCCCTGAATAGGGTCAGCGTAACCGCGTCGCCGGGCGTCTTGGAGTTCAGGTAGCTCACCATGTCGTCGACAGACCCGACGTGTACTTCGTCCACGGCCGTAATCACGTCTCCCACACCACTTGAGCCGAATCTAGGAAAAGCCGTCAGTCCGGCCCTGCGTGCCGGGCTGTCGGCGAAAACGCCTGTTACGTATATTCCCCGTGGCAGGCCACGAGTCTCCATCATCTGCCGGGGCACCGGGGCGCCCTGAATGCCTATCCAAGGTCTGCGCAGATCGATTGAAGCCATGAGCTGAGGCAGCAGACTGCGGGCCGTATTGCTAGGTACGGCGAATCCGACCCTGAAATCTTCGACTCTCGCGCTGCCATTTTCAATTCTGATGGACGTGTTGACTCCAATGACGTCTCCGTCAGCGTTCAGCAGAGGTCCCCCAGAGTTGCCCGGGTTGAGAGGTACGTCGGTCTGGATCATGTCCGGGATGGGTCGGTGCAGGACGCTGGTGTGTCCGCGCTCAATGCCACTCACCACGCCTACTCCAATCGAGTTGAATTCCCTGAACGGGCTACCTACTGCAATCGCCAGTTGACCGGGAGTTACTTTGGAAGAGTCGGCGAGAGTCAGCGGCGCTATGCCCCTAACCTGTGAGGGGTCTACCTTTAGCACTGCCAAGTCATCGGCCTGGCTGACGCCCAGACGTTCGGCGGGTACTTCGCTGCCGTCGCTAAGGCGTACGATGAACTCCTCGCCACCGGATACAACGTGGTAGTTGGTAACGATATGGCCGTCTTCATCAACCAGGAATCCAGAGCCCCAGAACGGAATGTCCAACTGGAGACTGCCGATGCGTCGGACAGCTTCGACCTCCACGACCGCAGGGCTGACTTCTTCAAATATGCGAGAGACTTCCGCGCCGTCAAACAGGCTAGCGACCTCGGCGCCGGTCCAGCCGAACTGAGCGGCTGAAAAGATGCCCAGGGCAAAGCCGAGCACAACTGCACCGAGGACCACGATCAGAGCTTTCCACGCATTTACCTTTCGCGGACTGAGCGTGGGCTCAGATTGCGGATCAGGCTGTTCCTCTTGGTTGAAGTGAGTCGACACTATTCGGGTGACCTACGGGGAAAGTTAACCATATACGGGTACTTCCATTATACCTACATCGAAGTTGTCCGATAGCAGAATTGACCCGGATATGCGTCACAGCTATCATGTAAGCAACAGTCGCTAAGTTCTGTGCAAGGAGTCTGCGATGCCTTTCAGGATAGGTCCAATGGAGTTGATAATCATACTATTCATAGTATTGATTATCTTCGGTGTCGGTAGGCTGACAGATATCGGTGGTGCGCTTGGAAGGTCGATAAAGGAATTCCGCAAGGCAACTACCGAGGATGACGAGCCCAGCACCGTAGCAACAACCGATTCCAACGACCAGACTAGGCAGAAGCCTTCATAGCGTTCGCAGCCTAGATAGTCGAATGAAATGAGTAAGCGCCGCCCTTGAGGGGCGGCGCTACTGCTTCAGGCTACTACTCAGCGCTGAGGGCCGCCGATCTTCGCCTTCCACGCGCTGCCAACTTTGCCAGCCACACGCTAACCTCGTACAGAACGATTATTGGGCCGGCTACGAGTGCCTGGTTGATCGGGTCGAATGTGGGCGTAATCACGGCGCCGAGAATGAACGCCACGACTATTGCGTATCGTCGGTTGCGCGCCAGCGCCTCGGGCGACACAAGACCGATCTTCGCAAGGAAGAAGATGACGACCGGAATCTCGAAGATTATCCCCATCCAGAAGAGCAGTGTCAGCATCAAGTTGACGTAGCTGCGGATGCTGATCATGGGAGTGGCTACGTCCGATCCGAAGTTCAGCAGGAAGTTGACCATTGGCGGAAACAGAACTCGGTAGCCGAAGGCCGCCCCTACCACGAACGCCAGCAGGCTCGCCGGCATCAGCAGGTAGAGATACTTGCGCTCCTTCGGGTTCAATCCAGGGGCCACGAACATGACCACCTGGTAGAGCACGAAGGGGAGAGATACAAACAGTCCTACCAGCAGCGACGTCTTGGCGGCGACGGATATGAACTCGGTGAGCTCCGTGTAAATCGGCTTGCCGTTCGGGATGTCAACGAATTGCTGAGCAGGCTCCATCAATAGGATGAGGACCTGCTCGTGGAAGACGAAGGCAACCAGAGTAGTTACGAGAACTGACAGTGCGGCGTACGTCAGACGTCGCCTCAGCTCTGTGAGGTGCGACCCGAGTGAAACGGCTCCTTCATCTTTCATTGTGCGGGCCTGTCGGCCGGAGAGTCGGGGGAATCAGAGTTCGACTGTCCTGTGGAACCGCGCGAGAAGGGCACCGGGCCGTCACTTGCCGCGTTATGCTCCGAAATGTCCTCAGCCGGCTGCCGGGAGGGCTGTGCAGGTCGGTCATTGATGAGGCTCGTTGACTTGCCGCGATCGACCACCTTGATGTCGTCGTCCTCAACCACCACACGAGGGATACTCGACGCGAGGTTTCGAACTTCTTTTATTGTCTTGGCCAGGAGTCGCGCAGCATCGGTCATCCGCTCTGGACCGAGAAATATGAAGGCGAGGAGGACGATCAGAAGGATCTCCAGCGGGCCCATTCCCAGGATGTTCACGGCGCACTCTCCACGACATTGCCGAGCTTGCAGTCGGTGCATCTGCCATAGTAAGGGATGCTGCTCAAGTCCCGCAATTCTGCCGCCGAGCTGTGGCGTTTCAGCAGGGTCACAACCAGGCACAGCGGCAAGCCCACTATGTTGAGATAGCAGCCCTTGGTTAGCATGACAGGCTTGAACTTGTCGTCCTGCACAGCATAAGCGCCGGCCTTGTCGTAGGGCTCAGGGCCAGATATGTAGTCTTCGATCTCTCGCCCGTTGAAGGGACGAGTTCGCACAAGGGAAGCCTCAGCGTCGGTGGACAACCTGCCTGTGCTGGAGTCGAGTATCGCTACGCCCGTGATGACCTCATGCCAAGCATCGCTGAGATTCTCCAGCATGGAGCGGGCTTCGTATTTCGATGTGGGCTTTCCAAGAATCTCTCCATCGAGCACGACAACGGTGTCAGCGCTGATGAGGAATCCCTCAGCGTCATTCCACGGTAGAGGGCCGAGTTTGGCGACTGCCGATCTGATGACATAACCGCGTGCTGTTTCCAAAGACTCAGGACGTGGTTCCGCTCCCCTTGAACTCTCGATCGACACGCAGTCAAAAGTCTTGCCGATGATCTCACGCCGCCGGGCGGACGAGGAGAGAAGGGTGATTCGCCGAAGGCATGCCAAAGTTCGACCTCAGTCGTTCCGGCTGGTCAGCCGCAAGGTCGTGATTGACTCTACGTGGTACGTCTGGGGGAACATGTCCACCGGCTGTATGTCCGACACGGAGTATCCACCACGAGTCAAGATGTCCAAGTCGCGGGCAAGGGACACAGGATCGCACGAGACATAGGCGACGCGGTCGGGACTCAAAGTCAGGAGCGACTCGAGTGCTGCCGGATGACAGCCGGCGCGTGGAGGGTCAAGGATTACCGCGTCCGGGGCGGTTTCCAATTTGCATATCTCTACGAGGTCAGCCAGGGCATCTTCGGTCTTCAGCTGGACGAACTCGACGTTGTCCGAGCCAGCTGCGTTGGACTTGCCGTCCTGAACAGCGGAAGCAGATTCTTCTATTGCAATGGCCCTGTCAACATACGGCGCGAGGAGAATCGCAAACACTCCGACACCAGCATAGGCGTCTACCAGAACGTCACAGGGACGAAGGTCCAGCCTGCTCTTGACTATATCGATAAGGTTGCTGGCCTGGGCGGTGTTGACCTGAAAGAACGAAGGTGAGGCGATCCTAAGCTCCGCCTGGCCCATGCGCTCGCGGTAGTGCGTCTGACCGGATGGGATGCCAATATCGGGGTTCTGGAACGTAGGTTGAACCAGGAAGTCGCCGGTGTTGACGCCTACCCTGATCGACATGTTCGTGGTCTCCCCGGCGCGGTCCTGAAACTCAGTGACCGTGCCGTTGATGGCCGGGGACATCAACATGCAATGGTCTATCCTCACGAAGCGGCGAGTGATCCTGTTGGAGAAGCCGAGCTGTCCTCCCCTTCTGACCGTGAAGCGTGCGTGATTACGGTAGTAGTACTCGGCAGGTGCGGGCAGCGTTTCGCTGATGTCGACGCCGGTAAGCGTCTCGTACCTGGTGAATTCCCGGACGATCCTCCGGCGCTTGAATTCGAGCTGGGCAGGGTAGGACATGTGCTGCCACTGGCAACCGGAGCACGCGCCGTAGTAGCCGCACCTTGGTGTGACGCGATCTGGCGATGGGGTGAGGGCCATCTCTACGATTGCGGAGATTCGCTGCCGCCGCCGCCGCCGGTAGCGGTGTATCCGGGCGATTACCCGCTCGCCCGGGATGCCGCCCGCGACGTTTATCGTTTGGCCCTCAAACTCCGCTGTCGTATCTCCGAGTTCGTCCACTTCGCCGAGCTGCAGCTCGGCAAACTCGAGCGTGTGCACCTGTGTAGGAGGAGCACGACGTGTCTCTTGTTTGATTTGCGTCTCTTTTGCCATTTCGAGTCCGGGGAGATCGCGGACGGGAGTCAGTACAGTATAGCGGCCCCGTTCATAAGGCGCGTAACTGCGGGCGCCAATCTGATATTATCAATGCACCGAAGACAGGGGGAGCGAATGCCGGTACAACGTCGTCTTCCAGAGTGGTTCAAGGTACGGATGCCAGGCGGCCCAAACTACCTGCGCCTACAGGACATGCTCAGGACCGAGCAGCTACATACGGTCTGCGAAGAAGCGCATTGTCCCAACATTGGGGAGTGCTGGGAGCGCGGGACCGCGACGTTCATGATCCTGGGCGATATCTGCACTAGGGCGTGCGCATACTGCGCGGTGACGACAGGAACGCCGGTCGGGCTCGACCTTGAGGAGCCAATCAGGCTTGCGAACACTGTTGAGCGTATGGGGCTGAGGTACGCAGTCATAACTTCGGTCAACAGGGACGATTTGCCCGATGGGGGAGCGTTCATCTTCGCGCAGTGCGTCCGGCAGATCCGAAAGAGGCTTCCAGAGTGCAGGGTGGAGCTTTTGATCCCCGACTTCGAGGGCAACTGGGACGCACTTGGAACAGTCATGGACTCAAAGCCAGACACGCTTAACCACAACATAGAGACTGTAAGACGCGTGTTCAGCAGGGTGCGTCCTCGGGGCGACTACGATCAGTCTTTGGAACTGCTGGAACGCACTCGCGAGCTGGAAAACTCCGCCGTAACCAAGTCCGGGATGATGGTTGGACTAGGGGAGACCTGGGACGAGATAGTCGAGACTATGCAGGACCTGCGGTCAGTGGACTGCAATCTGCTGACGATTGGGCAGTACCTGCGGCCCTCGGCGAAACATACGCCATTGGTGAAGTGGTACACGCCTTCCGAGTTCGAAGAATTACGGGTGATCGGAGAGGAACTGGGTTTCGATCACGTCGCGTCTGGACCGCTGGTAAGAAGCTCGTACCACGCGGACCAGCAACACGCATCGGCAACGCAAGCGCCCGTGGCGTGAGGCCCAAGCTCACGCCAGCAAAGCTGTCATTGATTGAGGATTTAGGGGGGAGTCCTAGTCGGAGGAAGGCAGCTTCCTGGGCTGCTGGACAGGCATTTCCGCCTGGCAACACAGGATAGCTCCTGAACCCGGCTTTGTGCACAGCACCATAGTGCCGCAAGACTCACACTGGTATCGTCGTCCTAGCTGGTTGGGCATTGGAGTTCACCTCTATAGTCGGCGGCTTCTCGGGCTCCCCCGATGGCTGCTACTTCTTGCTCAGCGGCTCGCCGCAGCAGTGGATGTCCCCTTCATCAGACCCTCGCGTGACGACGAATTCGGCGCCGCACTTTCCGCAGGAATACCGCTTTCCGGTTTCAGTGGCCACTGTTAATACCTCATTCACATTGGCTTGCCGAAAATTATATCTATGGCCTTCAAGTGAGTCAACGACCAGAGGCCGGATGGGTAACAGGTAGCGACCTGATGTATCCGACCAAGTCTGCGGCAGTAGTGTAGTCACGTACTCCTCGCTGTTGAATCGTAGGAATCACGTAGAAGGTCGTGACTCCTGTCGACCACAGTTCCAGGGCAAGCTCTCTGGCTATGTCCAAGCCGGGCCTGCCGGCGTCAAGCTCCTGACGGACATGACCTGGAACGTTGCCGAAGGCCAACCCGTCGAGGGCCAAGACCTGGACTCCCGCGAAAAGAGGTATTTTCATTCCAGCGGCGTCGACAAGACCATCTCCAAGGGCCGCAACCTCGGCAGTGTTGAAGTGGGCCTGGGCGAGCAGGAATTCCGCGCCGGCCGCTGCCTTGCGCGCGGCAAGCGAAGCCTCGCCTTTGACTACCTTCCCGAGGTCAACAGTCGCGCCAGGACAGAAGGACGTGGGCTTGGTCAATGGTAGTCCGCGGAAGTCGAGACCTCGATTCATCCGGCAGATGTCTGAAAGCAGGGCGGTAGTCGTGTAGTCATTGACAGACTTCACCTGGTGTCGTTCCCTGTCCCGGATGGGGTCACCGCGCAGCACGACGATGTTGTGGAGTCCGACCCACGACGCTCCCAGCAATAGACTCTGAATAGCGATTCGGTTCATGTCGCGCGTGGCTACAGTGAAGATTGACTTCCTGCCAGTGCACTCGTGAATGTATCTCGCGGCGAAAGCCGAATTAGCTCGGACCGACTGCCCAGGGTTGTAGGCCACCGCGAGGAAGTCGGCGTCTATTGCGCCTACTTCCTCGAGTGGACCCGGACCGCCACCGCGCGGAGGGGACACATCACAGATGACTACGGGCTTCCCCTGTGAGGACCGCACAACTTCGGTCACTGTGGACATTCGTGTTAACTGCCTGCCTACCGGACTGAATTGTCAACGACAGGGAACCCCATGGGAGCCCCCTGTCGAGTTACACCAAGTCACAGGTCGGAGCCGGCTACTTCCACCCCATGCTGCCATCACGGCGAGGGATCAGTGACACCCGGTGACCATATGGACAGCGGTATCTCTCCTCGCGGATCTCCTTCCGCTTGCCACTCAGAGAGGACTGCTCCATCTCAACTTCATTCGTTACGCAAAACGGACAAGTAACCCCGAACACGATCCGGTTGCGCAGTCGTCGCAGCTGGACGTGAGCCAAAGTTTCAGACAGGGTGGGAGAGTCACCCATGTACCGGAAGACGAAGCGGGTGCCGGCACTAATCAGGTTCTTCTTCCCAATCTGGATGGGCTGTGTGTAGGTGTAGTCCACGTAGCCGCACTGGAGACACTGGGGTTCGTAGTATTTGGATACCAGGGATGCCTCACAGCGAGGACAACCGCTGCGCTTAACTTGCGAATTGGCATCGGTCGATGGCGCCGGCGAGATCACCATTTGCGTAACTCCTCTTAGCAATTGAAGTGGTCTATCCCCTAGATGGCAAGTGCCGACCCCAAAGGGGCCTCCGACGAAGCGGTCTTGATCACGCACCTGTACCAGGGTGAAGAATGTTCTATGTTCTCTCAGTCATGGCCTGATCGGACCATGGCAACGTTGACCCGTGGGTCGTAGCAGACGAAACAGCATCCAACGAATTGGAATCCCCCCTGTTTCGCACGCTTTCCGCATGCGGCGATCTGGAGACTCGTCGGAGAGAATAAGCTCAGCGACGGGATGGCCAAGTCTCCTGAATTATAGACTCCGCTGCCTTGACAGTTTCAAGGTAGTGGACTAGCAATTCGACTAGAAGTTTCCAAGACTTTCTCAGTCTTCAACTTGAGCCGCATATTGGACTCCGACACATGAGAAAATCGCGACTTGCACATAGCTGCCAAGTGTGTGATTTCCAACCCGCACCATAAGTTGCGTCCAAAATTCGGAGGGAATGAGAAGGTGTCTTTTATGTGTATATACGACACCGATTTCTTTGATTAAGCGTTCGTTATAGTCGAACCCTGGACTGTGTGGCTCACGACCTGGATGGAAATTGCACGAGCGCAAATTTCTTTGCTATAGTCCGATTGCCTTGCGTAGCGAGTTTCACCATTCCCATGAGGTGTAGCCCCAGTGCCCTTGAACATTGTCGTATGCGCTAAACAGGTGGTTGATCCAGAAACACCCGCCTCCGCTTTTCGAATCGACCCAGATGCGAAGAGGGTTTTGCCCGCAGCGGGAATCCCTCCCGTTGTAAACGGGTTTGACGAGAACGCCGTCGAAGCCGCGCTTCAGCTCAAAGAATCTCCCGGCGCGAACGTGACCGTAGTATCGGTGGGCAGCGGATTCGTAATGGACGTTATGAAGAAGCCCCTATCTATGGGAGCCGACAATTTGATCCTCGTGGACGATCCAGCGGTAGCCGAACTCGACGCTTTCGCTACTGCCAAGGCGCTCGCGGAGGCGATCAGAAAGATCGGCGACGTCGACCTGGTACTGTGCGGGCGACAGGCCTCAGACTGGGACAACTCGATGGTGCCACTGGGCGTTGCGGAGCTCCTGGGCCTGCCTTGCGTCACTCTCGCCCAGAAGATTGAGGTCGAGGATGGCGGCATAGTCGTACAGAGGGCGCTTACCGATGGGTACGAAGTGGTCAAAGCGCCGCTACCCGCGCTGGTAACGGTCAGTAACGAACTCGGCGAGCCGCGATACCCGACTCTCAGGGGCATCATGATGGCAGGTCGGAAGTCCCCGACGGTATGGGACGCCAGTGAACTAGAACTGGACGAGTCTGCGCTGGCCCCTAAGCTGACCCTAGAGGACCTGTACGTACCTGTGAGCGATCAGCAGTGCGAATTCATCGAAGGGGAAGACGAGGGGGACGCTGGCAGGAATCTCGCGCTGAAGCTACGTGAAGCAAGGCTGATCTAGGGACAGAGAAGCAAGACACCAGGTCGGAGCAGGTAAAATGCCAGGCATTCTGGTCTTCGGAGAGATGAACCAAGACGGACTCGGCAGCGTGACCGGGGAGTTGCTCAGTGTAGCGAGGTCGCTGTCCGAGTCAACCGGCGATGAGGTTGCCGTCGCGTTGCAGTTTGAAACAGTAGGCGACGGGGCGGACGGGGCTGTCGCACTTGGGGCCGACAGAGTGTATCGTGTCGAAAGCGGCCTCCTGTCGGAGCCGCAGATCGACGCCCACCTCGAGGCATTCGTACAGGTAGTAAGTCACACGGACCCTTCGATTGTCCTTATCGGCAGGACTCCATTGGGCAGGGACGTGGGGCCAAGGCTTGCATTCAGGCTCGGCGTGGCGGTTGCTCAGGACTGTGTAGAGGTTTCTATAGATGCCGACACGGGCCGCATAGTCGCGACTCGTCCTGTGTATGGCGGTAACGCCATGTCGAGGGTCTCTTTCACCGGCGATTCGACACAGGTCGTACTAGTAAGGCCCAAGGTGTTCGAGGCTCCTGAGCCTGACACCACCAGAAGCGGTGAAGTCGCAGACTTCCCTATAGATCTCGATGAGTCGGCCATCAAGGTCAGGCTTGTGGAGACCGTGACGCAGCAGGCTGAGGGAGTGCGTCTCGAAGACGCGAACATCGTTGTTAGCGGTGGACGCGGCCTTGGCGGTCCTGAGCCATTCGAAGAGCTGCGAACCCTGAGCCAAGTCTTGGGAGGAGCTCTGGGAGCCTCGCGAGCGGCCTGCGACGCAGGCTGGATAGACCACAGCCACCAGGTGGGACTAACCGGCAAAACCATCACTCCTGATCTGTACATCACGGTAGGCATATCGGGCGCAAGCCAGCACATGGCCGGATGTTCCGCCTCCAAGAACATCGTAGCCATCAACCGGGACGAGGACGCCAATATCTTCAAGTCGGCCACGTACGGAGTGGTCGGCGACTGGACCAAGGTACTCCCGTCGTTCATGGAGACAGTCAGAGAGTTGAGAGACAGTTAACTCTCCCAGCAAATGAGGTGTGTCGATGGAAGGTAACTTCCTCTTCGATATCGACCAGGTGATCCAGAACGTGTCGGAGGCGGAGGTGATGTCCGTTTTCTTCCCGACGTTCCGTCGCTCCCTGATCATAGACACCAGATCTAACGAGTCGGCCGGTCCTTTCGTGCGACTGATGCCGATGGCGAGATCGCCCCAAGATCGAATGCGGTCGATTCGCAGACTGCGTCCGCAATTCCCAAGACCGACTAACCTGACGCTCATACCGTGGCAGAGATACGTCGACAGCCTTGTCGAGTCCGGTGTGTGGGACCAGATCGTGAACCGGGTCCGTCAGTCTGGCGATGAGGCCGCGGTGAGTGCGTGCAGCCAGGCGCTCAACGAGCTCAGACAGATGGAACGGGACGAGCTTGTAGCGGCGATCACCGGGCGCAACTACCACACCATCTGGCCATCCGAGGCAGAGTGAGACGGGATGCTGACGGTCACCGGCGACGCCAAGCAGGAGCTGAAGCGCATTCTCGAAGATAGAAGGCTGGGGGCCGGCCGGTGCCTACGCCTAGCAATACCACCGGCCTGGTCCGGCCCGGGCGACTTCGGCATCGTGATCGATGAAGAGAAGAGCGACGACATGAGCGTGACGCTCAGAGGCGTCAAGATCCTGCTCCTGAAACAGGACCTCGCCCCGCAGCTTTCGACATCTGTACTGGACTTCAAGGAGACCCCTCACGGGCAGGGGTTTACGCTGGACGTTTATTAGCGCAGAGGTTGGCCCTATCTCGGCGGTCTGTACGAGGACCGGATGAGCAGCCCGACCTGTGCGCTTTGTTTCTGCGAACGCTGCCGTTTCCTGCATCGTTCCGACGATAGGCACGGAGTGCGAGAGTTCTGGGAATGCGACGAGTGCGACCTTGCTTTCGTTCCTCCTGAGTTCCATCTACCTGAGAGTGCTGAGGTCGAACGGTACCTCATGCACGAGAACGACCCATCGGACAGTGGTTATCGAAGGTTTCTCTCACGGCTTTGGGACGTTCTCAGGCCGCAGCTACTGAGTGGCTCCTCCGGACTGGACTTCGGATGCGGGCCGGGGCCGGCCCTGGCTGAAATGATGCGCGAGGGCGGATTTGAAGTCAGCCTGTACGATCCGCACTTCTTCCCCGACCAGTCCTCGCTAGACAAGCAGTACGACTTCGTCACATGCACTGAGACCGCGGAGCACTTGCGCACTCCATTGGACTCATTCCAGCTGATTGACTCTCTGCTCGTCAGGGGAGGGCATCTCGGTGTCATGACCGGCATGCTGGAAGACCGGGCTGAATTCGCGTCGTGGTACTATCAGAGAGACCCAACACACATCGCGTTCTACACTACGAGAACGATGCTGTGGTTGGGCGGGAAGTTAGGATGGGATGTCGAATTTCCCGCGTCAAACGTGACCATATTTCGGAAGACTCTTCACGGTCGACAGGCTGGAGGTAGGAATTGGAATTGGAGCTTATAACGAAATTCAAGGCGCATCCGCGGCACGCGCAAGTGGTCGCTTTTGCGCCGTGTGGAGACGAAGTCGTAACCACCGGCATGGATGCGCTGGCCCAAGTCTGGTCTGTATCAGACTTCGAGAAGCGCCGGACGTTCTCAGGTCACGAAAAGAGCGTGAACGCAGCGGCGATATCGCCGGACGGGAAAATCGTCTTGACAGGGTCGACGGACAGGACCGCTATAGTGTGGGACTGGGCCTCGGGGGACCAAGTAGTCAGGTTGGCTGGGCACAAGAATACGCTGGCTGCGGCGACCTTTTCACCAACGGGCGACCTAGCGGTAACCGCATCATACGATGGGCGTATTGGGTTCTGGACTCAAGGCTCGGAATCGTTGGACGTGGTCGTGTCTCATCCAAGAAACGTCACGTGCGTCAGCTTCTCTCCGAACGGAAGGGAGTTGGCAACTTCGGGAATCGGCAACCTGGTCAAGATTTGGGACGTGGAATCGAGGGCCGTTGTGCGTGAGATAGAGGCGCCGGGGGAGGCAGCGACTGGATGTCTGTTCATGCCTGGCGGCGAGCTCCTGTGCTGGACCTACGAGGGGCATATCGTCGTTCTCACTCCTGGCAGTTACGAGACCGTGTCTTCAGGTCGGATGGAGGGAGCCGGGCCCAACTCAGTTGCGATGGTATCGGATTCAGGTCTGCTGATCTGCTCTGTCGCAGGCGGCGTACGTTTGCTAGACGCTGAGACATTTGAAACAGTCGCAGTGGCCGAGACAGGCATCAAGGGGATGTATGGAGTCGCGGCGGCTCCCGACGGATCGAAGGTCGCGGCGGTCAGCGCGGACGGCAGGCTCAGGGTCTGGAGCATCGCGGAGTAACGAGGTCGGAGCTTCTTGGGCAGGCTCAGCGCAACCTTTCGACGATTTGAGGAAGCACCGTCCCAGTCGGGCCTCTCAGCGCTACGTCGGCCAGCAGGGACAGGGGCGTGGGATTCGGGTTGGCCTCAATGACAAATCCGCCTCGCTCTGAAACTGCCTGAGGGAAGGCAGCAGCAGGATACACGGTGGCTGACGTGCCGCAGACAATCATGCAGTCTGATCGGTCAGTCGCCTCGAAGCACGCCTCAAGTACGCTCGGCGGAATCGGCTCGCCAAACATGACTGTGTCGCCCTTGACCAAGCCTCCGCACTCGGGACAGAGGGGAGGAAGGTCCAGATAGTCGAACGTCTCCCTCGGCCATCGGGACTCGCACCCGATGCACCTCACCTTGGTGCGGTTGCCGTGAATCTCGACGAGCCGAGTCGATCCTGCTCGCACATGCAGGTTGTCCACGTTCTGCGTAATGGTCATCTTGAGAATGCCCATTCGCTCAAGGTCAACCAGGGCGTTGTGACCGGCGTTAGGTTCGGCGGCGTCTATTGCGGCGCGAAATTCCGTTCTCGCAGGGTCGGAATCGGGGTCGAGCTGGTTCTGCCACCATCCTACAGGATCGCGGAGCAGGTCCTGGTACCCGTTCCAACTCGGCTCGCCCAGCCGAGTCCATAGACCCCCTGCGCCTCTGAAAGTCGGAATCCCGCTCTCGGCGGAGAGGCCAGCCCCTACGAGAGCCACCAAGTGCTGTGAATCTCGGATAATCTCGGCGGCGGCTTCCACCGCCATCTCGTCACTGTTCAAAGTTTCGCCTCCAGACCCTTCGAAATCACGCAGGGTCGGTAAGTCTCCCAGACTCAACGTAGAGTCTGTGATCCTGTCGTATTCCAAGCTGCACCGCAAGAGCTGGCTCGGCCGTCGTGATGATGACCTGTTCATACCTCGACGTGAATTCGAGCACATGGCGTTGGCGGGCAGGGTCAAGTTCGGACATAACGTCATCGAGCAGGATCACGGGCTGGTCCCGAATCGACTCGGAGATTAGCCGCGCCTCGGCGAGCTTCAGCGACAGGACGACGGTCCTGGCTTGCCCCCGTGAGGCAAACCCGGCAACATCCAGATCGCCGATCGAGGCTGACAGATCATCCCGGTGGGGTCCGACGAGGCTATGTCCGGCGGCAATCTCCCTCGAAGCTCGGGCACGAATATCCTCGAGGACCGCATTTGCGAGGCCCCTTGGGTCGCGCGCTGTGCCGATCTCGCCCGATGGCAGGTAAGTCAGTGACAGCGGTTCATCTGAGCCGCTCAGCTCGCTGTGAATCTGGCGGGCGAACTCGCTCAGCTTATCGAGGGTCTTGACCCTCTCGGACACGATTCGACCGGCGCTTACCGCAAAGCTGATGTCCCAGAACTCAAGCTCAGACTGGCTCGACGTGCCGTCTCGGATTGCTCTAAGCAGGTGATTCCGCTGTCTTAGAATCCTGCTGTACTCCTGCCAGTCAGCCAGGTAGGTGTGAGTCAGCTGAGAGATCAACATGTCCAGAAAACGTCTGCGAAGCTGTGGAGGGCCATTGGCCATGTCCACGTCTTCCGGTGTGAACTGCACAGCCTTCAGCACGCCAACGAAGTCGTTGGCACGGCGACGCACGCCGTTCACCTGGAGCGTCTTGGTTATGCGTGGCGGCCTGCGCCTGGCGTCGATGTCCGACGGCGCCGAGCGTGGGTCGGAGGATGCCCCTGTCAGATCCAACTGGAGACGAACCTGACCGGCGGCTCGCTGCACCACTCCAAAAACCTGAGCATACACAGGGAACCGGTCGAGCGATGCGGTGTTTACCAGCTCGGCGTCAGTGGAGGCCCTGGTGGAACGGGCGACCGACAGCATGTGGATCGCCTCGATGAGGTTCGACTTGCCGTGGCCGTTGGGGGCCTGGACCAGAACAGTTCCCGAATCGAGGCGCAGCTCTTCTGTCGAGTAGTTACGAAAGTTGGTGAGGTTGAGTTGGCTAACGCGGATGTGACTGCCTCTCAGTCACCAAAAGTAGACAGAACGATTCTAGCACAGGGAGGTCAGTCGGTTTGGTTCGACCGTTGGCGCCGTGTTAGAGTATCGTTGCTTTTCGGGATGCGATATCCGACAAGCGGCGTGTACAGGAGGGTCTATCGAATGAGTGTGCTGGCGCTTGCGGGAGGAGTTGGAGGCGCAAAGTTGTGTCTCGGTCTCGCGAAGATTCTCGATGCGAATGACCTCCAAGTAGTGGTCAACACCGGGGACGACGAAGAGTTCTACGGTCTGCACGTCTCGCCTGACCTGGACACTGTCATGTATACGCTGGCCGGTCTTGCCAACCCGTTCACCGGTTGGGGAATTACTGGCGAGACTTTTGCCACGCTCGAACACCTGCGCATGCTGGGGGAGGAAACCTGGTTCGGACTCGGCGACCGCGACATGGCCACTCACATCGTGAGAACCAACATGCTTCGGCAGGGGAGATCTCTGTCTGAAGTCACGGAGCGACTTTGCCAATCACTTGGTATCGAGCACGCAGTCGCGCCAATGAGCGACGAGAGAGTGCGGACGAGAGTTGTTACCGATATAGGGACACTGGCATTCCAGGAGTACTTCGTTAAGCACAGGTGCGAGCCCGCTGTCAGCGACCTGGTGTTCGATGGTTCTGAGGACGCGCTCATGTCGGAGGCGTTCAGCCAGGCGTTGAGAGATAGGAGAGCGCTCATATACTGCCCGTCGAATCCGATGCTGAGCATGGCGCCGATTTTGGCGGTGCCAGGGGTGGAGTCGGCGATCAGGAGTTTCAACGGTGTGACAATCGCGGTCAGTCCCATTGTCGGTGGCAAGGCGATCAGGGGGCCGGCGGCAAAAATGCTTGAGGAGCTTGGTGAGGACGTCTCGTGTGTGGGAGTCGCCCGACGATACTCAGGACTATGCGACGTGTTTGTTCTCGATAACCTGGACCGGCGCCGCGCGGATGAGATCAGATCGCTGGGGATGGAGCCGGTTGTGCTGGATACCATCATGAATACTGACCAGGACAAGGTCGATCTGGCGCGCGGCGTGCTGGACGTGGCGGGCGTATCGAATGTCCGCTAATACCAAGGTCACGGTGGTGGTGCCAATGAAGCCGCTCTCCGAGTCCAAGACCAGGCTCGGCGGTCATCTTAGTGATGAAGAACGTGCCGAGCTGAGCGCGGCAATGCTGAAGTCCGTGCTCTCTGTACTTCACGACTCGAAAGTAACCGCGACCATGGTAGTCGGAGGCGACCAGCGTGTGCGGACAATCGCGTTGAAGGCAGGATCGTGCTGGAAGCCAGACCGATTCATGGACCTGAACCGGGCCGTGGCCGATGCGTTTGGATGGGTCTGGCGTTCCGGTCAAGTTGCAGCGTACATACCGGCCGACCTCCCGTTGATGACTGTTTCAGACGTGGATGACTTGATGGATTTCGCCGCAGGGACTCAAACCATAACGATCTGTCCCGCACATGATGGGGGAACCAACGGGCTTGTCGTGCCTCCGAGTAGTGGTTTCTCCCCTCGGCTAGGGAGCCAGAGCCACAGGCGTCATCGCGAGCTGGCGGCTGAGCTTGGCATCGAAGTCAGGGAATTCTGGTCTCCTGGATTCGAGCTAGACGTGGATACGATTGACGACCTGTGCCGGTGTCTCGACAGATCGCCGTCATACATGCAGTGCCTTCTGAAAACTGGCGGAGTGTTCTACAGGTGAAATTTGGAATCCTGCTACCAACCCGACGCCTTGTGATGGAGGGAGGCACGCCTGAGGTGTTCCGTCAGGTCATAAATCTGGCGCAGACCGCAGAACAGGCGGGCCTGGACTCGGTGTGGGTTGGGGACAGTCTCACCGCCAAGCCTCGGCTCGAACCACTGACAACGTTGACTGCGGTCGCATCACATACAGAACGGGTGAGGCTGGGCACGGCTGTGCTGTTGGCGGCTCTGAGACACCCTGTTCACCTCGCGCACCAGGCGGCGACGCTGGACTTCATCTCAGGAGGACGGCTGGTGCTCGGGGCTGGGGTAGGGGGAGCGTTCAACGAGGCGCAGCGCAGCGAGTGGCGGAACGCGGGAGTGGAGGCGAAGTCGCGGGCGACGCGGTTCGAGGAAGTCGTGCAGGTTGTCAGGGAGCTTACAACGGGAGGGCCTGTGGACTTTTCAGGCAGGCACTTCAAGTTCGAGGACGTGAGAATCGCACCTTCATCTCCGCAGGATGGAGGAGTACCGTTCCTGGTCGCGGCGCATTGGCGTTCGGGTAAGGAGCGGCAGTTCGAGCGTGTGGCACGCCTGGGCTCGGGTGTTATTTCGATCTCGGACTACCCGGACGAGTACGGCAAGGTCGTTCAACGGGTGCAACACTATGCTCGCGCGCTAGGTCGGGAAGAGGAGTCGCTGGAGCGAACGTTCTACATGACGGTCAACATAGGGGATGATGCAGACGAGTGTGCGGAGGAGGCGGACAGGTTCCTCAACCTGTACTACGGGATGAACATGTGGGGCGACCGCTGGGGTCCGTATGGTCCTTCAGAACTAATCACCGACCGGATACGCAGGTACGAGGCCTCCGGAGCGGAGACTGTGATCGTAAGGTTCGCCTCTTTTGACCAGGAACGACAGCTATCGCTGTTCCTCGAAGAGGTCGCGTCCCAGTTCGGCTAGCCAAGTGGCCGGAGCCTCCGTGGTCGAGACCCTCCTCGCCTGCTTGCCACCTTTGGCTGCCTGTTAAAATGCATGGGAGTATAGTTTATGGGCGGTACTGGAGTTAGGGCCTTAACTCGTTCCTCGGTCAATTGCTCGAATTCATCCTCGGACAGCACTTTGACCCCCAACCTGCTCGCGTCTTCCACCTTCGAGCCGGCTCCATCTCCGGCAACCAGATAGTCGGTCCGCTTGCTCAGCGAGACAGAGACCGCGCCACCCAAGTCCTTGATCCTGTCCTGAATCTCGGAGCGCGAGTAGTTGGTCAGCCTCCCCGTCACCACGAAGCGTAGACCCTCCAGCCGCTTCTCGCTGGGGGGTGAAGTAACTTCCTCCATCATCTTCACCTTGGCGTGAACCAGCTTATCCACCACGGCTGCGTTCGACTGTTGTCTGAAGTATTCGTACACAGACTCGGCAATCTTGGGGCCGATCGTATTGATCGCGACAAGATCATCCTGCGATGCTTTGCGGATGGCGTCCATCGCGCCGAAGTGTCTCGCCAGAACCCCCGCGACCTCTCCGCCAACGAATGGGATGCCGAGCGCGACTAGGACGCGGGTCAGGGACTGATACTTACTCTTACCGATGGCGTACAACAGGTTGTTGACACTCTTCTCCCCCATTCGTTCCATCTCGATCAGCTTTTCTGGGTGCTTAGACAGGGTATAGATGTCCGCAACGTCCTTGATCAGTCCGGCAGCTATGAGGGCCTCACCCTGCTTGACTCCGAGACCCTCGATGTCCATAGCGCCCCTGCTGACAAAGTGCTCGACTCTACGCACCAACTGTTCTGGACAGGAAGGGTTGGTGCAGTAGGACATTGCCTCGCCCTTGCGACGGACGACAGGCTCGTCACACTTGTCGCTCGGACACTTGCCGGGCATGTGTATCTCTTCATCGGAGCAGCCACGCCTCTCTATCAGAGGTCTGACCACTTGTGGGATCACCTCTCCCGCTCTCTCGACCACTACCCAGTCACCTCTTCGAAGGCCCTTGGTTCTTATGTAGCCCTCGTTGTGGAGCGTTGCCTGTTTGACCGTGACGTCGCTCACGTGGACCGGCTCAAGGACAGCATACGGGTTGATCGTGCCTGTACGTCCCACATTGAATTCGACGCTCTTGAGCACTGTGATTGCCTGTTCAGCTGGGAACTTGTACGCGATGGCCCAACGGGGTTCGCGGCCCACGTCTCCGAGATGACGCTGGTAGTCGAACCTGTTTACTTTGACCACCAGGCCATCGCAGCCGTAGTCGAGATTGTGGAAGTCGTCGCGCCAGCGTTCGTACCATTCGAGCACCTCGCGAACGGTGGAGAATGTCCGGTTGTGGTCGTTGACCTTGAAGCCGAGGTCGCCGAGGAAACTCAAGGTGTCTCGCTGATTGTCGGGCAGATCGCCGGCTTCGTAGTAGCCGACGGAGTAGACGAATATGTCGAGAGGCCGCTCCGCGGTCATTTGCGGGTCCAGCTGTCGGAGTGACCCTGACGCGGTGTTCCGTGGGTTAACGTAAACGGGCAGTCCCTGTGACTCCCGGAGTCTGTTGAACTCTACGAATTTCGACTTAGGGAAGATGACCTCGCCGCGAACTTCCAGGAGAGCAGGTATCCCGGCTCCGGACAGTCGCAGGGGTATGCTCCTGATCGTTCTCAAGTTGGAGGTGACGTCTTCGCCCACTAATCCGTTGCCCCTGGTAGCGCCGCGTGTCAATACGCCATTTTCGTATGTCAGGGAGACGGCCAGGCCGTCGAACTTCAGCTCACACACCATTTCAAACTCGGCGGCTTCAAGCTGGTCGGCAACTCGGCTGTGCCAGGCCACCAGCTCGTCTTCGTCAAACGCGTTACCGAGGCTCATCATCGGCAGGCGGTGGGTGACCTCGTCGAAGCCTTCGGCCGGCTCGCCTCCGACGCGTTGAGTAGGGGAGTCCTCTGAGATCAGTTCAGGGTGGGCTTGCTCTATCGATCGGAGCTCACGCATTAGGGCGTCGTACTCGGCGTCAGAGATCTCAGGACTGGCCTTGGCGTAATACAGACGGTCGTGGCGGTTGATCTGCTTTCTGAGGTCGGTGACCCTGGTCTGAACATCGACGCGTACGGATGTCATTTTTGTTCCTAGTTAGACTAAGCGTGAGGGGCATGTCACTACAAGATAGTCTCCGCCTCAACTGAATTTTAAGCGATATTTGGGTCACTTGCTGGACGGAAATTTTTGAACTGGATATACTCGATACGGCCTTGATCGCAATTCCGGTGATCGAGGAACTCTACCTGACATGAGAGGTATCACCTTGGCTCCTTCGAAGGAGTTTCTTGAATTCATAAAGCAGTATCCTCCGCTAACAGCGATCGGGAACACTCCGACGACCCAAGTCGATCTGGACCACGACACTGGCGACGCCCAGGTGTTCGCCAAGTACGAGCAGCTCAACCCGGGTGGTTCGATCAAGGACCGCCCAGTGCTGCGTATGTTGGTAGAGGCGATACTTGCGGGGGACCTAACGCGAGACAAGACAATACTGGACGCTACTTCAGGGAACGCCGGGATTGCTTATGCCATGATCGGCGCGGTCCTCGGCTATAAGGTCACCCTGGTCATGCCCGAGAACGCGAGCGAAGAGCGCAAGAAGCGCCTCATCGCGCACGGAGCGGAGATAATCGCGACCGACCCAATGCTCGGCTACGATGAAACTCTCCATGAGGTCAAGCGTCGTTACGAAAGCGATCCTGACCGTTATTTCTGGTGCGACCAGTACTCCAATATGAACAACCCGCAGGCCCACTACGACACTACTGCTGAGGAGATTCTCGCGCAGGTGCCCCAGATCACGCACTTCGTCGCAGGGGTTGGCACAGGCGGGACCATCAGCGGTGTAGGGCGCAGGCTCAAGGAATACGACACAGGCATCCACATCGTGGGTATCAACCCTCCTGAGTGGCCAGGTGTCGAGGGTCTGAAGCCTCTTGGTGAGGGGCACATTATTCCCAACACGTTCGACCAGAGCGTGGTGGATGAGATGCTGCCAATTGACGTCGATGAAGCCAGATCAGTCTCGCTTGAGTTGTCGGCCAAGGGTATGTTCGCAGGGCAGAGCTCGGGAGCCTATATGTTAGGTGCGCTCAAGACGGCCAAGAAGGCAGGGGCCGGGACGGTCGTTACGATCTTCAACGACATCGGAGAGAGATACTTCAGCACCGGCATGTGGGACCAGCGCTGAAGGCTGTTGTCTACGGCTGAGGGGCGCTGCTGAAATGCCGGGTAGAGCCGTGCCCTACCCACATTGCCAATATGTCCAAAAGACCCCTAACTCTGTGGATCCCGGCTGTCCCAGAAAGACGGTACGCGCCCGTCCACCGGAGTCTGACTGAAGGTCAGCGAATCAGACGTCGAGGTTTTTGACTTCGAGCGCGTGAGTCTGGATGAAGTTGCGCCTCGGCGCTACGACGTCGCCCATGAGTGTAGAGAAAACCTCGTCGGCGCCAGCGGCGTCTTCAATGGTGACCTGAAGCAGCGTCCGCTCCTCGGGGTCCATGGTGGTCTCCCATAGCTGTTCGGCGTTCATCTCGCCCAGACCCTTGTAACGCTGCATGTGGACGTTGCGCCTGCTCTTAAGCTGCACCATCACGCCCTCACGCTCCAGCTCACTGTACGCGTAGTGGGACTCGCGGCCGGCGGTGATCTTGTACAAGGGCGGCTGAGCGATGTAGACGTGACCGCGCTCGATCAACTCCAGCATGTGCCGGAAGAAGAAGGTGAGTATAAGGGTACGGATGTGGGAGCCGTCGACGTCGGCGTCGGTCATGATGATAATGCGGTGGTACCTCAGTCGGGTGATGTCCAGATCGTCGTCGAGACCGGCGCCAATGGCGGTAATCATCGAGCGAATACCGTCGTGGCTGAGCATCTTGTCTGCGCGGGCCTTCTCGACGTTCAGAATCTTGCCCCAGAGAGGGAGGATAGCCTGGGTCCTGCGATCTCTGCCGCCCTTGGCTGTGCCTCCAGCCGAGTCGCCCTCGACGAGATACAACTCGCAAAGCTCCGGGTTCTTCTCAGCGCAGTCGGCGAGCTTGCCAGGCAGTCCGCCGCCGTCCATGGCGTTTTTGCGGATGATGAGATCTCGTGCCTTCCTAGCGGCCTCGCGGGCGCGCTGGGCGGTCAAACACTTGTCGATGATGCGCTTGGCGTCGGTGGGATTGTCTTCCAGGTAGTACTGGACGGCCTCAGCGACGACGCTTTCGACCTGCGTTCGAACTTCAGGGTTTCCGAGCTTGCCCTTGGTCTGTCCTTCGAACTGGGGATCAGTCAGCTTGACACTAATGACAGCGGTGAGTCCTTCCCGCGTCTCTTCGCCAGCGAGGTTAGGTTCGGACTCCTTGATGATGTTCTGCTTGCGCCCGTAGTCGTTGAGTACTCGAGTCAACGCCGAACGGAAGCCGGTAATGTGAGAGCCGCCGTCGTGCGTGTTGACGCAGTTGGCGAAGGAGTAAACGAACTCGTTGAAGCTGTCGTTGTACTGTAGAGCGGCCTCAACTATGGTGCCGCCGTCGAGCTGCTTCTCGACGTAGATCGGCTTCTGGTGCAGTACTTCGCGGGTCTGGTTGAGGTTGGACACGAAGCTGGAGATGCCGCCGTCGAAGTAATACGTGACCTCGTTGTTGGGCCAACGGTCGGCATGGTAGAGGCTGCGGAACCTGATGCGGAGTCCCTTGTTCAGGTAGGCCATCTCCTTGAAGCGTTGAGCAAGTACGTTGAAGTCGTACTCGTACTCGTAAAAGATCTGCTTGTCAGGCAAGAAGGTTACGGTGGTGCCGGACGATTCGCGCTCTTCGGGACGCGCCCTCCGGTACTTCAGTTCTTCCTGGCGCATTCCGCGTGAGAAGGTCTGGTAGTACACTCTGTTGGAGCGGTGAACCTCCACCGTCAGAATTTCGGACAGCGCGTTGACGACCGAGCCTCCGACTCCGTGCAGACCGCCAGAGACTTGATATGCCTTGCCACCGAACTTGCCTCCAGCGTGGAGCGTGGTCATGACCGTCTCAACGCCGGAAAGTCCGGTCGTGGGGTGCTTATCGACCGGAATGCCTCTGCCGTCGTCCACGACCGTAACGGAGCCGTCTTCGTGCAGGGTTATCTCAACGCTCTCGCAGTAGCCCGCCATGAACTCGTCAACGGCGTTATCTACGATTTCGATAATGAGGTGATGCAGGCCGCGCTGGTCGGTGCTGCCAATGTACATGCCGGGCCGTTTCCTGACGGCCTCCATGCCCTCCAGCACCTGTATGTCGGTTGCGGTGTACTGGTCGACTCGTTCGTCCGGTCTGGTTGCCATACAAAGCTCCTGGTAGAGTTGCGTACCATAGCGCGGCCCACTTTGGGGCTGGACCATGTCTACGTGTCGTCATCGGAATCGAACCCATCCGGCACAGGTAAAACCAAGCGGAAGGGCGAGATCGGGGCGTTCTCACAGGGCGGGTGAAGTTGCGGAAGTCGAGAGTCGGCCCAGACGATCGGATGCGTATTAATTCATACAAAGATCAGTAGGACAATTGTATCATTTTTCGAACGTTCTCTCAATTGGAATGGCGCGTTCGTCAAACGTAATCAGCAGAGCGTCAGTTGGTGCCATAGGGCATCCAAATCTGTCCTGACAGACCTTCCAGGATCGGTGGCTCGCAGCACTCTTGCAGGTTGATTCTTGACACGCGCGGTCTGGGCGTTCATCATTAGCCGACGCATTTCGCGTATCGAACCTGACAAACTGAATCAGAGACGGTGGGAGCGCCCGTCACAGGGCCTAAGAGAGGAAGCTGGTCGAAGTCCAGCGCTGTCCCGCAACGGTAGGCGCCGCTGAAGAGCGGAGCGAGCCCGGTCCACTACTCCCGTCGACATCTTGGCCTTCGAGGAAAGGTACGAAATCGGCCCGCAAAGCTCCGACCGACCCTGCTCCCTCCTGGAAGCAGGGTCTTTTGTTTTGCCGGAACCGTCCAAGTGTCGGGACTCTGCTTCGGATAGTTTCGAACTCAAGAGATGGTGGTGAAATTGCTTAAAAGTATCGTCGCCCTCGCTGGGCTTTTTGTAATCTGCCTGGGAGCAGTCGCGTGCGCCCTTGAGGAGCCTGGAGCTCCGCTGGAGCCGCAGCCTCCGGCATCTGCGGCGCCCGCACAGTCCGCTCTTGCGCCGCAGCCCGGACCATCATCCTCCCCAGCTCTCCCAGCCCAGCCTGAACAAGCCGCTCCTGCTCCTACTGCGGCTCCTCTGGCAACGCCCAGGGTTGTCCGCGTAACGGCAGGACCTTCCAGACGGCAGGCCGCTGAGCCAACTCCGATACTGGCGGTGTTCCCGGTTACGGTGCAGTCTGGAGATGGGCGGGAGATCACGTTCGATAGTCCCCCCGAAAGGATCGTGGCGTTCGACTCCGCCGTATTGGAGATACTGTTCGCTATCGGCGAAGGGGACCGAATCGTCGGAACTCACCAGTATGTGAGCTACCCTCCCGAAGCGTCCGATATCGCGCGGGTGGGCGATGCATTCAATATGGACATCGAGGCTACGGTAGCTCTTGAGCCAGACCTTGTTTTCGTCTTCTTCGACAGGTTCGTGCAGGACCTCGAACGTACCGGTCTCAAGGTGCTCTACCTTCCTACGCTGTCAGATGGCTTCGAGAAGATCGCGGACAGCATTCGGCTGTGGGGCAGAGTCGTTGGCAATCCCGGGTCGGCTGAGGACGTAGCTGCAGACTTCGAAGCGCGTGTGGCCGCCATCAGGGCAACGATGGAGCCGATTGGCGCCGGTCCCACCGTGTTCCAAGACGTGGGCGGTTTCTGGGCACCGGGGCAGGGCACGATGATGCAGGAAGTATTCGACCTGCTCAAGCTGGAGAATGTCGCACACGACATCGAGGGCTACGCCCAGATCAGCCCCGAAGTAATAGTCGAGCGCGATCCAACCGTCATCTTTACGTCGAACCAGGCAAGTTTCGCCGACGAACCCGCGTTCGAATCGGTGCGCGCGGTACGACACGGTTCGCTGCTGACACTGAGCTCAAACGCGCTGTCTGTCCAAGGTCCGAGATTTATCGAAGGAGTGGAAGAGATGGCGCGACTCGTATATCCGGGAATCTTCAAGTAACGAGACGTGGAGAAGGGCGGGAGCCAGCGCATGGCAGTGGGCGAAGTGGACAGGACGAGGATCGACGCCGTCGCCTCAAGGGTCGTCGGGCTCAGATACCCATGGTGGCGGCTTGGAATAGGAGCGGCAGTTGCTGCTTTGGCTGCGATGGTCGCTGCCAGCCAGGGTTCAGTCCATATCCCCCTGGGCGCTGTGATCGAGATAATCGCGGCTCAGCTTCCCGGTTCTGCGGAAACAGACCACCCAAACTCATGGAGCACGATTCTCTGGCAGCTGCGGCTGCCGAGAGTGGCGCTGGCATTGATTGTCGGCGCGGGGCTGGCGATGTCGGGCGCGGCGTACCAGGGACTGTTCAAGAACCCGTTGGCCGACCCCTACCTGGTTGGTGTTGCATCGGGCGCCGGACTCGCGGCTACGATAGTGTTGCTCACTGGCATCCCATTGTATTTCGCAGGAGTCGGTATCCTCCCAATAGCAGCGTTCTGCGGTGGGATCGCGTCGGTTATGATCGCGTACTCGGTCGCCCGCAGCTCGCATGGGACACCCTTGACCACGCTAATCCTTGCTGGTGTGGCTATCTCGGCGCTGGCGGCGTCGGTCACAAGCTTGCTGATGATTCGGAGCGATCCCGACCTTCGGCCTGTCCTGAGCTGGCTGATGGGCAGCTTCATCGCAGCGGAGTGGAGCGACAGTCTGGTCGTGCTTTTGTACCTCGCCCCCTGCGTGTGCGTGCTGCTGGGATTCGCGAGGATACTCAATGTCGTGCAACTCAGCGAAGAGCACGCCTCGATGCTCGGGGTAGATGTGGAGCGGGTCAAGATCGTGCTGATCGTGGCTGCGACGCTGGCGACCTCTGCGGCCGTGTCGTTCAGCGGGCTGATAGGATTCGTGGGACTTGTCGCGCCCCACGTCGTGCGACTTCTCTGGGGAGTGGACTACCGGTTCATTGTCCCGATGAGCGGCCTCATCGGAGCTACCTTTCTCGTCATTGCCGACCTGATAGCCAGGACGATAGTGAGCCCTGGCGAGCTTCCGGTCGGAATCGTTACGGCGTTCTGCGGCGCTCCGTTCTTCCTGTACATTCTGATGCGGCGACGCGCGGGTGTAGCGTGAGTCACATCACAGAAGTTCCGACAGCGAATCGGCTGAAAGGACCCGGTTCGACCGCCACGCCCGCGATCTCGATTCGGGACGCCTGGGCCGGGTATGGAAAACGTACCGTGCTGAACGGTGTGGACCTTGACATAGGGAAGGGGACTCTTATCGGCATAGGCGGTCCGAATGGGGTAGGAAAGTCAACACTTATGAAGCTAATTGCGGGAGTCATCTCGCCAGACCGGGGTTCAGTGAAGGTGGACGGCAATGACATTTCGAGATTGTCGAGCAAGGGCCGGGCACGGTTGGTGGCAGTAGTTCCACAGAGCCCGGACCTACCGGTCGGTGCCAGAGCGCTGGAAGTGGTACTCATGGGCCGCAATCCGCATCTGGGACTGCTTTCGTGGGAGACTGAGGACGATCTTTCGATTGCGGTAGAAAGCATGAGAACAACCGGCACCGACGAGCTGCTGGACAGGCTCGTGGACAGGCTTTCAGGAGGAGAGAGACAGCGGGTCGCCATAGCCATGGCACTTGCCCAGCGAACGCCAGTGTTGCTGTTGGACGAACCTACTGCAAACCTGGACCTTGCCTACCAGCCGGCAATCATGCAGATGCTACGAGGTCTAACCGCACTCGGCCGTACGGTAGTGACTGCGGTACATGACCTCACGCTAGCGGCCCAGTTCTGCGACGCGATCGCGCTGATGTCAGAGGGACGGTTTGTCGCCGTGGGAACGCCGTCTGAGGTACTAACGACGGACCGAATCAGGGAAGTGTACGGCGCCGAGGTCCGGGTGATCGATCACCCGGAGAGTGGGAGGCCAATAGTCGTAAGCTCGCTGCGAGCCCCGCAGACCTGACACGATTCGGCGTTGTAAAACACGCCTCGGTTACGGCTCGACTCGGAAAGCGTGCCGCGACAGCCTTCCCATCTCAAGCTCTTCGGACGCTCTAATAATAATGTCAGTCGCGGCGTCCAAGTTCATTTCACTGGTGTTGATGACCAGGTGATAGTGTTCCGCGGAGTCCGGGGTGTCAATGTTGAAGAATCGCTGGAAGTAGTGCAACCTAGCGGCGTCCCGCGCCCGAATAGATTCTTCGGCATCCGACTGGCCCAGGCGCTCGCGAACCATAACGCGTTCGACCCTGTCCTCGAAGGTGGCTATCAAGCCGACGCGCAAGACATCGGGATTGTCCTCCAGGATTATGTGCGCGCCTCTCCCGACGATAACCACGTTGCCGCCCGTCGCCAGGTCTTCAATAACCGTTCTGATCGCCCCAATGTAGGCGTCGTCGTCGATCTCGTGTCCCCGCGTGGCGATTAAGGTGGGCAACTCGTCGTACTCAGAAATGAGGAATTCAGGATAGACTGTGCCAAAGTATGGGTCGGGGCCGCCACCGGTGTAGGCAGTGCGTTCCATGATCCGCTGGATCAGACGTGAGAATCGTTCACCCCGCGTTGGAGGACGCTGTTCTCGCTGATCGAGAGCTTCTACCGTGGCCTGCAGCTCTCGGGACACATTGGACAGAATGAGCCTATCAACGTAGTCCGCGTCGATGCGTCTGGACAGCTCCGGCCCAAGGAATCGTCCTCCACCTCCAGATAGGCCACCGGTTGCAATCACGGCCATGTCAGTCCTCGTACTTCCATTGACTCATTAGTTGACCAGTTGAGGCTTGCGCCATTCCAAGTGGAGTAGTCATAATGCTGACAAGTTAGCCGGTTTCTTCACACGGCAGACTCGCTCCACGGAACCCGACGGCACCCCTTAACAAGACCGTGCCGAGTTCAATTATCATATCGAAAACCTGCCAATGGCGGCTAGGGGCGCAGCCGCCTGGGCCTGAGAGCTACGGCTGAGGCGCCTCAGTCGTCTTTTTCCTTGTCAAAGATTTGATCAGGGCTGGGAACGAAACATCCGATAGAATGTTTGGAGCGTTAGGGAGGCGTTACCCGTGCCAAGACAGATGACGGGCGAGACCTCGTTGGAAGGCCAACTTGAACTGGCTCAGAGGCGCATCGTAGAACTCGAAGCGCTTGAGCGGACCCACCAGCACGTCTCCAGTGTGCTGGCCCGACTCGCTTCATTGGCGGACCACGACCCGAGCGCGGTTGTGGAGATCGAGGTCGACGGCACCGTCTCCTACCGCAACAATGCCGCCCGCGATATGTTTCCGGACCTTGACTCGCTTGGATTCGTTCACCCGCTACTCAGCGGCGTATCACAGATGGCACAGCGCATGAAACGCGGAGGCCTGGAATCGCTGACACGCGAGATCCAAGTCGATGACCGTGTGTACAGTCAGAAGGTGGTATTAACCCCAGACTATCCTCAGATCAGCGTATACACCGACGATGTCACAGAGCAGAAGGAATTGCTGCAGGCGTTCGAAGTGGCGTCGTCACAGGCAGAGCTGTTGGCCGGGGAGAACGCGCTACTCGCGGAAGTCGGGCGGATCATTACGTCTTCGTTGGACATCAACGACGTCTACGAGGGGTTCGCGCAGCAGGTAAGGGAGCTAATTCCGTTCGACAGAATCGCCATCAGTCTCGTTGACCTGGAGACCCAGACTTTCGTCAACGAATACGTGCTCGGTGTGTTCGCGGCAGGGAGAGAGCGTGGCAGTAGGGTGCCGTTGGAAGGAACGATGGTAGGAGAGGCCATCGGAAGCCGAGACGCGATCATCCTCCAGGGCAACCTGGACGAATTGACGCAGCGGTATCCACGGAGAGTCAGGTCAGGGCTGAGGTCGGTCATCGCTGCCCCAATAATGTTCCAGAACGAAGTTCTTGGCGTGTTAAACCTGCGGTCCCTGAAGGGCAACGCCTATGAGGGGCACCACCTCGATCTGATGAGAAAGGTCGTTGCCCAGATTGCACCAGCGATTGCCAATTCGCAGCTATACGCTGAGAATAACGCTGCCGCATCGGCCGCACAGCGGCTTGCCTGGCAGAACGCCGGGCTTGCCGAAATCGGACGAGTCATCTCATCGTCGCTGGACATTGAGGACGTCTACGCGCTGTTCGCCGACCAGACGCTTCATCTGATCCCATACGACCGAATTTCGATCAACATGATTCGCGAGGAAACAGGCGAGTTCATAACGGCCTACGTAATCGGTGAAGCAGTGCGCGGTCGCGCTGTGGGCGAAACCACAAGGATTGCGGGAACGTTCACTGAGCAGGTGATAAGGAACCGGCAGGCGACTGTGTTCCATCCAGGCTCTAAAGAGGCGATGCTTGGCCGTTTCCCCGGACTTGGCCCTGAATACGAAAGCGGCATCAGGTCGTTCCTGAGCGTGCCTCTCATTTTCAATGACCGCGTGATAGCCGTGCTGAATTTCAGGTCTCTCAGTGAGGATACGTACACGCATCAGGACCTTGAGGTGGCCCAGCTCATCGGGGCACAGGTGGCGGGGGCGATCGCCAACTCCCAGCTTCACGCCGAGACCGTGGAAGCAGACAGAGTCTTGCAGGCGCAGGCCGTGGAGCTGACGCGCTCGAATGCCGAGCTCGAACAGTTCGCCTATGTTGCGTCGCACGACCTCCAGGAGCCTCTTCGTGTTATTGCTGGATACGTAAACCTTCTTGAAGAGCGATACGGAGACCGGATCGACGAGGACGGCCGCGACTTTATCGCGTTCACGATCGATGCGGTCCACCGGATGAGAAGTCTGATAAATGACCTGCTGGACTACTCCAGAGTTGAGTCCGACGGCAATCCATTCGAGCAGGTTGACTGCAACCGGGCGTTGGGGAACGCTCTAGCCGACTTGGGAGTGTCTATTCAGGAAACCGACGCCGAGATCACATCCGAGCCGCTGCCGGAGTTTTCGGGCGATCCAGTGCAGATATCCCAGCTTCTTGAGAATCTTGTCGCTAACGCGATCAAATTCAGGCAGGATGACGTAGCTCCCAAGATTCACGTATCATGCCATCGCAACGACAGCAACTGGCAACTATCCGTTGCCGACAATGGGATTGGCATAAGGCCCCGTTATCAAGACCGCATATTCGGCATGTTCAAGCGCGCGCATAAGCGCAGCAAGTACCCCGGCACCGGCATTGGGCTTGCCATGTGCTCGAAGATAGTAGAACGTCACGGCGGGACGATATGGGTGGAGTCGGAAATCGGCGAGGGTTCAATCTTCCACTTCACCATTCCCGCACAGGAGGATGAACTATGACACTGGGCAGCGAAAGCAGACCCGTACAGATACTGCTGGTAGAGGACAATCCCGCTGACGCCCGGCTGACTCAAGAGGCGATCAGCGAAACTGAGTTCCAGTACCAGCTCCATCTTGCCGAGGACGGCGAGGAGGCTATGGAGTTTCTGCTAAAAGAGGGCGAACATGAAGACGCACCTCGTCCAGACCTCATCCTGCTCGACCTAAATCTGCCGGGAATGGACGGACGCGAGGTCCTCGCGGAAGTTAAGGCCGATGAGAGCCTGGGGATGATACCGGTTGTGGTGCTGACGACGTCAACCGCGCAACAGGACCTGCTCTATTCGTACGGCCTTCGGGCGAATAGCTACGTCAACAAACCAATCGACAGAGTCAGATTCAACGTAATGATACAGAGCGTGCTGGACTACTGGATCAACATATCCACCTTGCCCAGTGGTTAGCAGACTTTAGCGCTCACTGAGGTGACCCCATGGCTGGACGAAGATTCTGGCTGATGAAGTCCGAACCAACGACGTACTCGTTCGACGACCTGCTCGGAGAGGACGACCAGACCGCGGAATGGGATGGCGTCCGCAACTACGCGGCGCGCAACACGATGCGGGACGACATGAATGTAGGCGATGGGGTCCTGTTCTATCACTCGAACTCCAAGCCCACCGCCGTTGTGGGCTACGCGACTGTCGTCAAGGCAGCCTATCCCGACAATACGGCCTGGGACCCCGATTCAGAGCATCCAGACGCTCGCAGCACGCCCGACAATCCTATTTGGTACATGGTGGACATCAGGGGCCAGGCCAAGTTCCGCAACCCTGTTACGCTCCAGGAGATCAAGGCACACTCCGACCTCCAAGCGATGGTCCTCGTGAAGAACTCGCGCCTGTCGGTCCAGCCGGTCGCTAACAAAGAGTGGAAGGTCATCCTGACGCTCGGCATGAGCGAATAGCGGTTGTACTCCTGGCGTGGGAACCCCAACCTGAGCGGCAGCAGCGACAGGGACTACCTCAGCCAGGTAATACTTCACCTGACCGACGAGATCAGCCGGTCGGACTCTCCCGCCAACTATTACTTCCTGCGGGGGAACGCCTATCTTGACGCCGGGGACTTCGCTGAAGCCGTTCGAGACTATTCCTCGGCGTTGGACCACGATCCGAACAACGCCGTGTACCACAACAACCTCGGCATCGCTCTGCGCTATCTGGAGCAGTTCGACGACGCGATTGCCGCGTATGACCGGGCAATCGAGTTGGACCCTGAGTACAGGGACGCATACACCAACCGGGGCGTCGCACTTGCGGACCGGGGTGACCTAGAACTGGCAGTCAACGACTTTGGTAGTGCAATAGCCATCGATCCTGAATTCTGGTTCGCCATCAGCCAGAGGGGACTGGCGCTGTGGGGACTGGGCAGACGTAGAGAGGCTGAGGCTGACTACTCGAAGGTAAAAGAGCTCAGGGGGTAGCCGTCGTGGGTCTCACGGAGTCAAAACTGCCGAATATTTGTTCGGAAACCTATTGACCCGCATATTTGTTCTGTTCTAAGATTAGAACAAGTTAACAGTCAATACCCGACGAGGGGCCAGGTCAAACTCCTCGACTTCAGCGTACGGCCCGCAACTCTCACCCCCCACGAGAGGCGGGTCGTACCCATTTCTTGGATGAGTCGCGAGTGGAGTCAGAGATGTCCGTTGGGGCTATGTCTGACAGCTGAGATCGGCTACCAACCGATAGCGAACCCGTCGGCACGCGGCTCGCTGCCGCCTGTGATGACTCCTGTTTCGGGATCTCGTGTGATGATCTGTCCGCTTCCGAACAGTAGTCCATGTGGTTGGGAAACAAGGACTCTGTGGCCTCTGGTCGACAGG
This sequence comes from Dehalococcoidia bacterium, assembly GCA_965217725.1. Lineage (GTDB taxonomy): Bacteria > Chloroflexota > Dehalococcoidia > Lucifugimonadales > UBA1123 > VXRN01. The sequence goes on along the minus strand of OZ244564.1, from coordinate 1,211,614 downwards.
TCTCGAATCACTTCAGGGCTTACGGTGTTCTCGATTGCGATCCCCTCGCCGAGCCGCACACTGAAGCGCGGGGCATCCAATGCCTGCTGAGGCTCCAGCCCGAAGTCGATCGTGTTCGAGAGCGTCTGGAGGTGTCCCTGTGCCTGCTGCATCGCGCCCATAACGCCGTAGCTGGAGAAGAGCTCCCCGCCGCGGGTCACCATTCCAGGTATCAGCGTGTGATATGGCAGCTTGCGCGGTTCCAACCTGTTCGGGTGCTCAGGATCAAGGGAGAAGGAAGCTCCGCGATTTTGCAGGGCGATTCCGGTACCGGGTACCACCAGAGCGCTTCCAAAGGCCATGAACACGCTGTTGATGAGGGAGCATGCGTTGCCGTCGCCGTCCACAGCCGAGACGTAAACGGTGTTGTGATGCGCGGGCGGCGAGCCGTGGGCCACCAAAGGGAGAGCGCGTTCCGCCGAAATGAGCGAGCGTCGATCTGACGCGTACTTCTTGGAGAGCAAGCCCCCTGGAGGGACAGGCATCGCATCGGGGTCTGTTACGTAGTAGAGCGAGTCCGCAAAGGCGAGTCGCATGCTCTCGATTAGGTGATGGTACGTGTCCGCGCTCTGAAAGGCCATTCCACTGAGGTCGAATCCCTCTGCTATGTTCAAGGCCAGAAGCGCGTTCACGCCCTGGGAGGGCGGCGGACACTGCCAGCAGTCGAATCCACGGTAGGTGGTTCGAATTGGGTCAACCCATGTAGATTCGTGGGCCGCCATATCGTCGATCGAAAGCCATCCACCCAGTGACTGCACGAAGTCGCAGATTTTCTCCGCTAGGGGACCGTTGTAGAAGGCGTCAGTACCGCCTTTCGAGACTGCGCGGAGCGACTTTGCCAGAGTCGGAATCTTCATGATCGCGCCGGGGGCAGGCGGCGAGCCGTCCAGGAGAAGCTCACTGCCGGCGGGACCCGCCGCGAGTCTTGGCCCACCAATTTGCCAGTGGTCGCTAATAACCTCAGAGACCGGAAACCCCTGTTCGGCGTAGTTGATGGCCGGCTCAAGCGCGACCGAAAGGTCTGTTCTGCCGCAACGATCGAGCAGGGTCTCCCATCCGCTCACCGTTCCGGGTACAGTTACCGAGAACGGACTCTGGTCAGGGATGCTACGTAGCCCCATGCTGCGGAGCTGCTGAAGCGACGCGCGGCCCGGAGATCGCCCGCAGGCGTTGAGAGCCTGGACTCTCTTGTCCTGCTCCGTCCAGACCAGGGCAAACAGATCTCCTCCGATGCCGGTCGAGTGGGGCTCGACAACGTTCAGGACAGCGGCGGCCGTGACTGCGGCGTCTACGGCGTTTCCGCCCTCCATCATGGCCTTCACCCCCGCCGCCGCGGCGAGGGGTTGGGTAGTCGCAACCATTCCGTTGGTTGCGCGGACGTTCGAGCGGCGTGAGCTGAGATTCATCGTATTGTTGTCCCTGTTCAGGAGCAATCAGTCGAGGCCAGTTAAGTCTTCACTGACCCTGTTGGAGTGTCCTGGCTAGTTTGATGACTTTGGGGGTTGCGTGCTTCCGGCCTCGACGGCCAGAGTGAGGGCACGCTCGGGGTCCACGACTCTAGGACCATCCAGGCCCAGCTTCACTTCGACCTCTGAGCTTGGTGAGAGGCTAAAGGACCTCTCACCATCCAGTGCTATCGTCGCAGGGCGCAGGTCCACCACTATACCTGGACTAGATGGCGTGAAGGTCGACCACTCAGCGATGTCCACGCTGGTAACAGCGCCGGGAGCCACCGGCGCGAGGACGGTGTGGCCGCCGGAGCCCAGTCGCATGTACAGACCTTCAGGGAAGTCAGGAGCAATCTGCTTGAGCTGCGCACCTATGGCCGAAAGGCCGATACTCGTGACGCTTGCCCTGGTCAGAAACAGCTGGTGAAGGGTGGACATGTCCCATATCGCCCTGGCACCTACAAAACGCTCGGTGGAAACGGCGACGTCAACGAGCGCCATATCCCTGTACTCACCGTCTACAAAGACCTCGAGTCGATTGTGTCGGATAGACGCCCGGTCCGGATCGGCCTGCCCCGTAGCCACGACGCCGGCGGCCATGCCGGCTATGGTGCCTTCAAGCATAGTCGGGAAAACGTTGTTGGTGCCTGTGGAAATCGGTACAAGCGGTATGTCGCCGCACTCTGTCGCGATGGCACGATTCGTGCCGTCTCCTCCGAGTGTGATGATGCAGTCCACACGAGCGTCGAGCATCGCCCTGGCCGCGCGAGAGGAATCTATCTCAGCGTGGAAGATGGTCATGTCGATGAACTCTGCGGCCAGGCCGAGTTGTGCCCCCTGGAGGGCACTTCTTCCGAGTCCGCCGCTGTCCGGCAGAAACAGGACGCGGTCTACGCCTACTGCGTCCATCCCAACAAGGGCGCGCTTGAGGATGTTGACCTTCTCGTGGTTCGGGACAAATCTGCCCTGGGCAACGATCCGGCGAATGTCCTTGCCTGCCGCGGGATTTGCGATAATGCCGACCGTGCTCAAAGGTCAACTCCGACGCGCGGGAAGGGTTTTGGGAAGACGCATTCGGAGTTTCGGCATGCGACCTGACGGGCGATGTCGACTTCAGCCTTCAAAGCGGAACCCCAAGGGATCGTCGTCGAAGTCTATGGTCGCGAGCGCTTCCTCTGCTACCTCTTCGATCGCATCGTCACCGCGCTTCATTGCCTGTGCAAGGGCTCGACGGGCCAAGTCGCCTCCTATGGCTCCCAGAGATCGGACCGCGGCCAGCTGCACCTGGCTGTCTTCGTCGTTGAGCAGGCCTATCAGATAGGGCAGGGTGTCATCCTCACCCAGGAACCCGCACGCTGTAGCGGCCTCATATCTGACCCCGGCATCGGGGTTACGCATCTCCTTGATTATAGTAGGCAACCACCTAGAGTCGGAGCTCCTTCCCATAGCGAATATGGCGCTCTGCCGCAGCCTGGCGTCCGAGTCCGAGTACGCGTCCTCAATGATCGAACTTACTCTGTCGGAGTCGAACGACGCCAAGGCTTCTATGGCCCTGCGTCGGGTCTCGATGTCTTCGTCGGCACGCTCGACGACGGAGAGAAGCGCGTTGCTTATCCTCTGGGCATCTCTCCTGACCAACTTTCCTTCGCCAGCGAGCTCGGCGAATTTCGCCAGTGTAGTGGCGGCGGCCTCACGGACCGTAGGCGACTGATCTCCTAGCAGCAGGTCGATAAGTGGACGTACGATGGTACGGTCTTCAGAGTCCCAGAGTCCGTGAGCCGCCTTCGCCCTAACTTCATGGTCGCTGTCGCGGAGGGAGGCACGCAGGACCGCGGTAAAGTCGAGTTCAATGTTGTGTTCGGCAAGATCCGTCATACGGTCGATCAGCTCCCGGCGACGCTCCGCAGGGGAGCTTGCCAAAGTCGACATGACTTCCGGGATTCTGGACCTTGAGAGCCCGGAGAGCTGGACGAGATCTGTGTGTCTGATGGGGCCGTCCGGGTTACCGAGGTCGCCCACCACCAGTTCTAAGGTCATTAGCTTCACTCCCAGGCTCACACATAGGTTCGGCATCACGAGCCGAGAACACGACCAGTGGACATGGTATTGAAGGGGTCCACAATAGCGGGCCACCCGCCCAACGGATTGCGCATGACATTTCGTAGGCTGCGTCTGAAATTACTGGAGCACCAGAACTGCTGTCAAGTGGAAGAGCATTTCCGAAGGGGTCCCAGATCAGCAGGCGGCATCTGCGCGAGCCATCTCCACCACCCCTGGATTCCGGCTTCCGCCGGAATGACGGACGGGTGATGCCTGCTAACTTGGGGCAGTATCAACATCTCTTTTGGGCAAGCTGGAGTATAATTCATCCGTACGCAGGTGACCTCTTCACATCCTGACGGATGGGGCTATCCAGGGTGTCGGAGACGTGAGCACCCAACCCAGTCCCAGCCCATCTGGATACCGGCTTTCGCCGTAATGGCGGCTGTGAACAGGTCGACAGAGCCGCAACGCCGAAGTGAACAGGAGGTCGTCCATGGCCGCCAGGCGCCCAAGGGCAAAAGCCGCAGACGTCATGACTCAGCTCAGCGAGATGTACGGACCGGTCGAGTGGGAGCCAAGGTACAACCCGGCGGAGGAGCTGGTCTATACGATACTTTCCCAACACACTTCCGACATCAACTCGGAACGCGCGTTCCTAAACCTCATGGCCGTATTCGGTCGTCTGGAGGCGATCGCCGATGCTCCAGAAGAGGAAATCGAGGAGGCCATTAAGTCAGGCGGCCTCGCCAAACAGAAGTCGGTCCGCATCAAGCAGGTGCTCAACATCGTTCGAGCCGACGTAGGATCGTTCGACCTGTCTTTTCTAGGGGAGATGCCCCTGGACGAAGCTAAAGCATGGCTAAAGGCCCTGCCTGGGGTGGGTCCAAAAACGGCGGCAATCATACTGTGCTTCTCGCTCGGGATGCCTGCAATGCCCGTTGACACTCACATATACCGAGTGTCGCAGCGTCTCGGTCTGATCGGCAAGAAGGTATCCGCTGACAAGGCGCATGACATTCTCGAGCCCATGGTCTCAGAAGAGGACGTGTTCGCGTTTCACATGTACCTGATTCGCCATGGTAGACAAGTGTGCAAAGCTCAACGCCCGAGATGCGACGAGTGCGTGCTCGCCTGGGGGTGTCCATCAAACGGCAAGATCAGAGCCCCGCGCAAGAAAAGCCGCACGCGCAGGAAGTGACATTCGCGAAGTTCTTCTACAGGAACGTCAGGCTGAGAAGACGATGTGGCCTGCTGTCTGGTCTCTATTGAGCCGCCTGTTTAGGTACAGACCCTCCAGAACAAACTCTATCGCCGACGCGATTGCCGCAGGGTCGTTAGACGACTCTATTCGCGCAATCATCTCCCGCATGTTCGCCATCTGGGGCAGCTTGTCGGCATAAGACAGAGAAGGGATGTCGGTACCAGTTTCGACAGTCAAGCCCTCATCGAAGCGGGTTAGGACCGCATCGAAGTCACGCGGGGTGAAGTAGCGGCTGAACATGTTCTGGACTGCCTTTTTCACGAGGCTATCTACGACCTTGAACTCGCGGCCTTCCTCAACGCTTTCCATCTCCACCTTGCCATTGGTAGAAGCCACGACCGCCGGAAGATCGCTGACTCTCGGACTTGCTGTCTCCTGGAGCCTGAGACTCCTCTTGAACGCGCTGCCAATTACGGTCTCGTAGTTGGAGATAGACACGCGCAGGCTGACACCGGAACGCTGATTGATCTCAGGGCTGCGCCGCGCGATATTGGTAATCTCGGCGACCACCTCTTTCATGTAGTGCGGGACCTGAACCGCGGTGTCCGCGTCGTCGAACCTGGTGTGCTCCTGCTCCATGATCTGGATCTCTTCCTTGATGTCGCGAGGATAGTGGGTCCTGATCTGAGCGCCGTATCGATCTTTGAGAGGCGTAATGATACGTCCACGGTTGGTGTAGTCCTCGGGGTTCGCACTCGACACGAGCATCACGTCGAGAGGGAGCATGATGCGATAGCCCTTGATCTGGACATCGCGCTCCTGCATGAGATTGAACAGGCTGACCTGTATTCGCTCGGAAAGGTCGGGCAGCTCGTTGATGCTGAATATCCCGCGATTGGTACGCGGAATCAGACCGTAGTGGATAGCGAGCTCGTCGGACAGATAGCGCCCCTCAGCGACCTTGATCGGATCGATTTCGCCGATCAGGTCGGCCACCGTAATGTCGGGCGTTGCCAGCTTCTCAGCGTATCGGTTATCGCGTGAAACCCACGCTATGCGCACATCATCGCCGGACTCCCGGACCTTCTCCCTGCACTCCGGGCAGATGGGATCGAACGGATTGTCGTTAAGCTCGCACCCTTCTATGCAGGGAATGGCCTCGTCAAGGAGACCGACCATGTGCCGGATGAGCCGGGACTTAGCCTGCCCGCGCTCGCCAAGCAGGATGATGTCCTGCCCAGCCAGTATGGCGTTTTCCAACTGCGGTATGACCGATTCGTCGAATCCGACTATTCCGGGGAACAACTCCTCGTTTGAACGGATCTTGCGTATCAGGTTGCTCCGGAGCTCCTCCTTAACGGGGAGTACCTCGTAGCCGGAGGCCCGCAGGTCTCCTATCGTACCGGGTCGGGAATCTGACCCCATTGCTGCTCTCTCCTAGTTACACTCGGGTTGGTATAGTGTACAAGGTATATCACCGGGCACGTCAGCAACACCCCTCGATAAGACAGGCACCGCTGGCGGCCCAAAGGAGCGACTCGATGGCGAACTACATCTGCAAGACCTGTGGAGTACAGCACGCGGATTCATCAGAGCCACCGGCGGAGTGCCCAATCTGTCTGGACCCACGGCAGTACGTGGGCTGGGACGGTCAGCAGTGGACCACGATGGACGGGCTTCTCAGGGACGGGTACCGAAACGACGTCCGGCCTGAAGAGCCGAACCTTCTCGGCATAGGCATTGAGCCATCGTTCACCATCGGGCAGCGAGCCTTGCTCGTTCAGACGCCTGGCGGCAACGTATTGTACGACTGCGTCAGCCTGCTGGACGACGCTGCCATCGCAGAGATAGCAGATCGTGGCGGGATCGACTTCATCTGCTTTTCGCATCCGCACTTCTATGACAGCATGGTCGAGTTCAGTCGCGCGTTTGGCGGAGCCCCGATCATCATTCCTGAAGCCGACCGTGAGCACGTCATGCGTCCCGATCCTGCAATCGAGTACTGGGACGGACAGCCGCGCGAACTGGCGCCTGGGGTGACGATCATACAGTGCGGCGGACACTTCGACGGAAGCGCGGTACTGCACTGGTCGGACGGAGCGGACGGAGCGGGGGCGCTGTTTGTTGGAGACAGCATCACGGTTGTGCCGGACCGAAGATTTGTGAGCTTCATGACGAGCTATCCGAACCTGATACCGATGTCGGAGGCTAAGGTCCAAGGGATCCTGGACGCAGTAGAACCCTATGAGTTCAATCGGATATACGGAGGCTGGTGGGGGCGAAACGTCGTGTCAGGAGCCAAAGAGGCAGTGCGTCGGTCGGCTGAGAGGTACATCCAGCACATGGCAGGAGGGTAGAACAGGCTGCTAAGAGGCCCAATTCCGGGATCTGGCGACGGCCCGACGCCACTCGCTGTAGAGGGACTCGCGCCGGTCATCGTCCATTGAGGCATAGAACGTCTCGTCCGCTTGCCACAGGCTTCCAATATCCGCTGGACTGTCCCAGAACCCGACGCCAAGTCCTGCGAGGTATCCAGCGCCAAGCGCGGTGGTCTCCTTAACGGCCGAGCGCTGGACAGGCACTCCCAGTATGTCGGACTGGAACTGCATGAGCAGCCGATTGTCCGTCGCTCCGCCGTCAACACGGAGCGAGGAAAGCGATGCGCCGGTGTCCTGCCGCATCGCGTCCAGAATGTCCCGGGTCTGGTAGGCAATCGATTCCAGTGCCGCGCGAGCGATGTGTGCTTTCGACGATCCACGTGTCAGACCGACGATGGAAGCTCGAGCGTACATGTCCCAGTACGGAGCTCCCAGTCCGGAGAACGCGGGTACCAGGTACACGCCGCCGTTGTCGGCGACTTCGGTCGCCAGACGCTCGGACTCCGCTGAAGTCTCGATGATTCCCAGTCCGTCGCGGAGCCACTGGACAGTCGCTCCCGCGGAGAAGACGCTGCCTTCCAGAGCGTAGACGATTTCGTCTCCAAGCGCCCAGCCTATGGTCGTTATCAGACCGGAGCTTGAGTCCACGCGGTTTTGACCCGTATTGGTGAGAGCGAAGCAGCCGGTGCCGTATGTGTTCTTGGCTGAGCCAGGATTGAAGCAGCATTGGCCGAACATAGACGCATGTTGGTCCCCGGCTACTCCAGCGATCGGTATGGGCTGGCCAGCCGACAGGTCACCTGAAACATGGCCGTAAATCTCGCTTGAAGTTCTCACTTCCGGCAGAATCGACCTCGGCACGTCGAGCATGGTGAGCAGGTCGTCGTCCCAGTCCAAGGTTTCGATGTTGAAGAGCATCGTCCTGCTGGCGTTAGTGACGTCAGTGGCGTGGACGAGCTTGTTGGTGAAGTTCCATATCAGCCAGGAGTCAACTGTGCCGCAGGCGAGCTCACCATTGGCAGCTCGACGCTCGCCGTCAGGGACTTCATCAAGGAGCCAGCGTATCTTGGTGCCGGTGAAGTAGGCGTCGATGGGCAGGCCTGTCTTCTGCCGAACTTCCGCATCGTAGCCGCGGGTCTTCAGATCGTCGCAGATGTCGGCGGACCGCCGACACTGCCACACGATTGCGTTGGAAACCGGCTCTCCGGTCCGCCGATCCCACATGACCAGGGTCTCACGCTGGTTGGTGATGCCTATGCCGGCGATTGACCTGGGATGCTCTTCGGCTGTTTCCAGCAGGTCCTCGATGACTTCCAGGCATGAGTCGAAGAGTTCGACAGGATCGTGTTCCACCCAGCCGGGTCGAGGGTAGATCTGCCGGATTTCCCGGCTCGCAGTCCACAGCGGAGCCCCAGCGGCGTCGATCAGCATTGCAGTCGTGCCAGTCGTACCCTGATCCAACGCAATTATGTAGCCAGACTTGGTCATGCTTACCAATAAGCCATGACGGTCAGGTTGTGTCAAGGGGTCTGATACACCATAATGGTGTGTCAGATTCTTACATTGCACACGACTGACATCTGGAAGTTCGACAGGGGCAAGGCCGAATGGGATTTTCCGACGAGCTTCGGAGCAAAGCGGCTCCCATCTGGGAGAGTGAACAGAGTCACCCATTTGTGACTGGCATTGGGGACGGGTCACTTGCTCTCGACAAGTTCAGGTACTACATGCGGCAGGACTACGTGTTCCTGATCGAATTTTGCCGCGCCATTGCACTGGGTGTCACCAAGGCGCCCCACATGAGCGACATGGGCTGGTTCGCAACGCTGATCCACGAGACCCTGAACTCAGAAATGGCGCTGCACGTAAGCTTCTGTGCCGACTTTGGGATAACCGAAGAGGAGCTGCTCGCCACAGAACCATCACCCACCACCTGGGCGTACACGAGGCACATGATCAACACCGCACACCAGGGCACGGCAGGCGAAGTCGCGTCGGTGATCCTGCCATGCTCGTGGGGGTACTGCGAGATCGGACAGAAGCTCTACGCTGAAGGTCTGCCCGAGAGCCAACCGCTGTATAGCCGCTGGATAGAGACGTACAACGCTCCCGAGTTCCAGGAACTGGCCGATTGGCTGCGCGGGTTCGTCGATCGACACGTTGAAGGAGCCGGTCCGACCGAGCTGGCGGCCATGGAGAGGGCATTCATGGTCAGCAGCCAGTACGAGTACATGTTCTGGGACGCCGCCTGGCGCATGGAGGGCTGGCCTGTCTCAAGTTAGGCGGGGGCCAAGTCTGAGCCTGTTCCGCGGAGAAAACTACCGCTACTGGGCGTTCCTGGCCTTGGCGATCGGGCTGTTCACATCCGTGTCGGACATGGGCAGCGTTGCAGTCGCACTCCCAAATATTTCCGAACACTTCCAAACCGCCTTACCGACCACGCAGTGGGTACTGATCGGATACACGCTCACTATCAGCGCGCTGCTCCTGCCAATGGGCCGACTGGCGGACATAGCGGGCCGGAAGAGAATCTACCTGATAGGTTTCGTTATCTTCGTAGTGGCCGCGTGCGTTGCTGGTATGGCGCCCAATATGACCTCCCTGATCGCCATAAGGATCGTGCAGGGCGCGGGCGCCGCGATGACACAGGGCACTTCGATGGCGATGATCGTCGCGAGCTTCCCGCCCCAAGAGAGGGGCAAGGCTCTAGGCCTTCAGATGAGTATGGTTGGAGCGGGAGGAGTGGCCGGACCTGCAATCGGGGGTTTCATAGTGGAGCTTCTCGGATGGCAGTGGGTGTTCTTCGGCACCGCAGTCATGGCTTCGGTGGCGATCATATCGGCCCTAGTACTCATCGACTCGACACGAGTGGGGCAAACAAGAGGCGCTAGGGTCCGGTACGACTGGATTGGCGCAGCGTTATCCACTGGAGCCTTGATTGTGTTCCTGAACGGGATGACCTGGGCGCCATCGGCTGGATACGGTCACCCGCTTGTCGTCGCGGCTTTTGTCGGGTCGGCCGTGCTAATGGTTGCGTTCGTGGTGCAGGAATTGCGCAGCTCTTCGCCAATGATGGACATCCGGCTGTTCAAACGCCGCCTGTTTGCGCTCGGTGTCCTGGCCAGCTACCTGAATTTCCTGGGAATGCAGTCCGTGCGTTTCCTGATGCCGTTCTACCTCCAAGCTGTTCTGGGACTTTCTCCAGGGCAGGTGGGGCTAATGCTCGTGCCCGGCGCTATCGGAATGATAGTTACGGGCCCGCTGAGCGGACGGCTCTCCGACAGGTTCGGGTGGCGGTGGTTCACGATGGGTGGACTGCTGACTTCGGCAGCAGGGCTTCTAATTCTATCGACTCTTCAGGCGGATACCCATTTCGCTATAGCCATGGCGGGGATGATACTTCAAAGCACGGGCATCGGATTGTTTAATGCTCCCAACAACTCCTCGGTGCTCAGTGCGGTCGAGCCGAGCAAGTTCGGTGTAATCTCCGGCTTCCTCAATCTTGTCCGCAACTCGGGAAACCTGTGCAGCATCGCGATAGCGACCGCAATAGTAACCGCCACAATGGGATCCTTGGGTTATGAGCCTTCGCTAGCGGGAGTGTCTCAGGAAGGCAGCGCCGGACTACTGGCAGCGTTCACATCCGGCCTGAGGGTTGCCTACACTGCGATGGCGGTTGTCGTTCTCGCCGGGGTCGTGGCGTCTGCTTTCAAGGGTCCTGGGTATGAATTCATTGATCCGCCACCAGATGCGGCCCGGCAGCCCGCGACCGCCCGATTGCGCTGATCCTCCCCAGTTCTCAATTGACGCGAACTGGTGGGTGTTGTATAAACATTGTATCTACAATGGGGTGCACAGAACATGGAAACTCGAATCGGGAAGTGGGGCAACAGCCTAGCGCTAAGAATTCCGCAGTCTCTCGCAGCTCGACTTGGGCTGACACTTAACTCTTCTGTCGAACTTACCTCAGAGGAGGGTAAGCTGGTGGCTTCGGTAGTCGAGCCGCCTCTGTCCGAACTGGATGAACTCCTCGCCGGCATTACCGATAGTAACCTCCACGGAGAGATTGAAACCGGCCCGGCCGTTGGCCGTGAACTGTTGTGAGTGCGGGTGGACAAGTGCCTGAGCGTGGGGACGCAGTGTGGCTCGACTTCAACCCGCAAGCAGGGAGCGAGCAGGCGGCGCGGCGCCCCGCCGTTGTACTCTCTCCATCGGCATACAACGGCAGGGTTGGGCTGGCAGTGTTCTGTCCTATTGCGAACCAAGTCAAAGGCTATCCCTTCGAGGTAGCCATTCCATATGGGCTCGAAGTGAGAGGGGTAATCCTTGCGGACCAAGTAAAGAGCCTTGATTGGAGAGTCCGAAATGCGGCAGTGATAACTTCTCTCCCTGGCGAGATAGTCAACGAGGTTCTTCGGAAGATTGGGGCACTTTTAGCGCCCGCAGGGTAGCAGGAACATGTTTCCGGACAGTTCCAATATGACCACGCCACTCGGGCCATACAGGGTGCTCGACCTGACTGAGGGCGGATTCAACTGGTGCGGGAAAGTGCTGGCCGACCTTGGCGCTGACGTCGTCAAGATAGAGCCGCCGGGAGGCAGTCCTACCCGATCCGCAGGGCCATTCGTAGATGGCGAGCCGGGCCCTGACAGGAGTCTGTTCTGGGAGGCGTACTGCGCGAACAAGCGCGGCGTGACTATGGACCTGGAGTCAGTGGCAGGTCGAGAGCAGCTGCGACAACTGGCACGCGAATCCGACATCCTGATCGAGTCGTTTCGTCCTGGATTTATGGGCGACAGAGACTTGGGTTTTGACGACCTCGCGGACATCAATCCGTGGCTGGTCTATACGTCCATTACACCATATGGACAGACGGGGCCATACGTTCAACACGAAGCGCCAGACCTCGTGGCGTGGTCCATGGGCGGTATGCAGTACATATGTGGCGACGCAGACCGTCCTCCTGTGCGTATCAGCGCGCCGCAGGCCGAGCTTCACGCTGCAGCACAGGCGGCAGCAGGCACGATGGCGGCATTCTGGCACAGGCAGAAGAGCGGAGAGGGTCAACATGTCGATGTCTCGATGCAGACCGCCGTCATCTGGACTCTGATGAACGCCACCCCGTTTCCTCCGCTTCATGGCGTCAACGTGGAGCGGGATGGCGCGTTTCGTTCGAGGGGGCAGTTACCTATCAGGCAAGTGTTCGTGTGTAGAGACGGGCACGTCAGCTTACTAATGAATCCGAGGACTCTATCCGGACTGACTGAGTGGATGGCGGAGGAAGGTGTCGGACCGGACTGGCTGCATCTGATCGACTGGAATGAGTGGGACGTGTCGGCAGCGGCGCGGGGCGACCAAGAGAGTATCGACGAATTCAGCGCCATACAGGACGAGGTTGAAAAGTATGTAGCGTCCAAGTCGAAACACGAGCTCTTCATGAGCGCTATAGACCGGGGGATGCTTATTGCTCCGTGCCAGACGGTAGAGGACATCGCTAACAGCGAGCAGCTGGCAGCGCGGAACTTCTGGCGACAGATGGAGCACCCGGCACTGGGTCGGAAGCTGACTCACCTGGGCCCGTTCATCAAGCTGAGCGAGAGCCCGATTGAAATCAGGCGACCCGCGCCGACGCTGGGAGAACACAACAGCGAAATCCTTAGGGGCGCAACCCCACGCACTGTTTCAGGCACAGCAAGCCGCGAGGTAGGCAAGAACGCAACTGGCGCTATGCCATTCGATGGGATCAAGGTGCTGGACTTCACATGGGTCGGAGTCGGGCCAATCACTACGAAACATCTCGCTGATTTTGGGGCTGACGTGATTCGGATCGAGTCTGTATCCAGGCCCGACGTTCTGAGAGGAGGGGCTCCGTTCAAGGATGGCGAGCCTGGGATAAACCGCAGCCAGTTCTCGGCGAACTACAACTCCAGTAAGCGAGGGCTTGGACTGAACCTCGCGACGCCTGAGGGTAGGGAACTGACAGTGAACTTGATCCGGGAGTGGCAGCCGGACGTCGTTGCTGAGAGCTTCACGCCGAGGGTCATGCCCGGGTGGGGGCTGGCATACGATGACATCCGGAGGGTTGTGCCGGACGTCATCTACCTCAGCACATGCCAGCAAGGACAGACTGGGCCACACTCGAGTTTCGCAGGGTTCGGACAGCTCGCAGGAGCGATGGCAGGGTTCTATCACATCACCGGCTGGCCGGACAGAGAGCCAGCAGGCCCCTACGGAGCCTACTCGGACTTCGTCAATCCGCCGAACGCGGCCGCGGCAATAGTTGCGGCACTTGAGTACAGACGTCGAACTGGGAAGGGCCAGCATATAGATCTGTCTCAGTATGAGTGCGCCACTCACTTCCTTGCGCCGGCCATCATGGATTATCTGACCAACGGGACCGTGCTCGACCGGCGAGGGAACCGAGACGATGTGTCGGCGCCCCACAACGTGTATAGATGCGCCGACCTGGAGCGCGGATACACGGGGGACGGGGAGCAGTGGATCGCGATATCGGTCTCCAACGACCGGCAGTGGAAGTCGCTCTGCGAGCAGATGGGCAACAAGCACCTCGCAGAAGAGCCCAGGTACTCCACTGTCGAGGCCCGTAAGCGTCATGAGGAGGAGATCGATAGACAGGTCTGCGAGTGGACGCGGGACAAGTCCGCACGTGAATTGATGCTCAGTTTGCAGGAGGCCGGTGTGCCCGCGGGGGTCGTCCAGAGCCAAGCGGACCTGTGGGAGGACCCTCAGGTGGCCCACAGGGGATTCTTCCAGTGGCTGGACCATGCGGAGTGCGGCCCTATGCCGTACGACGGGCTGACCTATCATCTTTCCAAAACGCCCGGGGCGTTGAGAATGCCGCAAGCCCTCGTTGGTCAGCACAATGAAGAGATCCTGGAAGAAGTCCTCGGCCTAGATTCAGACGCAGTCAGCAGGCTACTGGAGAGCGGGGTCCTCGAACAGTCCTGACATCGGGAGGGTCACATGGCAAGCGCGCTACAGGGAATCAGGGTCGTCGATCTGTCGAGGATGGCGCCAGGCCCATTCTGCACGATGGCGCTGGGAGACCTGGGCGCCGACGTCATCAGGGTCGAGGAGCCGGGCGGTGGTCGAATGGCGCGTGAGCGGGGGGCCGGAGCAGGTCAGGCTGCCGCGAGACGCCGGGCTATATTCAACGCGTTGAATCGGAACAAGCGCAGTATCGCCCTCAACTTGAAGCACGGGGACGCACAGGGCGTGCTGTATCGACTCGTCGAGGATGCCGACGTGTTTGTCGAGGGATTCCGTCCGGGAGTGGTCTCAAGGCTTGGATGCGATTACCAGACTCTCAGTGAGATTAACCCGAGGCTGGTGTACTGTTCGCTGTCCGGCTATGGACAGGATGGGCCCTACTCGAACCTCGTTGGGCACGACATCAACTACATTTCTGTGGGAGGAGCGCTCGGTGTGATCGGGGAGCCTGACGGCCCGCCGACTATTCCGTACAACATCATCGCCGACTATGCCGGTGGAGGATTTCACGCGGCCATGGCCATTCTGGCCGCGCTTATGGCGCGTCAACACACGGGAAGAGGCCAGTACGTGGACATCGCGATGTCTGACGGTGTGGCCTACATGCTTGCTTCTCTAATGTCGGAGTACTTTGCGACGGGCACGATCCCGACGAGGGGAGAGATGAGCCTGAATGGTGGAGCGCCCTACTACAACGTGTACCGGTGCAGGGACGGGGGATACATCAGCGTCGGCTGTATCGAGCCGTGGTTCTGGTCCACACTGTGCCAGGCGCTAGGTCGGGAAGACCTGATCGAGGGGCAGTTCGAGGCGGATAGGGCAGCTTACTTGCAAGGGGAACTCGAGAGCGTGTTTGCTACCAAGGACCGAGACGAGTGGTGGGAGCTTCTCTCAGGACTGGACAACATAGCTGTGGCAAAGGTCAACTCATTGGACGAGGCGGTCGTAGACAGCCAGAACGTCCACAGGCAGATGGTCCTGGAAGTCGGGGCATTAGATGGAGAGCGTGTGAGGCAGGTTGGAATCGGCCCGAAGTTGTCTGAGACTCCGGGGTCGATCAGGTCGCTTGGCGCAGCAGTGGGGCAGCACACGGAAGAGGTGCTCACCGAACTGGGTTACTGCTCAGATCAGATCGCAGCCATGCGCGAGGCAGGGGCGGCGGCGTAGGAGCCTACTGGAAACCTGTCAGCCTGTGCTCAGCTCGTCTTCTACTTCGACGCCGAGCGCCCGCAGGGCAATCGCGAGCATGGCATAGTAGCCTACGAGTGTGACGAAGTCGACGACTCCAGCAGGTCCCAGGAGGTGTTCGACAGCCTGGAAAGTACGATCCGTGAGGTCTCCCTGACTCACAAGCTCTTTGGCAGCCTGGGCGAATATGCCTTCTTTGGCTGGCAGACCCATAGGGGCCCGACCTGACTGAATGGCTTCGATTACGGCGGGCCTGACTCCGACTGCCCTGGCAACCGGCTCGTGGTGGAGCCACTCGTACTCGCTGCCTGTATGTTTCGCAACGGAGAGGATTGCGATTTCCCGGACGGTCGGATCAAGGGACGAGCTGAATCGTAAGTACTCTCCCAACTGCCCGACGGCAGCAGCAGCGGCTGGATTGTTGAGAAGGACGCGAAACGAGTTGGGCATCGGAGTGTCAGGTTCGACCGAACCGCGCGTCTCGGCTATCCGGTCGTAAATTGCTGCTGTTTTTTCGCTCAGCATTTCTCGTTTGACGTATGGAAGCCTCGCCATCTTGTACTTTCCTTTCTAGGTTGTCCGTTTGTCGGCCTCTAACCGAATACGGTGTCTGGCCTGGTTTGTCAGAGACTGTAGCTGGTCCGAGATGTCTGTGGGGTACGTTCCCTCTGGGGATGTACCCCGAACATCCGGGGGAAGACTTTCGATCCTGCTGCGATGGTATCGTCGGATGTCATCGATGTCGGGCAGTGCCTCGATCATGTCGCCGTTTTCCATGACGAGACTGAGGAGTGCACTTGCTTTTTCGTTGAATATGGGATGTTCTCTATGGGCTATGACGTCGCGTTTGAACCGGCCATCAGTGTCGTCGATCCTGTAGACCTGCTTGGGACCAGGCAACGACTCTTTGTCCTCGCTGAGCTTCATCATGGGTTTGCCGTCGTATTCGACCAGCTTGTACACGAAGTCGGTGTAGGGGGCGTCGGCGGAAACACCAACGCGCGTGCCGACGCCGAATCCGTCTATCTGCGCTCCCGAGCGCACGAGGTCCGAAATCGAGTACTCGTCCAAGCCGCTGCTGGCCAGTATCCGTACATTGTTGAGGTCTGCGCGGTCCAGCATTTCGCGCGCTTGCCTGGAGAGGGCGAGCATGTCTCCACTGTCCAACCTGATCGCCCTGAGACTGCTGCCTCGAACTGCCATCTCCCGCGCTACTTTGATGGCGTTCCGCACTCCATCAAGCGTATCGTACGTATCAACCAGGAACGTGCTGGAGTCCGGGAACGAACTGGCGTAGCTGCGGAACGCATCGGCCTCGCTGTCGAAGGTGGATATGAAAGAGTGGGCCATTGTTCCAACCGCGGGGATGCCGTACCTGGACGCGGCCCAGACGTTGCTGGTGCCGTCGAACCCCGCAAGGTAAGAGGCGCGGGCAAACTTCAATCCAGCGTCCAGACCGTGCGTGCGTCGCGAAGCGAAGTCCACGACCTGCCGACCGGCGGCGGCGGCCACTACACGGGCGGCTTTGGTCGCTAGCATGGACTCCAAGTTGATCTGGTTTATCAGAAACGTCTCGGCGATCTGGCACTCTACGATAGGGCCGCATACCTCGACTACCGGCTCGTTCGGGAAGAAGATCTCGCCTTCTCTCATAGCTCTCACAGAGCCTGTGAACCTGAAAGTTTGCAGGTAGTCAAGAAGCGCGTCGTCGAACAGTTGGAGACGATCCAGAGCCTTGAGATCACTTGCCGAGAACTTCAGGTTCGCAAGATAGTCGATTGCCGACTCAAGGCCGCAGAAGACGTAGAAGGCCCTATTGGGTGGGAAGTTGCGAAAGTAGAGGCTAAACGTGGCATGCCCGGTCTGGCCGCTCTGCAAGTAGGCCTGGGCCATGGTCAGTTCGTAGAGGTCTACGAAGAGTGGGTCTGTATAGGTTGAGTACATATCGGCTGTCAGCTTTCTTGACCTGTTGGCCGAAGTGTAGAATTGCGGAAAGTCCTGGTCAACCTTAGAAGGAGGCAGCCCTGTGGCTACGACAAGCACAATCAGACCTCTATTGCCCGCCGCGAGTCCTGAGTCTGTCGGACTGGACGCCGAGCGGCTCAATGAGCTGGACCGGCTCATTGAGAGGCATATCGGCGACGGCAGATACCCGGGAGCGCAGATCGCGGTCGCGAGGGACGGTAAGCTGGTGAAGAGCGCCTCTTTTGGGCGCGCGAAGATCGAGCCGCAGTCGGCTGGAGCTGACGAAGCCACGCTTTGGCTGATGTTCTCGCAGACCAAAGTCATCGTCACTGCCGCTCTCTGGCAACTCGTCGAGGCGGGCGCTCTCCGATTCTCGGACAAGATCAGCGACCATGTGCCGGAGTTCGCCGCCAATGGAAAGGGGGAGATCACACTTTTCGAGGTGATTACCCATCAAGGCGGGTTCCCGTCCTCGGAGGTGCCTGAGGACGCCTGGGAGGACCACGGTCTGCTCAGAAGCGTGGCCTCAGATTTCAGGCTGGAGTGGACTCCGGGCTCGAAGGTGCATTACCACGGGTTGGCCGCCCACTGGGTAGCTGCCGTGCTGATCGAGGCGGTCACGGGAGTCGACTATCGCGAACACATCAGAAGGGAGCTTCTGGCCCCGCTTGGACTGGACGAACAGATATTCGTTGGAGTGAGCGAAGAGGCCGACGGGCGCTGCGCGGACATCCACGAGTTCAGGGACGACGCAATGGTCAGGTCGTCGCGAAACACTCGCGCGTGGCGTGCGGCGGGCGTACCTGGCGGCGGTGGGTACGGGACTGCGACGGGCCTAGCTACGTTCTACCAGATGCTGCTGTCGGGGGGCGTACTTGACGGCGCCAGGGTTCTCGGTCCACGAGTAATCCAGTTCGCGACCCGCAACCACACCGGAGACCGGGTCGATGAGAACATGGGTATGCCCATGCATAGAGGGCTGGGTCCCCACGTTAGAGGACTGACTCCTACAATTCGCGGACTGGGAACGATTGCCTCGCCTACGACGTTCGGGCATGGCGGCGCTGGCACATCCTACTCCTGGGGCGACCCCGAGTCAGGTGTGTCGTTCAGCTACCTGACCAACTGCATGGCGCCAGAGCCGTGGCACAGCGCAAGACTCGACCGGGTCTCCAACATCGTCCACTCAAGCATCGTCGAGCTATGATCTGCTGCGCTCCATCTCGACAAGGGTCCTGCGCAGGATCTTTCCTGATGGATTCTTCGGCACAGCGTCGATAAACTCGACCTCGCGCACATGCTTGAACGTGGCGACCCGCTCGGCCACGAAGCTCATTACGTCTTCGGCGGATATGTCGGCGCCTGACCTCTGGACGACGAAAGCCTTGGGAATCTCGCCTGACTCAAGGTCCTCTTTGCCGATGACCGCGGCGTCTGAGATGCCCGGATGTTCGAGCAACACGCCCTCGAGCTCAGCCGGCGGAACCTGGAAGCCCTTATACTTGATAAGCTCCTTCAGACGGTCGAGTACCCACACGTAGCCGTCCTCGTCCATCCTGACTATGTCTCCGGTGTGCAGCCAGCCGTCTTCGGTGAGCGTGTCGCGGGTGGCCTCCGGGTTGTT
Source organism: Dehalococcoidia bacterium (assembly GCA_965217725.1). Classification (GTDB taxonomy): domain Bacteria; phylum Chloroflexota; class Dehalococcoidia; order Lucifugimonadales; family UBA1123; genus VXRN01. Next base: position 1,192,717 of record OZ244564.1, on the reverse strand, counting down.
GTAGTAGCCCTTCATCACCTGTGGACCCCGTACCATGAGCTCGCCAGCCTCTCCTGGAGACACTTCGGTCTCGCCGGTCTCAATGTCGACCACCTTCTGCTCGGTGTCTGGCAGAGCCGGCCCAATGGAGCCTGGCCTCGTCAGGTGTGGCTCAAGGAAGTCCGAGTGAGTTACTGGCGAGGCTTCTGTCATTCCGTATCCCTGGATTATTGGGAAGCCCATGACATCCTGGATGCGCTGCTGCATCTCTGTGGACAGCGGCGCTGCACCAAAGAAACCCACTCTCAGGGCCGACAGGTCGTAATCGGGCACACCAGGATACTGTGTAAGACCGAGTCCGACCGGCGGAACAGTGAACAGCATTGAGACCCTGTGGCGGGATAAGAGTTCGAGGAATTCGTCCATGTCGAATCTGCCCATCATGACCTGGGTACTGCCTGCGCCTATTGCGCCGTTCATCAGCACGTTCATGCCGTAAATATGGAACAGCGGCAGGTGTGTCAGGAGAACGTCAGCCGGGCCAATCACCGATAGTTCGTCCCTACGGTTCAGGAACTGCTGAACGTTGGCCACAAGGTTGTGATGAGTGAGCATTACCCCCTTCGATAGGCCCGTCGTGCCGGACGAGTAGGGAAGAACCGCGACATCGTTGACCGGATCTACGGCGATCGTAGGCGGTGTGCGAGAAGCGTTCTCAAGCAGACCCCAGAATGAGTCGGGGTCAGATGAATCCCGACTAATGACGATCTCCCGCGTCAGCGAGGGAATCTCGCTCCGGGCAGCGTCCGACATGGGCTTGAGTGCCGGATGAACGACTAGCGTCTCCGCCCCGCTGTCGTTGAGCTGATGAGCGATCTCGCGCTCTCGGTAGCCCGAGTTAACAGTGGTGACGATGGCGCCCGCCTTGACGATGCCAAAGAAGGCGATCACGAACTCCACACAATTGGGAGCGAGAATTGCCACGCGGTCACCGGGGCTGACCCCCAGGCCAGCCAATGCAGACGCAAACCTATCGGAGTACTCGCCTAGCTGGGCGTATGAGTATGTCCGATCGCCGTCGATGGCAGCGGTCTTCCGACCATACCGGACAACGGCTCGTGTCAACAGGTCCTGCAAGGGGAACTCTTCATAAGGAGCGAGTGACCTCCTGAGCTGAGCTGCAGATTCCATCGTAAGTCCTCCTGTCTTTTGACGAAGCCTATTGAACAGTACAGGTCAGCTAAGAAACATGCGGACGTTAGCGTGAGGAAAGACGACTTCGATCACGGCCTGCTTCAGACGCTCCATGGAGCGGGTGTAGGGGACGTACGCTGGATCGTCCTCCGGGACAGTATGCGGACAGGGACGGGCAATCTCTGTCTCCGGGCACATGTGCGTATCAGCGGTCTCGTCCCAGAATCCAACTAGACGCATGGGGAAGTAAAGGGTCTCAGCGACGATACGGAGATCGCCCATGATCTCCGACGGGCGGTACCTGGATTCTGTATCTATCAGGACGGTGGCTCTATCCATGCTGCTCCGAGAAGTGGTCCCATCCTGAAGTCCTGACTGTCACCTCAGTCCCGTCGGATTCTACAATCGCTACACCGGAGCCATCGTCAACCATTCTTCCAATGACTCTGACTACGGGGCCAAGTTCGGCGACTACCCTATCCATTATGAGGTCGTCTGCGCAAAACACCAGCTCGTAGTCTTCGCCGCCTCCCAGGGCCAATTGAAGCCAATCGGCTGGGAAGGCTGCTTTCAAATGCATGTCGGCAGGAATCTTATCGGCCTCGACCCTGGCTGAAAGTCCACTTGCGGCGCATACCTTGGCCAGGTCGGCGGTTAACCCGTCGCTGATATCCATAGCGCACCTAACGCCGAGCTTTCTGAGGGCGATGCCCTCGGCGACTCTGGGCTGCGGTCGGTTGTGGGCCGATGTAAGGTGGGTGCGCGTGGCTGAGTCCAGATGAGGGCCAACAGATTCGCCAAGGATCAGACGGAGCCCACCTGCCGAGCACCCCAGGTGCCCGGTGACAGCAATGGCGTCGCCCGGTCGGGCCGCGTCCCTCCTGAGGACGTGCGTTCCAGACTCTGAGACTCCCTCAAGGGCAACGCTGACGAAGAACGTGTCAGACCGAACTACGTCGCCTCCTACCAACGCTCCTCCGGTCTGCTCCAAGGCATCCATCATGCCGTCGTACATATCGACGAGCCCGGCCAAGGGAATATCCCCTCTTAGCCCGAGTGTGACCAATCCAAACGTGGGAGAGCAGCCCATGGCTCCGATGTCGCTCAGGTTTGACGCGAGAGCCTTCCAGCCGAGGTCGCGCCACGGTGTCCTGTCGACCATGAAATGGACGTTTTCAACCATGGTGTCCGTTGTACTCACTACGATAGAGTCGGGATAGCGCCAAGCTGCCGCGTCGTCTCCTATGCCGAGTTCGACATGGACGCCTTGTTCGCCAAGCAGGTCGAATTGCCTGCCGTTTCTGTCGTGCAATGACGACTCGAGTCGTTCTATGAGATCAAACTCTCCGATGTCTCCGACCAACATGAGCCGATTATAGATTGCGATTTACCGCACTCACAACCGGAGCCGTTCTCAGTCAGTCAGAATTGAGATAGTATTACTCAGGCCCACAGGCCGAGGAGGAATACGATTGCAGTTTACTGACATCATCTATGAGAAAGACGACGGAATAGCGTGGCTCACGATCAACCGTCCAGAGGTGTACAACGCAATTCGGGGGCGCACGACGGACGAGATGGGCGTGGCCTTAAAGGACGCCGGTAACGACGATTCGATACGAGTCGTCGTCATCTCAGGCTCCGGCCCAAATGCGTTCTGTTCAGGCAGGGACCAAGGAGAGGACAGAACGAGCCCTGAATACTCTGGAAACGACGAGGGACTTTTTATGGACCTCGTCAAGCACATTCCCAAGCCTATCATCGCCATGGTTGACGGGTACGCAATCGGGTCAGGAAACATCCTGGCGTACACGTGCGACTTCACTGTCGCCTCCACGAGGAGCATATTCGGTCAGACGGGGCCGAGGGTGGGCAGCCCGGCGTCCGGCGCCGGTGTTGGCTATCTTGCCCATGTCGTGGGTCAGAAGCGTGCTCGTGAGATCTGGATGCTAACGCAGCAGTACTCCGGTCAGCAGGCCCTGGACATGGGGCTGGCGAACTCTGTTGTCCCGCACGAACGGTTGCGCGACGAAACAACCAGATACTGCAACCTGATCAAGAACAACAGCCCTGTCATTCTCCAATTGCAAAAGATCACGTTCAATGAGTCCGCAGAGTACCTGGAGGCTGAGCCGAGCCCTACTGAGAGGTACGCATCGGACTATCCTGAGTCGGAAGAGTCGGAAGAGCGTAGACTGGCGTTCATAGAGCGCAGACCAATCGACCCAGATAAGAACCTGCCGATCACGTTGACCGAACGGCAAGCATCGCTATTGGAGTAGTGGAGCCAATGACGGAGAAAGTTAGCCTGAACCTCTGCCTTCGGCTGCCGTTCGAACGGGCCGGAGTCGAGTTCAACATTGAAGTCAACGAAACCGGCGATCCCGACGGGGGACCCGGATTCACACTTGTCGCCCTGGCGTGCGGCACCAGCGACCGGCTGGTGTTTCAGTCGCAGGTCTCCCCGGTACTTGCGGACTGGGTGAGAGGCTACACGCGCTGGCTGTACCGGGCCAAGATCAGCGCGCAGCACACTGACGACGCCATTGTCGGGGCGTTCATATCCGATGTCACGGCAGAGCAGGTCTTCGAGGGGCTGCAGCTCGCCTGCGACATGATACGTCAGCGATTCGAGCTGTACGGAGAGTCAGTCCTAGTTAGCTAGGTCGCTGGAGAGCCGCCGTATCTGCGGCTGTGTTCGCGCAGGACGCAGTTGTCCATTACGACAGACAGCCCTGCCGCCCTAGCTTTGGCGGCAGCTTCTTCGTGAAGGACGTCATCCTGCATCCAGATGAACTTTGCTCCGATTTCGATGGCTTCGTCCACGATGGGTGGCACCTGGGCCGAGCGACGAAAGATGTCCACGAGGTCAACATGGAACGGGATCGACCTGAGATCAGGATAGCTTTTCAGCCCTGACACCTCATCGATCAGCGGATTGACCGGGATGATATCGTACCCGTTCTCCATCAGGTACTTCGCCACGTAGTGGCTGGGCCGATCGGGTCTTGGCGACATGCCTACGACCGCAACTGTCTGCGTCTCGGTGAGCATGAGTTCGATTTCGTCCTTCATCGTTCACTCCTGTTGGCAGCCGAACGGTACATTCCGACGTTACCACATGGGGACTTCCCGTGAAAGTTTGTAGTCTCAAGGGAACCTGTATCAGTTTTGTAAGTGTGGCTGTTGGACGAGGTTTTGGAGCGCGGGCGTCTCGCCCGCATTCGTTCGTCCAGAACCTGCCGAAGGGCGATTGCCCATTGAGACACTTACAAAATTGATACAGCTTCAATGCTGAGCTTCTCATTGCGCATAGCTTTGAGGAATGTCATACTCAAACAAGCGTTCCAGCTTGGAGCATGTATTGACAGACGATCGAAACAGGGACATTTTTGGCGAGGAACCCAATCGGCTGTCCCTCGAACGTCCCTCCCGGAAAGGGTTTGACCTGTTTGGTCTTGGTTCGGCGCTCCGTCGCACGCGACGATTCGGTGCAGGCGCAAGCAGTGCGGCTGTAGATGCCGTCAACGGGGCAATACGGGCCACCGACGAGATCACCGGGGAAGCGACCGGGTTTGTGCGCGACGCCGTCATCGGCGTCATGGAGAGCACCGAGCGGGTCGCCAAGGTAGGCAGGCCGGTCGTAAAGGACGTCGTGTCGGCTGCGGTGCGGAGCTCCACAGAGCTTGGCGGCAGTATGCCGGAGGTCAGCCAGCGGGCCGTTGAAGGTGCGATCGTTGGAGCCGCTTCGATCGGAGTCGATTCAGAGGACGCCAGCGCCCAGGCGTCGGCTGGCGTTGTCGAGGCCGTCAGGGAACTCGGAGGAAACTTCCAGGACGTCGTGGCCCCGGCGGTGCACGGCGTTGTAATCGGCGTTATCGCGACGTCTGGGGACATGTTCCAGTCGACCCGGGATACTGCAGCCTCGCTGCTCGCAAGCGGGGCGAAGTCCGGGGAGGACGTCGAAAGAGTCGCCCGGATTATCGTCCGCGAGGTGATCAGAGCATCGAGAACCTATGGTGTGTCTTCAACCGACGCCGTAATGGGGGCGGCCCAAGGATGCGTGGAAGCAGCGTACGCGCATGGAACTGAAACAGGCGACTCCGTCCGCCTGGCAATCATGTCGGTAGTCGACGCGCCGGTAAGCCGTCTAACACCGAGTATCAGGGACTCGATCACCGACGCGCTAGTGGAACTGTCCGATCAGCTGCGAGACCGGCCCCAGTCGTGGCGTGGAGTCGCGCTCTGGCGGGCAATAAAAACCTTGATGGCGGTCAACGGGTTAGACACCGGGGCAGCATTGGCGTACTACATGCTCCTGGCGCTGTTCCCACTGGTGGCGTTGGTCATCGTCGGGCTGTCCAGTTTCATAGACGCATCTGTGATCCGCACAACCGTTGCAGAAGTTGTTGTCTTCTACTTTCCCAGCTCCAAAGATTTTCTCGAAGAGGCCATCGACCACCTCTTCGAAGCTCGCCTAGCCGCAAGTCTCATCGCGATTGGAGCGATGCTGTTCGGGGCCCAGGGCCTGTTCATGGCCGCCAATCGCGGTGTCAACCGCGTGTTCGACTGCGCTCCGCGCCGCATAATTGACGTAACGCTTTCGACCTTTGCAATAGTGTTTCTCGGAGTCTGGCTGTTTTTGACCTCAGTTGGATTGACGTTCGTTCTGCAAATTGCCCTCGGTGTGCTCCAAGACCTGCCCACGGTGGGAGTGCCCCTAGACCGTTTTGTCATTGTAGTTGCGCACGTGGCATCAGTCGCTACTCCATTCCTGATAGCGTCGATCGTCTTTATCGTCGTGTACAGGTACCTTCCGAATAGGGAAGTTGGCTGGAGCGATGCTACATTTGGCGGAATCGTCACGGTGATTCTGTTCGAGTTGGCCAAGTATCTCTTCTTCTGGTTTGCCAACCTCGCGAGCCAGCGCAGCCTTCTGTACGGCTCGGTCTCTTCAGTAATACTGCTGCTGGTCTGGTCGCACTTCGCCGGGTTGATATTCCTGTACGGGGCCGCGCTTACGAAGGAGGCCTCAGATCTTCGGCCGCAAGGGACCGTCTCGCTCCGAAGGATATCCCACTCAGACGATGTGAGCAGGGAAGAGCGAAGGTATGCCGACATCGCGGTAGGCCGCTCCGCCGTCAGACGAGGCAGGTGGTCTCGCAGGTACGAGTGAGCGGATCAGTTCGGTAGGCGCGTGGCTGAGTCCTATGACTGTTTCAGAGCGAAGCAGGAGCCTGTCTAGCCTGTGTCAATGCCAGCGCCGCAGTCACGAACATAACCGTAACTGTGGCAAAAGCCATGGTGTAGCTACCAGTGATGTCATAGGAGGCTCCGGCCAAGATAGGGCCGAAGAAGAATGAAATCAGGGTGGCGAAGTTTATCAGTCCCATTATGCTTCCGAAGTAGCGCAATCCAAATGCGTCCTGGACCACAAGCTGAAACAGAGCTCCAAAGGCGCCGTTGAAGATTCCGAGAACTGGGACTGCCGTCCACATGACTATGGGATTGTCCGCCCAGATCATCGCCACCAAGAACACCGACTGGCCGACGAAGTTTGTCATCAACGCATAGCGTGACGTTATTCTCTCGGCAACCAGTCCCATAAGGAACTTCCCGACCATGCCGGCTATGGCGTACATGCTCAGGACGAGAGAGGCGGTCGCGAGCGTCGCACCTCCATCGAGAAGATGGGGGATGATCTGCGGAATGATCGCCGAGTAAGTGAAAGTTCCGAGTGTAACCGCGAGCGCAATGGCATAGAACGATCTGTCCCTAAGAGCCTCTCTTACAGTTCGGCCCGTGACCTGTGAGGCTGCCCGGGTATCACCCTCTGTTGACCCTGTTTCCGTCTCGCGGCCAGTAGGGTTATCGCGCACCGTGATCCACGTGAACACGACGAGCAGGATGGACGTTACGCCCAGCGCAAGGTAAGTGGCTTCCCATGACAGTAGGAGCAGCATCCAGCCCATCAACGGCGGCATGACCAGACCGCCGAAGTTGTTACCCATCGCAGTCAGTCCCATAACGCGGCCCCTGGTCCGCCTGAACCAGAGGCCAACGAGCTTGCCCGCAGGCAGCATGGAAGCTCCGGTATAGCCCGCGTATTGCAGCAGACTCAGGGCGTACCAGTGCCACAACTCGGTCATCATCGGTCGTATCAGAAAGCTGACCGCGACCATTGCGAGCGAGATCGCCATAACCGGCCTGGCGCCGTACCGATCGATCGATCGTCCCAGAAACGGGGCCAACAGGCTGCCGACCGCAGTGAACGAGAGGGACGCGCTAATCTGGGACCGGCTCCATCCGAACGTCTCTTCCAACGGCCCGATGAATATGCCGAATCCGTACTGTCCAGCCCCGGTGCCGAGAGCGGCTGCCAGAAACGGCGCCGAGACTACCCACCATCCACGGTAGATGCGCGGCATCCGTGCCGGGAGTGTCAGGCGCATGTAGACAGCTTACGGGTAGTGCAGGAGCATTGCCGCTCGGATGACAGCATGAGACCGGGCAACGTCAGAGAGAATTGCGAGGCCATGCTACTGAAGAATCTCATGTACAGACGATGATCTAGGTGGACTCTGCCCAGGGAATACGAGGGGATCATCCCAGCTTCATCATCTGCCCAGGCGTGAGTGACCACTCGATCTCCCCACACTGACCGGTGGAAAGCGTGGGTATTTTCAGCCTGCAGAGCGCGCCTTTCCTCAATCGGATTGCGGTATTGAGTGATCCGGAAGCAACGAGCGAGATGAGGCTACTCAGGTGAGGCTCATGTCCGACGATCATCACGCTGGTTAGCGTGGCGTGGTTCGTTTCAAGCTCAACCAGAATGTCCTCGGGGTCTGCCCAGGGCACCAAGGCGCCTGATGCTTGCAGAGGGCAACTGGCGTCCAGACCTTCCAGTATAGTTTCCGCTGTCTGCACGGCACGGACTAATGGGCTGGTCAACGTGAGATCGGGCCTAAGTTTGATCGAGTTCATGCCCCTCGCCTCGCGGGCGAGCCGGCGTACACCCCTGGCAGTGAGGGGGCGTTCGCCGTCATCGGGATACTTGAGGCTGTCTCGATCTTCAGCCACGCCGTGCCTGAGCACGTACAGGTCCATTTCAGTTGATTCTCCAAGTTTGTGAACATAGGGCAAATCGCCCGGTCGATTATACGCCTGAATCACCGCTATAGGACAAGCGGTACGCACCTTGTGGAAACCGACCGGACCCGCGTCTCTCGGTCGCTGCATATTACATATCCCTTTTGCCGAGACCCCTCGCGTATCAGAAGCTCGTGACATCAAAAAACGTGCAAATGTGGCAAATCTGTCGTGTCCGTCGTAATATAACCTGAAGCACATTCTGACGGGTGGTGATGCCATGATAGAGAAGAACCTGACTACGGAAGACCTCCTTCTTGGGCCCAAAGCGGTTGTGACCGGCGATGAGATCGGTCCAGAAGTGGAAGAATGGACGATCCCCAACGCCGAACCCATCGAAGACCCGCCTCATATCGGGGCGGAGAATCGCATCCGCTATTTCAGGGAGAACCTCTACCCGTATGCTCATAGAATGCGCAATCGTGAGTACAACGCTCAGAACAGGCCGCTCCAGGTTGAGCTGATAAAGCTACAGAACTGGATCAGAGACGTTGGCGAGCGGCTAATCATCCTGTTCGAAGGCCGAGACGCCGCCGGCAAGGGCGGGACCATCAGACGGTTTATGGAGAACTGGAACCCGCGCCATGCGAGAGTGGTCGCGCTGGACAAGCCATCGGGCGTCGAGTTGGGTCAGTGGTACTTTCAGCGCTACATCAGGCACTTTCCAACCGGGGGTGAGATCGTTCTGTTCGACCGGTCATGGTACAACCGCGCCGGGGTCGAGAGGGTGATGGGCTTTTCTTCAGATAGCGAGTACCGGCTGTTCATCCGGCAGGTGCCCGCGCTCGAGAGGATGATCGTGGACAGCGGAATCCACCTTGTAAAGCTGTACTTCTCCGTAAGTCGAAGGGAACAGCTCAGGCGGTTCGAGAGGCGTGCCAACGACCCGCTCAAGCAATGGAAAGTGAGCTCCGTGGACCTACGATCCAAGGACAAGTGGGAGGAATACACCGAGGCCAAAGAGGCGATGTTCCTGCTGACTCACACGGAAATGGCCCCCTGGACGATAGTCAAGTCTGATGACAAGAAGCGGGCGAGGATCAATGCCATGCGACACGTGCTCAACCTGCTCGACTACGAGGGGAAAGACGAGTCGGTGGCACACGCGCCCGATCCGTCACTAGTCGCATTGTCGACGGAGATTTACACAGCGGGTGCGCCTCTACCGTAAGCGAGTGAAACATGGTAAAGAGCTTCTCTACGTCCTGACAGCTGAGAGGAGTAGGTCTTCACCCTCACCCCAACCCTCTCCCTGAGGGAGCTGACAGGGGTAGGCAAATGTGCAGTCAGCTATGAATGTCAATCAGCAAACCCCCTCTCCATTAGGGCTGACAGGGGTAGGCAAACCAATAAGTCGTTCGTCCTGAGCTTGTCGAAGGACGCCCCAGCCCCTGGATTCCGGCCTACGCCGGAATGACGATTTGCGAAATGCCTACCCCTCTCAGCCCTGAGGGAGAGGGGGCCAGTCGACTGTGGCTCAAGCCTGAAAGTCAACTCTGCCTACGCCTGCTTGCCGTCCTAACATGGAGTGTTGCTGGAGAGTACAGGCCTTATGCGCAGGTCGTAAAGATCCGAGTTGTCGAATGGGACTTCCCCGGCCCTGAGCGCGTTGATCCACGCAGTGCGACTGTCCCGATAGTGAGTCCCGCAACTTTCCCTGGGAGACGCATCCACCCATGCAACGAACGATTCGAAATCTGCAATTGCCTGCTGTGTTCTGCCAGTGAGGGCATTCGCCAAGCCCATGGCGTCTCTGGAAAGACCGTCCGGTTCGTACTCAAAAGCCAACTTACAGAAGGGACGCCCCGATTCGGCGTCGCCGGACACGGCAAGTTGCCAGCAGAGAGTCCTATTGTAGATATCTTCATTCGGGCTCAACTCCTGGGCGCGTTCGAGATCCTGCACTGACCTGCTCAGATCACCCAACTCCGAGTAGGCCAGGCTGCGATTGTAGTAGGCCAAGGGAGAATCCTGAGTCAGCTGGATCGCGCGAGTAAACTCCTCGAGGGCGAATAGGGTGTCATCTGCCGATCCACGGCCCAAGTAGGCGTTTCCACGATTCAGGTGCGCTGATGCCATCTCGGGGTCGATTTCCAAGGCTGTCTCTACGTCATCGAGTGCTCGGTCTATATCGCCTGGGGCACCTCTAGCGACATAGACACCTGCCCGGTTCACGTACGCGCTGGCATAGTCGGATTGTATGGAAATGGCCTCGTTGAGGCTGTCAACAGCACGGTCTAAGTCACCGTTAGCGTTGCGTTCCACGTACGCGACAGCGAGATTGAGATGACTAGCGGCTCGTTCAGGCCGGATCGTCAAAGCGCGATTCAGGTCATCGACGGCCAAGGCAGGATCTCCGTCCCGGTCGCGCCCCAGATAGGCGAGGGCCCGGCTGTTGAGGGCCTCCACGGAACGTGGCTGGACCGCAAGGACCTGTGTAAACAGCCAGATGGCCTCGTCGTAGTCGGCCAAGTCACCTCCCAGAAAGGCGCTGCCGAGGAGAAACCTGAGGTTCGCCAACGCCGCCGCCTCCAAAGGTGGGGGAGTAGACGCACGGATCAACAGAGGCTTCGCACCGTCGAAGTCGTCTTGCTCCAAGTACAGCTGGCCCAGGGTTACCAGAGCTACATACCGGACTTCGTCGGTAAGTCCGATGTTGATAGTGGCCGGAAGCTCTCCTGGAGACGTGGTTATGTCCACGGCATGTTCGGCGAGTGCCGAAGAGCCACTGCTGCGGGATGCAGTGAACCGAGCAACAACCCGGCCGCTGTCGTACTCACCCCAAATGACCAGTGCCGCATTGGAACGCAAAATGGCGTCCTCCGCTGAGGCTGCTCCGTCAATCTCCTTTGGCCACTCGACAGTCCGCACGGTGGTCAGGCCAGCAGTGTGAAGTTCGCTGTTCACGGCAGCTCTGAGCCGGCCAGCAACGTTGAATCCCTGTCCACCTGCGGTATAGTTGACGAACGGCGCCAGTACGATTAGTGATTCACCATCGACGGCTGTGGGATACGCTGTGCTGTCCCAGTACCGAATGGTGTATAAGGCGATGACCACGGCGATCACCAATACAGAGCCGGCAACGGCGCCAAGCAACAGTCTGCGGCTGCTGAACGAAGCGCCCTTAGACTGAGGAATGAGTGGGGTGTCGTGAATCTCGTCCGATTCTACGGATTCTGCGAACTCCGTCTGAGGTGAAGAGGGAGCGGCCTCGGGCGAGAACCCGGCGGCCAGAAGAAGTTCGTCCCTCTCATCGTCGGATAGACGCAGCAGCTCCCCACAGCGGACGACGTCTTCTCGGTATCTCGGTCGAGAAGTGACCCCTTCTTTCCAGCGAACGAGGGTCTGTCGACTTACCGGGATGCGACGCGCAAGCTCGGCGTCCCGAATTCCGGTCCTGTCCATGTAAAGGGTCAGGAGTTCGGCGAAAGTCTGCAATTGTTACAGCTTTGAAACCCGTTTGCGAGTGAGTGGAACAGAAGTGTATCTCGGATTGTACCCTATCCCATGTGATGCTGACCGTGGCCTGAGACAAAGGCAGGCCCCACGGTGAGGTCAAATCTCCTGTGGAAGTAATCACATACGGGAGGCAAGAGAGAGATGTTAAGTAGAGTAATTTTGCTGTTAGGGATGGCCGGGCTGCTGTTGGTGTTGGCGGCCTGTAGCGCCAGCGACGAGTCCTTGGAACGAGCGCAGGCACCAGCCGCTGCACCGGCACCTACTTCCGCACCAGCTGCTCCTGTACAGCAAAGTCTTGTAACCGAGCAGCCGGAAGGCTTCAACACCATTGGCGGCAGCGCGACCGTCAATGACGCAGCCTACGACCTGACATTCTTCAAGCACTACGGTGTCAACCCGTTCATAGATACCGAGGACGACCACCTTTCCACGTTCGCAATTGACGTCGATACTGCATCGTACACGGTGGCGCGCAAGTTCGTGCAGGACGGAAACATGCCAGACCCTGACTCGGTTCGTGTCGAGGAATTCGTCAACTACTTCGACTACGGGTACGAGGCACCGGAAGACGGCGCTTTCGCGATTCACGTCGAAGGGTCGCCGTCGCCGTTCGGAGGGGACAAGCACTGGCTGCTGAGGGTGGGCCTGCAAGGCAGGACGGTCTCAGAGGAAGCGCGCAAGGATGCTACGTTAATTTTCGCAATAGACGTGTCAGGCTCTATGGCGCGAGAGGACAGGCTGGAATTGGTGAAGAGATCGCTCAGGTTGCTGGTGGACGAACTTCGGCCCAGGGACGAAGTGGGAATAGTGATCTACGGCGACCGCGGTTCAGTTCTGTTGCAGCCCACCGATGGCGGGGAGAAGCGTTCGATCATGCAGGCGATTGACCGTCTGAGTCCCGGAGGTTCGACGTACGTCGAAGACGGCTTGAAGATCGCGTACGGTCTGGCTGCCGAGCGAGTACAGTCGGGCCGAGTGACCCGGGTACTGCTGATGTCGGACGGAGTCGGGAACGTCGGCAGGACTGGGGCTGAGTCGATTCTGGAGCAGATCAGGGAGCACGTTGACGTAGGCGTAACGCTCACCACCATCGGATTCGGAATGGGTAACTACAACGACATCCTTATGGAACAGCTCGCGAATGACGGGGACGGCGCGTACCACTACGTCGACTCGCTGACCGAGGCGCGGCGGGTGTTCGTCGACAACCTCGTCGGGACGCTTCAGAACATAGCCAAGGACACCAAGGTGCAAGTGGACTTCGATCCGGAAGTGGTCCGAAGCTACAGGCTACTCGGATACGAGAATCGGGATGTAGAGGACGAAGACTTCAGAGACGACACGGTGGACGCCGGAGAGGTTGGAGCCGGTCACAGCGTGACAGCGCTGTACGAGATCAAGCTGCACGAGGGCGCGGATGGAGCACTGGCAACGGTCTACGTTCGGTATGAGGACCCGGACAGTGGCGATGTCAGCGAGATCGAAAGCGAGCTTATCAGCAGTGATCTGGTCGCTGACTTCGAGGAAGCTTCTCCTAGCTTCCAGCTCTCCGCAGTGGTAGCAGAATACGCCGAGATCCTGCGGGAAAGTTTCTGGGCACGGGAGGGCAGCCTGGATGCGGTCGCCGCAGAGGCGGACAGAATGCTGAGGTTGATGCCCGAAGACACGGACATCGCGGAGTTTACTGCCCTCATCGCACAGGCGGCAGATATTCAGTCGCGCAGCGGGGGATAGGTAGTCAGGCTAGTGAAGCCAGTTGGCGAGGGGTCTACTGAGAGGGTTGACCCCTCGTCTTGACGTTTCAGTTTGGTCAGGTGCCAAGATTCTTGATGCGCAAGACATTGTGGGTTTGGCTCGCGGGCAGCTCAGGGCATTTCAAGGCCGTGGGCTTCGAGGAGGGGCTGGTCAGCGAGGATTTCGCGGGTCGGAGCATCGGCCACCACGGCGCCTCCGTCCATGATTATGGATCGAGGGAAGATCTCCTTAACCATGTGCATGTCGTGGGTGGTGATGAGAATCGTCTGATCGAGGTGGTCTAGCAGAGTGATCAGTCCACGGCGTGCCTTGGGATCCAAGCCGGCGGACGGCTCGTCAAGTACCAGCACCTGTGGGTGCATCGATAGCACCGTCGCGATGGCGGCTCGTTTCTTCTCACCACCGCTCAGGTGAAATGGCATTCTGTCGCCGTAGTCGTCAAGTCCGACCTGGCTTAGTGCATGTTGGACACGTTCGTCTATCTCATCCATTGGAAGGCCCATGTAGAGTGGCCCGAAAGCAACGTCTTCGTAAACCGTTGGAGAGAATAGCTGGTCGTCCGGGTCCTGGAACACCAGGCCGACCAAAGCGCGGATGCGAGCGAGGGCCTTTTTGTCATTTTCGACAACTCGGTGTCCCATGACGCTCACGTCGCCGCTCCCGTGCAGAAGGCCGTTAAGGTGCAGCAGCAATGTTGACTTTCCGGCCCCGTTGGGACCGAGGATCGCGACCTTCTCGCCAGGATGGAGGCTGAAGCTGACGCCCTTCAGAGCCTGTCGTCCGTCCGGGTATGCGAAAGTCAGGTTGATGATTTCGAGCGCGGAGACGGTAGTAGATGGGGAGACGATGGTCTTCACATCAGCACCCGTGCGGAGACTGCAATAGCTGCGAATGTGGCGAGCGGCAGGACCATCTGAACGAGGGCCATCCGCCCGAGTGGTGTTGCGGCCTGCTGCCTGACTCCGCCGTCGTAGCCCCTGGCGAGCATTGCCATGTAGATGCGCTCGCTGCGGTCTAGCGTGCGAATGAAGAGGGAGCCTGCCATTCCTCCCGCGCTCCTGGCCCTCCACACAACGGAACCTCCCGATCCCGAACCTATTGCGGCACTTCGCGCAGATCTAGCTCGAAGCATTCGCTGCGCCTCATCAACGAGGACAAAGAGGTATCTGTACATCAGCATCACTACGGACACTAGGATCGCCGGCAGCTTGAGCGCCCTAAGCGCGGAGAGCAGTTCGAGTGCGGGCGTTGTCGAGGTGAGGAGTACTGCCGCGGTGACTGAAGCCCACGACTTTAGCAGCACGCTGGTGAAGAACTCGATACCTTCGACTGTAGCAGTCAGGGTGGCAAAGCCCAGGGACAACTCATGCACGGGGGCGCCGGGCTTGGTGAAGACAGTCGGAAGGGCTATCAGAATGAACGGCAGAGCGATAAGGGATCGAACGAACACGCGGGCCGGACCAATTCCAGAAAGGGCGGCAGTGGTCCAGACAATCAGAAGCATCACGCCGAATGCAGGCCACGTGCCCGGCGGTATTGATGTCGTCGCAAAGATGAACGCAAGCGCAACCACGAGCTTGACACGAGGGTCGGCGCGATGAAGAAAGCTATGACCTTCGAGGTAGCGATCCAGTAGTGCGGCAGTGGTTGAAATCGATCGACTCAGACTTTGCGGCTGGCGGCGGCACGGTATGCGAGATAGGACCCACCGGCCAGAAGCAGATAGGCTATGGTCACGCCGATGGCGCCGGCGAGAATCGTGGCAAAAGCCTCGTTCTCGATACCCGGTACAACGTAGTCTGCGATTGCGGCGAAAGGAGCGTCTCTCGCAGCGTTCATGAAACCGTTGTCTTCGGCGACTCGCTCAAGGCCATCCGGAGAGGAAGACGCAAATGGAGCCACTAGCGTGACGGCGAGCGCGATGAAGTATCCGGCGATCCACCAAGTGACTTTCACGTCACACTCCTTCTGCAAGCTGAACGTGGGACTCAGGCCGAACCTGGAGCAGCTCCGGCCGGGCCGCTCTGATAAACGAAAGTGCGAAGACGGTAATGAGGCCCTCTCCGATGCCAATCAGCGCGTGTACGCCGGCCAAGGCGGGAAGCGCGAGGGACAGCGGTGACGTGCCTGACAGAGCCAGAGCGAACGCCGCCAGGACGGCAGCGATCATCACGGAGACCCATGCGCTGACGAATCCCCCCACGAACAGTGTGCGCTTGGAGGACGAGCCAATCTTGCGGGCCAAGAAGTAGATGCCGTATCCCGAGAGAACGCTGACGATAGACATGTTGACAAGGTTGATGCCCAATACCACGAGGCCGCCGTCCTGAAACAGCAGTGCCTGAAGACCGACGACGGCCGTCATCACTATGATCGCGGCCCAAGGCCCCAAGATGATGGCAGCCAAGGCACCGCCTACCAGATGTCCGGACGTTCCACCTGCAACGGGGAAGTTGATCATCTGCGCAGCGAAAATGAATGCGGCCATCACTCCCATCATCGGCACCATGCGTTCGTTGAGCTCGCCATAAGTGCGCCGGATGGCGAAAGCTATGACCAGGGCCGCAATTGCATAGCCCGCTACGGCCAAAGGCAGGCTGAAGAATCCGTCGGGGGCATGAAGCGGGTGTGGGACATCCCACCTCAGTACACTAACGCCGGCACTAAGAAGCATTTCTGAGTCCTATACTGTTCGTATGTGAGTCTGATCACCCGGTCACCATGCGACACTCATTGCAGACTCCGAATATGGCGAGGTGGTCGATGTCCACCTCGAAGCCGTGAGTTTCAAGAATGTTGGCGCCCAACGACTCAAGCATGGCGTCATCGAGGAGGACAACGCGGTCGCAGTCCTGGCATAAAAGGTGATGGTGCCTGACCTCGTTGATCCACTCGTATGAATGTTGGTCACCACCCATGTGGGTCTCGGACACCAGACGCATCTGCTTGAGCAGGTCGAGGGTGCGGTACACGGTCGACAGGTCAATGTAGGAGTATGACTCCTTAACCTGCTCCAGCACCTGAGTTGCTGTGATGTGCCCAGTGGCGTGGCGCAGAGCGGAGAGGATCATCAAACGCTGAGGCGTAGGCCTATGTCCTGATTCCTTGAGGGTCTGAACTGTCTGGTCTTCGCAGCTAATGGGAAGCTCCGCACGACTTATCAGTTTCCAAGATAGTCGATTAGCGAAGATAGTTCAAGAGAAAAGAGAGGCAAACGCTTATACTGTCTATTGCAACTACTTGCAATAGACAGATCCTTCCTGCGTGAAGGCTGGGGGGAAAGTGGTGGTGGGCGATACAGGACTCGAACCTGTGACCTTCTGTGTGTAAGACAGACGCTCTAACCAGCTGAGCTAACCGCCCACATGACGTGCCAAGTATGATGGGTGAAAATTCGGAAGGGAAGTGTGGCGCGCTTGGCGGGACTCGAACCCACGACCTCAGCCTCCGCAGGGCTGCGCTCTATCCAACTGAGCTACAAGCGCACTATTCAATGGTCTCTTGGCCAACCGAGCAACTGGTGCCGAAGGAGGGATTCGAACCCACACACCCGTAAGGATACTACGTCCTGAACGTAGCGCGTCTACCGTTCCGCCACTTCGGCCCATATTGAGTGTCCCCGATAGCAGTCTGCTTTCGACGGAGCCTGCGGCGCCGTGATCCAGACAGGCTACTTGTGGTGGGCGATCGAGGATTTGAACCTCGGACCTCTCGCGTGTGAGGCGAGCGCTCTAACCACTGAGCTAATCGCCCAGATCGGCTCGGCGTTCAACTGTTAAGTACGAGTCTGCCGGCGACAGAGTCCCCGTCATCGGCCGTATGGTGGCAACGACAGGGTTCGAACCTGTGACCTAGCGCTTATGAAGCGCCCGCTCTACCGCTGAGCTACGTTGCCACTGGGGTAACACCCTCGGCAAAATGATAGAGTATCGTCAGAGAGAGTGTCAAACTTTTCGGAGGCCAAGAAACAGGCGCCTGGGTACGAAATTCAGCGTCAGCCGTCATAGGTCCAATAGGCTCCGGCTCCACACATCCGGGGCCTGACACCCAATATAATGGCCTCACCAAAATCAAGGAGAACTGAGATGAACATCGGCATATCCACTTTTCCCACTGACTACTCCGTTGACATAGCGATCCTTGCCCGCAGGGCAGAGGAAATGGGCTTCGAGTCGCTGTGGGTGCCGGAACACCCGATCATTCCGGTCACGACCTCCAGTCCGTGGCCTGGCTCACCCGACGGGGTCATCCCAAAGGTTTACGCGGACATCGTGGACCCGTTCATCGCGCTGGGCAGAGCATCTGCCGTCACGACGGAACTCAAGCTGGGAACCGGAATCTGCCTGGTGCCGGAGCGCAATCCGCTGCTGCTGGCCAAAGAGGTCGCGACCCTGGACATGTATTCGGGAGGCAGGTTCCTGTTCGGAATCGGGGCCGGATGGCTCAAGGAGGAGACGGAGATCCTGGGCGGGGACTTCGCACATCGCTGGACGCAGACGCGCGAGGCCGTACTGGCAATGAAGTCTCTCTGGACGGACGTAAAAAGCGAGTACCACGGCAAGTATTACGACTTCCCCCCAGTGTACTCATTCCCCAGATCGGTACAACGCCCGCACCCTCCAGTTCTGTTGGGTGGAATGGCCCGCAACGTGTTCCGCAGAGTAGTGCAGTGGGGAGACGGCTGGATGCCAAATCGGGTCACGCCGGATGACATTAGCGCAGGAAGGCAGACCCTGAATGAGCTGGCCTCCGAGGCAGGTCGCGATCCTGAATCGATATCAGTGTCTGTGTTCGGGCAAGCCGCGGACCGGTCGCTCGTGGGCGAGCTGCTCGACGCCGGGGCGGACCGCGTAATGATTAGGGTTGAAACAGCAGACGAGGAGGCGGCCAACGCCCAACTCGACCAGATAGCGGAGGCGGTGCTGTCCTAGTCCGCGAACCTGGGCATCACGTGTTGCCCAAACAGCTTGATAGACTTGCGGACCTCCTGAGTGTCCATCTCTCCGACGTTGAGCTTCATCATCAGGTTGCGGACTCCGAGATCGCGCAGAGCAGCGATCTGGTCCGAGACCTGATCGGGAGTTCCCACGATGCACGCTTTCTCGAAATCCTCTCCCGCAGAAAGCGGTCTGGAAGGGTCGAGCGGGGGGAATCCCTCGGGGTTGTATATCTCTCTTGCCTCGCGGAAGTGTTTGCGCTCTCTGTGGAAGCCAGGTTCGCAGAGCTCCCTGGCCTCGTCGTAGCTATCGGCGACAAATACGTTCTTTGAGAACCAACACCTGTCGAGTGCAGACTCAACCTCGGCCTCGCCGAATCCGGCGTCGGCCATTTCGCGTCCGAATAGATCGATGCGCGACCTGATCTCCTCGTTCTCCTGGACGCCGATGAGCACAGGACGGCCAATCCGCGCCATCTCCCGCGTTGAGCGTTCGCTGATGCAGGCCCGTACCAGTGGTGGGTGGGGCTTCTGGAAGGGCTTGGGCCTGAGCATTGGGAACGACACATCCCAGAATCGGCCCTTGTACCGAATGTCCTCCCCGGTCCACGCTTCGACCATGAGCTCCTCGGCTTCCCCAAGTCGCTCCACACCCTCTTCCATCGAGATGCCAAATCCGAGGTACTCGTAGGTGTTGAACGCTGAACCTCTGCCTATTCCAACTATCAGTCGACCGTGACTGAGGTTGTCGAGAAGGGCGGTCTGAGCGGCAAGTCGCACAGGATGGTGAAACGCCATCTCGACGACCGCAAAGCCGATCTTGATTCGGCTAGTCCTGGAGGCAACAGCGGCCCCGAAGACTACAGGATCGACATAGGCGCACGCGCCGTCGAAGTGGTGTTCGGTGAGCCACGCTGCCTCAAACCCAAGCGAGTCCTGGAGCTCGATCTCAGCCAGCGTGCTATCAATGACGGAGCCGTCACTGTCGGGACTGTGACTCACCGGAAAGACGAACGAACCGAACCGCATTGGCTTCTCCCGAGGCTTAACTTTTGTGGAACCCAGTATATACCAGCGTTCACAGTCACAGGTTGCCGATGTAGTCAACGCGATATAAACTGGGGCCACTCTGTCAGGCCAATAGCGGGGGAGTCTCAACATGACCCAGCAGATGGACATCGACGAACTGAGAGACAAGTCAACGAGATATCTGTGGATGCACAATCGGGACTGGATAACGATGGCCGAAGAGGGCGAGCCGATGATCGCCGTCGAGGGCGAGGGCGTGCGCATCATCGACGCTGAGGGTCGCAGCTACATCGACGTCAATGGAGGGTACAACTCTGTCAACGTCGGATACGGCCGACAGGAGATAGCCGAGGCCGCGTTCGAGCAGATGAACAGGATTTCGTACTTCCCCTATGGTACGACGACCGAGCCCACCGCGTTGCTCGCACGAAAGCTGGCTGAGATTACCCCAGGGTCTCTCAGCAGGGTCTTTCCAGTGTCTGGCGGATCCGAAGCCAACGAGACCGCTCTCAAGATCGCGATGGCCTACCATAGAAGGCGGGGCGAAACGCGCCGATACAAGGTGATTAGTCGCATGGGCTCCTATCACGGCACCACGGCAGGGGTGCTCTGGCTTGGAGGAACCGCGACCACCCAGCGGGACGATTTCGAACCGGCTCGACCGGGCATGGTGTACGCGCCTCCACCGTCCGCGTACCACTCGCCGATACCCGGTGAGACCGAATCCGAGTGCGCCGTCAGATGCGCTCAGGCGATAGAAGACCTGATCAAGTTCGAAGGGCCTGAGACGGTAGCGGCAGTTATCGCTGAACCCGTGGCCATCCCACTGGGAGCAGTCGTCCCCGGAGACGAATACTGGCCGATGCTCCGGGACATGTGCGATCGATACGGCGTTCTGCTGATCGCGGACGAAGTCATCAACGGCTTCGGTCGCACCGGCAGAATGTTTGCAGTCGAGCACTGGGGAGTTGTGCCGGATATCTTGAGCGTAGCCAAGGGGATTATCAGCTCCTACCTGCCGATGGCCGCGACAATCGCTACGGAGGAAGTCGCGGGCGTTTTCGCCGGTGATGAGGACTACCTCCGTCACGTTCTCACCGCGAGCGGGCATCCGGTATCGGCAGCCGCGTCTCTCAAGAACATCGAGATTATCGAGAACGAAGGGATGGTCGAGAACTCAGCGGCTGTCGGGGCCTATTGTAAGGAGCAGCTCGAGGCGATGAAGGGAGACCATCCCTCCATTGGCGACGTCAGGGGCTTAGGACTGCTCATGGCTATAGAGCTGGTCAAGGACCGCGAGACCAAGGCCCCATTCGATCCTTCGGACAGGGTCGCGGACCGACTCAACGAGAGCTTCAAGAAGAATGGACTAATCCTGCGGGTGGCAGGTCCGATCATTCACGTCGGTCCTCCCATCTGCATAACGAAAGAAGAAGTCGATGAGATAGTACACGCCATAGACCTCAGCCTGTGGGAGCTTGAGGGAGACCTAGGGATGGCTCAATATGCCTGATAACACTACTACCGCCATGAGCAGAGGAGCAGACGCCAGGCAGGCCGCACTGGACCATCTCTGGATGCACAACCGGAGCTGGACCACTGACGCGGAGTCTGGTCGTCCACCGATAATAACCAGTGGGAACGGAGTCCACGTCACCGACGCCGATGGCCGCGAGTGGATTGACGTCAACGGCGGCTACATGTGCGTCAACATAGGTTACGGGCGCCAGGAGCTAGCGGACGCAATGCGCGAGCAGATGTCGAAGCTGGTGTACTTCCCGCAAGGGTCGACAACGGAGCCGCTCGTAAGCCTCGCCGCCAAACTGGCCGAAATCACTCCCGGCAACCTGGTGCGGTCATGGCCCGTGACTGGGGGATCGGAGGCTAACGAGACGGCCATCAAGATCGCGCGGGCGTACCATAAGCGGCGAGGGGAGTCGGGAAGGTACAAGATCATCAGTCGCGTCGGCTCGTATCACGGCGCGCTGGGGGCGACGATGTGGCTTGGCGGCGACGGAGGACGGGAGGACTACGAACCGGCTTTCCCGGGGATGCTGTATGCCCCTCAGCCAGACTCGTACAACTCGCCGATTCCGGGCGAGACGGATGCCGAGTGCGCCGCTCGATGCGCGCAGGCGATCGAAGACCTGATCAAGTTCCACGGCTCATCCAGCGTGGCTGCCGTGGTCGCAGAACCAGTGTCGTCATCCATGGGGGCCGCTGTGCCAGGCGACGAGTATTGGCCCATGCTGCGGCAGATATGCGACCGATACGGCGTCATACTAATCGCCGACGAGGTTATCACAGGATTCGGGCGCACGGGTTCGATGTTCGCTATGGAGCATTGGAACGTCACGCCGGATATCATGACGATGGCCAAGGGCATCACGTCCAGCTATGTCCCACTCGCCAACGCGATCGTCACAGACGAAGTGGCCGATGTTTTCGCCGGGTCCGACAATATATTCAAGCAGGCGCTGACATTTGGGGGCCACCCGGTGACCGCGGCGGTCGCACTCAAGAACATCGAGATCATGGAGACCGAGGGCCTCGTGGGCAACTCGGCCGACGTTGGGGCCCACATCGTGGAGCGTCTGAATGACCTCGCGGGCGAGCATCCTATGATCGGAAACGTGCGAGGACGCGGGCTGCTGATGGGTGTCGAGCTGGTGGCCGACCGCGATACCAAGACACGGTTCCCGAAGGACGTCAAGCTAGGCGATCGGCTGTCAGACGCTTTCGAGTCCGAGAGCCTGATCCTGAGATGCGGGGATGAAAGAATAGGCATTGGTCCATCGCTCTGCATCACGCACGAAGAGGCGGACGAGCTGGTGAACAGGCTGGACCGTGCAATCACCAAAGTGGAGCGGAGCCTGCCGAGCTAGGACCTGAGACGGGACTATACAGGAGACTGATAGGGCGACCTGGAATCAGGTCGCCCTCATTCTGTCTTTCACTGGAACCGTCGGTTTGATATAATGAATCTGTGCGCGTTATTCAACGACGCCATGTCTTGATGTCCCCAACACCGCCTAGAACACTCCTGGCGATGTGACGCGCCCTAAATCGGCTGTATGAGAATCTAACCGGGGAACACAGAGGTCAACGGATGCCTGCCTACGCAGTACTAGGTGCCCAATGGGGCGACGAGGGGAAGGGCAAGATAGTCGATTTCCTGGCGCGGGATGCACACATCGTTGCCAGGTTCGCCGGCGGCAACAACGCCGGTCACACAGTGGTGAACGACCAGGGTAAGTTCAGCTTTCACCTGATCCCCTGTGGCGTGTTCTGGCCCGATGCTCTCAATGTGATCGGGAACGGCGTGGTCGTCGATCCCGACGTCCTGTTGGAAGAGATAGACGACCTCAAGGCGCGCGGGATCGACATCAGCCATCGAATCGTCGTGAGCGAGCGGGCCCACCTGATAATGCCGTACCACGTGATTCTCGACGAGCTCACTGAGAGGGCGCGCGGCAGCGGAAGGATCGGAACGACAGGGAAGGGCATAGGTCCTGCCTACGCGGACAAGGCCGCTCGCACCGGGGTCCGTGCCGCAGACCTGCTGGATATCGAAGCGTTGATTCCTAGGCTTGAGAACATCCTGGAGTACACGAACGCGGTCATAACGAATGTGTATGGCGGCGATTCGCTCTCGTTTGACGAAGTGTTCGACAAGTGCCGAGACTGGAGCGTGCGGCTTGCCAAGTACATCGGTCCGGCGGAGAAGATAATCAACCAGGCTCTGGCGTCAGGGGAAAACGTGCTGCTGGAGGGTGCGCAAGGCGTCCTGCTGGACCTGGATCATGGCACGTACCCGTTCGTGACATCGTCAAATCCGACTATCGGAGGCGCGTCCGTGGGCGTTGGAGTTAGTCCCACGCACATAGAGGGCATAACAGGAGTATTCAAGGCATACACGACTCGAGTCGGGACGGGACCGCTGCCAACTGAACTGAACGACAGCACGGGGGAGACGATCAGGGAGTTGGCGCAGGAGTTCGGGACGACGACCGGCCGGCCTCGTCGCGTGGGCTGGTTCGACGCGGTCGCGGCCAAGTACAGCGCCCTCATCAACGGGTACACTTCGGCAGTGTTGACCAGACTCGACGTGCTCGACGGGTTCGAGACGGTCAGGATCTGCACGCAGTACACAAACGAGGACGGCGAAGTCACTGACGACTTCCCGGGGGGCGTCGCCGCGCTCGAAAAGGCGCGACCGGTTTTCGAAGAGATGCCAGGCTGGGACCGTCCGACGGCCAGCGTTCGTCGCTACGAGGACCTGCCAAGGGAGGCGCGCGACTATGTGGAACGCATCCAGGAGCTGATCGGCTGCCCAATCGACGTGATTTCCACGGGGCCGCACCGCGACGAGACGGTAATGGTCAGGCAGTTGATGCACGTCTGAGCAACCTGACAGATCGACAAAATTAAAGGGCGGGATCGATTGGATCCCGCCCTCTTGGTTTTCTGGTTTTGGTTGACCGGTTTACGCGCCGTTCACGGGCAGAGGTCAACGTCGTACTCGTCCATTAGCGGATCGAACTTGCTGGTGAAGGCGTCGTCAGCCTCCCACAGAGGCAGCCTGGGTTTGCCAATGTCGAATCCTGCGCAATTGACCGCATACTTGATGGGAATCGGGTTGGTGACCCAGAAGATCGCCTTGAACAGAGGTAGGAGCCGCCTATGCTCCGCAGCGGCCGCTTCGATATCTCCTTCGAGAATCCTGCCCATCATCTCCTTGATCTGCAGACCGACTATGTGGGCGGCGACGCTCACTATCCCATAGCCGCCAGTGCACATGATCGAGAAGGTCTCGTCGTCGTTGCCTGACCACACTCTGAAGCCGTCCGGGGCCCCGTCGATGATCCGAGTTATTTGCACGGGGTCGCTGGAGGCTTCTTTGACACCGACGATATTGTCGATCTCTGCCAGTCTGAGAGTAGTGGCATCGTCCATGTTCAAAGATGTGCGTGAGGGAACATTGTAGAGGATGCCGGGCAGGGAAGTGGCCTCAGCAATCGCCTTAAAGTGCTGGTACAGACCTTCCATGGTCGGCTTGTTGTATGCCGGTACTGTCAGGAGCAGACCATCGGCGCCTACTTTCTCAGCCTCTACCGAGAGCTCGACAGACTTGCGGTGGTTGTTGTCGGTCGTGCCTGCTATCACGGCGGCTTCCTCGCCGACTTCTTCCTTCACCTCGGCGAAGAGTCGAATCTTCTCGTCATCGCTCATCGAGGGCGACTCTCCCGTCGTGCCGCCGATCACCAAGCCGTCGGAGCCAGAGTCCAGCAACGCGCGCGCTAGCTTACGCGCCTTCGTGTAGTCGATCTCCCCATCGTCGTCGAAGGGAGTCACCATTGCGGTCAGCAGCCGTCCGATCTCAGCCATTTCCAACCTCCAGAACCTCTGGGTCCCACATCACCTCAGCAGAAGGTCGCGCTCCATCATCTCCTCGGCTATCTGAATGGAGTTCAGAGCGGCACCCTTTCTGAGGTTATCGCACGATAGCCACATCGCAATACCATTGTCAAGGGCGAGATCGGCGCGAATGCGTCCTACAAACACATCGTCCTGACCCTCAGCCTCGATTGGCATAGGATACACGTTGGACTGTGGATCGTCCACCACGCGGAGACCGGAGGCTCCCTCCAGGATTTCTCGCACCTCGCCCGGACTGATGGGGGCGGTGAACTCAATGTTGACAGCCTCGCTGTGGCTGACCACGACCGGTACGCGCACACACGTCGCCGAGATCTTGATCTCGGGCGCGTGCAGAATCTTGCGCGTCTCGTTCTGCATCTTCATTTCCTCGTTCGTGTAGCCGTTGTCCCAGAATGGCTCGACGTGAGGCAGGACACTGAACGCGATAGGATGCGGGTACACGTCGGGAGTGACCCGATCGCCGTTGAGAACTGCCTGAGACTGAGCTCTGAGCTCCTCGGCGGCTGCGGCACCGGTCCCCGTTACAGACTGGTAAGTCGATGCGACAACGCGCTTGACAGCGTTGCTTTCGTGCAGAGGCTTGAGCGCCATCACCAGCGGTGTAGTCGTGCAGTTGGGTATGGAGACGATTCCACGGTGGGCGTCGAGGTCGCCCCCGTTAACCTCAGGTACAACCAGGGGAACTTCAGGGTCCATCCTGAAGGCAGAGCTGTCGTCTATCGCCACGGCTCCGTTCCGGGCAGCCAGGGGGGCCAACTCGCGGCTAACGGCCGTCGACGCCGCGATGAACGCGAAGTCGACTTCGCTCAGCAACTCAGGCGTTGCCAGCTCGACTTCTATCTCCTCGCCCCTGACCTTGAGTTTCTTACCGACCGACCTCTCGGAAGCGCAGAGACGTATCCTGTCAGCCGGAAACTCGCGCTCCTCAATGATCCGCAGGAAGACCTGGCCCACTGCGCCTGTCGCGCCCACTATAGCAATGCTGCATTCGTTCAATTGTCCGTCCTCGTTAGCAAGTCTTGAGGAAGTGATAGCAATATTGAGTTGGCAGGGGACAGTTAAGAGATTCAGGCAAAGGGCGCCGTGCTTCCGGGTCCTGTAGTGTCTCAGGCCGGCGCGGTCCCGGTCACCCCAGACCCATTAGCTTTTCGAGACCCACCGTCAGGCCGGTCCGATTCACTACTTCGCGGATCGCCATGGTGACTCCAGGCATGAAGCTCTCGCGGCTGACTGAATCGTGCCTGATAGTTAAGGTCTGCCCAAGACCGCCGAACACGAGCTCGTGATGGGCGACGCGGCCCGGCATTCGCGCGCTGTGTACGCTAATGCCTTCATAGTTGCCGCCGCGGGGGCCCTGGATCAGCTCCTTCTCGGCTCGAACATTGGTGAACTCGCCGGACTTTCCCTCGACCGCAGCTTGGGCTATCGCGAGAGCGGTGCCGGACGGGGCGTCAATCTTGGCCTCGTGGTGCATTTCGGTGAGATCAGCGTAGTCAAAGAACCTGGACGCTTCCCTGGCAAGATGAATCATCAAGACAGCGCCCATGGCGAAGTTCGGCGCGATGATGATTCCGACTCCGTGTTCATTCGCGAGGCCATCGGCTTCCTTGTAGTTGTCCTCGCTCAGACCAGTGCTGCCCACAACGACGTTGACCTTGTGCGCCGAGGCGGTTCGAATGGCAGAAATCGCACCGTTGGCATTGGAGAAGTCCACTACGACGTCGGCGCCGGCCAGTACCTGAGACAGGTCGTTCGAAAGGGGAATCTGTCCTGAGCCGTCTGGCAGTGTGACGCTTCCGGGTTCGGCCGCCAAGTCGGCGGCACCCACTGGGCACAAGTCCTCGGCATTGGTTACGGCGTTCAGAACTTCCTGTCCCATCTTGCCGAGAGCGCCATGTACGACGACATTAACGATTGACATTCGACACCTCCCTCGCATCCAGATACAGGAAGGACGGCCCGTGTTTGGGCCGTCCTTGACGATTCAGTTAGTTAGTTTTAGAAGCGGTCCCTGCGCCGGCGGCCATCTCCTCGATCACGGTCTCGGTCGCGACCACCGCCACCGCCAAAGCCTCCACGGTCACGATCTCGACCACCGCCACCGCCAAAGCCTCCACGGTCACGATCTCGACCACCGCCGCCGCCGAAGCCTCCACGGTCACGGTCGCGACCACCGCCGCCGCCAAAGCCTCCACGGGACTGTGAGCGGAACCCGGGCCCTCTGCTGTCATCACGGTCACGGTCGCGATCCCCCCGGCCACGTGGCCTGCCTCCGTCGAAATCTCGATCCCTGTTGCGTGGGGGACCGCCGCGGCCAGGTCCGTCCCTCCTGGGCCCTCTGTCGCCACCGAATCCACCTCCACCTCCACGCCGCTGTCCACCACCGCGTCCGGCCCGCTGTCGTCGCAGCGCTGCTTCGACTGGATCCTCGCCGTCTTCGCCGGCATCACTCAGCAGAGCCCGCCTCGAAAGCCTAACCCGTCCGGTCTGATCGACCTCGGTGACAAGTACATTGACCTCGTCCCCGACGTTGACCTCGTCTTCCACAGTGGGAACTCTGTAGTTGGCAAGCTCACTGATGTGGACCATGCCGTCCTTACCGGGCACCAACTCTATGAAGGCGCCGAAGTCCGTGGTCCTGACGACCTTGCCCGTGTAGATCTCACCGATCTCTATCTCCTTGGTCAGGTCGCGGATCATCTGTTTGGCGCGCTCAGATGCGTTTCCGTCGCTGGAACCGATGACTATGGTGCCGTCGTCCTGGATGTCGACGGTCGCGCCTGTCTCTTCCACGATGCCGCGGATCGTCTTGCCGCCGGGACCGATCACCGCGCCGATCTTGTCGACCGCTATCTTCATCGATTCCATCCTTGGCGCGTACTTGCTCATCTCGCTGCGATAAGCGGGGATGGTGCCTTCGATGTGGTCGAGAATGTCCTGCCTGGCGTCGCGGGCCTGGTGAAGGGCGTCGTAGATCACGTCGTGGCTAATGCTCTTGACCTTCATGTCCAGCTGAATGGCCGTAATCCCATTGGCTGTTCCGGCGACCTTGAAGTCCATGTCGCCCATGTGGTCTTCCTTGCCCTGAATGTCGGTGAGGGTCACATACTGTCCGCCCTCTCCCGTTACCAGGCCAATGGAGATTCCCGCAACGGGCTGCTTTATCGGAACGCCCGCGTCCATGAGCGCCAGAGTGCTTGCGCAAACTGTTGCCATAGAGGTCGAGCCGTTGGAGCTGAGGCATTCGCCGACAATTCGGATGGTGTAGGGGAAGTCCTCCTCCGACGGAAGCATGGCGGACAAGGCCCTTTCAGCAAGAGCGCCGTGTCCAATCTCCCTACGTCCAGTGGACCGCATCGGCCTTGCCTCGCCTGTCGAGAACGGCGGGAAATTGTAGTGCAGCATGAACCGCTTTTCGTCTTCGGGGCTCATATTATCGATCTTCTGAGCGTCTCCAACCGAGCCTAGTGTGCAGACTCCGAGTACCTGAGTCTCACCGCGTGTGAACAGTCCAGTGCCATGCGGGCGCGGGAAAAGACCCACTTCGCTGGAAAGCGGCCTGATCTCTTTCAGACCGCGACCGTCCGGTCGTTCGCCCGTGTCCAGGACCCTACGCTTGAAGGCGGCTTCAAATGCCTCATCGAAAGCGGTAGCGACCATTGAAGGGTCGTGCTCTTCGCCGTACTCTTCAAAGACGGCGGCCTTTATTTCGGCCACCCTGGAATCGCTCTCGTCATCGCCCAGCGCCAAGGCCTCAGCTAGATCGTCGGCGGTTCCGTTGCATACTGTTTCGGTCAGATCGTGGTCGTATGAGCGGGGGACGTACTCCATATTTGGCTTGCCGTACGCTTTCGCAAGCTCCTCCTGGAGTTCGATAACCTCGAGGTTGACCTCCTGGGCGCGCTCTATGGCCTCCAGAACCACGTCCTCGGAGACTTCGTTCGCTCCAGCCTCCATCATGATGACGCCCGATCGGGAGCCGGCGACCATAAGGTCGAGTCGGCTCTTCTCAAGCTGCTCGTACGACGGATTGACCACAAATTCATCGTCAACGTAGCCGATGCGGGTAGCAGAGATTGGGCCCTCAAACGGAATGTCCGAAACCGTGAGGGCCGTAGACGCACCGATTATGGCGATCATGTCGTACGGATTGGTGGTGTCCGACGAAAGGGGTGTGACGATGATCTGTACTTCGTTGCGGAAGTCCTTCGGGAACAGCGGCCGGATTGGACGGTCGGTAAGTCGCGCGATCAGGATCGAGTGGGTCGAGGGCCTGCCCTCGCGCTTGAAAAAGCTTCCCGGTATTTTGCCGCGAGCGTATAGTCGCTCTTCGACATCAACTGTCAGCGGGAAAAAGTCGATACCCTCCCTGGGGTTAGCGGTCGTAGCGGTTACTAGCAGGACATTGTCGTGGTATTTTACGAGCACTGATCCGTTGGCCTTCTGGGCCAGTCTTCCGCACTCGAATGAAAGTATTCCATCTCCAACTTCACGTTCAAAAAGGGTCGTCATCTGGCGTAGCGCCTCCTAGTAATGGGAAAGCCCAAGGAAGAAGAAAAGCACCCTTCGCCGGGTGCTGTGAGGGGAATTAGCCTCTGAGGCCGAGCCTCGAAATAAGCGATCGGTAGCGCGAAACATCCTCGCGATTTAAGTATCGGAGCAGTCTACGCCGTCGGCCCACCATCTTGAGAAGTCCACGCCTCGTGGACTCATCATGCATGTTCTCTCTCAGATGCTGCGTCAACCCGTTTATGCGAGCCGTCAACACCGCCACCTGTATATCGGTTGAGCCGGTGTCGTTTTCGTTTGTTCTATACTCAGCGACTATTGTCTGCTTTTCAGCCGCGTCCAATCCCGTCTCCTGGGTCCCTAGTTTCTGATCTTCTCTCTCTTCTTCGAGGGTAATTCTAACACGCGGCGAAACTCGGCATCAAATGGCCGGCCAAAGAACTAGGATTCCATCTCGCTAAGGAACCCGGTGACCGCCTGCTCGAATCCGGATGGGTTGTCTCCCATGACCAGATGACCGGCATTTTCGACAGTAGCCATGCGGCCACTGGGGATGCGCTTGTGCATTCCATCGGCGGTGTCCAGCGCAATGATGTCGCTCTCCGCGCCTCGTACGACCAATGTCGGACACGCTAGACTCTCCATGTAGCCCCACAGTCTCTGGGTCATCTCCGGGTCCTGCTGGAAGCGGCGTCCCCCCGGCTGCCTGAAGTGCTTGTCATACTTCCAGGTCCACCTACCGCTTGGGAGCTGTTTCAGGTTGTGTACAATGGAGCCTCGAACCTGAACGGGATCGCGGATCGGATTGTAGTCCAGCACCCGCTGAACGAAGTCCTCTATCGAGTCCAATTCGTCCTCCTGCTGCACGAAGTTCCTGATCTTGTGTGAACCGGCGCGCATGTTCTGCGGGCCCGCGTCAACCACGACCAAAGCGCGGACGTCTCCCGGATGGGTGGCTGCGTACGTGAAGGAGTTTCGACCTCCCATGGACAGCCCCATCAGGACGAAGTCGTTCAGGCCGATTGCTGAAACCACAGCGGCGATGTCTTCCTGCTGGGTCTCGGGGGCATAGTCGCCGCTTTCTGACCAGTCGCTGTCGCCGTGTCCGCGCTGGTCGAGGGCGACGACATGGTACCGGTCGCAGAATGCAAGCGCGACGAAGTCCCAGGAGTGGCATGTCTGCGCGAAACCGTGTAGCAGTAGCATGTCAGGGGCATCAGGGTTGCCCCAATCAAGGTAGTGGAACTTCATACCGTTGGCCTCGACGAACCTATCTTCAGGGACAGCCTCACGCTCGAACGTCACCCCCTGAGCGCGCGCGGCATCGTGTAACGATAGGCCCTTACTTTGTGGAGTCGTTGTCACGTTTGGTTCCTCCGTCGAATCGGTTGTTTCAAGAAGGCGACAGCTAGATAGGCGGTCTTCGAGAGTGCCACTCTGTAGCCTGTTCAAAGGCATGGGCCGCGCGCAGGACGACCGAGTCTTCCCACATACGACCTGCCAGTTGCATTCCAATAGGCATTCCATCTGAGGTGAAACCGCAGGGCACAGAGATTGTCGGCTGGCCCGTTAAGTTGAAGGGTCTGGTCAGCCGAGACATGAGAGACAACGCATTCTCCATCTGGCCTCCGATTTCAACGAACTCCTGATCGATACGTGGCGCTCCAACGGCCGCCGTAGGAGACAGAAGCAAGTCGTAGGTGTTCATAGCGTCGGCAAGCTGCTTGTTGTAGGCGGCGCGCGCGCGCTGGGCCTTGATGTAGTCCACCGCCGGCGTCATCGCGCCGAGGTAGAGACGTGCGCGCACGTCGGCTCCGATGTCTTCGGGGCGTTCGCGGATATGCGAAAACAGAGTCTCGGCTGCTTCGGTCACAAGGACCGCGCTGGATATACCCAGGCAATGATTGAGCGCGGGTATCGAACAGCGTTCTACCACGGCACCCAATTCCGCAAGAATGCCTGCAGCCTCGCATATGGCAGCCGAGACTTCTCCGTCAATGACGTCGTAAAAGAAGTCGTCGGGAATGCCTATACGCAAGCCCGCGACTCCTTCGCCGATGCCCGCCGTGAAGTCCTGATCGGGGACCTGTGCAGATGACGGGTCTCGGGAATCGTGTCCGGCGAGGGCGTTCATCACGATTGCAGCGTCGAGGGCGGTCCTCGTCATCGGGCCAACTGTGTCGAGGCTCCAGGAGAGGGGATGTACGCCGTGCCTGGATATCAGGCCGAATGATGGCTTCATTCCTACGATTCCGCAGAGTCCGCTCGGTATCCGTATTGAGCCGCCTGTGTCGCTGCCGAGGGCGCCCATACATTGTCGCGCAGCCACTGCGGAGCCTGAGCCGCCGCTCGATCCGCCAGTGATCCTCGATACGTCCCAGGGATTGTGCGCCGGCCCATCGTGAGGGTTGACGCTGGTAGCACCCAGGGCAAACTCGTGCATCTGAAGCTTGCCAAGCAAAACTGCGCCAGCATCGTCAAATCGTTCTACGACAGCGGCATCGTAGTCGGGAACAAAGTCGCGCAGTATCCTGGAGCCTACGGTTGTTGTAATGCCCTTTGTGTAGTAGAGGTCTTTCAGGCCAATCGGTATGCCGTGAAGGGGTCCGCGGTACGTGCCGGCTGAAATCTCACGCTCGGCATCGGTGGCTTGGCTGAGCGCCCGATCCGCGAGCAGAGAAATGAACGAATTTAGTGCAGGCTCGGTGGACTCAATCCGGTCCAGGTGCGCCTGCGCAAGCTCGACAGGTGAAAGCTGGCCTGACTCGATGAGCCCCGCCGCCTCGCTTATGGTGCGAAAGCACAGGTCGTCCAGGTTCATTGGCCGCCCTGACTCGCGTTGAAGGTCACTGCTGGCTCGTGATCGCCTCGGCAGAGCTCATCGGCTTTGTCGATATCGTCCAACCCCGACTTGACGCGGTCCAACAGCGCTCCGGTGTCAACCGCGGACATGTCCAGCCCCAAAATGCGGGCTTGGGTTTGTAACGACTCGGCTGTCAATGATCGTGAGGATTCTGGCATACGTCTCCGTCTCTCAAAAGATGGGCTTAGGTTCATCGGCAGGGCCGCAATACTTACTACACCGATCAGTAGTGCGTGTCAACTTCAGGGCGTGGCGCGCATCCTGGGCGAGCCTGTCTGATTCGCGAGGACATCCTGTTCGCTGCGCATGAGGATTGAGCCTATGTTCCGCACCTGCCGGTTTATCAGGGCAGGGCCGAGCGCGAACGCTGAAACCAGTGCGCCTCCAATCGCGATCGCGACCGACACGCCGACAAACGTGGCCACCGCCCCGGCCTGCATCCCGCCCAGAGGCATGATGCTCCAGGTCATCCCGTAGAAGCCCATCACACGGCCACGCATTCTGTCAGGCACCAGCAACTGCAACGAGCTCATGATGGAGATCATGTAGGTCGAGCTTGAGGTACCCATCACGAACATGAGGGCCAACGCCAATGGGAAAGAGCCTACGAACCTGGAAGTGAGCGCGAATGCCACTATCGAAAGACCGAACGCAAAACCGCCGCCAATTATCAGGAGCCCCTTCCGATGGAAGTTGCCCGCAGAGCTTAGCAGCAAGGTCACACTGAGCGCTCCGACTCCGCCAACGGTCATGAGAAGACCCTGACCGTCCGCGTCGACCTTCAAGATGTCAACCGCGAACGCCGGCATCATGGTGATGTATGCCATGCCGAAGAAGCTGTTGAAGAATGTCATAGCGATAAGGAAAGAGAATATGGAGCTACTTCCGATGAATCTCAGCCCCTCCCAAAGTGCGCCAAAGGCACTGCCTGTCGAACCTGCCTCGATCCTCGGCACACGGAGAGCGAGTATGACTATGGCCATTACGACGAAGCCAGCCCCAGCCACGAAAATGGCGGTGGCAGTGCCTATCAATCCGATGATGATTCCCGCTACTGCCGGGGCCACGATTCGTGTTCCCTGCCATATTGCAGAGTTCAACGCCACTGCGCTCATGATGACCCTTCGGTCTATGAGGTGAGGGTAGAGGGCCTGGCGAGCGGGCTGATCGAATGCGTTAACTGCTCCTGCCGCGAACGCGAGCGCAATGATGTGCTCGACCCGAACCAACTCGAATAGAGTAAGGAACGCCAGCGTGAAAATGAGTGTGGCCGTGAGGATCTGCGTGTAGAAGATGAGCTTTCGCTTGTCGAGCCTGTCGGCGAAGACGCCGCCGAACAGGTTTAGCGCAATGGAAGGCAGAGCGCTGGCTACTGCGA
The DNA here is from genome assembly GCA_965217725.1 of Dehalococcoidia bacterium. Taxonomy (GTDB): domain Bacteria; phylum Chloroflexota; class Dehalococcoidia; order Lucifugimonadales; family UBA1123; genus VXRN01. Next base: position 1,159,024 of record OZ244564.1, on the reverse strand, counting down.
CATAACCCAGGTAGAGAGGCGAGCCAGTCAACTCATAGGTGAGCCAACCCTGCGAGAACATGAGCATCTGGAAGCCGCAGACGGAAGCCAACGTACCGAACCAGTACGCGCGATACTGTGGGTATCGCATCGCCGGCGGCACCGAGAACAGCCTGCTCAGTGCCGAGCCGGTCGGGACCTCCGGATCCCCTGAGTCCGCTGTTGGGACCCTATCTCTCACTCCTCACACCTCTCCTAATTCCACCGCCCAGTTCAGTCGAGAAGCGGTATTCTGCCCCAGGTCACGCCGTCAGGATCCTCCGAAAGCGACCTCTCACGGATCGTCTCGCGGATTGCCAGTAGGGTGGCGTTGACCTCGTTGGTCACGTACACCCAGTCGGGCTCCTCCGGGAACCAGTAGGGGGACGTTATTCGAACCACCTTGCCTTCCGAGGCATTCAGGTAGATGCCGAACTTTTCTACGTGCTGCAGCAACTCTTGCTCCTTTTGCCGCGCAACGGTAGCACATGCCAATGAGCGCGGCAATTACTCCACCGTAACGGTCTTCGCCAGGTTTCTTGGCTGGTCGATGTCGCAGCCCCTGCGGACGCCTATGTGGTAGGCGAGCAGCTGCATGGGCAATGACACTAGGAATGGATTGATTACTTCAGACGACCAAGGGATGGTTATGACGTCGTCTGCAAGGTCGGCGGTCTCAGTGTCGCCTTCGGAAACCACTGCGATGATGTTTCCTCCGCGCGCCTGGACCTCGCTGATGTTGGACTTCATTTTTTCCACTAGTGAGTCATTGGGGGCGATTGCGACTACTGGCATGGCGTCGTCAATCAGTGAGATTGGACCGTGCTTCATTTCGCCCGCCGGATAGCCCTCGGCGTGAATATAGCTTATCTCCTTGAGCTTGAGCGCGCCCTCCATGGCCAGTGGAAATCCGACGCCTCTACCCAGGAAAAGGAAGTCCGAGCGACGCCCATACTTGCGCGCGAGGTCCTTGTAAATGCTTTCGTCGGTAAGCATCGAGCCAAGCATGTCAGGCAGCCGAGCGATCTCGGATACTATCTCCCTTCTGCGAGCGTCCTCGATCAGTCCTCGTCGGATTCCGAACTCAAGCGATAGCAGAAGCAGTGCGATGAGAGACGACGTGAATGTTTTCGAGGCCGCCACGCCGATCTCGAGGCCGGCGTGGAGCAGCATTGTGTGGTCGGCAATTCGCGTGGTCTGGGTGCCGGGGTAGTTGCAAAGTGTGATCTGAGGGGCGCCAAGCTCGCCAGCGAGCTCCATAGCGGCCAGGGTGTCGACGGTCTCGCCAGACTGGCAGACAGAGACCACGAGGGTTCGCGAGTCCAATACGGGCGAGCGATACCTGAATTCGGACGAGTTGTCGTACTCGGACGGAATTCTCGCGAGGGTCTCCATCCAGTGCCTTCCCAACATCGCAGCATGCAGGCTTGTGCCCATGCCGAGAAATACGACGCGGTCAATCGACTCAACCAGGTCGTCCCTCAGACCCAGCTCTGTCATGTTTACGGAGAGGTCGTCGAATGATACTCGGCCGCCGAGCGCCTTGACCATAGCATCGGGTTGCTCATGGATCTCCTTGTGCATGAAGTGCTGATGAGTTCCCTTTGCGGCCGACAGGGCGTCGAACGATATGTGGGTGGCCTTCTTGTCCAGCGGCCTTCCTTCGACCGACGCGAACGTCATGCCTCTGCCGTTCAACACGACCATCTCACCGGCGTTGAGGTACGTGACGCTGCGTGTGTGAGGGAGCAGAGCTGGAAGATCAGAAGACAGAAAGACCCCGTCATCACTCTGGCCGGCAACAATTCCACCGGCGTTGCCAAGTCTCAGGCCGACGATCTTTCCCGGGTCGCGAGTCGAAAGAGCTACTACGGCGCTCGCTCCACGTATGCGTTGAGCCACCTCGGTGAATGCCTGTTCCATGGTGAGGTCCGCAGCGAGGCAGTCCTCGATCATGTGAGGGATGCACTCCGAATCAGTCTCGGACTTGAAGACGTGACCCTTTGCGATCAGTTCTCGTCTGAGGTCCTGGTAGTTTTCTACGATTCCATTGTGGACGACAGCGACCTCTTTCGAGCAGTCGGTGTGTGGATGCGCATTCTGATCGGTGGGAGCCCCGTGAGTCGCCCACCTTGTGTGTCCAATTCCCAGGCTTCCCTCGGGCATCGTACCGTTCAGCGCAGTTTGCAGGTTGGCGAGTTTGCCAGCTCGCTTGTGCAAACTTGGGATCCCATCTGGAGCTACTACAGCGATTCCGGCGCTGTCGTAGCCGCGATACTCAAGGGTGCCGAGCCCATCCAAGAGCACCTTCGCCGCCTGGCGACGACCCGCGTACGCGATTATCCCGCACATGCAGGCACCGTGGATGTCATAGGGCGATAGGTAAGCGCAGCAGCCCCAGGTCCTGCGCGGCTAATGTCACCGTTCAACGGTCTACGCCTGCGTGGACATGTTCTTCAGGCCGACCCCTTGCATAGACGCCATGGTATGACTCGGGCAGAAGATCGCAGACGCGATGCATAATGTCCGTTGTCATTGAGCGCAACAGCTCGCGGCTCGGACGGCCTTCGATGCTCGGCAGCGAGAAAGGTTGACCAATGTTAACTCGGATCTTTCCAGTAGGGTTTACCACTCTCAAGAATGGCTGCATTCTCTCCGTGCCCGTGATTCCAACGGGGAGCACGGGAGCGCCTGACTTCAGTATGAGGGACACGGCTCCAGCCTTGGCTTCGTTGAGGCTTGCCGTCCGGCTGCGAGTACCCTCAGGGAAGACTACCAGCGCGGCATCCTGCTGAAGCTGACGAAGCGCCCAGCGGAAGGCCCTGGCGTCCACTCCGACGCGGTCGATCGGGAACGCTCCGTAATTGCGTAGGTACCACCTACCAACAGGTCCGATTGCCCTAAATAGATTGTCCTTGGCCAGGTACTTCAAACGCCGGGGAACACTGGTACTGAGAAAGGAGGGGTCGAGGTTGCTCATGTGATTCGCGATCACGACCAAAGGACCCATTGGAGGCACGTTTTCGGTGCCGGTCACTTTGTAGTCCGAGAACGTGCGCAGAGTGCATCGCTGCAGGAAATTGCTGATGTTGTAGACAGCTTCCATTACGGTCCCTCCACCAAGTTCACGACGCGTTCGACAACTTCGTGCAAGGTCAGACCGTCGGTCTGTATCACCAACGCGTCGTCAGCTACGCGGAGCAGTGCATTGCTAGAGTCTAGCCTATCTCTTCTTTCAGTATCGGCCACGACCTGTTCCAGCTCGATGCTATTTCCCGAAGCGAGCATCTCGGCGTATCTCCTCTTGGCGCGGACATGTAACGAAGCCTCCAGATATGCCTTTGTCCGCGCGTCAGGAAGAACGACGGTCCCCATGTCGCGGCCTACCATAACAGTTGGGCCAGCCTCGGCTATCCTTCGCTGATGAGGCGTCAAAGCGCGCCTGACGCCACGAACCGCTGAGACTGCCGAGACGTTGCGGTCGACATCAATGTCCCTCAATTGATCGGTCACATCCGTACCATCGACGATCAGCCGGTCGACTCCATTGGACTGGGCCAAAATGATACGCATCGACTCTGTCATGCGTGTCAGACCGGCTCCGTCTTCCACGTCTACACCGGTATGGATGGCCTTCCAGGTTGCGGCACGGTACATCAGACCGGTATCCAGGAAGGCGTAGCACAATTGTCTGGCCACGCAAACTCCTACGGATGTCTTGCCAGAGGCGACAGGCCCATCGATCGCTACTGTTTCGATTAACAAAGTCGTTCAGTGGCCTCCGGCAGAGTTTCCTGCTGATTATATGTTCGGGACTTGTCGTGGGCAAATCGCCTCGACTGCGCCGGCCTACTGGGAGATGAACCTTCGTATTACCTGTTCCTTGAAGTCAGGCTCCCAGCGTACAATCCGGCCCTGAGAGAGCAGAGTCTCGTTTGTAGACTGACGTGACGCCCTGGGATTGGCCGGCGTCGTGCCGATCACGCCCGACTCTGTCATCGCACCAATTCGTGCATTGTCGAGGCCGAGGAGGCCAGCGAGGACGGTTTCGTTGTGTTCACCAAGCGTTGGAGCTGCGGACCTGATCCGGCCCGGAGTCTCGCCGAACTTCCATGGGCGGCTGGCATAGGGCAGGGGCGGCATTCCCGTCGATTCGGGGTGACTGACAAGCTCATAGAAACCGCGGGCATTCAGGTGTTCATTGAAGAGCAGTGCCTTGCCGTCTAATACGGCACCGGCCGGCACGCCGACCTCCTGTAGAACCTCCTGTAACTTGTTTGCCGACCAACTGACCGTGACTTCCGACAGGAGCCTGTCGATCAAGTCATGGTTGTCGAATCGCGACAGACCGTCGGCAAATCGTGGATCGGTTACCCAGTCGGGGCGCTCCAGTACGCCGCAAAGAACTGCCCACTCGTTGTCTGATCTGACACTTAGCGAAATCCAACTGTCGACTCCCGCGCAGGGATAGGTCCCCTGAGGAGCATATGTGTCGTCGCGGTTTCCAGAAGTCCCCGTGACCCGGCCATTGAAGGCATAGTCCATGAGGGGCTCAGGTACGGTTGCCGTGAGGGTCTGAGTCTGGGAGACGTCGATGAACTGGCCCTTACCCATAGCGGCCCTGTGCATAAGAGCCGCCATTATGGCGAACACTGTGTGCTCGCCAGCAGTGTAGTCAGCGTAGGGCAGTTCTGGAATCGAGGGCGGTCCGTCAATGTATCCGGTCACCGCGGCAAGGCCGCACGCTGCTTCGGTGCCGTACCCAATCGCGCCAAAACCGCTCCAGGGTCCTGTATGACCGTAGCCCGTCGATGAGACCATGATGATGTCTGGTTTCACCTTCCGCAGGTCGTCGTATTCCAAGCCAAAGTTGCTTATCACCCGTGGGGTGAAGTTCTCGACGAAGACGTCGCTCACAGCTATCAGGTCGATCAGGGTCTCGATCCCTGACGATTGGGCGAGATCCAATGTCAGGCTCTGCTTACCCCGGTTCTGCTCGTAGAAGTTGACGGCGCGGTTCCAGAATTCACCTGAACCATCGTTCTCGTAGAACCCCGCGACGCGGTAGCCATCCATGCGGGTGCATGACTCGATCCGAATCACCTCTGCACCCATATCGCCCAGCATTTTCGTGGCGAATGGAATAGCGATGAGTTGGCCCATCTCGACGATTCGTATGCCGTCCAGGGCTCGAGATTCATTCACTGTCACACCACCCCCGTGGCCACGAGCTGGGCCAGCTCTTCCTTCGACATGCCAAGTTGGTCGACGTAAATTTCAACGTTGTGCTGACCGAGTTTGGGCGCTGGAGAATTGACCGACCAGGGAGTTCCGGACATGCCGAAAGGGGCACCGGGGTAGTCCGCCTTGCCGACAACCGGATGATCGACCCCTACGAAGTATTCTCGATGTCGGTACTGTGGGTTCTCGTTCAGCTCCGCGGCGTCCTGAACGATTCCGTAGATCAGTCCCCGACGCCGGTTGGCCCTGTAGAACAGGTCCTCCTTGCCGTACTGCGCAAACGAGTCGCGCAAGATCCTGTCGAGGTCCGTGGCGTTCTCCATTCGTCCCTCTGCTGTAGAGAACCTTTCGTGAGCAAGCTCCTCAGACTTCAGGAAGTCCACCGTCGCATCCCAGTCCACGCCGCCGAAAGCAATCGGGACGATGTATCCGTCTTTTGTTGCCACTGGGGATCGCGGCAGTTCGCCAGCTTCGCTCGGCCTGCGCCACTTGACGGCGCCTGTGTAAGTGAATGCCGAAGTCACATCCCGAAGTCCGGTTGAGATGCACTCCTGAATCGATACATCGACCCACTGGCCTTTACCGGTCATCGCTCTGTGGTAGAGAGCGATGAGAGCGGCGGAGGCTGCGTCTGTTCCGGCTTTGAATTGAGCCTGGTTGAAGCCGTGCTTCAGCGGCTCGCGGTCGTTGTCTCCGAAGATGTACTGGATGCCGCTGAGCGCATACTCGACTATGTCGGTCGCCTCGTAGTCCCTGTACGGCCCGGTCTGGCCAAAATTAGAAATCGACACCATGACCACAGAAGGGTTCGTCACGGTAAAGGTCTCGTACGTCAGGCCAATAGATGTCAGCGTGCGAGGCCGAAAGTTCTCAACAATCAGATCGGCCGTATCGGCAAGCCGCCTGAGAATCCTTTGGCCTGTAGTGGACTTCAGGTCGAGCGTGACAGAGCGCTTGTTCGTGTTCAAGTACAGAAATGGCAGGCCCTTGTCCGGGTGAGGATCATCACCGGCAAACGGTCCTATGCCGCGTGCAGGATCGCCAGAGCCGGTGCGTTCGATCTTGGTGACCTGTGCCCCGAAGTCAGCGAGCAGCTTGGTGCAGTAGGGACCTGCGATGTGGTGAGTCAGGTCCAAGACCTTGATTCCGTCTAGGGCGCCAGCCAACTCCTACTCCATTCATACTCATATACGGGCCGCAAGTCAGGATTATACAGGTTCGAACGGTTGCATACTTGCCTACCAGCACACTCACGCGCAGCGAGGCTTAACTCCCATCTGACCAATCGGTTTGCCCATCCTCAGCTTCGTCCGTATAATCGGGCTGCCTCGCAAACTACACTGTAACAATAGCAATAGGAGCCGAAATGGGAGCACAGATAATCATCTACGGGCCGAACGATGCGCAGCTTGCCGACTTTCAGAGAGTTGCGCCAGAGGGGGTCGAAGTTGGATGGGTGGACTCATCCCAGTCTCTCGACGACCAAGCAGCCGACCTACAGGACGCACAGGTGGCAATAGTAGGCGGAGCGCCAGTGACGGTTGAAGTCGCGAGCCGGGCGCCAAACCTGAAACTCGTACAGACGACGAGCGCCGGCACAGACACGCTGGACAAGACGGCTCTGGGCGAGATGGGCATCCGAGTTTCCAACAATGGCGGCGGCAATGCTGTCGCGGTTGCCGAGCACACGATTGCTCTGCTCGTCAGCACGATCCGCAAGATGCAGCTGCAGTTGAACGCCGTGAAGGCCGGCGAGTGGGCCGCCGACATCAGGCGGGAGTGGTTCTCACAGGCCAACGAGATCCAAGGTAAGACAGTGGGGATCGTCGGACTTGGCAGAATCGGCTCGCGGGTTGCCCGCAGGCTCCAGGGTTGGGAGTGCGACATCATCTACGCGGACGTCGTCGATCCCGAGCCCGGCATCGAAGAAGAATTGAACTTGACGCGAGTGCATCTAGACGAACTGCTGCAAGAGTCAGACATCATCACGCTGCACGTCCCGCTGGGTCCGCCGACATTCCACATGATTAGCGACCGAGAGTTCGATCTGATGAAGCCGACCGTTGTCTTCATCAACGCCTGTCGTGGGCCCGTCGTGGACGAGGCCGCGCTCATTCGTGCCCTTGAGGCGGGTAAGATAGCGCAGGCGGGGCTTGACGTGCTCGAAGAGGAGCCAACACCTGTCGACAACCCGCTTCTCAAGATGGACAACGTACTGGTCACGCCTCACCTTGCGTCGTTCACGCAAGAATCGGGCGAAAAGAGCCGCACGTTCGCTGTGTACAACGCGGCCAGAATACTCAGCGGTGACGACCCGGAGTCGGTGGTCCTGCCCGATTAGCACGACTTAGAGCGACAAACTGGGGTGGGCAATGTCGAATTGCCCGCTCCAGGCGCTAGACCCGAGGGCCAGGTATCTTCCCTCTACTCACTCCAACTCTGTCCAGAAGGTCGAGCGGAGCGGAGTCGAGAAGGGATACGGTATCTTCGAGGTCCAGACCCGAGCCTCTCGCAACCTTCATCGCGAAGTCTCGGCTGAGAAGATCTTCGGGCGCGTGTGCGTCGGAATCAAGGACCAATTTAGCGCCTGCGACACTGGCGGTTTGCACGACGTGCCCGTTGGCCATGCCGTGGCCTTTCCGGCCGGAAACCTCCAGGAACACGCCGTTAGCAGCAGCTATGCGCGCTTCGGCCAGTGTTATGAGGCCAGGATGGGCGAGGATGTCCACCTCCCCGCTGGACACGGCCGCGAGGTTGGTTCCCTCGACCACAGGCTCGGTTATAGTCTCGCCGTGGACGTTAACTATCACCGCGCCCAGGCGTCTGCATTCGCGCGCCAGCCTGTCAATGTCTTCGCTCGGAGTGTGCGTAATCTCCACTCCGGGCAGCGCGAGGATGTCCCAACGCGAATTCGCCATCTCGCAGTCGGCAATCAGCGTCTTGAGGATGAACTCCATGTTTCCCGGTCCGACATGGTCGGTTATTGCCATGGCCCTGTAGCCAACGTGAATGGCTCTCCTGATCAGCTCGACAGGGGAGAGTACGCCGTCGCTCAGGAATGTGTGCGTGTGAAAGTCAAACATGGCGACGTGGGCTCGGCCTCCACTAGTCCCGCTGAAGCGTCCCTGCGAGGTCGCGCATCTTGGGACCGGTCTTGCCCATGTAGAACGGCGGAGGAGTCGGCGGATGGTTGACCTTCAGGCACACGAACACCGGACCCTGCTGTTCAATGATCTGCGGCAGCTCGCTCGCCAAGTCCTCCAGATCGCTGAACTCGTAGGTCTGCTGGAATCCGGCATCCCTAGCCATCGCAGCGAGGTCGAACTTGTCTGAGCCAGGTATTGGCTGGCCTCCTGTGGTGAAGTACACACCGTCTTCGAATACGAAGTGCACGAGGTTGGCCGGTGCGGTCTCGGCGATCGTAACGAGCGTGCCAAGGTTCATGAGAAGCGCGCCATCGCCGTCCAGGCAGAGCACTTTCTTTTCAGGTTGAGCCAGGGCAATACCCAGAGCGACGGACGATGCCTTGCCCATAGCGCCGAATATGGGAAGGTCAAGATCGGGCTTCTGAGAGACCGACTCCCAGTACCTATTGGGGGTCATAGTGCCCACGACAACAGCGTCGCCCCTGACGTCATTGATTGCCTTTGCCGCGTCTTGTGAGGAGATCATTTGCGTGGCGCTCCTTGGCTGTCACATCTGGCCCGCAATTGTAGCCAGTAGCCTCTACCAGCACAACCGCAATCCTCAGACGTGTTGTCCCCGGTACTGGAAGCTCTCGGGCATCTGGGATGTGATCCTGAGCGCCAAGAGCGTGCGCTGGGCGGCGAACTCAGCCACATCTTCTACAGTCTGATGGCGCAAGTAGAACGCGGGTTCAGGAGGAATGATCGTCGCGCCGAGCTTCGCCAGCTTCGTCAGGTTTTGCAAGTGAATCACACTCAATGGCGACTCCCGTGGCACGATGACAAGTGGGCGGCGTTCCTTTATCGTCACGTCTGCCGCTCGTCGGATCAGGTTGTCGGAGGCGCCGTAGGCCACCGCGGAGACGGTTGCCATGCTGCATGGCACGATCGCCATACCCAGAACGGGGAACGTGCCGCTTGCGATTGGCGCCGCCATCTCATGCGGGCCATAGTGTTCAAATATGCCGGAGTCCGACCATTTTTCCAGCGCAGCTCCGTACGACCCATCCGCTTCCTGATTCCATACCATCCTGGCCGCCGCAGACGCAGAAGCGATGACAGGGACCCGCACTGCCAGCAGCGCGTCAATCACGTGGGACGCCAAGACCGAACCGCTCGCTCCGGTTATACCTACGACGACCGGCAAATCGCCGTTTTGCGAACTGTCTGAGCGGTGTGGTCTCATCCCAGGAACACAGCCAAGACTGTCCCTATCAACATCGTTGTAGAAACGTAGGCGTTTATGCGGCCAAACGCCACGCCCAAGCGGGAAAGATCCGTAGGGGACACCAAAATGTACTTGTACACGAGGAACCCGGACGCCGCCACGCATGACACGAAGTAGGGCCAAGAAAGACCCATCCAGGTGCCCAATACCACGAGGCAGACTACGGCGCAGACGTCCAGCGTGCGAGCGATTGTGAAGGCCCTGGCCACACCGAATCGGGCTGCTACCGAGTGCAGCCCGTTCTCACGATGAAATTCGACGTCCTGAGTGTGGTAGATGATGTCGAAGCTGCCAGCCCACAGGGAGACAGCGAGGGAAATCAGTACCGGTTCCAGAGTGAGGCTGCCGGTCACACCGATCCAAGCTGCCGACGGAGAGATCGCGAGCGCCCAACCCAGCAAGAGGTTGGCTGCCCACGTGAAACGCTTGGCGTATGGGTACAGGGTGAGATACGCCGCCGCGACCGGGGCCAGAATGAGTGCCAACGTGTTGAGCTGCCATGCCGCGAAGAAGAAGATACACAGGGAAACAAGCGCCAGAGAGGTCATCTCCCAAGCCCTGAGGAGCCCTTGAGGCAGGTGACGCATCGACGCCCTGGGGTTCAAAGCGTCGATATGCCTGTCGATGACTCGGTTCGCCGACATGCCTACTGTTCTAGCCGTAACCATCGCGAGCGTAATCCACCCAAACGTGGCCCAGCCAGGAAAGCCGTCCGCGGCCAGGGTCATGCCAATGTAAGCGAACGGAAGGGCGAAGATGCTCTCGTGGAACTTGATCGCATCAAGGTACATGGGGGCTCTGCGCCATATAGCCGATGTGCTGGCCGCCGTGCTCAGAACCCGTACTCCTGCCATCTACGGTCGACGAGCCGTTTGATGTCCTCGCTCATAACGATATCCGGAGGCCAGTCCCGGCTTCTGCCCTCACCAGGAAACTTGGCCGTTGCATCCACTCCAACCTTGCTGCCGAACCTGGGCGTCGGCGTCGCATGATCCAAGTCGTCGAGGGGACCGTCGGCGAGTACGATGTCGGTGGCGGGATCGATGTTGTTGGTTACTCGCCATGCAACTTCGGAGGGGTCTTGCACATCTACGAAGTGGTCAACGACAACGATCGTCTTCACGAGCATCATTAGGCCCAGCCCCCATAGCGCGTGCATGACCTTGCGTGCGTGTCCTGGGTACTCCTTGCGAATCGACACAATGACCAGATTGTGGAAGATGCCTTCGGCGGGCATGTTGACATCCGCGATCTCCGGCAGCGCCATTTGCATCAAAGGCAACATGACGCGTTCAGCCGCTTTTCCCATGAAGAAGTCTTCAGTGGGGGGACGACCCACCATTGTCGTGGGATAGATTGGTTCACGCCGATGGGTCATGGCGGTAACGTGCAACACGGGGTATGGTTCGGGTGGTGAATAGTATCCCGTGTGGTCGCCAAATGGGCCTTCGTCCCGCGTCTCGCCGGGGACAACGTAGCCTTCCAGTACGTACTCGGCATGTGCAGGGACCTGCAGATCGACAGTCTTGCACCTGACGACTTCTACCGGCTCTCCACGGATGATGCCGGACGCCGCCAACTCGTCCATGTCCGGGGGTAGAGGCATCGCGCCGGTCCAAATCGTGGTCGGATCGGCGCCAAGAGCGACCGCAACCTCCAGTCTTTCCATTCCTTGCTCTTGGGCCCGCCTGTCATGCCTGGCCCCGACCTTGTGAGTCTGCCAGTGCATACCCGTAGTGTTCCGATCGAACACCTGCATACGATACGTCCCTACGTTGCGCCGGCCAGATTCAGGATCGCGGGTGATGACCAGGGGCAGCGTTATGTATGGGCCAGCATCGCCGGGCCAGCAAGTGATGATTGGCATCTGGTAGAGATCGACGTCGTCTCCAGTGAGGACTACGTCCTGGCAGGGCGCTCTACGTACGGTACGAGGCTGCGACCTTGCCAGACCGACTATATCTCCCAGCGCCCGCAGTTTGCCTCCGATTCCAGTTGGAGGAGCCTGCGCCATGCCTATGAGGCTCCTGACGCGGTCAACCAACTCGTCGATGCGGTCTACTCCCAGTGCGAGGGCCACGCGCCGATGCGTCCCGAAGATATTTATCAGAAGGGGGACATCATGGCCGCGTACGTTTGTGAAGAGCAGGGCAGGGCCTCTGTTCTTCACCATGCGGTCAGTTATCTCAGTGACTTCCAGCTCAGGGTCAACAGGAGCGTCAATTCGTACGAGCTCGCCTGACTGCTCGAGAAGCTCGATGAACTCGCGCAGGTCCTTGTAGCTCATGGTGAACCTGACCGCTCTGACGCCAATCTGATCTGTGTGGACGATATGTCTTCCCGGAACATCGACTCTGGAATCGACCTAAACATATCGGAGAGATAGGCTGGAAGGTCGACATCGCACGGCGTCTTGAATCCGTCGCTATCCAGTCGGCCAGCGACCAGGAACGAGCAGCCCAGTGAGCGCATCTCCATAAGTGCGGACATCATCAATGCCGGGCTGTTTCGATAGTACTTTGCATCCACGAGGCGAACAAGGGTGTCGAAGCCAATTACGAATGTGCATCCAGGCAAGAGGCGCGCCTTCTCGTAGAAGACCGTTGCGCGTGTGGCAATAATGTTGGAGTGACCCTTGAACTGGTCGATGCGACGCCTAACTTCGGGCAGTTCGAGCTCCGGTTTGTCCACGTTGGTGACTGATAGCTCAAAAGCTACAGGTGCTTCCAGCAAGTCGGAAGCTACCTCTGCCAGACGGTCGTGCCCAGAGTGCCGCGGATTGAAAGACCCTGAGATGATTCCGCCACTAAAGAGGAAGTCTGCCGTCTGCTCCCCTTCTGTATCTATCAGCACATGGCCCACATGACCACTCGCCAGGGCTTCGAGGGGGTCATAAAAGCATTTCGAATCGGTAAGGACGCGCTCTTCGGGTGAAAGCGTCAAGTCCAGCCGCTCACGGATGCCTACGGCCTCAGCGAGGGAATTCAGTATCAGCCTGCTGACGATGGCGTCTTCCTCGTCTCGACTTCTCAGGCCCTTCACGAAGGTGATCGAGGCAGACTTCCATCCTGTCGGCCCATAAACACAGACGTGGCACCTATGGTCTCCGCGCTTGGGGCGATCTGTAGCAATGGTTGCGGTGCAGGACACGCCGAATACCGGGACACGTTCTTCGCGGAGCTTCGCGGCACGAGAATAGGCGGCTCGCACCAGTGACAGGGCCGCATCTGTGGAAACGTACTGACCGGGCTCCTCGCCCAGATAATCTACTATCGCCGACGAAGCGTAAGGAACTTGAATGTCCAACACAGTGCGCGAGGCGCCGGCTACACCGAGGATGGCGTTGATAGCCTGCGAGCCAGCACCGGCAATCACCAGCGACGCCATTCCTGTCGTGCGATGGATGAGCTCGACTAGTCTGATTGATTCCCGGTCCATGCGCCTCCCCGATAGCTAAGATTAGCATAAGCTGGCTGGGATGCCGACGCAATTATGTACCTGGCGGCTCCGCGTTGGCAGTGGCAGCCAGGCTCGGGTTGTCCCCCGTAAAGTCGGTGCGCTAGTATGCGGACTGTCTTCTCCGCATTCCGCCCCGGTGCGACACACCCGCAATTCGAGTGATCCACTTGTATGACGTATTGATAGTCGGAGCCGGTCCAGCCGGAAACGTTGCTGCCCTCGAACTCGCCAGGCACGGCGTTCAGACTGCTGTAATCGACTATAGAGAGAAGATTGGGGACAAGCTCTGCACCGGCGTGATAGGGCTTGAGTGCGCCCTCAAGTTTCCCGTGTCTCCGCGCCACGTTAGGCGGGAGGTCAACTCGGCCCTCATCCACTCTCCATCGGGTCGGTGCTACAGCGTTAGGCGAAACGGGCCTCAGGCGCTGGTCATCGACCGTGTCTCATACGTCAGTGAAGTGGCTGCGAGGGCAGCGACACGCGGAGCTCACTATCACATTGGATACAGAGCCACGGCAGTGGAGAGAACTCGACGGGGAATACGTGTATCGACCAGGAGGGGGGCGACAGAAGAGCAGTTCGAAGGCCGGCTGTTGCTGATCGCCGCAGGATTTATGTCGCCTTTGACACGCATGGCAGGGCTACGCGACGGACGGGAACAGGACTACATCTTTGGGCAGCAGGTCGTCGTCGAAACCAATGGCGTCGAAAGTGTGGAAGTTTTCATTGGTGGAGAACAGGCTCCGGAGTCTATTGGATGGGTAGTCCCGGTCTCCCCATCTCATGGGCTAGTAGGTACGATCTCGCGTCGAAAGCGTCCGGTCTGCCTGGACTCTCTTATCGAGAGGTTGCGCCGATACGGAAAGATCGATGGCAACACCCACGACTTCAGCCGCTGGGGAATCCCGGTTAGGCCATTAGCCTCGACATTTGCGGATCGCGTGATGGTGCTGGGGGATGCGGCTGGCCTCACCAAGCCGACCACGGGGGGAGGCATCTACTATGGGATGATGTCGGGCTTGATAGCCGCGGAGACAGCCCGCGAGATGCTGGATACGGGGGACCTTTCAGCCCGCTCGCTTCGGAAGTATGAACAGCGATGGAAGCGCGAGTTCGGGAGGGAACTCGAGGTGGGATACTACACGCGCAAACTTTTCGAGTCGATGAGCGACTCGCAGAAGGACGAGGTGATGAAGGTATTTCTGTCCGACAAGGTGCTAGGGGAGGTACTGGACGCCCCTGGCTTTTCATTCGACTGGCACAGCCGAACAATCCTCGGCATGGTCGGGAATCGTCGCATCGCTGGGATGATTCTGGGATTTGGCCCGACAATTGCGCCACTCGTTACGCGCCTTATCAGAACGGCGACGGTGGGCTAGACGAGGAGAACTATGGTTGGAACATCTCGGAAAGGATGCCCATTCTTACATACAGCGCGTTCTCAGCCTGTCGGTAGAACGCCAGCCTGGAGTCGCTAACGTCGATCATAAAGTCGCCGCTGCGCTGCATGGGGTCCATGATAATCGTGTGAGGCTGGAGGGAGTTCATGAACTTGCTGTCAATCACCAGCCTGCCCCGCCCCCTCCTTCTCAGAAGCTCCATGTGGGCCGATGTTCTGGGTCCATTCAGATAGATTGCGTCCACTTGAGCCAATGCGTCCAAGCTGTCGCTGGTGCTGAACCGCAGGCCTCTCTCCGTGCAATGTTCAACGACGCCAGGTGTAGCCTGTCCGCTGAACGGTACCAGCACGACCTCAACGTTGTTGAACAGGGCGAGACCTCTTAGCAAGGCGGAGACATTGCGATGCTCAAGCCGACCGACAATCGCCACGGTCCGTCCGTCTACTCCCCCGAGTTCGCGCTGAATTGTGTACAGGTCGGCAAGCGCCTGCGTGGGGTGATCGTCGACGCTACCCCCGTTAACAACATGCATTGCGTTTACGGATGCGGCCCGCTCTGTGACATTGGGGGCGCCGCTTCGTACTACGACTACGTCCATCTTCAGGCTTGCCAGGATGCTCGTGATGTCGTCGACGAACCTGGAGCTGTGAACTGGGAAGAACTGAGACGCGTCTTCGGTATGGTACGCCTGACCACCCAGCAACCCGACCGCTCGCTCGAACGAGGTGCGCGTCAGAAAGCTAGGTTCGTAGAACAGGCAGTAGAGGGCCTTGCCGTTCATCGAGGCTGGTATCGGGGCTCCACTTCTGAGATATTCGCAGAGGGGAAACAGCACTCCATCCACCCATTCACGGGTAAGGTGAGTGGTATTCGTCAGGTGTCTAAGATGCTGCATTCTGGCACTTTGGACCTTTGAGTGAGTGTTCGATTTCAAGCTGAGATTGTACATGAGGGATGTATGTCGAGACCATTCGACGTTTGACACCCGCAGTCCCCGATGCTAGATTTATCGAGGCGGTTAGCAGTCGGGAAAAGGGACTGCTAAAGATCAAAAAAGACGGGAGGCGGGAACTTGCCGAGGTACGACTATCGCTGCACGGCATGTGGCCACCAGTTCGAGTTGCGACAGGGCTTTGACTCCGACCCTGTTCAGGACTGTATCAAGTGCGGAGCCAAGTCCAACCGCAAGATTCACGCTCCTCCGGTGATCTTCAAGGGCAGCGGCTGGTACGTCACGGACTACGGAAAGGGCCGCGGCAACAACGGGTTCAATTCGGACCGCGCGGAGGAAAAGTCGTCAGACAGCGAGGCCTCCGAAGGCAGCAAGTCAAAGAACTCAGATAAGTCGAGCGAGACCAAGTCAGAAGCCAAGTCGGCGTCCTCTAGCAGCAACAGTGAATAGTTAGTGCGCGCGCTGATCCAGCGTGTCACGCAGGCATCCGTCACTGTGGACGGAGAGGTCCTGGGTCAAATCGGCCCAGGACTTGTTGTTTTACTGGGAATCGCCGATACAGACGGGCAGAGCGAGATCGATTACATAGTCTCCAAGACAGTCAACTTGCGTGTCTTCACGGACACAGGGGGGAGGTTCAATCTGTCTGCGCTGGATGTGGACGCTCAATTGCTAGTGGTCAGTCAGTTCACACTGTACGGCGACACGAGGCGGGGACGACGACCCAGCTTTAGCAGAGCGGCTGCGCCGGAAGATGCTGCCGGTCTCTTTGCGGACGCACTGGATGCGTTCCAGAAGTCCGAGCTCACCGTGGAGACCGGGCGTTTCCAAGCTTACATGAACGTGTCCATTCACAACGATGGACCTGTCACGATCATGCTGGACTCAGACGACAGAAACCGACCACGGCGAGGTTGAGGTCAGCCTATCACTCGGTGTCGACGGCGGCCAGACCCATAGCGCGTGCTCTGTCCAGGAGTGCCTGGGCCCTCTTGACCACAGGTACGTCAATGACCTTACCATCCAGAGAGGTGGAGCCGCGCCCAATCGACGCTGCCTCTTCGAATGCCTCGATCTCTCTCTGTGCCTGAGCAATGTCTTCGTCAGACGGCGAGTACACGCCGTTGATGATGTCCAGCTGCGCGGGGTGAATAGCGAATCGTCCCTTGAATCCGATCGCGCGCGACATTTCTGAGTTTGCCTTGAGACCAACCGGATCGCGGAACGCGAAGAATGGAGTATCGAGTGCGAGCACCCCAGCCGCACGCGCCGCGACAGCGATCGCGCCGCGGGCGTAGGAAAGTTCTGTGTCGCTGTCGGTTCGTTTGATCTCCATGTCGTTGGTGAAGTCTTCCGCGCCCAGGGCGACGGCGACGATCCGATTGGACGACTTGCAGATGTCGTATGCCTTTACTATGGCTTCTGCTGACTCTATCCACGGTACAAGTCGGGTTGCGCCGCGTTCGACTCCGGCTTCCGACTCCGCTTGGTCCAACAGCTTGCATACGTCAGCGACTAACTCCGGGTTGTCCATCTTGCCGACCGATACCGCGTAGACGTTAGGGCCAACCACTGCCGAGAGGTCGTCTTCGAGCAGGCCGGTTTCCAGCGAGTTGACCCGCGGTATCACCGGCACGCCGGTGGCAGCAAGCTCAGGGACATACGCAGAAACAACTCCTCGAGCGTTCGCCTTTTCGTCCCATGGGACGGAGTCTTCCATGTCAGGTACGAAAGCATCCGGCCTCAGCCCAATGGCACGATCCAGCATCCTCGGCGCGTTGCCCGGGACGAACAGCAGGCTTCTGAGAATAGTCATTATTCCTCGATTCTGGTGTGGATGATCGGAGTAGAGCGTGCGCGACTGAAGCAGTTAAGCAGTGTTCTGTCGGGCAGTTTCGGAGTCTAGGCGCGCACTTGGCCCATAGGCACGCCGCGTGCCGTCACGTTCACGTCTTAGAGGTGTGAAGAGATGAACTCGTTCATTCTATGCCGTGCCCCCTCTGCCAACTTAGTTGGGTGCGCATCGAAACCGTGCGGGCCTCCGGGATACACCCTCAGCTCACTCTCATTGCCCGCAGCCATCCAGCGTTGGTGCATGAACAGCGTGTCATCCAAGAGCGGGTCGAGAGTCCCGACAGTGAACAGTGCAGGCGGGAGGTCATGGAGGTCGGCGTACAGCGGGGATACGTCCGGCTCGTGGCGCTTCTCGACGGGCACGAAGTGGTCGTAGAACCAGTCCATTATCGAAGTGCTCAGCACCAGGGGGCGGTCACCCCAGTTTCGCTGGGAGGGAGTCATGGTCAGGTCGTAGACCCCATAGACGAGGTTGGCCGCAGAGAACCCATTGTAGCCGTGGTTGTCGCGCATTCGGAGCAGCGTGGTTCCAGATAGGTGGCCTCCGGCCGACTCACCGCCGATGACGATGCTGTCCACGCCAAACTCGGACTTGGCGTTCTTAACGACCCAAGCGGCGGCGGCCTCGCAGTCGTCCAGAGGAGCCGGATAAGGATGCTCCGGGGCGAGTCTGTAGTCCACACTGACTACGACAGCCGCGCACTCATTCGCAATATCCTCGTTGCGCGGGTCCTGGAGATGCGCCCTACCCAATACCCAGCCTCCTCCGTGAATGTGGAGATAGACCCCACGCGGACGCTCGGGTACGAACGTTCGGAGTGTAATCGGCCCGTGCGGCCCTGAGATGACGCGCTCTTCTGCCATCTCCGACAGGACGACGGGGCCGGCTGCTCCCCTGCCTTCCTCGCGCGCCGCTCTTGTTTCCCCGACCGGAGTCTCGTTGACCGAGGGCGCCTGAGCAAGGAGATCCTGCAGCTCAGCGTTAAATGCGGCAGTTTCCGGATCAATGGCATCAGGCTTGAAGATTGTGTGATCGACCATCAAGGGCACTCCTTTTAGGTTGGAATGTAGGTTAACACAGTGCGGCGGAGGGCTGGGCGGCCACAAGAATCACGCCATTGGGATATAATAGAGTCGTGTCTTGTGCCCAGAGCGGGTCAGGCCAAATAACGCTGCAAAACGGGGGAGGTGATAGACATGCTTAAGTCAATTGCCAAGCTGTTCGGCGGCTCCGACGAGAAGGTGATCGCCAAGCTCCAACCCGAGGTCAACAAGATCAACAGCCTTGAGATGGAGTTCGAACGTTTGGACGAAGATGGACTGCACGCCAAGACGGACGAGTTCAGACAGCGGGTTTTCCGGGGCGAGCGCCTCGACGAGATTCTTCCAGAAGCGTACGCCGCCGTGCGTGAGGCTGCCAAACGCGCTCTCGGCCAGCGCCACTACGACGTACAGCTGATCGGCGGGATAGTGCTTCACCAGGGCAAGATCGCCGAGATGCGGACGGGAGAGGGCAAGACCCTGGTCGCAACACTCCCGGCGTATCTAAACGCGCTCAGTGATGACGGCGTCCACGTTGTTACAGTCAACGACTACCTAGCCCGTCGTGACGCCCACTGGATGGGTGCGGTTTACACCATGCTGGGGGTCAGCGTGGGAGCATTGCAGAATCAGAAGGCTCTCGTATACGACCCTGGGTACACCGAGGGCGAGAGAGGGTTCGAGCGCATGAGGTCGGCAACAAGGCACGAAGCTTATCGCGCCGACATCACGTACGGGACCAACAATGAGTTCGGGTTTGACTATCTCCGTGACAACATGGTGACGAATCGTCCTGAGCGGGTGCAGCGCGAACTCAGGTACGCGATCGTTGACGAGGTGGACAACATTCTGATCGACGAGGCTCGGACGCCGCTCATAATCAGCGGCCCGGCCGACATGTCGGAACGCGACTATGCTCGCTATGCCCGAGTGGCTCCATCGTTGCGACCGGACCAAGACTATACAGTCGATGAGAAGCACCGCACCATAGCTCTGACCCAGGACGGAATTTCGAAGCTGGAGGGCACGCTCAACATCAGCAATCTGTACGGGCCCGAAAATTTCGGCGTCGTCCACCAGATGGAGAACGCGCTCAAGGCCCAGATCATCTACCAGCGTGACCGTGACTACGTAGTACAGGACCGACAGGTCGTCATCGTTGATGAGTTCACGGGCAGGCTGATGGTCGGACGGCGATACTCCGACGGTCTTCACCAAGCCATTGAGGCCAAGGAAGGTGTGAAAATCAGGCCGGAGTCGATCACATACGCGACAATTACGCTGCAGAACTACTTCAGGCTGTACGCCAAGCTGTCGGGGATGACCGGCACGGCCGCCACTGAGGCGGAGGAGTTCGACAAGATATACAAGCTCGACGTCGTCAGCATCCCTACGAACAGTCCGATGGTCCGGGAGGATACGAGCGACCTGGTGTACAGGGACCACAAGGCAAAGTACCAAGCCGTCGTTGCCGAGATAGAACGGCGTCACGACGATGGGCAGCCTGTCCTTGTGGGTACAACGGACATCGACAAGTCCGAGGTGCTCAGCGACATGTTGCGCCGGAAGGGGATTACGCACGAAGTTCTCAATGCCAAGCAGCACGAAAGAGAGGCGTCGATAGTCTCTCAGGCCGGCAAGCCCGGCGCGGTCACCGTCGCGACAAACATGGCGGGTCGCGGCACTGACATAGTGCTTGGAGGGAGTGCCGACGTCAACGGCTCATCGTCTCACCAGTGGGAGTCCGACCACCAGCAGGTCCTGGACGTTGGGGGACTGCACATCATCGGCACCGAGCGTCATGAGGCGCGGCGCATCGACAACCAGCTCAGAGGACGCGCGGGTCGGCAGGGCGATCCGGGCACCACGCAGTTTTACGTTGCGCTCGACGACGAGCTGATGCGTAGGTTTGGCGGGGACAAAATCCGGTCGGTTATGGACTGGGCGGGGCTGGACGACGATATCCCCATCGACAACGGGATGATCAACAAGTCGCTCGAAAACGCGCAGGTCAAAGTGGAGGCCTACCACTTCGACATGCGCAAGCATCTCGTCGAGTACGACGACGTCGTAAACACACATCGCGAGGTCATCTATGGCGAGCGTGACAAAATCCTGTCGGGCGCGGACCTCAAGGCCAATATCCAGGACATGCTGGCAGATCAGATCAGCGAGATAGTCGCCGCGACTCTAGGCAACAGTCGGCCGTCTGATTGGGATATCGACTCGTTCATGGCCGAAGTCGGCACGGTGCTACCTCCCCCTGACGAGTTCTTCGACGACGACTATTTCGGTAGGGCGGATGCTGACGCCATCGAGTCAAAGTTGCTCGAATATGCCGAACTGACATACGAAGAGATGGAAAGTGCGCTCACTCCCGAGGTGATGCGTGACCTCGAACGGTTTCTGCTGCTGCGCTCTATCGATACGAACTGGGTCCAGCATCTCACCACCATGGAGAACCTCAGACAGGGAATAGGGCTGCACGCATATGGACAGCGAGACCCCCTAGTGATGTACCGGAAGGAGGGCATGGACCAGTTCCAACTGTTGCAGCAGAAGATTCAAAGTGACGTTGCACACTCCATTTTCCGCGCTCAAGTCTCTATGGGACAGTCTCCCTCCAACAGCAACAGGACGAGAAGACAGCGGGTTGCGCCTCAGCCCGTTCGATCGTCAGCGCCAAACGGCGCAGCGCGCGGACGCAAGGTGGGCCGCAACCAGCCGTGTCCCTGCGGCAGCGGCAAGAAGTACAAGCGCTGCTGTGGAGCTTAGCTGAGCACGATATGACACTTCGACGTCCGGCGTTTCATTGACGGCATGTCGTGATCGAGCCAGCCTCAATATGCCAATAACAAATTCAGAGATTGCCGAAGTATTCGAGACCATTGTCAGCCTTCTTCAGATGAGGGAGGAGAAGGCATTCACGGTCCGGGCCTACCAGCGCGCCGCACGCACTATCGAACGCCTGCCACGAAACGTGGATGCCATGATCCGGGACGGGGAGGACCTGACCGACATACCAGGAATCGGCAAGGCAATCTCGGCCAAGATCACTGAACTTGCGACCACTGGTGAGCTGGCTTACTTGGAACGTCTCAAGGCCGAGTTCCCAGAGGGAATACTCGACCTTGTCCAGATACCTGGTCTTGGTCCCAAGACGGTTGTGCGAGTCTGGAAGGAGCTGGACGTCACTTCGATCGAGGAGTTGTCCGCGGCAATTGAAGACGGCAGGGTAGCGTCGCTCCCAAGGATGGGCGCCAAGAGCGCCCAGAACATACTCAGGTCGATCCAATTCGCTCGCTCAAAGAGCACCCGGACTCCGATAGCCCGCGCTGTGGGGACCGCTCGGCAGGTGACGTCATACCTCAAAGAGAGTTGTCCGGATATCTCTGAACTGGTCGTCTGCGGCAGCTTGCGGAGGTTCGAAGAGACCGTTGGGGACCTGGATATCGTGTGCGTCACCGACGATCCGCAAGCGGTGCTTGGCGCACTTGCAACGATGGGCACAGTCGAAGAAGTGCTGGGTCGCGGAGACAGAAAAGCCTCGGTTGTGTTGAAGTCAGGTATCCAGGTGGACCTGAGGGTTGCCGAACCAAAACACCTGGGAGCTATGCTTCAGTACTTCACAGGCAACCTGCACCACAATGTTCAACTCAGGGAAGTCGCCACGGGCCTAGGCCTGTCTCTGAATGAATACGGGCTTACCGATCTTGAAACAGGCGAGATTGAGACTTTCGATGACGAACAAGCCCTCTACGCCAAACTCGGACTTCAGTTCATACCGCCTGAAATCAGGCAGGGAGGATCGGAAGTCCAGGTTGCGAAGAAGGGCCAACTGGCGCAACTGGTACAAGTCTCGGATATTAGGGGAGACCTGCACTCGCATACAGACTGGAGCGATGGGCACGACTCAATGGAGCAGATGATTCGAGCCGCTCGAGATAGAGGCCTGGATTACATCGCCGTCACGGACCACTCCGTAGGGCGGGCGATTGCCAACGGTCTCAGCATCGAACGTCTTGAGAGGCACGGCGAAAGGCTCAAGAAAATCGCCGCAGACATCGGCGAGATCCGGGTACTGCACGGCACCGAAATGGACATTCGCGCGGATGGAACTCTCGACTACCCGGACGATGTGTTGGCTGGGCTCGACTGGGTTGTAGCCTCGGTGCACAGCGCGATGGCGCAGGACTCGGACACGATGACCCGGCGGATTATCTCCGCAATGAAGAATCCGCATGTGTCGGCCATCGGCCATCTGTCCACGAGGCTGATCGGAGAGCGACGACCCGTGGACGCAGATTATGAGGCGATCTTCCGGGCTGCGTCCGACACAGGAACCGCGTTGGAGATCAACGGTTCACTGGAAAGGCTGGACCTCAAGGACACTCACATACGTCGGGCGCGTGAACTCGGCGCTCCTCTGGTAATCGACACAGATGCCCACACCGTCGAGTCCCTGGGCAACTTGGATTTCGGCGCGCGGCTGGCCCGGAGAGCCTCGTGCGAACCGCGCCACATCGTGAACTGCATGGAAGTAGATCAGTTTTTTTCGTGGCTGAAACTGGACAAATCGGCTCGAAGTAAGGCATTATCGGGGCATGGGCGAGTGTAATTCCAACACAGAGCCTGCTGACTCGGAGGCTATATCCCATCTCAGGGATAGACTCGAACAAGGCGCGAGCTGGCCAAGCGCCCTGCTTGAGGCGATGGCGTTATGGACGGCGCCTGAGGAGACGTTTCTGGATACCAGACTCGTCTATCTCATCGGTTCCGAGGCTTTCGACTGGCTGGCCCTCGCCAATCGCCTGTCATTCGAGGTGCGGGACCAGATTCCGAAGGAAGAACTGGAAACTCTGCTATTCACCGGACGCTTTCCCTCCTACTTTGATGAATCAGAGTTCAAAGAAATCCTGGGTTCGGACAAGTACAGCGCATATCTGAACTTCTTTTACGGGGTCGAGGTGGAGTTGGCGCTGCAGAACGCTGTCGAAGACGAGGTCGGCAAGCGATTCTATGCGAGTGGACGTCAATACGCCACCGATCACGCAGACGCTACCTTTCAGAGAATCTACCGTTCTTCGTATGAAATCCTGCTATCGGCATTCCGCGACGACATAGGCATCGCAGGCAGGCCCGTAACAACCATGACGGAACTCAAGGAGTTCACCTACTGGCTGTTCAAGCGCCGCCTGAGAGTGTCAGACAAGGCAAAACTGGCTTCCGACACCCGCAAGGGCATATCGGCTCTGGACTCTGCCATTTACGTCCCGGAAGAGGTTGGGGCCTTCGCCTAAGCCAACCTGCTGAGAAGTCGGGCCAAGGCCACGACTGGGGTACGAGAGCTGTGATCAGTCCACTCGCATCCCTACGGATCGTTCAGCACTTGCGGGGACACCAGAAGCAAGAGAGACTTCACCTGAACATGTCGCGGGAGCGATCGCGGACCAATAGCTGACTGCCTCCTTCGTGCTGCCCGTAAGGGTAACCTCGCACCACTGACACGGGCACGCCTACAGCCTTGAACTGGACGAGTTCGGCTGCGGCCGCCAGTTCGTCCGCCACGGCGATTGTGGTCACGTGCATCTCCCGTCCCTGGGCATCCGGCAGACCTCTATAGTCCACCATCGGATCCATGCCAGCCACACCCACTGCGAAGTTGACGTGTCCCTCACGCCATGCCCGACCGAATGTGTCAGAGATGATTATCGGCGTCTTCACACCCGATGCCCCTTGAATGTCCAGCATGATCCGTCGGGCCGATTCATCGGGGTCGACCGGCAGGAGACAGGCGACATCGTCCCCCGGAATGTTGGACTGATCGATGCCCGCGTTCGCGCACACGAACCCGTGATGCGTCTCCGAGATGATCACCCCCCTGTCCGGGTCCATCCTAACGATCGCCTTGCTCTCCTGCAGTACCAGTTCGACAAGCCTGGGGTCCCTGCCAGCGAGCCTAGCGAAGTTTGCCGCGAAGTCCGACGGCACCACGGTTGACAGCTTTACCAGGCGACCTTCGGCCTTGGACACGATCTTCTGCGTTACGACAACGATGTCGCCTGACTCGAGGGCACTGCCCTGCGCGTTCGCCGCCTCGACAATGGTCGAACCCAACCTGTCACCAGGCTGGATCTCAGGGATACCAGTAACGCCGATTACCTGAATTGAGTTGAACTGCTCGGCCATGATTCACCTGCACGGAATAGCGTCCGGGTCTGCTAGAGAGTTGTGAGCTCGTGAGCGACGCCGATGAGTGAGACAGAAGTTCGCTCGCTGGGGCGGGCATCAACGATACAGAAGCGCGCCTGCAATTGAAACTATAGAGCCGTTTGTCGGATCGGCAGGGCACTGGTCATAGCCCATGTGTATCCCCCCAACGCCATTCAGCAGCCTGAGCATCAGGTAGATAGGGGGGAGGCCACATATCTTTCGACGATCAGACTCACTGCGCGAGATTTCCAGGAACGCCTTTGAGTCACCGGAACAGATAGCAGAGATCGACTGACCATCCTCAGACTTCACCTCAGCCTTTGCAACGTCGTCAAGCGGACTAGGGTCGCCGAACGCGGGGCCAACGTGCGCGAGGTCGCCCGCGGCGATAATGAGAGTCCTGCGCTCGGAAGTCACCCCCTCCAGAATCTCAAGAGCCGCGGTAATGCGAGGCTCGTCGTCGGGGTCCGCTCCACTGTTCGTGAATTCATGGAAGGAGCCGCATAGAACCGGCACGACACTCACGCTGCGCTCGCGCATGAAGTGGTGCATCCACACTGCGGCCAATTCTATTGAGTGCTCGGTCCTATGGTGCAACTCCTCTTCGAACGCCGTAGGTCCGATTGCCTGGGCGAGTTGACTCACTATCTCTGTGTCAGTCTCGAGCGTCCCGTATGGAGTAGCGTAATTCTGGACGGTTGGCGTAAGTTGAGCCATGCCTCCGTAGTGGTCGGTCCCCAGAATGACGACAGTATCTATCTCAGAGAGATCAGACTCTATGTCGCGCCAAAGCTCAGCATACGTTGCGTGACCTCGGTTATAGTCAATGTGGGGACATAGCATCCCAACCAAGTCGCCATCGGGACGCTCCGCTTTCTCATTAGTGCCTGCGTCGTCGCACCACCGGTCTATGGCTGCATCCAAGGCCGTAGTAGACTCTGGGTACACTGCACCAACATGGGAGGGCGCTCGATGGTCGGCGCCCCGGTACGATTCAAGCGCACGCCTGCGAGCGCGACGATACTCGCCGTTTCCGATCATAAGGGCCTGATCAAGTTGGCCGATCATTGACGCCAGTTCCTGGTCCGTTACCGTCAGACCGAATCGAAGCGCGAGGGCAGATCGAATCTCCACCAAATTTCTCGAACCGTCCAGAAGTGTCACAACAGGAGCGGCCATCTCGGGAATCATGACGGTCAGATCTGACAGCGACATTGGGTCGCGCAGGTGAAGGAACCGTCTGCCGAGGTGCTCGACCCACATCGGTTCGACGAGTCGAAGTGTCGGTCTCTCAGGAATGTTTGACTGGGCTTCGGCGGTCACTGTGGGGCGATGTACTCGATTCGACTAGGGCCAGGACACGGGTGCATGAGACCCTGCGAGGCAGCCGGCAGACGCGAGCGTATGCTATCACAGCCTACTCAGATGCTGGAAACTCAAGCAGTGTGTTCAAACTGGACTGGTGTAGGGCCCAAGCAACAGTGATTGCGTGTCGTTCTCAGGCATTTGAACATCGGCAGATGGTTGGGGGACGGATGATCGAATGGGACGAAACCGGGCAATTGAAAGGCCCTTTGTGTATTGAATCAGTCACAAAGCCCTGTGCTACAATTTCAGGGCTTTCGCGATCGTACGACTCAGCCCGCAGGGAGGCAACGCAATGCCGGTTGCTGAAGACCTAAAGGTGTTCACGGGCAACTCTCATCCCCAATTGGCCCGCGACATCTGCTCATACCTCGGCATCCAGCCTGGTATGATCGATGTCTTCAAGTTCAAGAATGACAACACGTTCGTGAAGATACTGGAGAACGTCCGCGAACGCGACGTCTTCATCGTCCAGCCCTTCAGCGAACCTGTGAACGACCACATTATGGAATTGCTAATCATGCTGGACGCGTTCAAGCGAGCCTCCGCCGGTCGCATCACAGCGGTGCTTCCTTACTACGCGTATGGCAGAAGCGACAAGAAGGACCAGCCGAGGGTTCCGATAACTGCACGCCTAATAGCGTCCATGATTGAAGTCGCCGGCGCAGACAGGGTACTTACGCTAGACCTGCACGCTGGCCAGATCCAGGGATTTTTCGGCATCCCGGTCGATGAGCTGACCGCCATCCCTATGTTGGCTCGACAGTTCGGGAACGGTAGTGAAGTAGTAGTCGCGGCGACGGACGTCGGCGGCGCAAAACGCGCCCAAGAGACCGCCGACATCCTGGGAGCCGACATCGCTATTGTTCAGAAGCGACGCCTTGGCAATACCGATCAGGTCGTCGCAGACCAGGTGATTGGCGAAGTCGCCGGCAAGAAGGCCGTCATCGTAGATGACGAAATCACGACCGGCGGCACGGTAGGCGCCGCTGCCAACGCCTTAGTAGCACATGGCGCGAATGAAGTGTACTGCGCAGTGACGCACGGCGTCCTTTGCGACCAGGCGCCCCAACTGGTTCAACGCAGTCCCATCCTTGAAATGGCAGTCACTGACTCGCTCCCGATCGGGCCCGAGAAACTCGGGGACAAGACCCGTGTCATCTCGATTGCCTCCATCCTGGGCGAGGCCATCCACCGCATACACAGCGGGCTGTCTGTGGGCGCAATGTTCGAGGGGGCGGTACCGGTCGTCAGCTTGTGAATTCGTTCGCAATGCTGATACAATCGACGTATGGAAAACGAACAAATTATCGCCCAGCAAAGTACCGGAATTTACGCCGACATTCAGAATCTTCAGGACATGGCAAAGGAAGTCCTGCTCCTGCTAATTCACAGATGGCCCAGAAGACTGCCCAAGCCGACGAAGCTAAACCTCTACGTCCGCGCAGATCACTGTCACCTCTGGCAAGTCTGGGCAAGCGATGCCTTCAGAGAGCTTCAAGTTACTGTCAAAGGCGTGCAGCATTACAGCCTCGCGGCAACGAAGAATGCTGCTGACATGGCCATTGCTGTAGACGCGATTAGCGACTTCAATCACAATCGTGTCAGCCATGTGGCAGTCGTCAGCGACGACAGCGACTTCATCTCTCTCTATGCGAAGCTTGCCGAGGAAGCCGAGGCATTCCAGCCTCTTCCGACCGGCGGAGTAGTCCCGTTCCTGTGGGTATTTACAGACCGTATCGATACCAAGTCTTCGCTCCTTCAGGAATTCTTCCCGGAGCGATACGTGCATGTCGTCGACAGGTATGCACCATGGGACGACTACGAGGATGACTACGACGATGAGGCAGAAGAGGAGATAGCGGAAGAGCCCGCGGCAGAAGTAGAAGAGGCCTCCCGCGAGGAAGATGAAGATGAGCCGGAATCGAAAGATGGGCCACCCGATGATGATCGGTCGAGGGCAAGTGCTCAACGCGATCTGCCGGTGACGGAGCGAATAGCCCTCCAGCTCATCCGAGACATGCCCGTAGGAAAGTTCAAGAGCACCGATTGCCAGCAGATAATCCGCTCGAATTTTCCAGGCCACCAACTCGCCTCTGCTGACGGCCCTGCATTTGGCATCATCTTCAGGCGAGACCTGCTTCCCCCTATGCAAAAGCGCGGTGTCCAGGAGCTTGGGAACCAGAGGCCAAGACAGTACGAAATGACCCTTGATGCCAAGAAGTCGCTCGCCAGGCTCTAGGCATCACTCTTTTTACGCGGCCGAGGAGTCACTTTGGGTTTCTGAGCTATTCTTGGTTGCGCAGCCTTTCTGCACAGATCACGTAGGCAATCGCAAGCGCGAGGCCCACTACTCCTATTGCGGCTAGCGCCAGCCTTACTGACGTTACGCCCGCGAACCATCCCACCAGCAGGCTAGAGCCTACGACAAACCCCTGGCCAAGTCTCTGCAGGCTTGTTATCCGGCCCCGCAGATCATCTGGTGTGAGGGTCTGCGTCAGGGTCCCGTTTGTCGTTCTGAATGCCGTCTGACTAGCGGCAAAGAGGGCGATCACTATGAGCGCCAAGGGCAGCCAGGCAGCTTGTATGAGCACCAAGGCGAGGATGGAGCTAGCCGCCGCGGTAATCAGGCACACCATGCCGCGCCTGATGAAGAATCCAAACGAGGCGATAGTCAGCGCCATCAGGAACCCGCCAAAGCCGTTTGTGGCGAGCATGTAGCCTCCCACGTCGGCGCCCCTTCCCAAGACTTCACTAGTAAAGAGGGGGAGCATGAACATAACAGGCTGGAGCACGACGTTAGGGACGATTGTGAGGGTGATCAGAAGGAATAACACACGATTTCCCGACCAAATGTACCTGAAGCCCTCCGCCAAGTCCTGAAAGAAGCCGGCTGTCGCCGAGCCGGTGCGCACGCGTCGAGGTTCAGCGTACGGCGTGCGCATTGGCATGAACGCAAGTATCATGCCAATGTAAAGCAGCGACTCGATAGCGAAGTTCCAGAAGAAACCGAACGAGCTGACTAGTATCCCTCCTATGAACGGGCCGACCGCTCGAGTCCCCGGTATAGTCAGTACATTCGTCGCATAAGCATTGCCCAGCATGTGCCTGGGGACCGTGTTAGCGATCAGGGCCTGGCGCATCGGTTGTGTGATCGACAGGCAGGCCCCGCTCACAATCGCATATGCGAACACGTGCCAGACTTCTACAAAGTCGAACGCAACAAACATACCAAAACCAAACGCGAAAACAGCCATAAACGCCTGAAGATAGACGATCAGCTTACGTCTGTCGATACGGTCTCCAAGCACACCACCCAGCGGTCCGATTATCAGGCCAGGCAGCGTGCTTATGCCGCCGATTCCTACGACCAAGAGGGCGGATCCCTCAGTTCCCCTGGTGAGGTCGCGCACGAGCCATCCGAGGGTGAGAAGCTGCAGCCAGTGTGCAGTATTGGCGAAGAAGTTGCCGACCCACAGGAACCGGTAGTCGCGGTACGCTGTCCACGCGTCGAACGTCTGAGGTCTCGGTATCCAACGTAGTCCGGCTATTGATGTCCTCCAAGGGCAGGGGCCAACCGCCATGATACACGAAACGGCCACTGACACCGTAGAATGCTACAATCGCGGCCAAGAGTCGGCTCCACATGAAATCTCTGGCAGTGACTGGAATAAAGTCAGCCCAAATAGGAGAAGACACATGCTGAGCAAGGACACGCAGTGGCCCCATTTCAGCGAGCGTGACCTCGACTTTGTAGTCGAGAACGTGGCTCCGGGCTCTGCTGACCCAACGCACCTCAAGAGACTCATCTCCGAGGATGCCCAGTTTCGCGCCGCGATGCTTGGGGACGAGTCCCTGCTTCAACGAATCCATGACGACGACGAGATATTCCTCTACATCTCGCCAGCCCTCTACTTCGAGATATTGCTCCGGAACTCGCACCGCGAACTTGAGACAGCCGCGTACACCGAGGAGCGCGAGGGCCGGATGTCCATTCCGGTTTTTGACACTCCTGATGTTCTGGAGTTTATGGAACGGTCGGGAGTGGTCGAGTATCTAGCCTCGATGATGGCATCGTTCACCCGCATCAACAGCTACGTCGTGCCGGTGCGTGTCCGAAAAGGAATCAGGCGAAGAGTCAGATACAACGACATGGACGTAGACAGCCTGATCAGATTCGCGGCCGACGCTGACCCTGAGCAGAAGTTCGGCTACTACAAGAGGATCGCCGACGTGTGCCTGTTCTTGTCGGGCGTCTTTCCGGACAGTGCTCAGAGTAGGGCGGGTGGCACAGCGCCTCCCCCAGTTTCACGTTCTTGGAGGATGAGACGAACCCTTGAGGAGTATGAGCGGGAGGGGCGTACATTCTATGGGCTTGCCCAAGAGCATCCGGCTGCCAGAGCGTTGGAGCTGTCGCAAGTGTTCGGAGCGCTCAAGCAGAACTTCAATGCTGCGCGAAAGCCTTTGACCTTCGTTGCGACCCGTTTCCTGCACGCTAAGAAACGACAGCTGTTCGGAGTCACATCTGCGAAGTAGCTGGTGCCCAGGAAGGGACTCGAACCCCCACACCCTTGCGGGTAGCGGATTTTAAGTCCGCCGCGTCTGCCATTTCGCCACCTAGGCTAACTGCTGCTCCTGAAGTCTACATGAACTTATAAGTCGGCGTCGTGCATCCAGTGCAACATCCGAGGAGCCGTAGGACAGTAGGGAACTATCGCAAATGCAAGAGCCACCTTACTGGATAGACCACTGGGCCCTGCAAGGTGGCTCTGTCTTCGATTTCAGCAACGCGACGTATCAGAGGAAAAGCGGCGCGAACACCAGGGCTACGATGCTCATGAGCTTGATCAGGATGTTTAGAGACGGCCCGGAGGTGTCCTTGAAAGGATCTCCCACGGTGTCGCCGACAACGGCGGCGGCGTGAGGCTCCGAACCCTTTCCGCCGTGAGCGCCGGCCTCAATGAACTTCTTCGCGTTGTCCCAAGCTCCACCTGCGTTGGCCATCATGATGGCGAGCAGGAAGCCAGACGAGATCGAACCAATCAGCATACCGCCCAGAGCTTCCGCTCCCAGAATCAAGCCAATGGCAACCGGAGCTACAATGGCCAGAAGGCCCGGAAGTACCATCTGTCTCATCGCGCCCTGAGTGCTGATATCTACCGCGCGGGTATAGTCGGCATCGGCAGTTCCTTCCAGAAGTCCCGGAATCTCGCGGAACTGGCGCCTTACCTCTTGCACCATAGCATTGGCCGCCCGGCCAACTGCCTTCATTGTGAGCCCTGCGAACAAGAATGGTAGGAGGGCACCTACGAGAAGACCCATCAGGACATTGACGTCACGAAGGTCGAAAGATTCGACGTTCGTAACCTCAGAGTAAGCCGCCATCAACGCGAGAGCTGTCAACACGGCGGAACCAATTGCGAAACCCTTGCCCGTGGCGGCGGTAGTATTCCCAAGCGAATCAAGTTGGTCAGTACGCTCGCGGACGGATGGGTCCAGACCGGCCTGTTCAGCGATGCCGCCAGCATTGTCAGCGACCGGCCCATAGGCGTCGGTTGCAAGCGTGATCCCGAGCGTGGAGAGCATGCCAACGGCAGCGAGCGCGACACCGTATGTCCCAGCGATGTCGTTGGCGAGCCACATCGCCACGACCACAACCACAGCGGGCACCAACGCGCTAATCATACTCAGGCTGAGGCCCTCTATAATCACCAGCGCTGGTCCCGACCGAGCCTGGTCTGCTATGTCCCTTGTAAACTTGTATTCGTAGCTCGTGCACACCTCAGATGATGTGCCGATGATCTGGCCGGCGACCAGTCCTGTCAGCACCACCCAGAACAGCTTGAAGTCCATACCCAGGACCATGAGCGCAACCCCGGTGCCTATTAGCACCAGCGCGCCGGCGCCGAATATCCCGAACCTCAGAGACCACAACAGGTTGCCCATGCTCGCGCCTTCACGCGTTCGCACGAAGAACGTGCCTACTATTGAAGCGATTATGCCTATCGCCGCGATCAGCATAGGCAGAACAAAGATGTTTGAGTCGAAGTCGCCAGCGCTAGACATTCCGAGCGCGGCGGCGCCAACTGCACCGAGCGCTATTGTCGCAATGATAGAACCAGTGTAGCTCTCGAACAGGTCAGCCCCCATGCCGGCAACGTCGCCTACGTTGTCACCCACGTTGTCGGCAATTGTGGCCGGATTTCGAGGATCGTCTTCGTCAAGGCCCTGTTCGATCTTACCGACAAGGTCGGCCCCTACGTCCGCAGCTTTGGTGTAAATGCCTCCTCCGACTCTCGCGAACAGGGCAATTGACGATGCACCGAACCCAAAGCCAGCCACGACCTTGATGTCCTGGAAGATCAGATAAACGACCGTTATACCGATCAGGCCGATGCCGACGACGCTGACTCCCATTACAGTGCCGGAATTGAATGCTACTCTCAGTGCGGCGTTCAATCCTGTCTGCGCCTGTACGGTTGTTCTCGTGTTAGCACGAACCGCGATGCTCATTCCTATGAAACCCGCAAGTCCCGAGCCGACCGCTCCGACCAGATACGAGATTGCTGTGCCGGGCAAAGTGTTGTTGTCGCCTCCCACCTTGCCCAGGATGTCGTAATCGATAAAGACCCAGAGTATGGCAAAGACGACGACCACGAAGATCGCCAGCAGTCTGTACTCACGAGACAGGAACGCCATCGCTCCCTCACGGATGGCATTTCCTATGAACCGAACCTGTTCGTTGCCTTCGTCGGACTGGTTGACCTTCCAGGCCAGGTACGCGGCAAAAGCCAGCGCGATGACACCGGCAACTATCGCCAAAAGCAAAATATCCAAGGGATTCCTCCGCAAAAAAGCCCCCCCGGTGAGTGGGGAGGCCTTGATAATTTAGGCGTTCATGTTGCGCCAAAAGCTAGCACAGCGAATAGATTCTGGTCAAGACCGCGACGAGTCTAGCTTCCGATTGAGCTCTGCCAGCTGCCCCTCGAGCCTTCTTTGACGGATCGCGACGGTGATGTCTCCCCGCGTCCGCTCGATCACTCCACGCATGACGTCAGTGATGCGCCTCAGCCCGCGGGTTACTCCGTCTGGGTAATCCAGGGTTACAAGGACCGAGTACACTTCGTCCATGATTTCCAAGAACGACTCGCACCGCGAGAACTCGTCCCCTCTCAGAAGGTCGAGCACCAGGCGCCTCAGCTCACCCACGGACTCGGCGAGGCCATTCATGTAAACGGCGGCGCTTACATCCAGGTCTAACATCGATGGCAGACTAGATCCTTCGGCAAATGCCAGGGTAGCGTGCGCCTCCACGTACTCCTTTAGAGCGTCTTCGACGTAGCCGCCGAAGTATACGGAAGGGTGCTCATGTCGTTCGATTTCGAGCTTGGACCTCAACTCCGTAGCGCTCGCTATCAGGCGGTGGGCCTCTTCGAAGTCTCCTCTGTGAGTAGCCCTGATGGAGTTAGCCGACAGTCGGACGATTTGTCGAGACTGAGTTAACGCTCTTTCCCGGGCTCCATGCGTACCACTCAGCATCCGATCGGCGTGCTCGCCTGCTGTGCGGACTGCATTGATAAGCTCGGCGGTGGACGCCTTTTCAGGTGAGATAGACATCTGGTCAGTCCGCCGCCGATTCATAGAGTCGGACAAGTTCTTCAGTGGCCGCCCTCGGATCATCCGCAAATGTTATTGCGCTGACGACGCACACTGAAGCGGCACCTGCCCTGACGACATCCTGAATGTTGGAACGATTGATTCCTCCGATGGCGACGATGGGTTGGCTGACCTCACTCTTAACTCGGGTTAGCATTTCCGGTCCAAGAGCCGTTCGTCCAGACTTTCCCATCGTAGTCGTTGCGTAGATCGCTCCAACCGCGACGTAGTCGACAGACTCTTCCTGGGAGCGCAGCGCCTCCTCAATACCGCCATTCGAGTTTCCAATCAACTGATGAGGACTCAGTATCTGGCGGGCGTCTCCAACGGGCAGATCCGTCTGACCCACGTGAAGCACGTCCGCGTCCACGGCGCGGGCCAGGTCGGCGTGGTCGTTCATCACGAACAGGGCGTCGTGGGCTTCGCAAATCGACTTCAGCTCGCGGGCCGTTTCCAGCATTGGGCCCTTATCGTTGAGCTTGTCTCGGAGCTGAACGACGCGTGCACCGCCTTCCAAGGACTGTTCTGCGACGGCCGTCACCGGTCGCCCCCGGGTAGCTTCCGGGTCGACGATAACGTAGATGCCGTTCAAGCGTTCAGCTATCTTCGCGCGAGCTTCGCTTCCGATCTGATTTGCGGATCGGTCAAGAGTGTAGCTCATGCTCACCCTTGAGGACTCGGCCAGCGATCCGAGATGCGCATCCGTGGCCAGTATCCCGACGGCTCCCCTCATTGACTCGATGACTTCGAGAGCCAGGGACGCAGGAATCTTTCCCTCTGTGATGGCGTCACCTCCGCCCGGGTCGGCCGAATTGAGGTTGGCGATAGACTCACGCATTTTCGCGATTTCAATGCAGAGACCTGAGTTGGCGTCCACGTAGGACTCCAACAGCCGGGCACCTTCCAATATTGTGTTAATCTGCGTTTGGACGAGTGTATTCAAGATTGGTCTCTCTGACATGTCCGCAAAACAAATGACTTCGGCGGGATTCTAGCATACCTGGCGACGTGCAATCCGTCGGTGTGCGGCTTACAATACTCCAGTATTAGCTTTGGAGGAGCAGTTTCAATTGGCTCACTACAACGTCGCCGTCATCAGGGGTGACGGTATTGGACTAGAAGTCATCGAAGAGGGCATCAAGGTACTCAATGCCGTTGGACGAGAGTATGGAATCCACTGGACGTGGAACGAGTATGCCTGGGGAAGCGAATTTTACAGGGAACACGGAGTCGTCATGCCATCGGATGCGCTCGACACCCTCGCAAAGTCGGACGTCATTTTCCTGGGTGCGGTGGGCCATCCTGACTTCCAGGACCACATTACACTTGGTGGACTGCTGCTCCCCATCCGCAGATCATTCGACCAGTACGTCTGCGAGAGGCCGAGTGTCCTTTATAACGGGATCAACTCGCCGATAAAAGGATATGAAGCAGGCGACATCGACATGGTCGTCGTTAGAGAGAACACCGAAGGGGAGTATGCTGACGTCGGCGGTTTCGTCTATCCGGACTTCCCCGAGGAGCTGGGAATACAGTCCGCGGTGTTCACACGGAGGGGGTGCGAGCGGATCATCAGGCACGCGTTCGAAGTCGCTCGGAGAAGGAACAAGGCCAGGCATGTTACCTCCATCACAAAGTCGAATGCGCTCGGCTTCGGGATGCTGGTCTGGGACAGGGCATTCAACCGCGTGGCGACTGAGTATCCCGACGTAGAGACCAACTCGCTACTTGTTGACGCCGCGTGCATGGATTTCATACGGCGGCCAGAGTCGTTCGATGTGGTCGTTGGAAGCAACCTGTTCGGAGACATTCTGACAGACATCGGGGCAATAATTACCGGCAGCATGGGCCTGGCCCCAAGTGGAAACATAGACCCAGAGCGGAGATACCCCTCGATGTTCGAGCCGGTGCATGGCTCGGCGCCCGATATAATGGGGCAGGGAATAGCCAACCCGCTAGCGGCGATTCTCTCGGGTGCGATGATGCTACGGCACCTGGGCCAGGACGCGGCCGCCGAGTCCGTCGAGAAGGCGGCGCTCAGCGTGGTCGCTGTCGGTGAGACGCTGACGCCAGATCTCGGAGGCAACTCCAGCACTCAAGACGTGGGCGATGCCGTCGTTACGGCGTTGTCCTGACAATACACGCAAAGGAGGCAGGACATGACGCTCATCAAAGGTGGCCAGGTGGTTACGCCGTCTGGGGTTGGCGAATTCGACATCTGGACATCCGGAGAGACCATCCAAGCAGTGACAGAACCTGGGGCGATCCCGGCTGGCGATGAGCAGGTCATCGATGCGACGGGCAAGCTTGTCGTCCCAGGTGGGATCGAACCTCACGCTCATATTGGGGGTCCGCGCCAGCCGGAACGCTCCGGTGCCGAAC
Organism: Dehalococcoidia bacterium; assembly: GCA_965217725.1. GTDB lineage: Bacteria > Chloroflexota > Dehalococcoidia > Lucifugimonadales > UBA1123 > VXRN01. The sequence continues at coordinate 1,123,030 of OZ244564.1, read as the reverse complement.
CCGTTTCAAAGGCCGCGGTCTGGGGGGGAACCACCACCGTGCTGGACTTCGCCACGCAGGTGCCAGGCCACGACCTGCGCCACGCCCTTGGCGAGGCGGCTGAGCGATGGGAAGGCAATGCCTACACTGACTACTCGTACCATCCGATCTTCACGAACGGAGCGGACCGGGCGTCCATCAATCAGATAACTGAGTTGGTGGAGGAAGGATTCCCCAGTTTCAAGATATTCACTACATCCATTCGTCCCCCCAGTCCTCAAATGCAGAACAACAAGACCGATTTTGGTCGGCTGACCAGCATTATGGAGAAAGTGACGGAGGCCGGAGGCATACTGCTCGTCCACTCAGAGGACGACGACATGGTCCACTACAACTACGACAATGCCCAGGAGGACGGCCTGTGGGACTGGTGGAACATGGACCAAATCCACTCGAACCTGTCCGAGGACGTCTCTTTTCGGCGGGTGCTCCGCCTTGCCAGCAAGATCGGATGTGCCGTCTATTTCGTTCACGTAAGTGCGCACGAAGGGGTTGAGGCCGTAGGGCAGGCTCGGATGCTAGGGCTGCCGATCTATGGTGAGACTCTCCACAACTATGCTTGCTTCAGTGCTGAGAACTACCGCGAAGACAACGGGATGAAGTACCACACCTATCCCTCGCTCAAGGCCGAGGAGGACAGGAGCGCGCTGTGGCAGGGACTGCTTGATGGACGTCTGTCCACCGTCGCTACGGACCTTGTATCGACCACGTGGGAGGAGAAGACTCGGTTCAAGACGGTCGCGGACGTTACCGGCGGGCACAACGGAATCGAGACCCGCATGGGCATCGCCTACTCGGTCGGTGTCGTAGATCTAGGCATGAGCCTGGAGCGGTTTGTCGACATTACTTCAGCTAACGCAGCCAAGATATTTGGCATGTACCCAAAGAAGGGCGCGATTGCGCCGGGGTCGGACGCAGATATCTGCATCATAGACCCGACCTTCGACAGGCCGTTGACGCTCGATGACCTGCACCTGGAAGACTACTCCATTTGGGAAGGCTGGCACGTGCACGGCTGGCCGGAGACGGTGATGCTCAGAGGCAACGTGATGATCAATCAAGGCACGTTGCAGGGAACACCTAACGTCGGTCGTCTCCTCTCTCGAACCGTCTCGTCTGCCGTGCGCGAGAAGCCGGTGTGCTGAGTTCATCAGCTGGTATACGCCATAGTGTGGCTCATGGTTATTCCTATGTAGCCCTAACGCCTTGGTTAAATCTACCCTGCGAGCAAGCTTTGAGAGACTATATGAGTTCGAAGTGGAATGGCGACCGAGCCGTAGAACATAAAGGCACCTTAGAAGATCTGCGCATGTGGGAGTTACCGAAATGCCGCCAACCGTACAGCAACAGCGTGACAACCTCACGATAGGCTTGTACCTTGCAAGCTCGGGCGGCGCGACACTTGACAACACCCTACAGGCAGCCCTTGGTTACGTTCCCGGCGGGCCGCTGCAGCGCGAAGCTTACTACCGACGTTTTCGTGACGCGCAGAGTGTAGGGCGAGATGCACTACGTGACAGGACTCCCGGATACTTTACTTTCAACGCTATGCCGTTTGGAAGCGGCTACATTTACAAGGCAACTTGGTATGTCTAGATTAACCCCAACTCCGGTTCTTCTCAGACTGTGCCGATGCCAGTTGTAGACCTGTTATCAATGAGGGCTCTGCGCGACAAAGACCTAGATACCCGTCAAGCCACGGCTAGAAGTATTCGAGCGGCAGATAACATAGAGCAGCAACAACGAGCTGTGGCTCGTCAGGATTGGCCTGCGCTTCAAACGATCTTAGCTAAAATGGCTGAGGATCAAAGTCTGGGTGAGATACTATCTGGGTGGTACGGGCTACCATATGCAGACATTCAGGATGTCCTGCCACAGCTTGCCAGCCAATCGGGTATGTTCAAGTTCCAACGCGACGCTTCAAATGTCAAGAAACTTGAACAACAACTGAGGAGAGCACAGGCGAGCCTAAGCCAGCAGTTGAACGCTTGGGTCATGCTCCAAACTGGCGTGCCCTCAAATGCGCCTCAGTTAGCGTTGCAGCAGGCTCAACAGCGACTTTTGGCCCTTCCTCGTCCATAACGCTCTTCTTAAGGAGGATTCCGTGAAACAAGCCAGTCTGGAAGAACTGCTCACCCACCCACCGGACGAGTGGTATGGCGAAATCGCCGATTTACCGGTTGAATTAATCAAGCCTGATCCCGAGAATCTCAGGACTGAGTTCGACGAATCCGACCTCCTTGATCTGGGAAGGAACATTAAGCAGGTGGGACAGCTGGACGCAATCACCGTGTTCCCCATTCTCGACGATGATGGTCAGTGGCTAGGTTACTTCGACCTTCATGATGGCGAACGACGGTGGCGTGCCTCCCATCTCGTAGGTCTTTCCAAACTGACTTCCAAGATTATTCCCCGACCGTCACGACAGGAGTTGATGTTCAAGAAAGTCAGCAGAGTGATGCAGACTCGATCGCTGAGTCCGGAGACAAAACTCATCGGTCTAGAGAAAGCACTCTCCGACCTGGATGTAATCGACGACTCTGACCAGTGGGAATCATACAGAAGCAAGTTGGGAGGTGGTTCCGACTGGCCTCAATTAGTCAGAGTCCTGCGCTTGCACCCAAAGGTTCGCACAATGTTCGCTGACGGTCTCGTAAACTTCACGATAGCTCAATCGTAATTGATTAGCGGAGTCGGAGGGGGGAGGAGGTTCAGATTGAGCGGGCGTGGACAGGCTCGGCGCTGAACACACCGCACAGACCATCCACCACCGGCTGACCACCACCATTCCTATACAGTGTCCTGATTACACTGGTGAACGCACTGAACGCATCGGCGCCAGCTTCATTCCTGGAGCAGTGCGAGACCTTCCTCGCTATCACAGCTCCACGCAGCGCCCGCTCCGCTCTGTTGTTCGTCGGCTCTATCCCAGGATCGTCCAGAAAACGCAGCAGATTCCCACGATCGTCCTGCCAGCCAAGCTCGTTCTGAAGCCTCCCGTTGTCACGATCAGGCATCGGGCGATCTCGCAGATGATAGCTCACCTCTTGTCTCAACCGCTCGGTCTCCCCAGTATAGTCCGCCACCTCTCCACGTCGTTGTGACTCACGCAGCTGCATTGCCTCTCTGAGCAGGCCGCTCAGACGCTTCCCGAAGCTGCGCCCTCTGCCCACCTTGGTCTCGACCACCTCACTGATCGAGCGCAGCACGTGAGCCAGACACTTCTGTTGTCTCACTCCCGACAGAGCCCGCGCATCGTAGCTTCGAGCTCGGTCGGTCACCATCACTCCCGCATAGTCGCCCGGAACAACCTCCCTAACCTCCTCGTTGCGGTGACGACCGCGCACCTGGTACACAGTGGCATCATCGGTCTCGAACGCCATCACAAAGGCACCCTCTCCGCCAACTCGCCAGCCCGTGTCGTCAGTGTGGACCACCGCGCTCTCACGCACAGACTCCCGAAGCCGCTGGTACGCATCTCCCACAGCGCCCCTCGCTCGTCGCAGAGCGTCCTGCGTGATCGCGCTCTGGCTCAACTCAACTCCGGTCAGCGCTCTGAGCACGACGGGTACCCTCCGCACCGGTATGCCCACTCCATAGTGGAGCATGTGAGCCGCAGCCATCACTCGTCTTCCCACCCGATGGGCGCTCGCACCGTACTGGTCAGGTCCAACGTCGGGATGCCGCCCTCGCACACGCCTGCCGCACGACACGCATCGGCATACCTGCACACGGTACTCTGTCACCTGCGGTCTGGGCATCGGGGGAATGTCGGTCACGTACGCAAGGCTCTCTCCCTCATGTTCGAGTATGCCTCCACATCCGGGACAGCTTTCCGCCGCTACCGCAACGTCAACAGGCGGTGCTGTCAGCTCGTCCACCGCCGGCGGCTTTCTGTAGCTGAAGTTCCCCTTCCCGGGCTTTCGACCCGGACGCCTTGGCTTTGAGGTCCGCTCGCCCTTGGAGAATGGCGCTGCCTGGCGCTTGCCCGCTCGCTGCGCTGAGGCGAGTTGCTTGCGAAGCTCCTTGATCGTCGCCGTCAGACGCGCGACCTGGCCTTGCAAGCGGTCGACGATCAGGTCGTCGTGTTCACAGGGAGGGCGGTCTTTGTCGGTACACATGGCCGAAGTATAAGAACATGACCTGCCGACTGCAATCTCACCAACCACTACCGCTAATCAATTACGCTCAATCCGTGGGACGACTATCTAGGGAAAGACAGGAACCTCTTGCTCAATTCGTCGTAGTCAATAAGGTTAATGGCAGATTTGTGTCCACGGAAATGGTGCCCTACCTGCTGAATAACCCCGGAGCGAGTCCCGCACAAGCATTCGAACACGCTCGAGTCGGGGGATGGAGACAATTTACTCGGAGCCCATACGATAAGGGTGCAGCGCCACCAATCGAAGAGCAGGCTGAAAGGTTCCTCGGGGCATGTGTGACATGGGAGAGAGCTTGGGAATCTCTGACAATGGATGGATTGACAGCCGAGATTCAGGGTAATGCTCAGTACCTCTATCGTCTGATGGAAGCATGCCGAAGGCTGGGCGAACGAGCGGCTGGTCTGCTTGAACACTTGGAGGCAACGGATGGCACCTCGGCAAGTGCATACGATCTGACTAGCATAGGAGGGGACACTAGGGTATTGCCTCGGATGAATGAGCCAGATATATGGGATCCAGCCCTTGAACGGACCCGGAGCGGACGTACGAATTGATGCTTGGGATGACATCCTTCACGACTCATCAATCCCTGCCCACCAGATAGTCGAAGTCGCAGCCGCTGTCTGCCTGCATGACGTGCTGAGAGTACATCGAAGTGTATCCGCGCCTGTGCACCGGGCGCGTAGGGGGAGATTCGGCCAGACGACGCTTTATCTCTCGGTCGTCCACTAACAGGTCCAACCGGCGGTTAGGCACATCCAAGCTGATACGGTCGCCGTTCCTGACAGCGGCTAGCGGGCCGCCGGCTGCCGACTCTGGAGTGACGTGGACCACCACGGTCCCGAAGGCCGTCCCGCTCATCCTAGCGTCGCTGAGGCGTACCATGTCGCGAACGCCAGAAGCGAGAATCTTCTTCGGCAGCGGCAGGAAGCCCCACTCGGGCATCCCCGGGCCGCCAATAGGCCCGCTCGAACGCATAACCAGAACGTCGTGAGGGGTCACATCCAGACCCGGATCGTCGATCCTGGTGAAGAGGTCGTCGTGGTCCGCAAAGACCACGGCGCGTCCCTCGTGGGTCATGAGAGACTCTGACGCCGCTGTGGGTTTAATCAGGGCTCCTGTGGGAGCGAGAGAGCCCGTCAACACGGCAAGTCCTCCCTCCGGGTCCATGGCATTGTCCAAGCTTCGGATCACGTCTGGGTTGTAGTTGATCGAGTGCCTGAAGTTTTCGCCGAGCGTCTGGCCAGTAGTTGTCATCAAGTCCGTATGCAGAAGGGGAGAAATCTCCTTCAGCAGCGCGCCTACCCCGCCTGCGTTGAAGAAGTCTTCCATCAGGTACTTTCCCGATGGCTTGAGGTTCAGCACGAACGGAGTCGTCCGAGAAAGCTCGTCGAACAGGGTACCGGGCAGATTGATTCCGAGCCTTCCGGCAATCGCCGTAAGGTGGATGACCGCGTTGGTCGAGCCCCCAAGCGCATGTAGAGTTCGGATGCCATTTTCGAACGCCTGTGGGGTAAGGATGTGGGAGGGTCGAATGTCCCTTCGGACCAGCTCTACGATCTGACGGCCAGCCAATTCGGACAGTCTAAGCCTACGTGAATCCACGGCAGGAATCGCGCCGTTGCCCGGGAGGGCAATCCCCATCGCCTCAGCAACCGATGCCATGGTCGAAGCGGTGCCCATAACCATGCAGTGACCTGGACTGCGAACGATGCATGTCTGAAGCTCGGCCCAGTCGTCCTCGGTTATTCTGCCAGCTCTAAGCTCGGTCTCGTAACGGCGACAGTCGGTGCAAGACCCCAACTCCTCTCCACGCCAGTTGGCCTTCAGCTGAGGCCCTCCAGTGACCAAGATGGAAGGAACGTCAGCGCTGGCGGCGCCCATCAGCAGCGCAGGGGTTGTCTTGTCGCAGCCTCCGAGCAGGACGACGCCGTCCAAGGGATTTGCCCGGATCGACTCCTCAACTTCCATGCTCATCAGGTTTCTAAACAGCATAGTCGTGGGGCGCATGTTGTACTCGCCCAGCGACATGACGGGGAACTCCATAGGAAATCCGCCGGCCTGCCACACACCGCGCTTCACCGCTTCGGCCAAATCGCGCAAGTGGGCGTTGCAATGAGTGAGTTCGCTCCAGGAGTTGCAGATCCCGATTATGGGCCTGTTGTCGTACGCCTCCGGGCCGTATCCCTGGGCCATGAAGGCGGCCCGACGCAGCCATCCGTACAGCTCTGGAGTATCGAACCATTCAGTACTTCTGAGGCTGGGGGAATCCGTTGTCATTTTGGGCGTCCTTGTATGGTAGTATCCATCTCAGTCGGCGTGAAGTGCGCGTCGGCAATCATAATCCATCTGGAGCCACGTTGCCCTCATAGGAGTTCAGAATGGCGATGAACACTTCTTCCGGGCAATCGGACAGTTCTTTTTTCGGTCGTTTCTTCACCCCGTACAGAGACGAATTCTACCTGCTATTCCGCCTCATTTTCGCATTCCTAGTAGCGTTGCACGGAGCGCAGAAAGCCTTTCTGCTGTGGGGATTTCCGGCTCAGCATCCTCTCGGAGCGTATGTCGACATAGCAGGTTGGGTGGAGTTCATATCTGCCATTCTGATCGGCTTTGGGATCCTTACGCGATTGGGCGCAGGTGCGCTCGTTGTTACCATGGTGGTGGCGTACTTCAAAGTACATGCGGGCAACGGAATCTGGCCGCATCTTTACCCAAATCCGGCTGGTGACGCCGGCTCTGCATTTGGAGCTCATGGCGGCGAAGTTACGATTCTATGGTTTGCGGTAGCTGGAGTGATAGGCATCCTCGGAAGCCAGAAGTATGGCATCGAGCGTCTCATATTCAAGAAGGAGATTCTCTAGGGGCCTGCCCGACATACCTGCAACACCACTCCCTTTGGCGCACTAGTCGCCGGGACTATCTCCGGGAGCTGGTCGGAAGAATTCGTCGAGCCACCGTTTCAAGGCGTCTAGAGACGGCGGGGCGACGTAGAAGACCTGAACGTCGCTCGGGAACTGCACTTTATGGTCTTCCCGAATGAATAGAACGGCGCACTCGCCTGTATTGAGGTCGCCAGCGATCCTGTCTGCGATACCCTGGTATCTTCCCGCCAGGGTATCCTGATAGCCTTCTATGGATGCTTGGAGTATCTTCCGGCTGGCCGGTCTCATTGCCAGAATCCTCTGCCAGTCGGAGTGCTCGGCAACCAGATCCAACTCTTCCAGTGCCCGAAGAGATGCCGTGGACTGGCACATAGCGTGCACGAGTGTAGAGGCATGGGGGTTCAAAGTCTCGATCTGCTGCAGACCGTCTTCATCGCCGGTGCAGATCATTTCGTGATAGACCTTGGAGACGGCGCCGAGGGACCGCTCCAAGCTTCCTATGGAGTCTCGAGCTTCGGACCAGTACTTCTCAATGAGCTGCTGGGCCTCTTCAGGTATTCCGGGGGCTACGATGTAGTTGGGTACGAGGAACAAGTTCCTCTTGCCCTCGTATGTGCTGGCCCTAGGCCTAGGGATCTGCGAAAGCTGCTGTTGGGTCATGCCGAGTGTACGGGCTTGCGACGCGCCCTTACGCCCCTGTCTTCTCCAATCGGATCGACGCGAACGGCGCAGACCTTGTACTCAGGGATCCTCGAATTGGGGTCCAGAGCCGCGTTAGTGAGGTAGTTGGCTGCGTGCTCCTGGAGCTTAACGAACGGGACGAAGATCTCGCCCATGCGCTGCCTCTCGGTGTAAACCGTGCGGGCCTCGAGGTCGCCGCGTCGCGACCTGACCCTGATCCACTCGCCGTCCGCTACGCCGTATTTCTCACCGTCGGCGGGATTCATTCCCACCGTAAGCTCAGGCGAGCGCGCCAACAGATTGTCCGCCCGCTTTGTGATGGTGCCACCGTGCCAGTGATACAGGGTCCTGCCGGTGTTAAGAATCAAGGGGAATCGTGCGGAAGGCGTCTCGTCCGCTACCGGTCCCTGGTCGAAACCGACGAACTTGGCCCTGGGACCCCGCGGGAAGTCGGACTCATAGAGGTATCTAGTGCCGGGATGATCGGAGTCGGGGCACGGCCACTGAATGCCACCCTCTTTCTCCAGGCGGTCGTATGAGATGCCCGCGATGATTGGCATGAGTGACGCCATCTCGTCGAATATCTCGGACGGATGGCTATAGTCAAACTCGTGTTCCAGTTCCAAGTCAAGTTTGGAGCTGAGGCGCAGGGCGACGTCCCGAATTATTTCCCAGTCAGCTCTGCTCTCTCCGACGGGTTCGATCGCCTTGCGGACACGCTGCACGCGGCGCTCGCTGTTAGTAAACGTGCCATCTTTCTCTGCAAATGACGTAGCCGGCAGCACGACATCGGCGATCTGCGCGGTCTCGTGCATGAATATGTCCTGGACTACAAGGAAGTCCAGCTTCTTAAACGTCTCTTCAGCGTGATTGAGGTCCGGCTCACTGAGCAGCGGATTCTCGCCGGTAATGTACATGGCCTTTATTCGGCCGGTGTCCATCGCCGGCACCATTTCGGTTATGACCAGTCCCGGCTTGGGCGGCAGCGCCTGATTGCTCCAGGCACTCTGGAACTTCGCAAGAGACTCGTCGCCGATTGGCTGGTAGCCGGGCAGAGAGTTCGGCACACAGCCGGAGTCGCCGCATCCCTGTACGTTGTTTTGACCCCTGAGTGGGGAGATTCCCGATCCGGGTCGGCCCAACTGTCCGGCGACCAGGGCAAGATTGACTAAGCCATGCGCGTTGGCGGTCCCCATCGTGTGCTGCGTAATGCCCATTCCCCATATCAGACAAGATCCGCTGAAAGGCGGGCTCGCGTAGATGCGTGCCGCCTCGGCGATGTCCTGGGCAGCTACTCCGGTGATCTTCTCGGCATAGTCGAGATCGTATTTCTGGACTGTGTTCCACCAGTCTTCATAGCCCTCAGTTCGATCAGTGACAAAGTGAGCATCTGCCAGGCCTTCATCGACGATTACTTTTGCCATGGCGTTGAGCAGCGCAACGTCCGTGCCGGGCCGCGGCCTCAGCCAAAGGTCGGCGTAGTCGCACATATCTATCCGGCGAGGATTGATGATGATGAGTTTCGCCCCCCGTTCGACGACAGCTCTACGCATCCTAGACGCCGCGACAGGGTGGTTGGAGTTCGCGTCCGAGCCTATGATTACCAGACAACCCGCCTCTTCGTAGTCAATGTATGAATTGGAGGTAGCGCCGCTTCCCAGAGAGGTCAGCATCGCCTCAACCGACGGAGAGTGGCAGAGTCTCGTGCAGTGGTCGATGTGGTTGCTGCCCATCACCAGTCTGGCGAATTTCTGCTGAATGAAGCCGTCTTCGTTTGTTGCTTTTGCGGAAGCAAGGGTGCCAAAGGCGTCGCCGCGGTACTCGGAAAGCCGGTCGGCTACGTAGTCAAGAGCCTCTTCCCACTCTACTTCCACAAACTCTCCATCCCGCCGGACCAGCGGCCTCTTTATGCGGTCTGGATGGTTGACGAACGAGAATCCGAATCTACCCTTGACGCACAGCATTCCAAGTGAGGACTGGTTGTCCGGGTCGTCCAGAATCTCGATTATATGGTCGTTCACGTCCACCTTCGCCTGAATGCCGCAGCCCACTCCGCAGTACGGGCAGGTCGTGGCCACAGTTCGGGCAGTCACAGGCGGATCGTTCTTGACACGAATGGCTCCAGTCGGGCACGACGCCAGGCAGGACCCGCAGGTAGTGCATACGGATTCCACGAGGGGCCGGTCCATGAAGGTCCCAATCCTCGCTTCGGTACCTCGCCCGAGAATGTCGATCGCGCCAATGAACTGGTGGCCGTCCTGGCACGCCTGAGCGCACCGGCCGCACATGATGCAGGAGTCCATCGCGATGTCGAACACAGGATTCGAGACGTCTACCGGCTGGCGAGCCCTGCCTTCCCATTGTGAAGTGTCGATACCGTGGTGCTTTGCAGCAATAGACAGTTCGCGGTAGTTTCCGTTGGCATTGTCGTCCGTGTCCGGGAACATGGACATGGTGAGTTCCAGGACGCCGCGCCTCAGGTCTCGTGCCCTGTCCGTCTCCGTCTCAATCGACATTCCATCAGCGGCGGGCACAGAGCAAGATGCCGGAAAGCCGCGCATCCCGTCGATGTTCACTAGGCACGTTCTGCACGCGCCGATCGGCTTCATGTCGGGATCCTTGCAAAGCTGCGAAATGTATGTTCCCGACTGGTTTATAGCATCCAGCACAGATGAGCCGTCGTTAACGGTGACCTGCTTGCCGTTGATTGAAAGAGTGACGCTCATCTGACTGCTCCTTGACGCCCAGTAATCCGGTCACTGAAGAAGTGCAGACCACTAAGAATCGGATTGCCTGCTGCCTGTCCCAATCCGCAAAGTGAGGTCTCGTTTACGAGTCTCGCCAGGTTCTCCAGCTCGACCGGCGAGGCTCCGTGCTCAACTACTGCATCCAATAGTTCGACCATTCTCGGCGTTCCTTCACGACAGGGTGTGCATTTTCCGCACGACTCGTTGGCATTGTACTGCGCCAGATTCCGGACGACCTCTACAATGTTCATCGAGTCGTCTATTACTATCACGCCTCCAGCGCCGAGCATGACTCCCGACTCATGCAGGAATCCGGGCTTGATCGGAGTGTCCAACATAGATGGCGGGAAGACGCCGCTGGACGGTCCGCCGACTCCGATAGCGGTAAGAGCTCGGTCGTCGCGGATGCCTCCACCAATGTCATAGATGACTTCCCGCAGAGTTGTGCCTATGGGGACTTCGACCAATCCTGGACGATTCACGGACCCGCTCAGACTGATTATTTTCGTACCCGTGTCCTCACCATCTCCTATCCCTGCGAATTCGTCGGTGCTGTGACTCATAATGTACGGGACGTTCGCCAAGGTCTCGGCATTATTGATTACGGTCGGCAGGCCCCAAAGTCCTGACTCGGTTGGGAAGGGAGGTCGAAGTCGTGGCTCTCGGCGGTATCCCTCCACCGTGTTAAGCAGCGTCGTCTCATCGCCGCAGATATAGCCTCCTGCCCCACGTCGGATCTCGACCTGAACATCGAAACCTGACCCAAGCACGTTTTCGCCAATGAGACCAAGTTCATTTGCCTGTTGAATTGCCAACGCCATCCGCTGATTCGAGAGAATGGCTTCCGCGTTTATGTAGAAGATGACCTCGCTGGAATCCACCGCATACGCCGCGATCAAAGCGCCTTCGATAATCCTGTGGGGGACGCCCTCCATAAGGTGGCGGTCCTTGAACAGACCCGGCTCGCCCTCCTCGCAATTGACGACAACGTATCGTCGATCGGCCCTAGTACTTCTCGCAGCTTCCCACTTGATTCCGGCAGGGAAGTAGGCTCCTCCCCGACCCCTGATCTTAGATGACTTGAGGTGCTCAATGATTGACTCAGGGCTGGACTGAAGCGCCTGCCACCAAGCCGAGTACCCACCTGCTGCAAGATAGTGATCTACTGACTCCGAGTCCAGGAAACCGGAACCATCAAGGGCCACCCTCGACTGGGCAGATAGGAAGCTCTGCGCTCCTAGAATATCGCCCGTCGAGCCTCTCAACAGGTCCTGCAGGTTGACAGTGTCCGGCGTCAGTCCCGAGTGGTATGTATGGTGTCCGTCTTCGTCGACGACCTCAAGAGATGGGGCCGCAAAGCAGGCGCCGTCGCACCCCGCTACCACCAGAGCCGCGTCTTCGCCAATCTGTTTGCGAAGCACATCGGTGACTTTGTAGGCTCCGGCCGCCAGACTACAGTGGCCGACATGTGCGATGACTCTCGTCTTTCCGGCAAGGCGACTCTCGAATCGCTCAGCTGCAGACGCGAAGAGGTCGTCCATCGTGGAATGGATATTGTTTCTAGCCACTCGCTGAACTCCTAACGAGCCTGAGGGCCGACTCCGTATCAAGACGGCCGTGCCAATCGCCGTCGACCTCGATGGCAGGCGCCATCGCGCACAAGAAGCCGCAAGGGACTTCCTCTAGCGTAAGATGGCTATCCTCGGTCGTTTCTCCAGGCGTGACACTGAACTCCAAGCCGAGAGCTGCGAGAATCTGCCGGGATCCGGCTGCGACGCAGCTCAGCGCGGTACATACACGTACGACACACGCTCCGGGCTCGTCCAGACGCAACTCCGTGTACGACGTGGCAGCCCCGTACACCTCAGAGGATGGAATCCCCAAGTGCCAGCCCACTACCTCCATCGCCCAGTCGGGAAGGTGGCCAAACTCGTGATGTAAGTAGTGCAGTGCAGGGAGAAGCTGACCATGGCTTCGTGGAAACCGCTCTCGCAGCTCACGTCGCAACGCATTTCGGTCTGTTGGCAACATTGGCATCCCAAGCTCGAACTCTGAATCGAGCATCGAGATTTTAGCAGACTAAATCGGTAGGGTGTCTATCGATTTCTCTAGTTGGCGACGACTGAGGCGGCGCTCTCGACCGGGTGTGATAGCTTGAGAAGCTGCATCTCGTCGAGCTTGCTGTCGGAAATGGTCCCATCCGGGTCCCATCCCCGTGCCTGATAGTATGCTGATACCATCATCTCAAGGTCTTTCTCGGACAGTCCGACTCCCGCAGCCGCGCCGTCAGGGAGAGGCTCGGTCAGAACCCTCTCCGGTAGTGTGTCGTCCGCGTGCGTCCAGCCCTCTCGAATGTTGAAGAGCTTCTTGAGGTTGTTGATTCGTTCGCCGGCCTTCTTGAGCTCTTCAGGTCGAACGTCCCAGCCTGTAATCAGATTCAGCGAGTCCGCCGATTCGTCCCAGAAGTCGTCAAATGCCTTGCGTAGGAACTTGCACCAGATCAGGGAATCGAGGACCGCTGAGAAGTCTTCACCGTCAGCGGTGATTCGACCTCGCTGGACGTCGGCCTCCAGCCGATTGACGAGATTGGAGAAGTCGGCCTCGTACGCCGATGACCTATTGTGGCAGGCTCCTCGGGTGCTCACGGCCAGAGCTAGTGCCATGGTCTGGAGACTTCTGGGCTCATAGCCGGGCATCTCCAGGCCTTTGACGTGCATTGCCCAAGCCTCTGAGCCTTGACCCACGGCTTCAGAGGCGATCCTGGACCCTTCAGACAGGAGACGACCGAGATTCCCAGACCTCGTCGCAATGGCCTCAAGGCAGGGCAGCAGTGCCTCGGCATTGCCGAACCTGAGGTCGAGACCGTCCGTATCGCTGAGAGTCAATATGCCGCGCTCGTAGCATTCCATTGCCCAGGCGATCGTACCGCCTGCGCTGATGGTGTCCATGCCAACGGAATCGCAGTAGTGTGACGCTCGGATGATAGTTTCACGGTCACCGACGCCGACCAACGGACCCAGGGCGAAAGCGCTCTCATACTCCATACGACCAGTCGATCTGTCTGAGCCGTCTCCAACGGTCAGGACCTTTTCGCATCCTATGGTGCAGTTCGCGCAGTGAGCATTCTTGACGAAGTGGCCGCTGTACATGGCCTCGCCGCTCACCTCGTCCGTCATGTCGAACGTGGACTGTTGGAAGTTCCTGGTTGGCAGGGTGCCGAGCCTATCGAATACGGCCAGATTGGCCATTGTGCCGGTGGTGCGGTACTTTTCGGTGGCGGGACCCAGACTTCTCGCCGAAAGGTCGCGACCCACTGCGTTGAGACGCTCGGCATCGTAAACCTTCGCGGGATTGCGCCCTCTCACTGCAATGGCCTTGAGATTCTTCGAGCCCATCACCGCGCCGGTTCCGGTACGGCCGGCCTGTCGTCCACCGTCGTTCGCAATGCTCGCAAACCGCACACCATTTTCGCCAGCCGGGCCAATACATGCCACCCGGAACCGCCGACCCAACTTGCCACGGACCTCCTGCTCAGTGTCAAGGGCGCCCATGCCGTTTAACTCCGACGCATCCAAGAAACTTACATCGTCGTCTTCCACGACCAGCAGGGTAGGACGATCACTCCGGCCCTTGACTACGAGCGCGTCGACTCCGGTCCTCTTTAGCTCAACAGCGAGAAAGCTCGAACTCAGAGAGTCGCCGATCATTCCGGTCAAGGGGGACTTGGCTGCCACCGCGAACTTGCTGGATGTGGTCAGTCTACTTCCCACGAGCGGGCTGCTCGCAAAGATCAGTGGGTTCTCCGGCCCTAGCGGATCGGCTCCAGGAGGGCAGTGTGTGTAGAGCAGGAAACTAGCCAAACCCGTCCCGCCTATGAACTGCCTCAGCACACGCTCTTCCAGCGCTTCACGCCGTGAGGTGTGCGCCGAGAGGTCTACGATGAGGACTGAACCGTGGTAGCCGTACAAGTCCTATCCTCCGGCCTGGCTCGAAAACACGAAGATTCGATCGCCGCTAACGATACGGACAGCCGAGCGCTCCAGGAACGCAAGTCCGTTCAGGTTTGCTGTATAGCTCGCCATCAATTCTCGTCCAGCCTCGTCAATGACAACGCCCCTCAGCGATGGAATGGCGGACCACAGCGCGGTCGCCAGGTCTGAAGCACCCGCCTCAGAAGGCAACTCGATATCGATCTGCTTCACGCCACATTTCAGGCGAGCATGGCCGAAGAATTCCACTGCTACCGATACGGTCTTGGACTCCGCAGCTCTCATTGAACCGGTGCCCTCTTCGCCGTACTCAAGGCAGTTTCAAGGTCCTGTTGCGTGTTGATGTTGAAGAAACTAAGTAAATCTGGGTCGAGGCTTCGTATCTCTTCCTCGGGCACGAGCTTTACCCTTACCTCTCCGAAGAAGGACGAGATCTTCAAGTCCTGAGCAGTGATCCGCTCTCGGATCGGTCCTATGCAGGCGCGCGAATAGACCGCGTGGGTTGGCTCCGGTCTTCCATCCACCACGGGCACGACGGCGTCGTAGCCATCTCTCAGCGAGAGGAGGTGCCAGTACAGCGGCGGACTAAGGAACGGCATGTCGCAGGCGCAAAAAGTCGACCACTCGGTCGGAGCCGTGACCAGACCCGTTAGAATTCCTCCTAGCGAACCCATGCCAGGATAGCGGTCAACCTCGGCTGCCACGTCGCCTGGAAGACCAAGCTCGGCCGCGCGCTCAGCGTCGTTAACAACCACAACAAGCGATTCACCGACCTGTCTCATCCTGGAAATAACGCGCTGGATCAGTGGCTCGCCCTCGAATGGTTCAAGGGCTTTGTTCCGTCCGAGGCGCCGGCTCATACCTCCGGCAAGGATAACCGCAGTCGCATCTTTATCGTTTTGTCCACCTCTGTTCATAGACTCAGACTATCAGACGCTACGACCCACTGCCACCGATTGTCATCTTGAGGATTCCCATTTTGGAAGTGTCGTATCCACCCAATGCTTCAACCTCGCGCTTGAATGCGGGAGAACGGATCAATTCCAGCATAGGCGCCAACAGATCCGACTCGTAGGACTCGAATGGAATGACCAAGTCGTACTCCTCGCTGAACATGGGGATGAAGTCGAGGTCCATAGCCCGCGCCGCCGGAAGAATGCCGAGGCCCGCGTCGGCCTTGTCTCCGCTCACCGCTGCTGCCACTGCGAGATGGGTGTACTCCTCGCGGCTGTACCCTCTCACCTCACCAGCATCGATCCCAGCCCGTCGGAGCTCGTAGTCGAGGAGGACGCGGGTCCCTGAGCCTCGCTGACGATTAACGAACCTGATGTCGGGTCTCGTGAGGTCTGCGAGGGACGAGATGTCGAACCTGTTCGCACCCCGAACCATCAGACCCTGAGTTCTCGCTGCCAGGTGGACGAGCGCCACGGTCCTGTCGGGAATGTATCTCTTGATGAATGAAACGTTGTACTCGCCCGACTCTTCGTCCATTAGGTGAGTGCCAGCTACGTGGGCCTCTCCTCTACGAATCGCCAACAGTCCTCCCATGCTCCCCACGTTGGCCGACGCCAGTCCGGCGCCTCCGGCCGTCCGGCTGAGTCGGCTCGCAATCAGGTCCAATACCATGTCATGACTTCCGATGGCGACGATGGTCCTGCGTACCTCCTCAATTGGTCTGAGTAACTGTACTTCGACTTCTGAGCCAGCTTCCAGACCCTCGACCGATCTCGGAATGAGCGTCAGCCCGTCGGCCCTTACGAGCGAGCTGATGACTCCGGCGCCACGCTGTACTGGAGTAGCCACAAGTCTGTCGCCAACCTGCCCAAGACGCACCCTGAGGAACTCGTCCTCTCCCATGGGGGACTGGACTCGCCGCGTAACTACAGCCTTAGTAGTCGGCCTGGGACTGACACCTCTGCCCAGCATCACCTCCACGAGCGGCTGGACGAAGAGCTCACAGGCAATTGCCGCGGATACCGGATATCCGGGTATGCCGAACACGGCCTTATCGTCTACCACCCCCAGGACGATAGGATGGCCAGGCCTTATTGCTACGCCGTGAACCACCAGGCACCCGAGTTCTTCCACGAGGCCGGCAGTGTAGTCTTCCGCGCCGGCGGAAGATCCCGCGTTGACCAGGACGATGTCGCATTGCTCAACTGCTGTTGAGATCGCGCGTCGCAACATGTCGGGATCGTCGGAAACGGGGGAGTACCTGAAGGGTTCCGCCCCCCACTCTCGAAGCATTCCTCCCAACACCAGAGAATTAAACTCGACGATGTCGCCGGGGCCAGGGTCGGCGTCGATCTCTACCAACTCAGTCCCAGTGGGGATGATCGCGACCGTGGGCCTGCGCCGGACATCCACTTCTGTTAACCCAGCCGCGGCACACGCTCCTAGATCGGCGGGTCGCAACTTGTGATTTTCTGGGAGCAGCAACTCAGAAGCCACGATGTCCTCTCCAATCGGCCTGACGTGATTGTAGGGTGGCACCGGCGAGGAGATCTGAATTGTAGTCTCGTCAATCTCATGGACGACCTCGACCATGATGACAGCGTCAAACCCTTCAGGAACTGGCTCGCCGGTGTCCACCCAGCGCGCCTGGTCGGGGAGTGTGAGTTTCCTGGGTGAGGTCTCGGTTGCGCCGACTGTGTCTAGTGATCGAACCGCCACTCCATCCATAGCCGCCGAGTCGTAGTGGGGAGCCGATCTAGCGGCCCAGACGGGGGCTGCCGTTATCCTGCCTAGAGCGTCCTGAATGGGTACCGTCTCGGTTTCCGTGTGTCGAAGTGATCCCGCATCCGACAGGGCACCTCGATATCGCGTCTTTGCTATGTCAAGAGGCACGTCCTGAAGATAGTAGCGCCTTCCATGCCGACCGTGACCGTGGGTCATGATCGATGAACCCTAACGTCGACAGTATCGCCTGCGTAGATCCCTCCTGAGTCCATCGGAACCCTGATGACTCCATCCGATCTGATCAGGGTATAGATCAGGTTCGACTTCCCGAATACGGGCGTTGCGAGGTATCGACCGTCAATACTTGCCAGCGTTACAGGCACATAGTCCTCGCGGCCGGAGTCGGATGGCACGTCCTGAGTCAGAACGGCCCTCACTTCCGGATAGATTGGGGCGCCTATCTCCCCCGACAGCACCCTGATCGACGGGGCGACGAGAAGGTCGAAGACGATAAGGGCCGACACAGGGTTACCGGGCAACCCAAACAGCGGTTTGCCGTGTGCCGCTCCGACTACTGTCGGCTTCCCGGGCTTGATCGAGATGCCGTGGAGGAGCACGCCTGGCTTTCCAAGCTGGTTGAAGACCTCAGCAGTCATATCCCTTGTACTCAACGAACTGCCAGCCGAGAATAGCAGTACATCCGCCGTTTCAAGCCCGCCACGCGCGGCTTCCAACTGCGGAATGTACTCGTCGCGGACTATTCCCATAGATATATGATCCGCGCCGCACTGAACGGCGCGGGCCGCAATGGTGTACGTGTTTATGTCCCGAATCTTACCCTTTGGTGGCCGAATCCACGGCTGTGTGAGTTCGTCACCGGTGGAGACTATGCCGACGATCGGCTTGCGATAGGCCGGTACTTCGACGATGCCGAGGGCCAGAAGCCCGCCTATGTCTTGGGGACGGACCCGATGTCCGGCCCTGAAGAGGACCTCGCCGCGACGGACATCCTCTGCTACCTGAATGACATTTTCACCAGACGCCACTGGTCGAAGCACTTCTATAGACACCTCGTCGGCAGGCTGGGTTCTTTCGATCATAACGACCGCGTCTGCCCCTTCCGCGAGCGTGCCGCCAGTGTAGGCTACCGCCGCCTCTCCGACCCCAATGCCAACGTCCGACGACTTGCCTGTGGGGATATCGGCAACTATTTCGAACAGAGCGGGCAGGCTTTCCGATGCTCCATAAGTATCGCTGGCGCGTACGGAGAAGCCGTCCATGGAGGATCTCGGGAACGCGGGCAGGTCTTCCGGCGAGTGGATGTCGCGCGCTATCACACGTCCAAGCGCATCTTTGGTCTCAAGAGTCTCTATGTCCGCGACCGGAATGAGGTGAGGCAGCAGGTCTTCGAACGCCCGCTCAGGAGACCGCACATTGAAGAACTCGGGCACAGGTTGTTCCTCCTACGAGGAGTGTACCAGACGAGTACAGAATCACCTCTAAGTTACTGGCACCCAGCCAGGGATGGCCCCTGTCCGACTATAGGCCCAGGATTGCTCCGTTCTCGTCCACATCGAGTTGGCGAGGCGACCCGGGAAGGCCCGGCATCGTGACGATGTTGCCCGCAATTGGATAGATAAACCCTGCGCCCACAGAGGCTCTGACGTCAGAGACTTGGAACGTGTATCCGGACGGACGCCCTTTAAGCGCCGCCCTGTGCGATATCGACAGGTGGGTTTTCGCCATGCACACGGGAAGGTTGCCCCATCCCCTGTTTTGGAACTGTCGGAGCTGCCGGCCTGCGGCCAACACGTACGTCACCCGCTCGGCATTGTAAACACGCTGCGCCAGTGCGAGCACCTTGTCCCGGAGCGATGCGTCGATCTCATAGGCGTAGTCGATTTCCGGGTGGTCGTCGGCGCTGGTTGCTTCAATAACCGCATTGGCGAGGTCGATGCCACCCGCACCGCCGTCAGCGAAGACCTTGCTCTCCACCGCGGCGAAGGCGCCGGCCTCTTCGGCGCCGCGCTTCATGATGGCAGTCTCCTCCGACGTGTCAGTGGGGAAGTGGTTGAGGGCAACGACAACAGGCAGGTTGAACGACCGTATCATGCCAATCAGGTGAGTCAGATTCGCCATACCGGCCTCAACAGCTTCCGTGTTGGGGACTTCCAGCTCCCGCGTTCTCACGCCTCCGTGGTACTTGACGGCTCGGACCGACGCCACAATCACGGCAGCGTGTGGTTCCAGCCCGTTGAATCTTGCCTTGATGTGCATGAACTTCTCGAAGCCGAGATCAGCGCCGAATCCCGCCTCGGACAGAACATAGTCAGCGTATCCCAGCGCAAGTCTGTCACCGACCACAGACGAGCAGCCGTGCGCTATGTTTCCAAAGGGTCCAGCGTGAACTATCACGGGCTGGCCCTCAGTTGTCTGGACGATGTTCGGCTGGATCGCGTATCTGAGCAGCGACATCATCGACCCGACAGCCTGGACGTCGTCGGCAGTCACCGGGTCTCCCTGGTTCGTATAGCCAACGACAGTGCGGGTGAGTCGCGCTCTGAGGTCAGTCAAGTCGCGGGACAGCGCCAGGATCGCCATGATCTCGGAAGCGGTTACAATGTCGAACCCGCTCTCGCGCACAGGCGCGTTGTTAGGCCCGCCAATGCCCGTCATGATGTCACGGAGGGCCCGATCCTCAACGTCGGTGACGCGCCTCCAGGTGATTCCCTCTGGCCTGAACCCTTCTATCTGACCCCGCTGCGCGGCATTGTCCGTCAACGCCGCCAGAAGGTTGTGAGCAGAACCGACGGCGTGGGCATCGCCGGTGAAGTGGATGTTCACCTCGTCTTCTGGCTCGATCAGGCTCTTTCCGCCGCCGGTCCCGCCGCCCTTGATGCCAAAAATCGGTCCCAGCGACGGCTCTCTGAGTGTCGCTACCACGTTCTTGCCGAGACGGCCCATTGCCTGGGTAAGTCCGACCGTAGTCGTGGTCTTACCTTCGCCAGCTGGTGTTGGGGTTATGCCTGTGACGACGACCATCTTGCCCCGGCGTCCGTCGTCTCGAATGGCATCCAGAGGAATCTTAGCCTTGTAGTGCCCGTATGGGACAATCGAGTCGCGGGCTAGTCCGAGCTCCTCTGCGACTTCTGCAATTGGGCGCATGAAGTTACCTCCGATGTAACATGGTGCAGTGAAGCGAACGAATAGTCTGCTTGCGGAAACGCTTGCTAGAACGCTTGTCGAATTGTAGCATACGAACCCGGCCAGTCAACTTTGTGGGTGTTTTCACCCAATAGAGCAGGATGATCGTTATGAGGGGCGTCGTATTCGTCGGTGACCGCACGGTCGAACTTAGAGACCTGCCCGAGCCTGAGCCGGGTCCGGGCGAAGTTCTGCTCAAGATGACGGCTTCCGGACTTTGCGGGAGCGACCTGAGCCGATACCGAAGACCTGCGTCCGAGTTGTCACCGCCATTCCATGTGGCCGGCCATGAGCCGTGCGGTGTCGTCTCAGAAGTCGGCCCCGACGTTACGGAGGTCGAAGTTGGCGACAGGGTGATGATGCACCACTACACCGGCTGCAACACCTGCTCGATGTGTCGCATCGGATACACGCAGATGTGCCTGGTGCACCACGAGGTGTATGGCTCTACTGCGGACGGCGGTCATCAGGACTTCCTGCTCTGTCCGGCGTCGACCTGTGTCAAGATGCCGGATGAACTGCCGTTTGACCAGGGCGCTGCAGTCGCCTGCGGCACCGGCACCGCGTTTCACGCGATCAAGCGGTTGGGACTCACTGGAGTCGACACTGTCGCGATCTTCGGACAGGGTCCGGTCGGAGCCAGCGGGACGTTGTTTGCCAAGGCGATGGGCGCCAGGGTGATCGCCGTAGACGTAATCCCCGAACGACTCGAACTGGCGGCCGAGTTGGGTGCGGACACCGTGATCGATGCCTCGCGAGACAATGCCGAGACGGTGATCAGGAGCCTGACTGCCGGTGAGGGGGCTGACGCCACGCTCGATGCGACTGGGATACCAGACGTTCGGATCAACGCAATCGACTCTGCCCGCTACTGGGGCCGTGTCTGTTTTGTGGGCGAGGGCAACACCACAACGTTCGACATCAGCGCCCAGATCATACATAAGCAACTCACAATCTATGGTTCATGGACGTTCAGCCTGGCGGGTCTGGCCGAGGCCGCTGAGTTCGTAGTGAACCGTTCGGTGCCGCTGGACAAGCTCATCACACACAGGTACACACTCGACCAAGCGGACGAAGCGTACAAGCTGTTTGACACAGGTAGGACAGGAAAGCCTGTATTCCTTTGGGAGTAACGCACGTTCGAACAGACAACGCGGTATAATGTCGTAGCCAACCCATGTGCAAGGAGGACAACATGAAGGAACGTGGCGACACTATCATCGGAGAGGCGGCAATCAAGTTCGGCATCGAGTACCGAGACCTTCTGAACGATCAGGGAGTCTGCATCCACGTTCTGGGGGACGTAAGCGAAGACGACGAGCACGAGCTGCTGAGGTTCGACTGCTTCGATCACGAGCCCCACTATCACTACGGCCCGCAGAAGCGCAACCAGCGCCTGATGCTGGACAAGACGACCGCGGGCGACTCGCTTGACTGGACGCTACAGCAGATCCGGGACCGGCTACCTGAGATGATCGAGCGGGCAGGGTACCCAGAGCTTGCAGAGGCAGCTCAGGAGGCCGACCTCAGCTCAGCTGTCGGCGAGCTTGAGTCGCAGTCCCGCGACCTCGCCGTCTCCGGGCGCCAGACAGTTATGCACGATCGCGGCGACGTGATCCTCGAAGCTGGCCCCGTACGCTTCGGCGTGGAGTTCCGCGAACTTGCCAATGACAGGGGAGTGGCAATTCACGTCCTTGGAGACGTGGCAGGCGCGGAGCAAGAGCTCCTGACGTTCGACTGCTTCGAGAGGGCACCGCACTACCACTACGGGCCGAGGGCCAAGAACCAGCGCCTGTACCTGGACACCACAACTGTACCTGATCCTCTCGGGTGGGCGCTTGATCTGTTCAAGGGCGGCAAGCTGGGCTCGATGCTCGACAGGGCAGGGTACGCCGATCACGCCGCAAGGTTGAATCCGTCACTCGTCCACGGTGCGGTGGCGGAGCTTGAAACGGTCTCTCGCGAAATGGAGACCGCGAACGCACAGTAGCGCCGGTTTTCCCGAGCAGACATCATAGTCACATCGCGCTGCCGGTAGTTCATTCAGCCGGCAGCGCCTTGAAAGGCCCTAACAGCAACCTGTTAGCGCCTGCGACGTGCGTGTCGAGAATTGCTAAAGTCCTGATACCAACGAAGCAGGGCGGAGCCTAATGAACTCCGTAACTACTGAAACGCCCTTAGGCGCTTCTGGGTCAGCATCACAGCGACGGCTACCGCCAGCAGTAGTGCGCCCAAGATCGCGATGGCAATCGGTCCCCCGAAGTAGTCCACTGCCAGACCCGCCGGCAACATACCAAGAGGCATGAGTCCGAAGTTCATCATGAAGACACTCATGACTCGTCCCCGATACTGGTCCTCGACGACTTCCATAATCAACCCCATGTTGATCGTACGACGCCCAGAGTCACCAAGACCAACCAGCAGCATGATAGCCGCCGCCGCGTAGTAGAACGGGAAAGCGGCGATCAACAGCAGGGCGATGCCGGACGCGAAAGATCCTACTATCAGCAGCATTCCACGACGCCAGTTTCCAAGCGCCGCGATCGCCAGCGAGCCTACAAGTGAGCCCCCGCCCATGATTGCCACGAGCAGCCCCATGGAGTCCGGACCTTTGCCGTACACGTCCACGACGAAGACTGGCAGCAGCATTCGGAAAGGCGAGGCGAGCAGGGTCGTGGCCAGACCCATGACCAGCAGCACCAACACCATCTGGTTGCCCTTGATGTAGCTGAGCCCGGCTACGATGTCGCTCAACATGGCCCTTTTGCGCGAGGGCGCCGACCCATTTGTTGGCTTAATGAGCGAGGTCATGACAACCGCCACCAGGCTGAGGCCGGTTATCACGAAGTACACGTTGGCCGGGCCTGCCAACGCATAGAGGCCACCTGCGATGGCAGGCGCCAGCAGCGTCATGGTGCTCATGCCCGCCGCGTTGATCGCCATCGCGTTCCCAATCTTCTCGGGACCGACCACCTGGGGAATGATGGCCTGGCGAGCCGGCATCATAAAAGACCAAATTGAGCCCTGGATCAGTGACGCCGCCAACAAATGGTACCAGCGGACCCATTCCGTGAAGATGGAAACTCCGACGGCGAGCGCCAGCAAGCCGACGACAATCTGACCAACCTGGATCAGCCGCTTGCGGTCGAACCTGTCAGCGATTGCGCCGCCAAACAGCGCCAACACGAGCATAGGGACCGCTGAGCCTGCGCTTACTATCCCGAGAAGAGAGGCCGATCCGGTGAGGTCATAGACAAGGTACCCTCGGGCCAGCATCTGCATCTGCATGCCGCCCATCATTGCCATCATGCCGAGCCACAGTACCAGGTAGTCGCGGCTTTTCAGCGACGAGAATGTATTGCGCCATCCCCTCTGAGGCTGTACCTCTGTACGAGGGGGGAGCTGGGGACGTGCACCTTCAGCGGGTCGTATCTGTTGGTTGCCAGCCGGTCCGTTGACGCTGACCGAGCTTCTGGGGGGGTCCGATTCTTGAGGCTCGCCTTCTTCTGCAGACGATGAAGAGCCCTCGTTGCCGGAGGGCTTGGGTGAAGCGGGTTTCATGAAACTAGTCTAGAGGGAACCAGTTCGGCGATTCAAGTGAGGTAAAGAAGTGGGCCCGGACTACGAGCCGCGCTCGCCCATGAATCACGGGAGGCACTCGCAGGTGTTCAATCCGGGCCCTTCGGAACTTCAGCTGAAGTGAATCAGCATCGAGATGATAACATATCCGGGTTCGCGGTCTCGCCGCCTGGGAACCGCCAGAGATAGCCAGACTATGGCTTAAACACAGACATTGCTGGAGGCACCCTGATGGCCAACTCCTTCGGACACAGCTTTAGAATCACGACCTGGGGCGAGTCGCACGGTCAGGCCGTAGGAGTGACGGTCGATGGCTGTCCGCCGCGTTTCCCAATCGAAGAAGGTGACATCCAGAAGGAGCTCGACCGCAGGCGGCCCGGCCAAAGTGTGATATCGACGCAGCGTCGGGAAGGGGACCAGGCCGAGATCGTTTCCGGTGTCTTTGAAGGTCTGAGCCTTGGAACGCCGATCCAGATCATCGTATGGAACCGGGACGCAAGAAGTCGCGACTACGAGGAGATGCGCCTCAAGTATAGGCCGTCGCACGCAGACTACACGTACCAGGCAAAGTACGGCATCAGGAACTGGATGGGCGGCGGACGGGCAAGCGCGAGGGAGACGATCGGGCGCGTTGCCGGCGGTGCAATCGCCAGAAAGTATCTGGCCGAGGAGTTCGGAATTGAAATCGTCGCCTACGTCAAGAGAGTATGGCACCTGGAAGCTGAGGTTGACCCAGACTTCGTGACAGCGGAGGAGGTAGAGTCGAACATCGCACGATGCCCGGATGGCGACATGGCTATCCGCATGATCGAGCGCATCCAGGAGGCGCGGAAGGACGGCGATTCGCTCGGCGGGGTGGTCGAGTGCGTCGCGCGCAATGTGCCACCGGGTCTGGGAGAGCCGGTGTTTGACAAGCTAGAGGCCGATCTAGCGCGGTCGGTGCTATCGCTGCCGGCTTGCAAGGGCTTCGAGGTCGGGTCAGGCTTTGCCGGGACTTATCTCACAGGTTCGGAGCACAACGACCCGTTCTACAGTGAGGCCGGTCGGATTCGCACACGCACGAATAACTCCGGCGGCATACAGGGCGGAATCTCCAACGGCGAAAACATTGTCATGCGGGCCGGGTTCAAACCGACTGCAACAATTATGCGAGAGCAGGAGACAGTCGACGTCTATGGGAACGAGACTACGCTCATGGGCAGGGGACGGCACGACCCTTGCGTGCTTCCGCGTGCCGTCCCAATTGTCGAATCGATGATGGCCCTAGTGCTCGCCGACCACACTCTTAGACAGAGAGGCCAGGTCGGAGGCTAGACGACCGGCGATGTACCGCCATCTATATTGACGGCAATTCCAGTCAGGTAGCTGGCACGATCAGAGGCCAGGAATGCGATCACATCGCCTGCCTCCTCACCCTCGCCCACGCGGCCGATGGGAACGCGATCGCCCATATCGGCGTAGAATTGGTCTAGCGTCAGGTCAGGGTTGCTCTCCTGCATCGAATTGAAGCGGGTCTCATGCTGCCCGCTCTTGATCAGGCCGATGCACACGGTGTTGACAAGTATGTTGTCAGCGGCGAACTCCTTGGACATGGCTTTAGTCAGCGCAACACCGGCGGCCCTGCTTACCGACGTGGGCACCGAAGCGGCGCCTGGCGCCTTCGCGCCGAGGTTGGTGACGTTGATGATGCGACCGCCTCCCTGTTCACGCATGATCGGCACCGCGAGTCGAGACGTACGTATTGAACCATAGAGTTTGAGGTCCAGGTCGTGCTGCCACGCCTCGTCAGTGACTCCCAAGAATGCACCGCCTGCGGACGTTCCTGCGTTGTTGACCAGGATATCGATGCGCCCCAACTCATCCACGGTCTGGTCGATCAGACTTTGCACCTGGTCTGGATCCATGACGTCGGTCGGAATCGCGATTACGCGATGCTCCGACACCGCTCGAATCTCCGCAGCCGCCGCCTCGAGCACATCGGCTCTGCGAGCGGCAATGACAACGTCGGCTCCCTCAGCCGCCATGCTCGCAGCGGCTGCCTTTCCGATGCCCTCGCTGCCGCCGGTGACTATCGCTACTTTTCCGTGTAGGCCAAGATCCATTTGTTCTCTCCTTAACTAGTGAGTATTGATGTCTTAGTTCTCAGACTTAGTGCTGTTGGGGTCGTCTCCAACACCATCATCTTCGAGTCGGTAGGCCTCGTCCAGTAGATCAGTTACATACTTTACATTCGTGGACAGACCGCGATCGTCAACTCCGTATTGAAGCTGCACGAGGCACCCCGGGTTGGCGGTGGCCAGCACGTCCGCGCCGGTGGTCTCGAAGTCGTCCATCTTCGAGCTGAGCACACGGAGCGAGAACTCACGCTCGGTCATAGTGTATGTTCCGCCAGCGCCGCAGCACCGCCCAGCTCCTGGAAGCTCGACAAACTCGACTCCGGGAATTGATTTCAGTATCTGCCGTGGGGCAGATGTAATTCGCTGCGCATTGCCGAGGTGGCACGAATCCTGATACGTGACCGTGCAATCGAGTTCAGCGGTCGGTGGTGTGAAC
This sequence comes from Dehalococcoidia bacterium, assembly GCA_965217725.1. Classification (GTDB taxonomy): domain Bacteria; phylum Chloroflexota; class Dehalococcoidia; order Lucifugimonadales; family UBA1123; genus VXRN01. Next base: position 1,096,511 of record OZ244564.1, on the reverse strand, counting down.
GGCAGGTCAACCAGAAACTCGTGGACGTCTTTGACCGTTTCGACAAAACGTTCGGCCTTCTCAGCATAATCTGTGTCGTTTCTCAGCAGGTGGTCGTACTCTTTCATTCTCGACCCGCAGCCCGCTGACGCCACCACGACCGCATCGACGCCGGCATCGGCGAAGACATCTATGTTGCGCCGAGCCATAGACCTGGTGGTCTCGAGATCGCCTACGTGGGAGTGAATGGCGCCACAGCAGCCTTGTCCCTCGGGTACGACTACCTCGCACCCGTTCCGATTCAAAACCCTGACTACGGCTTCCATCTCAGATCCGCTGAACAGCGGCATAACACATCCTGACAGGAGCGCAACTCTGGTCTTTACCGCACCCCTGGGAGTCGCCGTCTGGCCCTTGGCTTTGAAATACTTGTCAGACACCGCAGGCATCGAGCCTTCCATATCTGCTAGCGAGCCCGGCAGGAGTCTCAGTAGGCCCGACTTCCTCACAAGTCTCTGCACTCCTGACCTCTGATAGATCCGAGCGATGCCAACAGTGAACTCCAACAACCCCTGGTTTGGAACAATATGGTTGAGGGCTAGTCCGGCGGCGAGCCTTGGAATGAGCCCGACCTCACGTTTTCGCTCCACCTGCGCCATCGTAGATTCAATCAGGCTGCCGTAAGGAACGCCAGAGGGACATGCTACTTCGCAGGCTCTGCACTGAATGCACAGGTCCCAGTGGCGGACGACGGAGTCGGTCATGCCGATTCTGCCTTCGTTGACCGCCTTCATGAGCGCGATTCTGCCACGGGGAGACTCGGTTTCAAGACCTGTCTCCAGATAGGTAGGGCACGCCTGAAGGCAGAAACCGCAGTGAACGCACTTATATAGATCCGACTCTTCAGGCGCGTCAGGCCCAGAGAAGAGTAGTGAAGGATCGATTACGGGCTTAGTGTCGACCATCAGAGACGTCCTGCGAATCGGCCTGGGTTCATGATGTTGTTTGGGTCGTACTGCGCTTTTAGTCGACGCATGACGCCGATACCTCTGGGTTCGCCTCCCCAGACGTCAACGCGGTCTTTCAGAGCTGTCGGGCACTTCTGAACAACAGCGGTTCCGCCGAATCTGCCCGCCCCTTCGCGAACCTGTTGGACGAACCCTACCAATTCGTCCGGGGCCGGGGCCGTCTCATCTCCGAGCCAGCTCGCTTCCACCGTTCCGAATCCCGGTTGGGCAACTACCGACACTTCATAGCGAGATGTTCCCAACCCCTCAACCAGCTTGTAGACCTGCTCGACTTCGCTGGGAAGGGCAGACACCTTCAGATTCAACACTGGGGCCGAGTCAGGATCCCATCCGAAGTCTGCAAGCGAGCGCCAAATCCGGCCAACTCCGACTACGTCCGACTGGTGAATGTCGATCGCCAGAAATCGTCTGCACGTGGCCGTCACCTCGTCTACCTGGCGGTCCAACGTCCTCGGTCGCCCACCCAGCCTGACCGCCAAAAACGTCCCTGGTCTCTCATCGGCGCCGATGGCGCCAGCCACCGTGCTGTTGAATCCGGTGATTGCCAGTGGTGTGACCTGCGAGTTGAACACGTCCAGGGCACATTGAATGGCTCGGTCTACTGTCTGGTACCTGGCTAAGACCGTACTCTCATACATTGGAATGGGAGTTAACTTGAAGCTGGCCTCAAGGATGAGTCCCAAGCTTCCCAGTCCACCTATGTGAAGCCTCGACATATCGTAGCCGCTTACGTTCTTGACAACCTGGCCTCCGCTCTTGGTTATCCTGCCGTCGGGTTGAATGACTTTCATTCCTATGACTGTATCTCTGAGATGCCCGAACTGCCACTTTGTCGGCCCGCTGGCACCGGATGCCAACGTCCCGCCTATCGTGGCGTGACCGGGCAGAGGCGAGTCTATCGCAAGAAGCTGACCCGCCTGGGCCAACACCTCGGATACGGTCCGAAGAGTGGCCCCCGCCTGAAAGGTTGCGGTCATGTCCCCGGAATTATGAGAGACGACTCTGTTCAGGGCTGAGGTGTCCATAACAATGCCCGGACGCTGCGGTACGTGCCCCAAGGACATCCTGGTCCCGCCGCCCCAGGGGAACACGGCTACTCCCTCGCGATCCGCGGCTGCGACCTCTTCACACAATCCATCCACAGTTGCGGGTCTGACCACAGAGATCGGTGCGACTTCGTCGATCATGTACGAGGCATGCACAGCGGAACTTTGGGGAGCACTGACCCCGGCCTGGGTACTGGACCGCTGTTCGAGAGGCATACTTAGGAACTGGCTAAATGTACGCGCCGGGTCCGACGCGCTGTATTGCGCCTGACTGCAAGAAGTCGGCGGATGTTGATCCTGTCGGGAAGATCTTCCCAGGATTGAACATGCTATTGGTAGCGAAAGCAGGTCTGAGGGCAGCCATCGCTTCCATGTCAGCTTCAGTGAACATCAGCGGCATGTATTCCTGTTTTTCCATCCCAATACCGTGCTCGCCCGACAGCACGCCACCGACCTCGACACAGAGCTCCAGTATCTCACCGCCTATCTTTAGGGCGTTTTCCGTATCCCCGGGCTTGCGCTCGTCGAACAGCACGGAAGGGTGGAGGTTGCCGTCGCCAGCATGAAGTAGATTGGCGATCGGATAGCCGGTTCGCTGGGAAATGTCCTTGATTCGTGACAAGACCTCGACCAGTCGTGTCCTCGGAACCGTGCCATCGACCAAGAGATAGTTCGGCGCCAACCTCCCAAGTGCGCCAAGGACGCCTTTACGGCCGGACCATAGCTTCTCGCGTTCGGCATCAGCCGTGGCTGTCCTAATTTCCAGCGGGTCGTACAGATTGCAGACCTCTTCGACAGCAGCCACCTCCTCCTCCACGGCCTCATTCAGGCCATCCACCTCTACCAGCAGGACCGCGCCTGCGCCCTCAGGATATCCGGCGTGGACTGCCGCTTCCGCGGCACTGATGCACAGGTCGTCCATCATTTCGAGGGCCGCCGGGACAATGCCAGCGCCTATGATTCCCGAAACCGCCGCACTGGCATCGTCGAGCTCCTGGAAAATCGCCAGTAGGGTCTTGACCGCTTCGGGCTTCCTGAGCAGTCTGACCGCGACCTTCGTCACGATCGCAAGTGTGCCCTCAGACCCTATCAGGATTCCACGGACATCGAATCCCAGGGACTCACGATGAGTGCCACCAACCCACTCGACGTCGCCGTCAGCGTAGACGACTTCAAGCCCGAGGACGTGGTTCGTGGTAACGCCGTACGCGAGACAGTGGGGTCCACCTGAATTTTCTGCAACATTTCCGCCGATAGTGCAGGCGCGCTGGCTCGACGGATCGGGGGCGTAGTAGAGACCATACTGCGAGACGTGCTCGGTAAGGTCCAGGTTGACCACGCCCGGCTCGACAATAGCGACGCGGTTTTCGACATCGACTTCGAGGATGCGGGTCATTCGCGTCAAGGGAAGCACGATGCCACCCTGAGCCGCTACGGCGCCTCCGCTCAGTCCAGTTCCCGCACCACGAGCTACGATCGGCATCCCATGTTCGGAAGCAACTCGGACACACGCCGAGACCTCGTCAGTGGTGTTGGGAAGAGCCACGATGGTAGGCAGTGACTTGTCCACAGAGCCGTCATACTCGAATACGATCAAGTCCTCAGGCCGGTAGATGACATAGTCATCACCAACTATGGCCTGTAGCTCTATGACAATCGATTTGAAGTCCGCAGTCAAACGTCTCGCTCCGGTGGATTATGGTAGTTTATCCCAAACCCACGCGCAACAGACTCCAGAAATCTACCGCAGGAACTCCGCCATCATCGTGTCGGCATCGTTCGTGGGAAGCTGGCAGGCATAGTTGCGGCAAACATAGGCCGTAGGTTGACTATTGATCGGCGTCCTGCCCAGGAACACCGGCCATTCGCCTGTAAGGTCGTCAGTCGTGGACTTTGCCACTATGGCCGCGCTTGGCTGGTAGTCAGAGGCCAATCGCCTGAGCATCGGCAGAGGCGAGCCAGTTACCTCGTCAGTAACGATAACGACCTCCTTGGAGTCGGACAGGTAACTATCCAGGGCGCATAGCCAGTGTCCAGCTCCAGTGGGGAACTGCTCCATGATGCCGCGCACGCCGCGGAGAGACTTTCCCGCAATGGTCCTGAAGTCCGCGTTGCCTGTGATTGTGGCCAGTCGAGTGAGTACGTCCGCCATCTTGGAGTGACCGGACGGGAGCGCGTTGTCGGTCACGTCCCGCGGCCGGACTATCAACGCCTCCTGGTCTGTGCCTGTATCGTAGAATTGGCCCCTCAATGGGTCCCAGAACAGATCGACGGCGTTGCGGGCCAATTCGTCAGCCTCTATGATCCACCTGAGGTCGCCGTCGGCACTATGCAGGATCAGCAGGCCATCGATTAGCGCGGCGTAGTCGTCCAGGAAGCCGCGGGAGCCGTTCTCGGAGTTGCTGTCAGTTCTTCGGAGCCGCCCCGAATCCACCATGCGGTCCAGGAGGTACGCAGCGTTGGCGCGGGCAACGCGCAAGTAGTCGTCACGCTCGAACACTGCCGACGCCTCTGCGACCGCCGCGAGCATCAATCCGTTCCAAGATGTGATGATCTTCGTGTCAGTCATTGGCGGCACACGGGAAGACCGCGTCTTAAGAAGCCTCTGGTTTGCCGAGTCCAGCAGTCTTTCGAGTTCTTCTGCTGTCAGTGAGTGTCGCGCTGCGACCTCGGCAGGTGAGGACGGAACATTCAGTATGGACATGCCCTCAAAGTTGCCTTCAGTGGTTACGCCGTAGTAGTCGCCAACGGTTTCGGCATCGCGGGCACCCAGCGCTTGGCTCAGATGCTCGGGCCTCCAGACGAAGAACTTTCCCTCCACGCCCTCGCTGTCGGCGTCCTGGGCAGAGTAGAAACCGCCATCAGGTGAGGTCATCTCGCGGATAACGTAGTCGATGACCCGCTCGGATGTGCGACGATACTGGCCGTTTCCGGTCATCTGGTAGGCGTGCGTGTAGAGGCGTGCGAGAAGCGCGTTGTCGTAGAGCATCTTCTCGAAATGGGGCACGAGCCAGAAGGCGTCAGTGGAGTACCTGTGAAATCCTCCGCCGATCTGGTCGTGAATTCCACCAGCGGCCATTTTGTCCAGAGTGAACTCGACCATCTCAAGAGCCAGCGGAACTCCGGAACTGGCATAGAAACGGAGCAAAAACTCAAGTGTCGTAGGCTGCGGGAACTTGGGTTGAAGTCCGAAGCCACCGGACCGATCGTCGAACTGCGTCAGCGCGGACTCAAAGGCAGTATGCAGGATCGATTCGGTCAGAGGCTCAAGTCCAGGATCAGCAGTGTAAGCCTGTTGAAGACGGGCAACCAGCTGCTTTCCACTTTGAAGAACGTCCGACCGGCGCCCGTGGTAGGCATCCGCGATCGTTTCCAGGACGCGGACGAACGAGGGGAGTCCGCCTCTATCCTCAGGCGGGAAGTACGTTCCGCCGTAGAAGGGCTCTCCTTCGGTGGTCAGGAAGACGGTCATGGGCCATCCGCCATGGCCGGTCATTGCCTGAATGGCGGTCATGTAGACGGAGTCGACATCCGGACGCTCTTCGCGGTCGACCTTGATATTGACGAACAACCGGTTCATCATGTCTGCGATTCGGTCGTCTTCGAACGACTCACGTTCCATGACGTGGCACCAGTGGCACGACGAGTAACCGACGCTCAACAGGATAGGTACATCGCGCTTGAGCGCTGACTCAAACGCCTCCTCCCCCCATGGATACCAGTCCACTGGGTTCTCCGCGTGCTGGAGAAGGTATGGGCTTGTCTCTTTGGCCAGTCGATTGGACATGTCAGCGCGTCAGAGACCGGTTATCTCAAGGGTTGAGACATGCATCGTACCCATGTCAGCTACCCGGATGGCGTGATTGTTGGTGTCAGCTACGTAGAGCCTATCGTCGTATGCGCTAAGGCCTGCCGGCTCAAAGAAGGCAGCTTCACTGGCCGACCCATCCTCATGCCCAACCGCGCCGGACCCGAACACTGATTGGCAGAGACCTGAAATCGGGTCCAGTTTCTTTATCTTGTTGTTATACGTATCGGCAATCCACAGCGAACCATCATATAGTTCGACCCCTATCGGGTGCTGCAACCTGACGTCTTTTCCGATCCCATCCACATCGCCGAACGTAAACAAGTCGAGTCCAACCATGGACTCGACACCGCCCATCGGGTCAATGGCAGCCGACCTAATTGAGCTTGTCTCGCTGTCAGCAAAGTACAGGTTTTGGCCATCGGTCGTGATCCCGCTGGGCTGAGCAAGCTCAGCCTGCGTCAGAGGGCCGTCGACAATTCGCTCCCTGCCGTTGCCAGCGTGGACCGACGTGTTCCTGGTATTCAGGTCTAGCTTCCAGAGCTGGTGGAATCCAGCCATGGCGATGTATAGATCCTTATCGACCTGAGTGAGATCCCACGGGGAATTGAGGGCAACGAACCTACCATTGCCTCCTGGATGGAATCCCCTCGACTGCAGCCCTGTTCCGGCCAGCGTCCTAACGCTTAGCGTTTCGAGGTCGATCTGTCGAATTGCGTGATTCTTGGTGTCTGCGACGTAAAGATGCGGCCAATCGATTTCGCATCCTTGCGGATCGTAGAACCTCGCCTCATCGGCGTTTCCGTCTTTGAGCCCGCGCTCGCCGCTTCCTATGACAGCTCTGACATTGCCGTCGAAGTCAGTCCAGACCATTCTGTTGTGGTTTGAGTCGGAAATGAAGAGGCCATGTTCCGATGCCAGCACCTTGCCGGGGAACGAGAGAGGTCTCTGCCACTCCCTTGAGCTCTCCAGTGCGAAGTCGAGAGGGCGCCGATCGATCTCGCCGGCGCGGTCGTACTCTTCGACCATGGTGCCGAGCAGGTTGTCCAAAGCCTCTATGGGGAACTCGCCCTCGTGCTTGCCAACAACCTTGCCATCGGGACCAATGAACATCAATGTCGGCCAAGCCCGGACAGCATACTGTTGCCAGACCATAAAGTCAGCGTCATTGACGACTGGGTGTTCGATCTCATACCTCAGAATCGCACGGCGGACGTTGTCCGTCGACTTCTCTGCGTTGAACTTGGCGGAGTGGACGCCGACGACCGCCAGCTCTCCTGCGTACTTCTGCTCCAGTTTCCGCAACTGCGGAAATACGTTCATGCAGTTAATTCAACAGTACGTCCAGAAGTCGAGGATGAGGATCTTGCCATTGAAGTCGGCAAGTTGGAGAGGACGGTCTGTGTTGAGCCAGTCTAGACTGGCAGGGAAGTCGGGCGCATTTACCGCGCCCGCAAATTTTCGTGGACTCATTTCATTAATCCCTGTCTCTGGAGGGCTGCGACGACACGGCCCAGATGGAGGCCATTATTCTATGTCGCCAGCAGGCCACTCTTCGAGATTATACGCCATAGTCCAGAACATGTGCTCATACTGAGCGCTCGTGAGGTAAGCAGCGGTCATCCGGTCACGTAGGTCGTGACCAGCGGCGTCTGCAAGATCGTCCAGAAGTTCGCTCCACGCTCGGGTGCTCTCCTCAAGCAGACCTTCCGAGTAGGTCGACTGCCATATCCTGAACACAGGGTGTTCAGGCTCGCTCAGTATCTTACCTACTTCGTGGTAAATGCGAGGGCAGGGGAGTAGCGCGGCGACGCCGCACGCCATCCCGTCGACGCGCATGGCGACTTCCATGTGATTCTGGTAGGCGAGATTAGTTGGCGCGGGCAGACTACCTGATATTTCGTCTGCGGTGACACCAAGGGCATCGAACAGTCTCCCGTGGAGCGGACGCTCAACCGGTGTGGTTACCCTCCGCAGCAATCTGCGTGCCGTCCCCGTATCCGGCGCGGCAGAGAGGGCGGCGGCGGCAGACCGGCCAAAGCCGCCCAAGTAGTGGTAGTCCTGGACTATGTAGTACCTGAATTTCTGGATTGGGAGTGTGCCAGCTTCCAACTGTTCCAGGAATGGATGCCGCTTGATGGCGTTCCATACAGGTTCGGCCAACTCCCACAGGTGGTCACTGAATAGCTGCCTGTCCATCTGTTGGTCCAATGTCCTCACACTTTTGGTTCTGCTAGTGCAGGTTCCCGCCCTTAGTTTGCGCAATGGTGATATTTTAATATGGCTATTCTTAGCACTAAGGTCGCCACTTACAATAGTGGCATATCAGTGGATAGCCGAGGTGAGGTTGTTACGCGAGATATTGGGGAGCGTCCCTGGCAGGATTCGAACCCGCGACCCGCTGCTTAGAAGGCAGCCGCTCTATCCAACTGAGCTACAGGGACTCGATAGCGTCCTTGGGAAAAGTGTAGCACAGAGCGATGAAACCGGCCAAAGTAGATGATGTCTCCCAGCCTGTATCAATTTTGTGGTTGTGGCTGTTGGACGAGGTTTCGGAGCGCGGTCGTCTCACCCGCATTGGTTCGTCCAGAACCTGCCGAAGGGCGATTGTGTCCATTGAGACACCTACAAAATTGATACAGTTTCGATGCCTTCGTGCGCTATATGTGACGTGGGAGGGAAGGGGAGTGCGGGAGCGTCCAGGAAGACCTGAGAAGTCAGCGATAGGTCCGCGGCATTGCGGTCGATATCCATACGATTGATACTGGGGTCCGCTTGAGCACTCTGGCAGCTCGGATCTCCGTACCACCGGGATCGGAGTCGACCGTGAACCTGCGCTGTAGGAGTTTCCCTACCGGTTTGCAAAAAGTGGTGGCAACGACTATTCCAACTGCGACTCCGCGGATCAGCGGCCATAGTCCCCGGCCTCTACCTGCTATGGACGCAGCAATCCCGCCAAGGACGGCAGCCGCAACGAAATTAGTCCCACAGTACGCGGAAACCGCCAAGTCCGAGTGGCCGTCTCTCAAGAGGCGCAATGCTTCTCGGGCCGCATCCGTGACTACTTCGGGGGAAGTTTTCGCCCAGATGACGAAACCGCCCGGGAGCGAGTATCCCCCGGTAGGAGGCGACGTCCCGCGCTCGAGCAAGCGTGCGACCGTGGCGTGCTCCAGGGAGTGGTTCTTTCTAATCCTATCGATCCAGCGAATCCGCATTCGATTCACCTCACGAAACAGGCTTGAGGGTGGGCAATCGACCGTAGCACATGACCACGCGCTTTGACCAGCCACAGCCTTTGCCGGTCAGGGTCTTTCGATTGTAGGGCACGGCACTACCGAAGCGTTGTCAATCACCCTCACCCTAGGGGAGAGGGGACAACTGTCCGATTGACCAGCCGGTTTCTCAAATAACCGAAAGACCCTGCTTTGCCGGTTCCGTTTGCCTAGGCGGCATAGATGCTCCGTCGCGTACCTGGTCTTTAACCGCCAAGCCGCCGGAGCACACGGAACCCCTTTGCCGGAGCCTGTGTCAGTTCAGTTGGGGGGTGGGGTGGTCCTTGCCCTTCCGTTCCTTCCCGCGAAGGCTGGAACACAGGGGCGGGCGTGGCGGTCCCGCATATGTGTCTCCTACTAATACGACACAGGTCCCTTTCTTCTGATGTTGCGGTGGCGCATCCACAGAGGCCACTACATCCATAGCTGCGAGTGGCCTATCACAACTGAAACGCTAAATCACCGTGGTGTTACAACTGCCTGTCCCACCTTTGATGTTTCAGGCTGACCGCACCGCTATTTCAGGACTCTAGAAAATGGCGGGAAAAGTATTGAAAACTTGTTGACAGTTTGAGGAGACAGGACTAGCATAGTTACAAGATCACTAAGCAGGGAGGAATCGCAGATGACGCGCAAGACGAAGAAAATGATCGCCGTCGAAGAGAAGTTTCACCAACCCTTGGAGAAGATTCTCCCCGAGATGGTCACTGACCAGGGACTGTCTTCAACAGCCGATGAGCTCGGCGTCAGCAAGGCTACCCTGGGGTATTGGCTGCTGAAGTTGGGCATCAACGTCCGGAGAGTCGCATTGGCACCGGGCGAGACGATCGAAATCAAGAGGGTAAGCCCGGTCTAGGATTCTCCCCCCGAACCAAGACCAATCGGGATACTTACCAAAGCGAAGCCGCTGACCGACGAGGCAGCGGCTTCTTAGTTTCTTGCGGAAGAGGGCAGCGGCGCGAAGAGTCTACTTAATGTCGTCAATTACCGCGCGAGCCAATCGCCGCCCTAGCCTCACGCTCCCGCTCGCGTTCAATCAGCGCTCGCCGCTTGTCGAACCGCTTCTTTCCCCGCGCTAGCGCCAACTCCACTTTGGCCACATGGTTCCTGATGTACAACCTCAGGGGCACGAGCGTGAGACCCTTTTGCTCGATCTGCCGACTCAAGTCATCAATCTGAGCACGGTGAAGCAGCAGCTTGCGTGCCCGCTTCGGATCGTGATTATTGCGACTGGCGGGGGCATACTCATCGATGTGAAGGTTGTGCAGCCACATCTGGCCGTCGGCGGGCCGGGCGTAGGAGTCGCTAAGACTGACCCTGTGTCCTCGGATAGACTTAATCTCAGCGCCCTTGAGGACTAACCCTGCCTCGACGGTGTCAATGATGTCATAGTCGTATCGCGCCCTGCGGTTTACGGTGACAGTCGATGACGATACTCGTCTCCCGTTGGATGCGCCTCTTCTCGCCACCGTTTACGCTCCTCCGGCCGAGGTCCCGGAGGCAAGCAGACCCTCCATGATCTCAACGGCCTTCTCGAGCTGGATAGTCTCGGCTCTCTGACGGTCCCGGGAAGTGACCTCGTGATCAGGTTCGATCCCATTGCCTTCAATGAGTCTGCCGTCGGGGGTGTACCACTTGGCGAAGGTGAGGTAGAGTCCGCCACCGTTACCGAGGCGGTACAGCCTGTTTACGCTGCCTTTACCGAATGTCCTGTCCCCGACTATCTCAGCGCGGTCGTGATCCTGCAGCGCGCCCACGACTATTTCCGATGCACTGGCGCTGCCTCTATTGGCAAGTACCACCATGGGCATGTTCGCGAACTGGCCGGGGCTGCGAGTTCGATGGTCGGTTCTACGTCCCGCGCCGTCCAGCTCGTACAGTATCAGGCCCTCATCTATGAACATGCTCACGACTTCCACGACACTCGTGAGAAGTCCTCCGGGGTTGTCCCGAACGTCAAGTATTAAACCCTCGGCACCGTTCGCTTGCTGTTCTTCAATAGCTTTGGCGAGGTCTTCAGGAGTGTCGCTATAGAATGTCGTAAGCCTGATGTGGGCGAACCTGTCCTCCGGCCTGCTCCTCACCAGTACGCTGTCAAGCTCGATGCGGTCCCGCCGCACCATGAGATCAACCTCTTCGATCTGGCCAAAGTGTCTTACCAGCAGAGTGACCTCAGACCCTCGTGGTCCGCGGATCTTGTTGACCGCTTCCAACAAGCTGAGGCCTTCGATGCTCTCTCCATTCACCGCCAGAATCAGATCGCCACTTCTGAGCCCGGCGGCCTCCGCGGGACTTCCTTCCAGTGGAGCCACTATGTAGAGTTTGCCGTCGGCGTTCATCTGAACGTTGGCGCCGATCCCCTCGAAGGATCCGTACAGGTCCTCATTGTCGATCTGGAACGCCTCAGGAGGTACGTAGTTGGTGTGGGCATCTCCGAGAGCTGCGATGATTCCTCGGATCGCCCCTTCGTCGAACTTCTCTGTATCGAAGTCTTTTCTATCGACGTGCTGCCCGTTGATCAGGGACCATACCTCCCATGCAGTAGCCAAGTCCTCCGGCACAGCGTCGGGGACGTCAATCGGAAGGGCGGGTAGGGCAGTGGGGAGGGCCATCGGATCGAAGGGGACTACCGTCTGAGACGTCTCCTCTTCTGACACGATTGCGGATTCCGCCGGCGGACGTGCAGCTGGTGCTGTGTCGGCTGTGCAGGCTCCGAGTACCACCGCGATCACGGCAAGTAGGACCAGAGACTTGAGCAACCCAGTAAGTTGGAACGTGACTCTACCTATGTAAATGCATTGAGTAAACATGTTCATATATTAGCACCTAGTGTCGTAAGGAGGCGTTGCCTGGCATATTTTCCAACGTTCCCATCTGGACTCTTGCTCGTGATACCAGAGGGAGAGAATTGGTCCTTCTTCTTACTACCGTATTATCAACTTACTACCGCATTATCAACGTGAAGGAAACGATCCAATCCTTCGCGTCGCACACCGACGACCAAGTACTTCCCCTTTCGTACATCCATACGATCAAGGTGCTCCTCTGGACTGACTCCGGATCCCTAAGGTGGAGAATCTAGTCGAGTCTGTTTGGCGAGGCTCCCTCACTGTGTTAGAAATAGGCCATTGCCTTTATTATTTCACATATTTTCAGAAATAAAGATAAAGGCTTGAAAACAAACGTTCATTTTGGTACGCTAGCGTGAAATCAAGTGAATTGATGTCCTATGCTGTGGGCATCTCGTAGAACGTTCCTTGTGGTGTCCTCAGTGAGTACAATGATGTTCCTCCTAAACGACAGTGGCGACAGGCGGTCAGCCATTGCATGCCGAAGCACATTTGCGCAGTATCATCACACCTTTCCACGCTTACAGCATTGTCGAGACCCACCAAAATCCTAGGATCTATGGTGGGCAAGACGTTCCGGAGCGGAGAGCATTACAGTGGCAAGACGTACCAGGCTGACCAGGCCGTACCCCGTCCACACTCTGGAAGACGTCCTCTCTATCCCAGAGACTATCCAGGAAGTAAACGGCGGGCTTCCAGTTCCGACCGACCTGCTCGCTGAGACGTTGGGAACTACTCGCAGGAGCAGCGCTTTTGTGCAGAAACTCGGCTCATCGGCGAGATATGGGCTTACTGTCGGCTCCCACTCCTCGGACCAGATCGAATTAACCAAGCTAGGCGAGTCCATGACAGCGCCGCGAGACCCCGAAGAGAGGTCAAAAGCGATAAGGGACGCTGCTCTGGAGCCCGACATATTTCGGAGATTCTACGACATCTACTCTGGGAAGCCGCTTCCGGAGATTCCATACGCAACCAACATCCTCGTCCGTGAGCTGGGCGTGCACCAGGAGTTGACGGAAGAGTGTTTGCGGATAATCAGGCTCAATGGACTTCTCGCGGAGATTATCATAGATCGATCGGGGCACCTTATTGTTGACGGACCCATAACGACCGAGGCCGACCGCGAGCCAGTTGACTCACCCTCGGACCCGGTTCACGAGAATTCCGTGGACAGTGGCCATCTTCCGGCGGAGGCTCCGTTCGTGCTGGTCCTGGCGCTGCACAGCGATCCGCTCACCGAGGAGGTTGTCGAGCTTGTCAAGACGCTCTCAATCCCTGCGAGAACCGTCGAAATCGATGCCACCGTCCCTGAGAGCATCTCCCCCGAGATTTCGTCATCACTGCGCTCAGCACACGGCTGCATATTGGTCTGGCCAAAGTCTGGTCAGACGGAAGTTGGCCGGCAATTGCAGGTGAGGACATGGATGGCGCTTGGCGCAGCTTCTTTCCAGCTCGGAAAGCGAGTCGTCATTGTAGGGGACGTTAACGACGATGTGGAGTTGGCAGAAGTGTCAGGCTCGCTTGATCTAACGGTTATAGATCCCGGAACCGACGCCGGCATCTTTCCATCGCTGATATCGGCCCTGGTCAGCAGGTCGATCGTCCAAGTGTCTTTGGGATGATCCTGAAGAGAAGTTCTGTAGTCCATAGTTATGTCAAGTAAGTCAGCCACCCGACTCACGTTGCCGCTTTTACTTTACATAACATTTATAGTGCGAACCAACGACAAGAAGCGTCCTACCCCCTACCCTCCGTACCGGAGACACTCCCTCAAAGAACCGCGGAGTCCGGTCTTACTGAGCGCCGACAGTCGCCGCACCAGCATCAACTGACGCCAACAGCGCGTCAATCTTTTGGAGAAGCACATCAACGCCATCCCCGCTGAGCGCTGAGACCCTGACCCAGTCTGCTGAGCCTGAAGGCATCATGGTGAGGAAGTCGTCGGGCTGTCCTCCCCACCTGGACTCAGACTCAGAGTTCAGGTCTGACTTGTTAAGGGCGATAATGATCGGTACGTCGCTTAGTCCGAGGTCATCCAAGATGGATTCAACAACGGTGACCTGCTCAGGGGCATTTCGGTGAGTCGAATCGACGACGTGTAAGATAAGCGAGGATTCTTCTATCTCCTCGAGGGTAGCTCGAAATGAGGCAATCAGAGCCGTGGGCAGCTTGTGGATGAAGCCCACTGTATCGGTCAGCAGTGCCGGTCGGCCCGATGGGAGCTGGATCCGCCGAGTTACAGGATCGAGAGTAGAAAACATCAGATTCTCTGCCCTGACCTTAGCGTGGGTGATTCTGTTCAGGAGCGTGCTCTTGCCGGCGTTCGTGTATCCGACGAGGGATATCACCGGAAACTGGTTTGCAGCGCGTTTCGATCTGTGCAGCTCTCGGTGCCGCCTAACACCCTGAATCTCCGACTTCAGCTTTTGCAGCCGTCCTCGGACCAGCCTTCGGTCAGTCTCGATCTGAGTCTCTCCAGGTCCTCGGGTCCCAATGCCGCCACCCAGACGTTCAAGGTGAGTCCACTGACCCGCGAGGCGCGGCAACAGGTACTCGTGCTGCGCGAGATCGACCTGAAGGCGTCCCTCACGCGTCCTTGCCCTCGAAGCGAACACATCGAGAATCAGGGCGGTCCTGTCGAGTACCTTTCGACCGCCAAGTTGGTCTTCAAGGTTACGCTGTTGTGTTGGTGTCAACTCGTCATCGCAAATGACCGTGTCGACATCGAGACGACGACATGTCTCGTCAAGCTCTTTGACTTTGCCCTTACCAAGATACGTGTGCGATGTCCTGTCAACGCGCTGTGCGATGCGGCCAACGACGGTCGCACCCGCGGTACGAGCCAACTCCGCCAACTCGTCCAACGAGTCCTGCGGTTCCAGCAGATGTCGCTTTCGCTTTAGCGTAACGCCTACCAGGATGGCCCTCTCACGGCGGGGTCGTGTGGACCTGAGTTTCTTAGCGATGCTCTTCCTCCTGAAAGTCCTTCCTGTTACTTACTGGTGCCACTCCAACTGGCAAGCCGATTGAGCCCTTCTTCCAACTGGTCGTCCGGTATAGTCAGAGAGAACCTGATGTATCCCTCTCCATAGGAGCCGTAACCGGCCCCCGGAGTGACTACTATGTCGCACTGATCAAGCAATTGCTCGGCGAAGTCCCCGCTTGAAAAACCGTCCGGTACACGTGCCCAGACATAGAGACTCGCCTTTGGCGGATCGAACTCCAGACCTATTTCTGACAGAACTTCCAGCACCCGGTCGCGGCGACGTTGGTACACGGCATTGCGTTCGTCTATCCAGTCGTCTGTAGTATTGAGGGCTTCGATGCCCATGTACTGGATAGCCTGAGGCACGCCCGAGTCCAGGTTGGACTTCACGATCAGGAGCGCATTGATCATGTCAGCGTTTCCAACTGCCATACCCAACCGCCAGCCGGTCATATTGTAGGTCTTGGAAAGAGAGTGGAATTCCATTCCCACATCCATCGCGCCCTCAGCCTGCAGAAACGACGGATGCCTATATCCGTCGAAAGTCACGTCGGTGTAGCAAGCGTCATGCAGTACAGCTATGTCGTATGTCTTGGCAAACTCAACAACTCTGTTGAAATAGCCGAGGTCCGCTACAGCCCCGGTCGGATTGTTCGGGTAGTTCAACCATATTACCTTGGCGCGCCCCGCGACATCCTCCGGTATTGCATCCAAATCCGGAAGCCATCCGTTCTCCTCTTCCAGCGGCAGCCAGTGACAGTCTCCACCAGCGAACCAGGTTCCCACGGAATAGACCGGGTAGCCTGGATCTGGCACAAGCGCTATGTCGCCAGCCTCGATGAAGCAGAGCGCAGCGTGGCCGATCCCCTCCTTCGCGCCTATCAAGGAGATCACCTCCGAGTCCGGGTCGAGGGAGATGCCGAAGCGACGTTGATACCAGTCGGCCGTGGCCTTCCTAAACTCAGGCAGACCGTCGGACTCAGGATACCGGTGATTGGGAAGGTCCCCAGATGTAGCACGCAGTACATCCACGACCGGCGCAGGCGTCTCGAGGTCGGGATCGCCGATCCCGAACGATATGACGTCTATTCCTTCCTGACGCTTCCGTGCGATCTTCCTGCTGATCTCAACGAACAGATACGGAGGGATCTTTTCAACACGACTTGCAAATCTCATTTTCGCTCCTGAGTTACCGTGGCTGGTCGGTACATGTTAAGCGAACCGCGACTGACGGTAAAGGATCGGTCCAGGCCTCGAGCAACATGCCGCGGACACAGGCCAACGACGTTTCGGGCGAGCGACGTTGAACAACCCGATCTCAGGGCTGGAAGGTTCAAGTCAACCCGAGGCCGTAATGACCTCGCATCCAAGCTGGCAATTGGAGCTAACTAAAACATTAACACATGACTTTCAAGCCGAACTTTTAGCGTAAGTGCTAAGAGAAGTCGGGTTCAAGCACCTTTCGGGTCTATTTTACGCAAAGTCAGCTAGGGCAGAGTTCAAGTTTGGCGCCATGGCTGGAACTCATCGATCGATCTGCCCAAAAAGTGACCCAAATGCCGCTTGACCTAACCGCAACAGCTAAAATCGGCAGTCAGCCCTTCCCGAGGCTATTCAGGCCAATCCCCTTCAAAGACGCGGGCGACGGGGCCTTCCATCACCACCTCTCCTTCGCCAGGCCAGACTACGGTCAACTCGCCGCCGGGCAGCTCGACAGCGACTTCGTCGTCGACGAGACCGTGAAGGCGGGCTGCTACAACGGCCGCGCAAGCTCCAGTACCGCACGCCAGCGTGATACCTGACCCTCGTTCCCAGACACGAACCCTGATATGGGCACGATCCACAATGTTGACGATCTCAAAGTTCACGCCTTCCGGGAACATTGGGTGGCGTTCGACCAACGGACCGATCTCAGTCAGAGGAAAGTCCTCCATAGGGTCTTCAAGGAATGTTACGGCGTGAGGATTGCCCATTGAGACACAGGTCAAAAGTAGGTGATGGCCGGCAACATTCATCGGATGGTCAATTACGCAGTTGTCGCTACCTGGAGCGTGTACAGGGATCTCCGAAGCCCCTAGCCTCGGAGCGCCCATACTCACGGAAGCGCGCGTCATCATGCCTTCCGACCAGATCGGGCGCACATTTAGTACTCCGGACGCTGTCTCGATATTGAACGCCTTCTGACGAGTTGACAGCGCATTAGTATCTAAACCGAAGCGCACAAGACATCGAATTCCGTTGCCGCACATCAGTCCCTCAGAACCGTCTGCATTGAACATCTGCATCCTAGCGTCGGCCACATTTGACTCTCGGAGGAGGATTAGGCCGTCGGACCCAATGCCGAAGTGGCGGTCGCTCACGCGGCGCGCAACTTCGGACCATTTTGGGCTCTGTCCCACCAACGCGGACTCACGGGCATCCACGTAGATGTAGTCGTTGCCTGCTCCGTGGAGCTTGACGAATCTCATGACGACCCCTCTTGTTCTAAATTGTATAAACTATTGGTTATGGCAGTTTTGGGGCGACTCGATCCACAATTGGGCGAAGTCGATCGCCGCGCCGATGTCGGACATTTTGAACCAGTTGATCCTGGTATCGGATGCTCTAAACCAGTTGGACTGCTGACGAATGTAGCGATGGGTACGGTACTTTGCACGCTGAATGGCATCCTGAAGGTCCGTTCCTTTCAGCAGGTGTTCGACCAGCTCACTGTAGCCTATCCCACTCAGAGCGGGCAATTGTGGTGAGTATCCGGCGGCCAACAGCCACTCCACCTCTTCCAGGAACCCTTCTTCCATCATTGAGTCCAGGCGTAGATCCGCACGGGCATACAGTTGTCCTCTGCCAGCGCCGAGGCCAATCACTTTTGAATGGAAGGATGGGGCCTCTCTCTCCTGCTTAGCTCCCAGGAGATGCCCGGCCGAGGCCCTTTCAATTGCCCTGATGATTCGCCGAGGGTTCTTGAGGTCCACTGTCTCCAACGCCGCCGGGTCAAGATCCTTGAGTTGCTGCACTAGTGAACCGATGCCGTTGACGGCGAGATCAGCATCGAGCCGCGCCCGCAGGTCAGTGTCCGGTGGCACTGGCGGAACACTCCATCCTTCAAGCAATGCCATTACATACTGGCCTGTACCCCCAACCAGAATTGGCACTTTACCGCGGTTATTAACGTTTTTGATTGCATCTTTTGCCAGACTAATATATGAGCCTAAGCCGAATTCGTAGTCAGGCTCGATTATGTCAACTATGTGATGGGGGACCGAAGATCGTTCTTCTGGGGAAGGCTTGGCGGTGCCGATGTCCATGTGGCGATACACCTGCCGGCTGTCGGCTCCCACGATTTCGACGGGAACTCGCTGAGCCAGCCGCATCGCAATGGCAGTCTTGCCAACCGCAGTTGGCCCTACGATCGCAACCAACCGGTCACTGTTGGCAGGGGTCTGGTACGGCACGTCCGACCGAGCACGCGTGTCCTCGCCTCCTACCCTGGTACAGCGCGCCCCAGATGTGTGCTGTCCGCTCGATTCCGGCATTAAGTCCCCCTACCCTACACAACCACACTCTGCGCCGTTTCTCGCACTTTGACGACGAGGGAGGGCGGCCACTAGCCTTACCCAGCCTGTGTGCGACCCAGCCCTGTCGCACCAGTCACTATGTCGGCGAACGATTCCGCTTCAAGGCTCGCTCCTCCGACCAGGGCGCCATCTATGTCCGGTTGTTCCATGAAGTCAGAGATGTTGGCAGGGTTGACGCTCCCTCCGTAGAGGCAAGGCACATCTTCTGCCGCGGCGGCGTACAGGTCCCTGAGCTTGTCCCGCAGAGAGCCGGCCATATCCTGTGCCGCCAGCGACGTTGCGGCCTCTCCAGTTCCTATCGCCCATACGGGTTCGTAGGCAACCAACACACCAGAAAGGTCCGAGAGTCGCGACAGACCCTTAGCGAGCTGGTCGGTTACGAACTGCTCTGCTCCGCCACCGTTTCTAATCTCGGCAGCCTCTCCCACGCACAGGATCGGACGCAGTCCGGCATTCACGACCGCGGCTACCTTCCGACTAACGAACTCATCCGACTCGCCAAAGAGCATCCTGCGTTCCGAATGTCCTACGATTACGTATTGCGCAAAGTCGCGTGCCATTTCCGCGGATATTTCGCCGGTGAAGGCCCCACTGCTCTCGGAGTGGACATTCTGGACCCCTACGGCGATCTGTGATCCCTCAAGAGCTCTCCAAACATCCGCGAGCGCTACCGATGGAGGACAGACCACTACCTCAGCGCCGGCCTGTTCTACCAATCGATCTCTAATGCCTGACGCCAATTGAGCAGCCTCGGCTGGCGTCCCGTTCATTTTCCAGTTTCCGACAATCGTTGCTGTTGGCATGTTGAGAATTCTCAATTCAAGACTAGTAATTCTGAAGCGAAACCTTACTCAAGACGAAGCGTTAGTCCGCGTCCATTTGGCGTGGCTAGAGAAAGATTGGGCTGCTGATTGCGACTCGCTCATGCACCGAACTTGTTGAGTTTGCCTGCATGAGCGAGTAGCTGAAGCATAAGCGACGTGGCCGGTTGAGTACCGAGATGGCCTTGGGCGCACGACCGCTCAGTAAATCCTTCCGATCCTACACCTGCGGTAAGCATTGAGTTAATGAGAAACGGCACTGGATGCCAGCTATGGGCGGACATAACCGACGGTGTGGAATGGTCTCCAGCGACCGCCACTACATCTGCGCCAAGCCCGAGCAACCTGGGTATTCTTCGATCCAGTTCTTCAAGCGCTTCGACCTTGGCATCGAAGTTGCCGTCCTCTCCTGCCGCGTCAGTGGGCTTGTAGTGCAGGAATACGAAGTCGTGCTCATCGATGTGCTCTTCCACTGTGTCAAGTTCAGCATCGAAGTCGTGACCTGTTGGAATCACTTTCATACCCACCAGGCTGGCCAGTCCCCGATACATGGGATAAGCGGCAACCGCGCATGGGTTCAAGCTGTAGCTCGGTGCGAACTGAGGCCATGTTGGAATCCTCGAGAAACCGCGCATGAGAACCATGTTCGCAGTCTGCCGAGAGCCGAGAATGTCCCGCGCGGCGTCTATGAACTGCGAGGCCAGCTTGGCAGTGGCATCCGACGGCTTACATGTTCCCACCGGATCGAGAGGTCGTACCCCAAGTCGCTGTGGATCAGTGTCGCTCACTTCTTGTCCAAGTTCCTCGGCCTGAAACACGACAACGAACCGATAGTCCTGCACAGACTCAACCGCTATCTGCGCACCGTCGACCTTAATTCCTGCCAACTCGTTCACGAGTGGCCCGGATTCTGAAGACAGGATACGTCCCGCCCTACGGTCCGTGAGTAGTCCACGATCGTCCACGGTGCAGAAGTTACACCTCACTGCTATGTCGTTAGGACCCAGGTCGATACCGATTCCAAGCGCTTCGAGAACGCCTCTTCCTATCACGTATCTGAGCGGATCGTAGCCAAAGAGAGCCAAGTGCCCGGGCCCGCTTCCAGGTGTAATGCCCGGACCTACTGGAACCGTTGCGCCACATGCGCTGCCTCGGGCCAATTTGTCCAAGTGTGGAGTGCGGGCCTCCTCCAGCTCAGACTTGCCTGTCTCAGGTCGCGCTAAACCGCCCAGACCATCCACGACCAGCAGCATGATCTTACTGTCGGTGGGGCTGCACAACTCGGACAGGAATGGATGATCGATCATTGGAGTCGCTGGCTCATTGTTTCTGCTTGAGTTCTTACGATCATGCTCTAATCGCAGGCGTCGTCGAGAGCGTGGATACCAGGCAACTCCCTACCCTCCAAGAACTCCAATGTGGCTCCTCCACCTGTAGATACGTGTGAGAACCGGTCGGATATTCCCATCGACGACACCGCATCAGACGTGGACCCACCGCCGATAACGGTAAAGGAGCCGTCGGTCTCTGCGATTGCCTCAGCGACGCCTCGAGTACCGTGAGCAAATGGCGGCCATTCAAAGACACCCATCGGTCCATTCCAGACAACTGTCCGCGCATCTGAGAGGCGCTTGGCATAAAGTTCCACAGTCTCCGGGCCGATGTCCAGTATGAGATGGCCAGTTGGAACCTCGTTGGGCCGGCACGTTCGCTGCTCAGAGTCTGCGGCAAATCGGTCTGCGGCCACGACGTCGACGGGTGTAACGACCTCGTACCCCCGATGCCACGCTTCGTCCAGGATTCTAGAGGCGAGCGCACTCTCGCCACAGTCCACACTCCAACCATCTGACGCCGGGTAAATAGCAGACAGAAACGAAGATACCATTCCGCCCCCTATAAGGAACAGGTCAGCTTTCGAAGCGAGGTTCTCTATGAGAGGAAGTTTGTCCATGACCTTGGCGCCGCCAACGACAACGGCGTAAGGCGGAATTGGCCTCTCAGTCACCCTTCTCAGGGCTGTGACTTCACGCTCCATCAGAAGTCCGGCCGCTGAGGGCAGATACTGGGCAACTCCGTAAATTGAGGCATGCTTCCGGTGGGCCGCCCCGAAACCATCATTGACATAGTAGTCGGCCAGTCTGGCCAGCTGCTGTGAGAACGCAGAGTCGTTGGACTCCTCGCCCGGGTGAAACCGCAGATTCTCAAGGAGCATGACCGATCCGTTCGGCATCTGCTTGACAACTGCCTCTGTCTCCGATCCAACGCAGTCGCCTGAGAACCGGACCCGCTCTCCAAGGAGTTCGGAGAGCCGTGTCACGACAGGAGCGAGGCTTAGTGCCTCGCTACTTTGACCGCGTGGACGCCCAAGGTGGGAACAGAGAATGACTCGGCAACTTTGAGACTTCAGGTACTCGATTGTCTCCACGGAGGCGGCGATCCGACTATCATCTGAGATTTTCTGTGTGCCCAAATCAAATGGAACATTGTAGTCGACCCGGACGAGCACCGCCGTCCCAGGTTTCAGTCCAAGTTGGCGGACGCTCCTCTTGCGCGACATCACGCAACCCCAGCCACTTCGCGTAACAAAAGCTCAAGACCCCCACTACTCGCGCCAGTTGGCAGAGCGCTCCCCAGACTATCGCCTACCATGTCAAGTTGGGAATCGATCAGACTTCGAGCCTGGAGAGTCCCGCCAATGCAATCAACCAGACGTGCCAAGTTCCTGGCATCGGAAGGTTCCAGGACTCTCTTAAAGTAGAAGTCACCAAGCTGTCGGCGCTGCTTCGGGGTTGCCGTCTCAAACGCCCAGACAACTGGGTAGAGCTTTCTCTTGTTCATCATGTCGTCGGATGGAGTGCCTTCCTCCTGGAGAGCGTTGGAGAGCTGTCTCAGATCATCGGATATCTGGACCGCGACACCAAGGCTGGCGCCCCATTCGGCAAAGCGCCGTCTCACATCAGCATCGGCTCCGGCCACCAGCGCACCGAATTCCGACGCGCAGGCGAAGAGCGACCCGGTCTTCAAAGATGCCATGGTTAGATACGCGTCGGACGACATGTCCAATCTCTCCTGTGCCTCCAGTTCCATGAACCTTCCTTCACAGGTTTCCAAACTGGCGCGATCGAGGACTCTGATCGCTTCAAACACAATGTCCGGCCCGAACCCCCTATCCATCATTCCCAACAGAGCCATGCGAGCGAGAGCGTGCATTCCGTCGCCGGCGTTAATCGCCTGAGCAGGCCCCCACTTCCACCAGACTGAGTCGCGGCCGCTCCGATCCACTCGACCACTCTGGATGTCGTCGTGGATGTCGCAGAAGTTCTGTACGAGCTCGATCGCAGCGGCCGCCGGCAGCGCATGCTCGATGTCTCCACCGATTGCAACGCACGCGCCCAAGCAAAGTGAGCCTAGCGTGCGCGGCCCTGAGCCGTCGGCTGCATCAAAGTCGGCACTCCAACCCAACTGGTGACCCATCATCGCATAGAGTGGAAGGTCGCGATTGTCGAGTACACGGCGCAACTCGTTGTCGACGAGCGGACTGTACTGGTCGAGCTGTGGCTTGGACTCCAACGAGGAAACTCCCGTTCGGGCAAAGGGGCGCAGGCATCCTGCCTTGTCGACCGCCCACACCTGCAAACGATTTTACATGCTGGCAACGGACCCTGTCACATGTTCTATTGCTGCCCTGGGCACTGCGCCGTCACGAAGGATCCTCACCGGTCTGGACATCACATCGACAACCGTAGAGGGCTTTGATGGAGCCAATTTGCCTCCGTCGAACACAAGGTCCAACCTGTCCCCAAGCCGCTCGACTACGGACAGCGCGGAGGTCAGCGCTTCGGTGCCGCTAATGTTGGCGGATGTCGCCGTAATGGGAGCACCCAATTCCGATATCAGCCGGCGCGGGACTGGGTGGTCGGCGATCCTGAGACCCACCGTGTCGAGGCCTCCAGAGACAACCGAAGGGATGCTATCTGCCTTCAACACGACGATGGTGAGCTGCCCTGGCCAAAAGGCTTCTGCCAGAGCTATCGCTTCGTCAGGCACATCCCTGCCGTACTCGAAGAGGTCGTCGACCTCACCGACAAGAACCGGTATTGGACTAGTGTCTTCCCTGCCCTTAAGTGTGAAAACCCGGTTCACCGCGTCCGTGTCCAGAGCATTGGCAGCGACACCGTACAAGGTGTCAGTAGGAATTCCGATGACACCTCCCCGACGCAGGATGGCAATGGCACAATCGAACGAAGTGGAAAGCATGCTGTAAAGTTCGGATTTCCTTTCGATCAGGCTTGGGGTTACTGATCGATCTGAAGTGAGAAGAGAGGCGAGTCAGCTTGACCCAAATATAACACAGGTGCTAGCCTGAAATTTGCTCTGAGCCATGCCTGAAACTCGCCCTGTACCGCCAGTTGGAACGTCTTCTTCCAGTAGCCATCTGGGTGCATCGGCGCATACGAGTCCCGTTACAAGGAACAGCACACAGGCCGCAGGCCCGCCCACAGAGGCGCCAGCCTCGAAGGAGTCCATCATAGTAATGGACTTCGGATCGCAGTACTCGCGTTTGATAGCCCGTCGTGTCAGAGAGGCCCGCGTCTATTGCGAACTGGTCCCCCACTCTGCCCCCTGGGAAACGATCGCGCCTCTGAATCCAAAAGGTGTGATCCTCTCTGGAGGACCTGCGAGCGTATATGAGGCAGGGGCTCCGCTAGCTCCCCAATGGGTGTACGACTCAGGACTTCCTGTGTTGGGAATCTGCTACGGAATGCAGGCCATGGTCCACCAGCTCGGGGGCCGGGTAGCCCCTGCGTCACACCGTGAGTACGGCCATGCCGTGTTAAACGAAATCGCCCCTGAAGATGATCTGTTTATGGACGTTTCAGAGTCGCCTCAAGTGTGGATGAGTCACGGCGACAATATCGTCGAGATGCCAGAGGGTTTCAAATCACTGGCCCGCACTGACAACTCACCCATTGCGGCACTAGGAGACGGCTCAGGCAGATTTGGCCTTCAGTTCCATCCTGAAGTCGTCCACACACCTGAGGGAGGAAGGCTGATACGCAACTTCCTCTACGAAGTGTGCGGGTGCTCAGGTTCTTGGACTCCCGTCAACTTCGTCTCGGAGTCAGTGGCAGCGATAAGGAGACAGGTCGGCGACGGAAAGGTCATCTGCGCCTTGTCAGGCGGCGTGGATTCAGCAGTTGCTGCGTCCCTCGTCCATGCTGCTGTGGGAGATCAGCTAACCTGCGTTTTCGTCAACAACGGACTGCTGCGCCACGGTGAACCCGAAAGGGTCAGGGACACGTTCGAAAGCTACATGTCCATGAACCTGTCTTACGCTGACGCCGCCGAGCGCTTTCTAGGGGCACTCAGGAGTGTTACCGACCCGGAAACCAAGCGCAAGATCATTGGTGAAGAGTTCATCAATGTGTTCGAAGAGGAAGCCTCCAGGCTTGGTCAGGTTGACTTCCTCGCCCAGGGTACGCTCTACCCAGATGTCATAGAGAGCCAGGTTCCGGGCGACAACGTGTCAGCGAAGATCAAGACGCATCACAATGTTGGTGGCCTGCCCGAGCACATGCGAATGGAGCTGGTTGAGCCTCTTCGATACCTCTTCAAAGACGAGGTGCGACAGGTTGGCCTCGAACTAGGCCTCCCGGAGGAGGTAGTCAACAGACAGCCATTCCCGGGGCCAGGCCTCGCTATCAGAATCATCGGCGAAGTCACTCACGATGCGCTCGGCACGCTCCGGGATGCCGACCGAATAGTCATGGAAGAGGTCGAGCGCAACAATCTCTACAGGGACCTTTGGCAGAGCTTTGCGGTATTGACCGACTCAAGATCGGTCGGAGTTACCGGAGACTTCAGGACTTACGGGAACGTCATAGCCATACGCGCGGTTACGAGCGATGATGCCATGACCGCTGATTGGGCACGCATTCCCCACGAGGTCCTGGCTCGAATATCAGGTCGGATTTCCAACGAAGTGCCCGGTGTGAATCGAGTCGTGTACGACATCACGAGCAAGCCTCCCGGCACGATAGAGTGGGAATGACCGCCGAATTGCGTCACATGGTTTTACGAGCCATCCCGTGTCCCTGGTCACGGCCACGTCGCGGGGTCAAGTGCACAGGACCTGGCCGTTGAAAGTTCTGATCATTGGCAACGGCGCGCGTGAACACGCGATTGCCTGGAAGGCTGCAAGTAGTCATCACTCTCCAAAGCTACTCATCGCTCCTGGGAACGCGGGCACTGCTGAGTTGGGTCGAAATGTGGAGATCGACGCTGAAGACGTCGAAGGGCTGCTGGAACTTGCTCTCCGAGAAGCCGTTGACCTTACAATAGTTGGCCCGGAGGCTCCACTTGCGGCAGGCTTGGTCGACCGATTCGATGCCAGCGCCCTCCCTGTCTTCGGTCCCACGAAGGCTGCTGCTCGTATCGAGTCCAGCAAGGCCTTCGCCAAACAAGTAATGAGCGCGGCCGGAGTGCCCACGGCCAGCGCCACAGTGTACACGGACTTTGAGTCCGCAGCTGGGCACATACGTGCGTCCGATCCACCGTTTGTCGTCAAGGCAGACGGTCTCGCAGCAGGAAAGGGTGTCCTCATCGCGCATGATCGAGAGTCGGCCCACGATGCGCTCCGTTCCATGTTCATAGATCGTGCCTTTGGGGACGCGGGCAACGCCGTATTGGTGGAGGAGTGGATGGAGGGACAGGAGATCAGTGTTTTCGCTTTCCTAGACGGCGAATATGTCTCGGAGTTGACTGTCGCTTGCGACTACAAGCGCATCTTCGACAACGACCTGGGACCCAACACCGGAGGCATGGGATGCTACAGTCCCCCACCGTTGTGGGACGACGACTTGGAAGAGACGGTCCGCTCCCAGATCATGCAGCCGGTCGCCGACCAGATGGTCAAACTCGGATGCCCTTTCCGTGGCATACTCTACGGTGGCATCATGATTACGGAGCAGGGACCCAGAGTGTTCGAATTCAACTGCCGGATGGGCGACCCGGAAGCCCAGGTTGTTCTGCCCAGACTGAAAACGGACCTTCTGGACATTGTGCTTGCGACGATCAATGGTAGTTTGTCGGAGTGCCGCATTGAGTGGTCACCGGACCCCTGGGTCGGCGTGGTCCTGGCATCCGAAGGATATCCGGGAGGGTACGAAACTGGGTTGGATGTAAGTAGAGTTCCGCCAAATACCGAGGACAGTGTCGTCTTTCACGCGGGCACTCGCGTCCATGAAGGGAAGACCATAACGTCCGGAGGAAGAGTCCTGACCGCGACAGCACGCGGCGACGACATATCCGATGCCCGCCGCCGCGCGTACCAACTGGCGGATGAAATCGAATTCGCCAATTCATACTATAGAACTGACATCGCAGCATCGATCTAAGGAGGAAACATGGCGCTCGTAGGGGTTCTGATGGGAAGCAGCTCTGACCGGCCCGCGATGGAGCCGACCGCTGAGGTCCTAAACCAACTCGGGATCGACCATGAGGTCGAGGTAATGTCTGCCCATCGCACACCCGACAGGGTTCGCGAATACGGGATCACGGCCAGAGACCGAGGTATTGAAGTAATCATCGCAGGCGCAGGGGGATCAGCCGGACTTCCGGGCGTGCTGGCTTCGTGGACGACACTACCCATTATCGGAGTGCCTATCCCCTCCAGCGACCTCAAGGGGATCGACGCACTCTACGCGATCGCACAGATGCCGCCCGGAATACCAGTGGCGTGTGTAGCTGTGGGATCTTGGGGTGCACGCAACGCAGCATTTCTAGCCGCCCAGATTCTGGGGGCCAAGCACACAGAGATCGGCAAAGCTTATGACGACTATCGAGAGTCGCTCAGAAGCCGCTGAGCATAACGGGAAACCAAGATGATCGAACGATATGCCCGGCCTCGAATGAAACAAGTCTGGTCCGACGAGAGCAAGTACGACAAGTGGCTTTTGGTTGAGCTTGCCGTATGCGAGGCGTGGACTGCCGCCGGCGTCATTCCGCCCGAAGACATGTCCAAGCTGCGCAAGGCCGAATATGACATTGATCGACTAAACGAGATTCTACGGGTCACCAGGCACGACATGACCGCATTCCTCGGGTCAGTCACGGAGGGACTTGGGCCGGAAGGGCGTTGGCTCCATCTCGGCCTTACAACCAGCGACGTATGGGACACGGCGACCAGCCTTCAGCTGGTGGCCGCAGCAGACGCGCTGGAAGATGAGATTGAACTCTGCATCGGCGCGCTTGGACAGCGCGCAATCGAACACAAGAAGACCTTGATGATGGGACGAACCCACGGAGTGCACGCAGAACCGGTCACTTTCGGGCTCAAGCTCGCCTTGTGGTGGGACGAGATGCGGCGAAACCGCAAGCGTCTACGACATGCGAAACAAGACATCGCGGTAGGCAAGATTTCCGGCCCGGTGGGCACGCACGCAACCGTCCCGCCCGATGTCGAAGCAGCAGTATGCAACGAGCTGGGAATAGAAGTCGCGCCAGTCTCCAACCAGGTTGTACAGCGGGACCGACATGCCGGTTTCGTAACGACCCTCGCTCTTGTCGCAGCCTCCCTCGAGAAGTTCGCGACAGAGATTCGGGGCCTTCAGCGGACGGAGATTCGAGAGGTCGA
Organism: Dehalococcoidia bacterium; assembly: GCA_965217725.1. Classification (GTDB taxonomy): domain Bacteria; phylum Chloroflexota; class Dehalococcoidia; order Lucifugimonadales; family UBA1123; genus VXRN01. The sequence goes on along the minus strand of OZ244564.1, from coordinate 1,068,512 downwards.
GGAGCCATTCTCGGAGGGTCAGACAGGTTCGTCATCGATGCCCCACAAGCGAAACCCGGAATTGAGCGAGAGAATCTGCGGCCTGTCTCGGCTAATACGCGGTCACACCGTCACAGCGCTGGAAAACGTCGCGCTCTGGGGTGAGCGAGACATCAGCCACTCATCGGCGGAGCGGCTTATCCTTCCAGACTCCTGTATGGCCCTGGACTACATCCTGGACCTGTTTACCGGTATCATCTCAGGGATGCGCGTTTATCCTGAGCGCATGCTTCAGAACATGGAGCTAACCAAGGGGCTACTATTCTCCCAGCGGCTAATGCTCACCCTGATCGAAAGAGGTGTCAGCAGGGATGACGCCTACAAGGTGATGCAGACGAATTCAGCCCGAACCTGGGACGAGGATGACGATTTTCGAGATCTTGTCCGTCGCGATCCAACAGTGACTAAGTACATCAGCCAATCAGAGTTGAACGGCACGTTCGACTATGGCTATTACGTCCGATTCGTAGATGAAGTCTTCGACCGAATCGGCCTAAACTGAACACCGAATCTTTCGGAGGAGGCGCCAACTCCATGACAGCCGTCACAGAGACCAATCTGCCTGACTTGCTTTATCGAGGCAAGGTTAGGGACACGTACCCGGTAGACGAAAACACGCTATTGATGGTTGCAACGGATCGCATTTCAGCGTTCGACATCGTGCTGCCCACAGGGATTCCGGACAAAGGGGCGGTGCTCAATCAGATCTCTGCGTTCTGGTTCGACAGGACTTCGCACATCGTACCGAACCACTTTATAGAGATGGCTGCGGACCGTTCAGACCTTAACATTGGCGAAGAGATTACCAAGCGCGCCATGATCGTCAAGAAAGCCGACCGGATTGATGTCGAGTGCGTCGTCCGTGGCTTTATCACGGGTTCGGCCTGGTCCGAGTACAGACGCTCAGGAACAGTCCAAGACAGACCCATGCCAGCTGGTCTTCGCGAGGGCGACCAGTTCCCGGAAGTGCTGTTCACACCTACCACTAAGGCGGAGGTCGGGCACGACGAGAACATGAGCTTCGACGAAGTTGTCGACATGGTCGGACAGGAAATGGCTGGACGACTGCGAGACACTACAATCGAGGTGTACGAATTCGCGAAGGACTTCGCGAGAGAGCGCGGGATAATCATTGCGGACACGAAGTTGGAATTCGGCACCATCGAAGGCGAGTTGACTCTCATCGATGAACTTCTGACGCCAGACTCCAGCAGATTCTGGGACATGGCAGGTTACGAGCCGGGAAAGTCTCAGCCCAACTACGACAAGCAGTTTGTCAGAGACTGGCTGGATGCCTCAGGATGGGACCACGAGCCGCCTGCCCCCGAGCTTCCGCAAGAAGTAGTGGCCAAGACAACAGAACGTTACGCCGAGGCCTTCAGCAAGCTCACGGGACGCGAGCTTCAATAGGACCGAGCCGGCCGGGAGTCTAACTAACATATGGCATCAGCATCCAGTGGCCGAAGCTCTCGCACGAGACCGACGCCGACCCAGGCCCGACGAGCGAGGCGCGCCCGTAGACAACGACGCCGACGCATCTACATATGGGCCGGAGGCATTGCGGTCGGCCTAATCGCCTCAACTCTCGTCCTGTCGATCATACTACCTGGGCTGCCGCTCCAGACACTGTTCCAAGGCGGCACTCCCGAAGGTCCAGGCCTCCGAATCGCGGACCAGGGCGCAACTCATGTGAGTCCTGGTGAAGACCATCCCGAGTACAATTCAGTCCCGCCCACGTCTGGTTGGCACTATGATCTCCCGCTCGCTCCGGCCCGGTGGGGAATCTACGATGAGCCAATTGCAAGCGAAGTGCTTCTCCACAACCTGGAGCATGGCTATATCAACGTTCACTACGACTGCCCAGAGGGCTGTCCCGAGCTAGTTGGGCAGTTGACCGGGCTTGTCCAAGAGGGGATTGACCGCGGCGGCAAGATGCTGATGAGCCCGTACCCCGGCATGGACAGCCGAATCGCGCTCACCGCATGGACATTCCTGGACCAGCTCGATGAGTTCGACGAAGATCGGATTAGGGCCTTCGTAAACGCTCACGAAAGCTCGCCGAACGCTCCTGAGTACCGGTTGCCACGTTAGAGCGATGTTCCTGGCGAAGATTTACATAACGCTCAAGCCCAGTGTAAACGACCCACAAGGCCTCACGATTCGCGGGGGGCTGCACCAATTGGGCTTCGACACGGTTACGGACGTCCGAGCGGGCAAGTACATGGAAGTCAGGCTGGACCAGGACGACTGCGAGGAAGCGGGCAACCGCGTCACCGAAATGTGCGACCAACTCCTGGCCAATCCGATCATCGAGCAATTCCGATTCGAGTTGGAGCCGATAGATCCGACTCCGAACTAACCGGCCCTAAGTAGAAATCGTCCCTTTTGTACTGGGTATTTGACCCGATCTGCGCGGATCGAGTTCTAGCGCCGCTCTCAGCGACCTTGCCAAGCTCTTGAATATCGCCTCGGCCTTGTGGTGATTGTTCACGCCTGATATCAGTCGGACGTGGAGGTTGAATCGGCCTTCCCTTGCGAATGACTCGAGGAAGTGTCGAACCAGGTCGCCGGACAGGCCACCCAGATCACTGTCGCCGATGTCGGCGTCGATGACGGCGTATCCGCGACCTCCAAAGTCCACGGCTGTAAACGCCAGCGTCTCATCCAAGGGCATAAAGGTGTGTCCGGCGCGCCTGATGCCGGCACCCTCCCCCACCGCTTCGGCCAGTGCTCTGCCGAGCACTATCCCGACGTCCTCCACCAGATGGTGCAGGCCGATGTCGGTATCCCCGTCTGCGGTGACATGCAGATCGATTAGTCCGTGCCTGGAGAGCTGCGCCAGGAGGTGTTCGAACATCCCGTTGGAAACATTCAGATCGTACTCTCCAGTACCATCGATGTTCAGTTCGAGGGAGATGGTCGTCTCCGCAGTGGACCTGCCTAGCCGGCCGATTCGCTCTCCAGACATCACTGGGCAATCTCCCGTACAGCCGCCAGGAAAATTGCATTCTCTTCGGGCGTCCCGATTGCGACCCTAAAGCAGTCAGTCAGCCGATCGGAGCCGAAGTTGCGAACGAAGATGCCTCTGGCTGCGAGCTGATCGACCATGTCCACCGCCTTGTCGTGCCCGTCAAGCTGGCAGAGGATGTAATTTCCATGAGAGGGCCACGGCTTCAGCCCATCGACCTCTTCGAGAGCCTGGAACATCGAATCCCGGTCGTCAACAATCGAATGGACGTTTCCCAACAGGTATTCGCTGTCTTCCAGCGACGCCAGTGCAGCGGCCTCCGCGGCGATGTTGACGTTGTAAGGGGACTTGATGTCAATTATGTGACTGACAAGCGCGCTGTCCATGATGCCGTAGCCGATCCGCAGCCCTGCCAGGCCGGCCCACTTGCTCATCGTGCGCAGCACCACGAGGTTGTCGTACTCTTCGATCAGGCCAGCGGCCGTCTCTCCACTGAATTCGTAGTAGGCCTCGTCGATCACCACGACGAGACCGGTGTCCAGCAGCGCTCTGACCTGATCCTCAGACGCCATGTTCCCCGTGGGATTGTTGGGCGAGCTGATGAAAATGATCTTGGTCCTATCGTCAATGGCATCCCTGACGGCCTGCAAGTCGATCTCGAACAGTTCATCCCTCTGGATCAGCTTCAGCTCGCCTCCGGCGACCCTGGCACAGAAAGCGTACATTGCAAATGTCGGCTCACAGTCAAGTATCACGTCGCCGGGTTCTATGAACAGCCTGAAGAGCAGGTCAATCAGCTCGTCACTGCCAGCGCCAGCGATTATGTTCTCCGATCCAAAGCCAGTGTACTCGGACAGAGCAGAGCGCAACTTGCGTTGAAATGGGTCCGGGTAGATGTGAAGCTCAGCAGTCGAGACTGCTTCTGCGGCCTTCGGGGACGGGCCGTACGGATTCTCGTTCCCGTTCAGCTTGACTATCGACTCGGTTGCTACTCCTGCACGCTGTGCGAGCACCTCGGGTGGATCGACCGGCTGGTAAGTCTGGATGGAAGTTAGATGAGGTCTAATGAGTTCTTCGATTCGTTTGTCTGCCACTACTGTCTCCTCTCCTCCAAATTCTATTAGGCGAGCTCCCGACGTATCTCGGCAGCCTCCGCGTGCGCCGTAAGTCCTTCCGCGCGCGCCATGATGGCCGCAGCGTCAGTTAGCGCTAAAGAGTCTTTATCGGCCAAAGCTATGACTGGCGTCGTCTTCAAGAAAGTGTGCACGCCAACCCCGGAATTGAACCTCGCGGTGCCGGATGTTGGCATAACGTGACTTGGCCCAGCCACATAGTCGCCAAGAACCTCATGCGAGAAATCGCCGATGAAAAGGGCCCCGGCGTTCCTGACGCTGCCCACCCACGACCATGGATTCTCGACGCTGAGGCACATGTGCTCGGGTGCAAACCAGTTCGCGACCTCGATCGCATCCGACAAATCCGAGATTACCGCGATGCACCCCTGCCCTTCTACCGATGCACGAGCAATCGAACCGCGGTCGAGTCTTCCCAGTCTAGCATCAACCTCACCGCTGACGCTGTCAGCGAAGGACTCAGATGTACACAGAAGTACCGGTCTGGCCATGGGGTCGTGTTCCGCCTGTGCCAGCAAGTCTGCCGCGCACAGGGTCGGATTAGCAGTGTGGTCGGCAACTATTAGCGTCTCTGTCGGACCGTAGAGGCCGTCGATTCCGACGTCGCCGTAAACCAGTTTCTTCGCGAGTGTGACAAAGACATTGCCTGGGCCGCAGACCATGTCAACAGGCGGCACTGTCTCTGTGCCGTATGCCATGGCTGCCACGGCCTGTGCCCCGCCTATGGCGAACACTCTGTCCACACCGGCAATCCTGGCAGCCGCCAGAACCGTAGGATGAGGCAGACCATCTGCACTGGCGGGTGAACAGAGAAGGACATCCCTCACTCCTGCGACCCGCGCCGGAATAGCGGTCATCAGGACCGTTGAGGGCAATGGAACGCTTCCTCCTGGAACGTAGATCCCCGCTGACTCACACGCCCTTGATATGCACCCATAGCCTGCTGAAAAGTCCATCCAGTCGCGAGGCCTGGCTGCCTCGTGAAAAGTCCTGATCCTGTCCGCCGCCTGAGTGAACGCCTCAATGATTCGAGGGTCAACTGATTGGGATGCTTCGTCCAGATCGGCCGCGCCGACCTCAAGGCACTCGTACACTTGGCCGTCGAGAGCCGCGGTCAGATCTCTGACGGCCTGGTCTCCCTCGCTTCGCACAGAGTCGATGATCCTGGACACGGTATCAAGTGGAGAGAGCCGCTCACCGAAAACACGTTCGGTCGTATCCAAGAAGGACGACGGCACGGACGCGAGATCCAGGCGCCGGCCCATTGACAATGCCTCACGTGCGGCCTCGGCTCCGTGCACGATCCTCACGACAGGTAGCCCCTGAGTCCGTCCGTCAGAGTGTCGATCGCATCAGCCGTGAACTCTTCAACTCGTGACTTCGGAACTGAATCATAGAGGGTCGCCAGCCAGCCATCGACAGAGTCCAAGAATGACTCCGCATGACCGTACGCAGGATGCTGTTCATCCCCAGACGCTATTCGCCGCGCCATGAACCGCAGACGATCCCAAGAGAAACCGCCATCGACAACCCTGTGAACCCACTCATTCCAACGCTCAAGGTCGTCAGGAGGAAGAAACCGGACGTTGACGTTTCCCGGCTCTACTTCCGACCCGGCAATTGCTCCTTTTGCATCGTCCCAAACGCGTCGATCCGAGTCGAGTTGAAGCGCCCGGTCAAGTACCTTAGCCAGTTCCTTGTCCTCGAACACACCTTCCACACCGAAGTAGGGCCTGAACATCCGAACGATGTAAGACTCGTCTGCCAACAGGTGTGTGATGTACCCTGCCATGAACGCCCGGGTGGGGCCATCATGCTCCGCCGCGTTCATGAGTTCAGGATATGCAGCGAACATCGACCTCACGCCAGTGCCAATTGTCTCGAAATCCAACTCAACGAAGTGATACTCGGAACGAGCCCGTTTGGTAAGCGCCCGAATGTCTGGAGCGGTCGCGCCAAGACAGTAGTATCCCTTGTAGACCTCGATATCGGGGTGGCTGAGCCGCGACGCCGCTGACGTAGCAAGCTGAATGTGAGTTGGAAGATTAGGCATCGGTCACGGCCTGAACCAGCCGCGAGTACGAGGTCGATTCCGATTGAAACACGTATGAGGGCTTATCGACAGTCACACTGGTGCCGCCGATTTCCCTGAGTGTATCGACAGCAGAAATCAACCTATTCTCTTCGATGATGACAGTTACGGCGAACCAGGCAGTCCCATTTGGCGTGAACACCCTCGAGATAGTCGGGCCCTGCAAACCTGAGATGTCGGAGTGTCGCAGGACATAGTCGGCGACCTCCTCCGCTGTCTCGCCCTTCATGTTAGCAGTAACCCTGACGAACGTCCTGGCTCCAAGGTGAGCCTCCATCATTTCCAGAAGGAGCCTCGCCGTGGCAAGCTGCGCACCATCAAGTTCAGGGGCCATTCTCCGTGAAATCACGCACGCTTCCGACGCGATAGCGGTCCCTCCATCGATCTGTTTCAAGCGATTTGCCCGAATAGTGGAGCCGGTCTCTGTTATGTCTCCGATTATGTCGGCGAAGCCCATGGCCGGAGCAGCCTCCAAGGTACCGCTGGATTGGACGAGGCTGAAGTAGTTCACACCATGAGCGACAAGATGCCTCTGCACAAGCTTGGGGTACTTGGTAGCGACCCTTAGGTCCTGGCCCACGTTCCGAAACTCGATTGAGATCTCTGCGAGATCAGCCATCGACGTCACATCCACCCACGAGTCCGGCACGGCCAGAACCAGGTTGCTTCTGCCAAAGCCAAGTCCGTCAACCACTACCCTGCTGTCTCCATCCTCCCTTCGGCTTTCCAAGAATTGGTCCTTGCCCACAATGCCGAGGTCGACCGCGCCCTCATCGATCTTCGCGGTTATATCGGAACCTCGTTGGAATATGACCACGACGCCTGGAACCAGCCTCACCTCTGCGATGTAGCGCCGACTATTGGCCCGCGAGACCGACAGCCCACAGGTGCGCATGAATGACATACAGGGCTCGTGGAGAGCGCCACTGCTCGGTAGGGCCAGTCTGAGTGTGGAGTTGCTCACGCCGGCGCGCCTACTACATCGGCGTCTGAAATCATAGCCAGCTCATCCAGATTCAAGGCAAATCCGCAAGCCGGGGTTTCCGGCCCACCAAACGCACGAACGAGATCGTCGTACCTACCTCCACCGCCGAGTGAAACTACACTCCCTTCAGAAGCCGAAGTGAACTCGAAGACGATGCCAGTGTAATAGGCACGCCCGCGCACGAACGAGAGATCCAGTTCGACAGCAACTCCGTCGCCAAACCGAGAAATGTACTCCAATGTGGCATTAAGGCCTTCAATCGAGGAGAGGGACGCTCCGTTGGATTCCATAACCGCCGCGATTGACTCCAAAGGGTCCGACGAAGTCTGACTTGGATTAAGTAGTGCAGAAACATTCGACAGCGCCAAGGCAAACTCAGACTCTGGCACAGCTTTTCTCATCCTACTGGCGAGCCTGACCATGATCTGTTCTCGAGTTCGCCTACCCGTGGAGCCTGGGAGAGATCTGCCCAGCTCCTCAAGCGCTGGTATCGCGTCATCCCGTGTCGGCAATTCCAAGTGTCCAAGATCGGACTTGTACACCAATCCAGCAGCAGCAGCCTGGTCAGTTAGCCTACCAATGCCTTCGACTCCATCCGCTATGACATTGAGATTCGAAAGGATGAACATCTGCAATGGATCGGATAGGCCCTGCGATCGAACCAGCTCGCGTACCACCCCTATGTGGCCGAGCCGCACCGAGTAGGTTGAAACTCCGGCTTCATCCAGGCACTGCGCCGCTCTCTCAAGAATCTCCGAGTCTCCATCAGGAGCAGGCACTCCAATCAATTCACCTCCGCACTGGGTAAACTGACGATTCCGCCCGCCCCTGGCCCCGCCGTACCTGAAAACGGGTCCCGAGTACTGGAATCTATATGTACCGCATTCCTGATCGATGTTTTCGACGAACCATCGAATTACCGAGGGAGTGATTTCGGGTCGCAGGCTTACAGCTATGCCGCCAGGGTCTGAGAACGTATACAAACTCTCGGCTATCTCTCCCCCTGACTTGCGTACGAATAGGTCCGTCTGTTCAAGAAGTGGAGTGTCAAGAGGCTGGAAGCCCCGGTCGCCCAAGACAGAATAGATACCATCGGCAAGGCGCCGGTTGACTTCAAAACCCCGCGGGCCGTAGTCCCGCATCCGACGCAGCCTGGCGATCTGGTTGTTCTCCACCGGGGAGGCCTCCTCCTATGGGCTGAATTCTACATCAGCGTTCAACGCACGTTCAATCAGTCGGAGACATTGACGATGTGTTGCCCTATTACATAATCTGGACGCAGCGACCTCATGGATACACATGCATTTCGACATCCAACCGGAGGTTCCTCATGACTCCTGTTTCCAAGCCGCAGGAAGCCGCCAATTGAAAGGTCAGCTTGAGCGAGGTCAGGCCCGTTTGACGCGCCCAGCCAACCGAGAGTCTCAAGCAGTTTGAGCGCGAGACATCCGGAGCGCCGCGTCGCGATCGTCGTTGACAGCGCCGCTGCCGTCCCGGACAGGTTTCACGACGATCCTTGCACTTTCACTGTGCCCATGCTGATCAACGTCGGCGCCAATACGTACAGGGACGGCGTAGATCTGCGGGCGGCAGACTTCTACGCGATTCAGCGAAACAATGTTGGGAAGACCAGTACGTCTGCTCCTACTCCTGGGGACTTTGTCGCCGCCTTTCAGACGGCTGCGGAAGTGGCGGAGTCGATACTTTGCATCACGGTTTCCAACAGATTCAGCTCCAGCTACGAGTCGGCGCAAATCGCCAGGCGGCAAGTGAAGACGAAGAAGCGCGGTCTCGATCTGCGAGTGTTGGACTCCCAGACAGCGGTCGGAGCACAGGGTCTCATCGCTTGGAAAGCGCTCAAGACCGCTATGACCGGGGCCGGCATTGACGATGTTCAACTTGCGGCCTTGAACATCCGTCAACGCGTCCACCTGCTGGCTTATGTGGATACGCTCTACTACCTATGGAAAGGTGGCCGCGTACCAGGCTTGGCCCATCTGGCAACATCGCTTCTCAAGCTAAAACCGGTCTTCGAGCTGGAGAGATCGAACGTCGTCCAGGTCGCCCGACCCAGGACAGTCGCTCACGCGGTTTCCAAACTGGTCACACTGATGAAGGACAGAGTGATGGAGGGGCAGTTACATGCGATGGTCATGCATGCCCAAGCGCCAGAGCAGGCGAGCTCACTTTCGCTAAGGATCGCAAGTGAGTTCGAATGCGCTGAGTTGTACGAGTCCGAGTTTACGCCCGTTATGGGTGCTCACATCGGTCCAGGCATGGTTGGCGTGGCATTCTGGTCGTGAGATCAATCGTACGAACGGCGGTTCCAAGGCCACTCTCAGAGCGATAGTAGGATCACAACACCATTGGCAGGAATTGCACCAAGCCTGGCTTGGATGAATGGTGTGGCGCGCCCGGCAGGATTCGAACCCGCGACACCTGGTTCCGAAGACCAGTGCTCTATCCACTGAGCTACGGGCGCTTGAACAGGACGCCTCGGTCTGGCAAGTCCAGACTCAGTTTAGCAATTCGCGCACGAAATGGCGAAATTCCTGTGAGCCCGTACGACGCAGCTTCGACTCATCGGTGAATTCGACGTCGCCAACATCCTGCAACAGCTCAACGTGGGCTACGACCTCCGACAGCGCCATGAAGAGGTTTCCACCGGTCAGCTTTCGACTCTCGAAAACGCCTCTTGTAACCTCTTCGAGCCCGGTGGGACGGTCCTCGAGACGTTCAAGAATCTGGGCCATTCGGTGACTGTGATGACTGATGACTTCACCAGCCCTCACTACGGAGACGAAGTTGAACTTGCCGCGATTGAACAAGCGATGCGCAGGCAGTACGGCGCGCTCCTCACCAAGGTCGAAAATGGTCTTCAGGGAACGCATGTAGACTTCCAGACCATAGGCGCTGGAAGGATCGGCAAAGGCAGAGGGTATGTCTTGCATTACGTGGTCTGAGTAAGCAGCTTTGGTGGTCGGATGAGGGGTTATCTCAGGTAGGACGTGATCCCCCGTGAACACGACGCCATCAAGAGTCAGACACAGCTCGTCGGGCGAGTGGCCTGGCGCATAGATAACGACCAAATCGCCGATAGTATCGCCATCGTCGACTTCCCGGTGTACCGATACGCTCTTTCTTGCTTCGATGTATCTCCGGTTCCTTGCCGCATAGGACTCGCTGCGACGGTCCCTGCTGCGGGATGAGACGCGGTCCATTTCCGCATGAATAGGCGAGGAAGAGCGACTCTGCACCTCCCGCGGGTTGTAGGCTATCAGGGCTGCGTACATGGTGTGGGCGCAAAGCTGCGCGTCAGCAGAATTTACGAGCTGAGCAGTCGAACCGTCATGGTCGGAGTGACCATGAGTGACGATTACCCGGTCGATGTCGCTAACGGAGTAGCCCGCGACGCGCAGCCCGTCCTCTACCTCTGAGAAAGAGCCTTGGGCGCCGGGATCTATCAAAGTAGCCCCGTTGTCCTCGAACACGTAGCACCAAGTCGGGCCCGTTCGTGACGGCCAGTCCTGGGGCACTCCTATCGCGTGAATTACATGCCCATTGCGCGTTACTATCCGCAGCACCATCCGGTTGCCCTGTGGATCACCGGCCCGCAGTGTGTCCACAGAGGCAAATAGATGGGGCATTGGGCGACTCTCCTAGGGCGTAACAGGGTAAGGAAGGCTGTCGGGGAGCGATGATGAGTGGGGTGAGCGAAGGGATTCGAACCCTCGATCTCCAGGGCCACAACCTGGCGCCTTACCGCTTGGCCACGCCCACCATATCCACGTTGAAATTCTAGCACCGGCCGCTGAATTGGGTCAACGAATCAGAAGTCAGCGACGATCTCCTGCTCTATCCGTAAGTCGGGTCGCATCGCTCTTGCCAGCACTCCCTTGACAACCCACCGCACCGAAGACTTCTCGGTCTCGAGGCTTGGCACGACAACATGCCCTACGTGCAAAGGAAAACGCCACTCCCGTGTAATATCGGCATTCAGCAACACTTCCCGTTCCAACGTCACCTAGTCCACGACGTGGTCCTGTGCGTCGTTGCCGAATTTCTCCACGCGCACGAGCTCGACTCTGACCTCGGTCGCCGCCACTTCATGAAGTATTTCGGCGCTCAACGTACCGTCCAGTTTGTCCCCTGAATGCGCATAACCGGAAGAAATCGCAAGGGTAAGATTGCATTGTCTGTGCCCTACTTCGCCGACGACTGATCCGGGTGGGGCGTCGTCGATTGAGCGAGGCCCCAGAACAGTGACTTCCTGACTCTCTCGAAGGTTGCGAGCGTTGACCACATCCAGAGAGGCCCTGACCTCCCACGCAACTCCTGGCCGGATCGACCTGACATTCGTACCCTTTACTGTGCGTGGCGCATCTGGCGGTACGAGCAGTCTCACACCGGTCGAGTACTTCACGCCACTCTTCAGAAGCCCACTATCCGAAAAGGCTTCCTCTACACTGGCTCTGGTCTGAGTCTTCTTCTGGTAGTGGGTGCCGTACTGGCTGCTCGTCTTCTGGACGTATGTCTCGGTACAGATCAGCTCCACTTTGCCATGACGGACATGGAAACTGCTCTTCGGTAGGAGATCAACTCGAGCCTCCAACTCGTTACCGCCGCGCAGTTCGGCTCTGTCAAGCTGGATCCTTAGGTCTGCTTCAGGACGACGAAAGCGCGAAAGCATACGCTTTACCCCTCACATTGGTTCCTGATGGTTCGGCCCGTCGTGGCTAAGTCCCCAACAGGCACTCACATCTGCGATTTCCTCGGAGGGGCCCATAGCCACTGGCACACAAAGCCACGAGACAAGGGCACGCTGCAATCCCTTCTTGCCAACACTGGTATATGGCAACCTAACAGCGGCGACTCAGGCGGAGTCCCCGCCCTCTGTAGGCCCCATGATTTTATGAAGGTCCCTACTGGTCAGGGCTTCAAGCAGCTCAGAGACGATTATGTCTTTCTTGGTGTGGTGACGCAGCGGCAAGTTCGGGTCAACGCTGTAGACGTTGCGACGACCGGACTTCCGGCGGGTTATATAACCTGCCTGCTCAAGGTCGGAGATGATCTTGTGGGTGGTTCTTTCAGTGACCCCGATACTCTGCGCAATCTCGCGAGCGGTGCTCGTCGAGTTTTGTGATATGTAGCTGAGCACGAGTCCGTGGTTGGTGATGAAGGTCCACCGTGAGGCTTTATTCAAGGCAATGGACCTCCACGCAAGTTGCCTGAATACTAGCACAGTGACCGAGCATGTTCAATTTAGGAATCTCCACCCTGTTCGGCAAGCAATGACGCCAACTCGATGAGCGTGCGAACGGGAACGCCTGTGGACCCTTTTGGATTGATTCCCTTGGTCGTCGTGGTCCTGGTCGTTGCGGCGATGTCCAGGTGAGCCCATTTGGAATCACCGGCAAACTCTCCAATGATGAGAGCCCCGGTAATTGCTCCCGCGCCTCTGCCACCAGTGTTTCTGATGTCGGCTATGTCGCTCTTGTACTCCGCAGAGTACGATGGGAAAGTCGGAAGCTGCCACATGCGCTCCCCTACACTGTCGCCGGCCCGGACTATCTCATCGACCCAACCTTGGTCGTTCCCGAAAACGCCGGTCGCTCCGCTACCAAGCGCCACGCCGATAGCGCCCGTGAGTGTGGCAACATCGACGATCCTGCATAAGCCGTTTTCCACGGCGTAGCAGACTGCGTCCGCGAGTACTAGCCGCCCCTCGGCGTCTGTATTGCCGATCTCTATCGTCTTGCCATTCATGGCTCGGACAACGTCGCCGGGACGTTGAGCTTTGCGACCGGGCATATTCTCAGTGGCCGGCACGATTCCCCAGACATTGATATTCGGCCTGATGGCGCCGATGGCCTTCATGGCGCCGATGACACACGCACCGCCAGACATGTCGCTCTTCATAGTCAGCATACCTTCAGCTGACTTGAGATCCAGTCCCCCGCTGTCGAAGGTGATCCCCTTCCCAAGCAGTCCAAGGTTGTTGCCTGGGTTGTCAGGGTCTCCCTTGTACTTGATCACTATGAACTTGGGTGGCTCCTCCGTCCCCTGAGCCACTCCCGCAAATGAGCCCATACCGAGCCTCTCGATTTCGGAGCGGTCGAGAACCATCAGTTCCATGTCACCTTTGCTGGCAACATCCAGGGCGATCTCAGCCATCCGGGTCGGGGTCATGTAGTTGGCCGGCTCGTTGGCCATCTCGCGGGCCAGGTTGACCGCGTCCGCAATAACCGTCCCGCAACCAACTCCCCGTATGACGGCATCGATCTTGGATTGGTCGAACTCGATGATATTCACGTCCGGGACCGACGAGTCTTTGCTGTCGGACTTGTACTTCTCGAACGTGTAAAGGCCTAGTCCGATACCCTCTGAGGCGGCCTGAGCGGGCTCCGCCGGATCCAAGCCTCCGATCCCTGCTCCATGAAGGATGGTCGAATAACTCTTCAGACCTTTGGAAGCAAGCAGGCGGACGACCTCGGCGTTGACTTCCCTCGCGACATCCCTATCGAATTCCATCTGCTTTCCCAGTCCGGCGACGACTATGCGCCTCGCGGGGAGCCGACCCAGCGAGTAGATCAGCGTGTTCTCGCCTTTCTTGCCGGTTATGTCGCCCTCACTTATCAGGTCGGAAATGGCCCCGCCCAAAGCTCCGTCCACGGCCCCGGTTGCCCCACCTGGTTGCGAAACACCTTCAAACAGGTTTACTACAATCGCCCCGTCTCCCTGCTCCGCGATGTTTCCCCGAGTGACACTGATGTTCATGGCTATCCTCCTAAAGGCGTAACGGTTGTCATTATAAGACAAGCAGCCTCAATCGCGCGTCTCAAAGCCCTCTGGTATAATCGCCCGGATCGCCACAAGCCACAGTAACCTCGAACGTCTTCAAGATAGTCTAGGAGCCGCCCCATGCCTCGCCCACAGTCAGAGTTCGAACAACAACTGATAACGAGGGCCCACCGCGTACTTCCGGGTGGAAGTCTCGGCAACGTCAAGCAAGACGTCGTTATCTCTAGAGGTGAGGGCAGCAGGATATGGGACGCAAGCGGAAACGAATACATCGACTACCTGCTAGGGTCAGGACCCATGGTCATAGGCCACAGTCATCCCGAAGTAGTCGAAGTTGTTCGCGAGCAGTTGGCCAACGGTACGACATTCTTCGCCAATAACGAGCACGCCGTAGAGCTAGCCGAAGAGATCGTCAGCGCGGTCCCGTGCGCCGAAAAAGTCAGGTTCAGTTCTACTGGAACGGAGGCCACGCTGTATGCGATGCGTGCGGCAAGAGCTTACCGGGGCAAGGACAAGATCCTGAAGTTCGAAGGTGGCTTTCACGGAATGAACGACTACGCGCTCATGAGCGTGTTCTCAGCCAATCCAGACGGATACCCGCATCCCTCTCCGGACTCAGCTGGAATTCCCCGGTCGATCCAGGACGAAGTTCTAATCGCACCGTTCAACGACCTCGATGCAACCTCTGAGATCATTGAGCAGTATCATGACGAGCTCGGCGGAATAATCGTCGAGCCCTTCCAGAGGCTCATCCCCCCCCAGCCCGGGTTCCTTCAGGGACTGCGAAAGCTGGCGGACGAGTATGAGATCCCGCTGATTTTTGACGAGGTCGTGACCGGCTTCAGGTTCGCCTATGGTGGAGCCCAGGAGTTCTATGGTGTCAAGCCAGACCTGTGTACTCTGGGGAAGGCGGTCGCAGGCGGATTCCCCCTAACCGCGGTCGCGGGAAGTGACGAAATCATGTCTCACATGGACCCTGGCTCGGTACCGTCCGGTGGCTTCATGCCCCAGATAGGCACATTGAGCGGAAACCCCATCGCGGCTGTGGCAGGCCTCAAAACGCTAGAGATCCTGCGCCGCCCAGGCACCTACGAGGCGATGCGGGCAACAGGCAACCAACTCAAGACTAATCTCCAGCGAATCCTCGATGAAGCGGAGATTCCATCGCAGGTCACCGGCGAAGACGTACTCTTCGATGTCTTCTTCACCGATCAGCAAATCACCAATCATCGCTCGACGCTGACGTCAGACGCGGAAATGACGAACAGATTCAATGCCGGCTTATTGGATCGGGGCGTCTTCAAGGGCTCGTCCAAATTCTACATCTCCGCCGCCCATACAGAAGCAGACGTCGAGCAGACCATCGGAGCCTTCAAGGGATCAATAGACGAAATCCACTGAAACTCGATGGGTGACTTCCGCACGCAGCCACCACTAGCGCCGGTTGTGTTTTCGTGACCACCCTACTATGGGGGCTGCGCATTCTATGAAAATTCATGCTTGGGTTGATTACGATATTCGTAGATGACCTTGTTTTATGTAACTGTTTTTCACTAATCATGGCAAACATAAATATTTTACGCACAAATATTATTAAAATACATACATTCTCACGCTTGACAATATTCTTCACGAATCCTAAAGTGAGAGGCGTGGGCTCCGGGGGGATATGCCCAATCCGTCGAAGGATGAAACGCGATCTTGCGGCGAGCACTGCCGTCGCAGACGCCTCTCCGGCCAGGTTAGCTGGCATCGCTTAATTGCTTGACTTTTCTTGTAGCGTAGCCTTGC
This sequence comes from Dehalococcoidia bacterium, assembly GCA_965217725.1. Taxonomy (GTDB): domain Bacteria; phylum Chloroflexota; class Dehalococcoidia; order Lucifugimonadales; family UBA1123; genus VXRN01. Next base: position 1,052,703 of record OZ244564.1, on the reverse strand, counting down.
CCAAAAGGTAGGATTGACGCTCCAGCGTGTGACGACACGTGTCCATTAGATGTCAGAGTGCGCCACTCGATAAGTTGGCGCTCGTCCAGGCCGAGACCCTTCTGACTTCGTTGAACGGCTTGCGGAAGCTGTCCCCGCCCACCTGTTTTGAAACTTGCATCAGGTTGTGGTTTTCTTGGAGGTAGCTTAGGTGGATGTTGGAAATACTTCAATCAATCTTCTCAAAGATGGAACATTCATGGTCGATGGCGGCGTGATCTTTGGTCAGCTAGCCCGTACTCAGTGGGAGCAGTTCATCAAGCCCGACCGCAGAAACCGGATTCGTTTGGGATTGAACGCGGTGCTGGTCAGGACTCCAGACCTAAACGTCTTGATCGATACAGGCGCCGGCAGCAAACGGATGGTAGAGCTCAAGGCCGACTACAGTTTGAACGGCAACAAGCTCGCAAAGGGGCTGAAGTCGTTCGGCCTCACAGCGAGGGACATAGACATTGTGGTGCTAACCAACCTCCGCTTCGAACATAGCGGAGGGTGCACCAAGCTGGACCGAACCGGGGCAGCGATACCCATGTTTCCGAAGGCCCGTTACATGGTCCAGAAGGCATCCTGGGACGCCGCGAACTCTCCGAACGAACGCTATTCCCGCTCCTTCTACGAGGACGACTTCGAGCCCCTGGCTGAGCGCGACCTGGTCCAGTTCGTCAATGGCAGCAACGAAGTCGTTCCCGGCGTGTCCGTAAGGCTCATGGAGGGTCCCTCCAAGGGAAATCAGGTCGTGTTCATCGAGTACGGCAGCGAACGTATCATTTATGCGGGCGACCTCATCCCTACGCCATTTCATCTTCCTCTACACCATATCCAAGCAACCGCAGAGTTCCCCAACGATACCTTGGTACAAAAGCGTGAGCTCTTGGAAATGGCGATGGGTGATGGCTGGATGATCGTTTTCGGGTACGGGAACGAGTGCAACGCTGCTTACGTTCAGGACAGGGGCGGTGTGCCGCAGCTTGTCCCTGTGGAAGTATAGGCGTACCTGCCGGCCGGCCAGCGAGTGCGTTACCTTTTAGCTAAGCCAGTCCGTCTTCTGCGGGCTCACTCGCAGGTCACGTTACCGAGAGGGATTGTAAATGTCGCGTGAAGTCGGGGTGGACTTTCTGAGGACATCCCGACCGCCGACGGTCAGACGCGACCTTATGATTGCAAGTCCGGGACTTCTGCCCGCACCCAGTCGCCGTCAATGGACATTAGCCTAGATGAGGCAATTCGGTTTGTTAGAGCGGCCTTGCTACACGCCCGTACCCGGATATAGTTGTCAGTAAGGCCAGACCAAACAGGACGACCCTCCGCGGTTTTTTCGACGGCACGCTCCCACAGCACTTCCCTACTATGGCCAAGGAATCGATTCCTGAAGCTAAGTGATAGACTTCGCGCCACACTAGTAAGTTCGGCTGCGCGCTCCGTCTTCGTGCCCGCATCAACCTGCGCATCAAAGTACGCGGCGCTCGTGCCCGGGCGTATCGAATAGGGAAAGACATGCGCGGAAGCCAGCTCAGACTCTAAGCACACGTCGACAGTCTGCCGAAAGTCTGAGTCCGATTCTCCTGGAAATCCCACAATGACGTCGGCAGTGACTGCGACGTCTGGGACGGCGCCCTGGATTCTTCGGACAGTGCCCAAGAAGCTCTCGGAGCTGTATCGCCGTCGCATCCGTTCCAGTACGGAGTCGCTCCCACTTTGGAGGGGAACATGGAAGTGAGGACACAGCCTGCGGTCAGTCCACAGGTCCAGCAGTTCGTCAGATATGTCCTGTGGCTGGAGAGACGAGATCCTGATTCTTGGAAGGTCTGTCTCTACCAGTAAGATCCTGACCAGTGACGTAATGTCGACGTCGGGCAGATCGAATCCATATGACCCCAGCTGAGTTCCGGTGAGCACGATCTCCTGACACCCAGCCTCACTGTATGAGTTCGCCGTAGCCACTATCTGACGGAGAGGAATGCTGCGTTCTCGGCCTCGGACCTTCGGCACAATGCAATATGCACAGACCTGATCGCAGCCTTCCTGGATTTTGATCATTGCGCGCGAGCGCAACTTGAGCACGGGTTCCAGTGACCTGTCGTCGCCTACCGCGCAGGCTGTGTCAGGTCCATCGGCTCCGTCCTCAAGCATTGCCACCAGCGACACTTTATCGGAGTTGCCGACGACGAAGTCGACTTCGGGCATAGCACGAAGATCGTTCGGTGCGCGCTCTGCATAGCATCCGGTTGCAACGATGGTCGAACCTGGATTGCGACGCTTGGCCGACCTCACCGCCTGCCTGCCTTTGCGGTCTGCGACATGGGTGACTGTGCATGTGTTTAGCACGTAGACATCGACGGGGTCGTCTTGGGAGGCTACACGGTATCCGGCCTCGACAAACTCTTTCGTCAAAGCCTGCGTGTCGGCCTGGTTGAGTTTGCAACCTAGCGTCTCGAGCTTTACAGTCTTCGAGTCTGATCTAATGTTGGCTTTTTGAGTCGTCTCAAACCCCCCCAGCTTGGATCAATGTATACTAGCATGGCGCCCCGTCATTATCCTAACGGACGACACTCGGAGATGGGCACGACCTAGATACTGTGACTTACGACGATTCCCGTTCCAACATCGACATCTGGCTGGACCGCGTCCGAAGGATGGTTGAATACCGTGCTGAGGCGACCGATTTCCTGCGCAGAGCGAGCTCGCTTTTGCCGGCAGTCGATTCCGATGTCGAGCTTGTTTGCCTGCTGTGGACCGTCGCGGACGAGCACGATGTCGCTATCTGTGAGGCCCTGCACCGTTTTGACGAGGCGCTCTTCGACGTTCCTGGGCAACTCGAGATCACTCGTGGGGCCGAACCCCTTTCCACGCGGGACGACCGGGAAGGTCTAAGATACCTGTGTACCTGGGCTCTCTTTCGCTCCGAAGAACATAGCACTAGTGTGGTGCTTGCCGCCGATCGAGCTACTGGACGGTTCGACTTGGAGGTGAGGGACTTTGACGGGAGCGGGCGTTCGATAGTATTTCCACCGGGCAATTCAAGTGAACTGTATGAGTCACTCGCTCATAGCTTTTTCGCTCTCCACGGCCTCACTGGCGCCGGGTAAGGCGAGGTGATGGCAGCCAGAAATATATGGGCGCAGATAAGCTGGCGCTCACTTGATATAATCAACAAGCCATAACAGGCAGTATGCTTAAGGCGTTCGCGGGACGCGGCGCCCTGCACCCCAGGGAGATTTAACGTGATACTCGCGAACAGAGTGGTCGTAACCGGGGTCGGCGCCGTCAGCCCATTGGGGTTGGATGCCGCTTCAACCTGGAAAAACCTGCTGGCAGGAAAGTCCGGCGTAGGTCAAATTAGCTCGTTTAACACCGATGGGTACGGGACAACCATCGCGGCGGAGGTTAAGGATTTCGACCCAGACGCCCTCGTCGGTAGAAAGCAGGCCCGAAGGATGGACAGGTTTGTCCAGCTGGGCGCAGCAGCCGCCTTGGAAGCAGTGGATGCTGCCGATTTCAGCGTCACGCCAGAAAACCAGACCCGTGTCTCCGTGATGATGGCGAGCGGGATAGGCGGCATTATCACACTCGAGAGCCAGATTGGAGTCCTCGGCAACCGTGGGCCAAACAGGATATCGCCATTCCTCGTGCCAATGATGCTGCCCGACATGGCATCCGGTCAGATATCTATGCTGCTCGGGGCAAAGGGTCCGAACTATAGCACAGTGTCAGCCTGCTCAAGCGCGGCGGATACAATCGGACAGGCTTTCGAGACTTTAAGACGAGGCGACGCGGATGTCGCTGTCGCCGGCGGTTCGGAGGCGGCAATCTGCCCAATCGGAGTGGCAGGTTTCAATGCCTGTCACGCGCTGTCAAAGCGCAATGACGAGCCGGAAAAGGCGTCCCGGCCATTCGACGCCGGTAGGGACGGCTTCGTCTTGGGTGAGGGAGGGGCTGCCCTAATCCTGGAGACCCTGGAACACGCCATGGCGCGCGGAGCCGAGCCAATCGCAGAGCTCGCTGGTTATGGTTCAACCGCCGACGCACATCACATCACGCAACCTGCCCCCGAAGGAGAAGGTGCAGCCCGGGCAATGGCCAAGGCTCTGGAACAGGCCAAGGTACAGCCGGAAGAGATCGGCTATATCAACGCCCACGGGACGTCGACACCACTGAACGACAAATTCGAGACTATGGCGGTCAAGGCTGTATTCGGGGAAGAAGCATACAAGATCCCCATAAGTTCAACGAAGTCCATGACCGGTCACCTTCTTGGCGCAAGTGGCGCCCTGGAGGCTGCGGTCGCTGTGCTCGCCCTCTCAAAGTGGGCTATCCCACCGACCATAAATCTCGAATCACCCGATCCCGACTGCGACCTGGACTACACTCCGCACATGCCGAGGAGAGGTCGCATAAGGTCTGCGATGAGCAACTCGTTTGGATTTGGCGGTCACAACGCCTCACTAGTCTTCCAAGAGTTCGAAAGTTAGCCTGTATCAGGCATCACCGCACACCGGGAGACCGAAATGAAGCGGAACTGGGTAGTCCATCCTACTGTTCCTGACCAGGTCGTAGCCGAACTCGGCCTCTTGCAGGCACAATGCCAGCTTCTCTACAACCGCGGCCTTACTACCAAGGTTTCTGTAGAGTCGTTCATGTCGCCCAATAGCTCGGACTCTCACGATCCTTGGCTGATGCCGGACATGGAGTCCGCAGTCCAGAGGCTGACCCTCGCAATTGGACGAGGTGAGCCCATTGGAGTATTCGGAGACTTCGACATTGACGGGATTAGCGGGACCGCAGTGATGACGACCGCTCTTCGGGATCTTGGGGCGAAAGTCGTGGCATACATTCCACATAGGGAGAGCGAAGGACACGGTCTAGGTCTGGAGGCCGTCCAGTCACTGGCTCGTAGAGGCGTGTCGCTTCTGGTTACTGTGGACTGCGGTACAACCTCTGACTCGACCATACGTGAGGCAACGGCGCTCGGAGTCGACATCATCATTACCGACCATCACGTCGTGCTGGATGATCCCCCCTACCCTGTTGTGGCAATGGTGAACCCCAAGCGTCCCGACTCCGAGTATCCGTTTGAGCATCTCACGGGTGCAGGCACTGCATACAAGCTCGCACAAGCCCTGTACCGCTCGGCAGGCCGGGTGGAACACCCAGAACTGCTTGAACTCACCGCCCTCGGCACTATCGGAGACGTCGGCCCTCTTGTTGGAGAGAACAGGTACTTGGTATCGGAGGGTATTCGGCGGATGAACGCCGAACGCTCCGTGGGTCTGAACGCACTTTCTGAAGTATCCGGGCTCGGTGGAAGAGACCTCGATACGAGCGCCTTGTCTTTTCAGATCATACCGAGGCTGAACGCCCCAGGAAGACTTGCCGACCCTGGGATCAGTCTTGATCTCCTAACGACGTCTGATCCCGGACAGGCCCGGTCGATGGCAACGCAGATCGATCAGATCAATTCGATCCGGAAGACAGCAACCGAATCAGGCGTGAAGCAGGCAGAAGACCAGATTCTCAGGAGATGGGGTGACTCTACCCCAGGAGTCATAATGGTGGGAAGGCGCGAATGGGGTCAGGGAATCGTAGGACTGATCGCATCGCGCATTGCGGAAGCACACCGCAAGCCGACGATCGCCGTTTCAGTCGGAGAGCGTGAGAGCAGGGCCAGCGCTCGAAGTGTCGGAGACTTCAACCTGATGGAAGCAATACAATCAGCAAGCTTCCTGATGACTCAGTTCGGCGGACACGAACAGGCGGCCGGTTTCACCATTCCAAACGACAATTTGAGTGAGTTGGCTGAGCTCTTAGAGTCGGTTCCCAATGACAGTGCCAGCCACGAGCGGGAGTCCAGGATTGAGATCGATATGCACTGCGAACCATCGCTGGTCAAACGCGATCTATTCGATTTTGCCGAGAGATTCGCTCCCTTTGGCAAAGCAAATCCCAGGCCCCGTTTCGTGTCGACCTCGCTGCAGGTGCTGGACTCCAGGCGCGTCGGCGCAGGTGAGCATCTGAAACTGCGAGTCGCAGACGAAGGAGAAACATGGGACGCGATCGCCTTCAGGCAAGGTGACCGTGTTTCCGATGCGGCCTCGGGCTCGAACATCGACATCGTCTATCAGATGGAGCCAAACACCTGGAAAGGCCGCACTAGCCTGCAGCTAGTGATCGAAGACTTGACGCCCACACAGCAGCCGAGGCTAATCTAGCGGCGGCCCTGCCTGCGCCGCTCAGCCCTCGTTCGAGAGTCCCTCGGCTGTACATCCTGAGTTTCAATGGCGACCTCGCCTGCCGGCACGGGGCGAGCCTTGATGAGCAGCAGCGGAACTGTTATTGCCAGCACCAGCAGCGCGATGTATTGCGCTTCCTGCATTCCGAACGCCCAGATTCTGTCTTCCCTGAAGAAGGTGATCCCGAAGCGACCGATAGAGTAAAGCGCGAGGTACAGAGCGAAAAGCATGCCGTCAGGTCGTAGTCGGTCTCGCAGCTTCCAGACCACGATCAGGGCAAGCATGTTCCAGATAATCTCATAGGCGATGACAGGCTGAACCGAAACCCCGATCCCGTTGGCACATCTTCCAGCGTCGGAAGCGGGATTCTGCCAGACAAAGCCCAAGGCGAAGTCCCACGCATTGGCACAGTGCTCGCCATTGACGATGTCTCCGAGACGCCCGATCGATTGGACCATCAACAAGGCCGGGGCTGTAAGGTCCGCTATGACGCCCACGGGGTGCTTCCGCCAAAGTGAGTACAGGACGCCCCCGATGAACCCTCCGAGTATTCCGCCCCAAATGCCGATTCCGCCGCTCCAGATCGCGACAATCTGGCCAGGTGTATTCTGGTAGAAGCTCCAGTGGTCGATCACATGAACGGCTCTCGCGCCTACAATCCCACCGATTATCGCCCAGATCGCGATGGAGTAGATGTCGTCCGGGTGGATGCCTCGCATTGGCGCCCATCTGCCGACCAAGAAGACCGCTGTTGCAACCGCTATGAAGCTGAATAGGCCGTGCCAACTCAGGACAAATGCGGAGAACGCTACTAGATTAGGGCCTACATCAATTTCAACCATGCTGGCAGTTCCTGAAAAGAAGGTCTACTTGAAAGGCAGCTCTCATATCATCTCTTAGTCAAATTGAAGATACGTGACCAGTAACCTGGGTCACAATCGGATGACGCAGGCCATACACTGGTTTCGATTCAGTCTCCTATCGGGCTCCTAAGGGTCGCACATGCAAGAACGTCTGGAAGAATTCTTTCACTATTTGACAGTCGAGCGGGGAGTTTCGTCAAACACGCTCGCCGCCTACCGAAACGATCTCAGTCAATTGGTCGAGTACCTGGAAGGTCGAAACCTTGGTGCCTTCCGGCCCGCATCTTGGGCCGACGTATCCGAGCAGACGATCTCGGATTACGTGCTATATCTGCACGAATTAGGATATTCGGAAACGACGAGGGCGCGCAAGATCGCCTCGGCAAAGTCGCTATTCGGGTTCCTGGTCATGGAGCAGGTCCTTGAGGGCAACCCGACGGCCAACGTCGGCTCGCCTAAAATCGGGCGTTCACTCCCCGATCCGCTGACCATAGACGAGATGGAACGGCTGCTCGAAGTGCCTGCCGCCATGAAAACGCCCGAGGCGCGGCGTGATCTGGTAATGATCGAGCTGCTCTACGCAACCGGCATGAGGGTGAGCGAGCTCACAGCTCTAGACATCGAAGATGTGGATGTTTCGGACGGGTCTGTCAGGTGCTTTGGCAAAGGCGGCAAGGAGCGAATACTGCCAATCCACAGTGGGGCTGTTCAACTGCTGATATCCTACATCCAGGACGCCCGTCCGGTGCTGGCCGGAACTAAATCACCGACCGCGTTGTTCCTCAACAGGAGAGGCAATCGACTTACCCGTCAGGGATTCTGGCTCATCCTGAAGGGCTACACCGAAAAGGCCGGTCTAAATGCGCGGGTTACTCCACACACACTAAGGCACAGCTTCGCCACCCACCTCCTTAGGGGAGGAGCTCCCTTGCGGCACGTCCAGGAACTCCTCGGTCACGCCAGCATTACGACAACGCAGATTTACACCCACCTGACTAGCGAACACGTCAGGGCGGAATATGACGGCGCCCATCCAAGGGCATGATTTTACAACGCGCGTTCAGACCGCTATGCTCAAAGGGACTGAAGCCCTAACAGGAGCAAATCCCAATGCCGAGCAAGAGCAGACGCGCAGCATCGCGCCAGGCCCAGTTGAGCGGTCGGAGGCGCAGAAGAGGCGGTAGAACCAGGGAAGCAACGGCTCAAGCCGCGACTGCGCAGCCGCAGGTTCACGAGGTCCGGAGACAGTCACGATCTTCCGCAGCGACCGCCAATCCTACGACACTTGCGCCATCTGAAGCTGTCCAGCCCCGACAGACAGCTGCCCCGTCAACGACTGCAACGCGGAGGCGGGCGTCCCGTCCGCGCACGCCTGTTGAGCCGCTGCAGATGTACCCGTATCTCGGCTCGGAGCTCAGGCGAATCGGAGCGCTGTCCGGACTTGTTGCCATAACGCTGGCCATGCTTACTGTGGTTCTCAGGTAACACAACCGACACCACGGCTGTATTCTCTCTCCCATCTAATGGCCTGGCCTGATCTAACCGTACTGGCACGAGCATGTGCCAGATAGATTCCGGGTAAATCCCATGAATGAAGTCCGAAGAGCCGCCAAGGGCAGCGTGGCCGTGGTCGAGACTCCAGATTTCACGCAGCGCCTGCGTGCCCTTCCCGCCGAACCCGGCGTCTACCTGATGCGGGACGCCGCCAGCGACATCATTTACGTCGGAAAGGCCGCCAGCCTTCGAAATCGCGTGTCGTCCTATTTCGGAAATCCGTGGGGGCTGCCTCCCAAGATAAGGCAGATGGTTCGAAGGATCCTGGACTTCGAGTTCATCGTGACCGAGTCTGAGCAGGAAGCGTTGATCCTCGAGAGCAACCTCATCAAGGAACACCAGCCCCAGTACAACGCGCGGCTCAAGGACGACAAGTCCTATCCGTTCATCAAGATCGACACGACAGAAGATTTCCCGATAGTTTATGTGACACGCCGAGTGCGGGAGGATGGAGCAAGGTATTTTGGGCCTTTCGCGAGCGCGTCGAGCGTGCGAAAAACCTTGGCCCTGCTAAAGAAGCTGTTCCCTTACAGGTCCTGTACGAAGACCATCACCGGCAACGACGATAGGGCCTGTCTCGACTACTTCATACATCGCTGCGCCGGGCCGTGCATCGGCGAGGTCAGTAGGGACCAGTACCATGAGATCATCGATCAGGTAGCGCTCTTCCTTGAGGGCCGCACAGATCAGGTTGTCAGGGGCATACGGGGACGAATGATCGAGGCCGCCGAGAGCTTGGAATTCGAACGGGCCTCGGTCCTTCGAGATCAGATTCAGGCAATTGAAAGGGTCCACGAAGGGCAGAAGGTACTCCAGCTCTCCAACGAAAACATCGACGTGATAGCGCTCGCCCAGGAGGGTCGGGACGCCTGGGTCGAGGTGTTCTTCATACGACAGGGCAAGTTGGTTGGACGCGAGAACTTCCTGATGCACAGGTCGGAGGGCGACGAGCCGGCTGAGGTCCTGGCGGCGTTCGTGAAGCAGTTCTACACTGCCAATCCGTACGTCCCTCGGCGGGTGCTCCTCCAGCATCTGCCCGAAGACATGGAGGCGATTGGGCTGTGGCTGCGATCCAAGAGGCAGGGGGCAGTCCAACTGCACGTGCCGCAGCGCGGCGAGAAGCGAAAGCTGGTCCAGATGGTGGCTCAGAACGCGGACCAGGGCCTGAAGCAGCTAAGAATTCGCCGTATCCACGAGGCCACCAACAACAACCAGGCGTTGGAGGAGCTTCAGGAGGCACTCAGCCTGCCTGATCTACCCAGAAGGATAGAGTGCTACGACATCTCGAACATCCAAGGCACCAATTCGGTCGGCAGCATGGTCGTGTTCGAGGACGGCCGTCCAAAGCCTGCCCACTACCGGAGATTCAAGATAAAGACAGTTGCCGGAGTGGATGACTACTCAATGATGCGCGAAGTGCTCACGCGTAGGTTCAGGCGCTTATCGGAGTCCCGGAAGAAGGACGCCGGCGGCGGCAACGGGACCTCCGATAGCCGCGACCACCGTACTAGGAACGGAAACTCTTGGGGCATCATCCCCGATCTTGTCCTCATTGACGGTGGCAAGGGACACCTCGGGGCCGCGCTGCAGGTCTTCCTGGAGTTGGGTATCAACGACGTTCCACTGTCCAGCATCGCCAAGGAGAACGAAGAGCTCTTCGTGCCTTATGTCGGTGACCCGATAGTGCTTCCCCGCAATGCTCAGGGCCTGTTCCTGGTCCAACGGGTTCGAGACGAAGCACACCGATTCGCGATTACTTTCCACCGTGAGAGGAGATCCAAGAAGAGCGTTCAATCGACTCTGGACCTCGTTCCCGGCGTGGGTCCCAAGCGGAAAAGGATGCTGATTCGCAGATTCGGCTCAGTCAAAGGCATCCGGGAAGCGTCGCTGGAAGAGGTCGCCGCCGTCCCCGGATTGACGCTGACGGTCGCCAGGGCGATCAAAGACCACATCTAGTGCCGCGCGGATGCGGCCCACCGCGCGGACGGATTTTCACGTCGTTGCCGACGACCTAATACGGCTGCCAGGCATCGTTCAACCCTAGCCGCCGTCCCTTGACTGCCCTGCCCCACCACCGGTGGCCGCATTTATAAACGGATTCAACAGGTTCGTGAACTCCATCGGGAATATGAACTTGGTGCTTTCACTGCTTCCCAGCTCCTTGAGCGTGTCGAAGTACTGAAGGCTTAGGGTGTTGGAGTCTATGGTTGCCGCTACCGTGGAGATCTTTTCGAGGGCCGTGCTAAAACCTTCGGCGCGCAGCACGGAGGCCTGCTGGTCGCCTTCCGCGGTTAGAATCTCGGATTGGCGGTGACCTTCGGCGCGGAGAATGGCAGATTGTTTCTCACCTTCTGCGACCGTGATGGCCGCCTGCCGAATGCCTTCTGCCTCGGTGACCGCGCCGCGGCGGATACGTTCAGCTGACATTTGCCGATTCATGGCTTCCTGAATATCGCGTGCCGGTTCGATCTCGCTAATCTCCACCTGAGTCACCTTGATTCCCCAGCGACCCGTGATCTCGTCAAGTTTCTTGCGGAGGTCTTCGTTAATGCGCTCTCGCTGCGAGAGGACATCGTCCACATTCATCTCGCCGATGACGGCGCGGAGAGTGGTCGTAGCTATGCCGACGACGGCGGCGTGATAGTCCACGACTTCAAGAACCGCCCTCTCCGACTGGTCTTCCATGATGCGCATGTACACAAGGAAGTCTATGTCAATGGGCGCGTTGTCGAGCGTGATGTTGGTCTGTCGCGGGATGTCCATGACTTCCTCGCGCAAGTCAACGGTGCTAGTGACATGGAAGGGCCAGAACAGCAGGTTGAGGCCGGGTTGCCGCATCCCCGCGTACTTGCCGAGTGTAAAGATCGCAACGCGTTCGTATTGGCGGACGATTTTGACATATGGAATCATGTGATGCTCCTTTCGATCGCATCCAAGCTGCTTTCTCTGAAAACCTTTAATGTCACCCCATCGAGCTCCGCGGCAACCACGGACTCGCCGTCTCCTATAACCTCCCCAGTCTCCGATTCGGCGCTCCACAACTCGCCCGCAAGGTACACGGTGCCCTTCGGGTCTAGTGTCGATCTGACAACGCCTGTCTGTCCTACTATCTGCGAACTGCGGGAGACGACCTCAATGTCGCGAGCCTTCCGTGAGAAGTGGAACAATCCGAAAAGGGAGAGCGCCATGAACGCCGCGGTGCCGCCGAGCACCACCCATCCGACTCTTACGTCAGGGGCGGGGAGTCCGGGCACGCTCGAGTCGCCGAATAGAAGGAAACCTCCAAGTACAAAGGCTATTCCACCCGCTGCTCCGAATCCACCCCATCCCGGGGCCTGAAGCTCAACGAAGATAAGCAGCAGGCCTCCTCCAATGAGCGCGAGCCCAATCCAGTTGACCGGCAAGTTGCCCAGGCCAAGAAACGCTAAGAGCAACAGACCTACGCCTGTTACGCCCGGCACCCAACCGCCCGGACTTACGAGCTCAACTATCAGCAGTATGCCGCCGGCGGCTAGTAGAATGAACACTAGCTGCGGATTGGCCAGCCATCCTTGGAATTGCTGGACCGGAGTCGCCTCCAATCGCTCTATGGTAGCACGGCTGGTATCCATCACCCGCACCGCCCCCTGCACGTTGATCTCGCGGCCGTCAAGCTGATCGAGAAGATCCGACACGTCTTTTGCTTTAATGTCGACAATACGGAGTTCAAGGGCCTCTTCCGCAGAGTACGACTTAGCCTCAAAAATAGTCTTCTCAAGGGCCTCTGAGTTGCGATTCCGCTGTGCGGCTATTCCGCGAAGAAGGGCGGCTGCGTCTTGAGAAACCTTTTCTTTTATCGTTTCACGCAGGTCATTTCCGCCTGCATCTACAGGAGAGGCTGCTCCAATCGTAGTTCCGGGAGCCATCGCCGCAATGTGTCCGGCGGCAACTATGAACGTCCCTGCTGACGCCGCCCTTGCGCCAGAAGGAGTCACAATCGCGGCGACAGGAATCGTCGAGTCAAGCAGTACACCGGTCATGTCTCTCATCGAGTCGAGCAGACCGCCGGGGGTATCGACTTCCAGAATGAACAGAGAAGCGCCTTGAGTTTCGGCTTGCTCGATCCAGCCGCTCAGCACGCGCGCCGACACCGGATCGATCGGCTCGTCGAGCCGACCGACCATGATGGTCCCGCCGTCCTGCGCGTAGAGAGCGCCCGCGAGAGCGGAGGACAGAGCCGCGACGGCAATGAGTGCCAGTAGTATTCGGCGGAGTCTTGACATAGCCCCAAGGCCAGACTACTTCAATTCTTAGAAACAACTCAGAGCACTCGTTGTAGGCATGGTTGATCCCAAGACACGATGCCCTCTGAGCTCATTATAGACTACCGCCTACACTCCTTCAGGCGCTGGGCCAGACTACCTGAGGCACAGGCGCACTACGACTACGACGTATCATGCCTGGAAACCAGCCTTGCCGTAGGTGCCAATCAGGAGAGATGGGCAATTCGGCAACCCATGGCTGCAAAGAATTCATCGTCGATGCATGCAACAGCCCGGTCCGTTTCAAGCGCTGTGGCCGCTATTACCGCGCTCAGCATTGCTTCCGGGTCGGCAGAGTCCAGATCGCGGGCGATGTGCCCTGCCCTGCGAGCCGCCTCCCCCGTCAATTCCAACACATTGACCAGGTCCAGTAGCGCAACAATCTGGATCTCGGCCCGGCGATCAGGGGCACGGCGTACCAGTTCCGCCAGAGATGAAGCGGAAAGTGCCGCAACTACGTCCCCATTCACGACCTGAGCCAGCCAAGAAGCGCCTGGACCGTTAGTCCATAGAGTTTCCACGACTCCAGTATCCAGGATCAGATCGTCACTCATTGCCTCTCTTCCCCCACTTGCAAACTGAATGCCTTTCGACAACCTGAGATTCCGGACTGTCTGCAACGGTTCCCCGCGCTTAGTCGGCGCTTACCGCCTCACGAAGAATCGCCTTTGCCTCATCGGGTGTGAGTTCCACAGGAGCACCAAGAGGCTGGCGGAGCTGCATCCCCAGATATTCGTCCTCCCACACAGAGCGTGGGGAGGCCGCAGCGTGTGGCTCGCTACTCAGCGCCGCCTCCAGGGCGGCTTCAATGAACTCCCGCAGCGGGACCCTCATCTCAGCAGCCCTTGCCTTCGCCGCAAGATAAATGTCCTCTCTGATCTGAGCGTAGAGCTGTCTAGTTGGTTGGTTCACCTTCTCTCGTGGCACTTCGCCCTCCCGATATGTCCCTCGCTGCATATTAACAGATTTGACATGCCTTAGCGGAATCACCTCTGATACATTTCAATATCGCCCTATGGCCATAGGGGTTAGCGACAACTGACCTATCGAAACACATTCACCTTGATACTTCTTGTACATTACAATGTGGTCGATATGAAGATTGTTATTGCTCCACAGACCTTTAAGGGCAGCATCTCCGCGCTCAATGCAGCGCTGGCTATCCAGGCCGGCGTGCTAAGCCTGCTACCAGACGCCGAGACTATCCTGGTGCCAGTCGCCGATGGTGGTGACGGGACACTGGAAACGTTAGTTGAGGGATCGGGTGGCACAATCCGTACAGCATCGGTTACAGGCCCTCTCGGCGAGCGTAGAGAGGCCCCTTGGGGTGCGATGGGAGACGGAGTTACAGCTGTAATCGAGATGGCGCGAACCTCCGGTCTCGCACTCGTGCCCTTGGACTCCAGAGACCCGATGAACGCGACGACCTACGGACTTGGCGAAGCTATCAGTGCGGCTCTGGACGAGGGTTTCAGAAGGTTCATTGTCGGCATTGGCGGCAGCGCCACCAACGACGCGGGCGCGGGGATGGCACAGGCATTGGGAGCGAAACTGACGGACCAAAGTGGAAACATCGTGAGGCCAGGTGGCGCCGCTCTGGGCGGACTTCATCATATTGACCTCTCAGATCTCGACAGTCGGGTATCTGAATCGACATTCATGGTAGCCTGCGATGTCACCAATCCATTAACCGGTCCAGAAGGCGCGTCAGCGATCTACGGCCCCCAAAAGGGGGCTAGTCCAGCAATGGTTGAAGAGCTCGACTCAGCACTCAGCAACTTCGCTGAGGTCGTCCGACGTGACCTGGGAGTGGACGTCGAGACCATGCAGGGATCAGGCGCTGCCGGTGGTCTCGGAGGCGGAATGGTGGCCTTCCTGAGCGCAGAGCTCCGGGCGGGCGTCGATATCATCATGGATACAGTGAACATCCATCAGCACCTGGAAGGGGCCGACCTTGTGATAACCGGCGAAGGTGCTCTGGACTTCCAGACCGTCTACAACAAGGCGCCAGTAGGAGTCGCCCAACGCGCTAGACGCCTGGGAGTGCCTGTTGTGGCAATAGCCGGCACATTAGGCGACCGATACGAAATGGTGCATGAACATGGTATCGAAGGAGCCTTGCCGATCCCGCGTGGACCCATGACACTTGAAGCGGCTTCTGAGCAAGCCGCCGAGTTGATAACCGAGACGACCGAACGAATGCTGCGACTCATGCAGACCGGCGCCAGGGTGTTCGGCCGCGGCCCCGCCTGAGTCGAGGCTCCCCTACCCTATCAGGACCATATGGACTTCCCCGGGACCGTGAACGCCCGTGACGAGCTTGTATTCAATGTCGGCGGTCCGACTCGGCCCGGTGATAAGGCTCATATAGCTACCCAAGTCCCCGGCAACGAAGTCACGCCGTCGGAGGGTGAAAAGCTCGTCCAAGCTCGGGAGAACTTGACCGCGTTCTACGAGGGCGATGTGGACCGGCGGGAGCAGTGACACCAGTCTGCTGGACCCTGTGGTTGGTATTATGACACATGTGCCAGTTTCCGCGATCGCGTAGTCCACACCTGTGATTCCTAGATCGGCACTTGCCATTGCGTCTCGCAGCATTACGCGGGACTCCTCCTCAACGGAGGAGTCGTCTCGGTCGACCGCGATTGGTGTCAGCTCGATGCCGGTACCAGAGAACAGATCGCTTCGGATGATGCCCCGTACCACTCGATGCATTGAATGTACCGCAGACCTGGCCTCCAAGTCTCGCGCGACGTCGAGGACATATCGGCCCGCTTCCCGGATGTCAGCAACTCTCGCAACATTCCAGCCGGAAGCCTTGCCAGAGACAGCCATTGCGTCCAAGAGATTACTGGCGTCCGTGTCTGCCAATACCTGAGCTGCCTCTACACGCGCAGTCAACTCTCTGGTAGGCCCCTGCGCTGATGGGGCTTCGGCAGTTGGAGCCCTCAAGGGATCGGACCGACCAAGCGCTCCCCTGATGCGGGCCAAGAACTCGGTTCGCTCGTTCATTCCTCGCTCAACCTGCGCCACCGTGACCTGAATGTCTCCTTTAGCTCAGGCATTTCACGGTGATCGCTCCATCCTGACAGTGGGCCTGGCAGCCTTGAACTTCCGGTAGTCCGCGACATCAGCGACTGGCCGACTCTCCCAACCCAATTCGCGGCCTGCATAGCCCCGCCATTCGAAACGGATGCCCGCCACCCTTTCATCGCCATTTTCTCCGCACCATCTACGGATTTTTCAGACGGATAGTTGTCGCCTTGAGTCAACTCCTTGCGCAGGTACAGCAGCATCCTCGGCAAGTCGATCCTGACCGGGCACGCCTCCTTGCACGCACCGCACAAGGTCGACGCGTATGGAAGGTCCTTGCCATCAGACAGTCCGGTCAGCATGGGAGAAACCACGGCCCCAATCGGACCCGGATACACCCAGCCATAGGCGTGACCGCCGACTTTGCGGTACACCGGACAGGCGTTCAGGCAGGCGCCGCAGCGTATGCACAGGAGAGACTCACGCAGATGCTCATCTGCCAGCAGACGCGAGCGTCCGTTGTCAACGATCACCAGATGAAACTCCTCAGGCCCGTCTTCCTCTTCGGTACCCCTGGGGCCAGTTACCGTTGTTACGTAGCTAGAAAGCATCTGCCCGGTTGCCGACCGGATGAGGAGGCGCAGAAACAGACCAAGGTCTTCAAGCGAGGGCACGACCTTTTCCATTCCTGAGATTGCGATGTGTACTTTTGGCATCGATGTGCACATCCGACCGTTGCCTTCGTTGGTGACCAGGGTTACGGTGCCAGACTCGGCGACAAGGAAGTTGGCGCCAGTTATACCCATACCAGCGGCGAGGAACTTCTCTCTAAGCTGACGGCGAGCCTCCCTGGTTAGCTCTTCAATGTCTTCTATCTTGCCCGTGCCCAGCTTTTCTGCGAATAGCTCTGAGACCTGCTCGCGCGACTTGTGGATGGCGGGAGCGATTATATGAAACGGAGTGTCACCAGCAAGCTGAACTATGTACTCGCCCAGGTCTGTTTCGACAGGCTCTATGCCCTCGGACTCCAGGCGCTCGTTGAGGCCCATCTCCTCAGAGAGCATGGACTTGCTCTTGACCACCATTTCAACCCCGCGACTGTGCGCGACGGAAACGACATAGTCAGATGCTGCCTTGGCGTCCTTGGCGAAGAAGACCTTTCCTCCAGCCTTTTCAACGTTTTCGGCAAGCAGTTCGAGGTAGTAGTCCAGGTTTTCGATTACGTGCCACTTTATCTCTCGCCCACGGTCGCGCAGCTCATCCCATTGCGTCGTTGCCGCAGCCGCGGAAAGGCGTGCGCTGTGAAATCCGGAGTAGAGACCTTCGAGATTCCTCTGGACTTGCTTGTCGGTCAGCGCGTTGGCTGTTCCTTGTCTGAACTGACGAGTACGCGGCTCCAAGCTCTATGCTCCCCTGAGGCCCTCGGCGACTAGCTCCGCGACGTGGGCAGTGCGAACGTCACTGTTGCGACGCTGAAGTCCCCCACGGATGTGCATCAGGCAGCTCGTGTCACACGCCGCCACGACCTCGGCTCTGCTGGCTTCTATGTTGTCCAACTTGTCGCGCAACATCGCGCCAGAGATATCTGCGTATTTCACGGCGAACGTGCCCCCGAATCCGCAGCACACTTCGGCCTGTTCGAGTTCTACACGCCGGAAACCCGGAACCAAGTCGATCAATCCCTTCGGTTGGCTGTCGACACCCAGTTCACGTTTGGCGTGACAAGCCTCGTGGAACGCGACCGCAACGTCGGACTCGGAAGGCCGAACTAGACTCTCAACCCGTGAGATGCCGACCTTGTCCGCGACGTATTCGCTGAATTCGTAGACGTTGAGGGCCAGTGCATTGGCGCGAGCCAAGTTGACCGGGTCGTCCGCAAACAGTTCTCTGTAATAGTTGCGGATCATGGCCGCACACGAGCCTGAGGGCACTACGACCGGGACAGAAGCGTCCAACTGGCCCAGAAGTCTTCTGGCAACCGGTCGCGCTTCGTCCCAGAAACCGGAGTTGAAAGCTGGCTGCCCGCAGCACGTCTGGGAGGGGTCGTAGTCGACCTCCGTATCGAGAGTGCGGAGTACGCGAACTACCGCCTCTCCCACTTCTGGGAAGAACTGGTCAACGACGCACGTGACGAAAAGTTGGACTCGGTCTTGCCCAACAGATCGAGTCATCTGCGATTCTCCACTAGGACCAGATCGTGACATTGCTCCAGGGACGCACTGGGAATCACGGTAGCAGTCCCCTTGTGACAAAGCCGACAATCCAGGCCATCATGAACACACCCCCTGAGGCGAAGAGCGCTCCTTCAGACTCACGTCGTGCCGGACCGTGCAGCGCCACGTAGGCTATGAACACGCCCATACCGATGGCGACCAGCCACACGGAGACTGAATTGACTCCAAGCGCCAAGCCTATGACAAAGCCAACAACTCCCCACGTAATCCATGAGTCCAGTCGTCTGAGTGTTGCCGCGACCCAGGGTGGTCCAAACCGTTCAGTCAATGCGCCATTCCCGTCGGCTATTAGATGCCTATGTTTGTCCTGGAAGGATACACATGCAGTTGTGGCGATGCAACGAGAGTTGTTGGCGAGAGCACAGTAGCGTAAACTCGGTTAACCCTACCCGGAGAGGAGTAACATGATCACTGGCTTCAATCACTCAGGTTTCGTGGTCAATGATATCGAGGCCATGGTGTCGTTCTACAGGGACACACTTGGCCTCAGCGTCATGCGAGAGGTCGATAGCGTAGCGCCGCCGGAGGGAGACCATACTGGGATTCCCGGCGCCCGCAGGACACTCGTCTTTGTGGGCAAGCCGGAGGGAGAGCATGCGCTTGAACTCGTCCACTTCATCAATCCACCGAGCCCTGAAGGACACCTCCACAGGCATCAACTCGGGGCAGCCCACATCTGCTTTAACGTGACCGATCTGGGCGAGTTAGCGTCGCAACTCAAAGAACAGGGCATCCGGTTTGTGACCGACCCGATCTTCCACGAGATGCCAGACGGTAAGGAACGGGGTATCTGCTACATCCAGGACCCAGAAGGAAACTACGTAGAACTGATCCAGCCGCCGGCTTAGCCACGCGATACAATCGCCGCTGCCGAACCGAGGCACGGCTATCAGGAAGACTTCCGATACACCTGGAAGCGGTGCCGGTTGGTCTCCACTACGTACATTCTGCCATCGTCGTCTATGCGGACAGCCACGGGGCCCCAGAAGTACGGCTCGACTTGGGAGGACGTGTGGTACGGTGTCTGGAGATGCTCAGGCAGGTCCTCAGGCACCAGTTGGGATATTTTCCGAAGCTCCCACTCTTCAGGGTTAGACGAGTAGTAGTCCTCCGCCCACTTGGAGACTGTTGCCTGCCCCCTGAGAGTCCCGGAATACGAGCCATCCGGGGCGAATACTTGAATGCGCTCGTTCCCCCAGTCTGCGACGGCAATCACTCCCTCCGAGTCGATCGCCACGCCCGAAGGACGACTCAACTCACCAGGACCCCTTCCTGGCGATCCGATTGTCTGAAGGTGTTCGCCATTGCACGAGAACTTCTGGACCCGGTCGTTACGCCAGTCCGCGACGTAGACTGAATCGTCGGGACCTACTCCAACACCCCAAGGCAAGTCGAATTGACCGTTGGCCGAGCCCGGTTCGCCCCAAGCAGCGATTAGTTCGCCCTCGGTCGTCAGCTTCTGAACGCGACCATTCTGCTGGTCGGCGATGTACAAGCAATCCTGGGAGTCGATCGCTATACCGGCGGGACCGTCGAACTTGCCGGGACCTGATCCGCCCTCACCCCACTGGGAGACGAACTTACCGTCAGCGTCGTATATGCAGACACGGTTGTTGTACTCGTCAGTGATAAATAGCCGATCGTCTCGATCGAAGGCCATTGCTACGGGCCAGATGAACTGTCCTTCACCCTGGCCGTAGCCGTTTCCGAACTCGTACAGGTAGTCCTCATCAAGGTTGCACACGCCGACCCTTATGGCAGAAGCGCGGGCGGGGTCGCAGCGATTCAAGACGAAAATGCGCCCATCTGGGCGGAATGCGATGTCATAAGGATTGGCGAAACCCCGGCCATTGTTGCCGTTGTTGACTATGCCGATCGTCTTGACGTAATCGAAGCTGAGCGTGGCTGCGCTCTCCTGTGTGGTCACGTTTCTTACCCCGTCTCCATCAGCTTCTAACCTATCATTCACCAATGAGCCGGCGTTTTCTACACCGGCTCATGGTCCTGCAATTTCTCTCGGCCTAGCTAAGCCATCTGGTACTCTTTTGACGATGCGATCAGGCGCATAACGTTGGCTACGGCCTGCACCGACTCTTCACCATCCAGGTCGATTTCCCCTAACTGCGATGCAAACTCGACCATCGCCGTGCGGGTATTGTCTTCGACCTGCAGCGGGCCCATCAGATCCAGACAGCCATCGACGACTTCGGCAGCCGACTGCTCGGCGCCGCCGTCGCGAGCCAACCTATCCACGATTGCGCGTACGCCCGGGTTGGACGGATCTCCCAGCTCTTTGGCCGCGAAGTTGACACGCTCGACGAGGGACCCACTGTCGATCCACTCAACTCCTTCGTGCCAACCTTCCACGGTCGGAGGCTGCAAAAGCCCCTGCCCCATGTAGAATGCCTGGTTGGCCAGCTGATTGACTCCCAATGTCGGTGTACGGTATGAACCCGCCAACCTGACCGCGCCAACAACGGTCTCGACCGGGGCCTTCACGCGCGCGTAGCGAGCCGGCTCACCTCTGAAGTACTCGGAGTTGAACAGAGTCCTCAGGACCGACCTGATCTCGTAGTCTGACTCGAAGTACGAAGCCATCATCTGTTCGATAGCAGCTTCGCCCTTCTCGTCGACTTCGTCGGCAGCGAAGAACTGGAACAGGCGCGTGCAGATGAACCTTGCGGTTGAGTCCTGCCTGCAGATGATGTCGACGATCTCATCGCCGCCGAACTCACCGCGTTCACCCAGGAACTCCTTCTCGCCAGTGTCATGATCGCTCTCTCGGAACTCGAAATGCCATGCGATACGACCATACGGCCAGATCGAGTCCTTCATGGCACGCATCGACATGTACTCGGCGTTCTTGAGCGTCCAACCAGTGAACGCCCGCGATGCCTCCTTGATGTCGTCCTCACTGTAGTTACCGATGCCCATCGAGAACAGCTCAAGCAGCTCTCGACCGTAGTTCTCGTTAATTGCACCGTCATGATTGTCGTTGTTGTCCAGCCAGATAATCATGGCCGGATCTTTGGACAACTCGACCAGAATGTCCCTGAAGCTGCCGAACCCGGTCCGCTTGAACATATCGATCTGGTTCAGAAGCGCCCGCGCCTGGTTAAGCTTGGAGTAACCGGTTGCAAACAGCCCGTGCCAGAACAGTGCCAACTTCTCCTCTAGCGGATGGTTGGTCGTGATCATCTGGTACATCCAGTACGCCCCAGCGCCGTCCAGCTGGCGCAGCTCGGACTGATCGACGTGATAGCGGCGGATCAGGTCATCGGGCAGATTTTGGCGGTGGTCGTCAGTGGGATGCAACAGGTCTTCGACTACGTTCTCGTAGCCCCTGGTTGCCTTCTCCTCAAGCTCCTCTCGAGTTGCCCCGAAGCCGGCCCGTCGCATGAGATGGGCCATCAGCGCGATATCTGCTGTAGTGGTCATCTGCACTATCCTCCTGAGTTTGAGTTAGTAGAGGTTGCTAGGCAGGAAGGAAGTCGAACTGCTCGAACCTGCCGTTCACGATCGGCTCGGGGTCGATGTGGAACCAGCGGTCGAGCAAGGTCGCATAAGTCATCCTGAAATCGTTGTTGAAGTGCAGGTCGCCTTCGAGCTGCATGTCAAGGGCGAGCGACGGATACTGCCCGTACAGTCCTCCCTGGACCTCGCCGCCAATGACGAAGGCCGTTCCACCAGAGCCGTGGTCTGTACCTGAGCCATTGTCCTTGATCCGGCGGCCAAACTCCGAGAAGACAAGCACTACCGCGTCGTTTTCGCGTCCGTGCTCTCTGAGGTCGTCGTAGAAGTCGCCGATCGCGCCCGCGACTTCGTCCCAAAGCTTGGCATGGCTGATGATCTCACCGGAGTGAGTGTCGAAGCTCCCGTGCTGCGTGTAGAAGACCCTGGTGCCCAAGTCTGCGAACATTACCTGTGCGACGCTCTTCAGGCTCTGGGCTATCGGGTTGGCGGCATACTCAACCGAGGACTGGTACTGTGCAGGAGCTGTCCTGAGTATGTCGGCCCCCTTCAGGGCGTCGGTACCTGTCTGGCCGAGGAAGTCCATGACGGCATCTCTACCTTGCGCTCCGCCGTACATCTTGGCGAACGCTTCCAGCGCGTACTTGCGCATGAACTCGTCTTCAACGTCCGGGAACAGCCCGTAGGTCTCGAGGTTGCCGACAGACGCCACAGGCACTCCCCGAACTCCCAACGCACGTGGCATTCCCCTACCGAAGTTGACGGCAGTCAGAACGTTGTCGCCATTGGGGTCGAGCTCTTGGGTTGCCCTGCCCAGCCATCCTTCTCGACCGATTTCGTCCGGCATCGCCGTGTGCCAGATGTCCATAGATCGGAAGTGAGACCTATTGGGGTTCGGGTAGCCGATCCCGTTGATGACCGCGACCTTGCCCTCGTCCCACAGACGCTTGACCGGCCCCATGCTAGGGTTGAACGCGAGATCATCGCTGATGGGATGGACCTCGTCGCCGTTCACTTGCACAGTCTGCCTGAAGTCGTAGTAAAGACCGTCGTTGTAAGGCACGACGGTGTTTAGAGTATCGTTCCCTCCGGAAAGCTGAACGACTACTAACGTCTTGTCATGGTTTCCATTCTGCGAGCCCATTGAAACGCTCCCTTTTTTGAACGATTCTAGAATCGGCTGAGTATATGCAAAGAATCTACTACTTCCAGCCTTTCAACGCAAGGCTTCAGGTCTGAAGTCACACCAGATCGAATTGGATTCGACCATACGCAAGTGCCATAATTCTATGACATTCCAGACCTAGTGGAGAGTGAAGGGAAAATGGTGACCTCAGACGTGTCAACTCCGGCGGCCCACTCTTGGAGAAGCAGAGTAGAGTCACACCATGCGCAGTCCTTGAGGATCATGGACGAGTCGTGGCGTCAGGGCGACTTCTGGAGGACGCTGGCCCCGATGTTCAGGGCCGATCCGCACCGGACCGACGACGAGGCGCTGAATGAGATCTCAGAATTCGTCAGAGGGGATTCCACGGTACTCGACGTTGGGGGCGGCGCCGGAAGATTCGCGGTTGCCCTAGCATTCAAGTGCAGATCTGTTACTGTCGCCGATCCGTCAGAGTCCATGCTGGCGCAGCTTCGCAAGGCAGTCACAGATGCCGGGCGATCCAACGTCGAAGCCGTCCTGGCCGATTGGGAGACCGCAGACGTCGAACCCTCAGACCTGGTCTTGTGTTCGCACGTCGTCTATGGGGTCGCAGATGTCAGGCCTTTCATCGAGAAGCTGAACTCACATGCCCGACGCCTTGTCATCATGCTGTCTTTCGTAGATTCGCCTCAATCGAAGGTCGCTCCTTTGTGGGAGCCGGTCTACGGCGAGCAACGCGTAAACTTGCCTGCTCTCCCGGAGCTTATGAATGTGCTTTGGGAGATGAACATTTACCCAAACGTCGCGATGCTCACGCCGTCGGCGGCACAAGTTTTCGAGACGATTGAAGAGGTCCTGGACGAAGTCGGACGGATGATGTTCGTCGCCAATGAGTCTGAAGCTCGCGCGAGGCTAGAGTCAGTGATCTCTGACTACCTGGAGCATACGGACGACGGGTTCCGACTCAAGGGAGGAAGGCCGGTAAGGCAGGGAGTGATCAGCTGGGAGGTATGAGTTCCCAGCGAGAGCCTCATTAGCGCCTACAGCCCCTCCGCGTACGCCGAGTGGAACGTATCCACGCCGCCTCGGAATCCCTCATGTTCATCTCGTACGATTGCCACTGGGCTGGCGAAACTGGCGAATCCTCCTTGGACGTGGTTGTCGCCGATGACGTAGATCCGATGTCCCCTCTCCTCCAGCTCAGCAACGACCTCTGCCGGCATTCGAGGGTCGACGCTTGTTACCGGCAGAGAGCAGTCGACGCGGGGCGAGTCGATCGCTTGCTGCGGGCCCATGCCAAAGTCGACTACCTTCGAAATCAACTGGGTAACACAATTTGTTATCCGTCGTCCCCCTGACGCGCCAACTGCCAGTCTGACGCCGTCCCGGCCCAGTACAAGCGCTGGCGTCATGTTGTTGAGCGGGTATTTCCCAGACATGATTGAGTTTACGCGACCAGGAACCGGGTCGAACCACATCATGCCGTTGTTCATCACCACGCCGGTGCCCTTTGGAACGAAACCGGAACCAAAGCCTGCCATTAACGTGTTGGTGAGCGATACCGCGTTGCCGTCGGCGTCCATTGCACAGAGATGTGTGGTCCCCGCATCCAGGGCCGGAGCGCTCGCTTCCAAATTCTCGCCCGGACTTCCCTCATCGAATGCCCACGGATCTCCTGGCTCGATCGCACCCAAGCGATGCGAGTCGATGAGTCCGCGACGCAACTCTGAGTAACCGTCTGAGACCAGTCCCTTCCAGGGGACATTCGCGAACGCCGGGTCAGCCATGTACGCAAATCGATCCACGTATGCCAGGCGAGCGCCGTAGATGTACGAGTGCAGCGCGTCTGCGGAGTTGTGTCCCATCGAATTTACATCAAATCCGTCCAGCAGCCGCAGCGTCATAGCTGACGTCGTTCCGGCGCAGGCGAATGGGGGGACCCTCACAGTGTGGCCGCGATACGCGAACTCGAGTCCGGAATCCCAAACGAATGGACGATACTCTGCAAAGTCCTTCTCAGAGAGAATCCCTCCGTTTGCCTGAATGTCGGAGGAAATAGCGCGAGC
Organism: Dehalococcoidia bacterium; assembly: GCA_965217725.1. Lineage (GTDB taxonomy): Bacteria > Chloroflexota > Dehalococcoidia > Lucifugimonadales > UBA1123 > VXRN01. The sequence goes on along the minus strand of OZ244564.1, from coordinate 1,027,768 downwards.
AATGTCACCGGAGTAGAAGGCCGATGGGCCCTCCCTGCCGATCGCCTCGAGAACATCTCCAAGTTGCGGCTGTCGAAGTAGCGCGGGGCTGGTCAGATCGCCGCTCGGCAGATTGCCTCCTGGCATGAACACCCTGCGAAGCTCATCGAAGTCCAACAGCCGCGACGCCATAAGGCCGAGCGCGTACATGTTGTGCCAACCCGGAGAGTGGCCGTCCTTTGCAAGGGACACTGCCGGTGCGATCACCTCCTTGAGTGGCAACTTGCCCAGAAGCCTGTGGGCTTCGCATAGACCCGCCACGGCGCCCGGCACAGCTATTGACCGGGAGCCATCCAGGTTCTCGTTATTGACCACACCAGCCCAGCCGAAGTTCCCGACCGCTGCCTCCCCTGTCAGCTCGTACATATCCGGGCGGGCTGCCAGCGGCCCCTTCATCGGAAATCCAACGACGCCTCCCCTGTCACCAACCTGGTAAACCAAGTATCCGCCTCCGCCGATTCCGCTAGACATCGGCTCCACAACGCCGACGGCGAAGCACGCTGCGACTGCCGCGTCAACGGCGTTGCCGCCTATTTCGAGCATCTGCACGCCGGCTCGCGTGGCGTGGACGTCTTTTGTAGCAACCATGCCACGCTGCGCTCGCGCCTCAGTCTTGCTGATAGTCGTAAGGGTCGGAGTGGCGGTAACCATAAGTCAGTCCTCTCGATTTCTCTCGTCTAGCCGGTCCTGCTGGCAAGATGTTCAACGAGACCTGGTACTTCCGTCTCACCGGTCAGCACTATAACAGACGATCCTTCGAAGGCGTCACCGATTGGCTCGAATCTGCCGCCCAAGCATCTTGCCAGAAACGCCTCGGCAATCGCCGTGAAGGCCAGTCTGTTTTCAGGTCTGACGAAACCGTGTCCTTCAACATTCACCTAAACGTTTCCTGCTGTGTCCGAGAGCTGAGCATCAGCAAAATCGGGGCAAAATCGCACCAAATATGCGTTGACAAGTATTGCGATGATTGATAAAGTGAATTCAACGTCCCAATGGACCAAGCTGAATACGTGAGGCTATCTAGGCTGCGGCGGCCCACCCGCCGAGGTCAGGAGAGCGGAGCGCAGATAAGCGAAGCCCGTTGGGGCGTTCTGCTTTGTTAAACCCCTGCGGGCCTAAGAACGCCAATGAACGGAAGATTTCGATAGGACTCCAAGTAATCGAGGCCGTACCCGACCAGGAACTCATCGGGGACGTTGAATCCCACGTACTTGATATCCACATCAGCAATTCGGCGGGCACGTTTGTCAAGGAGGGCACAGACCTCCACGCTCGCCGGCCGAAGAGACCGCAGGTGTGCGATCAACCAGTTTAGTGTCATGCCTGTATCTACGATGTCTTCAACCAAGAGAACGTCCGAACCGTGGACATCCAGGTCGAGACCCTTCGTTATCCTTATATCCGGTCCATGCTCGCCCGAATAATGGGAGATAGCCATGAAGTCCATCCTCGCAGGCAGCGAGATTTGGCGCATGATATCGGCAATGAAACAGACCATCCCGCGCTGGACACCGATTAGGACAGGGCGCCTACCCGTGTAGTCGCGTGAAATCGTCCGGCCTAGATCCTGGACTCTCTGCTGAATCTGCCGTTCCGTGTAGAGGACTCGGGAAATGCCTGGCAAGTCGGTCTCGACAAGCGGACCAAACCCGAATTTGGCCAACAGACGGTGGAAGTCCCTTCGGTACAGCAGCTTGACGTTCACATCGGGGTACAGCTGACGCAGCTGCCTGATCTTGCGATTCTTCTGTGTAACCAGCGACTGCTTCATTGTGGTCAATTCAAGGTAAAGGTCGAGCTCAGGCAGATAAAAGTCGGGGGTCATCATCTCCACGGCACGGTCGCCTTCCCACTGGAGAGGAAACGAGAGCGGCTCGTAGTCCCAGCGGAGTCCGTAGAAGTCGAGAATCCTCGCGAACTCCTGCTCACTGGGGTGAGCGAATTTGGGTCCAGCCCCGTTAGCTACGTTCGGGACCGGGGTGAACCTGGACGTTTCGACATCGACCAACCGATACCTCCGCGTCTGCCCTACGAAATCGGGCGATACAGCGCAAGGATAGCACATGCGCCCTAGATGAGAAATCCTTCTACACTCCTATCGTTGCAGCGGGAGTTTGACCGACGCCTGCACGCTTCATATAATCGGCCTCACACTATTGACGAAAGGGGCGTTATGACTAGTGCGGAGCTAAGCTCGGAACGAATAGAGTTCGACTCTTGGAACTCCGTCGTAGAAGGGTTTATGGAGCGAGGATGGACGGACGGACTCCCGATCGTCCCGCCGACTCCCGAACTTGTTTCGGCGTGCCTGGATGCGGGAGGACGCAACCCATCGGACATACTGGGGACCGAGCCCACCAAAGGTCGCGTCATCACCGCCGAGAAGGTGGCAGTCAATACTGTCATGGCAGGATGCAAGCCTGAGTACTTCAGCATCGTTGCAGCTGCCGTCGAAGCGATGTGCGAGCCCCAGTTCAACCTGCACGCCATTTCGGCGAGTACACAGGGCGCCGCGGTGCTTGCCCTCGTCAACGGGCCGATTGTCGATGAGGTCGGGTTGAACTCAGGGGTCAGCGTCTTTGGGCCAGGACATCGAGCGAATGCCACAATCGGACGCGCGATTCGCCTCGTCGTCATCAACGCTACGGGATCACAGTCTGGAGAGATTGACAAAGCTACCCTCGGGCATCCGGGCAAGTACTCGTGGTGCATGGCTGAGGCCGAAGACATTTCACCCTGGGAGCCGTTCCAAACTGAGAAGGGTTTCTCTAGGGACCAGAGCACGATTTCTCTTTTCGCCGCGCTATCCCCGATCCAGGTCGACAACCACGCATTTCAGCGGCCGGAGGAAATTCTGGTCTCGTTCCGCGAAGCTATGTTTGCGGGCGGAGGCGGTTGGAACCAGGGAGAGGTCGTCGTTGTGCTCTGCCCGGAGCATGGCGGCAACCTGGAACGCGCCGGCTGGAGCAAAGAGCAGGTACGAGATTTTCTCCACGAGTCGGCCAGGCGTTCCATAGATGAGTGGCGTTCGGCCGGACGGTTCATACGAGACGATGTCGGCGCACCTGACGATTACGTCAACTCCGTTACCAGCGCCGACGGTATCTCAATCGTCGTTGCAGGCGGAAGGGCCGGCGCGTTCTCCTGTGTCATTCCACTGTGGAGCGGGGGAACCGGGTCGAGGTCCGTAACAAGGATGATCTAGCAAAGCAAGGAGGAAGCCAATGACCAGTTCTACAGGACTCTTAGTATTGGATCCGACGGTGGAGGCTCTGCCGGCGGATGGGGTGGTCGCGGACCGCCCAACGACGTTGGACGGCCTGACCATAGGACTGCTGGCCAACGGCAAGTTGAACTCGGAGGAGATGCTGACCGCGATTCACGACGTGCTGGCCGACAGGTTCGAGTTCGGCGCAGTGGTGGAGCGCAACAAGCACAATGCATCGCGCCCATGCCCAGAGGGTATAATCGACGAACTTGTGGATGAATGCGACGTGGTTGTGACCTCGTCCGGCGATTGAGGGTCCTGCTCATCGTGCAGTGTGCACGACGGACTAACCCTTGAGCGGCGCGGCATTCCCACTGCGGTGATTTGCACAGAACCCTTCATAACCAGCGCAGACGCAATGGCTGCGTTGGGCGGGGTTCCGGACTACCCATACGTGGTGGTCCCCCATCCTTTGGGAAGCAGGACCATGGAACAGCTCAGGGACCTTGCAGCAAAGGCCACGCCGGACGTCCTGACAATACTTCTAGCCCAGAGTAGTCACGCAGAGCGCAAGTTAGCTGGGGAGCTTCTGGTCGAATCGCAACTGAAAACGACCGCACCCACAATCGGGTGCGGTCGTTTAGTGTAATACCGATACTTGGACTGGCGGGAGCGAGAGGGAGTCGAACCCACCGCGCCAACCGCTGGGTTGCCGCCGGACGGTTTTGAAGACCGCGAGAGCCACCAGGCCCTATCCGCTCCCAAGTACAATATGCGGCGGGACGTAGTTTAAGACACTCTTCCGGGCCGCACGTCTGGCCAAGAATTTACGCAATCGCCTCGTCCACGCGCTTCTTCAGCATGGACTTCGGTACAGCGCCGACCACCTGGTCGACGGCTTTACCCTCGTTGAATATGAGAAGCGAGGGAATTCCACGTATTCCGAACTGCATTGCGGTCTTGGGGTTGGAGTCAACGTCGAGTTTGGTGAACTTCACCTTGCCGGCGTACTCTCCGGCCAACTCTTCAACGATTGGCGCTATCATTTTGCAAGGACCGCACCACTCAGCCCAGAAGTCAACGACTACGGGTACATCCGCATTGACTACCTCATCTTCAAACGTGGCGTCGGTGATCTCTACTGCATGTGCCATTTAGTTCTCCACTCGTGTTCTTCATAAACGGGCTTCATACCTAAACATTATATTAGATGTCTGGCCGTTTCGACAGGTTAAAAGTTGAACGGATGCTGTATCAATTTAGTCGGTGGCTTCGATAAGAACAATGCACCGCCCCTCTGGATTCCGGCCTTCGCCGGAATGACGGCGCGGCTGCTATGGAACCTTCAAGCGGCATACCGACTAAACTGATACAGGTTCAGTTGGACGTGAGCCCTGAAGGTCGGCTGTTCAACTACGCAGAGGCTGAACCGGCATGCATCAGGCAGGTTAGCGGCGGCGGTATTCCACGAAATCGGCGACGACTTCGTCCACCTCGTCCCACCAGAGCGTTCCAAGTGTCAGACCCTTTGGAACGTCGAATATGACCCATCCCTGAACCTGGAAATGCCGGTCCAACTGTATGTCGCCCCAAAGCAGGGGAGAATACTTGTCTTCATCGACATCGGCCGCATCGATAGTCCCGTACCGATCGAACGGATCAAGAGCCTCGATCCGTTCACCTCGACGGTCGCCCAACCTAGCAGCCTCTGGGTCCACCAACAGTGGCATTACCGTGCTGGTCCTGTTCACCACGGTAACCAGTACAGCAGCGAGCTGTCTGTTGGAAGCACGCGGCCTGAGCACCCGGTGCTCCCCGGCCCCCGTGGAGTACGACACCTTTTCGACGATGACAGGTCGCTCAGCGTGAATCTCGATGCTGCGACCTCTGACCGCGATGATGTCAGGCTCGCTGGAACACGCCGCGGTCAGCGCAACGACTACCATGGACAGCGCGAAGGTTGCTACTAGCCTTGGGGGGATTCTCAAATCGGGTGGTAAAGTCTTATTTGTAAAGTTGGAAAACAGTTGATGCAACAATGCTATGTACCGGTTGTCCACTAGACGCTCGATAGGGAAGGCATCGTTCGTAGCCTACCCACCAGGTCAGTCAGAGTTTGGATCATGTACTCAATGTCTTCGTCCGTTGTGTCTCTTCCAATGGTGATACGAAGGCTACCCTGCGCCAGATCCGCAGAGAGTCCAATGGCTGTCAAGACATGGGATGGTTCCAGGCTCGCCGATGAGCAAGCTGAGCCGCTGGATGCACATATGCCAGCGAAGTCTAATCCGAGCAGAACAGGCTCCCCTTCTACACTCTCGAAGGAGACGTTTACGTTGTTCGGAAGCCTCTGATCGGGATGACCGTTCAGCTTCGCGTCTGGAATGCGCTCATGAATGCTGCTGATGATCTTGTCTCGGAGCCTGGCAACCCGTGGAGTGATCTCCGCCCGTTCCAGCTCAGCGAGTCTTACCGCCTCCGCCAAACCTACAATCGAAGGCACGTTCTCGGTCCCAGACCGCTTTTCGCGCTCCTGCCCACCACCCAAGATCAGAGGCTCGAACGGAGTTCCACGCTTGATATACAGCGCGCCGACTCCCTTGGGGCCGTACAGCTTGTGTCCTGAAAGACTGAGAAGATCAACTCCCAATTCCTGGACGTTCACGTCAAGAGCGCCCAAGGCCTGGACCGCGTCAGTGTGGACGTATATCTTCCGTCCGACCCTGCGGGCTTCTCTACCCACGGCAGCTGCTATCTCAGCCACCGGCTCGATGGTTCCGATTTCGTTGTTCGCAAGCATCACGCTTACGAGCGTTGTACGCTCTGTAATCGCTCCGGCCACATCGTCGGGATCGACCAGGCCATACTCGTCCACGGGGAGATACGTGACATCAAACCCGAACTGTTCCAACTGGTGGCAGGCATGCAGCACTGCGTGGTGTTCGATGCTTGAGGTAATAACGTGATTCCCAATGTTCCGAAGAGCGGTGGCTACGCCTTTGATGGCAGCATTGTCGGACTCGGTGCCCCCAGACGTAAAGACCACCTCACTCGCCCTACATCCCAGGGCTTGGGCAATTGTCCTCCGAGCTTGGTCGACAGCCCCCCTACTCTGCTGCGCCATCTCGTAGATGCTTGATGGGTTACCAAAGTTTTCGGAAAAAAAGGGCAGCATCGCCCGCATCACCTCCGGTCGAACCGGAGTGGTGGCGGCGTGATCCATGTAGATTAGCCTGTCAGTCGCAACCATTGTGGGTATCCTTCATCCACTGCCTGCAAAGGCCCGTGAAAAGGCGCATCCAATTGTAGCGTACCTCGTCTCATACCGACAGGGCATAGCCCATGACCTTGTAGGCTAGCTTAGCCGCGGTAGTCGAACATGCGACGGGGCCCTCTTCTGGACTGAGCTCGACTATGTCGAACCCAACGATCCGGGATGTGCGAGACACCGCTCGAATCAGACGGATCACGTCCCACCAACCCATACCCCCTGGCTCAGGGGTTCCTACCGCAGACATTAGGGAAGGATCCATGACGTCCAGGTCAATCGAGACGTAAACATGCGGAGACAGAAGACTGCTCACAGCCTCGAACAGTCCAGAACTCGAGGTCTCCGGCGGCCAGAAGTGGACCGTTACGCCCTGCGCGCTCTGCGAGAACGCGAACTCCTCCTCACTGATGGACCGGACCCCGACCTGCACGATTGGGCAGATCTCGGAAATCCTGCGCGCTACGGACGCGTGTCCCCATTTCGTGCCCATGAAAGAGTCTCTCAGGTCGGCGTGAGCATCAAGGAATAGAACGGTAAGGTCTTCGTAGGCATCGGCACACGCCCTAACTGCTCCCAGAGCTATTGTGTGCTCGCCACCAATCAGCGCTGGAATCTTGCAGGCCTCGAGTGTGTCCGCAACCGCCTCACTCACCTGGTCTATGACGCGGGATGGTCCGGAAGCATCCGGCGTGAGTTCCGGCAACGTGAAGATTCCCGCCGCTGAGGGATCACATCGCAACTCGACGTCAAAATCCTCAAGGTGGCGGGAGGCATCGATGATCGCAGCCGGGCCGTACCTGGATCCGGTACGGAATGAAGTAGTCCCATCGTAGGGGACCGGTATCACGACGAAGTGGGCCTTCTCGTATATGTGTTCCTCGGGCGGAGTGTCGAGGAATGTCTGCCAGGCGAATGGGCCGTACCGGGGACTCAACTGGGCCCCTTGGTTGGCTGAAGGCCAATACGTTCCCGCACCATGCCGGTGTAAGCCTCGCCCGAGTCGAGGTACTCAAGGCCTCTATCAAGCACTCGGCTCTCGGTCCGATCCAACTTGAACCACTTCTTCACTATCTCGAGGGACTCTTCGGCATCGAACTCACGGCACGAAAATATGTCTACGTTCAGATAGGACCGTTCCGGAAAGGTGTGCACCGTGATGTGGCTTTCAGCTATCAGGACGAAGCCGGAGACTCCCCAGTCCTTAGCCTTGCGACTCCTGTACGTGTAAACTTGAGGAGGCGCGACCCGGGTCATGCCGATGCGGTCTGGGAACCAATCGAGGAAGTCGTGAACCAGATCCACGTCTCTAAGCGACGATGGGTCTGCTTGAAATCCGTCGATCACTAGGTGCAACGCAATTATCTCCAAGTCAAACTGTGTTTCCGATGCGCTGATCATGACTGAACAGCACCCGCCGGTTCGGGGAACTAGCTTAGCACCCGACAGGAAACTCGGACAACCGGCCTTGAAAGCACGGAAGTGCTTGAATTAGAATCCCTGTGGTTTTTCGCGGGCATCCACATGTGAATCCCAAGCAAGTCGACCTTCGTAAGTACTATGGGCAGGAGCGCCAGACAATCGTCGCCTAGCGAGAGCAAGGGCCGGACAGGTCATAGAGCCGAATGATAGAAGTCAATAACGTAACAAAATACTTTGGGAACTTCCCAGCGATCACAGACATCACCTTCAGGGTGGAGCCTGGGGAGATCGTGGGATTTCTGGGGCCCAACGGCGCTGGGAAGTCGACCACCATGAAGGTGATCACCAGCTTCCTCCCACCTACCGCAGGTAGCGCGACAGTCGCGGGGTACGACGTGGTCACAGAGTCCCTGAACGCTCGTCGCCACATCGGCTATCTACCCGAAACGGTCCCTCTATACACAGAGATGAACGTGCGGGAATACCTTGACTACATGGGCAAGATCAGAGGAATGGACGCGGCACGAATCAGGACGCGAATCGACGACGTAGTCGAGATTTGCCATCTTGAGGACTACTACACTTCGATCATTGGAAAGTTGTCGAAGGGATTCCGCCAGCGAGTCGGAATCGCGCAGGCGATCATCCATGAACCGGACGTGCTCGTATTGGATGAGCCGACAATCGGTATTGACCCGATCCAGGTAGTAGAGACCCGTCAACTCATCAAGGACCTAGGGGGCGAACAGACGGTTATCGTCAGTACGCACATACTTCCCGAAGTGAGCCAGATCTGCGAACGAGTAATCGTGATACACGAAGGTCAGATTGTCGCGATAGACGACCCTGACAACCTTGCTCGCAGGCTGCTGGGCCGCGAGCGAGTCGATTTGCAGGTGAAGGGACCACAGCAGGAAGTGCTCGGCGTGCTGGCGGATGTGCCTGGTGTGCAGACTGCCAATCGCGTTAATATCCAGCGCGGAGAGATCCCACAGTACCGCGTGGAGTCGGAGTCAGGCGTCGAAGTCACGGCCGCGCTCGCACAGAAGGTTGTGGAGTCAGGGTGGGAGCTGCACAGACTGGAGGCGGTCACCATGTCGCTAGAGGAGATATTCCTGAAGCTGACAACAACAGAGGAAGAGATCGGCAGCACGGAGACTGCCGCGTGAACACGTTCAATATAGCTTGGAAAGAGACGAAACTCTATTTTGGTACACCTGCTGCCTACATAGTAGGAGCAATGTTTCTTGGCCTGACTGGGGTCTTTTTCGTCGCCGACGTAACGTCTCCATTCGCTGAGGCCGGCGTTCGGGGCATCGTGGACTGGGCAAGCTTTTTCGTAATCTTCCTTGCCCCCCTCCTAACCATGAGGCTTCTGGCCGAAGAGCAGAAGCTCGGCACACTTGAACTGCTGCTGACTTCCCCAGTCCGCGACTGGGAGGTTGTGTTGGGCAAGTACATCGCCAGCTTCCTGATTCTGGCCGCGATACTCGCAGTAACTCTCTACTATGTAGTTTTGCTGTACTCCTTCGGCGACCCCGATACCGGGCCTGTCCTGAGCGGATACCTCGGACTGTTGCTGTACGGTGCCGCGGCGCTGGCTATAGGACTTCTCGGCTCATCACTGTCGAGCAACCAAATTGTTGCCGCAGTCGTCGGAATTGCGATCCTTCTGATGCTCTCATTCGTCAACCTGATTGCGGACATCGTGACCGGCGTTGCCAGCGAGGTGTTCAACGGCATGTCGATGAATGAGCACATAGTTGATTTCAGCCGAGGGGTCATAGACACTTCCAGCGTAGTGTTCTTCCTCTCTCTGACCGCCGTTTTTCTGTTCCTTACGATCAGATCGCTCGAAACTCGCAGGTGGAGATAGTTGAGCCAGCAGGACCGTCGTCAATCAATTAGCGTGGACTTGCTCGACACGTTCAAGTCTACGGGCTTCTGGAGCGCAATCGGGGCCATTGTCGGAGTCATAGCGACACTCGCCGGTGTCGTACTATTCCTGACAATCGACGAGCTCAGAAACTTCTCTATCTCGGTCCTCATAGTCGGGCTGGTCCTGCTGTTCATCGCGCTCGTATTGTCTCCCAGAGCGGTCGCGATATTCATGGCGGGCCGACAGGGTCGGTACGGCACCAACCTGGCCATAATGACGGTCGCGTTCTTCGTCATTGTGATCCTGATTAACTTCCTTCTGTTCCGCAGTCCGACAAGACTGGACGTAACGGCGACACGCATCTTTAGCCCTGCCCAGCAGACCCTCCAGGTTCTCGACACGCTGCAAGGGCCCCTGCGGGCGAATGCCTTTTTCTCGCCCACCGACAGGGACTCCACTCTGACAAGACAACAGACCGAGGACTTGCTGAACGAGTTCTCGCGACGCAGCGGCAATTTCACCTTTCGCTTCATCGACCCCGAGCTGAATCGGAGCATCGCAGTCCAGTATGACGTTACGGACTTTCCGGTTGTTGTGTTCGAGGACGTAGACACGGGTGTGTACCAGGGTGTCTTTAACTTCACGCAGCAGGACTTCGTCACAGGTATTCTTGTCGTCACGGGCGTCCAGCAAAAGCAGGTGTACCACCTGACCGGACATGGAGAGGCCTCTATCACGAGGTCGCTCACCGGAGAGACGGACGACGACGGTTTCGACTTCGCTATACAGGGTATGCAGCGTGACAACTACAGAGTCTTCCCGCTCAATCTCAGGCAGGACGGCATCGTACCTGAAGACGCCGCTGTTCTCGTGATTCCGGGTCCCAAACAGGACCTGAGCGAGGATGAAATGCAGGCTGTCTCGGACTACCTGGGCGGTGGAGGAAAGCTCATCGTGCTGATGGACCCCGATGCCCCAAACTCCTACCGCCAGCTGCTGGCGGTGTGGGGGCTCGGAGTTGGGAGCGATCGGATCGCGGACCTTATCAGCAACGTCGCCGGGGAAGCCACGTCGCCAATGATACAGCGCTCCAACGCGCAGTTCGGTACCAGCGCCCTGACAGGCGTGCCGATTGCCGATCAGCTCAACAACGTCTTTTTCACTGACGCCACGGCGGTACTCCCGGCCATTCCGCTTGAAGACCTACCGGCTTTCATGTCTTACACACGTCTGGCGATGACCACTCCCGCGAGCTGGATGGAATCGCACGAGGAAGAGACTGTATACAACCCCCTCGAAGATGTGCAAGGGCCTCTGGACGTTGCGTCGGTCATGCAAGCAGGCGCTTCTCTTACCGGTCAGATCGTACCGGGTGAGGACAACGTCACCAAGATTATCGTCATAGGCGACTCCGACTTTGTGAGAAACAAGTTCTTCTTCCAGAGCGACAACGCCAATTTACTGCTCAATTCGGTGAACTGGCTGGCAGAAGACTACGAACTGATATCCATTCGCGAACCGGCGATTCCGATCCGTGTGCTGGTGTTGAATCAGAGAGAACGCGACTTTATCAAGTGGACGGGCTGGTTCCTCCCACCCATCCTGATGCTGATTATTTCGGTAGTCGTCTGGTGGCGTCGGCGGTGAGGTATACGATCACATGAACTGGAAGCTCACAGCTGGCCTCATGCTGATCGCCTTGCTGATGCTGCTGTTCGTCGGAGCGGCGATAGGCGCATTGGGGGACACGGCGTTTGGGGCGGTCGCAAAGTATACCCCGTTCGCTACGCAGGAGGAGCGGAAAGAGAAGTCTCCCTGGTTCTACCAGGTTAGCTTCGAAGACATCATCAGCATCGAAGTGAACGCGGGTGAGAACACTGAACATTTCTTCAAGAATGACAAAGACGCGTGGGTGTTCGAACGCCTGGATGGAATCCCGCCGTCACACACCCGGTGGGGCGGCATCGTCCTTCTGGTCAGCGGCCCCCAAACGCGTCGCGACTTGAAGTCCGGGTTCGAAGGTGACTTTTCGAAAGTGCGCGACACCATTAAGGATCCAGCCGAGTACGGTCTGGTCGAGCCTGGGCTGGTCGTAAGGCTCGGGCTCACCGCCGGCCGTGAGTTGGAGTTTAGACTCGGCGACAAGACGACTGACGGCAATCATCACTACGGTGAGGTCATTGGTTTCGATGAACTCTTCCTGATAGCGGACGTCTGGGGCGAGGTGCTAGCCCGACTCGCGAACGAACCGCCATTGCCAAAGTGGTGGGTGTATCGAGAACCGGAGAGCATCACAGAGGTCAATGTCTACGCAGGCGTCTCCGGTGAGCCGGACGGTCCCTTCCTGCGGCTCCAGCAGGAAGAGGGCGAGTGGTTCGCGCGGAACTACGATACCGACGAAGAGAATCGGCCAGTTGATGCGGAGTCGTGGGAAGAGTACCTCCCGCTTTTGGGCGGACCTCGCGACTTCGAGGTTGAGGAATACAGGGTCAGGAGCCGCGACTTCCTGGACTGGGGCATGGAGTTCAAAGGTCCTGAAGACCCCTATCGAGGGAAGTCAATCGAGATTCGGTTCTCGGGTACTACAGAGAGAGGCACTCGGTTCATTGACGGCGTACTGTTCGCGTTTGGCAACCTTACCGAGGACGGTTTGCACTACTATGCAACACCAGTGTCCGACCTCGCGGCAACGCCTCTCGTCAAGATCCCGGCCGATTGGGCCGACGCGCTTTTCGAGCTGGTAGAAGACTTCCCGTACGCCGATGCGGCAGAGGGGTCGGGCTAGACTCCTCAAACCAACGATGTGACCGGTTCATTGGCCCGCCATTCACATTGGATTGTTCCTCTTACCGCGTGGGGATATACTTGCGCCCAACTCTCATTTCACCTCTCGCTGCCTGATATGGCAGGCGTGGCACAGGACTCCTGGCAAGACATTCGAGATGAACGCTGAAATCATATCAATCGGAACCGAACTCCTAATGGGCGAGACCGTGGATACCAACTCGTCGTATATTGGCGAGCAGCTGGCCAGAATCGGGATAGACCTCACCTGGGCCACCAAGGTCGGCGACCATCCCAGCAGGCTCCAGGAGGCAATCAGGAGAGCCTGGGAGCGCTCGGACGTCACCATTACTACCGGGGGTCTTGGACCAACGTCAGACGACCTGACCCGCGAATCGATCGCCGCGGTGATGGGCGAAGAAATGGAAGTACAGGACGACCTGCTTGCCCACCTCAGAGCGCAGTTCGAGACCCGTGGGATCCAGATGCCGGAGACCAATGTAAAGCAGGCGACTCTGATTCCGTCCGCACGAGTGATCCCCAATCCGATGGGCACCGCCCCAGGCTGGTGGGTTGAACGGGATAGCCGCGTCATCGCTGCGCTTCCAGGGCCGCCAAGGGAGATAACCGGCATGTGGGACTCGGACGTCGGTCCCGGCCTGCGTGCGCTCAATCCGGGAGTCTTTATCGTAACTCGGACCCTGAAAACGTTCGGAATCACCGAAGGCGGTCTGGACGAGATGCTCTCTCCCCTGTTCGAGAGCGAGAATCCGTCGCTGGGAATCTACTCCAAGCAGGACGGCATCCATCTGCGAGCGATAGCGCGCGCTGGGTCTGAAATGGAGGCCCAGGGCCTGATTGAACCGATGGAGGCGGAGATAAGGCGAGTCGCCGGGCAAGCCATCTGGGGCGAGGATGATGACACCGCGGTTACAGCCGCTCTCAGAGCTCTTGCGAATCAGGGCCTTTCGCTTGCCATCGTGGAGGGATTCACAGGCGGTCTCCTGTCGAGCACTCTCCTGGAGTCGCCTCTGTCCATGAGGACATTAGTGGGCAGCGTTGTGCTTGCTGCGAACGGTTCGAGCGCGAAGATGTTCGGAGAAATCGGAGGATCAGGAGCCAGTCCGACGCCGGACCACGCCACTCGACTCGCCACCGCGGTCAGGGAGAGCTTCAGCGCGGACGTAGGACTTGCGGTAACTGGCCTGGTCACGGTACCTACGGAACTCTCCGGTCCGGTCGGGACTACGCACATCGGCATCGTTACCGGGTCTGACAGCCACATCAGGTCGGCATCCTACCCTACCCGACGGCTCCGCCTGCGCGGTCGCGCCGTTACCCACACGCTGCTAGAGTTTAGACGAGTCCTTGAGACCGGCACAGGCGGTCAGGAGTCCAACTGGGGCTAGAATCCGACCCAACCAACTGTCATCAGATGCAAAAAGGCCGCGACTACTGTGATGTCGCGGCCTTCTGTCTTGCTAAAGTTGCCGTCGTCGGAATTACATCGTGAGACGCCTGTACAGGTACAGCAGGCGCTCGGGCAGATCGTAGATGTTGTCGAGAACCTCGTATCCCATGTCGGCGCACATAGTCTTGAGATAGTCGTGGCCGTTCTTGTCCACGGTCAGACAGAAGGCGTTGATGTCCTTGCGACGGGCCTCTTCAAGGGCCATTCGCGTGTCGTGAACGGCGTACTCTTTCTCGACGCCTTCACGGCTGTAGCCCCTGTCCTGGGGGCGTCCGTCGCTGACCAGGAACAGTATCTTGGTCCTGGCGTCCGCCATCTCCAGCTTGGAGATGGTGTGCCGAATCGCCGGCCCCATGCGGGTGGCGTGCAGCGGGGCGACACGATCTATCCGCCGCTTCACCCTGTCCGAGAACGGCTCGTCAAGGTCCTTGATCGTATAGTACTCGACGTTCTCGCGACCATACCCGGAGAAGCCGTAGATGCCGTAGATGTCACCTATTGCCTCAAGGGCGTTGACGATCAGAACGATTGCCTCTTTTTCGACGTCGATTATGCGCTTGTATGAACGGCGAGCTGCCTCTCCGCGGCGCGTACGCAGCCACACCATGTATTCCACCGGATCGTCCGGCGCGTCCCAATCGTCGGCAGTCCGCTTGCCCTCGTCGATGGCCTCTGCTGTGGACGCGCTGGTGTCGATAAGGAATGCCGCGGCGACCTCGCGCTGCACCTTGTTCCTGCGCCAGTAGAACTTGTCGGACGGGCTGACGCCGGTCTTCATGTCCACGATGGCCTCGATGAGGTCGTCGATGTCGATCTCCTCGCCGTCTTCGAGCTTGCGAACACGGCGGAACATCTCAGGCACCATCATCTCGAACTGTCGACGAATCCTGGATACAAGCCCGCCATAGCCGTGCAGAGTCGCGCCGAAAAAGTTGGGGTCTCCCTCAGCCATCGTCTTCTGCCTTACGATGCACCAGCGCGGCTTGTAGTCGGCGGCTCTGAAGTCCCACTCGTCGTACACGAAAGTCTGGGGCTCGTTGGCCTCAAGCGAATCGCCGTCTTCGTCGATGTGCACGAATGGCCCGTTGCTAAATTCGGGATTGTCCGGGAGCTGCATCCCCGCCTCTTTGAGGAGGTTGTCAGCAAACATTCCCTGGGTATCCTGGAGGTCCCCCTCGACGGCCTGGAGGTCTAACTCCGCACTGTTCTGGAGAAGCTCCTCGAGTTGCTCCTGGGTGATTGGCTCACCATTGGCCTCGGCCCCTGCGTCCTGCTGCATTCGAAGCTGAGTCAGGAGCTGGACAAGCTCCGGCTTGAAGTCGCCGCGATAGTCCACCTCTTCGGAGGACTCGTAGTCCTGCTCTTCGTCGGGCCGCAGCTCCATATCCATTCCCATGGCCATCTGCTGGAGTAGCTGCTGGATGTCGTCCGTGTCGGAGTACTCTTCCTCCTGCTCCTCTTCGACATCAACGTCGTCCCACTCGTCCGGCGGAACCTCCTCGTTCGGGATTGAAGAGATTATCGCGTAGATACGAAGCGTGGCCTCCGCTGTGTCTTCCACGGTCGCTTCGGCATCCAGAATCTGGCGAGCGACCGAGGCCACCTGTAACGCCTGATCCACGTAATCGCTTGGTGCAGGAATCTCCCTGTACTGCTGCAGGCTGAGCCTGACCAGGAACTCTACGAGCGCTTCCCTTGCCGGCATCGTCGTTATCTCTGGTCGTCCCTCAGATGAGTCCATCTGGACACGCGCGTACGCAGCCTTGATACCCGGGTACTCGTACTTCACCCTGAAGTCGAGCCGACCATCTTCCACTACGGTGAAAATGTCCAGGGCCAGCTTGCGGTCTTCGAACAGGTTGAAGAACCGCTGCATATCGGTGATCCAAGCTCGTTCCAACCCTTCGCCGGCGAGATCGGATACATCTTGAGATTCCGATACGGCGGACTGTTCTCCCCTCTGAAGCTCAACCTCGTGCCTGCGGTCCTCGAACAGCGCAGACAGGCTGTCAAACTCAAAGAAGAAGCTGCCAAACTCCAGGTGTGCGACCTGGTGTGTGGAGACGACCTTGAACCACGAGAAGTTCTCGTCCTTGGTATGGTAGCGGTCTACAACGTCAGGCAGGAAGACCGTCGAACCCTCCGTTGTCGGCGACTCGGCCGATACCCAGCCGATGTTGCGGTCAACCAGCTCAGGCGACGATGCTAGCTTGACCTCCTCGCCCGCCAGTCCTCTACAGTACATCTCCATTATGACCTTGATCCGGTCGAACTCGACACCGGACGAAAGCGCCTCGATCATCGTCTCCGAATGAGCAGACTCGATCTTGAAGTAGGCCAGTCCGCCGTCGGGGTTCTGGCGAAGTAAGTTGACGCCTTCCTCGTACCATCTCTCGAACTGCGCCATCGTCAGGCGGTCCATAACCTGCGCAGAAGCCTCTATGAAACTGGGGACCGCCTCTGGCGACTCGACTATGAGCCGCTCGGCGAGCGTGAGAACTCTGGAGTGGAGATCAGGGTCGATCTCGGCGAACGCCTGCGATGTCTCGAGCATAACTCCCGGAATATTGGAGCCGCCCTTGTGAACGAGGTCTTCGGCGATCTTCAGGAACCTGAATCGCTGCTCTGGATCGATCTTGGGAAGCGCCTTGGCGCCAGCGTCGAAGAAACTCTTCACCTCGCGCCAGCCGGAGTCCACAAGCGCCGAGGCGAGTGTGATAAAGGCTGTCTTGTCTTCCCCTATCAACGGGAAAATCTGCGTTCCAAGCGCGAGGCACTCGGAGGCCAGATCGTACGATCTGTGAGCCAGTGCATCCAGGAAGGCGACAAAACGTTCCAGCTCCGGGAAGGTCAGGCTCTCCATCAGCGAAGGACTGTACGTGAAGAACTTGCAGGCCAGCGTTGAGGACTTCCAAGTGCCCTTGTACAGGCTGCCGCCGAGGGCGGCCCAGCTCTCGATGTGACGAGAGCGCAGTTTACTCATCGCCGCCGGGGAGGCCTCGAAGTATGCAGCCGCGAGGGTAGGAGATTCCTTGCAGAGATTGGCGCCACACTGGGTCCAGTTCATGAAGTAGCTGAACGGCATGTACGCGACCACTTTGGGGCTGACCCGGAAGTATTGGGAGGTTGCCTCCCAAGACCGCACCGTCTGATCGGCTATCTTCAGGCCCGCCTGTCCCCAGAGCAGGATGTTGCCGTCTTCCATTGTCCGTGGCATCTTGGAACGAGCCTTGTTGAATTCCTCCACCACGGGGGCCGGGAATCGGCGGAATTCGGTCCTGAGCTGCTCTAATGTGGGCGTCTGTTCGTTACTCACGAATCCTCCTTACACGGGCAACTCTGCGGTCACACTGAGGAACTGATCCAGTATCCTTGCGGTCGCGCCAAATATAACATGACCTTCATGCACGAATACAGGCATCGTGCGAAGCTTTCCGGCATCCAGGTGAGTCTCTATCCTGCACGCCCCCGAGTCTCTCAGATGAGCCAGCGGCACTGTCAACACCTCTGCAACTTCCATTCCAGAAGGCAAAAATGGGTACGGCGACGGCACGACGCCGACGTAGGTCGAGATCATGAATCCTGTGATCGTGGGCGTGTCGTCGAGTCTGCCGACCACATCGACATCGGCGGGGACTATGCCCATTTCTTCGTGGGCCTCACGGAGCGCGGTATGAAGCAGAGACTTATCGTCGGGGTCGGCCATCCCTCCGGGGAAGGAGATCTCTCCCTTATGATGCTCCACCTGTTGCGAGCGCTTCTGCAGGACGACGTGAAAGTCGTTCTCAGAGTGATAAAGAGTTAGCAGGACGGCGGCGGGGGCCATAGAGTGGCCCTCCGCAACCTTTACCGAACGACTCTCCAGGATGCGCCTGGCGTTGGCTATGAATTCAGAGCCCAAGTCCGGGCCTCGCCCCACGCCCGCCACCCGCGGACGGTCTCTGCTATTCGAAAATCGACGTCGTCAGTTCTTCGATGCTGCGCTGGATGTTGAAGTCGTCCGTCACCGCCCAGTTGACGGCAACCTGGCAGGCACGCCTGGGGGCTATCCCCTGCGAAATCATCTGGCCAGCATAGATCAGGAGGCGCGTGCTGGCGCCTTCGCCAAGGCCGTGCTCCTTGAGGTTCCTGATCTTCTCGCCGAGCTTCGCAAGTTGGAGAGCCGTGTCATCGTCCGAGCCTGACTCGTGAGCGATTATCTCGGCCTCTATGTCACGAGGCGGATAATCGAATTCGATCGAGATGAACCGCTGCCTGGTGCTGTGCTTGAGGTCCTTGAGTGCGCTCTGGTAGCCAGGGTTGTATGAAAGGATCAGCAGGAATCCATCCGCCGCCTCCAGCAGCTCACCCTTCTTCTCGACAGGCAGAATTCGGCGATGGTCTGTCAGCGGGTGAATCAGGACGGTCGTGTCTTTGCGAGCTTCGACGATCTCGTCGAGGTAGCAGATGCCGCCCACCTTGACCGCGCGCGTGAGAGGGCCGTCTATCCAGACAGTACGATCCCCTTCAAGAAGGTACCGTCCGACGAGGTCGCTAGCGGTGAGGTCTTCGTGGCAAGCGATGGTCACAAGAGGCAGGTGGTCGCGGTCGTCCACAACCGTGTTGCCGTTGTCAGACGCGCCAGCCGAGGACTGCTGCCGCACCTTGGTCAGCGGCTGGCCCAGGCGGTAAGACATGTACTCAACGAAGCGAGTCTTGCCACACCCGGTGGGGCCCTTGAAAATTACCGGTATCTTCTGAGCGTATGCGGCCTCAAACAGTTCGATCTCATCTCCAACCGGAACGTAATATGGTTCCTCACTGAGGTGATATTCCTCGATTATGTAGCTCCGAAACAGGGTCCGCGTTGGTGATGTCATCTGGCTTACCGGTCTCCTTGTATTCTTGATGCGACCCGCTGGTCCCACTGTTCCCTGACCGCACTCTGTAGCTCAACCTCGCCGGCGTCGTTGACTAGGACGACGTCGGCGTGGGTAACGCGCTCTTCCTGCGGCATTTGCGACTCAATCCTGACGCGCGCCTGTTCCGGGGACAGGCCCCTACCCGTCAGCCTGGAATACACCTGTTCCATTGGAGAGGTAGTCACCCAGATCTCGTCTACGAGGGGTGTCCACCCTGCCTCTATCAGCAACGCGGCCTCCACGACCACTGCTTCTACTCCATCTGTCTTCATGGCCCCGATACGATCGCCGATCATAGCATAGATTCGGGGATGGACGATCGAGTTGAGCAGTTCGAGCTTAGCAGGGTCGCTGAAGACGACCGCCCCTAGCTTCGGGCGCACAATCTGTCCCTCGGGATCGAGTATGTCCGTACCGAAGGCGTCCACTACCGCCTGCCACGTCTCTGTATGAGGGAGGTAGGCCTCGTGCCCCACAAGGTCCGCATTGATAATTGTTGCCCCGAGGTCACGGAGCGTTTTCGACACCAGCGTCTTGCCCGTGGCAATTCCGCCCGTGAGACCGATAACGAGCATACGATTAACCGTCATTGGGAAATTCGTCACATTCTACTAGAGCGGCTGAAAATGGGTCAACTTGCGCCTATCGCGCGCGGTGTCTCACAGCATTCAGGTCGTCGGTATATAATCGACCCAAACACAGCCTGCGGGGTATTCATGATCTCAAGATTCCGAGCTCTGCCGTCCGTCACCGACGTGCTCAGCCATCCCCAAGTTGCCGAGTTGGTCGAGAGGTACTCACACGAAGCCGTCGTCGACTTAGTGCGCGAGGAGTTGGAGGAAGCCAGAGACACAATCCGTTCGGGCGGCGAGCCTCCAGGCACCGACGAGCTTGCGAACTCCGTCGACTCGATGGCAGAGTCACGGTGGAGACCC
This sequence comes from Dehalococcoidia bacterium, assembly GCA_965217725.1. Classification (GTDB taxonomy): domain Bacteria; phylum Chloroflexota; class Dehalococcoidia; order Lucifugimonadales; family UBA1123; genus VXRN01. The sequence goes on along the minus strand of OZ244564.1, from coordinate 1,007,861 downwards.
TGGCCACAGGGTGTAATAAACGCCACTGGAGTCGTACTGCACACCAACCTCGGACGCGCACCGCTGAGCAAAAGCAGCTTCGACGCCGTGAGAGTAGCCGCTGCAGGCTACAGCGACCTCGAGTTCGATCTTGCAGATGGTAAGAGGGGTTCAAGACAGCAGCACGTCTCGAACTTGATTTGCCAGGCTACGGGCGCCGAAGCAGCCATGGCTGTCAACAACAACGCCTCCGCAGTGATGCTGGGACTCGCCGCGATTGCCGCAGGGAGAGAGGTAATCGTCTCCAGGGGCGAGGCCGTGGAGATAGGAGGAGGATTCAGAATTCCAGACGTCTTGGGGCAGAGCGGGGCAACCCTCGTGGAAGTGGGAACGACAAACCGCACCTATGCGTCCGACTTCGCAGCAGCAATCAACGACAGGACAGGGGCCATTCTGTCAGTACATGCCTCGAATTTCCGGGTCATGGGCTTCACACACGCGCCGTCAATCGCAGAGCTCGCAAGCGTGGGTAAACAAGCTGGAATACCTGTACTGCACGACCTGGGCAGCGGCTGCCTGCTGGATTCGAGCCGTTACGGGCTGGCCCACGAGCCAATGGCACAGGAGAGCGTCACGGCGGGTGTCGCATTGAGCTTCTTTTCGGGTGACAAGCTGCTAGGCGGACCGCAGGCTGGGATCATCGCCGGTCAGCGCGACTTCGTCGCCACGGTATCCCGCCACCCGCTCGCCAGGGCTGTCAGAATCGACAAGCTCAGCATGGCTGCGCTCTCGGCCACGCTGCTTCACTACATCAACGGTGAGGCCGAACGTGAGATACCGATCTGGCGGATGATCTCCGCGTCGATCGCCGAACTGACCGTACGATGCGAGGGATGGAAGTCAGCCACGGGGACGTGGGCCAGTGTCGTCAATGCCAGGTCCGCCATTGGTGGAGGGAGCCTGCCCGGAGAGACCCTGGAGTCGGTAGCCCTTCGGATCGACTGTGACGAGCTGGGAGCAACTCCCGAGGCCATACTCGCGCGCCTGAGACAGGCACAGTCACCAGTGGTCGGCAGGATCGAGGACGACAGCGTGATGCTCGACCCGAGAACCGTTCTCCCGGATCAGGACGCTGACATTGCCACCAGTTTACGCGCATTGGCCGACATTTAAGATAACTGCATGACCCTCTTCGATCACAGTCGGCAGGAGCAGCTCCAGACCGCGGCGCCGCTCGCCGAGCGTATGCGGCCCAGCACACTGAAGGAGTTCGTCGGCCAGGAGCACGTCGTCGGCGCGGACAGCGTCCTTGCCAGAGCCATCGCAGCAGGTCACGTCCCCTCAATGGTTTTGTGGGGCCCTCCTGGATCCGGGAAGACCACGCTTGCACACCTGATATCGGAACAGATAGACGCCCATTTCGACCGGGTAAGCGCAGTGACGTCCGGGGTCGCAGACCTGCGCAGAATCGTGTCGGAGTCGCGCGACCGCCTCGGCATGAACAGCACAAGAAGCATCCTGTTCATTGATGAAATTCACCGTTTCAGCAAGTCTCAACAGGACGTGATCCTTCCACATGTGGAGGACGGTTCGATACTGCTAATTGGGGCAACCACTGAAAACCCATCATTCGAAGTGATCTCTCCCCTGCTCTCCAGGTCCAGGGTTTACACCCTGAAGCAGTTGACGACCGAACAGGTCTCAGACATCCTCGACAACGCAATGACTGACCCTGACAGGGGAGTTGGCCGTCTGCGGCCTCGCCTGGAGCCTGACGCGCGCAGCGCACTGATCTCGCTCAGCAATGGAGACGCGCGCGTGGCGCTCAACACGCTTGAGCTGGCAGTACATGCGACACAGCCGTCCCCTGACGGCGTGCGCCTTATCTCGGTCGAGACTATTGAGGACGCAATTCAACGTCGCGCCTCGGTTTACGACCGGACCGGAGACCAGCACTACGACACGATTTCAGCGTTCATAAAATCGGTCAGAGCATCCGACCCGGACGCCGCGATCTACTGGCTGGCCCGCATGATTGTGTCGGGAGAAGACCCGGTATTCATCTCCCGGCGGCTGGTTGTGCTGGCGGCCGAGGACATCGGTCTCGCCGACCCCGGCGCGCTGTCGATCGCCGTGGCTGCCCAACAGGCCGTGAGCCTGATTGGGATGCCTGAAGGCAGGATCCCTCTAGCGGAGGCCACGGTCTACCTGGCGACCGCGCCAAAGAGCAATCGCTCATACGCGGCAATAGGAGAGGCGCTTAGGGACGCGGAACGCACCACGACCGATCCAGTGCCGCTTCACCTGCGAAACGCGGTCACGGGTCTAATGCGTGATCTGGGCTATGGGAAAGGCTACGAGTACGCGCACGACCACGAGGGAGGCTTCACTCCCACGCAAAACCTGCCGGACAACCTGAAGGGCCGGCGTTACTACCGTCCGTCAGAGCAGGGCTTCGAAGAGGAAATCTCCCAGAGACTCCGGAGCTGGTGGGGAGACAGGGACAGCGGGTGACGGCCAAGCCGAACCCCTGTACCCACCAAACGGGAGCATTTAGGTGGAGTGGACCGCCCGCTGTTCAACCGGCCGGTCGAGGCTTCGCGCGAACTTGGCGAGTACTAAACTTGCGAGCATCACGACTACCGCCCCTATGCCGATGGCAAGCGGAGCGCCGAATCTGCTCGCGAGCGCGCCGGAGTGGAATCCGGACATACCGGACACTCCCCACATCATGGTCTGGAAGCTCAACACCCTGCCCCTCATACGTCTGTCCACACCGGACTGCATGATAGTATCGCCAGCAGTCTCGTACAGAGTGGTTGACGCCCCGGCCAGGCCAAATATCGCCAGCGATAGCGGCAAGGACCGCGAAAGTGAAAAACAGAGCAGGAAGCAACCGAAACCGAATATGCCTCCTACCATAAGCCATCCCTTGTGGGATACGTTACCGAGGGCTGACAGCGTGAACGCGGTGACAGCCGCGCCGCCGCTCGCGGCAGCCAGAAGCATACCCAGCCCAGTTGCGCCACCGCCGAGCACGTCCCTCACCACGACGGGCAGCATTGGCTCGACCGACCAGCCGAACAGCTCAGTTACCAGCATTACTCCCAAGATTGTACGGACGAGGGGATGTCTCAGCGAATAGGCGACACCTGACTTGAGCTCACCAAAGGGCGAAATACGGTCAGCAGTCTCTGCGCTCAGCGGCAAGCGTACCATGCTCATCAGGGCGATGCTGGTAAAGTCACCCAGCGCAACGACCACGTAAGCCCATCCGATGCCGACCTCGTCAACTGCCGGTCCAACTCCCAGAGGTACCACGACGCCAACCACGGTCATGGATGCCATCCGTGCAGCCATGGCTGTCAGCAGGTTCTCCGGTCCGGCGATGTCCATGGTCAGCGTCTTCATACCCGGCACTCGGGTCGCGGCCGTCGCGGCCGTCGCAACGGCGAACAGGAGCACGTGCCATAGTTGAACGGAGTCAGTGAACACAATCACGGCGAGCACGATCGCCATCGTGCCGCGCAGCGCACATGCTCCGCGCACGACATCGACCTTGCGGAAGCGGTCGACCAGCACACCACCCCAGGGCGAGAAGAAGGTCAACGCAACACCACCCACTCCAGCGGTCGCTCCCACCCAGAACGGGGAGTCTGTCACCTGCAGTGCGAGCCATCCATGCACGGTGTAATAGGCGATCAGACTTACGTCGCCAAACAAGCCCGCTATCCAGAACAGTCGGAATTGCGGGTTTCGGAAGATCAGGTGCATAGGAGAAACATGCGAAAGTCCCGCCAAATTGAAACGGGCGGGTCGTTCAATCGGCGACCCGCCCTGTGAAGTTCGGAATCAGGTCTGACTCAACCGCCGGAGAACACGTCCCTGACCGTCTCCAGTGTGTAGTCGATGTCGTCCTCGGTGATGCCGTAGTGGGTGACGTAACGCCAGCGCTTTCCTCCTCCGCCGCCCTTGACGCCCCGCGCCACAAGCTGCCTGTGAAGGTCTGGCCAGTCGTCCCTCTCGATCTCGAAGAAGACCAGGTTGGTCGGCAGCGCGTCTGGATCGATGTCGATGCCATCGATCTCAGCGAGTCCCTCAGAGAGCTTGCGAGCGTTGGCGTGGTCCTCGGCGAGCCTGTCCACCATCGAGTCGAGCGCAACAACTCCAGCTGCGGCAAGTACGCCCGCTTGCCTCATGCTGCCTCCGACCATCTTGCGCCAGCGGCGAGCCTCCTGGATGTAGTCCTCGGAGCCGACAATCACCGAGCCGACGGGACAACTCAGACCCTTGGATAGGCAGAAAGTGATGGAATCGGCGTCTCGTGCCAGCTCCGACACCGGTGCCTCAAGCGCGACAGAAGCGTTGAAAATGCGCGCGCCGTCCACGTGGACGGCAAGGCCATATTCGTGGGCCACCGAGGCCACGGATTGCATGTCGTCCTGCGTCAGCGTCGTCCCGCCGCAGGCGTTCTGAGTGTTCTCAAGGCACACCAGCGCGGTGCGCGGCATGTGCGGGTCGTTTGGTCGAATGGCCGCACGTACGTCCTCGGGGTCCAACATCCCGCGCTCGTCATTCGGTATAGTATGGAACGAAATGCCGCCGAGAACGGAGGAACCCCCAGCTTCGCTGCGGAAGATGTGAGCCTGATTACCGAGAATTATCTCGTCGCCTCGTTGTGCGTGGGCGAGCACCGATACCAGATTGCCCATTGTACCGCTGGCTACGAAGACCGCGGCTTCCTTGTCGAACCTCTCTGCCGCCTTGGCTTCCAATAGGTTTAGTGTCGGGTCCTCGCCGTAGACGTCGTCGCCCAACTCGGCTTCGTACATCGCCGTTCGCATTTCAGGTGACGGGAGGGTGACGGTATCGCTACGCAGATCAACAACTCGCATTCTCAAGTTCCTCCGGCTGAGAGCTGGCGCGCGGCGGTTCCGCTGCGCTCGGCTCATTCTAGCAACCAGCCTTGTCAAACGCCATATCGTGACCGTAACATTGAACCTGCTAGCAGAACGGGTGACCTGAATTGACAACTATTGCCGAACCACTGTCCATAACCAACGGCGACCTTCAACTGGAGGCGCTATTGGAACGTCCGGGCGACATTACCGACGATGTTCCGGGAGTTGTGATCTGTCACCCTCATCCAAGGCAGGGTGGCAACATGTACAGCGGCGTGGTCATCGGTGTCGCCGATCGTCTGACTGCCAACGGCATCGCCGTGCTCCGGTTCAACTTTCGGGGAGTTGGGGGGAGCGAAGGCGAGTTTGCCTGGGGTTCAGGAGAGACGAACGATGCCGAGGCCGCGGCAGGAGAGCTGTCGCTGATCGAAGGAGTCGATGCCAGCCGCATCGGAATAGCCGGCTACAGCTTCGGAGCGGCGGTCGCACTGCAGGCGGCGATGGGGTCATCGACCATACAGGCAGTCGCATCGATCGCCTGTCCGGCGGCCCAGCTGCGGGCGTTCAGCGGTCTCGAGATGCTGCAACCCAAGCTGTTCGTACTTGGTGACCACGACCACAACTTCCCCGAGGACCAGTTCAGGTTTCTCACGAGGCGGTACGCTGACCCGTGCGACGCAGCAATTATTCCTGGCGCCGACCACTTCTTCCGAGGGCACGAGGCAGAAGTTGGCGAGATGGCATCTCGGTTTTTTACCACCTGGTTGAAACGGTAGTCATGCGACAGTCTGCCATTGGCTTCTACAGCAAGAAGCTGGAGTTAGAGGGAATCATCGCATCCCCTCAAGATCCCGGGGCGCGGGAGGTGCCGGCCGTCATAGTTTGTCACTCTCACCCGATGCTCGGCGGCAACATGAACGACCAGGTCGTAGCTGCGGTGTGCCAGACTACAGTACGCGAGGGTATGGTTGCTCTCAGGTTCAACTTTCGAGGTGTCGGCGACAGCCAGGGGGACTTCACCAATGGCAAAGAAGAGCACAACGACATCAAGTCAGCCCTGAACGTGATGCGCCACTGGCCGGCGGTGCACGGAGGGCGAGTAGCACTTGTCGGTTATTCGACCGGGGCGACTATAATACTGGACGGTCTCAGGCACCTGAAACGAGCGTCCTCGCTGGTATTGGTCGCGCCGACCCTGGGAGCTCTGCGGAGCCGGAGATTCAATCGAGACAAGCGCCCCCGGCTCGTAATCGCCGGCTCCAATGACAGGGTATCGCCTTCACTGGAAATCCAGAGGATACTTGACGAATGCCGTGGCCCTGTCCAGTTCCACGAAGTGGTCGGGGCCGATCACTCGATGCGAGGATATCACTCTGAAGCGGGCGAGGTTACTGCCGACTTTCTGAAGTGCTATCTGTAACCGTTTCTTAGCAATACAAAACCCAAATAGCGATATAAAACCAAGTGCAACAGGAGTTGCCAGTGTCAGAGTCGCAGCAGTTCAGATCGGAAAGGGACTCGATGGGCGAGTTCAACGTTCCCATCGACGCCTACTATGGCGCCAATACAATGCGCGCTGTGTTGAACTTTCCCATCAGCGATCTACGGTTCAACCGATCTTTCATTGAGGCAATCGCCTCGATCAAGCTCGCTGCTGGCGAGGTCAACAGAGAGCTTGGAGCCCTCGACCCCAAAATCTCGGATGCAATAGTAACCGCGGCCCGCGAGGTCGCGGAAGGCGGATTCGACGACGAGTTCGTTGTGGACATATTCCAGACCGGCTCCGGCACCTCCACGAACATGAACGCAAATGAGGTCATTTCGAACCGTGCGATCGAGAACCTTAGCGGCGTCAAGGGGTCGAGGGATCCGGTCCACCCGAACGATCATGTCAACATGGGGCAGTCCTCCAACGACGTCATCCCAACCGCTATCCACATCGCCGCACTCAAGGCGATTCACAGCAACCTCATCCCTGCACTTCAGGAGCTTCAGATTGACCTCGACAAAAAGAGCGAGGAGTTCATGCCCATTCTGAAGACAGGAAGGACCCACCTACAGGACGCCACGCCAGTCAGGCTCGGTCAGGAGTTTGTCGGATATGCCGGCCAGGTAGAGCGTGGGATAGAGCGGCTCCGAAAGGCCGAGGACGAGCTCTCCGAAGTCGCGCTGGGCGGCACTGCCGTCGGCACGGGCGTAAACGTTCACCCTGAATTCGCTGGACGCGTTTGCACGCGCCTGTCGGAGATGCTGGGAGTTCCCGTTCGAGAGACCTCTAACCACTTCCAGGCGCAGAGCACGCTCGACAACATCGTCGCAGCAAGCGGCGCGCTGAAGACCGTTGCTGTCAGCCTGATGAAGATCAGCAACGACATCCGATGGCTGGGATCCGGCCCGCGCGCTGGAATTGGCGAGATCATGCTCCCCGAAGTGCAACCGGGAAGCTCTATCATGCCCGGCAAAGTGAATCCGGTGATCCCTGAATCAGTCTGCCAGGTCGCGGCTCACGTGATCGGCAACGACGCGGCGGTGGCGGTGGCCGGTCAGGCCGGTAACTTCGAGATCAACGTCATGATGCCTGTCGCGGCTTACAACCTGCTCCAGTCGATTGATCTGCTGGCCGCGTCGGCACGGAACCTCGCCAGGCAGTGTGTGAACGGACTTCAGGCCACGTCCGCAGGCCCGGACATGGTGGACCGTGGACTGGCAATCGTAACGACCCTCGTACCCCACATCGGATACGACGCGGCTGCCGACATCGCCAAGGAAGCGCAAGCGACCGGACAGACCGTCAAGGAGGTCGCGCTGGTCAGGACGGACTTCTCTTCCGATGAACTTGACGAGATATTGGATCCGTCCGGCATGACTGAGCCTGGGCTGGGCTCAGGTGTAGCCCTGGGCTAGTTTGCCGAAATTCGGGCGATCAGCCTCTCAGCCAGCGCCAGCTCGTCATCAGGAGTAGAGACCTCGCCGTCCAGCCACGCATCTCGCAGGAGCTCAAGCACACGCCCGACCTCTGGACCCTGGCGTACGCCCATTGTGATCAGGTCGTTTCCGGTCAGGCGCGGTCTGAAGTGTCGGTGAGCCCGCAAGTACTCAGCCAGGCGTGACCCTAGCTCCTCGGGCCCCGCCAGCGAGGCGCCAAGCACGGCAGTTTCGGCCAACGGGTCCAGCAGCTCGGCAAATTGGCTGGCTGCGTAGCATCTCATTTCAGATTCTGCCATCCGGCCCAGCATCGCCGACTCATTGACGGACCTACGAGCGGACGCATCGGGGTCCAGCCTCGCGACGACCATATTAGCGTCGAAGTCGGACAGTCCGTAGCCTAGAACGGCATACGCAACACCGATCTTTTTCCGATGCGACACCCCGACTGTCTCGCAGTCGAACCGCGCCCAAGCCTCCGCTTGAAACCTAACCGAGGGATGTATCGCAGTAAGTACGCCCCACTCACTGAGCAGACGCATTGCCCCTGCCGGATTGCTCTCCACGAAAGTACGCTCCAATTCGTTTCGCACGCGTGCTGGGGACACTTCGTCCAGATAGTTGACCGAGCTCAACAGAGCGTCCAACGTGTCCGGCGTCGGTGTCAGACCGAGGCGCGACGAATATCGAGCGGCTCTCAGAATCCGGGTCGGATCGTCGCCGAAGCTGCCCGGATGCAGTATGCGGAGCAGGCGCTGGTCCAGGTCGGTCTGCCCGCCGTGCAGGTCGAACAGATCTCCCCAGGTGGCTGATTGCAGCGAGACTGCCATAGCGTTGACTGTGAAGTCACGCCTGGCCAGATCATCCTGTAGAGTGCTGCTCCGCACTACAGGTAAGCTTCCCGGAGCTGGATATCCTTCGTCCCGCGCCATAGCCAGGTCGACTTCCAAATCGCCGATGAGCAACTTCGCGGTGGTAAACTGGGAACGCTTTGAGGCAGTGCCATTCGTGTACGCAGCGATACGATCGAACGTCTGGTTGCCAGCGCCTACCAGCGCGATGTCGAGATCAACGATTATGGCGCAGTCGATCAGAAGATCGCGCACCGACCCCCCGACGAGAAATGGCTGCACTTCTTCTGCTTGAGTGGCCGAGCCAACCGCCCGGGCTGCAGCGAGCGTCTGAGGGTTCAGACGCACTGCCATCAGGTCAGCTACGTTCTCCACCACCCAACCTCCACACCCGACACGAGTCTATGACAGCGCGCTGGCGACCTTCGCCTGGAACGCTTGCGCGCCCGACGTGACCCATGCTGGCCACCCGGTCATCATGAACTTGACGCCTCTTTCGATGTACGCCTCTACGTTGTCGTCGGATGCGAGCGAGCCGGGATTGCGGCCGGCCGCGGCGATCTTTTCGATCGCGCCATTGATCGTGCTCACAACCTCTGGGTGGCCGAGCTGGCCTATGAGTCCCATCGACTGGGCAAGGTCGCTGGGAGCGACGAAGAAGACGTCTATGTTGTCAACGGTCAGGATCTCGTCCAGGTTGTTCACAGCGACGATGTCTTCTATGAGTACAATCAGCAGACTCTGGTCGTTCGCCTCTGCGAAGTAATTGTCGACACCGTAACTCTGCCTGCTGCCGAACATCCCGCGCTCGCCTAGAGGCGCGAACTTGCCCGCACTCACGACGGCCTCGGCCTCTGCCCTGTTGTTTACGTGAGGGACAACGATCCCCTGCGCGCCGACGTCGAGCGTGCGATATATCACGCCAGGCACGTTCTGATTGACGCGGACCACCGAGGTCATTCCCCAGATGTCCGCCGCCCTGGTGAGATCGGGAATGTCCTTGTAATCGACCGGGCCATGCTCGCCCTCTATCCAGACGCCGTCGAACCCCAGTGGTCCCAATGAGTCCACTATGTCGGGGGTCATGTGCCCAGATAGCACGATAGACACTTCACCACGGTTCAGCCTAGCCTTGACCCTGTTCTCTCGCATGGACGCCAATTGGACACCCCTCTTTGCTGTTCACTTCGAACCCACCACTTTTGCCGGGCAGCGCCATTATAAGTTCGAGTCAATTCACGGTCAAACGTAACGCATCGCAGGTGTGGGGTATAATCCAAGCGTGCAGCAGGACGCGATTCAGGATCCAAAGTGGCCTCAGACAACACATATTGCCACCGGTGTGGCGAGGTTCTCGGAGAAGAGCTCGTCGCGGGCGCGCTCAGGCCAAAGTGCGGCTCGTGCGGCGAGGTTGTGTTTTTCGACCCGAAGTTGGCGGTCGTGGTGATCGCTTCTCAGGAATCGAAGATACTCATGGTCAAGCGTGACATCGACCCTATGATGGGGCGCTGGAGCTTCCCTTCCGGATACGTCGACCGCGGCGAGGTGGTAGAGGAAGCGGCGTTGCGTGAGGTCCGCGAGGAGACAAACGTCGACGTAGCTCTCGACTCCCTTCTGGGAGTTTACTCCCGTGCCGGAGCGCCCGTCGTGCTCGTGGCGTTCGCAGCCAGCATCGTCGGTGGGAGTCCGCGGGCAGGTGACGAGGCCCAGGCTGTGAAGCTATTCCCTGTTGACGACCTGCCGCCCTTGCCGTTCCCCGATGACCCAGAAATCATCGCCGACTGGCGCCGCCGGATGGACTAGATCCCCAGAATCGGGCGCACGTCCCAGACGTTTTCAATGACATGCGTCGGGCAATACGAGTCGATCTCCCACGACCTGCCATGACTCATCCAGGCGGTCCGCATCCCTACCCCACTCGCGCCCATGATGTCCGCTTCCGGATTGTCTCCGACGAACAGAGCTTCAGATGCGTCGGCTCCTAAAAGGTCGAGCGCGTGGTCGAATATGGCTGGGGCCGGTTTGTTCACGCCGAAATCCTCGGACACAACGACAGCGTCCACGATGTCGATGACTCCAGCGTTGCGGACTTTCTCCCACTGCATGTCCGTTGGCCCATTTGTCACTACGCCGACCGGTACGCCCGCGCTCCTCAGATCGAGCAGCATCGCCTCGGTTCTAGAATGGAGAGAGACCATTTCCGGCTCCGCTTCACTGTGTGCCTTGAGCGCCACTTCAACACTTTCAAAGCACCCCGGCCATATGTCGAGCATCCTGACGTACACGTCCCGCAGATCCAAGGTTAAAGGGTGCGGTTCGAACATCCTGGCGATGAACTCCTCTTCGGTCGCGGGACGGTTCTCTCGCGGCAGTGTCCCGTACCATTGCTTGTCGAGCCGGATCAGCGCCTCGGTGGTATCTACGAGCGTGTCATCGAAGTCGAACAGGACTGCACGAATAGGCGAGGAGACTTCGGTACTCATCAGTATCCCTTCAGACCGACTTTGCGGCGGTTTCACGACGAATACCGTACAGCGTAGCCAGGGCAGGGATAGCAAGCAAAGCGACCGCGGTGAAGCCGACCCGCCACTGCAGCGCGTCGGGCACCAGGTCCAGTACGGCCCCAATGAAGATAGGGCCCACTACACCTCCCATGAATCCCAAGAACGCTTGCACCGCCATCGTGGATCCCAACAGACCGGCAGGGGCGGACTCAGTGATCGCCGTGGTGTATATGGACGAATCGGCAGCGATTGCCCAGCCCAGGACACACGACACCGCGACAATCAAAGGCCAGGGTGCGGCGTATGTCCAGCCTATCGCCAAACAGAGCAGGCCGCTGAGAGTGAAGACGCCCATAGCGCTGCGCACACGACCGAATCTGTCCGATATGGCCCCCCCAATTACGGGCCCGAGGCTTCCGGCAGCCAGAGCGATACCTCCAACAGTCGCCGCGGTCACGGCTGCCCGGCTCACGTCTTCTCCTCGCGATACCAGCACGGCCGCCAGCAGCGCCGGGAGCCACACGCGGACTGCGTAGAGCTCCATAGCATGGAGTGAGTACCCGATAATGTGCGCCCTCGGGACCCGGCTTCGGAGAACTTCAACTCGTAACCTGCCCGTGCCCCTGGCTGTGCCCGGTACGGCACGGTCCCGAACCAGGAAGAACGCGATCGGCACGCTGAGCCCGGACAGCGCGGAGAGCGCGAGATACGCTCCACGCCAGTCAATGCTGTTCATGAGGACTCCTGTCGCAGCGAGCGAGACGGCGTTCGCACTGTAGAACGCGGTAACGTACAGCCCCATAGCGACACCCCGGTTCTCGTCTGGGAACCTAGCTGAGATCATGCGCAGGCCGGGCATATAGATTCCGACAAGCCCGACTCCCGCAGCGAGTCTCAACCCGCAGGCCAACACCACATCGTATGCGACCAGGGGAAAGAGGATATTCCCCAGCACCGACACGACGGCGGAGACCAGAAACACCCAGCGCGTCGGCAGCCTGTCGGTCAAAGGAAGTACCATCAAGGCGGCAATCGCATAGCCCGCCAAATAGCACGAGAACACGAGACCAGCCATCGTGTTGCCAATCCCCCACTCAGACTTTATGAATGGAATCGCGGCCACGTAGCTCGAAAACGGCGCCAGCGCGAGCAGAAGTGTCAGGCACATCGCAAGGAGCCAGGCCAGTCTCTTGACTCGCGACGGTTCTGGACATGTTGTGTCTGTCGGTGGAGACTTCACACTCTTCCGAGCCTCATTTCGAAAGTCGGTTCCTAGCCAGTAGGTGTGTCTGCCGCACCTGTCAAGGCATGGCTGACAGAATCTGCCTGGCAGCAGTCACCAATCTCTCGTCGTCCGACAGCTCAAGCACCTGGCGCAGATCGGACTCTGCTCTGCCCAGGTCTCCAATCAGCAGGTACACCTGCCCACGCACCAGGAGTAGTTCTGCGTTCTCGGGTTCCAACCTTCCAGCGGTCCTGAGGTCGTCCAGCGCTGATTCAGCGTCGCCGATCTCCAGATAAACGCTCGCGCGACTGACGTGTGCATCCGTCATTCCCGGTTCGAGCTCTATGGCTCGCGTGTACTCCAGTATCGCCTCGTCGTGATTGTCGAGCGCGTCGAAAATCATGCCCCGGTGAAGCGAAGTCACTGGAAGCTCTGGATCGAGCTTGTTAGCGAGGCGCAGGTCCGCCGCCGCGCGGGTAAAGTCGTCAAACACAATGTAAACGTACGCCCGCCTGGCGTATGCCTCCGCGTTTCTAGGATCGCTTTCAATTGCTGAGTCGAAAGCCTCGAACGCCTGCTCGATGTGCCCGTCTTCCTGGAGTTCAATGCCACGTCTGAGGTTAGCGTTGGAAGCGTTCCCCTCATCTGCCTCTCCACAGGATAGGCACACCAGCAGGATCGCGGATACCAAAAGGAGGATCAGTCGTGCATTCGTGATGCCGACCACTACACGTCCGCCGTCGTGGGGTCGCTTCCGCCCACTAGATCTCTCGTTGGCATGCTTCCGCTTCCAGAGACGGACTCGGTTCCCAGGGCGTCAAGGCGCCCCAAGAAGTCACACGCTGGGGCCTAAGCCTGATAACTGGCGCGTCGGCAGGCAGAAGAGCCTGATACTGGGCATACTTTCGTCTGAGCGCCTGAGTCGCGTCGGACCTCTCGACCTCGTCACGGACCAGGACGGCATCGACAGTAACCAGCACGTAGCCCAGTTGGCTCCAGTCCTCAGAGTACCGGTCCACAATGAACGCCGCTTGCGGATTGGAGGTAATGTTCCGCACACGGCGCAGCTTCAACAAGTCCACGGACTTGGGTTTAGCGTCCAGTCCTATGTAGATGTCCTCGCCAACCAGTTCAAAACAAACGGGAATGACGTGTGGCCGTCCCTCCGTGGTCGATGTCGCCAGCCGCCCTACCCTCGCGCCCGCGACGAACAGCCTCTCGTCATCCGCAAGCACATTGGGCGACATCCCACCTTACTCCGGTTGCCAGATGCGCCGGTCGCCTGCCCTGACGAACCTTCCGAAGCCTGGCTGCGGAAAGTGGCCTGAAGCCACCAGTGTCCCGTCGCCCTCCAACCTGTCGAGGACTGAGTGTCGCGTATCGCGTGCCAAGTTAGGGTCGACATCGAATCCCGGACTCCAGTCGGTGTACTGCGCTTGCGCAGGACTGTGGGCGACGTCCCCAAGAATGAATGCGCGCGCTCCCCCGGATGTAATCACGAGAGAGATGTGACCGGGAGTGTGCCCCGGGGTTGGCAGCGTCTTTACCTCGTCGGTCACGTTGTGCTCGCCGTCGATCAGATCGAGCACGTTGAGCCTCTCGAGGGGGATCATCTGCGCGTCCACGTGAGGGGCCTCGGCACGAACCTCGGTCTGCGTCCAATGGTCCCAGTCGACTTTCGTAACAAGGTATCTCGCGTTGGGAAAGGTCGGACTGCCGTCCGACATATTCCATCCGACGTGGTCCGGATGAATGTGCGTCAATACCACGAGATCGACCGAGCCTCGGTCTACTCCACTGTCGCTCAGCTGCGTCAGGAGCGTGCCATCCGGCCCTCCCAGGCCGGTATCTACAAGTATCATCTTGCCTGCCGACCTGAATGCGAATGAGCCGAACCTGGGATGAATCAGACGCGCATCGTCCAGCAGGTCGCCGTACTCCGACCTCCAGATGTTAATGTCGCTGGTTGGGAACACGTCCGCAGGCGGCATATCACCCTGTCCGTCGGAGACTGAAACTATCTCTATGTTGCCCACAACGACCTTATCGCCTGCCACTGAACGCCTCCCCAAGGTGAACCACAGACCCTGCAACGGCCCGAATGGAGCGTATTCTATACACCGCTACTGGAGGGCGCAAACGAGTACAGCTTGACACATGACACGGCGCCGATATGATAGCCATCGAGACCAACTTGGAGGATGTGACCATGGCTGACAGGGGCGCTGACTATTTGATTCGCGGCGGACTGGTCGTTCGCGGGACCGGTATCACCCGCGAAGACATCATCGTCGCGGGCGGTAAGATAGTAGAAAACGACGGCAAATACACCGACACCGAGATTGGTCGCATCATCGACGCTTCCGGGCAGTTCGTCATGCCCGGAATAGTCGACGCCCACAACCACCCTGTAAACGCCGACCGCATCGAGACGTTCTCGCTCAGTGCGGCGTTTGGCGGAGTGACGACCGTGGTCCCGTTCATCCAGAACATGCGGCGGCAGGGCATCGAAGGCACGGTTACGGACATGATCGAAGAGTTCATGGACGAGGCCGCCGCCGATTCGTACCTCGACTACGGCATCCACGCCATCCTTCTCGGCGACGACGACGTAGAGGACCAGGTGCCCAAACTGATGGACATGGGCGTAATCTCGTTCAAGATGTACATGACCTATCCGAGACGCGGCATGATGATGCCGGACGACCGGATGCTCAGGGCGATGGAGATGGCCGCGTCAGACGGCGGTATCGCGATGGTCCACGCCGAGAACGGCTACTGCATCGATCACCTTGTCGAGCGTTCCGTTGATGCCGGACACACCGGCAGAGAGCACTACGCGCCCTCTCAGCCCAGGATCCTGGAGATAGAGGCAGCGAATCGAGCCGCGACTTACGCCAAAGTGACCGGATGCCCTCTGTACATCGTGCACCTTTCAGCCCGTGAGATTCTTGGCGTTCTCGAGCAGTTCCGAGGTGAGGAAATGCACCTGTTCGGCGAGACCTGTCCTCAGTACCTCGACCTGACCAACCAGGCGATGTTGGACCATGGAGCTCTTGCCAAGATCGGACCGCCCCTCAGAAACCGGGAGGACAACGAGGCAATGTGGCACGGCTTGGCCTCGCACCTCATAGACACGATCGCAAGCGACTTCTGTGGATTCAAGAAGTCGCAGAAGGGCTCATACGACGCTGAGGGCGACCCGGACGAAGAGGGGTCGATCTTCGATGCCACCTTCGGCGGGAACTGGGTGGAACAGATGCTATGCGTCGCCTATCACGAAGGCATCAATGCGGGCCGAATAACGCTACCCAGGCTGGTGCAGGTCATGTGCGAGAATCCGGCCAAGATATTCGGACTGTACCCTCAAAAGGGTTCGCTCGACCCGGGATCCGACGCAGACATCGTGCTCTTCGACCCAACCGTGGAACACACTCTCAGCGCCGAGACACAGCACTGCAACGCCGACTTCACCATGTTCGAAGGCAAGCAGGTGGTCGGCAAGCCTGTCCTTACGATGCAGCGAGGCGAGATTCTCGTCGAGAACGGCGTCATACGGCGACCCAAAGGACGGGCAAGGTATCTGCCCGGAAACCGAGACTTGACCGCGTACGCGGAGTCCGGTCACTCTGTTTCCTGAAAGCGCGATACCGCCGCCAGCGGCGGGGCCGAAAGCCTTGCTGTGCTATACTGACCTGGCCTGTTCCACACGTCTCGTTCGGGAGGAAGTAACTTGGTTGAGACCAGCGACCACATCCGTTTGACCAGCCTTGCCAGCTGCGCTGGTTGAGCCTCTAAATTCAGCCCGGAGGATCTGGGCCAGGTCCTGAGCCAACTCCCGCCCGTTTCGGACGAGAACCTGCTCGTCGGAATCAACACTGGCGACGACGCTGCTGTGTACCGTCTAAATGACGAAACGGCGCTCATACAAACCGTGGACTTCTTCCCACCCATAGTGGACGATCCGTATGCGTTCGGGCAGATCGCAGTGGCGAACGCCCTCAGCGACGTGTACGCCATGGGTGGAAAGCCGCTCATCGCCCTGAACGTCGTCGGTTTCCCGGTCGCGCTTCCCAAGGACATCCTCGGAACGATCCTGATCGGAGGCGCTCACAAGGCCCAGGAGGCCGGCGTACTGATAGTCGGTGGACATACCGTGGACGACGAAGAGCCCAAGTACGGTCTGTCCGTAACCGGAGTCGTCAAACCGGGAGCAGAGGTGACCAACGCGGGAGCGAGGCCGGGAGACCGACTCGTGCTTACCAAGCCGATCGGCACCGGGATCATTACAACCGCCGGGAAGCAGGGCGTCGCGGGAACGGACGTGATCGAGTCCGCCGTCGGAATCATGAGCGCGCTAAACAGCGCGGCGGCCCATGCGATGACTTCTGTGGGTGTCAACGGATGCGTCGACGTGACCGGATTCGGACTGCTCGGTCACCTGCGCGGCATGACCCGCGCCAGCGGAGTCGCCGCAAGCGTCGAGCTGAACGCCATACCTTTCATACCCGGCGTTAGGGAGCTGGCCGAGCAGGGAGTCGCGCCCGGAGGGACCCACCGGAACCTCGAATCTCTCGAGCCTGACGTGACTTGGGATGACTCAATCACCGACATCGAAAAAATCCTGTTGGCCGACGCGCAGACATCGGGCGGCCTGTTGATCTCCGTTCCGGACGCAGCGACCGATTCGCTCCTCGCTGCCCTGGAATGTCACGGCGTCGAGACGCGCTCTGTGATCGGATCGATCTCCGAGTTGGCCAATGAGGTCGGCCCGTCGATCCACGTCAGCCCATGAGGATGGCCTCCGATCACTGAATGAAAACCGTTCGCTGCGCATGACGACTTTACTACGCTTCGAGGTGGGCCGGCTTGTCCGCACCGCCCTCGACTCGGCCATCGGCAACGGGACTCTCCCAGACGTGGAGATAGAGGACCTCTCCATAGAAAGACCCCAGAAGGCCGAGAACGGGGACTTCTCTTGCAGTCTGGCCATGAAGCTCGCGCGTCCAATGAGGATGAACCCGAGGGCGATTGGCCAGGCGATCATCGACTTCCTGCCCGACTCACCCCTCGTTGGTGGCGCGTGGCTCGCTGGTCCAGGATTCGTAAACTTCAGCTTCGACGAGGACTGGCTGAGATCCCAGGTTGACGCGGTGATCGAATCCGACGGCAGGTATGGTGACTCCGGCACGCGCAAGGACGTCACCGTCCAGGTTGAATTCGTGAGCGTGAACCCCACCGGGCCCGTGCACGTCGGCCATGCGAGAGGCGCAGTGCTGGGAAGCGCCCTAGCAAATGTGCTCGCAGCCGCCGGCTACGACGTTCAGCGCGAGTACTACGTGAACGACGCCGGCCGGCAGATGGAGCTCTTCTACGAAACTGCTTACGCCCGCTACCTGCAGGCGTGGGATAGGGCTGCGGAAGTGCCCTCCGACGGCTACCTGGGCGAGTACATGATCGATCTCGGACGGGATATCAAACTGGACCGGGGTAACGAATTCCTGGAGCTCAGGCCCGACGATGCCGTTGCCGCCATAGGGGAAGTCGGACTCGAGGCAATGGTCGCCTCAATACGGGAGTCGCTCAAACGAATTGGGGTCTCATACGATAACTGGTTCAGAGAGCGCGACCTGTACAGGAACGGCGACTTTGATCGCGTAATGGCACTGATCGATCAGCGGGGCTACCGGACTGACCGGGAAGGCGCCCGGTGGTTCGCCGCGACCAAGCTCGGAGAGGAGAAGGACGCCGTCCTGATCCGGTCGAATGGCGTCCCTACCTACTTCGCTTCAGACGTTGCGTACCATTATGACAAGTTCGTCGAGCGCAAGTTTGATCGCGTCATAAACATATGGGGAGCGGACCACCAGGGCCACGTCAGCAGGATGAAGGCCGCGGTCTCCGCAATGGACGTCGATCCGGACCGGCTGACGCTGATGATCTACCAGATGGTCACCTTCAAGCAGGGTGAAGAGCTGGTCAGGCTGTCCAAACGGGCAGGCGACATCATCACCGTAGACGATCTGGTAGACCAGGTGGGCGCAGACGCGTGCAGGTTCTTCTTCCTGTCCAGGGCCGCCGAGACGCAGATGGAGTTCGACCTCGAGCTCGCGACGCGCCAGTCTTCGGACAACCCTGTCTATTACGTCCAGTACGCCCATGCCCGCATTGCGGGGATCATCTCGAATGCTCAAGACCGGGGCATTGAACTCGAGCGAGGCGACCTGTCGCTGCTCAGCCACGACGCGGAGCTAGACCTGGTCCGCAAGATCGTACAGCTCCCCGAGTTGGTCGAACTTATGGCGGACAGCCTCGCTGTCCATCACCTGCCCCACTACGCCCAGGAGCTTGCGACCGCCTTTCACTGGTTTTACCAGCAGTGCCGGGTCATATCTACAGTCGAGGGCGAAGAGGAGCTTACACAGGCACGCCTGCGGCTTTGCCAGGCCGCCAGAGTCGCGCTAGCCCGCTGCCTTACGCTGATGGGAGTGGGCGCACCCGACAGGATGTGAGCAAGGCAGGGGCACGCCCCTGCACCCCAAGTGTACACGTGACTAGAGGGTGAACATAAGACGAACGGGAGTCGTTAAGAATCCGCATCCGGCCTGTGGGCACTAGGAACCGAGTCCACCGTTTCGCAGGTAACGCTGCGTCTTCAGAACATAGACTCCGCTGAAGTAGTCTCCCAGCTCCAGGTGCCGGTCCTGAACTTCCCCCCGAACTCGGCCCGGAACCCCAACAACGATCGACCTCTCGGGCACCTGCATATCGTCCAGCACTACAGCCCCCGACGCTATGACGCACTCATCGCCGACCCAAACGCCGTCGTTGACGACCGATCCGTTGCCGAGCAGCGACCTCGTACCAACGTTCTTCGCGTGGCACACGACCCTGTGGCCGATCACTACGTAGTCGCCGATGTTGGCGTCGGTGTCGCAGTGGACCACCGAATTGTCCTGGACACAGGTGTACTTTCCGATCGTGATCCGACCCATGTCGCCTCGAATCACCGAGCCGGGCCATACGCTCGAACCCTCCCCGATAACCACGTCGCCTATCACGTAGGCGGCTTCGCTGACGAACGCGGTCGGATGAATCTTCGGAGCAATACCGTCAAGAGACCTAATCACATTTCCTCCTTGCTCCGGCCGGCTGCCGGACGCGCCTACTCTATTGCATGAAACTCTCGAATGGAACACCCAACTTGAATGGCGCAAGAGACGTTACAAGTAAGTGACGGCTGCTCATGGTCGCTACCAATCCTTTCGCCTTCAGGTCGGTACCGTCAGCTATGCTATTCTGTAATCGTGAAATCGCAATCCATCAGCAGGCTGGCTTCATGCTGAAAACCGGACTATTCCTCGCCCTAACCGCGGCGCTCATTCTGGCGACGGGCTGCAGCTCGGCGGCGCCTGAGCCTACTCCGACACCCGTCCCCGAACCTACTCACACGCCCGTTCCGACGCCAACCCCAGCGTCGACTGCGACGCCGGAGCCCACTCCGACTTCGACGCCCGCAGCCGACCCCACCGCCACTCCGCAGACCGCTGCTCTGTTCGAGTACATGCGCGCCGTCAGGCTACTGGAAATCCAGGAGTTCGACGACGCTGTGACGGCGTTCGACCTCGTCATCAGGAAGCTGCCCGACTTCGGCAGGGCCTACTACGGCCGCGGCAAAGCCTTCTACGGAGACGAACGCCCCGAACTGGCGCTGGAGGACTTCGAGACATCGATCAGGCTCGAGCCCGGCCACCCTGGCGCATACATAGCCAGGGCAAAACTCTACCTGGACAGGGAGCAGCGAGAAGATGCGAGCTCGGACCTGGACAAAGCCCTCGAAGTGGCCAACCCGATCAGGGACTGGCAGCACATCGCTGAGGCGGAGAAGATGATCGCAGATCTGGGCGGCTGACCTCGCGCGAGCCGGGCCAGGAATTCGATCTTGCCAGCGCATGCAGTCCAAAGTGCTGACTCGCCAGCTTGGGGCGAACGTCCAGGCCCAATACGGCAGACACACCCCTGGTCACCGCATCCTGGGGCGGAGACGGCATTGCGCTGAACGCCAACTGGATACGCTCAGTTCCAGGCCCGCGACGATGAAGCTCAAAGGCGTGGAGCGCGGGAAGCACAACGTTGGCCACGACCGTGATCGCCAGACCGCGACCGATGTGGGGACGCTGCTGTATATCCCGAATCAGACCGGGCACGCCTGCTCGTTCAAGCACGCTCTCCAAAGTCCCGATCAGTCCGGCGCGCACACTTCTTCCGATCAGAGGCGCAACGCCGCGAATCCGGGACACCGGGGTGTTGTTAGGCCTTACTCGGAACCTGCTCCAAGCTTCCGCACTCACTTGGCGCCTGACACTCAGGCTCCGCGCCAGTCGGCGCATCTGTATCTTCTCAAGCGGCTCCACGCCCTCCAGCAGTCCACCACCCACTACCAGCACCGATAGGACTGCGAATTCAGCGGCCGAGCTCGGTTCGTCAGCCAGGACTTCAAATGTGCTAAAGGGCACTCGGCTGGCAAGCGAGCGAAACGGACGCCTGTTCCGCGCGTATCCCATTGCGTCGAGCAGCGATGCGTAAACTACCTGGTCCGCGTCCACTACGGATTCGAACTCAAGCTTGAAACCCGCGCTCTTGGCCAGAAACCGCTGGACACCAAGCGCCTCCAAGTCAGGCACCTCACTCAGAGACGGCCTGCGTGCACGGCAGTCGGCCCCGAGCTCAAACCTGGCCTCCGCAGTCGGAGGAAGATGCGTCCCGCCCTCGTGACTTCTGGCCTTCAGCACCACCTGCAGGACGACCCCACGGTATCGCGGGTCGCCGTGATGCCCGTGCGCCGTCCAGCCGCGGGAGTCCAGGTGAAGCTCGACGTCGCCCCCAATCGTCCTGCCGTCGTATCTTAGGACCGCGCCCTTGAAGTCCGGCCCCGCTCCCTGGTTCCGCACGCCGGGAAAGAGTATCTCATAGGACTTTCCATCGCGCCCTGTAACATCTGGCCTGAGTTCCAGGGACCGCTCCCAAAGGTCCGAGAATGCCTTTTCCGAATCAATGCTCGACTCCGGATCGGCCAGATAACGACGGGGTTTCTCAGCTACTCCGCAGCCGCGTCGACGAAGTCTAACAACCATTCAGTTCACACAATGGGCCACCGGGGAGTGAATTCGACCCCGGCCCGCTTCATCATGTCCGAACCAAACGCTTGTACCTCCTGAATCAGCTCCCACTCGTCCACGAAGGTTGGGACATGGTCGCGGACTACTACCCTGCCGTCAACGATCACGGTGTGCACGCTGCGCCCGTCGGCGGAGTAGACGAGATTGTTCACCGGATTGAACAGCGTCCTCCACTCGGGCCGCCTCGTGTCAAACAGTACGAGGTCCGCACGCTTACCGGGCTCGATGGAACCTATTGCGTCGCCCATACCCAGCGCCCTTGCGCCCGTTATCGTCGCCATCTCGACCGCCGTCTCGGCAGGTATCATGGTCACGTCCTCCCTACCGTCCTTGTATAGGATTGCAGCGAGATACATCGACCGCATTGTCTCGACCAAGTTAGAGTTGTTCGCGGCATCGGTCCCCAGACCCACGTTCACGCCAGCGTCCAGGAGCTCAGGCAGTAGCGCCGTCCTCGTCATGCCGGAGCCACCCTTGGCCGCCGCCGTCGGACACATAGCCACCGAGGCGCCCGACCTCGCGATGACACTCACGTCCTCCCTTGTTATCCCAAGAGCGTGCGCCAGGAGCATGTGGCCGTCCAGTACGCCGATTTGGTCCAGGAACGCGGTCGGCGTTCGGCCTGTGCGGTCCAACCAGCCGCTACGAGATCCCGAAGTGTAGCTGTGATGGAGCGTCGTCCGCGTACCCATGTCGCTGGCGATCTGAGCTGTCCCGACCAGCAGTTCAGGGGACGCGTAGTCGGGCGAGAACGGCATCGCCCACGCGCTCACCATCCCGTCGTGTGCACCGTCGAATTGCCGAATCGTCTCGCGCGTAATCTCCAAAGCCTCACTTGTCTCGTAGGTCGGCACGTGGAGCGGATTTTCCCTATCGGTGACCTGTACTCCAGTGATTATTCGGCATCCTGCCTGCCGATAAGCATCCAAACAGGCATCGATGTGCTTGGTGCTGCCCGGATCGACGAACGTGGTCGTTCCGTACTTTAGCAGCTCGGTTATCGCCAGAAGAGAGGTCAGCCGCTCCTCCTCTGCCGTCATCACGCTTTGGAGTGCGAAAACGTTTGGAAGATACGCAGGGCCGAGATCATCCGGGAAAATCCCCCGAGTAGCGTGAGCATAGCTGATGTGCATGTGCCCGCTTACGAAACCCGGAGTCACCACGAAGTGGCGCGCGTCTATGACTTCATCCGCCTGCTGACTCTTGAGGTCGACGGTCTTTCCGACCGCAGTGATCGTGTTCCCGGAAACTACGATTGCGCCGTCGGTCAGGATACGGCGATCATCGTCGAGGGTCAGGACAAAGTCGCAGTGCTCAATTTTCAGAGAGGCTGGAGGAGCGGAAGCGGACGCCACGGGTACTATCTCCAGTGCGCAGGGACTATGGGCTCGTCGAATCCCAGTTGCGACGCAATCCAACGCTCGGCGTACAGTCCGTCCTTGAAACTGGACTGTTGAGAGGCATAGATGTCCGCCTGCCCTGGAATTGCCTCACCCAGATCGGCCAGCGCCGCAGGTCCCATCGCAGATCCGTCCGACCCTGCCACGATAAGGGTCTTGGCGTTCACCGTGGGCGCGAACGCGCGCAGGTCGTAGTGCGACAGCGTGTGGGCCACCTGTTCGGCGTGCGACGGATGAAAGCGCAGATAGTCGTTGTACTCTTCGAGCGGGTAGGCGCTGGACCGTCCTGCTAGCGCGAGCGCATCGAAGAACAGGGCCGGCGTGCAGACGAGATGCGAGGCCCCGCCTCCGAGCGCCGCTGCATGCATGGCAACATCGTTACCTACGACGACGATGGATGATGTGTCCACGTCCTCACTCGACTGCAGGAACTCAAGACCGCGAAGCGCGTCGGCCACTATACCCCTGAAGACATAGCCGTCCGGCGATTCGATTCCTTCTGTAAGAAGGCCGGGAAACATCGCCGCAAAAGGCTGGTCGGAGTTGCGCTGACCCCTTCCAGCGAGCGAGAATGTAACGAACCTGCTCCTGATGCGGCTCTCCGTCCCCTGCGGGATAATTTGCAGAACGCTGCTGTAGCTGGGCGGCCAGTAGATAGCCGGAAATGGTCCGGAAGCCTTTGGAACGCTGAGGTACCCGAACAGCCTGTATGGACCGATGCTGCTCAAGCGCACTCCGAATAGCGTCGCAAAGTCGGTCTCCCGGATGGGAATCTTCTCGACCTCCGGCCTCGCGGGCGTGCTGGCGAGCTCGTCCTTGACAGCTACCCAGTAATCGTCGAAGTCGGCCGGTCTGGAATAGATAGATTCAGTCATCCGATTCCTCCCTCTTGATGTGGCGGTCGAAGAAGGAGGTCACGATCGCTTCGTGCTCGTGTCTTCCGGCGCTGTGGCCCTGCCCATCGTAGGCGTACAGTCTTTTGTCCCTCCTGGCAATGCGATGAAACAGCGCGTAGCCGGTCTCGGGCGGACACACATTGTCCTGGAGCCCAATGTTCACGATTATTGGGCAGCTAATCCTGTCCGCGAAGTTGATGCAGTCGAAGTAGTTGACCGTCTGCTCCACCAGGGCCCGGCTGTCAGGATGCAGCCTGAGATAGTCGTTGATCTCTTCGTAGGGGTATGTGCGAGTCAGTTCGATCGAGTCCATAAACCCTGTCAGGTAGGGAGCTCCGGCCGCCGCCGCGACGATCTCGTCACGCATGGCAGCCGTACACAGAGTCAGACCACCGCCCTGGCTGCTGCCGGTGACGCCGATCTTCGAACTATCTATCTCGTCCCTCGACAGCAGAAAGTCGACCGCTCGCCAGGCATCGACGTAGAAACCCCTGTACGAGTAAATGTTGCGGTCGACTATGCCATACGTCAACAGTCCAGGGTAGCCGGGGTTGAACTGTGCATTGGAGCGCAACTTGCCCCGTGGGGCGACCGACAGCGCGGCATAACCCCTCCGGGCCCACTCTTTAGGAATGCCCGGATCGCTCTGGTAGCCAGGCACCACCAGGATCGCCGGCAGCGGCCCCTGCCTATCCCGTGGGACGCAGTACCAGCCGGCGATGCGTACATGGTCGATGCTGGTGAAGAATGTCTGGAAGACCTCAATGTCGTCGGACGACCGCAAGGGGTCGGGAACAACCTCAGGGCTGAGATCGAGTTCTTCAACCTGCGACATCACGTCCGACCAGAACTCGTCAAAATCGTCCGGCTTGCGGGCCTTAGTCTGGTAGTTGGGATCGACGAAATACGACATAGTCAACTCCGAGTTTATCGGGGCGATTGTATGAACAGCCCCGGAGCGTGTCAATCCGACCAAAACACCAGCTGCGGTCAGACATAGCCGTTCCTACGATCCCACTTCGCCGACTCCGGCGACCGCAGCGCCGGATCTCCGTACCCGCCTCCACCGGAGGACAGGGCGACGATGCGGTCTCCAGGCTTGACCAGTACGCCGGTCAGCTTGGTGGGCAGAACAGTCTCAGCATCGCCGGAGACGATCGAGTACCTATGCGGAAGGCCTGGATCGCCGCCCAGCGCGCCAAAGGGCGGCACTACTGCACCATCCCCTGCCGTGTTGAGCAGCGCATTGCCTTCTCCTTCGTAAACGATTTCGCACACGGCTCCAAGTCCCCCTCTCCACTGGCCGTTGCCGGCTGAGCCAGGTCTCAGCTCGTGGTTGACGACAAAGAGCGGGAAGCGCTCTTCTGTAACCTCGACGCTGTTGGCTCTGATTCCGCCCGCGACGTTCACCTCGCCGACGCAGCTCCAGCCGTCATGCCCTAGTGACGCTCCGCCACCTCCTCTCGCCATGAAGAAGTGCCACAAGAACGACTCGCCGGTTCTCGGATCGGTGCCGGTAATGGCGTATCGCAGCCGTCTTGAGAAACCGGCGTTCACGGCCTCCGGCACGGCATTCGCGAGCGCTTTGAAGATCGCCTCGACGATCTCCTCCGCACAGTGGTTGGTGCTCATGCACACGGGGGCCGGCGCTGTGGCGTTGACAATAAGGCCGCTGGGAGCAATCACCTTCAGCGGACCCATCGAGCCCTCGTTCTTAGGTACGTCATAGGGCGCGAGATACATGATGGCAGCGTGAGCCAGAGACCTCGTGTTGGCATAGGCGCTGTTGATGAAGCCCGTAACCTGCTTGGCAGACTCGCTCAGATCGATGGTAAGAGTGTCGCCAGCGATAGTGACCTTGGCCCTTATCGGGATTAGCTCCGAGTCGAACCCATCGTCGTCCACCAGCGATTCCCCAAAGTACTCGCCATCGGGCCAGTCCGAAATGAAGCTCCTGACCTGCGCCTCGGTCGCGTCGAGGATGCCGTCGGCGATGCGCGTCAGCCTGTCCGCGCCGTAGTGATCCACGAGCTCCCGTATCCGCCGTTCAGCGGTCAGCACTGACCCTATCTGTGCATTGAGGTCTCCGAGGAAGTTCTTCGGATACCTGACATTGGCCGCCATCATCCGCAGTAGGTCGTCCCGGGGGACGTCGCGATCGTGAATTCTCAGCGGCGGGATGCGGAGTCCTTCGTGGAAAATCTCGCTGGCCGAGGGGTTGTAGCCCCCGTGCGTGCCTCCACCGACGT
Organism: Dehalococcoidia bacterium; assembly: GCA_965217725.1. Lineage (GTDB taxonomy): Bacteria > Chloroflexota > Dehalococcoidia > Lucifugimonadales > UBA1123 > VXRN01. The sequence continues at coordinate 981,752 of OZ244564.1, read as the reverse complement.
CCGTGTGATGTGCCCTATTCACAGTCATGAACGCCAACGCCTCATCCACGAACACGGGCCTGATCACCGTGAGGTCGGGTAGATGCGAACCTCCGAAGTATGGATCGTTGAGAAGGAACACGTCGCCCGGAGAGATGTCGTCCCCGAAGTAGTCCAGGACGGCGCGCCCAGCGACTGGAAGTGCGCTCACGTGTACCGGAATGCCCTCGCCCTGGGCCACGAGCCTGCAGCGGCCATCAAGAATGGCGGTCGAAAAGTCCCGGCTGGCGTTCAGTATCTGGGAAAGCGCCGTGCGAAGCATCACGTCCATCATCTCAATCGCGATGGACTCCAGCCTGTTCCCAACAACGGACAGAGTGACCGAGTCAACTTCGACGTCGTCCGATGTCCCGTCCGCTCCTGGGACATCGATGTGCAGTATTCCGTGCGAGTCGAAGTGCGCTGAGCAGTCCTCGCCAACCACTACGGTGTTGTAGTCGGTATTGATTACCGTTGGGCCACCCAAGATGGCGTCGAATTCCGTCTCCTGCTTTACAGGTGAATCTTCCAGTTTTTGGTTTTCGATTGCTTCGTTTGCAGCTTCGGATGCTGGAAGACGACCCACCGCGCTCGCCCTCAGTGTGACGATCCTTATATCCTGCTCCTGCTGGCGATAGGCGTACAACCGCTCGAATCGCTCGTGCATGTTCTCCGCCCAGCGCACCCGCAATTCCTCGTCAGGCAGATTCAGCTCAGGAATGTCAACGGTCACCTCGTAAATCTGGTCGAGGTAACGCATGTCAGCGGCGAGTTCCACGCTGATGTCGGAGTCGACAGCGCCGGCCGACCGGATCCGCTCGCGACCCTCCTCTACCAGGGACTCGAACGCGGAGCGCAGTCCACGAAGGTCCACAGAGCTGAGGCTGGATGGGTACGACACCGCAAGGTCGTACTTGAGGTCGGATGCCATCATTCCGAACGCGGAAAGCACCGGTCCGGCAGGCGGTATCACAACACGGCCAATGCCGATCTCCTTCGCTACTCTTGTCGCGACTAGCCCGGCGGCTCCTCCAAACCCCATCAGCGCGAAGTCACGTGGGTCGAGTCCACGACTCACAGAGGCAAGTCGGATACCTTCGGCTATCGAGCTTGAAACAACCCTGAGTATGCCCTCGGCGCCGGACTCGACATCCAGACCGAGAGGCTCGGCTATCGCGGCGCGGATAGCTTCCGACGCCAGTCCTGAATCCAACTCTACTGCCCCTCCCAGGAACCTCTCGGTGTCGAGAAGACCGAGCACAAGAGCGGCATCCGTGACGGTTGGCAGAGTACCGCCCCGGCCGTAGCACGCCGGCCCTGGATCGGCGCCCGCACTGGTGGGGCCGACGCGAAGAACTCCCCCCTCGTCCACCCGGGCAATGCTACCGCCACCTGCGCCGAGTGTGTGTATGTCGACCGTAGGAACGGCGATCTTCCAGCCGGACTCGAACTTTTCGCTCGCGACGTGCGGCCTGCCGTCCTCGATCAACGTGATGTCGGTGCTCGTTCCACCCATGTCCAACGCGATGACGCGATCCTCTCCCAATTGGCGAGCTACGTGCGCCGCTCCCGCAGCACCGCCTGCCGGCCCTGACAGTATGGACCTCACGGCCTGTTCGGAGCTGTCCGAGACCGGCGCTATCCCGCCGTTGGACTGGATCACGAACAGCGGCACAACACCTCCCGTTTCCGAAATTCGGGTTTCGATGCGCTCGAGGTAGTTCGCCAGCGACGGGCCGACATAGGCGTTTAAGGAGGTGGTCGAAAGCCGGTCGAACTCCTTGATCTGCGGCAGGATAACGTGCGACGCGGAGACGTACGCATCCGGCAGCATCTCCCGCACGATGGTCTCCGCCTCTCTTTCATGGTCGGGATTCAGGAATGAGAACAGGAAGCATATCGCCACGGAGTCCACGCCCTCACTCTTTAGGTACTCGACCTGACGTTTCAGGCCCTCTACGTTGAGTTCGCGCCGAACGCTGCCGCTGGAGTCGACGCGCTCGTCCACGCCTACCCTGAGATACCTGGGCGCCAGCGGTTCTACCTGGTCCATTCGCAGGTTGTACCTGTCCTCCTTGAGCCCTTCGCGAATCTCCAGCAGATCTCGGAAACCTTCCGTCGTGATCAGGCCGACCTTCGCTCCCTTTCTCTCCACAAGCGTGTTCGTGGCGACCGTGGTGCCGTGTATTGCGACCTCGGCCTTACCCAACAGTGCACGGGTATCCATCCCCATGGACGACGCCAGGCCTTCGATGCCTCTGAGCACTCCATCAGACGGGTCGGCGGGAGTGGTTGGGGTCTTGAACACGACTGGCGTCGTATGAACATCGTCCATCGCAACAAGGTCAGTAAAGGTTCCGCCGACGTCAATGCCGATTCTCAATTCAAACGTCCTTTCATTCCAACACCGGCCAATACCAGCCAACACCGGGAATATGGGCTAGTGAGCCTGAGACGGAGCGTAGAATACTACAGAAGGCAGCGAGACAGCAGTGGGGGTCATCTGGGCCGCACACTGGCCGCGCCTACAGGACAACTGTAGCTTGAATCACTGCGTTTGCGGGCCGCCTGGCGAGCGTTCGAAAGATATGGTGGGGAAGGGGAGACTCGAACTCCCACGCCTTGCGGCACATGATCCTAAGTCATGCTCGTCTACCAATTCCGACACTTCCCCGCACGCCCTGCCAGCGCGCGCAATTATAGTCGGAGCCTCGTTGGTGTGTCGAATACAGGCCATGTAAAGGCTGGGCCGAAAATGCTAAAATATCGTAGGCGGAATGAGCTGTTCCCGAGGCCGACAGAAGGCAATGGGAGCGATGCGTAAACGGCCGCCATGCAAGTAATCACACAGAGGTGAGGGATAGATGGCGAAGCAGTTTCGGTTCGATACTGACGCCCGGCAGCAGTTGATGTCGGGTATCGACACTCTGGCCGCGGCGGTGGGCGTTACGCTCGGCCCCGCAGGCCGAAACGTTGTGCTGGACAAGGATTTCGGATCTCCATACATCTGCAGCGACGGCGTGACCATCGCGAAGGAGATCGAGCTCGTGGAGCCGTTCCCCAATATGGGTGTCCAACTGGTCAAGGAAGCCTCTAGCAAGACCAACGACGACGTTGGGGATGGCACCACATCCTCGACTGTCGTCGCCCAGGCCATGATCAAGGACGGTTTCCGTGTGCTGACAGCTGGCGCAAATCCGCTGGCGCTCAAGCGCGGGATCGAGATGGCGGTCAGCGGGGCCAGGGACGAGATCCGCGATATGGCAAGGCCGGTTGACGGCAAGGACCAGATCGTACAGATCGCGGTGCTGTCGGCCCATGACACCGAAATGGGTGAGCTGATTGCCGATGTGCTCGACAAGGTCGGCCCTCATGGAATCGTAACCGTGGAGGAGTCCAGGGGCCTTAGCTACGAAGTCGACTACGTCGAGGGAATGCAGGTTGATCGCGGCTACCTCTCGGCTTACTTCGTTACGAACCAGGACAGGATGACAACGGAGATCGAGAACCCATACATTCTCGTTACGTCCTCAAAGGTCTCAGCGGTAAGTGAGCTGCTGCCGGTGTTGGAGCAAGTTTCCAAGGTCTCCAGGGACTTTGTGCTGATCGCCGAAGACGTCGATGGCGAAGCGCTCGCGACCCTGGTAGTCAACAAGCTTCGGGGAAATCTCAATTGTCTGGCAATAAAGGCTCCGGCCTTCGGCGACCGCCGCAAGGCGATACTGGAGGACATGTCGACTCTCTTCGGTTGCCCTGTCATAAGCGAGGACACGGGGAGGACGCTGGACTCAATTACAGTCGCCGATCTGGGCCGGTGCAGGCGCGTGATCTCGGACAAAGACAATACGACGTTCGTAGATGGCCGAGGAGCGGAGGACGCGATCCAGGCCCGAATCAGCCAGATACACTCGCAGGCTGAGGACACCACCTCGGACTACGATCGTGAGAAGCTCGAAGAGCGTGCGGCCAAGCTGTCCGGTGGAGTGTCCGTGCTCAGGGTCGGCGCCTCTACTGAGATAGAGCTCCGCGAAAAGAAGCAGCGGCTGGAAGACGCACTCTCTGCCAGCCGCGCGGCGATGGAAGAAGGGATCGTTCCCGGCGGCGGCACCGCATTGCTGCGGGCGGTACAGAGGGCAGTTGCCAAAATCGAGGCAGAGGGCGACGAGATGACCGGCGTGAACCTCGTGCTGCGCGCCTCCGAAGAGCCCATCAAAGTGATTTCTGAGAACTCCGGACTGAGCGGCGAGGTGGTCCTCCACCGGGTGTCCGCGCAGGAGGGCGACTACGGTTTCGACGCCGAAGCCGAGCGTTATGGCAGCATGTTCGAAATGGGCATAGTCGATCCGGCAAAGGTGACCCGGGCGGTACTGGAGAACGCGGCGAGCGTTGCCGGTATGGTGCTCACGACAGAGTCTCTAATCACCGAGTTGAATCCGATGAAACTCCCCGCTCCGTACGATGATTAGTGTATATGGTCGTAAGTGACCGCTAGATCGTTGGCTCTCAGCGAGACGCAGTTGGCGCCGGTAGATCCTGGAATCTCACCGGCGCCCGTCGCGAATCGCCGACTAATCGGGATCGAGACAGGGCACACACTTGCATGACTGATCAGATCGAAGACAGCTCAGATGTCGAGCAGGCTTCAGACCCTGACGCCACTATCCAAGTTAAGGGAGTGACGAAGCGGTTCGGCTCCCATGTCGCGGTAGACAACCTCTCGTTCGACGTGAAGCAGGGCGAGATCGTTGGCTTTCTAGGCCCCAACGGCTCAGGGAAGACGACGACGATGCGGATGCTGACGTCTTTCTACACACCTGACTTGGGTTCTATCGCCATCAACGGGACCGACACTCAGGAGAGCGACATCGTCACGCGTGCTTCGATAGGCTATCTGCCAGAAAACAACCCCCTGTACGAAGACATGCTGGTGGCCGAGTATCTCGCCTTCGTGGCAGAGCTCCGAGATCTGAACGGCGCCGAGCGTAAGACCAACATGGACCTTACCGTCGACGAGACGGGAATCCAGGAGGTCTTCTACCGGCCAATACACGAGCTGTCCAAGGGATACCACCAGCGGGTCGGACTCGCCCAGGCAATTCTGCACAGGCCGTCCATTCTGGTGCTCGACGAACCCACCGAGGGCCTTGATCCGAACCAACGCATCACTATCCGCGACCTTATCAGGCACCTTGGCGGCGAGCGCACCGTGCTGCTCAGCACTCACGTCATGCAGGAGGTCGAGAACACCTGCGAACGCGTGTTGGTAATCAGGCGGGGCAAGCTGGTTGCCAACAGCCCCGTTCAGGACCTTCTTCAGCAGACGCAGGAGCTGCGGACCGTCCACGTGGAAGTCGAAGGCAGCAACGTCGAGGCAGGCCTGGCAGGTGTCGACGGAATCACGTCCATAGAAAGCATGGGTGTGGAGTCCGGACGCAAGCGTTACAGGCTGTCAGTGTCCGCAGACGCCGACCCGCGAGGAGATATCTTCGAGCTTGCAATGTCCAGGAATTGGACCCTTTGGGAGCTGCACGAAGAGCGGCCTCGGCTGGAGGACGTGTTCCACCACCTGACCGCCGAGGGCGAGCGGTCCGGAGGCGAGTCCTAGACACATGCGCTCACCACTGTTCGCACTGGTCAAGAAGGACGTCAAGAGCTACTTCGACCAGCCCACCGCGTATATCCTGATCGTCCCATTCGTCGCGGTCCTCGCCTACGTCTTTTTCAGTCGCGCGCTGTTGACGGCAGAGGCTTCTCTGAGGCCGATGTTCACGGTTGACTTTCAGATCGACAGCCCTTCCCTACCCTGGCTGCTGGCCATTTTCGTACCCGCTGCCACGATGAGGCTGCTGGCAGAAGAGAACCGTGACGGCACAATGGAACTCTTGCTGACACACCCGATCCGCGGATGGATCGTGCTGCTGTCCAAGTTCCTCGCGGGCTTCATCTTCGTCGCGTTCGCAATTTTCGCAACGATTGGAATTCCCATCGCGGTCACCACCGCCGGTAACCTGGATGTCGGCGCAGCGGTGGGACAGTACATAAGCAGCCTATTCCTGGCGGCGGCGTTTGTATCCATAGGTCTCTTCACCTCAAGCCTGACTCGAAACCAGATAGTCGCGTTCATCCTGGGCCTCTCGCTCACCATGATTCTTATGGTCATGGGCTTGGACATCGTTGCTATCACCCTCCCTCAGAGGCTGGCGTCCTTGTTGCAGGATCTCAGCCCGGTAACTCACTTCTCGAGCATCGCGCGCGGAGTCATCCACCTGAGGGACGTGCTCTACTTCGTCGCGCTGATATCGACATTCTTGAGCGCGACCTTTCTCGTTATCAGGGGACGAACCCTCAGCCACGCCTCGGCGCAGTACCGCAATCTGCAACTCGGCACGGTGGGGCTGATTGTCGTAAGTCTGCTTGTCGGGTGGTCGGGCAACTTCATCGGCGGTCGAATCGACTTGACTGAGGACAAGCTGTTTACTCTCAGTCCGGCTACGGCGGAGTTTCTGGATGGCCTTGACGACATCCTGACGCTGGAGCTCTTTGAGTCCAGGGAGCCACCCGTACAGGTGGCGATCACAGCCCGAGACGTTGGAGACTTCCTGGAGGACTTCGCCGCCGGCTCAGGTGGCGACGTCAAGTTGGTCAGGCGATTCCCCGCGGATGACGAAAACGAGGCGCGGAAGTCGCAACTCGCGGGTATCCCGCCGGTCCAGTTCAACGTGCAGAGCCAGGGGGAGCTTCAGATCAAGACCGGTTATCTCGGCCTTGCGATGACCTACGTGGATACGCGGGAGGTGATCCCCTATATCACGAGCTTCGACGGCTTCGAGTACCAGTTGGCCTCCCTGGCTAACAGGATGCTCCGAGAGGACAAAAAGACCGTCGCATTTCTGATAGGGCACGGCGAGGCCGGGCCATCGGCAGGATACGGGACTTTTGCCGGACTGCTGCTCGACTCGTACAGGGTCAAAGAGCTTGACGCGTCCCAAGACCCGAATATAGACCTCTCCGACGTTGACGTGCTTATCGTCGGCGGGCCCACCAGCTCAATCCCTGATGAGACAGCCGACGCGATAAGACAGTTTCTGATCGGCGGCGGCAAGGCGATGATATTGGTAAATTCCGTTGTCATCGATCAGAGCCGGCTTATAGCGAATCGGAACCGCAACAGCTTCGGATATCTGCCCGAGGAGTTCGGCATAATCGTCGAGGACGACTTGGTATTCGACCTCCAGTCAAACGAAACGTTGTCGTTCAACACAGGCGTAGGCAACGTCTTCCTGCCCTACCCTTTCTGGATGCGAGTCCCAGTTATAGACAGGAAGGTGACAGGCAACGTGGGCTCGGTCCTGCTGCCATGGGCGAGCTCGGTTGGAATAGCGGAGTCTGAACGCGGCCGCATCGAGGTCGTGCCCATACTTGAGACCACGGAGTTTGCGGCAATCGACTTCAACTACGGAGACGTGCGCCCTAACTCGCCCGTGTTCGAGGAAGTTACACGAGACAACTTCGTGCAGGCCCTTATGGGCGCGGCGATCGTACAGAGTGACGTTCCCGGCGGACAGGACGCTTACAGGCTGGTTGTACTCGGAGACTCCGAGTGGCTGACCGACGGCGTTCTGCCCAGGGCGCAGGAAAACGTCGCACTGGGCCTCAACCTGGTTGACTGGCTTGCGCAGGAGGACACACTCGCCGCCGTGCGTTCGAAAGTAGTCTCTTCCCGTGACCTGCTGTTCACGTCGACAACCCACAAGAACGCGGCCCAATGGGGTAACGTTGCGGGAGTGCCATTGTTGATTGTGACAATCGGACTCCTCAGCTCGTTCCGCAGACGTAGATTCGGTTTCACCATGTACGGGCAGACAAGGACTGGCGGCTTCGGCTTCAGGCGCAGTCGCCGAGACGAGTCGAACAGGGAGGACGAAGAATGAAGAGCAGACAGCTCGGCTTCGTCCTGATGGCTTTGATTGCAGTCGGTGTCGCAGGCCTGATCTTCCGAATCTTTGCGGCCGGCTCGGACGAGATCATTCTGGAAGGACTGGTCCAGGTCTCACAGCAGGCCAGCGACCGCGTGCTGGTCGCTGACGGTGAGAAGCAGACCGAATTGGTCAGACTGGGCGAAGCGGAGCAAGCAACCTGGTTCGTCGATGATCAGCCGGTGTTCATACCGCGGCTCGAGCAGTTCTGGCAGGCAGTGGACGACCTGTACGATGCTCAGTTGATATCGGTCAATCCGGCCAATCACTCCCGCCTGGGCGTAGTTGACGGCGACTCAATTGAGATCTCGTTCTTCATAGGCGGCAGATCTCTCCAGGAGAGGTTCATTGTAGGCGAGTGGAAGCCCGACGTACGACTGTGCTACGTCAGACGGGCTGGGCACGACGAGACGTACGGGGTTCCCTGTCCCGCCGGAAACATATTCGAGCCGGACCCCGACAGGTGGAAGAACCCTGTCGTGGCATCCATCCCTCCCAACGACATACTGGAGATACAGTTCGCCTACCCCGACGAAGCGTTTGTCCTTCGCCCGGATGAGGAGGGCGAGTGGTCGGCCTACGCGCAGGACGGGTCCGAAAACCCGATCAATCCCTTCGCACTCAATTCGATAATAGGTACGCTGCAGCTCGTCGTGGCCTCCGGATTCGCCGAAGATGAAGAGGCAGACAAGCTCAATTTCGCGGCGCCGGATGCGATGGTCCGCGTTATCACCCATGAGGACGCATCGACTCCGTCAACAAGGCTGCGTTTCTTGCGTCGGGACGACCTGACGTCCTACCTGTCAATACCGACGACGGGAACAGTCTACATAGTCGACAACCAGGCGGTCGGAGGCCTCTTGCTGCGACTGTCGGAGATGATCGAGGAGCAGAGCGAAGGCTGACGGGAAAACACCCTCGCCTGGCTATCCGGTCTCTCTGTTGTCCGCGAGGTCTCCGCCGGCCAGTTCAACTTCCGATCTACGGCGGCGGGCGTGACCGAACACTGCATGACCGAACACGAGGAGTGCAAGTCCGCCCATGGCAAGCGCGGTGTCCAGATCGTCGGAGAAGTACCTCTGAGCCAGCAAGATGATGATCATGTAGCCTGCTAAGATATTGATCAGCGAGGAGTACGGCATCTTCTGCGCTACAAGAGCCACCAGCGCCGCAAACGCGACTCCAATAATGCCATACTCAGGGAACACGGCCAGTGTGGCGCCTCCGAGCACCACCAGTCCATCTCCACCTTTGAAGCCGCTGAAGACGGAGTTCCACTGCCCAATTATCGCCGATGCCGTAGGGACTACGACCCAGGGTCCCTCGATCCCCAGCAACTGCTGAGCGACGAAGACGGCTACAATTCCCTTTGCCATGTCGCCGAGAAAGACTACTGCTCCCGAAACCCTGCCTACGTTCTTTAGAACATTGGTCGAGCCGGCGAGTCCAGTCCCGATGTTAAATATGTCGATTCCTCGACGTCTGCTGACGCGTTCGGCTATGGGCAATGCACCGAGGACATAGGCGATCCCAGCTGCAACGATCAGATTGACAATCTGTGGTGTCTCATAAGCGAGCATAAATCATCATCCACTCAAGTGGTCTAGCGCGAGTCAATTGTATCACCCGTCCCGCCTACTGAACATATGTATCCGATTGTGGTAGTCATATGCCCGGCAGCTTCCTGGAAATGAAGACTCCTAGCGACCTTGAGCGCTTCCAACTCGGAGAGTCACTCGGAGAAGGCGCGGACATGCAGGTGTTTGCCGCCACGGATCTTGACACCGGAAACAAGTGCGTCATCAAGAGGCCTCACCCATCCCTTGTCTCTCGGAACATTCACGACGACGTGGAAAGAAGGATGTCGCTCCAGACAGGGCTGAGGGCCGAAGAGGTCGGAATAGCCGGTCTACCCAGACTGCTGGCGGTAACCGCCGCAGATCGGTTCCAGTGGTTCTTTGGAGACGACCTCGGACATGGTTACAGCGTACAGGTGGAGGAGCGTGCGATTGGCATTCCTCTGCTGGGCAGTATTGGCGACCAGGTGCGAGGCCGCTCCGTTGGTCTGCCTCTGAACCTCTTCACTCTGCATCCTTCCACGGCACACCTCGAAAGGAACATCGAAGACCCTTCGCTCGCGGCGCTCCGAGTCATCGAGCGGTGCTTCGAGCTGGGATTCCTCGCAGGTGACCTCGGGCCGCGAAACCTTTTCTACTCTCCCGGGACCGGCGATGCCACGGTGATCGATCTGGGGGCGCTGAGGCAGCCGGTGTCGCAGGGGTCTCGCGCACGGGTGCTTGACATCAACGACATCCTGTTCGAGTTCTTCCAGTTCTACGCCACCCCAGACAGCCTGCCGGTGTCACCCGAAATGTATTCTCAAGTCAGCGAGCAAAGACACTCAGGCACTCTGGAAAGAATGGCGCTGTCGGTGGCTGAGACATATTCAGTTGCAAGCGAGGGCGAACAGCGTGACTCGGCGGAAACGATCATGCACAGGATCGCCCAACGTTCGTACGGATCGGTCGAAGACTTCCGCCATGACTTTCAGGGATACATGTCTGCCACAGCGTCGAGGCCCAGAACATCGACCACGGACGATGCTTGGGCTTCAGCTCTCGACGGGTTGCGTGAATCTTACTGGACCAAGTATCTGTTCGAAGCTGCGCACGAGCTTTCGCCATATGGCTGAGTCGATAGCGCGGTTGGATTTGCAGCACATCCGCTAGACGAAGATTTCCTCTGGGAGAAACGCCGAGACGGTAACATTGGGCAAATCGACAATGTTGCTGATCTTCAGGTCGACTGCCACTGAGCATATGACGTAAGCCTGCTCCGGCGTGTACCCACGCTCACCCAGAAGGTCGATCATCGCGAGCAGCGCGTTTCGAGCCGCAAGCGTCACATCTTCTCCTTCCTGTGTGCCGTCCTGCTCAATGGGGTAGCCAACCGTAGCGGTGAAGTTCCTGGGCACCGACGTCTGCGGAGGCAGGAAGTAGCCGGGGTGGGAAAACCGCGGTGTTACGATTCCGCGACTCGCCGCCTCGCCCTTGTGTACGGTGAACCGCACTGAGACCGTCGTCCCCATCTCGATAGCGGTGATGCAGACCTCGCCGTCCCCCTGAGCGAAGTGGCCGTCTCCTACGGAGAAAAGAGCCCCCTCTACCGCCACGGGTATGTATAAACGAGATCCTCGTGTGAGCTGCTTGACGTCCATGTTGCCAGCGTTCTCACGCGGCGGGCCTGTCCTCAACCCTTCTTCGGCAATCTGTCCCCCCGGAATGGCATCCTGAACATCAGGTGGCTGCACAATCCCCCCGCGCTCCAGGAGTTCGTTCTCGCGGGCAGTCCATGCCTCTAGCTGTTCGCGCGAGGGCGCCAGTCCCGCGGTGCCCATGAATGACCCGTCAGGAATCCGGACTCCCGGCACCTGTTGAGACGTAGCGAAGCCATGCTCGATGTCCCAGTGGGCAACAAACGGCTCCATGAACACGTCTCGAAGGAAGCCGGCGCCGGGGCGGAACCTCGTCCATCCATACGGCTGGGGAAAGATGTCGACGTACTCGATCTCAAGCAGGTCCCCTGGCTCTGTGCCGGTCACATAGATGGGACCGGTGAGCGGGTGGCTTACTTTCTGGTCCATGGACTCGAAGTCTTCCGGAACGGTCGCTGGCGTGACCTGGCCGTCGCTGGCGTCTCGCGTGTCGATGACGATGTTCTCGTTCTCGCCGACCTCGATGATTGGAGGTATGTCAGGATGCCAACGATTGTGGCCTGTCTCCGGCTGTTGTCCGAGCCTCTTGCTCCGGTCGATTCTGACGAACTGGGTCACGGTCGCTGTCTCCTGGCTGGCGGTGTTATTGGGTGAACAGTCGGTCGTCCGCTGAGTCCTCTGGCTCCCAACCGAGCACTTCTCCCGGATGGGAGAGGTCGCGGTAGTTCCATCGGTTGTTGGAGACCGCGAAGAATGTGTCGAACTTCAGGTCGTCCGGAGCGTCGACACATGCCCTCAGGTGAGTTGCGACGTCCCGGTGACTTAAGTAGATCGCGTTCTCCCTCATCGTCCGGGGCCTGTTCTCCTTCGTGACAGAGCCTATGCGCACACAGACCATGCTCATGTCGTAATCGTCGGCGAAGTGGCGGGCCAGAGCCTCACCCCATACCTTTGCGGCCCCGTATAGAGCCTCCGGCCTTACGTCAAGGTGAGTGAGCTTCCTGAAGTCCTCGGGGACCTTCTCATACTCGCCGGCTGCAATGTGTGAGTAAGGGGGAACGCGCTCGAATCCCCTTATGGCGTTGCCGCTGGAGGCAAATATCACTCGCTTTACCCCGGCGCGGCGAGACGCTTCAAACACGTTGTACGTTCCCAGGACGTTGCCGGCGTGCTGCCCTTCCCAGTCCTGAGAACCGAGGTACGCCGCCAGATGCACGACGACTTCCTGACCCTCGAAAGCGGGCTGGATAGCGTCAAGGTCGGCAATGTCAGCCTGGACGGTCGGAACACCATCGACCGGGCGACGGTTGAGCGCAGTCAGCTCATAGCCTCCGGCCTCGAGAAGATGGTCTTTGAGCAGCCCGCCGATCAGGCCGCTCATTCCAGTAATCAGCACTCTCTTGGCCATAGCTTGTCTCCTGAGAATAGAGGTCTTACTTAGAGGTTCGGTCGAACGCGGCGAGCCAATCCGTGCAATGATTGCGCAGGAATGCTCCTCAGCCGACCCGACATCCGACAGTTAACTAGCCACAAACTCGGATGTCAAGGCTCGCAGCAACGGGGGACCGGCGGCGACCCCACAGAGTCGACACAGAAGCTGCGGGGGAATCGAACAGAACCTCGGAAGACCGAAATACGTACTTAACATTGTTGAATGGTGAACGAGTGTCTGATATTGTCTGCTGAGATACGGTCGACAAGTTGAAGAGAGAAAATGACTGAAAGTACGGAAAGATTGCTAGGTTCGGACTCCGAGTCAACTGACGAGTGGTCCCTTATCGCCCCTAATCGCCGCAGAAAATCAAGCGAAGGCTCAATTGACCTGCTCAAGGCGTATGAGCGCGAGCTTGGCGACGAACCTACCGACACTGTAAGGGAGTATCTGAGGTCGATCGGACAGCACGCGCTTCTGACTGCTCCAGAAGAGTTGGAACTCGGCCTTGACGTCGAGCGCTGGATGTTGCTTAAAGAGACGCGGAAGCAGCTGACCGCAGAGCTCGAAAGGGAACCGACTACGACCGAGGTCTCGGCGGCCCTGGTGGCAGCGACAGTAAGAGAACTGCTTCTACTGAGGTCGCTGTCGGGAGAAACTGGTTTCGAGCTACCCAACGAAGCCCCCATTAGCGTGCTTCTTAGGGACCAGGACGTCCGGGCCATCTTGGACAAGCCGCCGTCGGACAAGCTCAAGGACAAGCTCGCCGACGCGAGCGGCATACCTGTCGAAGACTCAGGCCCCAGGGTAGCTACCCTCTCTAGAACGTCGAGTCTGGTGCCACCTGAAGTGTTCGAAGCTGTTGAGCGGACCCTCGGGCCTCAACTCTATGACGACGTGCTCAACCTGCCCGCTTTAGAGGCCGCAATCGACGGACGGGACCGACTGATCGAGCATTGGTGGAGCATCATCACTGACCGGGGCCAGGCGGCCTCTGAGCGACTGACCAACTCAAACCTGAGGCTGGTCGTAAGCGTAGCCCGCCGATACCTCCGCCGAGGACTGCCACTGCTGGACCTCGTGCAGGAAGGAAATCTCGGACTGATGCGTGCTGTAGAGAAGTACGACCCGCACAGGGGATTTAAGTTCAGCACTTACGCTACATGGTGGATTCGCCAAGCAGTGACCCGCGCACTCGCCGACCAGGGGAGGACAATCAGGCTCCCCGTGCATGTAGTTGAACGGCTCCAACAGCTCAACACCGCAGAGCGCCATCTGATGCGTGACAGGGACAGGGATCCGACAACTGCAGAGCTCGCTCGCGAACTGGACTGGACGCCCGAGCAGGTCGAGACGCTGATGCGCCAGCGTCAACACACAATCTCGCTCGGTACACCGGTCGGTGAGGAAGAGTCAACACTCGAGGACTTCATCCAGGATACCAGCGGACGTACTCCCGACGAGGTCGCCATGCGGCTGTTGACTCGCGAGGACGTAATTGAGGCCCTGGACGACATACCCCCTCGCCTCAGGATGGTACTCGCATTCCGCTTCGGCTTCATAGACGATCGACCTCGTACGCTTGAAGAGGTCGGCCGCGAGTTGGGAGTCACACGTGAGCGCGTCCGCCAACTCGAGAAGCAGGCGCTGACTTTGCTGCGTAGCTCCGGGAAGCTGCCGAAAATAGAGGATACAGAGCCCAACTAGCGTCCAAGCGTTATCCGCTTAAACGCTTCGGCAAGCCCACCTCCAATGGCCTTCCCGGTTTCAGCAGCGCGCTCCTTGGAACGTGCCGAGGCGAATTCCCTGGGCCTGGACATCTGACTGGCATGGCGGTACAGGGAGTCCATCTTGGTCTCAAACGTGTCCGTGATGTCTATGTACGTGTCTGGCTCTTCGGACCTAAATAGCCAGACTTCCTGCACCTTGAACGGTTCGAGACCCTCGTCAATCAGATCGGGAAATGCCAGGTGGTCGCGAGCGTATGGGAACACGGCGTCCAGCGTGACCCTGCCCGTCATATAGTGGTCGCGATGGCGGATGTAAGGGCGGTTCGGATCTATCGTCAACACGAGGTCGGGGCGATGCTTTCTGATCTGCCTGACTAGCGCTTTTCTGAACTCGACACAGTCCTCCAGATTTTGGTCCGGGAAACGCAGAAACACCACGTCGGAAATGTCGAGTGCTTTGGCGGCTTCCAGCTGCTCCTGCTCCCTGACTTCCGCGAGTTCTCCAGGGGTAATGGTTCGATCGCTCGTCCCCTTGTCGCCATTGGTGCATACAACCAGCACTACTTTCTTGCCTTCTGAAGTCCACTTGGCGATTGTGCCGCCGGCGCCGCCCTCAGCGTCATCCGGATGAGGTGTTACGACAAGAACGGTTTGTTGGGTTTCGGACATGGTTTCTGCTAAACTCCTGCGCTGAACTGCGTGGTGCTGTATCCTATCGGGGACGTGAGTCGGCCCGATAGGCTGGGATTCAAGCCCAAATCGACCTGTACGGATTAGTCAGATTTTCAGGCTCAATGGGAGATATTACCACACCAGAGCAGTTCTTGGGATTCGAGGTCGGCGCAGACCGCATGCTCGCCGGTTGGCCTGAGATCGTTCAGTACTTCCGCCTGATAGAAGACCAGACCGATCGGGTGAGGGTCTCTGAGATTGGTAGGACGACTGAAGACCTTCCATTCCTGCTTTGCACGATCAGCTCTCCCGACAACTTGGTGCGTATAGAGGAATACAGGCGCATCCAGCAGTCCCTTTCAGACCCTCGCACGCTGGAAGACGCCGAAGCCAACCACGCTATCGGGCAGGCGCGCGCTGTGGTGGCCATTACCTGCAGCATTCACGCCACCGAGGTGGGAGCTTCCCAGATGTCGCTGACCCTCGCCCACTATCTTGCGTCGTCCGACGAATCGCGCGTGCGGTCAATTCTGGACAACGTGATCCTGCTCCTGGTTCCGAGCCTGAATCCCGATGGGCTCGTACGGGTCAAGGACTGGTACGACGCCTCAGTGGGAACCCACTTCGAGGGTGCTATTCCCCCCTACCTGTATCACAAGTACACTGGCCACGATAACAACCGCGACTGGTTTATGTTTACCCAGCGAGAGACACAGCTGGTGGTCGACAAGATTCACAACGCTTGGCGTCCGCACATCACCTACGACATCCACCAGACTCGATCCGACGGGATGCGGATGATCCTGCCTCCGCTGGTCGATCCTGTTGGTCCGAACGTCGACCCGGTGCTGCAGAGCGAGCTATCCGTGTTGGGCACTTACATGGCCGCCCAGCTGACGACAGAGGGCAAGGCCGGCGTCGCCGTGAACGTGGTCTACGACTCATATAGCCCGAGCCGCTCGTATCCTCACTACCACGGTGGGGTTAGGGCTCTTTCCGAGGCCGCCAGCGTTCGGATCGCCACTCCGATCGAACTGCCCAAGTCGGCGCTGAGAGACGACCGAGGAGAGCTGCCGAAGCTCAAATCCTGGAACCACCCCATGCCTTGGTCCGGCGGACTCTGGACGCTAAAGGACATTGTGGAGTATGACCAGTCTGCTTCGATGGCATGTCTGGAACACGCCGCAAGAAACAGGGAGTGGTGGGTCAGGAACTCCTTTGAGGTCTTGAAGCGGGCAACACAGCACAGCAGCAAGCCTTATGCCTTCGTGATTCCTGAGCGTCAGCACGATCCTAGTGCAGCTGACGAACTGACTAACATACTTTGTTGTGCAGATGTCGATGTCGTAGAGGCAGAAGAGAGCGCACGGTGCGACGGTCTGACCATCGACAAAGGGGATCGGCTGGTGCTGGTTCGTCAGCCTTACGGGTCGTTCGCAAAGACTATGCTGGAACGGCAGCAGTACCCGGATATCCGGCAGTATCCCGGCGGACCGCCGAAGCGTCCGTATGACGCTACGGCGCACAGCTTGCCACTGAAAATGGGTGTGACGTGCCATGAGCTCGAACGACCAATCAAACTGAAGACCAGAACTTTGACGAATCGGCCGGCCGCCTTCCGAGGCAACGGACTTCCAGAGCGCACAAACGCGCCTGCGTTTGCCATCGGCCCAGAATCGAATTCCGGCTCAGCAGTTGTCAACAAGCTCCTGTTCGCTCAACATCCGGTCTTCAGGGCAATGTCGTCCCTGGAATGTGACGAGATCACTCTTAGACCCGGAACCTGGGTTGTCCCCGCCTCGACTTCGTTTCGGGAGTTGATATCAGCCTCAGCCATGAGCGTTGATGTTGAGGCTTTGTGGCACAGGCCGTCGGAAGGGCTGAAGCTCATGAGGCCTCCCAGAGTAGGTCTGTATGCCAGCTACGTTCCTTGCATTGAAGAGGGTTGGACGCGGTTCGTTTTCGACGAATATGGACTCGTGTACACCTCGATTGTCGACAACGACATTCGAGAGGGGAGGCTGGACACTCGATTTGACTGCATAATCTTGCCCCACCAGTTGGTTCGCCAGCTATACCGCGGCTTCAGCCGCGCTCACTATTCGTCGAAGTTCTCAGGTGGACTGGGAGATAGAGGAGTGGCAGCGCTGAGACAGTTCGTTGAACGCGGAGGAACGATCATCGCGTGGGATGACTCGGCGCGATTTCTGTCCCGGAAGCTGGAATTGCCGGTCTCCAATCCGCTGGCGAGGCTCACTCACTCGGAGTTCTTCGGCCCAGGCAGCCTGCTAAGCATCGAGGTCGACACAGACCACCCAATTGGATTCGGGATGCCGGACCGAGCCGCGGCTCTCTACATGAACGGCCCGGGCTATCGTGTTGAGAAGGGAACGGTGGTCGCTAAATTCTCAGCAGAGTCGACTCTTCTCAGCGGATGGCTGATCGGACAGCAACGTATTGCAGGACTTTCGGCGCTGGCCTCTATCCCGCTGGGACTGGGTAAAGCCATTCTCTTTGGCTTCAGACCGCACTTCCGGGCTCAGGCTCGCGGCACTTACAAACTGCTTTTCAACTCAATCTACCATTCAGTGAGGTAGCCATGGCAGTAACACTTGTAAGAGGACGTTACGTTGTGTGCCGAGTGACCGGCAGGAGCGACGCGGAGACGGTCAACGGCGGTGCCGTAGCTGTAGATGACGGGGCGATTGCGGAAGTCGGACGCTTCGACGACCTGCGACGTAAGTATCCGTCGGCCGAGGTTATCGGTACAGACAGTCACGCGGTTATTCCAGGCCTAATCAACTCCCACCACCACGTCGGACTAACGCCGTTCCAGCTCGGCGTACTGGACGCACCACTTGAAAGCTGGATCATTGCCAGATGGGCGATACGCGACGTCGACCCCTACCTTGACACGCTATGGTGCGCGATCCAGATGATCGAGTCTGGCATCACAACTGTGCAGCACAACCACATGGCAGCGAGACTCCCTGCCGGAGTTGACCTTTACAACGCCGCCTCTGAGGTAGTGAACGCTTACGAAGACAGCGGCATGAGGGTGGCCTTCTCCCTTTCCACCCGAGATCAGAACCACCTGGTGTATGAAGATGACGCCAGGTTCCTTTCAACACTTCCCGCTGGACTTGCGGAACGCGCGAGCGCGCAGATCGCCGCTCGGCCAATCTCTCTTGAGGAGTACCTGGCTGCTTGCGGGGAGCTTCACGCCCGGCGACAGGGGCCCAGAACTAACATCTTTGTGAGCCCGCACAACGTCCACTGGTGCTCGGACCAGATGCTCACCGCGATAAGCGACTTCGCCCGGACGCACGGAACCTCGCTGCACATACATCTACAAGAGACTGTCTATCAGAGGATGTACGGCACTCGTCACTGGAATGGTACGCCGCTCTCTCATCTTGCCGAGTTGGGAATCCTCGGCCCCGAGGTGTCCTGCGCTCACGGCGTCTGGCTGTCGGAGTCCGACATCGACATCCTCGCCGAAACCGGCACTGCAATCTGCACCAACCCGAGCTCGAACCTGAGATTGAAGAGCGGCATCGCTCCTATCAACCGTCTGCTTGAGAGTGAAGTTACAGTAGCGCTTGGCATAGACGAGGCCGGCATCAACGACGACAACGACATTCTTCAGGAGATGCGGATGGCCCAGAAGGTCCACCGCGAACCCGGAATAAACTCCCCCTACCCCACTTCACACGAGGTGTTGGAGCTCGCCACGGCAAACGGGGCCAAGGTGACCTTCTTTGAAGACGTCGGCACGATCGAACCCGGCAGACGCGCCGACCTCGTGCTTGTCAATCTCGACCGCATCGAAGACCCCTACCTTCATCCCGACACGGACATCGTCGACGCCCTTGTGTATCGCGGCAAGGGGCTCGACGTGGACACTGTGATGGTGGATGGTGAAGTCCTGCTGAGGAACGGGGAATTTCTCAGAATGGAAAAGGCCGAAGTGCGGGCAAGGCTGAAGGAGTCCCTGGCGCGGGCTCAGACGGATCGCGAGGTGCAGCGAGCCGCGTTGTCTCAGGAGCTCCTGCCGTACGTCAACAGGTGGTTCTCCGCATGGGACTTGGAAGAGGGGCCGCAGCACTACACATACAACTTGCGGTAGCCTGTCCCAACTAACTCCCGGACTCTTCCGGAGCCCTGACTGTCCTGAACATTGCATACAGCGCGCCGTTGTAGGCGAGCTTGATAATGCTGCCGACGATAATAGGAATGCCAAGCGCGGTTGAGCTTGCCACGAATCCCGCAATTGCCGGCGTGATCGTCTGGGCCAGCGTTCTGCCGAGGTTTGTCATTCCAGCGGTCGCAGTGCGAGCTTCCGGAGGAACAATTGCCATGGAGTACGACTGGCGAGTCGGAATGTCCATGTCATTTATAAGCTCCCTGGCCATGAAGAACACGACCGCAAGCAGCGGGTTTCCGGTGAGGGCCAGAAAGACCATCATCGAGTTCGCCAGGCCCTGGGACGCTACCATGGTCAGTATCAGGCCGATGCGCCTTGCGGTCGGCGCGGCAAGGATGATTGATACTGAGTTGAGGAGCTGACCAGCGAAGAAGATCGCAGCTATCGTCTCAGCCCCCATGTCGAACCTGTTGGCGAAGAAGTAGGACATGAAGCTGTAGACCATGAACCCGCCGCCGAGAGAGTCGAGGCTGAACAGTAAGGATAATTGGATCATGATCGTCCTGGAGCCGTGCGACATAGCCTGCGGTCTTTCGCTTCCCGTCGTCCGTGCCCCGATCGGCTCAGCCTGAGGGCTCAGCATCCAGTAGACAGCCAGCCCGCACAAAGCCGAAACCGCGTACACGAAGAACATCAGCTTGTAGGACGCCACTTCATCCACGCCCAGCAGGTACTGAAGACCGGCTGGCAACGCGATCATCAGCGAGCCCGCGGCCTTTGTGAGTCTGCCAGCCAGGTTGTACACGCTGAACAAGGCAGTACGCTGCTCCGGGTGCCCCGACTGCGCGAGAATCGCCATATCGATCGAAAGAAAGGCGGTCCTGTCGCCCCCTGTCGATGTGGTCATGGCGATTAGCGAAATGGCGATAAGAAGGGCTGTCTGCTCCGTGAGTGGAAACAGCACACCTCCCAAGCCCATCAAGGCCGCCATGACAATCAACATTCGCCGACGGCCTATCGCGTCCCCGCGCCAGCTCGCGATTACATTTGACAGAGTGCCACCCGCCATTATCGCGCTGAAGACCAGTCCGGCCTGGACCGGCGTGAATTCAAGCAGGTCTAGGTACACACCCAGGAAGACGCTGAGGAACCCATATCCAAAAGAGCGCACTGCCGCAGCGGCAATGACTATCTTGCCGTCACGGTCAACGGAGGGGAGGGCCGAACGTAGGATTGCGATGAACCTTGCGGGAGGGTGAGTCTAGCCTATCCCGACAGGCGGTCGAGGATCTCGACCAGCCGGTCGATTCTAGCCTCAGTATCCGAGAGCCGGTCGCGCTCCCGCTCGACGACCTCTTCGGGAGCCCTGTTGACGAAGTTCTCGTTCGCCAGGTTCCTGGAGACTTTCTCATGGTACTTACGCAGGTCCGTGAGTTCGTTCCTGAGACGTTCGGTCTCTTCGTCGAGATCGACGAGTCCCTCCAGGGAGACGGCAAGCGTGCCAGCGTGCAGCACCTGTACGGCCTGATCGTCTGAGCTCTGCTGTGAACTCTGCCCAGGAGTGACCTCGAGATCGATTCGAGCCTGAGACTGGATGAAACCCAGAGCATCCTCGAACACCGCGGAGCTTCCGTTTGCCACCGAAAGTTGGGCTGTGAGTCTCTGACTGTTCTCGATCCTGAATTCGGCTCTGAGATTGCGCGCGGCACGGACGATCTCAATGACCGATTCAACCTCACGCTCAGCGTCTACGTCATTCCGAGAATGGTCAGCCTCCGGGTACGGCGCAACCATAGCGGCAGCCGGGGGACTGTCCATCTGAGGAAGGGCTGCCGTCAGCCTGCTCCAGATCTCCTCAGTGGCGAACGGAAGGAACGGGTGCAGCAACCTGAGAGTCCTCTCAAGCACATGTGCCAGCACCGGCAGCGGCGACGACTCTGTTCCCGCCCTTAGCCTGATCTTGGACATCTCGATATACCAGTCGCAGTACTCGTTCCACAGGAAGTCGTGAACAACGCGTTGCGCCTCTCCGAACTGGTAGGCACGCATGTGGGAGTCCACCTGTGCAGCGACACGATTGAGCCTGCTGACGATCCACCTGTCCTCCCGGTGTTCAAGCTCCCCGAGGACCTGCCAACTCTCCAGACCGGGCGCGTCTTCCAGATTTGTGATCACGAATCGGGCCGCGTTCCAAAGTTTGTTGACGAAATTGCGGCTGGATTCCAGCCTCTGCTCGTTCATCCGCATATCGTTGCCCGCAGACGTTCCGGTAGTCAGAGCGAACCGGACGGCGTCTGCGCCATAGATGTCCACAAGTTCGAGAGGGTCGACCACGTTCCCCTTGGTCTTGCTCATCTTGACGCCTTCAGGGTCGCGTACCAGACCGTGGAGATATACGGTGTGGAACGGGGCCTCGCCCGTGTTCTCAATCGCCATGAAGATCATTCTGGCGACCCAGAAGAACAGGATGTCATGACCGGTTTCCATGACAGACGTCGGGTAGAAGTAGTCGAAGTCGTCGGCGTCGCCGGGCCAACCGAGCGTCGAATGGGTCCACAGCCCAGAGCTGAACCACGTATCTAGGACGTCAGGGTCGCGCTCCAATTGGCTGCTGCCGCACTCGGCGCAAGATGTCGGATCATCCAACTCTACGATCTGATGACCGGACTCGCAGTACCATACCGGAATGCGGTGGCCCCACCACAACTGACGGCTGATGGGCCAGTCCCTGATGTTGTCCATCCAATTGAGGTAGACCTTCGTGAAACGCTCGGGAACGATGCTGATATCACCGTCCGCGACTGCGGCGCGTGCCGGCTGGGCCAGCGGCTTCATCCTGACGTACCACTGGTCGGTGACGATCGGTTCGACGACCTCGTCACAGCGGTCGCAGTGACCGACGGCATGACTGAAATCTTCGACGGCTTCGAGTATGCCCTCGTCTTGAAGACGGGCAACGACCCGTGGGCGGGCCTCGGCGACGGTGAGTCCTGAGAACGAACCCGCATGATCGTTTAGCGTGCCATCCAGATTCAGGATGCTGACGGTGGCCAAACTGTGACGCTCGCCTATCTCATAGTCGGTCGGATCGTGACCGGGAGTGACCTTGAGCGCACCGGTGCCAAACTCAAGCTCGACTGCCTCATCTGCAATGACCGGTATTGACCGCCCGACTATCGGGAGCTTCACCTGCCTGCCAATGAATCTCGCGTAACGGTCGTCTTCCGGATTGACCGCAACCGCAGTGTCGCCAAGCATCGTTTCAGGCCTGGTAGTGGCAATCATAAGGTGACCGGAGCCGTCTTCCAGGGGATATCGGATGTGGTACAGCCCAGACTTCTCTTCCTGGTGTTTGACCTCAAGGTCGGAAAGCGCGGTCCGACACCGCGGACACCAGTTTGTGATGCGAGTTCCCTTGTAGATAAGCCCCTTGTTGTACAGGTTCACGAAGGTGGTCCTTACGGCAAGCGCCGGTCCAGGATCCAGGGTGAATGCCTTGCGACTCCAGTCGCAGGAGGCGCCGAGTCTCTGAGTCTGCCTGTAAATGCGATCCCCGTAGTCGTCAACCCACGACCACACTCTCTCGATAAACCTATCTCGTCCCAGGTCGTGCCGACTCAGACCGTCGGATGCAAGCTGACGCTCTACAACGACCTGAGTCGCAATGCCGGCATGGTCTGAGCCAGGAAGGTACAGAGATGGCTCACCAAGCATTCGGTGCCACCTGACCATAAGATCTTCGACGGCAATGGTCAGAGCGTGACCCATGTGAAGCTCGCCGGTAACGTTGGGCGGAGGCATGATAATCACGAACGGCTTCTTCGAGTGGTCGATTTCCGGCATGAAGAACCCGCTCTCATTCCAGAACCTATAGATCGGGACTTCAACGGACCCGGGATCATAGGCTCTCGGCATCTCGCCCTTTGAATCCGTCCTGGCCATACTAGTCCTCCTGCTCACTGTAGACGCCTCATTCTAGTTACGGGCAAAAAGTGGCGTCAAACAGACCCAGTACGGGGGAGTGGGAGTGGCTGCAGAAGGGATCTGTCAAGCGGATAGTTATGGCGCTGGAGGTATGACCATTACGGGGCGTCCTGAGTTGCGGATCACCCCGTCAGTGACCGAGCCGATGACCAGACGCCTGAAGCCGGAGTGCCCATGAGTCGTCATCACAACCATTGAGCCGGGTGTCTTATGGGCCAGCTCAGCTATGCGGTAGGCCGCGCTTCCTCTCAGGATGCCTGTTTCGACTGTCATCCCACGCTCCGAAAGAGCCTGAGCCCTATCGTCCAAGTATGGCTTCATCGTATGATCTGACATCTCCTCCACGTCCACGTCGTCAGCAACGGACAGGAAGGCTGCGCTCACCGGTGTGTGAGCGCCCGCGTGGCTCGCGGCGCGGACCAGAATCACTTTCAGGTCCAGGCTCGACGCCAGATCACCAGCGGGACCCAGCGCACTCTCGGCTGTACTCGAGCCATCCAATGGAACTATCAACGTTTTGAGACGTTCAGATAGCTGGTCCAGCGAGCCGGGCGCCGCAGTGATGATCGGTATCCCTGAGCGCCTTATGACCTCGTCCGTGACGCTTCCCAGGAAACCCCTTTGGATCGCTCCCCTGGCGTGAGTGGGCATGGCGATCAAGCTGAAACCACTCTCGGCCAGTCGAGTGATTTCTCCGGCAGGGCGCCCAAATCTTACCAGCGCGTCGATTTTGGAACGCTCATAATCGACGGAATCGGCCAGTTTCGTCAGCGAGTCCAGATATGGCCGTTCAATACGTCCTCTTCCCTCGTCGCTGTTAATCGCAACCTGTTCATCTTCACCCAGCGACTCTGGATCGACCACCGACAGCAGGGTCACACGGCTGTCCAATCCGGACGACAACTCGAAGAAGAAGCGAAACTTGGTCTCGTCAGCATCCGAGGTCGCCACCGGCATCAGGATTCTGATTGACGATGTCTTGGGCATGATGGTTCACCCTTCCGGACGTGTCTGCTGATAGACCATCCCGTTCTCAGGATAGCAGACTGCCGTTTCAAGATAGACTGGCGGACCGATGAGTCTCAGATATCATACCCTTCCCGCGAGAACCGTTCCCATTCGCTCGGTGCTGACCACGTCGCCACCGTCCGACGCAATGTCGGGGGTTCGGTAGCCCTCTGCCAGGACCCCTTCGACGGCCGACTCCACTGCACTGGCCTCTTCTTCAAGCCCGAACGAGAGCCTGAGCATCATTGCCGCGCTGAGCACCATCCCGATCGGGTTGGCTATTCCCTGCCCCGCTATGTCTGGAGCTGAGCCGTGGATCGGCTCGTAGAGGCTGACCGTGTTGGTCGAGGAACCGGGCATACCCGCGAGCGAGGCCGACGGCTGCATCCCCATTGAACCGGAAAGCACCGCCGCCTCGTCCGTCAGAATGTCGCCAAACATATTCTCGGCAACTATCACGTCGTAGTGCGCAGGATTCCGAATGAGCGCCATGGCCGCGGCATCTACCAGTATGTGCTCCAGTTCAACGTCGGGGTAGTCCTCGTGCACCTCGTCTGTCACCTGTCGCCACAGCCTGGAAGACTCGAGTACGTTGGCCTTATCTACGCTGGTGAGGTGACCGCTGCGAGACTTGGCCAGTTCGAAGGCGACCCTGACGATTCGCTCGATCTCGTGCTCCGTGTACCGGAGAGTATCCACGCCTCTGCGCCCCGTCTTGGTTGTCCAACGCCTCTTGGGCTTCGCAAAGTACAGTCCGCCGGTAAGCTCGCGCAGTACGATCATGTCGACGCCTTCCAAGATAGATGGCTTGATCGGGCTCGAATTGATGAGCGCAGGATATACCTTAACCGGTCGAAGGTTGGCGAACAGTCCAAGGCTCTTCCTGATTGCGAGTATTCCATCTTCGGGCCTGACCGTGTTCTGCGGGTCGTCCCACTTGGGCCCGCCCACGGCCCCGAACAGTATCGCGTCCGACCTCTGACAAAGTTCAACGGTTTCATCAGGAAGCGGAGTGCCAAAA
Source organism: Dehalococcoidia bacterium (assembly GCA_965217725.1). Taxonomy (GTDB): domain Bacteria; phylum Chloroflexota; class Dehalococcoidia; order Lucifugimonadales; family UBA1123; genus VXRN01. The sequence continues at coordinate 956,550 of OZ244564.1, read as the reverse complement.
TCGTCGATCGCGTTGCCGCCGACCCTCCCCTGTTCGGTGTTGAATGTGTGCCCAAACCGCCGGCCCACAGCGTCCATAACTTTAGCGGCTTCGGCGATTACCTCTGGCCCTATACCGTCTCCCGGAAGGACCGCAACATTAAACTCCATGCTCTTCTCCCAATTTCAAGAGATTTGACCGCACTTTGGATGGGAAGGCGTACTCACGAGGTGTCAGTGAAACAATCTTCGTTGTGTACGCGGCGCGGCGCGCGTATTATATGCGAAATCTCGCGGGAGGCGGAATCCAATGGCCGTAACAGCCAATGCCGTGGTCATAGGCGGCGGCGTGATGGGCGCCAGCATTCTTTACAACCTCGCTGAAAGAGGCGTCGATGCCCCGTTACTTCTGGAACGGGACACGCTCGGGTCGGGTTCTACGGGACGGTCCTCTGGCGCCATCAGGATGCACTACTCCACCGAGGTCAACGCACGCCTCGCGTGGGAGAGCCTTCGCGTGTTCCAGAACTGGGGCGATGCAGTGGGTGGGGACGGTGACCCCGGTTTCGTCAGAACAGGCTACATGGTGATTGCGCCGGACCACGAGGCCGACGGCTTCCACCACAACATCAAGATGCAGCAGCAAGCCGGAATCGACACTCGAATCGTGAACTGGCAAGAGGCAAAGGAGCTCGCGCCGGACTTCCACCTTGGCGAGAATGAACACTTCGCATGGGAGGAACAGTCAGGGCACGGCGACCCATCCGGCACGGCGCTGGCGTTCACCACACGGGCGAGGGAGTTGGGGGCATCGGTCGTGCTGGAATCTCCCGCGACCGGGGTCGAAGTCGAAGGAGACCGCGTGGTCGGCGTACGAACCGACACAGCGGTGTACGCGACCGACACAGCGGTGATCGCCACCGGACCCTGGTCTTCCCGGTTCTTGGCGCATTTGGACATCGACCTGCCGCTTCTGGCGACACGTCACGAGGTGATCCTCATCAGGAGGTCCGAGACGGGCGTCGGCCATCACCCTGGCGGCGGAGACATGGCGAACCTGATCTACTTCAGACCGGAGGCCGACAATCTCACGCTGGTCGGCAACGGCAACCGTGAGGAAGAAGCGGACCCGGACACCTACAACCAGAGGGCGAGCACGGACTTCGTCCAAGATGTGTGGATCCGACTGGCGCAACGGATACCTGGGATCGCAGACGGCCAATTGGCGCATGGCTATGCCGGTCTGTACACAACCACACCGGACCTGCACCCGGTTATGGATCGAGTCGATGGAATCGACGGCCTGTACATCTGCACCGGATTCAGCGGCCACGGATTCAAGCTGGCGCCAGCGGTGGGCGTGTGCATGTCGGAACTCATCCTGGACGGCCAATCAAAGCTGGTAGACATCTCCCCGCTGCGGATGGGCCGATTCTCCGACGGCTCGCTGAATACCACGCAGTACAATTTCAAGGTGATTGCATAGGCCGCCGCGTGGCGTTTGTCTCTGCGCAAGTTACAAATGCCACGCAAGAGTTTCAGTTCAGGCGATCAACAACTAGTTGGCGACGATGTTCACCAGCCGTCCCGGCACGTAGATGACCCGCCGGACCTGCTTGCCTACCGTGTGCGCCTTGGCCCTGTCTGACTCCTGGGCCCTGGCCTTCGCGTCGTCTTCGGAGATGTCCGCCGGAACTTCGATCCGGTCCCGCAGCCGACCATTGACCTGAACTACCAATGTTATCGTCTCGTCAGCGGCCAGATCAGGGTCCCATGCAGGCCACGGCTGTTGATGAACACTGAAAGACTCGCCAATGCGCTCCCAGATCTCCTCGGCAAGGAAGGGAGTTACCGGCGACATCATCAGGGCCAGACTTCTGATCGATTCGTCCCACGCCGCGGAGTCGATAACTCCCGAGTCCCACGCCTGACCCAAGGCGTTGGAGAGCTCCATCATAGATGCTATCGCGGTGTTGAACTTGAACCGCTCTACGTCTTCGGTGACCTTGCGTATAGTCTGATGCAGGAGGCGCTGGAGGCCACGGACGGCCTCCGGGTGCGTGTCCGATTCGTCCAGAACTCTGGACTCCCGGGTGGCGAGGTCCCACACTCGGTTGGTCCAGCGCGCCATGCCGTTGATCCCATCGTCGTTCCACTCGCCTCCAGCCTCCCACGGCCCCATGAACATCATATACGTGCGGACCGCGTCGGCGCCGACATCCGATACATACGAATCCGGCGCGATTACATTGCCTCGGGACTTGCTCATCTTCTGGTGGTTGAAGACGATAGTCCCCTGGTTCACCAGCCTGACAAACGGCTCGTCGAAATCGAGCATGCCGAGGTCGCGCAGCGCCTTCACGAAGAAGCGCGCGTACAGCAGATGCATGACCGCGTGCTCAACGCCGCCAGTGTACTGGTCAACGGCTCCCCACTTGCCCAGTGCATTGGGGTCGAACGGGCCATCTTCGAACTGGGGGCTTGCGTAGCGAAGGAAGTACCACGATGAATCAACAAACGTGTCCATCGTGTCTGTCTCCCGCTTCGCTGGGCTGCCACAGTCTGGACACGTAGCATTGACGAAACCTTCGTGCAGCGACAGAGGGGAGTCACCTGTCGGCAGGAACTCGGCGTCTTCAGGCAGCAGGACAGGAAGGTCTGACTCCGGCACCGGCGTTTCGCCGCACTGCTCGCAGTACACAACCGGAATCGGAGTTCCCCAGTAGCGCTGGCGGCTAATGAGCCAGTCCCGCATCCGGTAGTTGACTGCGCGCTCCCCCCAGCCGTTGGCCTCGATGAAGTCGGCGATACGTTCAAGACCCTCCGCGTTGGGCAGGCCGTCAAACTGGCCCGAATTGACCTGGGTGCCGACGGCTACATAAGCCTCGTCGAGGTCCGAGCCATCCCAGTCCGGAGGAGCGATGACGACGCGGATCGGCAGCCCGTACTTTGTAGCGAACTCGAAGTCGCGCTGGTCGTGCGCCGGGACCCCCATCACCATTCCGGTGCCGTAGCTCAGAAGGACGTAGTCCGCAACCAGGATCAGGACACGCTCGCCGTTCAGCTTGTTTAAGGCGAATGCGCCGGTGAAGACACCTGTCTTTTCCTTGTCGGCGGCCAGTCGCTCGATCTCAGTCTGTAGGCGCGCCTGCTCGACATATGCGTTCACTTCATCCTGCTGTTCACTGGCAGTCAGCTTGTCGACAAGCGGATGTTCCGGCGCCAGCACGATGAACGTTACGCCGAACACGGTATCTATCCGGGTCGTAAACGTGCGAATCGACTTCTCTTCCAGGCCGTACTCGGAAATGTCGAAATCGACCTCCACGCCCTCGGAGCGGCCGATCCAGTTTGTCTGCATGGTGTTGATGCGGTCGGGCCAGTCGATCTTGGAGTGGTCGAGCAATTCGTCAGCGTAGTCGGTGATCTTGAAGAACCACTGCTCCATGTCCTTGTGGGCCACTGCCGTGTCGCATCGCTCACAGATACCATTGATGACCTGCTCGTTGGCGAGGACTGTCTGACATGACGGGCACCAGTTGACTGGAGCGTCATCCCTGTATGCGAGGCCGTTCTTGTAAAGCTGCAGGAAGAACCACTGGTTCCACCTGTAGTAGTCGGGCGTGCAGGTGACTACTTCCCGCTCCCAATCGTACATGGGCCCCATGGACCTTAGCTGGCGGCGCATGTTCTCAATGTTGGACATGGTCCACGTATGGGGGTGAACGCCGTTCTTGATGGCAGCGTTTTCGGCGTTTAGCCCAAAAGCGTCGAAGCCCATCGGGTGCAGCACGTTGAAACCCTTCATGCGCATGAACCGCGCATGGACGTCGGCCCCGGTCATAGCGAACCAGTGCCCAACGTGCAGGTCGCCGGACGGGTAAGGGTACATGTGGAGCTCGTACCACTTCGGACGCGGGTCGTCGTCGTCAACAGTGTAGATTCGGTCTTCTTCCCAGCGGTCGCTCCATCTCGCCTGCATGTCCCGATGATCGTATGACATACGGGACCCATGCTCTGTTGTAGTTGCCATCGAGACTCTTCCTCCGGCCGCTGTAAGCTCAGGGGCTAGCTCTCTCATGTCGAATTCCGGCACTTATCCAACAAAAAAGCCCGTCCCACGTAAGGGACGGGCCGTCGATTCGATACCCGCGGTACCACCCAGATTTCCGCAGTATGCGGACACTCGTTGCGCTCTAACGGTGCTGACCGTCCAGCCTTACTGATGTCTATTCAGGCCGGAAGCTCAAGGGCGAGTTCGAGTCGGTCACTGCGCCGGGCTTTCACCTAACCCCGGCTCTCTTTGGCCGATACCGACCTCTACTACTCCCCTTCTCTGCCTTTGGCTATCTCAAGAAAGCTAGCATAGCGCCGAAACTAGAGTCAAGAATCTCCAGCCGACGGCTCACCCGTTTCAGCCGGCCGTCGAAGGGCGGTCTCCACACCGAAATCCGGGGGGGCAGGCGGACTCCTTCTGTCTTATCCGTTTGTCCCGCATCGGTTAAAATGCATTTAGTCGACAGCCCCAACGCTGTTTCTGACAGTCGGCACATGCTCAATCATCGCACGGCAGAATCAAACTGAATTGGTTTCGCCTTAGTTTCGACGAGGGACGAGAGATGGCTTACAGCACATTGCCTGGCAAGGCCAGAGCGGTCATCATCGGCGCGGGCATAGTTGGATGCAGCGTGGCCTACCATCTGGCGAAGCTCGGATGGCGAGATGTCGTCGTTGTCGAGCAAGGTCCCCTCTTCGAGACCGGCGGCTCCACGTCGCACGCTCCGGGCCTCGTCTTCCAGATAAATCCATCGAAGACCATGACAAACTTCGCCAGCTACACAGTGAACCTGTGGAAGCGGCTGGAACTGGAGGGCGAGCCATGCGCCAAAGTCGTGGGCAGCTTGGAAGTGGCATGGACACAAGAGCGACTAAACGACCTGAAACGCAAACTTGGCTACGGCATGAACTGGGGCGTGGATGCCCATCTGCTTGGCCCCGACGAGGCGCGCGATCTGATCCCAATGCTATCCGACAGAATCAAGGGCGCGCTATACGTGCCCTCTGATATCCAGACCAAAGCGACCAGGCCGGCTGAGGCAATGGCCAGATATGCCGAGCAGAACGGCGCGTCGTTCCACGGCAACGTCGAGGTCACGGGCTTCGTCAAAGCGAGTGGGCGCATTACGGCGGTCCACACTAATCGTGGAGACATCGAGACAGATTTGGTCGTGGCAGCCGCCGGCATCTGGGCTCCGAAGCTGGGCGCTCTGGCGGGTGTGCCAATCCCATTGTCTCCAATGCAGCATCTTTATGCGGTAACGACTCCCCTTCCGGACCTGGCCGGAGCAACAGAGGAGATTTCGCAGCCGATCCTGCGGCACCAGGACGAGTCCCTGTACTTCCGGCAGGTCGGCGAGAGCTACGGTATCGGTTCATACCACCACGAGCCTCTTTTGGTAAACGCCAGCGACATCCTCGACCACGAGGAAGCGCCGGTCGCTCCGGCGGAGATGCCGTTTACAGCTCACCACTTCGAGAAGGCACTGACCGCGGCGGGCGAGCTGCTGCCAAGCCTTAAAGGTGTCGGACTGACACGCAAGTTCAACGGCATGTTCTCGTTCACGCCGGACGGATTTCCCATCCTCGGCGAATCGCCCAGACTCCGCGGGTTCTGGTCTGCGCAGGCGGTCTGGATCACGCACGCTGCAGGCGTCGGCAAGGCAGTCGCTGAATGGATCGTGAACGGGGAGCCCACCACTGACGTACGCGAGAGTGACATAAGGCGCTTCCACCCGCACGCTTACAGCCGCCCCTACGTCCGGGCGCGGGCTGCTCAGCAGTACCGCGAGGTTTATGACATCATCCACCCGCGTCAGCAGATCGAAAACCCTAGAAATGTCCGCCTGACACCGTTCTACATGAGACAGCGGGAGCTGGGAGCGGTCTTCTTCGAGAACGCGGGATGGGAGCGTCCCCAATGGTACGACACGAACGAGGGCCTACTCGACTCCCTGACAGTGACGGGCGAATCGCGATCAGGCTGGGAGGCGCGGGAGTGGTCTCCTACGGTTGCAGCGGAGCACGTCGCCACTCGCGAGCGCATCGCGATGTTCGACCTGACTCCGTTCGCCAAGTTCGAGGTTACAGGGCCCGGCGCGCTCGACGCACTCCAGAGACTTGCTGCCAATCAGATGAACAGGCCGGTCGGAACGATCACGTACACGCCAATGCTGACGCACACAGGTGGGATCAAGTGCGACCTGACGGTGACCCGCCTCGGTGAGGACCGCTTCATGATTGTCACAGGCGGGGCGATGGGACTCCACGACCTGGACTGGATTGAATCACACCTGCCGGACGACGAATCGGCCAGGTTGAGTGACATATCATCTGGGCTGTGCTGCATTGGCCTGTGGGGACCCAGCGTGCGCGATCTGCTCAGTCGAGTATGCCACGACGATCTGACCAACGAGGGATTCCCATACATGACCGCGAAGCCCATAACTATAGCCGAGGTCCCATCGCTCGCCCTGCGAATCTCATACGTTGGCGAGCTCGGATGGGAGATCTACGCTTCCGTCGAACAGGGCCTGCGGCTGTGGGACGTTCTCTGGGAAGCAGGCCAGCCGCTCGGAGTCATCGCCGCTGGCGGCGGAGCCTTCGACTCTCTGAGGCTGGAAAAGGGGTACCGGCTGTGGGGTAACGATATACACACCGAGTACAATCCGTATGAGGCTGGCACGGGATTCGCGGTCAGAATGCGAAAGGGACGCTTTAACGGCAGGGAAGCTCTCAGGGAAGCTCGGACTCAGGGCCCAGCACGCAAGCTGTGCTGCATCACATTGGACGACCCCAACTCAGTCGTCATGGGCAAAGAGCCGATAGTGGATGGAGACCGAGTGCTGGGCTACGCAACGAGCGCCAACTACGGACACTCCATCGGCCGAGGCATAGTGTACGGGTACCTTCCCATGAGCCACGCCCAGCCGGGAACAAGCGTGGACGTACTCTACTTTGGGGAGCGTCTCCAGGCGACAGTCTCTAAGGAGCCTCTGTACGATCCGGACAGCAAGAAGATGCGGGCGTGAATCCCGCAAGAGACAAGGAGCGCGCATGGTGAGCGCCAGTCTCTAACGATATAGCCAACGCATGGTGGAAAGGCAGGTTTTCATACCTGTGTATGGGTTGTCTCATGGACTCATGAGGCGTACACTCCGCGCTACAGTCGTCGAGGGAGAGGTCAGATGGTCAAGTCCATAGGTCACACGGTAAAGAGACCCGGCAGACGAGACGGAGATCCTGACATAGAGATCCCAGTTCCTGAGGACCTCGCTACAGTCCCCGGCATCCCTCAGAACCCGATCGACGTGGCATTCTTTAGCAGAGAGCATCCACTGGAGTCGCAGGCTGTAGACAAGTCGGCAGATCGTCAGTGGGCGGTTGTAACGCAGTCGAACGACCTCGACGAGTTCAGGCCCGGCCACGACGAGCGAATGGAGCCGATGTACGAAGAAGGGCTGATATCCGGCGACATCGAGCCGACCGGGTCGCCGGTCTCGGGCGAAGACCTCACGGATGACATTCGACAGTTAGCCCGAGGCCTGGGATTTGGAGAAGTGGGATTCACCAGGCACGACCGTCACTATACCTTCTCGGGTAAGAAGCGCTGGGCGAAGTTCGAACACGCCATCTGTCTGGCTTACGAGCAGGACTACCGAATGACTCAGACAGGTCCCAGCGCAGAGGCCGATCAGGCACGATTCGAGACCTACGAGGTCGAGCAGGCGGGCTGTCTGAAGGTTGCGGAGTACATCAGGTCGAGGGGTTACCACGCGCAGGTCCACGACGGTTACGATTGCAGCGGACCGTACATACCGCTGTTCGTCGCGGCTGGACTGGGACAGCTCGGCGCTAACGGACAGCTCCTGTCGCCTCACTTCGGCTCCCGGGCGCGTCTGATGCTCGTCACAACCGACGCGCCGGTCGCCTACGACAAGCCCGAAGACTACGGGGTCCACAAGTTCTGCCAGGAGTGCCAGGTCTGTGTCAATCGGTGCCCGGGACGAGCCATTACGCGAGACAAGGTCTGGTGGCGTGGAGTCGAAAAGAACAAGCTCATCTACGAGCGATGCCGGCCGGTCATGGTTACGTATCACGGCTGCGCGGTCTGCATGATAGTCTGCCCGATCCAGCGGTACGGAATGAAGCCGGTGATGGAGCACTACGTAGGAACCGGGGAAGTGCTCGGAAAGGGTACGGAGAACCTGGAAGGGTTCTCGATGAAGGGCAAGGGACACTTCGGCCCGGGAGAGCTGCCCCACTTCGACAGGGAGTTTTTCGAGTTCCCCCAGGGTCGTGAGGAAGACTGGCTCTTCAAGCAGTTCAAAGATAAGCTCCGGTTATCGGGCGTCCCCAAAGAGTCCGAACTTGTAGAATTCGCGACCGACGTCAAAAAAGTGTTGGACAAGGGCGAGACGACTTTCGATATCGCCTGATAAGGCGTCGTCAGCGGTGGGACGAGGGAGGCTCAATTGAGGACGTTTTCCGAGTCGTTGAAGTCCGGCAAGTTCGTTGTTACCACTGAACTGAACCCTCCGAAGGGCACAGACCTGCGTACCCTATTCAAGCACGCCGAAGCCCTGGGCGGCATGGTGGATGCCTTTAACCTGACCGACTCTCCCGGAGCGAACATGACAATGGCGCCCATTGCGGCGGCACACCTCATGCTCGACCGTGGCATCGAGCCTATCCTGCAAGTAACGGGCCGAGACCGCAACCGCATCGCCCTGGAAGGTGAGATTCTCGCCGCCTCCGCGCTTGGAATCACGAACATTCTCTGCATGAGTGGAGACCCGCCCGGCCGCGGTGATCACCCCGATGCGGTGGGAGTCTTCGACTTCAAGGCCGAGACCCTGTTGGAGGCGGTCAAAGCGATGAACTCGGGCTCGGACATATACGGCAACGACCTCAAGGGGTCTCCGTCCATCTTCGCCGGAGCAGTAGCCAATCCAGGCGCCGACGACCTGGACAGAGAGCTCGCCCGCATGGAGGAGAAGGTGCGAATGGGCGCGGCTTTCTTCCAGACGCAGGCGGTCTACGACGCCGCGGCGTTCGAGAGATTCATGGAAACGGCTCGGGATTTCGACGTTCCGGTGCTGGCGGGCATGATCGTACTCAAGTCGGCGCGAATGGCGCGATTTCTAAACGACAAGCTCCCAGGGGTGTCAGTGCCTCAGAGCATTATCGACGAGATGGACTCGGCAATAGACCCGGCGGCCACCAGCATCGCAATCACCTCCAGGCTCATTCGCGAGGTGCGCGATATGTGCGCCGGCACCCATTTAATGGCAATCGGTTGGGAGTCCCGCATTCCTGCGATTCTGGCGTCTGCTGAATTGGTCTGACTATCTACTTGGCGGCTTCATATCGAGTTGGCACACGTGCCGAACAGCTGGAGGTCATCGCATGGCGCAAACTCTGGTAATCGACGGTCTCAAGGATAGGATCCTACCCATCAATCTGCGACAGAGTGGAAATAGCGACGCCCAGATGCTTATCTCGACCCGCATCAGGAAGTCTCCGTGGTGGCACATGTCGAAGGCGGCCGGCTGTTGGGCGTACACAACCTATAACCACCTGTACCACCCGCGGGCCTACATCAAACCCGAAGACGGCGGCCTGATGGCCGAATACGAGACATTGACCAAGCACGTCAGCATGTGGGACGTGGCGGTCGAACGCCAGATTCAGGTCAAAGGCCCCGACGCTGCCGAATTCGTAGACTACCTGATTACGCGCGACGTGCACTCCAGGGTGCCTACGATGCAGGCGCGTTACGTCATCCTGTGCAACCAGTACGGCGGCGTCATTAACGACCCTGTTCTGCTCAGGGTGGCAGACGACGAGTTCTGGTTCAGCATCTCCGACTCGGACCTACTGCTGTGGGCCCAGGGAGTCAACTGCACCGGCAGATTCAATGTGGACATCCACGAGATCGACGTATCCCCTGTCCAGATCCAGGGGCCAAAGTCGGTGCCGCTAATGGAGAAGATGTTCGGCTCCCACGTCAGGGAAATTCCATACTACGGCCTGATCCACGACACCTTGAACGGACACCCCGTCACGATCTCTCGAACAGGCTTCTCCGCGGAGGTCGGGTTCGAGATCTACCTGCACGATGCCATGCTGTACTCGGACGATGTCTGGCCCTACATCCTCGAACAGGGTGAGGAGTTTAATCTGGGCGTAATCGCCCCAAGCCACGTCCGACGTCTGGAGGCCGGAATTCTGTCCTACGGTCAGGACATGGATATCGAGAACAACCCATTCGAGGTCCGACTTGGCTGGCAGGTGGACCTGGACAAGGGCGACTACATAGGCAAGGAGGCGCTGGCTCGGATCAAGCAAGAGGGAGTCCAGCAGCGTCTAGCCGGGCTTCGATTCGGAGGAGAGCCGATCACCTGGTACAACGAGGACTTTTACCTCGTCAAGGACGGTGACTCAGGCGACGACGTAGGCTACGTGACCAGCGCGTTCTGGTCGCCCATTCAGGACTCGAACATTGCCCTCGCCGTCTTGCCGCGGTCGCATTGGAGACGCGGCACTCAGGTCAAGGTACAGCTCCCCAAAGACGGCATCGTGGACGCCCAAGTAGTGCGAGTGCCATTCGTAGACCCGACCAAGGACATCCCGAAGACCGCTCTCTAGGTGGTCATAGTCTTCAACGACATACTGACTATAGCGTCGCTCGCCTGAAAACTGGGGTTATCCCCTGACCCTGGCAGGCGGCGTCGATTTCAAGGGAGGCTTGGCCATGAATACCAACGCCATAGAAACCAGCGCCGCTCCCGAGAAGCCGAAGAAGGCGAGTGTGTAGCTGCCCGTCGTGTCGAAGACGTACCCGCTGATGACCGGCCCGGCGATGATCCCAAGCATCTGGATAGTGCCCCTGAACCCCTGAATCGTAGCGTAGGAGCGACGTCCGAAGTAGTCCGCAATTAGCGACTGCGGAATTACAGAGATACCTCCCTGGGAGGCTGAGAAGGCGACTAGAATGGGGATGACAGCGGCCACGCTTGGCGCCCGCGCCATGAATACGATCGACACCGCCATCAGCGCGAGCGAGGCGACCATCACGTAGCGCTTATTCACGAAGTCTCCAAGAGCGCTGAGGCCGAACCTGCCGGGTACGCTCATAAGTCCCACTGATCCCGCGAGCGCGGCCGCGGTCACGGTCGACGCGCCCAGATCGATGAAGAATGGCACGAGGTGGAGCCCGATGCCTCCGCTCACCAGGGAGCGGGCCATGATCGACAGGGTCAGATACCAGAAGCTGGATGTCCGAAGCGCTTCTCGCGCCGAGAAGTCGTTGGACAGGTCCGGCATCACCGGTCTGCGCGCTGCACCTGATGCCCGCGCTTCTTCGGGTATTATGCCGTCCGGGTAGTATCCATACGGCTCCGGCCTGTGACGCATTACCATCGCGACCGGCACGCCCAGCACGGCAATGAACACGCCAACCATCAGCGCTGCCGGACGCCATCCGTACGTCTCCACCAGCCAACCCAGCGCGGGTACGAAGAGGCCGCCGACGCCGACGCCGGACCACATGATCCCGAATGCGAGACCTCGCTTGCGGTTGAACCAGTTCGCTACGGCTGCGGTGATCGGAGTACTCATCCCCAGGCTGTTGCCAAGGGCGATCATGAACACGTACACGAAGAAGAAAGCCAGCAGGCCGTCGATGCGGCTCATGGCAATATAGCCGAGGCCCATCAGCGGAATCCCGACCGCGATCAGCCTCCGAGGCCCGACGCGATCAACAGCCCATCCCTCGACCGGACCGAGGAGCCCGGACTCCAGTCGCGCCACGCTGAAGACTACCGAGATCGTCGTCCGGCTCCAGCCGAACTCTTCACCGAGCGGAATGATGAAGTTGCCGAAACCGTGGAAGTTGATTCCCGACGCAATCGACATCGCGGCCCCGCCAGCGACCACGATCCACCAGCCGTAGAATATCTTGGGGCCGTTCGGGGCGTTAGCTGCCAGGGGTCGGTGATTGGTTACTGTTGTTCTTCAACGGCTGGCTTGGACTAGTAGCCGATCGCGGTGCCGTCGCGTCTCGGGTCCGCCCCGCCCTGGAATGTGCCTTCCTCACGGTTCACCTGTATGCCCTGCGCGCCGCCAACAGTCGTGGAAAACGGTTCTGCCAGCTCGATATTGTGGCCCTTCCGCGCGAGTGCCATACGCACGGGCGCCGGGAAGCGCTCCTCCATGACAACCCGACGCTCTTCGAACACGCGGAGCCGAGGCGCTTCTATCGCCTCCTGGACGTTCATTCCGAAGTCGAGCACGTTCATCACGAACTGCGGAGTAGTCTGCAGGATACCCCAGCTGCCAGGTGTACCCAGACTGACGTGGAACTTGCCGTCCTTGAAAGTCTGGGTGGGGGCAACGCAGAAGTCAACGCGCTTGCCTCCCTCGAGACGGTTGGGCGCGCCCTCTTCGAGATCGAACCAGTGGGCCATGTTATTGAGGAATAGGCCGGTGTCGCCGGGCGCTACGGCCGAACCAAATCCTCCGCCCAGGGTTTGAGTGACTGAGACGACGTTGCCGTCGCTGTCTGCAACAGCAAAGTGCGTAGTCATGCCTCCGTCGAAGGCGTCCGGGCTGCCAGCCTTTATCGATCCCGACGGGACCATTCGGCTGAACTGTTCTCCCGACACTACCGCGGCGCTGTTGCGGTCGATGCGAGCACGCTGCTGCTCAGCATAACCGTCAGACAACAGCGCCTCAACCGGCGCGTTTACGTAGGCCGGGTCTCCACCCCACTTGATGCGATCGGCAACCGCGAGCTTCACACTCTCGATGTAGAGGTGCAACGTTTCAGGGTGCTGGAAGATCAGGTCTGTGCCCTCGAATCCCTCCATAAGCTTCAACGTCTCCAGGAGTTGAAATCCAGTCGAGTTGGGTGGCACGGAGAATATTTCATAGTCGCGATAGCTTATGCTGATCGGCTCAGACCACTCGGCATCGTAGGTCGCAAGATCCTCCTCAGTGAATTGCCCGCCAAGCTCCTTGGCGCCCTTGACAATACGACTGGCGAGCTCGCCCCTGTAGAACTCTTCCTTGCCGCCGCGGGCGATCGTTCTGAGCGACTCGGCGAGCTGCGGCTGCTTGACTCTGTCTCCAGGTCGCGGGCCGCTGCCGTTCTTTACGAATATGCCCGCCGACGGGAACATCGACAGCCTCGGCACCGAGTTTCCTATCGACTTGGCGTTGAAGAACGTGATCGGTGTCCCGTTGGCTGCATATCCTATGGCCGGCTCGAAAAGCTGTTCTCGTTCCAGCCTGCCGTAGGTCTCGTGGAGAGTCAGCCAGCCGGCTGCGTTGCCTGGAACCAGCGCCGACCGAATGCCGACGTCCTTGTCCATCTCCGTGTACTCCTCCGGGTCAGCCGCCGCCGGCATCCGACCCGAGAAATTCAGAGCTCGAACCCTGTCCTCAGCCGCGACGTAGGCGAGCGCGACACCGACGCCGGCGGCGCCGGACATAAAAGGTTCACACACGTTAAGAGTAGACGCCACCGCGACTGCCGCGTCGAATGCATTGCCGCCCGCCATCATCATTCGCACGCCTGCAAGGGAAGCCAGCGGGTGGGCAGAGGCTGCCATGCCATTGGCGCCTACTGCCGGAGGACGTCCTGCTGGAGGGGTTACGGACAAGCTGACCATGAGAACTCTCCTGACTCGTTCTTCTGACGGACTTAAACGCTAATGGGCGCCCTGTGGGATGTCAAGCGTGACCCTATGCGCTCCAGGATCTTTCGGTTATTTGAGAAGCCGGCTGGTCAGTCAGACAGTTGTCCCCTCTCCCTCAGGGAGAGGGCTAGGGTGAGGGTGATTGACACCGCTTCGTTAGTGCCGTGCCCAACAATCGAAAGATCCTGCTATGTGCCCGAAGCCCGCTGCCTCACCTGGCCCGAGTTGGCCGCCTCACGAAGAAGGTTCCGTTATCTCCAGGGTCTGGTCCACTTTGACGTCCTCCAGAACCTGACTGCGCCCGCTCGGCCAGAGAACTCTGATCTCGTCGACGGTGTCCCAATCTGCCAGGCCGAACTCCAGCTCGATGCTGTCCATCGATAGGTAACTGGAACCCGCACGAACTTCCTGCACCTGCGTGTGCCCTCCAGCCTTCAGATAAACGCGCGCTCCCACTCCATCTGAGTTGCTCCCTGTGCCGTCTATTCCCATGCGGCCCTTGAGCCGTAGCGATATCCAGTGGTTGTCTCCTCCACCGTTCATCCAAACGAAGACCGGGCCGAGTGCGGGCACGAACGAGTTGGACAGGCTGTCCCACACCGGACCACTGCTGTTCGTCCCCACAAGGTCGAGATATCCATCTCCATTTAAGTCGGCGTGTGCCAGTGCCTTGCCATTGAGGTGGTACTTGCTACTGATCCTCTGGCGGTCCGGATTGAATGAGGGATCATCGGCGTCAAGTACGGAGTAGTCGACATCGAGGATATCGAGCAGGCGCGCGCGGACTGTGATGTCCTCGAAGCTCCCCTGCCCGTCTCCCCTAAGCATACGACCTGCGGCTGGATAGCTCGACTTTCCAGGAGGCCCTTCCGAACCCAGCCAATACAGGTCTTGGTCCCCATCGTTGTCATAGTCGAAGAACGTAGTGCCGTACCCGAAGTCGTACGCCGACAGCCCCGTTGGCTGGTCCCACTCTGGATGTAACCTCTTCCGGTCGAGCGATCTGGGCGGCATGAGCGGGCTGGGCACTACAGTGGTCTCGGAGGCCACGTCCTCGAACAAGCCCACGACTCCGATGCCGTCCACATCTATAGTGCCATCATTTCTGAGCAGATAGTGGAGGCACGTGCCCCAGGGGAACCGCTCCGTGTACCTGCAGTCCCCTCCCGGCTCCTCCTGAGGCTCGAACAGGCGCAGGTGGAACCCGACGTTCGTTACAAACAGGTCCAAGTCCTGGTCGCTGTCGAAGTCGCCCACCGCGAATCCCATCCAGTTGCCTGACTCGTCTATCCCCATTGCCTCCGCTATCGACGTGAATCGGACGTTCCCCGGCGTGGAGTCGTTTCGGAAGACGTATGGCCTGTGTCCGTCATTGGCGACCCAGAGGTCGGGATCCCTGTCATCGTCGTGGTCGAAGAAGAGCACCGCGTGGGTCCGCCCAGATGGATCGGCTATGCGGTTTCCACCAGAGTCGACAATGTTGGGATCGTACCCTTCGTACTCCAGTCCCGTTTCCTGGTCAGTGAAAAGTATTGGCTCGCCGTTCGGGTCCCTCAGCGTGATAGGGCCGCCATCAACGCCTGCGGCCTCCGACATCTCCTTGAATGTCAGGTCGCCATTGTTAACGTACAGCCGATTGTAGTGACCGGGGTGTGATGCCTTGTCGAACATGAACCAGTCTTCGTCGATCGCGTTCCCTACGTACAAGTCCAGCCAGCCGTCGCCGTCCACGTCGGCACATGCGACGCTTGAAGCGGAGCGCATGTTGATGTCTTTACCAAGGGCCGAAACCGTTACATCCGTGAAAGTCCCATCGCCGTTGTTGACGAACAGACGGTCGGCGATTTTCTTTCGTAGATGCCTGGAGGCGATGTCGACTCGCTCCGCAGACCGGAAGTCCCTTCCGTCACCAATAATCCCCCTCGCGCCCACATACAGGTCTTTGTAGCCATCATTGTTGAGGTCGCAAGCCACAGCCCCGCTGCTGTTGTGGTAGGTGAGGTCCACGCCAGCGTTTACAGAAACGTTCACGAACGTGCCGTCGCCTTGGTTGCTGTACAGGAAGTTCGGGTCATCTGCATTCTGTGTAATGTACAGGTCTTGATCACCGTCGAAGTCGAAGTCGAAGACCACCGCGGAAGGGCGATAGTTGGAGACTTCGAAGCCGTCTGTGAGTGCCTGAGGCGCCACATTTAGGAAGGGCGTGATCTCCGGTGGACCAGTTCGTTCTTCCTTCTGCTCGACTTCGTCGGCCTGGCTGGCAACGGTTGTTGGAGACGCAGCTGCCGTGGCCGTCTGGGACCCCACAGGTTCATCCGCGCACGCGGAAACCGCAAGAACAAAGATGCACAACGCAGCCGCTAAACCGAAACCTGAGAACCCTGGCAATCTCACTCCCCCTTGGAAAAGGCGTCTGAAGCGAGAGGCATAGCCAACAAGAGACTCAACAAAGGGTGAATGCAGATTGTGCGAATGCAGAGACAGCGAGTGTCAAATCTGTCGCAGGCGTGGATCCAACTTGTCTCTAAGCCAGTCGCCAAAGAAGTTCATCGAGAATACGATAAGGAGAATAGTGACACCAGGGAAGAACGAGATCCACCAGGCGGTGGCGACGTACTGCCGTCCCTCAGATACCATGCTGCCCCACGATGGCTGTGGAGGTGGAATGCCGACGCCAAGGAAGCTGAGTACGGACTCCGTGAGGATCAGGGAGCCGACCTGCAGCGACGACAACACCATGACCGTGTTTACCACCCCCGGCAGGATATGTTTGAGTGCTATTCGCAGTCCCGACGCCCCTGCCACCCTCGCCAGGGCAACGTAGTCCGTCGTCTTTAGCTGAAGAGTTTCCGCGCGGACCTGCCTGGCGAAAGGCGCCCAGGTGAACAGGGCCAGCAGGATGATGACCAGCTCCAGACTTGGACCCCACACCACAGACGCCACCAGGGCTACGACGATAAAAGGCAGAGCGAACACGAAGTCCACGAGCCTCATGAGAGCCTCGTCCACCAGGCCCCCAATGTAGCCCGACGCGAGTCCCACCACCGTCCCAAGCGCCGCGCCGGCTACCAGCACCACGGTGGCCACCAACAGGGACACGCGTGCGCCAAATATCATCCGACTGAGAATGCCTCGCCCGATGTGATCTGTCCCCAAGAGGAACTTGGCCGATCCCTCTTCGTCCCAGACGGGCGGAACTCTGGTATCAGCGAGGTCCCCTTCAAGCGGGTCGTGCGGGGCTACAAACTCGGCGAAAATGGCCACGAACAGTAGAGCGACTACTATCGCCACTGGGATAATCGGCCAACGTCTGAATGCCTGGAGGATCACAACGAGGCGGTTGGTGCTTGGGGCGAATTCGCGGGCTATTGCTCCCGCATCCGATCCTTGGCTACTCATACCGAATTCTCGGATCGAGAACTCCGTACAGGACATCTGCGAACAGGCTAGCCGCCAGGAAGACCATTCCGAAGACGAGGGCGAGGCCGGTAACCAGCGGGAAGTCCGTGTTCAGTGCAGCGTTCACTGCGAGTCTGCCTATGCCTGGCCACGCGAACACTGTCTCGACTACGACAGTCCCGGTCATGAAGCCAGCCAACAGTATCATAGCGTAAGTAAGAGGTGCGATCAGCGCGTTTCTGAAAGCGTGCTTCCAGACTATAGCGCCGGAGCTGACGCCCTTCGCCCTCGCAAGCTTTACGAACTCGCTGTCCAGCACTTCGAGCATCGAAGACCTCGTGAGACGAAGAAGCCCAGCCGCCGGCAGCCAGCCCAGTGTGGCTACGGGCAAGACGTAGTGCTGCCAGTCTCCCCGGCGTGAGGTCGGGAGCCAGTCTAGCTGCACGCTGAATATGAGTACCAGCACAATAGCTATCCAGAAGGGAGGCACCGATTGCCCCAACAGCGCGAAGCTTCTTCCGATGTAGTCCCAAGCCGTGCTTCGTTTGACGGCAGACAGCACTCCCAGAGGGATTCCCAACAGCATGGCCGCCACGAACGAGATTCCCGACAGTTGCAGAGTCGCCGGTAAAGACTCGATGATCATCTCACGAGAGTTGCGCTGGTAGTAAACGGAGGTCCCGAAGTCCCCGCGTAGGGCCTTGCCGACCCAGATTATGTACTGAACGATCAGGGGTTTGTCCAGACCCATTGCCTTGCCCTGGGCCTCCCACGCCTCGGATGTAGTTCGGGTGTACTGAGTCATGTACAGATACCGCGGATCCCCAGTCGCGTGCGAAAGTGAAAATACGAGAATGGTCAACCCAAGTAGGACGACCACGATCGCGGCAAGTTTTCGAAGGATTAGTCTTCGCATTGTCAGGTGCCGGGCGTCAGCAGGCGGTTAACAGGCAGCGACCGCTCGAAAGTCGTTCGCTGCCTGAAGTCCAAGCCATACCTAACTGGCTGACGCCTGAAGGCTACTTGTCTATTACTACGGTAGCTGGGTTGTTGAAGCTGCCGCCCCAGTATGGATGCCACTCCTTGATGGTGGGCAGCTTGACCCAGAAGCTCTTGACCGTCGCGATCGCGGCGTTGATGTGCCAGTACGACATGTAGTTCTGGAAGTGGATGCTGTTCTCGATCCTCTTCTGCAGATTGGGCTCGACGTCGTTCTCGTAGTTCACGTCGCAAATCACAGCCGGAAGCTCGGCGCCGCCGAGGTGCCCGGGAGTCGGGCAGAAGAACGGCGCCTTCGTGCCTCCAGGAGGCAATCCCCAACCGTGCAGCCACGGCACGTCCATTTCCTTCGTGACGGTTTCCGGCCTTCTGGAAGCATACGGCGACTTGTCCACAGTGACGTCGAGATTCAGGTGCTCTCGCCACATCTCGCCGACTGCGTCGGCCACCTCGGGGTCCCAGGTGTTTGGAACGCTCTCAGTCGCCCAGAATACGACTGGGAAGCCATCGGAATATCCGGCCTCCGCCAGGTACTCCCTCGCCATCGCAGGATCGAATGGGACTGTCCAGTCCTCCTGGAAGTTCTCATCGCCAGGAGGGAACTGGGTATGCATGGCCGTGTAAGCCACATCGCTGAAGCCGTCCATGACGTTGTCCACGATTGCCTGGCGGTCGATGGCCATCGACATTGCCCAGCGGACCTTCCTCGGACCTTCCATCCCTGGGCAGACCGAGCCCGCAGGCGGAGGCAGCGCCGAGAACAAGGCGTCATAGTCGCAGCCCTCGGCAAACGGGTCGCCTATCCACGGATGCTCGTCGTCCGGCAGGAATCCCGGCCTCGGGTTGGCAACCAGGTCGGGGTCTTCACATTCGGGGCAGACCTTGGCCCAATAGTTACCGGAGAAGTAGATCGTGTTCGGGTTTGGCAGTCCCATAGGCACCGCGATGCCACTGGTGTCATCTACTATGCCCGCGACCTTCTTTACGGAGATCTTGGTGATGTCAACCTCTCCGGTCCGAATTGCCGCCTCGCGAGTCGCATCTTCGGGCATTTCGTAGATATTCAACGTCTTGATTTTGGGAACTATGCGCCAGTGGTCGGTCACAGCCTCTGCCACGATCTCGTCATTGCCGACCCATCGCTTGGCCTTGAAGGGTCCGGTGCCAATTGGAGTTGTGATGAAGTCGCTCTCACCCATCTCCTCGAAGCAGTGTTTGCACGTGATACCAAAAGTAGAGTCCCATCCGAGACCCCCGTGCAGCACGCCCCATGTTGGGCTGAACTCGCCAGGAACCACATTCATCTGGGCGGTGAATTCATCGATGACTTCCCACCCTGCTCTGTGTCCCGGTGAAAGCTGCTCGCCGGCGTTGCTAACTGAACCGGACTTGAAAGAGTTGTTGAAGGTGAACACGACGTCCTCAGCCTTGAGTTCGCCCCGGTCGTCGTGCCACATTATCCCTCTGCGGATGTTCAGCGTCGCGCTGTTCATATCGTCAGCGATCGTCCAAGACTCGGCGATCTCAGGCTCATGTATCTCCTGGGAAGGAATAGTTCCCGGTTCGGTAAACTGCGCTCTGAAGATGCCCTCGAAAATCTGGAAATCTGTCCCAGGCCCGCCGACGGTGCCGTTAGCGTCCTTCTCTTGGAGCTGCACCAGCGGATGCAGTAGGGGCACGCCCACGTAGAGCTCACCCTTTGGCTCCATACCCATGGCTTGAGGAGCCGCCGGAGCTGGAGCTGCTGTCGCAGCAGGTGCGGGAGCTTGTGGTGCCGTGGTGGCAGCCGGAGCCGCAGGGGCAGCCGGAGCCGCGGGCGCGGCAGCCTCAGGTTCTTCTGCTTGGCTGCTGCAGGCAACAGCCAGCAGAGCCGATATTCCGAGGGCCAATACAACCAGACGTACCACGTTCACCCTTTTTACACCGGGCATGGCGTCCTCCCTTGGTTCACTGTGAAACTCTATCTTTACAGAACGGAACTGGCTCTGTCGGTTTGGGCCTTAAGCTGCCGCTGGCCGTCCAGAGTGTCCGCGTCAAGTGCCAAAATACGTCGGCAATCACTGGATGTCAAGTTTGACCATCGTCCAGGAGCCTGTATCAGTTTAGTCGGTACGCTGCTCGAAGGCGCCACATCAGCCGCGCCGTCATTCCGGCGAAGCCCGGAATCCAGAGGGGCAGGGCAACGCTCTTATCAAAGCCACCGACCAAATTGATACAGCTTCCTCCGACAACCGCCCCTTGACGCCACCTCTCCAATCCACTACTCTCTCCTACAGAACATACGTACTATCAGGGAACACCTACCCATGACCCTCCCAACTACAATCAGAGACAGGACCAACGACGGCGAGACCGTCATCGGCTTCCTTGTTGCTCTCATGCAGAACGAACTCGACGGCTTCAAACCCTGTCACAGGCTCGACGCCGCCAAGCTGCTCACCAAGTACGGCTGCAGCTGTGCAAAGTCCGCCGTGGCGGAACGCAGCGAGGCTTTCGACTTCATCCTCGACAATCCCCCTGAACCCTCACGTCGCAGGGCAGGCTCCGGTGCGTCGAGCGAGTCTGAGTTCGACACCGCGCTCGCCAGGGTCATCAAAGAGTCCACCGACGATGGACGCTCAGTCTGCCGGTTCCTGATCAACGTCATGGACGGAGAGCTAAAGGCATTCAAGCCACATCACCGTATAGCGGCAGCAAGGGAGCTTCTTGACCGAGGCTTCGGCAAAGGCGCAAGAGCAGAGGTCGCCGCGTACCCTGATACGGGGCGGGAATCCACTCCCTCATCCAACTCCGACTTCCCTGAAGAGGATCAAACTGCGGTAGTGACCGCCGTGGCAGACCCGGACGACGAAACCCATTGGGACAAGGTCTGGGAAGCCCTGGATCCCTTCGTGGAGGAAAGTGAGCGCAGAAAGGCGGTGATGGCCGAACAGGGGATAGACTCCGACGACCCGTCCCATGTTCCCGATCTCTCCGCCTTCAACGGGGCGTGGGAGAACTCCGAGAAGTGGTTCCACGAGTGGAAAGACTCCCTGGATCCTGAAGAATACAGGGCAATCATCAGTGAGGGAGCCGCCAGGTTCGACTCCAGGCTGGAGATGCGTGCCAAACGCCGAAAGCAGATCGCCGAGGATCGTGAGCGCAGGGGGAGAGAGGAAGCCGAACGCCAGGCCCAACAGGCCAAAGCTGAAGTCGATGTCGAGTCCGAACCCGACGAGCCTCCGGTCCCAGACCCGCCGCCCACCCGGGAAGAACACGAGTACATCTCCTCCACACCAAACGTACCGACCTCGTACTTCTACAAGAAATGCGGACATCCCAAGTGCACGGTGTGCAACAAACCCAGGTACTACCCCGAGGATGATCGCAGCAGCCCGTACTACTTCGACGGCCGCGCTCCTCCTATGTACGGCAGCTACGGCCTGTGACCCCGGTCGGGCTGACAGGGTAGGCAAATGTGCAGTCAGCTATGAATGTCAATCAACAAACCCCCTCTCCCTCAGGGTCGTAGATGCGCTGAGGCGCGAGAGGGCTGGAGCCTGCCCCGTACTCGATACGGGGCCGAGGGTGACCTTCGACAACCGAAAGACCCTGATCGTCCAACAGACGATAGTAGAACCCATATTGCCCGGCAAACTGTCAAGTCGGTACAATGTGACACGTTGGCAGAAATCGGGGCGTAGCGCAGTCGGTAGCGCGCCACGTTCGGGACGTGGAGGTCGCTGGTTCAAGTCCAGTCGCCCCGACCAGATTTGTCATCGAACCGTGTATGTGCGCCCGCCTACCGAGAGTCGGTGCGCTCCGCGAGACCGCTCTGGATCCGGATGGTCCGGGCCAGTTCAAAGCTCTGGGGAGACGATTTTCTTGAACGGTGATGACGGCCGCGTCGGCATCTTAATGGGCGGCGGCCCCGCTCCGGGCATCAATAGCGCGATAAGCGCAGCAACCATAGAGGCGGTCAACCAAGGCTACGAGGTGGTCGGCATACTCGACGGCTTCTCGCACCTGATGGAGGGCCGCACCGACATGGTCCTGCCACTGGAGATTGCCGATGTTGCCCAGATCCATCACCGGGGCGGGTCAATAATCCGCACGTCGCGCGCCAACCCTACTCGCAGGCCTGAACACCTGGAGAACACCGTATCCGCTCTCGGGCAATTGGGCATTTCTTACCTTGTCACTATAGGCGGAGACGACACTGCTTTCAGCGCCTCCGAAGTATCCAAGCGGGCTGGCAATCGCATTAAGGTCGCCCACATACCCAAAACGATCGACAACGACTTGCCGCTGCCTGGCGAAATGCCCACTTTCGGTTACGAGACCGCCAGACACTTGGGAACAGAGCTGGTCCGGAACCTGATCGAAGACTTTCGAACAACCAATCGCTGGTACTTCGTGACGGCTATGGGACGCGCTGCAGGGCATCTGGCCCTGGGCATTGGCAAGGCAGCTGCAGCAACACTCACGATCATACCGGAGGAGTTTCCGGGCGACCGCATTAGCCTCAGTCAGGTATGCGACGTCCTGGAGACAGCTATTCTCAAGCGGCGCGTGATGGGAAAAAACCGAGGCCTCGCAGTTGTCGCTGAGGGAGTGGCTGAGAAGTTCGACCCCAGGGAGCTGGCCAGTATCCCCGGAGTAGAAGTATCCAGGGACCAGCACGGCCACCTCCGACTCGGAGACATCCAGCTCGAAAAGGCGCTAAAACGCGAGATTCAGAGACGCTTTTCGTGCCGGGGTGAGAAGTTGCAGATAGTGGACAGCAGCGTAGGTTACGAACTGAGGTCGTACCCCCCGATCCCGTTCGATATCGACTATACCCGCAGCCTCGGCTATGGCGCCGCCAAATTCCTGTTAACGGGACTGGACCAGGCCTCGGACCCCTCCGGTGGTCTGATCTGCCTCGTTGATGGACGAATTCAAGCACTGCCCTTCAGCCAACTGAGAGACCCGTCCACCGGTCGTACGAAAGTGCGCACAGTGGACATTCATGGAGACGGTTACCGGATAGCTCGCAAGTACATGATCCGACTGGAGAAGTCGGACCTTGCTGATCCCGACATGTGCCGCAAACTGGCAAAGGAGGCAGGAATGTCACCCGATGCCTTTGGCGATAGGTACAGCGGCGTGGTAGAGCTGGCCGGGGCTGCTTAGTTTTACAGGATGTCAGGCATGATCGCTCAATCCCTAGTTCGAACCGCTCAGGAGCTTGTTGCGCCGGGAAAGGGCATTCTGGCTGCCGACGAAAGCACCAGGACCATCGGTAGCAGATTCTCTCAACTCGGTGTCGATAACACCGAGCGCAACCGTCGCGACTATCGG
Source organism: Dehalococcoidia bacterium (assembly GCA_965217725.1). Classification (GTDB taxonomy): domain Bacteria; phylum Chloroflexota; class Dehalococcoidia; order Lucifugimonadales; family UBA1123; genus VXRN01. The sequence continues at coordinate 933,092 of OZ244564.1, read as the reverse complement.
GAGATGCTCTTCACCACTGGTGGAATCGGCGACTACATCAGCGGTGTGGTCCTGTACGACGAGACCCTCAGACAAAGTGGCGCGGACGGCACATCGATAGTCGAGATACTAACCAGGCGCGGCATAGTGCCCGGCATCAAGGTTGACACCGGCGCTCAGCCGCTGGCCGGGTCTCCGAGAGAAATGGTCACCGAAGGGCTGGACGGGCTCCGACACCGCCTGAACGAGTATCGAGAACTCGGTGCACGATTCACTAAGTGGAGGGCGGTCATCAACATTGGGCCATCCATTCCCACCGACTATTGCATAGAGGTCAACGCCCACGCACTGGCGCGATATGCTGCTCTCGCACAGGAGGCGGGACTCGTGCCGATTGTAGAGCCTGAGGTGATGATGGACGGAGACCACAGGGTCGATAAGTGCCAGGAGGTGACCGAGCTCGCGCTGCGACGTGTTTACGATCACCTGCTTGTGCAGCGTGTCTTGCTTGAAGGCACTCTCCTCAAGTCCAACATGGTCGTGTCTGGCAAGAAGGCGCAGACACGGGCAAAGCCTCATGATGTAGCTGAGAAGACAGTGGACTCCCTGATGAGGACAGTGCCAGCCGCAGTGCCGGGTATCATGTTCCTTTCCGGCGGACAGGGAGATGAAGAGGCGACCAATAACCTCAACGCCATTGCCTTGAGGGGTCGGTCTGAGGGAGCGCCCTGGGAGCTCAGCTTCTCATTCGCAAGGGGTCTGCAATCCGCTCCCTTAAAAGTCTGGGCCGGGAATGCAGCGAACGTCGCCGAAGCGCAGGGCACATTCCAGACGAGGGCACGCCTCACCGCTGCAGCGCGCCGAGGAGAGCTTGAGACTCAGACGGTTGCGCCATAGTCAGTCGGTTCTCTAGCCACCAAAAGACTGGAAAACGGGGCGCTAAGGAACATCCATGGTCTTGAGTCGTCGCACAGTCAGCAGCCAGAATGCCACAGTCACAAGCGCCGCCCCGATCATCGCCGCCGGAAACTCTATCACCCCGTCGGCAGCGGCCTCCAGAGGGCTGTCTCCCAAGCTATGCATGACGGACAGTGAGTACGCACTGATGCTCAGGTACTTCACACCCGGCACCAGAGCGCTCATCGCCCCCTCCCAGAGGAAGACATAGACGATCGCAAATGCGAGCGCGCGTGTCGTGATCAGGCCCGCCCAGGTGAAGACTGACGCGTACGCGGCCACGCCGACCAGAAGCCCCGTGCAGACGGCCAGTACGCTGGTCAGGTCGCCATCAAGACCGATGAATACCGACACCGCTCCACTGAGAGCTGCCAAAGGGGCCGCGATGAGTATGGGCGCTGCCACCTTGGAGAGCGCAATCTTCCATCTGTCGATCGGCATCAACATGATGAAGCTCAAGGTCCTATCTTCCAGATCGTTGCCGAAGACAGAGGTTGCGAGCGCCATCACAACGATCGGCAACACTACTCCTACAATCAGTGTGTTGACAACGTCGTTTACGAAGTCCTGAGCATCCCCGCCCTCGTCTGCCGAAGTGAAGCGCAGAATCAGTGTCAGAGCGACTGGCAGCAGAGCGAGCAGACAGACTATACCCAGTCGTCGAACGCCCGTGATCTGTCGAAGCGACAATCCAAAAACTGGGCCCATCTACCGCTCCACCATGTACTCGAAGAGACTTTCGAGTGACTCGTCCAGTGGTTCGACTCTGGTCAACCGAATCCCACGCTTCTGAGCGAGTTGGGGTATCGAAGTCTGCAGCTCCGCAACATCGCGACTGTGAACAATGAGCGATCGATCGTCGGAGAACGCGACAGAGTCGATGGTGTCCATTTCAATGATCGCCGAGGCCATTTCATTGGGACGGTCAACGACAACCCTCACCTGATAGGCATGCTCATCCAACCGCGCGCGTATCGCGCGGAAGTCGCCGGATGCGGCGAGTTTGCCACTGAGCATGAGCAGGATGCGCCCCGCCAACGTCTCAACCTCCTCCAGGATATGCGACGAGACCAGTATGGTCTTGCCATCTGACACCAGCCGCTCCATAGAGTCCTGGAACTCGATGCGCTGGCGAGGGTCCGTACCATTGAGGGGTTCGTCAAGGAGAATCACGTCAGGGCTGTGGACGAGCGCAGCTGCGAGCCGCATTCTCTGTCTCATGCCTCGAGAGTAACCCCCCATCGACCTCTTCTGGGCGTCCTGTAGACCAACCATTTCGACAGCGAGGTCAACAGCGTCAGACACATATGGGACTCCGTGGAGCTTCGCCGAGGTCTCGACGAACTGCCGACCCGTCAGAAATGGATAAATGGACTCATGCTCAGGCATGAACCCGACACGCCTGTACAGGTCGGGATTGTCCCTGACAGACTGGTCTAGGACAGTTACGCTGCCCCTGGAGCAACTGCTGAGGCCAGCGATCATGTACAGCAATGTTGTCTTTCCGGCGCCGTTTGGTCCGAGCAGACCGGTAATGCCGGGATACACATTCAGTGAGACGTCGTTGACGGCGACAACGTTGCCGAACCACTTCGACACCTCAGAGACATCAATCGTAGCTCCGTCGGCTGTCATTGCCTCTGCGCTCACGTTACCAGCCTTCTATAGCGACTCCACAGGACTACCGCAGGCGCCACGACCACTACGAACCACCACATAACCGTTACGACCGCTGGGAGTCGTACATCGTTGCTCTCGGGCGTTAGCTCTTCCTCGTAAGTATCGAAGATCAGGTCGCTAACCTGGAGAGGTATGCCGCCAAAGTCGATCAGGCGAACCCATCTCCCTGTGAAACCGAACTGAGGCTCGCACACAGTGCTGGCGTCACCTACATCGGACTCACCCGCGCTTCCCAATGTCATGACGACACTTGTGCCCGACGTGGGAGCTTCACTTACTTGCTGCTCGGACAAGTTGCCTTCGAGACTAGAAGTGGTTATGCACTCCACCGAACCCAGCACAGTCACTACGACCGTCGATATCACAAAGAGACCGATCACCGCCAACGATGCGTAAGACCTCCTTGTCGTCAGCGCCGCCGCCGCCAGAGGGATGGTCGTGGTCACGGCAGCGATAGCAAGTCCAGCTGCCAGGAACCTTGGGATGTGCATCCAGTTTTCCCGCAGGTAGTCCAGCGGCTCCTGAGAGCCCATCATCAGTCCGGACAGCAGAACGACCTGCCCTGCGTAGATAAACACCAGACTGACCGCGAAGAACGATAGCCACCTGCTCAGTACATAGTCGTTCGAGGACAGAGGACGGACCAGGTACAGGTTGATGACGCCGTTGCCGCGGTCGGGACAGAGAAGCTCTGGAGCAATGATGGCCGCGAATATCAACAGGATTGGAGAGACAATCTCATAGTAGTCCTGCGGACCTGGCAGGTTGAGCGCGTCGGCGAACACCTCACCCAGCAGTCCAGCCATGACGGACAGCACCGCCGCAGGCGCCATGACCGCCACCAAGAATAGTATCGGAAGTACCTTGGCCCAAGCGCCGCGCCCCAGCCCGAAGCAGGTGCGAATGCCGTTCACGAACAAGGCCTTTCGCGCACGGCCCCGGCCCTCTCGCGGGCCTTCGTAGCCACGATAGCCGAGGTCGAATACCTGACCCTCGGGAGTGGTCATTCCGGTCCGTCCCTAAATAAGTCTGATAGCCGCCTGCGACGAGGACCGAGCCTGCGCAGCCTCAAACCAGTTTCTACGAGAGCGTCCCTGATCTCATCGTATTCGCCATCGCCTACCCCTTCCACTGCGACCGACACACCATCCAGCGACGCCTGGAGGCCCCGATCTGCCAGCGCGCTCATCAAGCCCTCCGCGTTGTCGTACACATCGATATAGACCGTTTCGGACTCTGCCGTAAACCCAGCGACTTCGCCGGACTCCGCCACGATCCCCCCTTCCAACACGATGATACGATCGCAAGTTGTCTCGACGTCTCCCATCAAGTGAGTGGACAGCATGATGCTGATTCCAAACTCCCTGCCCGTCCGGCGAATCAGCGCCAGCATATCCTCGCGACCGGCAGGATCCAGCCCGGCTGTCGGTTCGTCGAGAAAGACCAGGACCGGATCGTGTACGAGCGCCTGGGCAAGCTTCACCCGCTGCTTCATACCTGTCGAATACTCGCCTATCGAGCGGTATCGCTCTTCGTCCAGCCCGACGTGCCTGAGAATGTCCGCAGCCCTTGTGCGGGCGGCCCCAGGCGGCAGGCCGCTTATCTGCGCCATGTGAGTGAGAAACTCTGACGCTATCATGGCCGGCGGCAGGCAATCGTGCTCGGGCATGTATCCCAAATGAGTGCGGGCCAAGACGTTTTCGTATGGCCTTTCGCCCATTACTGTCGCCGACCCTGAGGTGGGTAGCAGCAGTCCCAGGAACAGTTTCATTGCCGTGCTTTTGCCTGCGCCGTTGGGTCCGAGAAGTCCCGTGATTCCTGGTTCCACTGTAAAGTTGACGCCGTCAAGAGCGAGCGTGGCGCCGTAACGCTTGGTCAGGTCGGTGGCTTCTAGCAGAGGTGGCATAGTTTGAGTATATTTGCGGCAGTCGGGAGGTACAAGGTCGAAACGGCATCCGCCGGATTGACGTTCATTAGGTATTGAACACCTTGTCTGGCCTCCACAGGGACAGCGCGTCGTCAAACCGCATAATCGCAACGAAAGTGCCGTCGGTACCGTATGCTCGTAGGGGATCTTCGGTCAGGTCGGCTTCCGACCCCAAACCGTAGGGCAAAGGTCTGCCATTGCGTATCAATTTCAGATGGCGCTGACCCACGATCATAGCCGGCATGGATTCCAGGACGGAATCCGGGTTGTGCAGAATCTCATCCGCGCATCTAGATTCGATCAAACCTACGGCATCTTCCAGCGAGACGGCATCGTCTAGGTGGAACGGGCCTGTCCTGCGTCTGACCAGCGATTTCAGGTGACCGCCGCATCCGATCATCTCTCCGAGATCATGAGCGAGAGAACGTACGTAGAATCCCTTGCCGCAGACGATGTCTATCGTCGCGATTGGCGGGTCCCAGTCCGCAACGCTGATATCGTGGACAATGACAGGCCTTGCCTCTAGCTCGACCTTGACGCCTTCTCTGGCGAGGTCGTACAGTCGCCTTCCTTGCCTCTTCAGCGCGCTGTACATGGGCGGTACCTGAGCGATCTCTCCCCGGAACTCCCCCATTGCCGACTCCACCTGTTCACGAGTCACATGAGACGGGTCTTGCTCGGCAACAATCTCCCCTGTTGCGTCGTAAGTGTCCGTGGATACACCGAATTGGACACGGCAGGTGTACTCCTTGGAACCATTGAGCAGGTACTCCATAACGCGCGTCGCCCACCCAATGCATACTGGAATAACGCCCGTGGCGATGGGGTCAAGTGTTCCCCCATGGCCGACGCCCTTTTTCAATCCTAAGGCGCGTTTGATCCTGCGGACGACCTCCATCGAGGTTATTCCGTAGGGCTTGTCGATGTTAAGGATGCCCGCGCGGGCACGATCTGTCATTGAGATTGTGCAATGTCCGCGTCAGACGACATCTGGTCGGAGAGGCTGTCTAGCAGACGAAGCATTTCGTTGCCCTCGTCAAGCGTGTCGTCGAGGATGAACCTGAGCACTGGGACATTGCGGGTCTCCAGCCTGCCTCTGAGTTGACGCCTGATGAACCCGGCCGCATCGTCCAGGCCGCCGATGGCATCCTCTTTCTCGCGCAACGTACCGAACACGCTCACGTAGACCTTCGCATGTTGAATATCTGTCGACGTGTCCACCCGTGTGACGCTGACAACACCGGCAACTCTGGGGTCTTTGACCTCATTCCGAATCAGGTCGCTGAGGTCTCGCCTGATCAGCGAGTTGAGACGTTCGATCCTTCTAGACATGCGCTGGGGCCCGTTCCTTACCGCACCTGTTCGGAACGATACGCCTCAATCACGTCGTCTTCCTGCCAGTCGGTGAAACGGTCGATAGTGACGCCGCCCTCGAAGCCGGTGGCTATCTCCCTTACATCGTTCTGGAAGTGACGCAAACTCGCAACCGGCCCCTCCACAACCACATCGCCGCCGCGAATGACGTGGAGTTTGGCTCCGCGGGCGATTCGTCCGTCGTTGACGTAAATGCCGCCTACCTTTATCGATCTACCCAGCGAAAATACGGCCCTGACCGTCGCTCGTCCTTCGAGAACGTCCCTGAAGACCGGCTCAAGCATCCCAGTGAGCGCAAGTGCCACATCTTCTGTCATGTGGTATATGACTTCGTAGTTGCGTATCTCAACGCCCTTCTGGTTCGCCAGGGCTTGAGCGCCCTGCTCAGGCGGGCTGTTGAAGCCGATAATGATCGCCTGTGAAGCAACCGCCAACAGTATATCGCTTTCAGTAATGCCACCGCTGGCGATGTGGACAATGTTGACGCGAGTGGCATCCGAATTCAAACGTTCAAGAGCACCACGGACAGGCTCGACAGTACCCTGTACGTCCGTCTTCACTATAAGATTGAGCGCTTTGACTTCCCCAAGCTGGATGCGCGTATGAACGTCGTCCAGAGTTGGGCCTGCCTGTCGCTCTCTCCTGATTTCACGTTCATACTCATTTACAAGCTGGCGTGCCTCACGTTCATCCTCGGCGACTTCGAACGTTTCGCCTGCCTCTGGAAGATCACTCAGTCCGAGTATTTCTACTGGCGTTGAGGGCCCCGCCGACTGGATTCGTTCCCCATTGTGATCGAACATCGCCCGGACCCTACCCCTCATACCGCCGACGACGATATTGTCCCCCACCTCGAGAGTCCCGGTTTGTATAAGCAGAGTGGCGACGCTGCCGCGACTCTTGTCGCGACGGGCGTCTACGACCACTCCCAGGGCGTATCTTTCGGGATTGGCCTGAAGCTCGCTGACCTCAGAGAGTACGATAACGTTGTCCACGAGCTCGTCGACACCGTCGCCGTTCAGGGCGGACACTGGGACTGAGATCACGTCTCCCCCCCACTCCTCGATAAGCAGATTCTGCTCTGCGAGCTGTCTCTTCACACGTTCAGGATCAGCATTGGGCAGATCGACCTTATTGATCGCCACCACGATAGGCACCTCGGCGGCTCTGGCATGGTCAATTGCCTCGACAGTCTGTGGCATGATTCCGTCGTCAGCGGCAACAATCAGCACAGCGATATCAGTTACCTGCGCCCCTCTCGCACGCATGGCTGTAAATGCTTCATGGCCTGGGGTATCGATGAACGTCACAGCCGTTCCATTACGGTCTATCTGGTAGGCACCGATGTGCTGGGTTATGCCTCCCGCCTCACCTTCGACAACGTTTGCGTTCCTAATCGTGTCCAGAAGGGTCGTCTTGCCATGATCGACGTGTCCCAGGATTGTTATTACAGGAGGTCGGGGACGTAGCGCGTCCTGGTCCTCTTCCTCTTCTGATGAAAAGACCAGTGAAGTGGAACCACTGTCCTTCCCAGACTCGGCATCCATGGGCAGGACGCCGAACCCAAAGCCCGGAGCTACAAGGGACGCGAGGTCGTGTTCGATCACATCATTGATCGTGAACATGTAGCCGTTACGCATCAGTTCCTTGATAACCTCAACAGCGCCGATTTCCATCACGGAGGCCAGATCCGCCACGGTAATGGCGGCAGGAATGTCCAGGGGTTCGAGTCCCTGAAGCCTAATAGCTGTGGCGATCTCTTCGAGGCTATGCTCGCGAACCGCAGTTCTTGCCTGATCAGTTGTCATGATGCCCCACCAACTTCCTGTCTCGACGCCTTCAGTTTGTGGACTTGGTCTCGGCCGCGTTAGCTACCGCTCTCAGCAGATTGGCCCACTCGTCTTCGCTTATTCCGGTCTTTAGGGAGTGTTCGAGTCTGCCTCGTCTGAGCGTTTCCGGTACACTCACGCACTCGACGCACAAATAGGCGCCTCGTCCATTGAGCTTACCGACGCTATCTACTGCGAGTTGTCCATCCGGCGAGGATACGATCCGCAGCAAGTCACGCTTTGCGGCTTTGAGACCGCAGGATACGCACGTCCTAACCGGAACACGCTTGCGCTTCACCATGGGCGAAACTCCATCTAATTCGCTCCAAGGCAGAGGCAGCCAATGCCAATAGTTTAGCGCCGCCTTCTTACCGACCTGCCCCTTCTTCTGCCGCGTCCACGCGCAGCGGGCGGCGAGGCGTTACTCCCGTCAACGTTGCCAGCCCTCCTGGAACGCCTGACGGTAACGCCTCCCCTTAGTCCGGCGATGTCCTCGGCGAACCTGATCTGACTGGGCTCGGACTGGCCCGCGCCTGTCGGCATGGCCCACACGTGCTCAGGGAGATCGCGAAGCGAAGTGGCTTCAACCTCGGCGGCGGTGGACTCAGCCTCACGCTCCTCAGCTTCAAGCGCGGCGAGGAACTCAGTCTCCTCACGCTCAAGCTGGGCCAAGGTCTCGGCCTCTTCCCGCTCCCGCTCAGCCTTTGCCGCCGCCTCTGCAGCTTCATCGACGACATCTTCTACCGGCTCTACTTCAGGTTCCGGCTCAACAACCGGCTCGGGTTCCACCACTTCCGGCGCAACGACCGCCTCTACGTCCGAGGTATCTTCTGCCGTGGCGGCAACGAGTTCGTGTTCTACGACCGGGGCTTCTTCGGTAGTATCGGCGACGGCCGCGAGCGCCGCTTCGGCCTGCCTGGCCGCTTCGGCAGCCGCGGCTGCCTTTTCAGCAGCAATCCTAGCGCGTTCCAACCCCAGAGCCTCGGCCTCAGTCGAGCTCTTGATATCCACGCTCCAGCCGGTAAGTTTCGCAGCGAGCCGGGCGTTCTGCCCCTCTTTGCCGATCGCGAGTGAAAGCTGCCTGTCTGGAACTACGGCTATCGCGGACTGCATATCGGGGTCGAGTTCAACCCTCAATACCTGCGCCGGATTGAGACCGTTGGCAATGAATCGCGAAGTGTCTCTGTTCCACTCGAGAACATCGATCTTTTCACCCTGCAACTCATTGACGATGTTCTGAATTCTGACGCCCCTGAGGCCGACGCACGACCCTACCGGATCGACCCCGTCCTGCCGGGCTCGGACAGCGACCTTGCTGCGAGATCCGGCCTCACGAGATACCGCCACCATTTCTACGGCGCCGTTGTATATCTCAGGAACCTCCATCTCGAAGAGACGTCGGAGAAAGTCCCTATCGGCCCGGGATACTATAAGCTCAGTGCCTCTTGGGGTGCGTTCGACGGACCTCAGGAGCACCTTGAACTTCTGTCCCTGCCTGTAGCGTTCGTTCGGCATCTGCTCTGACTGCGGCAGGATCGCCTCGCCCCTGACCATGTCCACCACTACATGCCTCGGCTCGATCCTCTGTACGGTAACTGAGAAGACCTCACCGACCCTGTCGGTAAACTCCTGGAACACCAGGTCGCGCTCGGCCTCACGGAGGCGTTGCACCACCACCTGTTTGGCGGTCTGGGCAGCAATCCGTCCCGCGCTGTGGGGTATCCTCTCGGTGGAGATTACATCCCCCACCTGCGCATCCGGCTTTATCTGGCGCGCCTCATCAAAGATGATTTCGGTAACCGGATCGACAAGTTCGGCTACGACGGTCTTCAGTATGTTGACGGTCACATCGCCGGAACCGGGATCGAGCTTCACCGAAATGTTCTGCCCGGCTGCAATGGCGTCCTTGCGGTACGCGGAGGCCAGCGCCGCCTCGATGGCGGAGAGCACGATCTCTCGAGGCAGATTGCGCTCGGCGGCCAACTGGGTTAAGGCGATGAGAAAATCGCTCTTCATTGCTCAGCCACCTCCACATTCTGCGAGATAAACATACCCGATTTAACAAAGAAAGTGGGCAGTGCCCACTTCCACAAGTCAACAAATTCAACGACGGATTGCCTAAAACAGTATAACAGCAAAGGTTTCTGCTAACAAGCCGAACGGACTCTCGGAAGCTGTATCAATTTTGTAGGTGACTTTGATAAGAGCGTTGCCCTGCCCCTCTGGATTCCGGCCTTCGCCGGAAAGACGGCGCGGCTGATATGGCACCTTCGAGCAGCGTACCTACAAAATCGATACAGGCTCGGACTCTCGGCGCCGTTTCATCAAGCGGCCATTCGAGTGTGGGCCTGAGCGTCAGAAGATGCCTCAGCAAACGGACCGACTTGGAGTGCGGATTACTCGCTGTGATACGATTAAGTCCACTTCAAGAGTCCGTCAGATAGCATGTCTCAACTGCATGGCGTTCCACCCTGCAGGAGGCCATAAGTGCGATTCCCCCTTCCCGTCCTACGGGTGGCAATACCGCTAGTGAAGATTCACTTGATCGTCGTACTTATGTTGGCGTCAACAGCATGCGCAACGGAAGGATCGACAATCGTCTTCACGTCCGACCGCGACGGCAATTTGGAGATTTACTCCATCTCATCGTCAGGCGAGGACGAGACCAATCTCACACAGTCGGCAATTGACGAATTCTCTCCTCTCGTGTCACAGAACCGGAAGCTCGTCGCCTTCCTCGCCGTAGGGAGTGACAAGTCAACCCTGGAAGTGATGCGTCTGAACGGTTCCGAACGTACAGATGTAGCAGATGGCGAAATGCGTCTCGCCGACCACCGCTGGAGCCCGGAGAACGACCGGATCGCGTTCCTGAGAGTACAGGGGGAACGCAAGAACGTGATGGTGGGATATGCCGACGGCTCCGGGAGCGGACTCTTGACGGCAATTGAAGGCGATGAAGTCGGTGGCTGGTCACGGAACGGCGAATACGTCGCATTCGCACTAACTGAATCAGACGGACAGGGCATCTATGTCCGCAACCCCGACGGAGTTAACGAGTTGAGACTGTCCGAACAGCCGGACTACAGCCCGCGGTGGTCGCCCTCTTCCAAGCAGATAGCATTTCTGTCCACTCGCGACGGCAATCCTGAGATCTACGTGATGGATGCGGACGGCACCAATGTCATTCGCCTCACAGACACCGAAGAGGCCGAGTACGACATCGCCTGGTCGCCGAGAGGACGGAGAATTCTCTTCGTCTCCGAGCGGGACGGCAATCCTGAGATCTACTCGGTGGCGAGCGATGGCTCAGAGATGGCCAGACTCACGTACAATACGGTCGTTGACAATCAGCCCACATGGTCACCGTCAGGACAGAGGGTGGCATTCGTGAGCTACCTCGACGGCGATGCGGACATATACGTAATGGACGCTGATGGCTCCAAACAGAAGCGGCTTACCCACAACGACGCGGAGGACACAGACCCTTCCTGGTAGCCGCGTCCTGCCGCCCCTTACCATGCGGCGCGACTTTGCCGTTCGTGAAACAGAGCAGTCATCCTCGGAGGATCGAAATGTCGGAACCCAACGTCCTTAGCGAGCGCGTCGGAGACGTCGGCGTCTTAACGCTTAACCGGCCGAGCAAGATGAACGCCATTGACCGCGGCATGATCGACAGCCTGGAAAGTGCGATTAGGGAAGCTCGGGAAGACGGCGTTCGCGCGCTGCTCCTAACCGGCGCCGGACGCGGCTTCTGCGCGGGCGCCGACCTGACCGCCCCGCCAGGGCAGGGCCACACGCCTGGTACGGAGACGTTAGCCAAGAAGGGAATGCCGCTAGGCTTTCCATCCCTGCTGTTGCAGCAGTTCCCCAGGCCTACAATCGCAGCCGTGAACGGAGCCGCTGTCGGCGCCGGCTTCGGACTGGCGCTCGCCTGCGACATTCGCATAGCATCTGAAAACGCCCGGTTCTCCGCCATATTCGCCAAACGCGCTCTGTCCCCTGACTATGGCTGCACACAGCTGCTCCCGCTGGCCGTCGGCATGTCGAAGGCGTTGGAGATGATGTACACCGGCGACATCATCGGCGCAGAAGAGGCGGAACATATCGGCCTCGTAAGCGCTGTCGTTCCGGATGACGAGCTTCTCGAACGAGCAATGGACCTGGCCCACAAGCTGGCCTCCGGGCCTTCAGTAGCGCACGAGTTGACCAAGCGCCTCGCCTACTCGGCGTACTCTCGCGAGTTGCAGGACCAGCTTTGGCTTGAGGGACAGGCCAGCCAGGCCACCGGCTCGACCGAAGATCGCGTTGAAGGGGTACGCGCGTTCCACGAACGACGTGAGCCCGTGTTTAGGGGCCGCTAGCCCTATGCGCCAAGCAGCCGGGAGACAGTCCCTCCCAGGATCAGCTCGCGCTCGTCCGAGGAGATGCCGTCGCTGTATTCGCGTATCAGATCGATGTTCTGCATGTAGGTCCAGAAGCGCATGACGATCGGCATGTCGGTTCCCCACATGATTCGATCCGCCCCAATCCGGCTGACGCACTTCTCGATGGCCGCTTTCACTTGCGGCATGGGATAGTCCCACACGGCTCCGAGCGCGATGGGAAACAGGAACTGTAGATGCAGGTTCGCATGGTCGAACGGTGTGAACACCTCATCAGGTAGATTCACCGAGTCGTCAGTCATGAACGTCCGCCACTCTATGCCATGCGTCATGACTACCGGGACGTCGGGGTATCTGGCCATCCACCTCGTAAGCGTTTCCAGTTCAGCCGCGTAGCTCTGGTCATCCGGAGACCGGCGCGGCTTCAACGAGAAGAACACCGGTATCCCAAGCTCCGCTACGCCGTCCCAGAACCGGTGGAACTCAGGCGCGTCCCAGGGACCGTCGTAGTTGTACAGATCAAGCTGCGGCGGCAGGAATTGCAGACCCACGAGTCCGCCTTCCTGCACGGCGCTCCTGACATTCGCGAGAGACCCAGCTGGGTCTGTGTGGGTCTCCCACTCTGGCGTATGAGCCAGACCGACCAGTCTGTCTGGATACTGCGCAACGCAGTCCGCGATGAACTCGTTCCCGATTCCAAGGTATGGAGTCCTGTGGAGAAGCGCTTTGGACACGCCCGCGTAGTCCATCTCGGCGACAAGGCGATCGGGCGGGTAGCTCATGTCGCTGACCGAAGGAGGGAAGTACTGCTTGAAGTAGCGCTCACCGTCTGCCGTCCACTCGAAGCGGCCGTTCGAGGCCGCGTGGAAGTCGGATGGCTTCAACGCATCTAGCGACGGCCAATTGTCGGCGTCGATCAGTGCGGAAGCATCACCCGGAGCCAGGTCGCGCGCCCTCCAGACCGGTTGGTGGTGAGTCGCCATGGCCTGCTGAAGGTGGCGTCTGAAGTCCTCCGGGTCCGAGAATCCACCGTTGCCTGCAGTTGACGGGAAGCAGTAAGCGTGTCCGTCGAAAATCATTGCGATACCTCCCTCAGAACCCAGCCGTCTTGTCACAAACGTATATGAACGGCTCGTTGGCAAGGAACCTGCGCAGGTTCTCTCTGAAAATCTCCCGCCTGCCTTCCCACATCTCGACCGTCAACGCAGAGGCGTGCGGGGAGATGATGACATTGTCGAGGTCCCACCATGGGCTGTCCTCGGACAGGGGTTCGATCTCAAATGCATCGATGCCGGCACCCGCGATGCGCTTGTCGCTCAGCGTGTCGAGCAGCGCATCTTCGTCTACGATGCCTCCTCGCGAGATGATAACCAGATGTGCGGTCGGTTTCATGAGGGCCAGCTTTTCGGCCCCGATCAAACCCTTCGAATCCACCGTGTACGGCGCGGTTACCACGAACCAGTCGGACACGCGCAGAAGGTCGTCGAGCCTGTCAAGACCCCAGACCTCGCTAACGCCCGGCGGCGCTGCGAAAGGGTCACTGTCCACGGCGTAGACTTCCATGCCGAATCCGGTTGCCCTTCGCGCGACGGCTAAGCCAATGTCGCCAAGTGCGAGAATACCCATAGTGCTGCCCTCCATTTCGATGAAGGACCGATCGTACTTGCCGCCATCCCACACGTGCGCCCTCTGGTCGAGCACCATCTCGTTAGTCCTGTGGGCAAATGCGAGGCACATAGACATGACATGGTCCGCCATTGGCGCAGCGTGAGGTCCTCGCGCGTTTGTGAGGACTACGTCGCTGTCAACTATTTCAGGAATCTCCGTCAGCTTGTCGATGCCGGTGCCCGGGCAGTGCATCCACCGGAGGTGGTCGGCTGCCAGGAACACCTCGCGACTCGGCATCCCCATGAAGGCGTCCGCGTCTTTGATCTCACGAGCCTGGTCTTCTGGGGATGTCGCGAACACGAACTCGACGCCTGAGAACTCGCTTTTAAGGCTATCCTCGAATCCATCGCCAAACAGACTGGTTACTACTACTTTCATGCTTGTCTCCTAGGTAGGAAGGTAGATCAATGCTCGTCGATTCCGACTCTGTCGGACGCCCGCGAACACTCTCGAAGTGACGCTATCACATTCCATTCATGTAGTGAATTGTCTCCGTGGTTCTGCCATCCACGAAGGTCGCCTAATCCCGCCGACTTCTATGCGTCTGAGAAATATCTGGCGACCTCGTCCCTCGCAAATTTGGGGAAGTCAGCTGGTTTTCCGGTTTTATATAGCTTGACTTCTGAGTGGTCACCAGTTGCATTGCCAATGACGTACGCTCGGATTCCCTCATCGTTCAATGTGTCTGTGATTGCCGCCGAATCTTGAGGCGCGACTGCGGCCAGAAGAGCGCCGGACCCCAGCAGTCCAAGTGGGTCCAGGTCAAGTACGTCGCAGATGGCTGCGCACTCAGGAAGTACAGGAATCGACTCATAGTCGATGTCCAGTCCGACGCCGGAAGCGGCTGCCAACTCGTAGAGTCCCCCCGACAGGCCGCCCTCGGTTGGATCGTGCATGGCATGGACCTCACCAGCAGCACAGGCCGTCTGCGCATCACGAACCACGCTGATCCCGGGAACGAACAATACTGACTTTGCTGCCTCGATCAATCCCGGACTTACTCCTCCGTCGAGCAGACTGTCCCCCGCCTCTCTGGCAAGAATCGACGTGCCTTCGATTGCGATTCCCTTGGTCAGCACCAAGGCGTCTCCTGGACGGACGCCGGAACTCAGCACCGCGTCCGCCTTTCGTACTTCGCCCAGCATCGCTCCCACTGCGATTGGCCTGTCGAGTCCGTAGGTGATCTCCGTGTGCCCTCCGACTAGAGCGATGTCAAGCTCAGAGCAGGCGCGGCTGAGCTGATTGAAGATTTCTGACACCTCAGCCTCAGCCGTGCGCTCTGGCAGTAGCAAGGTTGCAAGCAGCCACCTGGGTGTCGCCCCCATGACGGCGATGTCGTTCGCGTTTACGTTTACCATGTACCAACCGATGAGGTCGGTCGCGAACGTTATGGGGTCAGTCTTGGCCACCAGATAGCGATCGCCGAAGTCGATCAGCGCGGCATCCTCACCTGGCTGCGGGCCGAGGACGACCCTCGGGTCGGAAATGTCGATCCGCTCCAGCAGACGACCTAGTACGTCTATGGGCAGCTTACCCGCCTGCATGTTCCCTCTACCGCCTTTTCTGATGTTTCGGGACGCTGTGCTATTATACGACGGCTATGATCCAGACCATATTCTTCGACCTCTACGGGACGCTAGCAGGCTTCCAGCCAGACCGCTATCAGATTCAGTCGCAGGCGTGCGCCAGCTTCGGAATCGATGTTACTCCAGAAGGGATACTGCGCGGGTACTCACTGGCCGACGCGTTCATGTCCGAGCAGAACGCAGTGAAGCCTGTCCGCACCTTGAACTCCGATCAGAGGGACAGATTCTTCGCTGAATATGAGCGGCGCGTGCTGAGAGGCTGCGGAGTCGATGTCTCAGTTCAGCAGGCAGACGAGGTGTGGAGGGCGGTGCGGGAGATCCCATACCAGATGGTGCGGTTCGACGACGTTCTGCCAGCGATGGACCTCCTGAAGCAGCAGGGGCTGACCCTGGGCCTGATTTCAAACATGAACGTGCCTGGAAGCGAGCTTGCAGAGAGCATGGGGCTGACACCATGCCTGGATTTCACTGTCACGTCTGGCGAAGTGGGAGTCGAAAAGCCTCACCCCCCGATCTTTCTCGAAGCGATCAGAAGAGCCGGAGTCGATCCAGAGGACGCAGCCCACGTGGGCGACCAGATATCATCCGACGTCAATGGCGCGCGAAACGTCGGGATCCAACCCGTGCTGCTCGATAGAGACGGCAATCATGTCGGCTATCGAGACTGTCCCCGGATCGAGACGCTCATGGAGCTTCCAGGAATGGTAAGCACACTGTAGAGCTGATCGTCACACGGCATCGAGGAAGTTCGACTCGGTCGCTGATACGCATAGTCGTTGCACCGCGACAGCTTGGCTAACGCAATTCACAGTGTGAATGAATAGCCCCTCAGGACGCAGCGGGACTCAGGATCTGACGCAACATCTCTTGGTTGAACTCGCCAAGCTCGTTCACAAGTTCCAACAATGGCTCCTCCCAGCCGCCGTTCAGCATTCCAAGCTCAAGCCGAATCTGTGTGTTGCCGATTTCGGCTGCCTGTGGAAGCCTGCGGCGCAGCGCATTCCTTGCCCCACCTACTTCGTGCTTCATCCTCAGGACTATTCGGTCCCCCTCCCTGGTAATCGATTCGACCGCCGCCTTCTTCCCTGCCTGTCTTAGCTTGGCCGAGTAAAGAAGCGCTTGGGCCTGCCAGGGCAGAGGGCCAAATCTGTCCCTCAGCTCATCTTCAATTGCGTCGATTTCAGCGGGGGTTTCAAGGGCGATGATCCGTTGGTACAGTCCCATTCGGGTACGCAGGTCGGGAACGTACTCAGCCGGAATACTCGCGGGGATTCTAATGTCGAGACCCGTCCCGGGGTCTGGCTGGAGCGCATCTGAGACCGCATCGTCGGCCCCTTCGCGGACGACCTCGGCCATCTCCTCGGGCGTGAGGCCCGTTAGATCGCCGGACTCTCGCCTCGCTCGAAGGTCTTCAACCGCCTGCGAGAGCATCCGCGTGTAAAGCTCGAATCCTACAGCGTGGATGTGCCCGCTCTGTTCCGCGCCAAGGATGTTCCCTGCCCCTCGGATTTCGAGGTCCTTCATCGCGATTCTGAAGCCCGCTCCGAGCTCGGTCGCGGCCAGCATCGCCTTGAGTCGACGCTCGGCGGTCTCGTTCAGCGCTTGCGAACGCGGGATCATCAGGTAGGCATACGCGCGACGGCTGCTCCGCCCCACCCTCCCTCTGATCTGGTACAGCTGAGCAAGCCCGAATGAGTCCGCCCGGTTGACAATCAGCGTGTTCACGTTGGGTATGTCCAGGCCCGACTCGATTATCGTCGTGCACACTAGAACGTCGGAATCTCCCCCGGCAAATGAAGTCATCGCTCGTTCAAGCTCGCCCTCCGCCATCTGTCCGTGGGCTATCCCTACCTGCGCCTCTGGGACTACTCGTCGAATGTAGTCCGCCATGTAGGCGATGTTGTACACGCGATTGTGGAGGAAGTACACCTGGCCCTGTCGGTCCAACTCCCGGAGGATCGCTTCCCTGATCAGCTCGTCACTGAACTCGGAGACATACGTCTTTATGGGCAGACGCTCTTCCGGTGGTGTCTCGATCGTGCTCATGTCTCGGACACCCGCAAGGGACATGTGCAGCGTCCTGGGAATCGGAGTCGCGGTGAGGGTCAGGACATCGACCTCCTGCCGCATCTGCTTGAGCCGCTCCTTGTGGCCGACTCCAAAGCGTTGCTCCTCATCGACAATCACCAGGCCCAGGTCTTTGAATCTAACGTCCTTTTGAATCAGGCGATGAGTACCGATGCAGATGTCGATCGCCCCGGAGGCCAGTTTCTCGACAATACCTCGCTGCTCCCCCCGGGTTCTGAAACGGCTTAGCACCTCTACGGTGACCGGATACGGGCTTAGCCTCTGGGCGAATGTCACGTAGTGCTGCTGGGCGAGCACGGTCGTTGGTACGAGCACGCCCACCTGCTTGCCTTCCATGACAGCCTTGAAGGCGGCCCTCAGGGCAATCTCCGTCTTTCCGTATCCAACGTCGCCGCAGACCAGCCGGTCCATCGGGCGCGACTTCTCCATGTCAGACTTGACCTCGGCGAGCGTCGCCAGCTGGTCGGGCGTCTCCTCAAACGGAAAAGACTCCTCCATCTCCTGCTGCCATGTCGAGTCTGGACTGAAGCTGAGACCGTTCACCATCTCCCGCGCGGCGTACAGCGCTATGAGTTCTGCTGCCATTTCGCGCGTCGAACGCTCGGCCCTGGACTTGGCCCGCTTCCACTCCTGGGTACCAAGCCTGGTTAGATGGGGCGGCGCGTCGCTCGGCGCCACGTACGGAGCGACGCGATCGACATGTTCGAGGGGTACATAGAGTTTGTCGCGATTGGCGTATTCGAGCATCATGTACTCTGATCCGGCGTCACCATCGCTCGAAGGCCTGCCTACCCCTACAAAACGGCCGACGCCATGCTCAACGTGAACGACGTAGTCTCCGGGTGAGATCTCAGATAGAAACGCGTCCCAGTTTCCTCGGTTCCGCCTCACCGTGCGGCGCTGCTTGGTTACGCCGAATATCTCCGTGTCTCCAAGTACAATAAGCCGTCCATCGGGAACGTTGAGGACGAAACCGTCGCCGAAATTCGGGCCTGCCGACTGCACCAGCGACAGCGTTCCCCGCTCAGGAGCCGATTTCAACGACCCAGCCAGCGCGCAGGGAACGGAGTTTTGCGACAGTATCTCTTCCAGCCTTCTCGAGTGGCTCGTGACCGCCACGATGCGAGTTCCATCGTCCAACAGCTCTGCGGCGTCCTGAACGAATTTCTCCACACTACCGATGAACGTCGGGGGCGATCCAAACGGCATGGTGTGGATGTCGTCATAAACGAGGTTTCCGGCGCCCCAGTACAGTACGTCCAGCTGGGTGGCCTGCTGTGACAGCGCCGGACGGATCTCGTTCCATTCCATGTGGAACGACGGGAAGTTCATTGGCAACTCACCGCGCCGCTCCTTGGACTCCCTCAGCTCGTGAATGCGTTCTTCGTTGTCCCAGGCGGCCGAAGCGAGGTCGTCAGGCCTGACCTGGACCACAAGTGCATTGTCTGGAATGAAGTCGACAAGCGACCCGTGATTGAAGAACCCAGCATACATGTTCAGGTCATCGACCTCGTGTCCGTCCAGCAGCTGCGAAAATTCCTCGCGTATGCGCTCCTGGTGGGCGGACGTGCAGTTTGACACGTCAATCCGTGACAACTGTCTATCGAGGTCCTCCCGTCCTACCATGGCAGGCAGCGTCTCGTGCGCCGGGATAATCCTCAGCGAGTCAACCATGTCGGTCGACCGCTGGCTGGACGGGTCGAACAGGCGAATGCTCTCGACCTCGTCACCCCACAGCTCGATGCGCGCCGGCATATCCGCGCCGACCGGGAAGATGTCTATGATTCCCCCACGTCTGCTGACAAAGCCAGGACCATAGACCGCCGCCTCAAAGCGGTATCCCATTCGACGCCACGTCTCCAGGACATCGTCGAGGTCCACAAGATCGCCGACGCTGAGCGAATGAGCGCTAGTCTCGAAAGACTGTCTGTCAAGCGTCCGCTGCGCGATCGATGTTGCCGAAACCACCACCACGGGATGAGGGTCCAATCCATTTAGCAGGGCGTCAAGCGCGCAGATACGCTGCTGAACGGTCTCGATATCAGTGAACAGTCGCTCGAATGGGAGGGTCTCAGTCTCTGGGAACTGGTGAACGCGCTGCGGCTCCGACACCCAGGCGCTGAGACGCTCGTGAAGCCTCCGAGCCTCTTCCGGTCTTGGAACGACAATCACTGCCGGCACGTCCAGGTCTTGAAGAATGGCGGTCATAAAGAACGGGACCGAGTCCGATAGCACCTGGGCCCTCGACCTTGAGCCAGACCTTGTGAGGGACTGAACAAGGCTCTGATACTGGGGAGCCGACCTGAGTATTGGGGTCAGGCTCCGGAGATTAAGCTGGGAGACTCCCTCAGATCGCGGCGCATCTATGCTCTCGGTCCGGTCAGCGGTTGTAACCGACAAGCTCATCCTCCTCGTATCCGACCTGCCTGAGCGGGTCTGCGTCAACGTCAAAAGGGCGGGTACGCTCGTCGGACGCCAGTTCCGCGTCGCAGCGCACTCGCCGTGCAGATGTCGCGATTAACCTTAGCCCTATCAGTATATTCCTATCTCGTGAAGGGCGTCGTCGTCGATGCCGAAATGGTGCGCGACCTCGTGAACAATCGTGGCCTTAACTTCAGCCACGACCTCCTCATCGGTGTTGCAGATGCTCTCGATCGCGCGCTGGAACAGCGTAATCTTGTCTGGCAGGACCAGGTTGTAATCGTATCGGTCCGGTAGCGGAATGCCCTCGTAAAGTCCGAGAAGCATCTCGTGCTCATCCAGCCCTGAGCCGATAAGCTGTTCGCGAGTAGCCCAGTACTCGACGACCACATCGACATTCTCCATGCGTTCGAGAAACGCTGGAGGAAAGTCGTCGATCGCCCGACGCACTAGGTGCTCGAATCTTCGCGTCTCCATGACTGTAAGAGTGTAACAAAACACGAAGGTCTTTCTTCAAGACAATCTCAGCGACTGGAACGCTGTCACCGCCAGTTGAAACGCGCTGCGGTGACTCTGCTAAAATCCGACACTCCCGATTGCAAGCGGAAGTCTTCACCCCATGACCAAAAGCCTACTCTACCTTTTCGCAGCTGCCCTGGCCCTCTTGTCATGTTCGCAGGTCCCAGACCTGCTCCCGGATCCGACAAGGACACCGGCGCCGACTCCTGTCCGTCCGACGGCAGTAACGGCACCGACGATCGTTCCCGATGCAACGCCCGCCGCGTCAACTGTCGTGCTGAAGGTCAAGATCGCCGATATGAGTCTCGACATCCCCAAATACGATCGCAAGGAATGGCGGCATTGGACGGACGAAGACGGCGACTGCCAGGATGCCAGGCAGGAGACTCTGATCGCCGAATCGACCGTACAGGTCACCTACACGGAGGCTGACCAGTGTCGCGTACAGACCGGACGCTGGCTCGGGCCCTACTCCGGGACCGTGGCGACTGACCCTGGCGACCTGGACATCGACCACATGGCGCCACTTGCAAATGCCCACCGGTCCGGCGGATGGAGCTGGTCAACAGATAGAAAATCGGCGTACGCCAATAGTCTTGCCTACCCGGGCCATCTCATCGCGACAACGGCGCGAGTCAACCGCGCAAAAGGCGCCAAGGGGCCAGATGAATGGCGTCCACCCAACAAGGACTACTGGTGCCAGTACGCACTGGACTGGATTGAAATCAAGCGCGGCTGGGATCTGACGGCGACAGAAGGCGAGATCGTCGCGCTCCAAGAAATGGCGGCTACTTGTGAGACCAATGTGTTCATACAGCCCGACAGGTCCGGGCAGCAGACGGAGACGATCACCACTGCCACGACTACATCTACTACGACTCCACTGCCCACGCAGGCACCGAAACCAGCTCCAACCGTAATCCCAGCGACATCTACACCCACTGTTACATCTCCACCACCCTCGCAGACAGCAGCCACTCCCACCCCTTCGCCGGACGAGGGCACCCCGCCAAGACCACTTGGTGAACCCGGCAGGCCGGATCGTAACTGCTCGGACTTCGACACCTGGTCTGAAGCGCAGCAGTTCTTCATCGCCGCCGGTGGACCGGACGAAGATCCCCACAGACTCGATAGGAACTCAGATGGTGTGGCTTGCGAGTCGCTTCCAGGTGCTCCGTAGCTTAGGATGGTGCGAGCGAATGCCTTGTTGAACAGCGAAGCGAAGTGAAAGGACGAATCCAGTGAAGGTCACAGCAATCAAGCCATACTCGGTCCAAGGCGAAGAAGGCCGCGGATACTACATCGTCAAGGTGGAGACCGACGAGGGCATCTACGGACTTGGCGAGGTGGGAATACGGAACTGGGGAGGAGCCATAACACAGGCGATCGAGCACCTGTCCCAAGTGGTGATCGGTCAGGATCCATGGAGCACCGAGAGGCTGTGGCAGCAGATGTTCAGGGGCGGGTTCTTCCCCGCCGACAAGGTGTACTGCTGCGCAATAAGCGCAATCGACATCGCGCTTTGGGACATCAAGGGCAAATCTGTTGGGATGCCCGTGTATAAGCTGCTGGGCGGGCCTGTGCGCGACAAGGTCGTCTGCTACCCGCACACCCAGGGCCGCACCAACGAGGAGCTGGTACAGAACTCCATACAGGCGGTCGCGGATGGCTGGAAGTTCGTGCGGTGGGGCCAGCCCGAAACCGGCGGCACATTCGAGTTCCGAGACGATGACGACCCTATTGGCAACCCAGGCATCCTGGAGCCAGTGGAGTCGATACGTCTGGCCGAGGAGCAGATGGCAATGGTCCGAGAGGCAGTCGGCCCGGACATCCAGCTTTGCTTCGACGTTCACACCCGACTCGACACCGCGCACGTAGTCACGCTGTGCCGCGCGCTGGAGCCGTACAACCCGTTCTTCATCGAGGACCCGCTGAGGTCCGAGAATCCCGCAAGCTACCGTACCCTAGCCCGACACGTCTCACTGCCGATTGCCGCTGGAGAGCAGTGGGCCTCCAAGTGGTCCTTCCGGGAGGTCATCGAGGAGGAGCTGATCAACTACGCCCGCATCGACCTGTGCATCGTGGGCGGGCTGACCGAAGCGCTGAAGATCACCCACTGGGCGGAAACGCACTACATCGACATAGTGCCGCACAACCCGCTCGGGCCGGTGAGCGCAGCTGCATGTGTAAACCTGTGCATGGCCTCCACAAATGTAGGGGTACAGGAAATGCCCAAGCGTCCAGGCAGCTTCGCAACCGACCTGTTCCCTGTCCAGATCGAGTGGGCCGACGGCTACGCCTGGACTCCGTCTGATCGGCCCGGCCTCGGTGTGGACTTCGACGAGGACTTCGCGATAGCCAACCCCGCGCCGCTGAACGGGTGGCCGCCACAACTACGCCGTAACGACGGCGCGCTAACCAACTGGTAGGCGTTCGTCACCTCTCGTACAGGCATTCCCAGCTGACGAACGACTCAGTGGTATGAGATGACTCTGAGTCCGTCCGCGTCTGGCACGAGCATCACGATCGTTCCGGGCGCGGATGACACTTCGTTGACCAGTCGGTCGATCTGATCTGAATCCAGCGTTGGAACGAAGGCATCGGGGTCCGGCCAGTGCACTCGTGTAACTGTGTATCCCAGCGCTGTTTCCACCCGGTCGACTATTTCAGAGCCCCCGACAGCGGTCAACAGCATTACCGACTTGAGCATCGGAGCTGCGATTGGCTCGGGCACATCTGGCTCGAGCTCCCTGTCCTGACGGTATATGAGCCAGTGATACGGTATGATCAAAAGTGCGGTAAGAACGACTGAAAGACTGGTCGACAGGTCATGGAGAGTATTCAGGGACAAGTCGACGTCCAGCAGATCACGCAGGAATATAAAGAGCGTCGAGCTTGAACCCCCGACGAGAGAAAGAAGTCCAAGGCACAGCACGCCCATGACGTATAGCTTGCGAGGAAGCGCAGTCCTTTCGACCTCGGGATCGGATAGCGCGGGCATCTGAATTCTGCGCCAGTGTGCCCACCAGACAGGTGCGCCGACCAGCAAAAGGGTCAGGACAATTGCCAGTCGGGAACGCCACTGAACATCACCTCGAACGACCACAGGAGACGAGTCCGAGATCAACCTGAAGAAAGTGTCAAGCACGGCGACTGAAGCTGAGGCCACAACCAACAACCCAATCGCTGCGATCAGCAAGTCGTAACACCTGGAGACATGTGGTGACTTGTCGTCCGAAGACTCGATTATCATGCGGCGTCTGAAATACACCCACAATGTGATTCCGATAGAAAGAGTCGCAATCCCGGCAGGGAACATGCTGAAGTGACTCGTCGCTGGATCGCTTGAAGCTCCCAGGGCCCACGACAGTGACGTGTAGACTACGATCCCCAGTCCAACCAGGGCGGCGACCGTCCCGCCACCTATTGTCGCTACGAACACGTAGATCCATCTCAGAACTGAGCCTCTATCGGCACAGGCAAACCTGAACCAGTGAGCCCACCAGATCACTCCGCCTACTAAGGCAACAGACAACGCCGTCCGCGCCGCTTCCCCCCACAACCTGTCCGACCCGGAAATGCCGGCCTCGAACGCGGCAGAATATCCTTCGTTCAAAGTGAAGTACACCAGGAATCCCACGCCAGATGCCAACATGGCTATTCCCAGCGCCGAGGCCAGATAGAGATAGAGACGGCGTATGCCCTGGGTTAACAGCGTAAGTTCCGAATTCTCGTTGGACGCGGTCCACCAGTGGTACCCCCAGACCGGTGTCCAGACTAGGACAGCAGCCCATGAAAAGGCGGGAAAGTCGCCTACGAAGAACGCCCACTCGATCACGCGGTAGCCACTGTACGCCAAGAACCCGAGAGCAACCCCGGTGGACACGTAGAGATAGAGCTTCCTTAGAATCGACCTTTGCTCAGACGGGTGCGCCGCTACCCTGTTCTGCACGAACCTCCAGTGAATCCCCCACAGCGGCATCCCAACTATCGTTAGCGCGAGGCCGGTCGCCACTCTGGTCGTGGCCCCGCGTATGACCGGTTCACCGAACAGCTCATCCAGCAGGCTCATCAGCACCGTCAAGACGCCGCTCACTAGCAGCATGAGCGCAATGAATGAAATCGAGTAGAAGTAAAACCGGCGCGGCGTTCCGATCCCGGTATCGGGACCGCTATCGACAGTGCGTCTGCGCCACAGGAAGACCCCGTAGACGATGGCGCCAATGACAGCGAGCTGTATGAGAATGGGGATGATGATGAATGGCGTCATCTCTCGGCACTTCCTCTTGATTCGATCTTGTGGTCCAGTTCAAGCCGCATTAGCTAGGGCCACGGGAGGGCATAGGCGTAGGCGGCAAGCTCTCAGGAACGAAGTGCGACCTTATGCACCTGTCCGCGGGCCATGTGTGGCCCGTGATTCTCCAATCCCCATCGAACCTTCGAACTCCGAAGTCGTACGAGTGTTCAGACTCGGATGGACCGAAGACGCCCCCTCCCATGGTGCGGACTACCCTTAGCGACACGATAGTCGTTTCTCCGATAGTCCGCGCGTCTTCCAGTGTAATCCTGGCCTCTGAGAGACTGTCCATGCTCCTCCCGGCATCCACGACGAATGCCTCGAAAGAGCAGCTATCCTGGAGATCAGGGGACCACATGGCCTCTGCAGTTTCAAAGTCCTCTCCGGCAAGCGCCCTGACATACTGCTGCACAGCGTACTCCGGGGAGTCCGGGACAAACTGCGTTTCTCCTCGGGCAAGGGCTAGAGCGATGCTCGCGACCAGGAGCACGATAAGAACCGTCCCACCGCTAATCAGCCAGTATCGTTCCATCTTCATCACCTTCTCTACCTTCTCTTTGGGGTAACCTAAGTGTGACTCAGGTGCAGTGTACGCCACGCAGAAGTGACTTCAAGGTTCGCGAGTACCCCAAGTCCTGGGTATTCATATACCCTCATGCTTGGATTGACACTTTTTTGGAGCCGTTGCTACACTGCCCATGAGCCTGCAATCAGCCGTTTGGGAGGCCACTATGCCCGAGGGCTATGACATCAACTGGATGGCTGTGTTGCTGGTGGCGGCAGTGGGCTTCGCCGCAATGGCCGCACTGTTCGCGGTATCCTACATACTGGCTCCAAGGCGGCCGTCTGAAGCCAAGGACATCCCTTACGAGTGCGGAATCCCGCCCGCGCCGTTCATGTGGTCGCAGATCCAGATCAGGTACTACGTCTTTGCCATACTGTTTCTGATATTCGACGTTGAGGCCGTCTTCCTGTTTCCGTGGGCTGTGGTCTTCCTCAAGACAATTCCCGCGGTCTTCTACGAGATGCTGATATTCATAGGAATCCTGTTCTTCGGAGTCATCTACGGTTGGCGAAAGGGTGTGCTGCAGTGGAGATGAACCTGGGACAGGGATACGAGCCGGGTAAAGGCAACTCTCCGGCTGAGAGCATCTTCAATCGCGTGCTGCCCAACGCGGTTACTGCGAAGTCCGATGAGCTCTTCGCGCTGGCCCGCAAGAACTCGCTGTGGACTCTGTCATTTGGCCTGGCGTGCTGCGCGATAGAGATGATGAGTACCCACATGTCGCACCACGATTTCGACAGGTTCGGGATCGTCACGTGGCCGTCCCCCAGGCAGGCGGACGTAATGATCGTTGCCGGGACCGTCGTGAAGAAGATGGCCGATCCGATCAAGCTGCTCTATGAACAAATGCCCGACCCCAAGTGGGTGATCGCAATGGGCAGCTGCGCCACAAACGGAGGGCCGTACTACCGCTCTTACTCTGTCGTGATGGGGGTAGACCATCTGATTCCGGTTGACGTGTATGTGCCAGGTTGCCCTCCCCGGCCCGAAGCGCTGATGAACGGCATAATGCAGCTTCAGGAAAAGATCCAATTGGACGCCAGGCAGCGTGGCGAGACGTCCTAGGCGAGAGCCGACAATACCGGTGGCTCCAGCGGCCCTCGACGCCACGGGCAAGGCCCTAACAGCCTTGCTAGGTGAAGTATTCGACTCCGAGCCAGGCTTTCAAATCGGCGCCGCTGTGGATGAAGTGACACTCACCGTCCCATCAGGCCGTGTCGCCGACGTATGTGACGCGTGCAAGACCGACCCCAGATTAGACTTCGGCTACCTGCGCTGCCTCTCTGTCGTCGACTACGTCGAGTCCACCGGCGAATTCGAAGTCAACTACCACCTGTACTCGCTGGCCAAACGGCACAAGATGGTAGTAAAGACCCGCGTGCCGGAAGATCAGCCGGCCGTATCTACGGTCACAGGCGTCTGGGCCGGCGCGAACTGGTACGAACGGGAAAGCCACGACCTGTTCGGTGTTGTCTTCGAAGGCCATCCTGAGCTGGTTCCCCTATTGCTCTACGAAGAATTCGAGGGGTTCCCAGGTCGCAAGAGCTTCCCTTTCCACGATTACGACGAGTGGTAAGTTCGATAAGCAGGCTTGGTCGGCAAAGAGGGCGTCGATGCTAGTGCGGAGGAAGTTAACGTGGCAAATGTGATCTATAGATCGGAGATTTTCGCAGAGGGCGACATTTTCGTTGGGTTGTGCCCTGAACTCGACGTGTCTAGCTTTGACGACACACCCGAAGGTGCGAAACGCTCACTCCAAGAAGCAGTCGCAACTTTCCTTGAGGGCTGCGAGTACCTAGGCACGCTGGATGAGGTGCTTCAAGAGTCGGGATTCGAGAAGATCAGTGATACTTGGCAATTGCGCGAACGGATCACTTCCAAAGAGGTCGCGCTCCTACCGTGAGCGCTGCTCGCCAGCGTATAGTACCGATTCGGTATCGGACACTGATCCGGATTTTCGAAATGGATGGGTTCATCGTCCGACGCACGCAAGGAGACCACGTGATGATGACTAAGTCTGGAATCAGACGTCCATTGGTGATCAAGACCAGCCCTAGTCCATCGACAACTCAGTTCCGATGGTCACAATCGTTCGTCCTGAGCTTGTCGAAGGACGGTATGCAGACTATCAAAACTATGTGGACAGTCCACTAGGTTGGTCGCAGTGACCCACATTCTTACCAACATGCGTACGGCAGGTATGAGCAGGACTCGATACTTTGAACTGCTTGACGAGGTTGGATAACAGAACAGTATGCAGCTCCAGGAACAGCCCACACAACAAGCTGACACCATTGACCTCATGGTCAACATGGGACCCCAGCATCCCTCTACGCATGGCGTGTTTCGACTTGTAATCTGGGTCGATGGCGAGAAGATCGTCCGCTCGGAACCACATATCGGCTACCTGCATCGCGGCTCGGAGAAGCTGTGCGAAGGCGAGCAGTACAGCCAGATCATCACGCTATTCGACAGGCTCGACTATGTGGCTAACCTGAACTGCGAGCTGGCGATCTGCACGGCTGTCGAGAAGCTAATGGGCCTCGAGGTCCCCGAGCGCGCCGAGTACATCCGGGTCATCCTGTGCGAGCTCAACCGTATAGCGAGCCACATGCTGTTCTACGGTGTGTATGGGCTTGACGCGGGTGCTATGACCCCTGTGCTTTACGGTTTCCGCGAACGGGAACGCGTGCAGGCGCTGTTCGAGGCGGTCACAGGCGCGCGCATGATGCACAACTACATCCGCATCGGAGGCGTCAACGAAGACCTGCCCGACGACTTCGGACGCCGCATGGATACGCTGATCGACCAGCTCGAGCGCGGCATCGAAGAGTGCGACGAGCTCCTGAGTCAGAACGAGATGTTCCTCGCGAGAACAAAGGGGATCGGCGCAATATCAGCCCGGGAGGCAATCGACCTGGGAGTCACTGGGCCTGCGCTGCGGGCTTGCGGTGTGCCAGAGGACATTCGTGTTTCGGAGCCATACTCGATCTACGACCGATTCGACTTCGGGATTCCTGTCGGCACTTACGGCGACTGTTGGGACCGTTATTACGTGCGAGTCGAGGAGATGCGGCAGTCTCTCAGCATCGTCCGGCAGGCTATGGAACAGCTCCCGGAGGGCGACATCACGGCGAATGTCAGGAGGATTGCCCGCCCTCCAAAGGGTGAGGTCTACATGCGGACGGAGTCGCCTCGGGGCGACTTCGGAGTTTTCCTCGTCAGCGATGGCAGCGACATGCCGTACCGCGTGAAGGTACGAGCGCCATCGTTCGGCAACCTCCAGGCACTCCAGGCAATGCTGAGGGAGGCCTACATCGCCGACGCGGTGATAATTCTGGGGTCGATAGATATCATCCTGGGCGAGGTAGACAGATGACCCCGCTTCAGGCCATCTATTACACGCTGGGCGCGATCGCGCTGTTTGGATTCCTGTCGTTCATTGTCCTGGTGCTGACGTGGGCGGAACGCAAAGCGCTGGCGAGAATCCAAATGAGGATGGGGCCGATGCGTGTCGGCCTTCACGGCACTCTCCAACCGATCGCCGACGGCATAAAGCTCTTCACCAAAGAGGACATCCTCCCTTCTTGGGCAGATCGGAAAGTCTATTGGCTGGCGCCGGTTGCGGTCTTTGTACCCTCCCTCCTACTATGGGTCACGCTGCCGATGGGTCGCGACCTCGTTCTCCGAAACTTGGACCTGGGGCTTTTCTACATCACCGCTATTTCCGTGCTGTCAGTCATGGGACTCGTAATGGCTGGATGGGGGTCGGCCAACAAGTACGCGATGCTCGGAGGACTCCGTGCTGCCGGTCAACTCGTTAGCTATGAGATTCCTTTCATCATGGCGATTGTCGGTGTGGCGATGCTCGCTCAGTCTCTAGACCTGACTGTCGTCGTGGACGGACAGGCGAACTTCGGATACGCGTTGGTGCAGCCAGTTGGACTTTTTCTGTTCCTCACGGCAGGGCTCGCCGAGCTTGGCCGTACGCCTTTCGACATCCATCACGCAGAGTCCGAGGTGGTCGGGGGCCCGTTCGTGGAGTACAGCGGCGCTCACTGGGCAGCCTTCTTTCTGGCCGAGTACCTGAACACATTCACGGTCGCCGCCCTCACGGTACTCCTGTTCCTCGGGGGCTGGAGATGGCCGGCGATGCCGTTCGAGGGCCTTGCGCACTCCACGCTGTCTCTCGGATGGTTCCTGATGAAGACGGCGCTTGTCATCTGGCTCATCTTCTGGATACGCGGGACGTTCCCCAGACTGCGCATAGACCAGCTAATGTCCTTCGGCTGGAAGCTGCTCGTACCCCTGTCGTTCCTGAACATCATCGCCACGGCAGTCGTGCTGTTCTACGGATGGCCGCTGTGGAGCCTGACCATCGTATCTCTGCTATTATTGGGCGGCACGGTCTACATCATTTTCAGGAATCCGGGAACCGACATGCAGCGCGAGACAGTCCGTGTGGTGTCTGCGAGCGCGCTGAGGCGGGAGTCCGCGGCAGCCGCACCGGATGCCTGAGTCCAGATCAGTCGCAATATGAGCATCATCCGATGATTGGCTTCCTCGAAGGGCTTTATGTGACGCTGAAAACAGCGCTTCGCAAGCCCGTGACGCACCAGTATCCTGACCCAGACAAGCGGCACCAGGTAGCCCTCAGATACATGGGCTTCCCTGCCCTCTTGTGGGACGGCGATGTCCCTGAGCCTTACTGTACGGGGTGCATGGTGTGCATTCGCGCCTGTCCAACTCAGTGCATGAGCGCGCAGATGACGGACAATCCCAAGTTCGCAGAAAACGACAGTCGCCGGCGCAAGATTATCGAAACATTCGAGATCAATCTTGGCCGGTGTATTTTGTGCGGCATCTGCGTGGACGTCTGCAACTTCGACGCCATCGAGATGAGCCACGAGCACGAACTGAGCAAGTATCAGCGCAACGGCAACCGCGTGGATTTGGACATGCTGCTGGGCATGGGTCGGAAGTATCAAGACGATACTGACTGGCGCCCGACCAACCCCGCGAAGAACAGCGGCGTACCAGTCAAGAAAGAAGACCAACCCTCTGGGGCACGTGGGCGGACCCTTCGACAGGCTCAGGGCGAAAGATCTCCACGCACAACCCTCGTTAGTATCGAACCAATAGAACTGCAGTTGGGACCGCGTGGCGGGTCCGACACCCCCGAAGACGGCAGTTCAAGCGGCTGATGGTTTCGCAGTCACTGGTCCTGTTCTACGTCGCTGCCGCGCTGGTAATCATGGGCGGCCTAGGGGTCGTCCTCACGAGGAACATTGTTTACGCGGCGTTTGCCCTTCTAGCTGCCATGCTGGGAGTCGCCGGCGTGTTCCTGCTGATGTTCGCTGAATTCCTGGCGCTGGTCCAGGTTCTCATATACGGCGGCGCGGTCGTAATCGTAGTCCTGTTCTCGTTGATGCTGACGCGCATACAGGACTTCGAACACCTCACCGACCACGGTCAGTGGCCCCTGGCCGCCCTCTTTGCGTTCGGGGTATTCGCTCTGTTGACGGGAGCTATTGTTACCACCGGCGTCAGGGTGGTCGAGCGGGAGAGCGTCAGCTTTCGTCAGCTTGGTGAAAGCCTCTTCACGGACTGGGCCGTGCCTTTTGAAGTCGCCTCACTAGTGCTTCTGGTAGCTCTAATCGGCTCGATCGTCCTCGTCAGGACGACTGGTGACCGCGATTGATCGAGCTTGCTCACCTCCAGGTCCTGGCAGCGGCCCTGTTCTGTATTGGGCTGTACGGAGTGCTTGCCCGCCGGAGCGCCGTCCTGATCCTCATGTCCATCGAGTTGATGTTGAATGCCGTCAACATCAACTTGATCGGCTACGCCACATTCGTTGACTTCGGTGAAGCGCAACGGGCTCTGGGGCAAGTATTGATCGTGTTTGTGATCACCGTGGCAGCCGCCGAGTTGGCCTTAGCCATCGCAATCATCCTAAGGCTCTATCGCAATCGGAGCTCAGTGAACGTCGACCAGATCGACTCCCTCAGATGGTAGTCAGCGGTTGGACGCCCCGTGGCCATCATAGTCTTCCCTACCTGGTTGAATGATTGAAATCATCGGAACAGACTGGGCCTGGGTAATACCCGCACTAAGCGCGGGGGCATTCTTCACAGTATTCCCATTTCGCAAGCGCCTACCCCTTCAGGGAGCGCCGCTGTCTATTGCTGCCATTGCTCTGGGATTCGTGCTGTTCTGGTTCGTGCTGGCAGACCTGTTGGCCACTGGATCAGCTGAGCTCAGCATCACATGGCTTAGGGTCGGACAGACGACGTTAACCTGGGGCACTACCGTCGACCAGATTTCCGTCACTATGCTGGGGCTCGTTACCTTCGTAGCGCTGCTGGTGCAGGTGTACTCACTTGGGTACATGAAGCACGATGGCAAGTACGATCCCGGCCTGGGCCGATACTACGCCGTCCACTCGCTGTTCGTCGCCGCGATGCTGGCGCTGGTCTTGGCCGACAACCTTGTATTCCTATACATCACCTGGGAGTTGGTGGGACTGGGTTCGTATCTGCTGATAGGATTTTGGTACGAGCGGCGGTCTGCGGCCGAGGCGGCCAAGAAGGCGTTTATCACGACGAGAATCGGCGATGTGGGCCTGTTGATCGGGATAGTCCTGCTATTCCGAGCCACCGGGACATTCGACATCTCCACACTGATACACATCGCACAGAACGGCGGCATCGAGCAGAGCACGCTGAACGCGGCTATGCTTCTGATTTTCCTCGGAGCAATGGGGAAGTCCGCACAGGTCCCGTTCCACGTGTGGCTCCCGGATGCTATGGAAGGTCCAACGCCAGTCAGCGCCCTGATCCATGCTGCGACCATGGTAGCGGCAGGGGTGTATCTGGTGGCACGCCTGATGCCGATGTTCGAATTGACCCCCACGGTGCTTGTGGTAGTGGCGTCCGTGGGCGTCGTGACCTTCGTGTTCGCCGGAACGATCGCCCTCGTCGTCACCGACATCAAACGAGTGCTGGCCTACTCGACCATCAGCCACCTTGGACTGATGATGCTGTCCCTGGGTGCCGGCGGGGTTGGCGCAGCGTTGTTCCACCTCGTAGCCCACGGCGCAGCCAAGGCAATGCTGTTTCTGGGCGCCGGCAGCGTTATGCACGCCATGCACGAAGAGACCGACATACGTAAGATGGGCGGCCTCATACGCCATATGCCGATCACTGGTTGGACATTCGCAATCGGAGCCGCGTCCCTCGCAGGGGTCATCCCGCTGGCCGGGTTCTTCACGAAAGACGAGGTGCTTCTGCGAGTTTTGGAGCACCGACATCCGGTGTTCATCATTTTGGCTCTCACGGGCGTCTTGCTCAGCGCCTTGTATATGGCCCGCTTGACGTTCGCCACGTACTTCGGCGAACCGAGATCGGACCACTCAGAGGTGCATGAATCGCCCCGTGTTATGACGATACCACTTCTGCTGCTGGCCATCCCCGCAATCGCGGTGGGCGGCCTGGCCTTCGGGTACGGCGAAGGCTTCAAAGGGTTCGCCGCCTTTATCGATGGGCACGGGAAGTTTCACCTGAACGTCTGGCTAAGTGTCGTATCGCTGGTGATTGCGGGCGTCGGACTGTGGTTCGGCTGGGCGGCATACCTCAAAGGGAGGGTCTCGACCGAGGACGTCATCAATCGGTTACCGACCGTTCACCGAGTGCTCGCCGCGAGTTACTACGTTGACGAAATGTATCAGTGGGTGATCGACCGCGTCGTGCTGGCGCTTGGCCGACTGACCGCGACGTTCGACAGAGTGGTGGTGAACGACACAGCCGTAGACGGCTCGGCGGACAGCGTCAAGATCTCTGCGTTCCGTATGAAGTTCGTTCAGACTGGGCGGATTTACAACTACGGTATGGCAATGGCAGCGGGGGTCATTGCTTTGACCCTGATCTGGTGGATCATTCAGACCTAGAATGATCGGATTCAATCCATACGCCCTATTCTTGCTGATGGTGCTGCCCCTGATTGGAGCAGGGGTCATATTGGTCACCCCGGGCAGCAGGGTGAAGGCGATCCGCTATGTGGCTACCGCTGTCGCCCTGCTGACGATGCTCCTATCGGCATACGTGTTCCTGACCTACGATCACTCCGCAGGTGGAATCCAATTCGAGCGCATCTGGCAGTGGCTCTCCATGCCCGGACCCTGGCCGCTCGGCGACCACGCCATCACTCTCCACCTCGGCATCGACGGCATAGCTGCGCCGATGGTCCTGCTCACAGGCATAGTGCTATTCACCGGAGTTCTGGTGTCATGGAACATCGGCGAACGTGCCAAAGATTTCTTCGTTCTCTACCTGCTGCTTCTGTCCGGCGTATTCGGCGTGTTCGTAACGCTGGACATGTTCTTCTTCTTCTTTTTCTACGAACTCGCCGTGCTGCCCATGTACCTGCTGATAGGCGTCTGGGGGAGCAGCTCGACATTCCCTACGTTCAGCCGCGCCAAGGAATACGGCGCGATGAAGCTGATGATCTACCTGGTCGCTGGCAGCGTCCTGATCTGGGTCGCGCTGCTCGCCATATTTGTCGAGGCAGGCCTGGGAACATTCAACCTCGTCGCTCTCGGACAGGTCACGTTCTCGGAGGGCTTCCAGCAGGTCTTCTTCCCGTTCCTGATGGTCGGGTTCGGCGTGCTGGCGGGATTGTGGCCGTTCCACACCTGGTCCCCGGACGGGCACGTCGCCGCCCCAACAGCGGTGAGCATGGTCCACGCGGGCGTACTGATGAAACTTGGAGCGTTCGGAATCATTCGGATCGGCATGATGCTGATGCCTGAAGGCGCCCAGGCCTGGATGCCCGTGCTCATCGGGCTGGGCACGGTGAACGTCCTGTACGGAGCATGGTCCGCCGTCGGACAGAACGACCTGAAGTACGTCATCGGGTACTCCAGCGTGAGCCACATGGGGTACGTGCTCATGGGCATCGCTACACTCAACCCGCTCGGGCTGAGCGGAGCCGTGCTGCAGATGTTCAGCCACGGCGTCATGACCGCGCTCTTCTTCGCCGTGGTCGGAGTGGTGTACGACAGGACGCATACCCGCGACATCTACACCCTCGACGGTTTGGCCAAGCGAATGGGATTCACGGCCACGATGTTTGCCATTGCTGGGCTGGCCTCCCTGGGCCTGCCCGGGCTGAGCGGCTTCGTTGCGGAACTGCTGGTCTTCCTGGGTCTCTTCCAGACCTATCCGGTTTTGGGCGTGCTTGGGATCATTGGCGCGGCGATAACGGCCGTGTACATCCTCAGGCTGCTTGCAAGAGTCTTCTTCGGCCCTATGGGAGAGCGTTGGTCTGAACAGACCGACGCCAGCGGACTCGAGCGAGTCTCGACGCTGATTCTGGCGGGATTTATACTGCTGGTGGGTCTATTCCCATTCCCGTTCATCCGAGTCATAGAGAGCGGCGTGTTTGAGCTACTCGCCAGATTCGGAGACGTAGGATGAGCAACAACTTCCTGCTCCTCCTCCCGGAGTTCATGGCGACCGGACTAGCCTTCGTCGTGCTGACACTCGACTTCGTCACCGGCAGAGATAGAAAGCACTGGTTGGGATACGTCGCTGCCGCAGGACTGGCTGTCACGCTTGTAGTCATGCTTGCCTACCAGTGGAACACGACGGACAGCCTGTACGACGGCATGATCTCGATAGACGGCTACTCGCTGTTCTTCAGGTCTGTATTCCTCGTAATGGGCATTGTGGTCGTCTTGTCGTCGATCGAGTATGTGCGCAGGAACCTGGAGTATCCCGGGGAGTACTACGCGATCCTTGTCTTCGCTGTAGTTGGCATGATGCTGATGTCTGCGTCGCGGGAGCTGCTGACAGCGTACATCTCACTGGAGCTCCTGAGCTTCAGCCTTTACGTGTTGGTGTCGTTCGACCGCTACAACCCCAGGTCGAACGAAGGCGGCACGAAATACATTCTGTTGGGAGCGGTCTCTTCCGCCCTGCTCCTGTTTGGCATCAGTCAGATCTTCGGACTCACAGGCACGACAAGATTCGACGAAATTTCCAGTGCGTTTACTGTCGCCCGGGAGATCAGCCCAGGAGTCATGGTCGGTCTCGTCATGATAATCGCTGGTCTCGGGTTCAAAGTTGCGGCAGTACCATTCCACATGTGGGCGCCAGACGCGTACGAAGGCGCCCCGATTCCCATAACCGCATTTCTGGCTGTGGCATCGAAGGCAGCTGCCTTCGCTCTTACTTTGCGGTTCTTCGCAGAGTCGCTGCTGCCGGCCATAGCCGACTGGCAAATCCTTCTGGTGATACTGGCAGCCCTGACTATGACGATTGGCAACCTGGTCGCGCTTGCGCAAACCAATCTCAAGCGACTGCTGGCGTATTCCAGCATCGGTCATGTGGGCTACCTGCTCATGGGACTTGCCGCACTGGCCGCCGTGTCGGATGACGGCGATGTGCAACGACAGATATCGCATCTTGCGTCCAACGGTCTGATGTTTCACCTTGTCGCTTACGGAGTTACCAACTCCGCGGCCTTCCTGTGCCTTGCGGCCTTCTACAACGAGACCGGACGCGACGACATATCGGGCCTGGCCGGATCGTCGCGACGAGCCCCGTTCCTGTCACTGGTGCTGGCAGCGTCGCTGTTTTCGCTCGCGGGGTTACCGTTCTTCGCTGGATTCGTGAGCAAGTTCTACCTGTTCAGCGCGGTAGCAGCTCAGGGCCTACTCTGGCTGGCTGGTCTCGCTATCTTCATGAGCCTCATATCGCTCTACTACTACCTGCAGGTAGTCCGACAGATGTACATTGAAGAGCCGACGGTTTCAGGCACTATACGAGTCCCGAAGATGACGATAGGACTATTGGGAGTCCTACTCTTCGGCATGACGCTCATCGGAGTATATCCATCCCCTGTCATAGATGCGATCCAATTTGCCAGCGAGGCCTTGTTTGCGACTGTCGGCTAGACGACCCATGCACGTGATTACGGCACATACAACCAAAGGAGTGTAAATGGAGACCGAAAACGAATTTTCTCGCGGGATGGTGGTGATCGCTCACGCTGACGATGCTGAGTACGGCTGCTCAGGCACCGTCGCCAAACTGTGCGCAGATGGCTGGGAGATGACCTACGTCCTATGCACCGACGGCAGCAAGGGCAGTGCCGACCGCGAGATCAGTGAAAAAGAGCTGTCGGCGATACGCCGCGAGGAGCAGGTCAACGCGGGCAAGGTACTGGGCCTCAAGGACGTGGCATTTCTGGGGTATCCAGACAGCTACCTTGAGCCGACACTGGACGTGCGACGCGACATTGCGAGAGAGATACGTAGATATAAGCCCGACGTTGTGATCTGCCAGTATCCGCTGCGGACCCTTGACGGCGGCTGGGGCGTTGGGCACCCGGACCATCTCGCGGCGGGAGAGGCCACGCTCGCCGCGGTGTTTCCGACGGCGCGGGACCACATGACGTTCCCGGAGCTGGTTGACGAGGGATTCGAGCCGCACAAGGTCGGCGAGGTCTGGATCATGGGCCACCCTGAGCCGGACGTGTTCATCGACGTGACCGACCACATGGAGACGGCGGTGAAGGCGCTTGCCGAGCACACGACGCAGACAGGCGGACGCCCCTACACCGAGCTTCTCCCACGAATGCGGGAGTGGCGTCGGCGCGGCTCCGTCGGGACCGGGATACTGTACTCGGAGTCGTACAAGAAAATTTCGTTCAGGCGGTGAGGCGAGGACGCACGGGCCCTGATGCAATGCAGCGCATGTTGTCGAATGCGCGACTCGACACGGAGCGTCCATTAGTCATATATTTGACTAACGTGATTTTGCGAGGAGGCAATCATGCTGACAGTCAACGTTCACGAGGCCAAGACGCATCTGTCGCGTCTGTTGGTGCAGGTCGAGGCTGGGGAAGAAGTGATCATAGCTCGCAATGGGAAGCCGGTCGCACAGCTGGTCCGCTGCAAGCCCAAAGGCGAGCGGAAACCGGGATCTATGGCCGGGCTCTTCGAGGTTCCCGACAGCTTCTTCGACCCACTTCCGGAGGAGGAGCTGGCCGCCTGGGAGGGACAGTAATTGCGGTTGCTACTCGACACTCACGCGTTTCTTTGGTGGCTCATCGATAGCCTGCGGCTGTCGGAGCCCGCGCGGCGGGCTATTGCCGCCGAAACGAACGAAGTCCTGGTCAGCGCCGCTACTGCATGGGAGATCGCCACCAAGTATCGGATTGGGAAACTTCCGGGCGCCGAGCCCGCCGCCCTCGACATTGCGGGGACCATTGCAGGCCAGGACTTCCAGGAGTTGGCGATAACCGTAGATGACGCCGCGCGGGCGGGAGCGCTGCCAGGCCCCCATCGTGATCCATTCGATCGAATGCTCATCGCGCAGGCGTTGTCGGGCAATCTGGTGCTCGTGTCGATCGACTCCATCATGGATCAGTATGGCGTCCGCCGCCTCTGGTGATCCGGCGCGTTGATGGTGGCGCACAGCAAGGTTGGTTGAAGACGATGGAGGAATTCAGGCCGGAAGCCGCGAGACAGTCAGGAAGGCATGAGGACATGGCCAGAACAGTTCGATCAGAGAGAGTCCCTCTGAAAATGCGGGCGAAGTTCGATGAAATCGTGACTCTCACAGATAAGTTCTGCCATAAGCACCTGAACGATGAGTACCGCCAACTGGTGCGCGAAGCGACTGCAGCCCTGTGCAGGAAGCGCCCGTCTCCCCTGACGAGAGGGCGAATCGATATCTGGGCCTGTGGAATAGTGTTGGCAGTAGGGTCGGTCAACTTCCTGCACGACCGAAGCCAGGACCCCCATCTTAGCTCCGCTGAGGTGTGTGATGCGTTCGGCGTCAAACAGAGTACGGCGAGCAACAAGTCCACAGTCGTTCGTGATGCGCTCGGCATGAGGCCATATGATACAGACTGGTGTTTACCAAGTCGGCTGGGTGAGCACCCGCTGGCATGGCTGATTCAAGTGGACGGCCTATTGGTGGATGCTCGCTACGCGCCCAGAGAGCTGCAGGAGGTCGCTTTCGAGGCCGGATTCGTCCCTTACATCCCTGGTGAAGAATAAGGAATGCTCTAGCGGGAAGCCCCCGTTGAGGTGGCGCGGCTAGCGGACTGCTGACGCCTGCGCAAGCCAGAAATGTACGAGGATGCGGTCCGGTCCCAGAGTGTCATGCCGTTGTTCCCTCTTTCTAATCTGAGCACCCGTACCGTTTCGGTTGCTTACCTACAGCCATCTCCCAGAGAGCCGATTATGCTGGTGGTTAACGTCCACATGGCGTTCGCCGACCGGGGTGATCCAGGTCAGGGGTATGTTGCCAGTCCGGTTTGCTACGTTCACGACAACACTAGGAGATTACCTATGATTTAGTGAAATCTCCCAGCAGGCTCGGACCTTAGGAAATCCCCCTGGATCACGCTGACATGCGTGTTGCGCCGGAATTGGGACGCGGCCCGGCGCATACTACTCCACCCCAGCCTCCTTCAACGCCTTCGTCACAACCGCCGGCGACATCGGCAGATCAGTGAGCCTCACGCCCGTGGCGTCATAGATTGCGTTGGCGATCGCCGCCATGGGCGGGACTATCGACACCTCGCCAACACCCCGGACTCCGTAGGGATGGCCGGGATTGGCGACCTCTACGATCACCGTGTCGATCATGGGCAGATCAAGGCTGGTTGGCATGCGGTAGTCTAGGAACGTCGAGTTGTGCATCGTACCATCTTGTCCGAAGTAGTACTCTTCGTTGAGAGCCCAGCCTATTCCCTGCACCGCTCCGCCCTGGATCTGACCCTCAACGTAGCTGGGATGAATCGCCTTGCCAGCGTCCTGAAGGGCTGTGAATCGCAGTATCTCGACCTTGCCGGTCTCGGCATCGACCTCTACGTCCACGACGTGCACCGCGAAAGCGTTCCCGACGCCTCCGGGGTTCACGGTCGCCCTGCCGACGATTGGGCCTCCCGTGCCGTTAAGCTGCCCGGCGAGGTCCTTGAAGCTGATGCTCAGCTCCGTATCCTGCCGGTGTCTCAGGGTCGCACCACTGTATTCGACGTCATCGGGACCAACATCCCAGATGCGCGCAGCCCGTTCGATAAGTTGGGCCTTGGCATCCTGGGCGGCCTCGTAGCAGGCATGGCCCATCTTGAAGGTGACTCCGCTTCCCCCCGCGCCGGAACTGTAGCCGATGGAGTCGGTATCGACGATCGCGGGTCGCACGTCATCGACCGGTATCTGAAGCACCTCGGCAACGTGCATCGCCATTGCTGCCCTGCTGCCGCCGATGTCCGGGGAGCCCTCGACCAGGCTGACCGTGCCGTCAGGATTGATCGATGCGACCGCCGAGGCCGGACCCGAGCCGTTGAACCACGCGCCTCCCGCCACACCGCGCCCGCGCAGCTTTCCGTCGAGAGTGGTCTGAACGTGTGGGTGCTCTCGCGTCGCCTCCAGTATCTCCTGGTTTCCTATGCGCTGGAATCTTGGGCCGGCCACTTGGCGCGTGCCCTCTCTCGACGTGTTGATGAGCCGAAACTCTATTGGATCGATGTCGAGTTTCCGGGCGAGCTCGTCGATGACCTGCTCTGCGGCGAAGGCGGCGGCGGGAGACCCCGGAGCGCGGTAGGCGGATGACTTCTGCTTGTTCACCAGCACGTCGACACCTTCGACGAGTGCGTTGGGGATGTTGTAAGGGGCGAACATGGTCCTGCATCCCGAAGCAACGGGCGAGCCGGGAAACGCGCCAGCTTCGTAAGTGAGATGCGCCTCCGCAGCCGTAATCTCACCAGTCGCGGAGGCACCCATCTTGACTGTGATATGGGTGCCGGACGTCGGTCCGCTGCCCACAAACACCTCCTCGCGACTCATGACAATCTTCACGGGCTGACCGGTCTTCTGAGAGAGCTTGGCCGCCAGCGGCTCCAGGTACACTCCGCCCTGCCCTTTCCCTCCAAAACCCCCGCCGATCTCCATCGGCACCACCTTCACACGCGAAACGGGAAGGTCGAGCATGCGAGAAGTGTGGTCCCTGACGGCGAAGTGACCCTGGCTGCTGCACCAGACGGTCACATAGCCGTCACTCCCCCAGTGGGCGGTGGCCGCGTGAGGCTCGATGTACCCTTGGTGTACGGCCTGAGTTCGGAATTCACGTTCGACGACAACGTCCGCCTCGTCGAAACCGGATTCGACGTCGCCGAGGCTGAACTCGAACCGGTTAGCCAGGTTGGAATGTTCGTTGGAGTCTCCCCAGCCGCCCGCTCGCAGTGTTGGACTGTGGACTGTGAGGAGACGTTCGTGCAGAATTGGCGCATCGGCCTCGAGAGCGCTCTCCGCGTCCAGCACATGGGAGAGCACTTCATAGTCCACGTCAATCAGGTCGAGGGCCATCTCGGCGGTCGCCAAATCTTTGGCCGCCACGGCGGCTACGACGTGTCCCTTGTAGAGCGCCTTCTCGCGGGCTATGACGTTCCGGCTGTAGAAGCCGTAGTTGACCATCGCCCCCTCCGCCTGGTCGATGAATTCTGCCGACACCTCCGGCATGTCGGCGGCGGTAACCACTGACTTGACTCCTGGCAGCGCGAGTGCGCGCGTGGCGTCTATCGACCGGATGCGCGCGTGTGCGTGAGGACTTCTCAGCAGCTTCCCATGCAGCATTCCAGGAAGATGTACGTCAGCGCTGTACCGGGCGCGTCCGGTAACCTTGTCGAGGCCGTCCGGACGGACGGGCCGCGAGCCGACAGTATCGAACTCCTCGTTGCTCAGCACCAGGTTCGGTTCGTAGGTCTGGGTCGCCATGAGTCTCCTCCGTGGCTGGATCATGCGGATGTCTTCAGGCCGTAATGTATCATGGGTGAGGGGCCAGTGTTTAGTCGCAGGAGAAGATCCAACAGATGCCTACGGTAAGTGCGATAAACCTTGCGCCGGTGAAATCTCTCGGTCTACTGAGCGCGAACCAAGTCGACATATCCTTCAGGGGTATCGAGGGAGACAGGAAATTCGTCGTCCTGGACGCCTCGGGGAGGGCGGTGACGCAACGCCAATTGGGCAGACTCACCCTCGTAATCGCTGAGTACTCGGCCTCTGAACACTTGCTCAAGATGACATTTCCTGACGGTCGTGTGGTCGATGGACAGCCCGACCGGGCAGAGTCAACAGCGACCGTACTCTGGGGGCGCGTAGTCGAGGGCAGCTTGATTGGAGGCGATTGGGCGGCAGCCTTGTCTGAGTTCTGTGGAGCCGAGTTGAGGCTGTTCGAGTCGGACAAGGAAGGAGCATGCTTCGACGAATACCCGGTGTCGATCATTTCCCAAGCGTCGATCGACTATCTGACAGGATTGACTGGCGGCGCCAAGTCGTTCGAATCCGAGAGGTTTAGACCAACACTCTTACTGGACGACTGCGAGCCCCACGAAGAGGATGCCTGGCTGGGCAAGGGAGTCCGCATCGGCGAGCGACTCAGGCTACGACTCATCGCTCGTGATCCCAGATGCGCGATTACTACGCTCGATCCCGCAACCGGCTCACGCGACTTCGATACTATGCGACTCATCCTGAGCTACCGACCGAGCGTTCGCGCTGCCTACTTCGGCGTGTACGGCATCGTCGAAGCTCCAGGAACGGTGGCGCTCGGCGACCAAGTCTCCCTGACTAAGTAGTCCGCTGCGGCCTGACCGGAGCAGGCAGGTCTGGAGATG
Organism: Dehalococcoidia bacterium; assembly: GCA_965217725.1. Lineage (GTDB taxonomy): Bacteria > Chloroflexota > Dehalococcoidia > Lucifugimonadales > UBA1123 > VXRN01. The sequence continues at coordinate 891,134 of OZ244564.1, read as the reverse complement.
GACGATCGGCAATGGTCCGGCGCGCGTAGAGTGGCGCAAGCTCCTCATCGCTCATGCCCATCAAACCACGAAACACATCGGAGTTGTGCTCGCCATACAGAGGGGAAGCGGTTCGCACTATCCCGGGAGTCTCAGAAAGCTTCCACGGCATTCCTGGGTATGGGAATACTCCCATCTCAGGATGTTCCATAGGCACGTAGAAGTTGCGCGCGTGGAAGTGTGGATTGCTGACCATCTCCCAGTTGGCGAGCACTGGCGCGGCCGGCACTCCTGCCTCCTGAAGTAACGCGGCAGCTTCGTTGTGGTCATACTGGCGCGTCCATTCGGATATGGCGATGTCGAGCTCGTCGTGACGTGATCGTCTCCCCTGCAACCTCGACAAGTCCGAGTCCTGAGCGAGGTCAGGCCGCCCGATCGTCTCCGCCAGGGACTTCCACTCCTCCAGTGTCCTGACCGTCAACGCCAGCCAACTGTCGTTTCCGTAGGATGGGAAGCATCCTTGAGGGGCGTGCAGCGGGTGGCGGTTTCCACGCCGTTTGGCAAGTCTGCCCGTCACCGTGTACTCCATGATCGCCTCGGGGAAGAACGTAATGCCGTTCTCATGCAGCGACATGTCAACGTACTGTCCCCCACCGGTGGTCTCGCGATGGTGAAGGGCTGCCAGAATGGCGATGGCGGCGTGGGCGCCCGTGACCGGATCGGCGTAGAAGAGCGTGCTTCGGTAGGGTCGATCGTCGTCGGCATAGCCGGTTGCCGCTGCTAGCCCGCAGCTTGCCTCGACATTGGCCCCATAGGCCACGTAGTCTCGGTCTGGACCCGTCTGGCCGAACCCTGAGATTGATACCATGATGATCTCGGGATTGACCTCCCGAAGCACCGGGTACAGGAGGTCGAAGTTGCGCATCACTCGAGGGCTATTGTTCTCCAACACAACGTCAGACTCCGCCACCAACCGGAGGAACAGCTCCCTGCCCGCATCGTCATTAAGGTTCAGCGTGATACCCAGCTTGTTCCGATTCAGCTTGTTGAAGTATGCGGCGCGATTGTAGTGGTGCTTGAAAGGGTCTCCGCCAGGATATCGACCGCCGCGCGTCGCCGGTCGATCAGGCGCTTCTATCTTGATGACCTCGGCTCCAAGATCAGCCAGATGCCTCGCCGCGAGTGGCCCCGCCCAATTGGCGGTAAGCTCCAGAATTCGAACCCCGCTGAGCGATGCTCGTCCAGCAATAAGAGAGTCCTCCACAATTGGCTTTCGTTGCCTGACATGGAATGGAGGTTCACTGCTGGCAAATTGGAACTCTGAGTCTTGGTCCAAGATCGGCGCGGGACTGCGTATTCCCGCCGGTGTCTTCGAAAAGACATAGGGAAAGCCTGGAATGACAGTGCTGCCCGAGGACTGATGTCTGATCTGCTGAAACCAATTTCGATCTTGAAGCTGAGACGAACGAAGCAGGTCGGCGGCATCGTTCACCGGAGTGACCGGAATTCGCAGCTCCTGGCCTGCCCTGAAGATCTGGTCTTTCGTTCGATCCGCGCACCAGTCCGTCAACAGTTCCACCAGCTTGTCACGGTTGTCGAACCAACCCTGGCGGTCTGCAAAGTCCGCATCATCCATCAGATCGGGACGATCGATCAGAATGAAGAGCGTCGGGTCCCATCTGAACAGGAAGATCCATACCCATCCGTCCTTGCAGGGTATGCAGTCCGGTTCGGTACGACGCAGCACCACACCCTCGTGCGTCCACGATGTCGACGTCCAGGCGTGCGCGGACAGCATGGCCTCAACCGACGAGACGTCGACATGCTGCCCCTCTCCGGTCTTACGCGACCACCTGAGCGCGGCCAGAGAAGCTATCGCCGACTGTGCCGCCGCGTGCAGCATGGGTTGGTTGTTGTTCATCATTAGCGGCTCACGGTCTGCGTGCCCGCAGAAATACATATACCCACCCATAGCGAAGTCGGTGATCTCGTCAGACTTCCAGTGTCGATAAGGTCCCGTCTGACCGAAGTGCGTTACTGACGTAAACACGAGCGCCGGATTCACACTCGACAGCGCGGCGTATCCGAGTCCAATCGAGTCCAGGTAACCTGGCTGGAAGCTCTCCACGATTACGTCTGCCTGAGACACCAGTCCGCGCACTCTTTCGCGTCCGGCTTCGGATTCAAGGTCGCACACGATACTCCGCTTGTTCGCGCCGTAGTACAGGAACATCCCACTCGAATCGATGTCGGAGGCTGCGGAATACGGTCCGGTGTGGCGCAGAGGATGACCTGAACCGGGGTGTTCTACAAGAACGACCTCGGCCCCGAGGTCGGCTAGGAGCTTGGTGCAGTACGCGCCGCCAATCGAGTCGCTCAGGTCTACAATGTTGACGCCATCCAGCGCCCTCGGACTGGTCATCGTTCACCACCGTCCGTTAAAGTCTGGGCCAGAGGATAGCAACGGATGACATCCATTGGCTAGCAAGTGTTGCGCATCCCACCAGGATCGTTTGACGCAACTTGAACCCCTCCGTTACATTCCTCGAATTGTAAGACACACGCGGAGGCACGCTTGATGACTACCCAGGCCGACGAATTCCAGCGAGTACGCTCGTACCTTCAGGGGCAGGGTGAACGGTACACGTTCTCGGAGCTATGGGCCCGTCTCATCAGGGCGCGTGTCTCCGTGATGGATGCAGTTGAAGGTGTAACACAGGCACAGGCAGAGTTCAGACCGGACCCTGACGAGTGGAGTATCTCCGAGGTGGTTCACCACCTGGTGACCAGCTCCCAGCGAGTGGCGGAACTCATCGAAGGGCTATCACGGGGTGAGGCCGTCACGCCAGATCGATTAGACCCACCGCGGGAAGATGCCACTCAGGCCATCGGTGAGCTCACCGTAAAGCTGCGCGAGGACACGATCGCTTGGACCGTGCTGACCCAACGACTTCCACCTTCGCCTCCAACTGAGCCGACCGCTCCCCACACGATGTTCGGCGAGCTTCACGCCCGGGCATGGTACCTGTTCCAGCGTGTGCATGACCTCGACCACGCTGGCCAGATCGCGAAGAACAAACAGTCATCAGGATATCCGGGCGCTGGGACGTAACCATGAAGATTGCCGTCAATGTAACATCCGATACCGCCGGCGACTGGGAGAGCACTGTCGCGTTCGCGATTGAGGCCGAGCGACTGGGCGCGGAATCGATCTGGTCAGGCGAGTCCTGGGGGTTCGACGCCATAACACCCCTGGCTTACCTTTCGGCTCGGACGAATCAGATCGGCCTCGGAACAGGCATCATTCAACTAGGTAGCCGATCCCCCGCCAACCTGGCGATGACCGCGATGTCCATGCAGTCTTTGTCCGGCGGACGATTCCGGCTCGGACTGGGCACGAGTGGACCGCAAGTGATAGAGGGCTGGCACGGTGTCTCCTTCTCGCACCCCATATTGCGGACGCGCGAGATTATTGAGATCGTCAGGATGGTGACCGCCGGCGAGAGGGTCGCATACGATGGCGACGTGTACAAACTACCGCTGCCTGGTGGGGAGGGACGCTCTATCAGGTCCAGCGCAGAGCCCGTTCACGTGCCGATCTACGCCGCCGCCTTAGGGCCGCGGAACCTGGAGCTTACAGGTGAACTCGCGGACGGCTGGGTCGGTGGCTCGTTCATACCCGAGACGGCGGAGATATTCCTGAAGCATCTCAGGACCGGGGCCGAAAAGGCCGGAAGGAGTATTGACGACCTTGACCTCCAGGTCCCGCTGTCGGTCGAGTTCACCGATAGCGTCGAAGAAGCCGGCAAGAGGCACGCGCGGGGGTACGGCTTCACCTTCGGAGCGATGGGTTCGCTCAGGAACAACTTCTACAAGAATGCCTTCGCGAGGCAGGGCTTCGAAGAGGACGTAAACGAGGTCCAGCGTCTTTGGATGGCCCGAGAACACGATAAGGCGCGCGACAGGGTTCCGGTCGAGCTGGCAATGAAGGCCAACCTGATCGGCACGCCGGAGATGGTTGCCGAGCGCCTGAAAGTCTATCGTGACGCCGGGATCACTACTCTCCGGCTTGGCCTCGCTGGCGCCGACATGGGAGATAAGCTGGACACGCTGGGACAGGTCATGGACCTGGTTAGTGATCTGGAAGCCTCCGACTGAGTTCCGGACCGGTGTCTCACTTGGTTTGATCTATCTCCTTCTGCCCCGCCGCCTTGACCGTCTGAAGCCGGAGTGCCCCTTCACATTCACGATCTGAGAGAACACCTCCGTGATGCTTACGAGGTCACGTGAGTACTCCATCACCGTGTCAATGTCCTTGTACGCCTCCGGCAATTCGTCAAGAAAGTCGGGTGACCGCCGCGCCTCAATTCCTTCCATCGAGCGATCGTAGTCTTCCATGGTGAAGCGTCTGCGAGCCTCGCCACGGCTGAATCGCCGACCGGCCCCGTGGGGTGCTGTTCGGAACGACTCTGGCTCCCCAAGGCCGGTCACACAGTAGCTCCTTGTGCCCATCGAACCCGGAATCAGCCCCGGCTGACCGTCGCTCGCCTCTATGGCGCCTTTCCGACTCACCCACACATCCTCGCCGAAGTGAGTCTCACGAGCCGTGAAGTTATGGTGGCACATGACGGTCTCAACTCGCTTGATGCCACTGTCGTCACCATGGATGGCGTAGCTCAACTCTGTAAGCACCCGGTCCATCATATCGGCGCGGTTGTGCAGCGCATAATCCTGGCACCAGTACAGATCGGCGATGTAGTCGTCAAACGTCTCCGTCCCCTCAGTGAGATAAGCGAGGTCAGGGTCCTGTAGATCAACTCCAGCGTCCGCCATCTCGGCCTTGGCTATGGCCATGTGGTGCTCTGCTACCCGCGCGCCGATTCCACGCGAGCCGCTGTGCAGGAACGCCCAAACATCGCCCGTCTCGTCGAGCACTATCTCGATGAAGTGGTTGCCTGAGCCGAGAGTGCCAATCTGTTCCCGCCAGTTTCTCTTGACCCCATCGTAAAACGACAACCTGTCTCCAGCCTCTTCCTCGATCAGAGCAACGCGCTCGACAACGCCAGCGGTCAATCTCGAGTTGGAACCACCCGCGGCAAGCGGAATTCTTCGCTCGATTCCCTCCCTTATGCCGCTCAGATCGTCAGGGAGATCATCACGCTTCAGAGAAGTCTTCGCTGCCACCATGCCGCAGCCTATGTCCACACCAACGGCTGCGGGTATGATCGCGCCGACCGTTGGAATCACTGAACCGACCGTCGCGCCTTTTCCAAGATGGCAGTCGGGCATGACGGATACGTGCCTGAACACGAACGGCATTCGAGAGACCATCTCGATCTGGTTGAGCGCAGCTTCCTCGATCTCTTCAGAAGGAAGCCACGCCACCGCCCTGTCGTTTATCTCGTACATTGCGCAACTCCCATGCCCACTGCAGTCCCCACCACAGTCCATTGTAGTAAAAGGCGTGGGGTTGGACCCAAGTGACGGTCACGGGTCGGTGGCTTCGGCTTGAGGGACGACTCGCGACCGGACGGACCTCACCTCTTCCCTCAGGCCGGACAACATCAGCTGCTCCTCGGCGCCCGTTACTTCCATCTCGCGCATGACTGCCGCGGCCTCGGACATCAATTGCCGACGGACTGTAGCGTAATCGCCGTCAGTCATATTCCCAAGGCTTTGATCTAGCTCGGCGTTCGCCAGCCCGGCGACCGCCGCGTCCCAGCGTCTCATCAGATCCGCCTGAGGAGCGCCTTCGTCATAGTCGAACTCGTCCCTGCGAAGCCCGAACACAAACGGCCACAGGATGAACGCCGCGGGGACCAGCGCCAGCAGAATGCCCATCAATACCAGCACCCGGGTCAGGCCCTCACAGCTCTGGCGCCAGTCCCTGCGGGCGCGACCGCCGCCGCTGGACGACGCCTCGGCGAAAGCGCCAGCAGTGTTCCCAAGACGAGAAGCGGCCCCGAGGCCCACATCCACCACACCATGGGGTTGATCAGCACCCGAAAGATCGCCTGGCCCTCGCGGTCGAGCTCGGATGGGACTATGTAGAAGTCCTCCATCGGAGTGCTGTGAATCGCGCCCTGAGTAGACGCGATCCTGAAGGCCGGGTACTCCGCGCGCAGCGCCTCCATGATTCCCAAGTAGTTGTCGCCCTTGAACACTTCGAATCGCGCTCGGTCCTCCTGCCTATCGGGGAAAGACGCGTGCCACGTCCCGATGAACGTGAAACGGTAGTCTCCTACCGACTCCGTGTCGCCTGCCCTCATCGCGAAGTCGCGTTGAACGCTGTAGAAGGACGACGCTATGGCCCCTGCGGCCAGCATTATGATCGCCAAGTGGACAACATAGCCCCCATACCTCGGCCTGTTGGCTGACAGCAGCCGCACAAACGCGACTGGATACTCCTCACCCCCTCGGTGCCGGGCAATTGTTCCCCTAAACCACTCGTACAGTATGCCTGTCACCACAAGTCCGCATGTGATGAAAGCGAACAGGGCCACAGGGCGGGTTACTCCGACGGCAAAGAGCGCAACTCCCGTGACAGCCGCACCTGCGAGGGGTACACGAACAAGCCTCAGCGTGTGGGACACCGAGGCGCGCCGCCATGGCAGCAGCGGTCCTACGCCCATCAGCAGCACTATGACCAATAGCATTGGCCCGTTAACCCGGTTGAAGAAGGGTTGCCCCACGGTGACCACCGTATCGCTGGCTGCCTCCGAAAAGATCGGGAAGATAGTGCCCCACAGCGTAACGAAGGCTACAGTGAGGAAGAGCACATTCTGCGCCAGGAATACACTTTCGCGTGACAGAGCCGACTCCAGCCGACCTCGGCTCTTGAGGGTATCGGACTTCCAGATGAACACTGCCACTGAGCCGACAAGGGTGACCACCATGAACAGCAGGAAGAGCCATCCCATTGTCGATTGTGCGAACGAATGCACGGATGGCACAGGTCCTCCACGATTGATGAACATGCCCATCTGCGCCATCGTGAAGCCGATGATGATGATTATCATGTTCCACATTCGGAACATGCCCCGGCGCTTCTGGACCATGATTGAGTGAACGAACGCCGTCATGGCGAGCCACGGCATCAGCGCGGAGTTTTCGACCGGGTCCCATGCCCAGTATCCGCCCCATCCCAAGATCGTGTACGCCCACCACGATCCAAGAAGGAGCCCCACGGTTAGTATCATCCACGAGATCATGCCCCAGAGCCGGCCCTGGTCCACCCACTCGTCGTTCCCTCCCCTGTTGGCAAGTAGCGCCCCGATTGCGATTGAGAAAGGGATCGCGACCGAGACGAGTCCCGCCATCTGCAGCGGTGGATGAATGAACATCCCAAAGTGAACGAGCAGGGGGTTGATCCCCTGTCCATCGGCCGGGACGATTGCCAGGCGCGCAAGGGGATTGGCCAGAAAGACCATGACGCCCAGCAGGAACGTCAACACCAACGCCATGATTCCGGCGGCGTAAGGGGCCGTGTAAGGTAGCGCCCTTCGAATCCCGACGACCGCGATGACCGCCAAAAAGGAGAATACGATCGCGATGTACAGCATGGACCCGGCGTTCCCCGCGTAGAAAGCGACCCATGTGTAGGCCTGCGGCATCGCGAGGTTGCTGTTCTCGGCGACGTATTGGACCGAGAAGTCGTTGGTAACGAATGCGTACACGAGTGCCGCCGTGGCCACCAGCAGCAGCGGCAGGACACTGTACAGGGCAAACCTACCGCTGACCACCAGCTCAGAAGACCTTCTCGCCACGCCGAGAATAGACCCCAACGCGGCGTATAATGCTGCGATCAGCGCGAGAACAAGAGCAATCTGGCCGGCATCTACTATCAAGGTTTCGCCGTTCCCTCATGCCGGTCTTCATCGCGAACATCCAACGCCTTGTCAGGGCTGTCCTCCGGTCTCAGCGCGTCCTCGATCCTGGAAACGTAGTCCCGCTGCTCGTTATCGCCGTCCCCGCCGGTCTCTCGTTCTGCCTCTGCGCTCATTCGCATCCACTTGAGCGTAAGAAGCAACGCTGCGATTGCAAGCGCGAATGCCACCGGCGGAACAATCCACGCCGCCAAACTGAAACCGGAGGCAGGAGGCTCCATGAGGACGCTCGGACCGTATCGCTCCACGAGGAAGTCCTTGACCTGCTGGTCCGTCCAGCCCTCATCTAGCTTGTCGCGCACGATTGCCCGCATCTGTACGGCCAGTGAATTCTGGCTCTGGTCGATCGACTCGCCCGGACAGACAGGACACATGATGCTCTTGTTCAGAGCAGTAGCCCGCTGCTCCTGGTCGGGCACCCCCCGCTCGGAAGCAGTCACACACGCCATACCAAGCACAGCGACGAGTAACAGCGCAGTCAGAAGTCCGATGGTGCGTACGTGTCTCACAAGAGTCAATTATAGCCCAGCAGCCTCAACCGTAGTGAGTGCAGGCAAAAGCCGCGGGGGCTGCATGAATGGACAGCGCGGCAGTGACACTAGCCACTGGCCATAAACCGCAAGTATAATCGGGCTGGTTTCAGCCGATGTCTGGCAAATTCTGGACAACTCGGCCCCAACTTGTGATTCAGGAGCTCAATATGGCTGTCCTACTCGTTGTGTCTGATCGACCGGGCGCAGGGAAGACGTCTGTAGCGTTGGCGCTGGCTGCACTTTCCAATCGCTCGGGACATGTGGCCCACGCATACAAGCCCTTTTTGACCGACGATAACGACCTCGACTCCGAGGTATTGGCCCAGCTATCTAATTCCAGCCTCGAGGGATGGCCGAGGCCCACGGGACAGGATGGTCCAGCAGCCGATGACCTCACCGCGCTGGCCTCAGCGCTGTCGAGCGGCAACAACGCGGAGTCACTGAATGTCCTTGAAATGTCATCCGAGCTCGGAGCGACAGGAACAGCCCGCATAGCTGAAGCTCTGGATGCCCGCACCCTGGCTGTCATCCAGGCCCGTCGGGGGCTCCGAGCTGCCGACGTTTCAGAGTGGGGCGTGCCTTTAAGAGACCGTCTAGCAGGGGTCCTCGTAAACGGCGTCACTAGGTTTATGGGTGGGGAAGCGTCCGAGAGCGTCGCCCCATCATTCGCCGTTGCAGAAATGGAACTCATCGGTATGATCCCTGAGGATCGCGCCCTTCTTTCGGTCACCGTTGATCAGATCAGGACCAGACTCGATGGCCGGTACGCCGTGGACGAGGGTAACGTCAATAACCCGGTTGAACACTTCCAGGTGGGCTGCATGAGCCTCGACCCCGGCGAGCTCAGGTTCGGACTCTACGACAACAACGCCGTCGTCGTTCGCGGCGACCGCCCCGACATTCAGATGTCGGCGCTGAACGCTTCGGTGTCGTGCCTCGTGCTGACCGGGGGGGTAGACCCCATCGAGTACATCAGCTACGAGGCCCGAGAGGAAGAGACTCCAGTCATGGTCGTCGAGTCGGACACTCTGACGACCATGTCGCTGCTGAACGACGTTACGGCGTCAGCCGGAATGGACACGGCCCACAAGGTGGCCAAGTTTAGTGAACTGCTTCAGGCTCACGCAGACCTGAGTCGAATCTGGTTAGGCTTCTAGGCTTCCCGGGAAAGCGCCCTCGAACAGATCGCCTTCTTGAGGCCACTCGTCCTTGGGCATCTCGTAGTAAGCCTCGATCTCGTTGCCGTCCGGGTCGGAGAAGTACACCCCGAGCGAGATGCCATGATCTCCGACATTCTGGACCTCAACGTCGTTCTCCTTGATGACGGCGTAGAGATCCTTGAGGTCCTCGAATGTCTGCATCTCCCACGCCATGTGGAACAGTCCTACCCTGTTCGACTCCGGGCCAGGAGCATCCTCGCCCACGGACACCAGCGCTAGCTCGTGCGACATGCCCTCGTCTGCGCTCATGAACGTCATAACGCCGGGTCGCTTGTTCATCACCTTCAGGCCAAGCACGTTCGTGTAGAACTGCTCTGATTTCTCCAGGTCCCGAACCCTGATAACAAGATGTCCTAGCTGCTTCGGAGTTACCATTCGAATGACCTCCCAATAGGTTATTTCCCTAGTCACGAGTGTACCATAGGGGTGAGACAAGTGAACGAGAAATGCGAAATAAGGTTGGCGACCGAGGCAGACGCCGCAGGCATGCTGGCCATTTATGCGCCAATCGTCCGGGAGACTGCGATCTCATTCGAGCTGGAGCCTCCGCCGGTCGAAGAGTTTCAATCCCGAATCGCGTCCACCCTCACGCAGACTCCCTGGCTCATCTGCGAGATCGACGGGGACGTGGCGGGATACGCCTACGCCGGGCCGCTTAGAACGCGGGCCGCATACCAATGGTCCGTCGAAGTGACGGTTTACGTGAACTCCAATTACAGGAGGCTTGGCGTCGGTTCGGCCGTCTATACGTCGCTCTTCGATTGCCTGCGACTCCAGGGATATATGAACGCTTACGGCGGAATTGCGCTCCCAAATCCTGGCAGCGTCGGTCTGCACGAGAGCGTGGGGTTCTTCCACATCGGTACCTACCGGAATGTAGGATACAAGCTCGACGCATGGCACGACGTCGGCTGGTGGCAGTTGGAGCTGATGAGTCCTGCGGACGACCCTGCCCCGCCGAAACTGCTGCCCCAAGTTTGGGACTTGGAGAAGTTCCGCAGGTGTTTGTCGAGTGGCTTGACGAAACTGAATCCATAACTCACGACTGTTACCCACGACTGCACTTACGCTGATTCAGGAGACTAACAATGACAAAAGTAGCTGTTTTGGATGACTACCAGTCGGTCGCCCTCGACATGGCCGACTGGAGCTCGCTTCCGGCGGACGCCGCTGTCGACGTGTTTTCCGATCACCTGTCTGAAGTGGACGACGTGGCGAGTCGTCTTGAGCCATACGATGTAGTTGTAGCAATGCGTGAGCGGACCCCGTTCCCACGCTCTCTGCTGGAGCGGCTGCCAAACCTGCGGCTTTTGGTGACGACGGGAATGCGAAACGCCTCGATCGACGTAGCAGCGGCGCGCGACAACGGAGTCCGTGCGACCATTTCCACGTTGATTGAGACCAAGAGGTACAAAAATCAGTTCACGCAATTGGCGCCGAATCGTCATAAATTGCGAAACGCTCCTACAGGATTACCTAGATGCACCGACCGCAGAGCCCTGATGACCTGGGCGCTGCTGCAGCTGCCTGCCGCGGGGGAAAGATCAGATGGTCGGAAGACCGAGCAACACGCCAAGGACACTGGCAGGTAACTATGGGCGAGGGACTACAGGGCAAGACTCTAGGCGTTGTCGGTCTTGGCAGGCTCGGCTCTCAGGTGGCGTCCGTGGGAAGCGCGTTCGGCATGAACGTCGTCGCATGGAGCCAAAACCTGACTGCTGAACGCGCCGCAGAGTTCGGTGCGACGCTCGTGACCAAGGATGAGCTGCTGTCAGCATCTGACAAGCCTCGTGACGATACATCTGGTTCTGAGCGGACGTACGCGCGGGTTGATCGGAGCTAGAGAACTTGCCTCGATGAAGTCGTCAGCGTACCTGGTCAACACGTCGCGGGGGCCGATTGTGGACGAGGCCGCGCTGATAGACGCGCTGAGAACCGGGACGATAGCGGGAGCCGGTCTGGACGTGTTCGACATCGAACCCCTTCCCGCGGAAGGGGGTCCACCCACTCAGGTCTCTCCCAAACACGGTCGTGACCCCGCACATGGGCTACGTGACTGCAGAGACCTACCGAGTCTTCTACCGAGACGCGGTCGAAGACATCAGGGCATTCTTGGACGGTAGCCCGGTGCGCGTGATTGCGCCGGATTGAGTTTCGGGAGGTCTCTGACTCGAAGCCGCACCTACTGTCCTCCAAACACGACGTGAGACTTGAGAAAGTCCATATCGATCTCGGCGCCGAGCCCTGGAGCGTCAGGAACGTACAGGTCACCATTGCGAATGTCGAGTCCGGGTTCTATGAACTGACCGTACGCGCCAAGGTCGTATCGCATCGTTTCGAGCTTGTAGAAGTTGGGCGTGGTCATCATCACGTGCGCTCCGGCTAGCACGTTGATCGGCCCGCTTGCATCGTGGGGCGATACCGGCACGTAGTACGCCTCTGCCATTGTCGAGATCTTCTTGAGCTCGGTGATTCCTCCAGTCCAGGTGACGTCCGGCATTATGAAGTCGGCGAGATTGTTCTCCAGTATCGGCACAAACTCCCAGCGCGTGTGAAGGCGTTCTCCAACTGAAATCTTGACCGGGATTTCCCTCCTGACCTGCTGCAGAGCGCGGTAGCTCTCGACAGGGACCGGTTCCTCGAACCAGTGTATGTTGTGCTTGGACAGGCGCTGAGCCAGCTCTATAGCCGTCGGCACGTTGTACATGCCGTGGGCGTCTATCAGGATCTCTATGTCAGGACCGATGGCCTCCCTTACCGCTCCGACGATTTCGTCGGCCGTAGCGAACCCTTCCCGGCTCAGCTGCCCATCTAGGAAGCCTTCGTTGCCCCCGGGAATGAATCGCATCATCGGGTCGAACTTGAACGCTTCGTACCCCGCGTCCACTATCTGCTGAGCATCGGCGATGGCATCCGGTATGTTTCTCGGCTCCGGCGGATGCGTGTACAGGGCGATCCTGTCCCGCACGGGTCCGCCGAGCAGCTCGTAAATGGGCAGTCCAAGCTCTTTGCCTCGGATGTCCCAGAGCGCGATGTCTATCCCGCTGATAAGCGCGGTTGTCGCGCCCCGCGTTCCAACATAGGTGAATGATCGAAAAATCTTCTGCCAGAGGCGCTCGAAGTGATTTGTGCTCTCCCCTTCAAGAAAGTCGCTGACCTGCCCGATCATTGAGGCTACCGCCCGGTTGGCCACTGGCCCCGGGTAGGTGGTGACCTCCCCCCAACCTGTGATTCCCTCATCGGTCTCGATCTGTACCAGCACCAGTTGACGATCATGCACTACCGGCTCCTGGTCGACTCCGACTCGCATCTCCCAGGGGAAGCTGATTATCCACGGGGTTACTTTCGCTATCTTCAATTGTGAGCCCTCCCGGTGTCAGAATTAGGAAGTCAATTGTACTCTATTGTTCGTGAAATCGAAGTTCTGAATTACCTTTGCGTAAACGAAAAGTTTCTGATAGATTAGGCCGCAGGCCAGCGATGATGGCTGACGATGTGCGCAACACGCACTAGATGTCTCTTTAAGGAGGGGTTTGTTGTGGCTAAAGCAGTAAGTCATTACGTAGAGCGTCCGGGCAGAAGAGTGGGCCACGCTACATACACGATCCCCGTACCGGAAGACCTGGTGACCACACCGGGGATTCCGACCAGGGACAAGGACGTCACCTTCTTCAGCAGGGAGTACCCGCTTGAGAACATGGCTATCGAGGAGAGTGCGTCTGTTGACTGGGCTCGGGAAGAGCGGGAGTCCTACACGCCTGAGTCAATCGAGTTCTTCGATGAGCACCAGAAAGAGATGGAGCCGATAGTTGAATGGGTGAGGACCAGCGGTGAGTTGGAGCCGACTGCAACGCCCACCGGCGAGGACGTAACCAAGCTCATCCGCCAGAAGGCGCTGGAACTCGGCTACGGCGAAGTAGGATTCACCAAGAACGACGGTCACTACGTCTACGCCAGCCGAAAGCCTCAACTGCGACGTGATCTGCCCAACGCGATCTGCCTCGCCCTTGAGCAGGACTACCGCAAGACCCAGACCATCCCCAGTATGGAGGCTGAGGACACCCACTTCGGGACCTACTTCAACCAGGGCCCGCTCACGTTGGAGTTGACCGCCTACATCCGGTCTCTGGGCTACAACATCCAGGTATCCGGCCCGACGTGGCACTATGGCCCGATGATCCCGATGTTCGTGGCCGCCGGCCTCGGCCAGCTCGGCGCGAACGGACAGCTTCTGTCGCCGCACTTCGGCTCCAGGGCGCGTCTGCAAATCATCTATACGGACGCGATTGTCACACACGACAAGCCGGTCGACTACGGCATCCACCAGTTCTGCCAGGAGTGCAAGGTCTGTGTGGACCGGTGCCCGGGTCGAGCACTCATGCCCGACAAGGTCTGGTACCGCGGCGTCGAGAAGAACAAGCTCGTCTTCAAGCGCTGCCGACCTGTCATGGCCAGGTACGAAGGCTGCGGCATCTGCATGAAGGTCTGCCCGATCCAGAAGTACGGCATGAAGCCCGTCATGGAGCACTACGTCGCCACCGATGGCGAGATACTGGGCAAGCGGACCGAGAACCTCGAAGGATATACACTGTCTGACAAGGGCTACTACGGTCCCGGACAGCTCCCCAGCTTCAAGAGGGACTTCTTCGATATGCCTCAGGGCCGCGCCGAAGACTGGATCTTCGTCGAGTTCCGAAACAAGCTCATGGACATCCACGGCGGGACCAACGGTCACGGCAACGGAAATGGCAATGGCCATACAGACGACGAGATGTGGGACGACTTCAGGAGCCACATCGAAGAGTCGATCGAGACCAGGCAGGAAGCCGCTGACATGGGAATGGACCGCGGCATCTAGCCCTCTGAGACCGTCCACCTGAGTATCAGCGTCAGGGCATTCTGGCAGTTGGGGTCAAGTCGATCCTCACATGCTGGGATGCCCTGAGTTTTTTACGAATGTTATGATTCGCTCAAACCAACCATCTCTTGAGGTCAGCCATGTTTGACGTAATCATTTCCGGCGGAACCGTAGTTGACGGCAGCGGCAGACGCGGCTTCAGGGCCGACGTGGGAATCGGAGGGGAGCGAATAACTGCCGTCAGCGATCTCGCCACCTCCGAGGCGCGTCGCGTCATCAACGCGACCGGACTGACCGTCGCCCCAGGATTCATAGACACCCACGCGCACTCCGACGGAGTCTTGCTGCTTGACCCTCAACACGCAAATGGACTGCGTCAGGGAATCACGACGGAGATTCTTGGGCAGGATGGGCTTAGCTACGCACCGATGTCGTCCAAGAACTACCGCACCTACCGACGTTACCTGTCTGGCATCCTGGGCGAGCCGCCCGAAGACCTGGATATGTCGAGCGTGGCCGCGTTCAGATCACACTACGATGGCAAAGTTGCCATCAACACAGCCTATAACGTCGCGCACGGGGCGATTCGGCTGGAGACGGTCGGCTTCAATGACGTCCCTCTCAGAGGCGACGCCTTGACGAAGGCGCTCGACATGGTGCGCCAGGGCATGGAAGATGGCGCGGTTGGGTTCGCCACCGGCATGTCGTATCACCCCAACGCATGGAGCGACACTGACGAGTTGGTGGCGATCTGTGAGGTGGTCGCCGAGTACGGCGGCGTGTACACGACCCACCTGAGGGACGTGAACACCGACCGTGGTTTCGGCGGCGGCGGCGTGCCCGAAGCCCTTGAGATTGGACGCAGGTCGGGCGTCAAGGTCCACTTCTCGCACTACAGGACGCAGGCGTCGAACGCCGGACAGGTAGCCGAGCAGATGGACCTGATCGACAAGGCGAAGGCCGAGGGCGTGGACTGCACCCTGGAGTTGTACCCCTACCCGACCGGCAGCTCGTTCCCGTTGAGCTTTCTCCCAAGCGATGTCCACGAGGGAGGCCCCGACGCCATCATGGCGAGGCTGCGAGATGGTCGCAGGAGAAGCCGACTTGTAAGGGAGCTTGAGGAGAACCCCAGGCGGACCCTCGAAGACGCGGTCTTTACGTATATGAAAGTCAACAAGGACCTGGAAGGCATGAGCCTTCCAGACGTGGCCGCCCTCCGGGGCAGCGACAGTCTGGGAGATACGCTAATAGATCTGCTCGAAGAAGAGGACGGCCAGATCTGCTATCGGGGCGCTCCCCCCGACAGCGTGCGGGTGTGGGACCAGATCAGCAAAGACGCGATGGAGTTCCTGTCACGCCCGGACTACATGGTCGGTAGTGACGCCATTCCCATCGGCTCGATGCCCCACCCACGGGCATACGGCTGCTTCCCCCGGTTCTTGGGGCGGCTCC
This sequence comes from Dehalococcoidia bacterium, assembly GCA_965217725.1. Taxonomy (GTDB): domain Bacteria; phylum Chloroflexota; class Dehalococcoidia; order Lucifugimonadales; family UBA1123; genus VXRN01. Next base: position 875,206 of record OZ244564.1, on the reverse strand, counting down.
GCAAGAAGCATCCCGTCATCAGCTTGGAACAGACAGTCCAGCGTATGACCGACAACGCAGCTCAGAGATTCGGACTGACCGACCGCGGCCGCATAGAGCGCGGCAGATTCGCCGACATCGTCGTGTTCGACGCAGAGCATATAATCGACAACGCGACCTACGATGACCCCGTCCAGTTCCCAGCTGGAATCCCGTTCGTACTGGTGAACGGGCAGGTGTCCGTCGACAGCGAGCGATGCACCGGAGTACTTGCCGGAAAAGCAGTGCCGTAGGGTGACATAGGAAACGCTGGCCTTACATGCCAGGTCTGATCGAGTCCGCAATCGCGGCTGTTGTCATGTTCTTGGGCTCGACTGTGCTCTCCACAATCGGGTTTGGAATCGGCATGACGACCATTCCCGTCCTGCTGTTCGTCTTCGATCCGCAGACAGTTGTCGTGGTGGTGAACACGGTCTCGTTGCTGCTGTTCGTTCTCATCGTTGTCCAGAACAGGGACGAGCTTCCGATCAGACGCGTCGGACCCATGGCATTGGCCGGCATCGCTGCCGTCCCGGTTGGCGTATTCGTGCTCAAGGAAACGGACTCTCACGCCCTCAAGATCGCGATCTCTGCTGTAACTATCTTGCTGACGGTCCTCGTCGCCTCGCGGGCGCAGGCGCCCATACCGCGCGGCATGGTCGCCGGCCTGATGGTAGCGTTCGGAGTCTCGATTACTCTGAACGCCTTGGGCATCGGCGGCCCGGTCATGGCGCTGTACGTGTTCGCCCAGAACTGGAGCAGAAACGCCGTCCGAGGTGCGCTGTCGCTCTACTTCCTGTCTGTCGAAGCTGCCGGAGTGATCGGCTACGGAGTAGCCGGCCTGCTGACACCAGAGCGCATCTGGTTGATCTTGATAGTCTCACTACCGGTGGGTCTGGGCTTCTATTTGGCAACGCACCTAGTGCGGCACATGAACGAGTCCGTCTTTCGCAAGGTGACCGTAGCAGCGATACTGGTCATGTGCGGAATGACGCTGGGGAGAGAGATCATCTCACTGGTGTAGCATAGGGTGGTCACACTCGATCTAGGGAGAGAAGCAACGATGAAGATCACTAAAGTGGAAGCAATAGGCGTCAGCAGATATCTGTTCGCCAAGATCCACACTGACGAGGGAATCACCGGGGTCGGTGAATCAGGCGCGTGGGGCTACCTGGAAGCATCGAAGGCGGCGATTGAGCTGTTTGGACGCTATCTCGTTGGTAAAGACCCTCTCAGAATCGAGCACCACTGGCAGTACATGTACCGGTATTCCCACTTCAGGGGCGCCGCGATCATGGGCGCAATAAGTGCATTGGACATCGCGATGTGGGACATCGCGGGTAAACACTTTGGCGTTCCGACTTACCAGCTTCTCGGAGGGAAGACTCGTGACAAGGCCCGGGTCTATTACCACGTCTTCGGCGACACCAGAGAGACCCTTGTACAGGGCGTGAAGGACGCCAAGGAGATGGGGTTCACAGCCGTCGGACACCTGACCCCGTTTCTGGACGAGGATCGAGACGTCCCGTACTTCAAGACTCATGCCAACAAGATCAAGGACGCTATCGACGCCGTAGGCATGTACAGAGACGCGGTCGGCAACGACGTGGACCTGTGCATCGAGATCCATCGGCGCCTGACCCCCGCCGAAGCGATTGCGTTGGCTCGCGGCATAGAGCAGTTCTATCCTTTCTTCTACGAAGACCCTATTCTCCCCGAGAACTTCGATGCGATGGAGCTAGTCGCCCAGCACATCAACATTCCCATTGCCACCGGTGAGCGTCTGCACACGATCCACGAGTTCGAGATGCTGCTAAAGCGAGGCGCGGTGCAGTACGTGAGACCGGACGTGTGCATGGTCGGTGGAATCACCCACGCCAAGAAGATCGCCGCGATTGCCGAAGCCCACTACGTGGGCGTCGTGCCCCACAATCCGCTGAGTCCTGTAAGCACCGCGGCCTGCCTGCAGATCGCGGCCTGCATCCCCAACTTTGCGCTCCAGGAGTACCCGACCGGCGAGCATGAACCGCCGAAGTCCGAGATCGTCAAGTCCGCGGTCACCCAGGAGAACGGCTATCTCATCATCCCAGACGCGCCCGGCATCGGAATCGAGCTCGCCGAGGACGCCGCCGAGCGGCACCCGTTTACGCCGCGAGTCGTATCCACCCGCCTGCACGCGGACGGGTCGGTATCGACCAGTAAATCCAGGCTGCACTTTGAGTCAGTTTAGCAGCCGCACTCTGGAGCTCGGGTCGACCGCATTCCCCCGTATTTTAGACTCAGAAACCACCTACTAATCTGTTCGGGTCATACACTGTGAACCACACATACTGTGAGACAGTATGAAGAACATTACATTGTCCATCGACGACGAGACTTACCGCCTCTCCCGCATCAAGGCTGCGGAGGCGGGGACTTCCGTGTCCGCGCTGGTTCGCGAAAGTGTGCATCACCTTGGCTGTGAGAATGTGACCACAAAAAGCATCACATTGTGCGTAGGCGAAGAGACGTACCGACTTTCGTGCGACAAGGACCTGGCGCGCTGACCCATGCCCAAGCTGTTGCCTACATCAACTCCATGCTGAGATTCCCCGTCCAGTTGGTCAATTTGGACATGCGACAGGCATTCAGGTGAGAACGTACGGCGCGTATTGGGACTCCGCCATCTTGCTTCCGAGTCTGCCAAGCGAGCAGGGGCGCAATCCCACGAACGGTTCGCGCACCGCTCTCTTGAGTCTGCCAAGCGAGCAGGGGCGCAATCCCACGGACGGTTCGCGCGGACGGTTCGGTGTTGCTACCATGAGTGACTTCTGTTTCTGTTGGAGCTCTTCTGCATGGCGATCGCGATTAGAACGATTACGCGGGAACATTTGCCCGAGTGGGTAACCGCGGCAGCGCGAGGATTTAGTGACCATGCAGACGAAGAGCTGGTCGAAGCATCGGGTAGGCTCGTGGAGCTAGATCGCGCCTTTGCCGCGTTCGATGATGGACTGATAGTCGGCACAACAACTACGCGCACGCTCGGCCTGACGATTCCGGGAGGTCACGCCCAAATGGGTTACGTCGATGAGGTGGCTGTACTGCCGACCCATCGACGCCAGGGCATTCTGACACGGATGATGCGGGCGCAGTTGGAACAGATGCACGAGCGCGGGGAGCCCTTCGCGGCGCTGTCAGCTTCGGAGAGTCTCATCTACGAGCGGTTCGGCTTCGGAGTCGCGACATGGGCGGAGCAGTGGACCATAGAACGCCACCACACAGCCCTCAGAGGTAGTCCCAGACCAAGCGGCAGATTCCAGTTCATCGACGCGGCCACCGCGATCCAGCAGTGGCCGAAATTCCAACATCGCGTCGCAAAGACGCGCGTTGGCATGGTCCCCTATAGCCCCAAATACTGGCGATTCGAGCTTCGGGACGTAGAAGCCCAACGCCGCAGTGCAAGCAAGTTCTTTCACGTAACATACGTCCGGGGTGACGATGTCGCTGGTATGCTCTCGTACAGGATACGAGACGAGGTGGTACTTGTCGTGTGCTTGCTGGCGACGGACTCAAAGGCCGAGATACAGCTATGGAGTTACTGCTTCGGCATCGACCTCATGACTAGAACGCAGGCGTTCGCGCAGGCACTGGACAGCCCCCTTCCCTGGACGCTTCAAGACCCCCGAAGACTGCACCGATCCGTGCACGACCACATGTGGCTGAGGCTGATAGACGTTAGAGCCGCTCTGGAAGCGCGACGATACGACATCGAGGGAAATATCACGCTAAGCGTCTCCGATGACTTCTGCGCATGGAACGACGGAGTGTATACATTGGAAGCAGGGCACGAGGGCGCGGTATGCACCCCTACGGACAAGCCTCCGGACTTGCATCTGACCGTTGCAGACCTCGCCGCTGTCTATCTGGGAGGCGTGTCGTTCTCCACACTCGCAGAAGCAGGTCGTCTTAACGCAAGTGACAAGTCCGTGATTGGGCTGGCCGACCGCATGTTCCGCACCGAACGCGCACCATGGTTCATGGAACTCTGATCGCCTACCAGCCCCGAAAAGCGCTGTGCTAGAATTGTTCGTCGCGTGTCCCGTATCGCTTCGGCTGGCCGGACGTAGCGAGACCGTCTGAATCCGATCCACTGACAGGAGAACCCCAATGGATGTTGCAACTGTGAAACTCGACCCCAGGACCGTCACCGGCAAAAAGGTGCGGCAGCTGAGGCGTCAGGGGGTCATACCTGTGCATCTCTATGGCGCCGACATACAACCGTCAAACCTTCAGGTGGACGGTCGGATGCTCAACAGACTCCTGCCGCAGGTCGGGACCAACATTCCCATTTCGATCGAGTTGGAAGACCAGGACATGGAGAATATCTGCTTCGTGCGCGAGGTGCAGCGTCACCCCGTATCCGACGAGGTGATCCACGTCGACTTTCTGCGCGTCGACGTCACGAGGACAGTCAGCGCCGAGGTACCGCTGGCCCTGACTGGCGCATCGCCGGCCGTTTCGCAGATGGCGGGGACGCTGCTGCAGAACATCCAGTCGCTGTCCATCGAAGCGCTGCCGATGGACATGCCCGCTGAGATTCCTGTCGACATCTCGGTGCTCGTCGACTTCGATACCACCCTGCTGGTGCGAGATGTCGAAGTGCCCGACAATGTTTCTGTGCTCAACGATCCCGACGACACGCTCGTTCGCGTAGCGCCGCCTAGACTGGAAGTCGAGACCTTCGATGATGAAGAAGGCGAAGAAGGCGCTGCGGCAGAAGGTGAAGAGGGCGACCAGGAATCCGAGGAGACTTCCGGCGACGAAAGGTAGAGCCAGCGGCCTCCTCTATTCTGGCGAGGCTGCCGCCTAGTTCACCCTATAGGGCGCAAGCGCCTCCTCGTTCAGACTGATGCCGAAACCGGGACGGTCCGGAGGGCTGACGTGTCCGTCTTCGACCTCCAGCGTCTCGTTGAACATTCGTCCCCACATCGGATCTGTCGAATTGCTGTAATACTCGACGGTCAGTCCATTGGGGATGGCCGATACCAAGTGTACGTGAACGTCCTGGTTGCCATGCGGCGCGATATGCAAGTCATGCGCTTGAGCGAGCGCGGCAACTTTCATGAACTCCGTCACGCCTCCCATAATCAGACCGTCGGGCTGGAGGATGTCGCAGCACCTGCCTTCGATCAGCTCTCTGAAACCGTAGCGTGTGTACTCGTTTTCGCCCGTAGCTACGGGGATCGTCGTCGATTGGCTAACCAGCCTGTGACCCTCATAGTCGTCCGGGTTAACGGGTTCCTCGAACCAGAACACGTCATACGGCTCCATTTTGCGAGCGATCTCCTGCGCCTGGTAGTGTCGATAGGCGCAGTTGGCATCCACCATCAGTCTGACGTCAGGCCCAACCGCCTCGCGTACGACGCGAACTCGCTCGACGTCTTCGTTGATCGGAGCGCCGCCGATCTTCATCTTCACAGCCCGAGCGCCCATTTCCAGCGCTATGCTCATCTCCTCTGCGAGCTCTCCGAGGCCCTTGCCCTCTTCGTAGTATCCGCCCGCGATGTACACGGGCACCTTGTTGGTGTACCCGCCGAGCAGCTTGTACACAGGCAGCCCTGTAGCCTTTCCCTTGAGGTCCCAGAGCGCGATGTCGATCCCGCTGATGACTCGGGTCGTTATGCCCCTGCGCCCGACCAGCTTCGGCTGCCACAGGTCGTCCCATATTTTTTCCGTGTCGAATGGGTCCTGTCCCACCACGACTTGGGCGAAGTGGTCGAGAATCGTCTTCCCGATCTCCTCTGCGCCCTGGACCCCGCCGGCCAGACCGACTCCGGTCACTCCCTCATCAGTCTCGACCTTGACCACGTTCAGGCCTGCGGTCGGGTAAACATACATCCCATTTCGGATCGGCTTGGCTCGCTTCCAACGATATGTTTCCATGTAGAGAGATGTGATCTTCATAATGACTCCAGCTCCAGCGTCACCTTTCGTCAGGCCCTCTCGCATCCAGAACTTACTGTCCAGTCCACCGCTTACCCAATGCGCTCGATGTCGGTCTACGAGAGAGTTCGGAGCGGAGTATAGCACAGGGCCGGAGATCGCACGGGCTGCCGCTCGATTGACACGATTGCACGGCATACCTATGATTGCGCCAATCTGCCGAGCCATCGGCTCGGCTGCATGGGGGTCCGACCTATGATCGGCTACCGCTACTCCCGATGGGACGGTTCGCAGCACCCATTCGACCTCGACGAGGAAGACATCCTCGAAGCCCTGTCCGAAGACATCATGAACCACGGCGATGTCAACCGCGCTATGCGCAATCTGCTCCGGAGCGGCATGGACGGCGATCAGGGTCAGCGGATCACTGGTCTGCGGGAGTTGCGAGAAAGGCTGCGACAGATGCAGCAGCAGAAGTTGCAGCAGTACAACCTCGAGTCAGCTATGGATGACATCAAGGAGAGGCTGCAAGACGTTCTCGACACCGAGCGCAGCGGCATCGACCGCAGGCTCTCCGAGGCGCGTGAGGAACTCCAGAGCATGGGCGACAACAAGAACCCACTTGAATCGGCAATGGACCTGCTAGAGCAGCGCGCCATGCAGAACCTGGAGAAACTGGACCTCTTGCCGGACAGCCCTGCCGGACAGATGCGGGAACTATCCGAGTACGACTTCATCGATCCTGAAGCGCGACAGAAGTTCGAGGAGCTAATGGACATGCTCCGCCAGCAGATGATGAAGAACTTCTTCCAGGGAATGAAAGACGCCATAGAGGGCATGTCGCCGGAGGACATGCAGCGGATGCAGGAGATGATCCAGGCGCTGAACCAAATGCTGCAAGATCGCGCGATGGGAGAAGACCCCGACTTCGAAGGATTCATGGAGCAATACGGCCAATTTTTCGATCCAGATAGGCCAGTAAGCCTCGATGAACTCATTGAAAAATTGCAGCAACAGATGGCATCTATGCAGTCCCTGATGCACTCCATGCCGCAGCAGATGCGAGACGAGCTCACGGACATGCTCCAGTCCTCCATGGATCAATCCATGATGGGGGATCTCTCCGAGCTGGCGTCCCTCATGTACGACATGTTCCCCTTCGACGACATGGCAAACGAGTATCCGTTCATGGGCGATGAGTCCGTCACGCTGGAACAGGCCATGAGACTTATGGAACAGCTCCAGGACATGGACCGCCTGGACGAGCAGTTTGAGTCGATCACACGGCAGGGAAACGTCGAAGACGTCAATCTCGAAAAAGTCGAAGAGCATCTGGGCGAGGAAGCCAGACGCGAAATGGAGCAGCTTCAGCAGTTGGTCAAGCAGCTGGAAGAAGCCGGGTATCTCAGGCGCAAGGGAGACCGCCTCGAGATCACCGCCCGAGGGATGCGCAAGCTCGCACAGAACGCCCTACGTGAAGTGTTCTCCGAAATGAACAAAGACAGGCTCGGTAGGCACGAGTTGTTCACAAGAGGCGATGGCGGGGAGTTTACCGGCGAGACCAGGCAATACCAGTTTGGTGACCCGTTCGAAATCGACCTGCACAGGACCCTCTTCAACTCAGTGCTGCGAGGGGGTCCCAATGTTCCCATCCAACTCTCAGTGGACGACATGGAGATACGTCACACTGAACATCTGACGCAGACGGCTACCGTCCTGCTGTTGGACCAGAGCAAGTCCATGGGAATGTTCGGTTACTGGGGTCCAGCCAAGAAGGTCGCCATGGCGCTCTACTGGCTAATCCACTCACAGTTCCCCAGGGACTACTTCTATCTGGTCGGCTTCTCCGACTACGCGATGGAGTTCAAGGAAGAAGACCTGCCGGAGATAACGTGGAACTACTGGAACTCAGGGACCAACATGCAGCACGGCCTGATGCTGGCGCGCAGGCTGCTATCCCGCCAGAAGGTCGCAAACAAGCACGTCATTATGGTGACGGACGGCGAACCTACCACTCACCTCGAAGAGGGCCACGCCTACTTCAGCTATCCCCCAAGCCAACTCACGATCGAGGAGACGCTGAAGGAAGCCAAACGCTGCACCCAAGACGGCATCACGATCAACACGTTCATGCTTGAAGCCAACTACTACTTGATGGACTTCATAGACCGGTTGACCAAGGTGAACAACGGCCGGGCCTTCTACAGCACCCCTAACCAGTTGGGCGAGTACGTAATGGTGGACTACCTGAGATCGAGGAAGCGCCGGATTGCCTGACTCTTCCCTACTACAGGATTAGCCGAATGGCCACCACCAGCGACGCCGACTGCTGCTCGCAGCAGTCGTTGCTGCCTGGGTCTGCTGCTGGGTCGGGATTCGGATCGGCTGGCGACTGAACAGCCCCATCTGTCCCAGGGCTCTGTGGAACTGCTCAAGCTGAAGTGGCTTTCGGGCGTACCTGCTAGGCGGGATCGAGTACGACTCCAGAAGGCTGGACTCTGCCTCAGTGCCTGTGAGCAGCATGACCGGAATCGAGACCAGGTCCTCGTCCTGATTCATCTCTGCCAGTACCTCGGTGCCATCCTTCTTGGGAAGCCTCAGGTCCAGCAGAATCAGGTCAGGCCTTGGAGCGTCGGAATGCTGCCCCTCTTTCCGCAGTATAGCCAGCGCTATCTCGCCGTCTTCCGCGTGAGTTATGTTGGCCCGTTGGTTGGAACGCTCTATAGTGTCCTGGGCCAGCCGAAAGTCAGCAGGGTTATCTTCTACCATGAGAATCTCGATGGGGCGATCACCGATGTCGGAAACCATTGGCACAACCTCCTGAGCGCAGAGCTCTAACTCGTTACCGGGATGTTGAAACGGAAAGTTGAGCCACTTCCAACTTCCGATTCGACCCAGATCCTACCCCCGTGGCGTTGGGCTATCTTACTACACAGTGCGAGACCTATTCCAGTACCCGAATACTTGGTGCGCGAGTGCAGCCGAGCGAACATTCCAAATATCCGCTCCTGGTAGTCGGGCGCGATTCCGATGCCATTGTCCTTGATGGAGAAAACCCAATCGCTCCCTTGAAGCTCAGCCCAGATCTGAATCCGAGGGACGGCATCGCCAGTGAACTTGAGGGCGTTGCCGACCAAGTTCTGGAATAGTCTTGCCAGTTGAGCTTCGTCCCCATTTACGATGGGCAGAGGCGAGCACTCGACTTTTGCCTTCTGATTGTTGATAGCCTCGTTCAGACTCACCAACACCCCATCAATGATCCGGGAGCAGTTCACTGGCTGCAACTCGCGGCCCTGGGTGCCAACGCGTGAATACTCGAGCAGGTCGCTGATGAGACGCTGCATTCTCTCAGCCCCGTCTATCGCGAAGTCCATGAACTCGTGTGCGGTGTCGTCGAGTCCCTCGCCGTAGCGTTCCTTCACCAGTCCGAGATATGCAGTGATCGTTCTCAGAGGCTCCTGCAGGTCATGGGAGGCAGCGTACGCGAACTGTTCGAGGTCTGAGTTGGATCGCGCCAGGTCGTCCTGCGCCCTGACTATGTCCGCATACAGCAGAGAGTTTGCGATCGTCGGCGTAATCTGAGCCGCGACGCGTGACAGCATCTCAGCGTCCTTGCCTTCATACGCGTTCATCTCCTGAGAGCGAGCGTTCAAGACGCCAAACAGCTCCCCCCGATAGATCAGCGGCGCAAGCACGACCGAGGGATACTTGATCAGGTTAGGGTAGCGACGCTCCATTTCCAGAAAGTCCCCTTGGACGACCATCGCGCTACGAGACCGTACAGCCTCGTTGGTGACCGTCCCTTCCAACTCGATCACTTCCCCGGGATTCCTACCTGGAATCTCATCGCCGATGGTGTAGGCGTTAGTGAAAGTGTTGTCATCCATGTTGACCAGACTGATGGACAGCCTGTCGAACTGGATCAGACTGCGGAGCTGCTCGCCAAAGCCAGCATAAACGTTATCGATATCGAGACTGGAACTGATAATCCGCCCAATTTCACCGAGGGTCTCGTTCTCGGCGGCTAGGCTCCGAGCCTCCTCGCCTGCCACAATCATCGCCGAGTGTGCAGCTTTCATGCGAGTAACGTCCGTGGAGTAGATTCGGATCACAAAGTCTTCGGGGATGTACAGGAACTTCTGCTCGTACGCAGAACCCTGCACGTTAATCTCGCGAGACTGTACGCCGGTAGCTTCGTTGAGTAATCGGGCGCGAATCGGCCCCATTTGGCTGGCCAACGGGTGTGACCCTCTGGACGCCCCCGGTTCCAGCAACTCCTCGGCGGCTGGGTTAATGTATGTGACGTTTCCGTCGAGATCTGTCTCGACTACGGGATTCGGATTGTGTTGAGGAAATGACGAGAGCCTCTTGGACAGCGCTTCGGCAGCGGCTATGGTTTGTTCCTCAGACCTACGGCCCGCTCCCGCAAGGCGGCGTACAATGCCGGCCAGATGATTCTCTCGACTGTTCATCTCGGCTCCTGCGTAGGCATCCCGCACACGGACAGGCGGTTCTTCGATCTCAACTACGTTCCGAACCTGGCTCCCGGTTTCAGACCGATCTGGTCGGCCCACTCGGGTGACATGACCTTGCGTCCCCCATCCGGCTGGACTCGCCCAACCAAGATGGCGCCTCCATTGGCGGCAACCGTGAATCCCTCATCGGAAACTTCAGCCACTTCGCCAGCCTGAAGACCAGAGTTTCCGGCTATCTTGCTGGCTCTGAAGAAAGCGATCGATGAGCCAGCAATAGTGGTATTCGCTCCAGGACTTGGATCGCCTCCTCTAATCAGGTTGTACACTTCCTCCACTGTCTGGGTTTTCCAGTCGATGACGACATCCTCGGCCCGACACCAACCCTCGTAGGTCGCTTCGGAGTTGTCCTGGTCAAGTCTCGGCGCGTCCCCTTCACGGACCATCTGGACCGATTCGACCATCGCGTCTACACCCATTTGGTACAGCTTGCCAAAGTAGAGCGACCCGAGCGTGTCGTCCGGAGTTATCTCGACCTCCTTTTGCAGAAGGATGGGCCCGGTGTCCAAGCCTTTGTCCGGCCAGAAGATTGACAGCCCCGTCACAGTCTCTCCCCAGATAATCGGCCAGTTCATCGAGCTTGGCCCGCGGTGTTTTGGCAGGAGCGAGGGATGGTATTGGATAGTTCCATGAGTCGGGGCTTCCAGGATCTCATCCGGAACAATATCCGTGACGAATGCCATCACGCATAGGTCGGCATTCAGTTCGAGGAAGGCGTCTATTGCAACTTTCCTACGCATTCTCCGAAACTGGAACACGGGGATATCGCGCTCCGTCGCCTCCTGCTTGATGGGGTCGAAGGGACGACCCTCCCGGTCAGGGGGACAGAACACGCCGACGATGTCCTCGCCGTTTTCGGCCAATGCCGCCAGAACGTCTTTGCCAAATGCGGCTTGCCCTATTACGGCGATGCGCATGTCGTCAGCCATGTTTGTCACTAACCAACCTTTCTACGATGAGTCTGATCGTCTCCCAGAATCTATCACTATATGCCAGTCGGCGGCAATCCTGAGGTACCGGGCGACCTTAACTGCCCACATTCAGACGCCGGGATCCGCTTTTGCTGGACCGCAGAGCGAATTGACTGAGGTTCAACCGCATCGCTACAATTTTGTCACAGGGACGTAATGCACTCCTACCTCATGACCCCAAAGGAGGGACGCTGTCATATGAACTCAAGCTTCATAAGGAAGATCGAGAAAGCCAAGGACTACGCGCTTCAGAAGGAACGGGTCAGTTTCCAGAGTTGTACGGTCCGATTCGAGGGGGACAACGGCGACCATACGATCACCTATGGGGCTGGCAGGTGGGGATGTGACTGCGACTATCACATCGGACGCGAGACATGCACCCACATCATGGCAATGCAAATGATGCTTGAGGGAATGCTTCCAGAAGTGGCCGCAATCACCTGACTATCAACACTTGGAAACTAAAAGGGGCCACGCTTGAATGTGTGGCCCCTTTTCTTTTTGTCCACTTGCCAGTCGTCAATTGCGGACTTCACCGAGCGGCTGAACTTCCACCACAAACCATAGCCGGCTGCCCGCCCCAGGGTCAGTCAATTCGGCTGAACACTACGCAGGAGTTCTGGCCTCCAAATCCGAAGCTGTTCGAGAGCACATGAGCGACGTCTGCCTGCCTGGCCTCATTCGGCACGTAGTCCAGGTCGCAGTCCGGATCAGGATGCTCATAGTTGATGGTGGGATGAATAATCGCCTGCTGAATTGACTTGACGCATGCTACGCTTTCGAGCGCTCCTGCCCCACCGAGAGCATGCCCAATCATCGACTTGGTGGAGCTGATCGGTACTTTGTACGCATCGCCCCCGAACACCAGCTTGATTGCTAGCGTCTCCACATGGTCGTTCTTGGGCGTCGAAGTGCCGTGGGCGTTGATGTAACTTACGTCGGCCGGCTCGAGCCCAGCATCTTCTATTGCCCAACGTATAGCCCTGGCCGCCCCGGTGCCGTCCTCATCCGGCTGCACCGCGTGGAACGCATCTGAAGAGACGCCATAGCCCGTGACCTCCGCCAGGATGTCGGCGCCGCGATCAACCGCATGCTCCAGCGTCTCCATTACCAAAATGCCCGCTCCCTCTGAGGGGACGAAACCATCCCGCTGGGCGTCGAAGGGTCGGCTCGCCTTCTCTGGGTCCTCATTCTGTCGGCTGAGGGCCTTGATTACGTTGAACCCGCCAAGACCGAGCTGACTGATGCCGGCCTCGCAGCCTCCGCCGAGGATCACGTCTGCGACTCCCCGTTGGAGCGCCACCGCCGCCTCGCCAATGGCCTGTGTGCCCGCCGCACATGCCGTAATGACTGTGGACGTGTACCCCTTGAGCCCATACATGCGGCTGACGTTGGCGGCAGCCATGTTCGGGAGGATCATGGGAATGAAGAATGGCGACATTCGCATTCCCCCTCTACGGACGAGTACGCGCGCGTTGTCCTCGGTCGTCGGAAACCCTCCATTGCCGTTGCCCATGACGACGCCGATACGGTCGGTGTCCTCTTTGGACAGGTTGAGTCCGGCGTCCTCTATGGCTACTCCGGCAGCGGCAACGGCCAGCTGGGAGAACCGTGCCATCCTTCGATGTTCACGGCGGTCGATGTAGTCGCCGGGATCGAAGCCGCTGACCTCACCGGAGATCCTGGATGGAAACTCCGACGCATCGCAGAGCGTCATCGGCCCGATTCCGGAGTGACCCTTGACCAGGTTATCCCAGTATTTATCTACGGACTCGCCCAGTGGCGTCATCGCTCCCATACCGGTGATCACCACTCGGGTAGTGGCGTTCTTCATTGGCCTACTCTCCTATACAGTCCCATTGAGCTGACACTAGGTTCGGGCTAGCGGCCGGTTGACCGGCCCTCTCAGGTTTTCGTAGATCTCAGGTTCAATTCCTTCCAACTCCTCTATGGTCTCCGCAGCGAGCGCCAATGAACCTGAGCAGAGTATGAGGTCGCCAGTCCGCGCGATCTCAAGAGCGTGCCGGAGCCCTTTCGCGACGGTTTTGGATTCGGCGACAAGGTTTAACCCCATCCGACGAACGGTTTCTGCCGTGGCACGTGCGCGGGCCGAGCGTGGATGCCTGGACTGGACCGCTACGACGTCGGGAGACAGATCTGCAAAGGCTTCCAACATGCCCTCCGCACTATGGCCTCCAAGGGACCCGAATACGAGAACAACGCGACCCGGATCGAAGTGTTGGTTGATGGTCTCGATCAGGCGCCCTACTGAGTAGGGATTGTGCGCTCCATCTACTGTAATTGTCTTGCCGTCACGGACGTACACTTGGAACCGCGCAGGCCAGCACACGTCTCGCACGCCCTGGTCAATTGCTTCGTCAGGAACCTCGAAACCCCTGTCTCGGAGTACCTCCATAGACGCCACCGCCGTTGCGACGTTCTCGATCTGATGGTCGCCAAGCAGCGGTGTCCACAGATTGTAACTGGTCTCGTTTCCCGACAACACAATCGATTGACCCTCAAGGTCCGCCGATACCCGGCGCATCGTGAAGCATTCCGAAACTGAAACCAGGGGAGCGCCTCGGTCGAGCGCAACTCCTTCAAAGACACGTGACGCCTCGGACGCCCATTGAGGACCGATCACACATGGCACACCGGTCTTGATTATTCCCGCCTTCTCCGTCGCAATCTCCTGAATTGTCCCACCGAGAGTCGCAGCATGGTCGATGCTGATTGACGTGATTGCCGAGACCTCTGGAGTCACAATGTTCGTGGAGTCCAGCCGCCCCCCAAGCCCGACCTCCAGCACCTGGAAGTCGGCGCCGATGTTGCGAAAGTGGACCATCGCGAGGACAGTCATCATCTCGAAGAACGTGACGCCGCCATAGGGCCCCTCCGACCCAACCTGCTCAACCGCGGGCCAGACCTCAGCGACGAGTGCTGCGTACTCCGCGCGTGAAATCGGTTGCAGTCCCACCCGCACACGCTCGCACACCGTATGCAAGTGCGGAGAAGTGTAAAGGCCTACGGTGTATCCTGCGCTCGAAAGAATTGACGCAATAAGGGCGGACGTACTGCCCTTCCCCTTGGTTCCAGCAACGTGGACAGTCGGTACGGCACGATGCACCTGGTCCATGCTGTCGGCCAGCATCCCAACTCTTTCGAGATGGAAACCGGAGTGTCCTGGCGAGTGGGTCGAGCGTTCGAAGTCGGCTAGGCCCATCGCAAGTTCGACTGCCTTGTCAAAGTCGAGTGTCGTTTGGTGCATTGCGGTCACTGGGTCATAGCTTGAAGTGGGACACGGTCACTTGCCGCCACCTGTGAATACTGTAGCGCACCCGCATGACGGATTCCAGCACTCATCTCGCCAACAGGCTCCCGCAACATTAGGCCGACCCTGAGGAGGCGGACCGTTCAGCCGCAGTCACACACATTGCTCCAGCTCGGACGCGGCGAGATTGAGAAGGTCCGGAATGTATGCTTCTAGGATACTCAGATCTACCGACGGACGCTGGAGGTGTGCCACGATGTTTCTGTGATAGTGGAAGGCGCGTTCCAGGGCGGCAATAGGCTTGGCTGCTTGGAATGCCACCTCTAGACGGTCCATCGAGACGTATTCGGCCCACTCCGCAAGAAACGCGCGAGCCAACAGTGGGTTCCTGGAGACTTGAGGAATCAACACTGGAGCGAACAGCGAACTTGAAATCGATGCATCCGACCAGTCCATGATAACTGGCGACCCATCCCTGACGAACACGTTGCCTGCATCCAGGTCGCCGTGGTCGAGCGTCTTCGGGAGCCCAATAGAATCGACCCGCTCGCAGAGCTGTTCCACACGCTTGATATGCGGCTCCAGACGGCGCAGCGCAGAGAGAGAACGCCCTGATGCGTAATGCAGGTCGAGGGCCTCTTCGTCCTGAGTCCACTCCCTGAGCGTAGCGGAAATTTCAGAGGTAGTGCGACGCTCGAGCCCCAATCTGTCTAGTGCGCCGGCGTCGTTCGCGAACTCGATCTGGATGCGAGCTAGCGCCCGCATCGCCTCACACCAGAGTTCTGGACTGTCAGCGGCGCCGAGCGTAAGATCACCGAGGTCATCCATCAGCATCCAGCCGCGAGCCTTGTCAACGGCCACCAAGCGCGGACTGATGTCCGGAAAGCGACCTTCAACCTCCGCCGTCACGGCCGCTTCTTTCGAGAAGAAAGTCGGTGAAGCCTTGAAGTAAAAGCATTCGGATTTGCGCGATGTACCGGCACAGATTCGGACTACACTCGATATCGACCACGACCGGATAGGCGTGGTGGTCCAGTCGGACGGCGCGCCCTTCAGCTTGAGATGGTCGCTGATCCACTTTCGAGTATCGTCATCCCAAGTGCTTGGCCACTCCCACGGTACGGCAGGCCGCGGCGGTCTTTGGCCGGCTACACGGTCGCGCTCCATAAGTATGGACGAAGTCTGCGTATCTGAGAGTCCCGCGATGCTATCGACCTTCGCCGAGTCAAACCACTGAAACCCATCTTTCAGATCAGCGTCGGAATGTCTTGACGTGAGAGAATAGATGCGAACTCTCCCCTCATCCGATCTGCTGTCGTCGAGGCATCTGAGCAGGGAGAGGTGGATCCCGAGAATATTCATCGTCTTGCCGACGAATTCTTCGATCTCAGGGTAGAAGCAATTGGGTACAGATACTTCAGGGAGAGCGGGACGTCCCCCGGCTGTTACGGCGATTCTTCTTCCTTGATCGGCGAAAACGAGCGCTACCGCACGGAGAGATTCCTCTAGGTAATCGCCCTGATCAGGGCTCGATGACTCCGACACCATTCCGCATCCTGACTTCTACGCCCAATCGCTTGGAAAGTCGCCTGACCCTCTCCAGCGAGTGGCGGCTCGACTGCCCCGACGCCAGCACGGGTCTGCCCCGCTGCGACCTCGCCTTTCCATGTCCCAGATCGATCGGGTGAAGGTCTATCCGATGCAAGTCTCCCGCGCGGTACTCACACTGGGCGACTACGCTGTTCCAGTAGACCATGTCGCCTGGGAAGCCCCGGGTGTCGTTATCGCTGCGGTGGTCGTAGAAGTCGGCGGGAGTGCTCTCCGGCCCCAGCCCGACGGACTCGTAGTTGAACGCCGGCTGCCAGCGAACGGTGTCGTTCTGGAAGATGAAATTACCAAGACTGTAGAAGATCGGCTTGCCCTCGTAGATCTCCACCGCACGAGTTACGTGAGGCCCGTGACCGAGGAAGGCGTCCGCCCCTGCATCGATGCACGCCCTCGCGAATGTCCGCAGAAACTCAGGAGGTTCGTCCGTGCTGTCGCCGCTCTCGTGACAATGGAACGATACGAACACCCAGTCGGCCATTCGGCGCGCGTCCCTCACCCACTTCAAGTTTTCGTCCAAGTCGCGTTGGTTCGGTCGGCTCGATTTGGCGAACTCCTCCCCAAGAACGAACCGTCGGCCGAGGAACCCGATCTGCGTGTCGTTGTCCTCCATCACCGTGCCCTCGGGCCTAAAGCGTCTTTGCGCTGCGTTGCTGGCCTCGAATCCCAGGCTGCGGCTGACGCGCTTCATCGAGTCGAATGCCGGACGGTCCACCGTATAGGTTACGGAGTGGCGAAGCCCGTTGAGCCCCGGCCTGCCAGGGAGGTCGGGACGCTGGTCCATCGCCCTTCCCGCCTCGCTGAACGTGGACGATGCCGAGATCAGGGCTACCCGACCCGCAGCTGTGTCGAGGTATCCCGGAGCGCGGGCCTCACTCTGGTTGCGCCCGGTGCCCGCGAAGGCCATCCTAACCCGTTTGAGGTGACCTACGTTGGTCAGCACGCCGCCTTCCCCAAAGTCGTAGCTGTGATTGTTGGCAGTGGATACCAGGTTGATACCGGCCCATCGAAGCTCTTCGAGATTCGCCGGGTCGGACCCTGTGAAGGTGCCGCCAGCCATTCCCGGAGAATGTTCGAAGTCGTGCATCAACATCTCGAGGTTGGTATAGCCAACGTCTGCGTTCCTGAACAGGTCAACGACCGACAGGAACCTCGGCTCCTTGAACACGGACAGTCGCCTGGTGATCATCGTGTCGCCGCTGGCGACCAGTGTCAGGTTCCCGGACTCTGCATCGTAAAGTGTCATGGCTATCAGGACTCAGCTGGAGTCCGGGCTGTACTCGGCGGCCAGGATTCCCATGACAACCGAGTTGAAGCGTGCCCCGCCGCGCGGTCTGCTCTGCCGCAGCGTGCCTTCGTGGGTGAATCCGACTCGTTCGAACAGAGTACGAGCGGCCAGGTTGAACTCTGGTATGTCCACCCACACGCGATAGAGTCCGTAATCGTTGAACGCGAGATCGAGCGCCGCCCGAACCCCGGAGAGTCCGTATCCGCGAGTCCACAGTGTCCTGCGGCCCATCAGGATCGAGAGCTGACCGTCGCCGAGGGCCTCGTCCAGCCCCAGGTGGATCTCCCCTATGTGCTCTCCTTCACCGGTGTAGACGGACAGGGTCACATGCGAAGGGTCTTCCAGGGCGCGCGCGAACTCCTCGTCCGTCGCCGCCTCCATTTCGGCAGGCTGGTAACCGAGATGGGCGGGTTCACCGTAGGCGTAGCGCCCGAACCAGCTGTCAGTGGTCTCTTCGTCTTCGAGCCACTGCCTGATTCTGGTCACGTCTTCTCGTGTGACCCCTCTGAGTGTGACCGTTCGTTGTCGTGCCATGAGAGTCCCCCGTAGCTTGCAAACCAGGAAGAAGAAGTCGGATGTAGCAAAGACCTGCGTCACCTAACGGTGACGTATTCTTCAGCAGTATTATACATTGGTCAACAGAAACTTGGCTGACAGCAGTAACGGTCAGTGTCGCCGCCCCACCTATAGCTCAAAATCATTGCCTGGGCAATTCGACTGGCAGCGGGCGGATGTAACCCAGTCTACGAGATATTGTGCAATCCCGACCCGGAGGAAGTGCGACGATGTCAATACAGTCAGTAGTGCAGCAGGCGCAGGAGTACATGAGCTCTCAGGGGGTGGATGGGTGGCTCGTCTACGACTACAGGGGCCTGAATCCCATACTATCGGACACAGTGGGGCGAGTCGGCCACGTCACGAGGCCAGTGTGGCTGTGGATACCCGCGCAGGGAGACCCTCACTTGCTCCTCAGCTTTGTTGACCAGAGTCGCTTCACCCACCTCGGCATCGACACTACCCTGTTCGTCAACAGGCAGGACATGATTGCCAGGCTGAGAAGCCGACTCGGGAACGCCGGGCGCATCGCGATGGAGTACACGCCTGAAGGGGCATTGCCACGGGTCTCGAAGGTCGACGGCGGAACGCTTGAGATGGTACGAGGCCTGGGCGTGGATGTCGTATCGTCCGCCGACCTGCTGCAGTACGCGACACAGCGCTGGAGCGACGAGCAGCTTGCCTCTCACCTTTATGCCGCTGAGAAGCTGACACAGATCGTCGAGGAGGCATTCGACCACATCGGCTGCACGCTCGACGCCGGCATAACCGAATTCGAGACTGCGGAGTTCATACGCAACCGGTTCCGGGAGAGCGGCCTCGTAGTTACCGACGGTCCGGCGGTTGCTGTCAACGAGCACGCCTCGGACCCACACTTCGACCCCACTCCGGAGAACTCTGTCAGGATCAGACGGGGCGACTGGGTGCTGATTGACCTGTGGACACGGCTCCCAGGCGAAGACGACATGTTTGGCGACATAACGTGGACAGCGTACGTCGGAGACGTAGTGCCCGCAAGACACCAACAGGTCTTCGACATTGTCCTCGGCGCCCGAGACGCCGCGTTGGCCGAAATGGTGACCGCCTTCCAGCACGGCCGCACGCTCCAGGGCTGGGAGCTGGACATAGTGGCCAGAGACTACATCGAGGCAGCAGGCTTCGGTGAGTACTTCAACCATCGGCTGGGACACAGCCTGGGTCGGGAGGTCCACTCCAACGCAGTCAACTTGGACTCTTGGGAGACCTACGACACGAGGCAGCTGCTCCCCGGCATCGCGGTGACCATTGAGCCCGGAATCTACGTGCCTGAGTTCGGAGTAAGGTCGGAGATCGACGTCTTCATCTCAGAGGACGGCCCACAGGTGACGACCGATATACAGCGCGAGGTCGTGCTGATTGGCAACTAACCCTTCGACTCAGCGCTCATCTGGTTCGCCGTCTTCGGGAGCCGGGTGATCCACAGAATGAGGGCTCCGAGGATCACGAGCGCGCCGCCATAGATAAATGACGACGAGTTCCCCCACTGGTCGGCTACCCAGCCAGCTACCCACGGCGAGAACGCTCCGATAAAGCTGGCTCCGTATATCAGGGACACGACCGTGGACTGCGCCTGCCCCTGCGCCACGTCCATTGCGCCTGCGATGTATATGGTGTGCAGCGAGTAGAGGAACGCGCCCATCGACAACACCACGATGAAGAGCTGCGGACCCGGCTCAGCGAACTTCAGCGACATAATCAGAACCCCCATCACCAGCGTGCACGGAACGAGTACTATCTTCCTACCGAACCGATCTGACAGGTAACCCATCAGTGGCTGCGCTACTATTCCGGTGACCTGCGCGCTGGACATGAACAGCCCAATCACTACTTTCTCGTACTCGAGGTCTTCCAGCAGATAGACCGGCAGGAACCCCATTACCGCATACTGTCCTGCGCTGCGCAGGGCTGTCACGAACACGAGAGACAGCATCGCCCTCCGCCGCAGCAAGCTCACGAGAGACGACCCATACTCGCGCAGCGAGGATGTGTCAGCGCCGGCCGCAGGGATGTTCCGCATCATCAAATACACGGCGACGGCGAAGAACAGGGCCGGAAAGACGCTTACATGAAGCACGTCCCGCCAGTGGAAGGCGACAAGGTAGGTCCCGCTGATGAGACCTCCGGTCAGCACCGGCCCGACTACTTCTCCTACACTCCCTCCAGTCCCGTGTAACGAGATTGCGAACCCCCGTCTGTCAGGGAATTTTCTGGACAGCGACGCGATCGCGGGCGGATGGTAAAGCGAAGGCCCTATCCCGACGAGCAGCATCACTGCGAACAGCACCCAATAGCTGGGCGCGCTTCCCAACAGATAGTAGGAGACTCCCATGATGCCGAGCGACAGCATCAGCATCAGGCCCGACCTGTTGGCGAAACGGTCACCGAGGTAGCCCGCCACCATAGTTGTCGTGCCGCTCGTAACCCTCTGCGAGGTGGCGAGGAGCCCGAACTGCGTTCCCGTCAGATTGAGGTCGTCCTTGATGACAGCCAGGATGACCGATTGCAGACCCGAATTGTAGATGTGCTTTACTGTGTGCCCGAGGACGACAGTGACCGCCAGTTGATTCCGGCCTCGCTTGATATCATCTGTGACCTCGGTGCTAATCATCTGACTGACGATCCTCCGCTTTCAATTTATTCCTGGGCCAGTCGAACGTGCGGGCGAGAAATGAACGCAAGCGCGTCACGGCCCACAGGACAACCTGCTCTTCCTGTTGCGTGCGATAAACCTGTACAGCGGACGCCCGACCAGGGCCACGCCCGGCAGGTGCATGAACATCCCTACCGCTGCCAGCGCAGGCAACCTTGTCAAAAGCCCCCTGATTGCGTAGAAGCCCTCGCTTACGTCACCGGCATCGGAGATGAGATAGGCGGCTCGGTCCAGATCTTCCCATGAGATGCCCAGTGGGGGACACTCCAGGCTTTGGAAAGCGGTCCACGTAATTGAGCCCCGCGCATCGAACTTCATGAGCCGCCGCACAAGGCGAAGGCAGATCCCGCACTCGCCATCGTAGTAGAATACCGCCCCGTCGACGCTCACTGGTGCCGTCTGCCTTCGTATGGATGCTCAGCATCCAGCAGGTCGCCTTCAGCGAACCGGGCGGCCCTGAACTGGCGAATCGGGTGGTCACTTGAGTCGCCGGTCAGCACAAGCTCTGCGACCATCCTTCCTACGACCGGGGACAACTTGAACCCGTGACCGCTGAATCCAACAGCCCAGTACAGCCCCGCAACAGTCTGTGATCGATCGAGAATCGGATTGCCGTCAGGCGTCATGTCATACAGTGAGCCGTAGCCCCCTCTGCAGATGGCCGCGTCGAAGCCCGGGAATCTGAGCTTCGCGCGGTCCCAGAAGCGCGTGATCGTATCGTGGTCTGCGTTGAGACCGAACGCGTCTGGATTGGCGACCTCGGTAAGGTCTTCCAGGGCCTCCCCTCCGATCACCGTATCACTGTCCGAGTACGTGCGGAAGTATGCGCCCGTAGTGTAGTCGATTATGTTCGTATTCAGAGACTCCAGCGGCGGGGGCCGTCTGAGATGCACCATCTGCACCCGGATCGGGGTTACCGGCAGTGACTCACCTACTGTGGCGGCAAGCTGATGACACCAGGGCCCGACGACGGCAACGACCGTCGAGGTCTCGATTGTCCCGGAACTTGTCTCGACTCCCGTTATCCTTCCGCCTGTAGTAACGAGTCCGGTAACCGCCGTTTGGGTGTGTATCTCGGCGCCGTAGTCGCGAGCGCGGTCGGCAAATGCGTAGGTGGTGGCGACTGGATCAGCGTGGCCGGCGTCCGGCTCGTAGGTGCCGATGGCGATGTCATCCGTGTTCGCTTGCGGGACCATTCCGGCGACCTCGGTCTGCGTCAGCGTCTCGATATTGACCCCAAGATCACGGTTCATCTCGACGTTCGCGCGAACGGCGGGCGCGTCTCGCTCGGGAAACATCAGCACCCTGCCACCCTGTACAAACCTGGGGTCTCCTCCGATAGCGTCGCCGAAGTTCTGGAAGACTTCCCTGGCCTCGGTCGCCATCCTGACCAGCGTAGGATGGAGATAGTGCTCTCGTACCATCGCGCCCGACCTGCCGCTCGCTCCACCGGCAAGGTGCCCCTTCTCCACCAGCACCACCCTACCGGCGCCCATGCGAGCCAGGTGCATGGCAACGCTCGTACCATTCACTCCACCACCGATAACTACAACGTCTGCGGTCGTATTTGCCATCGCAAAGTTCCTTGCTGAGAAAAGACTGGTCTCGGACGCCTAGAGTGAGACGCCAACTGGGATTGTACGGGTACGCGCCAATCCATACAATACGCCGCGATCTTTCCAGGGAGGAGAACACCACATGACCAACTCAACCCCGATCTCGGATGAAACTCTGAAAGTGCTGAAGAATATCCCGACACAGACCCTCATCGACGCGCTCTGGGTGAAGAACTGGCCGCAAAGCTACATCGAAGGAGCGCGGCCTCTCCAGCTTGAACAGCAAATGGCCGGACGCGCGGTCACACTCCGCTTCGTCCCACACAGGCCCGACCTCGCCGCCGACAAGCCGAAAGCCGACCGGTCGGCCGAGTACGTTGCCATAGAGTTATGCGGTCCCGGAGAAGTGCTCGTCGTTGACGCAATGCGATGGACGTACAGCTCCATCGGCGGGGACATCAAGTTCTTCAGGATGATGCAGCTCAGTGCGGGCGGCCTGGTGACCGATGGTGCGGTCCGCGACAGCGTCGCGCTCAGGGAATACGGCTTCCCCGTTTTCAGCGCGTCGACCACAGCCAAGCAGGGCCCGGCGGAGTTCTGGCCGTGGCAGGTTAACGACCCGATCCAGTGCGGTGGAGTTCTCGTCAGGCCTGGCGACGCCGTCGTGGGCGATGACGACGGCGTAGTCGTCGTCCCCAGGTCCGAGGTCGACGAGGTTATCGAGATAGCCCACCAGCGCGAGGAAGTCGAAGAGATCGTAAAGGCCCAGTTAGCGATCGAGAAGTGCTCACCCGGCAAGTACTACCCGTTCAACGACGAGACCTGGAAGCTGTACGAGGCCAAGACGGGCAGGAAGCGCCCGGGTTAGACCTCCTAGTCCATCCTTGAGCCGCCGGTCACGTTAATCGCCTGTCCGGTGATGTTGAGGGACAGGTCTGACGCTAGGAACACCGCCAGGTTCGCGATGTCTTCCGGTGTCTGCTCGCGGCCAAGAGGCATCCTGGCCTGGATCGACCGGTCGAAGTGCTCCTTGGGGGTCATTCCCGATTGGCTCTCGTCGAGATTGATGTTGCGCACGGCAATCCGCTCCCACATGTGCGTCCACAACGATCCCGGGCAGATCGCGTTCACGTTGATGTTAAAGGGCGCGAGGCCCAGCGCGTAGGCTTGAGTCAGGCTGATGACGCCGGCCTTCGAGGCGTTGTATGCAGGATTCCCCGGGGCGCCCTGCCGTCCGGCGACCGACGCGATGTTGACGATCTTGCCGTAGTTGCGCTCCTTCATGTACTCGGAAATCGCATCCGAAGCCTTTGCGACGCCCTTCACGTTGACAGCGTAGATCTGGTCCCAGTCCTCTTCACTTGGGCTGTCACGACCTTCCCATCCCGACGCCCCGATGATTCCCGCGTTGTTCACCAAGATGTCGATCTGTCCAAACAGATCTGCGGAGTCGCTCGCCAACCGGTCCAGCGACTCGCGTTGCGTTACATCCACTTGGAAGGCCCCGAACTCGGTATCGGGGTGAGCTTCGCTCAGCTCCGACGCCGTACGCTGCACATTGTCGATGTTCAGGTCGCACACCACCACTGTTGCCCCGTACGTCGCCATCTTGTCTGCGATTGCGCGCCCTATCCCACGAGCCGACCCTGTCACGATAGCTACCTTGTCGTTGAGGTCCATGATCGCTCCTTGCACCGTCATCTAGCCCACTCTGGAGTGCGATTGTAGCATCGCAAGTGAGAACCCGCCCGTCCTGTGTCGCACTTCTCCCATGTTAGAATACGCGCGCCCAGTTTAAGTCTGAGGAGGGTCAACGTGCCTGAGCTGTCAATGGAAGATGTCCGCACACTTGCGGAGACAATGGGCTTGGAGTTGGACGATTCGCGAGCGCGCACAATAGCGTCCCGACTTTCGGGAATCATCGACGAGCTTGACGAGATTCCCAACGACTTGATCGAGTCGGTCGAGCCGGCCCACAGGTTCGAAGTTGGGCAGGAGTAGCCACATGCTTGGTCGTGAACTGCACCTGATGACCATCGCCGAGCTTGGCCGGCTGCTCCAGTCACGGCAGCTGTCTCCCGTCGAGCTGACACGCGCATACCTGGAGCGAATCGAGCTGCTGAACCCCACTCTTGGCGCATACATTACCGTTATGTCGGAAACGGCGACTGCCGAGGCTGCCGGCGCAGAGGACGAGATCGCAAGCGGCGTGTACCGGGGCCCGCTGCATGGCATTCCAGTAGCCGTCAAGGACATCATCTACACCCAGGGAGTTCTGACCAGCGCAGGATCGCGAGTGTTGGCCGATCACGTCCCCGACTACGACTCGACAATCGTCGAACGTCTGAGCGCGGCGGGAGCCGTGCTGCTCGGCAAGCTGAACCTGAGCGAGTTCGCGGTCGGCGGCACTATTGACCACCCATTTGGCACCCCAAGGAACCCCTGGAACCTGGACCGCTCTGCCGGCGGTTCGAGCAGCGGCTCCGCAGTCGCTGTCGCTGGTGGTCTGTGCGCAGGCTCGCTGGGATCGGACACGGGCGGCTCGATCCGGGGACCCAGCGCGTTCTGTGGCATAGTTGGATTGCGACCGACGTACGGGCGCGTTACCCGTCATGGCGTCGTGCCCATGAGTTGGAGCCTCGACACTGTCGGCCCAATGACCCGCACGGTCGAGGACTGCGCGATCATGCTCCAGGCCATTGCCGGCCACGACGTGCGCGACTCGTCATCCAGCTCTGAGCCTGTGCCGGACTACGTGGAGTCGCTTGCCGACAGGCCAGACCCGCTAAGAGTCGCTCTGCCCCCTGAGACCTTTGAGTACGAGGGTCTGGACTCGGAAGTACGTACCGGCGTGATGTCGGCTATCGACAGCCTCGCCGAGCTGGGCGCTGACATTGATGAAGTCAGCCTTCCGGTATCGGCCCACAGCGGCGCGGTCTTTCTCGCGACAGCCGACGTGGACGCGGCGACCTTCCACATGGAATGGCTCAAGACCAGGGGCGATCTCTACGACTGGAGCACGCGGACGCGGCTCGAATCTGCGGCCCTGACCCCAGGTGCGACCTACATCAGGGCGCAAAGGGCCAGGACACTGGTACGAAACGAGCTGATGTCCGCTCTTGCGGACCACGACGTCATCGTGCTCCCAGCCAGCCCAACCCTTGCTCCGCCGATCGCCCAGTCAACCGGCTCGCCTGGAGGCTACTACCAGGGACGGCTCGACCTGGGCAGACGCCAGTACACAAGCCCGGCCGCGCTCGGGGGCCTACCCGCGATCTCAGTTCCTTGTGGCTTTTCTGACTCCGGCCTGCCGGTCGGCGTCCAGATAATCGGACGACCGTTTGCCGAGGCTGACCTGCTGAGAATCGCCCACAGGTACGAACAGGCCGCCGGATGGAGCGAACGCCGCGCGCCTGAGCCGGCATGATCTTTACCCGGCAAAACCAAAAACGGTAGTCTTAATGGACGGGGTGTAGCGCAGCGGTAGCGCGCCTGTTTTGGGAACAGGAGGTCGGCGGTTCGATCCCGCCCACCCCGACCATTCAATGCCCAAGCCGATTCGGTCTTCTCTATGCAGGACTGCCCTGAATCAACCAATGCCCCCGACTCGAGCTCGGCTGGCACCGTTCAACTGAAGGTGCCGACTACCAGAGCCAATGACTGGTGGAAGCGCCCGGTCGACCTCCTTGTGCTGACTGCCGTTCACGTCGCGCTGCTCCCGCTCTGGGCAATTCTATGGACCGTCATTCCTCTAGCCATCTGGCTGCATGACCGCGGTCCCATCTTCTACACTCAGGAACGCCTCGGCAAGAACGGGCGGACGTTCAAGGTGTACAAGTTCAGGTCGATGATCCCGGATGCCGAACGAGACACGGGCGCTGTATGGGCCACAGACGACGACCCCAGGATCACCCCCATTGGCGCGTTCCTGCGCAGCCGCGCGCTCGATGAGCTGCCGCAAGTCATCAACATGTGGAGAGGCGACATCAGTCTGGTGGGGCCGAGAGCGGAGAGACCGGAGCTGTCCGCGGAATTCGAGGCCCTATACCCCGGATTCTCTCAACGCCTCATGGTGAGACCCGGGATGACTGGCCTCGCCCAGATCTACGGCAGGTACTCGACGCATCCACGGGACAAGCTGCGATACGACATGGTCTACATCAGACGCATGTCGCCCGTGCTGGACGTACGGCTGCTAGTGTCCTCCGTCCTCCTGACACTTCGCGCCCGCTGGCAGGACGAGGAGCGTTAGAGACTCACAACTCGAAACCTATCTACTCTCGAGCTGCTCCTGCTGTTCGCCAATCCGGATCACCTCACGTGTCCTGGGAGCGAGCTTGGTAGCCTCGTCAATATGCTCCCTCGCGACCGCCAGTTGAGCAGGGTCTCGCGACGAGGCAACTTGGTAGAACTGTGCGAGCAGGGCCCTGAACCGCCAGTTTTCGGGCTCGGCTTCTAGTCCGGCCTGTCCTTCTGCCGTCACGACTTCCACTGCCCCGGAGAACTCTTCGTCCGACATTTCCCCGGCGCCCTCCGCCGCCTGGGATATCAGGATGATCCGGGGATAGTTGGCAAGTCCCCTGAACTCAGCGATTGACCTGGACAAGACCGCCTCTTTCTGGGACCAGGTCCCCTGTCCTATCGCTCCCTGCACCACGCTGGCAGCTGAAGTGAATGGTCTGAAAGTGTACATCAGCAACACGCCTGCCACTACCGACACGACCACTATGACTGCACCAACACCAGCGGCGCTGTACAGGAAATTCCGCACATGCCGCAGTCCCAGCCTCTGACCGAGACCATCCGGCACCAGCCTCATCCTTCGTTCCGCAGACCTGTCTGCGGAGTCGCCAACCCAGACAAGGCGCTCTTCTGAGATCAGATACGCGACTAGAAGCGCGAACAGCAGTGTCGTGGTAGTGGTGTCGAACAGGAACATATTCTGGACGAAGTACGCGGCAGCCGTTGCACCCATCACGGCGACAAACACCTGATACAACCCACTCCTGCGTCGGAACGCAGTCAACAGTACGCTCGCCATTGCCAGCCATATCAGCAAGTACGTCGTCAGGCCGACCACACCCTTTGTGGTGAGCTCTTCGAACACTTTACTGTGCGCCTGGTCGAATCGCTCCCTGATTCCGGAGTCGACGTCGAAGTATCTTCCCCATGCGATCAGGAAGTTTTCCGGGCCCCATCCCAGTATTGGCCTGTCCTGAAACGCTTCGATCCCTGCCTGCACCGCGACCAGGCGACCGCGCGAACTGCTGTCGTCCAGTCCGATAGATGCCAGGCGTCTTAGTGTCGTGCTCGAGTCAGTGAGTGGGTCGAGCGCCGACGTGGTCTTCATCACGACGACGAGGCCGACCGCCAGCAGTGCGGCTACGATAACGCCGAGAGCCGCCCACCTGACGTACTTCATTCTTCCCCAGAAGACATAGGCGACCCCGAATACAATTGCCCCGGCGCCCATCCCGACGATGGCTCCTCGCGTCCCTGTCAGCCAAAGTGCCCACAAGTTGATTGCGACCGCGGCAAGCCAGAAAATCCTAAGCAACCTTGTGCTGTCAAGCGAAGAGCTTCCCTCCTCAGCCATTCTGCGCCGCCGGCGTGTCGCTGTGCGTCTCCTCACTTCAGCACTGGGCTCAATCTCAGGCTTTTCGAACGAATGGATAAATAGCCCAAGCCCAATCATCGCGTTCACCATCGTGTACGCGCCGACGTAAGTGGCATTGCCCAAAGTGGACTCTATTCTCTGCGACGAACCTAGAATGTCCATATTGAACACGTCGAAGTGGTGTCCCACTCCAAGAGCAGAAACGACTGCGCCGATAGCGAGGTTGACCGTGAACGGCACCTGCCAGTCCTTCAGTGATCGAAACACCGAACCTGCGATGAGCACGAACGCGAACCAGTGGGCGAGATCGAAAATGCCCTGCATCCGCTCGTAGGTTGACCAGAAACTCCTCGTAAAGCTGACTCCGGTAAGGCCGGCGATGAGGGAGACTAGCAGCCACACACCGAAGGCAATCAAAATCCACGATCGCGAGGGACGATAGTCAGAAAAGTACAGCACCAGGATGAGCCACAGTGCGAACGTGATCTCTATAACGACCCGGGCGTATATCGCCTTCCCGACGACGTAAGGAAAATACGTCGTCGTCGTCACAACCAGCGGCACTAGGAGTACCGCCATCACCCCGATACGCACTGCCCAGAGGAGTAGTCGTTCGATATCGGCGGCGCTTATTGTGCTGGTTTGCTGTTGAGTCACGTGTGCCCGACCTTGAAAGTATGAGAGACTGCGGCGATTATATGGACGCCTCGGTTTTCAGGTCAACGAACCGGATTGCTCCAGACTTGCAACCTCAATGGCTCAGAATCAGAATACCCGCAACCTTTGTGACATGGGGCTGTAGAGCAAATGAACTACGATACGATAATCGTCGGAGCCGGATCCGCGGGGTGCGCGCTCGCATCTCGCCTTACCGAGGATCGGAACAGGTCTGTCCTCCTGTTGGAAGCTGGCCCGGACTATCCAGACTTCGACAGACTGCCGGACCACATCAAGTACGGTGTTCACCCATGGTACGAGTCGTTCGATCCTCTTGCATACACCTGGGGATACGAGGCCAACGCCGTCCCCGGAAGGGAGCCGTTCAGGCTGCCGCGAGGCAAGGTAACCGGCGGCTCCAGCGCGATCAACGGGCAAGTCTGGTTTCGAGGAATACCGGAGGACTTCGATGAATGGGCCGAAGCCGGCAATGACGGCTGGAGCTTTCTCGATGTCCTGCCCTATTTCCGCAAGTCCGAGACCGACTTGGACTTTCCCGGTGATGACTTTCACGGCTCCGACGGTCCTATCCCTGTCCGCCGGTACCAGGACGGCGAGCTGCTGCCCAGTCCTAAAGCCTTCCTGGAAGCGTGTGTTGCGGCCGGATTCCCGCTGACGCACGACATGAACCATCCCGAGACCACGGGTGTCGGGTTCTACGCCTTCAACCGAATAGACGACATCCGGATGAGCACAGCGCTGACCTATCTCGAGATAGCCCGCAGCCGGCTCAACCTCACGGTACGCTCCGACGTGCTTGTCCAACGCGTTCTGTTCGACGGACTCCGTGCGATAGGCGTTGAGGCAGAGTCCGGCGGAGAGGTCTTTCAGGTGTACGCTGACAACGTAGTCCTCAGCGGCGGAGCCATTAACTCCCCCCAGATACTGATGCTCTCTGGCGTCGGACCCGCAGATCACCTGGCAGAGCACGGAATCCAACTCGTCGCTGAAGTCCCTGGCGTTGGACAGAACCTACGTGATCACCCCGCCATCTTCATGTCTTACGAGAGCCGGGCGCAACTTCCCGAGCTCGCACCCGGTCTTCAGATCGGCATGAGGTACACCACACCGGGGTCGCCGTACCGCAACGACATGCAGATGCGCCCCTTGCAGATTCGGACCGAGCACGTGCCGCCCGACTTCAGCCTCACGCCGGGCCACACACCGACCGGATTCAGCATCGCCATGCAGAAGGCCCTGTCCGTGGGTGAGCTTCGTTTGGCCAGCGCGAGTCCTGCTGACCAGCCGGTCCTCGACTACCGATACCTCACAGACCCATTCGATCGCGAGCGGCTGCGCGGAGCCGTCAGGCTGTGCGTGGAGATATCCGCCATGCCGGAGTACGCCCCTGCCCTCATGTCGCGTCTCTCGCCAACCGACGACGTCCTCGCTTCTGACGAGGCCCTCGACGCCTGGCTGCTGGAGAACGTGGTTACCCAACACCACTCGTCCGGCACTTGCAAGATGGGCCGGTCCAGCGATCCTCTGGCAGTGGTGGACCCAAGCTGCCGGGTGCGAGGCGTAGACAATCTCAAGGTCGTCGACGCTTCGATCATGCCCGATGTAGTCCGGGCAAACACCAACGCGACCACCATCATGATCGCGGAGAAGATTGCGGCAGAGATACGCTCCGAATAGCGCCCTTGTATCAGCCACTACGATTCACTATTCTCAACTGACAGACTTGAGAATACGAGGGGTAATCGTGGTAGAGACGCCGACGCAAGTTGATCTGGACAAGCTGGTCTCGCTCTGCAAGAGGCGCGGCTTCATCTTTCAGAGCAGCGAGATCTACGGAGGCATGGCGAGCACCTGGGACTACGGTCCGCTGGGCGTCGAGCTGAAGAAGAACGTCAAGGACTCCTGGTGGCGTACCTTCGTGTGGAGCCGCGATGACGTTGTCGGACTGGACGCTTCGATCCTGATGCACCCTGATGTATGGCGAGCGAGCGGCCACGTCTCCAGCTTCACTGACCCGCTCGTCGAGTGCAAGTCGTGCCACCAGCGGTTCAGAGAGGACCACGTCGATGGCTCGGAATGCCCCGACTGCGGTGGCGATTTCACCGAGGCGCGACAATTCAACCTGATGTTCAAGACGTTTGTCGGCCCCATCGAAGACCAGGCCTCCGAGGCCTACTTACGCCCTGAGACCGCCCAGGGAATCTTCGTCAACTTCGACAACGTACTCACTGCCACGCGCAAGAGACTGCCGTTCGGGATCGCCCAGATCGGCAAGGCGTTCAGGAACGAAATCACCACTGGCAGTTTCATTTTCCGAACGCGTGAATTCGAGGCGATGGAGATTGAGTACTTCGTCATGCCCGGAGAGGACGAGGAGTATCACGATCAATGGGTCAGGTACTGCGTCGAATGGTACACCGGGCTCGGAGTCGATCCCGACCATATCAGGGTAAGGGAACATGGCGCGGACGAGCTTTCGCACTACTCGAAAGCAACGTCAGATCTCGAGTACCTTTTCCCTTGGGGCTGGGGTGAGATACAGGGCGTCGCTAACCGCACCGACTATGACCTCAGAGCGCACACCGAGGCCAGCGGGCATCGCCTCACGTACTTCGACCAGGACAGCGGACAGCACATCGTGCCATACGTGATCGAGCCGGCTGCTGGCGTGGACAGGGCGGTAATGACATTCCTTGTCGACGCCTACACCGAAGAGCAGGTGACCTCCGCTTCAGGCAAGTCGGAGACCCGTACCCTGCTGAAGCTGCACCCCGAGATCGCCCCGGTAAAGGTCGCCATTCTTCCCCTGTCCAGGAACGAGCGCCTGACGCCAACAGCTCGCGAGGTATTCGAGACTGTGCGGCGTTCGGGCCGCATTCCGGGCTTCGTCCAGTACGACGACACTCAGAGCATCGGTCGGCGGTATCGTCGCCAGGACGAGATCGGCACCCCTCTCTGCGTGACAGTTGACTTCGACACGATCGACGACCGTGCGGTAACCATACGTCACCGCGACACTATGAAGCAGGATCGAGTCCCTATCGAGACGTTGCCGGACGAGCTTGCCCGAAGCCTGGGCGAAAGCTAGAACACGCCCTCGACTCGAAACCGATAGATAACCCCTGCGCGTAACACATGCAGACGTCCCTTCGGTAGCGAAAGTCTTAGCTAACAAGAGTTTGGTTCCAAGTACCTCGATGCGCGACATTACTCTCTCTAAGTCCGGCCTGAGACTGGGAGTAACGGCGCTTCTGCTCTTGGTGATCGCCGCGTGTGCCTCAGACGAGTCCCCTGCCCCCCAAATCGGGTCAGAATCAGGGGGTGAAGCCGCTCTCGAAAAGGCCCCGGACTTCGAGCTTGTCCTGTTCGGGAACGGCGACCATGAGTCTGGTGAAACCGTCAGCCTCTCACAGTTCACAGGCAGGCCGGTCGTGCTGAACTTCTGGTTCCCCTCCTGCCCACCGTGCGTCGCTGAGATGCCTGACTTCGAGAGCGCCTACCAGAAGTTCAAGTCCGACGGAGTCGAGTTCATCGGCGTCCAGCTCGTGGGGCTTGACTCCGTCGAAGATGGACAGAAGTTCGTCGCCAGGCTGGGCGTGAACTACAACCTGGGACCGGACAAGATTGGCGACAAGATGGGTGGCATCGTCATGGACTACAGCATATCGGGATTCCCGACGACCGTCTTCATCGACAAAGATGGCAATATCCAGCGACGATGGTCCGGAGCGCTCGACCTGGAAAAGCTAGAGGAGCTTATCCGAGAGATCATGTAGGCTCACTTCCCGGACCGGTCACAGCGCGCACCGTAATTCCGGGACTGCTTCGATGCTACAATGTTACCGCGATGCTCGGAGCCGATAGTTGACCCTGAACGAAGCTTTCCTGCTCGTCGTGAGATGGGTTCATCTGACCGCATCGGTCGCGTGGGTGGGCGGCAGCATCTTCTACCTGTTTGTGTTGAGACCAGCGTTGCGACGCTCGGCAGACACAGGACGCGAAGTCAACCGGTACACCGCCGCCGAGTTCAAGGTGCTGGTCGACGTCTGCTTCTTTCTGATCGTGGTCACAGGAATCAGTCTGACCTTCGATCGCCTGAGCCAGGGTGTAACCGGTTCAAACTACGTTCTCGTGCTCGCGGTCAAGGTCGTGCTGAGCATCTGGATGTTTTTCCTCGCCTCAAGGCGAAGACGCCGCACCGAGCTGTCCGAGGCCTACCGTGTGCAGGCGGAGCCGCCCTCTGGTCGCCTGCACCGGGCGCTTAGGGCAATATCCGGCTACAACACTATTATCATTCTCGGCGTGGTAGTCTTCCTTCTCGCCGACCTGCTAAAGGTAATGTACGAGATGGCCCTGCGCTGAGCCGACATGGACCGTATAGCCCGCGTGTGCATCACTGGGAGTTCCCACAATGCGAATCGAACTTATGGAAATACTGGTCTGCCCGATGTGCAGAGGCGATCTCGATCTTACCGTGATTGAGCAGGATGGCGACGAAATCGTAGTCGGAAATCTCCGCTGCACGGGTTGCCAGGAAGAGTACCCGATAGAAGACACGATTCCGAACATGCTCCCCCCGGCACTGCGAGCCTAAGCGAACAAGTCGCACTGGGGAGCGTCAGCCAGCGAAACGCTCGTACAGCTTGCTCTCGGAGAGGTCGACGACCTGGTAAGGCAGACCTGCTTTGGAGACTGCGCTCTCCCCTTCTGCCGTCACCAGCAGCGTGCCCCCAGTCGCTATCGACCGCCCCTGCGACATTATCATCGACCCTGCTACGAAGCTCATGACCGGTACATTGCGGTCAGGGTCCACCACTGTGATATCAGCGTCTGCTCCAGGAGTAAAGTGCCCCTTGTCGAGCAGCCCCATCATCCGCGCCGGAGTCAACGACAGCTTGTCCGCCATCTCCAACGGAGTTAGGGCCCCGAACTCCACCAAAGCCATCGTACTCTGAATCGCCACGTTTCTCGGGTGCGACCCTCCGTCGGTGCTCACCGCATCGACCATAAACCGACCGTCAGCATCCCTCGCCGTGGTCAACGCGAACGCTGACGACGGTAGATTGACCGGAAAGCTCATTCCGACATTGCTGTCGGACTCGTCGAACAGCCTCAGCGCCTCTTTGCGCCGGGCATAGTAGATCTCTCCCTCCGACTGCGCCACAACAGCTCCATACCCGTCTGTGATCGCCTGGCGAAGTCCATCCCTGGTGGTCTCGTAACCACGCAATCTGAGACAGTTCCGAGGCACGTCCGCGATCACATTACCCTGTTCATCGCACCGCCCGCTGGTGCCGTTCTGTACGGCATGATAGACCTCTGAGTTGAGCTGCTCCCTCATTCCGTTGAGAATATCCAACGCCTCGACACACTCGGCGGCCGGATCATCGATGACTCCCCGGCAGTAGCTGTTCACGTGACAGACGTGCAGACGACCCCTGCCGACGAGATCAGGGACTTCACGCAGTCCCTCGAGCTGGCTGCCCGACTCGGTCGTGCCGAGATGGAACGCGATGTAAGCGAGTTGCGCGTTCGATTCGGCGATGATCAAGGCCGAGTCTTCCGGCGAGAACGGGTGATAGCCTCCCAGTATCTTCAGTCCTAAGCAGCCCTGGCGTAGCGCATCCGTTACGATGTCGCGAATCGCCGAGGCCGACAGGCGCCCGCTTGGAATGGTCAGGCCTGGTATGAGCGCGAAGTTCCCCGCGACGTTCAGCCCGGCTCCGCGTCTCTTGATCCCATCGATCAGCGACGGCCCGGTTCCTCCCATGTCCATAACTGTCGTGGTCCCGGCGCGGGCCAGCATTCCGTATCCCAGAGCGGGGTCCCAGTTTCTGGACAGACCGGCCACATGTGCGTGGGTGTCTATCTGGCCCGGCATGACCCACATCCCCGAAACGTCCACAACTTCATCTGCGCTGCCCGGATTGATCTCAGCCTCGACACGGTCTATAGCCCCGTGCTTCATCGCCAGATCGGCCAGGCCCTCAAAGTCGTTCTTGGGATCGAGGACAGTGCCCCCTCTAAGTAGCAAATCGTATCGTGCCATCGGTATCCGGAAAGTCGTTCAGAAGAGTCTCACGTTTGAAAATCCGTAGGTATAGTACACTATGGGCCAACCGAATCCGAAAGGGAGGTCGTGGACACATGAAGCTAGGAGTCGTATTCCCGCAGACAGAGATTGGAAGCGACCCCGGCGGCGTGCGAGAGTACGCCCAGGCCGCCGAGGAGATGGGTTACAACCACATCATCGTATTTGATCACGTGCTCGGCGCGAATGCCGAGTCGAGACCCGGCTGGAGCGGAGCCTACCGCCATACCGACGCTTTTCACGAGCCATTCGTTCTGTACGGCTTCCTGGCCGCTGTGACTAGCAGCGTCGAGTTGGTGACTGCCGTAATCATCCTGCCACAGCGCCAGACTGCGCTCGTCGCCAAGCAGGCGGCGGCAGTGGACGTATTGAGCCGAGGACGACTGCGACTCGGAATCGGCGTCGGGTGGAACCCGGTCGAGTACGAGGCCCTTGGCCAGAACTTCCATGATCGTGGTCGCCGGTCCGAAGAGCAGATCGACCTGATGCGCAAGCTATGGACAAACGACCTCATCACCTACGAAGGCAGATGGCACAAGATCACCGACGCCGGCCTGAACCCCCTCCCGGTGCAGCAGCCCATCCCCATCTGGTTCGGAGGAGCTGCTCCCCAGACCATCAGAAGAGTGGCGACTATGGGCGACGGCTGGTTCCCCCTTTTCCGCCCTGACGATCACGGTCGCGAGCTCATCTCCAGTATGAGGGAACAGGCGAGGGCTGCCGGTCGAGATCCGGCCTCGATCGGCGTCGAAAGCTGGGTATCGATCAGGAACTCTTCCGAGGACGACTGGCGTCAACTCATCGACACGTGGCGCGAGCTGGATGCCACACACATCTCAGTGAACACCATGAACGCCGGAATAGATTCCGTCGACGGCCACATAGAGGCCATCCGCAGGTTCAAGGAGGTCGCCGAGGGCTAGGGGGACAGGTCTTGTACTGGGGTCGATTGCGCCATATCTGAAGACGACTTGCACGTCGCTAGCGCAAGAAACCCCGAGCGACCTGGTGAGGATATCTAGCTGGCAGTCACAGGCTCGGCGGGACTGTCGAAGATGTCGGCAAAGCTCTCGCCCTCGATCGTCTCGTTTTCGAGAAGATACGCCGAGACCTGTTCGAGGTTGGGCTTGTACTCTTTGAGCAGACGCATAGCCGTATCGTATGCGCCCCCGATGAGGCTTTGTACTTCATCGTCGATCTGCTCGGCCACACTGTCCGAGTAGTCGCGCTGCTCTGAGATCTCCCGTCCCAGGAACACCAGCTCGTCACGTTTTCCGAACGTCCGGGGGCCGAGCTTCTTGCTCATGCCGAATCTCGTAACCATTGTGCGCGCGATACTGGTTGCCTGCTCGAGGTCGTTGCTCGCTCCTGTCGTCACCTCGCCGAAGATCAGCTCTTCGGCGGCCCGGCCTCCCATCGCCATGGCAAGTCGAGCTTCGAGCTGATCGCTGGTGACCAGGTTCCGGTCTTCTTCAGGAAGGGTCTTCGTGTATCCTCCGGCCTGCCCGCGCGCTACAATCGTCACC
This sequence comes from Dehalococcoidia bacterium, assembly GCA_965217725.1. GTDB lineage: Bacteria > Chloroflexota > Dehalococcoidia > Lucifugimonadales > UBA1123 > VXRN01. The sequence continues at coordinate 838,887 of OZ244564.1, read as the reverse complement.
TTGGCAACGGGATCGGCATCCGGCAGAACGTGGGCGACGAGTGCATGACCAGCCTCGTGGTAGGCGGTTATCTCCTTCTCATGCTCACTTATCACCCTACTCCGCCGCTCAGGGCCCGCGGTCACCCTTTCGATGCTTTCCGAGAACTCATCTGGGCCGATAACCTTCTTGGTGCGGCGGGCAGCAAGGATCGCCGCCTCGTTCACAAGGTTCGCAAGATCGGCTCCGCTGAATCCCACCGTCTGGCGTGCCACACGCTCCAGGTCGACATCCTCATCCAACGGCTTCCCGTTTGAATGAACACGCAGTATCTCCTTACGTCCCCGCAGATCGGGATTGTCAAGGATCACCCTGCGGTCGAATCTCCCAGGTCTCAACAACGCGGGATCCAAGATGTCTGGGCGGTTCGTAGCCGCCAAGACGATCACGTTCGTTCCTGTGTCGAATCCGTCCATCTCCACCAAGATCTGGTTCAATGTCTGCTCTCGCTCGTCGTGACCTCCACCCAGGCCCGCTCCCCGGTGCCTGCCCACAGCGTCGATCTCGTCCACGAACACGATGCACGGCGCATTGCGCTTCGCCTGCTCGAACAGGTCTCGCACACGACTCGCCCCCACTCCTACGAACATCTCCACGAACTCTGATCCGCTTATGTTGAAGAACGGCACTTCTGCCTCTCCTGCAACCGCGCGAGCCATCAGCGTCTTTCCTGTCCCGGGAGGCCCGATCAGCAACACTCCCTTCGGTATCTTCGCTCCCAACGCAAGAAATCGCTCCGGGAACTTCAGAAACTCCACAACCTCCTCCAACTCCTCCTTCGCCTCCTCCACTCCCGCTACATCCGAAAAACTCACCTGCGGACTGTTTCCCATGAACATCCGCGCTCGACTCCGCCCAAAACTGAACGTCTGGTTCGAGTTCCCCTGGGCACTCCTCATCATGAACAGCAGCACCGCTCCGAAGAAGATCAGCGGCAGGAAGTTGAACAGCACTCCCAGTATCGACGACAGTCCACTCTGTCCCTTGGGAATGATCTCCACGTTCGACGTCGCCAGATCCACTCCGCCTCGCTGAAGTATCTCCACTATCGAGGACCCTGACTCCTTGCGCGACATGAGCGTCTCACCCGACGTGGTCAGTATGATCAGGCTGTCACCCTTCACCTCGATGGTGTCAATGTTGCCACGTGCGGTCATTGCCACGACGTCGTTGATCCCGATCTCCTGGTCGCTTCCAACAGCGCTGGAGAGCAGGTTCACCACGATCGCTACTATCGCCACCGTGATTAGAAGATAGATGAGGGTCTTACGCATGGATAGCCGGTCCATCCTCCTTGAGGTCCGTTGCTGAGGCTACGGGTTCAAAGTATATCAGATAGGAGTCGCTTAACACCGAACGAGGCATGTTACCACATTACAACACTAACCTGAGTCGGTTTGTGTTCAAGCTGAGACAAGTATGGTATAGTCCGGCGTGCAGTTGAGACACTGCGAACGTAGCCCGTTGTTGAACAGAAACGGACAATTGCCTACTTCCGGGACCACGTATTCTGGTAGTTGCAGGCAAGCAACAAAGAAGTGTTGAAATGGGAGGATACCAAATGAGATTGGCAATAAGCTTGACCGCCTTGGCGATGCTACTCGCTTTAACGGCCTTTGCGTGTACTAGGGAAGTAGAAGTTCCCGGCCAGACCGTCGTCAAAGAGGTCGTCAAGGTCGAGACCGTAGAAGTTCCCGGCCAGACCGTCGTCAAAGAGGTCGTCAAGACAATCGAAGTCCCCGGTCAGACCGTTGTCAAAGAGGTCGTCAAGACAGTCGAAGTCCCTGGCCAGACCGTCATCAAAGAGGTGGTCAAGGAGGTCGTGGTCGAAAAGCCCATCGAGGTAGTAAAGACCGAGATCAGGGAAGTGATCATTGAGAAGCCGATCACTCAGATCAAGGAGACAGTGATTATCGCCACGCCATCACCGGCTGATCAGGCGATGGACATGCGAATTGTGCCCGCAGGTACGTTCACTGGCGCCATCGGCAGCTTCTCGCCGGTCTCAGGATGGGGCCCGTCTTGCACGGCATGCTCACAGCTCGTCGGCGCGAGCGTAGGCGAGGCGCTGTTTGCGACCGCAAGGGACGAGTCGGGAGCTATCGGGCTGACACCCTGGCTGGTGGAGAAATGGGAGTTGGCGGCCGACGCTTCGTACAGCGACTTCAAGCTCCAGGAAGGCGTCCAATTTCACCAGGACTTTGGTGAGTTGACTGCCGACGACGTCGCCTGGTACTTCAACCTGATCAACACCAACACGAACCCCGAGTCCAAGCACGACACCGGTGTACAGATCTTTGATCTGGCAATGGCCGAAGTAATCGATCGTTACACCGTCCGGTTCAACTGGGCCAGCTACGGCGGCTACACCCTCATGATGGAGTTCACCGACCTGCAAGAGGGTGTCGAGACAATGTCCAAGAAGGCTTTCGACACCAGGGGCCAGGATTGGATGTCCGAAAACGTACCCATCACGACCGGCCCCTTTGAAGTCCAGAAATGGACGCAGGGTGAGGAGATCCGGTTGATCGCGGTTCCGGACCACTGGCGCAAGACCTCTAACATTGCCCGCGTGAGCATACTGTCGGTCTCTGAAGGCACCACCAGGAGGGCGATGCTCGAGTCCGGTCAGGCGCACGGCGCCCAGATCGGCTTGAAGGACATGCCGGCTATGATCAACTCCGGATTCAAGCTGGCCCCAGAGCTCATTCAGAACCAGGTCAACCTCGGCTTCGGCGGCAACTACTGGGAGAGCGTCCACGCAAAAACCGGCGAACCATTGGAGAGGACGCGCGACACTTCAGTCCCATGGGTGGGCGATCCGTACGAAAACGGCGATACCTACGACGAGAACACGCCGTCCATGCAGAATTCCAGGAAGGTCCGCTGGGCTCTGTCCCAGTCGATCGACCGGGATCTGATCGCGGAGACAGTGCTGAGCGACCTGGGTTGGGGCTTCCCAGTCGGACACATGTCCACTGACGACCCGCTTTACCTGCAGAATCCCGGCAGGTGGGACGTTCCCTACGATCCCGAAGCTGCGCGGGCGCTGCTCGACGAGGCGGGTCACGGAGGATGCAACGGCCTGACTCCCATCGTGTGGACAGGACCCAGCGGCGTCGGCGTGGAAGTCTGGGACGCGGTCGGCGTCATGTGGCAGACCGATCTCAATTGCACAGCACAGTTCGACCGCACCGACTACTACGCACAGCACCGTCCGGGAATCGTCGCGAGGACCAGCATCAACATATACAGCGGCTGCTGCCCAGGAATGGGAATCTGGCCGATGGAGTGGAGCTTTAGCTCGGACAACTTCCCCGGAGGCTTTGGAGTCGGCATCGAGACGCCTACCCACTCCCGGATTTACACGACCAAAAAGGAGACGTCCGATCCGGATGCAGTGATCCAGCTTGGCCTCGATCAGCACGACTTCAACCACCACTGGCAGATCTTCTCCGGCATCGTCAGGTTCCCTGACGGCTCCATGTACGATCCTCAGACTGTGTACTGGGAAGACATGAGACCATTCCAGTGGAACAAGATTGGCGGTCTCAGGAGCTTCGAGGACGCCAAACTGGTCGAGTAACCAACCGTACCCTCGGCATTTGAAGTCAGTTGGGCAGGGCGTCGTCGAATCGTGCGCCCTGCCCAACTGTTGATACGCTGATCCCGACCACCCCGGATAGTATCGAGTTTGACCACTTTCATCATAAGAAGACTATTTACGTCGGTGATTGCCATCGCGGCCGCGGCCATGCTCGTCTTCGGCCTATCGAGGGGCTTGGCCGACCCCAGGTACACGCTGATCGGTGAGGCCGGGTACGGCATGTCCTCTGAGACCTGGGAGAAACTCGGTAAGGAGCTGCATCTGGACAAACCGGTGCCGGTCCAGTTCTTCTATTGGACGATCGCCATGTTGCAGGGAGACTTCGGCAAGGACCTCCACGACGACAAGGCCGTGCTTCCGAAGTTGACGGAGAAGATCGGCCCATCGGCCAAGCTTGGTTTGGTCTCTTGGGTCATCGCTACGATCATCGGCATCCCCCTGGGTGTGATGTCCGCCGTCAGAAGGGCGTCTTTTGTGGACTACCTCGCCAGGGGAATCGCTCTGTTCGGACAGGCCGTACCCACATTCTGGGCGGGAATCCTCGCCATCTTGCTGTTCACCGTCTGGCTGGGCTGGCTGCCGGCTGCCGGTATGGGAGAAGGATTTGCCGTGCGCAACTACGTCATGCCAGCCGTAGTGCTCGCCTGGCTGCCGGCTGCCGGCTACCTGCGTTTCACACGATCGGCAATGCTGGAGGTGCTTGACTCCGAGTACGTCAAGCTCGCCAGGGCCAAAGGCGTCCCCTACCGGACCATCATCTGGAAACACGCCTTCAGAAACGCTTCGTTGATACCCCTGACCGCAACCGCACTCGTTCTGGCGGGCTTCATCACCGGCTCGGTACTCGTCGAGGCGGTTTTCGCCTGGCCTGGGATCGGACAGTACGCTGTGCAGGCCGTCTCCACTAACAACATCAATGTCCTTGTCGCGATCGTCCTCATCTTCACGGTCCTGTTCATCATCGCCAACTTTATCGTCGACATCATGTACGGTCTGTTAGACCCTCGGATCAGGTACTCATGACCGCGACTGCCGACGTGCTCCGCCCGCGAGCCTCCGGCATCGTGGGTTCGCTGGCGCGCGCCTACAACTTCATGACCCGGTGGCCTGTCATCCCGATCGTCATCCTGGTCATCCTGATTTTGGCTGCGATATTCGCGCCTGTTATTTCAGAGCACGAGCCGCTTGATGGCAACCTGCGTGAGAGACTCACTCCGCCATGGGGTGCGGAAAACGGTAGCGCGAATCATGTGTTTGGTACCGACCATGTCGGCAGGGACATCTTCAGTCGTGTCGTGCATGGCTCCAGGGTCTCACTGATGGTCGCAGCGGTTGCGCTCGTGTCAGGGACGATAGTCGGAACCCTTCTTGGGCTGGTCGCCGGGTACTTCGGCGGAATCACCGACGAGATCATCATGAGGATCGTCGACATCTGGTTTGCGTTCCCATTTCTGATGATCGCGCTGCTGATCGCGGCGGTCGTGGGTCAAGGCGTATCGACGATTATGGGGCTTTTGGCACTGCTGGTATGGTCGAGTTACGTGCGGTACGTAAGGGCTGAAGTCCTGACCCTTCGTGAACGGGACTACGTCTCCCTTGCCAGGGTGGCAGGAGCCTCTACCGCTCGTATCCTCATCAGACACCTGCTGCCCGGTGTCACGAACACCGTGGTGGTAGTCGCCACGCTGCGCGCCGGTCAGTTGGTGCTTGCCGAGGCGTCTTTGAGCTTCCTCGGCGCCGGGGTCCCACCTCCGACACCGACCCTGGGCTCGATGATCGCCGACGGCAGGGACTACCTGAGGGATGCGTGGTGGATTTCGGTCTACCCAGGGATTACCATATTCTTAATGGTGATGTCTCTGAACTTCCTGGGCGACTGGCTCCGCGACCGCATAGACCCAAGGCTGAGACAGCTTTAAGAACCAGTATCCCGGTCGTGACAAGAACCGAACGCCAGGTATCCAATGACCAGCGAAACGAATCTTAGACGCACATCTCTGTACGATGTCCACTCCAATCTTGGCGCGCGTTTCGTGCCGTTCGCCGGCTGGGAAATGCCGGTCCAGTACGGCAGCATCCTGGAAGAGGCGCGGGCGGTCCGCTCGGGCGTCGGGCTGTTCGATGTGTCCCACATGGGGCGGTTGGAGATCTCAGGCGCGGGCGCGGCTAGGCTACTTAATTCGACGCTGAGCGTCAGGGTCGACAGGCTCGGCGTGGGGCGGGCGCGGTACAACGTAGTGTGCGATTCGTACGGTGGGATCATCGACGACTGCATCGTGTACAGACGGGGCAGAGAACGTTTTCTGCTTGTCCCGAACGCTTCGAACACAGTTGCGGTGACGGAGTGGCTGGAGAAGTGGACGCTGGGCGGCTCGGACGTAAGCATGAGAAATTTGACGGCTGAGGTCGCTATGATCGCCTGTCAGGGGCCGGACGCCGAAGATACACTCCAGCGTCTGACGGACTTCGATCTGTCTCTGTCGAATCTGAGGCCGTTCCGGGGCAGAAGCATGACGATCTGCGGCGCGGCGTGCTACGTGGGCAGGACGGGGTACACGGGGGAAGACGGCTTCGAGATCATGGCGCCCGCGGATGACGCGCCGTCACTGTGGCTAGCGCTAGTAGAGATGGGCGCGGTGTCGTGCGGGCTGGCGGCGCGGGACGTGCTGAGGCTCGAAGCAGGGCTGCTGCTGCACGGTAACGATATGGACACGTCGGTCAACCCATACGAGGCGGGGTTAGGGCGGTTCGTGGAGCCGGATCGGGAAGAGTACGTCGCGGGGGAAGCACTGCGCCGGATACGTGACGAAGAAGTATCACGCAAGTTGGTTGGGTTCAGTATGGAGGGAAGAGGTATCGCGCGTCACGGCTACCGGATACTGGACGGGAGGAGTGCCATCGGGGAAGTGTCTTCCGGCGGGCCCTCTCCAACTCTTGACTTGAACATAGGTATGGGCTATGTTCCTGTCGCATATTCGGAGCCGGGGACTCGAATCGAAATCGAGATACGGGGCCGCCCTGTGGAGGCTCAGGTAACTGATCTACCTTTCTACGCTGGCGGTCATGTTCTAATCGGTTCGTTGTGAACCCCTTTAAAGCTCGGGTGACCGCCCCACCTTTCTACAAGTGGTGAGAACTCATGAATCCAGACAATCTCAAGTATTCCCGAGAGCACGAGTGGCTGATCGTCGACGATGCAGGCCACGCCGTCATCGGCATCACTCACTTCGCACAGGACAGCTTGGGCGACGTTGTATTCGTCGAACTGCCCGAAGTAGGCGGAGAAGTGGGTCAGTTCGAGAAGATGGGTGAGATCGAGTCGGTTAAGGCCGTTTCAGACCTATTCTCGCCCGTCAGCGGCAAGGTCGTCGAACGAAACGACCGACTGCTCGACGAGCCGGAGTTGGTGAACGACAGCCCCTATGAAGACGGCTGGATGCTGAAAGTAGAATTGGACAACTCGTCCGAGATCGACAACCTCCTGAGCTCGACCGAGTATGACGACCTACTGGAATCCGAGGCATAGTTCCGTAAATGGCAGAGAACGGATTTCAGTCTCCATACGTCCCAAACACTGACCCCGACAGGCGAGCCATGCTCGACGCCATCGGGGTCGACTCTTTGGAAGAGCTGTTCCGTGATGTCCCGGATGGCTATCTCAACTACGACCTCGATATACCCCCCGCGCGCGACGAGCTGAACCTCACTCGCTACGCTCGAGAACTAGCCTCCATGAACCGTACTCCCGGCGACTATGCTTGCTTTCTCGGCGCTGGGTCTTACAGGCATCACATTCCAGCCGTCGTAAGGCAGATTGCCAGCCGAAGCGAGTACATGACCGCGTACACCCCGTATCAACCCGAGGTGTCTCAGGGCACGCTGCAGACTGCGTTTGAATTCCAGAGCCTCATCTGCCAGTTGACCGGCATGGATGTCGCCAACCTTGGCATGTACGACGGCTCCACGTCGTTGGCTGAGGCCGCTCTCATGGCGTCTAGGATCACGCGCAGACACCGAGCGGCTGTCGTGGACTCGGTATCCCCCTTGTACCGGGAGGTCCTGGATACATACGTTCAGGCGCCGGGGATCGCCATAGAAACAATTCAGGCGTCTGCAGAGTCCATTCCTGATGACACCGCATGCGTCATCGTTCAACAGCCCAACTTCTACGGCTACATGGAAGACATCGACAGACTGGCCCAGGTAGCACACGACGCCGGAGCCCTGTTGATTGTCAGCGTGGACCCTGTGTCGCTCGGAATGTTCAGACCGCCCAGCGAATACGGCGCCGATATCGTGGTCGGCGAGGGTCAGGCTCTGGGAGTCCCTACGACCTTCGGCGGACCCTACGTCGGACTCTTCGCATGTAAGCAGACATACATTCGACAGATGCCGGGCCGCATCGTTGGCCGCACCGTGGATACGCGCGGTGAGGAAGCCTACGTCCTCACTCTCCAGACTCGCGAACAGCACATCAGGCGCGAGCGGGCGACATCCAACATCTGCACCGCAGTCGCCCTCATCGCTTTGATGTCGACTATCTATCTCGCCTCATTCGGCCGGCACGGCCTTCGTCATGTCGCGGAGCTGTGCTACCACAAGGCACACTATGCCGCCGCCAGAATTGACGAGATACCAGGTTACTCGGTACCAATGAACGGTACGTTCTTCCAGGAGTTCGTCGTCAAGTGCCCTGGTGAGCCATCAGAGATCAACGAACGGCTGTTGGGCTACGGAGTCATCGGCGGAGCTGACATCAGTTCACAGGTGCCCAACGGCATGTTGCTCTGTGTGACAGAACTGAACACCCGCGAGGAGATCGACGATCTGGCGACCGCACTGACTGAGATTGGCGGAGCAGCATAGATGACAAGCCTCCTCCATAGGTCCGGCCTCGACCGCCGAAAGCTGCTCATGGACCGCAGCAGACCCGGAAGGGTAGGCACGACCCTCCCGCCGCTCGACGTTCCCGAGTCCCAGCTCCCTGACGAATCTATGCTCCGCGACAGCCTGGACCTGCCTGAAGTTTCGGAGGGAGAAATCGTCCGATACTTCTCGCAGATCAGCCAGTTCAACTTCTCCATAGATCACAACTTCTATCCGCTCGGCAGCTGTACGATGAAGTACAATCCGAAGCTCAACGACGAGGTCGCTTCGCTGCCAGGGTTCTCCCAGATACACCCACTCCAGCCCGTATCGACGGTCCAGGGAGCGGTCAAGTTGGTGTGGGAGCTGCAGGAGACGCTGAACGAAATCACCGGCATGGCAGCCTGCTCACTGGCGCCGATGGCGGGCGCGGACGGAGAGCTGGCGGGCCTGCTGATGGCACGCGCGTACCATCTCGACCGAAGCGATGAGCGGCGTAAGAACGTGCTGATCCCCGACTCGGCCCACGGCACCAATCCGGCGTCCGCGGCTATGGCAGGGTTCAACGTTGTTACTCTGCCATCGGACGCAAGCGGCAACACCGATCTCAACGCGCTGCGGGACTCCGTCAGTGACGAGCTCGCCGGCCTGATGATTACTCTGCCCAGCACTCTTGGCCTCTTCGATACCAACATCTTGGAAGTAACCCGGATCGTCCGCGATGCCGGCGGCATAGTGTACGGCGACGGCGCCAACTTGAACGCCATTGTCGGAAGGGTCAAGTTCGGAGACCTCGGATTCGACGTGATCCACTCCAACTTGCACAAGACCTTCACCCAGCCGCACGGCGGCGGCGGACCCGGCGCTGGCCCCGTGATCGCCGGTCCAAGGCTGGTCGACTACCTGCCTACTCCCATCGCCGGAAGGCGCGACGACAACGGAAAAGAGAGCTTCTCGTTGGACACTCCGGCAAGGTCCATCGGACGCATGGGAGCCTTCCACGGCAACTTTGGCGCACTCGTCAGAGCGTGGGCATACATTTTCACACTCGGCAAAGAAGGTATCCCCCAGATCAGCGAAGACGCCGTGATCAACGCTAACTACATTCTGAGCGAGTTAAAGGGATACTACGACCTGCCCTACGACCGCACTTGTATGCACGAAGTGGTATTCTCGGCAACTAACCTCAGGCGAGAACACGGCGTAAGGGCGATGGACGTTGCCAAGCGTCTGATCGACTACGGAATACATCCGCCCACGATGTACTTCCCGCTCGTCGTTGACGAGGCTCTGATGATAGAGCCAACCGAAACCGAGTCCAAGGAGACCTTGGACTACTTCATCGAAGTTATGAAACAGATCACAGTTGAATCTGCCGAAGATCCGGACCTGCTCCACGATGCGCCGCACAACACTCCAAACACCAGGCTGGACGAAGCGCGCGCGGCCCGCAGACCGGACCTCAGATGGCGAAGACCAGATACACAGCGGTCAGACTGACCCACGGAGAGTGAATCCATGTCAGAAGTAGGCCAACAGGCCCCCGACTTCACACTACCCGCCCACAGCGGCGATCCGATCACCCTCAGCGACTTCAGGGGAAAGAAGAACGTCGTTCTGTCGTTCCACATCTTCTCCTTCACAGGTGGTTGAACGCACCAGGTCTCCTCGATGCGCATTCACAACGCATCGTTCGAGGAGGCTGGCGCCCAGGTACTGGGCATAAGCTGCGACTCCCGACCCACCCAGGTAGCATTCGCTTCGTCATTGGGCTCGATCCCATACCCGCTTCTGGCTGACTACTGGCCTCATGGCGGAGTATGCCAGAGCTTGGGCATTCTCAACGAACAGCTAGGCGCGCCTTTCAGATCGATAGTAATTATCGACAAAGAGGGCATCATCAGGTTCAAGCAAAGCTACACTGCCGCAGGTGACGTTGATCCTCAGGCCATCTTGGCAGAGGTCGAGAAGCTCCAATAGCCGAGCTGCGAAACGATCACTCCGCGTCAGGCGGCACGATTGACCGCCGAGGGCCGTTCCGGGAGGGCGAGTACGTTCAACTGCTCGATCGCAGAGGACGCACCTACCTCGTACACCTCACGCCTGGAGACCTGTTTGAGACCCACATCGGCAACTACCCGATCGGCGATCTGATCGGTCAACCCGAGGGCTGCTGGATCGTGACCAACAGGGGTCACCGGCTGATGGCTATCAGGCCGACCCTGTCCGACCTGACCCTCCGTATGCCGAGGTTGGCCACGGTCATGTACCCGAAGGACCTCGGCGCGATGCTGGTGTACGCGGACATCTTTACTGGCGCCCGCGTACTGGAGGCAGGCGCCGGGTCGGGGGCGGTCACCATGATGCTCCTGAGAGCCGTCGGAGAGACGGGCCGCGTTTACACGTACGACGTCCGTCAGGACATGATCGACCAGGCTCAGGCCAACATCGCCAGGTACTTTGAAAACTGGGACAACCTGGAGATAAAATTGGGCGATGTTTATGAAGGCTTTGACGAAGACGAGCTGGACAGAGTAGTCCTCGATCTCCCAGAACCCTGGCATGTCGTCCCTCACGCATCCGATCGGCTGCTTCCCGGGGGCGTCTTCTTCGGCTTCATACCTACGGTCCCGCAGGTCGACGAGCTGGTGCGGTCGCTGCGTGCTCAACGCACCTTCAGCATGATCGAAACGATGGAGATCATGATGCGGCAGTGGAACGTCAGCGGACGCAGCGTTAGACCTTCCCATCGCATGATCGGACACACCGGGTTCATCGTCACTGCCCGCCGGGTCAGCGAGCGTTCATCCGACGCCGAACATTGACCCCTCTTTAATTGGCAAATGGGAGTCCGTTGGAGACGGCGCCTTGAGGCAGCTGATCACTTCAGCGGATGGCATGAGATCGGACGCCCGGCTGATCCCGCTGTTCTTGTCCTGTACAAGTACCTTGAAATTGCCTAATCCCTCGGGATCGACGAGCCTGCTCATGGCGCGTGTGTTGAAGCGTCGCACGGAGTGATCGATGGCAGATGCTCCAAGGGACTCCTCCATTCGAGCGTAGCCAAGCGATGTCAGAAACTCCCGCTGCGTCGTCAGAAAGACCGGACGCAGGCCAACCGCGCGTCCCTCGTCTATCATCGCTGTAAAGTCAACGTGCGCTGTAATGTCCTGCCGGCCGACGCGCTGGTAAGGACTGCCGCTGTCCGTGTGGCGATAGTAAGTCTGGAGCGTTCCCCGGCTCCTCTCGTCCGAGTACAGCTCCCCAGCCTCGTAGCCATAGTCCAGAGTAAGGACAAAGCCGCGCTCCAGTACATCGGCGACCGCGCCGAGCCATGGTCGAATTCCAGCGTTTACTTCGCTCGTGAACCCATCGGGGAGCTGTCTGCCTATAGACGATACCCTCTCAGCTATCACCGCTGTCGAAGGCTCTTTCAGCCGCTCGGCAAATTGAGCTTCGCTGTCCAGACCCACATACACTTCACACGGCCTGCCGTCATTGATCACAAACCTGTGCGCAGGCATCGCATCGATCAGCTCATTGCTCAGAACGCATCCCACAACGCCGGATAGTGGAAGACCTGTGGATCTGATCCACTCGACTCCATTGCCAGGGCTGGTGGTATCCCTCGGTGAAACTCGATCGACCGCTACGTATCTGATCGCCTCTGAAAACTCCGGGAACTGTCGGCTGGCAAAGTTTACGATGTCGCTAGCCAGGACTCCATCGCCTGCCCCCGCCTCAACTACCCAGAAAGAGTCGGGGCGCCCTAGCGTCTGCCAAAACGTCTCAAGCTGCACGCATACGAGAGCCCCAAAGGTGGGATGGGCAACGGGACTCGTGAAGTAGTCCCCTCCTGCGCCGATCGGTCCGCGGCCGGCGTAGTAGCCGCCCGGATGGTAGAGCGCGACCTCCATGAACTCGGCGAATGTGATTGGACCGGATGCCGCGATGCGTCTCCTGATCTCGCGTTCTGCGCCGGTCGGCTCACTATGTCCTTCAACCAACACGAGCAACTACCAGCACCCGCTGGTCCCCAAAACCAGCCAGCGAGGACCGGATCAGCGGCACATCCACCAAAACAGAAGGGACATTGCTACTCACAATGTCCCTTGAGTCACTACTACTGAGGCTGCCGCAGCCCCGCGGCTTTAAGTCGACGACCTCTGCTGCTGCCTCGCTGCGCGTCTTCTTCTGCCGTCGCGGTCCCATCCTGAACCCTGTATGGAGTTCTTGAACTCGCGGATTGCTCCGCAGACTTTGCATTTACCGTTGCTGGTTGGGCCGTTGGGTTGTTCTATCACCCAATAGTGTTGGCAGTCGGAATCAGCTACAGACTCATCGATCAATGATAGACCTTCTTCCCTTTGTAATTGCGGATAACTAGCCTCGCTCCTCGATCGGCACGTATGGCACGTCCATCGGGCCCGTGTAAAGGAGTCTGGGCCTAAGCAGTATGTTGTTGTTGAACTGTTCAACCACCTGGGCCGTCCATCCTGGGACCCGTCCCATGGCAAAGATAGATATGAACAGATCGTCTGGAATGTCGAGCAGATAGTATATCGCTCCCGAGAAGAAGTCCACGTTCTGATAGATACCGCGTCTGCGATACGGCTCCATCACCTCGATCACCGACTGGAGAATCTGGAACCACTTCGGCTCGCCCTTGCGTTCACCAAGCTCGCGAGCATCGTCCTGAAGGTGGACCGACCTCGGATCGACCGCCTTGTAGACCCTGTGCCCGAATCCCATTACGCGACCGCCGCCGCGAATGCGCTCCCGGACGTAGTTCTCGGCGTTCTCCTCGGTACCGATCTCCTGGGTCATCTTCATGACCTCTTCGGCCGCCCCGCCGTGCGAGGGGCCTTTCAGTACGGAGATTCCAGTCGTAACCGCGCAGTGCAGGTCCGCCTGGGTAGACGCAGCTACGCGTGCCCCGAAAGCTGAGGCGTTGATGCCGTGTTCAGCGTGCAACACGAAGTCCTTGTCTATCAACCCCGCGTCCTCTTCGGACGGCTTCTCGCCGAACAGCATGTACAGGAAGTTAGAGGCGTGACCAAGACTCAGGTCTGGGGCGAGCGCTTCATCACCGTCTCTGATTCGTGCGTGCGCCGCGACGATTGTCGGCGCCTGGGCGGTCAGCCGGATCCCCTTGCGGAGGGTCGCCTCGGGAGAGTTGTCCTCGGTCTCTTCGTCGTACGCTGACAGCGCGGACACTGCTGTCCGAAGCACGTCCATAGGATGAGAGTTGCGGGTCAACCGAATAACATCGAGTATCTCTCCGGGCAGTTCACGGCACGCCTTTAGATCATCGTCGAACGCGTCCAGCTCGGACTGCGTCGGGAGATGCCCGTTCATTACCAGGAACGCGGTCTCTTCGAATGTGGACTTTTCAGCGAGTTCGTGGATGTCAATCCCACGATAGAGCAGCTTGCCCACGTCGCCGTCGATGAAACTGGACGTGGTTCTGTCTATGTAAACTTCGCGAAGGCCACGATGAAGCTGGACCTTGCGTTCTGTCATATCTTGTCCTCCCAAGTTGCGGCGATGTCTTGCCCAAGGGGCTGAGTCATGCTAAGACAGGCTACCGTGAAGGCGTACTTGTGAGGATGTACAGGCTTCAAATTTAGTCGTCTGATGCTGCCCCGAAAAGCACGAAAATTCTAGCATCGGCCCAATTTAGTGTCAAGAAAACTGAACCGTCCATAAACGTAACTTATGATAAATCTGTCATGTCTTCTAATGCTTTAGAGGTCTCCCCAATTGCGACAAACAGACGAGCAAATGGCGCGTCTCGCTCCGTCTCCGGACCCGCCGCTCTACATGGATGGGGCAATTCAGGTCTGCGCCCCATGAGCTTTCGGTTTTGCACACCTCACGCTGCTGCTCGTAATCAGCTTTCACACCTGCCGGCGAGCTATGTTACATAGTTCACAATTGGCTGCGTAAAATATATACTGTCTTCAAGCCCCTTTTATCGAACTGGCGGCGCATGTGCCGACCTTTCGTTCTCGGGCCGGAGACAGTTAGCGTGATGCAGTCAGTTGAAGTACCCGAGGTCGTTATCCTACGCCTGCCGCTATATGTCAGGGCTCTGATGCAGCTGCAGCGGGAGGGAACCTCTGTCGTCAGCTCTCAACAGCTCGGAGAACGACTTCAGATGACCCCCGCGCAGATTCGCAAGGACCTGAGCTATTTCGGTAGGTTCGGCAAGCAGGGACGCGGCTACAACATCGAGTTTCTGCTCGACGAGCTGAGAGACATACTGGGCCTTAACGGCGAGTGGCACGCCTGCCTGGTGGGTGTCGGCCGCCTCGGAAGGGCGATCATCAACTATACAGGCTTCGCACCCGAGGGCTTTACGATAGTCGCCGCCTTGGATAGCTCCGACCAGCAGGTCGGAGCCTCAGTCGGCGACCTATCCGTTCGACCTATGAGCGATCTCCCCGATGTTGTCGATACCATGGACGTGTCGATAGGCATCGTGGCGGTTCCAGCAGCTGAGGCTCAGTCGGTTATCAACTGCCTGGTCGAGAACGGAATCAAGGGGATCCTCAATTACGCTCCCGTAGCGCCATACGTGCCTAGGGGTGTCGTGGTCAGAAACATAGACCCCGTGCTATCCCTCCAGTCCATGACGTTCTATCTGAAGGACAGGTAGTCTAACTTGGAGAGTCAGTCGCCGAGGCCTGCCGGCCCCTGCGACGCCACCAGGGGATTGACCTAGCCGATCGGCTGATCAGGCCTCTGTCGACGTCTTCGTCTGCGCGCAACGCCCACTCTGGCGGCCGAGCGTCGCATCGATGCCAGCGCCCGCTCCAGGTCCATATCAGACTCGGCAGAGGCCACGCGCTCCTCGGCCCTCTGAAGAGCGGTCTCAGCTCGGTCTATGTCGATCTCGTCGGCGTGCTCAGCAGTATTCGCAAGAATAGTGACCTTGTTGCCCAGCACTTCCAGGAAGCCGCCGCTGACGGCCATGAAAGACTCTTCGCCGTCTTTCGTCACCTTGATTTCGCCGGGGGCCAGGGTGGTCAGCAGCGGAGCGTGACCCGGCAGAACGCCAAGCTCTCCATCCGCTCCGGGGGCGACCAGGACGCTGACGTCTTCAGAGTACACCACTCGCTCGGCGGTAACGATTTCGAGTTTCATATCTGCCATAGGTAATCACCATCGGCCTGGCATCTGCGGACGCCGGCCGGTCGCTGCTACTCCACCGCCCTCATTCGCTCCGCGTTCTCGACCGCTTCCTCGATTGGCCCGACCATGTAGAACGCCTGCTCCGGCAGGTCGTCGTACTTGCCGTCCAGTATTTCTCTGAATCCCCGGACGGAGTCGCGGATGGAGACGTATCTACCCTCCTGCCCTGTGAACTGTTCAGCCACGAACATTGGCTGTGACAGGAAGCGCTGGATCTTCCTCGCTCTCGCGACGGTGAGTCTGTCCTCTTCGGACAGCTCTTCGATACCAAGAATCGCGATGATGTCCTGGAGGTCCCGATATCGCTGGAGCACCTGCTGGACGCCTCTGGCCACGTCGTAATGCTCCTGACCCACTATTGCGGGTTCGAGGATCCTTGAGGAGCTGGACAGTGGGTCCACCGCCGGATAAAGTCCCTGCTCGGAGATCGCGCGATCAAGGGAGACCACAGCATCGAGGTGGCCGAACGTGGTCACGATTCCCGGGTCGGTGTAGTCGTCTGCCGGAACGTAAATCGCCTGGAATGATGTGATGGAACCGCTCTTGGACGACGTAATCCTCTCTTCAAGCGCTCCCATCTCGGTCGCCAGCGTGGGCTGGTATCCGACAGCCGACGGCATTCTGCCGAGCAGAGCCGACACCTCCATGCCCGCAAGGATGTAGCGATAGACGTTATCGATGAACATCAGCACGTCCTGGCCGCGCTCTTCCTTGAAGTACTCGGCCATTGTGAGGCCTGTCAGCGCGACTCGGGCCCGGATTCCGGGAGGCTCGTTCATCTGTCCGAACACGAGAACGGTATTGCTCAGAACTCCGGACTCCTGCATCTCGTGCCAGAGGTCGTTGCCCTCTCTGGACCGCTCCCCCACGCCCGCGAATACGGAGACTCCCTCGTGCACCGTTCCGATGTTGCGGATCAACTCCTGGATGACAACCGTCTTACCCACTCCGGCTCCGCCGTAGGCCCCGACCTTGCCACCCCTGGTAAACGGGGTGATGAGGTCCATGACCTTGAGGCCGGTCTCGAGCATCTCGATCTCGGTAGCCTGCTCATCGAATCCGGGAGGGTCCCGGTGAATAGGCCACGACTCGCTGGAATCTATCTCTTCGAGGTTGTCAAGGGTCTGTCCGAGACAGTTGAATAGACGACCTAGTGTGGGGTCTCCCACAGGAACTGCGACAGGCTGGCCGGTATCGGACACGGGTACACCGCGCCGGAGGCCCTCCGTGGGACCGAGTGCCAGGCATCGCGCCCAGTTGTTGCCCACGTGCTGCTCCACTTCGAGCACTAGTCGCTCGCCGTCGATCTCCGTCTCAAGAGCGTTGTAAATCGATGGCATGTCCTCGGACGGGAACTCGACGTCCACGACCGTTCCGATTACCTGTGTGATCTTTCCGTCTGCCATGTTGTCTCCCCTGTCTTCAGGGCTTTCTCTTAATCTCTATTCTCGGGAACTAGACTCCAGCTGCGAAAGTTCCCTAAGCCTCGACCGCTGCGGCTCCGCCGATTATGTCGAGTAGCTCTGTCGTGATGGACTCCTGCCGCGCCTTGTTCATAACTAGAGTCAGATCTTCGACCATGGCGTTAGCGTTGTCCGTAGCGCTCCGCATCGCGACCATTCTCGCCGACTGCTCGCTGGCAATACCCTCGAGCAGAGAGTGGTATATCTGCATCTCAACGTAGCGCGGCAGCAGCTGAGACAGTACCTGCGCCGGGTCAGGCTCGTAGATGTAGCCCACCTGTTCCTGCGGTCTGAGCTCCGCGGGCTGCACCGGCAGGAGCTGCTCGACAACCGCCCGCTGGAGCGTCGTATTAACGAACTTCGCGTAGGCGACAAAAACAGCGTCGACCTCTTCCGACGAGTACGACTCCATCGCGAGACGGGCCACCGGTGTTATGTCCAGGATAGTCGGTCTGTCCCCAATGTCGGTAAAGACCGCGCGTACGTTGCGATTGTACCGGATCATGAAGTCGCGGCCTTTGCGCCCCACGGCTATGACCCTCGCATCGTCGCCGTAATCAGCGATGAACTGTCCAGCTGCCCTGTTGATGTTGGAGTTGAGCCCCCCCGTCAAGCCTCGGTCTGGAGTGATCAGAACGACCTCGACCCTCCTGATCTCTCGGGAGACCAGAAGCGGATGAATGTTATCTTCATCCTCCTGAGGCTGAGCCGCTAGATCGGCCAGCAGGCTGTTGAGGTCGTCGGAGTATGGCCTGCTGGTGAGCGCCCCTTCCTGCGCCCGGCGCATTTTCGACGCAGCGATCATCGACATCGCGTTGGTAATCTTCGCGGTGTTCTCGACGCTGCGTATCCTGCGCCTTAGCTGTCGAACACTAGCCACCATGGCTGGCCGTCCTTGAGTAGATTCGGATTAGTAAGGAACGCTATCCTTGAAGTTTTGGATCGCTGCGCTGAGCGCCTCGCCCGTCTCGTCACTAATTGACCTTTCATCGCGAATCGTCGTGAGAAGTTCAGGGTGATTGGCGTCCATGTAGCTGTGGAACGCGTTCTCGAAGGAGATGACGCGATTGATCTCGACATCGTCAAGGAACCCGTTTACGAGTGCGTACATTACCGAGACCTGCTTCTCGACAGCCAGAGGCACGTTCTGGCCCTGCTTGAGGACTTCGGTAGCGCGCTGACCGCGTTCGAGCTGCCTTCTCGTGGCCGGGTCCAGGTCGGCGGTTCCGAACTGGGCGAAAGTCACGAGCTCACGGTACTGCGCGAGGTCCAGCCTCAGTGTGCCCGCGACCGACCTCATTGCCCTGGTCTGCGCTGCGCTGCCTACGCGCGAAACCGAAAGACCAGCGTTCACCGCCGGACGGATACCGGAGTTGAACAGTTCCGTTTCGAGGTATATCTGGCCGTCGGTAATCGAGATGACGTTAGTTGGGACGTAAGCAGACACGTCGCCCGCCTGCGTCTCGATGATCGGCAGAGCGGTTATCGAACCGCCTCCGTGCTCGTCGTCCATCTTGGCTGCCCTCTCCAGCAGTCTGCTGTGGAGATAGAAGACGTCTCCCGGATACGCTTCGCGTCCGGGAGGCCGCCTGAGCAGGAGCGACATCTCGCGGTACGCCCAGGCGTGCTTGGAAAGGTCGTCGTAAACGATGAGCGCGTCCTGGCCTCTGTCCATGAAGAACTCGGCCATCGCGCAGCCCGTGTACGGAGCGAGGTACTGCAACGGCGCGGGGTCGGCGGAGTTTGCCGCGACCACAATCGTGTGCTCCATCGCACCGTGGTTCTCGAGAAGTGCCACCGTCTGAGCGACCTTGCTGGCCTTCTGGCCGATGGCGACATAGATGCAGACAAGGTCGCCGCCCCGTTGGTTGATGATCGTATCGAGCGCGATTGCGGACTTGCCGGTGGAGCGGTCTCCAATTATCAGCTCACGCTGTCCGCGCCCTATCGGGATCATGGCATCAATCGCCTTGATGCCCGTCTGAACGGGAGTATCCACAGATATGCGAGTGGATACGTCGGGCGCCACCACCTCTACGGGCCTCGACTCAGACGTTCGATGGGACCTTTGCCGTCGATGGGTTCGCCCAGCGCGCTCACCACGCGATTGCGCATGTTCTCCCCGACCGGAACCTCGACGATCCTGCCGGTGCTGCGAACTCTCGACCCCTCCTTCACGGCGATGGGATCACCCATGATCACCGAGCCCACTGAGTCCTCTTCGAGGTTGAGAGCCATGCCCATGACGCCGCCCTCAAACTCCAGGAGTTCAGTGTAGGCCGCGCCCGAGAGGCCGTGGACCTGGGCAACCCCGTCCCCGACTTCGATCACCGTACCTTCGTCGACCGCTTCGAGCTGCTGCTCCCAGTTCTCAATCTGGCTCCGAATTACGGAGGCTATGTCTTGTCCTCTGACTGCCATTTCGGCCTCCCTGGAACGTCGTTTGTCTGATGATGTCTGGTGAACCTAAGTTCACCCTGTGATTGCTATTTCGACGACACCTTACTCAGCGCCGCTGGGCAAGCTCTCTACGCATGTTCTGCAACCGGGACCGCGCACTTCCATCCATGACTCGGTCTCCGATCCTGACCACAAGTCCTCCGAGAATGTCAGGGTCAACTCGCGTCGTGAGTCTGACGTCCCTCCCTGAGAAATCGTTGAGCATCTGCGTAACTTGATCCAGCTGCGCATCGGTCAGAGAGACCGCTGAGACCACCTCGGCGCGCTCGACACCCTGGTGCACGTCAAGCATCTCTTGGAACCTGTCCGCGATTCCCGGCAGCACATTCACTTGGCCACGACTTGCCAGCAGGCACATGAGGTTCAAAGCTAGCGGGCCGACAGTCGGCCCCAGGCTCTCGCGTATCAGGCTCTCTTTCTGCGCCATCGATATCCGAGGAGCAGACAACGTCTGCCCGAACTCCTCATTAGTAATAGCGTCGGCCAATTGTGTGAGATCATCCAGCCAGCGTTCCAATTCATCGCTTTCCACAGCGATCTGGAACACCGCCTGAGCGTATCTTCTTGCCGAAGCGCCTGCGGGCATCTATCCTACCTGTACTTCCCCATTGTCATAAGCGCCGACATGCCTTTGCGGGACCGTCGTTAGTTTCTGCTAGCGCTCTGCGATCCCTCTTCTAACACCTGTTCAATCAACACACTATGGTCCGAGTCGTCAAGTGACCGTCTGATGACGCGCTCGGCAGCCACTACTGCGAGCCCTGCGAACTCGCGACGGAGTTCCTCGATTGCGGCATCGCGCTCGCGCTGAATGTTCGATTCGGCGCGCATCCGCTCTGCGGCGATCTCTTCACGGGCCCTGGCCAGCTCCTCTTCTCGGAACCGGTCGGCGACTTCACGCGCTTGGGCTATCATCTGCTGACCCTCGGCGCGGGCCGCCTCGAGCTGCCCTTGCATCTCTTCACGAGACTGCGCCGCCTCTTCCTGGGCGCGCTGCGACGCCTCAAGACTCTCTCTGATCCTGTCCGACCTCTGGTCCAATACACGTATCACAGGCCGGTACAGCAAGTACGTCAGCAGACCGACCAGGATGACAAAGCTGATCAGATGGGTCAGCAGACCCGATAGGTTTATTCCTAGGGCTTCCATGCCTTCACCTCGCCCACTTCCGATGTCCTACGGGCCTGCGTCACGACGCCGACAAACTCGGCTTCGGTTCGACCAGGCGCATAGGACTGCGCGCCAGCCCTCACCCAAAGTGTATGGATGAACGACTTCGCTCTATCTGTTGCGCCCCGCTAGACGAACTTAATAATAATCGCGACTACCAGCGCGTAAATGGCGATAGCCTCCGTGAAGGCGATTGCCAGGATCATGTTCTGCTGAATCGGCCCAGCCGCTTCAGGATTACGACCCAGCGCTTCCATGGCCTTGGCAGCCAGCAAACCGATCCCGATTCCGGGTCCGATTGCGCCCACGCCAATGGCCAGTCCAGCGCCTATGTTGAGAATGTCTCCCTCCATTGTTCCTCACTCCTTGATAGATGATAAGAGGTTGACTACTAGCTCGTGAACCCGAACTCGGACATCCCTACATTCGGGCTTTGAGGACTTGGTTATGTTAGTGATGGTCTCCATTGTGGGCCACCGTCGCCGCCGCCGCGAAAACCAGCGTAAGCATCGAGAATATGAATGCCTGTATGAGCCCGACGAACAACTCGAGCCCCAGGAACGGGATAATCCCAATCAATGGGACCAGGAAGATCATCGCCGCGAGAAGTACCTCACCGGCAAAGATGTTCCCGAACAGACGGAACGTGAAGCTGATGAGTCTCGCGACTTCAGAGATCAACTCCAGAATACCTACGAAGAACCCGATCGGACCCTGCTTGAAATTGATGAACTTGCCCACGTGCCCGAACACTCCGAGCGTACGAAATGCCCAGAAGTGGATCATCACCATGGCGACAATCGCTATCGCAAGCGTCGTGTTCAGGTCGGTGTTCGCACTGCGGAAGAATGGCACAAGGATTCCCGCCTGCTTCCCAGGCTGAGGATGCTCCTCCCACTCTTTGACGGTGACGTCGCTGCCCACTGACCCGGGAGCTAGGAAGCCGAAAGCTCCTTCTCCCTCGAACACCTGCACCTCGGTGTGAGCCAGACAGTCCTCGTACTTGGCCTCATCAGCCTTGTAGTCGTCGCAGTGGTGGTGAGCGACCTCTTCGGCAGTCTCGATTCGACCAACGGTCCCGAATCCTGGAAGTATGCCGAGCCAGTTGGCAATAAATATAAACAGGAAGATGGACATTACCAGAGGGAAGAATCTTCTGGCGCGTTCCCGCCCTGCAATGCTCTCAGCGAGACTCAGGAAGAATTCGAGAATGACTTCGACGAGGCCCTGGAACCTGCCCGGCACGTCGGACAGCCCGCTTCGGACCTTGAGGGCAATTATCAGGAGTACAACGATCGTGATCCATGTCGCGACCATCGTATTGGTTAGCTTGAAGCTCCCGATGATGGGATCGGCCAAGACGGGTTCTGCGGGAATCTGAATCGCCGCTAGCGGAGCCCCGAGAAATCCGAATCCGAATGCCTCGCCCAACGCCCCGCCAAGCAGAGCGATCACGAAAATTACTAACGCCGCCGCCAGTATGATTAGCGCCTTAGGGCCGCGCAGCAACTATAAGTTCCCCTATCGTTTTCGCAGGCCGAGTGTCAACCCGCAATCCGTTCGACTACTGCTCCTCGGGACTGGCCAGAACGGCCATGAGCATCCTGTACATTCCTGTAACCGCTGCCGCTATTCCGACACACAACCCTACAAGTGTAAGGATTGGGCCAGTCTCAAGCTGACGGTCGAGGAGTAACCCTCCGACAGCTCCCCCGCCGATGCACATGGCTACGAACCAGCCTATACCTACCAGACGCAGGACCAAGGCCACTTTCCGACCGCGCATCAGGGGTCCCCTTGAAAGCTTGTGTAGTATATCACAATCAAAAAAATAGGGTCAACGAAGACCCATTTTGCGCTTGGCACGCGCAGGATGGCATCTCTTCAGACGACCTGCAACTCGGCACACTCAGGCAACGCGCCGACGCGAAACTACTCCAGCCGACCCCTCAGTCTCGGATCGAGGTGGTCGCGCAGCGCATCGCCAAAAAGGTTGAACGCAAGAATGGTTAGTGTTATGGCGCACCCAGGGAACACCACCAACCACCACGGCGGCTTGAAAGACGCCACCAGTATGCCGCCCAGCATGTTGCCCCAGCTGGGGTCCGGAGGAGGAACTCCAAGTCCGAGATAGCTCAAAGCCGCCTCCGTGAAGATCGCCCCTCCAAGGCTCGCACTCGCCACCACGAGCAGCGGCGCGATGCACTGCGGCGTGACGTGCCGAATCATTATTCGCGCCGGAGATGCGCCGATCATCCGCGCCGCAAGCACATACTCCGACTCCCGGATCAGCAGCGCAACCGACCTGATAATACGTGTCGTGCCTGCTATCCCGGTCGCGGCTATCGCAATGATGACCGTGTTCACCCCCGCGCCGAGCGCGACCAACAACAAGAGCGCAAGGATTACGCTGGGGAACGAAATCAGCACGTCCAGCACCCGCTGGCTCAGCAGATCGAACCTGCCGCCAACGTAGCCGCTCAGGATGCCCCAAGTGAAGCCAATGAATTTGGAGAGCGTAACCGCGGAAACTGACACGATTAGACTAAGCTGGGTGCCCAGGATAACTCGGCTGAGGGTATCTCTGCCGAGGCTGTCGGTGCCCATCGGGAAGTCCATATTGGGTGTCAGCAACAGCGCCGAATAGTTCTGAGCATTAGGGTCCAAAGGCGCCAAAAAGCTGGCGAATACGGCGATCAGTGCCACCACAACCAAGAAAATGGCGGCGCATGCACCCAGAACCGAAGACTGGGCGAACCGCTTGGCGTTCTCAAGCAGCAGGACAGTTCGGCTCTTGCGGCGGGGCTGAAGATTTTCTAGGATCTGACCCGTACTCTGACTCACACTTTGATGTCCGTCTGGCGTCTGCGGCGAATTACTGGTATCTGATTCGAGGGTCGATGATGCCGTAGGCGAGGTCGACGATCAGGTTTATGAACACAAACACGATCGCATACAGGAAGACTAGGTTCTGGATGATCGTCCAATCCCGATCTTGGATGCCGCCAATTAGTGCGCGTCCGAGTCCCGGTACCGAAAACGCCTGTTCCACTGCCACCGATCCACCCAACAGAAAGGCGAACTGAAGGCCCGAAAGTGTGAACACAGGGAGAAGCGCGTTTCTGACGACGTGCCGCCACATGACCAACTGCTCACCGAGGCCTTTTGCCCTGGCTGTGCGCACGTAGTCCTCCCTGAACACCTCAAGTAGCTGGGTCCGCGCCATACGCGCGATGAAAGCTCCCATTCCAACTCCCAGCGCCAGCGAGGGACCGACCACGATCTGGAAGTTCTTGATGGGGTCGTCCCAGATGTTATAGACCAGTATGGGAGGCTTCCAACTGAAGAATATGACGGTTACAAGTATGAAGGTCATGCCCAGCCAGAAGCTGGGGACCGCCATGAAGAGCGTGATGAAGAACCTCGCCACGTAGTCGAGCATGGAGTTTCGCCAAGCTGCCGCGATGATACCTACGGGGAGGCCTACAATCCACGACACCAGCACGGCGATGATGGCTATCTGCATCGTCAGGGGTCCGCGTCTGAGTATGGAAGCGCTGATCGGCTGATTGGTCCAGAAAGAGGTGCCCATGTCTCCCCTGGCTATGTCGGCGATCCAAGACCCGTACTGCACCACCAGAGGCCTGTCCAGCCCCAGGCTCTTGCGTGCCGCTTGCAGCTCCGCCTCGCTCAGAACATAGATCCCCGTATTCTCGCCGTAAATGTGCTCCAGTGGATCGCCGGGCAGGAGCCGCATTGCGACAAATATGAGAACCGTTACGCCGAAGATGGTGGGTACGGCGAGTACAAGGCGTCTGAGGATGTAAGTCTGCATACGGTTCTCTGCGGCAGGATTCGCTTGGATTCAGCTAGGGTATTCTACCTGGAGCGCTTTGGGTAGATCGGGGCGTCCTCCGCGTCGAGAGAGCCGCCCCGGTACTGCTATCCGTTACATCACAATCCCAACTCGCTGACTACCTGTCGAGCCACACCGTCTCAAAGCGGCCCCACTCTGCCGCCACTCGCTCGTCGAGACGCAAGCCCTTTACGTCGTTATGCCACATGGGGCTGTGGGCGGTGAAGCCGTAGTTGTACTGCGGCGGGTTGGCGTCCAGCAAGTCCTCAGCCTGCCTGAACAGCACTCCGCGCTTAGCCGGGTCTAGCTCAGCATCGAGCTGTTTGAGAATCGCGTCGAATTCGGGGTTGGAGTACTTGGCGTGGTTCTGCGAACCGCCGCTCCCCCAGTTCAAATGCCACATCGGCGTGGGGTTCGCAATCGGCGCCGCCGATGTTCCAGTCTGCACGAAGTCGAAGTCCTTCTTGAACTCCTCGACCAAGAGTGCACGTTCTACGACGCTGATCTTGATATCTATGCCGAGGTTGGTCTTGAGCTGGTTCTGGAAGAAAGGCGCAAGGACTTCCGAGTGTCCGGGGACCGCCGCTGAGACTAGGCTGAAAGTGCGCAGCCCCTCGCCGCTCGGGTATCCCGCCTCGGCAAGAAGCCTCTGCGCCTCGGCGATGTCCTCGCTGTTGTCCTTTCTGTATCCGGGGAGTTTGAACAGCTCTTCGTCTGACATTGCGCCTTCGGCGCCCTTGCCCATCCACCGCGTAACGAGCTGGACCTCCTCCCTGTAGACCGCGGACGCGTCATGTCGGTTCATCGCCAGGTGAATGGCTCGCCTAACCCTGGGATCGTCGAACGGCGCCTTTGCGTTGTTCCACCTCACATCCAGCGAGCCGAAGGAGGGCAGCAATGCGTTCGACATGTCTTCCCGGGATGAGCCCTCCTCCCAGGTGTCCACGGAGACGTTCCATGAGAAGTCAGCGTTGCCCGTCAAAACGGCGGTGCCTCTGTCTGTCCATGAGGGCACGTGCTGCATCTTCACTGCGTCTACGTAGGGAAGCTCGGGGTTCCAGTAGTTGGCGTTTGCTTCGAACTGCCAGAACTCTTCCTTGTTCTCTTTGACGAACTTGAACGGACCGGTACCCGGCGCGATCACCGTGCGAATGTCATAGCTGTTCGCCTCTAGGAAGTCGGACGGGTAGACGACAGCAGCGGTCGAGCTGAACAGGTCGAACTGCCAGACGCGCGGCTCCTTCAGGGTGAACTTGACAGTGAAGTCGTCCACCTTTTCCACCGCGTCGATCGCGTCGAACAGACTCTTGGAGGTGCTTATCATGCCCTCGTACTTCTCGGGGAAGATGATTCGGTCGAACGTCACCACCACGTCATCGGCGTTGAATTCCGAGCCGTCGTGGAACTTGACTCCCTCACGAAGGTTGAACGTGAAGCTCATGCCGTCGGAAGCGATGTCCCAACTCGTAGCGAGCTCAGGAGTTATCTCTGCGAGGCCGCGGGTGGGATCGAGACCGATCAGCTTATTGTAGAACGAGGTCATAATATGCGGCGCGCCACCCTGGTGGATGTCGTAGTGCTTGGTCGTAGCGCCCCACGCGGTCTTGACCTCGCCCCCGCGTTTCGGGTTCGCGTCCGGTGACATCAGACACCCAACCTTGCACTCCATCATTGCCGGTTCCGTCTTGGCCACGGGGGCCGCAGCCGGAGCTTGAGTTGGCGCTGCCTGTGCCGCAGGCGGTGCAGTCGGCGGAGCGGGCGCTGCTGGTGCAGCGTCATCCTCAGACGAACTGCAGGCGACTAACGCTAAAGCCAATACGAGAACCGCACTCAGAACGTAGATACCCATCGATCTTATTGACAAGAACCTGACGGTCATCTGGTTTCCTCCTCAACGCGTGCTGCTCAGAGCATGTCATGTCAGCCCATCTTGAAACACGCGACCCAGCATAATTCAATAATTCTGATTCTTCAATACTGTTGCCTGAATCGGCGAATAACCCACGTTTCAGTTAACGGCTGGAGCTTACTGCCTAATGTTAGGGCTCCAACGTTCTTGTACGCTCGATTAACCTTCTTTCATGCTCGACTACGCCTCTACGCCGAGAACTGTTCCACGACCTATGCAGACCTGTATCGTGATACGAGTCGTTGACTTCTAAACACGATCCGAGAGGACAGATGCGATACAGGAGGGGCTCGACGCCCGGCACCGGCCGGCGACACAGCAATACACGCGCGCTCTTGCGTTGGTGGAATTCGCCGGCAGGGCTCCGGTCTGGCCGCAGGCCCCAGATCTGGACCGCTTTGACCATAGCGTCACTCTTATTTGTCGTGATTGTCGCGTCGACAAGCATTTGGAATTTCTACGGGCTGTCTCTCCCAGTCCCGAGACCCACCAGCGACATCAGCGCCTTGCAGGCGCCTCAACCGATGCCTTCGATAAGCAGACCGTCCGGCAGAGTCGAGTGGGAATTCGACCCCGGTGGACCTCTAACGGCCCCCGCCACGACTGCCGACGGTTCGATCTACATCGTCTCTGGAACAACCGTCGATACGGGCGCGATAACCTCACTGACGGAGTCACGAGGCTCTCAGCACTGGAGAGTCAGGCTAAACAGCATAGCCGACTACCCCCCGGTCGTCGCCGGCGACATGGTGTTCGTAGGAACACGCTCTGGCAACCTGCTCGCGCTCAACAGAAACACTGGCGAGACGACCTGGGTATCCGACCTCGGATCCTCAGTCGTAGGTTCTCCTATCGTACGCGGGGGCGTACTCTACGTCGCCTCCAGGGCCATATACGCAATCGACGCCGCCAACGGCAAGCAGCTCTGGAGTCACGAGGTCGGAGGAGATGTCTCGCGACCAATACGGCTGTCCGGCCAGATCATTTCGGCAATCAGCTCAGATGGCAATGCGAATTTCATCAGCGCCGAAAACGGCAGACATCGCCTTACTTTCCCCCTATGGTTCAGCACATCGGCAGCGCCCGTGGTGGCCGGCGAGGCGCTGATGATTCCAGGCGATCGCGCCTTTGTGCAAGCCCTCGACATTGGCGAGCGGGACGTTCCAATGGAGAAAGCAGTTCGTTTCTGGTGGACCAAGTTATGGCTATGGGACATGGCCCCCCGACCTCCGCTGCCTCGCGCATACCTATGGCAGAACCGTGGTCTCGATGGCGACACCGCCTACGCCCTTGGCGCGGACGACAGTTCCGCATTTCTCGGAGTATCGGAAGCCGACGGCAGTGGGGTCGTCGTCGCCCTCGACCTGTCCACGGGACAGGCGCGATGGGAAATGGCGACAGGCTCCACGATAGTCTCTCCAGCTATTCTGACCAGGGAGTCGCTCATTCTGGGCATGGAAGGCGCTGGACTATTTGCAGTTGAAAAGCTCACGGGAACGCCCCTCTGGCATCTGGAGATGGAGGAAGGCCTGTCTGCCGCGCCCGCCATCACAGAAGGCGGCCTGCTCTTGATTCCGACGACCAACGGCGCTCTAAAGGCGATTCGCTAGGCTTCCGACAAGGTCTTGTCTTATCGGCAGGAACTCTCCGACCGGCAATCCGAGACACCTGTCCTTGAGCCGACCCTCCTGAACGACACAGGCCCCGCCTTGTGCGGGGCCTGCACTGGAATTTCGTGAGCCTATCGCCGCTGCTGCTGGGGCTTATCCCCTTCACCGAGGTCCTCAAGATCGAGGCTGTCGATAAAGTCCGAGAACGCAGACAGTCTCTTGAGCTCGTCTTCGTTGAGCTCTTGATTCTCAGCTTCGCGGCCTTCCCGGGGTATGACAGCCTTGCCTGTCTCTTCATCCATCTGGACGCCCACCTTCTCTATAACGGACTCCTCCGCATATATGGCAACGTCCGCCCGAACGGCCAGCGCGATCGCGTCGGATGGTCGCGAGTCTATCTCGACCTCTCCGCCATCGTAGTCGAGAACTATCTTCGCATAGAACGTATCGTCGCTCAGGTCAGAGACGATGATGTGTTTGACGTGCGCGCCTAGGGATGTGATGACCGACCCGAGCAGGTCATGCGTGAGCGGTCGGGGAACACTCATGTCCTGCAGCTTCAAAGCGATGGCGTCGGCCTCATTGGCGCCGATCCAAATGGGTAAGTAGCGATCACTATCCTTGACCTTGAGAATCACCACACGCTGGTAATTCATCAAGCTGACGCGGATACTGTCGATTGACATCTCCCGCATTTGTCTTCCCCTTACTGGTGGGCTGCGCCAATTCTAGTTTTCGTTCGTAAGAGTGTCAACGCATCAACCCCCGTCACGAAGACCTCAACTCAACTCGCCCCCAGACGATACGACCGTCTTCATCCTCCTGTCCAGCGCAGAACGCGGCATCAGAAGGCGCCTTTTGCAGGTTATACATATCAGACCTATGTCCGCACCGAGTCGCACGACCTCCCAATCTGTTCCACCGCAAGGATGCTTCTTGCGAAGTCGCAGCACCCATCCCAGGCCATACTGGGTCACCATCCCCTGCCCTCCCTCTCGAGTACCAGGTTGATCTCGTCTCTGAGTCTGGAAGCGGACTCACGAGCAGCAAACGCGAAGTTGTCCCTCTCGCGTGAAGCGTAAATGATGCCTCTCGACGAGCTGATAAGCACGTTCGGCGAGTCGTTGTCGAGTCCGTTGGTCAAACTGGCATCGAGGTCGCCGCCCTGAGAACCTACCCCGGGCACGAGTATTGGCATACCCGGGCATCGGGCGCGAACGGCTGCCAGCTCCGATGGGTAGGTGGCTCCTACCACAATACCCACGTTGGACGATGCCCGGTTCCACTCAGCGGCCTTGACCGCCATCCACTCGAAGAGCGGCACCGAACCGCCGTCATAGCTAACGGGCACGTCCTGGAACTCCGCAGCGCCTGCGTTGGACGAACGGCACCAGACGAACACCCCGCGATCATTGTACTCCAGGTACGGCTCGATCGAGTCTCCCCCGCCCCAGGCATTGACGGTCGCAGCGTCGAATCCCCACGTTTCGAACAGCGCGCGCGCATACATCTTGTTGGTCGAGCCGACGTCGCCTCGCTTGCAGTCCGCGATGAGCACAACCCCAGGCGCGACGTCACGTATGTGCTCGACAGTGCGCTCCAGCGCCATTAACCCGGGGATACCCAGAGCCTCGTAGAAGGGAAAATTTGGCTTGTACGCGCACACCAGGTCGCGAGTAGCGTCTACAATTTGGGCGTTGAAGTCGGCTACGTCCGCAATCGCCATCAGATCTGGGTCAGGATCTAGCCCAACGCAGACCAGGCTCCTGCTGGCGAGCGATGCCGAGCCGAGACGCTCAACGAATCCGGTCATGTTGCTTAAACACCCTTTCGGTCCACCGTGACTATCAAGAGTGTTAGTTTACGTGTGACACGATGAGCATACAATCATTGACGACTTGGCATCGCCTGCCAACCCGTAGGGGCGTCCCTCGTGGGCGCCCACACCGGAGAACCAAACACTGCCCATGTCACCAACAGACATCTACAACCGGCTGCTCAACCACTACGGCCCCCAGAACTGGTGGCCCGCCGATTCAGCCTTTGAGGTGATGGTCGGCGCGGTCTTGGTCCAGTCCACGGCCTGGCGGAATGTTGAACTCGCTATTGATAATCTTAGGGTCGCCAGGTCCCTCTCTCCGGAAGCCATCCGCGAATTGAGTCCGAGCGAACTCGAACGGCTGATCAGACCGTCTGGCTTCTACAGGGTCAAGGCCCGCCGACTCATGGCGCTGTGCGAATACCTCGGCGACCAGTACGCGGACTCCCTCGAACTCATGAGGGAGCGTCACACCCACGATCTGCGACGCGAGCTCCTGAACGTACACGGCATCGGCGAGGAAACAGCGGACGACATACTCCTGTACGCGCTTGGCCAACCGGTCTTCGTCATCGACGCATTCACGCGCCGCGTCTTGCACCGGCTCGGATGGTGCGAGCTGGCCGCCACCTATAGCCATCTTCAAACTCTGTTTCACGATCGGCTGCCACGAAACGCTGAACTGTACAACGAGTACCACGCCCTGATCGTTCGACACGGCAACACTACCTGCAAGAAGAGGCCGGACTGTGGCGGATGCCCGCTACTCTCCGATTGCCCCAGAGTCGGCCTCTGATCCGAATACTAAGATACTGTTGGACTTGATTACGACGTGGATGTCCTGGCCGACCCTCAGCCCGAGCTGGTACGCTGAAGCCGGCGTCACCTCAGCGACGAATCGCTCACCTATGTCGAGATAGACAAGCACTCGCCCACCAGCCTCTTGAATGTCTCGGATAACCGACGGCGCGGCATTTCTGGCGCTCATCATCGGGGGCACGCCCAGACTCAGAATTATGTCGCCCGCTCGGATAGATATAGTGACGCGCTCGCCTGGTTCGGAAGATGTGGGAGGCCCCACAAGCACAGTATCTCCAAGCCTCAGCATCGAGGTACCAGTCGACTCATCCGAGCTGACGACCTCGGCCTCCTGTATGTTTTCCAGAGTCGAGTAGTCCGCAAAGCGTGCAACGTCGTCGCGCGCCATGACTTCGGACGTGGGTCCATACGCCACACGTCTCCCCTCAGAGAGCGCCAGCGTGTTGGCCGCCAGCGCCATCACCTCTGAAAGCGAGTGGGACACATAGACCATAGGCGTCTTGAGCTGCTCGGATAAGTGTCTGAGGTAAGTGAGAATGGACGCCCTGTGGGACGCGTCCAGGGATGCCAGCGGTTCGTCGAGCAGAAGCAGCCGAGGCGACGCGGCAAGCGCGCGAGCGAGGGCTACCCGCTGTCGCTCGCCTCCCGACAGGTTCTTCACACTTCTATCCATCAGTCGCGAGATGCCGAGCAAACTTACGACGTCATCAGGATCTACGCGTCGGTCCGACTCAGGCGTCAGCGCGTACCCGTACATCACGTTCTCACGGACCGTCATATGTGGAAACAGGGCGCCGTGCTGAAAGACGTAACCGAATCGCCGCCTCTCAGGAGGCAAGTCCACTCCGGCATCCGACGAGTACAGCCGCGTTCCCTGCACCCGGATCTCGCCTGAGTCCGGCGAACTCATGCCCGCAATACAGTCCAGAAGAGTAGTCTTGCCGCTGCCGGAGGGGCCGAACACTGCTGTAACGCCGTCATCGAACTCGGCCTCGCAGTCCAGGTAGAAATCTCTGTATGACTTTCTGACCCTAAGTGAAAGGAAAGCGTGCCCCGGCTCCTGGCGCTGCGTGCCCACAACCTGTCCCATCATCTGTTCGACCTTGCCACTAGCCAATTGTGTACGGCTAACGCCGCGATCGCCAGCGCTATCGACACGGCCACCAGGCTCAGAGCTTCGCTGTCGCGTCCAAGCTGGATGTTATGGTATATCGCCACAGGCAGCGTACGGGTCTTCCCTGCCAGATTTCCGGCCACCACAATCGTCGCCCCGAACTCGCTGACCGCCCTGACGAATCCGAGCAGCACTCCGGCCAGTATGCCCCGGTAGGCAAGCGGCAGCGTAATCGTAAAGACGACTCTAAGCGGCCCTGCGCCGAGGCTGCGCGCCGACCTCTCGATCCGCTCGTCAACCCCCTGCATCGCCACCATGATCGCACGCGCCGTCAGCGGAAAAGAGACTATCGCCGCCGCGATCGCCGCCGCAACCCAAGTGAACACCAAGTCCCATCCCAACGCCGCGTCCAACAACCGACCCAGCGGCCCCCTGCGCCCGAACATCAGCAGCAGCATGTAGCCCACCACGACCGGCGGGACGGCCAGCGGGAGTGACGCCAGAATGTCCAGCAGAAACGCGCCGCGAACACGCTTCTTAACTACGAGCCAGCTCAGGAGCAGCGCTATCGGAAGATTTATCAGCGTCGCTACGAAAGCGACCTGCAGTGAGATGACAATGGCGTCAAGCATCGCGACTGCTCAACGACTCTGCCCCACTTTGGAAGGCGGTGCAAGAAAACCGAATCTCCCGAACTCGGCAACCGCGTCTTCCGAAGTCAGGAACTCCAGCATCCTGGAAGCCGCCTCCGATCTGTCCGCGCTTTCAAGCGCCACTCCCAGGTATCTGATAGGCGAGTGGGCCTCAGATGGCACTCCAAAGGCTACGCTTAACTCGGGCGTCGTCGCCGCGTCGGTCCTGTACACGATTCCCGCGTCGGCATTGCCAGCCTCCACGTAGCTGAGAACGGCCCTCACATCGCTGGACAACAGGATTTTGGAAGACAGCGCATCCCAGATCCCGGCTGACTGCAGCGCCTCTTGGGCATATCGTCCTGCCGGACCGAGACCGGGATCGACGATGGTCAATCTTGTGAATCGCTCGCCTAGTAGAGACTCGAGTGACTCCATCTGCCCCGCTTCAGACCTCGTAACAACTACCAGCTCGTTGCCCAGCAGTTCGCGCACGTCGGGTTCCCCGGCGAGACCTTCGGCGATCAGCAAATCGACTGGCCCCGCACCGGCCGACAGGAACAGATCAGCCGGCGCGCCTGCGACGATCTGACGGGCCAACGCATTCGAGCCGCCAAAGTTGAGGTCGGCCTGAATCCCAGTTTCATCCTCGAATCGCCGCGCGAGTTCGGTCACAGGATCCTCCAGACTGGCGGCCGCAAACACCAGGATTGGATCCTCGGAGTCATCACCACAGGCCGCTGCGCCGAGCACGCAGAACAGAACGGCCACGACCACGTAGCCTGCCAATCTACTAGAGTTCACTTATTGCTCCCAACAAGTTTCTTGGTGGTAAGTATTCTCTGCACGAGGTCCGGTCTGAGTAAAGGCATTCCGAGCAGTGCGGGTTTACACTCGACTGGACCTTCCTGTACGTTTCTAAAGCCCTGACAGGGTACTGCATGAAGTGAAACGGAGGCACCTGTTGAGTTCCAGCCAGTATGCCGATGTAATTGTGGTTGGTGGAGGCAACGCCGCGCTCTCCGCGGCCCTCGCCGCAATCGAACAGGGCGCGAGCGTCCTCGTTCTTGAGAAGGCCCCGGAGTACCTGCGCGGCGGCAACTCATACTTCACCGGCGGTCTCTTCAGGTTCGCCTACGATGGCATCGAAGACATCGTCGCGTTGTTGCCCGAGATGTCCGAGGAAGAGAAGTCCGGCATAGACGTCGGCTCATATCCTCAGACCGTCTTTTACGAAGATGTCATGCGGGTCACAGAGGGTCTCTCCGACGCTCAGCTGGTGCAGACCCTGGTCTCCCGCTCCCACTCCACCATGCGCTGGCTGAAGGACCAGGGCGTGCCCTGGATTCTTGCTTACGGCCGACAGGCATTCCGACATGAGGGCATACTACGTTTCTGGGGAGGCCTGATCGTCGAGGCAGTCGGAGGCGGTAAGGGCCTCTCCGACCGCCAGTTCGAGCTCGTCGACCGCAAGGGCGGGACAATCAGGTACGGTACAAAAGCGACTGCACTCGCCACCGACCGTCAGGGCCGGGTTACAGGACTCGCCATCCGCGACGAAGACGGCTACCGAGACATCGGCTGCAGCTCGGTTGTCCTGGCCTGCGGAGGCTTTGAGGCCAACGCAGAGATGCGCACCCGATACCTGGGGCCCGGATGGGAGCTCGCCAAGGTGAGAGGCACCCAGTTCAACACCGGCGACGGCATCAGAATGGCCCTCGACATCGGAGCCCAGTCTTTCGGCCACTGGAGCGGATGCCACGCCGTTGCATGGGACCTGAACGCCCCGCCAACCGGCGACCGCAACGTCGCCGACCTTTTCCAAAAGCACTCGTACCCATTCGGGATCATCGTTAACGTAGACGGTGAGCGATTCGTGGACGAGGGAGCCGACTTCCGCAACTATACCTACGCGAAGTACGGCAGGGAGATACTCTTCCAGCCCCAACGTGCCGCGTTCCAGATATTCGACCAGAAGACCAAGCACCTGCTCCGCGATGAGTACGACATCCCACAGGTTTCGAAAGTAGAGGCCGGCACGATAGAGGCGCTTGCCGACGGCCTCGGAGTAGACCGCGACGGTCTGGTTAGGACTGTCCAGGAGTTCAACGCCGCCGTGCAGCCCGGCGAGTACAATCCCACCTCTCTCGACGGCAAGGGAACGAACGGCATCGAGCCGCCCAAGACCAACTGGGCGCTGCCTATAGACTCGCCCCCATACATGGGGTTCGCGGTCACCTGCGGCATCACCTTCACCTTCGGCGGACTCAAGATCGACTCTGAAGGTCGCGTGCTGGACACCGAAGACGCGCCCATCCATGGCCTGTACGCCGCTGGCGAGCTCGTCGGAGGTCTCTTCTACCACAACTACCCCGGCGGCTCCGGTCTGATGGCCGGCTCCGTATTCGGCAAAATCGCAGGCGAACGCGCCGCGACACACGCAAAGAGCCTGCGGTAGGCGCGACGCGCCTGACGGCAGCCCCACACCACACGCGCCGCCGCCTCGATCCATCCTGAGTTTGCCCGACCCCGACAACACGGTTATGATATGCGTAAGTGGTGCCAACCGAGGCAGCCGGTTACCATTGGCGAGGGAGCTACCAATGGCGCTAAGTCAGACCATCAGGCGGTCGGAGCAGTTCAAGGTGATCGCAAGAGCGGTCGTCAATTGGATCCACTCACTTACTGACGCTTTGCCACCCTACTATGTCGCCGAGGGTCACCTTGACATGAAGGGTAAGGCAGACGATGGCAGACTGCGAATCCATGTGAATGGCGCGTGGGTTTCCGTGGATGAACCCACGTTCGATCTGCTGAAGATCGGCGAGTATGTACGAGTCAGGTACACACGGCGCGTTAGAGCTATCAACATCGACCGGCACGTGAGCCGCAACGGACACTGAATTCGTCCTGCTTAGGCAGCAGTCTGATACGGAGGTGAAGAGATGAGATTGGAAGGCAAGATCGCTATTATCTCAGGAGCCTCCGGCGGCATGGGCGCCGAGGAGGCTCGGCTATTCGCCCGTGAAGGCGCCAAGGTCGTCATTGCCGACGTCATCGACGGTGACGGCGAGGCCGTTGCCCGACAGATCGAAGACTCCGGCGGCGAGGCGACCTACATCCACACTGACGTCACCAGCGCCGAGTCATGGGAGGCTGCGGTGCGCGCCACGGTCGAGAAGTACGGCGCGGTCGACATCCTTGTCAACAACGCTGGCATCAGCAGCGGCTCTCACGAGGACCCTCTGGACATCGACGGCTGGACTAAGATCATGGACGTCAACGCCACTGGCGTGTATCTCGGCACCCGCGCCGTCATACCCATCATGCAGCAGGCTGGCAGCGGCTCGATCGTCAACATCTCGTCCATAATGGGATTCGTCGGCGGCGAGGGCGGCCATCCTGCCTACCACGCATCCAAGGGTGCGGTGCGCATCTTCACCAAGGCGACAGCCGTGCGGTACGGCCCCGACGGGATCAGGGCGAATTCAGTCCATCCCGGTTTCATGCCGCCAATGCGGTCGTCCGGGGTCAGGTCCGACGATCAGCGCGACGACCTGGTCCGGCTGACGCCCCTCCGCCGCACCGGCGAGACCATCGAAGTCGCCAACGGCGTCCTGTTCCTGGCATCGGACGAAGCTTCGTTCGTCACCGGCACGGAGTTGGTCATCGACGGCGGCTTCATCGCCCGCTAGATATCGCCGTACGCCCAAGTCTTGACCAGGTGGTGTGCGATAGCCAGCGGCTGAGGTACGGCCAAGCCCGTGCTCCGGCCCTCTAGCGCATCTATCACCTCTTCGCGGTCGAACCAGCGCACGTCGGTCATCTCCTCGTCGTCCATGTGAATGTCGGTGGTCGCCGCCTCAGCGTGGCATCCGATCATCAGCGACGACGGGAACGGCCACGGCTGGGATGAGTGGTAGCGCACGTTCTTGACCTCGATGCCAGCCTCTTCCCTGACCTCACGCGCGACTGCCTCCTCGATGGACTCTCCCTGGTCCATGAATCCCGCGAGAGCGGAGTACATTCTCATGCGAGAGAGGCGTCCGCGCGACTGACCCATCAGGCAGCGGTCGCCGTCTACTACCAGCATGATCGCAACCGGATCGGTCCGCGGAAAATGCTCGGCCTTGCAGCCAAGGCACCGCCGTACGTGCCCGCCGCGTCCCATCTGAGTACGCTCTCCACAAACCGAGCAGAAGCCGTGCCTGTTGTGCCAGTCGAGCTGAGCCCGCGCCTGCGCGATGATGCCGGACTCGCTGCCGCTGACAATCGGGGCCGCAGTCCGGGCGTCGACGAATCTGATGGACGGGTCGTTTCTCAGCCGCGCCGCCGCGCCGCTTGAAGCTGGGACGAGGATCGCGAAGTGAGCGACCCCGTCCTTCAGTCCCAGAAAGACCGGATCGCCTTCTATCCCGAACCACATCACGTCGCGTGGACTCATCCAGGACAGCTCGACGTCCTCCCCATCGGTCAGCGGCACATCGAGTTCGGGCATCACCAGGATTCGAGTGTCCGGGTCTTCGGCTCTATGGACAATCCACGTCTCATCCCTTCGCTCGCGGTCGCCGCGGTCCAGGGGATTGTCTGCGAATATGTGAGGCTTGTACGGCATGTACGGCTCCCTGTGTGTTCTCTACTTAGGACCAGTTCGTGTCCTGCATAGACGCGATATACCCGTCTCCTGCTCGCCATACCGCCCCATCTTCCCTCCACGGATTCGCCTTCACCCAGTTCTCATCGACCTCGATACCCAGTCCCGGCCCTTCCGGCAGCGGCAGGAAGCCGTCCTTCTGCTTGGGGAAGTTCCCGAAACAGACATCCTGGAACCACGGGTGGACACCACCCTCTTGGATCATAAAATTGGGCACGCAGGCGTCCAGATGCAGCGAAGCTATCGTGCACAGCGGCCCATACGGGTTGTGCGGCTGGAAACCGACGTAGTGTGCCTCGGCCATCGCCGCGATCTTCTTCAACTCCATTATCCCGCCGCCCTGAACTATGTCCGGCTGGATCATCGCCACGATCTGCCTGCTGAGAAGATCGGCATAGTCCCACTTCGTGTACAGACGTTCCCCCGTGGCGATTGGAATCGACACCGCCTCCGCCACCCGCTGGAGCGCGTCTATGTTCTGAGGCGGTACCGGCTCTTCGTACACGAACGGGCGATACTGCTCCATCGCGTTTCCTATCCTGATTGCGTCCGAAGGCGCAAGCCGACCATGCACCTCTACGAGGAGCGCGACGTCGTCTCCAACCGCCTCTCGCACCGCCTCCAGCTTCTTGATCGCGCCACGCTCGGCCTCGATCGGGATGAACAGACCCCGATGATCGAACGGGTCGCCCTTGAGCGCGGTGATCCCCTGCTCGGTGAAGCTCAACGCACGCTCGACAGCCGCCTCCGGAGTCGCCCCGTCCCAACGCCCGTAGCACCAGATACGCTCTCTCATCGGCCCGCCGAGCAGATCGTACACCGGCACGCCCAACGCCTTGCCCTTGATGTCCCACAGCGCGATCTCGATCCCGCTGATAGCCGACATCTGCACCACACCGCCACGCACGTGAAAGTGATGGTACAGCGTCTGCCAGTGCTGCTCGATTCGCCCCGGGTCCTTGCCTATCAGAACCTCGCCGAACTCCTCGACCATCGTCGCGACAGCCCTCGGGCCCGACGTCGCCTCTCCCCATCCCGTGATGCCCTCATCCGTCTCGACCTTGACGAACATATAGTTCCGCGCCCCGAACGCGGTCCCAGCCGACACAGGCGTAACTGACGTGATCTTCATTCTTGAACTCTCCTTGAAACAAAGGTCTCCGCGCTCGACACTCGTTTTGACACACTACAGTACGGCGAATAGCAAAACGCCTGTCGTCCTAACACCCGAAACCCATGTGTCCTCTTCCAAGATCGAGATAACACACCTACCCTCGGCCCAACCCAAACACCACGTCAATCTCAACCTCGAACCCCTCCAGCGTAGGAGACCTGAACGTCTCTCCTTCACCAAAAGTGCCGAACACCTCGAACCCGTTTTCTCCAAGCAGCAGCACCGTGATCGTCGCCGACTCTACCCCCGCCATCCAGTACTCTCTCACACCATGCTGAGCGTACAGAGACCGCTTGTACCCCCGATCGCGACTGGCAGTGGACGGAGAGAGCACCTCGACGACCAGGTTAGGCGCTCCCTGTATGTCGTTCTCCGTGATGACGTGCACACGCTCCCTGGACACGAACACAATGTCCGGTTGGACTATGTCCGTCCCTGAAAGCACCACGTCCGTAGGAGCGTTGAACACCCTGCCCAGGTCTTCCCGGGCCACGAACTGGCTCATCCTCCAGCTGATGTTGTTCTGTACCATCTGATGCGTCGTTCGTGGGGCTGGAGCCAAAATCAACTCTCCGTCCAGCAGCTCATATCGCTTGTCGTCCGGCGTGGACCGGTAGTCCTCGTAGGTCAGCTTGATTCTCGGCTTCTCTGTTACCATGCTCTCCCCCTAGTACCACCTCTCCTTGTCCACCACGTTCGTCAGCGGCTCATCGTTCAGGAACCTGCGAGCGTTGTCCAGAATGATCTGGAACCTGCGCTCCGGGATGTTCTCCGCGTCGGCCACGGCCACATGCGGCGTAATCAGCACGTTCGGCAGACCCCACAGCTTGTGCTCCGACGGCAGCGGCTCATTTTCGAACACATCGAGACCGCACCCCGCGATCTCCCCGCTCTCCACCGCGTCCGCAAGGTCGTCGATCTTGCACACCATGCCCCTTCCGATGTTGATGAAATACGCGGACGGCTTCATCAGCCTGAACCGCTCGGTGTTGAACGTGAACTCCGTCTCCGGCGTGTGCGGCACTGTTGTTATCACGAAGTCCGCCCTCGGCAGAACATCGTCCAGCTCGTCCGGAGCGTGGAACTCGACGTGCGGCAGGTCATACTCCGGCCTCGGCTCGATCCCGATGACCTCCATCCCCAGCTCGTTGCACAGCCGGGCAGTCTCGTGACCGATGCCGCCGACACCGTTGATCAATGCAGTCGCATCCCCGAGATAGACATATGGAGTCTTGCGCGCCTCCTTGTCCCACACCCGTCTGTGCTGAGCGTCCACGAACCACGGCAGCCCGCGCGACAGCGCGAACATGAACATCAAGATATGGTGAGATATGTGGTCGAAGTAGATCCCCCGCGGATTGGTGATCGTCAGCGGGTGCCGGACCAGCTCATCGTAGTAATAGCCATAGAACGGCCCGGCGTCCGGGTTGTGCAGCCAGCGCAGCTTCTCCGCCGCCGCCAACGCCGCCGGAGGTACCCACCCGCAGGCACCGTCTGCATCGCGGATCGCCTCCACAGCCTCTTCGTCAGTCTCAGGAGCGACGACATCATACTCCGGCACCGTGTCCGCCAGCCGCGCGGCGAACATAGCCTTCAGATCGTCCTGCGGCGGCATGAAAACAAACTTCAGCAAAGCGAAAGACCTCCATCAACTCACATCGGCCCCATTGTATCCCAGCCCTCGAGAACGCGTACCCTACTAACAGGGCCATATTTTGGCCGCCGTTGTCCACCCTTTCGTCATTCCCGCGAAAGCGGGAATCCACTTCATTCCTGCACCTTCGTGCCCCTCGCGGACAGAGTGAACACTCTCATGCGAATCTGACACAGCTTCATCCCCCGCAGCCGCCGTTGTCCACCCGCCGATGCTATGTTACCGTTCGTATACACACACGAAACCAAAGTGACGCAGCTAGGAGGCGCGCCATGACAAACGGAACGGGAATCAAAGACCGCTACGAGCTTCCGCTGACAACAGAGTCGCCGAAGGCCGCTGAAAAGTACGTCGAGACCATCGACTGCTTCCTCGCGCAGATCTACGGCGCCGACCTGGCCGTCGCCGAGGCGATCGAGGCAGACGAGGGACTCGCGATAGCGCACGCCGCCAAAGGCCTGTTCCAGTTATACGCCATGGATGTGGCCGGGGCCAGGCAGACCATCGCCCGCGCCAGGAAGCTCGCCGTCAATGCCACCAGGCGCGAGCAGCAGCACATCCAGGCCATCAGCCTGATGATCGAAGGCAACGGTCACAAGACGCTCAGGCTCATCCGAGAGCACCTCGACGAGTTCCCACGCGACATGCTAATGGTCAGGCTCGCCAACCGCCTGCTCATCCTCGGATGCAGCGGCGCGGGCATCCCCAACTTCCCCGAAGAGCTCCTGTCCATGCTCAAGCCGCTCAAGTCCGAGTACGGCGAAGACTGGGCGTTCCTCGGACAGTACGCCTTCGCCCACCACGAGACGGGCTATTTCGCCGACTCCCTCAAGTACGCCGAACGCTCTCTGGCTATCCGACCCGACAACGGCAACGCCTCACACTCGGTCGCCCACGTCTTCTTCGAGGTTGGCGACGCCGACGGCGGCGAAGACTTCCTCGGCAACTGGCTTGAAGGCTACGACCGCCGCGGACCGTTCAACGTCCACCTCTCCTGGCACCACGCCTTGTTCCAGCTCGCCACCGGCAGACCTGAGAACGCCGTGACTCTCTACGAGGACCAGATACGCCCGTCGGTGGTCAAGAAGAACCTCGGCTCGCTCGCCGACAGCGCCTCCCTGATGTGGCGCATGAAGATCTACGGCGACGACCAGGCCGGCCCGTGGGAGGAAGTCCGAGAGATCGCCCTACCGGCCGCCGAGAAGCCCGGCCCCGCCTTCAGGGACGCACACGCAGCCCTCGCCTTCGCGGCCGGAGGATTCACCGAAGAGCTAGGTCGCATGATCGACGGACTCGGAGAGGCCGCCACCGGAGGCAACGCGCTCGCCTCTGAGGTCACCCTGCCCTTGGTCAAGGGCATCGAGGCATTCGCCCACGGCGCATACGAAGAAGCCGCCGACAACCTCGACGGCTTGGTAGAGCAGCTTCCCCGCATAGGAGGCAGCCACGCCCAGCGAGAAGTCTTCGAGGACACCGTCCTCGAGTCCTACATCCGCTCTGGCCGCTACGACAAGGCCCAGGACCTTATCAACACCCGCCTCAAGCGCCGCACCTCACCCCGAGACGAACTCTGGTTCTCCCGCACCATGCCGGAGGCCGCTGACTAAAGTGGATTGCAACTCAATCAACCGCCCCCTCTCCCCCAGAGCCTGCCCCGTACTCGATACGGGGGAGAGGGTTGGGGTGAGGGTGAAAGAGCTTGATCGTAAGCAAGTGGGCAACGCCTATGAAAAACCCACCACATCCAGGTGAGATCGTCAGACATGAGTGCCTTGAACCCCTTGGCCTGACCGTTACGAGGGCGGCTAAAGGTCTGGGCGTTACCCGGCAGACCCTGTCGGATCTCGTCAATGAAAGGTCAGGCGTCTCCGTCGAGATGGCAGTCCGTCTCTCAAAGGCCTTTGGCTCATCACCTGAGACCTGGCTCAGAATGCAGATAGCATACGATCTATGGCAGGCGCGTGACCGCGCCGAGAGCATTCAGGTAGAAAAGTTCGCCATAAGCGAGAAGGTGACGGTCAAGAGTAACGAAGAACGCCAAATGCCCACGGAGGAAGAACGTTCTGAGTATTGGGCAGGCGTAGATGCGGCGATGCGGCGGGCAGCTATCAAGGCACGCCGACGAGCAATAGAAACTACAGGCTCGGTTCCCACATGGCGAAACGGCGAGCTGGTGTACGACATCGAGGTCTAGGTATCACCTGGCTCGGCAGGCTCTTGAACCATGAACCACGGCTCCCGCTGGACACGAGAACAACTGCTGGTGGCATTCGCCCTGTACTGTCGCCTGCCGTTCGGCAGACTTCACAGTAGGAACCCCGAAGTCATCAGGTTCGCAGAAGCCATCGGACGTACACCGGCGGCTCTGGCAATGAAACTGACCAACATTGCCAGCCTTGATCCCGAAATCACCTCCTCAGGTCGCAGAGGTCTAACAGGCGCTTCAGCCGCCGACCGCGCAATGTGGGACGATATGCACAACGACTGGGAAGCGTTTGGTATCGAGTCC
This sequence comes from Dehalococcoidia bacterium, assembly GCA_965217725.1. Classification (GTDB taxonomy): domain Bacteria; phylum Chloroflexota; class Dehalococcoidia; order Lucifugimonadales; family UBA1123; genus VXRN01. The sequence goes on along the minus strand of OZ244564.1, from coordinate 796,335 downwards.
GAGCAAGCCATAACGGCAGCTCAGCCCGAAGAAGACCCTTCGGACCAATCGACCGACGAAGAAGTCGACGGCGGCCCCATTGGCGAAGACCGCATCGTCACATCCACCACCCGCGTCGGCCAGAGATTCTTCCGCAATGCGGTGTTAGCGGCATACAACGAGCGGTGCTGCATAACCGGATTGTCAATTCCATCGCTGCTCGTGGCAAGCCACATTATCCCGTGGAGATGCGACAAGACCAATCGTGTGAACCCCAGGAACGGCCTGTTGCTATCAGCGCTCCACGATAAGGCGTTCGACAGCGGCCTGATCACAGTCGATGATGACATGACCGTCCGAGTCTCCAACCAGTATACGCGGAGCCCCGATCCATACTTCTCTGCATCCGTCCAGTATTACCACGGGCGCCAAATCAACCTCCCAGACAAGTTCACGCCCAACCGGGACTTCCTCTCCTACCACCGGGAGCACATATTCCAAGGTTGGCAGTGACTGTTGACAAGTGACAGGCGACACCCTAGCCTAGCATTGTGATCGTCTCATTTCGGCACAGAGGACTTCAGGCACTTTACGATGGCCGTACACAGCGACGAGTAGCTCCAGAACACGTTCGTAAGTTGCGCCGCATCCTCGGGCTGCTGGACTTCAGCAAGTCTCCCCGAGACGTGGACCTACCGGGATTTCGACTCCATGCGCTATCGGGTGACCTGAGAGGCCACTATGCAGTTACTGTGTCTGGAAACTGGAGGGTTACTTTCAGATTTGAGAACGGTGACGTCTGCGACGTTGATTACTTGGACTACCACTAGTGGAGGCAGCCGATGCCTATGTACGACCCACCCCACCCAGGCGAGATCGTCAAGTATGAGTGCCTAGAACCCCTAGGGCTCACTGTAACAAGGGCCGCTAAGGGACTAGGTGTAACACGACAGACCTTATCGGACCTAGTCAACGAGAGATCAGGCATCTCTGTAGAAATGGCAGTGCGTCTCTCTAAAGCATTCGGTTCGACACCAGAAACCTGGCTCAACTTGCAGACGGCATACGATTTATGGGAAGCGCGTGACCGCACCGCAAGCATAAAGGTAGAAAGGTTCGCAGAAGCCAGTTCTCTTTAGTGGCAGACACTTACATCGTAGCAACCAACGTTCACCTAGACAGGCCACGCGCTGAATCCAGTCATGCGGAGCGGCTCAACTGACACAGACTTCAGCCACCTGCCCCTTGCTACTTCAAAAGCTTCTGGCTACAGCCCCAACCGAGCCTTTGTCCAGAAATGTTCTTTCATTGACCAGTGGGCATCCTGCCGCCTCAGGCCCTATCGTACATTCAGTGAGTTTGCCTTTCTTGTAATCTACCTCCGTGGATTGGGCATAAATCAACGGTGACGCCACATCTTCCATGTAAAATTCGTGTAGGATTTGCATCGGGTCGTGTTCAGCACACAAGAGGCACGCTTTGTCGTTAGCTCGGAAGTTGCCACCCGACCCGCTGGAGGAAGCGTTTGGTCGCGCGGTATGTAGAGAGTCTCCCGAACTTTGAACGGGATCACGATTCGAGAATTAGGACTGCTGCCTTCGAGTGGCTGGGCAGGCAAGTCTCAGTTCATGGGCACGTCCTGCCACGTCGTCTCTTGACTGAAGGCTTTGGATTCGAGAGTCAGAGGATACGACTGGTTGGTCCTCAAGGAATCTTCAAGCCCGCCTCAATGCAGGTCCCGATTTCCGTCACGACTGTCCCAAGCGGACCATATGACGATGAGTTCGGGCCTGACAATCTCTTGATGTACCGATACCGTGGAACCGACCCAAACCACCGCGACAACGTCGGTCTGCGTTTCGCAATGAGGAACGAAATCCCTCTCGTATACTTCTACAGGGCTGTTCCCGGTAGGTATGTTGCTGTCTGGCCTGTGTACGTAGTGTATGACTCACCTGAAACGCTCACTTTCTCGATAGCAGTTGACGACCCTGTCAGCTATGGACAGACTTCCCAATCCCCTGGAAGTACTGGAGAGATTGCCGATGTTCGCCGGGAATACATAACTACTTTCGAACGACGTCGACTCCACCAGAGAGTGTTTCGAGAGCGAGTTCTTCGGGCCTACAGTTACCAGTGCACACTCTGTAATTTGCGCCATAGTGAACTGCTTGATGCTGCTCACATCATCCCGGACAGCGAACCAGAGGGTGAGCCAGTAGTAAGTAACGGGCTGTCACTGTGTCGTCTGCACCATGCTGCGTTCGATCGCTATTTCTTGGGAGTCCGTCCCGACCACATCATTGAAGTTAGGCCAGACGTGTTGCAGGAGACCGATGGTCCAACCCTTCAACATGCCATACAGGGTCTACATGGCTTGCCCATTACCTTACCTAGAAGAAGAGGAGATCAGCCATCCAGCGGCCGGCTCTCCCGACGATACGAGCGCTTTCAGGAAAGAGTCGCCGCACTCTGAGCCAAATCCTTCCGATTCGCTCTTATTGCAGTAGCGTTTCACCTTCCCGTTTGCTCATTGTAGGACCTCTTGGTCTAGTCCTCGCCGCCCAAGGCCATCGCATCTAAGACACACAACGGTTCTGAAGGCGCGGAAAGAACCCGGTAACGCCCCGTAGCCGTCGTTCCGGCGAAGGCCGGAACCCAGAGTCGGGCGAATTCAACACATTGAAATCTAAATGCGATTGCCTCGCCTCCTGGCCCTCGTGTCCTTGACACCAGACGCTCTAGCCACTAGCATCAAGCCAGAGAACATTTGTACTATTAGTTGAATTTCAGCCCATGACCATAGCCACCTTCATCAGAGACAACACCGACGACGGTCGAAACATCGTCCGATTCCTAATCGACGTCATGAACGGCGACATCGAAGGCTGTACCCTGAGCCACCGGCTCATCGCAGCCAGGCTGCTCACCGTCTATGGCTCCGAGTCCGCCGTGGCGGGACAAGACGACGCTCCCGACTTCATCGCCGACAACACTCCCGATGCTTCAGAGACGGAGAGTGGCCGCAAGATCTGGCTCACGATAGACCCCGGACTCAGAACGCTTATCAAGGCCAGGACAGACGACGGTCGCGTCATCTGCATGTTCCTGATCGATGTCATGGAAGGCAGGGTGGAAGGCATCCACGTCGGACACCGCGTGTCGGCAGCAAAGGAGCTTCTCAACCGCGCGTTCGGCAAGAGTCCCAGCAGGTCACTGCCCCGCACTTCACGCCCGGCTGCACCCCACCGCCCGAACCAGAAGAAGCAGTGGACTCCCGAACGTGCCAGGGTACAGGCCGTCGTCACAGCAACCGCTGCTCCGACAACAGTTCTGGACGAACCCGAGCAGCAGGCGGAGCCTGAAGCCAATGACGTCTTTGACCCCGAGGTTTACAGAGCCGCGAGCAAATGCATTGACCCAAACTTCGATCCAGTGCTTGCAGCCACAAGCGACGAGTATCTGTGGAACTATGACGGCTGCCAGGACCTGAAGTGCGTATTTCACGGCGAACCGGATGAGTCCGAGTTCGACCCCGAAGACTTCTACTACTGACCCCCGCCGGTCCTGACCAGCACTACTACAGAGAGACGACCCGGCGTGGAGGTAACGAAGCCCTCACTCTTCTCCACTCTCCAATCACTCATCGAAATGGACCGGGAAGCTCTTAGTAATCACTCCCCGGAAATTGCAATTTCCACTCCCCTGTTGCATCATTGGGAACTGAGCGCGCGACCCTTGAGTCGAGTCTGAAGCGCCGGAGTTCCTATGCCTGTAATAGACCACAGCACCCAGCCGATGCCCGATCCGGTGGACAAGCGCAGCGTGCGCGCCCTCATCTCGGAAGAGCACGGAACGCACTCCCTCGCGATCAGCGAGCTTGTCGTCCAGCCCGGCTCTGTCGGCCGGCTCCACACGCACGACTCCGACGAGGCCATCATGGTCACAGAAGGCTCCATCCAGTTCATCGTCGGCGACGAGGTGCGCACCGTCCGCTCTGGATACTCCATGATCGCCCCGCCGGGCACCCCGCACAAGCTCGTCAACAATACCTGGGTGCCCGCGCGTATGCTCGTCACCCACCCTACCAACGACCTCAAGACGACCTACGTCGAATAGCCGACACGGAGGACCACACAATGACTACAGCGCGCACGCGCGATGATCAGCCGCAGCTCATACCGACCAACGCGGGCGGACGCTCGTTCGCCGGGCCTCCCAAGGCGCTCCAGTCGCAGGTCACTCCGACGGAGTTGTTCTACGTCCGCAACCACTGGAAGGACGCGCCGGAAATAGACTCCGATTCGTATCGGCTCGTCGTGGACGGCGAGGTCGCAACCGATCTCGCGCTCACCCTCGACCAGATCAAGGAGCTGCCCCGACGACGCTATCAGGCCACGTTCGAGTGCTGCGGCAACGGCCCTATCCCCGACTACTGGGCAAAGCAGACCCGCTCGGTTATGGAGAAGGTCACCGGACACGGCATCATGGGCAACGCCGAGTGGGTCGGTGTCTCTGTGTCCGACATTCTAAACATGGCCGAGATCGGCCCGAAAGCCGTCGAGGTATTGTTCGAGGGCGCGGACCACGGCCCCGACGAGGTCGTCGGCGATCCTGCCGAGGTCACCTACGAACGCAGCCTGCCGATAGAAAAGGCGCTCCACCCGGACACCTTGCTCGCCTGGGAGATGAACGGCGAGCCGCTCACTCCTTTGCACGGCTACCCGCTCAGGCTAGTCGTCCCCGGATGGTACGGCATGTGCTCGATCAAGTGGCTGGCTGGCGTTCACGTACTCGACCGCCCGTTCGAGGGCTTCTACCAGATCGAGCGGTACAGGGTGATGAACGGCCCGGACGCCGACGAGTTCTACACCTACCTGACTGGCCAGAAGGTCAAGTCGATCATCACCGACCCGGCGCCCGGCGACGAGGTCCCAGCCGGCGATTATGTCGTGTCCGGCGCGGCATGGTCGGGCGAGAACGACATCACAAAGATCGAGATCAGCACCGACGGCGGTGAGTCCTGGGCCGACGCCCGCGTGACCGTCCCCCGTAGCGGCTACTCATGGACCCGCTGGGAGCACGACTGGTCCATCCCGGGCCCCGGTCACTACGTCCTGATGTCCCGCGCCACCAACGACAAAGGCGAGACTCAGCCAATGGAGTTCCCCAACAAGTGGGACGGCATGGGCTACGGCAACAACATGGTCTTCGCCCACGACGTTGAGGTCGTCTAACACGTTACCAGTCACGTCCCTCTCCCTTGATGATCTGACAGGGACAGGCAAAAATGCACAGCCAATCATGAGACACCCCTTCTCCCTCAGGGCTGACAGGGATAGGCAAAGCTGACTCACAGGCTTGAGCCACAATCAACTGGCCCCCTCTCCCTGAGGGAGAGGGTTGGGGTGAGAGTGACCACCTCGACAATCCAAGCCTCCAACCAACGACAGAAAGGCAACTAAATGAGCCTCAAAACAATAGCCATCCTCAGTCCCGGCGACATGGGTCATGGCGTCGGCAAGGCGCTCGGAGAGCACGGCTACGACGTCATTACCTGCCTGGACGGTCGAAGCGACCGGACTAGAGAGCTCGCCGCAGCCGGAGGATTCCGCGATGTTCCGACACTCGCAGAAATGGCCACTCAGGCCGACCTCATCATGTCCATTCTGGTCCCGTCCCAGGCCCTGAGTGTTGCCCAGGCCGTCGCAGACGCTCTGCTCGAAGCCAACGTGTCGCGCCCGTTCGCCGACTGCAACGCCGTATCGCCACAGACTGCCGACCGGATGAACTCGATCATCAGCGCGGCTGGCGGAGAGTACATAGACGGCGGAATCATCGGCGGCTCTCCGGCGCATGGCGCAGTGCCGCGCATCTACATCTCTGGCCCCACCGCGTCGCTTGTGGACGAGCTCGACGGCAAGGGCATCCTCGTTCCTAACCTGGGCCCCCAGATAGGCCGCGCATCCGGCATCAAGATGTGCTACGCCTCCATGACCAAGGGCACCTCGGCGATCCGTGTCGCGATGCTGACCGCCGCCCAGTCACTCGGTCTGTACGACGAGCTCGTGGCCGAGCTGGCGGGAAGCCAGCAAGGGCCGTTGTCGGCTATGGAGTCCGGCATCCCCGGCCTGCCCTCCAACGCCGGCCGCTGGATAGGCGAGATGGAGGAGATCGCGGCTACGTTCGACGCCGTCGGCGTAACGCCCCACTTCCACCAGGGCGCCGCAGAGATATACAGACTGCTCGCGTCAACCCCGTTCGCCGACGAAAGCCCTGAGACCGTTGACAGGGACCGCTCACTCGCGGACACGATCAAGGTTACGGCCGAACACCTGCCCCATCCCGCACGGGGAATCGCCGATTGAAGGCGCTCTTCGTCAAGCAGCCCGGACCGACTCCTGAGCTTGAAGTCCGCGACGTCGAGACCCCCGAAGCCGGGCCCAACGACGTTGTCATCCAGGTACACGCCGCCGGTCTCTGTGGACACGACATCGCCATCATGACCGGCCTCCTGAGGCGAGGTGTAGATCACAGCGTAATCCTCGGCCACGAGGTCTCAGGAACAATTGCACAGCTTGGGTCAGACGTCACCGGCTTCTCCGGAGGCGACCCGGTGGTCGCGTCGCTCACCGCCTCCTGCGGCACCTGCGACCGCTGCCGCTCTGGACTGGACTACAGGTGCCGAAACGGGACCGGCGTCGGCCACGGCATCAACGGAGGCTTCGCCGAGTACGTAAGGCTCCCGGCAACTAGCGTCACAGCGCTGCCCGCCGACCTCGACCTGTTGGGAGCGTCGCTGATCGCATGTCCCATCGGCGTAGCGGTCCGAGCCGCAAAGCCGGTCGCCCGCATCTCCGCTGGGGAGACGACCTTGGTAACCGGCGCCGGTGGCGGACTCGGCATTCACGCCGTCCAGGTGGCTGGCGCACTCGGAGCGCAGGTCTTCGCGGCCACGTCGTCGCCCGACAAGCTCGACGTGCTGGACAGGTTCGCGCCCGGAGGCTCAATCCTGGGCGGCGAGCTCGATTTCTCTGAGCTCGTACTTGCTTTCACCGAGGATCAGGGCGCAGACGTAGTGATCGACACAGTAGGCTCGGCCACGTTCCGAAGCGCGATTCGTAGCCTGTCCCAGTACGGACGCATGGTGCTTCTCGGCGAGGTCGAGGGTGGCCGAACATCGCTCAACCTGACCGACGTCATGTTCAGAGATGCCGCTATCTACGGCTCCACCGGCGCGAACCGCCCCGACATCGAAACTGCCATAGAGATGGTTGCCGCAGGGTCAGTCGAGCCTATCGTACACGAGGCGATGCCGCTCGAAGATGCCACGGAGGCAGTCCGGCTGGTCACGTTGAGGCAAGTCACGGGCAGAATCGCGCTGACTCCTCGCTGAGTGGGCTGAGCGAATAGCTACGCGCTGACGGGCTCGCGTCTTCCCCGACCGAACAACCAGGGGATGTCGCCGTACTCCCACGATATCAGCACCTGGCTCGCCACTGCGATTGAGCTGTACGTACCTGCGACCACTCCGATGAGCAGAACCAGCAGGAACTCCCTGATCGTCGACCCGCCGAACAGGTAAAGGGCCATCAGCGTCATAAGCAGCGTCAGGCTGGTGTTAAGCGACCGTCCGATCGTCTCAGAGATACTGAGGTTGACGATTTCGGACAGTTTCCTGTTCGGATAAACAGTTACGTTCTCTCGAATTCGGTCGAAGACCACGATCGTGTCGTTGACGCTGTAACCTATGACTGTCAGCAGCGCAATCAGAAACATAGTGCCTACTTCGATTTCGAGCAGCGCACCGAGAATGGCGAACACGCCAATGACGATAATCGTGTCGTGGATCAATGCAACTATAGCGGCGGCACCGTACCTGAACGGGCTGGGCACGTTCCGGAATGCCCACCAGACGTAGATGAATATGCCCACGGCGGCGGCAATCACCGCGTAAATGGCGTTCAGCACCGTCTCCGTCGCTACCACTGGTGACACGAGGTCAAATGAGAGCTCGGTCAGACCGTCAGGGGACAACCTGGCCTGCAGGCCCTCTGTAAGAGCCGACTTCTCGGCGTCTCTTAATTCCTTGGTGCGGATGAAGAAGGTATCGTCACCGAGCTTCTGGACCGTGGCCTCCGGGTGGCCCAGGGCAGCGAGCCGCTCACGCAAGTCGGTCTGATCTACACTGGACTCGAAGTCGAGCGTCAGCGTGGAGCCACCTGTGAAGTCGATCCCCGGCCTCAGTCCCGGCGCAATGGCCAAGAAGACGACGCCCGGCACAATCACCAGCAGGGAGATCAGATAGTACCACCCTCTTTGGCCTACGAAGTTCAAGTCAAGCTCCTGTGTTCAGTCGCTGGCCATCTGGGGTATCTCGCTACCTCCAGACGGCAGCCAGATTCTGGTAGTCCTGGTGGCCCTGGTGGTCGCGAGGAACCTCAGCAGACTGCGGCTGACGGTAATCGCGGTAAACATGCTGATGCCAACGCCTATCGCCAGCGTGGCGGCGAACCCCTGAACGATGCTGGCTCCAAGCTGATCGGCGAACCAGAACAGTATGGCGCACGTGATCAGTGTCGAGACGTTGCCGTCGCGGATGGCTGGCCACGCGCGGTCAAAGCCGATGTTGATGGACATGAGGAGCGTACGACCGGCGCGAAGCTCATCCTTCATTCGTTCGAAGATCAGGATGTTGGCATCAACGGCCATACCAATTGACAGTATCAGGGCTGCCACGCCGCTCAGGGTGAGCGTTACCGGCAGTATCTTGAAGACTGCAAGCACCAGCGCCGAATAGATAAGCAGGGCGACAGACGCAGCCAAGCCGGGAAGTCGGTAGTACAGGGTCATGAACGCCAGCACCAATGACAATCCAATGAGTCCAGCTATCACGCTTTTGGCGAGCGAGTCAGCGCCGAGAATGGAGTCGACGTCACGCTCCTGTATCAGCACAATGGGTACCGGTAGGCGTCCACCTTCGAGAAGCAGGGCTAGATCCTGAACGCGCTCTATCGTGAAGTTGCCTTCGATAATGGCGGTGCCCGCCGTGATCGCTGAACGAACTTCGGGGGATACCAGTTCCTCACCGTCAAGGAAGATCGCAATCTGGTCGCGAACGCCGGTTGTTTGCTCCTTGGCGATGATGTCCTGCGTCAGCTCACCAAAGACCCTGGTGCCGGTGTCGTTGAATTCGAGGTTCACTATCGGTGCGCCGGAGGCGGTATGCTGGCCCGGAAACGCCCTCGCCAGATCGTCACCGGTGAGTCCAATGTCCTCGTCGATGGCGCCCTGAATCTCCGTGAACAGGATGGATGGACTCTCGCCGACACGAACTCGTACATCTTCAAGCGCCGGTGGCCCTTCGGTTGGCGAGCTACTCGGAATCGCAATCGCGTAGGTGGTGCTCGTAGCAACCTGCTGGATCGAGAAGGCGAACACATCCGACATTCGGAGCTGTTCCGGCCCTTCCAGGGTCACGTCCAAGAAACTGGGCGGAGGCGCGTTACCCCCGGTCACCTGAGTATTTTGGAAGGTCACGAATGTCACAAAGAGACGCTGGTATATTTCCTGGAAGCTCGCCGCGCCGTCCTCGGTAAACTCTACAAGTGCGAAGACTTGCTTGCTGGTCTCAGTCTCGGCGGGTTCGGGCTCAGGGGTCGCCTCGGTCGAGGTCGCGCCCTCTGCCGAGGGTTCAGGAGCAGGTTCGGGGAAATAGTCGATTGTAACCCCAACGATGTCGTCAGCGGTTATCTCGGTGACGTCACGTGGGACCAGAATCTCACGGCGCTTGAACTCAAGCTGTGCGGTCTCACCGATGTAGGCCTTGGCGCGTTCAAGGTCGCTGACACCGGGGAGCTGCACCAGGAGGCGGTCGGCACCCAAGATCTGGATGATCGGCTCACCCAGGCCCGCGCCGTTGACTCGTCGCTCGATGGTTCTCTTCAGAGACTCCATCTGGTCTGACGAAACCTCAAGGACTTCTCCAGTTTCCCTGTCGGTCAGGTTCGCCTGATAGACGAGGTGTCCGCCACCCTGAAGGTCCAAGCCGAGGCTGAGACCGAGAGGTGTGTCTGCGCCGCGCTGAAAGTTCCCAATTGAGATCGTCTGGAAGCCAAGGATCAGTCCGGCCACGATGACGATCACGCCGATCATGATGACGGTGCGACCGTATCTACCCACTGTAATCTCCCGATTCCAAGTGTTTTCTAGCCAAGCTCAACGCCTCTGTTCTGGTGCTCACCGAGCCCTCCACCTCCGCCTCTGCCACCGCCGTAAGGAGCCGCCCCACTAGTGGACCAGGTCCCAGACTCAGCTCGCTCATAATGTCGTGGCCTGTCAACAGTCCCCTTCTGCCGGATGATTTTGCCCTGGGCCTTTGAGGCCCTACCCTGAGAATGTGGGCAATGACTCGCGATTGGACAGCCATCTCGTCGGCTGTCAACAGCGGACCGCGCGCCGCAAGAAAGTCTGCCATGTTCAGGTAGAGCGTGTCCAGCGCAGCATCTCCCAAGTCCCGGTAGTACCTGAATACCGCACGCTCAGTCGGAAGGTCGCCAGGCCCGGCCATCTGTCTAGGTCTGAGGTGATGTCGAATCATCGAGCAGACGAGGCGCTCCCCCCTGCGTCCGAAGCGGAGCCGCTTCAGAATGCGACCGGCAATCTGCTCGCCCTCCTCCGAGTGTCCGAAGAACCGCACTCGTCCAGAAGGCTCAACAGTCTTGGTCCGTGGCTTGGCGATGTCGTGCAGGAGGGCAGTTAGCTTGAGAAGAGTGCCTCGTGTATGGCCGTCGGTGACATCCTCGGCGAAGTAGCTCTCAATTCCCTCGAATCCGGGCATCATGTCCGCGACGAAACCGGTGTCGTAACAGCTGGTGACGATCCGGTCTGCGTAATCCACGGCAGCTACAAGGTGGCCGAACACGTCGTAGTAGTGCTCCCTGGGCTGGTCAACACCCCTGGCGGCGTCGAGCTCGGGAATAAGAGCCGAAAGAACTTCCAGGCTGTCCATTAGGTTGATCGCAGCGCCGGCTCCTGGAGTCCTGAGAGTCTTTAGCAACTCTTCTCTCAGGCGTTCCGCTGAAGAATTCTGAAGCAGGTGAGAGTCCCGCCGGATGATGGTCCGCGTATGCGGATCTATGTCGAACCCAGTCTCCGAGGAGATTCGCACGGCACGGAGCATCCTCACCGGGTCATCTTTGAATACGTTGTCCGAAACGACACGGATTGTCCGTGAGTCGATGTCATCCAGGCCGTTCAGGGGATCTATCAGGCTGCAGTCGCCGTGGAGGGCATCGCCCATCTCGACCGCTACGGCGTCCACGGTGAAGTCCCTTCGGCGGAGGTCGTCAAGAATACTGTCGCCAACCATCCTTGCGACATCGATGTCAGTCCTGGACGAATCGGACGAGTTTACAATTCTGATCATGTCCCTTGGGACGTCAAACGACACAAGGCGCCCGTCAAGTGCGGCCGCCAGTTCAGGTCCGATCTCGTGAGGCGATCCATCGATGACGATGTCAACATCGTCGGTGGTGTTTTTCAGAAGGCAGTCCCGAACCGAACCTCCTACTACGAATGCGGGTATGCCGCGGGCGGCCAGGAATTCTGCCGTTCGTGCGGCAAGTGCGCGTGTATGGCCTTTGAGGGAGTTCATCCGGGGGACAGGAGCCATGCCCAGACAAGCAACGCGCCACCCTCACGGGTGGCACACGATTCTCGTCTGAGCCAAGGATAACTGGGCTATGTAACTTTCAGGGACGCCGGAGCGTCTTCAGGTTGGGGAATCTCGTCGACTGGAGTTGTGTCGCCTTCAGGATCTACTGCCTCTTCGTCAACAGGCTCGCCCTGTTCGTCAACTTTGTAGAGCTTGGTGTGATCGCTCAGGTGGTCAAGGTACAGGATGCCGTTCAGGTGGTCTACTTCGTGCTCCATCGCCTGGGCCAGCAGGCCATCGGCCTTAATCTTGATCTCCTTTTCGGTGTGATCGAGTGCGCCGAACCTTACCCACATCGAACGTTCTATGATTGCCCTGTAGCCAGGATAGCTCAGGCACCCCTCTTCGACTTCACGAGTGCCCTCGCGTGCAAGAATCTCCGGGTTGAAGTAAATGCGGGCCTCTTCCTCCTCCGGCACCTGTATCACTATCAGCCGGCGAAGCTCACCAACCTGGTTCGCCGCGAGGCCCACTCCCCCCGCCTCTCGCATGGTGTCGACCATATCGTAAGCAAGTTGGAGCATTCGCTTGTCAATTCGACGAACCTTCCTGGCGCGCTGTCTGAGAAGCGGGTGTGGAATCTCAAGAATCTCTTTGACCGCCAATCTACCACCTCGGTCGCATGTGTGGCCCTTGAGTGTCCGGGAGACACGTTTCCGATTATATCCACCGCGTATTGGGCGTGTAAAATTAGATTAGGGAACAAGAAGATTGCATAAGTCCGTCATTCCGGCGTACGCCGGAATCCAGAGGGGTATGTGTAGTGCGCGGTAGCTTGCGATCAATCCATTTTCACCCTCACCCCAACCCTCTCCCTCAAGGGAGAGGGGGTTATGCAATCGTCTGAAGGAACGGGCAGTGATTTGTCTCCGAGGAGGCTCACCATGACCAGGATACTTATCTCAGGCTCAACGGGACTCATAGGGCGCGCTCTTGTCAGAAGACTGGAGTCGTCCGGCCACGAGGTGGTCCGACTCGTACGGCCTGAATCGAAGGGTGGCGCGTTCGGCATTGTTTGGGACCCTGCCAGTGGTCTGCTGGACCCCTCGGAACTCGAAGGCTTCGGCGCGGTAGTCCATCTCGCGGGGGAGAACATAGCAAACCGGCGTTGGTCGGAGGAGCAGAAGCGAAGGATCAGGGACAGCCGCGTCGTCGGCACCACCTTGCTCGCCAATGTGCTGGCTGGGCTGGACAATCCTCCGGCCGTTTTGGCGTGCGCGTCCGCAGGCGGCTACTACGGAGACCGGGGCAATGAGATCCTTGATGACTCGGCCAGGCCTGGAACTGACTTTCTCGCGACGTCGACAAGGGAGTGGGAGGAAGCCACAGAGCCGGCAGCAGAGGCTGGTATACGTGTGGTCAACATGCGGATCAGCGTCGTGTTGACGGCGGCAGGCGGCATGTTGAAACGGGTGCTGCCAATCTTCCAATTGGGGCTCGGAGGCAGACTTGGATCAGGCTCCCAGTACATGAGCTGGATCACTCGCGAGGACTTGATCGATGCGATCGTCTGGGTCATGGAGAGAGACGATCTGTCGGGAGGGATAAACATCTCCTCGCCGAACCCAGTGACCAACGCGGAGTTCACAAGGGCGCTTGGCCGCCAGATCGGCAGACCGGCAATCTTCTCAGTGCCCAGGCTCGCTCTACGGATCGCGCAGGGCGACCTGTCGGACGTTGTTCTGTCGAGTCTCAGAATGGCGCCGGAGCGGTTGGTCGAGAGCGGGTTCGAGTTCAATCATCCGAATGTGCCTGAGGCGTTGAGCTGGGCGGTTGACGACGGCAAATCAGAATTGGGAGCGGCAAGGCGGTAGTAGAGTCCTTCGATTCTGATGGCTCCTGTCCATTGATAAGAGCAGGTACGACTGGCACTACGGCAAAAACTGTGGAATTCAATTCCATCGAAATAGTATGTACATACTCAGTTACCTTGGATGGGGGGGAATGTAACACTCATGCCAGCGATCACGAGCCCTCAGTTCTGAATACGAAATACAATCGTGAACCATGTGACCAGCCATCCAAAATTCACGCCTAGGTTCGAAGGCACTTAGAATGATTGCTGACTCCCTATAGAAGATCTCTCAACCTGTGAAGCAAACGGCTAGCTTGCCAAGAAGCTGTAGTGTTCAAGGTCATGGAGGCAAATGGCTGGAAGAAAGCGGGTTGCGTATACATGACGCCGTGTTCAAAGCGGTGATGCGTAATTTCTGGGAACAGAGCTCGATCAACTGGGTGAAGTGCTACAGGATTGTGAAACATCTCTAATCCCTGCCCCCACCATTCCAAGTAGTCGGGATCGCCCACTTCGTATACAAATGGAAGCGGGGTAGCGGCATTAGGATCTGGATTGTAGCAATCGCCAAAACGGATTAGCCTTATTCTTGGATTGTGATAGGAGCCTTGCTGTCCCAACCTATTGAATTTGCTTACAGTTCCGCTGTTGCTGAAGAGTACTGCGCTTACGTGACATGCTTCTGGCTGGAAGAAGAAACCTGATGGTATAGATTTCCCACCAAAAACATGCGAGTCAACCTTTTGAGGCACAATCATGAGATTACCATCCGTATCCCACATGTACGAGTGGCGAAATCCGTATACATACGTGCCAAGAGCTGTAGAAGAGTAGTGAAGTGCGGCCTCCTCATGGAAAGTTTCTATCGCCAAAATGATTGGCTTATCGCACATGTTGGGAAGTTCCCAGTAACGTTTATTAAGTTTGGAGTAAAGTGCACTACCTAGTTTGATCGGAACGAAGTCCTCTTGTTTGTAATCGAACGCTCCATCAAGTTTTGGTAGCTTTGAATCGAATGGGGGGACGACAAGTCTGGTGGAAGAATAAACCTCTTGCGATTGATCCTCTATCGGTCCTTGGGTCGGATTCGCGGTTACAGCTTCAATTCCTATAGTTTGATCTTCCTTAGAGACAACGAAGTCTGGACTGACGCTCGGCAGAATTGTGAATCCAGAGTTTGTCAGATAAGCGTGCAGATAGAGTTCCCAGATTCGGGAGTCAAACCCTGTGGTCTGAAATTGTTCTACAAAGTTACCGTCATAATCCTCGTATGAGTCGAAAACTTCCCCGATCATCCCTCTTGCTGGGGTATAGCTATCCAAGTTCGCTACTATTCGAAACAGTGGATTGAGCTTCGATGGTGACACTATGGGAACAAATAGATCCTCGGGGATTCTTTTGGCCGTCCTTCCTATGGTTCTTGCTTCTTTGAGACTCCTTGAGACCAGTTCGATTTCTGATAGCAGAATTTCCCGAGCCGACTTCTGATCCCTGAAGCTTGATCCGACGGTAACACATTTGAAAAATGAGTCAGCTCCGAGCTGCAAGATGACATATGCCCAGTCATTGTCCGTCTTATCTCGGAACACCACTCCCAATGTGTGTTCTTCATCGTCAGAATACCATTCATGCTCTTCGATGATAGAATCGAAGACATCAGGACGCGGCAGATGCGGGAAGGCCTGAAACTGGACCTCCGTTAATTGCCTAACCATGTCTAGACCTCCAATTTCAACGGTGAGTAGGGTCGCTTCGTTGTCGCAAGGTGTGTATTTGACTCAGCCTATATTCTGAGTCAGTTGCGCCGAACTCTTATTCTACCGCTAAGGTTATGCCGTGGTAAACGTTGAGTAACCCCCGTAACCGTCCCATCGATGGTGTGAGATCTTGGAGTAGTTTAAAAGAGCCTACGCAGACCAGGAAGCATTCGTGTCTAGGCAGCAACTAACCCGCTGAGGTCAAATCCCTCCCGACCGCTCCACACCCACTGTGTGAGTCCCAGCCCGTTCATCATTCCCTCTTCGCTCTTGTACCCCCTGACTGTCCTGTACCTGATACTAGATCAAGTCCGGTACAGGCCTTGCTTCCTCTTGTCCTCTCTGTGCAGTTGTTGGTCTGTCGCATCCTACTCACTCGTTGGTGACATGTCAGAGACCGCCACTTCTCACACAACTCCATCACCAGCCTATGAAGCTTCGGTTGTCACGAACACGAGGCTTCATGTCTAGCGGCTCTCGCCCACCTCCCTGGGGCAACGCGGTCATCAGAAGCCATGTCCTATTCCTGCACCAGTCCCATCCTTCTATATCTCTGAGTTGATTCCATACCCACTTCCTCACATGCGCAATACACACCCCGCGTCGAGCACGGGGCAAGCTCTGATGATCCACTCTCAGACGTTCGACCACAGACTTGTAGGTTAGGTATTGAGGTCCTCTGTCACTATCGACTCCACACCGAACCGGTTAACATATCTCTGGGAGCCACTTCACGAAGCCGTCACTGTCCCGTTGGATCAACACGTCCATTCCCACAAGCCGTCCACTCGCCGCATCTGTGACGAACCCGACGACTGTCCGCGATGTCCGCTCAACCATCCACCCAGTGCACTCGTCCCGGCCTGCTGCACGTCACGCTACACACTCATCCTCGACAGATCACAGCCCAGCGCCCCCAAACAGATGGCTCACTGAACGCAGCGACAGACCCAGAGCCCAGCTCAGCGCCGCCAATCCCCTGAGTCTGTGACTCTGGTCGTGTCGGTCAACTCCCTGCGGATAGTGTCTGAACGTGCGACCACAGTCACAACATCGGTACCTATGCACCGTGACCTCGTTGACGTAGAGGTCACTGATGCGCTTTGTGACCGGTCCGTGTCGATTAAAGTACACACTGCCGCAGTGTGTGCGGGCTGCCGGTCGAGTGTCGGGGGAGAGCTTAGCCCCGTTCTGCAACGGGGCAGGCTCTGTGGGAGTGTGAATCTTACTCTGGGCATTGGCAGGGTCTCTTGGTCTGGGTATGTTGTGCAACCCAAACCTTACCAAGATTCCCTGCCATCTTCTTTCCCACCGCATATGGGACGGTCACTGACCCCCGGAACCTGTCCTAGATTAGGATGCACCTTGACATGTAGCCGCTTCTAGGCGGGCGCGGAACGGACTGATGCGGGCGAGACGCCCGCGCTCCGAAAGCGTGCCTACCAACTTGGGGCAAGATCTGATCATGTGGAATTCGTCGGAACTGGTTCACTCGGTCGCTATGCCGTGGGTGGGGAAGATTAGGCGCTGGACGGACTGGACGCTGGCCTCGGCGAACTGGCGGGAATCCGCGAGGATCTGGTCGGTAAGTCGGAGGTCGTCGGGGTCGCTGAGGGCGTCTATTCCGTGTTCAGCGCTATATTCCGTCGGAATGCGTTCATCGAAGTACTGGTCTGAAAGGATGCCGTAGGCCAAAGTCCACGCGCGGGCGACAGCCTGCAGGTCGTACCCACCACCGCCCAGAGCGAGCCAACGGTCGGGGGCAAACTTTGCGAGCTCGGAGATGACCTGTGCGAATCCCTGGACGGTCAGCGCCAGGTGCGTAATCGGGTCCATATAGTGGGAATCGATTCCGAGCTGGGTCACAAGAACGTCGGGGCGGAAGGCGTTCAGCAGGGGCAGGACCGTCTTCCTGAAGGCCCACAAGTACACCTCGTCGGACGTGTAAGGATACAGTGGAACGTTGACCGAATATCCCCGGCCGACGCCCGCGCCGGTCTCCTGAACGAATCCGGTTCCTGGGAACAGGAACGCGCCAGATTCGTGCACCGAGATAGTCATTACGCGGTCAGTCGAGTAGAAGGCGTGCTGAACTCCGTCGCCATGGTGGCAGTCTATGTCAACGTAGGCGACCTTCATGCCCTCCTGGAGAAACCTGTGGATGGCGATTACCGGATCGTTGAACACGCAGAAGCCGTAGGCGTGGTCCGGCATAGCGTGATGTAGGCCACCTGAAACGTTAAAAGCGGCCTCTATCTCGCCAGAGATCAGCGCTTCAGCGGCAACCAGCGACGCACCTGTGGACAGAGCGGCGGCCTCGTAGATGCCCGGGTATGACGGATTGTCTCCGGGCCCAAAGTTGAACGCGGCAGGATTGGCCTCCGGGCGGTCCGCTCCAATGACCTCGACGCCGTCTATGTACTCGTCGGAATGGAACCAGCGCAGCTCGGTCTTGGTGACTTCCCTGGGAGGGGCGATGCTGGAGTGTTCGGGTAGAAAGGCGCCGTAGCTGTCCAAGAGGCGATGAGTGTACTGGAGGCGGACCGGCTTCATTGGATGGGTGTCGCTCAGCATATGGGACGACATACGATCGTCGTAAACGAAGAGGGCGCGTCTTGGCATGGGAGGAACCTTAGCTGGAGTGGGCGCGGACGTCAAAGAATCGCGCGCAATTGTAGCACAGGGAAAGGAAGCTGAATTAGATTGCGGGGCGGCGGGCCAGAGGAGTAGATTCCCGCTTTAGCGAGTATGACGGATTGTGAAATCCAGAGGGCATATACGCTCAGGGTCTTTCGATTGTTGGGCACGGCACAAACGAAGCAGTGTCAATCACCCTCACCCTGAGGGAGAGGGGACAACTGTCTGATTGACCGGCCGGTTCCTCAAATAACCGAAAGACCCTGCATATGCGCCCGATAAGCTAGCTTTTTGTTTTGCTCTGGCTATTCCGACGCTTCGGACTGGCGCAGGCGCTTGATCCAGCCGACGGTCGCAGCGGTCGCTGTGGCGAGCAGGGCGCCTCCGATGATGGCAGAGGTCCCAAGGCTGCCGGGGTCGGCGACTTCCAGGATCGATCTTCGTCCAGAGAGGTGGGTGCGCCAAGCAGCATCGAGCTGGTCGACGTTCATGCCATAGGTCGCGATCAACGCCTGCTCGACAGTCATGCCGTCGCCGATTGCCCTGAACAGAGATGCCAGACGATCTTCACCGAAAGCGTCCGCCATGAACCGGACTATGCTCGCAGACTGAGAGTAGAACAGATGGACATCGCTGGGTCTTCCAGGCACGGAGGCCATGTGCCGGAGACGTATCAGACTGCCCCGGGCAAATGCGCGCCTAACTTCGGACTCACGTTGATGACCGCGCGGCTCAAAGTACATCGCTATCCCCTCGTTAAGCCACGCGGGGACACGGGTGTGACCGGACCGGGAGTCTAACGCCTCGTCAACCATCAAGTGCGTGAGCTCGTGAACGAGACCGTCATGGTTCAGCCCTGCCAACACGAGAGCGCCGTGGTCGCCCAACGCGAATCCAGCGTACAGAGACACGTCCTGAGACGTCTGACTGACGGGAGGGAAGCTGCGCGCCGCCTCAGAGCGATCGTTAACCAAGACGGCCTTGAAGTTGTAGTCACCATCGAGACCGAGCATCTGCTTGACACGCTTCATTCGCAATGAGACGTCTGCGCCAACACTCCGTACAGCGCGCTCAGAGCGGTCGTGCCAGATCACTGTGAAGTCCTCGAACTCGAGACGTTGCCAATCGTACCTACGGTCAAGGAATTCGAAGCTGAACCGTTCCGACTCGAACTCGTGCCCCTCGGAGTCAGTGAATACGTAGTAGTACTCGATGTCGACGCCCTGGGGTATGAAAGCGCCCCTGCCTGTTTGAATGAGGAACCTGGCTGAAAGAGGTCCAGAGTTACTAAATGACTTGGGATAGGCGTACACGCGAGCGTCGGCCTGGCCAACCCGGTAGAAGATGCGTACGCTGCGAATGTCGGCCGGCGCGTCTGCCGTCAATTGGATGACGATCTGGTCAGGGAACTCGATGCGGTGTGTGGACGCGAGGACTCGTACCCCGGCGCTGGGAGCCGCACCGGGTTGAACATCCGGGTCGACGGATAGGCCGCCAAGGGCAACCGCCGCCGTAAGGATACTCAAGAAAATCGCACTCACGTCTCTACGACTCCTGGACTAGATTCCTACTATTTTGATGGTGGAGTGAGCCCTATAGATTCTGTTGATGTTGATCAGCAGGGCAGTCAGGTTCTCCACGTATCGGGAACTGGCCAGCCCGCCGCCGTCGACTGCTCTCACGCCGGCTATCAACTCGGCCAATTCCATCACCCTGGTCTTAGCTGCCCCGTCGTCGCTGCAGACGACAACGTCGGCGTCAATGACAGTGTCCGGTTCCAAAAGCTCCTCCGCACTCAGATTGTGAAACGCTCCAACAACCGGACAGTTAGCAAGAATCTGCTGCGCCTCCTCGGCGGCTGAGCCCGCTTCCGGGGTTATGGCGCTGGCAGTGCCGCGGCTGAAAGCCAGGGGAGCGACGACATCGACGATCAACTTGCCGTCGAGGCTCGCCTGAAGAGACTCAAGGGTCGGGCGGTGGCCCGAATACGGGACCGCCACGAACACGACTTCGGAATCAGCAGCGACCTGTTCGTTCAAGCCGCCCGTGACCGGCAGGCCCGGTCTGATGTCAGTAACCGAGGCTGCGGCGTCTTCGGCCCTTCCAGCGTCCCTGGAGCCGATCATTACCGTTTCCCCAGCCATGGCGAACCTCAACGCGAGTCCTCTGCCCTCGGGACCGGTGCCGCCAATGAATCCAATCATGTTGTCGTCTCCGAATATACCTTGGAGGTCGTGTCGCCGCGATAGCGTAACGTGTCATACGAGGTGTGTAAAACCTCGGGGATGGCCACCGGCGCAGATGAGAGTTCAGGAGTGCAGCGTTGCGTGGGTGACAGTGTTTGAATACAATGCAAGACAGCCATCCAGAGTTGAAGGAGTACAGGAATGCCCAACGTGACCACTGAGCGCATCAGGAACTTCGCCCTTCTGTCGCATAGTGGAGCTGGTAAGACTATACTCGCAGAGGCCATGCTCCACACTACGGGCGCCACAACCCGAATGGGCACCGTGGAGGACGGAACGACGGTATCCGATTACGAGCCGGAAGAGCACAAGCGAACCACGAGCGTCAACACAGCGATAGTGAACGTTCCCTGGAACGGGCACAAGCTGAATGTCATCGATACGCCCGGCTACGCAGACTACCGTGGTGAGGTTGCCTCCGGCATCCGCGTAGCGGACGCTGGCGTGATCGTCGTAGCAGCTCAGGCCGGCATAGAGGTCGGCACGGGACAGATGTGGAGTCTCGCAGAAGAGAGAGACCTACCGCGCATCGTGTACGTCTCCAAGCTCGACAGGGAAAACGCCAATTTCGAGGGTGTCGTGGCTGCCCTTCAAGAACGTTTCGGAAGGCACCTCGTGCCGGTGCACCTGCCTATCGGATCTGAGGCCTCGCTCTCGGGTGTGATGAACGTGCTCGACCCGGACTCGGACGTTCCCGCAGAATACGAGGCAGAGTTCGAAGAAGCTCGCGAACGACTGATAGAAGCGGTGGCGGAGATCGACGACGACCTGGCCACCAAGTACCTGGAAGGCGAAGAGATCAACCAGGACGAGATGCTCTCAGGCGTCAAGCAGGGCATCATGGAGGGCACGCTCGTTCCAATTCTGACAGGGTCACCACTACGTGGGATAGGCGTCAGCGAGTTCATGGACTTCGCGTCTGCTTATCTGCCATCGCCAGCCGATGTAATGGCCGTGCCAGCCAGGGTACCGGGGTCGGACGAGACATCCGACATCGCGTGCGACAGCGACGGCCCACTCGCCGCGCTGGTGTTCAAAACCGCAGCCGACCCGTTCGTGGGCAAGCTGTCTTACTTCAGGGTTTACAGCGGCAAGTTCCAGAGCGACTCCCAACTGCAGAACGCAAACCGGGGCGAAGCAGAACGGATCGGCCAGGTGTTCAAGGTCAGAGGACGGGAGCAGGAAGCCATCCCCGAGTTGGCGGCCGGGGATATCGGCGCAGTAACGAAGCTAGGCTCGGTGCTTACAGGGGACACGATAAGCTCCCGCGAGCAGCCGCTGATACTCGGGGGCGTCGAGTTCCCGTCGCCGGTCTATATGATGGCCGTCTATCCGAAGACCAAGGCCGACGTGGACAAGATGACCTCGTCACTTGCGCGAATAGTCGAGGAAGACCCATCCATAGTCCTAACCCGTCAACCCGACACCAACGAGATGATAATGGGCGGCCTGGGGGACACTCACCTGGGCGTCGCGATCGAGAAGATGCAGCGCAAGTTCGGAGCCGAGATGGTGCTGGACATCCCAAGAGTGCCATACAAGGAGACGATCAGCGGCAGGGCGCGAGTAGAGTACCGTCACAAGAAGCAGACCGGAGGTCACGGACAGTTCGGTCACGTGTGGATCGAAGTGGAGCCGCTGCCAAGAGGTTCAGGGTTCGAATTCGACAATACTATCGTGGGCGGCTCAGTGCCGCGCGAGTACATACCTTCGGTCGAAAAGGGGGTCAGGGGCGCGCTGAGCGACGGCGTAGTAGCCGGATTCCCGGTCGTGGACATGAAGGCGACCCTCGTGGACGGCAGCTTCCACACAGTGGACTCGTCCGGCGTTTCATTCGAGATTGCGGGCGGACACGCTACGACCAAGGGCCTGCAGCAGGCCAAGCCTGTGATCCTAGAGCCGATAATGAGCGTGGACATCAGTGTCCCAGACGAGTTTACGGGCGACATCATCGGAGACCTCAATAGCCGGCGCGGCAGGATCCAGGGCATGATCCCGAACGGGGATGGGACAACCACCGTGCAGGTGGAGGCGCCGCAGTCGGAGATGTTGAGCTACGCAACCGAGATTCGCAGCCAGACCCAAGGCCAGGGCAACTTCACAATGGAGTTCGACCACTTTGAGGAGGTGCCATCACACCTTGTCGATAGGGTCGTGCAGGTCACCCAGGAGCTGGACGAGAGGGCCGGGGCCCGTCTCTAGGCACGACCTCGTCTAACGGGGCGGGATCTTCAACAAGGCGGCGGTGGCTTCAAAGCTCCGCCGCTTCGTATTCATAAGCTTTCAAGAGCCGGTGCGTGCCCCAGCCCCAAGGTGACCTCGGGGACAGGGCTCGACACCTCCATGCGTATGAGATTGCTCAAGCGCCGGCCTGCGTCGCTTTCGATACTGGCCGACAAGGACTTCAGAAACTACTTCATCGCCGACGCGCCGTTCGAGTTCGGGGCCGAAGTGCGACGATTCGCCATGAGCTGGATGGCGCTGACGTTGACCGGCTCGCAGTTCTGGGTGGGACTAGTTACGGGACTTCCGGGGCTGACAATCGTGCTGTTCGCTCCGCTATCGGGAGTAGCGGTCGACCGTTACAACCGACGGAACCTGCTGATATGGGTCAGGGCAGCTTTCGTGGCGTTCGCGCTCCCACTCGGCGTGCTGGCTCTCACCGACGCGATGGAGCCGTGGCACCTGATAGTCGCGACCCTTGCGGTGGGGGCGGTGCGCGCGTTGTCTCTGCC
The DNA here is from genome assembly GCA_965217725.1 of Dehalococcoidia bacterium. Taxonomy (GTDB): domain Bacteria; phylum Chloroflexota; class Dehalococcoidia; order Lucifugimonadales; family UBA1123; genus VXRN01. The sequence goes on along the minus strand of OZ244564.1, from coordinate 773,470 downwards.
AGCTCTGCGGGCTTTTCTTACCGACATGGTCGGGCGGGAAAGGCTGCTGAGCGCGAACGCGCTTACCGGGTCTTCGAGCTCGGCGGGTGAGCTTATCGGACCGGTCATCGCCGGAGTGGCTGTAAAGGCGCTGGGCATCGCCTCGGGGTTCTTCATGGTGGCAGCGGCCTTCGGGTGCTGCGCACTGCTCTTGTTCAGAGTCAAGCCCAGACCTCCCACTGAAGTGTCCCGTGGGCCGGCGTTGGCGCAGCTCAGAGAGGGGCTTTCATACGTCGCAAAGACGCCTCCCCTGCCCGCGCTGATGATAATCACCGTCACGCAGCTCCCCGCGGGCGTTGTAACGCCGCTAATCCCGGTGTACGCGCGGGACGTGCTTGAAGTAGGGGCACCGGGTTACGGAGTGATGTCGGGCTGTCTCGGCGCTGGGTTCCTCGTGGGCGCGCTGGCGACGTCGGCTGTTCAGGACTTTCCAAAGAAGGGTCTGGCGCTGATAGTCACCGCGGTCTGCTGGGACGCGGGCGCGCTGGCGTTCGGGTTCTCCAGAGTGTTTCCCATGTCGCTCGCCATGCTATTCCTAATGGGAGTCGCTGGGGCCGTACATGCGATATTCCTGTTAACGCTGTTCCAGACGGTGGCGAGCGATCAGATGCAGGGGCGGGTCCTGAGCATGTTCAACGTGGTCACGGCGTCGTTTCCTCTGGGCTTCATACTGGGTGGGACGCTCGCATCGCTGTTCGGCAACGAGGCGGCGATCGTCATTGGAGCAGTGGTGAGCACGCCGGTCGTACTGATGACGTATGCGATGTCGCCGGTGCTGCGCAGGATGTGAGCCGGGTTCCTGGTGTTCAGTTTTGGGCTGTTAGTTGTTAAGGTGTGCGATGTTTTCCAACGACCAAGAGTCATACTTCGATGACTGTACTCACAGGAGGTTTCAGACAGCATGACACGCATACACGTTCTGGGGGCGGGAACGCCTACGCCCACTCCGACTCGGTTCGGAAGCTCGTTCGTTCTGGAGACGGGCGACGACCGGGTCATGGTGGACTGCGGACCTGCCGCGACTCACAAGCTCGTAAAGGCAGGGCTGTGGCCTACCGAGGTCAATCAGCTGTTCTTCACCCATCACCACTTCGACCACGACATAGACTACCCTTGCTTCCTGCTGTGCCGTTGGGACCAGAGCATCGGGAAGGAAAAGCGCCTGGAGGTGTACGGTCCAACGCTGACAGAGAAGATTACGGAGGGGATACTGGGTGAGGATGGAGTATTCGCCCACGATTGGAAGGCGCGGGTCGGGCACCCTCTCAGCCAGAAGGTGTTCGTGAACAGGGGCGGGACGCTGCCGCGTCCGGGCCCGGACGTGTTCGCGAAAGACGTCGGGCCCGGACGCGTGTACTCAGGGTCGGACTGGGAGGTTACGGCGGCTCCCGCGGAGCACGTACAGCCGTTCCTCGATTCGCTTGCGTACAGGTTCGATACGCCGGGCGGGTCGGTTGTGTTTACCGGGGATACGCAGCCGTGCGACACAGTACGGGACCTCGCAAAGGACGCGGACGTCATGCTGTGCATGTGCTGGGACGACCAGGACGTGATGGACGAGAATGGAGAAGCGGCCTTCCAGTGCGGTACAAAAGGGGCCGCAAGGATGGCGCAAGAAGCGGGTGTCAAGAAACTGGCCCTGGTGCACATCGGGCCGAACTTGTCAGGCCACGGCGTTATGGAGAAAGGGATCGGGGACGTCCGAGGGATCTACGACGGAGACATAATCTTCGCGGACGAGCTATTGTCGTTTGAGGTTTGACGCAGAAGCGAACCTCGTTAGAGGGAACGACAGCTTGTCTGTCAGCCGTCGGTTGTCGACTCCGGCAGAGCCTCAGATGACGGAGAGGGGCTCATAGAATCCCATTCGTGACGCCATATCTCCATCTGAATGAAGTCGAGTCCACCGCGCCTTACGGGCTTCACGTCCTTGAATCCTGACTTGTGAAAGCTCTTCTGAGCGCGGTGGTTCCAGGCGAGCGTGTGCAGATATACACGGTTGAAGGGGTACTCCTGGAACATGTGGTCCAGCAGAAGGCCGACGGTCTCCGTGCCGTACCCCTGGCTCCAGTAGTCTTTATCGCCGATCATGATTCCGAGCTCGGCCTCGCCTGAGCGGAGGTCGATGTCGTAGAACATGACGTTGCCGATGTGGGCACCGCAGACCGTGTCCACGGACAGACGCTTGGAGCGAGTCGCCGGATAGTTCAGCTCCTCGACCGAGTACCGTTCGAAGTCTCTGTAGCTCATCTGGAGAGGGCGAGTGGCGTCCAGCTCGGCGAGCTCAGGGTCGGTGCGCCACTGGTAGTCGTCAGCTATGTCCGTGACCTGCTTCTCGCGAAGGATCACGCGCTCTCCCTGGACGAAAACGGGGTCCCGACCCTCAGTCCCGCCAGACTCCCTCCCCGACCATGGAAGCACCTTTCTTAACAATTTCCACCTCATTTTCGTAGGTGAGCGTTCTGCTGGCCTCGTCTGGCGACTTCCACACGACGAAGTCGAACTCCTGGTCGTGCTGAGACAGATCGCCTCCAGTGGGCCTCATCAAGTAGTAATGGACAATCTTATGGCATCTCGCTCCGTCAGAGGCGCGCACGAACCAGTACCTGATGCTATCGATGTAGCGCTCGGTTACGACTTTGAGGCCAGTCTCCTCACGAACCTCACGCAACGCCGTCTGCTCCTCGGTCTCGCCAAGGTCAGGAGTGCCTTTTGGAAGTCCCCACACTGCCGGGTATTCCCGCCCACAGATCACGATCTCCATACCACTCTTCCCGTTGGTGCGGTAAACTACGCCACCTGCGGACATAAGCTCAACAGTATGTCTTTTTCTCATAGAACCTCATGCTGGCTAATGGGCGCATTCTAGATTCTGGATCGAAGTCGGTCAAGAGAATCGACGGGTTGGAAGCTGTATCAATTTAGTCGGTGGCCTCGATAAGAGCGTTGCACTGCCCCTCTGGATTCCGGCCTTCGCCGGAATGACGGCGCGGCTGATATGGCACCTTCGAGCAGCGTACCGACTGAACTGATACAGAATCGACTGGTTGAAGAAGATTGCATAAGTCCGTTATTCCGGCGTACGCCGGAATCCAGAGGGGTATGTGTAGTGCGCGGTAGCTTGCGATCAATCCATTTTCACCCTCACCCCAATCCTCTCCCTCAAGGGAGAGGGGGTTATGCGATAGTCTCCTTGTTGGGACAATTCTCTCACTGTTGCTGCGATAAAACGTTTCTTCTCCGGCCCTTCCGCGCACGGTCCCATTTGCGCTGATCAGTATGGGACACCCTTACCGGGAGCGAACCCAGCCGTCACAAACTGTAACCGTCAACACCTCTGTGTTGCTTCCGTGCGCAATTGACAACGGCATCACATCAGTAAAACCTATTCTTCCGCATCCTGTTATGATTGACACGGGATAATCTGTAGGCACCAACAGAATCATCCATAGTTAAACTGAAGTGAAACTGATGGCCTAGCGGCAACATCAAGGAGACGGGACAGATGGACATTAGCACCGAGCTGAGAGGCGAGGTACTGATCGCAAGAACCCAGAACCGCATCGACGGCGCCAACGCCCGCGAATTCCAGGACGCTCTACAAGCGGCGATCGACGAGCACGATGGCGCCATGGTTCTCGATATGGAAAATCTCACCTACATCAGCAGCGCGGGGCTTCGCGTGATCCTGCTCATTGCCAGGGGACTGCAAAGAAACAACAACAACCTTGCTCTCTGCTCACTATCCGGTCCCGTTCGAGAGATATTCCAGATCAGCGGATTCGACAAGATTATCGCAACTCATGACTCCGAGGCAGATGCCGTCGCTTCGGTAAGCGGCTGATATAGCAGACGGTCTGGGGCTTATCGGACACCGGGCCCCTTCTAAACTAGGGCAGGATAGCCGGTCAAGACCCACACGGCGGACCAGGCTGTAATCTTCCAGAATGACGCTTGGGCAATCATCGTGTGCATGAGGCGTCAGGTCCACAGGATCGGATCGCCACGGCCACTCTTCTCTTGCCCCAGAAGCCGTGAGTGCGTTAATCTAGGCGACGTTTGAGGGGTACCCCTCTTACACTCATGTCAAGAATGGGCGGGAGGCTGGATCGCGCGCTGCGTGTCCGAAAGTCTACGCTCGGGAATCAATCCAGGAGGTCAGCACCAGCATGGCTGATATGTCAAGATCCGTTGCCATCGTCGGGGCAGCAGAGTCCGACGAAATAGGCAGGGTAGAAAACAAGTCGTCTCTGCAACATCACGCCGAAGCGGCGTACAACGCGCTCGAAGACGCCGGTCTGAAGATGAGCGACGTCGATGGTCTGCTCTCGGCAGGTTTCGGTACGCTCACGCTTGCGGAGTATCTCGGTATCGAGCCGACATACACCGACTCGACGTCGGTAGGTGGGTCATCGTTCATCATTCACATAGCGCACGCAATGGCGGCGATCAACGCTGGATACTGCGAGGTTGCGTTGGTAACTCACGGCGAGGCTGGACGAAGCGCCCGATCGCGAGCCGGAGGCAACGCATCCGAGCCGGGACCGCAGTTCGAGACTCCCTATGGCTTTATCGGTGCGCCGATAAACTACGCCATGGCCGCCCGACGGTACATGCACCAGTACGGCGAAGACTACACCAGGCAGGGCATGGCCGAAGTCGCGGTCGCCACGCGCAAGTGGGCGAACCTGAACCCCAAAGCTTACTTCAAGGACGTTCCGATGTCCTTCGACGACTACCACGACTCGCGCTGGATCGCCTGGCCGTTCCACCTGCCAGACTGCTGTCTAGTCACCGACGCGGGCGGAGCGTACGTCATCACCAGTGCCGAGCGCGCTCGAGACCTACCGAAGAAGCCTGTGTACGTGCTTGGCGCTGCCGAGGGTCACGATCACGGCTTGATAAGCACAATGCCTGATCTTACGCGCACCTGGGCACGCTACTCCGGTCCCAAGTCGCTCGAAATGGCCGGCGTCACGCACGACGACATTGACCTCGCAATGATCTACGACTCGTTCACGTACACCGTGCTCGCGACGTTGGAGAGCCTCGGTTTCTGCGGCCCCGGAGAGGCGCCGGAATTCGTGGCCAACCAGCGCACCGCGCCCGGCGGAGACTTCGCCATGAACACGAGCGGCGGAGGGCTGTCCTATACGCACTCCGGCATGTACGGAATGTTCCTAGTGGTAGAGGCTGTCAGGCAGCTTCGCGGCGAGGCCGGTGACCGCCAGACAGACGATCCCAAGCTGTCACTAGTGCACGGCACCGGAGGATCGCTGTCGTCAACCGGCACGGTCGTACTCGCAGTCGATTAGAGCAAGGTAACTCCAGGAGCAAATCAAGATGACTCAGGCATACAACAAGCCAATCCCCGTCCCGCAGGGCGAGTCGGACGTATACTGGAACAAGGCGAAAGAGCACGAACTGTGGCTCCGTAGCTGCAACGAGTGCGGCAACGCCTACTTCTACCCGCGCGACATCTCACCATGCTGCTTCTCGAAGGACACGACGTGGGTGCAGGCGAGCGGGAACGCGACGCTTTTCACCTACGCGATCGTCCACCGAGCGCCGCATCCGGGCTGGTACCCGGACGGCGTGCCGTTCGTGACGGCAATCGTGGAGTTGGAGGAAGGGCCGAAGATGGCGTGCAACATCGTCATCGACGATCCGACTCCTGAAAATCTCCAGATCGATATGCCGCTCAAGGTAGTGTTCGAGGACATAACGGAGACGATCTCGCTGCCGAAGTTCAAACCCGCCTAGTGGACCGACACTATAGTTGTGTTGGTCTGCATACCGCCCTTCGACAAGCTCAGGAGGAACGAATGCGGGCGAGACGCCCGCGCTCCCAAGGCGGCGCCTACCAACTTGGGACAGGTTCCTCAGGACGAACGAGTGTGACCATCAGGACTGAATTGTCGGTACACTAGTAGCACGTATCACCGAGGCAGACAATGAGCGCGTCAGGGACTTTGGCCAGGTGGGGAATAGGCATTGCGCTTGTCGCGATAGGGGTTCTGCTACTGCTGCACACGACGGAAGTGATCGACCTTGGCGACGTCATCCGTTGGACACCCTCGCTGATAATCCTGCTGGGCATCTTGATGATGGTCGCCAACCGCTTCCGGCGAAACACCGGCCCTGTAATTCTCATCATGGTCGGAGTGTTCGTGCAGCTGATCGTGTTGGGCTTCAACGTCATATCGCTGCTATGGCCGGCGCTGCTAATCCTGATCGGCGTGGCTGTTCTGTTCGGACGGGGGCGGAGGTCGTCGCGGGCAGCAGACGCACACACGGCGCACGGCGCCGAAGTGAACCTGTTCACGGTGCTAGGCTCCACCGACAGGCGAGTATCGCAGGACGAACTCGGCGGCGGAGAGATCGTCACGGTCATGGGCGAATCCAAGCTGGACATGCGCGACATCAGTATTTCGGATATGCCTGCCGAGCTGAGCGTGACCTGCGTGATGGGGCAGGTGAACATCCGGGTTCCATCCGAGTGGAGCGTGGCGATCAACAACTCGACGGTCATGGGCGACTCGAAAGACGACCGACGCGGCGCGCCCGGCTCAGCGGACGCGGATCTGACGATCACCGGTACGGTGGTGATGGGCAGCCTGAAGATAGAGGACTAGTGGGCCGACACTATAGTTGTGGTGGTCTGCAGACCGCCCTTCGACAAGCTCAGGACGAACGAATGCGGGCGAGACGCCCGCGCTCCCAAGGTGGTGTGCCTGCCAATTTGGGACAGGTTCCTCAGGACTGAGTTGTCGGTACACTAGCCGTGCGGGGCTAACTCATCAGCCAGCCGCTGCCATCGTCCAGGTAGGTCGTATCATCCACGCTGGACGTCCTGACGGTCTGGCAGTACATACTGGATGGCGTTTTGCGCTCGGCTTGGTATGTGGCTGAAGACCATTCGACCGCTTCCGGCCCATCCGCGAGCGCCTCGACAATCACCCGCCCGTCCATCTTCTCCGGTACGGGCAGTTCCAGCAGTCTCAGCACGGTTGGCGCGAGGTCCACGTTTCCGGTAGGGGACTGGATTCGGGCGGCCCGTTTGAAGCTGGGTCCTCGGGCCAGCAGGACGTTGTTCATCTCGTGTCGGCTCATGGAGCCGTGCTGCCCCTGGCCAGGTTGACCTCCGGATGAATACGCGAAGCCTTTGTATCCTGCGTCATTAGGGCGAGAGTCCCATCCGAACGACATCGCAAGCTCAGGAGCTCTGGGGCCTTCCGCGCCTGCCAGAGACAAGGACAGGGTGCCTTCGATATCGCCCGCGGCTTCAGACGCGAGCAGTGCGCCGCACCAGGGACGTTCCGTGAGCCAGGCCGCAAGTCTTGCGGTGACATCTTGGCTTCGGCAGTAGAAGAGGACGCTCCCACCGTTGGGGGCGACAATCACGTCCTGGAGTGAAAAGCCCGCGTCGCGGGTGTACCACTCGACATCCACCGTCTCCTGAATAGTGGAGTATCCGTGGTCGGAGATCACCAGCACCTCAGTATCGGACCCTCGTCCGTTGGTCTCCAGCCATTCGAGTATCTGTCCGAATCGTGTGTCGGCCTCTCGAATGGCGCGGTCGGACATCTCCGAACCGACGCCCGTGGCGTGCTGGGCCTTGTCAGGCTCGGACGACCAGATCAGGGCGACCGCGGGCTGGCGCTCGGGCAGGATGTGCTCGGTCAGAATTCGCACCGCGTGATCGAGCCTCGGCGTGTTGGGCATAGCCTCGGCGGGCCAGGTACCGAACCTAGATTCCAACCTGTCGAACAGGCTGTACGGCAGTGTGAAGTCAGTATGGATAGTCGCGCCGCCCGACTCGTCGGCTCGCGGGTTGTGGACATACGCGTTGCCGGAGGTGCCGACGCCGATCGCGGTGTACTCCATGCCGTGGCTCGACAGTATGTCCGCCAGTGTCGGAGTTAAGAGTACCCTTCCCGTCTTCAGGGCCATGTCGGCCAGAGTCGGCTCCAAGGCGGAGAATGCCGACGTGGGGTCGTAGTCCCGCGCAACCATTGTGTTGGCGGCAAGGCCATGTCCTCCAGAGTACATGCCGGTCACCATACTGGCGGCGTTAATGCGCGTGACGGACGGAAATACTGGGTGGTGGTTCTCGAAGAACACACCCTCGGATGCGAAACGGGCGAGGTTGGGCATTAGGTCGGGGCGGACCTGAGCCGGCTGGAGACCGTCAAAGGCGACGATGAGGATGGAGGTCATAACTTTCAACTTTCACTTATCAGGGTAAAGGCTGACGAAACTTGATTAGAGCCTGTCACACATCAGTAGTATCCAGAATATCCAACGTCGGGGCCACCTCTGGGTACCGGGCTTTACCGGAGTGACGGAAGGGCGATACCGACTACTCCGGGACAGTATCAATTTCTTCTCAGCATTTGTCGGGCGTAGATCCATGCGGCCATTATACGAGAGTGTCGGAGAGATTAGGCCAGCGACCCTGACTACGAATATGATGCGATCGCCGCCGATGAATGTCGTCCTGATAGAATGGGAACGCTAAATTCTTACGGGAGATTGACACATATGAACGAGCCGAGATTGACTGAAGAGGCGCGCGCTTATCTGGAGGCAGCGGAGCGTACGCGAGGGTACACGCTTGACTTCCATCGCATCATGGCTGCCACAGACTTCGAGTGGCTCCAGAAGTACAATCAGTTCATCGAGGCGACCTATACTGGTCAGCGAACGCTGGACCGGAAGACGAAGGAGCTGCTCCAAGTGGCCGTGGAGGCTGCGCTCAGGGCTGACGTGTCGCAGATCCAAGAGCACGTCCGGCTTGCACTGGAGCATGGCGCGACACCGACGGAGGTGCTGGAAGCACTAGAAGCTGTGATAGCTCCGATGGGAGCCCTGGCATTTCGGCGCGGGCTTCAGGCCTGGGCGGCGGAAGTAGGGATAGACCCGGACAGGCTCCAAGTAGGCGGCCAGTAACCACACCAGACAGTTTCTTACCGGCAAGACATATCGCACACCAGATTCATGGTCTTTGAATATCTCATAAACGAAGCGGCTTGAGTCACCCTCACCCCAGCCCTCTCCCTGAGGGAGAGGGGGCCAATTGGCCTGTTCACCAACCCGTTTCCTGAAAACGAAAAGACCGTGACACCAACTTCAGAAGAGGAAAGAGCGCAATGGTCCATCATGAGCTAGAGACCGCATTTACTATGGATACGTCGTCGATCAAATTCGGGCCGGGCTCAACGAGAGAAGTGGGATTCGAGATCGCGCGACTTGGGGCCAGGCGAGTGGCGGTTGTCACCGATCCACGAATGGCGCAGCTACAGCCAGTTGCAGTTGTGCTCGAATCGCTGAGGTCGGAGGGCATTGATGCGGTGCTGTTCGATGAGGTCGAAGTGGAGCCGACGGACGAGTCTTTCAAGGTCGCGATCGAGTTCGCGACGGAAGGCGACTTCGACGGGTACGTCTCGGTCGGCGGCGGGTCGAGTATCGACACCGCGAAGGCAGCGAACCTGTACTCGACGTATCCCGCGGACTTCCTCACCTACGTAAACGCTCCGATCGGCCAGGGCGCACCCGTACCTGGCCCGCTGAAGCCGCACATCGCAGTGCCGACCACGTCTGGGACTGGTTCGGAGACCACTGGGGTCTCTATATTCGACCTGCTAGAGATGAAGGCGAAGACAGGTCTGGCGCACAGGGCGCTAAGGCCGATAATGGGAGTGGTTGATCCCGAAAACAGCCGCACGCTTCCAGGGATGGTGGCCGCGTGCAGCGGGTTCGACGTGCTGTGTCATGGCTTGGAGTCCTACACTGCCCTGCCCTTCAGCCAGCGAGAGGCTGCGCCCGATCCGGGGCTGCGTCCATCCTATCAAGGGTCGAACCCGATCTCGGACGTATGGGCGACGCGGGCCATCGAGATGGTGGCGCGCAACATCGTCAGCGCGGTCGAAGATCCAGAGGACATAGAGTCGCGGTCCAACATGATGCTGGCGGCTACTTTCGCGGGTGTCGGATTCGGGAACGCGGGCTGCCACCTGCCTCATGGGATGTCGTATCCAGTGTCGGGCATGGTCAGGGAGTTCGTGCCTGAGGGCTACCCCGACGACCACCCGATCGTGCCGCACGGGATGAGCGTGATTCTGAATGCTCCAGCGGTGTTCAGGTACACCGCTCCGATGAATCCGGAGCGGCACTTGCACGCGGCGCGTCTGATGGGTACTGATGTCTCAGACGCCGGACCAGAGGATGCGGGGGACGTACTGGCCGACGCGATAATTGCGCTGCTCAGGCGGATCGGAGTTCCGAACGGGCTGGAGGCGATCGGCTACACGGCCGACGACGCTCCGGCTCTCGCCGCGGGAGCATTTCCACAACAGCGGGTTATAAAGCTATCGCCGCGTCATGTGGAAGAGGAGGACTTGCGTCAACTGTTCCTGGACTCCATGCGGCTGTGGTGATGGGGGTCGGGTAGATCGGCTGAGGACGTGCCAGTGTGAATCGATCAGCGCATGAACAGGCAGTGGACGTGCTTCATCGACACCTTGAGAGCTCGCTGGGCGGGGAGCTTATCGTCGAATTCCCCTGCAACGATTGCCCGATGGTCCATCCTGTTGACCTGGTCGGCAGGGTTGCCAGTGTTGAAAGGTCAGCCGACACTGAAGGCGTTTCGGGCGACTTGGTGCTTTTTGACCAAGACTCCACTCCCATCACGTCGGTGAACGTGACAGTTGGAGAGGCGGCCCGTGACAATGTCGATCGTCGCGCGACAAGGCCGGATGTGAGATTCGCAGAGTTTCAACTGGCGGCCAAGCGTAGGGGACGAGGCAACAGGCGTCGACGTCCGTCATTGGACAGCGGGCTCTCGATTACAACCAGGCTGGCGGAATTGTCGGCAGGACGCCTGTACGTGGACCGACACAGCCTGTCATGTCCGCGTCCACTGTGTGTCAACTGCAGAAGACCTCTACCACATAGGACGATTTCCATCGGCGTCGTCAACTGCTGGAACTGCGGCAAGTCATCGAAGATCGCACTTGGCACGTCAGACACGAAAATCCTATATCCAGATGATTTCACACACGACGAGCGGGAGTTCGCCGAGAAGCGGGGGGGCGTGAACCTCAGCGTCCAATCAAGCTCGGCTTTCGGAGACCTGTACCTTGCCAATGTTTGCGGGGAGTGCGGGAGTGTCCAGGGAGATTGGACGCTAGACGTTGACGTCCATCACCGAACACTGCTGTCGGCTTCTGATCAGCTCTCGGAGTTTGGGCCCTGTACCAATTGTGCGGAACGAAGCTGCAACAGGCATGGCAGATACTATGACTATGACGGTGGCGACGAATGTCCGGTGTGCCAGTATGAAGAACTGGCGATGACGGGCCAGACGGGTTAGGAGGGTATCAGTTGAGGTCGATGTCTCATCCGGGTCGAATCACCCTCACGCGGTGGTTGTTGCTGTCCGCGATGTAGATCGAGCCGTTTGCGGCGATCTCGGCTCCGTGAGGGCGGTCAAGTCCGGCCTCGGTCGCGGGTCCGCCGTCGCCGTGTCCGCCAAGTTGTCCGCCCGCGATGGTGGTTACGAAGCCCGTTCCACGGTCTATGCGGCGGATGGCGTGGTTCTCTGTGTCGGTGACTATGACGTTGTCCATACTATCGCAGCGTATGCCCTTGGGTCCGGACCACGTGGCAGCGAGCGCGTGGCCGCCGTCACCGGAGTAGCCGAGCTCAGTGGTGTCGCCAGCTAAGGTGCGCATCAGACCGTCGCGGCCGACCATACGGACGCCGTTGCCCTCGCGCTCGGCGATGTATGTGTTCCCAGAGCTATCCATGCAGACCGCCCTGGCTCCCAAGATGCCGGCTTCCCTCGCGGGTCGACCGTTGCCTGATCGCGCCTTCTCGCCGTTGCCGGCGAAGGTGTCGAGGATGCCGGTGGCGAGGTCTAGCCTGCGGATGCGCTGGTCCTGGATGTCGGCAATGAGCAGTCCGCCCGTGTTATCTAGGAAGCAGTCGTTCGGCTCGCGCATCTGGGCCTGATCACCAGGACCGCCATCCCCAGAGTATCCCGGCTCTCCGGTTCCGGCAACGGTCTCGATGATCCCGGTGGCGCCGTCCACCTTTCGGACCACAGCGTTGAGGCGGTCCACGATGTAGATGCTTCCGTCAGAGGCTATGGCCAACGAGTATGGCTCATACATCGTGGCCTTGGTCGCGGGCCCGCCGTCCCCTGAGTATCCTTGGTTGCCAGTGCCGGCGACAGTGGCAATGATGGCAGTGGCGGCGTCAATCCGGCGCACAATGTGATTCGTTGCCTCGCACACGTACAGGTTGCCCGCTGAGTCGAAAGCGCACATGAATGGCTCGCGCATCATAGCGGCATCTGCAGGTCCTCCGTCGCCGGAGTAGCCTGCGTCGCCCGTGCCGACGGCGGTGCTAATGCTCAGTGGGCTGGAAGAAGACATTGCTGTTCCCTCTTTTCTCATGGCCTAGAATCGACCACTAGACGTATGGCTGTCCGAATCGCTCTGAGTGGGCGATCTGGGACAGCGGTTTGCGGTTCTTGATGCCCTGGCGTCCATCGTTGCCGTCCAGCCTGTATCCGAAAGGCAAAACAGTAACCATCTCGAACGACTCGGGGACTCCCAGAAGCTGCTTGACTTGGCTGTTCTGTTCGGCGATGCGGAGGCCGACGAAACAGGTGCCCAGGCCTTCCTCCCAAGCTACGAGCTCGATCTGCTGCATGGCCCGCCCGGCATCGAGGTCGGCTCGGTCGGCGCTCTCCATCGCGATGGCGATTGCCATAGGGGCATCTGCCACGAACCGGCCTGAGGAGGCGATGCCCCCGATCTTGGCGAGCGTGTCTCGATCCCTTATGACGATGAAGTGCCAGGGTTGAAGATTGCGGGAGCTGGCGGTCCACTGTCCGGCTCTGACGAGTTTGTTCACTACCTCGTCCGGGACGGGGTCGGGCTTGAATTCGCGTACGGTGAGTTTGGTCCTGGCTGCCTCGTAGACTTCCATCGGTGTCCTCCTGTGGGGTGTTGGAGACAGGATACACGGGAATTCACGGAGGTGGGCTATCAGCCAGAACTACCAACATCTCAGGGTGTTGAGCCACAACTATGCAATGCTGACGCGGCTGAATCAAAAGGGCGGGGCGAAGCCGTCCTTGCCTTCACCCAATTCGGGAAGGCCTTCCCGTAGTACTTCGAATACCGCCTGATAGTGTTCGAGGTACCTGTCTCGGAATGACGAGCGGTCAGTGCCCAACTTTTCCGCCATCAGGTCAAATGCCTGCTCGCGTGTCGAGGCTACGAACTTGCCTCGCTGGAAGTGGAACGGTTGGACAATGAACTTCTCGACGCCAGTGGCAAGTAGGCTCTCCACAAAAGAAGCGGGGTCGCTGACGAGCAGGAGCGGCGTCATTGTGATACAGGTGTCGACTCCTGAGGCCTGAACCTCGCCGATGGCCTGCATACGTACCATGTTGGACGGACAGTAAGGCTCGAAAGTGCGGCGAACGTCTTCATCGTCGGTCGTGACGGTCATGTTGACTCGCACGCGGCCTCCGTTTGCCTCGATCTGCTTGAAAAGGTCGCAGTCTCTGACGACATCTGGGCTACGGGTTTGGATTACCAGTTTTGGCTTAGGGGCAGAAGTATCATCATCATCTAGCATTTCCAATTGTCGTTCATTGAGTTTACCTTGGCCTGCCATTACTTCAAGAAGGCCTCTGGTCACACGGTGTCTTCGCTCTACCGGCTGGTAAGGATCTGTGACGCTACTCATGTAGATCAATTTGCCGTCAAGATAGTCAGGGGATCGATCCAGCCTCTTGTTCAGCAACTCGACCGCGTTGGACTTGACCCTTACCCAATTGCCCCAACTGTCGCGCAGTGCAGCATCCCGACTGAAGAAAGCAGCATAGCAATACGTACACCCAAAGGAACAGCCGCTGTAGGGGTTCAGCGTGTAGTCATAGGCATCCATGAAGCCAGAGGCACGGGTGAGGATCTCTCTCGCGGGCTCGTGGATGACTCTTACACGGCCTAGGTGAAAGTCGTCGTGGTGCGTTTGAGATACTCTGGCAGGTGAGTCGATCATAGCGTTCACCGTGGTGTTCAGTCAGTTTGCGATTACCTGAAATATGCCTGGACTGCTGGTGTACGGTACTGCCAACTGACGGATTGACTCAGCATGTTTCTTACGAACCAATAGTTAATGCCCTCTACACCTAGGGGTATGTTCAAATCTGTCCAGAGTTTTCTTCTCCATTCGAACACATCCTCAACTGTGCCACTAAACTGACGTTGTACCCTTATCTCGTTTGGAAATCCTGTTGTTCGCTTGGTGTATCGAGAGTCCCCAAGGAGTGGCGAGACATCGTCAAGAAGTTGCCCAAAGCCCGAGTATGTTGTTAGGAAACAGCCACTTGGACGAAGTCTCTTCGTTAACCGACGGAGGTCGTTCTGCAAGGTTTGCTTGTTCGACTCGTAAACGGCGTGAACTGCTGTCAGCAAACGTGAAGCACCAGAGATGGGTTCGATAGACTCAATTGATCTGTGTAGTTTGATCTCCATAGTGCCTACAACCTCGCTGAGCGGGTCTTGCGGATGGCGGTCCTTCAAGAGCGCCTTAAAGTGCATCCACACACGAGCACCCATCTTCATCATGGCAGTACTACTGTCGAATGAGTCAACTCTGATATTGTTCGTTTTCGCGCCACTCTCCAGAGTATCCGCTGCTGCCAATGCTACAGCGAATTGTACTGCCAAGGCCCCACATCCGAAGTCCACTACTTGCACTCTGCCGCCACGGGTCTTGAAGGGGCTACTCCACCAGGGTAAGTTATTCGCCCAATTCAAGACGCTGTATGCAAGGTTTACCTGACTTGCCTGATACCAAGTGACGTACAGAAGCGGGTCCCATTGATCGTAATCCGGCATTCCGTCTGAACTGAGCCTGCGCAGCGACTGCAGAGATTGCTCAATATATCGCGCTGCCTTAATCCTATCTCTATTTACGTTTGGAGCAGCCACTAGGTTCTTTGCTTCCTCTTGTGCAGCCTTAGCGATTGCCAAAGACAGACAGGTCTTGACCGTCCCAATGTTCATGTCTACCGATTCGCTCCTATTCGATGACCTTGCTGCGATTGTATCAGAAATAGTACAGTCGTTCTTTGCATACAGTTTCCAATCCCCTGATCTTGCTAGTCATAGAGACAGATGGAGGTCTGTGTGGACTGGACGCTTTTCTGTTCGGCTCGTACAATCGCGGCGGCGTTTGAGCCGTGGGGAGTGTGAGTTTTGGATTCAGATAACATGCGGCCTGAGCACGTGCCGAACAGGTCCACGATACTGGGGGTCATGTCTGCGGGTCATGGAGTCGCGCACCTGTACGATCAGGGTGTGCCTGTGATGATGCCCTCGATCTCGTCGCACTTTGGGCTGAACACGTTCCAGATCTCTGTGCTGCTGGCGCTGCGGTTTGTCGGGTTCGGCGTGGTCAACATCGGCGGCGGGCTGGTGGTGGACATGCTGAAACGGTACTGGGGCATCATGCTCACAGGCTGCATGGTGGCCGCGGCGATCTTCTTCGCGCTGCTCGGCGCGGCGCCGGGATACATCGCGCTGATCCTCGTGGTGCCACTGGTATCGATTCCGGGCGCGCTGTGGCACCTGCCGTCGGCGGCGTCGCTATCCCAGGTGTTCTCGGACCGTCGTGGGTTCGCGATTTCGATACACGGGCTCGGCTCCAACCTGGGCAATATGGTGGGACCGATCATTGCCACTGGGTTGCTGTCGATACTGACCAAGTGGAAGGGGCTGAGCTACAGCGGGGCAACTATCATCCCTACGTGGATCATTCCCGTGGTGCTGCGCAGCTGGCGCGGAGTCATGTACATATACGTGCTCCCTGCCCTAATCATGGGAGTGCTGGTGTGGATATACCTGCGCCACGTCGGCAGGATCGGCTCAATCGAGACTCGCGACCTGTCGACGCAGATAAGGGAGTCGTTGAGCATCATGCGGCACCCTGGAGTGATCCTGCTGGTGGCGGCGGCGATGCTGAGGGGCGTCGGCCTGGACGCGGTGTTCGCATGGTCGCCGTTCTACCTAACCGATACGCTCGGAAAGGCGGGCCTAGAGTACGGCTTCCACTACGCGCTGATCTCTGGCATGGGGATCGTGTCCGCGCCGATACTGGGGTACCTGTCCGATCGATTCTCTCGCAAGGCGGTGATGGTTCCGGGCTTCATCCTCGCGGCGGCGGTCTCGTTCGTCACCGTGGCCGCTGGAGACGGGATCTGGCTGATTCCTGTGCTGGCCGGGACGGGACTCTTCAGCTTTGCGCTGCACCAGATAGTGCAGGCGGCAGTGCTGGACGTTGTTGGAAGGGGCACCGAGGCGACAGCTGTGGGCCTGATATTCGGGCTCAATGGGATACTCGGGGCTGCGTCGCCGTTCCTCGGTTACTTTGTAATCGAGAACTTCGGCGGATATGGCGCAGTGTACTACTACGCCGGGATACTGACGGCGATCTCGGCGGTGCTGGTGATAGTCGCGCCGATAGGGCAGATGGTGCGGCGCCAGCCACCGACTCCGGACGAACTTTGATCAGACGGCGTTCAGCCAGGCAGCGCGTCCACGATCGAGGTCAGAGGAACATCAGCCTGCGTGCTCCGGGCGAGGTCTCTGAGGGCGGCGACGCCGCTGGCGAGCTCGTCGTCACCGATAATCAGGGCATGGGTGGCGCCTGAATTGGACGCGTAGCGAAGCTGAGCGCGGAGGCCTCGCGGCGGCGCGAGAGTTGCGGCAACTCCTGCGGAGCGCAATTCGGAGGCGATGCGCACGCCTGCGGCCTTGGCCGCGTCACCGAGGTGGACGACCATCACGCGTGTCCGAGCATCGCCGTCAAGCTGGACCTGCTGGTTCTTGACGTTCTGTATGACGCGTTCGAGTCCCATGCCGTAGCCGATGCCCGGGGTCGGCCTGCCGCCGAGCTGTTCGATCAGTCCGTCGTAGCGTCCGCCGCCCACCATGGTAACCATCCGGCCCTCTTCCGGTGGAGCGATCTCGAACACCGTACGGGTGTAGTAATCGAGGCCGCGCACGAGTCGATGATCGGTCTGGTAGTCGATACCGGTCTCCTGAAGATAGCGGCGTAGGTCGTCCCAGTGGGATTCGCAGTTGGCGCAAAGGTGGTCGGCGCTCGCGGGAGCCTCGTCGATGAGCGGCTGACACTGGTCATTCTTGCAGTCGAGGAGCCTGAGAGCGTTGCGGTCGATCCGGCGCTCGCAGTCCTCACAGAGTGAGTCGCGGTGGCTGTTGTAGTACGACCTTAGCCGGTCGATATAGCCGGGCCTGCACTCAGCGTCTCCGATGGAGTTGATGGTCAAGGAGAGATCGGACAGGCCAACCTGCTCCAGGAAGCGCCACCCCACCTCGATAACCTCGGCGTCGACGCTCGCGTCCGGCTCGCCGATGACCTCGATTCCGAACTGGGTATGCTGGCGATAACGTCCCGACTGCGGGCGCTCATATCGAAACACTGGGCAGATGTAGAATAACCTGACCGGCTGGGTCATGTTTTGCATTCCGTGCTGCAGGTAGGCACGGCAGACGGGAGCGGTGCCCTCAGCGCGGAGTGTCAGCCGGTCGCCGCCGCGGTCTTCGAAGGTGTAGGTCTCTTTCTCGACGATGTCAGTGGTGGAACCGACTCCCCGTTCGAACAGTCCGGCGTCCTCGAACACAGGGGTGTCTATGCGGTGGTACCCGAACCGGGTAGCGACCTCCTCAGCCGTGGCTCGGACAAAGCTCCAGTAGGCTTCGTCCTGGGGCAGCACGTCGGTTGTGCCTCGCGGGGCCTGAAACTGCAACTCGAATCTCCCTGCTTTCAATTGTGAAACATTGTACTATAATCATTCCATCAGGCTGTTACTGTAGAGGTCAGAGAAGCTATCTCGATTTGGCTGGTCTAACGGCCGACCGAGATGTACACACCCCCTCCACTCCTGGAATCCGGCCCCGTTTCGGCGTACGGGGTGACGTTCTTTCGCCGGAGTGATGGCGCCGCCTGGTGCTGTGGAGGTCCGATCATGCTCGAAACGCTCATAATCAAAGCCAGGGAGTACCTGCCTGAAGAGCGGCTCGGGATTGTAGAGGAGGCCTTCCACTACGCCGCCGAGGCCCACAGTGGGCAGGTGCGAAAGTCCGGGGAGCCGTTCCTGGAGCACCCATTCCAGACGGCGATGGTGCTGGCCGATCTCAAGCTCGACCCTGACGCGCTCGCGGCGGGTCTGCTGCACGACGTGGTCGAGGACAACCCGGATGTGCTGATCGAGGACATCCAAAGCAAGTTCGGAGATGACGTGGCACGTCTCGTCGATGGCGTGACCAAGTTCACGGAGGCCGAGCTCGTTGCTGCCGGCACTTCCGGGACACCGCGGACAGCGCACGCGCAGGCTGAGACGATCCGCAAGATGCTGATGGCGATGGCTGAGGACATCAGGGTCGTTCTTATCAAGCTGGCCGACAGACTTCACAACATGCGCACAATCAGTCACCTGCCCGAGGCCAAGAGGATAGAAAAGGCGCAGGAGACGCTGGACATATATGCGCCGCTCGCGCACCGCCTTGGAATCTGGGAGATCAAGTGGCAGCTTGAGGACATGTCGTTCCAACAGTTGAATTCAACTGAGTACAAGGACATCTCCCAGCGGCTCAGATCCAGGCGGGCGGAGCGCGAGACGTACATAAGCGGCGCAAAGGTGATACTGGAAACTGAGCTTGCCAGGGCAGCTATCAGGGCAGAAGTGTTCGGCAGACCAAAGCACCTGTATTCGATCCATAGCAAGATCGCGAAGTACGCTCGGCAGAACAAGACGGTTGACGAAATCAACGACCTTTTCGCGCTGCGTGTGCTAGTGGACACGGTGGCAGACTGCTACGCGGCGCTGGGGATTATTCACACGAGATGGCATCCGGTGCCGGGCGAGTTCGACGACTACATCGCCAACCCGAAGGACAACCTGTACCAGTCGATCCATACGACGGTCATCGCAGAGGACGGGCACCCCGTCGAAATACAGGTGCGGACGCACGAGATGCACCAACTGGCCGAGTACGGCGTCGCGGCTCACTGGCTCTACAAGGAAGGGACGGGCAACAGCGATCCGTTCGAGCAGAAGATGGTATGGCTGAGACAAATCATGGAGTGGCAGCGCGACGTGGCTGAAGCCGAGGACTTCGTCGAGTCGCTGAAGACTGACATCTTCCAGAACCAGGTATTCGTGTACACGCCTCTCGGCGAGCTCAAGGAGCTGCCTACCGGGTCGACTCCGTTGGACTTCGCGTTCAGGGTCCACTCGGACCTGATCTTCCGGTGCATCGGAGCCAAGGTGAATCAGAAGCTGGTGCCGCTTACCTACCAACTGAGAAATGGCGACACATGCCAGATACTGACTTCCAAGACTGTGCGTGGACCGAGCCTGGACTGGCTGAACGGGGACCTCGGATACATCAGGACGAGCTCCGCACGGGCACGGGTGCGGCAGTGGTTCAAACGGCAGGAGCGGTCGGTCAACATTCAGCGGGGTCGGGACCTGTACAACCGACACATCCGCAGGCTGACAACCGCGCCGGACGACCAGGTCGCGGCGATGATGGGTATCGCCAAGGTGGACGACTTCCTGAGCGCCCTAGGCGATGGCTCGATATCGGTGGTCCAGGTGGTGAACAAGCTCAGCTCGCGAGAGAAGGGCCCAGCGGAAGAGGAAGTCCATCGTCAGCAGGAGTTGGGGCTTCCCATAAGTCCGAGTACAGGCATTGAGGTGCTGGGCGTTGGCGATCTGCTGATGTCGATGGCTCGGTGCTGCAATCCCATCAACGGTGATGAGATTATCGGCTATATAACCCGTTTCAGAGGGGTAACCGTACACAGGATAAGTTGTCCAAACATCCTGCACGAGGACGAGCCGGAGCGGCTGGTGTCGGTGTCGTGGGGGAAGACAGAAGTCAAGTACCCGGTAAGAATCCAGGTCAGAGCTATGGACCGGGTCGGTCTGCTCCGCGACGTGACATTCGTCGTGTCTGGCGAGAACGTGAACATTGCGTCGTGTGTGTCCGAGGAGTATGACGGTGTATCGATCGTCACTCTGACGCTTCACGTGACCGGCATCGACCAGCTCAGCAGGCTCTTTTTCAAGCTGGAGGCCATTAGAGGCGTGATGACGGTTATGCGGAGCAATATGTGATACGTTCCCCTCGGAACGACCGTGCTCACTGTTCGTGTGCGACAGACTAGACACGCCTCTACAGGGGACGTCTCAGTTTAGGGTCGAGAGTGTCACGCAGGCGTACTTTGCTCCCGCGTGTCCAGAGGGCGCCTCGGTGCGGGGGAGTTGAGAGGGGTAGGTTTTCACCCTCACCCCAACCCTCTCCCTGAGGGAGCTGACAGGGGTAGGCATTGATTGTTTCAGGTATCGGCATGGTAAGTGAGCTTCATGTCGGGCGGTGGTTTGGGTCACGGTTCGGGAAGCAGCCAGACTCTGCGCCAGAGTCTGCCCCTGTGCAGCAGCCGTCTCAGACAACTCGCACCAAGTCGAAGCACGCTTACGATTCGTCTGGGTGCGCTGCGATGAGTCGGCGCAAGCAGTTTCGGAGGCGATCTCAGACGACCGGGGGCTATACCCAGGTCGTTGGCGTCTTCCACTCTGGTGCCATACGCCAGCGTCCACAGCGTTGCCACCGACATCGCCAACCAGTGTCTCGACACCCGTTCGGGATCGGTCCTGCGAGTGTTCTGCCACTGCCACCCAAAGCTCTTGAGCATCCTGAAGCCCAATTCTATCCAGAAACGAAGCATGTACCAGCACACTCCCGCTTCGATGGGCGCAAGATCGGTCATCACCACCCATGGCTCTTCCTGACCTCTGTCCCATACCACGATCATCGTTGCGCGTCGGCGTATGCTCGGTCTGCTGAAAGCCGTCCCGAACCCAACATATGCGTGTCCGGGTCCAGCAACGAGGTATCGTGCCGGCAGACGGGTTCCTCCGTCAGGACAGAACACAGTGTTGATCGACTGCCGTACATATGGATGCCATCCCGCACAACGTATCCGATCCCACAGTCTGGGGCTTCTCAGTCCCCTGTCGCACATCACCAACACCGTCATGTGCTTCGGCATCGCTTCGGACAGCATCCCGAGCATGTCCACTATCGACTCCATCCACCTGCCAGGCGTGTTGGCGGGCAGAATGCGCCAGGCGACCGGAATCGCGCAGCTTCGATAGACCACGCTTATTACGATGGCGTTTATCCGATCTCCCTTCATCGTGGGGTCTGTGGCCAGCACCAGCCTGTCCGACTCCCAAAGCTCCAGCAACCACTTCAACAGCGGAACGAAGCTCAGTCTGACATCCAACTGCACTCGACATGGGTTGGAGCGGTCCTGTCCATCGTACAGCCACTCTCTGAGATACTGTCGGATGCTGTTGAAACTACCCATGAACGAAAGCTCTGTGGCGACGGCGTTCTGACATCCGCTCCTGGCGAGTATGGAGCCGAACACCCACAGAACCAGTCCTTTCAACTGAGACTCTCTGAGGTGAGGCATGTAGTGTTTGGTGGTCTGCTTCATCTGATAGTATTCGGTTGGCAAGCGCATGGGAGTCTCTGGCAGCCTTTCTGTCTGATACCAAAAAGATGCCAGATCCCCGTGCGCTTGCCAAGTTCTCATACCTGTCTCACACTTTGCCTACCCCTGTCAGCTCCCTCAGGGAGAGGGGGCTTGTTGATTGAGGCTCAAGCCTGAAAGTCAACTCTGCCTACCCCTGTCAGGTGCAGGGGAGTGAGGAGTGTGAGCTACACTCCAGTTGCCGCGAGCGAGGACCAGAGCTGTTCCCACTGCTGTAGGGCAATCGCACTTAACCGGGGCCAGCTTTGACGAGCCCTCCTACACCACCCTGCTGGACTGCGGCCTTCGCCGGAGTGACGATTGACGGTGGCAGGCTGAAATCCAAATGCGATTGCCCTGCTCCCGGCTGAGACAGCCATTAGAATGGGTCAGGTCAAACCTGATACAATGCTTCGGACATTCGTGATGCGGAGAAGCGCAATTGCCCTCAGCCAAATCAAATCGAGCATCGGTGCGCAAGCGGGACAGAAACCAGCCGTTGCGCACGCGGGCGAAGACGAACATAAGAAACGCTCGGAGACTAATTGACGATGGCGACATGGACGCTGCGGGTCAGGCGGTGCGTGCAGCCGCGGTCGCATTGGACAAGGCAGCGGCCAAGGGTGCGCTGCATCCAAACAACGCTTCGCGGCGCAAGTCACGGCTGATGAGTCAGTTGAGCCAGGCGGGAACCGAAAAGTCTTAGATCTCGGTGCCGTCAGCCCTTCCAGAGGCTCGGCACGTCCTGGACTCCCGCTCTCGTGGGAGTGACTGTTGGGCGATGCCTTGGTCGTTGGGCAGTGCGCACGACTGTTGGAGAACTTGTAAGGCCGACAGGCATATCAGGTTGGGCCCTTGGGGCACAGGCGTTACGAATGAACGGCACGAGCGATGATGTGGTGGCTGGTGATATGAGCAGTTGGGACTCGTTCGGCATCAACTATTGAGAACGTAATTCGTTAGACAGAACAGTGTTGAGAGTGGACTAGATGCTGAAGATTCGACTCAGGAGAACAGGGGCAAGGCACCAGCCCAGCTACCGTGTGGTTGTGGCTGACGCAAGGGCTGCCCGTGACGGCGCATTCGTGGACCACCTGGGCCACTACAATCCCAGGACTGAGCCTCCGACGGTTGAGATAGACGAGGAAAAGGCGCTCAAGTGGCTCCGGCAGGGCGCGCAACCGTCCGACGCGGTCAGGCAGCTGCTGACCACACTAGGTACGCTGGAAAGAGTCAAGGCTGGGCCTGAGGTTGAAGCTGAATGAAAGAGCTGGTCGAATTCATAGCGAAGTCGATAGTTTCAGAGCCTGATGAGGTCAGGGTCACCGAAGAAGAGGACGAGGACGGGCGCATAATCGTCAAGCTCGAAGTCGCCGACGACGACAAGGGGAAGATGATCGGGCGCCAGGGTCGTGTCGCTCAGTCGATAAGGCACCTCATAAGGGTAGCGGCGGTCAAACAGGGCACACGGGCCACGCTCGAGATCGTCTGAGGTCACGGCCAATGCCCGCCGGACCCGGACCGAAGAAGGCGTCAGGCAGTCGTTCAAGGAACCGGACGTCCAGACCGCAGCGCAGTGGCAGCTCCACACCCAAGCCTTCGCTAGATCCGCCTGACGGGCATGTTGTCGTCGGGCTCGTCACGGGCTCGTGGGGACTCAGAGGCGACATCAAGGTCCAGTCCCAGACCGACTTTCCTGAGCGGTTCAGTCCCGGTTCCGAGCTTCACATCGATGGCAATCGGGAGACGGTGGTGAGAGCCCGCCCAAATCGGGGCGGGTACATCATACGCCTGAGCGGTGCGACTGACAGGACGGCAGCAGACTCTATGCGGGGTGTGCTGCTCACCGTTCCAGAAGATGATATCGTCGCACTTCCCCAGGGTACCTACTACCACTTCCAACTGATCGACATGCAGGTGGTCAGCGACGAAGACGAGCTGCTCGGGGTTATTGTGGAGATTCTGGATACTTCCGCGAATGACGTTTACGTTGTCAGGGGAGAAACGGCGCCAGATCTGCTGATTCCGGCCATTCGCGAGGTTGTACTCGACGTAGATGTCGAAGTCGGTCGCATGTTGGTGCATCTAGTGCCCGGCCTGCGGTGAAGGTGTGCGGCAGGTGAACCCCACCTAGATCGGCCCTGATCGGGCTCGAAACTTACCGAGCAAGCAAATGGCATACAAAACAAGAGGCCCCGGTGCAAGACCGAGGCCTCTGTTTCATGCTAGGTACGCTGTTCTAGTTGTCGTCAGCTGGTACTAGTGAGTCCAGCCTGCTCCTGACAACTGCCCGCAGTTCCTTGACGCGGTTGAGGTGAGGCGTCTGCCCGTCCTCTTCTACCTTGTCGTAGATCTTGTCGCCGTCGACGAACACTTGCAGCACTCCGCCTACGCCGGGCTTGACCTCGATTGCTACGTCCTTACCACCTTCTGCCACGAACTCGTTGACCATCCAGGCCGCAACTCCGTGGTACTGTCAAGGAACGCAGTAGATGATCTCAATGTCCATTCTGCCTTCGCCAGCCATCCGACACCTCCTGTAGAGTACTTGGCTCAATTCATTGGTTATGGCTGCATAAGCAACCATTATGTCATGAGCCAATAGTTACAGTGACAAGTTATCACAGTGGTGTAGAAGTGTCAACTATGTGGTCGGTGCATGCGGGGGCCGTCTATCGAAACCCAGCAGTCTAAACTGCACTGAGATCCTTTTCGATTATTGCGACGTATTGACTCCCCTCCGGTTCGATGAATTTGCGAATTACCCATCCCGTCCCGTCGACTATCTCCCGCATCTCGTCCCTGGACACGAACAGCCAGTCGAACCATGAGCTCTTGAGATTACGATAGCGTTCACGATGACGGAACTGGCCGCTCATCCTGCCTCGGACGCGATTGCGCGCGAGATATGCCAGATTGACGGGGTCGTCAGTAGCATACGGATCAGTTGTCTCGGCTAAGATTCTACCGTGGTCTGTCGTCATCCGATGAAAGCGTCGAAGGAGCCTGCGAGCACGGTCGGGACTTCCGAATAGCCCAAAGTTGTTGCCCGCCATGACTATGACATCGAACAGTCCCAGCTTGCCGGCGCTCACCCGGGAGACTGGGAGCAAGCTAACTTCCTTCACTCCCCTCTCTCGACACACCTGTACGGCCAAGGGTGAGTGATCGATCCCGACAACCTCTATTCCATTCCGCTGAAGGTGGATAGATACGCGGCCAGCACCGCACCCGACATCGAGGGTCCTCCCACGAACGTAATTCATCGCCTTTTGCAGGTGCGGGTACCAATCATCGAACGGAGCGAAGTACCACCGAGGGTGATCGTAGACCTGAATATTGCCGTCATCCCGCTCTCCGACTTCACGGAAGTCGTCTGGCAGAAGACCGCGGTGTTGGTCGTATATTTGCTGGCCGAACGCGTCGACTTTCAAGGCGTTTCACTCGGTGGCGTGTGACATGCTGCGCGCGCGACTAACGAGCTTCAGGACAATGTTTACCCTAGCTCCCTCGACTGGGGGGAGACATCTTCCAAGCTGGCTGTCGCTTCTCCAGGAAGGCGTTGATTCCCTCGATTGCGTCCGGGTGCTGAAGGTTGTCCACCATGACCTGCTGGGCGACCTGGTAGGCCTGTGGGCGGTCGAGCGACATCTGGCGGTAGAAGGCGATCTTGCCGATCGAGACCGTGCTGGCGGGTGCAGATGCTACTTTGCGAGCGAGTGACATGGTTGCCTCTTTGAGTTCTTCAGCCGGGACTACCCGGTTGACCAGACCGGACTCCAGGGCATGGTAGGCGGGTACCGGTTCGCCGGTCAGGAGCATCTCCATGGCGACCTTGTTGGGAACCGCCCTGCCGACGGCGACCGCTGGAGTCGTACAGAATAGGCCGATGTCCACACCCGGTGTGGCGAAGGCAGCCTCCTCGGAGGCAACAGCGAGGTCGCAGGTCGCCACTAGCTGGCATCCGGCCGCGGTAGCGAGGCCCTGCACACTGGCGATTACGGGCTTGGGGAGCAGACGGATAGACTCCATGAGGTCGGTACAGAGGGCGAACACGAGCGTCTGATCTTCGCGGTCGCCTGCTGCCAGCTCCCTGAGATCGTGTCCAGAGCTGAACACCGGGCCTCGCGCGGCGATGACCACGACTTTGACCTTATCAGCCTTATCAGCATCGGTCAGACGCTGTCGCAGCTCTTCCATCATTGCCGACGACAAAGCGTTGCGGCGTGGGGGGTCGTTGAGAGTCAAGAGTGCTATGCCTTCGCGGACATCGTGGGTTACGAGCGGGTCGGACATTTCTGCGCCCTTTCACTGGTCAGTGAGATACGATTATACAGTGCGTGCATTGGTAGAATAGACAACTGGGGCATCAATGGATTCTTTGATCTGCTCAGAAAAGTGACGGGAGCTTAGCCATGCCAATAACAGCGCCATACGGATCCTGGAAGTCTCCCATAACCACGGACCTGATCGTTCAGGACTCGGTATCGCTCGGGTCCATACAGATTGACGGAGACGACCTGTACTGGGTTGAGATGCGTCCGCAGGAGGGTGCGCGGAATGCAATAGTGCGCCGCTCCATGAGCGGCGACACTCAGGACGTGACGCCAGAGCCTTACAACGTGCGGACGCGCGTCCACGAGTATGGAGGGCTGTGCTTCTGGGTCAGAGACAGCGTGGTCCTGTTTTCTAACTTCGCAGACCAGAGGGTTTACAGACAGGAGCCTGGAGGTCAACCGGAGCCAGTCACGCCGGAGGGCGTGGACCTGCGGTACGCGGACGGGAAGATAGACAGCACGCGCAATCGTCTCGTCTGTGTCAGGGAAGACCATCGCGACCCCGAACTGGAGGCGGTCAACACTGTCGTCGCACTCGACATCGTCGAGGGTGGCGAGGGCGTGGTCCTGGTGAGCGGCAGCGACTTCTACGGATATCCGTCCGTCTGTCCAGACGGTTCGCAGATCGCTTGGCTGTCCTGGGACCACCCGAACATGCCCTGGGACACTACGGAACTCTGGGTCGCCGACCTGCAGGAGGACGGAACGCCGGGACAGCCGAGGAAGATCGCCGGAGAGCCAGGCGAGTCGGTGTTCCAGCCGGAATGGTCGCCGGACGGGACACTCTATTTCGTGTCGGACAGGACAGGCTGGTGGAA
The DNA here is from genome assembly GCA_965217725.1 of Dehalococcoidia bacterium. Taxonomy (GTDB): domain Bacteria; phylum Chloroflexota; class Dehalococcoidia; order Lucifugimonadales; family UBA1123; genus VXRN01. The sequence goes on along the minus strand of OZ244564.1, from coordinate 746,619 downwards.
CCTCTACCGCTGGAGAGGCGGTGACATCGAGACCATAGCGCCGATGCTGGCGGAGTTCGGCGCGCCAGCGTGGGCCCTCGGAACGCGAACGTATGCGTTCGAGTCGGCAGACCGGATCGTGTGCGAGTACGCCGAGAGTGGCTTATGGAAGCTGGCAAGGTTAGACACCCGAACGACGCAGCTCACCCCAATCGAGACGCCCTACACAGAAATGTCCAGAGGCGACATCGTAGCTCGCACCGGGGAAGCGGTGCTGGAGGCAGGATCGGCCACCCTACCCGACTCGCTGATCTCGCTGAACCCGGACACTGGCAAGTTAACGCCACTAAGGCAGTCGCGACCTGTCCCGGTCGCAGACGGATACATCTCGGAACCTCGCGCCATCGAGTTTGAGACGACGGACGGGAAAACCGCTCATGCCTACTACTACGCCGCGAAGAACGCCGATTTCAGCGGTCCGGAGGGTGAGCGACCTCCATTGCTGGTGGTGAGTCACGGGGGGCCGACCGGGGCGGCCACTACTTCTTTCAATCTCTCGTACCAGTTCTGGACGAGTCGCGGCATCGCGGTTGCGGACGTGAACTACGGCGGCAGCACGGGGTATGGCACCGAGTATCGCAGACGTTTGAACGGCCAGTGGGGAATCGTCGACATAGACGACTGCATCAACGCGGCGCTGTACCTGGTAAGTGAGGGAGAGGTGGACGGCGACAGACTGATGGTGCGCGGCGGCAGCGCGGGCGGGTACACCACGCTGGCGTCGCTGACGTTCAGGGACGTGTTCAGGGTGGGCGCGAGTTACTATGGAGTGAGCGATCTCGAAGCATTAGCCAATGAGACTCACAAGTTCGAGTCGCGCTACCTCGACTCGATGGTTGGCCCCTATCCTGAGCGGCGCGACCTGTATGTCGAGCGGTCCCCGATACACCACACGGAGCGGCTGTCGTGCCCGATCATACTCTTACAGGGTCTGGAAGATCGGGTAGTTCTGCCCAACCAGGCTGAAGTGATGGTGGACGCTCTGCGTAAGAAGGGACTTCCCGTCGCATATCTTCCTTTCGAGGGTGAGCAGCACGGGTTCCGGAAGTCGGAGAACATCAAGAGGGCACTCGAAGCGGAGCTTTACTTCTACTCCCGTATTTTGGGATTTGACGTGGCCGACGAGATCGAGCCTGTGGAGATCGAGGGGCTGTAGGAGAATGCGCCTCTAAGTCGAGGGGCGCAGGTGCTAGACTATGGCAGCGGCTTCCTCTTTGTTGAGCTCAGCTTCGGCGGCACGAACATCTTTCAGTAGAACGTCGGGGACTTCGGCTTCTATGGTGCCGACGATAGCATGTGATGCGCAGGAATTTAGGAGCACCTGCTCCTGGTGGGTCTCAGCATACACCTCTAGGGCTAGTTCAAGGCTCTCCTGCGCCATTGCAAATGCGTGTTCCGGGTTCTCACCCCAAGTACTAGCCTCCGGGTAGTTCGGTACTATTGCCTGATACCCTTCTTCTTCAGGAATGAGAAAGACCGTGAATTTGTGCTTGCTCATTTTTCTCTCCTCACTCGCTATCAGGTTCATAGCACTCCATCAGCTTGCTGGTCGAACTCTCTGCGACTCATTCTAGATTGCCTCAGTATGCTTGCAAGTGTACTTGGGACGACCTCTCGCCTCGAGACTGAGACTGTGACGTGATTGCGTTCTCCTCGTTTAGTAAGAGTAACATGAGAGCCGCGCTGACGACTGAACTGCCAACCAAGGCTCTCGAGGATTCGGATGACTTCGCGTGGTCTGTATCTTCTGGGCATAGGGGCTAGCCTGCGGACAGCCTGCGGACCATGTCTTCGTCGAGCTCGACGCCGAGTCCTGGTCCGGTTGGGACGGCAATTCGGCCGTCGACAACTTCGAGGGGTTCCGTAAGGATGGGCCACTCGTCGCGGATGGAAGTCGGCTCGATGTTGTACTCCTGGGAGTAAGGGACCATCGCGCTGGCAGCGCAGAAGTGAAGGTGCGCTACTGTGCTCAGGATGGGCTGGGTATTGTGAACGGTGATGGGAATGTTGAAAGCCGAGGCCAGTGCATCGATGCGCAGAAACTCTGTGAATCCGGGCACCTTGACTATGTCGGGCTGGATGATGTCCACCCTGCCCTTGAGGATCAGGTCGCGGTACTCGTGGTGTGTATAGATCATCTCGCCGGAAGCAACGGGGATAGTAAGCGCATCGGCGATCTGGGCCAGACCCTCAAGGTCCTGAGCCGGACGCGGCTCCTCGAAGTGAAACACGCCAAGCTGCTCGAGCGCGCTGCCGATCTCGATAGAATGGTGTACTGAGAACGCGCCGTTGACGTCCACGAGAATGTCGATGTCGTCGCCGACGGCGGCTCTCACCTCGGTCACCGTGGCAACTGTCTGGTCAGCGGGATGGTCGATCGCGCCGGGGACCGCGCTGTGCAACTTGTAACCCGTGTATCCCTGCTCGACGAAGGAGGCTGCGCGTCTGCCCTCCTCTACCGGAGTCAGATCGCGCCGCATCGAACTTGCATAGACGGGAATGCTGTCGCGACGCGCACCGCCGAGCAAGTTTGAGATCGGTACGCCAAAGGCCTTGCCCTTGATGTCCCAGAGAGCGATGTCGAGGCCGGCGATAGCGCAGAAGATGGCGCCACCCATCTCCACGGCAGAACCGGCCCGCATCATGTCATCGAACCTGCGGGTCGTCTCAAGCGGGTCCTTCCCAACGACAGCGGGGGCCAGAAGATCGTCAATTAGAGTCTTAGTCACAGATGGCTGGCGGCGGAAGCACTCGCCGATTCCTGTCAATCCCTCGTCCGTATGGACCCATACGAACGGGTAGTCCCCGTCAAGAATCCGGCACTCGATGGACGTTATCTTCATTGGTCTCCTCCAGTCCCAAATCACATGTCGGGTTGTCGGCTCAGGATAGCAGGCTAGCTGGACCAACGCTGGAGAGGCGCCGATGCTCTGCTACAATTGGGACGCCTAAATTCAATGTACACATGACGACCGAGGAGAGTACCAACATGGCCATGGAGAACATCTCACCCGGACAGGAGGCGATCCTGGAGGTGGAAGTCACCAAGGAGCTGACGACCAATCGGATGGGTCGCGAGGGAGCCGACGTGCTCTCGACTCCGCACCTTCTTGGGCTGATGGAGAACGCCAGCATCAAGGCTACGGACCAGCACCTCGCAGAAGGCTACACGACGGTTGGATACGCGGTTGACGGGCTCAGGCATATCGCCCCAACGAGTATAGGCGGGGTCGTCAAAGTACGGTCGGTGCTTACCGAGGTGGACCGCAACAGGCTTACGTACGAGATAGAGGCCCACGAGGGCGACAAGCCGATCGGAAAAGCGGTCCACAAGAGGGCAGTCATTCCCTCCACCGGTTAGTTAATTATGTCCGCAGAAGTGTCAGGATTTCTCGACGGGCTCAGGGTGCTTGACCTGAGTCACTGGGTCGCGGGGCCGTACGCGACGCGGTTGATGGCCACGCAAGGAGCCGAGGTCGTCAAGATCGAGAGACCGGAGGGCGGCGATCCGGCTCGGAGAATCGGGCCATTTCCGGACGGCGTCCCGCACGTAGATGCGGGTGCGCTACACGTCTATCTGAACACGTCCAAGAAGAGCGTTACGCTCGACATCAGGACAAAGACCGGACGTAAGATTCTCCGCGAGCTCTTGGAGTGGGCAGAGGTCGTCGTGGAGAACTTCAGCCCGCGAGTGCTGCCCGAACTCGGCCTGGACTACGACAATCTCAGCAAGTGCAAGCCGTCGCTGGTGATGACTTCGATATCCAACTTTGGGCAGACGGGGCCGTACAGGGACAACCCGGCCAGGGAGATCAACCTGTATGCCGCCGGGGGGCTGATGTACATTACCGGCGACCCAGATCGCGAACCTCTTCAGATGGCCGCTCGGCTGGCGCAGTACGGGGCCGGCCAGAATGCCTTCGCCGGAACGCTGTCGGCCCTATGGCACAGGGATTCCACGGGCGACGGTCAACAGGTGGACGTGGCCATCTCGGAGTACCTGGCGACGATCCTCGAGAACGCACTGAGCATGTATTCGTACGCGGGGGCGAATTTCCAACGCACCGGCAACCGGGGCTACGGGCGGGCGGCGTGGGGACCCTACCCGTGTCGGAATGGATACGTGGGTGTGATTGCGGGGCCGGACCAAAAGTGGCCCGAGATGTCCGACCTTATGGGCATCCCTGAACTGAGCGACCCGAAATTCGACGACCGGGCCGGGCGAGGCGCCAACGCAGACGAACTCGACTCGCTCATGCTGCCATGGCTGATGGCGCACGACAAACATGAGATATTCGAGCGTGCCCAGAATCGCGGGCTGGCGTTTTCGTACGTCGCTACGCCCGAAGACATCCTGGGATGGGAGCACCTTGAAGCCAGGGGCTACTTCGCGGAGATGGAACACGTGGACGGGCGTTCATATCGTCATCCCAGCGGTCCTTTTATGGCAGACGGGATGAACTGGTGTCTGGAGCCCGCTCCGGGTCTGGGGGAGCACAACCGAGAGGTCATATGCGGTCTGCTGGGATACTCCAAGGGCGAACTGGTCAGGCTGCGGGGGATGAGGGTCATATAGACCGTCCCGCCTAACTTGCCGTGTTTGTACTATGAAGACGGTGAGAGAAGTATGGTAGGCTCGAAACGAAGTCGGCCATGTTCTGCTGAGATGTGAGGTCCAGTTTGAATGTCCAACACAGTCCTCGTCGTCGAAGATGAACCCAATCTCCTGACAGCGTTGAAGTACACTCTGGAGCTGGAAGGGTATGACACCCTGACGGCTGCCGACGGTGAATCCGGGTTGAGCATCGCCCGGTCGAAAAGCCCGGACCTGATTATACTCGACGTGATGCTGCCCAGGCTGGACGGCTTCGAAGTGTGCCGCATCCTTCGACGACAGTCAAACGTTCCCATTCTGATGCTGACCGCACGCGGAGAGGAGGTCGACCGCGTAGTCGGCCTGGAGATCGGCGCGGACGATTACGTGACCAAACCGTTCAGCATGAGGGAGCTTCTGGCAAGGGTGCGCAACATGCTGCGCCGGTCGTCATCCCCCGTTTCAGACAGTCCCCCGAGTAAATCAGAGATCATAAGGTCAGGGAACCTCACTATCGATCTGGCGAGTCACTCAATTACGCTCGATGACGAAGTCGTGGCGATGAAGCCCAGAGAATTCTCCCTTATTGCGTTACTCGCGGCAAACAGGGGACGAGCCTTTACCAGGGACCAGATCCTGGAGCGACTCTGGGGGCACGACTACATCGGAGACTCCCGCACGGTCGATGTTCACATACGTTGGCTGCGTGAGAAGATCGAAACGGAGCCGTCACAGCCCCAACGTATCGTTACGATTCGAGGCGTAGGCTACCGATTCGACGGATAATCGATGAAGCTGGGACACCAACTCAAGCGATCGGTCCTTGCCTACGTGGCTGTACCGCTTCTGGCGTTGAGCGCCACGGCGCTGACCGTCGCGTCTCTTGGTCTGGTCTGGCAAGATACCGCCGATAGGACATTAGCCGCCCTCGGGTTACTGTGCGGCGCAGCCGGGCTGGCCGCGGTCACCTACATTCTTGTCGCTTCTCGGAGCGACGCAGGCCTGATAAGGCACGTAACCGATGGCGCCAGACGGATAGCAGATGGCGAGATGGACCAGAGGGTAACGTCTCCCGCGTCGCCCAGAACGAGCGAACTGGCCGAAGAGTTCAATCGGATGTCAGACGCTATCGACTCCAGAGTACGGAGTCTAGAGGTCGAGCGACACCAGATGGCGATCGCCATAGACACTATGGTCGACGGCGTAATCGTCATAGACTCTGAGACCAGGATCGCTCTCATCAGTCGGTCAGCCGAGTGGCTCCTGGGCATAAACGCGCAGACCTCTCGGGACCGTCCCCTAGCCCAAGTCGTCCGAGACCCGCAAGTGTTGCGCCTCGTCGCCGCTGCCGCCCGTACGCGTCAAATGCAGCGTGCAGATCTGGAGCTTCTGCACGAGCGGAGGTTTCTCGACATCATCGCGACGCCAGCGTCGGGGCATGACAGAGAGGACGTTGTGCTAACGCTGCAAGACGTCACACGCCTCAGGCAGATCGAGACGACACGGCGGGAGTTTGTGAGCAACGTATCACACGAGCTGCGCAGCCCACTAGCATCGGCGAACGCGATGGTGGAGGTCCTAGAATCGGGAGCCATTGACGACAAGCAGGCGGCACTCGACTTCCTTCGCCGGATACGCAGCGATGTTACCCGGATGACCGCACTGGTCGAGGAGCTACTGGAGCTGTCCAGTCTCGAAAGCGGACAGATGCCGGTGCATCTGGCCCCAGTCAAGATAGAAGAGGTCATTGCTGAGATAGTCGAACGGTTCCACTTTGCGGCATCTTCAAAAAGTATCGAGCTGGTAAGCCGCACGCAACGGGGTCTGCCTTACGTGATGGGCGAGCAGCGTAGGCTGGACCAAGTCCTGACGAACCTCGTCGAGAACGCGCTCAGATTCACGCCCAGCGGGGGCACGATCACTCTCTCAGCTCAGCGCGAGTCGGACTGGGTGGCCGTGACCGTCGCCGATACCGGAGTCGGAATCGCCAGAGAGCATCTTCCGCATGTGTTCGAGCGCTTCTACAAGGTCGAAAGGTCACGCCGAGACCACGGCACTGGGCTCGGCCTCGCGATATCGAAGCACCTTGTCCAAGCACAAAGTGGAGATATAAGCGCCACCAGCATCGAGGGAGAGGGGAGCGAGTTCACGGTTAAGCTCAGAAGGGCGACTTGAACTTCGCTGAGGCGCTCCTCCTTGGGTCAATCCAGGGTGTGGCCGAATGGCTGCCAATCAGTTCTGAGGGCCTGGTCGCCACAGTCTATTCTCTTCTCACCGGCAGCGCCCTATCGGAAGGGGTAGAGTTTTCCCTGTGGCTGCACCTTGGCACCGCACTGTCGGCGCTTGCGGCGTTCCGGTCTGAAATCATGCTCCTAATCAGAGATGCCGTCACATCGCCACGACATCCCAGTACTCTTGCGCAGTATCTGGCAATCGCAACCGTAGTCAGCGCACCAATTGGAGTACTGCTTCTGTTGGTGCTGGAGGGCCTATCGGAGCGCGTCGGCTCGTTCGCGATGGCCGGCGTGGGTGTTCTCATGCTCGTGACGTCAGCGTTCATGCTCCTGGGCCGATTGGCGGCGATACGCGGGCGCGACGAAGTTACATGGGTCGACGCAGCATTGACGGGGATCGCGCAGGGGTTGGCCGCACTTCCCGGACTAAGCAGGTCCGGCCTGACTCTCTCCGTTCTGCTCGGACGAGGTATCGACCGAGGCGATGCACTGACGTTAAGCTTCTTGCTCAGCATCCCCGTCAGCATTGGCGCCGGCGTCTTTGCCGGGCTCCGTTCGGACTCACACGTATCCCCGGAGGCAGGGATCGCGCTAATAGCCGCTTCAGCAGTCGGATTCTTGTCAATCAGAGGCTTGCTTAGCGTGGCGCGGCGGTCCAACTTTGGCTGGTTCGCGGCGATCGTAGGGATCGTCATCATTGCGGGAGCGTTGTGGCAGGCGCTGGCCTGATCCGGACCCGCGCTTACCAGCCCTTACCAGGCTCCTAACCGTTCCTTAATTGTCCCTTAACACCCTGTTCATACGATGAGTCTAAAGTCATATACCGAGTGTTGGAGCCGAATGGCGATTCTGCCGGCGGCCAACCCCACTCCGTAGTGAATTGAACTCAAGATCGCGGAGGTATGAGCAACCACCATGTTAAGCGAGATGCGAACCAAGATATTCGACATGCCGGGTCTGCTCGTCCTGGCAATTGTTATTGGAACCCTTGTAGTGACCGCATGTGGCTCGGAGAGTACATCCGAGGCTCCCTCGGCCCAGCCAGCTGCCCAGGGTGGAACCGGGGCAGTCGGCGCTACGCAGCAGGTGACACAGCAGCGCGCGCAATTGACTGGCACGATTGAGATCGACGGCTCCAGCACCGTCGCGCCAGTTACAGAGGCGGTCGCCGAGGAGTTCAGGAGCACCGCACCTAAAGTCCTGGTGAACGTGGGAATCTCAGGCAGCGGCGGCGGATTCAAGCGGTTCACGGCCGGTGAGACCGACATCTCCGACGCCTCCAGGCCGATCAAGGAGCAAGAGGCCGCGACAGCGGCTGAGAATGGCATCGAGTACTACGAGTTCCTGGTAAGCCTTGACGGACTATCGGTCATGGTCAACCCGAAGAACGACTTCGTAGACTGCATGACAGTTGAACAGTTGAACATGCTCTGGAAGCCTCAGAGCACGGTCAAGTCGTGGAGCGACCTCGATGCGTCGTGGCCCGACAAGAAGATAAACCTCTACGGTCCAGGCACAGACTCCGGCACATTTGACTACTTCACCGAAGAGGTGAACGGAGAGGCCAAGCTGTCTCGCGCCGACTACACTGCGTCCGAGGACGACAACGTCCTGGTGCAGGGCATCAGCGGAGACAGGAACTCGCTCGGTTACTTTGGATATGCCTACTATGCGACCAACGCGGACAAGCTGAAGCTGCTCGAAATCGACAACGGCAGCGGCTGTGTCTCTCCGACTATCGAGACGATAGCAAGCGGCGCTTACTCACCTCTTTCCAGGCCGCTGTTCATCTATGTCAACAAGGAGCGCGCGCAGCAGAGGGCTGAGCTACGCTCATTTGTCGAGTTCTACATGGAAAACGGCGCCCAACTCGCTGAGGAAGTCGGCTACGTACCGCTGCCCCAGGCCAGCTATCAGGAGAACCTTGCTATCCTGAGTGGACAGCTAGTGATGATGGAGCCTGGCCCCAATGTCCCCCTTGGCGGAACGATCGAGATTGGCGGCTCCAGCACCGTGGCCCCGATTGTAGAAGCTGTCGCCGAAGAGTAAGGGTACAGGAATGAGCAGCCCGGCGTGGTAGTGAACGCCAGCATTTCAGGCAGCGGCGACGGATTCAAGCGGTTCACGGTCGGTGAGACCGACATCTCCGAGGCTTCCAGAGCCATCAAGGAGAAAGAGGGGTCCACGGCCAAGGAGGCATAGTTGGAATCTACAGCGGCAGGCGCCCGCGACACTGCTGCGGGATCGCGGGACGCAGTCGATACAGGCAGATTCCGTCGCGGTCGGGGGAGCAGCATCGAAGGCACCATCGTCCGATGGGTGTTCTTTTGCTGTGCGCTCATTTCGATATTCACGACACTGGGAATTGTGTTTATCCTGCTGGGACAGTCGGTAGGCTTTTTCACGGAAGTGTCGATCTTCGAGTTCCTGACCGGAACTCGATGGACTCCCATCCTCAAGCCGACGGCCTTTGGGGTTCTTCCGCTGGTTGCCGGAACCCTCCTGGTCACCGTACTTGCGGCCATGGTGGCCCTTCCCGTCGGGCTGGCCACCGCCATCTACCTCGCGGAGTACGCCCCTGACAAGCTGCGCAGGATACTCAAGCCCCTAATCGAGATACTGGCGGGCATACCGACCGTCGTGTACGGCTACTTCGCGCTGACGTTCGTTACGCCTCAACTCCAGAGGCTCTTCCCTGACATGATCGTGTTCAACGCGCTGAGCGCCGGTGTCGTCATGGGAATCATGATTATCCCCATGGTGTCGTCACTCAGCGAGGACGCCATGATAAGCGTACCAAGGTCGCTTCGACAGGCATCGTATGCTCTGGGGGCTACCAAGCTGGAGACAAGCTTGAAGGTGGTTGTTCCGGCTGCGCTGTCCGGAATCGTGGCGTCGTTCATACTCGCGATATCCCGGGCAATCGGAGAGACGATGCTGGTGACCATTGCCGCGGGCGCCACCCCACGAATTACGGCAAATCCGCTGGAAAGCATCCAGACGATGACGGCGTACATAGCTCAGCTCGCGCAGGGTGAGGCGTCTCACGACTCGGTCGAGTACAAGACCATCTTCGCAGTCGGTCTGTTGCTGTTCGTCATGACACTTGCACTCAATCTACTCGGCCACTGGGTGGTCCGCCGATGGAGGCAGGCTTACTAATGGCCCAGACATCCAACAACTTCAATCCGAGACTAGCCCGACGCAAGACGATCGGGGGCATCTTCTACTTCGTTTTCCTAGCCGCGGTCATGGTCGGTGTGATCGGCCTGGCCGTGCTGCTGGTGCGGACCGCGGTGGAAGGGATACCGTGGCTCGACTTCGGTTTTCTGACCAGCTACATGTCCAGAAAACCCGAACTGGCCGGAGTAAAGGCCGCCGTTATGGGAACGCTCATAACGATCGCGTTCACGGCTGTGTTCACGGTGCCAATCGGCGTGGGGGCCGCCATATATCTCGAAGAGTACGCTCCCAAGAACCGGCTCACCCAGATCATCGAAATCAACATATCCAACCTCGCAGGGGTACCGTCGGTCGTGTACGGACTGTTGGGCCTGGGTGTGTTCGTGCAACTAATGTCGCTGGGCAAAGTCGTGCTAGCGGGTGCGCTCACGCTGACTTTGTTGGTGCTTCCAATCGTGATACTCGCTTCCAGAGAGGCGCTCCGGGCGGTGCCGAGCGAGTATCGGCTGGGCGCTTTCGCGCTGGGCGCCGATCAGTGGCAGGTCATCAAGGGCACGGTCCTGCCGTCCGCCATCCCTGGCATTTTGACCGGGACCATCCTCGCGCTGTCCAGAGCTGTGGGAGAGGCGGCTCCGTTACTAGTCATCAGCGGGCTGGTGTACGTGACGTTCGTGCCCGGCCCGTTCGACCGTTTCACAGTGCTGCCGCTTCAGATATTCACATGGGTCGGTCGCCCACAGGAAGAGTTCAGATCTCTAGCCGCGGCCGGCATCATCGTGCTGCTGGTGATTCTACTATCTATGAACGCCGTCGCAGTGCTGCTGCGGAACAAGTATCAGACGAGATCAGAGGACTAGAGTGACTCAGGCCACCCCAATCTTCAAGGTCAACGATCTCAGCCTGTACTACGATGAGTTTCGGGCGTTGAGAGAGATCGACATGGAGATCAAGCGATACTCGATCACCGCGCTGATCGGGCCGTCCGGATGCGGCAAGAGCTCCCTGCTGCGGTGCTTCAACCGGATGAACGATTTGATTCCGGCAGCGCGGATCGATGGCCAGATTCTATTCGAAGGCTCCGACCTGTACGACCAGACCGTCGATGCGACCGAAATCCGCTCACGGATTGGCATGGTGTTCCAACGGCCCAATCCGTTCCCCAAGTCGATTTACGACAACGTGGCTTTTGGGCTGAAGGTCAACGGATTCCAAGGCGACATGGACGAGGCTATCGAGGGGTCACTGAGACAGGCAGCGCTCTGGGAAGAGGTCAAGGACCGACTCAGAAACAGCGCCCTCGAACTGTCAGGCGGACAGCAACAGAGACTGTGCATTGCCCGCGCACTCGCAGTGGAGCCTGAAGTGATCCTAATGGACGAGCCGGCGTCCGCGCTGGACCCCATAGCAACTCTGGCAATCGAAGAGCTGGTTCGGGAGTTGAGCGAGCACTACACGATTATCATTGTGACCCACAACATGCAGCAGGCCGCTCGCGTGTCGGACGAGACCGCGTTCCTGATGGTTGGAGACGACAGGGCAGGTTATCTCGTCGAACATGGCGACACCAGCCAGATTTTCACGACGCCGAAGCACGAGCGCACGGAGGCGTACATAACCGGTCGGTTCAGCTAGCGAGCTACCCTTTGGTCACTACTACAGCGAGCCTATGGTGAGACTTGCCACCACATAAGCAATGAGCTACCGAAGGAATCGAACTCAGGGAAATAGTCCCGACGCTGGATTCCGGCCTTCACCGGAATGACGGCTTGGCAGACCGGCAAAGGAGACCACGATGCAGAGAACGCCGCGAGCTGAATTCGACAGAGACCTGAGATCCCTTCAGGACGAGCTGCTTACGCTCGGCGGCATGGTCGAAAAGGCCATCTCTAAGTCGCTTGACGCGCTCAGGAACCGGGACCGCGACCTTGCAGAGGAAGTCATCCGGGAAGACGACATCATTGACGAGATGCGCTTCGCGCTCGAAGAGAAGTCCATAGACCTGATCGCCACCCAGCAGCCCCTGGCCGGAGACCTGCGCATCCTGGTCACCGTGCTCCATGTCTCGGTCGAGCTGGAGCGAATCGGCGACTACGCCGAGGGCATCGCCAAGATCAGTCTGCTCATGGGAGACGAACCCCCGCTGAAGCCCCTGATAGACATCCCTCGAATGGCAGACCGTGCCATGGATATGCTTCGTCGCAGCCTCGACGCATTCGTTGACCGTGACACCGACGCGAGCCACCAGGTCTGCGAAGACGACGACGAAGTGGACGCACTCTACGAGCAGGTGTACAGAGAGCTCCTCACTTACATGCTCGCCGATCCCGGCGCGATCAGGAGGGCGACGTACCTCTTGTGGGTCGCTCACGACCTCGAGCGGGTTGCGGACCGCACCACAAACATCGCGGAGCGGGTCATCTTCCTCGTAACCGGCCGACTGATACCAACGAGCGCCTCCACCAATTAGCGCCTGCTCGCTCGCCGACTCCGCTCGACTCGATACCGGCAGAACGGTACTATATTCGGAGTATTTCCGATGAGTACCCAAACTCCAAAGGCGCTCGACGGCGTCCGAGTCCTCGACTTCTCCCGGATATGGGCAGGTCCCCACTGTACAAAGCTGCTGGCTGACATGGGGGCAGAGGTCATCAAGGTGGAGTCCGCACGCAATTGGGACCCTCACCGGATGATAGTTGGCTCCGGGAACCTGCCTGACGGCGAGCAGGGCGACGACCCCTGGAACAGGTCGGGGTGGTTCAACACGCTGCACATGTCCAAGTACGGGATCACATGCGAGATTCGACATCCCTCGGGCAAGGCAGTGCTGGAGGAGCTCGTGTCCGTCAGCGACGTCGTGGTCGAGAACTTCAGGGCCGGACTGATGGCGCGCAGGGGGTTCGATTACCAGGCTCTACGCGAACTGAGGCCCGACATCATCCTGCTGTCCATGCCGGCGTTCGGCAACGCAGGCCCGTGGCGAGATTTCATTCAGTATGGAATTGGGCAGGAGCAGCTCGGTGGAATCTCGTCAATGAACGGATACCTAAACGAAGACGCGCCGGTCAAGTCGGGCGTGAATTTCGGGGACCCGATCAGCGGAGCCCATGCCGCGGGCGCGTTGTTGTCGGCGCTGTATAGACGGCGGCGCACTGGCAAGGGGGCGTTCATCGACGCTTCCCAACTGGAGTCTTCCATCTCGGTGGTCGGTGAACACATCATCGGCTACCAGATGGACAGACAGCCGCCCAGGAACCGGGGCAATCGCCATCCGTTCATGGCTCCACACGGAGCCTACCCGTGTCGAGGTGCAGACAGGTGGATTGCCATCGCCGTAGCCACAGATGACGAGTGGGCGTGTCTGTGTAGAGTAATAGACAGATCGGACCTGATTGACGACGGACGATTCGCGGACGTTCTATCCCGTCTTCGGAACCAGGACGCACTGGACGAGTTGATTGGATCGTGGACGGACGGACACGACGCACAGGACCTCGCCGAGACCCTCCAGGGTGAGGGCATAGCCGCCTCCCTCGTGATGACAGGCGAGGACATATTCAACGACCCTCACTACCAGGAGCGTGGACTGCTGGAGCTGGTGGACCACCCTTCCGCGGGTATGTACTTCCTACCGGGAGTCGCGTGGAAGATGTCAGCCACGCCGGGGTCAGTCCGTTGGCCGGCGCCCCGCCTTGGCGAACACAATGAGTTCGTGTTCGGCGAACTGCTGGGCATGACTGATTCAGGCATCGCGCGGCTCGATGAAGACGGGGTCACGGGGACAGAGCCGATAAGGTGACGCCAAAGCAGGGCTGCCGTTGTTGACCATTCCTTCCTCTGATATACTATTGCGGGTTTCGGAAGCTGGCGCATGAGCGTGTTTCCAAGCCTTTTCAGAAAGGCGGCGTTGCTGCCCTCGTCGTGTGTCCCAAGTGTGGGCGCGGGCGCCGGTCCCATCGTCGCAGATATATCACTCAGCCGACTCATACTTCCATACAGGGAAGTGTTGCGAGACAAGGAGGTAACGATTGAAGTGGATCGATTATGAGGCTCCCACCTCTGTACGGGAAGCGGTAGACCTGTTGAATGAAGCAGGTGATCGCGCTCGTCCGCTGGCGGGAGGCACCGACCTATTGGTCCAGCTTAGGGGCCGGGCGTTCGACCTGGACCTGGTGGTGGACTCCAAGAGCATACCCGAGCTCAACGAGCTTACATTCGACCCTGACAATGGGTTGACGATTGGCGCGGCGGTGCCGTGCTACAGGATCTATGGCAACTCGACAGTGCGAAGCGTATACCCCGGCATCGTGGACGCCGCGAACATCATCGGCGGGACACAGATACAGGGACGCGCCTCACTGGGCGGAAACCTGTGCAATGGTTCACCGAGCGCCGATTCCGTCCCAGCAATGATCGCATACAACGGCGTGGCCCGGATCTCCGGTCCAAACGGAAGTCGCGAAGTAGCTCTTGAAGACTTCTGCACCGGCGTCCGGCGAACCGTGCTGGAGCAGGGCGAAATCCTTGTGTCCACGCACTTCCCGACGCCGGCGGCCAACTCCGGCGCGAACTATATCCGCTTCATACCAAGAAACGAGATGGACATCGCGGTCGCTGGCGCTGGCGTATCGGTGGTTTTGGACAACGGTGACATCCAGTCCGCCAGAGTGACGCTCGCGTCGGTCGCGCCGACGCCGCTGTTCGTCTCTGAGGCCGGCGAGGCCATCGCCGGCAAGCCCGCAAACGAGGAGACGGTCAGGATAGCGTCCGGCATTGCCAGAGACGCCGCCGTACCGATCACCGACATGCGCGGCACCATCGAGTACCGCAAGCATCTGTGCGAGGTGCTCACCCGCCGAGCGCTGCTGACCGCCATCGAGCGAGCCAAGAGCTAAGGAGAACTAGATTGCCCGCCAAGACATATGTACAGTCCATAATCAATGGTGAGCACGTGGACTTCCTGTGCGAACCTCGCCAGAGCCTGCTCGAAGTCCTACGCGACGTGGTCGGCCTGACCGGCACAAAGGAAGGTTGCAACGACGGCAACTGTGGAGCGTGCACGGTAGAGTTCGATGGGCGCATCGTGACCTCTTGCCTTGTCCTCGGCGTCGAGGCAGACGGCAAGGAAGTCACCACAATCGAGGGCGTTGCCGAGGGCAGCACACTGCACCCAGTGCAGGAGGCATTCCTAGAGAATGCCGCGCTCCAGTGCGGCATCTGCACTCCTGGGTTCATCGTTGCGGCCAAGTCGCTGCTCGAGCAGAACCCGGACCCGTCGGAACACGAGATCCGCTTCTGGCTCGCCAACAATCTCTGCCGCTGCACCGGCTATGACAAGATCATTCGCGCGGTCCAAGACGCGGCTGTGAAGATGCAGGAGGCGTAACCCATGACCCAGACGCTAGACTACGAGCCAAACATGGTGCTGGCCACCCAGACCTATAACGTTGTGGGCACGCGGCCGATCCGGCACGACGGCGCAGACAAGGTGACCGGTCGCGCTCTATACGGCGCAGATTTCGACACCGCCGGCCTGCTGCACGGGAAGATTCTGCGCAGCCCACACGCCCATGCGCGCATCAAGAGCGTCGACACCTCAGCGGCAGAGGCGCTTCCCGGAGTTCTGGCCGTTGTAACCAATGCCGACTTCGCCGGTGAGGGTGACGCAATCGTCGACTTCGGTGAAGGGGCGACCAGCCTCAAGTGGCTACGTGACAACGTGCTCGCCTCAGACAAGGCTCTGTACCAGGGACACGCCATTGCGGGCGTGGCCGCATCCAACCCGCACGTAGCCGAAGAGGCGATCCAGCTCATTGACGTGCAGTACGAGGTACTTCCCCCTGTCATTACCGTCGAGGACGCGATGGCCGAGGGAGCGCCGATCCTGCACGACGACCTCAAGACCGAGGAGCTAGGCGAACAGACCGACACGGTCAGCAACATTGCACAGCACTTCCAGCACAAGAAAGGAGAAACCGACAAGGGTTTTGCAGAAGCGGACGTGATCGTCGAGCGGGAGTACCGTAACAAGACGGTCCACCAGGGCTACATCGAGCCTCACAACGCGACCGCGCTGTGGAACAACGACGGCAGACTGCACATCTGGTGCAGCACGCAGGGCGCGTTCACTGTGCGCGACGCCATGGCTCAGATGCTCGAAATGCCGGTGTCGCAGATCAGGGTCATACCCATGGAGATCGGCGGCGGCTTCGGCGGCAAGATACCTGTGTATCTCGAGCCTGTTGCCGCGCTCCTGTCCAGGAAGACAGGCCAGGCCGTCAAGATCCTGATGAGCAGGGCCGACGTGTTCGAGGCCAGCGGCCCGACCTGCGGCTCGTGGAGCCGCGTGAAGATCGGCGGTAAGAGCGACGGCACGATTACGGCTGCCGAGGTCGAGCTGGCCTGCGAGGCCGGAGCCTACCCAGGCTCGCCAGTCGGCGCCGGCGCGATGTGCGCGCTCGCCGCATACGACATCGAAAACGGCACCGTGGACGGCTACGACGTGGTTGTAAACAAGCCGAAGACGGCAGCATACCGCGCGCCCGGCGCTCCGAACGCAGCGTTCGCGGTCGAGCAGGCAGTTGACGAGCTGGCCGAGAAGCTCAACATGGACCCGATCGAGCTACGGCTGAGGAATGCCGCCAAAGAGGGCACTCGCCGCGTGGACGGCCCTACTTTCAACAGGGTCGGACTGGTCGAGACGCTTGAAGCCATGAGAGACCATCCGCACTACAGCGCGCCTTTGGGTGAAAACCAGGGTCGCGGAATTGCAGTGGGATTCTGGTTCAATATCGGGTTCGACTCGGCAGTGAACCTTGCTGTCAACGCCGACGGCACAGTCAACCTAACGGAAGGCTCCACTGACATCGGCGGGACCCGAGCTTCGATCGCCATGCAGGCGGCTGAGGTGCTGGGAGTCGCCGCAGAGGACATCCGGCCGACAGTCGTGGACACTGACTCGATTGGTTACACCGCGGTTACCGGCGGGAGCCGCACGACGTTCGCAACCGGCTGGGCCGCCTACGAGGCTGCACAGTCTGTCAAGCAGCAGATGATCGAGCGCGCATCCACGATCTGGGATGTCGATGCCGACTCGGTGGAAATGGACGAGGGCGTGATCAAGTCCAAGTCTGACCCCGAGCTGAGCATGACGTTCAAGGATCTGGCGGGACAGCTCGGCAGCTCCGGCGGCGGAATTACCGGAACCGCCTCTGTGAGTCCCACAGGAGTCGGTGGCTCGTTCGCGGGCAACATCGTCGACGTGGAGGTGGACCCCGAGACCGGCAAGACCGACGTGGTCCGATTCACGGCGTTCCAGGACGTCGGCAAGGCGATACATCCGTCCTACGTCGAGGGACAGATGCAGGGCGGCTCTGTGCAGGGTATCGGCTGGGCGCTCAACGAAGAGTACTACATGAACGTTGACGGCGGCATGGACAACTCCACGCTGCTCGACTATCGCATGCCCACCAGCCTCGATCTGCCGATGATCGACACGGTCATCGTCGAGGTAGCCAACCCCGGCCATCCATTCGGCGTTCGCGGTGTGGGCGAGGCGAACATCATTCCTCCCACTCCGGCGGTCGCCAACGCTCTGCGAGCGGCTATCGGGACACGGCTGTTTGACACGCCGATGAACCCGGTAGCGATCACTGCGGCACTGGGGCACAGCGGAGACTAGGCACTCCGAAAGGTCAGCCGAAGCAAAGCAAGCGCAACGGGGCGGGTTTCTTAACTGAGACCCGCCCTTTTGACACACGGTTCAATGGGTCTCCAGCAGTCATAGGAGGTACGTCAGCATGGCAACGGTCTACATCCCGTCGCTGATGCAGAAGCTTAGTGACGGCAAGAGCAAAGTCGAGATCGATGGATCGTCAGTCCGGCAGATCGTCAACAACCTTGAGGTCGAGTACCCTGGGTTCAAAGAGCGACTCGTAGAGGACGGACGCATCAAGGGCAACATTTCGGTCGCCATAGATGGGGAGATTACTCCCCTGGGGATGCTCGAAAAGGTGGGCGATAACAGCGAGGTCCACTTCCTGCCGGCTATCGGCGGCGGAGCATGACGTCAGGCACACTCCAACCCCTGGGTGAAGACTGGCAGACCGGGCTCGTCGTGGTGGCCCACCCGGACGACATCGAGTACGGCGCCGCAAGCGCCGTCTCGAAGTGGACATCCGAGGGCAAAACGGTCGTGTACCTTCTCGTGACGCGAGGCGAGGCCGGGATAGACGGCATGGAACCGGAGCAGACCCGCGAGGTCCGCACCCGCGAGGAGGACGAGGGGGCAGCAGTCGTCGGAGTCGACACTGTCGAGTTTCTCGACCATACCGATGGCGTTGTCGAGTACGGGTTGCCGCTGCGCCGCGACATCGCACGCGCAATACGCAGACACAAGCCTGATGTGGTCATCACCATCAACATGGAAGTGCGCTTCGGTCAGGGGCTGGCCAACCAGGCTGATCACCGTGCGGTAGGCCTGGCCGCGCTGGACGCATCCCGTGATGCAGGCAACCGGTGGATCTTTCCTGATCTGCTCAATGAGGGACTGGAGCCGTGGGGCGGCGTGAAGATGCTGCTCGTCAGCGGTTCACCCAACCCGACTCATGCCGTGGACGTTGGCGACCACATATACAAGGGCGTCGAGTCGTTAGAAAAGCACGACGCGTATCTCAAGGGTCTGGGGACCGACGTGGAACCGGAGATGTTCCTGACCATGAACGCCAACGCAATCGGAATCGAGTTCGGGTGCGACTACGCGATCAGCTTTGAGGTGTACGAGATATAGGTTCGATGCTTGATAGAGTGAAGCCAACCGATGCCCGAATCTCAGGATCGAGTTAAGGAGAACGTAATGGCAGATAGAGACATCAAGGGCGTGATAGTCCCGATGCTGACGCCGTTTAACCCGGATGAGACAGTGGACATCGGTTCACTTCGGCGACTGGTCAACCATCTGATCGACAGCGGAGTCCACGGCCTATGGGCGTCCGGTACGACAGGGGAGTTCGCAAACCTGCCGGACTCGGAACGTATCCGCGCCATGGAGGCGACGGTTGACGAGGTCGCCGGTCGAGTTCCCGTGATCTGCAATATCTCCAGCACGTCCACCAAGATGTCCGTAGAGCTTGCGAGCGAGGTGCGCGAGCTCGGAATGGACGGCATTGCGTTGACGCCGCCATACTACTATCCAGACTCGCAGGACGAGCTAGCCGACCACTACCGGTACGCACAGGACCAGCTCGGCTTGCCGCTGTGGGTGTACAACATTCCACAGACGGTCAAGACGGTGGTCGAGCCTGGCACAATAGCTATGCTGGCGGCAGAGGGGACGGTGGTCGGAGTGAAGGACAGCTCGGGGGCCGGAGAAATGCTCGCCCAGCTGAACGTGTTGTGCGACCAGGGTGAGATCTCTTTGCTGAGGTTCCTTGGAACGGTGTTCCGGGTGGCGAGTGCGGGCTCTGTCGGCGTCCACGGCGTCATTCCGGGAATCGCTAACCTGGTCCCGAACGTATGCGCTCGCGGCTGGGAAGCCGGAGAGGTCGGAGACACCGAGACCGTGCGCGAGTGCAACGCCAAGCTGTTAACTGCGCAAAAGGTCGGAGGAGTCGCGAGGGGCGGCGGTGCGAACGCTGCGAGCTTTGGCGGCATGAAGGCCGCGCTCAAGCAGATGGGAGTCATCGATCACGACACCACTTCCCGCCCCTTCCGTCAGCTGACCGATGAAGAGAAGTCGCAGATTCCGCCGATATTAGAAGAGTTGGGGCTGACATAATGTTAGAGAAGGTGTTATACAGGCTGCTTCCGGGCCGTTTCAAACCGTACTCGAATTGAGATTATCGCAAGGCCACCTGGTCAAGGTGGGTAGACAGGCTGTCCCTCGCGGTACGGCGCAGGGGTGCATAGGTCGCGGATGGCTTTGGAGTCGAGCGATTGACGGGACCTCGGAGCACTTTTGTCTCCGTCAACGGCGTTCGTATGCACTACGTTGACTGGGGGCGACCTATCGGGGTTGAGGACCATCCGACCGTGTTACTGCTGCACGGAGACATGCGCACGAGCAGGTCATGGGACGCCGTGGCACGGTACCTATGCGGACAGTTCCATGTGATAGCGCTAGACTCTCGCGGGCACGGGGACAGCGACTGGCCGGAGGCGGGGTACACATTCGGGCAACGTACTGACGACCTCGAGGCGTTCGCAGATGCTGTTGGGATGCGGAACGCAGTGGCGGTGGCGCACTCTACGGGGGGAGTCGTCGCGGCCAAGCTCTCGGAGCGCAGACCGGACATCTTCAGCAAGCTCATGCTGCTTGAGCCCATGGTTGTCGTGACAGATGGCTTCCAGCGGATGGTGTCGACGCGCGCCGTAAGACCGCGGCGGACGTGGGGCAGCCGTGACGAGATGTACGAATATCTCAAGCAACATCCGATGACGGGCAAGTGGCGGGACGACGTCATCAGGGACGTTGTTGCGCACGAGTCGTTCGAGCTACCGGACGGCCGACTCGACATGAAGTGGGCGAACGCGAGTATGGACTGGAAGGAACGTGAGGGAGACTATCACGATCTCAGGCCCGCGCTCAGGACGCTCGGGAAGCCGATCTTGTTTGTGATGAGCGACTCGCGAGCGTCCAACTTCAGAGATCTGATCCAAATAGCCGGGGAAACTCCTGACTTCGAACTGCTCACGATCCCTGACAGCGGTCACAACATGTACATGGACCAGCCGAAGCTAGTTGCTGAGGCGGCTCTGCGTTTCATCTGTCAGGCATAACCAGCCAGCGATTGCTCCAATTCAGTCATCTTTGGGCTCCGACCGTGGGCCGAAGGGCTCGGGGCGGAAGGGGCCGTCTCGGACGTTGAGGAAACCTCGCATTCCGCCTTCTTCGGCAGCATCCAACATTTCGCGGCGGTTGTAGTCGGGACGTTGGGAGGAGTGTGCGATCGATGACAGTAGCCAGTTGCTAGTGATTGCGTTGCGAAGACCCATCATCTCCAATCCGAGGGTGGCGACGTACTTGTTGGCAGCTACGGTCTCAGGACTGACCATCGCGATCCGCTCAGCAAGTCGGAACGCCTCGGCCATCATTGCGTCCTTGTCCTTGAACACCTCGTTCACGAGACCGATTCTGAACGCCTCTTTCGCGTCGATGTGGTCACCAGTGAGCGAGTAACGGAGTGCATTCTTGTAGCCGGCCATCAGAACCCAGAGGAAGCTGGTATTGGAGATCTGACGCACTTCCGGCTGGGCGAATACTGCATCTTCGGAGCAGAACGTCATGTCACAGGTCAGTGACAGCCAGGTGCCGCCGCCCATGCACCAGCCGTGGACGCAGGCTATTACGGGCTTGGACAGCTCCAGGATGTGCGTCTGGTTCTTGAGCATGTTTCGGTCGTGGTAGAACCAGCGTGAGACGTGCTCGGCGGCGCTCGACCCCTTTGCGATCATGGAGACCGGGTCGGTCTCCTGGAACGACGCGATGTCGTAGCCTGAGCTGAACGCTCTGCCAGCGCCCTGAATGACGATGACGCGCGCCTCCGGGTCAGCCTCGGCGAGGTCGAGGGCCTCGTGCAGGTCGGCCTCCATCGGCTCTGTAATAGCGTTGAGCGTTTCGGGACGGTTGAGGGTAATGACCCTTGTCGTGCCCTTAGCTTCGTAAAGGATGTGTTCGTATTCCGGCAAATGACTTCTCCACGCGAATGTTGACGGGTGTGAACCTGAACTTGCGCTACCGCGGTACTTTGTAGCCGCCAGTTTGTACTTCGGCGAGGCTTCTCTCGTCCCACGGATGAGCGAGGGCGACTTCTTCGTTGATGTCCGCCCCCCAGCCGGGACCCGCAGGGACGGTCATGTAGCCGTCGATTATCTCGGGTTTGGCAGTGGTGAGTTCGTCTTTCCAAGGGATGTCGTCGATGTCGATCTCCATGATGCGAACGTTGGGCAGCGTGGCGCACAGGCTGGCGCTGACGAAGGTGGAAAGGTGGCTGTAGTAGTTGTGCGGGGCGACATTGTGCTGGTACACCTCGGCGAGGTCGCCGACCTTCTTGGACTGGCTGAACCCGTTCCAAGGCACGTCGATCATGAACATATCAGCCGAGTGGTTCTCGAAGTAGGGAATGAAGTCACGCATGTAGAACAGGTTCTCCCCAGTACAGATACGGGTGGTGGTCGAGTCCTTGATCTGGCGCAGGCTCTTGGGTTCGTACATATCTATCTCGAGCCAGAGCATGTCGAACTGCTCCAGCACCTTGGCGATGCGCAGGGCGCCCTCGGTCTTAAAGTGGAAGTTCAGGTCAAGGTTGATATCGATGTCGTCGCCGACGGCGTCACGGAACGTGCCGATCAGCTTCTCTACATGTGGAACCAGCCACTTGGGGGCGTACTGGTCGGTCGAGCCAATGCCTCCGCTGAAGCCGCCTCCGAAGGTCGCGTCATGTCCGGGCATAAGGATGTTCGTCTTCAGCGCAGTGAAGCCGCGTTCCTTAACCTCGTGACCCAAGTTGGTTACAGCCTGCCAGGAGTCGATGGGAGGAGTGCCGAGTACGTCGTGGTGTCTGATCCGCGAGCTGCCGCAGTGGGACCAGTACACGCGCACCTGTTCCCGGGTCGGCCCCCCGAATAGCTCAACGACCGATATGCCGAGCGCCTTCGCCTTGATGTCTATGAAAGCGCAGTCGAGGCCGGCGATGGCCTTCGCGGCAATGCCGCCTGGACTCTGGCGAGTGATGCGGTACATGTCCTGGAAACGCATCTCGAATGCCCTGGGGTCCTTGCCAATGAGAAGCGGCTTCATGTCGCGGATGGTGCCCTCGATGCCGTGAGGCGATCGGCCGTCGCTGCACTCGCCCCAGCCAGTGATGCCCTCGTCGGTGTCAACCTTGACAAACATCCAGGGTCTCCAGCCAGCGTCCACGATAAACGTCTCGATGTTGGTTATCTTCATTGGGGGATCCTTTCCAGTGTTCGGATTCGGCTCGGATGATAACACAACGCGGTCAGATTCATTGCCGCTCGTCGGCGTGGGTGCCATAATAAACAAGTGGCTGGATCAACCCACTCGGGAAGCAGCCATCCAACTCGGACTATCATCGGCCGGACATGGATCCGGCCACGCAGCCAATCAATCACACACGACGACAGCAGGAGAAATTCATGCCAAACCCGGTTGCCTACTTTGAGCTCGGCGGAAGACATGCGTCAGAGCTGAGGGAGTTCTACAAGAGCTTGTTTGGATGGAAAGTCGAGCCATTCGGCCCTTCCGCGGCGGGCACCGACTTCTTCCACGTGGAACCTGAAGAGGGCGGGGTAGCAGGTGGAATACTCCAGACCGCCGGAGAGATGCCGCCCAACTACGTGATGTTCTACGTAAGCGTGGACGACCTGCAGGCGTCGCTCGACAAAGTTGAGAGCCTGGGAGGCAAGTCCGTCGTCCCGCCGATGCCCATACCAGGTGGCATGGGCCACATCGCGGTGTTCATGGACCCGGACGACAACGTAATTGGACTGCATTCGTCCGCCTAGTTCCAGCTTTGTGCGACGACGAACGGCAGAAAATGGCGATCTGCACAGAAACTATTGATGAGGAGTTGAAGATGACCAACACAGACCAATACCTCGCATTCGCGCCAGCCACGAAGCTACACGAGCTCATCGCCCGCAGGCAGATCACGTCTGTCGAGCTTACGGAGCTGTACCTGTCCAGGATCGAGAGTCTTGACGGACAGCTCAACTCCTACCTTACCCTGACTCCAGACATCGCGCTTGCGCAGGCGCGGCGCGCTGACGAAGCCACGTCCAGAGGAGAAAGTCTAGGACCGCTTCACGGGCTGCCAATCTCGCTCAAGGACCTGCAGATGACAAAGGGCGTCCGCACGACGGGGGGATCGCTCGCGTTCGCGGACAGGGTGCCGGAAGCAGACGCGGCATGTGTCGAGAGCATCCTGAGCGCGGGGGCCGTAATGCTGGGTAAGACCAACACGCCCGAATTCGGTCTGCTGGGGGCAAATGAGAACAGACTGGGAGAGCCTTGCCGCAATCCGTGGAATCCTGAGCGAACGTCCGGCGGATCGAGCGGCGGAGCTGGTGCCTCGACAGTCGCTGGGCTGTGCGCCCTGGCCACCGGAGGAGACGGCGGAGGATCGATCCGTATCCCAGCCAGCTTCAACGGCATCTACGGGATCAAGCCGACTCAAGGGCGAATCTCAAGCTACAGTGGTGTGGACGGCACTCCAGCGGCCAACATCACCAGCCAGCAGGGTCCCATGACGCGCACGGTTGCGGACACGGCTATGCTGCTGCAAGTGATGTCCGGCTACGACCCGCGTGACCCCAGCTCGCTCCGTCAGCCAGTGCCAGACTTCGTGTCCGCGCTCGACCGGGGCGTCGAAGGTCTTCGCATCGGCTGGACTCCTGACTTCGGATATGCTCCGGCAGACTCGGAGGTGACGGCGGCCTCCAAGGCAGGGGCGGACCTCTTCGCGGAGCTGGGATGCAGCGTGGAAGAGTCCGACCTCAGCCTCGACAACCCATTCGATACCTGGATTGTCTTCTTCGCAGGGAACGCATACGCGACCAACGGGCACCTGCTAGATGATCCCGACGATCCGCTCAGCTGGTACGGACGCTGGGCTATCGAACTGGGAGCAAAGGTAACGGCGGCGGACTATATCCGGGCCCTCGGCGAGAGGGACCGGATGATCCAGCAGTTCACGGACCAGTTCGACAAGTTCGACCTACTGCTGTCGCCGACGATGGCTACGACGGCGTTCTCGACGGAGCGCTATCCTGAGACGGTCGGCGGACAGGAGCCGTATCCGATTCCGGCCTGGGGATTCCTACCATACACTCACCCAATCAACACCATCGGGTTCACCGCCGCGAGCATACCCTGCGGCTTCGATTCAGATGGTATGCCTATAGGCCTGCACATCATAGGCAGACCCGGAGACGAAGAGACTGTACTTGCCGCGTCGGCGGCATTCGAGGAGGCACGTCCGTGGGCGCACCTAAGACCGCAGGTCTCTTAGAGAGCCCGTCACGGAATCGCCAGGAGGCCGCTTCGTGAGAGTCGGGCTGCAGGACATACTCGAGAAGCTGGTCATGCTTCTCGCCCACGCATCGCTTGGTGTGTTCGCCTCCGGTGTTCTCGGGCTGCTGCTCTATATCGTGATGCTCCCGATCGTCCAGTCGATCTGGAGCGTGGCAGACATAAATTTCGCACTCATGGGCGTGCTGACGATCGGATTCGGCGCCAGCGTAGGTACCTTTCTAGGATGGCTGAACAGAGACCTCAGCAGACCGGCACTGGCGGCTGTGCTGGCGCTGACCGTCGCTGTTACGTTGCTGACGGCGTGGGCAGGGTTGCACGAGAGCCGAGACGTGTTCAAGCATGTGGGTAAACCTGGTATCCCGGCCCTGACCGGCATCGTGGTTGGCTCAATCCTGGGCGGCAACGCGCTCAACCTCGTGCTCTGGACCGTCCGAAGCATCCGTAATCCGCGCCTGTAGCCCTCTCTCCTCAAATCCACCACCTACCATTCACCAACGCCGAATCGTGGGTGAAGGCCCGGGTGCCCACAAGGGACGCCTCTACATCCTCATTTCATGACCGAACGTTCAGTTTGGTCGTGAAATTCGGCTCTCCGGAGCGGGAGAGGGCGGGGATGAAAAGCCCCGATCTTCCTCCCCTAGAGCTGCCTGAGCCGCGGATCGAACCGATCGCGCATCCAGTCGCCGAGGAAGTTGAGGGACATCACCACCAGGAAGATGGCGAGCCCTGGGAAGAACGTGCTCCACCATGCGGTGGTCACATAAGAGCGCCCCTCAGACACGATCAGACCCCAAGAGGGCGTCGGCGCCGGAATACCAGCCCCGATGAAGCTCAACGTTGCCTCCGTGAGGATGAGGCCCCCCACCCTCAGCGTCGTGATCACGATGATCGTGTTCAGCACGCCGGGCAAAACGTGTCGCAGTATGACCCGAGCGTTGGAAGCGCCCGCCACCTTGGCAAGAGCGACGAAGTCGCGTTCCTTTATAGACAGCACCTCGCCGCGCACGTAGCGTACGAATGACGGCCAGGTGAACATGGCCAGGAGGCCAATCACCAGCCACAGGCTGGGGCCCAGCACAACGACCGCCACCAGCGCGATCAACACAAACGGTAACGCAAGCCAAACGTCAACTATCCGCATGATCAACTCATCAGCCAACCCGCCCAGGTACCCCGCGACCAATCCCATCGACGTACCGATGATCACTCCAGTCGTCAGTGATACCGCCACCACCACCAACGAGATGCGAGCACCATGGATGATCCGGCTCAGAACGTCGCGCCCGACGTGATCGCCGCCAAGCAACCGATCGCCTCGGACGAACTTGTCCTCCTCCTCCCAGTACTCCGTATACCAAAACGGCGGCGCGTTCCTGAGCGGCAGGTGCTGCTTGTACGGGTCCTGCGGGGCAATCAGCGGCGCGAACAAACCGGACACGATCAGGACCACCAGCACAATCAGCGGCAGAATCGGCCACCGCCGCAGGACGTACCAGACCTTCCTCGGCAGGCTGTAGGCCCCAACGTCCGAACCGGAGATCTGCGTTAGTTGCGATGACTCTGCCATTCGGATTACCTAGCCGTAGCGGATTCTGGGATCGATGAAGCCGTACAGCACGTCGGCGACGAAGTTGAAGAATATGTACGCCACCGCGAAGAACAGGACGATTGCCGTCAGCAGTGCGAAGTCGTTGTTGTCCACCGCGGTCAATGCTAGTCTGCCAATGCCTGGCCACCCGAAAACCAGTTCCACCACCGTCGCACCCGTGATGAAGCTCGCCAGGAACAGACTCGTGTATGTGATCGGGGCAATCAACGCATTTCTCAAGGCGTGCTTCCAGACGACGGTCCAGGACTTCACCCCCTTGGCCCGAGCCAGCTTAACGAACTCCGAGTCCAGCACCTCCAACATCGACGAGCGGACTAGGCGTAGGTACGTGGCGGACCCGAGCCAGCCCAGTGTTACCGTCGGCAGGACGAAGTGCTTGATCTGCTTGGTCATCGAGTCGCCGGGTAGCGCCCGGCCCGCCGCTGGCAGCCAATCGAGCAGCACCGCGAATATCACAATTGCCATGATCGCGATCCAAAACTGCGGCAGCGCCTGGCCAAAAAGCGCGAAACCGCGACCCAAGTAGTCGAGAGCGCCGCCGCGTCTGGTGGCCGACAGCACACCGAGCGGTACGCCGGTTAGGGCTGCGAACACCCAAGCCGCAATCGCCAACTGTACCGTCGCGCCCAGCTTGCCCCAGATCAATCCCGATACCGGCGCGCGGTCAAGCAGCGTCTTGCCAAAGTCGCCCTTCATGGAGTTGCCGACCCAAACCAGGTACTGGACTACAAGCGGTTTGTCGAGGCCCAGATAGCGGGAGATCTCCTCCTTCTGCTGCTCGCTCAAACCATAGCCCCCACCCTCCTGCGTGTACACGAGGAGCGGGTCTCCCTTGACACGCGAGAGGCCGAATACAATCATCGTCGCCGCGAACAACGACAGGATCGCGAAGAGGGCACGTCTGATCAGAAATCGTCTCATTAGCTCATTGGTCCCTCAGCCCCGTTGACGGGGATCAGGGCGCACAACCCAGGCGGTGGTAAGCGCAACGCCGGTGTTCGGCGGCACTGCTTCGTAAACAGCCATCCCCGCGCCCGGACGGCACGGGGATGACACTTGGATTCGGATCAGGCTGTTACCTGCCCGCTGGAACGATGTTCCAGAAGGCTGTGGTACCGAACGGACTCGGCTCCATGACCCACTCGTCGATCGAGTTCGGGTTGTAGATGGTCAGGTTCGGGATTGCGACGACTCCAGGCTTGAGCGCCCAGAAGTGCATCAGGTCGAAGTACGTACTGTTGAGATCTATCCGCTTCTGGGGGTCGTTCTCCTTGGCCACATCCAGGTAGATCTGGCTGATCCACTCCGTCTCGTAGCACATGCAGTAGCCGCCACGCGACAGGCTGGACTCTTCGATCCCCTTCGGCCAGTCGAACGGGTAGATCGTCTGTCCGTCATCACCGGAAGTCATTCTCGGTACCGTCGCGCTCCGGTTCACGAGGCCTGGACGATAGACGGCATAAGGGAACTTCAGCACTTCGGTCTGGATACCTATGTCGTCCATCATGCCACCGATCGCGTCGCCGATCTCCTGACCCAGACCTCCGCTATGACCCGACGAGATGAACAGCGGCATCTCGAAGCGGACGCCATTGCCGCGCCTCGGGTAGCCTGCCTTGTCCAGGTACTCCTCGGCCATCGCCGGGTCGTGCGGGTACTCCCACCTGTCCTGCCAGAACTCGCTCTTCTCATCAACGTAACCGACGTGAACCGGCCAGCCCAAGCCGTTGAGCAAATGCTCGTTGATCGTATCCTTGTCGATAGCCATCGCGACGGCCCAGCGCACCAGTCTCGCCTGCTCCATGTCGCCGCAGCTCTGGTCCATCTGCATCGAGTCCGCACCGTCCGGGCAGGCGAGATCATCGGGGTTGTTACCGTCGTTTGGCCTGTAGGGGTTGCCGATCCACTGGATGTCGCGAGCGTAGACACCGTTTGCCGGCGTGTTCAGGTCCTCACCGGTGAGTGCGTTGTGCGTCTCCCACAGGTTGCCCGAGAAGATCACACCCTGCTGGCTGGCGTTTCCAGAGCCTATGCTGGTGAACCCGGCATCCAAGACCTCGGGAACGCTCTTGATGGCGAGTGACGCGACGTCCAGCTCTCCGGTCCTCAGCGCCGCCACACGGGTCGCATCCTCAGGTAGGGACAGAATGACGATCCGCTCGACTGCGGGATCGAACTCCCAGTGGTGTCCGGACTTGGTGAAGACCGCGCGGTCGTCGCGAATCCACTCCTCCACCTGGAAGGGTCCCGTGCCGACGAAGTTCTCGCGCATCCAGTCCTCGCCGTTGTCCGCCTGGGCCTTCTCAGGGTGGACCACCATGCCGACGAAGCCGTTGCCGTTCATCATGTACGTATGCCAGTGAGAATCCACGGCAGCGAACGTATATTCCACGGTATTGCCAGAGGCCACGGCGAGGTTCTCTCCGAACAGCGTGGAGAAGTAGGAAGCGCTCGGCGCTATGCTGTGGGTCGTGATCAGCGGATTGACCTGGTTGTAGCTCCAGGCCACGTCCTGGGCGGTCATTGTGCCCCAGCCCTTGTGGAACTCGACGCCCTGCCGAATGTCCACTGTCACCGACAGTCCGTCTGATGCCAGGTCCCAGGCTGTCGCAAGCTGGCCGGCGGCGTATTCGACCGTGTTGTCCTCGCGCCACCGCCAGGTGAACAGGTCTTCGCCAACGCCCCAAGCGACGGCCTGGTACTGAGAGCAGAACACCGTACCCGCGCCAGGGTTGCAGCCAAGGTTCGACTGCGCAAACTGGATGGTACCGACCGGGTTCTTGGGGTCAGGTGCGTCGGCTGTGCCAGCGGCTATCGGGACCGGGACCGCGGTTGGAGCCGCGGGGGCTGGCGCCGCAGTTGGCGCCGCCGCAGGGGCCGTAGTCGGCGCGGGAGCGGGGGCAGGAGCCGTAGTCGCTGCAGGAACAGGGGCTGGCGCTGTAGTCGGGGCTGGCGCAGGTGCAGGGGTCGCGTCCTCGTCGTCGCCACATGCCACCGCGAACAGCAGCACAATGATCAGGACCGTTACTATTGGGAGGGCTCGGATCATTCTTCTCATCAACTTTCTCCAGACAGAACTTTCAGGGTTGGAATCCGGCCGGCTACCCTATGCAGCCTATTTAAGGCCATTCTCCACCTCATGGATAACGCTCGCAGACATCGGCTCTGTTCGCCGAGTTCAAACGGGCGTTAACCGTATGCGAACTTATACGTCAGCGTGGGAGAATTGTCAAGATTCGCGATGGAGCCGAGCCTGTGTCAGTTCAGTTGGTCAGTTGCATGTAGGGGCAATCCCTTGTGGTTGCCCGCGTTGGTCATCATGTTCAGGGCGCCCACAAGGGACGCCCCTACGGACGGGCCACCTACTAAACTGACACAGGTTCGATGGAGCCGCAGATGTTCAATAGGCCAATGTGACGGCGGCAACGCCTCCGACAGTCATAGCAATCGAAAGAGTCTTAATGGCCAGGATTCTCTTTTCGAGCGGCTCGTTCAGCACATTGGAGACGCCTATGCTGAGGACGATGCCCAGTGCGAATACGAAGAGCGGTCTCGTTGCCATAACCGTGGAAACCAGCGAGACAGGCCCGGAGTAGATAGCCCCAAGCAGGAAGGCGAGCGCAACGAATACCAGGGCGCCCTCTGTGAACAGAATCAGTCCGACAGAGGCAGGTCTACGCAGCGTGTTAACAAGATCTCCGACGCCGCTCGGCCTGATCGTGAAAGCGACGCAGGCGGCGCCGTTTCCGAGCGCCCGCCAGAAGAACAGAGTCCAGATATCCATGTCGTCCGCGACCATCTTGCTGAAGACCTGGCTCAGTCCGAATCCGAGGCTGGCGAGTATCAGAAGGAAGAAGGCGAGCACCTGGCCGCGGCCCCTGTCCCTGGCCCTTGCAGTCGGGCCGAGAGACATCAGGGCGGCACCAGCCACAGTGACGAGAATGCCGACCCATGCCAATAGACCGATCTGCTCTCCGAGTAAGACAACCGCGAGTACAGCAACGAAGATGGGATACGTAGATGTGACGGGAACAACGCGCGAGACATCCTGTGTTCCCATCACCCAGAACATCAGCACGAGGTACCCGCCGGAAGCGAGGCCGGAGACCAGGGCGAGCACGACGTCCTGGCGCGTGTAGCCAGTCCACTCCACCCAGGGAAGTATGACCAAAGCCAGTATGAACTGCGTCAGCCCCACCATGACGATGAATGTCCGAGGATTTGGGGTAAACCGGGCAATCAGGATCTTGTCCAGCGCCGAGATGACGGCGAATACGAGTGTACTGCCCAGAGAAAGGAGGACCCAGGTCATCGGATCGAGAACTGTGAATTAGGAATGACCGGACTGGCTGACAATGGCGGCGGTGTCTCCTGAAACATGCAACAGGTCGCGAGGTTAGAAAATCGCTTCGTCGCCCAGGACGTCGCGAATCATCAGTCTGGAGCGCTGGCTGTCTTTGATGCGGCGGTCGAGGGCGTCGGCGTCGCCCCAGATGTCCGTGATCCTGTTGGTCAAGCGCTGCTGGACCGCGGAGTGTGTGCCGTCGTCTGCCAGGTTGTGGAACTCTCCAGGGTCGGCCTCGAGATTGTAGAGCTCGAGGTCGGGAGACTCGCTGTCGTGGCTGTACGAGAGTTTCCATCTTCCCTGTCTGGCCATAGCGCGAGGCCGGTCGGTACCGTGGGCAAGGTGCTCTGAGAAAGCCTCGTCGCGCTGCCGATCAGCGGCGCCAGTCATCTGTGGGAATAGGGAGACGCCATCTAGGTTCATGAACGACTGGGAGGTCCGATCGACGGACGCGATATCCAGAATGGTTGCCGTCACGTCGACGAGCGATGTCGCTCCTGAGAATCGCTGGCCGCCGTCGATTGCTCCGGGCCACGAGATCTGTAGAGGCACACGCGCTGACTGCTCGTAGAAGTTCATCTTGCGCCAGAGACCATGCTCGCCAAGGGACTCGCCATGGTCAGAGGTGTGAATGACTACCGTGTTCTCGGACATCCCAGCTTCATCGAGAGCGTCCAATAGACGGCCGATCTTATCGTCCAAGTATGTAATCAGACCGTAGTAGGCGGCGCGTGCGACCCGAATTTCGTCTTCTGAGTATCCGCTGAAATTGAACGCCTGACGCAGCCTGTTCGCGGCGGCCGGGAGGTTGTTGAGGTGTCCGGGGGGATTGTCAGGAAGGTCGGCGTACTGGGGCCAGTACATCGAGAAGTACGACTCGGGCACGATGAAAGGGAAGTGGGGAGCCACAAAACCCACACACAGCGCCCAGGGAGATTCCTGGCGGACAGGGTCACTCAGATACGCTAAGGCGGCCTCTTCGATGGCGTCGTCAGCGTCGATCATGGGGCCGGTTCCGGCCTGCGCTTCCTTTACACTCGGCCACGGCTCGTCGGCGATCGGTACGCCATGCTCCCACAGGTAGATGGGATGCCTGCCGCCGGTGGAGAGGCCCAGGTCGGCGTCGGGGCGGTGTCCGCCTCCATGCGGATCGTATGCAAGCTGCTGCCTGAAGCCGTGAAGCTGGTCCGACCCTATCAGGTGCATCTTGCCTGAAAGCGCGGAGTCGTACCCGATGGACCTGAGCAGGTAAGGCCAGGTGGGTGCGTCGGAAGGCAGCGGCTTCGCGTTGTCCCATCCCTCGCAGTTGGACACGTAGCGGCCCGTCATGAAGGATAGTCTCGACGGGACGCAGAGCGGCGAGTTGCAGTATGCGGCATCGAATGTCGCTCCAGCCTCGGCTATTCGCTCCATGTTGGGCGTTTGAACGAAGGGGTGTCCGTAAGCCGAGGACCACATCGGACCGTGCTCGTCGGACATTATGACGAGGAAATTGGGGCGGTCAGTCACGGGGCCGTCCCGTAGATGCGCTCGGGTACGACGATGACGGCGGCTCGACGGTCGGCGATCATTGCCTGATCGTACTCGTCCCAGTCCGGGTGCTCCTGGCCGGAGGCGGCACGGTATATGCCGCGTAGGGCATCTCGGAGCTCGTCGTCATCAGATTCGCCACGCCGTAGGACCCTGGCATGACCCTCCAGCACGACGTATCCCCACCAGTCGGACTTGGAAACCAGCAGCGAACAGCGCGGGTTGCGTGCCAGGTTGTGAAGCTTCGCGCGGTCTTCGGTGGTCGTGAACCCTGCACCGTCACCGTACGTACCCACAGTGACGATGCTCATCTGGGCGGCTCCGTCTCTGCGGAACGTCGTCAGGACGGCCTGATGGTTTTCCGATACGAACTCGATGACGTTTTCGGGGAGCAATGCGCGACCTCCTGGTCACCCTACGAAGTCTATCTCGTACAGGTCGTAGTGCGAGTGGTCCATTCCGAGGCTCTTGTAGGTCTGCTGCGCCCCTGTATTGGTGCGCTCGACGTAGAGCCTTACACCGCAGATACCGCTGTCGGACTCTGCGTGCACGAGAACATGATTGTGCATGGCGGTGTACACGCCCTGCCGTCTATGTCCCGAGTCGACGAAGACGCTCTGAATCCACCAGAATGTCGCATTTCGCCAGTCGCTCCACTCGTAGGTAATGAGCAGGCTTCCGACGACGACCTTGTCGATCTCGGCCACGATGTAGAAGCCCTTGTCAGGCGAGCCAAGCACGGCGGAGACTCCGGGAGTGACAAGAGATTCGTCCAGGGTCTTGCCCTCGGTCTCGAGTGCCATCGCCTGCTGGAACTCTATGATACGAGGAGCGTCGTCGGGGCTAGCCTTGCGAATAGAGGGGGTAGATCGTGCCACAGTGACCTCCGCGCTGCGCTTTCAAAGGCGAGCGGATTGTAACACTTTCGAGGAGTGAGTGAAGAGGAGTGAGGAGTGAGAGCCGCCACCCAGCCGCCCCGGAGACGACGCACCTGGGACTCATGCAATTCTCTCAATGGTACTGATGGCAGTGTCCGAAGAAAGGACATCTATAGGGTCGTTCGCAGTGACTGCCTACGTCGATGTCCGGCTTGGCGGCTTGCTCCAAGGAGTCCCACATCCGGGCCAGACCGTCAGGGATTTTATGGGCTACAAGGGTTCGCGCCTGTTCAGTAACATCCTCAAGAGCAAACATGCGCTCCAGATCGTCGCGGCTGCCATGGCGTCTGTATGCTCTGTTGAGATGCATTGCGTAGGTGGCTCTCACCGGAATTCCTGACCCCTCCACGACGTGAAGCTGGATTGCCACGTCTGCTATACCAAGTTGTCGTGATGCCACCATATATGCTTGTCTGACTCTGGATTCCAGCCTACGCCGGAATGACGAATTAGGGTCCTGCGCTATTACAGATTCACGGCGTACTCAAAGCGAAATGGTATGAGAGGGTGTCTGAAAAGTCCCTTCTCCCCTTGTAGGCTAACAAGGGGAGGTAAAGGTGTACAGACAAGCATGAATACCGACCAACAGGCCCCCTCTCCCCCAGGGCTGACAGGGGTAGGCAAATGTGCAGTCAGCTATGAATGTCAATCAGCAAACCCCCTCTCCATTAGGGCTGACAGGGGTAGGCAAACCAATAAGTCGTTCGTCCTGAGCTTGTCGAAGGACGCCCCAGCCCCTGGATTCCGGCCTACGCCGGAATGACGATTTGCGAAATGCCTACCCCTCTCAGATCCCCCAGGGAGAGGGTTGGGGTGAGAGTGAAAAGCCTGTCCCGGCGAAGGCCAGGGTACGAATACCTACCCCTGTCAGCCCCTTGTTGGAGAAGGTTAGAGCCTGCCCCAGACTTGATCCGGGGATGAGGGGATTACACTGTTCACCCTCATCCCAGCCCTCGCCCATCAAGGGAGAGGGGGTCTGTTGGCTGGTATTCATGGCAGGGGCAGGTTTGAAACCTGCCCCTGCACATTTTCCTGTCCCTCTCAGCCCCCCGTATCGAGTACGGGGCAGGCTCTGAGACAGAAGGGGTTATGCAAAAGTCTCCACCGCGACAGAGCGCGACAGCCTGAGTCACTTCGGCGATACCTGTCCGAAAACGTGACCAATAAAATCCCTCCTGTGGTCTATTCGATTCGCTCGTAACCTCGATCATCAACGACCCCGCTGCGTAACAGCCGCACACCACACCCTTTAGGGGTGTGCTGCTGTTACGGACGTTGGCTGCAGCATTTGAAACAACTCTGAAACACCCTGCTACAGCTATGATCCGCGACAGTTGGGACAGTTTTGG
Source organism: Dehalococcoidia bacterium (assembly GCA_965217725.1). Taxonomy (GTDB): domain Bacteria; phylum Chloroflexota; class Dehalococcoidia; order Lucifugimonadales; family UBA1123; genus VXRN01. Next base: position 711,749 of record OZ244564.1, on the reverse strand, counting down.
GACACCGTGTCCCAGTCCTTGGCTATAACACTCGAAACAGCTTTGAAACACCCTGTTACAGCCGTGACCCGCGACAGCTGCGACACATGCGCGACACATGTCGCGGTCTTTGCCGAACCGTTTGGACAGTGTGGCTGCTCCACCTACTCGAACAACGGTTCGTACAATCTCAATGTAGCACAGGCGCGAGGAAATGTGAATTGTCCTGGATACGCCGAAGCTGTACCCGTTTAGTAGGTGCAATTCTCACCGACTGAACTGGTACAGCATCTATCTATCAACATTAGATTGACCTAGTTAAAGCGCAGTGCTATCGTCCGGCATACCCTTCTCCTGACGCCCGGCTTAGAATGCAGACTGTGAGGCTCCCATGCTGCCGAAACCCGTAAAGGACGAATTCCGACGCTCGACATCAGTGTCTTCAGAGACCAATGTGGCCGTGCCCATGAGAGACGGAGTCGTTCTGCGCGCCGATGTGTACAGGCCGTCGGGTGGCGGTCGACACCCTACCCTGCTGCAGAGAATTCCGTACGGCAAACACTCGCCGCGCTATCGGAGTATGTATCTCGACCCTATGCGCGCGCTGGACCGAGGGTACGCCGTTGTGATCCAGGATGTCCGTGGGCGTCATGCCTCAGGTGGAGAGTGGTACCCATACGTCAACGAGGCGCGCGATGGATACGATACTATCGACTGGGTTGCCTCTCAGCCGTGGTCGGACGGCACCGTTGGGATGTTCGGCATCTCCTATCATGGAGCGACGCAGTGGCTTGCTGCCACAGAGGCGCATCCGGCGCTGAAAGCGATCGTACCGGGGGTGACGGCGGACTCCTACTACGATAGTTGGACGTACCTCGGAGGTGTGTTCCAGCTATTCTGGATAAGCGGCTGGGCGTCCGGGTTCGTGCTGGACGACTTTACGCCACGCTCAGAGCGGCACCCAGAGGCGAGGGCGCTGCTGCGTGAGTGGCGTCGAGACCCGTTCAGCATTGCCAACCACCTGCCCCTAGGCGACATGCCAGCACTCAGGGAGGTGTGCGAGTACTACTACGACTGGCTGAATCATCCCACCTATGATGACTACTGGAAGTCGTTCGCTCCACGGGAGAAGTACGACAGAATCACAGTGCCAGCCCTGAACCAAGGAGGTTGGTACGACGGGTTCATCCGCGCGACGCTGCGTAACTACGAGGACATGGGGGAACATGGCGGCAGCGAGTTAGCGCGTTCCCAGCAGCACCTCGTAGTGGGTCCGTGGCTGCACCAGGCGCTCCCAGAGCCATCGGCTGGCAACGGCTACTTCGGACCGTCGGCATCCGGGGCCGCCATCGACTGGCACGGGATGCAGCTAGCCTGGTTCGACAGATGGCTTAGAGGCGAAGATAACAGTGTCGATTCCGATCCCAGCGCGTATCTGTTCGTGATGGGCGCCAACGAGTGGCGGGCCGAGGAGGTGTGGCCTCCTCCGGATGCTGAGACGATGACGCTGTTCCTCCGCAGTGGGGGCAGAGCGAATACGCTGAACGGTGACGGCGTCCTATCCGCCGATCCTCCAGCGGTGTCGGAGTCGGCCGATCACTTCCTTTATAACCCGGCGAATCCGGTCCCTACGGTCGGCGGCGCTCATCTCGGCGGCGTCCCTACGATCTTCGAGGTCGGGGTCCAAGACCAGCGTGGGGTCGAGGCACGCGGTGATGTGCTGGTGTACACGTCCGAGCCGCTGGAGCGCGACACTGAAATAACGGGTTATGTAACGCTCGACCTATGGGCGGCGACCACGGCTGCGGATACCGACTGGACGGCCAAGCTGGTTGACGTGCATCCTGACGGGCGGGCGCTAAACGTGTGCGACGGCATACTCAGGGCCAGCTATCGAGAGTCGCTGGAGTCACCGTCGCCGGTGCAGGCCGGAGAGGTCTGCCGATTCAGCATAGATGTCGGTCCCACGGCGATGCTGTTCCACAAGAGTCACCAGATCAGGCTGGAGGTGTCGTCAAGTAATTTCCCGGCTTATGCGCGACACACCGGGGCTCCGCACCACCAGTCGGCTGACATGACGCCATCGACGCAGACGGTGCTACATGACGCTAACCATCCGTCGGCGCTTCAATTGCCGGTGGTGAGGAGGTAGCGGGGACGCTACTCCTCGGACGTGTAGTCGGCCACGCGGGTTGGAACGAGGTGGAAGATTACAACATCCGGGTGATCTCCGCGATAGTCCTCGGCGAAGGCGCGTCCCTCTTCCTCGCCGTAGTACCGGGTGGCCATCGACAACACGAGATCGTAAAGGGGCCTGTCGACCTCCTCTACCGTCCCATCCACAATTACTGACCTGTACGGCGGTTCTCGCAAGTCCACGCACAATGAAGCGTGAGGGTCTCGCAGAAGATTGCGCCACTTGAGTGTACGGCGTCCCGTGAAGAAGTATGCGGCACCGTCTTCCCACTGGTACCAGATCGGGGCGGAGCGAGGTCTTCCCTGGGCGTCGACGGTGCTGATGACGCCTACAAGTGTCTGGCTGAGGAAGTCATCGACCTGCGACCTTACTGTTGTCATGAAGTGCTACTCTCAAGGTGGACTAGTGGGCGTAAGAAACTCACACGTCGGGCCGGTAGCTCTGCTAAGCCGTCGATCCAACGTGATCAGCGGGCAGGCGAGTCCTTCCGCAAGTGCAACATACCAAGCATCGTAGCAAGTAAGATTGTGTCTCAACTCCCATACGCGATCTGCAAAAGGAGCAAACGAGAACAGCTCGATCTCAAGTCCCTTCAGGCTGGCGAATGCTTCTGGGACATTTTGAGATCTCGACCTTGCTAATCGCTCCAACCTCCTCAGAATGTTGGCTGTTTCAGGAAGAACGATCTCAGGGGCGACGATGGACTGTTCGTTCATGACAGCTTCCGCCCAAGCGTGATCGGACTCGGAGCCTATAAGAGCAGCAACCAAAGTGGAGGCGTCAACTACTGCAGTCACTTCCTGTCGGCGTCCTTGGCCTGAAGAATCTGGGCAGTACTGACGCGCGTGCGTGAGGTCTTCCTTAGTTGGCGGACTTCCTCAAGCCACTCATCTACAGTCGGCTTTGAGGCAATCCTTTCCAACTCCGCATGCAAGTATTGCTGCATAGAAAGGCGCTTGCGCGCGGCACGTGCCGCCAACTCGTCGCGGACTTCCTCTTGTACGTTTCTAATGGTTATCTGCACTGGCATGACTGCATTTTGACAGCACCAACAGCGCAATGCAAGGAGCGCCGCCACACCATCTCAAGACGGCGGAGACTCGACTCAGTCCGCCGCTTGCGCGGGTTCCAAATCGAGGCTTGGCAACACGCCTTGCAGGTAGTGGCCTGTCTGCGAGTGGTCCATTGCGGCGAGGTTTTCGGGAGTTCCCTGGGCGACAACGTCCCCGCCCTTGTCTCCAGCGCCGGGGCCCAGGTCTATCAGCCAGTCGGCGCTCTTGATTAGGTCGAGGTGGTGTTCGATCAGCACCACGCTGTTGCCGGCGTCAACGAGCCTATGCAGAACTCGCATGAGGTGTGAGCAGTCCTCGAATGAAAGGCCGGTGGTCGGCTCGTCAAGAATGTATAGCGTCTGACCGGTGGCGCGCTTCGACAGCTCTGTAGAAAGTTTCACGCGCTGGGCCTCGCCGCCACTGAGCTGGGTGGCCGGCTGTCCGAGTCGGATGTAGCCGAGACCGACGTCGTACATCGTCTGGAGCTTTCGCTTGACTCGCGGAATGTTCTCAAAGTGCTCCAGCGCCTCTGTCACGGTCATGTTCAGGACATCTGCGATGTTCGCGCCTTTCCACTGGATCTCAAGCGCCTCGCGATTGTAGCGCGCGCCGGAGCAGACCTCGCACGGGACGGTAACGTCAGGCAGGAACTGCATCTCTATATTGATGTGGCCGTCGCCTGTGCAGGCCTCGCATCTGCCCCCCTTAACATTGAAAGAGAACCTGCCCGGTTTGTAGCCCCGCGTACGAGCTTCGGGGACTGTCGCGAACAACTCACGGATGGGCGTGAACGTGCCGGTGTAGGTAGCCGGATTCGACCGTGGGGTCCGACCGATTGGAGACTGGTCTATGTTGACCACTTTATCAATGTTATCGATGCCGTCTATCGAGTCGCATTCACCAGGACGCTCACGGGCGCGGTAGAGTGTCTGCGCCAGCTTCTTGTACAGGATCTCGTAGATGAGCGTGCTTTTGCCTGAGCCTGAGACGCCGGTTATGCAGACCAGCTGGCCCAGGGGGACTTCTACATCTATGTCCCTGAGATTGTTCTGGCGCGCCCCCTTGATGATGATGGACTTGCCACTGCCGGGTCTGCGCTCGCCGGGTACCGGAATCTGCCTGACGCCGCCGAGGTATTGTCCCGTGAGTGACTCCGGAGTGTCTATGATCGTCTGGACAGGCCCCTCGGCTACGATGTGACCACCGTGTTCACCAGCGCCTGGCCCAAGATCGACGATGTGGTCGGAGGCGCGCATGATTGCTTCATCGTGCTCGACTATCAGTACGGTGTTCCCGATGTCGCGGAGGTTCTGGAGCGTACGAATCAGGCGGTGGTCGTCCGCTGGATGCAGTCCGATGGAAGGCTCGTCACAAACGTACAGGACGCCCATCAGACCAGACCCGATCTGGGTCGCCAACCGGATCCGCTGGGCCTCTCCGCCGCTCAAGGTCGAAGCCGTTCGTGAGAGTGTCAGGTAGTCCAACCCGATGTTCAGCAGGAATTTCAGTCTGGCTTCGATCTCCTTGAGAATCTGCTCAGCTATGGCCTTTTCACGGTCCGTCAAAAGGTCATCCGGGCTCGCGCCGTTGGTGGATGGCGCCTGCCCAGATATGACATTGATCCACTCCAGAGCCTGGGAAATCGACCTGTCGGTCATGTTGGTGATGTTCGATCCGCCTATAGTGACCGCCAGGGACTCAGGCCTGAGCTTCTGTCCTCCGCAGTCGGCGCACGGACGCGCCGACATGTATCTCTCGATCTCATGGCGGACGTGGTCAGACTCGGTCTCCATATACCGGCGCTCAAGGTTGTTCAGAACGCCCTCGAAGCGTGTGTCCCAGCGATAGGTCCGACCGCGCTGTGTGCGGTGGGTGACTCGAATCCGCTTTCGGCCCGTGCCTCTCAGCAGCGCGTTGAGCTGCGTCTTCGTGAACTTCCTGATCGGGTCTTCTACATTGAAGTTGAACTCTCTCCCGAGCGACTCAAGCTGGCTCATGTTCCATGATGCCACTGTGCCAGTCCGCGACCACGGTTCGATAGCACCTCCGGCGATGCTCTTCGTCTTGTCGGGAATCGCGAGATCGGGATCGACCTCCAACTTGTACCCCAGCCCAGTACAGGTGGAGCATGCTCCGTGGGGGTTATTGAAGCTGAAAGTGCGCGGCTCCAACTCCCCCAAGCTTATGCCGCAATGGACACAGGCGAAGTGTTCGGAAAACAGCATTTCCTCATCGCCGGCCACATCGACCAGGACAGTTCCCCCTGCCATGCGCAGCGCAGTTTCGACGGAATCCGTGATGCGACCGACGTCTGCGCTGTTGCCGGACACCAGACGGTCGACCACGATCTCGATCGTGTGCCACTTTTGCTTGTCGAGGTCGAACTGCTCGCTCAGGTCGTGTACTTCGCCGTTAACGCGCACTCTGACGAATCCGGCTTGGCGCGCGTTCTCGAACACTTCCTTGTGTTCACCCTTGCGCCGCCTGACCATTGGAGCGAGAATCTGCAGCCTTGTCCTATCAGGCAAACCCAGGACCGAGTCAACGATCTGTTGGACGGTCTGACGTTCGACCGGGCGTCCGCACTTGTAGCAGTGGGGCCGCCCTACCCTGGCGAACAGCAGCCTCAGATAGTCGTATATCTCGGTAACCGTACCGACGGTGGAACGCGGGTTGTGGGACACTCCCTTCTGGTCTATAGAGATAGCGGGCGACAGTCCCTCAATGTACTCCACGTCGGGCTTGTCCATACGGCCCAAGAACTGGCGAGCGTAAGCAGACAGCGACTCGACGTACCGACGCTGTCCTTCTGCATAGATTGTGTCGAATGCCAGCGAGCTCTTGCCGGAGCCGGAGACTCCAGTAATGACTACGAGCTTATTGCGTGGAATCGTGACATCGACATTCTTGAGGTTGTGCTCGCGCGCTCCGCGAACCACGATGTTCTCGAGGGGCATGTGTTGAGAGCGTCCTTCGGCGGCAGTGTGGGGATGCGTGCTGCGGCGGCAGACCGCAGACATAGCATCATAGATTCTACCACCGGCAGGACAATGGTGTAAGGCGGTGAGGGCCCAAACATATGTGAGCCCAGGAGAAGAGTGTGGGCAGCTGCATTCGCCGGCAGCCAGGTCTGACTGACGATGACCAGGCCTCAATTTGCAGGCGCAGCGTAAAGCCAGCGCACTCTGCCCTGCCACATTGGCAGGGTTCTTTAGCTACCGGCTTAGAGCTTGACATCGAAAGATTGACAATGACTCTGGAGGTCTATCGCGCTCCAGGGTCTTTCGATTATTTGAGAAGAGTATTAGACTTGTTGGATGAAAGCGGAAGGACTGGGAGAGAGCCTACTCAGAAAGCTGGAGCAGGTGCCTGATCCCCGATCCGATCATGGTCGTCGTCATCCTCTGAGTGCGATTTTGGCGCTCTCGGTGTGTGCAATGGCCAGCGGCGCCCGCAGTCTCTATGCCATCGCCCAATGGGGAAGGATGCAGGACCAGGCCACACTGAAGACGTTGGGGTTCACCAGAGACAGGAGCCCTGCGGTATCCACGCTGCACAAGGTATTCAGCAGTATGGATGTGGATTCGTTCGAGCGTGTGTTGGGGGAGTGGATCGAGTCCCACTTGGGATCGGAACAGGAGGCAATAGCGATAGATGGCAAGGCGCTGAGAGGGATACACGGGGATGAGATACCTGGGGTCAGACTGGTATCAGCTTATACCCATCACCAGGGTCTGGTGGTGGGACAAAAAGGGGGGCGATGACCGAGAAGCGTGAGTCTGAGTTGAGCATGGCGGGAGCGCTGTTGGAGACGATGACAGTGACGGACAGGGTGGTGACTGGAGATGCACTGTACTGTCAGAGGCAGTTGTGTGAGCGAGTGGTGGGTGAAGGCGGAGACTATCTGTTGATAGTCAAGGGCAACCAGAAGGGCCTCCACGAGGACATAGAGTTGTGTTTTGATCTGCCTGTGGCCGGACAGAGATACAGATATGCCGAGACTGAAGACAGACATGGAGACCGACAGGAGCGTCGCAGGCTGTGGGCGACAGACATACTGAGCGCCTATCTGGACTGGCCCGGACACCGGCAGGTAATGAAGGTGGAGAGTTGGCGTAGGGTCAAGAATAAGACCACCCGGCAGGTGCGATACGCCATCACCAGTCTCGGCACTCGGACACCTGCTGACAGACTTCTCCAACTGGTGCGCGGCCACTGGGGAATAGAGAATGGTCTGCACTATGTGAGGGACGTGACGATGGGAGAGGACGGTTCCTGTGTACGGACAGGCTCAGCGCCACAGGTGATGGCGGCCTTGAGGAACGTGGTTATCGGCATCCTGCGACTATCCGGCGCTACCAACATCGCGTCTGCCATCAGGACCATTGGATGGCAGCCCAACGGTGCTCTCAGAATACTCGGATTAAGACCTTGACAATAATCGAAAGACCCTGTATCGCGCTCTGCTTTCCTTGTTCGCGTTATTTGGCAGGTGCTACAATTTGATAGTGTGCGCCTGCGGGGAACCGCGCGGCACACTGGAACAATTACCGATCCAGACGTGAGGCAGGTGGAGCAAGTTGGCTGACATCAACGTGGCGATTATCGGCGTGGGAAACTGCGCGTCTTCTCTTGTCCAGGGAATACACAAGTACTCCGACGCCGGTCCTGAGGACAGCATTCCGGGAATCATGCATCCGGTGCTCGGGGAGTACGGTATAGGCGACATAAGGGTGGTCGCAGCGTTCGACGTCGACGCAAACAAGGTCGGACTTGACCTGTCGGAGGCCATCTACGCGGAACCCAACAACACCGTGAAGTTTCACGATGTCCCTCACACGGGAATCTCGGTACAAAGAGGCATGACGCTGGACGGTGTTGGCGAGTACATGTCCGACATTATCGAAAAGGCTCCCGCTCCGACAGACGACATTGTCGGAACGCTGAAAGAGCGCGAAGTCGACGTGGTCATCAACTACCTTCCCGTTGGCTCGGAAGACGCAACGAGGTGGTACGCGGAGCAGATACTCGCGGCCGGATGTGGGATGATCAACTGCATTCCTGTGTTCATCGCCAGCGGAGAGGAAGACTACTGGCAGCGGAGGTTCAGAAACGCTGGAGCCCCGATTATCGGCGACGACATCAAGTCGCAGGTCGGAGCCACGATTGTGCACCGCGTGCTCACCAGGCTGTTCATGGACCGAGGTGTCGATCTGGAGAGGACGTACCAGCTCAATTTCGGCGGCAACTCCGACTTTCTCAATATGCTCGAGCGCAGCCGACTGACCTCGAAGAAGATTTCAAAGACCAACTCAGTCCAGTCCCAGGTAGATGTGGACCTCGACTCGGACAGTATTCACATTGGCCCTTCCGACCATGTGCCCTGGCTGTCAGACCGCAAGTGGGCCTACATCAGGCTGGAAGGCACGAGCTTTGGTGACGTCCCCCTCAATGTAGAGTTGAAGCTCGAAGTGTGGGACAGCCCCAACTCCGCAGGGGTTGTAATCGACGCCATAAGGTGCGCGAAGATCGCAAAGGACCGGGGTCTCGCAGGTCCGATCCTGGGTCCGTCGGCCTACTTCATGAAATCCCCTCCAGTCCAGTACACCGACTCAGTCGCTCGTCAGATGGTCGAGGACTTCGTCTCGGGAGTGGACAACTAGGCGAACCGCCTGACCAGTACCGCTCGCCCTTGAATTCAGGCGTGAGTCAATTGCCGCGCCGCGCCCGTTCTGCAACTATCCTTAAACGCATGACTAGTCAATCGCCGCGGATGAGGATAGAATGTGGGCGATCCGGCACTTCGACGATCAAACCCCCGGAGCCGAGAGCCCCTTTTGATGCAGGTCACACTGCCGACCAAGCGCTCCGGATCGCCGACTGAAGGAGAGGGTATGGACCGACCATGCAAAATCGGCCTATTCTCGCCGTATGACCACGCTTACAGCGGCGGAGTTCAGAGCCATATTCGCGAGCTCGCAGACCAGTTTCGGATGTGGGGCCACACCGTACGCATAGTTGCGCCGAGCTCATTCCCGCTGCCTGCCGACGACCCTGACTTCATCCCGATGGGGCGTGCGGTCCCTCTGCGGAGCGCGGACTCCATAGCCAGAGTCTCGTTGTCGGTCTGGCTCCATCCTCGAATCAGGTCACTGCTCGAGAGGGAGCGGTTCGACGTAGTCCACATGCACGAACCTCTCGTCGGATTCGTGCCATTCAGCGCACTGCGACACATAGATACGAACAGGACGGTCACGGTCGCGACCTTCCACAGCTACCGTCGGAGGCGTGTGTGGTGGGCCATAGGTCCTGACCGTTTGGCGAACCGGCTGCTCAATCGGCTTCATGGAAGAATAGCTGTGTCCGACCCGGCCGCCCGATTCGTCAACAGCCATTTCCCCAGCGACTACCGGATCATTCCCAACGGTGTCCGAGTAGACGACTTCAGCATAGCTGAGCCGCTGCCGGAATTGATGGACGGCAAGATCAATATCCTGTTCCTCGGCAGGCTCGAAAAGCGCAAGGGGCTGAGGTACCTGCTCTCGGCGTACAGCCGTCTCAAGTGGGACCGTCCTGAGTTGCGTCTGATTGTTGTCGGTGGCGGACAGCTTGATGCCGACTGCTATCGGATCATGAGCGAACGCAACCTACAGGACGTCGTCATAGTAGGCCGTACTTCGGACGAGCTGCGCGCGAGGTACTTCAAGTCTGCCCACATCTACTGTTCACCCGCGACTGGCAAAGAGAGCTTCGGAATCGTGCTGTTGGAGGCAATGGCCGCGGGAGCGCCCGTGCTCGCGACAGAGATCGAAGGCTACGCCAGCGTCGTCGAACACGGGCACAACGGGCTTTTGGTCCCCCCAAAGGATGACGAGGCGCTCGCTCAGGCTATCACCGCGCTGATAGACGACGACCGTCTGCGAGAGCGGCTGGTGGCAGAGGGGATCAGGACCGCAGACAGTTTCCGCTGGGAACGCGTGGCGAGGCGTGTCATGGACTACTACGACGAATTCGTCCAAGAGCAAACTGCGGCCGCGACTGCATAGGCACAGATTTGACCGTACTCGGGCCGCCTGCCTAAGATGACTCGATACTCAAACGATTGTGCGGTGACATTATGACGGGCCGGGACAGCGCCCGACAGGCGGTGGCAGACTATGTTGAACAACCTGTCGCGCGTCTGTTTGCGCGGCTGGGGTTGACTCCGAACCTAGTTACTCTCATCGGCTTAGTTATCGCGGGCTCGGGCGCGTACATGATAGCTATCGGACAATGGTGGGGCGCCGGGTTAATCGTACTTTTCGCGGGCGTGTTCGACATGTTCGACGGCGCTCTCGCGAGAGCAACCGGTAAGGCGTCGGACTTCGGCGCGCTGCTCGACTCCACGATCGACCGCGTTTCGGAAGCAGTCGTTCTTCTAGGACTACTCGCGTACTATCTTTCCACTGATGATGATCTAGGCTCGATTCTCGTCTATGTCGCGTTAGTGGGATCCATCATGGTCAGCTACATGCGGGCCAGGTCCGAGGGACTTGGAATTGAGTGCAAAGTCGGTGTAATGACAAGGCCGGAACGAGTCGCCGCTGTCGGAATTGGACTGATCGTCGGACACTGGCTGCCAATCGTAGTGCTGGTAGTGCTGGGAGCGATAGGCACGCTAACGACCGTCACCGCTATACACAGGCTGGTCCACACTTCGCGCATGATAGCCAACGAGGACCGGGACGTTAAGTGATGACTGGCGCAATCTCCACGCATGGCTGCGGACGTACACTGAGTGTAGCGACCGCGAATGGTCGCTATGTCACGATTTCCGATATGGACGAGGCAACCGGCCCTTGCCCCCAGCGTCTCGACCATTTGCATATCCCCGGAGTTTCATGTTGATGCCAGGTCGAGTTGCCTTGGTCCTGCCCCGAATCGTGCTCGTTATCGCAGCCTGCATCTTCGCGTCGCTGGTGCCCACACTTTCGGTATCTGCATCTTCAGAGGCGATTTCAGTTACGTCAACAGGAGTCGTCAGCGAGTTTCCAGAAGGAATGAGGTTCTCCATCGCGGTTGAGTCCGAGGAAGAGATCGAGGAGATTGCGATCAAGTTCCGAACCGGTACTCAGGAGCGAGAAGTATATGGGTACATGGAGTTCGATGAGGCCAAGCTGGTGGACTCGGATCTCTTCTGGCGTACCAATACCTCGGGTCGCTACATCCCTCCGGGAACCATCATCTACTACTACTTTGAGATACGGGACGCGGCGGGCAACGAACTGGTCACGGACCCCACAGAGTTCATTTACGAGGACGCCAGATTCAAATGGGAAGAGGTATCGGATGGACCGATAGCGGTTGCGTACCACGGTCCTGTCAAGACCAGGGCTGACATCATCCTCGATTCCATCGTGCAGACTCTGGACTTCATGGGACCCATCCTGGGCGCCGACACGACGGTCCCGATTCGCGTCACCATGTACAACAACGTTAAGGAGATGCTGGAGGCGCTTCCACCGGGTTCAAGCACCATCAGGCGCGAGCTCATCACGGAGGGCCAGGCGTTCACCAACATCGGCACCCTGCTGGTGCTCGGAGGGGGCAGTAGAGCCAAGGGGACGGCGTCGCACGAGGTGACGCACATACTGACGCATCGCGCAGGAGACAGCGCAGCACGTAGCATACCCTCGTGGCTGGACGAGGGATTGGCCGAATTCGGAAACGTCGATCCTGGAATCTCGTATGACATTGCCTTGGAGTTCGCGATGGCGACCGACAGGCTGCTGCCGATAACTTCAATGCCGGTGCTTCCAGGCGATCCAGAGGACGTCATCATCTTCTACGGTCAGGCGCGGAGCCTGATCCAGTTCATGGTGTTCAGGTACGGCCCCCAGGCTATGCGTCAACTCCTGAGTACGCTCAAGTCGGGCGCCAACATGGAAGGGGCAATTCAGGACATTTACGGCGTATCTCGAATCGAGCTTGAAAACCAGTGGAGAGACACGATCGGGGCTGAACACTATGTGCGTCCCGATAGAGAGGGCGCCAAGCCCACTCCGATCCCGAGGCCCACTCTTCAGCTTTTCACCCTGACGCCCCAGGCCGGGTCAGAGACGATCGGCAGCGTAGGTCCGACGCCGACACCTGAGCCGATGGCGCCGGCAGCGCCCGAGCCGATGCCCACGGAGCCGCCAGCGGTCTCGAAGTCGACGGACGCAGAGACATCTGAACCGGAGTCGACGGACGGCGCGGAAACGGGCAGTTCGGATCGGAGGGAAGGCGGCTCCGCCTGCTTCGCGCCAGCGTCGCCGACCATGCGACTTTCGGATCTAGCAATTCCACTGAGCGTTCTGGGCCTTGTCGGGCTGGGACTGCGTCGCCGTAGGAGTTTATGAGTGGAAGACGAACTCGACTGGATCAGGGCCGCTGAACAGACCTGGGTTGTCAGATATCCAGCTCAGAAACTTGCTACGTTCGGAGTCACCTCGCTCTCGTACTATGTGGTCACCGAGCCAATCTACAGGGACCTCCAGCCGGACAAAAGGGAGGGGGTCGTCAGAACCGGTAAGGTTGTCGCAGAAGAGCCTTCCATAGTCACGCCGTACTATGCGATGAATCTGGAAGGGTTCAGTCCGGAAGCCTATCGCTACCTGGAGTATGTTTCGAGTCAGCATGGTCCCAACAGTCCGGGCCTGCTGTACCAGTACAGGAACGAGCCAGAGGGTACAGAGATTCTCAGCGGCGATGCCGGGGAGATTGCTCGCCGGATCGACGAGAGGTTGACAGGGGAACAGGAGAACCTTGCAGTCGTCATGGTCGGCGTGGACGAGCTCTGGGACGTGTCGCTGATAAAGTTCATGTACGAACTGACTTCGAGGTCCGCGCCGCACCATGTCGAAGAGCTTGGTTCCAAGGGCCTGTTCGATCCAGCGCCGGGAGCGGGCGGGCTGCCGATGGCGGCTGTCCAGAGGATCGAGCGCATGTTTTACGAAGTCTCGCGAGGCCGCGATCCAGAAGATCTCAGACGAGAGCTGGACCGGTGGGGAGCATTCGACATATACGAAGACAGGTTCCTGAACCTGTTTCGTCGCTAATCCGGCCTACGCGGTCGCACCTTAATGGGTGATCGGCCAGCGGATGGTCCTGATGGATTCCTACCAAGATGGTTCGGCATCTCACTCGTCGCCGACTCAGCAGAGCAGTTATTGCCAAGTGGCTGGCGATTTGCTTGATCGCTGTCACGCTCTTCGGTTTCCGTGGTGACGACATAACGCTCAGCCGCACACAGGAAGTCTCGGCAGAGTTCACGTACGATCTCGTGGGATGGCACCTGGGCAATTTCCACTCGAAATGGACGCACCGGCTACTCAGCCTGATCCGAGGTCTCGATCTAACAGAAACAGAGCGTCTGGAAATTGTTGTCCTGTACTTCGACCTCGGAGAGGAGATAAGGAAGCTCACAGACCAGGTACGGTTAGCCAGCGCAGACGGAGACAGCGACGAAGTGGTGCAGGAGCTGGAAGGGCGACTCCGGCAGCTACGGCGCTCACGGGCCTCGATTCGCAATGATGTGGAGGAGGTGCTCGAGTCCGAGACCAGCACGGTGGTCAGGGAGCAGAGGCTCGGGCTCGTCGGCAAAGTGGTGATTCCTCCAGTCGATGTCAGGCTGGAAGAGCCGCCGATGGTGCTGGTCACATCACCGAGACAGAGAATTCAACGCCTGGACGACGTGCTGCTCGAAGCGAGTATGACTGTTCAGGCCCGCGAAGCGATCGAGGAACAGGTCTCGGTGGAGCAGGAGCTGTCGGCGCTCGTCCTGGAGATAGGCGGAGTCGCTACTTATCCGGCCTCAGTACACAACGGCCTAGATCTGAGGAGCACGCTTCGTCTGACGGCCCACGAGTGGGTGCACCACTACCTGTTTCTGAAGCCGCTGGGACGAAGTCCCTATCGAAACGCAGATCTGATGGCGCTCAACGAGACGGTCGCAAGCATCGCCGGGGACGAGATCGGAGATCTGGCCTACTCGGCCATTGAGTCGCGAATGGACCCGACTCCGGACATCGAGCAAGAAGCATTCCCAGTCATCCACGTGGCCGATCTCGCTGAGCATACCGAGCTTGACTTGGGTTCGCTGATGAGGGAGACGAGAATCACTGTCGAAAAGCTCCTGGCCGAAGGTGAGGTCGATCGAGCGGAAGACTACATGGAAGACCAGAGGAACCTGCTGACCCGGAACGGACATCCTATTCGCAAACTCAACCAGGCATACTTTGCATTCTATGGCACCTACGCTCACGGCCCGGCCTCAATTGATCCTATCGGACCCCGGATTCAGCGTCTGAGGGAACTGTCCGCTGACGTAGGAGAGTTTCTCACTCTATCTGGGTCAATTGCCAGTAGCGAGGAATTGCTAGAGCTACTAAGACTGTTGGAAACTGCCGGCGGTACGCACTAAATAACTCGATGACACCCAAAACGCGATAGACCGTGCGCATCTTTGTCTCGCATCACGGAGAAGTGCTGTCGTATGCGCTAACGCCGTGTGTTACCATATCGTTACAATAGACGGTAGACCAGTCTTCACTTGGGGTTGTCCCACATCATGTATAGGCCAGAAGAACCCGAAGTAAACTTCGATCAGATCCTCGAGCGAATCAGGGGATTCTTCAGCCGGTTCAGTGTGGGCGGCATCGGCGGCGGCGGTAGTGTGTGGGCGATCATCGTTCTCGCACTGTTCGCGATTGGGGCGCTCGTGTGGACGGGGAGCGGTTTCTATACCGTACAGCCCGGGGAACAGGCGGCGCTCCGCCGACTCGGTATGTTCGACAACATCCAAGGGCCCGGTCTCCACTGGTGGTGGCCTACGCCATTGGGAGCCAGGGACATCGTCAAAGTGGACGATATCCGTAAGCTCGAGGTCGGAATTCGGGGCGGAACCCCGGCTCTCGACGAGTCTCTCATGATCACCGGCGACGCTGATGAGGCGGGTCTGCCCGGAGAGGCTCCTAACATCGTTGATGTGCAGCTTCTCGTCCAGTATGACATTAAGGACCTTCAGAAGTTCCTCTATCGTTCGGTTGATCCAGCAGGTCAGACCATTAAGGACGCCACGGAAAGCTCCTTGCGACAGGTGGTTGGGAGCCGTCCTATCGACGACCCGCTGACAGACAAGAAAGAGGACACGCAGGCCGACACCAAGCTGCTTCTCCAAGGACTTCTCGACGAGTACGAGACCGGCATAAATGTCCGTGAGGTCAAACTGCTCAACGTATTCGCTCCCGAGCAAGTCAAGGACGCTTTCGACGACGTTGTGCGCGCCAAGGAGGACAAGGCACGGATAATCAACCTCGCCGACGCGTACAGGGAATCCGTTCTTCCAAACGCCAGGGGCGAGGCCGCACGGCTGACTGAGGCCGCGGAAGCGTACAAGCAGGAGCGAGTCGCGTTTGCGGACGGTCAGTCGCAGAGGTTTCTGTCGATTCTCAGTGAATACGAATTGGCCCCGGAGGTAACACGACAGCGCATTTACCTAGAAGCGATGGAAGACATCCTTCCAGACATACGTAAGTACATCATCGACGACGATACTGGCGGAGGACTGATTGAGTTCCTAGATCTGACCGGTGACAGCGAACTTCCGAACCCCCTTGGCAGGAACCAATAGGAACACCTTTCAATGAAATTCCTGGCGCTAGCACTGATCATAGTCGCGGTCTTGGCGGCAATAGTGGGGCCGCAGCTGTTCTTCGTCGTAGATGAAAAGCAGTTGGCCATCGTAACACGCTTCGGAGAGGTGCAGCAGTCGATCAGAAGTCCAGGTCTCTATACCAAGACTCCGTTCATCGACACAACTACATACTTCGACAGGCGCCTGTTGAGCTTTGACGCACCGCCCGAGTCGCTGCTCACCAAGGACAAGAAGCGTCTCATAATCGACGTGTACGCGAGGGGACGCATAGTCGATCCGGTGCTGTTCAGGGAGACCGTGCAGACGGAGAGCCAAGGCAAAGCGCGCGCGGTAGACATCATTACATCCGAGTTGAGGCGCGAGATCGCCAGCGACAACCAGGCCGAGATAATTACAACCAAGCGCGAAGACATAATGAGTCGTGTGCAGATTCTGGTCCAGCCCAAGCTCAGGGAGTTCGGAATCGACATTATAGACGTGAGGATCAAGCGCGCCGACTTCCCGCCTGAGATCGCAGAGTCAGTCTATGCCAGGATGCAGTCTGAGCGAAAGAGAAAAGCCGACAAAGAGCGAGCCGAGGGCCAGGAAATCGATGCGCAAGTCCGGGCCGCGGTGGACCGCGAGGCTGCCATCATCAAGGCTACCGCCCAGCGGACAGCCGAAATCACGCGTGGTGAGGGCGAGGCTGAAGCCATAAAGATCTTTGCCGCCGCAATCGCAGCCGATCCTGAGTTCTATGGCTTCCAGAGATCCCTGGAAGCCTATCGCAAGATATTTGAGTCCAACACGACCGTTGTCCTTCCAGCAGACAGCGATCTGTTCGAGTTTCTCCAGTCACAGGACGGAAACAACGAACGATTTGGTTCTCCCTGACCTGCTCAGAATCGCACTCATTGGGGCGAGGTCGTCGGAGACCTAGCCGCTCCCTAAGCCATGTCCAACGTCCAGGTTCAAGTCTTTTATGAGTTCACAGAGTTCGTTGACTCAGTCTGGCTGACGACAGTGGCAAGGACCGCTCTCTCCGTCGAAGGATCCGCGACCGAAGGCCTTACAACCGTAGTGATCGCGAACGATGAGACGGTGACCGAGCTCAACGCCGAGCATCGCGGAATCAACACAACGACGGACGTGCTGTCGTTCTCAAACGTTCACTCTGGAACGTACTATGGCGGTGAGAGTCAGGACTTCGATGGATTCGAGTTCGTTCTTCCTCCGGGCCACCAACTCGAAGTCGGCGAGGTAGTAGTCTCACTTCCGCAGGCGAAACGGCAGGCCCAGGAAGCCGGTCATACGCTTGAAAACGAGATCGCGGCGCTGGTTGCCCACGGGATATTTCATCTGCTAGGTTACGACCACGAAGTCGAGTCAGACGCCGTCATCATACAGGCGATAGAGGCCGAAGCTAAGGAAGAGATGCGGCGAGCTGGCCTCATCGACTAGCGTACGTCCCCGTCCAACCTGAGAACCCGAAAGCGACTGCTGCTATGGCGGAAGTGCTTTACAGAAAGTGGCGTCCGCGCGCCCTAGATGAAGTCGTAGGGCAGGAGACCGTCACCAATACGCTCAAGAACGCCGTATCCAGCGGTCGGCTCACTCACGCGTACCTGTTCTGCGGACCGCGCGGTACCGGTAAGACGAGCACCGCGCGGATAATGGCCAAGGCCGTCAATTGCCTGAGACCGCAGAACGGGGAGCCGGACAACGCCTGTGACAACTGCCTGGCAGTCATCGAGGGCCGCGCGCTCGATCTGATCGAAATCGACGCAGCCAGCAATCGCGGCATTGACGACATTCGAGATCTGAGCGACAAGATCGGCTTCGCGCCCACCCAGTCGCAGTACAAAGTCTATATCGTGGACGAGGTCCACATGCTGACGGACGCCGCGTTTAACGCGCTCCTGAAGACGCTGGAAGAGCCGCCGGGACACGCCATCTTCATACTCGCCACTACAGAGGTCCACAAAGTCCCTCTAACCATCGTCTCCAGGTGCCAACGGTACGACTTTCGGCGGATTCCGATCGACGCGATCCACCAAAAGCTGTCGCAGCTGAGCGATGCAGAAGGTGTGGAGGCGGAAGGAGATGCGCTCGATCTGCTCGCACGACACTCTACCGGCAGCCTCAGAGACGCGGAGAACCTGCTGGAACAGGCGGTAGTCTCTTACGGGTCGCCGCTGACGGGCGAGCAGGTCAGAGACATGCTGGAGCTTACCGGGGATGAGGATGCGCTCGATCTCTGTGAGATGGTTGTCGGACGCAAGGTGGCGGAGGGGTTCAGCCTCATCAGCAGGATTGCCGATCAGGGATCTGACCTCGGACAGCTACAGCGCGCACTTACGGAGTTCCTGCGCGCCGTCATGCTCATAAGCTCAGGGGCCGGAGACTCGTCCCGGTTTTCGGACACGACCGCCGAGCGGCTTGCGAAGATCGCTGCGGGAGCCGACCGCAATCAGGTACTACGAGCGCTGAGAGCGTTCGCCGAGGCCGACTTAAGGCAGGACGTGTCGTCGCCACTGCCGTTAGAGCTAGCGCTCGCGGAGTCCAGCCTGGAGCCTGTGGCAGAGCCCGCTCCACCACAACCGGTCGGGCAGCCAGCCGGAAGACCCGCACCTCGTGCCGCCGACCCGGGTCCGAGATCGCCTGCACCGTACGTACAGCAGCGCCGGGCGCCACCAGCACCGAGCGCAGCTCCCCGTCCCGCGCCGGCGCGGAACGCGGGCGAGCCTCTTCCCACCAAACCGGACGAGCGTCTGGCAGCCGTGTGGCCTGACCTGTTGCGGGCGCTCAGAAACACGGGAGCGCGGTTCAAGCTGGGGCCGTTGCTACGCAGCGCACGAGAGTATAATCTTGAAGACAATCGGATTGTCGTCAAGTTCGCCCACAGCTCGCACATCGAGCGGGCCGAATCGGAAGTTGGCAACCCGACAGTAAGGCGAGAGTTGAACCAAGCCATCGCGCAGGTGATGGGAAGTGAGTTCGAACTCTCAATAGAACTCACATCGGGAAGCGAGAGAGCGTCCAAGCGACAGACTGACCAGAGCCACCTGGTACGCGCTGCCCAAGCAATGGGGGCGAGACTGGTGGAAACAATCGAGGAGGACACACCTCAATGAACCGCCGAATGCTGCGTCAAGCTCAGCAGCTACAGAGAAAAATGGCGCAGCTCCAGGAAGAGCTTGAAAGCGCCACGGTTGAAGCCACTGCAGGAGGCGGTGTCGTCACTGTAGTGGTCACGGGCAAGCTTACGCTTGAGTCAATCGAGATCGACCCTGAAGTCGTCTCACCCGAGGACGTCGACATACTGCAAGACCTGATAATCGCTGCCGTGAACGAGGGCCTTACAAATGCTCAGGAGATGGTCAGCTCCAGAATGGGAGAGTTGACCGGCGGGATCAACATCCCGGGCCTCACGTAAGATGACAACTCCAATCGTCTATTCGGTTGCGCCAATTGCGAGGCTGATAGAGGAGTTCAGCAAGCTGCCAGGGATTGGGCCTAAGTCAGCTCAGCGGCTGGCGTTCCACCTGATCCGAATGCCCGAGCAACACGCCCATGATCTGGCTGACGCAATCGTCGGCGTCAAGGACAGCGTCGCCATGTGTTCTCGGTGTTTCAACCTCACCGAGGACGACCCCTGCGACATCTGCGCTGATACGGGTCGCGACCCGCAGAGGATCTGCGTTGTCGAGGAGGCGCTCGACGTACTCGCGCTGGAGCGCACATACTCGTATCGAGGTCTGTACCATGTGCTGCATGGGGCGATCTCACCGATGAACGGCATAGGCCCCGACGATCTGAGAATACAGCCGCTTCTCAAGCGCCTGTCCAGCGAGCCAATCCAGGAGATAATTCTCGCTACCAACCCCAACGTAGAGGGCGATGCAACCGCAATGTACATCCACGGTCTGATCTCCCCGCTGGGTGTGTCGATCACGCGCCCGGCGCGCGGTCTCCCTGTCGGCGGCGACCTGGAATACGCCGATCAGTCCACGCTGGGCCGCGCAATCGAGGGCAGGCAGGTCTTCTAGTCGGCATGAGCCGAGTGAGGTCAAGAACGTACAGGACCAACGGGGTGGTGCTGCGCCAGTACCCCCTGGGAGAAGCCGATCGCATCGTATCGATTCTCACCCCGGATCTGGGCAAGGTCAGGGCAGTTGCCAAGGGAGTTCGGCGCCCCAACGGGCGTTTGAGAGGGCACCTGGACCTTACCAACATTGTGGACTTCTCCGCCGCGTACGGGCGGAACCTCGACGTCATTACCGAAGCGGCGCTGCGCGACGATCATCCGGGCTCGCGTGAAAACTTGACCCGCCTTTCTCACTCGATCTACGTCTGTGAAGTCGCCGATCTATTCTCACAGGAGCGGTCACCGAGCCATGCTCTCTACGCGCTGGTTGCGGAAACCCTTGAAGCAATGAGTGAAGTCAGCGACCCTTGGCTCTTAGGCAGATGGTACGAGCAACGTGTGCTCGACGTGACAGGCTTCAGGCCTCAGCTCGAACAGTGCGTTGAGTGCGATGCGACGCTTGAGCCTGGAGACCACTTTCTCGACCTCACAGCCGGTGGCGTGCTGTGCCCGGAGTGCAGGACTCTAGGCATCGGCCAAAAGGTGCAGGTATCGCAGTCTGCCATGCGAGCTCTCCGGCACTTTCAACGGACAGAGACGGTATCGGGAATCGGAGCGCCGGTACTCAGCGATAGCGTGCGCAACGAAGTTGAGCGCATCAGCTCGCGCTACATCCGCTCGATCGTCGAGCGCGACATACGGAGCGCGGAGTTCACAAGACGTGCGGGTTCGATCTGAGTCGAGTTGTCGTGTTGACACAGAACGCCGGCCCCTGTCAGAATTTCCTACGGTCGTTCTCTGCGGCCATGTACGCTCTCAGTTCATGTGCCCCTGTAGCTCAGGAGGATAGAGCACCGGTTTCCTAAACCGGGTGCCCCGGTTCGAGTCCGGGCAGGGGTACCAGGGCTAGACAACATTGAGAACCTCACGTTGGGTTCGTTTGCACCTGTTATCGTGCCCTGACCTCTCCTGTCGCTCGAAAACCCGTCAAGAATGGAGAGGGCGGGTCGCGGCACCCAGGTCTCTGCCTGTTACAGCGTCTTGCGCTGGTTATGCGGAATCCGACGCGGTGCTGGGTGAGGATGTCAGCCAGGGAACAGGCCACCACCTGCCCTATCGTGGGGCTTTGTTAAGGGCCTTGATAAGTTTCCTCCACTGAGTTCGCTCCACATCAAAAGAGATTATCGTCAACTTCAAGTAGCTGCCTCTCGGCGAACCTGTCCCAAATTGGTAGGTGGCCTCTGCGAAAATTGCCCCACCACCCCTAGATTCCGGCTTTCGCCGGAATGACGGAGAGGGCTGTGCCTACTAATCTGGGACAGCATCCCTCTCGGCGTGAAGAGCGGTTCCCTCCCGACATGCTGTTACTATGGGTAGCGGCAACCGGAACGCGGACTTCGACGAAAGCAATGAGGATGCCATGAGACTTACACCACGAGAGTTGGACAGGCTGACCATCTTCAGCGCGGCCGAGCTTGCTCGACGCAGGAGAGCTAGGGGATTGAAACTGAACCACCCGGAGGCGACCGCCCTGATTTGCGATGAGATAATGGAGTATGCCAGAGACGGCAACAGCTACCAGAAAACGCTGGAGCGCGCCACGCAAGTCCTCCGACGCGAGGACGTGATGGAAGGCGTGCCGGAGCTGGTGGACCCCATAAGGGTGGAGGCGAGCTTTCCGGAAGGCACGAAGCTAGTCTTCGTGCGGAACCCCATCCGCTGAATCGGGAGGAGGTCATCATGATACCAGGGGAGGTTATCTTCGCCGACAAGGGCATCCTCTGCAACCAGGGGCAGGATGCCGTCGTCATCTCGGTGGAGAATACGTCACGCTATCCAGCGTATGTGACCTCGCACTACCACTTCTTCGAGGTAAACAAGCGCATGCGTTTCGACAGGCGCGCGGCGTATGGCAAGCGTCTCGACGTTCCTTCGGGAAGCGGCGTACGGTGGGAGCCGGGGCAGGTTGTGGAAGTCCGGCTCATAGACATCGCGGGCAGGCAGAGGGTGTACGGGTACCACGGCTTCGTGAACGGCGCCCTGTCGGAAACGCAGGTCGGAGACGCGCTGGCCCGCGCCCGCGCTCAAGGTTTTCTGGACACAGGTGAGTAATCGTGCCATTCGAAATCGATAGACAAAGGTACGGGGCCATGTACGGTCCCACCGCCGGAGACTGCGTGCGGCTCGGAGATACAAACCTGTTCGCGCTGATAGAGAGAGACTACACGCATTACGGCAACGAGATACTGGGAGGATGGGGCAAGAATCTCAGGACGGGGATGATGTATTCGCATCGCCCCGCGAGAGACAGCGAACTGGATAACGTTATCTCGAACGCAATCGTCATTGACCCAGTGATGGGGATATTCAAGGGAAGCATCGGCATAAAAGACGGGACTATCGTCGGGGTAGGAAGGGCGGGCAATCCCGACATAATGGACGATGTCGACCTCGTTATCGGACCGAACACCGTCGTCTATCGCGGGGATGGCCTTATCGCCACACCCGGCGGCGTGGACAGCCACGTGCACATCGGCAACAACCCCAAGCTCATGGACGTGGCCCTGACCGCGGGCCTGACGACGCTCATCGGCGCGGGTCTGAACACCACTGGGCGCTCCACGATACAAGGCTGGCTACGGTCGTTCGAGAACATCCCGGTTAACCTCGCCCTCCAGGCAAGGGGCAGCGCGAGCCATCCCTCTCCCATGGTGGAGAGCATTGAGGCGGGGGCCACGGGCTTCAAAATCCACGAGGACGAGGGCGCGTATCCTTACGTCATCGACGCATGCCTGCGTGTGGCGGACGAGTACGACGTGTCGGTTGCCCTCCATACCGACGGCCTTCACGAGTCCATGCACGTGTCCGACACCATCGAAGCGATAGGCGGACGCGCCGTCCACGCCTATCACGTCGAAGGCGCGGGTGGTGGTCACGCGCCCGACCTTATCAGGTTGGCAGGGGTGAACAACATCATCACCTCCTCCACCACGCCTACGATTCCATACACGGCCAGCACATACGAAGAGCACTTTCACATGACGGCGCAGGTGCACAGTGTCAACGTGGCCGCTCCGCCCGAGGCCGCCGCTCTCGACGAAAGGCTGCGGCGCGAGACCATGGCCGCCGAGGACGTGCTCCATGACATGGGTGCGGTGCCAATCATCAACTCGGACTCACAGGGCATGGGACGGATAGGAGAGGTTATCACTCGCACATGGCAACTGGCCCACAAGATGAAGGGGGAGCGAGGCGCGACTCACCCGGAGCACGACAACGAGCGAATCCTGCGCTACCTCGCCAAGTACACGCTCAATCCCGCCATAACACACGGCATATCGTCCTACGTGGGCTCGCTGGAGCCGGGCAAGATGGCCGACGTGGTGCTTTGGAGTCCCGCATTCTTCGGCGTCAAGCCAGATATGGTCATCAAGGGCGGCTTGGTGGCGTGGGCTCCCTCCGGCGAGGGAAACGCCTCCATAAGGCAGTGCGAGCCTGTGACGTACGGGCCCGCGTTCGGCGCCCTGGGAAACTCCGCCGCCAGGTCCAGCGCCTTCTTTGTATCTCAGGCCTCACTTGAGTCGGGTCTCCAACGACGATTGGGCACACGACGCAAGCTCCTGCCCGTGAAGGATTTGCGAACGGTCACCAAGCGGAGCATGGTAAGAAACAACTTCAACCCCAGGATAGAAGTGGATCTCGAAAGCAAGCGGATAAGCGTTGATGGAAGCGTTATCACCTCGAGTCCAATGAGTGAGGTGCCTCTGAACCGGCTCTATACGCTAGCGTGAGGAATTAGCCAAGATGAACCTCCCGGCAAAATTGGGCCTTTCTTTGGTTAGCACAGTCTGTGCTCGCCAATGGCGGTTGTTGAATTGACTGAGGCGCAGACCCGATGTTAGCATCCGCAGGTCTTTTCGCAGCCACCTGAGAACGCTCACGGACCTTCAGTGAACCTAGCTCCCCGACTCGCGCATAGGACTCCGTTCTTCTACGGATGGGTGGTCCTGGGGTCGGCCAGCAGCACGCAGATCGTAAGGAACGCGGCTGCCAGCCTGACCATCGCGGTTTTCATGTTCCCTCTCGCCGAGGACCTCGGCTGGAGTCGCACGCTGATAGCGGGCGCGGCCAGCTTCGGTGGACTGGCGGCTTCAGGCGCGTCGCCGATCGTAGGTTGGTTGATAGACCGATACGGTGCGCGCCTGGTGCTCGCTGTGAGCGTGTTCATCCTGGGCTTGTCCACTATCTCACTGGCTTGGGCAACCGTACCGATTGCGTTCTACCTGGCCTACGGTGTAGGGCGGGTCATTTTCTCCAGTCCCGTGCAGATCGGCGCGTCGGTCGTCACATCGCGCTGGTTCATCCGAATGCGAGGCAGGGCGAGCGGGGTACTGTTCCTGTCACACTCGATCGGCATGATCACGTTCCCGTTAGTGGCGTCTATCGTGATAGACAGACGCGGGTGGCAGGACGCGTGGATCGTGCTGGGGTTGATCGTGTGGGCGGTCGCGCTGCTACCCGCGACGCTGCTGATAGCTCAGAGCCCTGAAGACGTGGGACTGAGACCGGATGGCGACGAGGCGGACGAGGCGGACAAGGGGTCGAACGGGCCGTCGTCAACCGAGGAGCCCGGATGGACTCTAAAGGCCGCCATGAAAACGCCCGCACTATGGATACTGGCCACGGGAACGGGGCTGCTGTTCCTTATGCAGGCCGGAATCAACACCCACCTGGCGGCGTTTTTTCGCGATGAGGGGCTCAGCCCTGTTTTCGCGGGTGTAGGCGTCGGCCTCAACGCAGCGTTCCTCGGACTCGGCAGTATTGCCTGGGGGTGGATTGTCGAGCGCGTTCCCGCTAGGCATGTCTTGACTATGGTGGCCGCGGTCATGGTGCTCGGGGCGGTGCTGTTCATGACGACGAGCTCAACCTCGCAGGCCCTGGCGTATTCAGTCGTGTTCGGATTCGGGCTTGGCGGCATACTTTCGGTGCCGCCGGTCGCGTATGCCGACTACTACGGGCGTCGCTCACTCGGAGCGATACGGGGCGTTACGGAGCCGTTAACCAGCTTTGGTCAGGCGATTGGGGCATTAGCTGCCGGTGCGATATTCGACCTGACCGGCAGCTACCAATACGCCTTCGTTGCGTTCGCCGCCCTGGGAGCGAGCACCATGCTGATGGTGCAGCTGGCGCGGCCTCCGAAGTACGTGCCCGAGGCCGCGCCGGAAGGCTCATAGATCAGTTGGAGCCGGGGCCCCGCTCCATCGAGTAGGGCTGCCAGCGGACCAAGTCGGTCTTGACCAGCACGGACGGATTTACGCATGTCCTGGGCCAGCGTCCGCTAAGCACGAGCGAAATCTCCTGCCCTACCCTACGGCGCGCCTCGGGTGACATCCTCGCTGATGCCGATGCAACGTGCGGCGTCAGGATGACGTTGTCCATCTCCAGCAAAGGGTTGTCCGAGTGCGGCGGCTCGATCTCGGTCACGTCGAGGCCGGCTCCGGCGATCCAACCCTCGTCTAGCGCCCTGATCAGAGCGGGCTCATCGACGGTCGGGCCGCGGCCGTTGTTGATGAAGAGTGCGGTCGGCTTCATTCGCCGGAAGTGCTCTTCGGTCAGCATGTGGTGGACCTCGGAGGTCGACGGCGCGTGCATGGAGACGAAGTCGGAGCGCTCAAGTACCTCGTTGAGGCTGACAGGCTCGACGCCGTAGCTGGTGATCGTCAACTCTTCAATGTATGGGTCGAACGCGATCATGCGGAGTCCGAACGGCGCGGCTCGGAGCGCGGTGGCCCTCGCTACGTGGCCGAACGAGACGAATCCCAGCGTCTGGCCGTACAGTCGCGGGAACTGGTTGAGGTATGGCCTCCCTTCGCCGTAGCGACCGGTACGCACCATCTCGTCCATAAGGGTCAGACGCCGGAATGTCGCGAGCAGCAACATCATCGTGTGGTCGGCGACCTCTTCAATGAAGGTGTCCGGGACGTTGGTAACCGGGATATTGCGGGATGTCGCGGCCGGTACGTCCACCGTGTCCGCACCGACGCTGCCGAGAGCGATGATCTTGCAGTTCTCAAGGCTGTCGATGATCGCTTGGGTGATTCGGTCTCCACGGGCGATCAGTGCGTCGCAGTCGCGGACCTGCTCTATGATCTCACCCTCGCTGGCCGCTTCGAACTCCACGATCTCGGCGTCGATGGTCGAGAGGTATTCCATCTCGTAGTCGTACTCTCCGCCACCGAGGGCGTAGGTTACGTTAGTTGGCTTCTGGACGGCGACTTTGAAGCGGACCATATGTGTGTTCCTCCGGTGGATACTTGGTCATCGATCCCGCAGAGCAGGACGCGGTTAGGATAGAACGGTGGTGCGATGAATGTCCAGATCATTGACACTTAGAAGGGCCTTTGCTAGCATTCGCGAAAGTGGACGACTTATCTGATAGATCTATCAGCAGCTCCGCGCCTGACTTGGGCACTGTTATCTGCCCCTCAGTTAGGCGTTTTTTTGTGTCCGCGCCATGACTTCGTTCGCCGCCGTCATCCTCGCAGCGGGAGAGGGCAAACGCATGAAGTCCCGCACTCCCAAGGTACTGCACACCGTCTGCGGCAAGCCAATGGTGACAATCGTCAGCGAGGCGATGCAAGTCGCTGGACATAATCCGATCGTCGTCGTGGTGCAGGACCCTTCGTCTGAGGTAATCAACTCTCTTGGAAACACTTACAAGTACGCATTCCAGAAAGAGCCTCTTGGGACGGGAGATGCGCTGCTTCGCGCCAGAGAGGTCGTTGGGGGATACGACAACATCCTAGTTATGAACGCCGATGTGCCGTTGATCCAGCCTGGCACATTGAGGGCAATTGGAGAGGCCCACATCCGGTCGGAAGCTCCCGTTTCCTTGCTGACCGCAACGGCAGATGAGCCCGATGGCCTTGGTCGGGTGGTACGTGATTCCGCAGGGCTTGTCAGCGCCGTGGTCGAGCACTCAGAGGCGGATTCGGAGACATTGTCGCTTTCGGAAATCAACGCGGGTGTGTACTGCTTCCGGTCAGACTGGCTGTGGGACAATCTGCCGCGAGTTCAAGTCTCCGCTTCCAGCGAGATTTACCTGACGCACTTGATTGCCATGGCAGCTAATTCCGGCTACAAAGTGGCGACTTACTGTGCCGCCGATTCAACCGAAGCGCTTGGAGTCAACACGCGGGTCGAACTGGCGAAAGCCGAGTCGATCATGCGAGAACGCATACGAGAACAGTGGATGCTGAGCGGCGTCTCCATGCCGGACCCGCAGTCGGTCTATATTGACTGCGACGTTGAGATCGGGGTTGACACCGTCGTTTTGCCCAATACGCACATCAAGGGATCAACTCGGATCGGCATCGAGTGCGAGATCGGCCCGAATTCGATCATCGAACATTCGAGCATTGGGGACCGTGTGCAGGTGGTGGCCTCGGTAGTAGAGGAAGCGACCCTGGAATCGAGTGTCGATGTCGGACCCTTCAGTCACATCAGGCCCGGCACGTACCTCGAGTCCGAGGTGCACGTTGGGAACTTTGCCGAGGTTAAGAACAGCCGGGTCGGGCGAGGGACCAAGTCAGGTCACTTCAGCTACATCGGCGACGCCCAGGTGGGATCCAACGTCAACATCGGCGCTGGGTCGATCACCTGCAATTTCGACGGCGAGCATAAACACAGAACGGTGATAGGCGACGATGTCTTCATCGGGTGCGACACCATGATGGTGGCCCCAGTCACCATCGGCGACAGGTCATATACATCCGCCGGGGCGGTGATCAACAGGAGCGTTCCTCCAGACTCTGGCGCGATCGGCGCGCCAGCCCGCATAAGGCGAAAGCGCGCAGACGCGGCCCAGATCGACTCAGATCGGCCCGCGGATCCTCCGACACTGGAGCACTGAATTGGAGAGCGACAGTACGTTATCGGCACTGGCATTGGGAATCTCGATACTGGTGTTTGCCATCACGGAGCTGGGAGCAACTTCCATCGCCGGAAGGATCCAGGCACTATCCTCCAGCGTCCTGAACGGGCAAGCAAGTCATTCCGGGCCACTTCATCTCGTAATGACCATCCCTGCCGGGCCCACTGCTCCGCTTCGACTTCTCAATCTGATGGCGTTGGCGTCGGCGATGGTCTCCGTTACAGCGGTCGTCTGGTCAGTATGGGGAGTGAGATGGGACCTGATTTCAGCCGGATCTGTCCTTGTGCTGCTTGGGCTGGCGGCGACCACCTACGTTGCCCGGTCACTCGGTGTGCGCTATGCGGTCCAAGTCTGTACGTTCATGCCGAGAGTCGCGTGGTTGATATCCTTCCCTCTACGGCCAATTCTCCTGATCGAGGCCATGATCATGAAAGGGCCTCTCACAGAAACATCCGCCACGTCCGACCCTTCTCTGGACTTCGCCCTAGCAGTGGACCCAACCGAGGAGATGCTTGACGAGCACGAGGTCAGGATGATCCGGGGAGTGTTCCAGCTAGACCAGACAGTTGCCCGCGAGATCATGGTGCCGAGGGTGGACATCGTCGCAGTGGAGTCGAACGCCTCATTGGATTCGCTGGCCGACAGCATGAACACCGCCGGTCACAGCCGGATACCGATCTACAAGGGCGACCTTGATCACGTAGTTGGCGTCGCTCATGCGCGGGACGTGCTGCAGCAGCTTCCCTTAAATGAAGACGCCTCCAAAACTGCGGCTCAGCAGGTCAGCAGGAAGGCTCTGTTCATTCCAGAGTCCAAGACTCTTGAAGGCCTTCTGGAGGTGTTCAGGGAAGAGCGCACACACCTCGCAATTGTAGTTGACGAGTATGGCGGCGTCTCAGGAATCGTAACGATCGAGGACCTGCTAGAGGAGATCGTCGGGGAAATCCAAGACGAGTTCGACGCAGAAGAACCTGAGATACAGCGTGTCGGTGAAGGTGAATTCGTTGTCGATGCCGGGATGCCTATTGACGAGCTCAACGAGTCCCTTGGTGTGAACGTCGTTGCCGATGGGTTCGACACAATCGGAGGATTCGTTTTTGACCGGTTGGGCAAGATACCAGTCGCAGGCGATCGGGTCGATCACGCAGGCCTGAGCATAGAGGTCATACGGACAATTGGTAGAAGGCCCACAACGCTGCGAATCACCCTGGCGTCAATCCAAGAGCCGGATTCGGCTACTACCGGCTGATCAGGGTTGGCAGCACAGCCGGCAGGCCCTGCCCCACGCCCTCTCGTCAACTCTGAGGCTCACTCCTGATGCTGTATCAATTTGGTCGGTGGCTTCGATAAGAGCGTTGCCCTGCCCCTCTGGATTCCGGCCTTCGCCGGAATGACGGCGCGGCTGCTATGGCACCTTCGAGTAGGGTACCGACTAAACTGATACAGCCTCCTCCCTCCTCACAGCTAGCATCATTCATCGCAGACTGCTTCATGGCTGCGGTCGAGAGCCGTTCACCTATAGAGACACAACTGGGGCTGCGTCTTGCTCCACGAAGGTTCGAGCCGAGCCAAATCTTGTGGGTCTGCAAACTAAAACCATCGGCTCCCCTCGCCGCGTCACCAGAGCGACGACGGTCGACTGAACACTACGCAGGAAGCACTGGCCCACTCTGGAAAGGTTGTCGCACGATCTCTAGAGCGAGTGAACACTACCCTGGTTCCGTGCTGAGCAAGCTGCTCATTATCCTTCATAAAGCAAGCGACGCCTCCCTAACAGGAAGCGTCGCTTAGGCTAAGCTAGATTTTCTAAATTCGGTGTGTTCTACTTCTCGGCTACGATAACCAAGGGAGCAGTCGCGGTGGACCCCATGTTGCCGGTCGCTTTGAGCGTGTACACGCCTTCACCAAGCGGGTTGGCCGCATCTACTGCGAAGGCACCGGAGACGTTGGCAGTTACGCCACCGAATATGCGGTTACCGCCACCTTCGGCCGCTCCGACAGCTATCAAGGAGACAACCTCGTCTGGCATGAATCCCGCACCCCAGACCATGATTGGCTCGCCGACTACAGTGGCGCTGGCCAAGAGGCTGGTGTCAACGGAGGTCATTAGCTCAGGAGCGCCGACGACCGTAACAGGGACGCTAGCCCTGCTGCCGTCTGAGCCTTGGGCGGAGAAGGTCCGGCTACCCATCGCGCGAGCTTGGCTCGCCGGGGCGCCACCGATCTCATCGAAAGTCATGCTAAAGGCACCGGCTTCGTTGGCCTGTACCTGCGCACCTCGTGCGCCACCTGCGATGATCGACAGGTTCTCGTCGACCCTGAGCTGGAGCACTACAGGCTCTCCGGGAAGGAACCCGGAACCGCGTACAGTAACGGAGTCACCGGCAGTTGAAATAGTAGACTTACTGAGTTCTATAGCAGCTTCAGGCGAGACTGCCGGAGCGCCATCCGAACCCGCAGGGCCTGGAGGGCCTGGAGGGCCCGCAGGTCCCGGGTTACCAGGATGCCCTGGCAGACCGGCCAGTCCCGGGCCGCCCTCAGCCCCTGGCGGACCAGAAGCGCCCGCGTTACCAGGATTTCCTGGCAAACCAGGCTGTCCAGACTCGCCTTGTGGTCCCGCACATGCTATTAACGCCAACAAAAGAACTGAAGAAAGCAGGGCTATTACTATGCCCTTAATGGAGAAGTGCCTTCTCATCTGACCCCCTCTCGAGATGATTCCTTTTGGATAATGTCCATCCGTCGGACCGATTATTGAGACTTTCGTCAACTAGACATACAGGTCTCCCGCCGGTAGAGCCGACGGTGCACAAATGCGGCATAATCATATTCACCCCGTACCTGTATGTCAAGTGCTTCAGAACCCACTTAACGGCCCTTATGGAGTCCGTTGGGGGGGCCTTGATAAGCGGCGGCGACAGCCCCTGCCATGTTCGCTGAATAGGACTCTCTGAGTCAATTCAACTTGTCCCAGAATGGCGCACTTGCTATATTTGGGGAACCAGTTACGCCCCCGTAGCTCAGCGGATAGAGCACTGGCCTCCGGAGCCAGGTGCGTGGGTTCGAGTCCCGCCGGGGGTACTCCTTCACTCCTCTCTCCAGTGGGTCGGCGCATCTCTCAGCCGATCCAGCCCGAGAGCTTTGCAGAGTGCGACGTAGTCTTTGCGTGGAACCCCTGACCAGCGCAGGTCTCCGAGTTCCTCAACCAGAGGCACGTCGGTGCGCAAGGTCGCCAGGGTACGATACAATTCGGCATCGGCTCGACGCTCAGCGAGATTCGCTGCCAACGATCTGGCACCTCTCACCGAGACCGTCCACTCGTCGTGTGACTTTGGGATTGCCTCAAGTTGACCATACTCGCTCAGGACAGTCGCCGTGCCTTTCGCCCCCCAACGCGGGACACCCGGAATGCCATCCGCGGAGTCCCCTACCAAAGCGAGATAATCGGGGATGGACGCTGGGGGAACGCCGTACCTCTCGATGACATCGGACTCGGCGTATGTGATGTCACGTCTGCGGTCCCAGACCAATACACGGGAGCCGTCGACAAGGTTCATGAGGTCCTTGTCGACCGAGCAGACCACGACCCGATCGATCTCCGGCGCTTGCTTCCATCGAGTCGCTGCAGTGGCAATAGCGTCGTCGGCCTCGAACTGGACCATAGGCCAAGTCACAATGCCCAAAGCCCTCGAAATCTTTTCGGCGAGTTCGAATTGCGCGGCAAGGTCCCCTGGAACTCCGTCGCCGGTCTTGTAACCTTCGAACAGGTCATTTCGGAACGATTCGACAACGTGGTCGAAGGCGCACGCGACGTAATCGGGGCGCTGCTCGCGAAGGAGGAGCAGAAGAGTCTGGAGAAGTCCGGCAACGGCGCCTATGGGCGTCCCGTCGGGAGAGGTTCTCGGGGGCGCGCCGTAGTAGGCTCGGAACAGCTCGTAAGTGCCGTCGACCAAGTACAGGCTCGCCATCAGAACCAGTTGGCCTTGTCCACGACGTTCTTCAACTCCTGGCCCTCGCTGAACCTGACGGAGTTCTCGATGAACAGCTCGGTCCTGCGATCGTCCAGATATGGACCTGCCCCCGCGCAGTGCGGGGTAATAATTACGTTCGGCATCTTCCACAGCGGGTGATCCGAAGGCAACGGCTCGATCTCGAAAACGTCCAGCGCCGCACCCCTGATCTCGCCAGCCTCAAGAGCGGCCACAAGGTCATCCAGCACAACTGTAGCGCCACGACCGATGTTGATGAAATAGCCAGATGACTTCATCTTCCTGAAACGGTCACGAGAGAACAATCGCTGAGTTTCAGGCGTCTCAGGAACTGTCACGATAACGAAGTCCGCCCGAGGGAGCACTCCATCAAGACCATCAGGCGCTACGAGCTCCGACACTCCAGGCGGCGGCGAGCTTACTCGCGGGTCCACCCCGATCACGCTCATGCCGAACTCGGCACATAGCCGCGCAGTCTCGCCGCCTATGCCGCCGACGCCCACCACAATGGCGGTGGAGTCGGAAAGATTGACGATCTCGTAACCGGGCTGCCACTCGGAATCCACCTGCTGCCTGATGTACACATGCAGACCCCTGGCAAAGGCCAGAACGTAGGACATGATGTGATTTGATATGTGATCGTTGTAGATGTCTCGCGTGTTGGTGACGACGACATCGCTGTCGATCAGGTCCTGATGGTAGTAGCCAGCGCGTGGGCCAGCCTGTGGACACGCGATCCACCGCAGGTTGCTGCCGCGCTCGAACACCTCCGGGACTATGTTCCCGAACGCGGCTTCGGCTTCGCCGATCATCTCCATCGCCTCGCCGACGGAGGTGGCCACGTTAATCTGGATGCCGGGTACCCTGTCGCGCAGGAGGTCGGGCCACTCGCCAACGCGGCCCCGCTCCGGCGCGCCCTCGTCGAAGATAAGCAGGTTGAATGACATAGGGGACTCTCCAGGACAGGGTTGGATTACGAATCATCGGGTTCGGGGGTTGAGCACATCGTTCAGCGCGTCGCCGAGGAGATTCCAAGCCAGCACAAGGGTCCATGCGATCAGGCCGGGCGAGAGCAACATCCACGGCACCTCTCGGAGGGCACTGAGGCTGCCTGCCTCAAGGAGCATGACACCGAGGCTGGGCCTGGGAGGCTGGATACCGAGTCCTAACCAACTCAGAATGATCTCGGCGCCGACCATCGACCCCATGCCCATCGTAACCAGCACGACGATGGGGCTGATGGCGTTGGGAAGCAGGTGTGTGAACAGGATCCGCGGCGTGCTTGCGCCTACCGAGCGCGCGGCGTCAACGAACTGCGTCTGCTTGAGGGCGAGTACCTGTCCTCGAACCACCCTGGCCATGCCAAACCAGCTGAAGGACACAAGCGCGATTGAGATAACCATATAGTCGACGAGGCCGGCCTTTACCAGACCATCAAGAAAGGTGGTGTCTTCGACGTTCCTGATGAAATCGCGAAGCCTGGGGCCGAGCGTGGCGGCCAGGATTATAACGAGCAGTATGTCCGGGAAGGACGCGAACACCTCGCCCACGCGCATGATGAGAGCATCCACCCATCGGCCAAAGTATCCAGACACCAGGCCAAGAGTCACACCAATCGCGAGGCCACCGGTCGCCATGGATATGACCGTGATAATGACCGTGTTCTGGACTCCCCACATGACCCTTGTCAGCAGGTCGCGACCCTTCAGGTCAGTGCCGGCCCAGTGTTCTGCACTAGGCGGCTTCCGTATGGCCGTGTAGTCCTGCGCGGTGTACTCGTAGGGTGCGATGAGCGGAGCGAATATACCGACCGCGTACAAAACGATCAGCACGACCACGCTGACCATGGCGAGCTTCTTTCTGAGCAGCCTATCCCAGGCGCGTCGTAAATGACCCTTGCCGCCTTGATCTTCCGCAGCGGAGTCCAAGTCTGCTATTGCGGTTCGGGCAGGTTGCTGGCTCACTGATACCTGATCCTGGGATCGACGAAAGAGTAAGAGATGTCAGCGAGGAGGTTCGCAAGCACGAAGGCTGCGGAGCCGATCAGCGTGATAGCCATGATGACGGGGTAGTCGCGATTGAAGATGGAGTCGATTGCGAGGCTGCCGACTCCGGGGATACCGAGTATGCGCTCGGTAATGAACCCGGTGCTCAACATTCCGGCGAGCGTGAATGACAGCACCGTAATGATCGGGATCATAGCGTTCTTCAGGATGTGGCGGTAGTCAACCGCGAAGGAAGTAAGGCCCTTTGCGTAGGCGGTCCTGATGAAGTCCTGCCCCATGACGTCGAGCGTGCTGGCGCGCATGAGCCTGAGCAGCCCAGCAACGCCCGGAATACCCATCACGACTGCAGGAGTGATGATTCTGGGATCCCAGAAACCGCCCCATCCAGAGCAGGGCAACAGATCGGTCTTCAGACAAGTCACCCAAAGGAAGGCCGGTATGCTGACCATAATCGGAATCGACATGAGTATGAGCGCGGAGGCAACAGCAGTGGGATCAAACCAAGTACCCTGCTTGTGAGCGATGAAGAAGCCGAGAGGCAGTCCAATCGAGAGGCTGACGATCAGAGCGGCGACGTTGACCTGGAACGACACCCACATCTTGGACGTTAGCAGTTCCCTGACTGGACGGCCCCTGAAGCGGTAGCTCTCACCGAAGTCGCCGTGCAGGACGCCCCACATGTAGCTGCCGTACTGGACCGCGAATGGACGGTCGAGACCGAGCTCCTTGCGCAGACTCTTGGTTACCGCCGAATTAGGATCGTACCTATTTCCCAGTAGGACCTGAACTGGATCGCCGGGGCCGAATCTACCTAACGTGAATGTGACAAGCGACGCAGCAAACAGCAACACGGGCAGCCACAGCAGCCTTCTTGTGATGTACAGCCACATTTGATCTAGGGGCGCCCGTCAGAGCGCTCGCTCCTCACTTCCGTCTGTGCGGTACGCAGTCAGTCGGTCAGGCGGATGTTTTTCAGCTTCGGGACTATCATGGGCGTCACACGGTAGTCTTTCACATAGTCCTTGATAAGCACGTATCGCTCACCAGAGTACCATAGTGGAAGCCACGCCCCATCCTGAACGATGAGGTCTTCAGCCTGCCGATACAGCTCGACGCGCCGCTCTACGTCGGTCTCGGTCCGGGCCTCTTCAAGGATAGCGTCAGCCTGGGGATTTGAGTACATGCCGTGGTTGAGCGAACTCTCGGTGTGGAACAGAATATCCAGGAAGTCCTGGGGGTCCGGGTAGTCAGCTTCCCAGCCCAAACCTGCATAGGCCTGGAACTTGTGCTGGTTAAGGTCCTGGAGATAGGTCGCCCACTCAACCTGCTGGATCTCGACCTCGACGCCAAGCTCCTGCTTCCACATCTCGATCACCACTTCGAGGTCGAGTCCGATTGTTCCACCAGTCCCCGGGACAGTAACGACAATCCTTGGCCTGGTAGCGGGATCGGCATAATTGGACTCATCGAGGAGTTGCCTGGCGAGATCGCTATCGTACTCGAGACCTGTGAAATCCGAATTGTACCCAGGGAACCCTGGAGGAAGGATGCCGTAGGCGGGTTCCACCAAACCTGACAGCACTTCCTTGGCAATTAGCTCCTTGTCAACGGCGTGATTAAGCGCCTGTCTAAACTTGGGGTCGTCGAATGGGGGCATACTGGCGTTGAAACCTACATACGAGATGCTGAAGTCCGGCGGAGCTACCACCAGCTCCTCGTGTAGCGGCTCCGAGGGATCAAGCACCCTGTCCAGATCGAACAGCCCAACTCCGGTTATGTCGATCTCGTCGTTTTCATACATGGCCATCGATTGGCCGCCCGCGAGGTTCATGGCGATGGAGTCGACGTTGGCGTGTTCGCGATAGTAGTTCTTGTTGCGTTCGAGAATAATGCGTTCGCCTATGCGGTATTCCTTGAGCCTAAACGGGCCGGTACCGTTAGGGGTGTCGGTCCAAGTCCTGCCGCCGGACACCACGTTCTCGCTGTCAAGCACATAGGCTGTCGGGTACGTCAACTTCGCGAGGAAGTACGCCTTTGGAGCGTCGATCTCGATCTGTAGCGTGGAATCGTCGATGACGGTAATTCCGCTAATGTCTTCGGATTCCCCTTCGAGCACCTGGTCCACACCAACGATGTCGTTCAGGTACGTATCAGCGACAGGCGACGCGGTATCCGGATGGGCGGCCCTCTGCATCGACCACTTGAAGTCCTCCGCAGTCACACGCTTGCCATCGTGGAACTTCGCGTTGTCGCGTATGTGGAACGTGTAGAGGGTCCCGTCTTCGTTGATATCCCAGCTCTCGGCTATGTCGGGTACTAGCTGGAGATCGGTGTTGAGCGCGACCAGGCCACTGAAGATCTCTACGACCAGACCTGCAGACGTGGTATCGGACGTCAGGTGCGGGTCGAGAGTTGGGGGGTCGGCCCAGAGTCGCCGAAACACGCCCCCGGAGAGCTCTTCACCTGGAGTCTCAGCGGCAGCAGCGGCCGGAGCCGCAGTCGGGGCAAGTTCAGTATCCGGCTCCTCAGTCGGAGCGGGAGTGGGTTGCTCGGACTGGGCCACGGGTTCAGGCGTGGGCGTTTCCGCCTCACCTCCCCCACAGGCGAGTGCCAAGGCTAGAGTTAAAGCTATCAGTAGAATCGCAAGTGTTCTCATAGGGCCCCTACGGCTGCGTGAATGGTGGAGTGACGAATTATCCGACTGTTGTCTTTAGATACGAAGTGATGAAGTCGTCCAGATCGCCATCGAGAACCCCGGCAGCGTCGGACACGGAGTGATCTGTCCTGTGGTCTTTGACCATCTGGTAAGGGTGAAGCACATAACTTCTGATCTGGTTGCCCCACTCAGGTGAGATGTGTTCTCCCTTGAGTCGGGCCATTTTCTCAGCGCGTCTTTTCATCTCCAACTCGACAAGCCGCGCCATCAGGATGCGCATCGCAATCTCCCTGTTCTGGTGCTGGGAGCGCTCATTCTGGCAGCTTACCCTGATCCCAGATGGAATGTGCGTGATCCGGACGGCGGTTGAGTTCTTCTGGACACTCTGACCACCGTGACCGCCAGCTCTGAACGTGTCAATCCTGAGATCATCGGGATCGATGGTCACCTCAGAGTCGTCTTCAACGTCCGGCATAACCTCGGCAAGGGCAAACGAAGTGTGGCGAGCGTGATTCCCGTCGTAAGGAGAGATACGTACGAGCCTGTGTACGCCTTTCTCGGCCTTGAGGAATCCATATGCATTGAGGCCGGTCACCTGGACAACCGCGCTCTTAATGCCTGCTTCATCACCCATGGAAACGTCCAGTACCTCGGTCTTGTATCCCCTGCGCTCCGCCCATCTCAGGTACATCCGCATGAGCATCTGTGCCCAGTCCTGCGAGTCGACTCCCCCTGCCCCTGCGTGCAGCGCGAGGATGGCATTCTGGTCGTCGTACTCTCCAGAGAGCATGAGCAGGAACTCAAGCTCGTCGAGGGTCGACAACAGATCGACGAGCTCCTCCCTCATCGAAGCGGCCAGAGAGTCCTCTTTCTCAAGGAGCGCCAACTCAATCAACTCTTCCAGAGCTTGCGCCCTCGCCCTCAGTCCGGTCCACGAGTCGACTTCGTGTTTGAGTGCGGACATCCTGCGCATTGCCGCCTGCGCCTGCTGGTTGTCCTCCCAGAAAGATGGATCGGAAGCCCGCTTCTCAAGTTCCCCTATTTCACCGCGCTTGTTGTCGAGGTCAAAGCCGCACCATGAGATCGGATATTCGGGAAAGTAACTCGGTCGCCTGACCTTTCAAGTCTAACATTTGATACGTCCTCTATTCTGACAGCGGATTTCGGCAAGCGTTCGCCGGGGCGATGCGTCGCACAGCGAAACGATTATATCAACCCCCGAATCGGGCCTACCACCGCACGCACTGATGACAAGGGTGTACAATCGCACCCGAAGCGAAAACCCGAGGTGTGTACATGCTCGACATCCTGATCCGAGACGGACTGATTATCGACGGCACAGGGAATCCCGGCTACTACGGCTCGGTAGGAGTCGACGGAGAGACGATCAAGGTATTTCGGGGATCTGTCGAAGACGTAGAGGCGGCCCGGACGATAGACGCCACCGGTCTGACGGTCTGCCCGGGATTCATCGACATGCACGCACACTCGGGGCTCGTGCTGCTATCGGAACCGGAACACGAGCCAAAGGTCAGGCAGGGAATCACGACAGAGCTGATCGGCGTCGATGGAAACTCATATGCGCCTTTCAGGTCGCAAGATGACTTCCGGCGGTTCGTGGAGATTAACTCGGGACTGGACGGCAACCCTCCCCTGCCAGGTTCATGGTCCACGGTCGAGCAGTATCTCAACATGTTCGACCAGAAGTCGGCGGTCAACATCGCATATATCCTGGGGAACTCGCCAGTGCGGATCGACGCCATTGGGTGGGAGTCGACGCCGGCTACAGCGAACGACATCGCGAACATGAAGGCGATAATTCGCGAGGCAATGGAAGAGGGCGCGGTCGGCATGTCTACTGGACTGGACTACCCACCCGGCGGGTATGCCTCAACCGACGAGCTGGTCGCGCTGTCTCAACAGGTTGCCGATATGGGCGGGATCTACCACACGCACGTCAGGTACAAGTCAGGCGACATGTTCATGGACCCGTTCAAGGAGGCGATCGAGATCGGCGAGCGGAGCGGGGTGCCTGTGCACATCACGCACTTCTATCAGAAGGCGCCGTCACCGGGTGGCGCTCCCCAACTGCTGGGCCTGGTGGAGGATGCGTCAGCTTCAGGCCAGGACGTGACTTTCGACAGCTACCCTTACAGCCTCGGAAGCACGAGAATCCTGATCGTCTTTCCGGATTGGGTCCACGAAGGAGGGCCGGAGCGCCTGAAGCAGGCGCTTGCGGATGAGGACGCCCGCGAGCGACTTCGTAGCGAAGTCGTGCCGCGCGCACCCACCTGGCATGACATGTGGCTGACGTACTTCAAGCGTCCTGAGAATCACCAGTACGAGGGGAGATCTATCGCAGAGATCTCAGAAATGCGAAAACAGGACCCAGTTGACGCGCTATGCGACCTGCTGATCGAAGAGGACCTTCAGACGTGCTACGTGGCCGAAGGCCTGAACCAGAAGACGCTGCCCGCATTCGTGACACACCCGCTCTCGATGGTTGGCAGCGACGCGGTGCTGCTGGGCGACTTCCCGAGTCCGCGCACTTACGGCTGCTTCCCTGTAATCCTGGCGGAGTACGTGCGGGAAGAACGGCAGATGTCTCTGCCAAACGCAATCAGGAAGATGACTTCGTTCCCGGCCCAGCGGCTGGGACTCCAGGACAGAGGCGTTCTGCGCGACGGCATGAATGCCGACATCACCGTGTTCGACGCGAGCTCCGTCCGAGCCCCCGCCACACGCACGAACCCCAAGCAGTTCCCGGTCGGCATCGAACACGTAATAGTCAACGGGACGGTGGTGATCGATGGCGGCTCTCACACCGGAGCGCTGCCCGGACGAGCGGTTCGGCGGAGCTAGGCTACGTAGCCACAGGAAGAACTATGTGAGTTGACCTGCCGGGGCTGTGGTGGACTGTCTGATGGGCCGCTTCGTACGTCCGGTCGACTCCGAGTGGCTCGCCGGTGTTGTGATTGACATCGAACCTGGGCCAGTTGCTCGAGCTAATATCCAAGCGGATGCGATGCTCAGCGGCAAAGGTGTTGGACGTGGGATACAGCTCGAACTCGTACTCGTACACCTCTCCCGGTTCCATGAACTCCGGTTCGTCGTACCCGTTTCTGTAGCGGGCGCGAATGATGGAGTCGGTGATATTGATCGCCAGCCCTTCCGGGTACTCCGACGCGGGCGGGTAAACGTCGATCAGCTTAGCGGTGAAGTCGGTGTCAACCGCTGACGACTCTGCCCACAGCCTTACCGTGATCGGCCCGGTAACTTCTACATCCGTTTCCAGCGGAGGCGTCTGGAACGTGAGAACGTCCGGACGGGCGTTCAGCGGCTGATGGTCCTCGGTGCCGTAGAAACGCGTAGGATCGCCGCGCTGGTCGTAAGCGCCCGGTTCCATGATGGGATTGGCCGCCGAGATGCCGCCGCCGATGGTAGGCACAGGGTCGGACGGATCGAAAACGTAGGAAGTGCAGGAGTTCTCTTCGCTGCCCGGCTGCTTGCGGGACAGTGTGCCGTCTCCGTGAATATAAAAGGGCACGAATCGGGTGCCAGGAACCGGCCAGTCGTCAGCGCCGGTCCAGAAGCCGCCGTGGTTCAATCTGTGCTCGTCGTTGATACGGCCGTCACCTCCGCCCATCGTGAAGTATCGGACGGGACTCCAGTCCGCTACCTCGGTGCGCATTCCCTTCAGGTAGTGATCGAACCAGGCCAGCTTCAGGTCGTTGTAGTCGATGTGGGCCGTCAGGCCGAAATCGATGTCTCCTGAGTGAGTTATCTCATACTGGCCGTGGGTCCAAGGTCCCATGAGCAGTCTCTGCGGTGAATCCTTGAGCCTGCTCAGCTTCATGTAGCATTCGGTGGAGTTGCGGGCGTAGGAGTCGTACCATCCCCCGAGGTATAGCGTTGGAACATCGGCGTGCTCATCGTAGTACTCGACAGGGGCATACCCCCGCTGCTTCCAGTAGTCCGTGCGCTCGCCCACAGTCTGAAGGTCCACGACCCATTGCTCGACGGTCGGGACCCTTCGAAGGATGCTCGTATCCTTGAGGATCGGGAAGTTCTCGACGACTTCGGACATTCCGTTCTCGAAGATGTTGAGGAGGGCAGCACCCAGCGCTGGATCGGCCTTGGCTTCGGGGCTGGTAGTAGCCATTCTGTAGGCGTAGATCAGAAAGCGCTGCTCAAGAGTGCCGTTGTGACGCATGGAACTGGAGAAGTAGTCAGATGCGCCCACGGCGACGATCATTGTAGAGAGATGAGGCGGATTGAGCGTGGCAAGGGCCGCCTGATCTGAGCCAGCGTAGGAATCGCCCATTGTTCCGACTTTGCCGTTGCTCCAAGGCTGAGAGCCAAGCCACTCGACAGTGTCGTAGCCATTCTCGGCCTCGTCGAAGAAGGGCAGCCAGTCGCCCTCGGACTTGAACCTACC
The DNA here is from genome assembly GCA_965217725.1 of Dehalococcoidia bacterium. Classification (GTDB taxonomy): domain Bacteria; phylum Chloroflexota; class Dehalococcoidia; order Lucifugimonadales; family UBA1123; genus VXRN01. The sequence continues at coordinate 670,757 of OZ244564.1, read as the reverse complement.
CCGGACATCCTGAATAGCGACCGCGTAGCCGCGTCTCGCGAAGAACTTGCCCTTCGATGTCTGGCGGGCAGCAAGCTTGTCATAAGGCGTACGCTCGAGTATTGCCGGGAAGGGCCCTGGAGCGGGCGCGCCGTCAATGGCGGGCAGGTACAGGTCGGTTGCGAGCCTTGCGCCGTCGCGCATCTCAACCATGACGTCGCGCTGTACGGATACCCCGTAAGAGGCCACAGAACCCTGGTACAGGCCGTCCCCTTCCGGTTGGCCAGTATCGTGTGAAGCGGTGGATCCGGCCTCTATGATCGCCGGTTCCGAGGCGGGTCGGATGGTCTGGGTAGTCTCCGCGTCCTCAGCGATACGGTCCCACGAGTATGTGGCCGGTATCAGCTCGACATCGGCCCAGATCGGACCCTGGTCAGCGTAGTGCGGACTGCCGGCGTGACCTGACGCGCCAAGCGGGACTATCCAGCGAGAGTTATCCCAATCGGCCGTGTCCCAGACGTAGCGGGCGACGGATGTGCCGGTTATCGTGAACGAGTCCCAGAGGGTAGTCGATGAGTCGGGAGCAACTACGCCGTAGCTGCCCGCCTGAGGCGTGTCTCCGTCGCCACTCATTCCGAAACCAGGCGGATCGAGGAGATCAGCTGCATCCGGGAAGGATGCCGACAGAGGATGTTTGGGTCTGGTCCGGTGTACGTCGCCCCACTTCCATGTTTCGACGTCCCTGCCGAGACCAACACCAGACCTGGAGAGCCTGTGTACCGCTTCGTAAAAGCCCTGGTACAGTTCGCTGTCGAAGTCCCACTCCCAGTCGGGATCGGGAGGTCGCACGACCTCGACGCCACTCTGCAGATCAGCCACCAATAGAGAAGTAAGCTGCCTAAGATGTCCGGGGGCGCCACGTCCCTGGGCACTCAACGCATCATCAGCTAGCCTGGCAAACAGCCTGGAAAAGTACTGGCCGTGGATCTCGGAACGGATCGCGCTATAGATGGTTGGGGCGACCAGATCCCTGTCCATGCTGCCGTCCCAGGCCTTCAGGTGCTCGACACATGCTTCTTCAATTTGGGACATGCCTTCGGCAGACAGATTGGCGAGAAACTTGGAGTACACCTGCGCTGGGATGGATACCACTTCCGAGTGTATAGCGGCCATGTCCTCGACTGTGGCATTGCTCAGGTCGCTCAACCTATCGAGAATTCGTCTCGCGCGGTGATCGGGAGCGAAGCTGAGTGAAATATAGTACGGATAGTCGTCACCAACTATGCGGTTGTTGGCGGTGACTATCAGGCCGTCCTCGGGGTTTCTGATTCGGGCAAGCTCCTCAAACGGAATGACCCCTTCCCACTCGTGCTCGCCGGTCCAGCCGGCAACAGGAAGCCAGGCGTTTGCCATCGGTCGGATGGGGACCTGGCCTCGGTTAAGGTATCCGATGTCGCCGTGAACATCTGCGAAGACGAAATTGTTGCACGGGTCGACCCAATCGCGCATGGACTCGTCGATCTCGTCCACATTCTGCGAGTGCAGCATACGCCTCAGACACTCGAAGCCGAGATTCGGGCCTGATGTCGCGGTGTACTTGAAGGCCAGCCCCTTCGAGCCGTCGCCGCTTTCGGCGATTACGGGCCCGTGACCGGTTGCAACGACTTCAAATTCAACGTCGTCTGATCCCCTGACCGAGACAGTTTCCTCACTGACGATCGTAGGGCGCCAATCGCCGCGAAACTCGTACTCTGGACCCTGTTCGCTGCCGCGGAGGTTCTCGACGTACAGGTCCTGGTAGTCAGCTCCGGCGTGGGTGACACACCACGCAACGTGTTCATTGTGGCCGAAGTGGGGGAAGCCGGGACACCCAGGGAAGGACAGACCGATTACGTCGAAATCAGGGCAGGCAACGTGATTCTGATAGTAGACGTTCGGTGTATCCAGACCGCGGTGTGGATCTCCGGCGACGAGCGGCTTGCCCGACGCGGTACGCGAGCCGTGGACTGCCCAGTTGTTGGAGCCGCTGTCGTCTTCCGCCAGCCACTCGATCGAGGCGAGTCCGCTCTCCAATTGATCGATGCCTTCAACAATGTCGGACTCAGACTCCGCCCCCGGCGGGACGATGACAAGCTGGCTGGAGAAGCTGGATGCTCTCTCATCGCCCCAGATACTCTTGACCCGGTCGCGCCACTCGTGGCCGTATCCTTTCAGAAGACTGGCAGCACGCTCGGGGCCAAACGTGTTGACCAACCTTGCACGCCACGTCTTGCCCTCGAACACGCCCATCATGATGTGTCTCACCTTGAAGACAGCGAGACAGTCCTGGGGACTCCAGGGCTCCGGCTCGGCCCCGATAAGCGCGTACTCTACGGGAAGAGTGTCTGAAGACTCCATGGAGGCGTTTACCCCGGCGGCGTAAGCCTCAAACATCGCGCGGGCTTCTTCGGAGAGCTCCGCCCAGTCCCTCTCGACAGAAGCGCGGATTTGGAATCGGCGCATCATGAGGTCGTGCTCTACTCCGGCGGGTCCGATAAACTCAGCCCATCTACCATAGGCGCGGGCACGGTCGTAGTCCATGTGCCACAGCCGATCCTGAGCAGTCGCGAAACCCTGACCGAAGTAGGCATCGTGCTCCGACTCTGCCTTGACGTGGGGAATTCCAAAGCTGTCCCGCGTGATGGTGACCTCTCCTTCGAGACCGGGCAGGGCCACGTCGGAGGTGGTATCAGGCAGAGCAGAGCTAAAGGACGCTGACTGATGAACCGCTACTTGGGTCATTCTTGGGGCACCTCAACTGGAAGCAATTTGGTCGTCGATATCCTATCAGCTAACTCAACAGTCGAGTAGACGCGTGCTTTTCGGAGGCTGGATCTACCGGTATAGCCTCACGCTGTTCCGGCAGAGAACAGGACCGAGCTCAAAAAGTCTGCCATCTGGGCGCGGTGAATCGGATAGAAGCGTTCGAACTCGCGGAGGTTGCGGGCCGACTCTTCCTCGGGATCGAAGCAGGGCCCCATCAGAGCGTAGTCAGATGCCAGCTCACGGTTCCACACCCGCAGCTCATCGACGGTCAGCTGTGGCTCGAACTGCACACCGTAGGCGTTACTGAACCTGTACGCCATGTCAAAACGGCGATAGCGACCGTCACGACGGAGCATGAATCCTTTGGCGAGCCCCGTCGCGCCGGGAGGAGTCGAGAAGCACTCTCCATGCAGAGTCGGCACCAGCGGAGTTGTGATCTTGCTGAACGCAGGGTCGCCGTGGCCATAGTCGGAAACCCATATCTTTCTTAGACCGAACTGGTACCCGCCGGTGGGTTCGACCACTCCTCCGAGCGCCCGAGCGAGCAACTGGGCACCCAAGCATATCCGATGACGCGGATTCCGTCTTCAGCAGCCTGCCGGAGATAGCTCATCTCTTGCTCGAGGGCGGGCAGTCCATCGTTGGCAGACATGGGTCCGCCGAGAGATACAACGATGTCATCACGCGTCAGACGAGGCTCGTCAAACGACTCAAAGGTCGGGGCGCCTGAGAACACAGGAACTGTCACTACCTCGAAGCCAGCGCCGGTCAGCACGGACTCGAAGTTGGAGCCGAGTGTTTCATGCATGTGGTGCTGGATAACGATGGCGTTCATATGATTTCTCAGGTGTGCGCCATGCTATGTTAGCATTGGGACGCTTACTTGGACGGCAACCAATATGCTCCAAAGTATGGTTTCAGTCAAACCTGTACGAGGCACCATTGAGAGGTCAGGAATGCCCAGAGTCCCACAGATACAGCAGCGCAGCGATGTTTCAGAGGAAGCTGCACATCACTTCGATTCGATCGCGAGCAGCAGGGGTCGCATAAGCGGACCGTTTGCGGTGCTTCTCAACAGCCCGGAAGTCGCGGGGCGCGCGGCCCATCTCGGAGCATACATCAGATTCGAGTCCACGCTCGATCCGGATATCAAGGAGCTCGCCATAATCACAACGTCACGTGAGTTCGACTGCCACTACGAGTGGTCGGCCCACGTTGTACTAGCGCGTGAGGCCGGCGTCAGGGTAGAAGCGATAGATGCGGTCGCCAACCGGGGACCCCTTACCGGGCTGGAACCGGATGAGGCCCTCGTGATCGGGTATGGTCGCGAGATGTTCCGAGACAAGCGGGTATCGGATGGAACGTTCAACGCCGCCAAGGAGAGGTTCGGGGTCCAGGGTGTAACCGAGCTGACCGCGACTATGGGCTACTACGGGATGTTGGCGTGTGCGCTCAACACGTTCGAGGTCGAGCCCGCCCCGGATGCGGAGCGTCTGCCATAACAGAAAGTGCAACTAGCCCTCCGGGATAGGGCCTATCCGGTGGCGCGTGTCAGTACCTGCTCGGCGAAGGACTCCTGGACTCGGCGGATGTGGTCCACGTCGTCGGTGCCGACCTGCAGCACAATTTCGGACACGCCTATCGACTCGTAGGCTTCAATGCTTTGCAGCAGCTGATCAGGTGTTCCTATCATGGGAGTCGATGGGTCCCTGGAAGGCGTGTCGAGGACGTCGAGCTCACCGCGTACCACTAGGCTGACCTCGCTGGGGTCTCTGTCGAACTCGGCGCACATAGTCCTTACAGCGTCAAAACGGTCCTTCAACTCAGCAATCGTGCCGCCGTTCGGATGCCATCCGTCGCCCAGCCTGGCAGTGCGGCGCATAGCTGCCCAGCTCATGCCGCCGACCAGGATTGGGACTCCAGGAGACTGCACAGGCTTGGGGGAGAACTTGAATCCCCCATAATTGAAGAACCGACCGCTGTAGCTCGGGTCGTCCGACGTCCACAGATCTCGCAGAACCTCGATTGATTCGTCGGCGTAGGCGCCGCGGGTGGTGAAATCGCTGCCGAGGGCTTCGTTCTCCTCGCGCAGCATACCAACGCCGACACCAAGCGAGACCCTCCCGGCGGACATAACATCGAGCGTGGCGATAGTTTTGGCGAGCACCAGGGGGTTCAGGTACGGCAGCACCAGCACAGTCGTACCCAATCTAACCCGCTGTGTCCTGGCAGCCACCCAAGTAAGTACGGTCAGCGCATCGTAGTACGGCCGGTCCTGGAGGCGGTCGTAGATGTACCCGACGTTCAGGATGTGATGGTTGACCCACACGGAATCGTATCCAAACTCCTCTGCGCGGACGCCGAATCCGACGACGTCCTGCGGGTCGGACAGACCCCAGTTCTGCGGTATAACGAATCCGAATTTCATTGCGTTTCCAGTATGGAGTTCACGGTGGCCAGGTCCTCGGCGGAAAGTACCCAACTGGCCGATGCGGCGTTGGCCTCGATCTGTTCGGGACGAGTTGCTCCCGCGATCACGGAGCTCACTGAGGAGCTGGCGAGGAGCCACGCGAACGCGAGCTCGAGGATGGAGTGTCCTCGTTCCGCACAGAAGTCCTCTAGCTGCTCAAGGATGTCAAAGTTACTGTCTGTGAATACGCCCCTGTCGTTCGCCGCGAGCCTTGTTCCTTCAGGGACCGGGAAATTCCTGCGGTACTTGCCGGTAAGGAAGCCGTTTGCCAAGGGATAGTACGGCAGTACTCCAATGCCGTACCTTTCACACATGGGAAGCAACTCGGCTTCGGGCTGGCGGTAGAGCATGGAGTACTGGGGTTGCACGCTGACGAATGAGTTAATCCCGATGGACCTTGCAGTCCAATCAGACTCGCAGACCTGCCATGCGGTGAAGTTGGAGCAGCCAGCGTATCTTACCTTGCCCATACGGACGAGATCGTCCAGCGCTCTAAGCGTCTCTTCCAAGGGGGTATCGGCGTCCCACCAGTGGATCTGGTACAGATCGATGTAGTCCGTTCGAAGCTTACGAAGACTTATGTCGACCTGGTCGAAGACGTGCTTACGGGAGTTGCCTGAGTTGTTAGGGCCTTCGGCCACGCGACTCGATACCTTGGTAGCAATTACGGCCTGTTCGCGGCGTCCCTTGAGAGCGTCACCAATGTATTGCTCGGACAGACCACCACCATAGCTGTTGGAGGTGTCGATCAGGTTGACGCCGGAGTCGAGCGCAGCGTGGAGGACTACTTTGGTGCGCTTCGCATCGACACGACCGCCGAAGTTATTTGCCCCAAGGCCCACTGCTGAGACCTGAAGACCGGACTTACCGAGTTGTCTGTATTTCAATACCTGTCCTCCTGCGCCAAACGATCTGGCTCAGATTGATTCCTTTCGGGCGACGAGCAATCCCTGCTCCCTAGTCACCCTAATGGCGAAATTATGGGAATCGATAGTCACCGCCATGTCCCGGTCCTCGAACGGGAAGTGGGGCGTGGCTGGATTGCCGTACTTCCGGGCCTCACTCCCGGCAAGCACCAGGGAGCGGACGCTGCCGTGCTCTGGGACAACTCCCTGCAATAAGTTACGTAAGAAGAGGGCGCACTGCTCGTCTTCGTCAGTACGAATTCGGCCCTCCGATCCCATCGCTACTACAGTTACCAGCGGTGGGTTGAGGCGACGTACCGCATCCACGGTCGCAGATGCGACGGCCAGCGACCCGCCGTACAGGTGTTCGGCCCCCTCGGCAGCGTTCATTCCAACGGTGCCCGCACGGGTCGATTGAATAATCGTCTTTCCCTGGACATCAGCTTGGCTGAGCTGTGACGGAGAGTTTCCGAAATCGAAGCCTTCGGGACGCATACCCCCGACCTCGCCCATGCACAGCTCCCCTACACCATCGCGCCTTAGCTCCAGCGCCTCATCGACCTCGGCCACCAGGACAATCTTCTGCGCTCCCCTGGAAAGCGCGACGGCAGCAGTGGTGTACGCCCGGAGCACATCGACAATGATGACCACTCCCATAGCACGGCGCGCACCCTCAAGCAGACTGTCTACGACTATCTCCAACGGTGCCTTCCCTGGTGCGCCCGGCTATCGGCAGACAGCTTCAGGACCTGAACTCGTGGGGCAATACGAAGCTGACGTCCTCGTCCACTCCATCGATGGTGGTCACTTCAGCGGGTGCAAGAGCGTCAATCACGGCGAGCACGAGGTTGTCGGGGGTGGATGCGCCAGACGTGATTCCAACGTTTTCCACGCCCTCAAGCCAGGTAGGATCCAGTTCGTCGGGTCCATTTATCAGATAGGAGGTCACGCCCTTGGATTCGGCTACTTCTCGCAGGCGGTTGCAGTTCGAACTGTTCTGCGCGCCGATCACGAGTACGAGGTCGACAAGGCTCGAAAGTTCCTTCACAGCTGTCTGCCGGTTTGTGGTTGCGTAACAGAGGTCGTTCCGGACTACCACGTCTGAGAACCGGTCTTCAATGTGGGCAATTGACCTGCTGGTGTCGTCCACCGACAACGTCGTCTGGGTCAGCACGGTGACGGGGGTGTCGTCGTCCCACTCGGGCAGATTCTCCGATTCCCTGTCATCCACGAGAAACATGTCGGTCTGGCCCATCGTGCCCTTGACTTCCTGATGACCGCGGTGCCCGACCAGGATCAAATTGCGGCCATCAGAAGAGTAGCGTCGCGCCTCGTTGTGCACCTTGGTGACGAGAGGGCAAGTGGCATCTATGACATTCAGGCCGCGCTTTTCAGCCTTCTGAAAGTCCTCGGGAGGCGAGCCGTGCGCTGAGAAGACGACGGTCGACCCCACTGGTATCTCTTCAACATCTTCGACAGTCCGCGCACCCTTGTCTTCGAGAGACTTGACCACGTAGGGGTTGTGAACGATCTGGTGCTTGACGTACACAGGGTGCTGGTATTTCTCAAGCGCCAACTCGACGATGTCAATAGCCCGAACCACGCCGGCGCAGAATCCTCTGGGTATTCCCAAAAACACCTTCAATTCAAGATCCTCCGCATTTGTGACTGGCGCAGGCGGATTGTATCATAGGGTGAATAGTTGGGGTTATACTGTTGCCGGAGCCTAAGCTCGCTTGTGTGTTCGCCAAGAACTGGAACCGAGGGTGGGCATCTTCCTGATGACAAAGACATCTAATAAGAGGAAAGTCGCATGAAACTCGCCCACAGAATGGCGCGTCTAGGAACAGAGACCGCTTTTGAGGTTCTCGCAAAGGCGCGCCTGCTAGAAGCTGAAGGTATGGACGTCATCCATCTCGAGATTGGGGAGCCGGACTTTGGCTCTCCGTCGCATGTGGTGGAGGCCGGCCGACAGGCGCTGACCGACGGGTATACGGGATACGGACCGTCTCCCGGCTACCCGGAGCTACGGGACCGGATCGCGGAGGAGATAAGCAGCACACGCGGCATCTCGGTGACCGGCGACCAGGTTGTCGTAACGCCCGGCGGCAAGCCGATTATGTTCTTCCTCATAATGGCGGTCGTCGATCCGGGCGATGAGGTGCTATACCCTAACCCAGGCTTTCCGATATACGAGTCGATGATCAGCTTCATGGGCGGCGTGCCAGTGCCGATGCAGCTCCACGAGGAAAAGGGCTTCAACGTCGATGTTGACGCAATCGCGGACAGCATCACCGAACGAACAAAGATGATGATAGTGAACTCGCCAAACAACCCGTGCGGGTCTATCATCCCGAAGAGCGATCTGCAGGCGCTCGCGGACCTCGCCAGGGAGCACGACATCCTGATCCTTTCGGACGAGATATACAGTCGCTTCCTGTACAGTGGCGAGCATCACTCTATAGCCAGTTTCCCCGCAATGAGGGAGCAGACGGTCATACTGGACGGGTTCTCCAAGACCTACGCGATGACAGGATGGAGAATCGGCTACGGTGTGATGCCTCTAGAACTGGTGGAACCAGTTTCAAGACTCGTAACCAATAGCGTGTCCTGCACCGCCAGCTTCACGCAGATGGCGGCGCTAGAGGCACTGAACGGGCCTCAAGGCGACTCTTACGAGATGGTGGCCGAGTTCAAGAAGCGGCGGGACATCGTCGTGGACGGCCTGAACTCGATCGAAGGGATAAGGTGTCCCCTGCCCGAGGGTGCGTTCTACGTCTTCCCAAATGTGGAAGAGACGGGGCTGTCCAGTCATGAGTTCGCCGATCGCCTTCTGAGAGACGGGGGTGTCGCCTGTCTGGCGGGAGAGTCTTTCGGAGAGTACGGGAAGGGCTTCGTGCGATTCTCGTTCGCCAACTCAACTGAGAACATCGAGAAGGCCCTGGGCAGGATCGAAGACTTCGTCCAGAGCACACGTCAGTAGTTTCGGCGAATTGGCGCCTTGAGCCCCTCATCCCATCCAAGTACAGTTCACTTTCGGTCGGCATCGGTCTCAAGAAGCCGCGAAACATAGTCGTCGAGGCCGGCAGATGCCCATGCGGAAATTCAGAATCGCGCTGGCACAGATAAATGTCACGGTCGGCGACCTCTCTGATAACACGTCGAAGATCCTCGATGGCGTTCAACAGGCCAGAGAGGCGGGGGCAAGCCTTGTAGCGTTTCCCGAGCTCACCGTCCCCGGATATCCCCCGGAAGACCTGCTGCTCAAGCCCCAGTTCTTGGCCGAGAACCGGCTGCGCATGGAGCAGATCGCAAAAGCTTCGCACGACATAGCAGTCGTCGTTGGCTTTGCGGACTTCGTCGGCGGAGAGGTGTACAACGCCGCCGCGGTCGCCTACGACGGAAAGCTTGTGGGCACATATCACAAGCAGTTCCTACCCAACTATGGCGTGTTCGACGAGGACCGCTACTTCAGATCGGGGGACGCTTGCCCGGTGTACGTCCTGGATGGGACTCCCGTGGGAGTAAATATCTGCGAGGACATCTGGTATGCGGTCGGGCCATCGGTCGTTCAGCGATCGATTGGAGCGGAGGTGATAGTCAACATCAACGGGTCGCCTTTCCATGCAGGAAAGTGGCGGTCTCGAGAGAAGATGCTGGCGACGCGCGCGGCTGACAACGAGGTCTTCCTGGCGTACGTCAACATGGTGGGCGGACAGGACGAGCTGGTGTTCGACGGCGGCAGCATGGTATTCGATCCGACTGGAGAGATGATCGCGTCTTCGAGCCAATTCGAGGAGGACCTGCTGGTCGTCGATCTGGACGTGGAGGCGGTATTCAGGTCGCGGCTGAGGGACCCCCGACCCCGCAAGGAAGATCCTTCTTCAATCAGACAGTTGGGACGAGCTGAAGTGGTCCATGTATCGGATTGGCAAGAGAAGAGCGCACCCACACCACCGATGGAAGCTGAGGCGGGCAGACTTTACGACGGCCCTGCGGAAGTGTACCAGGCGCTGACGCTTGGGACACTGGACTACGTGAGGAAGTGCGGTTTCGAAAAGGTCCTCGTGGCTCTCTCCGGCGGGATCGATTCCAGTCTGGTGGCGGCGATCGCGGTGGACGCTCTCGGCAGCGAGAACGTCGTAGGAGTGTCGATGCCGTCACGGTTTTCCTCCGAGGGCAGCGTAGTGGACGCGAAACTGCTAGCCGACAATCTGGGAATAGAGCTGTGGACACTGCCAATCGAGCAGCCTTTCGAGGCAATGCTGGATACCTTAGCCCCGCAGTTCAAGGATACTGATTGGGGTGTATCGGAAGAGAACATACAGTCCAGGATCAGGGGCAACCTGATTATGGCGCTATCCAACAAGTTCGGATGGCTGGTGCTAACCACTGGCAACAAGAGCGAGATGGCGACCGGGTACGCGACCATATACGGAGACATGTCAGGGGGATTCGCCGTTATCAAGGACGTGCCGAAAGTCATGTGCTATGAGCTTTCGAAGTATCGGAACAGCGAATCCGAAGAGCCAGTCATTCCAGTAGCGGTGATCGAGAAGCCCCCGAGCGCGGAGCTGCGCCCGGACCAGTTCGACGAGGACAGTCTTCCCCCTTACGAGCGTCTGGACCCAATTCTCAAGGCGTACGTAGAAGACGACAAGAGCTTTGAGGAGATAGTCGTGGCCGGGGAAGACCCAGAAGTGGTCAAACACGTTATCGGACTTGTGGACAGGTCCGAGTACAAACGGCGTCAGGCGGCACCGGGGATCAAGATCACACCGCGTAACTTCGGAAGAGACCGCCGGATGCCAATCGCGAACAGGTGGCGCGCCTGGCAGTAGTCGTCAGGTTTCTTGGACTAGCCGACTCTGCACTCCTACCAGTTCCGGTGGAGCATAATCCTGGATCGATCGGCCTCAGTGAGGTGAGGCTCAATCTTGGCCTCGAAGTCGGAGATTGTCTCTTCGACGCTCGATGAGCTCGTATCCAACGCGATCTTGTGCCTGAACGTCGATCTAGCGAATGCATCGTCGTAGGCGTCCAGTACAGTCTGTATGTCCTCACGCTTGAGAGGGCTGTTGGGATGCGGGCCATCCTCCATGCGCCGCGCTATCACTTCAGCGTCGGCGCTGACCTGAACCAGGACTATGTCCGGGGCAAACCTGAGTATGGAGCCTTCGACCTGGTACGAAACGACCTTTCGATCGTGCGGCTTGCCGTCACCTCCGTAGCCGAAGTAGAGCGGCCCGTAAACTGAGTCGTCTATGTGCAGGCCTATTGCCATCCAATCCGGTCCGTTCCACGAGTTGGCCTGGATGTGATAGTACAGGCTGTGTCTCTGAGTCATTTCCTTGAGCTCGGGGCTGAGCGCGAGGACCTGGGTTCGCTCATCGTCGGTCATATCGGCCTGCGGATGCCCAGAGGTGTCCGGTATCTTCCAGTGGTCGTGTATCAAGGAGAACCGCACTCCCATCTTCTCGTGCAACCAGTCGTCGATCGCGAAAGCCAGCGTCGATGTTCCAGAGTATTCGCAGCCTGCAATAACCAGTCTCATGTTTTCTCCCCGCGACTGTAGTGGTGTGCATACGACCCCGATGCGAAAGCTATCAGATTACTCACTTTCACATTGGGGCGATTGTCTATGCTTGGGGACTGGGATGCAAGTGGGCCAATGTTGCCCGCTGTCAGGAATCTAGCTACACTGATGCAGAATTTTGTAGGTCAATTCTGGTCGGTTCCGAGCATGGTCATAAGGCGAAAAGTCGATAGTCGCGCACAATTGCGCGGTATGCGCGAGCAGTCACTGCTAGGCGGCGGTCAGAGGCGAATCGACGCACAGCACAGTCGTGGGAAGCTGACGGCGAGAGAGCGAATTGCACTGCTTCTCGACGACGGCACTTTCCAGGAACTGGACACGTTCGTGGTCCACAGAGCCACGGATTTCGGACTCGCAGACCAGCGCTTCCTCGGTGATGCCGTAGTCACAGGGTACGGGCAGGTGGACGAGCGGCTGGTGTTTGTCTATGCGCAGGACTTCACCGTGTTTGGCGGCTCTCTCTCGGAAGCCGTTGCTCAGAAGATTTGCAAGGTAATGGACCTGTCAACGACCACGGGAGCGCCAATCGTTGGTCTGATCGATTCCGGCGGCGCACGAATTCAGGAGGGTGTGGACAGTCTGGGCGGATATAGTTCGATATTCCACAAGAACGTGTGGGCGTCGGGAGTTGTACCCCAGATCTCGGTGATTCTCGGTCCCGCCGCCGGAGGTGCGACCTACTCCCCTGCCCTGACCGACTTCATCTTCATGGCGTCAGGAATCGGGCAGATGTACATAACCGGGCCGGACGTGATCCGTTCGGTCACCGGTGAGGACGTCAGTCACGAGGAGCTGGGCGGCGCGACCGCACACGCTTCGCGTAGCGGCGTGGCACACTTCGCCATTGAGGGAGAGGAGGCGTGCCTGGCGGAGGTAAGACGGCTGCTGTCATTTCTGCCGCTCAACAACATGGAGGACCCACCAAGGTCGCAACTGACAGACGATTCCGAAAGGCGGGACGAAGGCCTCGCATACGTCATACCGGACAATCCGAACCAGCCCTACAATATGCTGGAAGTGATTGGTCGTTTAGTTGACAACGGCGAGTTCATGCAGGTGCATGAGAACTTCGCTCCAAATATAGTAGTAGGCTTTGCGCGGTTTGATGGTCGAACCGTCGGCATCGTGGGCAACCAGCCCGAGCAGCTTGCGGGTGTGTTGGATATTGATGCTTCCGTGAAGTCTGCCAGGTTCGTGCGATTCTGCGATGCTTTCAACATTCCGCTGGTGACGTTCATAGACGTGCCGGGGTTCATGCCCGGCACCAACCAGGAGTACGGGGGCATCATCAGACACGGCGCAAAGTTGATCTTCGCGTATGCGGAGGCCACGGTGCCGAAAATCAGCGTGCTGACGCGCAAGGCATACGGGGGCGCGTACATCGTCATGAGCAGCAAGAATCTGCAAGGAGACGTCAACTTCGCATGGCCCACTGGCGAGGTCGCGGTGATGGGCGCGGGGGGCGCGGTAAACATCATTCACAGGAACGAAATCCGGGCTTCCGACGACCCTGACACGACCCGAGCGGAGCTCGTGGCAGACTACGAGCAGCGATTAATGAACCCATACGCAGCGGCTGCGCGCGGAATGATCGATGACGTGATAGACCCGTTGGACACCCGACCGAAGATCATCGCGTCACTGAAGATGCTAGAGAACAAGCGAGAGCAGCTCCCTCCGAAGAAGCACGGGAGCATTCCACTTTGACGTCAGCGACGCTCAATGGACCAGACGGAGTCTATGGCGAAGTCGTTGCAGCGGCCATCGCAGCCGTCCAAGCTTATCTTGAGAGCGAACTGGCGGAGTCTGCCCAATCTCCGAGGCGAGGGATCTCATCGTGGCGCATGGCCAATGGCAACCAGCCGGCGGTCCGCGGATTCGGCGCTAACGTAACTTGGCCTGGGCGGGACTGAGATATGGAACACCATAGGCAGATTAGGAAGTGACTACGTCGCTGTTTTCGACTTTTCGGCAGGGCGAGAGTCGTATTACCAGCACGTTCATAGCTGTGTTGGAACGGAAGGCATGTGCCGTTCACATATGGCGCCGCGATACGTGACCCTAGAATCCTTGAAGAGAGCGTCCAAGACCAGTGAGATGGAACCCTGCTGACTCAGTCGGATAGCCCACTGGAATCGAACAAGGCAATCACTATGACAACCACCAAACCCGAGCTACTGACCGCAGATGACCTACTGCGCCTGTCAGGCAAAGGGGTCAAGGGCGAGTTGATCAGAGGAGTGCTTAACGAAACCATGTCAGCCGGAGTGAATCATGGCAGGATCGTGGTGAAACTGGTGCTTCTGATGGGAGCTATTGTCATGCCCCGCAGGTTGGGTACGCTTCTCGCCTCGGATACGGGCGTCCTATTGGAGCGCGACCCGGATACGGTGAGAGAGCCTGACATAGCCTACATTTCGTCCGAGAGACTGGCTATTGGAGAGGACGTGCCGGGCTATTCTGAGGTCGTCCCAGACCTTGTCGTAGAGGTGGCGTCTCCCAACGACAGTCGTGCCGGAGTCAGGCGAAAAGCTCTAATGTGGCTAGATCACGGCGTTGGCTTGGTATGGGTAGTGCATCCGGTCGCCAACACCATAGACGTGTACCAAGCAGACGGTTCGATCAACACCCTCACAGAAGACGATACGCTCGACGGTGGTGATACCCTGTCAGATTTTGCTTGCCAAGTGAGCGACGTTTTCGCCGTGTAGCCTGTGTTGATACGATGTTCATGGGCAACTTGTAATCCTACCCTGTATCCTAGATTCAGACCTTCGCCAGAATGACGCATGAGGAGTCGCACGGGGGATGCACCCTGACGGATTCTCGGCGCAATCACAACAAACCTATGCAAAGACCATGACACCCACCCCCCTAAAACTCAGCGACACCACATTCAGGGACGCCCACCAGAGCCTGATGGCTACGCGGTTGCGGACTGAGGACATGGCGCCCCTGGCGGAGGCGATGGACTCGATAGGGTTCTACTCAATGGAGGTCTGGGGCGGCGCGACTTTCGACAGCGCGACTCGTTTCTTGCTGGAAGACCCGTGGGATCGCCTGCGCACGTTCAAGTCGCTCATGCCGAATACGCCTCTGTCTATGCTGCTGCGAGGCCAGTCGCTGGTCGGCTACCGCAACTACGCCGATGACGTGGTGGATGCGTTCGTTGAGCGGTCTGCCGAGAACGGGATAGACATATTCAGGGTGTTCGATGCGCTGAACTATGAACCCAACCTGGAACGCGCCTCAGCGGCGGTAAAGCGCGCCGGAAAGCACCTCCAGCTCACCATCTGCTACACGGTCACCGACGAAGGCCGGATGGGCGGCCCAATCTATAACCTGGACTACTACAGATCAAAGGCTCAGAATCTGAGAGACATGGGCGCGGACAGCATCTGCATCAAGGACATGGGCGGACTGTTGGCCCCATACGACGCGTACGAAATCGTGACCGCGCTCAAGGAGGACAGCGACCTCCCTCTTCAGCTCCACTGCCACTACACCAGTGGGATGGCTTCGATGAGCGCCCTCAAGGCTGTCGAAGCCGGGCTTGACATATTGGACGTTTGTCTGGCGCCACTGGCGCTGCGTACGTCCCAGCCGGCAGTGGAACCCATCGCCGTAACACTGGCCGGCACTGGGCGTGATCCCGGAGTCGACGTCGACTCGCTCCTAGAGATAGGCGACCGACTAGAAGCGGTGCTGCCAAAGTACGCGGATCACATGCAGCCTACCCGTGCTGCCGTGATAGACCCCGGCGTGCTGAAGCACCAGATACCGGGTGGAATGGCGTCCAACTTGGTCTCGCAGCTGAGAGAGGCGGGAGCAGTGGACAGGCTCGACGAGGTACTGGAGGAGATTCCACGAACCCGAGCAGACCTTGGGTATCCACCGCTGGTCACGCCCATGAGCCAGATGGTGGGGGCTCAGGCGGTAAGCAACGTGCTATTCGGTCGCTACGTCACTGTATCCGATCCCGTAAAGGAGTATGTCAGCGGAGGTTACGGAAAGCCCGTTTCAGAGTTGAGCGACGAGCTTGTCGATAAGCTGAAAGGCGAAGGAGTCGTAGTACCTGACTCCAGCCCTGATCGACCGGGAGCCGTGCTAGAACCGGAGCTGGACTCAGCCAGAGAAGCCGTCGCTGATCTGACGTCAGACATCGACGACGTGCTGACATACGCGCTGTACCCTCAGATCGGTGAACGCTTCCTACGTATCAAGTATGGCGTCGATCCGGTGCCCGTGGAAGAAGATTCAGCCGCGACCCCTCAGCAGGCGGCTCCCGTACCTGCCAGGAGCAAACGAGCGCGCCGGTTCAACGTGTTTGTCGGCGACCAGTTCTTTGAAGTGGACGTCGACCCGGTCGGCGACGGCATTAGCGGCGTGGCGCCCGTCCGCATAGTTTCCTCCACAAGTCCGACGCCGAGCAGCGCAGCGTCCCCTCAAGATGCGCAGACCACCGAGGGTGAAGTCCAGGTCACAGCACCGATGCCGGGAATACTGGTGAGCTTGGCGGTCGAGGTGGGGGAGAAGGTCAACGCGGGGCAGCCACTGCTGGTGTTGGAGGCCATGAAAATGCAGAACACCATCCCGTGTCCTTCCGATGGCACGGTCTCGTCGCTACCCGTAGCGCCGGGCGTCCAGGTTACCAGGACCCAGGTGCTCGCTGTAATTCAAACTTAGGAATCTCGATCAGATCTGACTGATCTGACGAACATCACGAAAGGAGCCAACCGTGGCTGACAATCAGATTATCGAGGCAGCCAAGGAACACTTCGGCCAGGTCGTGGCGGAGCAGTTGGAACGGGTCGAGCGCCTGAAGAACGAGCCCGACTGGGTTGACTACTCCACCGTATCTCCCATAATTGTTGGGATGCTAGGCGGCGACGGTATCGGCCCCTCCATCAGCGCCGAGACGCAGACAGTCCTGGAGCATCTCCTAAAAGACGCGGTCGACTCGGGCAAGGTAGAGTTCAAGGTCATTGACGGCCTGACCATCGAGAACCGCGCCGAGAAGTTGCAGTCCATCCCTGACGACGTGCTCGCCGAGATCAAGGAGTGCCACGTCACACTGAAGGGTCCGACCCACACTCCCGAACGGGGCGACGGTTGGCCCAACCTTGAGAGCGCAAACGTCTCTATGCGCAAGGAGCTGGACCTGTTCGCCAACATCAGGCCGGTCAGGATTCCCTCCGAAGGCATCGACTGGACCTTCTTCCGTGAGAACACCGAGGACATGTATGCGGTCGGCAGCCAGGGGATCAACGTCACTGAAGATCTGGGAATGGACTTTCGTGTGATAACTTCGCAGGGATCGAGGCGGATCATCGACGCGGCATTCGCGCACGCGCAGCGGACAGGAAAAGACCGCGTGACGATCGTTACCAAGGCGAACATCGTCAAGACCACCGACGGCAAGTTCCTGGACATAGCCCGCGAGGTCTCGGAGAACTATCCGGGCATCGAGTGGGAAGGCTGGTACATCGACATAATGACCGCCGCGCTGATCAATCCGGCGCGTCAGAAGGACTTCCAGGTACTCGCTTTGCCCAACCTGTACGGAGACATTCTCACGGACGAGGCAGCGCAGATTCAGGGCGGCGTCGGGACGGCTGGCAGCGCGAACGTCGGCAAGCAGTACGCGATGTTCGAGGCAATCCATGGAAGCGCCCCAAGAATGGTCAGGACGGGTCGGGCACACTTCGCAGACCCAAGCTCACTACTGCGCGCCGGCGCGATGATGCTGGAACACATCGGCTATACCGACATAGGCTCCCGACTCCACAAGGCAATTGACATCTGCGGCCAGTACGAGCGCAAGATCGTCATGACAGGCCGCGACACCGGCGCAACCAGCGCCGAGTTCGGCCAGTACCTAATGGCTACCGTCGCCGACTCGGCCATCGAGGACCGGTGGCAGGATTACGTCGACGCCAGCAGCTAAGTACCGGCTAAGTACGATACGGTTACGGCAGTTAAGCAGAGAGAGGGGCGGGCTTTTCTAACCCGCCCCTTCAGACGTTAGACAGGCGCAGATGCGCTGGAGGGGTCGAATCAATGGCAAGGAGCAAGGTGACAATCGTTGGGGCGGGCAACGTCGGTGCGACCGCCGCCCAGCGCATATATGACAGGGGCTACGCCGACGTGGTGCTGGTCGATATCGTAGAGGGGCTGCCGCAGGGCAAGGCGCTGGACATGCTGGAGTCCGGTCCGGTGCTGGGCTCGGACGCCAAGGTATTCGGCACGAACGACTACGCGGACACGGCGGGATCGGACGTCGTGGTGATAACGTCGGGCATCGCACGACGACCGGGGATGAGTCGGGACGACCTGTTGCTCACGAACATGAACATCGTAACGTCGGTGACCGAGTCTGTGGTCGCCGCGTCTCCGGACGCGATCCTGGTAATCGTGACCAACCCGCTGGACGCGATGGCCCAGAGGGCCTTCCACGTAAGCGGCTTTCCGAAGCAGAGAGTTGTCGGCATGGCGGGCATCCTGGACACCGCGCGGTTCCGGGCTTTCCTTTCAGAAGAGCTCAACGTGTCGGTGAACTCCGTCGAGGCGTACGTGCTCGGAGGGCACGGCGATACGATGGTGCCAGTGACGGCTAGTACGACGATCGGCGGAAGGCCGATCTCGCAGGTGCTGTCGCCAGAACGCATCGGAGAGATAGTCAGGCGCACTCAGGACGGCGGGGCAGAGATAGTCAACCTGCTCAAGACTGGAAGCGCCTACTACGCGCCGTCAGCCGCAATCATGCAGATGGTCGAGGCGATCCTGTTCGACAAGAAGGAGATCCTCCCCTGCACCGCGTATCTCGAAGGCGAGTACGGAATCGACGGGCTGTTCGTTGGCGTACCGCTGAGGCTCGGCGCTGCCGGGATCGAAGATATCATCGAGTTCGACCTGACCGCAGATGAGCAGGCGGCGCTGGAGAACTCAGCCGAGGCCGTGCGGGAGCTGGTCGAGGTCATGGCGAACAACGGGTAGGCCGCAGTCTTACCCAATAGAGTGACATCTTCAGGTTAGCCCGTCCGCGTATAATCAACACCAGCTGACGACTGATCTGGTGACATATGCGGTTCCCGTGGGCGAACATACTCCTGCTGATTTTCCTGTTCCTTGAACTGGTTTCAGGGTTTTTTGGGCTGACCTCTGGCTCTGAGGAGCGCGCATTCCACATACAGATTCACCGCATCGCCGGGTACGGCATACTGGTGGTCGGTGGCTGGAAAGTGTTGAACGTACTCAAGTCGCTGAGGTGGCCGCGGACGGGGTCTGTGCGAGTCGCGTCGCTGGTGCTGGTGGTGGGGCTGGTGGCGACCATGGCGCTGGGTCTTGTCTGGTCAGTCAGCGGATCGTATCAATGGTGGCTGTTCAGCGGAATGAGCTGGCACATCTACGCCGGCGCCGCAATCATTCCCCTGCTGGCATGGCACTCGTGGTACATGCTGAGGAAATTCCCGATTGCTTTCTGGGTCGAGAGGCGTCTGGTGCTCAGGGCATTAGGGCTGGCGGTAGCAGGCTTCATAGGCTGGCAGCTGGTGGAACGAACGTCCTCGGCCGCTGAGCTGCCCGGCAGCGGCAGGCGATTCACTGGATCGTACAATCAGGGCAAATTCACGGGGAACGCTTTTCCGCGTGTGTCCTGGCTGAACGACAGGCCGGCCCCTGTAGACGCAGACCGTTGGCGCCTGAGCATCATAGGGTCGGTGGACCGTCCGACGAAGTTGGGGTACGTCGATCTGGAGACCAACTCGGAGGTGACAGCAACCCTGGACTGCACGGGCGGCTGGCACACTACCCAGCAGTGGAGTGGTGCGCGACTTGCGGACATCCTAGACTTGGCGGGGCCTTCTTCACAGTCCAGATCGGTCATCGTGCGATCCGTCACCGGCTACTATAGACGTTACGCGATGAGAGACGTAGATGGGCTAATTCTCGCTACTCATGTGACAGGAGAGCGGCTATCGCACGGACACGGCTTTCCAATTCGGCTGGTGGCCCCGGGGCGACGAGGTTTCGAATGGGTCAAGTGGGTCACGGAGATCGAGGTAGATGAGACCCCAGCGTGGTGGCAGCCCCCGTTACCGTTGCAGTGACCGCCGGTCGGGACCCAGATCCGGCAACCAATTCAGGAAAGGCGGGAAGTACCAGGTTGCCGCGCCGAGCAGCTTCATGGCAGATGGCAAGAGGATCAGTCGGACGACAATTGCATCTATCAGCACGGCGACGGTCAGCGCAATCCCGATCTGATGAAACACGACCAACCTCCACTCGAAGATTTCGACGACAAGGTTGCCGAACACCGCCGCTATGATCAGAGACACTGCCGCGACAACTCCGACGGTCGCTCCCAGGCCTGATGCTGCAGACTCCGCGTTGTCGCCAGTCTGAGCGTACCGCTCCCGAATGCGGCCCAGCAACAACAGGTGGTTGACTGAGAGAAGGCCGAACAGCAGCGGGGCAAATAACATAGGCGCCCAAGCTTCGATGACCGGCGTCCGTTGAATCCAACCGAAGCCCTGCTGAAAGACGAATACCATGATCCCACAGGCTGCTCCCACAGAGAGCAAGTTCGTCAGCGTCGTCAGAGCGGGAACTACCAGCGAGCGGGTTGCCACGAGCAGGATGAGAAAGCTCGATGCCAGGACTACGGCCATCACGACCGGCGTGTAACGCTCGACGAGGTGGACCATGTCCGCAGCGAAGGCCGAGCGTCTGGTTACCAGGACATCGATTCCGGTATCGCTGAACACTTCAGAAATGTGCTCGTCCCTCAGACGGCGGACCGATTCTATCGCGGATTCGCTCTCCGGGTGACTGTCTGTCGGAACGGTAATTAGAACCACGTCCTGGTCCAGGTTGGTCTGGACGACGATCTGTCCGGTAAACTCCGGGTCGGCTGTGAGCGCGGCCTGAAGCTCCGCGACGCGGGTCTCCACGTCTGGATCCGCGAACGGAGCGTTGATCACTATCTCTACCGGTGACATGATGCCAGCGGGGAAGTCCTCCGCCAACCGCACGAAGGCCTGGTTGTGTTGAGGGCCGTAAACTTTCCTGTTCTCGTGGCGGTTGGGCATAGTCTCGACACTGTTGAAGCCGAGCTTCAAGTTGAAGGCGGGAAACGACAGCTCGGCCAGCAGGGCGGTGACAACGACAGCGCTCAAAATGGGCCGCGCCATCGCAAGCCTGGCAACCCAACCCAGAGATTCAGAGGGCCTGCCCCATCCTATGGGTGGCGGATCATTGGTCGCCGCTGAGTCGTCCGACTCAGGGGGCCGGGATTCGATGTTCCGTTCGCCGCGCAGCGCGATCAGCGCCGGAGTCAAGGTCACAGACGCAACCAGTGGTACGGCGAGCGCCAGAATCGCGCCGAATCCTACGCTCATGACTATGTTCACAGGGACAATCAGCAGTCCCACAAGCCCGATCATGGCAGACAGTCCGCCGAAGAAAACGGCCATGCCGGCGGTGGAACAGGCTCGATCTATCGAGTCCAGCTTGTCGTGGCCGCGGAGCCTCTCTTCCCAATACCTGTGGGCGATCAGGATCGGGAAGACCAGGCCGACCACCGCCGCGATCAAGGCCAGGGCATTCGCGGCGACAGCATGAATCGGGAGTGCCTGTGCGATTAGCGCGGCGATGGCGGCAGGTATGACGACCATTGGCAGACTCAGGACAACCGGGAGACGCGTGCCGGCCAGGGCGCCGATGCAGATCGCGACAAGGAATAGCAAATAGTAGGCAGGGTTTCCGAGCCCAAACACTTGGGAGAAGACGTAGAGTCGGCTGGCTGTCTCCGCGACCCCAGCGGCGACCGAAGCCTCGCCAACAAGGAGAACCGTGAAATCGTCCTGCCTGTTGTGCCTGCGCACGACGCGCATCACTTCAGAGACGTTGGCTGCGGCCTCGTCCAGCGTTCCCGACATGGTGACGGACATGATAGTTGAGTGGCCGCTATCAGAAACCTGAAAGTCCGAACCGGAGTTGTAATACTGGCTGACGCCGGCAACGACATTTGGGCCGAGCGCGGCGATGTCAAAGAACAAGTTTTGGACCAACGCTTCGTACTGTGGGTCGACGACGGTGTAGGTGTCCGAGTGGACAATCACGATTTCCGTGGCCAAGCGGGGGCCTCGGAAACGCTCTTCGAGAAGACTGTCACCAGCGTTGGACTCAGGTTCCCCCAGCAGGACGCGCTCGGTAGTGAACCCACCTTCCCACAGCCAGCCGGCCACTCCAACAGCGGCGCAGAATGCCACAGCCCAGATCGCAATGACGACCCACGGGCGACGGGCGGAAGACAGCGCGAGCGATAGCGGAGACACGTTGAAATACTCCGCGAATTTCAGGTAGGGCTGCCTACGGCGTCAGGGCGAGCTCTGAGAGCAGGTTCTTGGTCGAGACGATGTGGCGATTGAGGCGCATGGCTTTCGGGTCGATGCCCAGCGCCAGCCCGATGAGCTGCGGCAGGTGGAGGATCGGGATGTCGATGGGGGCCATGGGGCTGTTGGCCTTCGCTGCCTGGGGCTGGTAGCCGTCCAGATTGAGGTGACACAGCGGGCACGGGGTGACCATCGCGTCCGCTCCGAGGCCCTTCGCGTCCATCGTGTGGGTCGCGACCATCTTCAGAGAATTTGTCTCGTTGATGGTAAGGATGGGGAAGCCGCAACACAGGGTCTTGCCCTCAAAGTCCACGACCTGCGCACCGACTGCCTCTATGATCTGCTCCAGCGCGTCCTCGCGCTCAGGGTACTCAGCGAACTTGAGGTCAGAGGACGGCCTTACAATGTAGCAGCCGTAGAATGGGGCCATTCTCAGGTTTGGCAGCGGCTGAACGACCAGTGACTTGAGCTTGTCGACGCCGATCTCTTCGACTATGACCCAGAGCAGGTGCCTGGGGTCGGCCGTGCCGCTGTACTGGAGCCCTTCCTCAGCGAGGTCCTCGTTGATGGAGGCCCTGTACTCGTCGTCCTGGAGCCGCGCGTTCGCCTGGGACATCACACCCTGGCAGGTGGAGCAGATTGTCATGATCTGCTGGCCGGCACGCTCGGCCATCGCGAATGTTCGCGCGTTCAGCGTATCTCCGAGTCGCAGGTTCTTCTCCTGAAGAACCCCCGCGCCGGTGCATGAGGCGCCCTGCATTGTGATGAGGTCCAGCTCGATTCCGAGCCTGCGGCACACTTCAAGCGTGGCGTCGTAGAGTTCAGGGCAGGCCCCGCGCGAAACGCAGCCCGGATAGAGGGCGTATCTCATGGTCTGTTTTCTACCTTGTCAGTGATTCACTTGAGTTCTTTGGAGATTCAGAAGACTAGTCCTGTTCCCGGCGCTCAACCTTTTCGAACACGCGCTGAACATTTTCGACTCCGGGGATGCTCTTGTGGACCAGCGGCGGCATCTTGCGAGCCATCATTGCCCGAAGACCGACCGGGACGAGCTTGAGCATCTCGCGGACGTTGGTAACGCCATGGCTCTTGACCACAAGCTTGGTCTCGTCCAGCCAACCGCTGTGCTCGACGGATTCGGCAAAGGCGTTGGCGTGACGAGCGCCGGTCGTATTGACGTAGCCCGCCTCCATCGCACGGTCCCTGAGAGCCATGATCCTGCCCATGGGATCGACACCCTTGGGGCAGACTTCAACGCACTGCATACATCGTGTGCAGTCCCAGACTCCTCCGTACTCGTTGAGTGCGCCGAGACGTGAGTCGTCCGCATCATCCCGAGGATCGCCGACGAACCGGTACGCCTTGGCGAGCGCCGCCGGGCCAAGGAAATTGTCATCGACGTTCAAGACGGTACAGTCGGAGACACATGCGCCGCACATGATGCAGGCCGTCACACCTGTCAGATGCTGCATATCTTCCGCAGGCGCCAGGTACTCGGTTTCCGGTTCGGGGCCCTCGGGCTGAAGCCAGGGCTGAATCTCGCGCACCTTGCTCCAGAACGGAGCGAAGTCCACGATTAGGTCTTTCTCTACTTCCAGATTGCCTGCCGGTTCGACGACGATGGGTCCGCCGTCTTTGGGCATCGCATGGATCAGCAGCGTGTTGCACGCAAGACCTGCCTGTCCATTTATGCGCATTGCGCAGGAGCCGCAGATGGCGCTCCGGCAAGAGCAGCGCAGCGCCAGCGTGCCGTCCAGTTCTTCACGTATGCGGATCAGGCCGTCCAATACGGTGCTGGACTCGTTCATCTCAAGCTGGAACTCGTCGTATCTGGCGACCGGACGGTCTGCGTCTGGATCGTACCTTCTGACCCTGAACGTAACTTGCATATATGTGTTCCCTTTAACTCGTTACTGGAGAGACTTCGCTTAGATCAGCTCAAGAGTTGCTCGTCGTGGACAGCCTTGGCATCAGTAGCTTCTGACCTGAGGCTCCCACTGGGTGATGACGACGGGAAGCTCCGAGAGAGCCGGACCGTCTTCAGTCTGCTCGACGAGGATGTGCTTGAGCCAGTTGTCGTCGTCACGTTCGGGGAAGTCTTCGCGGGTGTGAGCACCGCGGCTCTCCTTGCGCTCGATGGCGGCAAGGGTTACGGCCTCCGCGCAGTCGAGCATGAAGCCGAGCTCAAGGGTGAAGACCAAGTTGGTGTTCCAGGTCCGGCCCTTGTCCTGCACATAGACCGACTGGTAGCGTTCGCGAAGCTGTCTGACCGTATCCAGCGCCGACTCCATGCCAGCCTGGTTTCGATAAACTGCCAGATGCTCGTTCATCGCGCCGCCCATATCCTGCCTGATCTGGCCGAACATGTCGCCGTTCTTTTCATTGTCGAGAAGACGCTGGATGTGGGCTTTCTGACCGTCAGCGGCAGAGTCACCGACTTGCCCGTGGGACTTGGATTTTGCGACTTCGGCAGCATGTTCGCCGGAACGTCGTCCGAATACAAGCGTGTCCAGGAGCGAGTTCGCGCCCAATCTGTTGCCGCCGTGGACGCTTACACAGGCAACCTCACCTGCCGCGTACAATCCGGGAAGCTGCGTTTGGCCATCGATGTCGGTCTTGATGCCTCCCATCTGGTAGTGCATCCCAGGACGGATCGGTACAGGTTCCTCGAATAGATTGACGTTGGCAAAGTCGCGGGCAATGTCGAGTATCTGAGTTAGGCGTTCGCGAATCACGCGTTCGCCGAGGTGTCGCATATCGAGGAACACACAGCCGTCCACCCCCCGTCCTTCGTTGATCTCCGTCTGTTCGGCGCGGGAAACTACATCACGGGAGGCCAACTCCATCATGTTTGGGGCGTACCGCTTCATGAAGCGGTCGCCCTCGGAGTTGAGGAGGTAAGCTCCCTCGCCGCGCGCGCCCTCGGTTATCAGCACACCGCTACCCTTGAGGGTCGTCGGGTGGTACTGCACCATTTCCATGTCCATCAGCGACGCTCCCGCCTGGTAGGCAAGGCCCATTCCGTCGCCTGTGCAGATGAGGGCGTTGGTCGAGGGCTCGAACACCCTTCCAAGTCCGCCAGCGGCCATGATGACTGCCTTGGAGCGGATGGCGTGGATGTCGCCGGAGCGAATCTCCATGACGACCGCACCCACACACTCTCCATCCTCGACGATCAGGTCGAGTACGAACCACTCCTCGTACACACGCACACCTGCGCGCATGATCTGCTCGTACAGAACATGGAGAAGGGCCTGGCCGGTAAAGTCAGCGACGAAGAACGTGCGTGCCTTGCCCTGCCCGCCGAAGGCGCGAGTGCCCAGGCGCCCCTCTTCGTCGCGGCTGAAGGTAACGCCGTAGTGCTCCATCTGGATGACTTCGGAGCCTGCTTCGCGGCACATCACCTCTATCGCATCCTGGTCTCCGAGGTAATCGGATCCCTTGACGGTATCGTAGGCGTGGTCGCGCCAGTCGTCTCCGGCATGTTCGAGCGCGGCGTTAATGCCGCCCTGGGCGGCGTTGGAATGGCTGCGTACCGGGTGGACCTTGGAGATGACTGCGACGTCAGCCCCGTTCTGAGCCGCGGAGAGCGCCGCTCTCATACCGGCCAATCCGGCGCCTATTATGAGCACATCGTGGGAGTACATTCAGGGCCACCTCTGGGGTCGCAAATTCCGCAAATGAACATAGCACACAGCACCAATCGCGTCCACACTCACGATGTTGTGGACCGGCCCCGCCTGAACACGTGGCTGCGGGCAGCCCTAGCTTCAGCGGCTTCCTTGACTGCCTGAAAGTGCTTGCGTATGACCCGATGGTACATCGGCCTGGTGTAGATGATCCCGCCAAACCATCCGAAGAACGGCAGGCGTTTCCATATGAAGCTGCCGGAGTGGGTTAGCAGCGTCCCGCCTTCAGGAGTTTCGTCGAACGTGAAGGTCTCGTCCGAGAAGTCGAGCGGACCCTCCAGGTGTTTGAACTCGATCTTCTCGGGCCTGTAGAGGGTGACCTCCTCGAGTGTCCTGTACGAGAACGGCCCGGCCCTGGTGATGAATTCCACGATCTTCACGTTGCCGTCTTCAGATATGAGCCGAGTGGACTCGGCGTTGTCCCCGGCAATCCTGCCCCGTCGGAAGGACGTGAGCATCTGGAAGACGAGCTCGCGGGGGGCGTCGATTTCAACCGATTGGGGCTTTAGCTGAATGTCGGACACGGGACTCATCCTGCCGCGCGGACCGCTGCTGCGAAAGCCCTAATCTTGGCAGGGTCCTTCTGACCGTCAGTCTCGACGCCGCTGGAGACATCGACTCCCCACGGCCGCACGGTATCGATGGCTTCGGCGACGTTGTCGGGGGTCAGGCCGCCGGCCAGTACGACGCGGTGATCTCTTGCAATGTCGCGGGCCAGTCGCCAATCGAACACGATTCCCGTTCCACCCAAATGTCCGACCTTGTGCTTATCGAGCACGACGTTGTGCCCCCCATCAAGGGCTTCCTGCACCTGCCTACACGCGATGTCGAGAGAAACGTTGAGAGGCAGGTCCTCCCTGACCTTGACCTGACGGATCACCGGTACATCGAGCAGATCCCACATCTCTGGTGGCTCGTCGCCGCACAGCTGGACATAGTCGAGCCCGCACAGTTTGGTAACTTCGTTGGCGAATTGGGCGGACTGGTTGGCAAAGAGACCAACGATGCCTGGACGATCAGACGACGTGCACTCGCGAAAGTCCGTGATTATCTTCGCGCCCTGATCAGGCAACAGCTGACGGCGCACGCCTTCGACGAAATTGAACCCCAGAAGATCGGCCCCGGACTCAGCCGCGACTAGCGCGTTGGACACGTCGCGGATGCCGCATATCTTGAATCTGGTCACGCCAGCTCCCGGAGCTTCGCGCCGGGGTCGGGAGCAGTGACGAGAGCGTCGCCAATCAGCACGGCGGATGCGCCGACCTCTCGAACCCTGTCTATGTCCTCCGGCGTACGCAGTCCGCTCTCGCTGACCAGGATGCAGTCGGGCGGTATCTTATCCGCCAGTTCGAACGTGGTGTCGAGAGTGGTGTGGAAGGTTCGCAGGTCGCGGTTGTTGATCCCGATGATCTTCGACTCCGCTTCCTTGGCGACTTCGAGCTCATCTTCGTCGTGGACCTCGACGAGACACTGCATTCCAAGCTCTTCAGCCTGCAGCTTAAGGCGTACAAGCTGCTCGGGTCTGAGCATAGTGGCGATTAGAAGAATCGCGTCGGCGCCGTGCGCCCTCGCTTCAACCACCTGATACGGATCGTAGACGAACTCTTTTCGCAGTACGGGTATGCCGTTCCGGTGCGCGACCGCGCCGACTGCCTCCATGTCGTCGATGCTGCCGTGGAAGTGATCGCTGTTGGTGAGAACCGATATGGCGGCAGCGCCGTTCTTGACGTACAGGTCAGCCAGCCATTCTACATCGAGTTCCTCACGAAGCACACCGCGCGATGGAGACGCCCGTTTGACCTCGGCGATGACCTTCACCCGGCTTCCAGACAGCGCGTAGGCGAAGTCCAAGGGTTGCGCCTGATCCAGAAGCCGCTCCTCCAGTGTCCCCACCGGCACTTCTTTCTTCAGACGGTCCACCTCGCGGCTCTTGACCTCGACTATCTTCTTGAGGATGTCAGGGGAGTCGGTTCTGACAGTCATGATAGAAGCGCGCCTTTCTACAGCAGACCGGCTGGGAGCGTAGCCATTCTATCAGAATCGGAACTACTGCCGAAGAATGTCCGCGACACTACCAAGTAGGGCTTCCCTGGGATATGCGTCAAATGTTCGGACAGGCGTGGAGCCGGTCCGCACGGCAATGAAAGACATCCGTGCCGACTGGGCGGCGCGCGCGTCTACCTCATTGTCTCCCATGTAGATGCATTTCTCCACTGGCAGTCCGAGCCGGGCGGAGGCTTTGAGCAAGCCTTCGGGATGCGGTTTGTGATCGGTTACGTCTTCGCCCCCAATGACGACTTCGACCGTGTCAAGAAGACCATCGCGTTCCAGGACAGTCTCGATTCTGTACCGGTACTTGGTTGAGACGATAGCAAGCCTGTAGCCAAGTTGGCTCAAAGTCCTCAGTACGTTTGCGGCTCCGGGAAGTAAGAACGTGTCTTTAACCATGACATCGTCCGCCTTGTGCGTGAAGAGTCTTATGCACTCATCGCCACGGGGCCGGTACTGTTCTCCCTTTAGCATCACGAGAGCCTCCGGAATATACAGCCCGACCGTCTTTATGATGTCTTCCGTAGACGACTCGCCCAAGCCCATCTCAGAAAGTGCGTAGTTAATGCAGGTGATGATTCCGGCTGAGGAATCGGCGAGCGTGAAGTCGAAGTCGAACAGCACCGCGTCCATGCCATCGACAGATGGATGGACCATGATAGGACTATTGCCAGACTCGCGCTTCACTCTAGCGTCTGGCTGAGCTCGACCAGCTCGTCAAGCTTGGTTAAGGCGTTGCCATGGTCGATCGAGCGCGCCGCAAGCTCGATTCCTTCGACCAGGTCCGCGGCCAGGTCCGCGGCAACCAACGCCGCAGCCGCATTCATCAGAACCACGTCACGAGCGGGTCCGTAGTCGCCGGACAGCACACCACGCGCCATGGCCGCGCTCGACTCCGGGCTGTCTATCTGGATCGATTTGAGTGAAGCGCGCCGGAGTCCCATCTGCTCTGGTGAGACCTCAGACTCGGTGACCTCACCTTCTTCGAGACTCCAGAGGGATGAAGGCGCGGATATGGAAAACTCGTCTATGCCGTCCGTGCCGTGAACTATGAGCGCCTTGTGGCTGCCAAGCTGTCCCAGGGCCTCAGCCATGCGGCGCGCAAGAGAAGGGTCGGCGACGCCTATCACCTGCCGGTCCGCTCCTGCCGGGTTGGTCAGAGGGCCAAGTATGTTGAAAACGGTGCGAATGCCTATCTCTCGGCGGGGGCCGGCGGCGAAGCGCATGGATGGGTGAAACCCCTGTGCGAACATGAACCCGAATCCCACATCAGATATACACCTGGCCACGGACTCAGGCGAGAGCGCGATCTTCACACCCAGAGCTTCCAGCACGTCAGCGGAGCCGGTGGAGCCGGACATAGCGCGGTTCCCGTGCTTAGCTACCCTTGCGCCGGCGCCCGCCGCGACGAGCGCAGCGGTGGTCGATATGTTGAAGCTTCCAGAGCTATCGCCGCCGGTGCCGGCGGTATCCACTACGACGCCGTCAACCAGGACATGGAGCGACTTCTCGCGCATAACGCTGGCCATGCCGACGATCTCATCGACCGTCTCGCCCTTCATCCGTAGCGCAGTTACCAGAGCGCCGAACTGGGCAGGCGTCGCCTCGCCTGTCATGATCTGTTCCATTGCCGCCGATGCCTGCTCGGTTGACAGGGAGCCACCGGACACGGCGGTCTCGATTGCGTCCTGAATCATGTTGTCTCTCCTCGCTATTCGACGGTCTTGGCCGGGACTGTCATGTCCAGAAAGTTGCGTAGCAGGTCCTTACCGACCTTGGTCATGATCGACTCCGGATGAAACTGTATGCCCTCGATGGGATACTCGCGGTGCCGCACTCCCATCACAAGTCCGTTATCGGTCCATGCGGTGACGGTTAGCTCATCCGGCAGGTCGTCCTTGTACACCGCGAGGGAGTGGTATCGGATCGCCTCGAACGGGTTGGGGAGGCCCCTGAATACACCCTCGCCGTCATGGTAAATGAGGGACATCTTGCCGTGCATTATCTCGCCCGCTCCGCCGACCGTGCCGCCGAAGGCGTACCCAACACACTGGTGACCGAGGCAGACGCCGAGGGTAGGCAGGCTGGTGCCGAAATGCCGGATAACGTCGTTTGAGATTCCGGCCTCGGCCGGCGTGCACGGGCCAGGCGAGATCACGATCCGCTCAGGGGCCATGTCGGAGATCTCTTCGAGCGAGATCTGATCGTTGCGCGCAACTCGGACATCAGCTCCGAGCTCGCAGAGATACTGGTAGAGGTTGTATGTGAAGCTGTCGTAGTTGTCTATGACGAGTATCATGTTTCTCTCCGAGGAATAGTGAATCTGGAATGAGGAATTGTGAATGGAGTTGGCGGCCAGTTCCCAGTAAGACTACCGAACACTGCCGACCAATCTGTGCCACGGTAAGTGTGCAGCATCGGCCACCGGACACTTTCACTGTTCACTACTCTCAATTCGACATTCACAGATCGATCTCCCTTTCGGCCTGGTCAATTGCGGTCAGGATGGCAGACGCCTTGTGCAGCGTCTCCATGTATTCGAATTCGGGAGTCGAGTCGTACACGATGCCCCCACCTGCCTGGACATGCGCTACGCCATCCTTGACGACGGTAGTGCGGATCGCGATCGCGGTGTCCATGTTGCCGGAGAAGTCAAAGTAGCCGACCGCGCCGGCGTACACGCTGCGACGGTCCGGCTCGAGCTCGGCGATGATCTCCATGGCGCGAATCTTTGGCGCACCGGAGACGGTGCCGGCGGGGAAGCAGGCTCGCAGGGCATCGTAGCTGCTGTAGCCCTCCTGAAGCTCTCCGGTGACGTGCGACACAAGGTGGATGACGTGTGAGTATCGCTCGATGTCGAGTATCTGCGTCACGTCCACGGTTCCGGGCTTGGAGACCCGGCCGATGTCGTTGCGCCCGAGGTCGAGCAGCATGATGTGCTCGGCCCGCTCCTTCTCATCGTTGCGGAGCTCCTCCTCGAGAGCGATGTCCTCTGCCTCGTTCCTGCCCCTTCTCCGGGTCCCCGCTATGGGATGGACGGCCACACGGCCATCGACGACCTGCACAAGCAGCTCCGGCGATGCCCCGACAATCTGAAAGCCGTCCAGGTCGAGGTAGTACATGTAAGGCGAAGGATTGATGGCGCGCAGGGCGCGGTATATCTGGAACGGGTGCGCCGATGTCTTGCGAGACATGCGCTGGGCGACGACTGTCTGGATCACGTCACCTGCGATTATGTACTCGCGGGTCTTCTCGACCATGTGCTCGTAGTATTCGCGCGTCATGTTGAACTCGAGGTCGGCGTCGGTCTCGCCATCGAGGTTCGGCTCTGGAATCCGGGGCGCCTTCTTGAGCCTGCCGATCACGTCGTCGATGCGCGAGCAGGCGTCATCATACGCGCGCGTGATGTCCCCCTCAATGTGGGCGTGGCTAACGACCTTGATCTTGTGCCGAAGGTGATCGAAAACCAGGTAAGTTGTCGAAAGCATGAATACAGACTGCGGCAGTCCGAGCGGGTCCTCGTCGGGGGTAGGCAGTCGCTCGAAGTGTTGGACTGCGTCGTAGGCGATGTAGCCAACCGCGCCGCCATTGAACTTGTCGAGATAATCGATGTCGGCCAGCTTGTACTTTGACAGCATCCGCTCGACCCTGTCGAGCGGATCGACATCGCCGAGGGTTTCTTCGGCGCCGGTCTTGAGGATTTCCACGGGGTCGGTGCCGATAAAGCTGTAGCGCGCGATGCGCTCCCCGCCCTCGACGCTCTCAAGCAGATAGGAATACGGTGGCCTGGCGACCTTCAGGTACGCCGACACAGGTGTTTCGAGGTCGGCGCTGATCTCTCTGTAAACAGGCACGAGGTTCGCGTTCCGCGCATACTCCTCGACCTGTTCGAGTGTTGGAAAGTACATTGGAGTTGTCCTTGTGTGGAGTGGAAGGTTAGCCGGGCAGGACAAATCCGACCCGTTCTTTCATCTCCTTGAGTTTGGGTTCGGAGACCTCGCGAGCGTGGTCGGCGCCGACGGCCAGCAGGCGGTCAAGCTCAGCCACGTCATCCATCAGCTCGTAGTATCGCTTCCTGATAGGTCTCAACCCCTCGATGACGACATCTGCAACACGGCGCTTGAGGTCCCCATAGCCCCGGGCATCGCCGAAGTCGCGCTCGACCTCGGACTCGGACTTGTCGGTCATTACCTTGTAGATTCCCAGCAGGTTGTTGACCCCTGCCCTTTCGGGATCGTCGCTGAACGTTATGTCTTTGCCTGAGTCGGTGACTGCGCGCATGATGGAGCGCTCGATCTCGCGCGGTTCGTCGAGCAGCCGGACCGCGTGACCCCTGACGTGGGAGAAGCTCTTGGACATCTTGACCTGTGGGTCGTTCAGTCCCATGACGCGACCGCCTACTTCGGGAATCATCGCTTCGGGCAGGACGAAGGTCTCTCCGTAAATACGGTTGAAGCGGGCCGCGATGTCCCGTGTCAGCTCAACGTGCTGTCGCTGATCTTCGCCGACCGGCACCTCGTGGGCGCTGTACAGCAGGATGTCGCCTGCCATGAGCACCGGGTAGTCGAGCAGTCCGGCGGACACGCTCTCCTGCGCGGCTGACTTCTCCTTGTACTGAATCATTCGCTCCAGCCAGCCGACGGGGGTGAGACAGTTGAGAATCCAGCACGCCTCGGCGTGGGCGGTGACGTGACTCTGTACGAAGAGCGTGCTCTTGTCCGGGTCGATTCCGCACGCGAACAGCACGGCGGCGAGCTCACGGGTCTGGCGGCGCAGCTCATCGGGAGCGATGTCCACGGTGATCGTGTGCAGGTCGACGATGGGGAAGAAGTTCTCCTTCTCGTCCTGCCGCTCGACCCAGCCCTTGAATGCGCCGATGTAGTTGCCGAGCTGCGGGTCGCCGCTGGGCTGGACGCCGCTGAGGACTCGGCGGCGTGTTGGGGAGTTCATGACAGTTTCAGTTGGAGGTGCGGTTAATGTGGTCATCGTTTCTCCATTGGGGTTGGACTCGCAGTTCGTCTCGTCAACAGGCGAGCCGAACGGGGCTAAGTCAAGACGTTCTCTCGGCGTCTATTCCACAAGTGTCGGCGGATTGTCTCGTACACGCCTTCACCTCCAGTGCACTCAATTTTTGCCAACAAAAAAACCCGTCCCCCACAGGGACGGGTATCGTGTATCCGTGGTACCACCCTAGTTCGCTGCCCGACGGATCAGACAGCCTCTATTCAGGCACGAAGGATGAATCCTCGATGCCCTGGGCGTTGATAACGGCACCCTCTCCGTCCAAGCCTACAACCGGGTTGTCCAGCTTCGGTTGGCGGCTCCCAGGTCCATTCGATCCTCTCGCAAGCGCCGGGCTCTCACCTGCCCCGACTCTCTGAGGCTCCGTCGGAGGACGTACTAGTCCTGATCTCAGCCTTTAGTATGTGGGGAGAGTATAAGGGATGATTGGATGCAGGTGTCAAGGAGAGTTACGCTACCTCGGACGTGTCGACGCGGGACATGATCTCCTCGGTAAAGCGGGACATTCGATCTTCCGTCTCGGCGGGATCTGAGCTTCGGAAGTCGAAAACCAAGTGCGTAACGCCGATGTCCGAGTAGATCCCGATGTCTTCGAGCACATCCTCAGGGGCGCCGGAGAATCGACGACGAGAGCCTTCCTGATCCATCGATGCATCGTAGAGCGGCGCCTTCATCGACACGTCAATCGAGGCGGGGTCACGCCCTGCACTTTCGGCCCAGTCCCTCAGCAGAGAGACATTGGCCGACAGCTCTTCCGGCTCGAGAGGGGTTGCGGGGATGGCGCCGACAGGATGCCAAGCGTTTCCGAGTCTCGCCGCTCGCCGAATGGCAGGTCGGCTCTGGCCGCCTATCCAGATAGGCGGGTGCGGCTTCTGGACGGGCTTCGGCAAGAATGTTATGTCAGAGAACCGGGTGTACTGGCCCTCGAATGCGGGGCTGTCCTGTGTCCAGAGCTCTATGAATGCCTGCAGGTACTCGTTGGTAACTGCACCCCGCTCCGAGAATGGCGGACTGCTCAAGAGCTCGAACTCCTCCTCCATCCAGCCCACACCCGCGCCCACAATCAAACGGCCTTTGGAGAGCACGTCGAGCGTGGCGAGCATCTTGGCGGTGAGCAGCGGATTGCGATACGGAACGATCATCACGCTCGTGACAAGGCGTATGCGTTCGGTAACTCCGGCCAGAAAGGCCAACGTTGTTATCTGCTCTGGCCACTCGCCCCCGCCCATGTTGCCGCCGGACAGGATGCTCCCGGTCAGGCTGTAGGGATAAATTGAGCCGACCTGATTGGGCTGAAGAATATGGTCGGGCGCGACCAAGCAGAAAAATCCCAGCCGGTCACCGAGCCGAGCGATGGACGCAAGCGCGTCGGGATGAGCGCCCTCGCCGCTGTTGGGAAGATAGAACCCGAACTGCATTGGAATACCCCTTGTGAAAAGATGTGGATACTATGGATATTAGCACACGTACCGGTGCCAAAATTGGCGGGATTCGTCGCGAAGTCTGGTACAATGCTTGTATTGGAGGCTAACGTTGCTTAAGACCGAACATGCGGAAACTGCCCAACAGTTCCTCAATGCGGCGTATCGTGAGTTCGCGCATGGAGACATGCTACAGGCTTCGGAGAAGATGTGGGGCGCGGCGGTACACGCGATAGAAGCCGTGGCCCAGGAGCGCGGTTGGGAGTACGGCAGTCACCGTAAGCTGGTGGAAGCCGCTCGTCGCCTCGCAGACGAACAAGACGATGCGCAGATGAACGCGACTTTCGGAGTAGCACAGTCGTTCCACGCGAACTTCTATCACGGCTTCATGCTGGAGTCGGACTTTGGGCCGAACGCCAAATCCGTCGAAGAGCTCGTGGAGCGCGTTCTAGCTGTGCTGGAAGAGGGCTGAGTCCCGGTCCGGCTAGCCTACTCGTCTGACGCGAGTGTGCCTGCCTGTGCCCAGTTCTCCCTGGGGACGTCGTCGAAGATGACGAACGTGGCCTCCGGGGGAGCCTTACCGATGTTCACCACGGCGTCGGTGATGGCCTTAGCGAGTTGCTGCTTCTGCTCATGGGTGCGTCCAGGCCACATTTCAACTCTGACGATAGGCATAGCTTGCTCCTTTGTTGAGTTTAGAATCGCTACTCTTTGGCTGTCAGCTTCGAGTTCTAGGTAGCCGAGTGTCGGAAGAGCGGGGCTACCCTGTCGAGTATCTCAACTCCGACATCGTACTTGGACATCAGCGGCAACCTGTCTACTCCGCCCTCTCTGTCCAAGATTATCACTCGGTTGTCGTCGACGGCGAAGCCCGCATCTTCAGCCGTGATGTCGTTGGCGACGATCATGTCCAGGTCCTTGGACAGCAGCTTGGACTGCGCGTTTGCGATCAGGTCTTCGCTCTCGGCGGCGAAACCGACCTTGACGAGGTTCTCATAAGCAAGGCCGGCGATGAGGTCCGGGTTCTTGACCAGGTCGATCGTCCATGTGTCTGCTCCGCCTTTCTTGACCTTCTGATCGGCGACCTCGGCCACTCTCCAGTCGGCCACTGCCGCAGCCATCACCACGGCGTCGGCATCGGCGCACTCGTCATAGAGCGCATCGCGCATGGACAGGGCGGATCCCACCCTGACGACCCTTACACCGGTCGGGTTGGGCAATGAAGTTGGCGATGTAACCAGGACCGCGTCGGCGCCCCTATCCCTGGCGGCCTCTGCGACTGCGTAACCCATCTTGCCGGAGGAGTGGTTGGTGATAACGCGAACGGGATCTATCGGCTCTTGGGTGCCACCTGCCGTTACTACGATCTTGCGGCCCGCCAGGTCGCCGCGGCTGCCGAGCACAATTCGGATGTGACCAATCAGATCGGGGGTTTCCAGCAGACGCCCCTTGCCGATGAGGCCGGATGCGAGACGGCCCTCAGCCGGACCCGCAATATGGACACCGCGACTACTCAGAAGTTCGACATTCGACCGCGTAGCAGGGCTGTCGTACATGTTAGCGTCCATCGCGGGCGCGACCAGGATTGGCGTGCGGGTCGCGAGAACGGTGGCCGTGATGGGATCGTCGGCCATTCCGTGGGCAATTCGGGCGAGAGTATTAGCCGTAGCCGGTACGACAGCCACGATGTCGGCACGCTCGGCGAGTGCGACATGGTTGATGCTCAGTTCCGAGTCAGGCTCGAACATACTGGTAATCACAGGCCGATGCGTTATCGACCTGAACGTCAGCGGTGTCACGAAGCGCTGCGCGGCTTCTGTCATAATCACATCGACACTGGCACGCAACTGAGTCAGCTTGCTCGCGAGGTCGACCGCCTTGTAGCAGGCTATTGAACCGCTGACAGCGAGAACGACGTTTACCCCTGAGAGATCCTGTGGCATGTTCAGCGCCCGTCCCTGTTTATGTCGAACACGATCTTGAGACCTGTCAGAGTGAGGTCGGGATCCACAGCGTCGAACACACCGGACTCCGGAGCGACTATGTTCGCCAGACCTCCAGTTGCCACTACGCTGGCGTGCTGGCCGAGCTCATCCTTGAACCGTCCGACCATTCCCCTCACCAGCTCCGAGTAGCCGAACACCAGCCCCGACTGGATCGCGTGGACGGTGTTCCTGCCGATGGCAGCGGGGGGAGCGGCCAGCTCAACTCTCCTGAGCATGGCCGTGGAGTGGAATAGCGAGTCGGCGGCAATGGCGATGCCGGGCGCGATCGCACCGCCGAGGTAGTCACCCTGATCGTTGACGGCGTCGAACACGGTGGCGGTGCCAACGTCAACGACAATCACGGGCCCGCCGAACATTTGAAAAGCCGCGGCGGCATCGACAACACGATCGGCGCCAACGTCACGCGGCGTATCGTATAGGACGCGGATGCCGGTGCGGGTACCAGCGCCGACTTCAAGAGGCTCGACCCCGAAGTACGTCCTGGCAAGACTCACGAAGCTCGACGTCAACGGAGGGACCACGCTGCACAGTGCAACCGCGTCTATGTCGCTCAATGACATACCCTGGAGAGGGAGAAGCTGGTTGATTGTCACCGCGTACTCATCCGGCATCTTGCGGGTGTCAGTGGCGAATCGAAACGTGGTCCTCAGATCGTCTCCATCGAAGACGCCGATGGTGACGTTGGTGTTACCTATGTCGATCGCAAGCAGCACGGTCTATTTCAGCGCGGGCATGACCTCTTCGCAGAACAGTCTGAGGGACGATTCGATCTTGTCCGGGGATATCTCTTCGCCGGCGTTGAATTCGGCCACCACTCCCGACAGGCTCAGCTGGTCGCGCAGCCTGGCGAGCTGCTCGATCACCATGTCCGGGGTGCCGACCGCGACTTTCTCCTTCTTGACCTCATTCCAGGTGATTTCGGCGAGCTGGGAGCTGCGCTCGGCGCGCTCCTCGCGGGGATCGGTCCCGGCACGGGAGACGGAGGCCGCAAGCTGGGAGCCAAGCCGCTTGAACTGCTTCATAAAGCTGTTCTCAGGCGTGTTCACGCCGTCGGACTCGGTTGCGCCAACGTAAACGGGAATTCGGAGCGAGACATCAATCGGGCCGTCCTGGCCGGCGGCGTCCCAAGCCTGCTTGTACTGGGCGACCTGCTCCGCTACCTGTGATGCACCGAGGCCGCGAACGCCGACGAAGACCGGGTATCCGAGGTCGCCGAGCACGGTGAAGGTATCGGTCGTGGTTGCCGCGATCCTGAACGGAGGATGCGGCTGCTGGTATGGCTTGGGCGTGAGGCGGACGTCGTCGTAGGAGTAGAACTCGCCCGCGAAGCTGAAGTTGTCCGACATCCATGCGCCCCGGATGATCTGCAGGTACTCGTAGAACCGCTCGCGGCTCTCGCCGTAGGCCATGCCGTAGCCTTCGTACGAGCCGGGGAATCCACTGCGGCCTACACCGTACTCGAACCTGCCCTGGCTGACCTGATCGAGCGTCGCGGCCTCCTCGGCCATTCTGATGGGATTGCCGAGGGGAATGACGTGTACGGCGGTACCAATCTTGATCCTGCTTGTACGCCCCGCGATCGCCGCGCCAAGCACCAGTGGAGCGGACAGCACGGACCGCTGCGGGTTGAAGTGAGACTCAGCCATCCAGACCGAGTCCAAGCCAAGCGACTCTGCGCATTCAATGTGAGAAAACCCCTCATTGAACGCGTCAGCCTGTGTCAGACCTGGCCGCGTATGAAACTCCATAAACGAGCCGAATTCCATTTGAACCTCCGAGCGACTCCAGACAACTCCCGATTACCCGGTCAAGCCTACGCCTTCACCTGATTGCGGTCAAGATTGGGGGGAGCAACGAACCTGTATCAGTTTAATCGGTACGCTGCTCAAAGGTGCCATATCAGCCGCGCCGTCATTCCGGCGAAGGCCGGAATCCAGAGGGGCAGGGCAACGCTCTTATTGGGGCCACCGACTAAATTGATACAGCATCGGGAGCAACACCTTGGAACACTGCATTCCCACTCTCGC
Source organism: Dehalococcoidia bacterium (assembly GCA_965217725.1). Classification (GTDB taxonomy): domain Bacteria; phylum Chloroflexota; class Dehalococcoidia; order Lucifugimonadales; family UBA1123; genus VXRN01. The sequence continues at coordinate 632,394 of OZ244564.1, read as the reverse complement.
GGGAGTTGCGGAGCCGAGCAGCCTGTTTAACTGCCCACCAGCTCTATGCGATCTCCGTAGCGTCGGAAGTCTGCGGTGTTGAACGTCAGCAGGCGGCGCTCACCGTGCGCAAGCATCGTCGCGACAATGTTGGCGTCGTGAATCTGGCGTCCGCCGACGGCAACTTCTCGGCACAGCGCTAACAGTGTCCCAGTCACGACGGGGCCGTCCTCGAGTATCTGGAAGCTGCTGACCAGCCGATTCGCATCGCCGAGCGCTTCCTCCCGGGAAATGGCGACCGACCAGGTCTGCGGTCGGGTTACCACGGACAGATACTCCCGAATAATCTGACGGCTTATCCTCAAGGGTTCGGCACCTTGAAGTGCGCGGTCGAGCGTTTCACGCGCGACATCGTGATGAGGGGCTTCCAGAATCCGGGAATACACGAGCACATTGGTGTCTACGAACATCTGACGAACTAGACCCTGTCCCCGTATATGTCCTCTCGACTGAGACTCAGGCCTTCCGGCCACACCCCAGCTCGATGGACTGGCCAGATCTCATCCAGGCTCAATTCACGAACGTTTTCCTGACTCTCGTGCCGTCTGAACAGGAGAGTTTCGCCGTTCAGATCGACCTCAGCCGTCTCCCACCCGGCTATACCCCAGGCGACAGCCTGGCTGTGGCCCCCACCGCCACCCTGATTGGCCCACCAGGGCCGATGAAGACGTGCGGATGCCGGCAACTCAAAGCCTAAGATCGATTCGACCTCACCGAAGGATGTCCTCCACTCATGAAACGGAAGGCCGCACAGATGCGTGTATAGTTTCCTGTACTTCCCTCGGACTGCCATCTCACGATACTTCTGGTCCCGGTCTATCGCCATTCCTGTCTCTCCGTTGGGTGTTCAAAAATTGGTCGCTGTTGCATATCACTATAGTTAGTTAGTATCTGTTCGGCAATAGCGAATTGCCTACGCGCCGAGGCCTGACCTCGGCTAGAATTGATAGAGAGAGGCTACACGGGCCACCAACAATTCACGATTTCACAATGGACATCGTCAAGGGAGATTCCAACTTATGGCAGCTGGAGAGCTAGAGTCGATAGTCGTCGCGAGCCAGGTCCATAAGACCTACAGCAGCGGCAAGGGCGTGAAGGTGCACGCACTGCGGGGAATCGACCTTCGCGTGGACAAGGCTGAGGTCGTGGCGATCATGGGACCGAGCGGATGCGGAAAGACTACGCTGCTGAACTGTCTGTCCGGCATCGACAACATAGACGAGGGTGAAATCACCATCGGCGGGGTCTCCCTCGGCGACATGGACGACGACAGTCGGACGGACTACCGCGCGCAGGAGATGGGCTTCGTCTTTCAGCTCTACAACCTTCTACCCGTACTCAGCTCTGTCGAGAACGTCGAGCTGCCTATGCTGGTCAGTGGCGCCAAGCCTAACGTAGCGCGCTCGAGAGCCATGGAGTCACTGGAACTGGTAGGACTGACGGACTGGGCCGGACACAGACCGGCTGAGCTATCGGGAGGTCAGAGACAGCGTGTGACCATCGCAAGGGCACTGGTCAACGAGCCCGAAATCGTCTGGGCTGACGAGCCGACCGGAGACCTGGACTCCGAGACCGCCCAGGAGATTATGGACCTGATAATCGACCTGAACCGGCGAAACAGGCAGACGTTCATTATCGTGACTCATGCTCCGGAAATCGGAGAGCAGTGTAACCGGATCGTGCGGATGCGCGACGGCCACATAGAGAGTTACGGCGTCGGAGCTAGATAAAGCCCCGGAGCTTGGCAACTTCGGCCACCCGTCCAACCCCTACCAGGAAAGCAGCATCACGGTAGCTGATACCCTCGGCAAGCGCGGTTTCCCGAACTGTCCGATAGGCCCTGGTGATTATCGCGTCCAACTCTTCGTTCACCTCGTCGAGCGTCCACCTATGCTGGTACAGGTTCTGGGTCCACTCGAAGTAGGACACAATCACACCCCCGGCGTTGACCAAGATGTCGGGAATGACTATCACGCCGCGGTCTTCGAGTATGGCGTCCGCCTCAGGCGTGACCGGGTGATTGGCCGCCTCGACGATTATATCGGCTCGGACGCGCGACGCATTACCCTCGTGGACAACTCGACCGACGGCAGCCGGTACCAGCACCTCGCAGTCCAGCTCCAGAAGCTCGTCGTTGGCGATATAGTCGGCGCCGGGAAATCCGACGACGGTCCCAGCCTCACCAGTGTGCGCGACCAGGGCCTCTACGTCTAGTCCGGCGTCGCTGTGGACTCCACCGTTGACGTCGGAGACGGCGACCACCTTGCATCCAAGCTCGCCTGCTATGCGCGCGGTCCAGGATCCCACGTTGCCGAATCCCTGGATAGCTATCCGCGCCCCATCCGGATCCATTCCAAGGTCAGCTGCGGCACTTCGCATCACGAAGACCACTCCCCTGCCCGTCCCCTGTTCACGACCCACCGAGCCGCCCAACTCGACGGGCTTGCCCGTAACGATTCCGGGAGTGTAGCCGTGGATCTGCCCGTAGGCGTCCATCATCCAGGCCATTGTTTGAGCGTTCGTGCCGAGGTCAGGCGCGGGGATGTCCCGGTTGACGGCGATCAGGTGCTCGATGTTGGTCGTGTACCTGCGTGTGAGCTTATTGAGCTCCTCGGTGCTCAATGAGAGCGGGTCGCATTGCACACCGCCCTTGGCTCCTCCGAAGGGAATGTCCACTATCGCGGTCTTCCAGGTCATGAGAGATGCGAGGGCGCGCACCTCTTCCAGGTCGGCCTCGGGATGGTATCGCACGCCGCCTTTGTAGGGTCCTCTTACACCGTTGTGCTGGACTCGGTAACCGCTGAAGACCTCGATTGAGCCGTCGTCCATCCTCACCGGAACGGACACGCTCAGCTCTCGCCAGGGTCGGCGCAGCATGTCGCTCACGCCGTCATCGAGGCCGAGCCTGGCGGCGGCGCGGTCGAAGAAGACGTTTACACCGTCGAATGTAGTTTGGGGAGAGTTAGTTTTCATGCTGTGAGTCACCTGACGAGGGCAGTTCAATAATGGGTTCAGTGCATACATTTTAGCACCGCCGCGACTACGGGGATGTTGGCCTGGCTCCTACACCCGTTCGAGATCCGCGGTGAAGGTCGCGCTCCACCAGGATGCGGTGTTGCGCTCGACGATATCGTTCATGCGCTTCCAGCGGGTCTGACGCTCGGGCAACGGCATCTGGAGGGCGTCATAGAGGGATCGCGCCATGCCGTCAATGTCGAACGGGTTGACGATCACCGCGTCTGTAAGCTCCGCCGAGGCGCCCGCAAGGCTCGACAGCATGAGTACGCCGGGATCAGCCACCTGGGAGACTACGAACTCCTTGGCTATCAGGTTCATACCGTCTCTCAGCGGCGTGACCATATTGACGTCGGCGTCTCTGTAAAACGCCGCGAGACTCTCCTGGCTGAAGGAGCGGTACAGGTAGCGCAGCGGAATCCAGTTGCCTTCCGAGTAGCGCCCGTTGATCTCCCCAGCGAGACGTTCCACGGCCTCTCGCTCTCGGACGTATTCGGGAACACGGACGCGCGACGGGTTGGATATCTGAACGAACGTGACGTTGCCGTGTAGATGCCGGTGCTGTTCGAGCATTCGCGAGAAGGCCTGTAGCCGATGCGGAATGCCCTTGGTGTAATCCAGGCGATCGACTCCTATGATGACACGGGTGGCCGGATCAAGGCCCAACATGTCCGTCAGGGACTCCAGTGATCCGCGGGCAGCGCGCTGGAAAGTCGAGGGATCTATGCCGATTGGATAGACTCCGAGCCTCGCGGACCGGCCGCCGAACGCGAAGTCGCGTCCGTTCCAGTCTCCACCCAGTTCGGACTGGAATGCGTCCACGAGGTTGAGCATGTAGCGGCGAGTATGCACGCCGATGAGGTCGAATGACAGCATCGCTGCGAGAAGGTCGCGCGACCATGGCAGGACGGAGAAGATGTCGGCCCCTGGAAATGGCGTATGAAGAAAGAAGCCGAGTCTGCCTGACCATCCAAGGCGGCGCAGCTCCTCACCGACCGGAAAGAGATGATAGTCGTGAATCCAGACCGTGTCGTCCTCCCGGAGCACCGATCGCAGCGCCTGGGCATATCTGCGATTGACCCGCCTGTACGCGCGGTAGGTGTCGTGTCGGATCTGGGTGCGTTCAATGAAGCTGTGGAGAATGGGCCACAGCGTGCGATTTGAGAAGCCCGTGTAGAACAGGTTGGACTCATCGGCGGTGAGGTCGATCGTAGCAAGCTCTACCGCTCCGGGATTGCGTTCCACCTCGGTCCCAGCTCTGGCGCGGCGCGGAGCGGTCCGACCGCTCCATCCAACCCACATCCCTCCGGTCTCGATCAGGGATGCGCGAACGGCGCTGACAAGTCCGCCAACCGCTCCCGCCCCTTTGGTGGTTGGGTCCAGGTCCGAGGCGGGCGGGACACGATTGGATACCATTACGAGCCGTCCCATACGCGAATGGCGCTGGCGACGTATATTTGTCATTGAGCAGGCTACTCCGGCTCCTCGGCAAAAATGATCTTCCACTCCCCATCTAGCTCACGGAAGGCCATGCGAACGCGCCGCGTGCCCAGGGGCTCCTTCATGTTCATGTGCATCTCTCTCTCGTCATCGCTGATTACATGCGGAGGCGTATGCTCGGTAACCCCCAGCCTTACGCCAAAGAGCTGGATCATCGCAATCTCCTCGCGGACTGCTTCATCCCGCTGCTGACGGTAGTCCTCCTCCAGATAACCCAGGGCCCTGACGGCGTCGTAGGAGTTGAAGGCATCCCAGTAAGCATACGCGAGCTGCCTCAGAGACTCCGCCTCCTGGGAGTCCTCCACCGGGCCGGGTTTCAACGCGACCGTTGGCTCGGGAGTTGGGGCTGTGGACGATGAGTCTCTACAGGCGCCACCGACCATACCCAGCGCCACCAGCACTCCACACGCTACCCACAGCCTCAGCATCATTCTCACACACCTCCAAGCGTCCCTGTCGCCGGTCCGACCCCGTTCACAATCGAGCCGATGCCGTGACTTACCCAATAATCCCCTTTGCGGAAGTCCCTGCCTACGGCGCATTATACTAACAGAACGGGCGTGCGTATAGTGACGTGACCAAGCAGAGCCTGTGTCAGATTGGTAGATGCCTCCTGGGAGCGCGGGTGTCTCGCCCGCATTCGTTCGTCCTGAGCCTGTCGAAGGACGGGTGCAGGGCAGGAAACAGGTGTCGAGGGACCACTGATGAGTGTCGCGGATGTGTCGCTAACTGTCGCGGGTGTGTCGCAAATCAAAAACGGCGACAAGTGTCGCAGATGTGTCCCAACCTGTTGCAAATGCCCTGGTTTCCATAGACTGCGACAAATGCACACCCTGAAGGGTGTGTGTGCAGTTGTCGCTACACGGTGTTATGAAATGAAATTGTCGCGCTCCGACGCAGGCTCTACGCCCGACCGCCAAGTTGAAGCGGTATTGGGCCCGTGCTATACTTGCGGCAGTTATCGACCGCTCATCCACGAGGGGAATAACAGCCTTGTCCCAGTACGTTTCAGCTACATTTCGCTGTTGCAGCACCCGTCTCTGCGCTCGGCGTTCAGACAGGGTGGCCGCACACCGGTAGCTGGCAAGCGGCGATGACCGTCCGTGGGATGGTCCCGCTCATCACGAGCCTCCAAGTCAACGCCCGGCGTTCGACACTGGGGGCTTTTATTTTGCGATGAATTCCATGGGCTTCGATCAGCATCCAACACACAGCCAACAGACTGGCAAACCAGATTCGGAGGGAAGTAATGACAACTACCACGGTCAGGCCCCTGACTCCCTACCAGGTGAGAAGGTACAGCCGCCACATCATCATGCCCCAAGTGGGCAGCGTCGGACAGCGAAAGCTGATCGACGCGAAGACGCTGATAGTCGGAGCAGGCGGTCTGGGGTCGCCCATAGCGATCTACCTGACCCTCGCCGGAGTCGGGACGATTGGACTGGTCGACTTCGACACTGTCGACGTGACGAATCTCCAGCGCCAGGTGCTGCATTACGACAGCGACATCGGCAAGCCAAAGGTGCAGTCCGCGGTTGAGACTCTCAACGCCTACAACCCCGAGACAAATGTCATCACCCACGAAGCTCCGCTCACGTCCGACAACGCAATGGAAATCATTGGGGACTACGACATCGTTATTAACGGCGCCGACAATTTCCCTGCGAGATACCTTGTAAACGACGCTGCGTACCTGTCCAACAAGCCCTTGGTTGACGGCAGCATCCTGCTGTTCGACGGTATGGCGACCGTCTTTCTACCGGGCAGCGGATGCTACCGTTGCCTGTTCCCGACGCCCCCACCTCCGGGCGAGGTGCCGAGCTGCGCAGAGGCGGGCGTGCTTGGAATGCTCCCCGGAATGGTCGGCACGATCCAAGCTACCGAGACAGTCAAGCTTGTCTTGGGCATTGGAGAGTCGCTCTCAGGCAGGCTGCTGCTGATAGACGCGCTCGAAATGGACTTCAGGACTGTCAAGCTGCGGCGCAACCCTGCGTGTCCGCTGTGCGGCGACAACCCCACGGTCACCGAACTTATCGACTACGTGCAGTTCTGCGGCGGGGCGCCGCTAACCGGATAGCCAACGTCCCAAGAAATCTGGAGCAACAACCAAGAATCCCAAACTAGATGCCAAGCAACTGGCGAGGAGGAACTCAAACCATGTCGGAACAGCCAGCACACCCTGAATCTATCGTTACTACTGAATGGGTCGCCGACAACCTGGGCGACGCCAATGTTCGATTGGTCGAAGTGGACGTGGATACGGCCGCGTACGACCAGGGACACGTCCCCGGCGCCGTCGGCTGGGACTGGACCACACAGCTCAACGACCAGCTCACCCGCGACATCCTGACGCGCGATCAGATGGAGAGTCTCCTGGGCGAGTCCGGCATCTCCCCGGACACGACTGTCGTGCTGTACGGCGACAACAACAACTGGTTCGCCACGTACGCGTTCTGGCAGATGAGAATGTACGGGCACAGCGACCTGAAGATCATGGACGGTGGACGCCAGAAGTGGATCGACGAGGGCCGAGAGGTTTCGACCGACGCTCCCTCGGTGGAGGCCACCTCGTACTCCGCCTCCAACCCAGACCCGTCCATTCGGGCCACCAGGGACTATGTGCTTGGCGTCGCATCTACGGACAACAGCACGGGTCTCGTGGACGTCCGCGCTCCCGACGAGTACAACGGTACGCTCCTGGCTCCCGCCAACCTGCCCCAGGAGGGGTCCCAGCGCGGCGGCCACATTCCGGGCGCGGCGAACATACCGTGGGCGTCGGCTGTCGCGGGTGACGGCACGTTCAAGTCGGTCGAAGAGCTCCGGGAGATCTACGAAGGTAAGGGAATCAGCGGCGAGGGCGAGACCATCGCATATTGTCGCATCGGTGAGCGCAGCTCACACACCTGGTTCGTCCTCAGCCAGATACTGGGGCACAGCAAGGTGCGGAACTACGACGGCTCGTGGACCGAATATGGCTCCATCGTTGGAGCGCCTATCGAGAGGTAGGGCCAGCTCTTGTGGCTGCAGAGGTCCGGTTACCAAGCCAAGATTGACCTGCATTGATCAAGTAGGGGCAACCCTTGTGGTTGCCCCTGTTCATTATGAATCAGCTTATTGTCTGCAGGCTGCTAGACCAGCGCCCGCCTGTCCACGCGGTTGCCTGCGAGGTACACGTCGGCGACGTTGCGGAGTGCGTTAATGTCCCGGCCTGGGTTGCCGTTGACGACCAGCACGTCCGCCTGCTTGCCAAGCTCCAGCGTTCCCACCGAGTCGTCGACCCAGCAGGACCGCGCCGCATCCCTGGTGGCAGACACAATCGCGTCCATGTTCGACATCCCCGCCATCGCATGGGCTTCAATCTCGGTCTGGAAGTCACCCATCTGGTAGAAGCCCCAGGCCGTGTCCGACCCGGCCGACATCATGACGCCCTGCTCGACCATGCGCGCAACATTGTCCATGCGCACCTGCGACGCGGCCCGGCTCGCGTCCAGATCAGCCTGCTGGGCCGGCGACAGGTCGGGGGTGTTCTCCAACATACGGACGCGCGTCACTCCTCCGCCGAGAGTGGGATTGACGTACACGCCCTGCTCAGCGATCTTCTCTGAGATCTCAGGGTGGTACACGTCGGAGCCGTCAGCCTCCTTGTGGACGCCATGAATGATCGTGTCTATGCCGGCCGCGAGCACGTTCACCATGCCCTGGGACGACGCGCAGTGTGCGGCGGCGTGTTTTCCGAACTTGTGGGCCTCCTCGCAGATCCCTGTCAGCTCGTCCACGTTGAACGACGGTCGCAGGGAGAAGCTGGTGCGGGTGCTTCCACCGGTCGCAGTTATCTTAATGAAGTCTGCGCCCTCCTTGATGAGCTGTCGGACTGCGGCGCGGCACTCGTCGGGGCCGGTCGCCTGGATGCCGAAGTAGCTCAGGTGGCCTCCGATGATTGCCACGGGCCTGCCGGAGAGCACGAGCCTCGGCGACGGCACGATCCCCATCTCGACCGCATCGCGCAGCAGGAATGTGGTGCGGTTCTTGGCACCGCAATCGCGCACGGTTGTGACGCCGGAGTAGAGGTGTCGCCTCACGTTCTGCGCCGCCTGGATAGTGAGAATCTCGTCTGGGAGCGTGACAAGCTCGTCTCCGGCGCGCCCATCGCCGATTCCTATGAGATGGACGTGGCTATCTACGAGTCCGGGCAGGATGGTGGCGTCTCCATAGTCCACCTCGCTGACAACGGCTCCCTCAGGAGCCTGCACGGTCTCATGTGTCCCAATCTGGCTGATGGTGTCTCCGTGGAGCAGTACCGCCCCTTGCTCTGCAACAGGCCCACCGTTGCCATCGATGAGTCTCGCGGCCTTCAGGATCGTGAATTCAGGACTGTCTGGCATGGGTGTTTCCCCCTTCTCACGTTGGAGTCAATTGTTGGCAGGACTTACAGCGGAGCGGGCTGCTGCCGGACCGCTGCGAGAGAGTCATCTGAGCCGCGCTCAAGCTTATCGCCCCCGAAGTAAACGTCGGCGACGTTCCAGAGGTCGTTGATGTCTTCGGCGGGGTTTCCATTGACAACCAGGACATCGGCCAGCTTACCGGGCTCCAGGGTACCGACCTGGTCGTCCATGTCCAGGGCGGCAGCGGCCCAGCTCGTCACCGAGAGCACGCCCTGCATGTTCGTGTACCCGGCGTGGACGAGCATCTCGGCCTCATAGACCGTGTTTCCGAGCTTGTAGTTCCCCCACGAGGAGTCAGAGCCGGTGATGACGCGCAGGCCCATTTCAATCATCCTGCGCGAGTGGTCGAGCTTGACGTCCATGCCCCTTCTGGTCCCATCGAGCGCGTCCTGCTCCTGACAGGTCAGGCCGACGTCGTCGCGCTTATGGCCGAGGACCCATGCGCTCGAACGTCCTACATGGAGCGTAGGATTGACATAGACCCCCTTTTCGCCGATTCGTTCGGCGATGTCTTCTCTGAAGTTGTCGGCGCCGTCTCCGTCCTTAAAGGCGCAGTGGATAATCATGTCCACATCAGCATCCAGCGAGTTTGATATGCCCTGTGACGATAGACAGTGGGTTGCGGTCAGCTTGCCGAACTTGCGCGCCTCTTCGGTCACGGCCGCTAACTCATCGACAGTGAAGGACGGCCTGAGAGGGAACGAAGTGCGTGTGCTGCCGCCGGTAGCGGTTATCTTTATGTAGTCCGCGCCCTCCTTGATGAGCTGCCTGGCGAGGGCGCGCGTCTGGTTGGGACCCGTGACCTCGCCGCCGAAGTAGCCCATGTGTCCGCCGACGATTGCGACCGGGCGCCCGCATAGCACCATGCGTGGGCCCACGGTCAGCCCGGCGTTGATCGAGTCGCGCAGCCTGAACATTGTTACGTTCTTGGGCCCGTTCTCTCGAAACGTAGTGACGCCGGAAAACAGGCTCGCGCGGGCGTTTCGGGCTGCCTGTACGGTGAGAAGTTCGTCTGGAAGCAGGGTCAGCTCGTCCCCGGCCCTTCCATCGCCGAAGCCGTTGTGATGCGTGTGGCAGTCAACCATGCCTGGAAGAGCAGTACCCCCCGGGTAGTGGTGCGACTGTACGGACGCTCCCTCCGGCGCCGCGACATCGGCGGCTCGTCCAACAGAGACGATCTTCCCGTCGTGGACGAGCACCGCACCGTTCTCGATGGACGGTCCCCCCTTGGAGTCGATGACACGATCAGCGGTAATCAGCAAGTAGTCGGAGCCTGTCGTCATGGCGGCGTCCCTCCTGAACAGCACTGACGTTAGCACGAGGACGCCGAGGGCGCAACGATACATGCGCCGTGACTCTCGGGGATGCTATGATTATTTGGTCAGGCGACGCGAGGGCCAACGTAGCTCAGTGGTAGAGCAGCGGTTTCGTAAACCGCAGGCCGGCGGTTCGAATCCGCCCGTTGGCTCCAGCCTATAGAGTCAGTCTTCCCCTTGAGAATCCCGCTATACTAAGAGCAAGAGAATAACACCGCGCTCATACACAGCGAGGTCCCGGCATGACCGACAACAACGCGCTTGAGGCCAGAGTTTCGCGGCTGGAGGACAGGGCCGATCGCATGAACGAGACCCTAGCCACCAAGGAAGACATCAAGCTGCTTCATGACCGTATGAACACCTTGACGGTAATCATGGTGGTCGGGTTCATCTTCAGCATTGGTTCGGCCGTACTATCGAAGTTTATCGGCTGACTACAAATACCGTGTCGGCCCTCTAATATCCCCGGTCGCCCTGGGCGTCTTTCAGGTGTTCCCGGATCATCAGGGCGGCGGTTGCGCCCTCGCCAACAGCGGCGGTCAATTGTTTGGTGCTGCCAGCCCTGGCGTCGCCCGCGGCGAAAACTCCTTCGACATTGGTCTCCATTGACGGACTAGGGCGTGTTTACACTAACAGGTGTGACGGTGGTATGGTAGACGTATGGAACTCACACAAGCTCAATACCAACTCATAGAACCGCACCTGCCTGTACAGCGTGGCAACGTAAGCATCCCGAACATACAGGTGCTCAACGCCATTCTGTATGTCGCAGAGCACGGCTGCAAGTGGCGTGGGCTGCCGAAGCGTTTCGGTAGGTGGCACACCATCTACACCAGGATGAACCGCTGGTCCAAGAGCGGAGTACTCGACCGAGTGTTCGAACAACTCCAGCGGGAGAGGATAGTGAAGGTCAAACTCGAGGTGGTCTCATTGGACAGCACCTCAGTCAAGGTGCATCCCGACGGCACAGGGGCGGTCAAAAAAACGGACCACAGTCCATCGGCAAGTCCCGCGGTGGATGGACTACCAAGCTTCATATGGTTGCCGCGAATGATCGGACACCCGTAGCGTTCTCCCTCTCCCCAGGACAGGCCCATGACGCGCCGGAAGGTCGAAAGCTGCTCAGGCGGCTTGGCCCACAGCAGGGGGATCCATCTCTGGTGATGGATCGCGCCTACTCTGGCGACGAGACACGCCGGGTGGCGTTCGAACTGGGGTTCACTCCCGTTGTTCCACCTCTGAAGAGTCGAGTATCGCCCTGGGAGTACGACAGGGAGTTGTACAAGAGGCGTAATGAAGTGGAGCGCCTGTTCCGTCGATTGAAGGGCTATCGTCGTGTGTTCACTCGCTACGACAAGCTTGATGCGCTCTATCTCGGGTTTGTCGTGTTCGCGATCATCTTCGATGCACTACGTAGTGTGAACAGGCCCTAGTCTGGATGGACCGGCGGGAGTCCAGTTCGACGGAGCCTTCGAGAAACGCAGTGTTCGGGTCAAGTCCGATGAAGATGAAAGCGCCCGCGGCAGGAATCTCGCTGACCCACCCACAATCGTCGACGGTGATAACAGACTCCAACTTGGGGCTTCCCCTGAACTCCTGCACCTGAGTGCGCAGGCGCACTTCCAGGCCAGGGTAGTCGGCTGCCTTCTCCCGTAGGATTCGACTGGCATTGAGCTGGTCGCCGCGTGCCAGCAGGGTGACTTTCTCGGCGAATCGCGTCAGGAACAGCCCCTCTTCGACTCCGCTATTTCCGCCTCCGACTACGACTAGCTGCTCTCCCTCGTAGAAGGGACCGTCGCATGTCGCGCAGAAGTGGACTCCTGCGCCAATGAGGTCATCCTCACCGGGGACGTTCAGCCTGCGGTATCGCGCGCCGGGCGCGAGCAGCACCGCGCTGGCGGTGTAGTCGTCGCCACTCTCGGTGCTGACGACCTTGTACTGGCCCCGAGACTCTACCGAGGTCACTGCCTGGGCTGGGAGCACCTCTACGCCGAAGCGTTCGACCTGTGCGCGGATCCTGTCGGCGAGGTCACCGCCGCCGATGCCGTCCGGGAAGCCGGGGTAGTTGTCGATCCTCTCGGTGACTCCGGCCTGGCCGCCGACCCCGCTGCGCTCGATAACCAGCGTGTCGATTCCCTCGCGGGCGGCATACAACGACGCTGTAAGGCCGGCGGGCCCCCCACCCACGACTATGAGGTCGTAGTGTTGACGCTCGGCCTTGGGGCTGATCCCCAACTTCGCCGCAAGCTCGGCGTCGGTCGGCTCCGCAAGGAATGAGCCGTCCTCAAACACGATGGTCGGGATTATCTGCCTGCCGTCGTTGATGCGGCTGACGTACTCGCGTGCATCGTCGTCGTGGTCGATGTCGGTCCACTCGTACGCGACGCGCTGCTCACCTAGAAACTGTTTTGAACGCCTGCAGTCAGGACACCAGGGGGCACCGTATACGGTGATCGCGGAATTGGTCACTTTTCGTTCCTTTCAGTTTGCTGGAGGGTCTCTAACTTCAGCTAGCAGCCTTGCCACAGAAGCTAATACGAGAATCATCGGTAGTGACGCTGGATCTCGGAGGCGTACTCTTGTCCGAGCTCAGAGCCGTGCTTTTCCAGCCATCCTGTCAATCTGGTGGGTGCAGGCGGCTCATCGCCGGATCTCGACACCAGCAGACCGTCAGAAAGCCCCCTAATCTCATCCCAAGTGAGAACGATGTCATTCAGGAAGATACCCAGAAAGCGGCCGGCAGCGTACGTGATCCACCTGGGAGATGGCATTACGAGACACCTAGAGCCCGTCTTGTCTCGCACCAGCTTCACCATCTCAGCATAGGTAAAGACCTGTGGACCGACCGCATCGATCTCGATACTGTCATGTCTGCGAGACTCTTCGACGGCAAGCTTAGCCAGGTCCTCCACAAACACCGGCTGGATACCGTAGCTGCCCGTGCCGGGCAGCACCACCACGGGGAACTTTCGAAGCGTCCACGCTATGTTGTTCAGGAGTATGTCCCCAGTGCTATACAGGAGGGTTGGGCGGAGAATGGCGTAAGAGAGACCGAGCCCGCGCAGCGCCTCTTCAAGCTGTCCCTTACCACGGAAGTATGGCAGGGGCGAATCCGGATCGGGGTTCGTGACGCTTATGTGAACGATACGCCGGATCCCGGCGGCCCTGGCCGCGTCGAAGAGTATGCGCGTTTCCTCAACACAGCGCTCGTGGGTGCGGTCGCCGTGGCTGACACGAATCCAGTAGGTATTGAAGAGTGTGTCGGTGCCCGCCAGGGTCTCTCTAAGCAGGTCAGGGCGATCAAAGTTGAAAGGATGAGTGGCGACCCGATCCCCGAACGGGCTGGGACGCTCCGGGTGTCCGGTTATCGTCTGGACCGTGTGCCCTTCTTCGAGAAGGAGTCGGGTGATGTACCGTCCGGTCTATCCGGTCGCTCCAGTTACGGTGTGTGTGAGTGACTCGCTCATGCTGCCCCCAAATCTCCTGCTGCCGAACGGTCGGCGTGAAACTGCGTCCCTACATAAATGGTAAGTGAGGATTGGGGTGCAAACAACGCTAATGGCTAGGGGATGACCCATAGAGCGAGTTTTATGAGCAATGCCCACCCGGAGATACTATGGGCAGCACGTCTTGGGGTTGACGCGGGGCAGCAAGCGTCGGGCTGGGACGACCCGGTAAAGTGTCCCAGCTGCGTTTCTACCGCAGCGCCCACTCCGTGCCGGCAGGGGTGTCTTCAAGAGCAACACCCAGGTTGGCGAGCTCATCGCGAATGCGGTCGGCCTGTTCGAACTGCCGGGCAGCCCGCAGGTCCGATCGAAGGTCCACCAGCAGTTGAATGAACGGGCCGGCTGAAGTGTCAGCGTCTTCGGCCGAGTCGGCCAGTTCAAGCCCCAGTATGCCCGCAAGCTCGGTGAGCGCCTGCTGAGCTGCCACTACATCTGCTCCGGTTTCGCGGCCCCTGTTGATCTCACGGGCGAGATCGAACAGCGCAGCCAATGCACGTGGAGTGTTGAGGTCATCGTCCATAGCCTCGACGAACCTGGCTCGGAAGGACTCCGTATCTACGGACGGGCCGTTACCGGACTCCACCCTGAGAGCCTGACGCAGCCTCCTGATGGCCCGCTCCTGGCCCTGCACGACCTCTTCGCTGTAGAACAGGGGCGACCTGTAGTGCGAGCTGAGGAAGAACAGGCGCAGGGCCTGAGGGTCGAAACGGTCCAAGGCCTCGGGCAGCGAGATGATGTTGCCCAGGGACTTGCTCATCTTCTCGACGCCGAGTCTGAGCATTCCATTGTGAAGCCAGAATCTCGCGAACGGTTCGACTTCAGTGAAGGATTCCGACTGGGCAATCTCGTTCTCATGGTGTGGGAATACCAGATCCTCGCCGCCGCCGTGAATGTCGATGGACTCGCCAAGGTACTTGATCGACATCGCAGTACACTCGATGTGCCAGCCAGGTCGTCCCGGACCCCACGGGCTGTCCCACGCGGGCTCGCCGGGCTTCTGTGCCTTCCACAAGGCGAAGTCCAAAACGTCCTCTTTGCGCTCGTCTATCTCCACGCGCGCACCGCTCAGCAGGTCGTCTATGCTACGGTGGCTGAGCTTGCCGTAGTCATCGTCATGCCTCACTCGGAAGTAGACGTCACCTTCGACGTCGTAAGCGTAGCCCTTGTCGATCAGAGTCTGGATGATCTCGACGATCGTGTCGATCTCCTGCGTAGCCCTTGGATACTCGTGCGCTGGCGCTACGTTCAGGGAGCCCATCGCGTCAATGTACTCTTGGATGTTCGCATACGCGAGGTCGGATACTTCGATGCCGCGCTCGTTGGCGGCGGCAATCATCTTGTCGTCTATGTCGGTGAAATTCTGGACATGCTTCACATTGAAGCCGCGGAACTCCAGATACCGCCTGACGACGTCGAAGGACACGGCGGACATGGCGTGGCCGATGTGGGACGAGGAGTAGGGCGTGATACCGCATACGTACATACGGACTTGCCCGTTGGGGGAGTCGAAATCGTGTAGCTGACCCGAGAGGGTGTCGTAGAGTCTCATGCTTTCGAGATGGTGACGACTACGATGCAGCAGATCCCCTCTTCCCTACCGACGAATCCGAGGTGGTCGGTAGTCGTTGCTTTCACGCTGACCAACTCGCGATCGATCTGTAGAGTTTCGGCTAGCGCGGAGCGCATGTCACCTATGTAGAGTCTGAGCTTGGGTCGTTCGGCGACAATTGTAGCATCAACATATTCGGGCTGCCACCTGTGGGCACGAAGCATCCGTACCGTCTCCGAGAGCAGAACAGTGCTGCGGACGCCGAGGTACTTCGGGTCAGACGATGGGAAGTGAGTGCCGATGTCGCCGAGGTTCGCCGCTCCAAGGCAGGCGTCGATGACCGCGTGGACAAGGGCGTCGCCGTCGCTATGCCCGTCGAGACCCCGATCGTGTGGGATGACGACTCCGCCGAGTACGAGGTCCCTGCCCCCGATGAGCGGATGCACGTCGACACCGATTCCAGTCCTTGAGATCACGGGGGCGATGTCTCGAATCTGGCCCTGGCGATGGCATCGGCCACCGCGATGTCCTCGGGGGTCGTGACTTTGATGTTGTCGTGCGACCCCAGGAAGAGCCTGACGGGGCGGCCGAGCATCTCGACCATTGCGGCGTCGTCGGTGACGTTATCGCTGATTGTACGGTGCGCCTCGCGAAGAAGGTGGACATCGAAAGACTGGGGCGTCTGAGCTGCCCATAGCGTATCTCTGGGTGGCGTGGAGGAGACAGTCATGTCAGCAGAAGCGATCTTGATAGTGTCCTTAACCGGAACCGCGGCTGTCGCCGCGCCGCACTCCTTACCCGCATCGACAGCCCTACGGACCATGGCGTCGTCCACGAACGGCCTCGCCCCGTCGTGCACCAATACTATTTCTACTTGTCCGAGTGCATCCAATGCGTTAGCGACCGAGTCCTGCCGCCTGTTGCCGCCTGTCACTACAGCGACCACCTTGGACATGCCGTATTCGGATGCCAGACTGCGAACGCGAGCGACGCTGGCGGGCGCGGTCGCAATGACGATTCGGTCAACCAGGGGGCAACACTGGAACGCTTCCATGCAGTACAGCAGTAGGGGCCTGCCGAGGATTGAAACAAAGAGTTTATCGAGGCCTTGCATCCGTCGACTGGACCCTCCGGCCACCACCGCGACTCCGACAGTGGTGGTCGATCCAGATATGGGGTCATGGGTGGACGAATCCAAACGGTACTCGTCCTACGATGGGCTTGCGAAGATCATGCACCCGGCAGCGGTCTGGAGAACGCGCGCCACAGTGACATCGAGCTCAGTATCAATGTAGTGCACACCGGAGTCCACGACGACCATCGTCCCGTCTTCCAAGAACCCAACTCCCTGACCTGGCTCCTTGCCCTCTTGCACAACTTTGAGCCGTATGCTCTCTCCCGGGATTACTACTGGACGGAGCGAGCTTGCGAGCTCGTTAACGTTGAGCACGGTGATGCCGTCAATCTGAGCGACCCGATTCAGGTTAAAGTCGGTTGTCATGATAGACGCGCCTATCTCCTTGGCAAGCCCGACCAGCTTGGCATCGACTTCACGGGCCTGCGGGTAGTCGATCTCAAGGACCTCAGTCCGCACGTTTCCCTCTTCCCTGATCTCCTTGAGCATCTCCAGTCCACGGCGGCCACGGGTCCGCCTGATCGAGTCTTTGGAGTCTGCGACATGCCTCAATTCGTCCAGAATGAACCTTGGGACTATGAGGGTGCCCTGGAGGAATCCGGTCTTTGATATTGCGGCAACTCGTCCGTCTATAATGGCACTGGTATCGAGCAGCACGGGTCCGCCATGACCATTGCTGGACATCGATGTCGCTCCGTTGGCGGCCAAGAAAGTTCGATTGTCCTGCACAAACCTGTGAAAAATGTCCCGGGACGGCGCGAACAGGAGCGTCGCACCGAGATAAGCCAGGAACAGGCTGATGGCGACCGGGAGAATCACACCCAGCCAGCCGGGCACTCTGAACAGAGGGATCGAAATGAGAAGCGCCACTACCAAGCCGACGACCATGCCTACAATAGCGGAGAGCAGACGCGAAGTGGGAATGGAACGTGTCTGGTCGGCGATGCTGGCGGACAGTCGCGTAGTGGCAAAAGGCGTAGCGATGAGTCCGATTGCGGCGCCGACAATGGTCAACCCAAAGACCCAGAAGACAAATTGTCTCGGGCCCCAAACATCTGATATGAAGTTACCCAGGCCCCATCCGCCTACCGCGAGGATGGCGCCTCCTGCAACGCGCGATAGAATATGCGCGACCATGCTTCAGCACCCGTCCAAAATCTTAGCGGTCCACCACCTCGTAGGACCAAGCACCCAGCCCCTCTGGAATGATCTACGACCAAGAATCGAATGTAGATGAATCGCCGGGGCGCAGCCTGCCCTACCGAATGATGCCGGAGCATTAACCAATTTCAGAATAGCATTGGTCAAAAGTAGTGTCAAAGTAAAAAGTTCTCAAATTCTCCTTTTGCCGATGAGTCGAATGCTACCCAAATGGATGATTCGTGAGCGAACGAGGCAGAGCAGTGGCTGTTGAGCATAACCATGGTTTCGGCTCACTGATTCGGAAAGTGGCGCGGCGTCTCGCGATCGGCATCGCAGCGTTGCTGGTCGTGGTGGCACTTTGGATTGCGGCCACGCCGGAAGGGCGAGTCGCATGGCGGACGGCGCTCTTCATACCGCAGGTGGTGGGCTCGCTACCTGTGAACCCTCAGCCGTGGGTAACGGGAACGCCGGACAGGGAAGAGGTCTTCTACGGGGTCAGCTCAGGGCTCGGCAGCGCCGATCTATATACGCCGGCGGGGGACGGCGTTCACAGCGGAGTCCTCCTATTCTTGGGAGTCAACCCGGCCGGGCGAAACGATCCGAGAGTGGTCGGGCTGGCTGAGGGACTGGCACGCTCCGGGGCTGTCGTCCTGATCCCCTGGTCGGAGGGAATGACCTCTCAACGCGTCAGCGCAGATGAGGTCGGAGACCTGGTGCGAGGGTTCGAGTATCTGCTGGCTCACGAGCGCGTGAACCCTGAACGTGCCGGCGTGGGAGGCTTCTGCGTCGGAGCGTCGCTCGTGGCTGTCGCAGCGAGCGATCAGAGGATACGAGACGACGTACGGTTCGTGAACTTCTTCGCCGGGTACTATGACGCGCGCGACCTGATTGCGGCGGTGCTGTCTGAGCGCAGATTCTACGACGGAGTCGTAGAGCCGTGGACTCCGGCGGACCTCAGCCGAAGCGTAGTTACTGCCCAGCTCATCGAAGGCATGTCAGACCTGGACGAAATCTCCCTGTTGAAGCGCGTGTTCGTGGACAAGGATGCTGAGCTGGAGGCATCGTCGCTGTCTTCACTGTCGGAAGAAGCACAGACTGTCCATAGACTGTTGTCCGGGGTGGATCTCCAGGAGGCGCAAGCACTGATCGACAGCCTTCCGGAATCGACCCTTGCCACCCTGGCGTCGATTTCCCCCAAGACCACAGTCAACAATCTGAAGGCCCGAGTGCTGATAATGCACGACCGCGAAGACCATCTCGTCCCTTCAGCCGAATCGCGACGACTGGCTGAAGCTCTAGCGGAGCGCGGGGACATTCACCATACAGAGTTTTCGCTGTTCCAACACCTCGATCCAACAAAGCCTGTGGGACCGACCGAGTACGTGCGGGAGCTGTTCAAGCTGTACAAGCACATGTACATGGTGATGCGCGAGCTGCGCTGACGCCGTCGGTTGGCTGGCGGCGAATTGTTGATATAGACTGCAGGCGTACAACTAAGGAGGCACAGACTTCAAAATGGGATATGAGTTCAATCACGTTCACCTGAAGGCGTCCGACCCGAGGAAGACCGCCGAGTGGTACGCTGAGGCGTTCGACTTCACCATTGTCAGCGACATTGTCCGGCCATACGGAGACCAGTTCGTCGTGACCAGGACCCCAGACGGGGTGACGGTCAACATCTCGGGGGCGCGAACCGGCGAGTCCATGGGCGACGGCAACGCCGACGTTCACTGGGGACTGGAGCACATCGGGATCACCATTGACGACCTGGACGCCGAGCTGGAGCGCCTGACAGCTATGGGCGCAGAGCTCAAAGAGGGACCGATAGACGTGCCGAACGGCCCAAAAATCGCGTTCATCGCGGGCCCGGACGACACACGGATCGAGCTGCTCCAGCTTCCCGGATAACACTACAACGCCAGTCCAGGAAGATCCTTCGCGCAGGAATTCCGTTCAGACAAGAGGTCCAGTCATGCCAAGACGATCATTCTTTCCGAATCCCGACAATAAGCCGGCCGGCTTTTCGCCGGCTGTACGGGCAGGTAATCTCGTATTCGTATCAGGTCAGGTCTCGGTCGATGCCGAGGGCAGCCTGGTCGGTGAAGGTGACGCTTACGCCCAGGCCATCCAATGTCTGAGCAACGTGGACGCCGGGCTGCGCGCCGCGGGCGCGACACGCGCTGACATTACAAAGATCACCGCGTTTCTAATCAACTCAGAGGACTACGCCGGGTACGCGAAAGCCAGGCTGGAGTTCTTCGAGGGCGACCCAGGCCCGGCGTCGAGCACAGTATTCATCAAGGGGCTCGTCAGTCCCAGCTACCTGGTAGAGATCGAAGCGTTCGCCGTGGTGGGAGTCTAGCCGCGCAGGAGTTGGCATGGACGAGTTCTGCGTCTTCTGCAAAATCAGAGACGGTGAGATTTCCAGCGAGATCCTGCATCGGGACGATCACTGCTTCGTGATCCGGGACATCAACCCGATGGCTCCCGTACACCTGCTGGTGATTCCCCTGAATCACTTCGCAGCACTGTCGGAGGTAGAGTCGGGCCTAGATGAGACGATGGGCGCGATGTTCGACGCGGCGCGGAAGATGGCAGCCGCCGAAAGCGTGGCAGAGAGCGGGTACAGGCTGGTAATCAACCAGGGACACGACGGCGGCCAAGAGGTGCTCCATCTGCACATGCACGTTATCGGCGGACGCCGGCTTGGACTTCCGGTTTAGGCCGGGCATCGGGGCATGCACAAACTACCGGACGCGATCGATTCGCGACTGAGGGAACTCCCAATAGGACTGCGAGACCATGTGGAGCGCTCCAGAGCGGTTGGGCAGGAACTTGCGATTCGCCACCGAGTCAATGCGGTTCAGGTTGACACCGGGATCGCGGCACACGACCTTGCAAGAGCAGTCAAACAGTCCGTTCTTCTCCGAGAGGCCGAGACGCTCGGCCTAGACATCAGCTTTGTCGAGAGGCAACAGCCTCTGCTCCTACACGGTCCGGTCGCGGCTGCATGGCTTCGCAAGGACGATGGCTGCGTTATCGGTCCTATCCTGGATGCAGTCGAGTTTCACACAACGGGCCGTCCGGGTATGGGAGAACTGGCCAAGGTCGTGTTTCTTGCCGACAAGCTTGATCCGTGGAAGGTAGAGCAAGCGCCGTTCCTGGAACGCGTAGCCGAGTTGGCGAAAGTCGATCTGGATGCGGCGATTCTCCACTACTTGGACCAGACCGTCGAACGCCTGTTAAGGGACGGGCAGATGGTCCACCCCGCTGCTATAGAGTTTCGGAACCATCTGCTTGCGCGCGCAGGCAGGTCATAGGCTGCCGAGGACGCAAACCGGGTAGCGTCGTCGGGCCCGCTCAGGATGTCTCGGTCACGATGCGGACCCTGTCGCCAACGACAACGCCCAGCGTCTCCGCCGCGTTCCCGTTGCCGACGGCGATCTCGACGGTCCCTTGGCTTCCGATGATCGCCAGTACCCTGCCAACGGCTTCCGAGTACGATCCGCTCAGGCTCGCAATTTGATGCCCCGCCACCTTGAACGCTGCGCCTTCAGGCACTGATTCGGCAGCGATGTTCGTGATCAGGTTTCCGTACCTGTCGATGTGGATTACGGTCCCGCCGGACAGGTTTGCGCTTTGTGACGGTACATTTGGGAAGATCCCAATAGATTCCAGAGGCGAGCCGAGATCCGAAATGGGAACTCCGGACGCGATGTGCGCCGCAACGGGGGCGAACACGTCGCGACCATGAAAGGTCCGGCTGACGTCGGGCAGCCAGAACGATGGTTCATCCAGCACTACTCCCCTACACTCCCTAGCCAGCCTCGCCCGTACTAGCAAGTGCTGGGTGTAGTCTGCTGCGCTGCTCTCCTCGCGTCTCACGGTCGGCGTGAGAACATAATCACTGATAGCTAGAGAGAGAATGCCGTTGTCGGGGGCGACGAAGGTGCCGGATGGCGTGTACACGGCTATCGGTCTGCGATCAGAGCCGACCCCGGGATCGACCACGGCGACGTGTATCGCTTCAGGTGGGCAGTACCTGGCAGCTGTCGCCAGAATGTAGGCGCCCTGTGTGATCGACTGCGGCTCGACTTCGTGTGAGATGTCAACGACGTTGGCCTGGGAACAACGGGTCAGGATCACACCCTTCATTGCACCGACATAGGAGTCACTCGTGCCGAAATCGGTGGTGAGTGTGATGACTGGTCGATTCATCTCCAGAAGATCAGAAGATTCGAGCGCTCGCTATCGAAAGTCCGAGGAACACGACTATAAGTGCAATTGTGAATCTGAATAGCTGCAGTTCCAAGCCGCGTCGGGTTCTGAACGAATTGTCGGCTGCGCCAAACAGGCCGGTACCCTGCCCTTTCACCTGCAGCAATATGATGATCACTAGCAGTATTGAGACCAGTATCTGAATGATGTTGAGAACCGTCATGTTTGGTTGACCCCGGTATTCGATGGGTAGTTGCCCTAAGTGGGATACGATTGCAATTCTAGCGAGCCGCGCCCCTTGCCGTTGGCCGACCCATATATCTCCATGATAGCGGAAGCCAGCTTGTCGGCGTCGTGCCGCACAGGATGCACAGCATCCGCCATGTCAGTAAGGACGACCTGAGCGTGGGGTATCGAATGTCCATCATGTACGACGGGCTGACCAGCGAATCGGTCGTCAAGAGGGAGCGGGTTGCCGTTGGCGAGCACGTAGTCGGCGATGGTGTCGAAGGTGTGCCGCTGGAGCGCCTCTACGTGGTCCCGGACGGCGTATGAGTCAGTCTCGCCGACTTGGGTTGCAACGTTGCAGACGTAGATTATTGTCGCGTCGGTTCTCCGCAGCGCGTCGGAAATCCCTTTGACCAGAATGTTCGGCAGGATACTCGTGTACAGGCTGCCCGGCCCAATGACGACTATGTCCGCCTCTTCAATGGCCCGGATGGCGAGTGGATGCGCGGGAGCGGAGTCTGGTTCGATCATCAATCTTTCGATCTGTCCGCCGTGATTGGTGATGCTGGACTCGCCTCGTACTACACTCCCGTCGCTGAAACGAGCGGACAGCTGAAGGTCGGCAGACGTCGAAGGTAAAAGACCGCCCCGAACCGCGAGCACGCGACTGGACTCCACCAATGCCTGATCAAAGCTCTTGGTCACGTTGGTCATTGCGACTATGAATAAGTTCCCAAAGCTGTGCCCCTTCAGGCCGCTGCCTTCGTCGAAACGGTACTGAAACAGGTCCGCCAGGAGTGACTCGTCCTCAGACAATGCGACTAGACAGTTGCGGAAGTCTCCAGGAGGCAACACGCCGAGCTCACGTCGCAGGATGCCCGAGCTTCCTCCGTCGTCCGCGACGGTGATGATTGCGGTCAGGTTATCAGTGTGCAGCCTGAGACCGCGCAGCAGAACGGACTGCCCCGTGCCTCCACCAATGGCGACCACCTTCGGCCCTCTTCCCCTGGACCATCTGTTGTAGACGGTGTCTGCCACTGCGTCGATTGACTGCGACCTCATGAAGAGAGGGCTCAGCGCCCTGTAGAAGCCGTACATGGACAGCAGTATCGCCCCACCGCCAACAGCCAGGAGTAAGAACCCTTCGAAGTACCAGGGCAGAAAATCCGGGAAGCCGACAGAGAAGAACTTCCTGATCAGGTACGCGACACCGATGGAGCAGAACGCGACGCCCACAGCACCGATCAGCGCCCACCGCTTCAGCCCAACTCCGGGATGCAGCAGGCGCAGGAATCGCTGAAGGCGATTCACTGGGGCTCCATTCAAACCGGGGCCGGGACCGACCCCATTTCGTAGAGCCGCCATCAGCGCATCGCTTCCAAACGCTCGCGGACCATCTGGCTCGCCATGCGAGGGTTGGCCTTGCCGCGGGTCGCCTTCATCACCTGGCCTACGAGAAAGCCCATTGCCTGCGGCTTGCCCGAAAGGTAGTCCTGAACCGGGTCGGGGTTGGCCGCTATGGCTTCCAGCACGGCCGATTGCACGGCGTCTGTGTCCGATATCTGAACCAGGCCTTCGGACTCGGCAATCTGCCGAGGCGGCAGACCCGTTTCGAACATCCTCTCGAACACGGTCTTTGCCATTGTTGAGCTTAGAGTCGAATCATCGACCATCGTCTGCAGCTCAGCGATCTGCGAAGGCTCGATTCTCACTTCCGAGATCTGCTGGCCGGACTGGTTCAACAGGCGCGCCATCTCGCCCAACATCCAGTTGCTAACGGCTTTCGCGAACTGCCCGGGAGCGTTGTCGCCGCTGGGCGCGGCCTTTAGTACCTCCTCGAAGTAGTCGGCTGTCGACCGAGACGCGGTCAGGAGTCCGGCATCATACTCTGGAAGTCCGATCTGAGCGACAAACCTGCTCTTCCGGGTGTGCGGGAGCTCCGGGAGAGAAGTCCCGATCTCGGAAACCCACTCAGATGCGATTCTAAGAGGGGGGAGATCTGGCTCAGGGAAGTACCGATAGTCAGACGCACCTTCTTTGACGCGCTGCGAGACGGTCACCGCCTCTTCTTCGTCCCAGCCTCGAGTCTCCTGGACGATGCGCCCCCCGGCCTTGACCACTTCGACCTGGCGCTCGGCCTCATGCTCCAGCGCGCGGAATACGGACCGGTAGCTGTTCATATTCTTGATTTCGACTTTGGTGCCGAACTCAGACTGGCCCGCTGGACGAACGCTGATGTTGGCATCGCACCTGAAGTTGCCTTCCTCCATGTTGGCGCTGCTGGTGCCGATGTACTGGAGGATGGAATGAAGCTGCACAAGGTACGCGCGGGCCTCTTCCGGATTTCTGAGATCGGGCTCGCCGACGATCTCCATCAGCGGGACCCCCGCCCTGTTCACGTCCAACAGCGAGTATCCCTCGCCGGACCCCTCTGTCCGGTGCATGAGCTTGGCGACGTCTTCTTCAAGATGGACTCGAGTGACCCCAACGCTACGTTGCACGCCGCCCACCTCGATCAGCATCGAACCGTTGGATGCAATCGGCATGTCGTACTGGGAGATCTGGTACCCCTTCATCAGGTCGGGATATGGATAGTTCTTCCTGTCGAACTTTGTATAGGAGGCTATATCGCAGTCCAGGGCAAGCCCGGTCCGAATCACATGCTCAACGGCTCTGCGGTTGATGACGGGCAGCACGCCGGGCATACCTATGCACACGGGACATACTACCGTGTTGGGAGCGGCGTCCTGATAGTCCGAGCTGCACGCGCAGAACATTTTGCTCTCTGTCGAGAGCTGGGCGTGCACCTCCAACCCAATGACGACCTCAAAATCCATAGCAGAAACTGGCCTCGGTTAACCTGTCCAGTGGGGCTTGATCCATCGTAAAGTATAGGTAACGGCATCGAGAGTTGACAACGCGGTGGGCCAGCCTACTCGACTTCCGATTCGGACCAGGCATCGCGTCCGATCAGCGGAACGAAGCGACATGCCCCAAGCGCTCTGGTGACCGCCCCGTCCATCGTCTTGACTATCTTCATGAGGCTCTGCTCACGCAAGCTGCCTACCGGTATGATGAGCCTACCACCGACTTCGAGCTGGCTTATCAGCGTCTGTGGGAGTCTGGGCGCGGCGGCAGCCACGACAATGGCATCGAACGGAGCATCTTCCGGGCGACCTAGGAGACCTCCGGCCTGTTCGACCCGGATGTTGCTGTACCCCATACGCACAAGGAGCTGCCGCGCCGACGCAGCAAGCTCCGGAACTCGCTCGACAGTCACTACCTCTCGTACGAGCTCGCCGAGGATAGCGGCCTGGTACCCGCTGCCTGTGCCGACCTCAAGAACACGGTCAAACCTGCGCAGCTCCATCTCCTGGACCATGATGGCGACGATCGTCGGCTGGGAGATTGTCTGGCCCGATGCTATTCCGAGCGCGACGTCTTCGTACGCCAGGTGCCTCTCCGCAGGCCGTACAAACCGCTCCCTCGGCACCGAGGCCATTGCGTCAAGCACACGCTGGTCGGATATTTCTCCGGACAGCTTCCGAAAGAGTCTATCCCTTACTCGTTCGACTGGCATGTGCGTAGCAGATCCCTTTCGTGACGATCCTGATGCAAATGACGTGACACAACCTTACCAAAACCGAGTACACCTAAGCCTCACTCCGATGCTGGCAATCGCAACACCTCTATACGGTACACTAAGTCGTGAAACGCAGAGAGTCGGACCGGAGGGATGTCCTTGCCAAGATACTACCCGGCGTTCATTGACGTGAGAGATCGCAGGTGCGTCGTCATCGGCGGGGGCGCATTGGGCGAGGAAAAGGTGGTCAAGCTGCTGGAGTGCGACGCGTGCGTGATCGTTATAGCGCCCGAGGTAACACCGCTTGTCGAGGAGATGTCGAGTGCAGGCAAGATCGAGTGGGTGATGCGGGGATATCAACCCGGCGATCTCTCGCAGGCATTCATCGCCATAGCATCTACCGACAGCGATGAGACGAATCGACAGATATACGCCGAGGCGGAGAAGCGCAACGTTCTGCTTAACGTGGTAGACGTAACCCATCTATGCACATTCATTGCTCCATCCGTAGCGCGAAGAGGGGAAGTAACCGTCGCAACATCGACGGGTGGGGCGAGTCCAGCGCTCGCCAGGACTTTCCGGGAGAAGCTGGAAACCAGCAGGATTCTGGAGTACGCAGACTTAGCCCCATTGCTGGCACGCGGACGGGCTGAACTTCGCCAGCGTGGACTGAGGGCACCGCCCGACCACTGGCAGAGCTGCATCACGGAGGAGTTACTCGACACCGTGCATAAGGGGGATGAGACAGCCGCCTACGAGACACTCATTGGCGGGCTGCTCACAGGAGCTGAGCCGATCGAGGTCTCATGAAAGACCGCGTCATCAGGATCGGCACACGAGGGAGTGCACTCGCGAGAGTGCAGACTGATGAGGTCGTCTCCGAACTCAGGGTTGCATGGCCGCACATTGAAGTCGAAGTTGTCCCAATCCTGCCGGATGGCGATCGTCGGAAGGCCGCGCCGCTTCAGAGCCTTGGTCGGGGTACGTTCGTAAAGGGATTGGAGGAGCCGCTTCTGGAGATGGAGATCGACCTCGCCGTGCATTCCGCCAAGGACATGCCCTCGGCCCTTCCAGACGGTCTGACCATCGTCGCGTATGCCAGGCGCAAGGACCCCAGAGACGTCATAGTCAATAGATGGGGCTTGCGATTCGAGGCTCTGCCGACTGGGGCGAGGCTCGCCACCAGCAGCCCACGGCGTGCTGGGCAACTTCTTTCGGCCCGAACGGGCATCGAAGTCGTGCCGATTCGAGGAAACGTCGATACGCGACTCGGCATGGTAGGCCAGGACGGGTGCGACGGAGTGGTGCTGGCGGCTGCCGGCCTGGAACGGCTGGGCCGGTTGGGAGATGTATCAGACTACCTCGGTCCCGACCTCTGTGTTCCAGACGCAGGCCAAGGCGCTCTTGCGGTTGAGGCCCGGGAGGATGATTCTGAGTTGGCCGAAATCCTGGCAGCAGTTGATCATGCTCAGACACGGTCCACAGTAACCGCGGAGCGGGCGTTTGTAGAGGCTACGGGAGGAGGGTGTCGCGTGCCGGTCGCCGCATACGCGACTGAGTCCAACGGCGTTCTCAAGATTCGGACGATGGCTTGCCTCCCAAACGGCTCACGGATTTTCCGATCCACTTTTGAGTCCTCAGCAGATGACCCTGTTTCAGCAGGTCGAGAGGCGGCGCGGGCCCTTGAGGCCACTGGCGCAGACGAGATCATGTACACGGACCGGTCCGTCTGAGGTTATGCTCCGAATGCGAGCGAAGTGTCAGGCTGTTGGGACACGATAGTGAGGGCAGTTTGAGGAACGGCGGAACAGTGTACCTGGTGGGAGCCGGCCCTGGGGAGCCGGAGCTCCTCACGGTCAAGGGCCAGAGGCTTCTTGAGTCGGCGGACATTGTCGTTCATGATCGACTGATCGACGATCGCCTGCTTTCGATGGCCAGTCGAGATGCCCAGTTGGTAGATGTTGGCAAGGTCCCCGGCGAAGTCGGACGTAAACAGTCTGAAATCAACAGCCTTCTCGTCAGCGAGGCCCGACAAGGCAAGCGTGTTGTGAGGCTAAAGGGCGGGGACCCGTTCGTTTTCGGCAGGGGTGGCGAAGAGGCTGGCGCGCTCTCCGCCGCAGGAGTCCCGTTCGAGGTCGTGCCGGGCGTGACCTCGGCTGTAGCGGCGCCGGCCTACGCCGGAATACCGCTTACGCACAGGGATCATGCTTCATCGTTTACGGTGGTCACGGGCACCCTCTCGGACACCAGTGACCGTTACTCAGCGGACTGGGCCGCATTGGCCAAGACTCCGGGCACGCTCGTAGTCCTTATGGGGTGGAACACCCTATCTGAAATTGCCGCGACGCTGATTGCGAACGGGAAGTCAGGCGCAACACCAACCGCGGTCGTGAGTTGGGGCACGGAGCCCTGGCAGAAGACTGCCATAGGCCGCCTCGACTCGATAGCCGACATCGCGAAGTCCAAGGGGCTGTCGGCCCCGGCGACGGTCGTGATTGGAGACGTTGTAGGACTAAGGGAGCGGCTCAACTGGTTCGAGGCTCTGCCGCTACTGGGCTGTCGTGTGCTCGTGACGCGCACGCGGAATCGGGCGGGACTTCTGTCGAGACGTCTAGCGGAGCTTGGTGCGATACCGGTAGAGATACCTATGATCGACATTCGGCCACCACATGACTATTCGGAGCTGGACACCGCGCTCGCGAAACTGTCGGAGTACGATTGGATAGTTTTCGCGTCCGCCAATGCGGTCCATGCGGTCCATGACAGACTTAGGGTGGCAGGCAGCGACTCCAGGGCGCTGCATGGTGTCAGGGTAGCCGCAATAGGTCCCGCAACTGCCGACGCTATAGAAACGTACGGAATAGTAGCCGACCTGGTGCCCAAGACGGCGACATCTCAGGGTTTGGCGGAGGCACTCTCAAGTGAGGATGTACGTGGCCGCCGAGTCCTTCTTCCCAGGGCCGACATCGCGACACGCGAGCTGCCAGAGATGTTGAATGCGCTGGGCGCGGACGTTACGCAGGTGACCGCGTACCGGACCGTGGTCCCCGAAGAGTCCCGGGACAGGGCAGCGGACGCCATCCGAGCCGGAATCGACGTGGCGACGTTCACGAGCTCGTCGACAGTGAGAAACCTGTTGAGGCTGCTTAACGACGACGAATCTCTCGCTGGCACGAAGATCGCCTGTATTGGGCCGTCGACCGCGTCAACTGCTGGAAGATTCGGATTGAAAGTTGATATAGTTGCCAAGACTCCAACTATCGAAGGGCTGGCACAAGCGCTGGTCGAACACTTTGCCTTAAAGAAGTAGGTGGCAATGGCGGGATACCCGATAACGAGGATGCGCAGGCTGAGGGAGAATCCCGGCCTTAGACGTCTGGTCGAAGAGACACGGCTCTCTGCGTCAGACTTCACGTATCCTCTGTTCGTAACACACGGGCGAGATACGCGCACGGAGATTCCCCCTATGCCGGGAATCTATCAGTTGTCGCTGGACCACCTTATCCACGAGGTAGGCGAAGCGGCCGACGTAGGCGTCGAGAGCGTGCTGCTATTCGGCATTCCGGCGCACAAGGACGGAATGGGCTCCGAGGCATACGCGCCCGGCGGAATAATCCAAGAGGCGATCGGGGTCATCAAACAGGCTGTCCCGGGCATGACTGTAATCACGGATGTCTGCCTGTGCGAGTTCACCGATCATGGCCACTGCGGCGTGATCGACGGAGAGCGAATAGACAACGACGCCACCCTGGAGCTGCTGGGACAGATGGCCGTCGTTCAGGCGCAGGCCGGCGCCGACATGGTCGCGCCGTCCGCGATGATGGACGGTCAGGTCGCGGCGATCAGGCAAGCGTTGGACGACGCCGACTTGCCGGACATCCCGATAATGGCCTACTCGGCCAAATACGCCTCCGGCTTCTACGGGCCGTTCCGGGTTGCAGCCGACTCAGCCCCGGCATTCGGAGACCGAACCAGCTACCAGATGGACCCGCCCAACATCAGAGAGGCGATGCGCGAGATCGCCCTGGACATCGAAGAAGGCGCGGACATGGTGATGGTAAAGCCCGCCCTGGCCTACCTTGATGTGTTGAGGGCCGCAAAAGAGCGCTTTTCGACCCCGATCGCCGCTTACAACGTGAGCGGAGAGTATTCAATGGTGAAGGCAGCCGCCGAGAATGAGTGGATCGACGGCAGGCGAATCACTCTTGAGATACTCACCTCGATAAAGCGCGCGGGTGCTGACGTTATCCTGTCGTATCACGCCAAGGAAGTCGCCAGCTGGCTGGGATCCGACCAACCCTGACATGGCAGGAGAATCATGCCGACGTACATTCTGCTTTTGTCTCTGACACCCGAAGGACGCCATCGCCTACTAGACAATCCTGATCGGATCCTGATGGCCGAGGAGTCCATAGACATCCCTCGGACGCAGGTGCATGGACTGTATGCGGTGCTGGGAGAGTACGACTTCGTCAGCATCCTGGACGCGCCGGACAACGAATCGGCTGCGCGCTTCTCGATGGAGTTGGGTGTGACCGCCGGGGTCCAGATAACCACGCTCCCGGCGATCCCCATCGGGAGGCTGCAACAGGCGCTGGGCAACCGGGACCCCGAAGTGCAGATAGCGGGAGCACCTGATCCGGACCACTATCTACCTAACGACGATAACTAGCGCATGTGCAAGGGCCTGTCTCCGCCAAGCGGCCATAGCCTGAGAACTGCGACTCCAGCCAACTGAGCTAAAGGGATGGGGCCAAAGTCCCTGCTGTCCGTGCTGTGGGCTCGGTTGTCTCCCAGTACCATGCACTCGTCAGGTCCAACTCGCCATGACCGCGACCTTAACCCGATGTCCGCGGGCAGACCTCCCAGGTACGGCTCTGGATGGCGGTCGCCGTTGATGTACAGGAGACCACCCTCGAACGAGACCTGGTCGCCAGACAGTCCCACAACCCGCTTCACCTGCCACGCCGTGCCCATGTCGCCAGTCGAGCTTATGATGGATACGTCGCCACGACGGAGATGTCTGCTGAACCTGGTGACCAGCAGAACGTCGCCATCGACAAGCGACGGCTCCATACTGCCCCCCCTGACGACGTATATCAGTGGCCGCAGGCCCAGATACAGCAAGCTACATCCTCCTCCGACGGATCGTTGGTAGAAGATAGCACAGCCTTGTCCGTTACCATCCAAGAGCATTGGGTCCAAGTGGACAGCCACGCTATCCCATATTTCTCAGCCGGAGACTCAGGCCCAGCAATCGTCATGGTCCACGGAGGGGCCGGCACACGATGGGAGTGGGTCGAAAGCATGGAGACCCTGGCGGCACGCCACCGAGTGCTTGCGCCGGACCTGATCGGGTTTGGCGACTCCCCAAGGCGGGATGTCGTTCACTCGACCTTATACTTGGGAGAGTTCCTGGCTTCTTTTCTCGATGCCGTCGGGATTGAACGAGTTACGCTGGTGGGCCACTCACTGGGAGGGCGGGTCTGTCTCGAAACGGCGCTGCACGAACCGGAGATCGTAGACGGATTGGTACTCATCGCCCCGATCGGATTTGGCAGGCTGTCCATGATCGGAAGGCTGCTGAGCACAGGCGCGTGGTGGGTAAATCGGCTCCTGAGACGCAGACAGC
Source organism: Dehalococcoidia bacterium (assembly GCA_965217725.1). Lineage (GTDB taxonomy): Bacteria > Chloroflexota > Dehalococcoidia > Lucifugimonadales > UBA1123 > VXRN01. Next base: position 601,088 of record OZ244564.1, on the reverse strand, counting down.
CGTTTCCCAATCTGGAAGTCTGCCTGGAAGAGCCGGACATGGACGTCTTCTCGGGCCTTCGCTGTGACACCCTACTGATCTGGGGAAGTAGAGACATATACTTCCCGCTAGGCCACTCCGCCGAGGCCCTGAAGGCAATACCACACTCCAGTCTCTGCGTGTACGAGCGTGCAGGACACGCGGCCCACCGTTCTCACGCGGAGCAGTTCGCAACGCACGTTGAGGACTTCGTTGGTCGGCGCCGGTGACCCTGCGTCTCAGGGTTGCGCGGCTACCTGTATTTCTGTATCTTCATACCGAAACCAACAGGCAAGCAAAACTGCCAAGCTATGAAAGGAGTAACGCAGGCTATGACAATTGCGTCTGCTTTGAGAGGACTATTTGGGATGCGGGAGGCGAGTGCGCACTGCGACATCCCATGCGGAATCTATGACCCTATTTCGGCGAAGATCGCCGCCCAGACCGTACAGAAGATGGTGCTGCGCATCGGGGCGCTGGACGGTGACGACCTTGCCGCCCAGAACTCTCTGTCCCGCTACATTACCGTGAAGGAAGAGCACGCTGAGCTGTGCAAGCACGAGCTGCGGGTGCTCTGGGCCGATTACACATGGCCTGGCATCGACGCCAACGAGATCGCGGCCAAGTTCAACGCCGCCCTGAAGCTGGCCGGCCAGTGCAAGCAGACCGTCAGCATGGACAATGCTGAGGCGCTGGTTGCCGCTGTGGACGAAATCGCCACCACTTTCTGGGCGACCAAGGGCGTCGAGTACAGCGATCCTGTTGCGGCCGCCCGCTACGGCGTGTAGTCGGTCTTCTACGAAAACCTGAATCTCTTCGATAAACGGAAGGGGCGCTCAATTGAACGCCCCTTCTGCTTTTTCATGACACTCGCATGAGTCTTCAGTCCTTGTAGTCCTCTCTGGGCGGACTGAATATGTCCAGTGCCTTCGAGGGCTGGTCCGTAGCCACAAGCCCATGCTCTACCCCACCGGGTATGATGTAGGTGTCGCCCTTCCTGACTCGTGTGGTCACGCCGCCGATAGTGAAGTCGAACTCACCCTCCAGCACCATGCCGGCCTGCTCATGCGGGTGCTGGTGCATCGGCACTTCGGAGTTGGCATCTATCTCGACCACGCTCAGCATTACCTTCTCGCCCCACATAGTTCTAAGAAACACGCCCGGGGCAAGCTCTCTCTGTTTCACATCGTCGGGATCGTAGGTGTAAGTCAACTCGGCTCCTCCGAAGGGTAGCTGTGTTGTGCAAACCAGGCTGAGGGATTCAGGCTAACGCGCGGCCAATGCTCGCTTGTGCTGTGGGGTCAGGCAGGCAGTTATGAAGTCGTTGATCGGTGTCGACACACCAAGCTGTCGGCCCAATTCAGAGACCTTACCGTTTAGGTTTCCGAACTCCATAGGCTTGTCGGCGGTCAGGTCGGCGTGCATCGACGATATCAGATGATCGGCGTCCTCAATGAAGTTCGACATGATCGAATCGACGAGGTCCGGTGCGAGATCAACGCCAGCCGCCCTGCCGACAGCAGCAGCCTCGTTAAGGACGCTCAGCGTCATCTCCCGTGTCTCAGGAGAGTCCATCACCTCGGCGAACGACGAGTGAGTGATGCAGGTCATCCCACTCAGGCCGCAGATGTAGACAAGCTTATTCCACAGCGCTTGCCCTATGTCCTCAGCTATCTCAGAATCTATCCCGGCATTGGCGAAGGTCTGTTTGATCTCCGTGCCTCGCTGGGATGGGCTGCCATCCTGCTCTGCGAAGACGATACGGCATGCTCCGCCCAGCTCCTGGAACAACCCCGGCCCAGGGTGGGCGGCCTCGACGTATGCCGCGCCCAGCATAACGCGCTGTTCGCCAAGAGCTTCCGAAAGCTCGTCGCCGCTGCCGATGCCGTTCTGGAGCGTGAGTATGGCTGTTTCAGGGCCAATCGCCGGCGAGATCGTGTCGATGGCGACGCTATTGTGGTAGCTCTTTACGCAGAACAGAACGAGGTCGGCGATCCATGAACCGTCGGGACGCTCCGTCGCACTAGCTTCAACCGTGAAGTCGCCGGACGTCACGCTTTCAACTATCAGGCCACGACTGGCTATCGCAGAGAGGTTCTCACCCCTGGCAACGAACTGCACGTCGTTTCCCGCCCTTGCCAGGAGACCACCGAAGTAACCGCCGACAGAGCCGGCGGCCATCACGAGGACATTCATTCGGAGGTCTCCCCTACTTACCCTTCAACTCGACCAGGACATTCACGTAACGCGTGTCGGAATTGTTTATGACGCGGTGAATCTTGTGCTCGTCGTGGTATCTCCACGTACCTGGACCAGAAGGGCTGTCGTCAGAAGTGCCGTCGTCGTATTCCACGGTGAGTCCAGCGCCCTCGACGACGATTGTGACGTAGTCCCGCTCGTGCATGTGCCAATCACTTGACTCACCGGGATTTACAATGAGGTTCCATATCTTGACTGAGTCGTTTTCGAACAAAACATCTGTGGCGATATCGCCGAGCTGTGCATCGCCTCTAGGCATGGTACGTTCCTCCTGAAGGTTTTCAGTCCTGCTTGATCTCGATGATCGAGTTGCTGTAGAGAGCATCCCCGACGTTGGTAACTTTGTGGATCGACCCGCATTGGCCCTGTACGATTTCGCCAAGGCCATAATCGCGTTCGGATGACGTTCCGTCGTCGTATTCAGCCTTAAGCGTGCCCGGTCGAGTCACGATAAAGACGTAGGGCGTCATGTGCTGGTGCCAGTCGCTCGACTGACCCGGCTCAAGTACAAGGTCCCATGTCCTGACGTGTTCGTCTTCCCACTTCATCTCGGTGCCGACATCTCCAAGCTGTCTCTCGCTCATGCTCACCCCTTCGTGTGTCTCAGAATCCCAAATGTCTCGATTTCATGCTGACTACGTCAGGATAGCCGACAACGATGTGATCGAGCAGGTCGATGTCCATGAGATCGGCGCTCTGGTTCAATCGTCTCGTGACTAGTATATCCTCTGGGCTGGGAGTTGGATCACCGGAAGGGTGGTTGTGCACGACAATGATGGCGGGACAGTTTCTCCTGATCGCAGGACGCAGTATCTCCGATACCCTGATCGACGCGGAGTTGACAGTGCCCTGATAGACAGTATCGACGCCAACGACCTGGTGCTTGTTGTTCAGTAGAAACACCCTCAACTGTTCTTGGTCGAGAGTTGCCATTTCCGCGCCTACCAGGTTCTTAACGTCATCGGCACAGGTGATGACAGGACGGGCGTCTGGGACCATGCTCGCGGTGCGCCGTCCCAGCTCGATGGCTGCCAGCACCTGGCTGGCCTTAGCCGGCCCTATGCCATGAAACTGGCATATCTCTTCTAGGTTGGTCTTTGAGAGTCCCTCCAATCCATGCAGCTCCGCTAGTATCCTACTCGATAGCGCGAGGACGTTTTCACCCTTAGTCCCATCCCTTAGGAGGATCGCGACCAGCTCGCCGTTGGACAGGCTCCCGGGGCCACTGTCCCGAAGCCTTTCACGCGGCTTCTCTCCCGTGGGCATGTCGTGAATTGTTGGGGTGTAACTCGGCTTGCTTTGTTCACTCATGAATACTGTGGACTGGTCAGCGACTCAGCTCGTGCAACGATTTTCGTACGTCACACGCACGTTCAGACCCACTTTGCAGAACTTAGCACACGTGTTCCAAATGAGTCAAGCCCATCTGATGCCAGATTCATGCATCTGACCGACATCGGGTTGACAGCCGACTGTGGGCCAATACAATTGACGCGGTACAATCGCTTTCAGACCATGCGCAGGGGCATTCAATGATCAGACGTGACAGGATAGTAGACACATTCTGCGAGCTTGCGAGGATCGACAGCCCGTCCGGCGAGGAAGAGGCGATGGCCCAGCGCCTTATCGCCAAGCTCGAAGGGCTGGGATTCAGCGTAGTACGAGACGATTACGGGAACGTGGTAGCCAGCGATGGCGGAGACGATCCCATCATCCTCTCGGCGCACATGGACACGGTCGAGCCGGGACGTGGGATTCAACCCTCGGTTGACGGTGAAAGAATCGTGTCTGATGGGACGACGATTCTTGGCGGGGACTGCAAGGCGGGAGTCGCCGCGATAATCGAGGCGCTAGAGTCGATCGAAGAAGACGGCGTTCCCCGCAACGCCGTCGAGGTGGCATTTACTCGCGAGGAGGAGATCGGTCTTGTGGGCGCGCGCAACCTGGACTTCTCCCTGCTCAGCGGCAAGGAGGCCGTAGTATTCGATGGTGAGGGCCCTCCGAGCCAGATCACATCGTCCAGTCCTGAGTACATCGGATTCGACATCGAGATCACGGGGCGCGCGGCGCACGCCGGCGTGGAGCCGGAGAAGGGTCTGTCCGCAATTCGCATCGCCGCCGAGATTATCACACGATTTCCCCAGGGCAGGCTCGACGATGAGACGACGTTCAACGTCGGGACGATCGAAGGGGGCACCGTTCGCAACGCCGTACCGGAGACAACGACAGTGCACGGTGAATTCCGCAGCCGAAACATAGAGTCGCTCGATAGCATACGCATCCAGGTGGACGAGGCCGTCGACCAGGTAAGGGCAATGCACCCGGAGGCTGTGATCGACTGCCACCTGCATACCGAATTCGTTGCGTACACACTCGAAGAGGACGACCCAGCGCTGGACAGAGTCAAGAGAGCGCTTGAGTCTCTGGGACTCACTCCAACCTTGCGCCCGTCAGGCGGGGGCACGGACGGCAACGTGTTCAGGTTGAACAACATAAGCGCTGTCGTTGTCGGCATGGCCGATCACGGAATGCACACGGTCCGCGAGTACGTAACGATTCCTGACCTGGTCGACGCGGCGCACCTGTGTGAGACCCTGTTGCGGAAGGACGCATAACCGATGTCTGTCACCTATCTTGGGCACTCCGCTTTCTTGTTCGAGGACTCGTCGGGAGAACGCGTGCTGATTGACCCGTTCGGAAACGACGCAGAGAACAACTGGTTTCTCAAATCTTTCCCTGCTCTGGACGTCGATCTGGCCGCCGTGACCCACGACCACTTCGACCACAACGCCGCTGAAGCGTTACCAAGTGGCACAACTGTAATGACTGACGCCGGAGAGCGCCAGGTCGGAGGGACGACTGTGACCGGCGTACGTGACTTACACTCGGGGCAGTCAGGACGGGCCGGAATGCCCAACGTGATCTACGTCATCGAGCATGAGGGGGTCAGATACTGCCATGTCGGAGATAACAGGCATGATCCCCCCGACGTAGTGGTCCAGCAGTTGGGAAAGGTAGATGTGCTGATGGCGCCCGCCGACGACTCTTGTCATCTGCTAACATTCGACGAAGTGGACGCCCTCGTTGATGTCCTTGATCCCAAAATCGTCATTCCGATGCACTACTACATCGAGGGACTGACAACGATTGAATCTACGCTTGGGGGGCCGGGCGGTTGGGTTAGGAAGCAGTCGCCCCGGCGCACGCTGAGACAGTCCCGGATGCGAATCGACCGGCGCGGACTGCCTTACGAGCGCGAGGTCTGGACGGTCCGGGCTGAGTTGGCAAGTTGAAGGTAAGACTGGCCTACGGCAGGAACGGACTGGTCATAGACGTCCCGGAAGACCGAACGACCGTCGTACAGCCGCAGTATCTTCCAGGGCTTCCTGATCAGTACGGGGCGATAAGGACGGCGGTCCGGGACCCAGTGGGAGGCGCATTTCCGCTCCGCAGAATGGCGGGGCCGTCTGATATCGTCGCCATCTCGGTCTGCGACGTTACGAGGCCGATGCCCACCAGCACAGTCCTGCCTGTCGTCCTCGACGAGCTGGCCCATGTCCCTGACGAGAACATCGTCATACTCATAGCGACCGGGACACACAGACAGAACTCCCCTGACGAGCTGCGCGACATGCTGGGCGCGCAGCTCGCGGACAGATTCACAGTCGTCAACCATGACGCATTCGACCCGTCTGGTGTTGTGCACCTGGGAGATACGCCTGGAGGCATTCCGATCCTGCTCAATCGGCTGTGGGCCGAGGCGGACCTCAGGATAACGCTGGGGTTCGTAGAGCCTCACTTTTTTGCGGGCTTCTCAGGAGGTCCAAAGATGGTGGCGCCAGGGCTCGCAGCATTCCAGACCACGATGATGCTGCACAACGCAGAGATGATCGGTCACCCGAACGCCACGTGGGGCGTAACGGTCGGCAATCCAATTCACGACGCCATTAGACAGATCGCCGCACAGACAGGGGTGGACTTCTCAGTCGAGGTCACCTTGAACCGAGACCATCAGATCACCAGCGTCTATGCCGGAGACTCTGCAACGGCACATCGGGCTGCAAGTAGATTCGCCAAGTCTATAGCTATGCAGCGGGTCGAAGAGCCGTTCGACATGGTAGTGACGACGAACAGCGGATACCCGCTCGACATGAACCTGTATCAAGCGGTGAAGGGCATGTCGGCGGCGGCTCAAGTCGTCAAGCGAGGTGGGACGATCATCTGCGCGGCTGAGTGCTCTGACGGTGTGCCCGCCCACGGTGAGTACAGCAGGCTGTTGAGGTCGAGGAACAGCCCCGAGGAACTCTTGGACATGATCTGCGCGACAGGTCACAACGTTCATGACCAGTGGCAGGTGCAGATCCAAGCCCAGATTCAACGTAGAGCCAATGTCTTGGTCAAAACGGGCTTCCTGAGCGATGACGAGGTCCGAGGGGCACACCTGGAGCCTGTGGATGACGTTGAACGGGTCATGCACGATGGGCTAGATACGGCAGGGCCGGGGGCAAGGCTGTGTGTTATTCCAGAGGGGCCACAGACGATTCCGTATCTGGGGTAATGCCGACGCGACGATCAAGAGACTCATAGGGCGCAAAAGGCCCGCGCCGGATGGCGCGGGCCTTCACATTTGGCGTTTAGCTAGTCGGGCTTAGGCGACGTCTACGACGGCCCCTGCACCTTCGAGCTTCTCCTTGAGGGAATCGGCTTCCTCTCTCGGGATGGCTTCCCTGATCGCTGTTGGAGCGCTCTCGACCAGGTCCTTGGCCTCCTTGAGTCCGAGCGTCGTCACTTCGCGGACGGCCTTGATGACCTGAATCTTGTTGGGGCCGATCTCCTTGAGAGTTACGTCGAACTCGGTCTGCTCTTCGACTTCAGCAGCGGCTTCTGCGGTCCCGGCGACACCCGCAACGGTGGCCATCTGGACCGGGGCCGCGGCGCTGACACCGAATTCGTCTTCGAGTGCTTTGACCAAGTCAGCGAGTTCCAGTACCGACAGTCCCTTGATCTCGTCTATCAGTTCATCCTTCGTTAGCGTCATTGTCAATCACCTCCGTGTGAGCTGCCATTCTTTCCCGTGTGAACGAACGCCTTTGAATTCATGCCTCTTGTTCTTGCAGATTGTCGATCCGGCCCTGAAGGACCCTGGCGAGTCCGGCAATCGGGCCGTTGAGAACGTTGACCAACCCGCTAATGGGGGCGTTCATTCTCATTAGTAGAGTCGCGACAAGCACGTCGCGAGTGGGCATGTCGGCAAGCCGCTGAACGTCATCGCTAGATAGAGCGCGACCGTCCAATTCGCCGCCCTGAATCGTAAGCGCTGACCGCGTCGACCGGATAAACCCGCTCAGGGCCTTGGCGGGCTCGGTCGGCTCTCCGTACCCGAACGCGATGCCGGTTGGTCCATCGATGACGTCCTTGACTGCCGGCCTGCCCGCCTGATCGGCGGCCAGGAATGCCAGCGTGTTCTTGATGACGCGATATTCGACTCCAGCCTCCCGTAGCGCCCGTCTCAACTCCGTCATTTGTCCCACCGGCAAACCGGCGTAGTTGGTTGTTATGACGATTGCACTCTTTTCGAACTTCTCGGCGAGGATGTTTACCGCATCGACTTTGGCTTGTGTCGGCACTTCGGCTACTGCCCCCTATCCTAAATACAAAAGCCCTGAGCCAGAAGCACAGGGCACATTTACTATCACTCGGTCATGCGAATGGATTTTCGTGCGGCCTCGGCGGGTTGGTGTTTTCGTCCCCTTGGGGAACCCACTGTCTCTGGCGACTCAGCTTATTCTATACGAAGGTCGGACAGTCTATCAACGTCCATAGGTATGCTCGGGCCCATCGTTGCGGTGAGGTATGCCGCCCGGATGTACTGTCCCTTCACACCGCTTGGCCTGGCGCGAATCACGTTATCGACCAGGGTCGTGAGATTGTCAATCAAGCTTTCGTCATCAAAACTGGCCTTGCCAATCGGCACGTGCATCAGACCTGTCCTGTCGAGGCGGAACTCCACCCTGCCCTTCTTGGCGTCTGAAATGGCTTGCGGGATGCCCTCCTGCTGCACGACCGTTCCGGTCCTGGGATTGGGCATCAGGCCTCGGCGTCCGAGGATTCGGCCAAGCCGACCGACGCGGCCCATCATATCGGGCGTCGCGATGGAAACGTCAAAGCCTAGGAAACCGTTTTCTATTTCGCGGATCAACTCGTCGCTTCCGACGTGGTCCGCCCCGGCGTCCCGTGCAATCATCTCGGCCTCGCCTTGGCAGAACACGAGCACACGCACGGGCTTGCCGACTCCGTGAGGCAGTACGGCGACGCCACGCACCATCTGATCGGCATACCGAGGATCGGCTCCGGTGCGAAGGTGCAGTTCTATGGTCTCGTCAAACTTGGCCTTGGCCGTCTGCTTGGTCAACTCAACGGCTTCTTGCGGAGCGTACCTTGCGTCTCGGTCCAGGAGTCCAACAGCCTCGTTGTATCGCTTTCCTCTAGTGGCCATGTGCGTTGATTCCTCGTTCTTTGTTCAGGATAACTCGGGAACGCCGGGGGTCAGCTAACTCTGAGTCCCATGCTGCGGGCAGTACCCTCGATGATCCGCATAGCCCCTTCGATGTCGGCAGCATTTAGATCACCGATTTTGACTTCCGCAATCTCCCTCACTTGGTCGCGCGTCACGGTGACAGACAGTGGCTCGGCCTTGGGGTTGCCGCTACCCTTGTCGACGCCGGCCGCCTTTCGAAGCAGCTCCGACGCTGGCGGGCTCTTGATAATAAACGTAAACGACCGGTCCTCAAAAACCGTCAATTCTACCGGTACTATCGTCCCCGCATTCTGGGCTGTTCGCTCGTTGTATTCCTTGACGAACGCCATGATGTTGACGCCGTGCTGTCCGAGCGCGGGACCTACCGGAGGAGCGGGGCTTGCCTTGCCGCCCTCAATCTGAAGTTTGATCAGTGCGCGTACTTTCTTGGCCAATGGTCTTTCCTGAAGAGTGTGCTGTTAGCTTATCTACGAAGAGTCTAGGTGCGCTCGACCTGTAGGAAGTCCAGTTCGACAGGCGTCTCGCGTCCGAAGAACGAAACAAGAACCTTGACCTTGGCTCGCTCCTGCGAAACCTCATCAACAGTGCCCATGAAGTCCACAAACGGGCCATCCGTGATTCGGACACTCTGCCCTTTTTCCAACCCGATTCGAGGCCGGGGTGTGTCAGTCTCAATCTGGCGGAGGATGTTCTCGACCTCTCGCTCTTCCAGAGGGACGGGTTTGGGTCGATTCTCGCTCTCATCTTCGGCGGACACGAATCCGGTGACTCCCGGAGTGTTGCGGACGACGAACCAACTCTGATCATCCATTCGCATTTGTACGAGTATATAGCCGGGGAAAATTGTGCGGGGGACAGCCTTGCGTTGACCGCCCTTTATCTCCATCTCGTCTTCTGTCGGCACCACTACCTGAAGGATCTTGTCCTGCATGTCCATGGTCTTGATGCGCTGTTCGAGATTGTTCTTGACCCGCTTCTCCTGGCCTGAATAGGCATGGATTATGTACCAGCGAACTTCGGGGTCGGTGTGTGTGATCTCAGTCGTCATTGGCTCAATTCCCCAGCAGAATACCCATAATACGAGCAAAACCCAGATCTACAAGTCCAAGGAACGCTCCAACCGCAACCGCGACCGAAATGACCATTATGCTGAGCCGGAGCGTCTCCTCCCTGGAAGGCCAAGTCACTCGGCGGAGCTCGCCTACGACCTCGCCAATCATTCGAACACTAAAGGCGCGGCGAGCAACCTCACCACCGACTCTGCGGGTTACCCCTGGGTCCCTTGCCACGATTACCTCACCTCACGGTGCAGGACATGCTGTCGGCACCTGGGGCAAAACTTCATGAGTTCAAGGCGCTGCGGATCGTTTCGTCGGTTCTTGCTGGAGTGGTAAGTCCGCTCTCGGCAGGTGGTACAACCAAGCGTTACGAGAATTCTGGCTTCTCCCCGACGGGCCATCTTCTATCTGCTCCTCGTCCTGCCAGCGAATGTGGATGATCGATAGCCGATATGAAGCAATCAGATCATGGAAGCGTTTTCAGCTGACGGGGATCCTGTTCCGTCAGCCCCCTCCAGATCAAGACGATCCGGGAGAGGGCACGGATTCAATCAAACTGACGATATGGTTAGTCCAGAATCTTCGTGATGACGCCAGACCCGACGGTCCTTCCGCCCTCACGGACGGCGAACCTGAGCTGTTCTTCGAGGGCGACAGGAGTGATGAGCTTAATGTTCATCTCAATGTTGTCGCCGGGCATTACCATTTCTACGCCATCGGGCAACTGGATTTCGCCAGTCACGTCGGTGGTCCTGATGTAGAACTGCGGCTTGTAGCCATTGAAGAACGGGGTGTGCCTGCCGCCCTCGTCCTTGCTGAGCACGTACACTTGAGCTTCGTACTCGCGGTGCGGAGTCATGCTGCCGGGCGCAACGAGCACTTGCCCGCGCTCAATGGCGTCGCGGTCCACACCTCGAAGCAGCACACCGACCGCGTCTCCTGGCTCGCCCTCGTCCAGGATCTTATGGAACATCTCGACGCCGGTGACTACAGTGTTGGTCGTCTCCTTGATGCCTACGATCTCTATGGTGTCACCCATCTTCACAATGCCACGCTCTACGCGTCCAGTGACGACCGTGCCGCGACCCTTTATTCCGAATACGTCCTCGATGGGCATCAGGAAGTCTCGATCACGGGGGCGATCCGGAACCGGGATATAGTCGTCGACAGCTTCCATGAGCTCCCATATACCCTTCGCCCACTCACCGTCCCGGGAGTTGTCCTCTGCTTCGAGAGCGTTGAGGGCGCTGACCCTAACGATAGGGATGTCGTCACCTGGGAAGCCATACTCGGACAGGAGCTCAGCCATCTCGAGCTCGACAAGCTCAAGGAGCTCCTCGTCCTCCATGGCGTCGACCTTGTTGAGAGCGACTACGACGGCAGGGACTTCCACCTGACGAGCAAGCAGGATGTGCTCGCGAGTCTGCGGCATGGGGCCGTCGGGAGCGCTGACTACCAGGATAGCGCCGTCCATCTGAGCAGCGCCAGTAATCATGTTCTTGATGTAGTCGGCGTGACCCGGACAGTCCACGTGTGCGTAGTGGCGAGAGTCGGTCTCGTACTCAACGTGCTGGATCGCGATAGTTACGCCACGTTCCCGCTCTTCCGGAGCGTTGTCGATAGAGTCAAAAGGACGGAAGTCCGCCATACCAGCTGACGCCAACACCTTCGTTATGGCCGCCGTCAGGGTCGTCTTACCGTGGTCGACGTGACCGATGGTGCCGACGTTAACGTGGGGCTTCGTCCGCTCAAACCTCTGCTTAGCCATTAATCCTCTTTCCTCCGTTGTCTGGAGCCCACAAGCAGACTCGAACTGCTGACCTCGTTCTTACCAAGAACGCGCTCTACCTCCTGAGCTATGTGGGCCCGATCCTTATTTGGCGATTTGAAACCTCTTTGGGTGGTGGACGGGGAGGGATTCGAACCCCCGTAGCCCTTCCGAGCGCCAGATTTACAGTCTGGTGGTATTAACCACTCACCCACCCGTCCACGGCTACTGCCACGTAGTTTAGCATAGCGAACTTTACCAATCCAAGAAAAGTCGGGAGGCAGAAACGTGCGGAAAGAGCCCCAGGGGGGATTCGAACCCACCAACCTCCCGATTACAAGTCGGGTGCGCTGCCAATTGCGCCACTGGGGCCCGCTAACTGCGTGTTATGACTTTACGGCAGGGTAGGTTTTGAGGTCAATAGCAGGTCTTCTGCGCTGCGCTGAACCGCGCGGAACACCTCGTTCAGAGGGAGACCGGACTCGGCGGCGATCCTGCGACAGTCCTCGTACTCAGGACTAACGGCAACAGTCTCGCCGTCCAAGATCTTCAGCTTTGCCCCAGCCGGACCAAATGCGGTGTCGACCGTTCGCGTCTCGCGTTTTGCCTCGTACCGTTCGATCGGCCGCACCCTCACGCCAAGCGTAGTCGTCTCGCGCATTATCAGATCAACGGCCTGCCTCTCAGCCCGCTCGCCCACGATGGCGCACAACATGGTCGCGGGCCTGTTCTTCTTCATCTGGATTGGTATGAACCACACGTCCCTGGCGCCTATCTCGAACAGCCGCTCTTGGACGTATCCGAGAATCTCTCCGGTGGAATCATCCAAGTTCGTTTCAAGTAGAGAGAGTCCGCCTGTCTTCGCATCCTCCGAAATCTCGCCAATCCACAAGCCCAGCACATTCGGGTACTCTTCAGGATTTCTCGAACCGAGACCGAAGCCGTGGGCCTGCATCGCCATGGAAGGCTGTCGAAATATGCAGAGAGTTGTTATGATTCCGGCTCCGGTCGGCGTCACCATTTCACCGGTCCTTGCGGGGTTCCCTGGGGCCTGAACCAGCGGCGCATCGACCATCGTAAACAACGCCGAGGTCGCAGGCGACGGCACGGGAAGAACTCCGTGGGCACTTCTGAATACGCCCGTGCCCATTGGGAATGGCGATGCGAAGACTCTCTCGACTCCAAGGTATTCAAGTCCGGCAATGCTGCCAACAACGTCCACGAGAGTGTCGAGCGTCCCCAATTCGTGCAGATGCAGTTGATCTGTGGAGGTCCGATGCACCCTGGCCTCGGCTTCGGCCATCTGACGAAATATGGCGGTCGACTGAGCCTTGACACGATCTGAAAGTGGAGAAGACTGGACGGCAGCGATGAAGTCGTCAAACCAGTGTGACTTCTGAGCATTCTCGTCCAGCTCGACGCGCACAAATGTACCGACCACTCCGCCACGCTGCGCCTGTTCGGAGCTCAGTTCGACGCCGACGACATCCATCGCGTCCATTGCGTCAGTGATGACCTCGAGAGGAGTGCCGGCATCCACTACGGCGCCGAGAACCATATCCCCGCTGGCTCCGCCAATACACTGAAAGTATGCTGCTTTCAGTTGATTACACTCCCATTCACTCAGATTGCTCCGACGGGCGACTTTGATCGTGAACGGGACAATGAACCGCTGATTGCCTGCCTGAGGGTCGCAGCCTGCACCAGTTGGAGCGACCGCTTCGGGCTTTCGAGCGCAGGGCCTCCGGGAACGACACATGTCGTCAGCCCAAGTCGTCCGACCTCCTGGACCCTCCTGTCAGGCTGGGACACGGGACGAACCTCGCCGCTCAGACCTAACTCGCCGAACACGGCTGTGCCGGGGTTGACGGGCACATCCCGCACCGAGGAGATGACCGCAAGGGCTATCGCCAAGTCGGCGGCAGTCTCGATCACCTTCACACCCCCTGTGACGTTGACGATAACGTCCTGGCTCGAAAGGGATATGCCTGCCCGCCGCGTCAACACGGCGCAGACCAGCAACAGCCGGTTGTAGTCCACTCCTGACGCCACTCTTCTCGGGGTTGGCAACAGCGACGGGTTCGTCAGCGCCTGCAGCTCTACGAGGATCGGACGCGTACCCTCCATGGCTGGAACGACAACCGAACCAACGGACCCAGTGGTATGCTGCGACAGGAGTTGGGCCGAAGGGTCCTTTACGTCTCTCAGGCCTGTCTCGGTCATTTCGAAGACGCCGACCTCGTTTGTGGAACCAAATCGGTTCTTCACAGAACGGAGAAGCCTGAAGGAGCTCACAGGGTCACCCTCCAGGTAGAGGACCACATCGACTACGTGTTCAAGAACTCTAGGGCCGGCTATGTCTCCACCCTTGGTCACGTGCCCGGTCATTACCACTGAAATACCGGACGACTTGGCCCACTGTGTCAGGCGGCGCGCGCACTCTCTGATCTGCGACATGCTTCCAGCCTCTGACGGCAGGTCTTCATCGAAAACCGTCTGGATCGAATCTATGACAACAAGCGACGGTTTCAGGCCGTCCATGTGTGTCATGGTTTCAGCGAGACCCGTAGCAGGAAGCAGATACAGTCCCGGGACATCGATGCCGAGCCGGTCTGCCCGGAGCTTGACCTGCGCCGCGGACTCTTCGCCGGTAACATACAAGACCGGAGCTTCATTTGAGGCATCGGCTGCAACTGCCAGGAGCAGCGTGGACTTGCCAATCCCGGGATCGCCCGCTACGAGGGTGACTGATCCGGGAACCAGTCCCCCACCGAGAACGCGATTGACTTCGGACGACTTGAACTTGGTTCTTGGGTGGTCTTCGAGGCTCACGTCGCGGAGCTGCACGGGTTCGTTCGCTGCCGACCCAGTCCACGTTCCCCGTCTGGACGCTACCGCCTGCGCGATCTCGCTCAGCGTGTTCCAATCGCCGCAGTGAGGACAGCGGCCTTCCCATCGGGACGACTCGCCGCCACAGGCAGAGCATACGAAGGTAGATCTGGCTTTTCTGGCCATTGACCCCTGAACACAGTGAAGGTCTGGGCGTGAATCCGTCCAGACCTTCAGATGATTGCGAGTGAAGCCGAGTCTAAGTCGTCGACGCCACTGAGAACGGCGATTCCGCCCTGACTACAAGGCCGTCTTCATCATCGACGTCGATGATTGCGGTATCAGCTGGACCTAACTCACCGCCCAGGATCGCGTCCGAGAGCTTATCTTCAACGTAATCCTGGATGACCCTGCGGAGCGGTCGAGCGCCGAAGACAGGATCGTACCCTTTTTCGACCAGCCAGTTCTTGGCCGCGTCGGTCACCACGAGATCTATGCCTTTTTCGATCAGGTTGGACATAACGTCTTTCAGCTCGATTGGGATGATCTGGTGCATGTGCTCCTGGTTCAGGGAGTGGAACACAACGGTCCCATCAATCCTGTTGAGGAACTCGGGGCGGAAGAATCGTTTCACTTCATCGAGCACGTTGTTCTTCATGCGCTCGTATGCCTCATCCTCAGTCTGGCCGAGGCCCGACCTGGCAGCGAATCCGATGGACCGGTCCTGGCGGATCAGGTCCGATCCGATGTTTGAGGTCATCGCGACTATGGTGTTGCGGAAATCAACCCTGCGACCCTTGGCGTCGGTCAGGTGACCGTCGTCGAATATCTGGAGCAGAATATTGAATACTTCGGGATGTGCCTTCTCGATCTCGTCCAGGAGGATTACGCAGTAGGACTTTCGCCTGACGGCCTCAGTAAGCTGTCCGCCATCGTCGTAGCCGATGTACCCGGGAGGGGCGCCAACTAACCGAGCAACGGAGTGTCGCTCCATGAACTCGGACATGTCGACTCTGATGAGGGCATCCTCAGAACCGAAGAGGAACTCGGCGAGTTTTCGGACCAGCAGAGTCTTGCCCACGCCAGTCGGGCCGAGGAACATGAAGATGCCAGTAGGCCGTCTTGGATTCTTGAGTCCGGCGCGCCCACGGCGGACGGCCTTGGAAATCATTGTGATCGGCTCGGCCTGACCTATGACCTTTTCGTGGAGGACTTCCTCCATGTTGATGAGTCGTTCGGTCTCGGTTGCCGCAAGACGGGTCACCGGAATCGAGGTCCACATGCTTACGACCTCGGCTATGTCCTCTTCCGTAACGATCGGACTCTCATCGGTCTGTTCGTCTTTCCAGGACCGCTCGAGTTCCTGGAGCTTGTCGGAGATGCTTGCTTCCCTATCCCGAAGCTCGGCGGCGTATTCATACTGCCTGCCCGCGATCGCTTCGTCCTTCTCCTTGCGAACGCTCTCGAGCATGTTCGTCACTTCCTGAACGGAGAGCGGTGCGGTGGTGAAGTTAATCCGAACGCGTGAAGATGCCTCGTCGATCAGGTCAATGGCCTTGTCAGGCAGGAAGCGATCAGAAATATACCTGGAAGCGAGGACCGCGGCCTGCTGAAGCGCCTCATCAGTTATCGTCAACTGGTGGTGCTCTTCATAGTGCTTCTTAACGCCGCGAAGTATGTCGACCGTCTCTTCAGTGGTGGGCTCTTCCACCCTGACAGGCTGGAAGCGCCTTTCCAATGCTGGGTCGCGTTCCACGTATTTTCGGTAGTCGTCGAGAGTGGTAGCGCCGATGGTCTGGAGTTCGCCACGAGCGAGTGACGGCTTCAGAATGTTCGCAGCGTCCACCGCGCCCTCTGCCGCTCCGGCGCCGACCATGGTATGGACTTCGTCGATGAACAGGACACAGTTGCCGGCGTTGCGGATCTCTTCGACCACCTTCTTCAGCCGTTCCTCGAACTCACCCCTGTACTTGGTGCCCGCAACAAGCGCGCCCATGTCGAGGGTAACAAGGCGTCTGCCTTGAAGGGTACTCGGAACATCGTTGCTCGCTATCCGCTGCGCGAGCGCTTCGACGATGGCTGTCTTGCCGACGCCCGGTTCACCGACGAGCACAGGATTGTTCTTGGTTCTACGGCTCAGAATCTGGGTGACCCGCTGGATCTCCTGCTCTCGCCCAACGGTTTCGTCCAGCTTGCCAGCACGTGCCGCCTGGGTGAGATCAATTCCGAGTTGGTCGAGGGTCGGCGTACGGGAGGTCGATCTCCCACTGCCGCTGGACTGGGACTGCTGAACGTTCTGGCTGAGTATCCTGCTGGTCTCAGCACGAATCTTGTCCAAAGTTACGCCAAGACTCTCAAGCACTCCGGCGGGTACGCCCTCGCCTTCGCGCATCAGGCCGATCAGCAGGTGCTCGGTGCCTATGTAGTTGTGATTGAGTCGGCGCGCCTCATCGACGGCCAACTCGATCACCTTTTTGGCCCTTGGGGTTAGCCCAATTTCTCCGGACGGTGTCCGCTCTCCCCTGCCGATGATGAACTCAACAGCAGAGCGCACCTTGGTGAGCTCCACCCCGAGGTTGTTAAGTACCTTGGCTGCGACACCATCGGTCTCACGGACAAGGCCAAGAAGGATATGCTCGGTCCCAATATAAGTATGGTTGAACCGTTGTGCCTCTTCTTGCGCCAGGGAAAGGACTCTTCGCGCCTTTTCCGAGAATTTCTCAAACCTGCTGGCCATTGGAAGCGTCTCCTCGTCGGAAAGTCAGATCGGCAGAGGGCTTGGAGGAAGGACTAGAAGAAGCGCTCTTCGCTCGCCTGTTTAAGGCTGAGCCCGAGTCTTCTGCGTTCGGGCTCGATACGCAGGATCTTGACTTCGACCTGCTCGCCTTCCCTAACAACTTCCCGAGGGTGGTTAATCATTCTTGCAGAGAGCTCAGATATGTGAATGAGACCTTCGATGGAGTCCTCCACTCGCGCAAAGGCGCCAAAGTTGGTCAACTTCGTCACAGTAGCGTTTACGATGTCGCCGATGTTGTGTCGATCATGGATTGTCTCCCACGGCTCTGGCTGGAGCCGCCTGAGGCTGAGGGCGATCTTCATGTTGTCGGCGTCGACACGGAGTACATACACGTCAACCTTCTGGCCGACGCTCACGACCTCCTCGGGTGAGTTGACCATGCTCCACGACAGCTCTGAAATGTGGATCAGGCCGTCAGCGCCACCGATATCGACAAAGGCGCCGAAGCTGCTAATGCCGGTCACAGTGCCGTTTCTAGTCTGACCCTCTTCCAACTCTTCGATGAGCTTGGCCTTGCGCGCGTCACGAGATTCCTGCACGGCCTGGCGTTCGGAGAAGATTGCGCGATTGCGGCTCCGGTTCACTTCAAGGACCTTCATCTGTATCTGCCGACCGATTTCGGCGTCCTGAGCTTCCTGTATGTTCTCCTGCTCTTCGGCAGGCATTCCGTCGCCGTTTTCCTGATAGATCCTGAATCGCTCACGGGGCACCGAAACCAGTTGTGACATCGGGACAAATCCCTGGACGCCCTCGACTTCGACAATCGATCCACCCCTATTGAAGCCGGCGATCTGACCTTCGATTACTTCTCCGGCCTCCATCGCCTTCTCTAAGTATCGCCAGCCCTGCTCGCCGATAGCCCTGTCGACAGACAGGATCGCCGGGTTATCGCCCGACTCCGGCCGCACTACCATTGCGATAATCGATCCGCCCACGAGTCCCTCGATGTCTGTAGTGTCTATAGTGCGCATCTCATTGGCGGGCACATGCGCTTCGGCCTTCTGGCCGATGTTGACAAACAGGCCGTCGGAGGTATCCGCTCTCATGACAACGCCTTCGACGACATCGCCCCTGCGGACATTCTTGATTTCGCCCATCATCTGGTCGAGCAGCTGGCCCATGTCTTCTTCTTCAGGGGCCACTTGCTCTCGCTCTTGTTCTGTAGTCATTCGTTCAACTTTCCGGTAAAGAGTCAGGTAGGGTCATTATATGTAATGATATCCGACTGGTAAAGCCGCGCCCATCGCACAAAACGCCCTAATGTAGGCTATTCGACGGTGAGTACATGGTAGAAGTCGCCGCCCCGACTTTCCCCCTGTCTATAGTAAAGTGATTGTATCATGGTGCGGATGGGCTGAAAACCCACTTTGGGCGGTAGGCGAATCACACGCAACACTAGGGGAGAGGCAAGGAGAGAGGGCCCATGTATGCGTCACCAGCCCGGAGGAACACCTTGGCAGTGGCCTATTTTCCCACACCCTTGCGAGTGCAGTATCGTCGGCGCTGAAGCGTTTCACTTCCGTGTTCGGGATGGGAACGGGTGGGGCCGCCTCGCTCAAACCACCAAGGATACTGGCAGCGAGTATAGCGTGACGGCGAATCCAGTGTCAACGAATTTCTTGACTGTCCAACTGCCCCATGCTAGCATTGCGGTCAGACTAGAGCCCGCTTTCAAAAGTCCTAGCCTGCGGAGGTAATACACGTGGCGACAACCCAGCTACTAGAGGTCAGCGAGCTGGCCGCCGAGAAATTCCAGGACATCCTTAAAGAGGACGGTGACGGTGACGGTTTGCTCCGCGTGATGGTGATGCCCGGGTCTCAGGGTGGCATCCAGTACATGCTAAGCGTTGAGGCAGAAGCTGGCGAGGATGACTTCGTCATTGACACTCACGAAATCCAGGTGTTGGTGGACGCAGACAGCGCTCCCCTGCTTGACGGCTCGACCATCGACTATATGGAAGGGCTGATGCGGAGTGGGTTTGTCATCAGCAACCCCAACTTACAGGGTGGTGGCGGATGTGGTTGCGGCGGCGGTGGTGGTGGCGGAGGATGTGGATGCGGCGGTGGTGGTGGCGGAGGATGTGGATGTGGCGGCGGTGGTGGCGGCGGATGCGGATGTGGCGGCCACTAAGTCACACGGCAACTTAGCCAAGTAAAGAAAACGGAGCGGTTCATTCGCTCCGTTTTTGATTTCCCCCCGCATTGTTGCTTTCAACACTCGACCTGTTCGCTAGAGACCCGCTTCTGGGTCTGATCACGGTCGCCACACTGTGCGCGTCGCTGGTTATCGGCATCACAGTTCACGAATTCAGCCATGCGTACGTAGCCACTTCGCTGGGCGACCGTACGGCCCGCGGACTTGGCAGGCTTTCGCTAAACCCGATGCGGCACCTGGACCCTGTGGGGAGTGTGCTGATCCTCCTGGCAGGATTCGGGTGGGGAAAGCCCGTCCCGGTGAATCCAACCTACCTGAGGATTGGCGAGCGACTGGGTATGGCTATGGTCTCACTGGCCGGTCCCCTATCGAACATTGTCGCGGCCGCCGTGTTCGGGATTGTGCTGCGGACCGACGTAGTAGGTCTCGCCGGGCTCGGGTTCCCGGTTGCAAGGTTCCACAGTGACGACTTGATTGAGTTTGCACTTGTTTCTCTTGTGAGGTGGAACCTGGTACTGGCCGTGTTCAATCTGCTCCCCATTGCGCCGCTTGACGGGTTCAAGGTTGCCTTGGGAGCGCTCCCAAGGGATGCGGCGAACACGTACGCGCGGACGGAGCGGTACGGACCCGGTATTCTGATGGTCCTGATCCTGGCTGGAATCGTCTTTGGCCTTCCCATATTCTCAAAGGTGATCGGGCCCGTCGTGAATTTGTTCAGCCAGATAATCCTTGGTTGGCGCCTTCTGTGATAGTCTGTTAGCGATGATCGCTGATAACTCAGATTCGTTGAGGTGTCGTGTTGGAACGAATAACAATAGTGGGAGTTGGGCCGGTAGGCGTGTCAATCGGGCAGTCTCTGATGAAGCGAAACCTCAGCAACACTGAGGTCGTTATCACTTCGGGAGACCGCGCCGTGATGTCAGCGGTCTCGAAGATGAGCGCGGCCCACAAGACCATTGGGGGTCTCCGACAAGCGGTCGAGACTGCTCAACTTGTGATCCTCGACGCGCCGATTGGCGAGCTTCACGAACTCATGGAGGTAATCGGGCCTTCTATCGAGCCCGGGGCGGTCGTTACTGATACGGTCTCCATCAAGGGTCCTGTGATGAAGTGGGCGAGCGAGTATCTTCCGCCGGATGCGACCTTTGTAGGGGGCCATCCACTGCTCAAGGAAGCTCCGATTTCGATCGAAGATGCCGACCCGGCGATCTTCAACGGGGCAAGGTACACGGTGACTCCGTCGGAAACGGCCGATGAGCAGTCGATCAGAACAGTGGTCGGACTGGTCGAGGCCCTTGGGGCCAGGCCGGTATTCCTTGATCCGGCAGAGCATGACTCGTACGCTGCGGCAATGCACCACCTGCCCCTCGTGATGTCTTCTGCGTTCGTCAACTCAACCGCCGGCAGCGAAGGCTGGCGCGAGATGCACATGCTCGCGGAGTCCCAGTTCGAGACCTTCGGCAGACACGCTTCGAACGATCCGCTAGACAACGAGGCCATGTGTCTGGCCGACCCAGAATCGCTCGTTCATTGGATTGACCAGTTGATACTCGAGCTGTACGAGTTCAGAAACGAGATCAAGGACGGCAGAGAAGAGCTGATCGAGCGCTTCGTGACCGCCTGGGAGCTGAGGGCAAAGTGGGAGGCTGACGCGGTTGTCCCAGCAGAGGGAGTGCGGATACCCAGCGCGGGAGAGTCAATAGCCAGCGCGATGCTGGGCGAAAAGCTCGCTGAAAGGCTCGGAGCGCTCCGTAGAAAGGAAGAGGCAGCAGAAACAAAGTACAGGTTCAGGGGCAGCAGGTAGATGAACCGCACAGTCCAACACAGCTCCCGTCTGGAAGGGACGGTCGTTCCACCTGGGGACAAGTCAATCTCACATCGAGCCGCGTTACTCAACGCGATAGCAGACGGGGACGCGGTGGTCTCCAACTTCTGCGTTGGCGACGATCGGACATCTATGCTCGGCTGCCTGCGCGGTCTCGGCGTGGAAATCAGTAGGCGCGGGGACTCTAGCGACCAAGAATACTTCACGATCTCTGGCCGAGGTAAATTCGGACTCAGCGAGCCGTCGGATCTGCTCTACTCTGGAAACAGCGGCACCACTATGCGCCTGATTTCCGGCCTCCTCGCCGCGCAGCAATTCTTCAGTGTCGTCACAGGAGATTCGTCTCTGCGACGCCGTCCCATGAAGCGAATCTTGACACCGCTAGCCATGATGGGAGCGCAGGTGATGGGGAGGGGCGGCGGTTCGCTGGCCCCGCTGGCGTTCAGCGGCGGCTACCTCCAGGGCATCGAGTACGCCATGCCGGTGGCAAGCGCCCAGTTGAAATCGTGCATACTCATTGCTGGGCTTTACGCAGACGGTGAAACAACAGTCATACAGCCAGCCGAATCTCGGGACCACACCGAGAGGATGATGGCCGCAATGGGCGCGGACATCGAAAAGGACGGCCTGCACGTGACAGTCAGGCCGTCAGAGCTGAAGTCGATCGACATTCAGGTGCCGTCGGACATCAGCGGCGCAGCCTTCTGGCTGGTCGCCGGAGCGGCCCATCCGAACGCGCGCGTCACCGTCAAGAGTGTTGGCATCAACCCGTCCAGGACAGGCGTACTGGACGTCCTGCGCGAAATGGGAGCGAACATTCGCATGGAGAACGTCCGCGAGGACGGCAACGAACCGTCCGCAGACCTTGTCGCCGAGTCGAGCGATCTCAGAGGCATCGAGATCGGCGGAGACATCATCCCAAGGGTAATCGACGAGCTTCCAGTGCTTGCGATGGCGGCATCCCAGGCGTCGGGCCGGACGGTCATCAGAGACGCCGCGGAGCTCAGGGTCAAGGAGTCGGACCGGATTTCGGCGACCGCCAATGGCCTTAACGCCCTGGGAGCGACGATCCGTGAGGTCGAAGACGGCATGATAATCGAGGGAGGCTCGAGGCTGAGTGGCGCCGAGGTGATCAGCCACGGAGACCATCGAATCGCAATGTCCATGGCGGTGGCAGGGCTCGTCGCCAACGGTGAGACCCACATAGGCGACTCAGAGGCTGCGGACGTCTCCTATCCGTCTTTCTGGGAGACATTAGAAGGTCTGAGGTCGTGAGGCTAGGTTGACCTGCCGGTCAGAGCATAACCAACCTGGCGGGCGACTGTTCGTACTGTCTGGACCGTCAGGAGTCGGGAAAGACGCGCTGCTCTCCAGAATGAGGCAGCTAGGCAGGGACTTCCACTTCACGGTCACAGCGACCACGCGCCCAATCAGGCCCGGAGAGCGTGACGGCGTAGACTACGTCTTCACCTCACCGCACGAGTTCCGTCGCCTGATAGCTGAGAACGGCCTGCTGGAGTGGGCCGAGGTGTACGGCAACCTGTACGGGGTCCCACGGACGCAGGTAACGAACGCCCTTGAGCGCGGTCAGAACGTACTACTCAAGGTGGACGTTCAAGGAGCCTCCACGGTCAGGAGGTTGTACCCTGAGTCGGTGTTGATATTCCTGGAGCCGCCGGACATGGAATCGCTCGACAACCGATTGAGGGAGCGCGGGACCGAGGATAGTGAGGCAATGCGGATCAAGCTGGAGACAGCCCGCGAAGAGATGAAGGCGGCGACGTGGTTCGACTACCGGGTCATAAACCATGACGACATGCTAGACGACGCCGTTGCGTCAATAGACCAGATTGTAAGCTGTGAGACGACGCCGAAGAGCGAGCAATAGAGGCGAATTCACTCACCACAGACGAGGGGGAATCGGATGGATCAAGCACTATCCAACGTCAAGGTTCTGGACCTCACGCACGTTCAAGCTGGCCCCTCATGCGCCCAGATGCTGGGTTTCCTGGGCGCGGACGTCATCAAGGTCGAAGACACGCGAGGCGGAGATAGCACCCGCACTGACCTTGCGCACCGCGAAGACTCCGACAGCGTCTACTTTCTGATTTTCAACAACAACAAGAGGGCGATCACCCTCGACCTCAAGACGGACACAGGCAAGCAGATGTTCGTTCGGCTCGCGCAGTGGGCCGATGTCCTTGTCGAGAACTTCTCACCAGGGATGCTGGACAGGCTGGGCCTGGGTTGGGACGTGCTGCACCGACTGAACCCGAGGCTGGTGTATGCCACCATCAAGGGCTTTGGGACCTACGGACCATACGCGGACTACAAGGGGTTCGAGTTCGTCGCTCAAGCGGTCGGGGGCGCGATGGCGACCACCGGCTTTGAGGACAGGCCACCTGTGATGGTGACTCCCGGCGTCGGAGACTCAGGCAGCGGACTCCACGCTGCCATCGGCATCCTCGCCGCCCTCCACAAGAGGGAGCGCACCGGTGTCGGCCAGATGGTCGAGGTGTCCATGCAGGACTCAGTGGTAAACCTGATGCGTATGTTTTTGACCCGGACGCTGGGCCACGGGATCGACCACAAGCGCCAGGGCCACCAGGGCACGCGAGGTCTGCCAATGGTGTTCCCATGCTCTCCGGGCGGACCGAACGACTACGTGATGATCCACCCGCGTGGGGACGGTTGGGACCTGATGTTGGCAGCAATTGACAGGTCGGACCTGATCGGCGACCCACGCTTCGACGATGAAGAAGAGCGAGTGCGTAACAGCGAGCAAGCGACTCAGATCATCACGGAGTGGACATCTCGGCACACCAAGTGGGAGTCCATGGAAATCCTCGCAGGCTCAGGCGTACTTGCCGGGGCGACGATCGGGGCCGCTGAGGTACTGGAGAACGAGCATCTGATCGCCAGGGAGATGATCGTCAATGTCGATGATTCGGATCGGGGCGACTACAAGATGATCGGCATACCAGTCAAGCTCTCGGACGAGGCTAATGCGGTGACCAAAGCGCCGCGCTACTCGGAGCACACTGACGAGGTGCTGAAGAACGTCCTCGGCTGTTCGTCCGAAGATGTCGACGAGATGCGACGACAGGGAGTTATTGTCTGAGAGGTCAGACTGTTCGCTCCTCCAGCCAGTCCAGGTCTATTTCGATACCGAAACCGGGAGCGTCACTCGGAGCGACGTAGCCATCCTTGATGACCGGCGTGCCCGGCAGCAGTACCATCTCCTCCAGCGGCACACCCGGGGGAGAAACCCCCTCCGACCTCTCTCCCCACGGAATCACCGGCATGGCGTAAGCGAGATGCTGACCGTACGGGTAGTTCATTCCACCGTGGCCGATGACCGTAACACCATGCGCCTCGGCGATATGACATATCCGCACACTGGCGGTCATGCCGCCAACCCACGAAATGTCAGGTTGCAGAATGTCCACAAGGCCCTGTCCGGCCGCCAGGGCGAATGGGTGGATCGTGTACCAGTGTTCGCCGGTGGCGAGAGTCTGTCCCGGTACACGCTGACGTACCTTCATATAGCTGTCGAGATCCTCGGGCAGGAGGTAGTCCTCCAGCCACTTGATCCGGTATGGCTTCAGTGCTTCAACCAGCCGGACAATGTACTCGGTGTTCAGCGACATCCAGGAGTCGACCGCGATCTCCACGTCAGGCCCAACCTGCTCGCGAGTGCGGGCGACGAGCTCCTCGTTCTTTCTCAACCCCTCGATCCCATCCTCAGGGCCGTACCGGACGAACAGCTTGACTGCCTTGAATCCCAGCTCGAGGAACCATTCGATGTAATTCTCCGTGCCGTAGGTGAGCATCGTGTTGGAGGCGTAGCAGAAGATGCGGTCCTTCACCGGTCCACCGAGCAGCTCATACACAGGTCGCCCGATCAACTTGCCCTTCAGGTCCCATAGCGCGTTGTCAACCGCGCTGATCGCATAGCTGGCCAGTCCGTGAGTGCCGTAAGGAGAAGACGCTCGGCGCATCAGGTCCCAGTGCTTTTCAATCGACATCGCATTCTGGCCTTCGAGCAGCGGCGCGAAATGGTCGTTGATGATCGGCAGTACGGGGCCGCTCATCGGCGAGAGTCCAAGACCCCACGTTCCGTCATCGGCAGTTACGACACATGCCGCGCGGCTCCAGTCAGCGCTCCACCCTCGACCTGGAAACTCACCTTCGTACCGCGCCATGGGGCTGGTGAAATGTCCGGCCCCAGGTATCGGCGGGACCCGCGGCTCGGTCACCCTTGGCGGACTCAGGTTGACGCCGACAGCTCGAATCTGCTTGATGTTCAACTCGTCGCCTCCACCTGATTCAGGCTCGTGTTTGGGGCCGTAAGCGATTGCTGTTCACTCGGAATGGAGCTCGGCGATCATTCCCGACAACAGCTCTTCTTCCTCACCAGTGGACGTAGGAATGTCGAAGCTGATCGACGTGGCATAGTCAGCGTGCGCCCGCTTGAGCTTGTCCACAATCTCGTCATGGGTACCGATCACCGCGAACGTCTCAAGCATGTCGTCGGTTATCTGGTCAGGCATCTCTCCCCACCTATTGTCGACCGACATTCGGTATAGTCTGGCGGCGGTATCCTCCCAGCCATGCGTGCTCATTACCGACTCGTAGCTCCTTGTGGAAGCGTAGAACGAAATCTGGCCCTTTACGCCGGCCTTCTTGGCATCTACTTCTTCTTCTGTGGCGCCGGTGATGATGAATCCTCCGGCATTGATCTCGAAGTCGTCGAGAGATCGTCCGGAGCGGGCAGCACCGATTTCCAGGTTCGGGATGATTACCTCTCTGGTGTACTTCGGAGTGCAGAATCCGTGCAGCAGCACGCCGTCGCAGACCTCTCCTGCCACTCGCAGCATGTAGGGGTTGACCGCTGAGACAAACACTCTTACGTCAGGGCGCTCGATCGGGCCGGGGTTGAAGAAGGGCGGCATTAGGTTGAAGTCGAAGTGATCGCCGTGGAACTTGACCGGCTCCTGTGTCTGCCACGCGTTCCAGATGTGCCTTAGCGCTTGTATATACTCGCGCATTCGCGGCGCCGGAGCAGACCAGTTCATGCCGAACCGGCGGACTATGTGTCCCCGGACCTGGCTGCCAAGTCCCAGAGTGAACCTACCGTTGGACATAGCCTGGAGGTCCCAGCCCATGTAGGCGACGTCCATCGGACTTCTGGCAAAGGCCAGCGCGATCGACGTGCGCAGGTCTATGGCCTCAGTGTGTTCGGCAGCGATAGTCAGTGGCAGGAACGGGTTGTGATTGGTCTCGGACGAGCTGTAAGTATCGAATCCCAGACGTTCAGCGCGACGGGCCGATGCCGCAATCTGCTGTGGTGTTCGTCCGTCCAATCTGGATCCGACTTTCAATATAAACCCTCCAGGTTCAGGTCGTGGTGACAGGCGGCCACATGATAGCAGACGTGAAAGTCGATCGCACAAGAGAATTGGAACTACCCCGCACAGGTGAACTGGATTGGCAATTCTGGCGTATGTCCGGTACAAATAGTCCCAGAGAAGCACATCCGAAAATCGTTGATGTAGTTGATGTAAAGGAAGGAGTCATCCATGGCAGACGACATCGGCCTGTTCGAGGCCATCTACTCACAGCGCGCGATACGATACTTCAAATCCGACCCCGTGCCCGACGAACTGATCCACAAGCTTGTAGAGGCAGGAACCAAGGCTCCAAGCGGTGGCAATCGACAGGGGTGGAAGTTCCTGGTAATCAGGGACCCGGAGACCAAGAAGAAGATCGGCGACTACTATGAGCAGGGCTGGGAGCACGCCTACGGTTCGGCGACTCCCACTCCATCGGACCTCCAGCCCCGCGTACGCAGGTCGGCGGACCACCTCGCGCGTACCATGGGTGAGGCCCCGGTGCTGCTGATGGCGTGCATCGAGCACGACGGCGGCCCGTCCACGATGGGCCGAGGCGGCTCGATCTTTCCCTCGGTGCAGAACATACTGCTGGCTGCGCGTGGATTAGGTCTCGGGAGCTGCCTAACCAGTCTCCACAAGCGGTACGAAGATGAGATAAAGGAACTTCTCGGCATCCCCGAGAACGTGGAGACCGCAGCTCTGTTGCCGATCGGGTTCCCGGCGGACAACAACAGGTATGGCGCCACCCGACGCCAACCTGTTGAGGACGTCACGTATCGAGAGCGGTGGGGCGAGGGCTGGTAGCTTAGGCCTCTGCTATACTCTGCACGGTCTGAAGCATCCCACTTTGAGGAGACACGCATGCCATACGAGTTCATCACCTATGAGCAGAAGGGCCGGATCACATACGTGACGATCAATCGCCCGGAACGTCTAAACGCGCTCCACCCTCCGGCCAATGCCGAACTGCACGACGCGTTCACCAGGTTCAACGACGATCCTGACTCATGGGTCGCTATCCTGACGGGCACGGGCGAGCGGGCGTTCAGCGCCGGTAACGATCTCAGGTACACGGCCGAGCGTGACCAGGGCCAGCACGGAGATCAGGACCCCAACGTGCGTTACGCTCGTGCGCCATTCGGCGGGATAACCTCGAACTTCGAATGCTGGAAGCCGATGATTGCGGCGGTGAACGGGTACGCGCTTGGAGGGGGGCTGGAGACTGCGATGGCATGCGACATCATCATTGCGGCCGACCACGCCCAACTCGGCCTGCCGGAGCCTCGCGTTGGCCTTTACGCGGGCGCAGGTGGAGTGTTCAGACTCCCCCGTTACGTCCCCACCAAGATCGCGATGGGGATGATGCTCACTGCCCGTCGCATCAGCGCCCATGAAGCATATCGCATCGGACTGGTAAACGAGGTCGTACCGTTGGCAGAGCTCATGCTTACCGCGGAGAGATGGGCCAACGAGATCCTCGAGTGTGCTCCTCTTTCGATCCGGGCCAGCAAACAGATGGGGTACATGGGTCTGGACTGGCCTCTTGACGTTGCAATGTCCAGAAACTACAGCGAAGCGCAGAAGCACAACTCATCCGCTGACAGGATCGAAGGGCCCCGCGCGTTCTCGGAGAAGCGCTCTCCCAACTGGACGGCATCCTGACTATGCGTCAGGTGGCCGGTAACAAGTAAGCAAAGGAATCGGAATGGAATCATCAAACGAGTGGCAACTACCAGGCGGCGTGCGACCTACTCGGTACGCCCTGAACCTGGAGCCCAATCTCGACACATTCAAGTTCGACGGTTATGTCTCCATCGACATAGAGGTAGAGGAAACGACCTCTGAGATAGTCCTCAACAGCGCGGAACTCGAAATCCATTACGGACGCATCACCCTTGAAAGTGGATCGTCATACCGCGCGACCGGCATATCGTTCGATGAGGAGCGCGAGACCGCGACTATCTCCTTCGACAGTCCCATCCCGGCTGGTACAGCACAACTCGGCGTCGACTTCACCGGGGAGTTAAACGATAAGCTGCGCGGCTTCTACCGATCCTCGTACACGGATGTGGATGGGAACCAGCGCTGGATGGCGACAACTCAGTTCGAGTCCACCGACGCGCGCAGGGCATTCCCATGCTGGGACGAGCCGGCGATCAAGGCTACGTTCGACGTGACGCTCATCGTCCCCGAGGAGATGGAGGTCATTTCGAACACCGAGCCTGTCAATACGACCGTGGGAGCCAGCGGCAAGAAGTCGGTACGCTTCGCGGAGACCCCGATCATGTCCACGTATCTGTTGGCATTCATTGTCGGCGACTTGGCGTGCGTCGAGGACCGCACCGAAGACGGTGTGCTTATGCGCGTATGGGCAACCCGCGGCAACGAGGACAAAGGTCGGTTCGCACTCGAGACCTCGATGGACCTGCTGGACTACTTCCACCAGTACTTTGGGGTCCCCTATCCCCTGACCAAGCTCGACCATATTGCAATCCCGGACTTCGCCGCTGGCGCAATGGAGAACTGGGGGGCGATCACGTACAGAGAGGTGGCACTTCTCGTCGACCCTGAGAACAGCTCGGCAGGTACGCGGGAAATTGTCGCAGCGATTGTCTCGCACGAGATGGCCCACCAGTGGTTCGGCAATCTCGTAACGATGGAGTGGTGGGACGATCTGTGGCTCAACGAGAGTTTCGCCTCGTGGATGGGAGACAAGGCCGTCGACCATCTGCACCCCGAGTGGGACATGTGGACTCAGTTCCTGGCCCACGACACCGGCTCTGCACTCAATCTTGACGGTCTGCGCAACTCGCACCCGATCGAGCAGGAGGTAGGCAATCCGGCGGAGATTGGCCAGCTCTTCGACGCCATCAGCTACTCGAAGGGCGGATCGATTCTGAGAATGCTGGAACACTACCTTGGGGCAGACGCCTTCCAGCAAGGACTTCAGATCTACATCAAGCGACACGAGTACGCGAACGCGCGAACGCGCGACCTGTGGAACGCGCTCGGAGAGGCATCCGGCCAGCCCGTGGCCGAAATCATGGACACCTGGACCTCGCAGACAGGCTATCCAGTGCTCGATACAAGTGTCGCCCGGACAGATGACGCCATTGAGGTCGAACTCTCCCAGTCTCGGTTCCTCTATGACGATGTACTGGGGGGCGGCGATTCTGACAGTACCATTTGGAAGGTTCCGGTGACGGCTAGAACCGCATCCGATGCGGAGCCGGTGCGAGAACTCCTGGACAGCGCTGAGGCCAGGCTGAGTCTGAAGCCGGCGACATTCGGGCAGGCTGACGAGTGGATCAAGGTCAACCCCGGCCAGTCCGGCTTCTATCGAATCAAGTATTCGGACGATGAAATCGAGCGACTCAAGGCGCCAATCAGGAATCTCACGCTGCCGGCCCAGGATAGACTCGGATTGCAGTCGGACGCCTACGCTCTGGCGAAGGCTGGACATATCCCGGCCTCGGCCTACCTGAATCTGGCTGAGGCATTTTCCAACGAGACAGACCCGTCCGTCGCGAGCGATCTTTCGGCCTCGCTCAACGCGTTGGACAACCTGTTGTCTGACGAGGAGTTCTACACCGCGTACCAGGCGTTCGGACGCAGCATATTCAAGCCCATTGGAGAGCGTTCAGGGTGGGACGCCAAGCCGGGCGAGGGGCACCGGGACGTGCTGTTGAGGTCCACGGCGCTCAGTCAGCTGGGCCGGTTCGCAGATGCAGATACGCTAAGCGAGGCAAGCCGACGATTCGAGAGCTACAGGGAAGACACTGCATCGGTCCCTGCTGACCTCAGATCGGCGACCTTCTCGATGGCAGCGCGGAAGGGAGGTCAAGGCCTTTACGACGAAATGTGGGAGTTGGAGCAGGGCGCGACGCTGCAGGAAGAGAAGATGCGATTCCTGAACGCGCTGTGCAACTTCAATGACCATACGCTTCTCCAGGAGACGCTCGACCGGTCGCTCAATGACGAATATGTACGCAGCCAGGATACCATCAGGGTTATGGTCTCGGTTGCATCCAATCGGCAGGGCCGAGAGTTGGCATGGCAGTTCCTCAAGGACAATTGGGCCGAGTTCGATCGTCGCTACGGCGAGGGCGGGTTCGCGATCATGAGGCTGGTTAGCATCTCGTCCCTATTCACGACCGAGGACAGGCGACAGGAAGTCGAAGAGTTCTTCGCTGCTAATCCGATCCCATCGGCGGAGCGAACGATCCGGCAGGGACTGGAGCGGATGGCAATTAACATCGCGTGGCTCGAACAGAATCGGGAAGACCTCGCTCGTTGGCTGGTAGCCTAGAACTGCCCGACGAAGACGAGCTGCACCAGCCGGAGACAGAGCTCGGCACTTCTGAACAATATCGTTCAAGTGCGAGGGCACGCCTGTCAGTTGCGTCAGATCGACTCTGGCAGGCGGCTCTGGATATCGTGTTTCCTATCGATTGCCTCGGATGCAGCTCTCGAGGGCGGTTCATCTGTCCTGCGTGCGCGGACCGTATGCCCAAGCTCGACCGCCCGTTCTGTACAGTCTGCGCGAATCCCGGCGTCAGCGGTATCTGCTCGTGGTGCCGGGCGCACGCGCCATCGATAGACGCGATTCGCTCTCCGTTCCTGTACGTGCCGAGCAGCCCGATCTACAGGGCGATCACGATGCTGAAATACCGTGGGATGCGTAGCGTAGCGCCCGAGATGGCGGACATTCTGTACTCGTTTCTCTCCAGCCGAAGTTCGGGCAACCCCGACGTCATCATTCCGGTGCCCAGCCACCCGACACGAGTCAGGCAGCGCGGCTACGCTCAAGCAGCGCTGATTGCTACCGAACTAGGGGAAAAACTGAACTTGCCCGCGAGCACAAGCGCGCTGGCGCGAGTCAGAAACGCGCCTTCCCAACTCGAGACCGAATCACGCGAGGGCCGATGGTCGAATGTTCAGAGCAGCTTCGAGTCCAAGTCCCACCTTGAGGGCGCTAACGTACTCCTGGTCGATGACCTGGTTACGACAGGATCGACCGCCTCGGCATGCGCCTCAGCCCTGAAGCGAGCAGGCGCACGCCGAGTCATAGGTCTGTCGGTAGCCAGGGCTCCCTAGATCAGACACGTACGAACTTGGAAACGCGCTCACCCTGGCCGATCTCGGTAACGTAGATGCTGCCCTGCGAGTCCACGCAGATGCCGTGACCGCCGATCAGCGTCCCCAGGCCCGGACCCTCGTTGCCCCGCCAGCGGGTAATCAGCTCGCCGTCCATCGTCCAGATGCTGACGCCGTTGCCGCCGCCCTGTTCGATGACGTAGATGATGTCGTCGTGAATCCAGAGGTCGCCGGGCGCGACCATGTCGGTCCACTCTTCCAGGAAGTTGCCTTCATCGTCAAATGTCTGTATGCGGTTGTTCTCCCGGTCGGCGATAAATACCCTGCTGTTCTTGTCGACCCACACATTGTGGAGCAGCGCGAACTCACCGGGGCCGGTGCCCTCTCTGCCCCAGGACTTCACAAGCTCTCCATCCGCGGTGAACTTGTGGACGCGGTGACCTCCGTATCCATCCGATACGAACATGTGACCGTCAGGAGCGATGGCCAACCCGGACGGCATGTTGAACGGCATCCCCTGGAAGGACGGCGAAGGCGCGAGCTTTTCGCCGAGGGTTCGAAGCGCTTCTCCGCCGGGGGTGTACTCGGTGGCGATGTGGTAGTCGCGATCGACAAGCCAGACGTTGTCATTGGGAGCGATGTATATTCCGTGCGGATTTGCGGAGAACGTCCCCTCTCCCCAGGAGCTGATGAAGTTGCCGTCAGTGTCCCAGATCGTTAACGGGTGCAGGCCGCGGCTGAATATATACACCTCGTCATTTGAGTTTACGGCGCCATCCGAGGCTGCCCCGAACTCCCAGTACTTGGGCATGTTCGGCCACTCGGGTACGCGCTCAAATCGAAAGTCGCCAGATCCTACCACTGCCATCGCTGGTCACCTCTATCTTCTCAATTGTTTCATAGTCGAAAATCAGTGCGATTGTATTTTGAGCCTCAGCGCCCGGTCAACCCGACGTACGGGCTTGAGATCTGACTCAGAATGGCACTGACAGGCTAAAAACAGGTCAATTGATGAGCAATTTTGAATTTTGCTCAAATCAAGTATTGACAAGTATTCGATACTAGTATAATCTTGATTATGCCCCAAGTGGTTGAGGCTGAAGATTCGACAGGGCGGTAACGGCAAGCGGGACGCCGCAGGCTACGCCAGTCGGGTCGGAAGGCCCGGCTCTCGAACGAGCAGGCGGTGCGTCGCAGGCTCACGGGAGGCGGGTCCAAGAGACCGGTTGCGTCGGCGACGCATCGCAGGACGAGAAGGCTGGTTTCGCGGGCGAGGTCACTCGGGGCATTCCTTTTTCCCCTCCTCTCTCCCATCCAACGTCCCACTGTTCACGTTGTTAGATGGATTCCGTTGCGCTGTCCGATGTCGACGAGCTCCCGCACGTCACGCAGGTTCCGATACGCTCCGTTGTAGTCCAATCCATAGCCGACAACGAACACGTCCGGTATATCGAAACCCGAGTAGGCAACCTCCAGGTCATGGATCCTACGCGAGGGCTTGTCAAGCAGCGCGCACACCTCAACGGATGGGGCTCCCAGATCGATCAGGTGCTGGGAGAGGGTGGCCACGGTCGCGCCCGTGTCCACTATGTCCTCTACGAGCAGAACATGTCGGCCCTCAACGTCCTGTCTCGAAGGAAGCCATTCAACCGTGATCTCCCCAGACTGTGTCCCGTTGTAACTTTGGACGCGGGCGGTCGCTACGTCCACCGATCTCGGAAACTCCCGCATGAGGTCGACGAGGAAACACATCGCGCCGTCCATAACTCCTACCAGCAGCGGGTCGGTATCCCCGTAATCATTCACTATCCTGCCAACTAACCGAGGGATCGCGTGAGCGATATCAGCTTCGGAAATCAGGGTGTCTCCCAGGGGCATAGCAGTCTCCTTGGCAGCCCTCGTGTTTGACGGTCGCGAGTGCGGGTCAGTCTCGCCGTTCACTGCAATATCATACTCTGTTTGGTTGGCTCCAATCATCTGGTTTCAGGATATGGACCGCTAGGCGGGTGGCGGCTGAGAATACGAAACCTGTCACGAGCAACGCCCAATGTGATAATCTCGGACGGGCGAATCCAGCCCCCATTCTTTAACTGGAATTACTCCTCAGTGCGGAAAAACGTATTCAGACCCACGTCGGCCAGAGAGGCCGTTGCAGGTGTGCGTGGTGTCTTTTACGGCTGGTGGCTTGTCGGGTTGTCGTCGTTCATGCTGACCCTGATGTCGCTCACCGTCTTCCAGGGGCTAGGCACGATGCTTGTCGCGTTGGAGCGGCAGTTCCAGTGGAGCCGTACCGCCCTATCTGGCGCCTTCTCACTTGCCCGAGTCGAGGGCGCTGTACTCGGCCCGATCGAGGGCGTGCTGATCGACCGTATCGGCACACGTCGGATGGTGATGATCGGTTACACGATCATGGGCGTGGGTTTCATTTGGATTTCTCAGATCGAGAACCTCGGTGATCTCAGACTCATCGCGAAGGTCTTGCCTTTCGACTCTCTGGACGAGAGTCTCATCCAATTCTATTGCGCCTATATATTCATTACCCTCGGCTCAGGGCTGGGGGGGTGGCTGGCGCTCATCGCGCTGGTTAACAACTGGTTCAACAAACGCCGCTCATTCGCCATGGCAACCGCAATGTCAGGGATACACCTTGGCGGACTGCTGGTAACACCGTTCGCGCTGGCCATCGACACCTACGGATTCGAGAGCACTGCTCTCGGGATCGGCATTGTCCTTCTCGCCATCGTCGGGCCTGCCGCCAAGGCAATACGTAACCATCCAGAGGACATTGGGCTGCTCCCAGACGGCGACACGCTGCGTCCTCGAGTCGATAACACAGGAGCCGCGTCGGCCGAGCCTCTGGAAGATGACGAGCCAGAGTTCACCGTGAGGCAGGCGCTGAAGACGCCTGCTTTCTGGATGCTAACGATCGCCCAGGTCGCGTCGAGCGTCGCCATAGTTACACTGGCGCTGCATCTAGTTCCCAAACTGACGGACACGGGGATGTCGCTTACAGCGGCAGCCTCTGTCCACACTACTTACACGATAATCGCACTGCCCGCACAGTTTATCTCGGGATACTACGCCGACAGACTCCCCAAGACCCTGATGATAGCCTTCTTCATGTTCGTTCAAGGAGCAGGCATTCTGATCATCGCGCTGTACGACGGCGTTACCATGGCCTATGTGTTCGCGCTGCTGTACGGGATCGGTTTTGGTGGTCGGAGTCCCCTGACCACCGCGATTCGGGGCGAATATTTCGGGAGAAAGGCATTCGCGACGATCATGGGGGTCTCGCAATTCCCCATGAACATCGCGATGATATTCGCACCGCTGTTTGCCGGGTACATGTTCGACACTACAGGCACGTACATCGTGCCGTTCACAACGTTCGCAGCGTTGACCTTTGCAGGCGGAGTGCTGATGCTGTTCGTCAGAAGACCTCAAGCGCCCCTTGGTACGGTGCAACCCGAACCAGCAACGACTCGCACGTCCACATAGGTCGAGTTAATGTCGGCCGTTGGGCACTGAGACCCGCTACCGGTCGGTCGGCACAGATATGCCCGGAATGTTCACGCGGACACTTCCGACCATGTTCCAGGTTGTGAAGAAGAGCGTCTTCCAGTCATCTCCGCCGAACGCGACGTTGGTTGTAGCGTTTTCACCGTGCGCGACCGTGCCCAGGCGGTTTCCCTGAGGATCTATCACCCACACACCGCCTGACCCTCCACAGTAGCTGTTGCCCTCGACGTCCACCTTCATACCATCGGGCACGCCGGGACGATCACCGCTGAGGTCGCACAGAACCCGATCTGATGCCAGAGCCAGCGTACCGTTGGGCTGAACGTCGAACGCGCGGATGTGCTGTCTACGGGTGTCGTTGACGTATAGCACACTTTCGTCCGGTGAAAAGGCGATCCCGTTTGGAGTTAGAAAGTCCCCCACGACCATGGTGATTTCGCCAAGATCGGGAGAGACCATGTAGACGCCTGAGTAATCGAGGTCGAGTCCGGGCCCGGGCGCACCGGGGTCGGTGAAGTAGATGCTTCCGTCCGACTTGACTACCGCGTCGTTCGGCCGGTTGAGCCTACGTCCCCGGTAGCTAAAGGCTATCACGGTGACTTCTCCGTCGGTGTCCTGGCGTGTCACCCGGCGGGCGCTATGTTCACATGCAACCAGCCTACCCTTCAGGTCGCGGGTCAGGCCGTTGGCGTGATTGGTAGGCTTCTGAAATACGGACACTCCCTCGCCAGGCGCCCACTTCATCCGACGATTATTGTGGATGTCGCTGAACAGCAGATAACCACCCTCGTGCCACCAGAGGGGTCCCTCTGCAGGCCCGCCGACGCCTCCATAGCCGCTTCCGAGCCACTCTATGCTCTGGTCGGTGTTGAGAATTCGCTGAAGATCGGGAGAGTTCTGTTCGATAGGCATGGGAAAGTCCTTTGGAATCATCATTGAGTGGTTGTCGGCCACTAGGCTAATCAGATTGAAGGGCGCAGTCAATTGTCATGGACCTAAGACACTTGGAAGCCGCCAAGAAGTCTGACGAATCCGGCAATCGTGTATACTCCACTGCGAGGCGCACAGGCGCGTGTCAATCGGAATCTGTACGCAGACATACCAAGGAAGGGGTGGTGGTAATGGCAAGAATCAGGCACAAGTCCTACATTGCTCTTGTAATAGCAATCTCGTTGATAGTTGCTCTCCTGCTCGGGTGCTCATCCGGAACTGGGACTGTGGAAATAGTAGAAGTGGAAAAAGAGGTGGTGGTGGAGAAGGAGGTTGTGAAGGAGGTCCCAGTTCAAAGGATCGTGACCAAGGAGGTCATCAAGGAAGTCGAAGTGCCGGGCCAGACCATCATCAAGGAGGTGCCAGTTGAAAAGATCGTGACCAAAGAGGTCATCAAGGAAGTTCCTGTCGAGAAGGTCGTAACCAGAGAGGTCTCCGTCGAAAAGGAAGTAGTGAAGATCGTAGAGGTCCAGGGGAAGCGCGGAGGTTCCCTGGTAGATGCCCGGACTACGGACGCCACCAGCCTGGACCCGCACAATGTGCCGGCCGCCGCCAATTTCCGAATTAGGGGCCACGTATACAGCGGTCTGGTTGGTCTGGACTCTGGCATGGTGGTACAACCTGACCTTGCGACGAGTTGGGATATACTCGACCCCACGACCTATGTTTTCCACCTACGCGAAGGAGTGATGTTCCATAATGGAGAGCCACTCAGCGCGGACGATATCAAGTTCACGTATGAACGGATTCTGGATGAGGGCACAGGCTCGTTCATAAGGGGCGGGATCCTCAACATCGAAGAGATCAACGTGATCGACCCGCAGACCGTTGAGTTCAAGCTCGAAAATCCGGAAGGCGGTTTCCTCAGCCGACACTGGTCTATCGGGATCGTTCCGAAGTCAGTCGGCGACCAGCCCAAGGACTGGCTGAACAACAACGCGGTTGGATCCGGGCCATGGGTACTCCAGGAGTGGAAGACGGACGTAGAGCACAGTGTCACCAGAAACGAGAACTACTACGAGCCGGGAATCCCCCTCATGGACGGATTCAAGGTCCAGGTCATACCTGAAGAGTCCTCCATCATCGCAGGCATACGGACGGGAATCATCGACCATGCCAAGCTGGAGGATGCTCAGAACTTCAGCCTCCTTCAGAAGAACCCCAATGTTGTGCTGTACCAGACGCCGGCCATGGGCACCAACTTCGTCAACATCAATCACCGTTCTGGCACAGGTCCCGGACCGGCTCAAGGTCCTCTCAACGACGTGAAGGTACGACAGGCGCTCTCGCTAGGCATGGATAGGGACGCGATTCTGAACCTTGTCGGAGCAGGGCTGGGTACGGTGAGCGGACACGTCCCGCCATCGCTTTCTGAGTACTGGGTCCAGCCGGATGAACTGCCATTCTTCGAACGGGACGTGGAGCGGGCCAAGCAACTGTTAGCGGAGGCAGGCTACGCCGACGGGTTCTCAATGGACATCATATACATACCGGAGTTCGCGGTGATGCAGTTCTCCGCCGAACTGCTGGCGGAGCAGTGGAAGGAGATCGGGCTGGACGCTGTTGCCAGATCCACGGAGTACGGAGTCTGGCTCGATGAGAGAGTCGAGACCTTCCCCTACTTTGTAAGCACAAATCTGACCTTCAACATGGCCGACCCGGACCACGTGCTCTACAACTGCTTCCACTCGTCGGGCAGCTGCGCCCAGTGGGATGCGTGGTCCGATCCCGAAATGGACTCTCTACTGGAACAGGCGCGGCAGGAGACCGATCCAGCCAGGCGCGTGCAGCTCTGGAAGGATGTTCAGATCATGCTGGCCGAGCGCATCCCAGCGCTGACCTCTTTCGCGCCAATCGAGATAGACGTGGTCCAGAAGTGGGTCAAGGGATACACGCCGCACCCGTCCGCGGTCCAGTTCGGATTCAAGTGGACATGGCTAGACCGCTAGTGTCCCTCTGAACAGCAGAGCGCAGACACCGTTACTAGGCTTGCGGCTTAAGCTGTCCCGACACAACTACAAAGGGGCTGTCAGATTTGAAGTCATCTGACAGCCCCACTTTGGTTGGCAACCTCAGCTCGACTTGCCGCCAGCCCCGAGTTGCTGACGCAGCCTGGGATCAAGGATGTCGCGAAGGCCATCGCCCAGCATGTTGAAGGCCAACACGGCCAGCATTATCGCTATACCAGGGAATATCGACGCCCACGGGGCCTTTTCCAGCACATCGCGGGCGTCACTCAGCAGCCTACCCCACGAGGGGTTCTCTGCCGGTGTTCCCAGACCAAGAAAGCTCACGGCCGCCTCAATCAGAATTGCTCCGGCAAAGGTCACCGAGGCCTGGATAATCACGGGCGGGGCCACGTTGGGGGCTATGTGACGTATCACAATTCGCATGCTGCTGGCGCCCAGCGCCCGCGCTGCGTTGACGTACTCCTTCTCTTTTTCCACCAAGACCGGACCGCGCACAACCCTGTACAGAAGCGGTGTGAATACTATGCCAAGGGCAATCACTGTATTCCGTATCCCGGGACCGAGCATGGCCGCAACAGCAATGACGAACAGCATGAATGGGAACCCGAATATGATGTCCATGAGCCTACCGGACACGTTGTCCCAGATACTCCCGAAGTAGGCAGAGAAAAGCGCTAGCGAGCCTCCCACCAGGATTGCGGATATGACGGAAAAGAAAGGAATGATCAGAGACACTCGGCTGGCATGTACGACCCGGCTGTAAATGTCCCTGCCCAGTCGGTCTGTGCCGAAGAAGGCTTCGGGACCAGGGCTGCTGAAACCCAGGGATGCTTTGGGCTCGAGCGGCCCTCTGGTCGCGATGAAGTCCGCGAAGATGGCCATGACCAAGAAGAGACCGATGATGATGATGCCGGCCAGGGTAAGCTTGTTAGCGGTAATCGCTCTGAGAACGTATCTACCCCTGCTGCCCGAGGCTTCGCCAGTTATCGCTTCTTCAGTGTGACCCTCTTCTCCAATTGCCATGTGATTACCTCACCTTGGAAGGTGGAATTACTGTCCGCGCCACGGTTTCGATGCATTCAACCATGACCATCCAGACTCCCACTGGGACTCAGGTGGCGATCTGAGGGCGCAGCTAGCCGTAACGTATGCGCGGGTTTACATACGCGTACAGGACATCCACCAGTAGATTGCTAAAGACAAATATGGAGGCTATGAACAGGACGACTCCCTGAATCAGCGGGTAATCGCGCTGCGATATGGCTAGGAGCATAAGCCGGCCCACGCCAGGGAGCGTGAAGACAGCCTCCATGACTACAATGCCGCCCATCAGGTATCCAATTTGCAGTCCGGCAATTGTTATCACTGGGATCAGTGTGTTCCTGAGCGCATGAGAGTAAATCACGATCCGCTCATGTAGGCCTTTGGCCCTCGCGGTTCTGACATAGTCCTGGCGCAACTCCTCCAGCATAGTGGCTCGCGTCATACGAACAATGTTTGCGGAGGCCACGGTTCCGACCGAAATGGCGGGAAGTATCATTATGCTGAGGTTGGTGCCCGGGTCTTTCCAGAAGTCCACGTACTCAAGCGACGGGATCCAGCCCAGGGTAATGGAGAGCACTAGGATCAGCATGATGCCCTGCCAGAACTCGGGAATGGAAAGACTGAACATGGACATCACACGGACCAGGTAGTCCAGGGGTGAATTCTGCCTCGTTGCAGCCAGTATCCCCAGCGGAACACCAAGGCCGATTGATACCACCATAGCTAGAACAGTCAACTCAGCCGTCACAGATATCCGGTCAAGAATTAGACCCGTGACCGAGTTCCCGCTCCGCCAGGACGTCCCCAGATCTCCTTGCAGGACATCGCTCAACCACCGCCAGTACTGTACATGTAAAGGCTGGTCCAGGCCGAAAAAGCTGCGAAGCTCCTTCACCATCTCTGGGGTCCGCTCTGCCTGCTCCAAGCTGACCTGAACAACATCGCCGGGTATCAGTCTGGCCAGAAGGAACACCAAGATAGACAGACCAAACAGGGTGAAGACCATGCTGATTAGTCTGACCACAATGAACTGACGCATGTCTGTCGCTATCTCGGTGGGATGGATTGAGATTCAGGTTTAACGACGCCCCGATACTAACACCGTAGAACCGCGCCTGCCATGTCTGACACTGTTCACTGTCTTGACCGCCAGCCCAGGTGCGAATAGTATCAGCCGCACACACGGAGGAGTGCCGATCATGTTTCTGATGCGCTTCACAGAGCGAGCCTACTTCCACTACTCGGAGGAGGACGTGAGGAACAGCTACCGCAGCGCGGTGCGGCTTACGTTTCCGAACTCCCACTTCGATCCCGAGACCGCGGCGGACATGTACAACTACTATCTCGACGAGTACGAGTACTGCGAGGAGATGGGGTTCGACGGGTTGATGCTGAACGAGCATCACAACACGCCGACGTGCATGGGCGCAGCGATGAACCTCGAGGCCGCGATACTGGCGCGTGCCACCAAGAACGCCAAGATCGTGCTTCTCGGCAATCAGCTTCCCATCTCGGACAACCCGGTCAGGATGGCTGAAGAGCTGGCCGAAATAGACCTGATCTCACGCGGCAGGCTCGTTTCCGGCTTCGTGAGGGGCACCGGAGTGGAGTCCTGGGCCACGAACACCAACCCCGTACACAACCGTGAGCGCTTCCA
Source organism: Dehalococcoidia bacterium (assembly GCA_965217725.1). Classification (GTDB taxonomy): domain Bacteria; phylum Chloroflexota; class Dehalococcoidia; order Lucifugimonadales; family UBA1123; genus VXRN01. Next base: position 560,168 of record OZ244564.1, on the reverse strand, counting down.
GGAGGCGCACGATCTGATTATCAAGACGTGGACGACACCCGGTCCGTTCAGGTGGGAGGGACGTCACTACGAGTACCGCGTAGTCAATCCGTTCGTCCGTCCGCTCCAGGAGCCGCACCCGCCGGTGTGGGTACCGGGCAGCGCCAGCCCCGAGACGATGATCTGGGCGGCTCAGCATCACTATCCATACGTGTTTCTTGAGGCCGACCCCGAGGTCGTCGGAGACGCCAAGGCGATCTATGGGGAAGCAGCGAATGAGGTCGGGTACGAACCCGGCCCGCAGAACTTCGGATACCTGTTCCGCATCCACGTCCAGGACACCGACGAAAAGGCGTACGAGGTGGGCAAGGGATTCCTGGCCGGAAACGCCGGAGTCGGACGTGTCCCCATGCCGCCTGAGTATATGAATCCGCCCGGATACACGTCGATAGAGGGTAGGAGGCGCAGCTCGCAGGTCAACCTCCGTCCCGATCGGCTTGTCGGAGGTGTGGACGCCGCAGGCTACGACAGGGTCGTCGGGCTGAACCGGATCGTGGTCGGCAACCCCGACACAGTCATCAGAAAGCTGCGAGAGGTGCTGTCGGTCGTCAGACCGGGCATCCTGGCTGTCTGGACTAACGACGGCACGATCAGCCACAAGGACACCATGAGGTGTCTGGAGTTGATGGACGCGGAGGTGCTGCCTGCCCTGCGTGAAATAGGTGAAGAGCTGGAGCTTCCGGGCCCGTTCGAGGTGGCGCCATGACCACTGCATCCGTTGTCGAAGAGTTCGTTGAAGTGGGAGGGGCGAAGATTCATCTCCTCAGAGGAGGCGAGGGTCCTCCCCTGCTCTACCTGCACAGCATTGAGGGCAATCTGGGCTGGCTTCCATGGATGGATCGCGTCGCCGAGTCCGCGACCGTGTACGCTCCTACTCACCCGGGATTCGGAGCCTCGGAACGCCCCGAGCTGCTGGAGTCCGTCCAGGATATGGCGCGGTTCTATCTTTGGATGATCCAGGAATTAGAATTGGAAGATGTGTCTCTCGTCGGACACTTCCTCGGCGGGTGGATTGCCGCAGATATGGCGACCATGAGTCCGGGTGTCCTACGCAGGCTTGTCCTCGTGGATGCCGCGGGAGTCAGACCGGACGCCGGTGAGGTCGCCGACATCTTCCTGCTAGGCGAAGAGGAGACCACGAGGCTTGCATTCTACGACGCTGCAAGCGTAACTGCATACGCTGATCTGTTCGAGCGGGAGTTGTCCCCCGAAGAGCGCGAGATGAGCGTTCGCGGTCGGGAGATGACGACGAGGCTGTGCTGGAAGCCGTACATGCACGAGCGGGGCCTGGTCTGGCTCCTCAAGAGAGTCAGCGTACCCACGCTGATCGTGTGGGGTACCGAGGACAAGATCATCCCAGTGGACTCGGGGCGTCGGCTACACGAGGCTATTCCGGGGTCACAGCTTGAGGTCATCCCCGGGTGCGGTCACCTACCCCACGTAGAAAAGCCGGACGGGTTTTCGAGGTTGCTGCTGGCGCATCTGTCGGCGGACTGAGGCCAGCCAGCCTTACTGGATACGGCGACATCAGCGCACGTTGGCACGCGCCCTCGCCACCGCCGCGGCCTTTTCAGCCTCGCGGGCGGCGCAGCGCTCCCATAGCTCCAGGTTGACCCTAGCATTCTCGTCCACAGGGACGTCAATCATCATGGTGGTTCCGGGATATGGAATCGCAGCCGTGCCGCGGGCTACGCCTTCCGCAAACAGTCGCCGCGTTTCCCGGTAGAACTCCAGCCTGTCCTCGGGCGGCGCGAAGGCGCGGTTGCAGTGCTCGACCCAGGACGGATCGGGGCAGATCGCGCCCGCAAAGCCGAGGTTCTTAGACCTGAGCGCAAGACGGGCGATCTCACCTTCATCGTCGAACTCTGGGAGTACGCCGTACGGGTGGCTCATCCCAATAGGCTGTACCTTTGCGGCACGGGCTTCAATCACCACCCTGCCCTTAGCATACTCGAACGGGTCGAAATCGGCGGTCGGGACGATCCCAAGGCTCCGGCACAGACCCGGTTCGTCAATTCCGACCGAGCTGACGCGATCGGATGCGCGAACGATCTCCCGGATGGTCCAGACGCCGGCGCCGGAATCGAGCAGAACGATGATGTGGAGCGTGTTTTCCAGGACACCCCTCACCTTTTCGAACTCGGACAGCCACTCGTCGATCTCCTGTATCTCAGATTCCGATTCAGCGCCGGGATAGACTATGCCCTTGAGCCCGGGACCGGCGGCGGACTCGATGTCCGCGTACACCACGGCTCTACCAACTTGTACAAACACCTCGGCCCCACCCAGTGCGGCTGTGGCGATGGCTTCTGGCAATTTGCACGCGCCGACAATCGCTCCATCGCACCCGACGGCATGGTCAGAACCACAGCGTCGGTGTTGTAGGTCCAAGATGCGCTGACGGCATCGCTGTCAAGGACATCCACCACGAGGTGAGACCTTCTCACAAATGGCTTCATGTCGAAGACTCCTCGGCGGCTTCGGTCCGGCTGCGGGCGTTGGACTTCTCGTCATCCCGTCGGGCACAGAGGTTAGCCCACTCTATTAGCTCACGCGCGCGGCTTGCCTCGTAGGCGTCGATGATCTGCCCATCGAACTCGCCTTCGGCCTCGCCCTCTTCATCATCAAGCTCTTCGAAGCAGACATGAACCCAATGGGCGTGTTCGACCTCTTCGGCTGTGGGAGTCAGGCCCTCGTTCTGCGGGGCGACGACGTTGGGATGGAGTCCACCGCCGGACCTCAGACCGGCTCGTCTGTTGGCCCTTGCACGATTGAGCGCGAGTTCAGCGTCACCCACGTTGCCGGTGGTGTCCGGCATGTAGACGCCCCCGTCACGCTCGAGGCCGAGCGCGAGAGCAATCAGCTCTCCCTCTCCACGATTGTAGAAGAACTGGTCGAACCCGACGAACATCTCGACACCCATGTCCATCGACATGTCATAGCCAGTGCCAGGTCCGAACGAGTCGATTCGCGGGCTAGCAGACGCGATCTCGTACGAGTTCGCCACTCCGAGCGTGGTCTCGACCGTTGCGCCGATACGAACGGTGCCGGGCCTGATGCCCCTTAGTTTCTCCATCCTGGAGATGAGCGAGTCGAGGTTCCTGATCTGCTCGGCAGTCTCAGCTTTGGGAAAGTTGATCTGCGTGACTCCGGGCCAGGCAGCAGCCGGGACGTCCACCTCGGGGTAGGCGCAGTTGATCCTGATGTTGATCTCCGCCGCGCCCTTCTGACCCTGGACGATGGCATCTCTGACCAGCGTGCGTGCGTGTTCTTTCTGGGACTGGGGCACCGAGTCCTCGAAATCGAAGTTCAGGTAGTCGCAGTCGCGAGTCCACGACCTGCCGACGAAGCGAGGGTTATTGATGGGCATTGTCAGCCCGGACCTTCTCACTCTTCTGCCCATATCAGTCACCCTCTAGTCAGACGCGGACTGCGACTGGCCGCGAACCAGTTCCCCGGCCTCATCACGGGCCGCGCATGCATTGGCCCATGTGATTACGCCGGACGCGATCTCTGAGGTCGGCGCCAAGTCCGTGTGGCTTTCAACCTCCGCGACGGAGGGAGTGAAACCCTTGTTGAGCGCCGCTACCTGACTGGCTCTCATGCACAGCGCGCCCCGGAAACCCGCCAGTCGGCCGGTGACCGCGGCCTCCAAGGTGTCATCGTAGCTGGCCACGAGGCCGCGGGACGTGGCGCGCCACCACGCTCCGACAGGCTCGACCCCTGTCGCGTTGGCGATGATAATCAGCCGCTGCATCAGGTATGGGAGCAGGTGGAGATCGCCCGATGGCTCCTCACGCAGGTCCATGACGAGATCCGCGCGACCCAAGCTGACCGACTTGACCCGGTCACTGGCACGGATTAACTCTTCAGCGTGCCAGTTGCCGGGACCGGTATCGAGAGACAGGTGAATCTCGAGGGCCTGTTCAGGGCCTCGGGGGTCGTCGGCTTCTCTAACCTGCCCAACCGGCGGCGGTTTCACCGCGCCACGCTCCGCCTCAAACTTCGACAGAATCTCATCGGCTTCGTGGACCTGATCGACGCTGGTCGCACCTGGCAGTACGACCCCTGATAGACCCCGCCAGACGGATGCATCCAGGTCTGCGTACATCAGATCGATGTCGGAACGAACGAATACCTCGGCCCCAGTGTCCCTCATCATGTCGATGGCACCGTGTACGTTGGCCCGAGCTTCGTGCTTGCGACTCTCGTGTACGGTGTCCTGCAGGTCGAGCACGACCACGTCTGCGTTGGATGCGGCAGCTTGAGCCAGGGCACCTGCGTCGTGTGCCGGAACAATCAGCCATGATCGGCGGACCGTGTACGTCATGACGAATCCCGTTTCAGGGTCACAAGCGCGTCAAGCGCCCTGACGCCCTGCCCCTCGGGAAGCACCGCGAGCGGGTTGATATCCAACTCTTCGATGACGCCCTCCAAGTGTACGGCTAGGTCAGAGACACAAACGAGTGTGTCGACCAGTGCTTCCACATCTGCCTTGGGCTGTCCGCGGAAGCCGTACAGCAGCCTGCTGCCTCTGACCTGCGCGACCATATCCTCGGCATCTAGACGCGAGATTGGACACACTCTCAGAGCGACATCGCGCATCACCTCGACGAGTACGCCCCCCATCCCGAAGAGCAGGACTGGGCCGATCTGAGGATCGTAGCTCACACCGACTATTACCTCGGTGCCGCCGCGTACCATCTCTCCGACGAGTACCCCGTCGATGCGCGCTCCAGGGGCATACGACTCAGCATTGCCAACCACCTCGCGGTACGCCGCTCGCACCGCGCCCTCATCGACCAGGTCCACCCTCAGCGCCCCGGCTTCCGTCTTGTGCAGGATGTCAGGAGAGCTGACCTTCGCCACGACGGGAAAGCCTATCTCACGCGCGGCCTCCGCGGCCTCATCCTCAGAACTTGCCAATCGCTCCGTAACCACCGGGAGGCCCCATTCCTCAATGAGTCGCTTGGCCTCGTGTTCGGAAAGGGACATCTCCGGCCGTTCGCTTAAACTCCTGGCCAACGTGCTTTGAGCATCGGACATAGGCCCTGCGTCGCCGAATGTGCCGTCTCCTCTGGATGCCCGCCACTCGTGGTAGTCATGAAACTTCTTAATCGCCCATGCCAGGTTCTCAGGACTGTGGAACACAGGCACCTCAGCATCCTTCAGGCGGTCAAGACCTGTGGATGCACCCAGTTCATTACCGGTGTACAGGAATGTCACGAGCTTGTCATGCCTGTCGCGGACGTCGATTACGTGCTGCGCCTGCGCGTCAGACGCTGAGCTCGCGACGACCAGGGTTCCGACTTCCGGCTCGTTGATCATGTGCTCCATGATCGGGAGCACCGTGTCGCGGCTGGCGTGTCCGGTGATGTCGGCCGGATTGGCGGCCCAGCCAAATCCTTCAAGTATGCCGTTGATCGCGTCTCTCGCAGGATCCGAAAGTTCAGGCAGCTCAAGACCCGCGTCGCCCAGGTTGTCAGCAGTGAGCGAGCAGACTCCTCCGGAGTGGGATACAAGTGAAACTCCACGGTTCAAGGGTTCCTTGACCACAGACAGAAGCTGTGCAACCTCCAATAACTTGTCCCAGTCATGGACGCGAATAACTCCGTACTGCTCGAACGCGGCCTCATACACCTCGTCCACCCCTGTCAGCGCGGCGGTGTGAGAGCGGGCAGCCCTGGCCCCGAGATCGGAGCGGCCTATCTTGACGGCGACGATTGGCTTTCCGCGCTCGGCGGCGAGTTTGGCGACCTCAAGAAACTTGCGGCCGTCCTTGAAGCCCTCTATGAACATTGCGATAACTTTGGTGTCATCATCATCGAGCAGGTATCTAGCGAAGTCTGGAGCTTCGAGATCGGCCTCGTTTCCGGTTGAGACGATGTAGGAGTAGCCCACACCTCGGCCGACAGCCCTGGAAAGGAACGGCCCAAATGCTGATGCGCCACTCTGACAGACGAGGCCGACGTTGCCGCTCTTTAGCTCGACTCCTTCCAGTCGTGACGACGAACACGCCCAAATGTCATCCTTGATATTCGCGAGACCGAGACAGTTCGGCCCCGATATCCGGACGCCGGTTTCCCGTGCAACCTCTCCAAGTTCGGCCTGAAGCTCGCGCCGCTCCTCCACGCCACGCTCAGAGAAGCCGGCGGATATGACGATTGCGGACCCAGCACCGACCTCAGCGCTCTCGCGTATCACCTGAATCACACGGTGGTACGGGACAATCACGCCCACCGCATCGGGTGCTTCGGGCAGGTCCAAGACACTCGCGTAGCACTTCTGCCCAAGCAATTCGTCGTAGCGCGGGTTGACCGGGTAAACACGCAGACGGTCGCCGGCCTGGAGCGCCGCGCGTAGGAATCTGCCGCCATACTGTGGCCGCTCGGTAGCGCCAACTACCGCGATCGAGCATGGGTTGAGCATCTTGTGAATGGAGGCGAGCTGCGCCTCGGTCCAGTAGTCCATGTAGCTATGGTTCTTTCAGGGATTAGGTCTCGGCGATTATGGAGCCGGAGGTGTGAGAGCGCGAGACTTCTCGCGCGCTTTCAGGTGGGCCTTGGTGAGCTGGTATCTCCTCTCCAGACCGAGCCACAGGGACGCAGGGCCGCCCACTATGTCCTCCAGCTTCTCGGCAATGGTCACCGCCCTCTCGCCGCGAATCAGTTCGCCGACTTGCTCGAGGGACATGTTCATTCTCTCGGCAAGCTCATGCCGCGTCATGCCGATGAATTCTATCGCTTCCTCCAAGCCTTCACCCGGAGGAATGGCGATGCCCGCGAATTCCGGGGCCTCGTAGTATCTTCTAGTCGCCATAGTGGTTTGTCACCTCCTCTATGATGATCCTATTCTCCTCTTCGAGGAGTGTAAGTATCAGCCGCCACCGCCTGTCCAACACAATAGAGAACTGGCCCGATCTCTGACCGGAAAGGTGGTGCAGCCTAAGCCACGGCATTGAATACAGCAGGTGGAACTGTTCAATTTCACGCAATGTATTGATGCGTTCAGTATATCTGCGAGCCACAACGTCTCCCCAGGCGCGACTTGCTCTTGAGAAGTTTTCGTAGTTTCGCTGAAGACGTCGGCTGGCAAACCCTACTTGCATATACGTGCAGTGGCTAGTCCGCGGTCGCCACCGCCTTGGTCTTCTCCATCTCTCGGATGACGGGGAACACTTCCTTGCCGAACAGCTCTATCGAGCTCATGACCTTCTCATGGGGGATGGTCTCGGTCTGAATTATCATCATGACCTCGTCCACGCCGATTTCCTGGTACTGCTGAATGGCCCGAATGCAGCTATCGGGATCGCCAGCGATAGTGACGGAGCGGTCAGCGAGTGTATTGGCGTCCAGCTCCGCGATAGCGGCCCGGGCGGCCCCCGGCCCGGAGTCCAGCGAAATGCCGACCTCTTCGGCCTGCTGCTTGTGTGCCTCGTCCGACTGTCGGAGCCAGCGTCCGAAGTCGGCCTCCAGGTGCTCGGGAACGCCGCCCCATGCCTCAAGAAGCTCTTCGTACGCACCGACGCGACCCGCGATATAGGGCTTGTCCGGCCCGAAGAAGGTCTTCATAGACAGCGCGGCTAGCTCGCGAGCCTCCTGGTTGTCGGGGCCACAGAAGGCGTGGACGTTGTTCGCCCAGTAGTCGGTCACGAACGCACCCACCGGATTCGCCTGCTTGATCTTCTGCTTGTATGTCTTGACGTGCGACTCAAGAACCGTAGTCGCGTACGAGGCCGACGACAGGACTCCGATGCCCTTCTCAGCCGCGAGGTCGAAGCTGGAACTTTGCGTGCAGGCAAGGTACATGTTCGGATGTGGCTTCTGAACGAGCTTGGGCAGCACACGTCGCGAGGGCACGTTCCAGTACTTGCCCTCCCACTCAAACTCGTCCGACTGCCATATCTGCGGAAGCATCGAGATAGACTCATTCCACATTTCGCGGGTGTCTCTGGGGTCCACGCCCAAGCCCATCTGCTCGTAAGCGTTGGAACGCCCGGTGCCGAACTCGACACGGCCGTCGGTCAACTGGTCGACCATCGCCACACGCTCGGCGATTCGGACAGGGTGAGCGTGCGGCAGAATCGACACGCCAAAGCCTATCCTGATGTTCTTAGTGCGCTGGCTGAGCGCACCGAAGATCACCTCAGGACACGGAGAGCCTGAGAACCCTAGCAGGAAGTGGTGCTCAACGAACCATACCCTGTCGAAGCCGACACGGTCGGCCAACTCACACTGGTCGAGCGTCTCCTTGTACAGGGTGTTCCAGTCTATGTCGGTGCCCTCGTACGGGCGCTGCATCTCGAATAGCAGACCGAAGTTCATAGTGTCTCTCCTTGAGGGGCGCGCTTCAGGACATGGGCACACGCCTTGGCGCTTTTAGCCAGACTCTATTCCAGATGTCTCCCGGCCAATCCTACTAGTGCGTAGGACAGCGTGCAACGGGTGGGCATGTCCCACTTACGTCTGCCGCAGCCTGGGATCCATCCTGTCGCGCACCCAGTCTCCGAGCAGCGTGAAAGCGATTACAACCAGTGCGATAATCATACCTGGCGCGAGGCTGTCCCACCACGCATCGACGACGTACAGCCGGCCCAGCGCGACCATCGAGCCCCACGCTGGAGTCGGAGGCGGCACTCCCGCGCCCAGGAAGCTGAGTGATGCTTCTGCCAGGATGATGTTACCGACCTGAATCGTCGCCACCACGACTATCGTGTTGAGCACACCTGGGAGGATGTGCTTGTAGAGTATTCGAGTCGTGGACGCACCGGTGACCTTGGCGAGAGCGACGTAGTCCATCTCCTTGAGCACCAGCACCTCACCCCTCACCTGTCGGGCAAACCCGCCCCATATCAGGAACGCGAGCAGGCCCAGGAGCAGGGGAAGGCTCGGGCCCAGTATGAGCGATAGGGCCAGGGCAATGAGAATGAATGGCAGCGAGAACTTTATGTCCACAATGCGCATGATGATCTCGTCTATCCAACCCCCGAAGTAGCCCGAGATCATCCCAACCACGGTACCGAACATCCCTCCGATGCCCAATACCACGGCTGCCACCATCAGCGATATACGAGCGCCATGGATCACGCGCGTCAGGATGTCGCGACCCAGGTAGTCAGTGCCCAGCACGTGCTCTGCAGTTCCGCCGAAGAACATTGGCGGAATGTGCCTGTCTCCCAACTCGCCTTCGTTCAGCTCGTAGGGGGATATCCAGTCCGCGCCAAGCGCGGCTATGACAAACAGGCCCAAGATGATTATCGAGGATACCGGCCATCTTCGAAGGTCGGGCAGCGGCAACCCTAGAAGACGGGGGCCGGAATGCCTTGTGAGCGCCTGTTCAGGGGTGAGCGTCTGTGCGCTTCTGTTAAACATAAGTGACTAGGCGAACTTAATTCTCGGATCTATATACGCGTATAGAAGATCGACCGCCAGCGCGGTCAGCACGTAGATGAACGTGACCAGCAGGATCACGCCCTGCAATACGGGGTAGTCGGACTTGTTGACGGCCTGGATGGCCAGGAGGCCAAGCCCCGGCCACGCGAATACCGACTCGGTAACGACGGTGCCGGTTATCAGGCCTGCGAACAGTAGACCGGCTGCGGTGATGGGCGCAATAAGGGCATTTCTGAAGGCGTGCTTCCAGACTACCTGTATGGATGACATTCCCTTGGCCTTAGCAAGTTTCACGTACTCAGAGTCGAGCACTTCCAACATGGATGACCTCATCAGCCGGAGTATTCCGCCGGCTGCGCCCCACCCGAGTGCCAGGGAGGGCAGCACCAAGCTGTCCAAGTCGCCCTTACGCGAGGTCGGGAACCAGCCAAGTTCGACGGCAAAAAACACGATGAAGATAAGACCAACCCAGAAGGACGGAGCGGAGTGCCCGAAGATGGCAAAGCTGCGCGCGCCGTAGTCCCACGCACTGCCTCGTGTAACGGCCGCAAGCACACCCAGCGGTATGCCCAACACGAGGGCGACCACGAATGCGGCCAATGCAAGCTGTACGGTGTTGGGAATCCTGCGCCACAGGAGCGTGGCAACAGATGTCCCGTCCTGCAGCAGTGAGTCCCCCAAGTCGCCTTTGAGCAGTTTGCCTATATAGACCACGTATTGAATCACGAGAGGCTTATCGAGGCCCATCTCTCGTCCCCATGCCTCGTACTGCTCGTTGGTCGTGTAGTCTGAGAGCATCACCGCCCGGGGGTCACCCTGCAGGCGAGCCAGCATAAACACGATCATGCTGACCGCCACCAGAGTGACCAGGGACATCACCGCCCTTCTAATCAGGAAGGTCTTCATGGCTGGCGACTAGGGTTTCTGGATCCTGTCGAAGGCAGCAAGTCCGCCCATGCCGAACGGGATCTTCCACTCCCCTACCTTCTCTATGTTGACTCCGAACAGTCCGTAGGTCTCCACGACGCCAATGATCTGCTGGTTGTGGTGCCACCAGTCCCAGTGAACCTCGCGCAACTCGTCGAGGCATTCGCTTGATTTGCAGGCATCGATCTGAGCCAAGATCTCCAACTGCTCTCTTATCTCGAAGCCCGGGTTGAACGTGCGAACGGTATTTCGGCGGAGCAGCGCGATCTCAGGGTTGAGTCCAAGACCCTCGCCCCCGGTGCGGAACCACCAGTTGCCGCACTCACGCGCGACCACGCATGGCCGGTTCGCTGAGTAGGCCAGTGTGACGATGTTGACGTCGAGGCCGATATCGGTCATGCCCTTAGCGATAGCCTCGCACATCTCGACCATGAGCGGGTGACCTGTTGTGCACCTCACCTCCATCTCGAAACCGTCCGGCCAGCCAGCATCAGCCAGATACTGTCTTGCCATGTCGGGGTCGTATGGGACTGACCACTTGTCGAGGAAATACTTGTCGAATGTCACTCCATTCATCTCTGCAGGGCCGGCGGGCCGACCGAAGCCGCCAAGAATGTTATCGACGATTCCCTGGCGGTCAATCGACATCGATACAGCCCAGCGTACCTTCCTGGCGTTCTCCTGCTCTTCAGGGCTGTCGCAGTTACCCACCCACGGCTTGGTGGGATCATAACCGGGCCTTGGATATGGGTCGACAGGTACAGTGCCGTCTACCGACACCTTCATGCAGAACCTACCCTGGGAGTAGAGACGCTGGTAACCGCCTCCCCGCTGGCGCCGAAGTTCTACTTTCGAGCCCTCGAAACGGGCCGCCTGCGTGACCGGGACAATTGCTGAGTCGACCTCGCCGACCAGCAGAGCTGCGACCTGCGTAGCCGACTCGGGGATCTCTACAATGTTCACGTTCGCGTAGTTGGAGTCGTTCCTCCAGTGACCCGGCACGGCTTCAAGGACGGCACGGTCGCCGGAATGAAATGTCGTGAACTTGAAGGGGCCGGTTCCACCGGTGAGGTTGGTGTGGGCCTCCTCCTCGCCGAGTTCGTCCACACGCTTCTTGCTGGCGAATGGGACGCTGCCGCAGCCGGCGGAAGGTATATTGGTGTCCAGGAAGAAGATGTTGGGCTTCGTCAGGTACATGGTCACGGTGTAGTCATCCGGGACATCGATCCTGTCGATGTGGTCTCGACCCAGGAAGATCGGGAAGATGGAGTCCTCCTCCATCGTGGTCTCCCAAGCCCACTTCCAGTCATGACCGGTCACTTCTCCCCAGCCGTCGTGGTACTGGACGCCCTTCCTGATGTCGAACGTCAGTTGCAGGAGATCGTCACTGAATTCCCACGCTGTGGCGAGGCCCGGCTCGTATGCGACCTCTTCGGCACTCCAGAAGATTGCCCCTTCATCAACGCCCCAACGGATGTTGTTGTCATGGTCCGTACAACCGGTCTTCTTCGGCACCCTGGCAGGGAAGTCTATATCCTCATCAGCCATGACCAGAGAACCCTCGGGGCCCATTGACATTGCTGCCGGCGGGGTGGGGACGGCCCGCTTGGGAATCGCGCCCGGCTGAATAAACGAAGGAGTTGGCAAAGGGGCAGCAGTCGCGGCTGGTGCGGCGGCTGCCGGTTGAGCGGGCTGCTGAGGCACTGAAGGTCCACCTTGAGTGCCCTGGACTGCTGGCTGGGCTGGTGAGGCTGCCGCCGGCTGAGCAGGCTGCTGCGGCGCCGAGGGTGATTCCGCTGCTCCACAGGCAGTGACATACAATAGCATCACCACTGCCACGCTGATCAGTCCCAATTTCCTCAAGGATAGCTGTCCTGACTGCATCGGCCACCTCCACATGGGATTTCTCAATGAATTTCGACTACAACTCCGTAAATATCTTGCGAAATCCTCCGAGCGCTATCTTTTGGTGCCAGAACTATATGAAGTTACTTCTGGTCTGTCAATCAGCCTACAAAGGGTCTGAAATGCACTGATCTTTCGCTTACGCAGGTGGGTCACACAATAGGACTTCAGGCGCCGGTCTCACACGACAGCGGCGTGGCCGTCCGTTCTTGGGTCGGAGCCTGCGGTCCGGACGCCTGTGGCCGGATCGATCACTATCAGTTTTGCCGAACCGCCAAAGACGCGGCCCGGACTGGTTGAGACCGTATGGCCTCTGGTACGCAGTTCGTCGATCTCATCCAGTCCCATCCCGCCTTCAAGCTCAATCACGGATGGTTTGTCGACATCGTGGGGATCGGTACCGGGGAAGGACGCCCACCTGGGCGCCTCCACCGCCTCCTGGGCAGACATTCCGTGATCCAGAACATTGGTGATAACCTGGGCATTCCATGCGATCTGCCTGTCGCCGCCCGGGGTTCCGCCCACAAGATATGGCCTATCGTTCCGCATTACCATGTAGGCGTTGAGCGTGTGCATGGTGCGCTTGCCGCTCTCGATGACGTTGGGGTGGCCCTCTACGAGACTGAATCCGCGACCGATGCGATTGTTCAACAGCACGCCGGTGTTGCCGGCTACGAAGCCGCTTCCGAACCCCATCGAGAGGCTGTGAATGAAAGACAGCGCGTTGCCCTGAGCGTCCACGACGCAGAAGTAGCTCGTATTGCCGTCGCCGGGAATTGGAGCAGCCAGCGGACCGGGTTCGTATGAACCCGACGTCGAAGAGATCAGCTGCCTGCGCTGCGCGGCAAACCGCTTTGAGATCAGCTCATCCACGGGCGTCGAAACGAAATCAGGGTCGCCAGCGTAGCGGTTGCGGTCAGCAAAGGCGAGCTTCTTCGCCTCGACCATCGTATGTACGGATTCCGCGTTGTAGAATCCGAGGCTTGCCAGATCGTACCCCTCGAGAATGTTGAGCATCTCAAGAAGCACCAGACCCTGAGAGGGCGGTGCCGTCTCGTAGACAGTGTTCCCGCGGTAGGTCGTGGAGATCGGTAGCTGATACCAGATGTTCTGATGATCGGCAATCTCCTCGGCGGTGTACAGCCCGCCTGCGACCTGGATGGCGCGCGCCATTTCTATGCCGATGTCCCCCTTGTAGAACGCCTCGGCGCCGCCTGTCGAGACGGTCCGCAGCGTCTCAGCAAGGTTCTTCTGTACAAGTAGCTGTCCGGGTTGGAGCGGGCGACCGTCGTTCGTGAATATGTCCCTGGAGTCGGGGAATTGGGCCAGCTTGGCATTCAGGACATCGAAACCACCAGCGAGCTGATCGCTAATCGGAAAGCCATCTTCTGCATAGCCAATTGCGGGATCCAGCAACTTTTCCAGAGGGCGCGACCCGTGACGCTCCACGATCTGTTCCCAGGCCAGCACCTCGCCAGGAATCGCCGCGGCGAGCGGGCCCTCAAGAGGCATGAAGCTGTGACCACGCTCGACGAAGAAGTCGCGGTTGGCCGCAAGCGGTGCACGTCCGCTGCCTGTAAGACCGTGCACCTGGGCGGTCTTGGCATCGTACATGAGCACGAACGGCTCGCCGCCGACCCCACACGCAGGCGGTACCGTGACGGCCTCGACAGCCGCGACAGCCACAGCAGCGTCGAAAGCGTTGCCGCCGTCGGCCAGCACGCTGGCGCCGGCTGAAGCCGCTAACGGCGATATCGAGACTACCACGCCTCCGCTTGAGTAAACTGTGCTCCTGCTGGTATCAATCTTCGGTCTCGTTGGCGCTGCGGTTGCCACGTTCGCCTCCCTCAGTCTCGGTTTCGAGTGTGGCGCCAATCGTATCACAACGCGGAATACCCCACTTCAGAGGTAACTTCCCTTGCGAGGCGGTGAACCCTTATCCTGAATTCCAGACCCTTATCCGACGAGAACGAGCAGAGGTAACAGTTGCAGGCACCAACACTACACGACGTCATCCAGGCCAAGGGCCGAATAGCCGGCCATGTCACGCGGACGCCACTTCACCGGTACATCGGACTTGAGAAGCTGCTCGGCGCAGCCGAGGTCCGCGTTAAGCACGAGAACCACCAGCGGCTGGGCGCATTCAAGATGCGCGGCGGAATCAACCTGTTGTCGCAGCTCTCCAGAGGCGAACTCGATCGAGGAGTGGCCACCGCTTCCAGCGGCAACCACGGGCAGTCGATCGCCTACGCCGCGAGTGTCTTTGGGTCGAAGGCCTATGTAGCGGTCCCTATGAACGCCAACCCGGGCAAAGTGGCGTCTATGCGAAACTTGGGCGCCGAAGTTATCCACCACGGAGCATACTTCGACGAGTCGAGAGAGTACATCGAGCGATTGTCACGCGAGGAGGGTTATCGCTACGTTCACGCAGTGAACGAGCCGAGATTGATCGCGGGCGTAGGTACGTACAGCCTGGAAATACTCGAGGACATGCCTGACGTCGATGTCATAGTCGTTCCCGTAGGAGGCGGCAGCGGCGCAAGCGGCGCGTGCATCGTCGCTAAGTCGCTCAACCCGGACATCCAAGTGATCGGCGTCCAGGCAGAGCAGGCGCCGGCAATGTACCTGTCATGGCGAGAGGGCCACATCGTCGAGGCGCCCATGAAATCGTCGGCCGAGGGTCTGGCGACAGGGACCGGGTATGAGCTGCCACTCAGCGTACTGCGCGAACACCTGGACGACTTCATCCTCGTGACGGAAGTCGAGATGAACAACGCGATAGTCACGCACCTCGAGCAGACTCACAACCTGGTTGAACATGCTGGCGCAGCGTCGCTCGCAGGCGCTATCAAGATCAAGGATCGACTAGCGGGCAAGAAGGTCGTAGTCGTGCTGAGCGGCGGCAACCTGTCCCTGGAGCATCTCAAAATCGCGCTGAACGGGAGCGAGGCATGACCGATCAACCAATCACCAACGACTCTCCTGGATCAGCGCTGTTTCCCGAATTCGACACGCTATACGATCTGATCGCAAACGAAGTAGAAGGGCTGACCGACGATCAGCTCGACTGGACATCGGAAGAGTACGGGTGGGCCGAGTGGAGCATACGCGTCCAGCTAAGCCACATGGCATCGCTGATCTACCGATGGCTGATCCTGCGCTGGGGCGACGTAACATTCCCGCACGGTGAGCACGGAATCGAGGACGTCAACGGTCTGGCAGATTCGCCTTTTGACCGCCGGATGGATGACACAAAGTACTACGAGCTACAGGACATCCTGACCAAGCTGCGAGAGGGCATTGATCTCGCGCGCCGCGTGCTCGCTGAACGCAACGTGGGCTTTCTCAGGTCGCACACAGTGACAGTAACACTCGATGGGGGCTGGGGTCTGATGATCCAAGCCCACCCAACGGCTGTCACACCCACAGAACAGGCCAACACTGTGACGATGCAGTTCGAGGGCTCCATACGCCACATCTACTTCGAAGAGATCACGCACCTGTTCAACATCCAGCGGCTCAAACGAGCACAGGGCCTTCCGACATTGTCAGACCTGCCGAGAGTGGGTTACTGGACTCTTGACGACTGGGACGTCAGCGAGGCGCAGTAGCTCGGCTCCAAGCTGACAGCGCCTATGATGCGCAACCCATCATGCGCGCCCTGACATCTGCTGGAACTTCTCGCACTCTCTCCCTGGCGGGCGATACGTGACGGCTCGACACGCTAACCGCGGCCTCCGTAAGTAGCTCCACGCCGCCCAGAAAGTCCTCAACGCGGATATACTCGGCCCCGATGCCGGAGTTCGGATCGCGAATGCCAGTAGTGGCATTGTGGTAGTTTCCAAGCGGAAACGCCATACCGGTTGCGCGGTATCCCCAGACGGCGAACGCCGTTCCCTCGCACACGCCGCCGCTCATAAGCTGGCGTTGGCACTTGAAGTCGGGTTTCCTGCTACGTATGGACTCACGCGCGACTATCAGTACCTGCTCAGCATCGGCGTCGAATGTGTAGAGCGCGTCCCCTGTACGGATCACAGGACCTCCGCCCTGCTCTACTCCTGGGATCAGCGGACTGGACTCTATGGATACGACCAGCGTGTCAAGTGGCAGAATCCTCGCCTCTGCCATCAGCCGGGCGCCGAACAGCCCTCCCTCTTCAGCGCGGGTAAATACAGCGTACACGTCGGCCTCCGCGCCGTCCGATACTATCCGTTCCATCGCTGAGAGCGCCGCGGCGCATCCAGCAAGGTCGTCCGCGGCGCGCATCCTGATAAAGTCGCCGTCCAGCTCAAAGTCAGGCAGGTCGAAGACTACGGGAACCGGGGGGACTATCTCGACCTCCTCGCTGAGATCGAATCGGACCCTTCTACCCTCGACGTCGTGTTCAACCGTCCGTGCCCGTACCCTGCGACCGTCCGGCATCAGCACCAACACATCGACTGGGTGATACAGCGACACCTCCGGGACACCTCCGAGGGCCGTACCCACCGGACCAGCGTCGTCCACCTCGTCGATCTCGAAGCCTGGATGGTCCATGTGCGCAACGAAAGCGATCGACGGGTCGTCACTCCTGGAGTTGGAGTAGTGTGCGATAACGTTCCCGAAGTCGTCCCTGAACGGCGACAGACCGAGGTCGGCGAGTCTACCCAGGATGTACGTTGCAACAGGCTCCTCATGGTAAGGTGAAGCCGGTCGTTCTCCGAGGTCCTTTAGAGTGTTCAGGGCGCGTTGATCAATACTATTCATGTCGTCTGTTCTCTCCTCAGAACTGGTCCGACTATGTGCAACTAGGCTCTATGTTACAGTTATCACAACTGACAAGAGGATTGGAACATGAGTATCTTCAAGAGGGGTCGGCTTAGTCGACAGGACCCGCCGGATCGGCCAGGGCTATACAGGTTTGTAGACAGATTGACAGGGAAAGTCGACTACATCGGAGAAACCGGAGATTTGCGTAGTCGCAGAGGCCAGCACTTTCGCTCCGGCGACCTGCCGGTACCACCAGATACCCATCACTTCGAGTGGAAGACAGCCGATGGTCGTAGTACATCGAGAACCCGTCGGGAGCACGAAAAGACTCAAATCAACCGTCATCAACCCCGTCTAAACCGACGACGTGGCGGTGGTGGTCGAAAGTCAGGTCGCTAACAACCTAGTCAGTCAGTAGCCACGATAATGCGTATCCATTTGTAGTCTCTGCGTCACTTTCCATGCCCAGAAACGAGCTTCCAGCTACACAATCTCTATAGGATCGAAGACATGCCACTTCCACTGATGATTGGAATTGGGGTTGCTGTGTCTGGGGCTGCGGGCACGCTAATCGCTGCGCGAAAGATGAGGAAGGACAAGGAACGATACGATCGCCGAAGAAGTAGTTATGAGTCACACTACGAAACCTACAAAGGGTTTGCAGGAGAGGTGAACGCGGATATCCGGAATCTTCACACTCAGCGTGTCGCTGCTCTGGAAACACTTCGTGAGGCTGCCGACTTCCTAGTGAGAGCCAACATCAAAGACAGGACCTGGAACGCAGCTTCCGGAGTACCACCTAAGCAGTTCGCAGAGTTGAAGGATGTAGCAGCCAGTCTCAGCAACATCACTATGTCGTCTGTTCTCTCCTCAGAACTGGTCCGCGAGTATCTTCAAGAGGGGTCGGCTTAGACAGGACCCGCCGGATCGGCCAGGGCTATACAGGTTTGTAGACAGATTGACAGGGAAAGTCGACTACATCGGAGAAACCGGAGATTTGCGTAGTCGCAGAGGCGTCGGGCGCGGCTGCGGGTGGAGCCGCGGCAGGCGCAACGGCGGCGGCCGGCGCATATGCCACCGCCGCCGCTTTTGGGACCGCATCGACAGGCGCCGCCATAAGTGGACTGTCAGGAATTGCCGCTCGGAATGCGACTCTTGCCTGGCTGGGTGGTGGTTCTCTCGCATCGGGTGGGGGTGGAATAGCCGCCGGTACTGCAACTCTGTTAAACGTCGCCATAGCTCCCCTAGCAATCCTGCCAGCAGTGGTGATGGCACTCAAGGCCAAGAAACAGAGTGAAAAGATCCGCGAAGAGATCGCCAAGATGGACGTCGCCGAGGCCGAGATGGACAGGCACAGAGCCGAGTTGGAGACCGTACAAAGTCGTGTAGGAGAGATGTCCAAAGCAGGCAGCGAGTTGCACCAAGCACTCAAGGACACTTTAGGGCAGGCGTCGCCAGATAGAATTGATGACATCTACAGAGTCTACGTAGCAGCCAAAGCATTAGCGGAACTGCTCGATCTGGACCCCGAATCCAAGTAATTGCCAGCATCTCAATCCGGATAGGAGACTAACTTGACGACATTCGCCGCATCCGCCGCTGGCGCTTTTGGCAGACACGCCGCTATGGAATTCATACAGGCCGCTATTGAGTACATGCAGGTGCACGAGGCCGAGAGAACCCAGCGAGAGTACATTAGCGCCAAGCAAGATGTACTCGTAACTGCCTTGAACAACGAGAGGGACTGTCTCCTCGCCTACTTCGAGCATCGGTTCGCCGAGCGCCGCTCGGCTCTGGAAGAGTTCTACGAGCTACTGCACACTGCCGTCGGGAATGGCGACACGACACAGTTACAGGCATCGCTGGCAGGCATTCTCGGAATCATCAAAGACAACCCGCTGGACGATCTGGTTGAATTCCGCGAGAGGTGGAGCAACCCTGAGTTTACAATCGAGCTTTAGCAGGGAGGCCAAAAATGCAGGTTGGATTCTTCACTATGCCGCTGCACCCTCCGGGGTCCGACATCACACAGACTCTTGAAGATGACCTACACCAAATCGAGGTCCTGGACGACCTCGGCTACACCGAAGCATGGATTGGTGAGCACTTTACGACTGTGTGGGAGAACATCCCCGCGCCGGACATATTCATCGCCAATGCGCTGGCGCGCACCAGGAACATCAAGCTGGGCACAGGTGTGACCTGTATGCCCAACCACAACCCGTTCATGATCGCGCACCGCATCGCCCAGCTCGACCACATGGCCCGTGGGCGCTTCCAGTGGGGCGTCGGATCCGGCGGGTTCCCGGGTGACTTCGAAGTTTTCGGCTTCGACCCGCGCGGAGATGAGCATAGAAAGATGACCCGCGACTCGATCGACACTATCTTGGGAATCTGGAACGACCCCAAGCCTGGCGTCTATGAAGGCGAGTTCTGGAGGTTCACAATTCCGGAACCCATTGACGAGTTTGGCTTGAGGTTCCACGTGACTCCATTCCAGAAGCCTCACCCTCCGATCGGAGTCGCTGGAGTATCCGCGAACTCGGACACGTTGATCCTGGCGGGCGAGCGGGGCTGGATTCCGATGAGCATTAACCTCGTGCCGTCGCGCATCTTGAGCACACACTGGGACGCGGTTGAGAAAGGCGCCAAGACTTCCGGCCTGTCACCGAACCGCAATGAATGGCGGATCGCCAGGGAGATATATGTCGCCGAGACATCGGAACAGGCAAGAGAAGAGGCGCTCAACGGCGTACTCAGACGAGACTTCGAGCAATACTTCCTGCGGCTCATGCCAAAGTTGGGGATGATTGACCTATTCAAAGTGGACCCAGACATGCCCGACTCGGACGTAAATGCGGAGTATCTCGTGGACAACGTGTTCGTCGTGGGAAGTCCCGACGAAGTTGTGGACAAGCTAGGCACTCTCTACGACGATGTGGGCGGCTTCGGCGTGCTGCTGGCTATGGGCCACGAGTGGCAGCCTTACGATAACTGGGTGCGCTCCATGGAGCTTCTGGCCAATGACGTTGTTCCCAGGCTGCCGACTCCGGCCTGACTCTGTAGCCGACCACAACATGCTGCTGCACCATAGTCATCGGTCATCGGCGGTCGGAGCAGGTCAGCAGCCCGAGGAAAAATTCCATGAAGCCAGGGGATGTCCTCCTAATACAGCTAGACGCCGGTCCGCGTCTGGTCCGACTCATCGAGCCGGCCGGAAACCGGCTCAGAATCGCCATCGGTCGCAACCGCGAGGCCAGGCTTCCGCAGTCGCGAGTCATCCACGAGACCGGCGCTAACGTCACTGGATTCGAGGCTGTCGAGGAGTTGAGACAGCAGGCGGAGGCCGCGCTAAGCGATCTGGATTTGGAAGAGGTATGGGATGTCGTCTGCGACGACGGAGACGCGCTCACCCTATCTGACATAGGCGAGCTGTACCTGGGCGACGAACCATCAGTGCAATTAACCGTCGCGGTTCTGCTGTACCTCCTGGACGACGATCTGCTGTTCGTTCGAGATGGGACGCACTTTCTGCCCCGTGACCGGGATACCGTCGCAACGATGATTGAGCGAAGGCAACGGCGGCAGCAGCGAACTGCGGATGCCGAGAAGCTGACGTCCGCGTTCCGTGACGGCTCACTTCCAGAGGCGCTCACTGAGTATCAGTCAGAGATTCTGGGACAGGTCCGCGGTTTCGTACTACACGGAGACGACTATGCCAGGGCAAACTTCGTCAAGGGTTTCCTGGAGAACGCGGGAGTACGCGCCCGGGATCTTCAGCGGGCCGCGTTCGAAACGCTCGTTGTACTGGGGACAATGGACGCTGACGAGCATCTGGCCCTGGAGCGCGAAGACATAGTTGCCGAGTTTCCTGAGCAGGTGCTCGCCGAAGCAGCAGCAGTGGACCAGTTGCGGCTGTTATCCGACCAAGATCGCGTTGATTTCACCGGCCTTCTGACAATCACGATTGACGACTTCGACACACGAGACCGCGACGACGCGTTGTCCATAGAGCCGCTGGATTGTGGGGCGCACCGTGTCGGCATCCACATCACCGACGCCGGTGCGCTGATCGAGGCCGGCTCCGCGCTCGACGTCGAGGCGGACCGCAGGATGTCCTCCCTGTACCTGCCTGAGCAGACGATCAACATGCTGCCGCCGACTGTATCCGCAGGCTCAGGGAGTCTGAACCCCGGAGAGATTAGGGCCGCCGTCAGTGTAATCGTCGACCTGACTGACGACGGGACCGTGAGCAACTGGAAGGCTGTGAAGTCCGCCATTCGGAGCGACCATGCGCTGGCGTACGAGGAGGCAGACTCCGCGATTGCTAACCCGTCCCACCCGCTTCACTTGAAGCTAAGTGAGCTGCACCGCTTGGGCAAGTCGCTCAGGGCGGCGAGAAACACCAAGGGGGCGCTCAGCCTGGACAGGGACGAACTGTCCGTGAAGGCGGACGCATGTGGCGAAATCACCGTTCGGGTTGTGCCGAGGGTAGCCCCTGCACGCAGCCTCATTGAGGAGTTCATGGTGCTGTGCAACTCGATTCTCGCGACGTACTGCGTCGAAAACGACCTGCCGGCCCCATTCCGATCTCAGGCCCTTCCCGACATGTCCGACATCATGACACAGGTCCCGGAGGGCGCTCTTCGGACTTTCCTGATGATCCGGCGACTCACGGCTGCCACCGTCAGCATAAAGCCAGGCCTACACGGAGGACTGGGCGTTGATGCCTACACCCAGGCGACCTCTCCCCTACGACGCTACTCTGACTTGTTGGTGCAGCGACAGATCTCGCATCACCTGCGCACGAATCAAACGCCGTACGACGGGGAGGCAGTTACATCGGTCGCGCACAGGGCCGACATGCAGGTGCGACAGATAGCAAGGATTGAAAACAATCGTCGTGTGTACTTCTTCCTTAAATGGCTGGACACGCGCAGGCAAGGTACCGAAGCAATGGGATGCGACGCTGTCCACCAAGCCATAGTCCTGGAGAACTCCGGCCGTCGCGCCGCCCTGCTCGAAATGGCCGAGTGGCCTTTCCGAACCCGCGCGGCGCTTCCAGGTTCTGTCTCGACCGGTGAATCGGTAACACTTCAGTTCCACGGCGTGGATCTGTGGCGGCGCACGGCCCAGTTCACTTACGAGGGAGTAAGTAGATAACGTCGTGATGCCCCCAGTTAAGCTAACCAGCGAAGATTCTGGTGTTTGACACATCGGAGGGGCGAACCTGTATCAATTTTGTCGGTCCCCTGCTCAAAAGTGCCATATCAGCCGCGCCGTCATTCCGGCGAAGGCCGGAATCCAGAGGGGTTGGGCAACGCTCTTATGGAAGCCGCCGACTAAATTGATACAGCATCCGGAGGGGCCGTGCGGTTGGCATCTTGGCCTATGTGCATTATTATCTGTCAGGATCACCTAAACACCTTTCGGAAGGCTGTAGCCAGTACCCGAAAGTAACGAAGACTGAATAAGGGAGACGAGCATGGTTAAGCAGGGTGTAATACCCGATGAGTTGACGGGACCCTTCTGGGAAGCTGCGAACGAGGGACGTCTGGTCATTCAGAACTGTGTCTCATGCGACAGGCTGCAGAATCCTCCCCAGGCGGCCTGCGGTGAATGTGGCTCGGGCGATAGCTTAGAGTGGAAGCAGATGAGCGGGCGGGGCACGATCTACAACTACTGCGTTGTGTACGACTGCCCGATCAGACTGCTCCAGGAGGACCAGCCATTCAACCTTGCGGTCATTACGTTGCATGAAGACCCGGGTATCCAGATGTACTCCTCTCTCCCTGGAATTCCAGTGGATGAAGTTCCTGTGGGGGGAGCCGTGGAGGTTATCTTCGAAGCAACGGCAAACGGCCAGAAGGTGCCTGAGTGGCAGGTAGTCTGAAAGACATGAGTTGCAAACCTCACAGAATCATTAGTCGTTCCCCAGAATTAAGCTGACACGTTTCTAACACAAGGGAGTACCAGGTATGACGACGATAGATGCCCCTGAATCTATGTACCGGTCAGTTGAAGGATTGGGTGTTTGGGAACACCGAGGAAAGGTTGCCGCCGTAGGCGTCGGCCACTCTCCGACAGCTCGAAGATGGGACGGCAGGCCAGAGTCGACCGTAGGTGCGGGTAGCATCCAGTCGATGCGCCAGGCAATGGAAGACGCGGGGGTTAGCCCCGACCAGGTGGACGGCCTGGTGATCGTCCCGGTTACAACTACAGGAGCCCCCTGGCCTGAGGGCACTCCCATACCTATGGACGTGGTCAATGCCTTTAATCAGACGGACGACCCGTTGGACGGCATAGGTCAGCTCAGCGCAGAGTGGCTTCTTAAGAACATGCCGGAGCTGACCAACGTCAAGTTCATGACGCACGCTCCCGGATGCATGTCAGCGGCAACAGTGGTCGCCGCGCAGGCTATTGGAGATGGGCTGGCCAACACATGTTTGGTGGTCAAGGGCTGGCACAATTACGAGGGCCGCTACAACCACGGCGGTATCAGCGCCGCAGACGAGGTGCCTGGCAACTACGCGCTCGGCGCAGGCCGATCGCTGTGGGGTCCCCCGGGATGCTACGGGACCGCATTACAGTTCGCTCAGTACTGCACCAAGTACGGCAAGCACCACGACATGATGGCGCCGTTCATGCGAAATTCGAGACTCAACGGCCTGAGGTTCCCAGAAGGGTACTGGGCTCAGCACAGGCCCGAAGATCTGACGCCGGAGGACTACCTGACCTCGCGGTGGATCGCCAAGCCGGCCAACCTGTTCGACAATGACATACCAATTATGTGCACGGCGGCCTACCTGTTTACAACCGCAGAGCGGGCCCAGGACATGAAGCAGAAGCCAGTGTACATTCTCGGCCACGCTTCAAGTCGGGGAAGACCCAGAAGCCTCACTCCCACTCTCGAAGAGGTCGAGGCGGAGACAGCCAGCACAGGCCGGAAAATCTACGAGGGCGCCGGCATTACCGCGGACGATCTTTCATTCGAGAACATGTACGACGGGTTTGCACAGTTCCACCAGTTCCACATTGAGGGTCTTGGTTACCGCGGAATGGGATTCGGGGACGCTCTCGATTTCTACCAGACGGACATCTCGATTGAGGGTCCGAACCCGGTTCTGCCGAGCGGAGGCAACATCGGGAGCGG
The DNA here is from genome assembly GCA_965217725.1 of Dehalococcoidia bacterium. Classification (GTDB taxonomy): domain Bacteria; phylum Chloroflexota; class Dehalococcoidia; order Lucifugimonadales; family UBA1123; genus VXRN01. Next base: position 536,003 of record OZ244564.1, on the reverse strand, counting down.
ACGGAGCCGTTTCTGGATGCACACCGACTCCATACAGCAGCTACAGGGACGAGCGGGAGCCCGCCAGGTCACTGGAGTAAAGCCCGAAGTGACCGTGTCAGGCGGCCCGATGCCGTTGGGCGGGAACTTCACGGTCTGGAGCGCCTCTCCTGACTAGGATTCCCGTTTCATTCATTTGCACTGCTCAATAAGTAGGGATGGTACAGTGTTGGCTCTGCGCGACTGCGACTTGGCTCCGCAGAGCCGCCACATACCGCGACAAACCATAGAAGAGGACTCACTTGGCAATACTGATCAGCTTCGATATTGACGGGACCATGGAAGTAGGCGATCCGCCCGGCCCCCTAACCATGGACATGGCAAGGAACGCACAGAAGAACGGCTTCTTAATCGGAAGCTGTTCCGATCGGCCGCCCAGCGCGCAGAGAGCCATCTGGGAGAAGTACAACATCACTGCGGACTTTGTCATCCCTAAGCACATGCTCGCAGACGTCAAATCGAAGTTCGACGCCGAGGTGTACTATCACATCGGCGACCGCGAGGACCTCGACAAGCAGAATGCGCTGAAGGCCGGGTTTGAGTTCCTATGGCCTCACGAAGCCGTGGAAAGGCCATGGTTCTTCCTAGACGACAACTCCGAAGGCGAGGATAATGTCTGAACATCCACTCTGCCAGCGAGCGATTCGCTATCCAGCGCATCGAGATGTGGGTGCTGGACTCTGTCAATGAGACAATAGAGATGGATACAGAAGGGACCGCTATTCAGGAGTAGGAACCGTGGCTGAACCGGACAGAGTTCCCAGCGGAGACTCACAGCATCAGGAGCCGAACCTGTTTCAGCGAACCGGTAACCACTTCCAGGGCAAGACGGTATCCGGTCTATTGGAGCTCCTTCCAATACTTGTCCCGTTAGTAGTCATCGTGTACCTCGTCAACTTGGCGGACTCTGCGATAATTCCCCTAATGGACGTCATAATTAGGAAACTCTCGGGCGGAACCAGGGATTTTCCTACCTTCTGGGGCGCCGGGCTGGTTCTGGTAATCGTAGTGTTTTACCTGATTGGGCTGCTGACGTCGACAAAGGCCGGCAAAGCCACAATGGGCTTTGTGACGGACGTAATGGGAAGCATTCCGGTCGTTAAGGGCATCCTTGGATTAACCCGGCAAGCGACCACAGTGATGACTTCCCAGTTCAACTTCAGCCGAGTCGTCTTTCTTGAGTGGCCCAGAGAGGGAATGATCGCGCTGGGATTCGTGACGGCGCGAGTTGTAAAGTCTGGCTCGGACATTTCACTGGCAATCGTCTACATACCAACCGTGCCGAACCCTACGTCTGGAAATATGGCCGTGGTCTCTGAGGACGAGCTTTTCGAGACCGACCTCACGGTGGAGGATGCGATGAAGCTGGTGTTCTCCGGAGGCATTGTGCCTCCAGACTCCATCTCTCTGGGAAGGATGCCTATTGAGTATCGTGTCAACTCGGAAATCATAGGACGATTCGATACCTATCGTTAGTGTGCGTTAGACTCCGACAGGAGCGGATTCTGCAATCCGTGGCTGGGTGATCGGGATCTGGATAGTCATCTCGGTAAACTCACCAGGTCCTGTGTCAACGCTGATTGAGCCTCCGTGTTGACGTATGATATCGGCGCATAGCGCGAGTCCAAGACCCGTGCCCTGATTCGGATCTTTGGTCGTGAAGAACGGATTGAATATGTTGTCGATGACATCGGGCGGGATGCCTGTGCCGTTGTCTCTGACGCGAATCTCGATGCTTTCATCGTGTCGCTTCGTGGATAGATGCACCGTCGGCATGAAGGACTCGGCGTCAAAGGAATCATCGCCGACTTCCACACGTCTCTCGTTAGTGGCGAAGCCAGCATTTGTGACCATGTTGATAATTACGCGGCCCAAATCCTGGGGAATCACTTCGGCCTGTCCAGCGTCAGGGTCGAAGTCCGTTACGAGATCGAGCTGGAACTCGGAATTGGTGGCCCTTGCGCTGTGGAATGAGAGCCGGGCGTTCTCTTCTACCAAACTGTTGATATCGATGAGCTGAGGCTCAGAGGCGCCCCGACTCATTAGAAGCATGTCCCGGACTATCCGCTCCGCGCGATTGGTATTGCTCTGGATACGGTTGAGGCTGTCTTTAAGCTCACCTGAGATCTCGACTATGAGTTCCCGTTGGCTCTCCTCAAGTGTTTCCGCGGCTTCCTCGATAACTTCTGTGAGCTCCTCGAGAATCTCCTCCGACCCCTCGGCGAAGTTCTTTACGAAGTTCAGCGGATTTCTGATCTCGTGGGCCACTCCTGCCGTCAACTCGCCAATAGCGGCCAGCTTGTCACGCTCTACTATCTGGTTCTGTGCCCGCTGAAGATCTTCCAGGGCGCTGTCGCGCTGATCGACCGTCTCAGTCAACTCTTCGTTCGTCTGTTCCAACGCGTCGTTTAGGCGTCTGACCTCATCCAATTCGAGAGCATCGAGGGATGCATTGCGGAACACCTCGAGGGCATCTGCCATCTCCGAGACTTCGTCGCGTCCGCTAGTGTCTACCTCGACATCGAGGTCCCCGTCTGCCATTCGGCGCATAGAGCCAAGTAGAGTCTGAAGGCGACTAAGCAGAATCCTTCCAATGAACAGCCAGGCGATAAGCGCTGCGCCACCCACGCTTACCACGCTCAGCGCGGCAAGAAAGATTTTACCGGCAAAGACCGCCTGATCTGATGCGATGGCAGCATCCTCCACGCTGGCATTGGAAGTGCCGACGAGAACGTCAACCTCACTTAATAGTTCTACGGCAATCGCGCGGTTCTGAGCTAGAAAATCATTTCGTCGCTCCAGCACTCGGAACTGACGGTCCAGGAGTTCAAGCGCTCCCCGCTCTCCTATGCCAAGCTCAGACAGCCCGGCAATGAGCGGCCCGATTTCGTCGCCCAAATCCAAACCTTCAAGAGCCCCCAGGTTGTGGTTCATGCGGTTAATCGCAGACTCGAAACTCTCGCGCAGCGGTTCAAGGGTGGAGGAATCCGACACGCCGAAACCACTCTCCAGAGTCTGCCGCGCATAGTCTGCGTCGGTCACAAGGGCGGCTAGGTGACGATACTGCGTCAGCTCCTCTTCGGTAAGACGCTCCTCGAGGGAGACAGGTGGATCATCAAAATTTCGGTATCCAGTCTTCATATAGAACCACTGATCGTCTGCGGCCGGGGCCAGTATGGACCGCAGTCGGCGGTCAACATCGGCAATCTCAACTCTAAGATTTTTCAAGATTACAAGTCTCGGAAACGACTCCACCATGTCAGTCTGAATTGCGTGTGTATTCGATGTCAGCACGTCCACATACGAACGCATGCGTGCAAAGCGTTCATCATATGCGTTCTGACCCTGCAGCAGTGCAAGCTGCCCTACGAGTGCAACGTTCGCCTGCGAGATATCGGCGGCGACTATCTGGAAATCGGTAGTATTGGTAGTTGCGGCGAGGCGAGGACCGGCATCTACCAGGCTGTTGGCGAGCTGGGCGATTCCGAAAGCAGCAGACATCTCGGGAACGCTGCCCTCATTGACACGTGCCTGTTCATTGCCCACTCTGTCGAACGAGAACCAGCCGACGAGGCTTGCGGCGATGGTGAGTAAGACCGCCGCGCCAAACGCCGCGTATATCTGAGTAGATATACGGTACCTACTGTCCAGTACAAGCTCGAATCGTCTGCCGACCTCCGCCGTGATCCGTTGAGTGCTCTGCGACAGCCTCTTACTAAGGTCACTGCCAAAGTGTTCTGACTCGTTTGACCCAGCGCTTGGCGCGGCCTCGGTTTCGGACGAACCGTCTGCGTTCGGGCGGGCATCATCCCTGAGATTGGGATTGTCCGATCGTTGTTGGCTCACGGCACTGCGTCCTTCAGAGAATCTACGGAGTGGTATTGGCCGTCACTACCGATCACGCTGAGGAAAATCGCGTCTGAACCCTGGTTGTCACCGGGCCCGTAGACAAGTTGGAAGCCGTCTATATCAATGACGTCAGATCCTTGAATGCTCTCGAAAAGACAATCTCGGGTGACGTCTCTGCCGCAACTGCGCACGGCAGCTATGGCCAGACGACCAGCCAGATATCCTTCAAGAGACACGAAGTCAAGCGGCGCACTGGGATCATAGACTGACATGGCACTCGAATACGCCAAAACCACGGGGATGGTCTTGTCGACTGGAGAAGGCACCACTTGGGTGACATACACGCCTGTTCCATAGGCCCCCAACTCTTGGGCAAGCGCTATTCCGCCTACAAACGACAGCGTCATGAACACGCTGTCCAAATTGGTTCTCTTCGCCCAAGATATCACCGTGGCGATGGGCTCGTAGGCGCCAACGAGAATGACTGCTTCGGGATTGCCCTCGCCGACCTCCAGGAGGGCGGTTTTGACTGCCGTCGTATTGCGAGGGTAGACTCCGGTCGAAACGAGACTCATGCCCCTGCGGTCCAACGCTGCTGTAACCCCACGGAAGCCGGCCCGTCCGAACGAGTCGTCCTGGTACAACAATGCGATTCGACTGATCCCAAGATCCTTGGTGAGGCGTTCAACCATCTCCTCAGTCTCTTGGTTGTAGCTTGCTCGCAGGTTTATGACGTTGTTCAGCCTCGAGATGTCTCGCAGGAAGTCGGCTCCGGTAAACGGTGCGATGTAGGGGACCCCGGCCTCTGCGGCGATGGGGGCGGCTGAGCGTGAGGTGGGTGTACCAACCGCCCCGATGAGCGCAAAGACCTGCTCCTCCTCAATCAGGGTGGTCGTGTTTGTGATCGCGATGTCAGGCTCGTAGGCGTCGTCCATAGAGACCAACGCAAACTGGCGACCATTGGCCCCGCCGTTTAGGTTCGCCTCGTAGAACGCGGCCTCGATGCCGCGACGCATATTCAAGCCAAGTCCTTTTGCCGGACCGCTCAGGGCTGCGGACTGTCCGAACAAGACATGGCTGTCGGTCACCCCTGGGGTAGCTTTAACAGGTTCAGCTATCCGGTTGGCCGCTTCTTCATCGACCTCGCTGGCGGGACTGGCGCCATCCCTATCCCAGGGAACACCGATTACAATAACAACTCCCACTATGACCGCACCCAGCAGGACTGCTAGTCCCCCCAGGCCGATCATTAGAATTCGGTGTGTCCGTTGGGGGCGCGATGAAATCATTCAGGGCAATGCGGAGTCTCAGCCCTGTACTTGACCAGGGTCAAACAGTTTCTGCCGTCAACTCGCTGATAGTCCGACCGATCCATCAAGGTGCGTACCAGATGAACTCCTAGACCACCCACCGGGCGACATTCAATAGAAGCGTCGAGATCTGGTAACGGTGTTTCAGTGAGTGGATCGTAGGGGCGGCCGTCATCTATGGCCTCAATGGTGATGGCCTGTGCACTTGATGTTACGATAATATCAAACTCGTGGCTGCCGCTATCGAATGCGTAGTAAATGATGTTCAGACCAACCTCTTCCAGCACCAGATTGATTTTGAACAAGAGGTCCTCTGGCCAGCCATCTTGTCTGGCGATGTCTTCGACAGCGACTGCAATTCGGTCGAGTTCTTCTCGTTCGTTCTTGACCTTGAGAGTCAGCTTAGCGGCCAAGGGTCAGCCTCGACAGAGGGTCAAGCAGGTGACATCGTCAGATTGCGGAGTATCGCCAGCGAATTCGTCAACTGCCTTGAAAATCAACTGAGTAATCGCATGAGCCTCGTGGGGGTGAGATTCTGCAAGTATGTCCTGCAGTCGCTCCATCCCGAACTCCTCTTCGGCGCCGTTCATGGCCTCTGTGACACCGTCAGTATAGAGAACGAGTGACTCGCCTGGAGCGACAGTCACAGTCTTCTGTTGATATTCATAATCGGGCAGAAGTCCCAACGCCAGGCCATCTGTCGGCGGCAGAAGAGTCGAAGTGTTGTCAGAGTGAACGATGAGGGGTGGGTTGTGTCCACCGTTGGCGTAAGTCAGTCGTCCTGTCTCAGGGTCGTAAACTCCATAGAGGAGGGTAACGAACATTGCCGCATCGTTGTCCTCGCAAAGCAGCTCATTTACGGTCGCCATTACTTCTGCCGGATCAATAGCGCCAATAGCCGCTCCCTTTAACAGGGTGCGAGTAGACATCATGAATAGTGCGGCAGGCACACCCTTGTCTGAGACGTCCGCAATCGCCAAGCCCACCCGACGGTCCGGCAGACGTACAACGTCGAAGAAGTCTCCACCCACGTTGCGGGCGCTCTTCATACTGCCGAACATCTGGTAGTCACGCTCGCGCGGAAGCTCAGTAGGAAGTATGGACTGTTGGATGCTACTGGCGACATCCAGTTCGTTCTGCAGCGTCACCAGCTTGTCCCGCGCCATCAGAGCCTCTTTTAGCTCTTCGACGTGATTCAGCGTACGATCGATTGTGACCTGCAGATCTTTGAAATCAATTGGCTTTGTAACAAAGTCGAACGCACCCCGGTTCATAGCTGTCCGGATGTTCTTCATGTCTCCGTAGGCGGAAATGATGACAGACCGGATGTTGGGGTTGACTTCCGGGATCTGATCGAGAAGGGTGAGTCCGTCCATCTGTGGCATGTTGATGTCCGAGAGGACCATGTCGATCGTCTCATCCTGGTCGAGCTTCCTGAGCGCCTCCAGGCCGTTGCCGGCGAAAACAAACTCGTAGCGCCCCGCACGAATGGCCCGACGCATACGCTGAAGAAGAAGTGGCTCCAGGTCCGGTTCGTCGTCAACCACCAGAATCTTGTATCTGCGTTGCAGTGTCATTGTCATCTCACGGGCGCACTATCGACCGGAACTACGGAAACTGTCACAGCGCTGCCTGGCTTGGAGACTCCTAAGATCCGAAGCTGGCAATCGCGTCGGGGCGAGACTCGCGAACCGGAATAATCTTGTCGAATCCGCTGATCTCGAACACCTCGCGGATCGATGCTGAGAGCGAGCAGACGGCCAGTTCCGCGTCCTGCCTTTTGAGTGCTCTGGCAGTCAGCAAAATGACGCGGAGTCCGGCACTGCTGATGTAAGTGATCTGCCCAAGATCCAGGACAACGGCGCGATCTGCGGGGTCGATCGCGTCTGTGAGAGCTCCTTGAAACTCCTGGGCATTGGCGCCGTCCACTCGGCCTTCTGCCACAGCTATCAGAATTCCGTCGCTGCGTTCAACGCTGAGCCCCATTTATTATCTCTCCCTAGGTCATCTTGATAGCGCAAAGCTGGCTGCCCACAAGCGAAGTGCTCAAGGACAACACTCAGAGAAAGCTGTGATTGATGCTACACTTGAGCCTTCTTTGAGTCAACGGTCTCAGCGTTGCAATTGGGATTTCGGCGCGTAGTTAACAGTCAGCGCGTACGGCTGTATCTTCTTGTATAATCGTCCCATACGCAGTTGGCACATTGAGACTAGGAGAGTCACTTGCAGGAATTCGACAGTGTGAGAGATCTGGCTCAGCGGATCATCGACAACGTTGAGCGAGTGATTGTCGGCAAAAGCGAAGCTGTCGAGCTCGGTGTGGTTGCACTGATGTGCCAGGGCCATGCGCTGATTGAGGACGTTCCCGGTGTGGGTAAGACCATGCTGGCACGTAGCATTGCTCGATCAGTGGGATGTACGTTCAAGCGCATACAGTTCACTCCCGACCTGCTGCCCACGGACGTGACCGGAGTGTCGATCTACAATCAACAGAGCCACGAGTTCGAGTTTCGAGCAGGTCCGATCATCTCCCAGCTGGTGCTCGCGGACGAGGTCAACAGGGCTACTCCGAAGACGCAGTCGGCCATGCTTGAGGCGATGGACGAGCGACAGGTCACAGTTGAGGGTATCACTCACAGGCTGCCCAGCCCATTCATGGTGATGGCGACACAGAATCCTGTCGAATACGAAGGTACATTTCCGCTGCCGGAGGCCCAGCTGGACCGTTTCCTGCTCATAATCCGTCTGGGTTACCCGACGGTAGAAGAGGAGCTGGAGATCATCGATCGCCAGCAGTCTGTTCACCCAATAGACACGCTCAGACCGGTCGCAGAAGCTGACGAGATCATAAGTCTTCAGAGAAAGATCAGGGAGATTTACGTCGATGACCTTGTGAAGCGCTACATAGTCAACCTTGTAGCAGCTACCAGGACTCACCAGGACATCGCTCTGGGAGCCTCACCACGGGCGTCGCTCGCGCTGTTCAGGGGTGGTCAGGCAGTCGCCCTCATAGCCGGAAGAGACTACGTCCTTCCCGACGACGTGAAGGGGTTGGCCGTACCGATGCTCAGTCACCGCATGATCGTTTCCGCAGGGGCCCGCATGAGGGGAGTCGGCAGCCAGGAGGTCGTGGAGCAGATTCTCGAAGAGACCGCTGTACCTGGTGGCGGGGCTCGCGCCGGTGCGGCTGGATAGTACGGTCCCATATTGAAATTCTCCGTTCAAATTCGGCTGTTCCTTGTCCTGGGGCTGATAGTCGTCACCCTGTTCACCGGTATGGCGACCGGGTTCGGGCTCTTTTACAGGCTTATCTACATTCTCGGGCTGACCGCCGTTCTGGCCTTCCTGTGGAATTGGATAAGTGTGCTTGGCCTTGAGGTGAGCATCGACAGGCGGACAAGAAGAGCCAGGGTGGGCGACGACATAGAAGAGCGGATCACCGTCCGCAACAGGAGCTCGTGGCCGAAGTCCACTCTCGAAGTTGAAGACCTAACCGACATGCCCGGCTACTCGAACGGGCGAGTGCTGAGTCTTCCAACACGAGGGTTTAGGTCGTGGCGCACCCTCGCACCGGCCCGAAAGCGCGGAGTGTACAAGCTGGGGCCTGTCCGTGTTTCCAACACCGACGCCTTTGGGCTCTTCAGACGAGACAGAGATTTCGGCGGCCAGGATGACCTGATCGTCTATCCCCGAGTCTACGACCTGGCGGACTTCGAAATGCCGCCTGGATATCTGACCGGAGAGAGCTCGGCGCGCCGCAGGTCCCACGACCTCACCCCGCACGCCGGCAGCGTCCGAGAGTACGCGTTCGGCGACAGCCTCAGCAGAATCCACTGGCCGAGCACTGCACGGACCGGGCGGCTCATGTCCAAGGAGTTCGAGCTGGGAATGGCAAGCGATGTGTGGGTACTGGTGGACCTCCATCGCGAAGTGCAGGCGGGCGATCTTGACGAGAGTACGGACGAGTACGCGGTCTCGATCGCGGCTTCAATGGCGCAGAAGTACATTCAGGCACAGCTCCCCGTCGGTCTGCTCGCTTACGGAGACGAGAGATACTTGCTGCCCGCAGATACCGGTCAAGCCCAGTTCGAGCGGATCATGGAGCATCTGGCCATGAGCAAGGCTGAGGGCGACGTGTCGCTCGCGGAAGTGCTGTCCAGGGAGGAGCAGCTGTGGGGAACTCACAGCTCGATCATCATCTTGACGTCATCCCACCGAGAGGACTGGACAGTTGCCATCAGGGAGCTGGTCCGCAGGCGATTGAGAATAGCCGTAGTTCTCATGGACGGTCACTCTTTTGGCGGACTGTTTGAAACTCTGGACGTAATCCCTGCGTTGTACGACTCAGGGATCGCGCCGTTCGTGGTCCGGATGGGGGATAATGTCCCTGTCGCGCTGTCACATACCTATACGGTTGACCGATCCGCGGAAATGGATGAGGCGGCAGGTTGAGCACGCCAAGTATAGGTGTCCTGCTGGGCAGAAATGGCAGCCCGCCAGAGCAACGCAGCAACCCCGTTTTGTCCTGGCTGTCCCGGTACTCTCCGAGCCAGGGCTGGGCTACGTTCGCAATTCTGCTCATCACGCTGATTGTCGTCGCTGACTCGATCAACTCGGCTGGATGGGTTGAATCCGATGGTCTGACAGCAATTCTGCTGTGGTCCGCGATCGCCGGACTTGCGCTGGCGAAGGTCCGGCTGCCCTGGTTCATTCTGATACCTGTCGGACTGGTCGTCGGAGTGTTGGCGATTGTGTGGCAGGCATCCCGCTCGGTAGAAGGCGACGCACTGTTCGATAGGCTCGGTGAGACCTACAGTCGGCTCGATCTGTGGTGGGAAGCCGCTACGACTGGCGGAATAAGCACAGACCTGCTCCCATTCTTGATGATGCTTCTGGCGCTGGGGTGGATCGCGGGCTTCCTTAGCTCATGGTTCATATTCAGGTGGAGCAACGTATGGGCAGCAGTGGTTCTTCTTGGCATCGCGGTCCTCACCAACCTGAGCTTCCTGCCTGACAAGTTCGCATCTCGTTTCTTCATCTTCGCGTTCCTGGCGATGGTGCTGGTCGTCAGAATGAGCATCATCCAGCGTCATGAACGATGGAATCGCCTCAACGTCCAGTTCACGCCCAGCGCGGGATGGCTGACTCTGCACGCAACAGTGTGGTTCAGCGTCGTCGTGCTGATCCTGGCAATCGCGCTTCCACTGAACGCGTACACGAACAGCACGGCTGCCCAGGTGTGGAATGTAGGGCGCACTCCGGTAGCCACAGCGGAAGACTTCTTCGCTAGGCTGTTCGCGGCGTTGCCTTCCAGAAAAGACCAGCCCGGCCGGCTATTCGGCAAGTGGCTGCCATTCATAGGGAAGATCTCCTTCGGAGGAGAGGCGGTCGGATGGGCGACGACGGACTATCCGTCCTATTGGCTATCACAGATCTACAACCAATACACGCCCAAAGGGTGGGTTGCCACCGCTTCCGAGCCACTGGAAATAGGACCCGACACACTGCCTCCCCCTCAAGGCGACATGCTCAAGCGCATTCCAAAGTCCCAGATTCTGCAGCTTGGATTCTCTTCGGATAGATTCCTGACTGGAGGCGGGTACGATTGGGTCAGCCGGGAGGGTACGGTCGAGTCGCTCGAACCTCTGAAGTTCTACATCCATCTCGAAGACGATTCGCAAGATGAAACGATGCCTGCCGACATCAGGGAGTTGGCCGCGAGTCTTAGGAGTGACTCGATCGGAATGACGCCGCAGGCTGTTCAGTCCGTGGCCTCGCAACTCGTCCCGAATGACCTTCTCCTGATTGAGGTGCTGACCGACGACTCCGGAGACGCGGAGTGGGTGGTGTTCCAGCGAAAGGCGCCCACCGCGCCCGACCTGGTTGCCTGGCGATTCAAGGAAAGCACAGAGGAGAACGAAGCGTACCGTATGACGTCGCTGGTATCGATAGCCACCGACGACGATCTTCGCGAGGCGAGTACCGAGTACGACAACTTCCTTACGGATCACTACCTGCAACTTCCGGCGTCGCTGCCGGACCGCGTCCGAGAATTAGCCGACCGTCTTACGGAGGAGTCTGACAGTCCTCTGGATAAGGCGTTGGACATCCAGGAATACCTGCGGGGGCCCGAATTCACCTACTCCCTGGACATCGAAGCTCCACCGGTAGAGGCTGACGGCGTCGATTGGTTCCTGTTCGACTCCAAAGTTGGGTATTCCGACTACTTCAGCTCATCGATGGCGGTGATGCTCCGATCTGTGGGAGTTCCCGCGAGAATGGCGGCGGGCTATGCCCCCGGAGAGCTGAATGAAGACGGCCTGCGAGTCATCAGAGACTCTGACAGCCACGGATGGGTACAGGTGTACTTCCCCGGATACGGCTGGATCGACTTCGAACCGACACCGAACTGGCCAACGCATGACCGAAGCTCCATCGCCCCCCGATTCGCGACTGGATCCACCAACCCAATTGAAGATGACCCGGAGGGGCTGCTGGGCGAGATGGAGTCGGACCCATTCATCGAAGGTCTGTTCGACGAAGCCGATGGCAGCCTTCCCACCGGCGCTTTACTGGCGAGGCGGTACGGCGGGTATGTTCTGTGGGCGCTGATCGCTATCGGTTCCCTCTTCGCGCTGTGGCTGCTGGGGAACTTGGCATGGAACTTTGGGCTGGGTTCGTTGGGTCCGGAGGCAAAACTGTACGCAAAGCTCACGAGGCTCGGTTGGCTGGGTGGCATTGGCAGAAGGCCCTATCAAACTCCGATGGAGTACGCCTCGCAAGTCGGTCAAGTCGTGCCGACCGTGCATGGCGGTGCCTCGCTGATCGCATGGGCATATGCAGCCGTGCGCTACGGCTCTGCGGACGAAGACGAAGAGAGACAGGCGGCCGTCACGGAGGCGTGGAAGTCGATCCGGTTCAGTCTGGTGCGTCGGATCTTCGGACGATTCGGAGCCAGCGCGCAGGCGCAAACCGAATGAGCTCAAGGTTCTATGACGTATTCCAGACCGCCCAGGGCTGGGTAGGCATTCTTGCATCGGAGTACGGAATCCGACGTAGCACCCTGCCCTGCGAGACCCCGGATGAGAGCGCTCTCGGCTTGGGCTCTGAGATGAACGGCGCCGTACGTGACAGGGCGGTACTGGGCGACCTTCCAGATCTGCTGGCAAGGTACCTGGGGGGAGACGAAGTCGACTTCGCAAACGTCGATCTGGACGTTGGCGATGCCACGGAGTTCTACGTCAGGGCATGGAACGCCTGCCGGTCAATCCCCAGAGGCGAGACTCGCACGTATGCGTGGTTGGCTCGGCAGGCAGGCAATCCGAACGCCTCTCGTGCAGCCGGACAGACCATGGCGAGAAACAGGGTCCCATTGATAGTGCCCTGCCACAGGGTTCTTGGAAGCGACGGCAGCTTGCGGGGATTCGGAAGTGGAAGCGAGAGGCTAGACCTCAAGCGGTGGCTTCTGGACATGGAAACCGGGACGCCACGGCTGTTGTAGGCTGGGTCACCCGTCTTCGGTTCGCGCTCTTCCGAAATGGCTCAACGTACGGATATGGTCTCTAACGCGTTGCGCCTGGAGGGACATCACACCGCGACGGGCTGAAGGCTGACCGACCCCGGCTCGACTAACACTTTCTGGAGGCGTTCTCTCAGTTCGTCGCAGGCGTCCACCTGGATTGCGGACCACTCCAAGCGGTAAATGTGCCCCTGCGCTGCAATCTCAAGCATCACTTGGTCGTTTCCCGAGTACTCCAGGAGCAGCCTTTTCACGTCATCGAGGACCATCTGGTCGTCTACCGGATTGTCCGTTTCCCGCATCTTGAGGTTGAGCTGGCTGGGAACAACCGGCCTTGAGTGAGCAAGGCCTGAGCCTTCGCCGTTGACCGGGGCAGGCTGGGTCGATGCGCCATTGACCGTGCCGTTGGTCGACTGCTGACTGTGCTCCCGCTCTTCTTCCGCTTCCCGGCTTTCGGCGTACGTCGCCGCGGTATCGCGCGCCTCTGAAACCGAGGGTGCTGGTGGTTTGGGTTCCGCTTTCGCCTGGGGCTGAACGTCGGTCGGGTCTGGACTGAATACACCGGCATTGGTGCAGCTGATGCTGATCTGGTCTTCGCGCACTCGGACAGTTCCAGCCACCGCTAGGGTCTGGCCCACCTCCCAGATGCCTTCTGAGTCCTGCATCTGCTCTTCCCAGACGAAGACCTCCATCTGGCCGTCCATCAGTGCGAGACCTGCGATAATGAAGGGCTTGTTGTTCTTTGTGAACCTCTGGGTCACTGAGGCGACCTGCCCCACAACCGAGACCTTCTGTCCGGCCAGGTTCTGATCGATATCGCTTCTGAAGACGATGTGCTCCGAGTCAGCCATGCTCAGAATCGACGAGAGTACGCTTATGCTCGAGAGCGACACCCCCAGCAACTCCCGTTCCCACTCCTCTTTTTCACGGTCGCTGGAGCGAACATCTGGCAGCGAGATTGTCGTGAGAGGCGCTGACACCGACTCGCCAAACAGGTCGAACATCGTGGACTGGTTGGAGTCGCGCAACCTGGCCTCGCTCTGGGCAAGGGAAATTATCCTGTCCATAGACTCGAGAATCGCGCCTCGATCTCCGAATTCGTCGAAGGCGCCTACCTTGATGAGACACTCAAGTGTCTTGCGGTTAACGCCCGCCATCTCCTCCGACTCCCGGCACATCTCTTCAATAGTTTCGAACCCACCGAGACGAGTCCTGGACTCGACGACAGCATCGACCGAAGCCGTCCCCACATTCTTTACAGCGCCCATACCGTAGCGGATGGCCGTGGCGCCGTCACTCTCCTTCTCCAGCGTGAAGTCCGTATGGCCCTGCGTGATGCTGGGGGGCAGTACCGATATCTTGAGTCGCTGGCACTCGGCTATGGCAGAGGTAATCCGCTCGGTATGTCCTACGTATGAATTGAGAAGGGCGACCATGTACTCCGGCGTGTAGTTAGCCTTGAGGTACGCGGTCCAGTAGGAGATCAGTCCGTAGCTGACAGAGTGGGCCTTGTTGAACGCATATCCGGCAAACGGCTCGACCAGCGAGAAGACCTGCTCGGAAAGCTCCTGAGTAAAGCCCTGGCCGCGGGCGCCCGCTAGGAAGTTCTCCCTCTCCTCGGCCATTATCGCAGGGATCTTCTTGCCCATCGCCTTACGTACGATGTCCGCTTCGCCGAGGGTGTAGCCTGCGAACGTCTGCGCGATGTGGAGCACCTGGTCCTGGTACACAATCACGCCGTACGTCTCTTCCAGAATGTCCTCAAGGTCGGGATGCAGGTATGAGACCGGCACTCTGCCGTGCTTGGCGTCGATGAAGGTCGAGATGTGCTCCATAGGCCCAGGCCTATAGAGCGCAATCATCGCGGCGACGTCGCTCAACGTCGTGGGTTTCAGGTCCTTGATGTAGCGGGTCATTCCGCTGCCCTCAAGCTGGAACACGCCGACGGTCTCGCCCCGGGAGAGTAGGTCGAACGCCTTGGTGTCATCCAGCGGTATCTCAGTGAGGTCGAAGTGGATACCCCGGTGTTCGGCGATGAGGTCCCGGGCCTTCGCCAGGACTGTCAGGTTGACTAGTCCAAGAAAGTCCATCTTCAGCAGGCCCAGAGCTGCGACCGGGTCCATGGCGTACTGCGTCGTAGTCGCGACTGAACCGCTCCCGTCCGCCTTCTGAGGCCGCTGGAGAGGGACGACTTCGTCGAGCGGCTGCTGCGAGATGACCACGCCGGCCGCGTGCGTGCTCGAATGCCGTGTAACGCCCTCGAGACCCTCGGCCGTCTCGACGAGGTTTCGGATGGACTCGTCGGTATTGACTGCCTCTCCGAGCTCCGAGCCCTGTTCAGACTTTGCAGCGTCTAGCGTGATCCCAAGCCGCGTCGGAATCATGCGGGCTATGCGGTCCACGTCCCCGTACGGCATGGCGAGCGCCCGCCCTACGTCCCTGATGGCAGCTCGCGCGCCCAGGGTACCGAACGTGATGATATGGGCCACGTGCTCCCGCCCGTACTTGGACACGACGTAGTTGATTACTTCTTCACGCCGGTCGTCCTGGAAGTCCATGTCGATGTCAGGCATCTCCTTGCGTTCCAGGTTCAGGAAGCGCTCGAAGACCAGCCTGTATGGCATCGGATTGACGTTGGTTACGCCGAGGCAGTAGAGCACAAGGCTGGCCGCCGCGCTGCCTCTGACGGCGAAGAATATGTCGCGTTCGCGTACGAATCGAGCGATGTCCCAAACGACCAGAAAATAGTTGTCGAAATTGGTCTGCTTGATCACCTCGAGCTCGTAGCGAAGACGATCTTTTTCGCTTTCACCGGCGCCCGGGATACGCTCGTTCAGGCCATCCCAACATATATTGGACAGGTACTCGAACGGGGTGACACCGTCCGGGACCTGGTACTGAGGTAGCCTTAACCGGCTGAAATCGATGTCCAGGTCGCACTTGTCGGCGATCAGCTGTGTGTTGGACACCGCTTCAGGCAGGTCCTCGAAGAGCTGTTCCATCTCCTGGGGACTCTTCAGGTAGTAGGACGCCTCTTCCATTCGGAGCCGTTTGCCATCTTCGATGTTCGTGTTCGTGTGAATGCAGATCAGGATGTCCTGGAGGTGAGCGTGATCCTGCAGGATATAGTGGGAGTCATTGGTCGCGACAATCGGGATGTCCAGGTCCCGGTGTATATCGAACAGACCACTGTTGATCGCAGGGAGTTCCGGGACGTCGCCGTGGCGCATGAGCTCCAGGTAGTAGTCTCCGAAGACCTCACGGTACCAGGAAGCAGTTGCCCTGGCCTCATCGAGTCGTCCCTGCGTAATGAGGGTCGGGACCTCACCACTGGGACATCCCGACATCACGACCAGGCCCTCGTGATACTGCTCCAGTATCTCACGGTCCACCCGTGGACGATAGTAGAAACCTTCGAGGTGTGACAGTGTGACGAGCTTGACGAGATTCTGGTAGCCCTTGAAGTTCCGCGCCAGCACTGTCATGTGGAACGGGGTCCGCTCGTCGGGATTGCGCTCGTGCCGGCTGCCTGGAGCTACGTACATCTCGCAGCCGATGATGGGGCGCACCCCCTTGCTTTTCGCGAGTTTGTAGAAGTCGATCGCACCGTACATTCCACCATGATCGGTGATCGCGAGGCTTTCCATACCCAGCTCACGGGTACGTTCTACGAGAGGATCAAGCCGGCTGAGTCCATCGAGCATGGAGTATTCGGTGTGCGTGTGAAGGTGGGTGAACATGTGGACCGACTCTCGATGGGTGTGCGTGTGTGCGAGCCGTGACCATCCCCGAAAAGGAGTAGCCATCCAGCGGATTGTAGCACCGGACGGGGCTGGATTTCGCCAGCAGACAGGGGCAAATTCGGCGATTAATTGCCGGGGCGGTCAGGCCGATTTCTCGACCCGACCGTCCTGAGTTCAGCCTTGGTCTGCCAGAGGCGCTACGCTGAAGATCACGTGAAACGGCATACAGTAGATGATTACCGAGCCGATGGAGTCGGGATCGACACTGGAGGGGAGCTCGTAGTTCTGGTCGCCTCGATTGCCCTTGAGCTGTCCCAGGGTCGAATAACCGGCGTCTCCGAGCTCGCCCTTGGTCATGGGGTCGGGGTGTGTTGAGACCAGCACATGCAGGTCCGGGCCGTTTGTGACGTCCAGGTCCTCGAATCTCAAGACAGCGTCTCCATTCGCGAGCCGGTACAGGCTGACGTCGCCGCTGCCCTTGTGGAAGCTATCGCCGTCCCTGAACTTGCCCGAGGACAGGACGGTCGCCTCTGTCATCATGTCGGGCATAGGCTCGACCGCGTCCATGTTGATCTTCGCCATGCCCTCCATGATGTCCTCTGCCTCCTGCTGGGTGACACCCGTAGGCATGTCGGCAGTTGAGGAGAGCGGGAACTCCTCGCTGACCGTAGTGTTCAGGAACAGAGGCGAAAGCAGCCACCAGGCGAATGCCAGAATCGGGATTGCTACCACCACCAGAATGATGAGAACCGGTTTCCTTGAAAGAAGGCTCATGATTGACCTCCGATTCTCTATGAGATCGAACTGCGGTTGGATGACTTAGAGCAGCCGTCCCATGACGGGCAGCGGCCCCACCAGTGGCTTCAGGTAGTCGATAAAGTCCTGTGTTACGAAGGCTTCGTCCTTCGACAGGAAAGAGTCCGGCATCGGCCTGACCTTGCCGCCGACCTCATCGAGAGCGGCGACACCTGTAAGACAATTGTAACCGTGCGTATCGTCTCGTTCCAGAGTTATCATGACTCCCTGCCCGCCATCTCGTGCCACGGACACAGCCGCCCTCCCCGCCATCTCAGCTTCCCGAAGGTCCGACTCGGACGCCGCCTGGATGAATGAGCGCTGTATGGTGCCGGGTTTCTCATATCTGGCGCGGACGCCGAGCGTCTGGCTGATTCGACCGGCGAGGTATCTCGCGGGGCCATCATAATATGGGTGACCGAAGTCGTCGACGAACCAGGGCTCGTCCTGCCCTCCCAGCGGGAGGCCGTTGGGGTCTCTTACATTCTCCGAGATTACGGCCACACAAAAGCCGTACCTCGAATATGCGTCCTCGACGCGGGCGAGAAACTCGTCCTCTGTAACCGCGACTTCAGGCACGCAGATGATATGCGGCGCATCTCTCTCGTCTCGTCGGGCGAGCGCCGAACCGGCCGGAAGCCATCCCGCGTCGCGGCCCATCACCTCCATGATCGTTATCGGCGATGCCCCCTGCATGGCCTCGGCGTCGCGACCTGAACCCATCACAGCAAGCGCGATGAATCTGGCCGCGCTGCCGTATCCGGGACAGTGATCGGTTAAGACAAGGTCGTTGTCGATGGTCTTGGGCACGTTGACGACGCTGAGATCGTAGCCCTTCTCACCTGCCAGGGTCTGAAGTGTGTGACCTGTCTCGGCAGAGTCGTTGCCGCCAATTATGAACCAGTACCCGATGTCGAGCCTGTGCATGTACTCAAAAACAGGGGCTATGTCCTCATTGCGCAGCCTGCGGCGCGTGGAGCCAATTGCGGCCCCCGGTGAGTCTGCCACGGTCGCCCACTGAGACTGGGACACCTGGGACAGGTTGACACTTTTGCCTTCGAGAATGCCCTCGAATCCGTGGGGAGCGCCGAACAGGGCGCCGGGGCCGGTAAGGGAGAACTCCGAAGCGAGTCCGAATAGGCTCCTGTTGAGGACGTTTGTGCAGCCGCCGGACTGCATCACGAGTGCGTTCCTGCGACTGGTTGCCATCTATCTTGTAGTCGGCGTGCTGGACGCGGCTACGTACCCATCTTGGCGGCGAGGTCATTGAAGTCGGTCGCCACAACGTCGATCCAGTCCTCCGAGGAGATATCGATCTCATGGTGGGGGCCTCGCTCCATGGGGCGCGGGATAAACGCCGTCTTGAGACCCTGCTTGCGAGCGGCCTTGAGGTCCCCCTTGTGAGCGGCTGACATCATGACCTGAGACGGCTCCAGCCCGAGAATGTCGGCGGCCATCAGGTAGGCCTCGGGGTCGGGCTTGTAATGCTTGGCCAGCTCTGCTGAGAGGATGCAGTCCCACGGCAGTCCGGCGTGCTTAGCCATATTGGTCAGCAGGGCCACGTTGCCGTTGGAGAGCGTTCCGATGACGTACCCGGTCTTCAGGCGAGCGAGGCCGGCGGCAGAGTCCGGCCAGGCGTCGAGGCGGTGCCACGCCTTGTTGAAGTCGACCTTCTCGTCCTCGGTCAGTCCCTCGATGCCGAACTTCTCCAGGAGCTCGTCGAGCACCATGCGATGAAGATCGTCGATCCTGGTCCACGGGAGCTTTCCAGTGCGCACCAGGTTCATCGACGGACCGTACCCGCCGCGCCAGGCGTCCGCAAACTCTTCCCAGTCCACGTTCGTGATCCCTTTGCGCTTGCCTAGTTTTTCGCCCTCGCGGGTGATGCTGGAGCGCCAGTCGACCACGGTGCCAAATACATCGAACACCAGGGCTTTGACTTCATCTTGGAGCATGTTATGGCCTCGTCAGGGTTTGGGAGTGCAACGTGGGTGAATCTTAAAGTCGGCCCAATTGAGTGTCAACAGCCGTGGGACCATGATGTGTGAGTGGCCGCAGTTGACATCAAAGGTGAGGGGTGCGAGATTATCCGGGCAGTAATCAGTCACATACCAAAGGGGGCAACCGTGTCCACACTCGCAGACATACTCGATGGACATTCAGCGGACAGCAATGCCGTCGTGATTCCCGACGGACCGACTGCAAGCTACGCAGATCTCAGAGACGAGATCGAACGCACTGCCGAGACGCTCGCGGCGGCCGGCGTGGAGAAGGGAAGAGCAGTTTCGATCGTCCTGCCGAACAGCCTGGACTTCCTCGTCACTTTCATGGCGGTTGCCCGCGCCGGAGCGATCGCGGCGCCGCTCAACTCTGCATACACCACGGACGAGTTCAGGTTCTACATGGAGGATGCCGAGGCACAGCTCGCGATTCTGCCGCCCGGAGACCACGCGGGACGTGAGGCCGCCGGGGAACTGGGTATCCCCACTCTTGACGCCTCACTGGACGCCAGCGGCAGGACGGTCCTGGAGCGCGACGGCCAGGCCCTCACCGGGCGGGTGGATGTTGACGGCCCCTCGCCGGACGACGTTGCCCTGTTCCTTCACACGTCGGGGACGACAAGCAGACCCAAGGGCGTCCCGCTCACGCACGGCAACCTCGTCGCATCCCTGCGGAACATTGGAGATACCTATGAGCTCACCCCAGATGACATATCGCTGGTGGTGATGCCGCTGTTCCACGTACACGGCCTGATCGGCGTTGCGCTCTCCACCCTGAGGACGGGCGGAAGCATCGTCGTGCCGGACAGGTTCAGCGCGAGCAGGTTCTGGGACCAGCAGCGTTCGACGGGAGCCTCCTGGTACTCGGCCGTACCGACCATCCACCAGATTCTTCTTATGCGTGCCGACGCCGACGAGGCCCCGCGGGAAAGCTTCAGGTTCATCCGTTCCTGCTCGGCGGCGCTGGCCCCGTCGGTGTTCCACGATCTTGAGGAGCGTTTCGGCGCGCCCGTGCTGGAGGCGTACGGCATGACCGAGGCCTCGCACCAGATGGCGTCCAACCAACTCCCTCCCGGAGACAGGGAGCCTGGTACCGTTGGGCGCGGGACAGGCGTGGACATCGGAATCATGGACGACGAGGGGGGACTTCTCGATATAGGCAGCACGGGCGAGGTCGTGATCAGAGGACCGAACGTGACCCTCGGATACCACAACAACCCGACGGCAAACACGGAGTCGTTCACCAGCGGCTGGTTCCGTACCGGAGATCAGGGGATCCTCAACAGCAGCGGGGTGTTGACGCTCACGGGCAGGCTCAAGGAGCTCATCAACCGAGCCGGTGAGAAGATTTCGCCCCTGGAGGTAGACGCCATACTTTTGCAGCATCCGACAGTGGCTGAGGCGGTCTGCTTTGGCGTCCCTGACGTGAAGTACGGTGAGGCTGTCCAGGCAGCGGTCGTGCTGACCGGTTCCGCGTCCGAGGACGACATCCTCAGGTTCTGCGGCGACCACCTCGCGGACTTCAAGGTGCCCGACAAGGTGTACCTGGTGGAGTCGCTGCCTCGGACGGCGACCGGCAAGATACAGCGGCGGAACGTGGCAGCGCAGTTCGCCGGCACGGGATGATCGCAGGACGATCAACCGTCTTGGCGCATGTCGGGAGACGCGTGGTATAATCGCAGCGTCCGGTGCATGTGGGGATATAGCTCAATTGGGAGAGCGCGGCGTTCGCAATGCCGAGGTTGGGGGTTCGAGCCCCCCTATCTCCACCACCCTCTTCCCGAACTCCAAGCGACACGCGCGCAGCTGCCGGCAACGACGCCCCAGGATGTGTCCGGCCTGTTGAGTGCGTGTCGCGGAAACACAACCGAGGAGGTGGGGTGCGGTGAAGGAAATTCTTCCCGATCTGGACCTGTGGCAAAGCCAGGGCGAGGACATTGCTCTGGCGACCGTGGTCCAGGTCAGACGTTCAGCCCCAAGACCTCCCGGAGCGCGACTGTGCATAACGCGCAGCGGACTCATGTCCGGGTCTGTTAGCGGCGGCTGCGTCGAGGCTGATGTCTTCGAGCGAGCAATGCAGGTCCTGGACAGTCGCGCGCCCGAGGTAGCCAACTATGGCATAGCCGACGAACTGGGCTTCGAGGTCGGCCTGAGCTGCGGCGGTTCTATCGACGTCTTGATCGAGCCCTTCGTCGTCGACGATGAGTGGGACACCTTACGCCAATCAGTGGAGCGCGATCAGGTAGCTGTGTACGCTGTTGGACTGGCCCCGGAGTCCCTGCTTGGTTGCAAGCTCGTAAGGCTGGACGCGAGCCGGACCGTCGGCTCGATAGCTCCTTCACTCGACGGCCATATAACTGACGAGAGCGACCAGCTTCTCCAAGTAGGCGGGACAAGAGTGGTTAGCCTACCCTGGCAGGGGGAGCAGGCGCAGGTGTACCTGGAGGCGTTTCGTCCCTCGCCCAGCCTCCTGATCGTCGGGGCTACCCATGCTGCAATGTCTCTGTGCCGACTCGCCACCGAGGTCGGCTTCCAGGTCACTGTCATCGATGTCCGCAGCGCGCTGGCGACCCCGGAACGCTTCCCGGACGCCAAGCAGATTATCCACGCCTGGCCGGAGGAAGCGCTGGAGCAGGCGCCGCTGGACGGCTACTCCTCCCTGGTGGTCCTGACCCACGACCCGAAGTTCGATGTCCCGGCTCTGGCGAGCGGCCTTCAGTCCGAGGCCCGCTACATTGGCGCTCAGGGCAGCCGTGTAACACACGAGGGACGAAAGCAGGCGCTGAGGCAGCAAGGCTTCAGTGACGCCGACCTCGCCCGCATCCGAGCTCCCATCGGGCTGGACATAGGATCGCGCACTCCTGCGGAGTTGGCCCTGTCCATCCTGGCCGAGGTGCTGGCCGTGCAGTACAACCGGGCCTGAGACAGCTAGGCAACCGTGAGCGAGTATCTCTCAGGGGCCTGTTCGAACTGATCCTTGCATCCCAGGCAGCAGAAGTAGAACTCGGTGCCGTTGTAGCTGGAGTGGTAACGGGCGTCGGCCACCCTGACCGTCATGTTGCAGATCGGGTCTATGGACTCGACTTCCGCCTCTGACTGAACATCTGGCTCCAGTGTGACACCCTGTCCAGCGGCACGCATTTTCTGGACGATCTCCGTCAGGATACTTAGCGCGATCTCTTCCGGCGTCTCAGCGCCAATGTCCAGACCCGCCGGGTACTTGACCGTATCGAGCGCCTCTGCAGGCACACCTTTGGCCCGGAGAAAATCGATAACCGCCCGTCCCCTCCTGGGACTGGCGACCAAACCGACGTAGCTGGCTTCACCCCCGAGCGCAGCCTCAAGGGCCTCTTCGTCATAGTGCCCCATGGTCGCGACGACAACGAAGCTGCGAGGGCCAATTCGTCCCTTTATGTCTCCCAGTTCGTTGACCAGATTGGCGGCCTCAGGAAACATGTCACTGGTGGCGGACGGGTCGCAGGCTGAAACCCTGAACCCCAGTCGGTCTCCCAACGCCACCAGGCCGCGCGCCATTGGAGACTGCCCGATGACTACAAGCTCGGGCTTGGGCAGCCAGGGCTCCAGGTAGATAGCCAGCGTACCCTCGCTCTGGCATGTCATGGGGATGAGCACCGTCCCCTGAAGTCCCACGTCCACGTCGCTCGGGTCAGGGGCCAGCAGCACCAGACGAGCCTCGCCGTCCTGCAGCGCATTCAGCGACTCCTGGGTGACCAGCGGCTGGGCGCAGCTGCCACCGACCCAGCCGTAGAAGCTGCCGTCCGGCTGGACAATGGCCTTGGCGCCGGCTTTCGCCGAAGTAGGCGGTTTGCAGGCCACGACTGTCGCAAGGACGTATGGCTTGCCGCCTTCCTTCAGAGCGGCGGCTTGTTCCAGGAGATCGTCGAACATTTCAGGCTACTCAGTCACTCCGTTCTCGCGCAGGACCTCCCACACTTTGGACGGCGTAATGGGTATGTCTATGTTGCGCACGCCCAGATGCCAGAGCGCATCCACGACGGCGTTCGCGATGGCCGCCGGAGCGCCAACAGTAGCGGACTCGCCTATGCCCTTCGCGCCCAGCGGATGATGCGGAGACGGAGTGACGGTCTTGTCAGTCTCCCAGTCCGGCGTCTCCACGGCGGTTGGAAGCAGGTAGTCCATGAAGGTGCTGGTGAGGTTCTGACCGTTCTCGTCATACACGATCTCTTCGTACAGGGCGGGCGCCAGGCCCATCGTCAGGCCGCCGTGGACCTGCCCTTCGACAATCATGGGGTTGATGATGTTGCCGCAGTCGTCCACGGCCACGAAGCGCCGTACGTTCACCTCGCCGGTGCCCTTGTCGATATCCACGACACAGATGTAGCTGCCGAACGGATAGGTCAGATTGGGCGGATCGTAAGACGAGTGCGCCTCCAGTCCGGCCTCCATGCCCGGTGGATGGTCTGTGTAAGCCGCGAACGCGATCTCCTGAATGGTCTTGGACAGAGACGGCGAGTCCCGCACGAAGAACCTGCCCGGTTCCCACTCCAGATCGTCATCGCCGACGTCAAGAAGGTAGCTCGCGATGGATCTCGCTTTGGCAAGAATCTTGCGAGACGCAACGGCGGCGGCGGCGCCGGCTGTGGGAGTGCTTCGGCTGGCATAGGTCCCCAGACCATAGGGCGCGGTATCGGTATCGCCCTCTTCCACGGCGATGTCACCTACGGGAATGCCCAGCTCTTCAGCAATGATCTGAGCGTAGGTCGTCTCGTGTCCCTGTCCCTGTGAACGTGTCCCGAATCGTGCTATGGCCTTGCCGGTAGGGTGTATACGGATATCGGCGCTGTCGAACATCTTGATGCCCAAGATGTCGAAGTGTCGCGACGGTCCTGCTCCGACGATCTCGGTGAAGCTGGAGATGCCGATGCCCATCAGCTCGCCCTGCTCGCGCTTCCCGGCCTGCTCGCGGCGCAGGTCCTCGTATCCGATGATGCCCATCGCCTTTTCGAGTGCACCCTGGTAGTCGCCGCTGTCGTACTCCCAGCCCAGGGCCGACCTGTACGGGAAGGCATCCGGCTTGACGAAGTTCTTCATGCGGAACTCAGCGGGGTCGATGCCCAACTGGTGGGCCACTATGTCCGCCATGCGCTCCACGGCGTACACCGCCTCGGTGACCCTGAACGAGCAGCGGTACGCGATTCCACCGGGAGGCTTGTTGGTGTACACGCCGTCCACCTCGACGAAGGCGTCGCTGAAATCGTACGAGCCGGTGCAGATATGGAACAGTCCGGCCGGGAACTTGGATGGGTTGGCTGCCGCGTCAGTATAGCCGTGGTCGGCTATGGTCTTGATTCGCAGCGCCTCCATCGTACCGTCGTTGCGGGCAGCCACTTCTGCGGATATGTGGTAATCGCGGGCGAAGGAGTCTGCTATGAGGTTCTCCATGCGGTCCTCGACCCACTTCACGGGACTACCCGTGAGGAACGAAGCCGCGATCGCCAGCACGTATCCGGGATAGACCGGCACCTTGCCGCCAAATCCCCCGCCGATGTCCGGGGATATGATTCGTATCTTGTGCTCTGCCAGTCCCAGGTGGCCTGCAACAAGCGCCAGTACGGTCCGGATTGCGTGCGGCGCCTGCGTGGTCATCCACACGGTCAGCTTCTCCATGACCGGGTCCCACTGGGCCACGCAACCGCAGGTCTCGATAGACGAGACGTGGATACGAGGTATGTAGATGTCTTCTTTGACCGTCACGTCGCTCTGGCGGAACACTCTGTCGGTGCTCTCCTTGTCGCCGACCTCCCAGTGCCAGATGTGGTTGCTCTGCTCTTCTTTGTCTTCCCTGACGATGGGTGAGTCTGGCTCCAGCGCTTTGAAGGGATCGACCACCGCTTCCAGGGGCTCGTATTCGACCTCGACGGCGTTGACCCCGTCGGCGGCGGTGTACCGGTCGGTCGCCAGCACCGCGGCGACCTCCTGGCCGTCGAATTGGACGGTGTCGACTGGCAGCACCATCTGCGTGTCGCCCATCAGGGTTGGCATCCAGGCCAGGTTGTACTGTTCCAGGTCCTTGCCGGTTATGATCGCCAGAACGCCAGGTATGGCCAGGGCCTTTTCGGAGTCGATACTCTTGATACGTGCGTGGGCCATCGGGCTGCGCACGATGGCCAGGTGGAGCATCCCGGGGAGCTTGAGGTCGTCAACATAGTTGCCCTTGCCCCGGATGAACCTGGGGTCCTCTTTGCGTAGAACAGAGTGTCCTATGCCGCCGATTTCGGGCGGTGTTCGCGTAGTCATCACGCACTCCTCTCACGTATCTTCTCAGCGGCGGACTGGTAGGCTTTGACGATGTTTACATACCCGGTACAGCGGCACAGGTTGCCGGAGATGGCTCTCCGAATCTCGTCGTCGGACGGGCTGGGATTGTCCTCGAGAAAAGCGATGCCGGTCATCATCATGCCGGGCGTGCAGAAGCCGCATTGCAGACCGTGCTCCTCGGTGAAGGCCTCCTGGATGGGATGAAGCTCGCCACCCTGTTCCAGGTCCTCCACCGTCCTCACTTCCTTGCCGTTGGCCTGGACTGCGAAGATAGTGCACGACTTGACCGGCGTTCCATTCAAAGTAATGGTGCAGGCCCCGCAGTGAGTCGTATCGCAGCCGATGTGAGTCCCGGTGAGACCCAGGGTCTCTCGAATGAAGTGGACCAGCAGTAGTCTGGGCTCCACCTCCTCGGTTCGTTCCTCTCCGTTGACCGTTACATTGATCTGGACCATGGCACCCTGACCTGCTTCTGTGGTCTTGTTCGATCTCTCGGTTCGTTCGGGCGTGGTCGCCCTCTGAGCTAGCCGGCTCGCTCCAACGCCAAACGCAGCGCTCGACCGGCCAGTACCCTCACCATATCGCGCTTGTACTCTTCCGAACCCCTAAGGTCCGCGGTGGGATCGGCGTCCTGCGACGCCAGCTGCGCGGCCTCGCGAATGGTATCGTCATCCAGCCTCTTGCCCATCAGGAAGGACTCGGCGGACCCTGCCTTGACTGGTGTAGAGCCGGCGTTGGTCAGACCAATGCCCGCCTGCTGGCAAACTCCATCTGCCACCGTGACCAGAGCCGCAACACCGGCAATGGCATAATCGCCCACCTTGCGTTCGAGCTTGAGATACGCGCCGCCGCTGCCCGCTGGAGGCGTCGGAATCCTGATCTCTGTGAGGATTTCGCCGTGATCGAGAGCAGTGGTTAGCGGCCCTTCGAAGAAGTCAGACACCGGGATTACCCGCTCACCTGCGGGTCCCACGGCGGCTACCTGGGCTCCCAGGGCAAGCATCGTAGCCGGATGATCGTTGGCCGGATCGCCGTGAGCCAGGTTGCCACCCACCGTGGCCATGTTGCGCACCAGCGGGTCGGCTATGACGACTGCCGTGTCGTACAGGATGGGATACCTTGACCGCACGATCTCTGAGCGTTCAAGGTCGTTCTCCCGGGTCAGGCTCCCGATACGAAGGAAGCCATTGTCCTCGCTGACGCCTGACAGACCTGCTATCCCGTTGATGTCGACGACATGTTCGGGCAGGGCCAACTGCAGCTTCATCAGGGGAATCAGGCTCTGCCCTCCGGCCAGCACCACGGCATCGGGGCCGTGTTCGCCAAGCAGGGAGATCGCTTCATCCAGCGTTTGAGGGGCAGAGTACTCGAATTGGGACGGTATCATAAAGCCCTCCTTTCAAGTTCAAGCCGATGCGCTCAATGTATCCCTGAGAGGGTCGAAAGTCAATCGACACGGCAGCCTATGAGACTGTCCCAGATTAGTAGGCGTAGCCTTACGGGATCGAGAGTCCCCTCTCCCTCAGGGAGAGGGCTAGAGCCTGCCCCGTACTCGATACGGGGGTGAGGGTGATGTGTCCGCCCACCAACTTGGGACAGTGACGCAGCCTATCGCAGGGCAATCGCATTTGGACTTCAGCCTGCGACCATCAATCGTCACTCCGGCGAAGGCCGGAGTCCAGCAGAGTGGTGTAGGAGGCCCTGTCAAAGCTGGCCCCGCTTAGTGCGATTGCCCTGGCTTGGCACTCCACCCCACTATCTGACTCAGAGACCCGCTGTTATAATCGCGCTCACCGATTGGAATTCAGGATGACCTCTAACAAGCTAATGTTCGTCCGGCGCGCGGCGGACATTCCCCACCTCGCAGCCCTAAGGCATCGGGACTACCGATTCACCTGGATGGCCAATATGTGCTCGGGCGCCGCCATGTGGACCTTCATCGTCGCGGTCTCATGGCTCATTCTCGAAAAGTCGGACAAGTCCGGCGACGTCGGCAGGCCTCATTCTATAAGTGCGCTGAGATCATTCGCCGTCTGAAGTCAGTCGACTCCACGTAGTACGTTATTCGCCACCTCGCACCTACGAAAAGAGCTGAAGCCTGGCCTGCGAGCCGCTCGTGGTATCACCCAGCGTTCTCTCGCCAACTCCGCGATTGCTGTCGCGTCGTACTGGTTGTTGAACAGCGGTGATTCATGTCGTCCCGCAAGAAACTCCTTCGCGTTGTCTGCAATCGGCATGACATAGACCTCTCGCTGTATGCCGTGTTTCAGCACGGTGTCGGCCTCCCCGAAACCGATCTTCTCGAGCCCGGCCCGTGCCACTCGTATCTTCCAGTTAGGACCTGTACCCATTCTTGGAGAAATGTATGGGTGTTCGTCCTCCACCAGAATCTGACGGAGTTGGCGGAAGTGCTCCTCACTGATTTGGAAGTGCCCAAAACCCTTGGTGAAACCACGCCTTTCCAGCGCGACCACTGGATGGTCACTACTTCCGTTGAAGAGTCTGAGTCTGTTGTAGATGGACGACCTGCCAAGCGCCGACGTAAAGGTGACCAGCGTCAGTCTAGCGTTCTTGCGTTGACCGCTGATGATGCCGGAGGTGTGTCCGTACCGCTCATCGAACAGCTTCCCGACGTCCCTTGAGGCAATGAGAGATGTTACGAGCTTGCCGCCCAGCAGGTCGGAGTACGGATGCACTGCGCCGACCACGTAGGCGTTCATTGTGTGGACTAGGCGCTCCCTGCGCCCCGCCTGGTCCCAATCTATCCAATTATCTCTTGGCGTGAGATTGAACACGGGGTCGCACAATGCGAACACGCCGATCAGCCTGCCATTCTGCCTATCCCGGACCAGAAACCGCATCCGCCGCCCGTAGCCCATAGAGGCGGGAACCGACCAAAACAAGGTTGCGAATCTGAAAATCTTGCCCAGCCGTTCAGTGTCGACCAATTCGATAACGGGGTCTATCTTGCAGGGGCTGACCTCACCTCCGTTCGCGATCTGCTCCTCAACGAGTTCGCGAATGCGTCGTTCTCCCAATGCCCTTCGGATCTTCGCTTGGGCAGACACCCTGTGAGAACCGTGAATGTCCCGGATATTCTGCTTGGTCAGTTCGGCGTCTGCGGCCCGCTTCCATAGTCCAAGCTGTCTGAGATGGTCTTCAATGTCCGAACGCAGGGCAGCACGGTCAACAAACTGAGTATCCTCCAGGCTGGCATCTGGAATATGATCGTTGGAAGCGACGGGATCGGATTCTGGGCCCGTGTCTTCATTCATCATTTTCGTGTCTTCTCACTTGTGAGGGAACTCCCGGAGCAACTCGTCCGCTACCCAAAACGGCCTGCGCTCTATGTCAAATGTCGTGTAAGCCCTTATCGAGATGCCAGTCTTGCGACGGATACCCTCCAGGTAACTCTTCGATGGACGTCGAGTCAGCGGGTGTATCGGCAGGACACCGATTCGCCCGTAGCTCTTGGTCTCGAAAATCGCAGGCACGGTCAACCGCTCGATCGTCTCTCCCTCGCTCACACGCCAAATGGCTCTCGTGTACTCGGAGATGTTCACTGCAAGTTCATTGAAGTCCCCGCCCGGCTGGGCTGGACGCTGACTATGCAGCAGGTACTTGAGCAGGGCGGCTCCAAGACGCCTGTCCAGCAGGTTGTGAGTGCGCTGGTTGCGGTATCCCAGGAGACAGTGATAACAGGCGGATACACAGTCCACATTGCTGCAATCCAAGCCCATGTTCAATGCATCGCTGGTAATCTCCTCTAGGTTTTCCCTGATGGCGCGTGCGTATCCGGCGCCTCCAGGCACGTCGTCATAAATAAATACCTCGCCGAGTATTCGGTTAAGAGGATCTCGCATAGGGCGGACCCCGACCTGTATCTCGTCGGGCATTATCTGGAGCAGCCTCGACGCAGCCTCCTTCATCAGAGTTCCGAATGAGTGCCATACAGCCCTGCCCGAAGCCTCCATGAATGGCGCGTCCATTGTGGACGGCAGAGCGGCGGCGAGAATCGCCACCTCTGAGGAGAACGTGTGTACGAGTCCAACTCTGTTGGCATCTCCCTTGCGATTTGGGCACCGCCATCCGGATCTCGGACCAACCCGTGGGCCGGCATGTGGAGGAACGTTGGACGGATAGCGGTGGCTAGTCTCACCAGGTTGAAGCATACGACCGCAGTCCCTGCAGATGTGGAATCCGTCTGGACCGTCTTCGCCGCTCTTACCCGCGTTTAGCATGATGAGTTCACCCGTAAAGACGTGTGAATACAGATCGGGTGCATATGGGGCACTGCTTTGCCCCGCAACAATCGCATTGGTACCAACGAGCAACTGGGCACCCGTTGAGTAACCGGCTCGCTCACGCCCAGTTGTGCGGTTGTACCTAACTCTCCCGCCATTCGGCTTGGCCTGATCAACGCTGAACCCTTTAGGGCGCAGGTAGGGCGTCCGGCTTATGTCCCGGCCGCTGCACTCGGCACACTCAGTTGTCTGTGGGTCATCTATCAATTGGGTTGTGACAGCGTGGCACCTCATGCACCTGTTCAGTTGCTCAACGGGAGTGTAGTCGGGACTGACGTCAGAAGGGTCATAGACAGCAGCGCTGGGATAGATGTATGTGTGAGGAAAGCGTCCAAGAAGTATCTGGGCGCCGGGTGCGTATTCTGCCAGCGCTATCTTGAGATCGCGGGATATCCCCGGATTGTAGTCTTGCGATTCATAGGGGGCATCGTCACCCTCTGCTTCGGGCGGTATTGACAAGTCCACCACGTCGACCGGAAAAGCGTATTTTGGCAGCAACGCCCGTACCGTCAGGACTTCGAGCAGATCCTTCTTCTGGTCGGGTTCATCAGCCGCTGCCTCGCGTATCTCCCGAGGGAGCTCGGACAGCCACTCGCCGATGCGTCCGTGGTTGGACCGCTCCACCACCGCGGCTACACGTTCGCCCAGGGCTTTCCGATTCCCGCGGATGTAGGCGGCCAGAGCGCGCGCTCCCCCATTCAGGAAACGTTCTACGGTTCCCCAGGCGTTGAACAATGTGACCCCAGCCCCCTTCGGAGCCCACTCACGAAAGAATGCGGAGAGGACCAGCGACCGAAAGTGTCGCCTGGCGATTACGTTGTTAGCCAAATATAGAGTGGGAACACGCGGCGGGTCTGACACTATCTGCTTGGGCCTGTGGAAGTAATACTGGTCGTGGCTCCTATCCAGTGCGTAGGTGGAGACGGTAGCCACGGCGCTGCCTCTGCGTCCGGCGCGTCCGGCCCTCTGCTGATAGTTGGCGACGTTGGGCGCCATGTTCCGCAGGCCAACGCTCAGCAGACTGCCAATGTCTATTCCCATTTCCATAGTGGTGGTAACGGAGAGAATGTCTATCCTGTGATCTCCCTCGTGCTCGTCCGGAAGGAACAGATCCTGAAACCATCGTTCGATGTTCCGCGCCTCCCTGCGGTCGGTTGCGCCCGTATGTTCGGTGGCCCTGACGGGGTAGGGATCTGGAAACTCCGAACCGGGTTCCGCGAACAGCGCCGCCCTACGGTAGAAATTCCGAACTGACTTAGGAACTACTTTCTCGCTCTGCTGTCCGCACCGGTAGCACACACCCAGCAGCGCCTCTCCCATGACGTAACGGCAAGTCCTGCATCTGTACACTTCGTCGCCGACGGGGTTGAGCTCGAAGGAGTCTATTCGTATGCTGTGCGGAACCCGGCTGGCGGCCCCGCTGAACAACTGAACAGGGGTCCTCCTCCCCGCGCTAACCAGAACTCTGAACCCGGTTAGAGCTTGCCATAGGGGTGATCTGAGCTCGCGCAGCCACTTTTGGTTCGAGGTGATGCGGCCTTTGTCTTTGAGGACACGAGCGACTGCGGCGGCGTATCTTCCGAGTTTGCGGTATGGGTGTAAATTGAACGGGACCAGATTCATTTCAGGATCAGAACGGTCGCCCTGCACGATTCTACGGCGCTCGTACTTCTGCATCCGCTCATCAAACGGCCACTCCCAGGGATCATTTGGGTGGGGCGGCAGCAGTATATTCTCGGTCGCCAGGATGCGGGCCACTATGCGAAGGAATGACTTGGTTTCATCCTCGGTTATTCCCTCGAATTGACCTGTGTTCTCGGGTAGCCGAATAGACCACATGCCAAGTCCGAGGGGTTCCAGTCCGAAATCCTCCTGGGTTATCTCCCGATTACACATCACATTGAAGGCGACCTCAGCTTCCTCGTAAACACGCTCGCTATCGGTGTCGAGCAGACTATGAGCGTCTTCTAGAAACTCCCCGGTCGGATCGAAATCGCGCTCGATCTGCATACTGATCACGCGCCTTCTGAGCTCGCGGTAACTCATTGGCGACGGGGTCGGATTGCGGCCAGTGCCCCCACACGAGTCGCAGCGCGACTCCGTTGTGCTTGATCCCAGACCAATTATGTAGGTCGCGGTCTCTTTAACCCCGGTGCCCCCGCACGAGTCGCAGACATTGAAAGCGTGGTAGACGAGCTGCCTGAAGGTATCGTCCCGGTGGTCTCTTCGCAGGTCGCCGGCCAGTTGCGCTGCCTCCTGCCGCGAGTCTGTGAACACCAACGCCTTGGGCCTGAAATTTTCTTTCTCGCCAACTGCGGGCTGGATGCGCAGCGTGTCCTCCATTAGAACCGAAATGGAACGTGGACCGCGCGTCCTCAGATTCTCGACAACCTCACGCACGTCGCTGGCAGAGTCCCCTTGAAAGCGATAGTTGTGGCAGCGAGGGCACTTGTTTGGGAAGGGGCTTTGGACCTCGTCGGTTTCCCGGTTCCGGGCGGGACCCACCTCGTAGGTAGGACGCGAATCCTGTTGCCATGCCGCGCAGTTCAGGGTAGTGCTCATCGAGCGATGGCTGTTCGCATAGTCCGGCCTGGGCTTTTCCACCGCGAACACCTTGTATTTGGCAATCTGATCCGCAAGTTCTCCGCTGAAGTCGTCACTCCAGGGCCACAAGCTGCCCGGTCCGCTATCCTCGATGCCACCCAGGAACAACAACCCGCACTTGCGACAGGTGAAGACCTCAAGGACGCGCGATCCGCACCCGCACCATATGCGAGGATCAGTGTAGAGCCTGCCAATTGGACGCTCGCCCCTGAATTCTGGCAGGATCTCCGAACAGTCAGCGTCCACACAGGCCCAGAATCCGGGAATTCCCCTAAAGAATGCATGAATTCGCACCGAGAGCAGTGGCTGGGTGTCGGGCTCAGGTTCTGGCCGAGCGTAGCTTCCGGCTGTCAGTACGCCAGAGGTCGCGCGCTCCCTGTCAGCCTGATCTACTTCCCGGGGCCATTGCTCGTCCGACAGTTCGGACAGCAAAGTGGCGTTTCTGGCAGTGCGGTCACGCATCCACCGAATCTCGTTGTTGTCAGCCAACATGGTGTACATCGCCACCCGCGGGTCGGCGGTCTCATCCGGGGCGGGCAAAGCCAAGGCTTCGGAAAGATTTTCCATCGCTGGCCTCGGATTGGTGAAGGAGAAGCTGTCGTGAAAGTCGCCGAACGCCTTCACAATGGCCGCGTCCGTAAACGGATGAGTGACTTCATTTCTGTCTATTCCGGCCTGTATGAGTGAGAATGTTTCCGGAGGTTCACCAAACAGGTCCGCACTGAATCGCTTCAACAGTTCATCCCCGCCTGTCTGGTTAGTCGGGATTGAGGCGCTCGTCGCTATCGCACGAAACTTTCCATCTCCAGACTTGATACCCAACCGTTCCTTGAGGCGTCTGACCAGATAGGCCACCTCCGCGCCTTTCGCTCCGGTGTAGGTGTGGGCCTCGTCCAGAACAAGCGTAAGCTTGTTATCTGGCGATGTGGCAAGCCACTCTCGCGTCATCTCGAAGATTGGACTCTCTATCGGCCGGATGAGCATGTACTCCAGCATCGAGTAGTTTGTCACCAGAATATCCGGCGGTGCGGCCTGCATATCCCATCGACATAGCATCTCGGGGCCGTCAACAGAAGGCCAGTTGCCGACCGTCTTCATGTCATCGGGCAGTGAGTGCCACTCCTGCTCCAACTGCTCGATGTACTCGCTGAACCGCTGGCGCTTGTATCCACTGTCGGGGCTACCGGTGACCTCCGTGAGACTTGTGTACATGCCGAAGTGAATGAGATTGCCGTTCAACTGTTCCCGCTGCCATTCGGGTGAGCCTCCCAGCGCCAAAATGCGCCGTAGCCGGGACATCTGGTCATTGACCAGCGCATTCATCGGGTACAGGATGATGGCGCGCAGGGCAGCGGGTCTCCGTTCATATCGACGTGAGTGGTGCCAGACGCGATCGGCAAATGTGCCTTGAGTTGGAGTAGCTTCCGAAGGGGAAGGCCAATCTTTGGCCTCATGCAGAAGCCTTGCCAGAATGGGGAGCACAAAAGCTTCGGTCTTGCCGGAGCCCGTACCTGTGGCTACGAGAAGGTTCGGAGAGTTGCCAAAACTGGCTAGAAGAGCCTCCTCTTGGTGAGTGTAAAGTGGGAATCGGCCGACGGGCACACCATGCTGGACAAGGTCGGTCAGCCCTTCAGGAACAATATGTGGTATCTGTTGTTCGAGGTCACGGATAAAACTCCCTGTTGAGAAAGCGGGAGTCGATTCTATGAAAGGGTCCTGAGCTATCACCCCAGGCTGTCTCAGTAGATGTGCTCTTTCGTCGAATACCAGCGGGTGCGAGACCCTGTACTGGGATTCCAGGTAGCTTGCAATGGATTCCTTCAGATGAGCAGTAGTTTCGCTTGGAGTGAAAGGCATCGGATGTCCAACTGTTGCCGGTCTTGGATTGGCCCTTGTCCAAATGCCGCACGCATGTAATTGGGCCTATTCAACAGATCCTGCAGATTGTATGCCACAGTTGCCGATCCATGAAAGGTTGAACTTGGCAAATACCTGACAGAATGCGGTAAAACGGGTTTTCGTGCCATGCTTTATTACCCATCAGTCATCCCGGAGATCAATGAATCTGCACGGCCCTGCAACCTATGCCCACTACCTGACTCAGAGACCCGCTGTTATAATCGCGCTCACCGATTGGAATTCAGGATGACCTCTAACAAGCTAATGTTCGTCCGGCGCGCGGCGGACATTCCCCACCTCGCAGCCCTAAGGCATCGGGACTACCGATTCACCTGGATGGCCAATATGTGCTCGGGCGCCGCCATGTGGACCTTCATCGTCGCGGTCTCATGGCTCATTCTCGAAAAGTCGGACAAGTCCGGCGACGTCGGCATCGTCACGTTCGCTTCCATGCTGCCCTTCTTGCTCGTGTCGCCAATCGCGGGCCTGATCGCCGACCGGCTTGACCGCCAGTCCATTGCACGTTTCACATTCATAGCAAATGGCGCGATAACGGCTGTCGTGGCCGCGCTCGCGTTTGCCAATGTACTAGAGCTGTGGCACCTTTCGCTCCTGACCTTTATCTCCGGCACGATGCGTTCCACGCAGGAGCCCGCTATATCATCGCTGATCCCCAACCAGGTGCCCCAGAGAGACCTGCTGAACGCGATCACACTCAACGCGGCGACCAGACATGGCGCGCGATTCTTCGGTCTGCTGGTTGCGTCTCCGCTTTTGGCGATCGACGCCATCGGCGTCACAGGAGTTCTGGTACTGAGCGTCGCGTTCCAGGCTGTCGGCACAATGTTCATGACGCTAACCAGGACGCGCTCCACCGGGGAATCCACACCCCGTCACGGTATGGCACGGAGCATGTTGGACGGCCTGGTGTACATCTACACCAACCGCATGATCTCGATATTCATCCTGCTCGTGGCATTCCACTGCGCGCTCGTCATGTCGTACGACTCGGTGCTGCCCGTGTTCTCAAGGAACGAGCTCGGAGCCGTGGACGGCTCGATCCTCGGATACATGGTCATGGGGTTCGGAGCAGGCTCTCTGGTTGTGACGGTCCTCATGGCAGGAGTCAGGAGTGAGCGCAACAAAGGCAGGTGGCTGCTGTGGACCGGAGTAATCAGCGGCATAGTCCCGATCGTGCTGGCGTTCAGTCCCAGCGTCGCCCCCGCAATTCTGGTGGCGGCCGTAATGGGCGGAACGCAGTCTGCGTTCATGGCACTGACGACCACTTACGTACAGACGATCGCGCCGGACCGACTCAGGGGTCGCATATCCAGCCTCTACATCCTGCACGCCGGGGGAATAATGGCGTTCGCCAACCTGGGTTACGGATTCATGGCGGACATCTTGTCGGCGCCGCCAATTCTCTATGTCACCGCGGCAGCCTTCCTGATCTTCATCTTTTCCGCCAACGCGTCCCTGCCGGACCTGAGACGGGTGTACAGGACCGGACAGGCGGTCGCGGCCTGACTGACGGCAAACAACGGGGAGAGGCATGTCGATTCGCAAGGCAGTAGTCCCGGTCGCCGGGTTCGGAACGAGATTCCTGCCCGCGACCAAGGCGGTCCCCAAGAACGTTCTTCCGGTATTCGACCGGCCGTCGATACACTTCTGCGTCGAGGAGGCGGCCCAGGCGGGAATAGAAGAGGTCATCCTGGTCGTGTCACGCAACCAGGAGGCTATCCCGAGGTACTTCGAGGAGTGGCCGGAGCTGGAGTCCGCGCTCGCAGGACGGGGAAACTCAATGGCAGTGGACGAGATCAGAGGCATCTCCTCGCTCGCTACGATCACCTGCGTGCCCCAGACCGAGCAGAAGGGGCTGGGACATGCCGTTCTCATGACTCGTGAGGCCGTCGGAGATGAGCCGTTCGCGGTATTCCTGCCTGACGACATCATCTGGGCAGAGCATCCGACGATAGGCGATATGATCGCCATCCGGGAGTCCACGGGCTCGTTCGTGCTTGCGGTCAAGCGTGTGCCGGACGAGGCCATTCCGAATCTCGGAATCGTCTCAATTGAGGGAGGATCGGTCACCAATCACAAGCTGGTAGGGATGGTGGAGAAGCCGCCGCTGGCGGAGGCGCCATCGAACCTGGCGATCATAGGCCGATACGTCCTTGGGCCCGAGATCTTCGATACCCTGGAGAACGTCAGGCCTGGGGCGCTCAACGAGATACAGCTCACGGACGCGATCGCCGCCCACATGGAAAGTCCCGGCGTGTACGGGCACGAGTTCAGTGGAGAACACTTCGACGTCGGCACCCCGCTTGGGATGTTGAAGGCGTCGGTTTCTGCCGGGCTGAGACGAGACGACGTTGGCGACGAGTTGCGCGACTGGCTTACGGTCGCGCTCGAATCAGGATCATAGGGAGGCCGGAATGGACAAAGCGCTGAACGGTGTACGGGTAATCGATCTAACGCAGTTCGAGGCGGGCACGTCGTGTACTCAGATGCTCGCGTGGCTCGGTGCCGACGTCATCAAAGTGGAGGAGCCCACGCGAGGCGACCCCGGCAGGAATGTCATGGGGACGAATGGCGCGGGGCATGACTCCTCGTACTTCATGAACCTCAACTCGAACAAGCGGAGCGTTACGCTGAACCTCAAGACAGATGAGGGCCGCAACATCTTCTTCGAGCTGGTAAAGCAGGGCGACATTGTCGCCGAGAACATGGCGCCCGGCGCGATCGAACGCCTTGGCGTCGGCTGGGACAAGCTCAAAGAGGTCAATCCGCGCATAATCCTGGCCCGCATCAAGGGGTTCGGCACATACGGGCCGTACAGCGAGTACAAGAGCTTTGATCCGGTGGCACAGGCGGCGGGCGGCGCGGTGGCCGCCACAGGATCGCCCGAGACGCCTCCTGTGAGGCCCGGAATCACTATCGGAGACACCGGCACCGGGATGCACGCCGTGATCGGGATTCTCGCGGCGCTGTGGCAGCGCCAGACCACCGGCAAGGGCCAGCAGGTCGAGGTGTCGATGCAGGACGCCGTGGTAAACGTCGCCCGCATCTGGATGAACTCGTATGCCGACACAGGCGAGTCGCCTCCTCGGCGCGGTGGATCGCGATGGCCCGGCAGGCCCGGGTCGGGGCTGTTCAAGTGCGCTCCCGGAGGTCCAGACGACTACGTGTTCATGACAGCCAACGTGCGTCGCCTTCGAATGTGGCATGCGCTTCTGAGAACAGTGGGGAGGGACGATCTGATCGAGGACCCCATCTACTCAGACCCGAGCAACCACCCCGAGGCAGCCGAAGAGATAAACGACATCATCGAAGCGTGGACCATGCAGCACACCAAGCAGGAGGCCATGCGCATCCTGGGCGAGGCCGGTGTTCCGTGCAGCGCGTGTTTCAACGCCGACGACATCTACAATGACCCGCACCTCAAGGAGCGTGGGATGATAGTGAGCTACGACCACCCGGTTCGGGGCAGGTTCACCATGCCAGGCTGCCCGGTGCAGCTGGAGGACTCGCCGGTCGAGGTCACCGCTCCCCCACTGCTAGGCCAGCACACAAGCGAAGTCCTGAGCGATCTACTAGGCCACACGGAAGAGGAGACGTCGCGCCTCCGCGAGGGGAGTGTGCTGTAGAGGCAGCTGTCCAGAGACGCAGGGCCCCTGGCCGGCCTAGCTAAAGCACGTCACCGAGTGCGAGGGTGAAGCTGACGAGAGTGGTCGATTCGAGCGTCTGACCCTCGTTGTACACGGCCGCGGTTTCGTATCCGTCTTCGCCCAGCCGCAGGACTGTGACTGTCTTCTCGTAAGGATCGACCATCCAGTACTCGGCGACACCGTGGCGCTCGTATAGACCACGCTTGAAGTCGTTGTCCCTATCCGCCGTAGATGGGGAATGCACTTCCACGAGCAAATCGGGCGCGCCTTGGATGTTGTCTTCTGTGATAACATGCGCCCGCTCGTTGGAGACGAAGATGAGATCGGGCTGGACAACGTCGCTGTCAGTAAACAGTACGTCGAATGGAGCAAAGTACAACCGCCCCAGGGTATGTGTTTGTACATACAGGGCGAGCGCCAATCCGAAGGCCAGTTGAATTCGCTGGTGTATCTCCTTGGGCGGAGGCACTATCACCAGCTCTCCATCCAGCAACTCGTAACGGACATCCTCCGGCGCGTTGCAGTAGTCCTCATATGTGAGCTTGATCCCCGGCTTGGCGGTCGTCATGGTCGGCCTCCCGTACCCTGTCACGTGTAGGAGATCACACTTTGCCGGAAATGCTCTCGTCGAGGACTTCGAGCAGGTCTTTGGCCTGCTTGCGGTTCTCCTGATCTAGCGAGCCTATGCCCTCTTCGAACATCTGAAGACAGAACGGACAGGAGACGCCTACGATTTCGGCTTCAGTCTCGAAGAACTGCTCGGTGCGGGCGTGATTGATCCGCGGGCCGCGGGACTCCTCGATCCACATATGGCCGCCCCCCGCTCCGCAGCAGAAGCCTTTCTCTCGGCAGCGCGTCATCTCGACCAGCTCGACGCCGGGTATGGCGTTGGCGATCTCGCGTGGCGCGTCGTAAATGCCGTTGTGCCGACCCAGGTAGCATGAGTCGTGGTACGAGATTGTGGTCTTGATCTCCGCGACCGGCCTGATGCGCCCTTCCTGTATCAGACCATTGACGAACTCGGTGTAGTGGACGACGTCGAAGTCTCCACCGAGGTGTGGGTACTCGTTCTTGATAGTGTTGAAGCAGTGGGGGCAGATCGCTACCACGGTCTTGACGTTGTAGGACTTCATGGTCTCGATGTTCTGCTGGGCGAGCACCTGGTACAGGTACTCGTTACCCATGCGGCGGGCCGGGTCGCCGGTGCACGTCTCCTCGTTGCCGAGGATAGCGAAGTCCACACCCGCCCGTTTGAGAATTGAGGCCATCGCCCTGGCTATATTCTGGCTGCGCTGCTCCAGCGCCGCAGTGCATCCCACCCAGAACAGGACGTCGGCGTCGGGGTGGTCCGCTAGTGTCGGGACGTCCAGGCCTTCAGCCCAGTCGGTGCGCGCGTACGTGGTGCCGCGCCACGGGTGCCCGCGCTGTTCCATGCTCAGCAGCGCACCCATAGCAGTCTCTGGCATTGACGCCTGCTCCATAACGAGGAACCTGCGCATGTCCACGATCGAGTCCACGTGCTCTACTCCGACAGGGCACTCCTGTACGCACGCGCCGCAGGTGAGACAGTCCCACAGCGCCTCCTCCTCGACCCAGTTGCCGATCAGCGGCTTGGACTCCTGATCGTCTTCGCCGGACGCGACCCCATCACCGAACTCGATGACATGCTCCTTCATATTCTCGACGATGTGCATGGGAGAGAGTATCTTGCCGGTGAGATTCGCGGGACAGATGTCGGTGCATCTGCCGCACACTGCACAGGCGTAGCCGTCGAGCAACTCCTTCCACGTGAAGTCCTGGATACGACTCGCGCCGAGCGCCTCCTCGTTGTCGAGCGCGGCCTCCAGGTCGGGAGTCGGTAGCGTGCCCCGCTCTTCCAGCTTGCGCGTGAAGAAGCTGATCGGGGCCGCAACGAGGTGCATGTGCTTCGACAGCGGAATGTACAGGGAGAAGCCCAGGATAATTCCGAGGTGAAGCCACCAGAAGAGTCCATGAAGGCCATTGGCAAGGTCGCCGTCGACCCCGGCGTTGGCAAGCGCCTCTCCAATCGGGCGCCCGATCAGGGCGTCGGCGTGAGGGCCTCTCCCGCCGGCCGCGACGAAGAACGCCTCCGTAAGCAGCGTGAAGAGCATCAGCGACGCGATCAGCAGCAGTATGATCGCGGACTCGCCTTTCTGAGTCAGATCGAAGCTGAGCCTGTTGGGCCTGACGACCCACCGTCGAACGGCAGCCCATACCAGCACTACGAAAAACGCCAGCGCGAGTATGTCCAGGTATGCTGTGAAGACCCGAACACCGGTGTCCGTCAGCAGCGTCGCCGAAAAGTCGTGCCATATCACGTCGCCGAAGATGTACAGGAGGTAGCTGGTGGTGAAAGAGAGAAATCCCCAGAAGATGATGAAGTGGGCGAGCCCCGCTCGGTCCCTGAGCGAGACGCTCTGGAGCACCTTGCGCTGTCCGAAGATGTACGGGAGCGCACCGACAAGGCGGCGTACGGGCTGGTCGAACCGGCCCGGGTCCCTGCCCAGGAGTATCAGTCGAAACACGCGGTGGTACAGAACGAACCCGGCGGCGGCAAAGATGCCGATGGCAAAGAGGTAAACGGCGGTCCAGGTGGGTATCACGCCGAAGACACTGTCTGGGGGGACCATACATTCACTCCTGTCGTTTCAGGCATCCGACGCGGGCTGCGCGGAGTTTAGCACATCGGGTCGCCGCCAGTGGCTCGGCCATGCACGACGCTACCCGGCTACCAGTAGGATGGCGGCGGACACGGCAACCCACAGGACTATGGCGACGGCCAGAGGGGCATCTGAAATCAGCATCTCCTCGGGGTTCTCGCCTGAGTCGCGGGTGTGGACAAGGTAGATGTACCTGAGCAGCCCGAATCCGACGAACGGCAGCGTCAGCAGCATTGCATGGTTGTCCGGGAGGCTGTCAGCGATAAATGTGTACAGCGCATAAGTCACCAACGCCGATGCCGCGACGACCGCGATCATCTGGTCGAGCATTTGCAAGGTGTACGTCCCCAGTGCATCGCGTTGCTGTCGGGCCCACTCGCCGGCTGTGGATAGCTCGCTTCTTCGCTTGCACAGGGCTACGAACAGCGCCCCCAGTCCTGAGCAGATGTAGAGCCACTCGGACACCGGCACCTCGATCACGGCTGCGCCCGCCATAACACGCAACACGAACCCGGAGGCAACGCAAAACACGTCGATCAGCGCAACTCTCTTGAGACGCACCGTATAGGCGTCCTGTATCGCGACGTATGCGAGGCATATCGCTCCGAACAGTGGCTGGATCAAGAAGGCCGCGACCAGTCCAAGGACGGTCAGTACAGATGCTGAGGTCATGGCCCACCCGACCGGCAGCTGCCCGGACGCGACGGGGCGCCGTCGCTTTTTGGGGTGCGCGCGGTCGCGTTCGACATCGATGCAGTCGTTCAGCAGATACACGGACCCGCTCAGGCAGACGAAGATGACGAAAGCTGCTGCCGTCCGGAGCCCGAGCGGGAGCGCGCCGTCGAAGTCGTCGAGGCTCCAAGCCTGGTTGACCGAAAAGAACAGAGGTAGAAACACCAGCAGGTTCTTGCTCCACTGGAGCGGGCGCGTCGCCGCGAATAGCGCGCGGAGCGCTCTAACCAAGTCGACCGACCAACTGCTGTCTCTCAGCCCATTCACGGCTCGATAATAGGTTCGACAAGCGATGATCGTCAACGATGGACCTCGGCAGCACGCTGGGCGGGCTCACCCACGATGGAGTCTGTATCAGTTTAGTCGGTACGCTGCTCGAAGGTGCCATATCAACCGCGCCGTCATTCCGGCGAAGGCCGGAATCCAGAGGGGCAGGGCAACGCTCTTATCGAAACCACCGACTAAATTGATACAGCATCCCCACGGCGGATTGGCGTTGACACTCTCAGAAACCGTTCGCTATCATTCGACTTAGCAGTCTCTCTGCTAGACTGCTAAAACTGATATCGGCAGACAGAAAAAGAGAAGCATTTCAGGAGGTCGAAGCAAGAATGGCGACTGATACACAGGTATCCTTCAAGCCCCTTGGCAACCGCGTAGTTGTCGAACCCCAAGAGGGCGAGGAGCAGGTGACCGCCGGCGGCATTTACATCCCGGACACGGCCAAGGAAAAGCCCCAGGAGGGCGTCGTGGTCGCGATCGGTCCCGGCAGGCTGTCTGACGACGGCACGCGGGTTCCGATGGAAGTAGAAGTCGGCGACACCGTCATCTATTCGAAGTACGCGGGAACCGAGTACAAGGAGGGCGAGGTCGAGTACCTGGTCCTTCGCGAGGACGACATTCTCTTCAAGAAGTAGCCCCACCCAATTGGGCTTTTAAGAAGGAGGACTGAACCAGAATGGCGAAACAGCTTCAGTTCAGCGAAGAAGCAAGGGCCGCGATGAAGCGCGGCATCGACATCATGGCCGACACTGTCGGCGTAACCTTGGGCCCACGCGGACGAAACGTGGTGCTCGACAAGAAGTTCGGCCCGCCCCAGGTGTGCTCCGACGGCGTCACTATCGCCAAGGAGATCGAGCTTGAGGACCCGTTCGAGAACATGGGCGCGCAGCTTCTGAAAGAGGCCGCGAGCAAGACCAACGACGTGGCGGGCGACGGCACGACCACGGCCACGGTCCTGGCTCAGGCGATCGT
This sequence comes from Dehalococcoidia bacterium, assembly GCA_965217725.1. Lineage (GTDB taxonomy): Bacteria > Chloroflexota > Dehalococcoidia > Lucifugimonadales > UBA1123 > VXRN01. The sequence continues at coordinate 493,306 of OZ244564.1, read as the reverse complement.
CCACGAGGGATTCAAGAACATCGCCGCCGGGGCCAACCCCATGGCTCTCAAGCGCGGCATCGAGCGCGGCGTCGTAGCGATGCGGGACGCGATCGAAGACATGTCCACCCCGGTCGAAGGCCGCACGCAGATCGCACAGGTCGCGTCGCTCTCCGCCCATGACGACGAAATGGGCGAGCTTATCGCCGACGTCATGGAAAAGGTCGGCAAGGACGGCGTCATCACGGTCGAGGAGTCCAAGGGTCTCTCCTACGAGCAGGAGTTCGTAGAGGGAATGCAGATTGACCGTGGGTACATCTCCCCTTACTTCATCACCGATCAGGACAGGATGGAAGCGTCCATCGACGACCCGTACATCCTGATAACCGACAAGAAGATCTCCGCTGTCGCGGACGTCCTCCCCGCCCTTGAGAAGATTCTCCAGGTTGGCAAGAACGTCGTAGTGGTAGCCGAGGACATCGAGGGCGAGGCTCTGGCCACGCTCGTTGTAAACAAGCTCCGCGGCACGCTCAACTGCGTCGCCGTCAAGGCTCCCGGTTTCGGCGACCGCCGCAAGGCGATGCTCGAGGACATGGCCATCCTGACCGGCGGCCAGGTCATCAGCGAAGAAGTGGGACGCAAGCTCGACTCGGTCACCGTTGAAGACCTGGGCCGCGCCCGCCGAATCGTCGCATCCAAGGAAGAGACCACCTTCGTTGACGGCTCCGGCTCCGAGGACTCGATCTCCGGCCGGATCAACCAGATCAAGGCACAGGTCGACGAGACCACCTCTGACTTCGACCGCGAGAAGCTCCAGGAGCGCCTGGCCAAGCTCTCCGGCGGCGTAGCCATCATCAAGGTTGGCGCCGCCACTGAGGTCGAGTTGAAAGAGAAGAAGAACCGCGTCGAGGACGCTCTTTCGGCCACGCGCGCCGCGGTCGAAGAGGGCATCGTTCCTGGCGGCGGACTTGCAGTCCTGCGAGCCAGCACCTCCCTTGAGGGTCTGGACCTCTCTGGAGACGAGGCCACCGGCAGCACCATCCTCAAGACCGCGCTTCAGCGGCCCATCAAGCTGATCTCCCAGAACACCGGCGTGTCGGGCGAGGTCATCCTGGCAGACAGCCTTCAGAGCGAGGGCGACTGGGGCTACGACGCCGAGGCCGGCGAGTTCTGCCATCTCCTGGAGAAGGGCATCATGGACCCGGCCAAGGTCACCCGCGCGGCCATCGAGAACGCTGCCTCGGTAGCGGCGATGGTTCTCACGACCGAATCTCTCATCACCGACGTTCCGGACCCCACGCCCGCGGGCGCACCGGCAATGCCGCCGATGGACTACTAGGTCGATCCACAGTCGAATAGCTAACTAGCCAAGAGGGCGGGTCGCAGGACCCGCCCTCTTCCTATTCATACTGGCACAGGGTCTCCAAGTCCGAGCATGTATCAATTTTGTAGGTGTGGCTGTTGGACGAGGTTTCGGAGCGCGGGCGTCTCGCCCGCATTCGTTCGTTCTGAGCCTGTCGAAAGACGGCTGCCTGTCGAGCCGCCCACTAATGTGGGACTGGCTCGTTTGCGTTTGACAGTCCAAAGCGCCTCGTTATACGATTCCCACCATAGACAACAGAATAATCGTGGCTCTTATCCAGAGTGGCGGAGGGACCGGCCCCTTGATGCCCGGCAACCGGTCAAAGCGCTTCGGCGCAAGACAAAGGTGCCAATTCCGGCGAGCGCATGGACGTTCGAGAGATGAGAGTGGTAGCGTAGCTACCTGAAGGCTTCTCTCGTTCGAGAAGCCTTTTTTTGTTTGCCAGGTGAAGTCAGAGTGAAACGGTGGTGGCGAATTGACGGGGACATTGGCTGAATTCACACCGATCGAATGGCGAGGAGACTCGCTGAGTATTCTCGACCAGAGACAACTGCCTGCCGTCGAGACCTGGATCGATACGTCCGACTACAGGGACGTTGTCTCCGCCATAGGAAACATGTCGGTGCGGGGAGCCCCCGCTATTGGAATCGCCGGAGCGTACGCCCTGGCATTGGCGGGGATGGAGCTATCACAGACGGCCAACGGAGACTTCACAGATCGACTTCACGCGGTGGCACGCGAGATCAGGCTCGCGCGTCCGACCGGCGCAAATCTCGGATGGGCCGTCGACCGGCTGCTATTGGCATCGGCGAACGCGCAGACGACCGAGGAGGTCGTGGCCGACCTTGTTGAAGAGGCCGCACGCATTCACCGCGAAGACGTCGAGAGCAATCTGTCAATCGGTCGACTCGGCGCCAAGTTGATACCGTGGGGCAGCGCCGTGCTCACACACTGCAACACCGGAGCGCTGGCGACCGGAGGCTACGGCACGGCACTGGGCATCATCCGGACTGCCTGGACTGACGGGAGACTCGTCCGCGTGTATGCCAGCGAGACCCGACCGCTGCTGCAGGGCGCGCGTCTGACTGCCTGGGAGCTCCAACGCGAGGGAATCGACGCCAGCCTGATCGCCGACTCCGCAACCGGTCTCCTGATGCGGCGCGGCATGGTGCAGTGCGTCGTAGTCGGCGCGGACCGGATAGCGCTCAATGGCGACGTTGCCAACAAGATCGGCACCTACAACCTGGCGGTCCTGGCTAAGGAGAACGGCATACCCTTCTACGTCGCCGCGCCCACGTCCACGTTCGACCCGGGGACCGCCACCGGAGACGAGATCGTCATCGAGGAGAGGGACGAGGGCGAAGTGCTGGGATACGCGGGTTCCAGGGTCGCGCCCGAAGGACTGGCTGCATTCAATCCCGCATTCGACGTGACACCGAACAGGTACGTCACGGGGATCGTGAGCGAATCGGGTGTGGGCCGGCCGCCTTACAGGCGAAGTTTGCCCGCGCTGTTGGAGGAGTCCAATGCCTGACCCGGCAGTCGGCTTCATAGGCGGTTCGGGCCTCTACGACATGGAGGGCCTAACGAACGCCAGCGAGGTCGATATCGAAACGCCATACGGCAGGCCGAGCGATTCGATCGTCACTGGAGAGCTCGACGGCATCGCGGTTGCGTTTCTGCCTCGCCACGGACGCGGACACCGTATCTCCCCCAGCGAGCTGCCGGTGAGGGCGAACATCTACGCCATGAAGCAGCTTGGCGTGCAGCGTCTCATCTCCATCAGCGCGGTCGGAAGTCTGAAGGAGGAGATGAAGCCGCTCGATCTCGTGGTTCCGGATCAGATCATCGACCGCACACGCGAACGTCCTTCGACGTTCTTCGGGGATGGGCTGGTTGCGCACGTTGGATTTGCCGACCCGTTCTGTCCTGCCCTGCGACGGCAGGCGGTCGAGACCGGGTCAACGGAGACGACCGTTCATGGCAGTGGGACATACGTTGTGATCGAAGGTCCGCAGTTCTCCACAAGAGCGGAGTCCGAGATGCACCGCTCATGGGGAGCGAGCATCGTCGGGATGACCGCGCTGCCCGAGGCGAGGCTGGCCCGGGAGGCAGAGATGTGCTACGTCACGCTCGCATTCGTCACCGACTACGACGTGTGGCATGAGGCCGAAGAGGATGTGTCGGTCGAGCTGGTGGTGCAGAACCTGATGCAGAACGTGCGAACAGCCCAGGCCATCATCAGGCGCATGGCTTCCAAGGTACTGGGCCGGCGCTCCTGCGGTTGCGACAGAGCGCTCGAAAACGCGATAATCACAAGTCGAGATTTGATTTCGCCTGCGACCAGGAATAGGCTCGGTCTGCTGGTGGACAAGTACCTGGACTAGCAGGTGGTGAAAGGGAAGGTGGGCAGATGCCCAAGCAGATACCGGGAGAGCCATATACCAGGATCACAGTCGATGAGGCGGCGGAGCTCCACGACACCGACGACAACGTTTTCGTTGACGTTCGGAGGATGGACGAGTACGTCGACGGCCATGTCAAAGACGCGGTGTTTATCACTGTCGACGACCTGCTGGGTCGAATCGACGAGCTACCGCAGGACAAGAACCTGCTGTTCATTTGCGCGGCTGGCGTGAGGAGCGGTCTCGCATGCGAGATGGCGGCGGCGATGGGTCTCGATACCGATCGGCTGTTTAACATAGAGGATGGCACTCCTCCCTGGATCGAGAAAGGCTACCCTACCAGCTACGGGATGGACAGCTAAGTTGTCCCTTCTGGTTGTGGGCTCGGTCGCATACGACTCGGTCCAGACTCCTGCCGGCCGCCGCGACAGAGCGTTGGGCGGTTCGGCGGTTTACTTCTCCCTTGCTGCCAGCTACCTGACCGATGTCAGCCTCGTCGGCGTCGTCGGCGATGACTTCGACGATAGTCACGTCGAGATCATGACATCGCACGACGTTGACGTGTCCGGTTTGGAGCGGGTACAGGGCCGGACGTTCCACTGGTCGGGCGTCTACTCCACGGAGGACGTCAACCAGCGCGAAACGCTCGATACTCAGCTCAACGTATTCGCCGAGTTCAGACCCGCTCTTAGCGCGCGCCACCGTGCGTCGGACATTGTCTTTCTCGCGAATATCGACCCCACTCTCCAACTCGACGTTCTCGACCAGTTGGACGCGCAACCCAGGTTCGTGGCTCTGGACTCAATGGATTTCTGGATAGACGGAAGTCGGCGCGAATTGGAGAAAGTTGTCTCCCAGGTCGATCTGCTGCTCTTGGATGAGGGAGAGGCGAGAAGCCTCACCGGAGAGTTCAACCTCATAAAGGCAGCGGGGAAGATACAGGAGACCGGTCCCCGCACCGTTGTGGTCAAGCGCGGCGAGCACGGCGTTCTGATGGCCGACGGCGGGGATGTGTTCAGCGCTCCGGCCTATCCGCTCGAACGTGTCGTTGATCCCACAGGGGCAGGAGACTCGTTCGCTGGCGGATTCATGGGGACGATCGCCGCCACAGGCGACACTTCGAATGAAGGGCTGCGTCGGGCTGCGGTTGTCGGTTCGGTGATGGGCTCGTTCACAGTGGAGGATTTCAGCACGGAGAGACTGGAGTCGCTCACTGTACCTGACATCCAAAGTCGGTTTAGTGATTTTCAGCGATTCACAACGTTCGACGGATTCGGCGACTGGTCTGTGTTCGAAAGATCCGGGCAGGTCAGGGCGCGAGTCGGGAGCATTGGCTAAGTCTCTCTGTCCCTTCAGACAGACAGGAGGAAATGGTGACCACATCCAGTACACAGAAGGGCCACATTCTGGACAGCTCGCTTGCGTCGGCTGGCGTGCGAAGAATCGAATGGGCCGCCAGGGAGATGCCGGTAGTCCGGCAGATCAGGCAGCGTTTCGGCGATGAGAAGCCGCTGAGCGGACTGCGCGTGTCGGCGTGTCTTCACGTGACCACCGAGACCGCCAACCTGATGTTGGCGCTGAGAGACGGCGGCGCCAGCATCGCGCTGTGTGCCAGCAATCCACTCAGCACGCAGGACGACGTCGCTGCCGCGCTTGTCGCCGAATACGGGATCCCCACTTTCGCCATCAAGGGGGAAGACAGGGACACCTACTACGGGCACATCCAGTCTGCGCTCGACCACGGCCCCCACATCACAATGGACGACGGAGCGGACCTGGTCGCGGTTCTCCACACGGCCAGGACCGACAAGCTGGACGGCGTTGTCGCGGGCACCGAGGAGACGACCACAGGCGTCGTCCGACTCAACAGCCTGGCTGCGTCTGGGGATCTCAAGTACCCGATCATCGCGATAAACGACGCGGACACCAAGCACTTCTTCGACAACAGGTACGGCACCGGCCAGAGCACCCTGGACGGCATAACACGTGCGACCAACGTGCTCTGGGCAGGCAAGAACGTCGTAATATGCGGCTACGGCTGGTGCGGTCGCGGGGTCGCACTCAGGGCTCGGGGCATGGGCGCGCACACAATCGTGACCGAGATCAACCCAATCCGTGCGCTGGAAGCAGCTATGGACGGTCACCAGGTGATGCCGATAGCCAAGGCCGCGGAAGTTGGCGACATCTTCATCACGCTGACCGGAGGGCTGAACGCGGTCGGACGTTCACACCTGGCGGCGATGAAGGATGGCGCGATATTCGCCAACAGCGGACACTTCGATGTCGAAATAGACAAAGTAGCCCTTGAGGAGATGGCCGACGGCAAGCAGACGGTCAGGCCGTTCGTAGAAGAGTACCTGATGGGAGACGGACGACGGCTGTATCTGCTCGGCGAGGGCAGACTCGTTAACCTTGCCGCCGCCGAGGGTCACCCTTCGGCAGTTATGGATATGAGCTTCGCCAACCAGGCGCTTTCGCTGGAATACCTGGCTCAGACGGCCCACACGCTCGCGCCGGACGTTTACGATGTCCCTAAGGACATCGACCAAGAGGTCGGCAGACTGAAGCTGCAGGCTATGGGTATTGCGATCGACACTCTGACGGCGGAACAGGAGCGCTACCTGGCAAGCTGGGACATTGGCACCTAGCACAGGGTGCGAGACGTCCTGCGATGTCTGAGACTGTCACAGTGTGTCGCCGAAACAGGGGCCAGTCTGCACTCAGACTTGAGGCGAGGCCTCGCGGATGAGTCCCTCGCATCCGGAAACCGATTCGCCAGTCGCGCCCGACTACCCAAACTGCTTCGGGTGCGGGACTGACAACCATTCGGGGCTGCGTCTCGACTTGGAGCTGGGCGAGGAGTATCTGACAGCCGAGTTCACACCGCAGCGACGACACGAGGGCTGGCCTGGAATAGTTCACGGAGGAGTGATCGCAGCAATCCTGTATGAGGTCATGGAAAACTGGCCATACTTGAACGGGGTCACCACGATGATGCGAAGCATGAACACCAGGCTGGTCTCGCCCGCTGCCGTCGGAGAGCCTATGCGAGCAGTCTCCTGGCTCAAGGAGCGTGACGGCCGCGATCTCTCCGTGGGCGGACGGCTTACAGCAGCCGGTAGAACAATCGCCGAAGGAACGGCCTCACTCGTGGAGCTTTCCTATGAGCAACGGCAAAGACTTGGGATATAAGACAACGCCAGCCAACACTCGAGCACTCTTGGCAGGAGGTATTTAATGGCCAACAGCTTCATGGCAAGTCCCTCATACCTGTTCACGTCCGAATCGGTTACCGAAGGGCACCCAGACAAGCTTTGCGACCAGATTTCGGACGCGGTTCTCGACGCCATACTGGCGGATGATCCCCAGGGGCGCGTAGCGTGCGAGACATGCACGACCACCGGTTTGGTTCTCGTCATGGGAGAGATAACGACTTCCACCTACGTGGACATCCCGACGATAGTCAGGCACACGATCCGAGACGCCGGATACCAGGACTCGTCGTACGGATTCGACTACCAGTCTTGCGGCATCGCGGTCTCGGTCCACGAACAGTCACCCGACATCTCACAAGGCGTGACGCACTCTCTCGAAACTCGTCATGAACTTCCGGACGATAACCATGAAGCCGAAACCCTCGGGGCAGGCGACCAGGGGATGATGGTCGGATACGCCTGCAACGAGACTCCGGAGCTAATGCCATTGCCCATCGCCCTGTCCCATCGACTCTGCCAACGGATGGCGTCCGTGCGCAGTGAGGGCGAGCTGCCCTACCTCAGGCCGGACGGGAAATCTCAGGTAACTATAGAGTACGAATACGGCGTGCCCAAGCGTGCCCATACGGTCGTGATGAGCGCGCAGCACAATCCGGAAGTGAGCCAGGACGTAATCGAGAGAGACCTCATCGAGTCGGTTGGAAAGCGGGTGATCTCCAGCGACCTCCTAGACCGCAACACAAGGTGGGTAGTGAACCCGTCAGGCAGGTTCGTCACCGGAGGCCCTGTGGGAGATTCCGGTCTGACCGGCAGAAAGATACTCGTCGACACCTACGGAGGCATGGCCCGCCACGGTGGAGGAGCCTTCTCAGGCAAGGACCCTACCAAGGTGGACCGTTCCGCAGCATACGCGGCTCGGTACGTCGCGAAGAACGTCGTCGCCGCCGGACTTGCCGATCGCGCCGAGATCCAGGTGTCGTATGCAATTGGCATATCTCACCCAATCTCGGTCTCAGCCGAGACCTTCGGCACCAACAAGGTCCCTGACAGCAGGATCAATGAGCTGATCGAAAAGCACTTCGACTTGCGGCCCGGAGCGATCATACGCGATCTTGACCTGCGCAGGCCGATATACACCAAGACTGCCGCGTACGGGCACTTTGGCAGGCCGGAAGAGGACTTCCCCTGGGAGCGCACGGACAGAGCGGCGGCCCTGAGGCGAGAGGCATTCATGAAGAACGCTGGAGACGCAGCGTCCTGAACGGTTAACGAACCCCGGCGGAGGTCTGAATGGCAGGCATACGGTTCGGCACAGACGGTTGGCGCGCGATAATCGCCGAAGACTTCACCTTCGACAACGTGCGCATATGCGCCCAGGGGACTGCGGACTACGTCAATGCGGTCGGCGTTGCCCCCAGGGGATTCGTCATTGGGTACGACACCCGTTTCGGTTCCAGGCAGTTCGCGGAAGCTGTCGCGGAGGTGACGACGGCGAACGGAGTGCCTACGTTCCTATGCGACCGACCCGCTCCGACACCTGTCGTCAGCCATTCGCTTGTATCTATGACGGCGGGAGCCGGAGCCGTAATCACCGCTAGTCACAATCCGGGCGCGTGGAACGGCTTCAAGTTCAAGCCCGACTACGGCGGCAGCGCGTCCAACGAGATCGTGGCGGAGCTCGAACGGCACATCGGAAACGCCGAACAGTCAGGCAGCGTCCGCAGAATGGACATCCGCGAGGCCGAGAGGCGCGGGCTGCTGGAGCGGTTCGATCCCAGACCGGACTACCTCAACCACGTAGCGCAGTTCGTCGACTTGGAGGCAATCCGCAACGCGGGCCTAAACGTGGCCATCGACTCCATGTACGGCGCGGGAGCAGGATACTTCAGCGACCTGATCTCAGGGGGAAGCACGCGCGTTGTCGAGGTCCGCTCGGAAATCAATCCCTCTTTTCCTGGGATGGCCCAGCCCGAGCCGATCGCACCGAATCTCGGTCCGCTCGTGGACGCGGTCGAAGACAGCACCGCGGACATCGGCCTGGCGACTGACGGAGACGCGGACCGGCTCGGCGTAATCGACGACGACGGACGTTTCATGACCACGACGGAGACCTTTAGCCTACTCTGTATGCACCTATTGGAAGTCTTGCAGCAGTCAGGTCCTCTCGTGAAGTCGATCACGATGAGCAGCATGATAGATAAGCTGGCAGACGCCCACGACATTGAAGTGGTTGAGACCCCGGTGGGCTTCAAGTACCTCGGCCCACAGATGATGGCTGTGAACGCGCTCGCCGCCGGCGAGGAGAGCGGCGGCTACGCATTCAGGGGGAACATACCGGAGAGAGACGGTATCCTGAGCGGTCTGCTGTTGCTCGACATGGTGGTCAAAACGGGCGAGAATCCTGCCGACCTTCGCACAAGGCTGTTCGAGCGAGTGGGTGAGCACGTCTACGAACGCTGGGACGTGGAGTTTGACGCCCGGCTCCGGGACGGAATCATGCAGAGGGTCAGCTCGTCACGCCCGTTCGAGATGGCAGGACGCCCCGTCATCGGGATCGACAATCGGGACGGCGTCAAGATTCTGCTCGAAGAAGGGTACTGGGCGCTGATTCGATTCTCCGGCACCGAGCCTCTACTGAGGATTTATGCCGAGGGTCCGTCGACGGCGGACGTGGCAGCGATGCTTGGCGAAGCCCGGGCGCTGACCGGAATCTAGAAGTTGGCGGCTAGTGAGCCGCCGCCTGGGAGCGCGGGCATCCCGCCCGCATTCGTTCTTGCTAAGACTGTCTAGCCGCCTACTAATCCGGGACACGTTCCGTCATGGGAAGCAAGGCGAGAACTCCAAGGCAGCTGTATAATCGGGACATGTCCTCGGAGGTAATCCCGATGTCCACTGCCGGTTTCCCCACCATGTCCGACCGCAAACCGCTGCTGCTGCTTATGGACGGTCACGCCCTTGTCCACAGGGCATGGCACGCGATTCGTGAGCCGCTCAATGTGCGGGCCACAGGGGAGGACGTGCGGGCCATATATGGCTTCCTGAACATCTTCCTGAAGACGCTGAACGATCGCACCCCGACGCACATCGCTATCGCCTTCGACGTGTCCGCCCCAACCTTCAGACACGAGACGTTTGGGGAGTACAAGGCCCACCGTCCCCCCACTCCCCCTGAGCTGCGTCCACAGTTCGCTCACGTGAAGGCGCTGATGGAGGCATTCGGTGTACCCGTGTTTGAACAGGCCGGGTACGAGGCTGACGACGTCCTGGGAACGCTGTGCAGGCAAGCGGATGAGCAAGAAATCGAGACCCTTGTGCTGACCGGCGACACCGACACGCTTCAACTGGTCTCTCCATACGTCAGCGTTCTGCTCAGCCATGCGGTCGGCAAGAGGACCCTGTACAACATAGAGGCGGTCAGGGACAGGTACGACGGCCTGGGCCCTGAGACCGTGGCCGAGATCAAGGCGCTCGAAGGAGACTCGTCTGACAACATTCCCGGTGTGCCGCGTGTTGGAAGGAAGAGAGCGATCGGGCTGCTGCAGGACTACGGCAGCATCGACGGCATCTACGAACACCTCGACGAAGTGAAGCCGCCAAGCGTGAAGAAGAGCCTCACCGAAAACCACGACGTAGCTCTCAGGGCACGGTTCTTGACAACCATCAAACGCGACGCGGACGTAGCGCTCGACCTCGATCACGCCCGGTTCGGAGACTTCGACCGAAAGGACGTTGTCGATCTGCTGACCACCCTGGAGTTCTACAGCATGGTGCCCCGGATTCCCGCGTCTGATAACGACGCGGACGGGGCGCAGGGCGCTTTCGACCTGGCGCCTGCTGAGTCTACGCCCGTGGACTACAGGATCGCGGACACCACTGAAAAGTTCGACGAGCTCCTGAAAGAGATCGACACGCCGGACGGATTCTCTTTCGACACCGAGACGACCTCCCAGGACCCTATGGTCGCCAGGCTCGTCGGACTATCGTTCTCGACGGAGCCGCACACAGGCTGGTACGTACCGGTCGGCCACCTCGAGGGCACGCAGCTACCTATTGACGATGTGCTTGCGAGACTGAAGCCAATCTTCACTAACACTGAGATCCCAAAGACGGCCCACAACGCCAACTACGACATGATGGTGCTGGAGAACCACGGCGTAGCGGTCGAGGGTCTCGCCTTCGACACCATGCTCGCCGCACATGCCGCCGGTCGCTCCTCAGTCGGACTGAAGAACCTCGCTCTCGACATGCTGGGAGAGGAGATGACGCCGATCACCGACCTGATCGGGCGTGGCCGCAATCAGAAGACGATGGACCAGGTCGATATCGCGAGCGCGGCGGGCTACGCGACCGCCGACGCGGACTTCACCGAACGGCTCAGACGCGATCTGGAGGAGGAGGCCGGCCAGAAGGAGATCGACGACATGCTCCGTCGGTACGAGCTGCCGTTGGTTCCGGTGCTGGTTAGGATGCAGCAGTACGGCGTCGCCGTGGACACTGATCTTCTGAAGAAGATGTCGGCGGAGCTGAAGACCGATCTGGACGACCTCCGCGGCGCGATGTACGAGACCGTCGGGCACGAGTTCAACCTGAACTCTTCCCAGCAGCTCGGAGGCGTGCTGTTCGACGAGCTAAGGCTGCCGACGACGCGCAAGACAAAGACAGGATACTCGACCGATGCCTCATCTCTGGAGGCGCTGAAAGCGCAGCTGGATACCGGAACCCTGGAGAGCGCCGACCCGCGCGCCTACGCGGTACTGGACAACATCCTGAACTTTCGTCAGCTTTCCAAGATCAAGTCCACCTACGTGGATGCCCTGCCCGGCCTCGTCAATCCGCACACAGGCAGAATACATACCAAGTACAACCAGACAGGGTCTGCGACCGGCCGGGTGTCATCGAACGACCCAAACGTGCAGAACATCCCTGTGCGCACGGAGCTGGGACGGCGTGTGAGACAGGCCTTCGTAGCCCAGGATGCGCCCGACTGGACGCTTTTAGCGGCAGACTATTCGCAGATAGAGCTGCGCGTGCTCGCCCACTTCTCTAAAGACCCGTCGCTCCTGGAGGCTTTCCATCGTGGTGACGACATCCACAGCGCGACCTCTTCCCTGGTGTACGACGTGCCGATTGACGAAGTGACCGGAGAGATGCGCCGGATCGCCAAGATACTCAACTTCGGCGTCCTGTACGGACTGACGAACTACGGCATTTCCCGCCAGACGGACCTGAGTCCGGCCCAGGGTCAGAAGTTTATAGACACCTACTTCGAGCAGTATCCAGGCATACGTGGATACGTGGACGAAACCATTGAAGTCTGCAAGGCGCTCGGCTATGTCGAGGCGGCCCTCGGACGGAGGCGATATCTCCCGAACATCTACGTCCGCAACTTCCAGGTGCGCAGTGCAGCGGAGCGGGCTGCGATCAACATGCCGATCCAGGGCACCGCCGCCGACATCATCAAGATCGCCATGATCCAGATCATGGACCGTATGATCGACCTCGACATGAAATCGAAGATGATTCTCCAGGTCCACGACGAGCTGATCTTCGAGGTGCCTCGCGAAGAGCTCGACCAGATGTCGGAGATCGTCATGGAGCTGATGCCCGCATCCCTGAGCCTCGATGTCCCCCTGGCGGTTGAGCTAAAGACCGGAGACAACTGGGGAGATATGGAGTAAGAGGGTCGAGAGTCAGCCAGGGTCTTTCCATCATTCGACATGGCACGAATGAAGCGTCGCCAATCATCCACGGCCCAGTTCCTCTTGCACCGAGGAAGAGAAGGCCTTTGTCCTGATGGTCAAACCATTACCGTTTCCAGATGAAAATGACGGATGATCCGCCCCCCAACCGTCATTCCGGCGTAGGCCGGAATCCAGAGTTTGAGGTAATTGCCTGCACGGTCAGAACTATCTGGACACGGTACTATTCACTCGAAAATGAAAATACTTTGGGGAATCAGCGCCTTTGATAACACTGGGAAGGTGTCTATAATCGCCTTCATGGAGCAGACAGTGGCTAGCTTTGAACAAGCCTTCAGCGATACCGAACGAGCGGCGGACTCGACGCTAAAGTCGGCCGCGGACTTAATGAAACAGGTCAGGTTGCTGAAGAAGGCATCCCAGACCGGAAACATCGCCGCCATCAGGCGTTCGCAGGACAGGCTCGATGACGCATTGAACGCGCTGCGACAAGAGGTGGCAAACACCTCTTCTTCCTGGACTTTTGAGGAAGAGCAAGAGGAGCAGCACCTCAACGACCAGTATGCTATCGAGGTCCGACACGCCGCCGAGGAGGTGGGCTTGGACATATACGAGCGAGACGGACGACTGATCTCCTACCCGTCCATTGTGCGAATTCTGCCGGGCGAACGGGCGGTGAGAATCGACAGGAAGAAGGTTTCCAATATCAGACCGTCCCACCTGGCCGGTCTCCTGCTGGCAAATCAGAAGAAGTCCAGCGGCTTTACTGCAAACCGTTTTCTCGAATCCCTTTACCATGTCTATTCTGACATCGTGAGCGGGGAATCTTCGGATCGCATGGTGGCAGGCAGCGGGCGCGTCGTGCCCTTGGCCAGGATCTACAGGCTGTTCACATCTTTGCCGGGCCTCAATCGTGAGTACGATCGCACCGACTTCGCCAGGGACATCTACATCCTGGACTCCGACGGTCCCAGGCAAACCAGGAGAGGCGCAGTCGTCTCTTTCCCTGCCTCTACCGGCACCCGTCGACGTTCGGACCTGTTCTCATTCATCGGGCCGGATGGCCGGAGCGTCGAGTACTACGGAATCCGGTTTACCGAGGAAGGCTGATGCCGAACACCATTCCCATACGCGACTGGCTGACTTTCGTCGATGATGAATATCTGTCCACTTTCGTCAGGGACGGCGGTGCGTCCGTCAAGTTCGCAGTAACTCCCGACGAGCTGAAAGCGGACTTGTATGCGGACGTGGAAGCCCGCTGCCGGGAGCTGGACTACGTGTTCGTCGAGTTGGATTCGGCCCAGAGGCGTGCATACATGCCACAGGACATCTTCTTCGGACTCGCCTCCCAGATTGATTGGCGACTGCTGGCCCATCGCCTAGTGTTGAGTCTGGCATCCGAAAATGGCTATCGGACCGAAGGTGCCGACCTCAACGGCGCTGGCAACCTCATCGACGCCATCGCTATCGTCAATGGCTTGGATTCGTCATTCGTCCGATTGACCATGAATCGGGCAATACAGGATCGTATCTATAGAAACCAGAATATGGCCAGAGACTTCCGGGTGTGCATGACACAGCTCTGCCTGATGAATGGAGAAAGCGTGACGCCGGGGCATTACGCCGATCAGCCGCTGCTGGACTGGCTGACCGGCGCCAATACGCGGATTAGTAACGTCCGCCCATTCGCTATCCGTACCAGCATCAATCGAACCACGGCCCGGTACTTCATTGAGTCAGCCTTGTACTGGGTACGCTACGTGGGGCACTCCGGGACGGTGATTCTGCTAGATAACTCCCGCGTAACACTGGCCCGCAGGCCCAGGCCCCCGGACGGGAAACGGTACTACACCAAGGCTATGACCATGGAGCACTACGAGTTGATGCGCGAGTTCATCGACGATGTCGACAGGCTGTCGGGAACGCTGCTCGTGGTGGTGACCAACTACGAGTTCATCGACGAACAATCTGCAAGGGGATGGGGCATCTACTCGGCGCTGCGTACTCGCGTGATGGATGACGTCCGAGACCTTAACTTGGTCAATCCAGCCGCTTCCCTAGTACGGCTGTCGGAAGAGAAGTCGGGAGAGGAGGATGTGCCATGGTAGTTCACGCTGAGACAGATTACGCGTTCACCTGCCGGCGAGCCCTGGAAGCCCTCCGCAGCGGCGTACCCAACAGGGAGGCCGTGCGAATCATGGGCTGCAACCAGCCGCAGGCGGAAGCCAGATTCGATGAGATGTTGACCAAGGCTATGGACACTGACAATCCCCCGATCAGCTCTTTGGGGATGATGGTTTCCGGGGACTTCGGCTCCGGAAAGTCCCACCTGCTGGCCCACCTGGAGCATCAGGCTCTTTCGCAGAACTTCATTTGCAGCAAGGTGGTCATCAGCAAGGAGACGCCTCTCTACGACCTGGGCAAGGTGTTCACTGCCGCAATGGAAAGCGGGCAGATGCGCGACCACAGCGGACGACTCGTAGAAGAACTGGCACAGGCCATGAACCCGGACTCCGAAGAGTACGCAGACTTCTCCCGTTGGGCTAATGATGCGCCTTCGAGTGGACTCCTTAGTCCAATGTTTCCTGCAAGCCTCGTCGTTCACGAAAGGTCTGGAGACCTCGAACTCAACGGAGAGATCGAGTCGTTCTGGGCAGGAGACCGGATACTGATTTCCAAGGTGAAGGGTGGGCTGAGACAGATCGGACAGCAGCGAAGCTACATGTTCCGCGCGCCCAAGGCCGCCGAATTGCCGCAGCAGCGCCTGCGTTTCGCCACCGAGCTCATCAAAGCCGCCGGTTATCGGGGTTGGGTAATCCTGCTGGACGAGATCGAGCTGGTCGGCTCCTACTCCATATTGCAACGAGGCAGATCCTACGCCGAGCTGGCGCGGTGGATGGGGCAGGCCGTCAGCGAGAGCTACCCCGGTCTGGTCGTCGTCGGCACAGTGACTGACGACTTCGCGACCGCAGTCATCAGCCCGGACGGTGCAAAGAAAGACCGTGACTACATAGGGGCACGTTTGGATGCCAACGACAGATACAGGAGTATCACCGCCCGCGCCGAGACTGGCATGAGGATGCTGGAGCGGGAGTGTGTGCCTTTGAGTCCTCCCAACGATGATGACGTTAACTCCGCTGTGGAGAAGCTGCGGCAGCTATACAGCGAGGCCTACGGATGGGACGCGCCCCAGTTGAAGGGAAAGGCCGGCGGCGCGGGGTTCCGCGGACGGATGCGCCACAAAGTCCGGGCCTCCATCAACGCATGGGATCTGCTGAGGCTGTTTCCGGACTGTGACCCTGAGACCGTGAGTGACGAGTTCATCTTCACGTATGAAGAGAGCACGGACTTGGAACGGGAATCCAAAGACGATACCGGGTAGAGTCTGACCCATGCCTATTCCTTTCGACGACCTGACCGAGCCTAATCTCCACGGCGGGGTGGCTTGGCTGCGGTTCGTCGAGGAGGAAGACGGCAATGGCATCCGGGCCGCGCTCTTCCAGTCCTCGGCACAGGGTGAGCCGCTGGCGTTCTGCTTCACACGCGTGGACGTGCACGACCCGTCTCTCGGACAGGGTGTGAACGGCAGACTGACAGCCCTCCCAGCTCTCGCCAAGTCTCTGTTTCGAGCGGCCACCGGGTCGCCGGTGCTGATGCTCGGTCTGGCCGACGAGATACCGACGGGGGTGTTCACCGACGACCTGCGGCCCCGGTTGCCCTTGTATCGCGTCGCACCAGACGATTTTCTGTCGTTCACCGGTCCCGAGTCCTCGGGTTCCGATAACGGGAATTCCCAACGGTTGCTTTCGTCGATGGAACAGCCTGGAGCATCGTCCGATGCGCGCCGGGTTCTCCACGAGGTAATGGAACGCGGCGATGCATTCGAACCTTTCGAGCGGGTCGCTGAGTGCCTGTCCAAAGCGTTCGAGTACCCGATGGTCCGGGGCTTGTACGCCGTTTCTAGGTTAACAACCGTGGTGAGTCTGTCCCCTCCACTGGAGCGCACGCGACATCCGACCACTTCCTTGATGAGGACTCAACAAGTCATTCGGGAGTCGAATCCGAGATCGAGTCCAAGAGAGCGGTCCGACCTGAGATTGGCAGAGTTGTTATGGGCAGTGCTGGCTGCTCCGTCGAAACGCTCCCGGTCCGACAGGAGCATCCGGCTAAAGTGGCCCGGAGAGCTGATGCCTTTCCAGGAAGACGGTGTTCGCGCACTGCTCGACATGGACCAGTTGCTGCTGGCCGACGACATGGGGCTGGGAAAGACCATTCAAGCCGTTGCAGCCATGCGGATTCTACGGGCGAGACGGGAGATCAGCTCATGCCTCGTTGTGGCCCCGGCAAGTGTGTTGGACCAGTGGCGGCGGGAGATCACCAAGTGGGCCCCGGAGCTTTCCGCCATCATCATCCGTGGCCCAGCAGCCGACCGCTCCTGGCAGTGGGCGGCGGAGAAAGACGTGACCCTCGTCAGCTATGACACTCTACGCTCCGACATCGGCCACAACGCGCAATCGCTAGTCCGGAAAACATGGGACATAGTTGTTGCTGACGAGGCCCAGCGCATCAAGAACCGCAACGACACCAGTAACGCGCTAAAGGAGTTGCCAAGGGTCCGCTCCTGGGCGCTGACAGGCACGCCCATTGAGAACCATGAAGAGGAGCTAGCCTCGATACTGGAGTTCGTCGATCACGACTTGAAGGCTCCGCCCAAACGCTTCCGTCCAGGACCTGAGTTGCTGAATCGACACCGCGAGCTGCAGCTTCGGCGCAAGAAGAGTGATGTACTGGACGACCTTCCACCCAAGCAGGTAACCAAGCTGACAATCGACCTTCATCCCAAACAGCGAGCCAGCTATGACAAGGCCGAACGGGACGGCATCATCTACCTGAAGTCTCTGGGCGCCGAAGTTGGTATCCTCCACGTGCTCGAGCTGATCGTTCGCCTGAAGCAAATCTGCAACGCAGACCCCAAGACCGGCGAGTCCAGCAAGCTGGACGACATCAAGGACCGGATAACGCAGTTAGCCGCGCAGGGACACAAGGCGCTGGTCTTCTCCCAATACACCAACGACATTTCCGGCGTGGCTGCCGCGGCCAACTGCCTGCGAGAGTTCAACCCCATCACCCTGACTGGCGACACTCCCCAGCATCAGCGCGCCGCTGTCATCGACCGATTCAAGACCAGCGATGAGCACAAGGTGATGGTGCTGTCCCTGCGCGCCGGTGGCCTGGGCCTGAATCTGCAGGAGGCGTCCTACGTGTTCCACCTGGACCGCTGGTGGAACCCTGCCATAGAGCGGCAGGCCGAAGACCGGAGCCACAGGATCGGCCAGACGGTCAAAGTCAACGTCATCAAGTATTCCTGCACTGGAACCATCGAAGAACGTATCGATCAGATCCTGGAGCGCAAACAGAGCCTGTTCGACCAGCTCATCGACGATGTGTCGCTGGATCTGTCCGCCCAACTGAGTCGCGAAGAGTTGTTCGGACTTTTCGATCTGGCTAGGTAGCGTCGACAGAGCTTTCGATCCTTCAGACAATAGTGTTTCAGCCGTGCTGCCCACAGGCGCAGGTCCCAAACCTGCCCTACGCGAAGCGCCATCCATCGGTTATGAGAACTGAAGGTGTTTGGAAGGCTGACCATTTTCGCCCTGCGTACGAATGCTAGTAGACATAGAGCGGCGGAACTACTCTCTGTACGCACGTTCTGACAGACTGCTGTTTGGCTACTTCGAAGCAGAAGAGGACTTCGCAGCCTCTCTTGCAGGCATGTCCAACGAGGATGTAAACGTACTGGGGCCTTCATACACGGTCAGGCACGTACTGCCCCACATGCGGCGCGCTGGCGATGGAGCGATCGTGAACTTATGGGGAGATCTGGAATAGCTCTTGACAACGTAATTTATGTGAGTAGCATTAATGTATAAGTATCGATAATGGTCGGTAAAGCACCGAGCTCTGTTAGCGAACGAAACTTACGCACTCACATAGATTACGGAGTACAGCAATGTTGTCAAGATTGGGACTTCTAGCCGCCTTAGCTCTCGCTCTTGCGATTGTATTTCAATTTCCCTCGGGTCCAACTCAAGCTCAGGAATCGTCAAGTCTGAACCTGACGGTGCGAAACCTGACCGGCGGTCAGCCGCTCACTCCACCCATCGCGGTGGTACACGAACCAGGTACGGCGCTGCTGCCCGAAAGTGCAGAAGACCTGGACGGGCTCGAAGCGCTGGCAGAGGCCGGTGAACAGCAGACGCTCGCAGCGTCTCTACAAGAGATACCGGGTGTAAAGTCAGTCATCAGCTTCGACCCTCCCCCAATACTGCCAGGTCAGCAATCCACAGTGGAACTTTCTGCAGTCCCAGGAGACCACGTCAGCGTGATCTCCATGCTCGCGTGCACGAACGATGCCGTCGCGTTTGGCACTGTTGCAATCCATGAGAGCGGGACTCTACCCGCAATGTCTTCGGGCCAGGTCCTGGATGCTGGTACCGAGGACAATGATGAAACAGAAGCGACTGTCGCGTGCTTTGGCATGGAAGGCGGCGGAGTGTCGAACCCGGACACCGCAGATGGCGAGGGCACGATCTCTGTGCACCCAGGCATCGGCGGAGAGGCACATCTGACCTCTGCTCACAGATGGACAGGACCTGCCATGGCCCTGGTAGTTACCGCCGACGCTGACGATGTGCCGGAAATCTTGAAGTTCGGCATCACCCTTGAAAACCTGACGTCCGGCCAGCCGATTACGCCGCCTGTGGTCGTTGTACATGACCCGGAGATCAACGTTTTCGACTACAACAGCCCAGCAGAGCTGGACGGTATAGACGACCTCTCCGAGGGCGGAGCCCAAGTCGACTTGCTCGCCACTCTGAACGCAAGGCCCGGTGTGTTGCGGGCGTACGGACTCGACAGCGGCGGCCCCATCGTTCCGGGAGCTTCGTACACCGAAGACGGTCTGTACGGCGTCGAGGGCGCCGACGTGACCCTGGTTGCCATGCTGGCCTGCACCAACGACGCCTACATCCGGGTATCCGAGTCACTGAGTGTGCTCAGAGGCAGCCTGGTGCCGACAGGACCGACCTCTGCTCTGGTATTCGATTCTGGCTCTGAAGACAATGACGAGACAACCGACACAGTGCCGTGCCTGGGCGGAGGTCCTGCCGCCCTGTCCGAAGGACTTGGCGAGGGCATGAGAATGCCCCATGCTGGAATAGTCGGCGGGGCCGACCTTAGTGTAGAGACGCACGGCTGGTCCGAGGGCGAAGTGGCATCCCTTTGGGTCCACGGCCCGGTGAACGAGAACACTCTCGATCTGGACGTCACTGTACGGAACGTCACCTCCGGGCAGCCCATAACGCCACCTGTTGTCATAGTTCACACAGGAACGATGATAAGTCCGCCCTCCAACTCCGCAGCCGTGCCCGGACTGGAAGCGCTCGCTGAATCCGGTGATCCATCCGCGTTCGCAGAAGGGATCGCCAATGCACCAGGTGTGAAGTCAGCCACCGTTTTGGATGTGTCCGGACCCATTCCGGGCGGAGAAGAAGCGATTGCACGGAGCGTTGCGGCGGCGCCGGGAGACTACGTCAGCGTCGTAGGAATGCTGGCTTGCACTAACGACGCTATCGCCTATGCAACTGTTCCGATCCCCGCAAGTGGGGCAACGCCGGCCATGTCCTCCGGAGCGGTCTTCGATGCCGGGACCGAGGACAACGATGAGACCGGCGCAACTGTGCCCTGCTTGGGAGGCGAGGGAGTATCGGACACTGGCGGTGAGGGCATTTCGGCGCTCCACACCGGCATTGGTGGAAGTGCCGACCTGAGCCGGGACAGTCACGGCTGGGACGGTCCTGCCATCGAGGTCCTGGTGACCTCAGCCGGTGTTGAGGCGCCCGCGGCAGTTGACTTCGGACTCACCCTGGAGAACCTGACCTCCGGCCAGCCCATTACCCCGCCCGTGGCGATCGTCCACGACCCAAACGTTGACGTGTTTGACTACACCAGCCCGACACAACTGGATGGAATAGACGATCTTTCGGAGAGCGGAGCCCAGGCCGATCTGTTGGCAACGCTCAGCGCAATGCCCGGCGTGGTTCGAGCATATGGCCTGGACAGTGGAGGTCCGATTCTTCCGGGTTCCTCTTACACCGAGAAACTCCTGCGCGGCATCGAGGGCGCGAACGTATCGGTGGTCGGGATGCTCGCCTGCACCAACGACGGCTATGTCCGCGCCTCACAGAATCTGACGATCATCGGCGGAGAACTGTTCCCGGCGCTTCCATCAACGGCGCTCGTGTTCGATTCGGGATCTGAAGACAACGACGAGCGATTTGCGGCAGTGCCTTGTCTCGGAGGAGCGCCTGCCGCGCTGTCCGAGGGTCTGGGAGAGGGCAGTCGGTCTGCCCACCCGGGCATCTCCGGCAGGGCTGATCTGAGCCGGGAGACCCACGGCTGGACCAGCCACGCGACCGCACTCCTGTTCATTCATGGCCCTACTAAGGAAGAGGTGGTGGTGCAGCCAGCGCCGACGGCGACGCCCATTCCCGCCACGGCGACCCCGGTCCCGGAGACTACTCCAGTGACACCACCGGCTACGGGTGACTACTCCGCATCCGGCACCCCTATCATATTGGTTGGACTGCTCGGCGTCCTCGGAGTTATTGCAGGGGTGGCCACAATCATCGGCCAACGCCGAAGAACCAAGTCGCCAGCTCGAATCCAATAGCGCAACAAGAGCAACAACAAGGAAAAGCCGTCCAACACCCTTCCTCCCAGCCTTCAGGGACTGGACGAGGGCGTTGGGCGGCACTTCTCCAATGACACAGGCTCAGCTGACGAAAGCCGATTGACCCAGCGAGCCCTGCGTACGTATGCTATTAGACATAGAGCGGGAGTAACTCAGTGGTAGAGTTCCTGCCTTCCAAGCAGGCTGTCGCGGGTTCGAATCCCGTCTCCCGCTCCAGGTCCACTCCCAGACCAGACCCGGCGTTATCAGGTTCGTGCCGAGTACGCGGGCTCACAGGAGTAGCGAAATCAAGCGCGTTGGATTTCTGCTGAAGGTCAAAGAGGACCTTCTCACGGAGTATAGAGAGCATCACCAGGCAGTATGGCCTGAGATGCTGGACGCGCTCAGACGAAACGGGTGGCGCAACTACTCGCTGTTCGCTCGTCCGGACGGGCTGCTGTTCGGCTACTTCGAGGCCGATGAGGACTTCGCGGCGGCACTCGCGGGCATGTCCAACGAGGATGTCAACGTCCGGTGGCAGGAGTTCATGGCGCCGTACTTCGAGATCCCCGAGGGTGCCCTACCCGACCAGATGATGTTGGAACTGGAAGAAGTATTCCACTCCGATTAAGGTAACTTCGCGGCGAAGGAGTGCGACATGAGACTAGAAGGCAAGGTCGCAATAGTAACCGGCGGCGCGGCAGGCATAGGCAGGGCCATATGCGAGCTGTTCGCCTCTGAAGGTGCGAAGATTGTCGTCGCCGACATCGACACGGACGGCGGTCAGGCAACAGTAGACCTGGTCACATCTGCGGGGGGCACGGCCACGTTCGTCGCCACCGATGTATCCAAAGAGTCAGAGGTCGAGAGCCTGGTGGAAGCCTCAGTCGCGGCCTACGGCGAGGTGAACGTGCTGGTCAACGACGCGGCAGCGTTCGTCTTCGGCACCGTGGAACAAGTCACCGACGCCGACTGGCAGCGAGTGCTTGGCGTGAACGTACTGGGGCCTTCGTACACGGTCAAGCATGTGTTGCCCCACATGCGGACCGCCGGCGGCGGATCAATCGTGAATATAGCGTCAGTGTCGAGCTTTCTCGCGCAGGCTGCGTTCATTCCCTACAACACCTCGAAGGGCGCGCTGCTGCAGCTCACACGCTGCCTGGCACTTGACCTCGCTCCCGACAACATCCGCGTTAACTGCGTATGTCCAGGCGCGGTCCTGACGCAGGCAACCGAGCTGCACAGGCTATTCACCGGCGAGGAGCGTGAGCAGTTCTTGGCCGACGCGGCAAACTCCAACTTCATGAAGCGACACGGCCAGCCAATGGAGATCGCCCACGGCGCGCTGTTCCTCGCATCCGACGAGTCGTCGTTTATGACCGGCCAGCCCCTCGTGATAGACGGAGGCGCGTCGGCTCAATGATGCGTACTATCTAACAGTAGTCGCTCAAGGCTGATCATCGTCAAGTGGCGCTTAGGTAGGACGTTGCCGGCACCTCGGCCGTCACTGACGATGCGCGTAGACTGGTCTCCTGCGCACCCACTCAGTTGCTTCAGGCATGTCCACGCTGAGAGGGTCCACACTCAGGTCGGCAGACTCTTCACTTACGCTTTCGCGCCCATTGGATCCCCCATTCACAAAGGCGGGTTTGGAGTTCATCGTGGGCGTGCGACTTGCCGTCGATGGCGCCGAACCCAGCCCAACCGGTCGTGGCTCGTAGGATGGACTCCAGGCTCCGCTCTGAGGCCCGCCCGTCGCCACTTGTGGCTTGGGGGTAAGGGCTTGCTTCTTCTGTTTGCGAGACCTTCGCCTGTCCCTGAAGAACCCAAAGATGCCGGTAGTCATCCTCAACAGCAACTCCAGGGCAACGACTGCGACCAGATAGTAGACCAGATAGTAGACCACTGTCTCCCACTGCAGCGCGACCTCCTGCACGGTCTCAGTCGACTCCAAAATCCGAATGACCGAATTGTCGATCAGCATGATGCCCAGCAGTGCAAATGGGAGAATCTTGGCGATGTCGGTCGAAAGAGCCTCTTTGTAGTACGCACATATCCGAATGGCGCCGACGACTCCCATTGCGATAAGCATTACGGTTTCCGTCGTATGGTTCCTACTCAAAAGATAGAGCAGCACGGCCATTACGCCGAACCAGAAGAACACAAAGACGGGATAGAGCATCAGGCACTTGAACACGTAGAAGATTACCGTGATGGTCTTTCTCAGCGCGGGGCGCTTGGCCTGGTTGTGCTTCTGGAGGTTCAGCGTGAAGATGTCCTTCCGCGCCAGGAACCTGTAGAAGTTGAAAACGAAGACACCGTAAACGGTTATGCCCCCGACTATGAGGGCCAGGGGGCCCAGGACAGCGTACGCTTCCATCAGGTCGATAGTTATCTGAGGTAGTACCATGGCAACACTCGGGCGTGGTATTTGAAGGATGTCGCTGCCACAACGATAGTTACCCTGCTGACCGAATGACTAGCGGAATTAGGTTCAAGAATGGCCAATCTCACAGGGCGCTCGGCCGGTTGCCGCTATCGTCTCCTGTGGCTCGGCCACTATGAGCGAGCTTGAAGCTTGGCCGCTTTCCCAACAAAACGCTACCGGGGCATCACGCCTTTCACTGCTCTCGTGCATGGCGAGGAGATGCTGCACCTCGGACCTGTAACGAGCTCAGGAGTACCCGCGACACGGCAGCAACATCTTCCACGGCCTGATTGAAGACATCGTCATTGACCCTGGACGGCTTTCGATAGCCGCTGATCTTTCTGACGAACTGGAGCGCGGCTTCTCTGATTTCGTCATCGCTTGCCGGTCGCTCCGGATTCCTCAGTTGTCGGATACTCCTGCACACTTGCGACCTCCTTCGGACTCAGTTGGAATACTTGTAGATAGTTAACTCGTCGGTTTGGAACACCGGCGCCAGATGGGCGCTCAGCTCATCGTCGAACTTCGCGATACCACGCTCAGCGTAGTACAGCCGCTCGACCTGACCAACGTAGATGTAACTCACCCCATAGCGATCGAGCAGGGCAATTGCCTCGGAAGGATTGGTCGTCGAGTATATTCGGTCAACGTCGCGAATCCGACGATCAACCTGGTGCAGATACCCCCACCGCTGCTGCTGCTGATGCCATCGCCATCCAACGACGCTGGGAAGCCCGGTGTGGATCGACACTCTCCCGCCCCATCGGTACAGAGGGGTGTTGCCCTCCAGGATCACCGGCGACCCTCGCACGTTCTCTCGCAGCCAGTGTATGCCTTCGAGGTCTGCCTCGAGGTCTATGGGCCCCTCCCGGTCGAAGTACGTAGTACCCGGGACGTAGGCAAGCCCATCGAGTGTCAGCGGAACGTCGTTCGCGTCAAAGCGATCACGGAGCCTGTCCTGGGTTCCGAGCGCTGTATAGACGGCAGCGCTCAACACCAGCACGGCGAGGCCTCCCATCCACACACGGCGTAGGATCCGTCGCTGACCTGGGTTGTGGACCAACGAACCAGCCAAGCGCCAGGCGAAGTACGCGGCCGCCAGGGCGAGCAGCACCCACACCTGCAGGTAGAACTTGAACACGCTGTTCATCCTCTCGATGTCGCCCTCCACCCTGACGAAATCGAGGCCGATGACGATTGCGAGAGCTGTCCCCAAAGTAAGTGCAGCGAAAGCGGACACAGGGGTGTCATCGTCGCGGATAGCAAGCGTCCTGAGACTGACGAGTCCCGTAAGTACCAACAGCGCGAAGGCAAAGACAACAGTCCCCCAGCCCGAACCCGACAGCAGCGCGGTCAGCAGCAAGCCCACCAGCAGTGAGACCGAGACCGCGGCAAGCGCCAGTCCGGGACCCACATACACGCTCAGGCCGGACACTGCCACGGTGTCCGGCATCGCCCTGCCACCCATGAGTGCTGAGATAGAGCCGGACCCGCGCCGTAGCCCCCTCCAGGCAGACGCCAGCTCGCTTCTCAGCGCCCACAGACAGTAGGAGACGATCACGTACAGGAACATTCCGAAAATCGCAAAGAGCTGCCATAGGGAAGTCTGGTTGGTTGTGCGTTCGACGCCAAGAAAGAAGGTCTCGTTGGTTAGGTGGAACGGCAGGAAAACGATAAGTCCGACTGCCAGTATCAGCGCCGATTTGGTAGCGGCTCGGAGGATAACGCCTCCGGAAATTCCTCCCTGTGCCAGGTACTCTGCGAGGGAGATGGCCGCAAACCCAAATAGGAGGTAGGTAGGATAGTCCCAGGTGTTAAGAAGCCGGAGAGCGCCTACTGCCACTCCCAGAATCACCAGCGTGAGCAGGTGTCCGGGTCTCCATGCAGAAGCCGGCGAGCCCCTTCGCGCCCGTCCGAACACGACAGACGCGGCCAAGCCTATGCACAGCAATGTGAACGGAAGAGCCCACAGGTGCGCGTGTGGGTCGGCGAAGAGAAAGGTAAAGAACGGAAACTCGGTTATCTCGTGACCGGGCGGGTCGGGAGGCATCATGCGACTTGAACGCCAGAAGTCGAATTCACCGGCTGGCAGCCCCTGCACCACCGCCCTCCACGCAGACTGGCCCAGCTGAATTGCGCCGTCCAGGTTGCCGAGAACGGTGACAAAGGCGACACCCGCCAGTCCCGCAGCCACGGGCGACGGGCCGGTAGTAAACCTGTCTCCGGACCTGCGCGCCCATGAAGCAAGGCTGTACACGACCGAGTACGACAGCGCGGCGGTCATGGCGAAGAAGGTCGGCACGGCGAGGTTGACGGCCACTTCGGGAACGATTCCGGTCAGGTGGATCAGTGTAGCCACCAGGAATTGTCCCCAGTAGTAGTAGTTGAGGTATCCTCCGGCGAACCAGGGATCGTACGGCGGCATATAGACGGACTTCAGTACCGCGTTCAGATAGGCGAAGTCCATCGGCTTTTCGCCGCCGCGGTATGGATGCCACAAATCGGGATTCGCCATTCGAATGATGACGAATGCAACGAACGCGACGAGAAAGATCAACTCAGCGACGGCAATCGTCTTCCATCGTTGCCTCAGGAAGTCGGCGACCTCAACGCGGTTGGTGATCAGAAGCACTGTGTTGACAGCGGCGAAGACCAGTAGGACCGCGAAAGCCGTCGACCTGGTGAAAGCCATCAGCTCCAGGCTGGCAAGCAGCCATATTCCGAGGCTGACGAGCAGCAGGCCCACGACCTTGGACATCAGCCAGCCCCGGTCAGCGAACGGTCTGAATACAACGAAGCTGAGCGGTACTGACGCCAGCGCAATCAGCTCCACAACTATGAGCCAGAGTAGCGCAGGAGTGCGCCCAGCGATCCCTCCGGTTTTAACGATCTCGCTCCAGGTCCCACCCGCCTGTCTTTCCTCAGACTCTCGCGAGGTCAGCATGAGCTGGCGTCCAGTTTCGGCGTCTTCCCAGTCACCAAGTAGATCAACGACCGGGTACCCCCCAGATCCATCGACGATTCGCCTCACGATCTCGTCCGGGTCGAGTCGCTCGACGTTGCGGAAGATCATCACCTTTGGATGGTCATAGACCGAAAAGCTCTCGTCAGCGTATCCGAGATTGATCGACACCGGATACGGTCTCGCCTCAGCCAGAGGCCCGGGCGGAGGCAGGTCTGGCCGGTCGAAAGTCTCATCTACAAACCCGACGCCGAACAGGTTGGGATAGGAGGTGAAATAGGTCTCCAGCGTGTAGCCGAGCTCGCCGTCGAAGAGCTGCCGATAGTACTCTCTGCTGACCGGATACCGTTCCGGCAGTCGGGAGACCGTCCCATACAGCCGGTTGCTGTACATGATCACGTAGTCTGCCCTGGACAACAGCTCACTCATTCGGCGGAATTTCCCGGGCAGGTCGTGTTCATAGATCGGGAGTTCTTCGATCTTGTAGTCGTACAGACCCGGCAGACCCTCCTCCCAATGCTCCTTGAGAATCGTCGAGCCGTTCGGGACGTTGGAGATGATCCACTCCGACGCTCGCACCGCCGGATGTCTTTCGGCATAGATTCCCAGGTATGACATGCCGAAGAACACTGTTGCCGCCACGCCCGCGACGAAAAGCAAGGCTAGCGCGGCTCGAACGCCTGCCCGAGCGCTCTCGGCCCAACACCAGACATCGACGACCATTCTGGCCCCAAACAGCACCAGCACTGGCGCTATCGGAATCATGTAGCGCATGAACTTCACGTCGAATGCGCCTACGATAAGAAAGTACGGCACTACCCACGACAGAAGGACCGCATCCAATCTAGTATCCGCAGACCTGATGGGAATTGTGGCAACAAGCGCGCCAACAGCAATAGCGGAAGCCATCAGAGTTGCTGCGAAGCTGCTCGACAACATCAGAATCGCTGCCGGGAGCGCCATGCCAAAGACGAGATAGGCAGCCGCGTACCAAACCCGCAGGCCCTTCACCGTCGCATAGACAGACCCGACGCAGGCGACGACCCCCAGCGGCAGCCCAAGACCCCAGACTGCCAACTGCTGCACGTGGTATAGGTACGGCGCGGTGTCAATGTACTGGCGCGTGTATGGATAGTCGCGAATTCTGCGGACCATCTCGGACTGCTCGACGAAGTCGCCGTAGAAGCGGCTCCAGTCCAGGAAAGCGTACGGCTGGACCACCACGAGGGTACCGACCATCACGACCAGCCCAAGCAAAGCTGCCTTTATGCCAACCGACAGCCGATCGAAGAGCATCGTGTGTCGCCCGGCACTGGTGGGCGACAGCCCGGTCGCATACACAAAGTGTGCCACCACATAGGCGGCCAGAATCGGCGCGACACTGACCTTGGTAGCCAGCGCCAGACCGATGCACAGGCCGGCAAGCGCAGAGTCGGAGTACCTGCCTCGGCGAGCAACCCTTATCAGGAAGTACAGCGTCGCCGTCGCGAACAAGGCCATGAGGGTATCGACGGCGAAGAAGTGGCTGAGCTGGATGTGAATGACAGAGAAGGCAACGAGTCCGGCGGCCAGCAGGCCCGTCCTGCGAGACCACAATGCCTTGCCGATCAGATAGGTGACCAGTATGGCTACGACGTCCGCCAGGGCTGAGACTGCGCGCCCGGGCACTCTGAGGTCCTGAGAGCCTATGCCCGGCACATAGTCACGAATGCTGTCGACGACTTTGAGGAGGTATAGGGGGAAGCTGCCGTACGGAAACCATCCCGGGTTCCACGGACTCTGCTCCGCGTCCAACAGGACGGATATTTCGCCAAGTCCGGGCGGCTCTATCTCGATCACCTTGAACAGGATAGCTCGTTCGTCCGGATGAGGTGTCCAGCCGAAGCCCTCGTCCCAGTTCAGTCCATACAGGCGAAGCGCGAGAGCGACCACGAGTATTGCTGCCAATACAATCGTTGTCGCTCTCCGGGATAGGTCTGAGCCGTCCGCCTCAGAGGAGTCTCGATCACAGAGCGGAAAGCTGGAGCGAACCGTTTCCCTGCTCCGATGGATCGCGTCCGGTGTTGGGCGGTCTGCCATCAGCTATGATCGAGTAAGCGAGTCATGCAGTCTTCAGGAGCGCGCAAGGAGCGCATCAACCTCGCGCCTGAACGGCATCGCCTCCTGTGCGCCGCTCTTCGTGACTGCAAGTGCGCCGGCGGCGGACCCGAACGTGACCGCGTCTGGAAGAGACAGACCCTCGGCCAGAGCGATTCCCAGACCGGCAGCAAAGGCGTCGCCCGCAGCCACTGAATCGACGGCTTCGACATCGAAAGCAGGCACGAACCCGCTTTCGTCCCGGCCCGCGAAGAATGCGCCGCCCTCACCCAGCTTGGCGGCGGCGGCGGGAGCGCCCTGTTCGAGCAGGGTCATTGCCGCACGCTCCGCGGAAGCGGGATCGGTGACGGCGACCCCGGTCAGGAACTCCGCTTCTGCCTGATTCGGCGTCAACACGTCGCACAGGCGATACGCCTCTCGACCCATATCGAGGGCCGGAGCGGGGTCCCAGACGACTGTCACTCCCTTCTCACTGGCGACCGCAGCCGCTCTTAGCGCGACGTCGAGCGGCGTCTCCAACTGAAGCAGCAGGACATCGGCGCCGTCCAGCGCGTCGCTTACAGCCGAGACCTGCTTGTCGTCGCACGCCATGTTAGCCCCATAGACTGCTACGATCATGTTCTGGGCCCGCTCGTCCAACAGGATGAGCGCAACGCCCGAAGGGTTGACCGGATCGAGAGCAACGCCGGAGACGTCAATGCCCTCCGACTGCATCCCTTCGAGCAGGACCGGACCGAACTGGTCGTTGCCGACTCGTCCCACCATCCGCACTTCAGCTCCGAGACGAGCGGCTGCGACGGCCTGGTTGGCCCCTTTTCCGCCAGGCGCGGTGTGAAACGACCTGCCAAACACAGTTTCTCCGAGTTCGGGCATTCTAGCCGAGGTGGCAACAAAGTCCATGTTGATGCCGCCCAGTACCACAATAACCGGCGCACCAGATGCGTTCATCCCAGGCAACCTCCATCCATCAGGTACTCGAGTACCCGCGCAACGCCATCGTCTTCCATGGAAGGGGCGACAAAGTCGGCGACCGCGATGGCCTGCGGGACCGCCCCGTCAACTGCGACACCCAGCCCCGCCTCGCTAAGCATCTGTATGTCGTTGTAACCGTTTCCGAATGCCAGCGTATCGCGCGCGCTGATGTTCAGATACCTGCACAGCCATTCGATTGCCTTGTCCTTCCCGGCGTCTGGATGGAGTATCTCGCAGAAGTACGAGAGCGATCTGGTTACGTACAGGGAGCCGTCGAACCGACGGTTGAGCTCTACCTCCAGCGACTCGATCGCGTCCTCGTCACCCCGTACCACTATCCGCGTCATGGGATCTGACTTGATCTTGTTAGAGTTTACGATGTGGATCGGAATCGAGTTCCGCTCGCCGTAATCCATCGCCCAATCGGAGGTTTCCATGATGAACACCTCGTTTCCGAAGTAGGCCATGACGTCGAACTCAGTCCTGCCTGACAGAGCTTCGAGCGCGGCGCCTGTCATCTCGGACGTGAGCGGAGTGTGCCACAGCACCTCGCCGTCCGGCTCCGCGACATGCGCCCCTTGAAAGGTGATTAACGGGCAGGTCAGGGACAGGTCTGTGGATGCGCTGAGTGCGCTCAGGAAGGTTCTCCCTGTCGCCAACGTTACGTACGCTCCCTTTTCTCGGGCACGCTCTATGGCGGTCCGAGTCCTCTGGGAAATCTGACGGTCGCGGTCGCGGATTGTGCCGTCGACGTCGAGAGCGATCAGCCGGAAGCGCCTTTTCATCTGGCCTCCGAGCATTCGAGGTCTGTGATAACATTCCGTCGGCGTTTCATAACGACAACAACGGGAGCCTGCATGTTTCGATTCACTCCACGAAGGGCACTCTGGACTATCGTTGTGCCGGTAGTGGTTACACTCCTGGTTTTGGCGCTTCGGGGAAACTCCTGACGCTGCGCCGCTGACATTCTAGCCTAGCGCTCCGAAAGAGTGAACGGAGATTGGTATGACGGAAAAGGCGCGTGTCCTGGTGACTGGTGCGGCCGGACAGATCGGCGGCATCGTACGCAGCAAGCTGGGATTCATATATGAGTTGGTCGGTCTAGACTTGGCAGATTGCGGGTGGCCCGAATCTTACGTTGCCGACCTGAGCGACCTCGAATCTATCCGTCCCGCGTTCGAAGGCGTAGATGCCGTGGTCCATCTGGGCGCCGACCCGAGCCCTAAGGCATCTTGGGAATCGACCCTCAACAACAACATAGTCGGCACTCGCAACGTGTACGAGGCCGCGCGTCTGGCAGGCGCCGGAAGGGTGATTCTGGCCAGCACCAACCACGCGGTGGGATTCTACCCGCTGAAGGACGACCCGTACAAAGCGATTTACGAAGGCCGGCTTGCAGAGGTAAGACGCCCCTTCAGGATGCTTGACCACAAGGACCTGCGTCCGGACAGCCTGTACGGAGTGAGCAAGGCGTTCGGAGAGGTCCTGGGCAGCTACTATCAGGATGAGTACGAGCTTTCCGTCATCTGTCTCCGCATAGGCTGGGTAATGACTCCGGACGACCCGACGTTTCACCCAGCCGCGCTTTCCCTGTGGCTGAGTCACCGCGACACTGCACAACTGATCCAGAAGGCTATCGACGCCCCAGCTTCGGTAGGCTTCGCGATCGTCCATGGAATGTCCAGGAACGCCCTGCGGATCTGGGACATCGAGGCTGGCGAGAGGATAATCGGCTTCTCACCGCTGGACGGCGCAGGCGAGCATTGGACTCCGGCCGAAGATGGCGCGAGCTTTATGGGGTGACACTCTTATGTCGTGGGCGATCCGAGCCGGAATTTCACAGCATGTCGATAGCCTTAGCGACCAGCTTGAGAATGGTGGAACGATACCGGTCGCGGGCGTCTTCAATCCCCTCTCGGCGCTGATCGCCGAGGATGTCGGATTCAAGGCTTTGTACTTCTCGGGAGCTGCGTTTTCCGCCAGTCTGGGAATACCCGACATCGGACTTTTCACACTCGATGAGCTGACATCCGCCGTTCGGTGGGTGACGAGGGCGACCACCCTTCCACTGATAGTCGATGCGGACACCGGATTCGGAGAGGCGATCAACACTTACCGGACAGTCAAGGAGCTGGAGGCCGCGGGAGCGGCGGCAATCCAGATAGAGGACCAGGTGATGCCGAAGCGATGCGGGCACCTGGACGGCAAGCAGGTCGTGAGTCCGGACGAGTTCTGCACCAAGATAAGAGCCGCCGCCCGAGCGCGCTCCTCTGCGCTGATCGTGGCAAGGACAGACACAAAGGCAATCAACGGCATGGACGATGCCATCGAACGCGGTCGGGCCTACCTGGAAGCCGGCGCCGACATCATCTTTCCCGAAGCCCTCGAATCGGCGGACGAGTTTCGACACTACGCTGAATCGGTCGACGCCCCGCTGGTGGCGAACATGACTGAGTTTGGCAAGACCCCTTACCTGAACGTGCCTGAATTCAAGACCCTTGGGTACCAGCTCGTGATCTTCCCCGTAACGTCGCTGCGAATTGCGGCCGAAGCGATGCGGGTCGCCATGAAGGACGTACTGGCTCTCGGCACCCAGGCAGGTCTGCTCGACAGGATGCAGACGCGCTCGGAACTCTACGACTTGATCGGATATAGCGAATACGAGGACCTGGACACGCAGCTGTCCGTGTCTTCCATTCAGAGTCCCCTGTAGGCAGGCTCAGCGCAATGACAGAGACCCAAAAAAATAGAGCCACGAAATTGGGCGACGAGGTCCGAGTCCACTACCTCGGCACGACAGGTGGCGAGCAGTTCGACTCATCCTACGAACGCGGCGAGCCGCTGGAGTTCGTCCTGGGAGCGAGGCAGGTCGTGGCCGGCTTCGAAAGCGCGGTGCTCAGCATGTCTCCTGGCGAAAAGAAGACGGTCACGATCCCCGCAAGCCAGGCATACGGCCCTCACAATCAGGACATGATGCTGGAGGAGGAGATGTCCGCGCTGCCTCCAGGTGTCGAGCTGGGTGTCACTCTCGTGGGTCAGGACGCCGACGGACAGCAGCTCCGGTTCGTGGTCATAGAGATAATCGGAGACAGAGTGATACTGGACGCTAACCACCCCCTTGCGGGACGAGACCTCACCTTCGACCTCGAATTGGTGGAGATCGTCGAAGGCGGTGGCGCAGACGAGGTCGAGCTTCCCTGGGGCGGTGGCGAAGTCTAGTCCACAGTGTAAGCGGCTAGCTTCTCCTCGTCGAATTCGACACCCAGACCCGGAGCCTGGGGCAATACGATCTGCCCGTCCTCGACCTTCGGCTCCTCGGTGAACATGCCGAACGTCCAGGGCATGTGTTCAACTGTCAGCCCGTTGGGAGCCGCCGCCACCGCATGGGCGAGCACCTCGGTCGCAAGGTGGCTGACCACTGGCAGGTTGAACACCTCCGCCATGTGGGCCACCTTCATGAACCCGGTAAGTCCGCCCACCCTGAGCAGATCGACCATGACGATGTCGAGCGACCGGCGTTCGACCATGTGTCTGAACGGCACGGTGCCGTAGTGGTACTCGCCGGTTGCGATAGGCGTATCGAGCGCATCTGCGATGCGCGCATAGCCGTCGTAGTCCTGGTGCTGTATCGGGTCTTCCAGCCAGAAGAGGCCGAAGTCGGCCATGAGGCGTCCTATCCTCATGGTCGTGTTGATGTCCCATCCCTGGTTGATGTCTACCATTAGGTCGATCTCGTCGCCAATGGCTGAGCGCATGACGCACATACGCTCGATCTCCTTCGCGTCGGAGTCCTCACCGCCCATTCTGAACTTCATGGCAGTGAAGCCTTGCTCGACCAGTTCGGGACCTGTCTTGGCGAGCATGTCCAGGTCGAACGTCCTCCAGAGGTAACCGCTGGCATAGGTCGGAACCCGGTCGGCGTACCCTCCAAGGAGCCGATAGACCGGCTGACCGAGAGCCTTGCCTCGAATGTCCCACAGGGCCACGTCGATGGCGGAAACAGACCTGGTAACCAGTCCGGCTGGTGCCCCGCTGCCCCCGATGGCCATGAGCCGCTCGTTGATCTGCTCGACCATCATCGGGTCAGATCCGACGGTCTGCTCAGCCAGGCTGTCCACCGACTGCTTCAGCGCCTTGAGCATCACGTCAGAGGAGAATCCGGCGTAGCCGATCCCCTCGACGCCATCGTCAGTCCTGAGCTTCAGCGTGACGAAGCTGGCGGCCACGCTGCCCGGACCCGAGGATAGGGGTCCAACCGCTCTCGGCAGGGCAACAACTCCAGTCTCAAAGCCTGTTATCTTCATTGGTACTCCTTCAGGGTTAAACCCAGTGGTTCTGCTGTCTGGACGGCATCGTGAATCTGCTTCGGTAGCCTCCCCGGTTCTCCGTTTTGCCTTCCGGATACCGGCGCAGCGCCTCTTCGTCCAGTTCGACGCCGATACCTGCACCCGTCGGCAAATCGAAGTAGCCGCCTGTCTGGCGAGGGAACGGCCCCGTCATGATGGAGTCGAACCACTCAGCGTGACCGCCCTCCTGGATCAGGAAGTTCGGCGTACCCGCGTCAACGTGGAGCGCAGCGAGCGTGTTGATAGGACCGTAAGGGTTGTGCGGAGCAAACCCGACGTAGTAGGTCTCTGCCATGGCGGCAATCTTCTTCAGTTCGCTGATGCCGCCTGCGTGACACACGTCAGGTTGGACGACCGACACGGCCTGCTTCTCCAGCAGGTCCTTGAATCCCCACTTCGTGTAGATCCGCTCGCCGGTGGCCAGCGGAATGTTAATCGCCTGCGCGACACGGACCATTGCATCCACATTCTGCGGAGGAACAGGCTCCTCGTAGAAGAAGGGCCGATATTGCTCCAACTCCTGGCCGATGCGTATGGCCTCGGCAGGGGTCAGACGACCGTGGACTTCGATAAGGAGCTCGACGTCGTCACCGACCGCCTCCCTAACTGCCGCGACCTTGGCAAGCGCATCGCGTTCCGACTCGGGCGAAGTGAAGATACCCTGGTGGCCGAAAGGATCGCCCTTGAGCGCCGTGTACCCACGCTCGACGAATGACATTGCGTTTTCCACTGCCGCGTCTGGGTCCACTCCGTCGAAACGACCGTATGTCCAGAGCCTGTCACGCATCGCGCCGCCGATGAGTTCATAGACCGGGACGTTTAGCGCCTTGCCTTTGATGTCCCACAGCGCGATCTCTATGCCCGAGATCGCCGCCATCTGGAGCGCGCCACCCCGTATGTTGTGGAAGAGATGGTACATATCCTGCCAGTGCTCTTCTATCCGGAACGGGTCCTTTCCGACAATGGCCGAGCCAAACTCCTCGATGACGGCAGCCACGGACGTCGCGCCGATGCTGGACTCTCCCCAGCCGACGATTCCCTCGTCTGTGCTGACCTTGACGAAAACATAGTTGGAAAACGCTCCGGGTGGCTTGGTAACGAATGCTGTTATGTCTGTGATCTTCATGAGGGCACTCCATCAAGTCTGCCGGACGAAAGTCGGGCCAATTCTATTCACGGGTTCGATGGCGGTCAACTGAGAGGACCCCACGGAACCTGTATCAGTTTAGTCGGTATGCCGCTTGAAGGTTACATAGCAGCCGCGCCGTCATTCCGGCGAAGGCCGGAATCCAGAGGGGCGGTGGAATGCTCTTATCGAAGCCACCGACTAAATTGATACAGCATCGACCCCACGTGACAGTGTCTTTTGATTATTTGAGGAACCGGCTGGTCAATCAGACAGTTATCCCCTCTCCCTCAGGGAGAGGGTTAGGGTGAGGGTGTTTGACATTGCTTCGTTAGTGCCGTGCCCAACAATCGAAAGACCCTGCCCACGTGAGTCCTAGTGTCCCTAGAGCTCAGACCGCACGCGACTCATCAACCGCCTAATCCACATTGATACCATGCCGTTGGAGTGTCCCACGAGCAGGGTCACGGCGATCATCCTGAAGACCCAGACCCTGGATACCTTGGCGCGAACGTTCGGATTCAGCCAGTGAGGGTTGCGGGCCACTCGTTCAAGGGTCGCGAGGCCCATCAACAGCGGCCAGATCGCGGCCAGCCGCAGCCGGATGCAGCTGCTGGGGATCGCCATCACGTAACTCTCGGCCGCCTCGAAGTGCTCAAGCGCCAGCTCCACGCCGCGCGCCAGAGCAGGCCTGGCCGCGAGTCCAGCGCGCGGGTTGGCCAGGTCGTGCGGCGTGAGTCCAATTTCATTTAGCCAATCGGTCGGCATATAGCATCGACCCGTCTTCAGGTCCGCCGGTATGTCTCGTAGCACGTTCGTCATCTGAAGTGCCTGGCCGAACCTGACCCCTATTGCGGACATGCGGTCAAGGTCCCAGTCCGAAAGCTCCTGCGTGTGGGCGGCCGCTATCCGCGTCCAGAACTCGCCTACGCACCCGGCAACCTGATACGTGTACCGGTCCAGTTCGCATGAGCTCTCGAGCGATCGAATTCGCCCCGTCTGTTCTGGCGGAAAGCGCTTCAGGTCGAACTCCATTCCCTCCGTCAGTCTGACTACTATGGACGTCACGAGGCGCCGATCATCTACGGATAGTTTGCCGAGACTGGACAGCGCTGCCGGAATCGCACTCAACAGATCGCGTTCTGCCATGGTCGGCTGGTGCTCCGTCATCGCCATCAGGAGATCGAGCTGCTCACCCTCAGTCTGGCTGGACGCCAGAATCTGTCGTAACGCAAGCAGATGAGCAAGACGCTCCTCTGCCGACACGGCGGCAGTGTCTGCAATGGTGTCTGCTGCTCTCGCCAACAGATACGCGAGACCCACAGGTCGTCTGATGGGTTCCGGCAGCACCCTGATCGAAAGATAGAACGCACGAGAAACACGCTTGAGCAGGGGCAGCAACTCCAGCGGTTCAGGACCTGGAGTGATTCCGCTGGCCGTGCTTAAAGCTTGGCCCTCTTCGCCAGACATCAGACCGCGGGAGCTACCATCGTCGCGAAGTGTTCCATAGTCCGAATGCAGTCGTCGATGTTTGACGTTCGGAAGTCGTATGTCAGCTGATCGATCCCGATCTTCCTGCAAGACTCGACGTCTTCGATGACTTCTCCTGTGGACGCGATGAGCGCGCCATTCGAGCGACTTGCTGGCCCCTCATCGATCCCGATGTCGGTGAAGTGAAGCGTCCTCTTCAGGGACATGATTATCTCGGATGGGTCCCGCCCTGCGGACTCGCAGTACTCGCGCATGTACGGGAGATGACGCGCGACAAACTCAGGCGTCTGCCGGGTGGGATGCCAGGCATCGCCATATTTGACTGTACGCCTGACCGCTCTTCTAGTGTGCCCGCCGACCCAGATCGGAATGTGACCGTCGCGAACAGGTTTGGGAGCGAAGTAGATCCCGTCGAAATCGTAGTGCTCGCCGTGGAACTCGGGTTCCTGCTCGCTCCAAAGCGTTTTGAAAATCTGGAGATACTCGTCGGTTACCGGACCGCGGTCCGGATACGACGCGCCGAGGACGTCGAACTCTTTCTCCAGCCATCCTACACCGACGCCGCACACCGCACGGCCGCCGGTAAGCACGTCGAGCGTCGCGAACATCTTGGCCTGTAGAATCGGATTGCGATAAGGCACGATCGCTACGGTTGTTCCGATGTCGATTGTCGAAGTTGCTGAGGCTATGTAACTGAGCACGATGAACGCGTCGAGTTGAGGGTCATCCGGGCGAGACACGAAGCGACCATCCGGCGTGTAGGGGTACTGGTCGGTCTCTTCCTTCGGAAAGACGATGTGGTCGCCTACCCAGACCGACTCGAAACCGAGGTCTTCAACTGCCTTGGCAAACTTGATTAGCTCCGCGCCGTCGGTACTTTTGGGGAGGGCGAATCCGTATCGCATAAGTAACCTTCCTAACTCCGATTTTCGCCGAACTTGAAGCCCCGCGCACGCGCAATCGCACGGCTCACGCGGTTAGTGATCTTCGTGGGCATGGGAGTCCCGAATATCGGGCATCTGCCACACCCCTTCAATGCTGACTTGGAAGTTCACGAGGCCGCGTTCTAAGACACTCATGAAGCTCTGAGAATACTCTGGAAGCTGGCGGACGCGTCGACACCGTCTGAGATTGTGGCAAGCTCACCCGAAGATACCTGCCTGACTCGGGTACGATAATCTTGGCTGTAGGTCATGAATACGGCGATGTCGTCCGAGGGAGCTTTTTCCAGGATGGATAGCAGGAACTGCGGACTGTGAGTCGAGATAAGATACTGATTGCCACGATCATCAAGGGCAATGCTCTCAGCTAGGTGTTCTGCATGGTTTGAAAGTGCCTGACCTTCAGGGTCCTCAAGTACCACGAGCGACTCTGAGTTCGTCCGCAGCGCCGCGATGTGGAACACGAACCTCTGCAGGCTATCTGAGGTCAGATGATAGGGGTGTGAGAAGTTGGAATTGCTGACTTCCTTTATGACGTCAATTATGTTCTCCTCCGACCTGAGAGCCAGCCTCAAGCCTCTCTCCGAAAACAGCCCCATCACTTCATCCGCCAGATCTTGGTCCCTGAGCAGGAGCGAAATGAGGTTCCCACCGGACGGAGGTAGCAAGAAGCCGCCGGCCTTTATGGGGAACGCGGACATCGGGGCGAACCTGTAGAACTTACAGGTCGGTACTATCCCCAAACTGGCAGCCCCTTGACCGACACTCAGGGTATGACCGTGTCCAACAATCGAATACGCCCCAGGCTCGATGGGGGAGTGAATCGGGGTTGTACCTCGTTCCCTTATGAGGCCCTCCTCCCCGACTCCACCTTTGAATCGACCATTCAAATACTCAAGTTGCAGGCCGACGCGTTCCTGTATGCGAAGTTCACCATCCAGGGACCGGGACCTGTTCAGGGTTATTTCCAGCGGCCGACTGATAAATCCGCCGTAGAACAGGTCGCTGACATCATCGCATCTCACAAACGACCCGAGATTGCCGACCCGATTGGAATAGCCCACGTAGGAGATAAGCCCGAGTGCCTCCAGGATGTTGGACTTGCCCGTGTTGGGCTCTCCAATGAGGACGTTAACTCTTCGGCAGCTTAGCTCAACGTGCGCTATGGATTTGAAGTTCCTGATTTCCAGGTGGTCGAACATGCAATCCCCCGCATGTCAGGAGCCCACAGGTGGCCCGGAGTCTGGACACTCCGCCTGAGAAGCGAAGCCTCAGGGTTCAGAGCGTTCGTTGGAGTCTATCAGAACAGAAGAACAGGCTCCTGTACATGCAGTTAAGGCGCTCCGAGTCTGTATCAGTTTGACCGGTATGCTGCTCGCAGGTGCCATTGCAGCCGCGCCGTCATTCCGGCGAAGGCCGGAATCCAGAGGGGCGAGGCAACGCTTTTATCGAAGCCTCCGACGAAATTGATACAGCATCAGGCGCTCCACGACGTTCTGAATTCGGAAGTGACCCGCCTCGGACTCGAACCGAGAACCTACTGATTAAGAGTCAGTTGCTCTGCCGAATTGAGCTAGCGGGCCAGTGGATTTCGGGAGCCGCAGGAACGGGCCTCGCGCATGAGTCAGTCCTTCGGCTGGCTAATTCTAGTTTCGAGCGCCAATGACAGTCAAGAAAAGGCATCATAAGGAGCCTGTATCAACTTTGTAGGTGTGGCTGTTGGACGAGGTTTCGGAGCGCGGGCGTCTCGCCCGCATTCGTTCGTCCAGAACCTGCCGAAGCCTGTCCTGAGATTGCCGAAGGGGCGATTGCCCATTGAGTCACCTACAAAATAGATACAGCTCCCCCTCAGTCATTGGATTGACGATAGTAGGGGCCTGTGCTATCCTCTCATTCGTGAAATATTGCACATTCGGCATGTTCTGCCTCCGGCTCCAGTAGCTCAGTCGCAAGCCACCTGAGAC
This sequence comes from Dehalococcoidia bacterium, assembly GCA_965217725.1. Taxonomy (GTDB): domain Bacteria; phylum Chloroflexota; class Dehalococcoidia; order Lucifugimonadales; family UBA1123; genus VXRN01. The sequence goes on along the minus strand of OZ244564.1, from coordinate 453,587 downwards.
ATTGCGAAGCGCCAGGGCACAGATCATTTTCCGCACAGTGGTGGTCGCCGCGGTGATCGCGGCATTTGGCCAGGTCACTTTAGGGGGCGTGGTGAGGGTCACTGATTCAGGACTGGGTTGTCCAGATTGGCCCCTGTGCCACGGGCAGATCATCCCTCCATTCAGTGTGCCGACCCTTATCGAATACAGCCACCGCCTTTCAGCGTTCGTTCTCAGCCTGTTTGTAGCGGCAACGGCGGCCCTGTCGTGGCTGCACTTCCGCGATAACCCGGTTGTCCTCCGGAGCGCCATCGCAGCCTTGGTTCTTGTAATAGTTGCCGCCATTCTGGGTGGAGTCACGGTGTTGACTGAACTGGCCTGGTGGGTGGTCTTGTTCCACCTTGGCATAGCAGAGCTGCTGCTGGCATGTCTGATAGTCGCGGCGATTTCAGGATGGAATGGAGCTCGTATCAGTTCAACTGCATCTGCATCCAGGCCGAGCCCTACTACCGAAAGATTGGCCGTCGCGGCGGTATTCGGAGCATTTATCCTGATCCTGTCGGGGTCGTTCATGGTAGGTTATGGTGCCGGGACGTCGTGTGCGACGTGGCCTCTCTGCAGGGGCAGCCTGTGGCCGTCTGAGGCGGCAGCATACTTGATTCACATGGGCCACCGGTACGTTGCGGCATTAGTCGGACTTGTTGTGCTCGCGGCGGCGTGGCGCGTAATACGCACGCTGCAAGCGAACCCTCCCGCGCGCTTAGCGGCTGTGGGGGTGATCGCGGCGTTCACCATACAGATAGTGGTCGGCGCAGCGGTGATCTGGACGGCATTCGGAGCAGACTTCAAGGCTGTCCACCTGAGCGTAGCGACGCTTGTTTGGGCATCGCTTGTAACAATGGTGGGCCTGACATACCTGCCACAGCATGACACAGTGACCAAAGCCTCATCCCTGCGTTACCAGCAGGCTTAGGCAGGCAATTCTAATGGCAACCACGACAGTAACAGTCAGTCGATCACAGTCGATGCTGCGCGCTTACGTATCGCTTACGAAGCCGAGAATCATATCTCTGCTGGTCTTCACGGCGTTGGGAGGAATGTTCCTTGCTTCTGAGGGGGCGCCCGATCCCTTGCTGACAGTAATCGTACTCGCTGGTGGCACGCTTGCGGCAGGGGGCGCTAACGCCCTCAATCACTACCTCGACCGCGACATCGACCAACTCATGAGACGGACCGCGACACGTCCTGTTGCCAGCGGAAACATCCCGCCGGTAAACGCGATGTGGTTTGGCATCGCACTCAACGTCGCGGCATTCGCGGTCTTGGGATGGTTCGTAAACCCTCTGAGCGCGGTGCTCACGCTCTCCGCCACCCTGTTCTACGTATTCGTCTACACGATGGCCCTGAAGAGGACCACACCTCAGAACATCGTCATAGGGGGTGCGGCGGGCGCAATCCCTCCGATGGTCGGTTGGGTTGCCGTCACGGGCAGCCTCGATCTTCCGGCGCTCTACATGTTCGCAATCGTATTCTTCTGGACTCCTCCCCACTTCTGGGCGCTGGCTCTGCTGATCAAGGACGACTACTCGGAAGCTGGCGTCCCGATGCTGCCTGTGGTCGCCGGAATCAGCGAGACCAAGCGGTCCATCCTGCTCTACACGATTCTGCTAACGGCGCTGACGGCGATGTTCTTCACGACCAGGGCAGTCGGGTGGGTGTACTTCGCAGGAGCCTTGGCGCTCGGCATCGGGTTCATCTATTCAGCTTACCGGTTGATGCGCAGGCCGGAGATAGAGGGAGCCAAGTCCACCTATCTGTATTCTCTAGCGTACTTGGCCCTGTTGTTCATGCTCATGATGATCGACAGTATGGTAGGCGTGTGATGACGATACTGCGAAGAATGTTCGCACTGGTAACTATCGCTCATGCTGTCCGCGAACCCGTGTCATTCAACAAACTCAGGGAGGCAACCTATCCGCTGCTGAGCCTGTCCCAGATTAGTAGGCGCAGCCCTACGGGATCGAGAGTCTCCTCTCCCTCAGGGAGCTGACAGGGGTAGGCAAATGTGCAGTCAGCTATGAATGTCAATCAACAAGCCCCCTCTCCCTCAGGGAGAGGGTTGGGGTGAGGGTGAAAAGCACGAATGCCTACCCCTGTCAGCCCTCAGGGTGAGGGTGACGTGGTCCGCCCGCTAACTTGGGCCAGTGACTCCGCTGCTGACATCCTTGACTGGCATAGGGTGCTTTGATAGATTTTATCACCGGTGTCACCAGAGATTTCCAAGTCATTAGACACCAGTCAGAGGGATTCCGGGAACATGTCCAGAGTGTTACAGCGCAGTAGGATTCTCGTCGGCCTTGCAGTGCTTGGCATCCTGCTGACGCTTGTGTTTGGTTGCACGCCCAACGATCCCCAGTCCACGTTCGATGCTCAGGGGCCCGTGGCCCAGTCGCAGCTGAACCTGTTCTGGATCATTCTCATCGCCGGCGCAGTCGTCTTCGTTCTGGTTGAAGGCGCACTGATCTATTCGGTCATAAAATTCCGCAGGCGCAGTGCCGACGAGGTGCCGCCGCAGATCGAGGGCAACGCCACAGTGGAGTTCGCCTGGACCGTTGGCCCTTCGGCGCTGCTGATTCTAGTGGCCATTCCGACAGTTTTCACGATTTTCGACAACCAGGTCTCCCCGGAGCCACACGCTCTGACAGTTGACGCCATAGGTCACCAGTGGTGGTTCGAGTTCCGGTATCCACACCCGGACGACCCTACCAAAGATGTGGTCTTCGCTAACGACCTTTACATGCCGGTAAACGAAGTAGTCAACGTCAACCTCGAATCGGTGGACGTTATTCACAGCTTCTGGATCCCGAAAATCGCGGGCAAAGTCGATATGGTGCCCAGCAACGGCAATACCATGTGGATCAAGGCCGACCGCACCGGGCTATACTATGCCCAATGCGCCGAGTTCTGCGGAGTTCAGCACGCCAACATGCGCTTCAAGGTGATTGTCCAGACGCGCGAGGACTTCGACGCATGGCTGAGGTACCAGGCATCGCCGGCAGTAGAGTCGCAGGACCCACTGATCTCGGAAGGCAGAAGCCTGTTCTCTAAAGCGGGGTGCAGCGGTTGTCACGCAACTGAGTCTGTAACCCCAAAGGGCACGCCCGGCCGTGATGGCCCGAACCTGACGCATGTCGCGAGTCGCACGCAGCTCGCTGGCGGCGTTTTCGACAACCTCGGTGAAGATGGTAAAGTTAACGACTCGATACTCCAACGCAACCTTAGGACCTGGATTGAGGATCCGGAGGCGTCCAAGACGGGCAACATAATGGCCCGGCGCGGTGCGCCTTACATCGATCCCGCCAACGCATTGACTGAAGCTGAATTGTCCGCGCTGGTCGCTTACGTCTCCAGCCTAAAGTAAGACGCAGCAACTGTGACGCTAATGTTCGGAGGAACGGGATGACGACCATTCCCCTAACGATTCCAAGACCAGTCCACCCAACGGGGATCTGGAACTGGCTGACCACAATCGATCACAAACGCATAGGCGTCCTCTACGGTGTGACGGCTTTCATCATGTTCTTCTCGGGCGGGATTGAAGCCATGATAATCCGCGCACAGTTGATGAGGCCGGAACAGAACCTCGTCACGCCTGAGATATTCAACCAGCTCTTCACTATGCACGCCACGACGATGATCTTCCTTGGCGTGATGCCGCTGTCTGCGGCCTTCTTCAACTTCGTGGTCCCTCTCCAGATCGGGGCGCGTGACGTCGCCTTCCCAAGGCTCAACGCATTCAGTTACTGGACGTTCCTCGCAGGAGCGCTCATTCTCAAGCTGAGCTGGTTCTTGCACTCCGCGCCCAATGGTGGCTGGTTCGGCTATTCGCCGCTGACCGGAATCACGTTTAACACGGGGCACGGAATTGACGTGTGGATCGTATCCCTGCAGGTTCTGGGCATAGCATCGCTGGCGGCGTCGTTCAACTTCATCGTAACGATTGTAAACATGCGCGCTCCCGGCATGAGCCTGATGAGAATGCCGCTTTTTACCTGGATGACTCTCGTCACGGCCATCCTGCTCGTGCTGGCCTTCCCGGTGATAACCGTCGCGCTGATCGAGCTGCTGTTCGACCGCGCCTTTGGTATGAACTTCTTTAACGTCGCGGCTGGGGCCAATCCGGTTCTCTGGCAGCACCTCTTCTGGGTATTCGGACATCCAGAGGTCTACATATTGATACTGCCGGCAATGGGAATCACTTCCGACGTCATCCCCACGTTTTCCAGAAAGCCCCTGTTCGGGTACCAGACGGTCGTGCTTGCGGGAGTCGTAATCGCCTTCATGGGTTGGATGGTCTGGAGCCACCACATGTTCACGGTGGGACTCGGTCCGGTTGCGAACTCGGTCTTCGCGGTGACCACGATGGCGATCGCGGTGCCGACGGGCATCAAGGTGTTCAACTGGATGGGCACAATGTGGGGCGGGTCGATCAACCTGAAAACTCCAATGCTGTTCGCGATCGCGTTCGTGTCGATGTTCGTCATCGGTGGAATCAGTGGCGTGATGCACGCGGTATCACCTTCTGATGCTCAGCAGCAGGACACGTACTTCATCGTCGCCCACATTCACTATGTACTGTTTGGTGGAGCGATCTTCGCCATATTGGCCGGCGTCTACTATTGGTACCCGAAGCTGACCGGGCGCATGTACGACGAGCGCATGGGCCAGATACACTTCTGGCTGATGTTCATTGGGCAGAACGTCACGTTCTTCCCGATGCACTTCACCGGTCTCAACGGTATGCCTCGCCGGATATACACCTACTACGGCGGAATGGGCTGGGACTTCTGGAACCTGATCTCGACCCTAGGCGCGCTTATGCTCGCCGTCGGCTTCCTGTTCTTCATATACAACATGTGGAAGAGCTGGACGAAGGGCGAGTTGGCTGGAGCGGATCCGTGGGACGGACGCACTCTCGAGTGGTCGATACCGTCACCACCGCCTGAGTACAACTTCGCGGAGATCCCTCACGTACAGGACCGCGACGACTGGTGGGAGGAGAAGCAACGCAGGCGTGAACACACTGAAGTTCCAGTTCCAGTGGTGGCCGGCGGCTCCGACCAGGAGGATGAGCACGACATCCACCTGCCGCAACCCTCGTACTGGCCGCTCTTCGTGGGGCTTGGACTGTTTATCGCTGGGTTCAGCCTGGTGTATCTGATGAACGTGGATGCAGCGGGAATCAGGACGCTGAACTTCGTGGCCCTTACGACCACGGTTATCGGCGTGGTGATCGGTATGGTATCTGTCTATCGCTGGTCGTTCGAGCCGGTCAATGACCCTGAGCCGGACGTCGCGCACGCGACCTACTAGCATCACGGAGGCTTCTTAAGTGGCACAAGCTACCGCCATTCATGGTGAGCATGAACCAACGACGACTGGTCTGAACCACAGAAAGCTCCTGATGTGGGCGTTCCTGGGATCTGACTGCATGTTCTTCGGTACCCTCATTGCCACTTACCTGGTGTACAAGGGCAAGAGCCTCGTAGGTCCTTACCCCATTGACGTCTTCGACATTCCGGTCACGTCGGTAAGCACCTTCGTGCTGCTGATGAGTTCGATGAGCATGGTCTTGGCCTACGCATGGCTGACCAGGGGAAACCTGAAAGCGTTCCGCATCTGGCTTGCAGCGACAGCGATTATGGGCGCGACGTTCCTCGCTTTCCAGACATTCGAGTTCAGGGACTTTGCGGTCCACGGACTCACACCGAGGACGAACCTGTTCGGGTCTTCGTTCTTCACACTTACGGGATTCCACGGCGCACACGTGACGCTCGGAGTGATCTGGCTGTTGTCGATTCTGTTCCACTCGTTCAGGAAGGGCGGCGTAACCCCCGAGAAGAACCTGGACGTGGACCTTGCGGCTCTGTACTGGCACTTTGTTGACATCGTCTGGATCGTCATCTTCACCGTCGTCTACCTGTTCGGCGTGTTCGAAGGCTTCCCTGGGGCTGCCACAGCAGGCGCCGCACACTGATCCAACGACTATCTCAAATTAATCCCTGCGCATGAGACGCATGTAACAAACTCGGGGAGATGGCATGAGTCTGGAGATTACCCAGGTAGAAGAGCACGCGGGCGACGACTCGGTCCACACCGGCCATCCGACGCCGGCGACGTACTTCAAGGTTGCGATGGCGCTGGCTATTCTGACGGCAATAGAAGTTGCGATCTTCTACATCACGCCCCTGAGCTACGGGATCATCCCAATCCTCGCGGTGCTGTCCATCGGCAAATTCGCCCTTGTGGTCCTGTACTACATGCACCTCAAGTTCGACTCGAGAATCTTCACTGGAATGTTCTTCTTCGGCATGATGGTCGCTATCGGCGTCACTTTCTCACTGATGGCCCTCTTCGGTTGGTTCCTACTCTGAACAGATCGGTCGTGGCGGACGTGCTGATGCGGCTTACTACAGGCCGTCAGCACCGGAAGGAGACTAGGGATGGGTCTGGGCACAGGGTCGCTGTGGACGACCTGGCAAGCCGAACCCGAGTCGATAGTGCTGCTGGTCGCCATAGAGGGCCTGTATCTGCTCTGTGTGGGTCCACTCAGGGAGCGGAACAACTGGGCAGACGACGTAGACCCCAGACAGGTCGCTACGTTCACGCTCGGTGTGCTGGTACTTTTCGTAGCGCTGGTCTCTCCGATCAACGTGATCAGCGACCAATACCTGTTCAGCGTTCACATGCTCCAGCACGTACTCCTGACGCTGGTGGCGCCGCCGCTGCTGATACGCGGATTGCCTCATTGGCTAATCCGCCCGTTCTTGCGTCCCAACTGGGCCTTCAGATCTGCACGAGCTATCACGCACCCGATCGGAGCGTTTCTCGTCTTCAACATAGTATTTTCGCTGTGGCACGTACCCGCCCTGTACAACGCATCGCTGTCAAACAACGTGGTACACGTTGTCGAACACGTGATGATGATTTCGACAGCCATGGTCATGTGGTGGCCGCTGACAAGCACAATGGCGGAGTTGCCCAGGGTGTCCTACCCTATGCAGATGATGTACCTGTTCGGGCTGTCGGTCGCGCAGATCATCGTCTTCGGTTCGCTGACCTTCGCCGGCCAGCCACTGTACGAACACTACGTACAAGCGCCACGAATCACCCCGTTCTCAGCTCTGACCGATCAGCAGATCGGCGCCATAATTATGAAAATCGGAGGCGGTATGCTCTTCCTGGGCCTGCTGGTAGTAACCTTCTACCGCTGGTACGGTGAAGAAGAGCAGATACGCCAGGCCAACCGAAGAAAACGCATGAGTTACCTCGGAGATGGCACTCCCGGACTGGAGGAGACCCCAACATGAGCAAAGAGTTTAAATTTTCGGTACTGTTCCCATTTCTCGCGATCATTTTGATAGCTGCCTATGGTGGCGGCCTGGGCACGCTCTTTATAGTGCTGGACGAGGTCATTGGCATCGAGGCGGTAATCGTTCTCGGATCGTCGCTGGTGTTCGGAGTACCGATTGTTGCCTACTTGCTTACACGCAACGAGCCGGCGGAGTAGCCACGCTTAGCAGCCTCCATGCGGCCCAATCAGCTCAACCGGCCGCCTCAGCCTTTGTGCACCGGACCCATTCCGGCGCTCTATCTGGGCCTATTGCTGTCAATCGCCATAGCGGTCTTGATTGCCTTAGGCGGATGCGGCAACGAGCCGCCAGATGCCGAATTCAACGGCACAGTCCTCAAGAGCGTTGAACCCTCCCCTCAGTTCACCCTGACCAACCAGCTCGGTCAGACAGTTACTCTCGACAGCCTACGGGACCAGGTCGTGGTCCTCACTTTTCTGTACACCTACTGTCCCGATGTGTGTCCCATCATCACGACCCAGCTGAAGGACGTCCACACACAGTTGGCAGAGGAAGCAAGCAGCGTCGAGTTCATAGCCATAAGCGTCGATCCCGAGCGAGACACTGTGGAAGCTGCGCGAGAGTATCTCAAGCGCTGGAAGCTTGCGGACGAGTGGCAGTACTTGGTCGGCAGCCGTGAGACGCTGGTCCCGCTATGGGCGAGCTACTTCGTCGATCCCTACGCCGAAAATCCCAAGGGAGGGACTCCGACCCCGGAGCCTCGCGGGGCGGTGGGCGGGCTTGGGGCGGCGATTGCCGAGCGATACCTGGTTATCCACTCGGCTCCGGTTTTCCTGATCGACCGGGAAGGACAACGGCGTGTGGTTTTCACCTCACCATTGGACCCGGCAGAAATCGCTCAGGACATCAGGGTGCTGCTGGAGTAACCATCGAGGACGTTCAGAAGATTATTGACGCTTCGCTCACTGCGGCAAACAAGGTGACACAGGTGTCACCTAGAGACGTACCTGCAAGATTGATCAGACTCGGGGACACGATGGAGAATGAACACGACCGTGCCATGTGCTAAAGTTAATCTTTGCGGGCGAGTTTCCGGTATAAGTGGTTGCCAATGCCCAGAAAACCCCAGAGCGATACACGGACGGAGCAGTTGCGGCGGCGCAACCGGGAGCTCTCGATCCTCAACACCATCGCGGAGGCGTTGAACCGCGAGGTTGATCTGACTCGCTCCCTTCACACCGTGCTAACAGAGGTTATCAGCCTGCTCGACCTGAACACCGGCTGGATATGGCTGATGCGTGAAAACATGGAAGAGTCATACCTTGCCGCGTCCCGAAACCTTCCTCTGGCGTTAGCTAACGATCCGGCACGGATGGAGGGGGACTGCTATTGCCTGAGAACGTACCGTGAGGGTGACTTGGAGGGAGCGGCAAACATCAACGTCGTCACGTGCAGCCGGCTCAACAGGCTGGTGGACGGAACCGATGGGCTTCGATACCACGCCAGTATTCCGCTTTATACATCTGGAGACAAGCGCCTGGGGGTCCTCAATGTCGCCAGCGGAGGTTGGCGAGAGCTGTCGGACGGCGATCTCAGAATTCTGTACACCGTGGGCGACCTGTTGAGCATAGCCGTAGAGAGGGCACGTTTGTTCGAGCGCAGCGCCGAGCTTGGCGCCGTCGAGGAGCGTAACCGATTGGCGCGTGAGATTCACGACACTCTGGCGCAGAGCCTTGCCGCGATAGCTTTGCAGCTCGAGGCCGCCGAGGCCAACCTTGACGTGAATCCGGACCTACAGAGTGCGAGGCGGGCGATCCACATGGCCCTCATAGTGACTCATGACAGCCTCGAAGAGGCCAGGCGCTCGGTTCTCGATCTTCGCGCGGCGCCCCTGGAGGGACGCTCCTTCACCGATGCGCTCTCTACGCTGATAAACGAGTGGTCACGCGATGGAAACGTAAAAATAGATTTCGATTCTGTTAGCGGCGCGCGTCCTCTTCCGACGAGACTCGAGGCTGGATTGTACAGGATCTCCCACGAAGCCCTGAGAAACGCCCTCGACCACTCCGGCGCGACCGAGGTGACAGTCCGCCTCGTTACGACGCCTCGGGACATCGAGCTCTCCATAGAGGATAATGGTATGGGATTCGAGCCATCCACAATACCCAGGGACCACTATGGGTTGGTGGGCATCAACGAGCGCGCAAGGCTCCTTGGAGGGAGCGCGAGCATCGAGAGCGGTGCGGGAATCGGAACAAGAATAGAGGTTCTCGTTCCGCTCACGCCCTCTCCGCAAGCGAGTGAGAGTAGGTTATGAGTAAGAAGGTGCGGTTACTGGTTGCCGACGACCATCCGGTGCTTAGGGAGGGTCTAGTGGCTGCACTGAACACTCAGCCGGACTTTGAGGTCATTGGCGAAGCGGGCAACGGCACTGAAGCTGTCGAGAGTGTGGCGCGGCTCAAGCCCGACGTCGTGCTTCTCGACCTCGAAATGCCCGAGATGGATGGAGTGGAGGCGCTCCGGCGCATGCAGGAGCACAACGCCGAGGTGCGCGTGATCGTCTTCACGGCCTTCGATACAGACGAGCGCATCCTGGCTGCTGTGCAGGCCGGGGCGCGGGGATACATCCTCAAAGGTGTGCCGCGCGACCAAATTTTCGATGCCGTGCGCGTCGTTCACTTGGGCGAATCATTGCTGCAGCCTGTAGTCGCGACGAAGCTCCTGAGGCAGATGAGCCAGAACGCCGAATCAGCCAATCAGAGCACACCTGTCACCCCACGTGAACTGGAAGTGCTAGGCCTTCTCGTGCAGGGCCTCCAGAACAAGGAGATTGCCAACAGGCTTCAAATAGCGGAACGAACTGTAAAGTTCCACGTTGGCTCGATCTTGAGCAAGCTAAACGCCGGAAATCGCACTGAGGCCGCCACTATCGCCATCCAGAGAAGGCTGATAGAGCTGTAGCTCGATTCCACGTACTGTACCAACGGACAGGTATCACACCTGTCCGTTTTCTTTGTTCCCATTCTGTACTTCAGCACGATCCGGTCGGCTCATCCCCCCATTAGGATGAGGAGAGATTCCACTGGAGGACAGAAATGACAAAAGTCGCACTGATTACAGGAGCAAGCCGAGGTCTCGGAGGTGATCTTGCCGGCTTTACCGCCAGGCAGGGATACGACCTGGTTGTGACCGCGCGGGGCCCGAGCGCGCTCGGAAGGACGGCGCGGGCGATAGAAGGCCACGGTGGCAGAGTAATTGCGCTAGCGGGCGATGTCTCCGATAGGGCGCATCGCGGGCGATTGGCCGAAGCGGCAGAGTCTCTGGGCAGGCTCGATCTTCTCATTAACAACGCATCTACCCTCGGGTTGTCTCCAATGCCGCCGCTATCGGAATACGCACTCGACACGCTCGAAGGAGTCTTCAGCACAAACCTGATTGCGCCTCTGGCGCTGGTCCAATCCACTCTGAGCCTTCTTAGACAGAGTGGAGGCATGGTCATCAATATCTCGAGCGACGCCGCCGTAGGCGGTTACCCGGGCTGGGGAGCTTACGGAGCTAGTAAAGCCGCACTCGATCTCGTTTCGGTGACGCTGGCCAGCGAGCTGCGCGATGATGGAGTAGCTGTCGTCAGCGTCGATCCCGGTGACATGAGAACCCAGCTGCATCAGGAAGCCTTTCCCGGAGAAGACATCTCCGACCGACCACTGCCTGAAGTCACTCTACCCTTCTGGGCGTGGCTTCTGGGACAGCCTCACGTGTCGGTGAGTGGTCGCCGGTTTGAGGCGCAATCAGACATTTGGGAGGCAGCGGCATGAAAAGTACGTCCCTTTTATTCGACAGGCCCGAGCAGCTCCAAGCAACAGCCCCACCTGAGAGCCGTCACCAGGACAGAGACAACGTTCGCCTGCTCGTGACGACACCTCATGGTAACACTCATTCGAGATTCGACTCACTGCACGAATTTCTAACGCCCGGCGACCTGCTGGTTGTAAACGAAAGCGCAACCATTCCCGCGAGTCTGGCTGCGGAAGCGTCAGTGGGAGACTTCGTTTTGAATCTCTCGACAGATTATGGTGATGGCCTATGGCTGACGGAGCCACGTTGGAGCGCAAGCGAGCCCGGACCCTTGCCACTGGAATCGGGAGATGAAATTCGCCTTCCCGCAATGACTGCACGACTCGTGTCCAGGTTCCCAGGGTTAGAGAGGCTCTGGTTTGTGCGGATCGACGGCGACGTGATGGCGACTGTGAGCGCACACGGCTCTCCCATCCGCTATGGGTACGTGCACCAGAGCTATCCTTTGGAGACCTATCAAACGATCTTTTCAAGGACGCCAGGGAGCGCAGAGATGCCGTCTGCCGCTCGGCCGTTCACTCATCGCGTCGTCGATAACCTGATGGAGAAGGGTGTTGGAATATCGCCCGTACTGCTTCACACGGGCGTTTCAAGTCTTGAGATAGACTCCGAAGATCTGGAAGATCACCCCATGTACCCTGAGCCCTTCCAGGTACCCTCTTCCACGGCACAACAGGTCAACCGCGCCAAGAGCGAAGCACGCCGCGTAATCGCCGTGGGCACCACGGTTGTGAGGGCACTCGAGTCTGCCTGGGACGGTGAGCGGGTGCGTCCGATTTCCGGTTTCACGGGAATCTATATCCACCCGGATCGAGGGGTCAATGTAGTGGATGGACTGCTTACGGGATTTCACGACCCGATGGCAAGCCACCTGGCGATGCTCTACGCTCTGGCAGGCGAGGAGATGGTGAGATCCGCATACGCTGAAGCCGTAAAATCGGGTTACCTATGGCACGAATTCGGCGATAGCAACCTGATCCTGCCTAGCTGAGCGAGAAGGTCGGGCTCCGCGGCGGACTGCTGGGGCGATGATGAGCAAGGACAGGCTCCACCGGGGCGCCAGGGCCTGTTCACATGCGTCAGGCGGCAGGTTCGAGGTGCTGCTTGGCAGTCTCGACGATCTGCGTGAACCCCTCTGGGTCCTGCATCGCGATGTCGGCGAGCATCTTGCGGTTGACCTCAATGCCGGCGAGCCGCAGACCATGAATGAACGTGCTGTAGGTGATGCCGTTGGCGCGGGCGGCGGCGTTGATCTTGATGTTCCAGAGCTTGCGCATGTCGCCCTTGCGCTCGCGACGGTGAGCGAACGCATAGGAATAAGCCTTCAACATGGACTCATTGGCCTGCCTGAACAGCGAGTGTCGCCCACCCTGATGACCCTTGGTCATCTTGAGTATCTTCTTGTGACGCTTTCGCCTGGTGACGCCGCGCTTGATCCGCGTCAATTTAGTTCCCTCTCTACTCAGACATGCAACCGCCCCTGCACTTGGAAAGGGGCGGTTGAAATTCGGGCCCGACTAGGAATTTTAGCAGTTAGCGAAGACCGTATGGAAGCGCTCGCTTCAGCATCCTGACGTCGGAAGGGCTGGCTTCGATCTTCTTGGCGAAGAGGCGCTTGGCTCTCGCAGTCTTCTTGCGTCGAAGGTGACTTCTGTGGCCCTTCATCCGGACCAGCTTGCCTGTGCCGGTGATTCTGAACCGGCGCTTGGCGCCTTTGTGAGTCTTGAGTTTAGGCACTGACTTTCTCCGGTTGGCTTTCGGAACGCTGCTCCCTTGGAGCAGGGGGTGTTACTGGCGTCACTACCATCGAGAGCATTCTTCTGCTCTCGAACCTGGGAGCGCTTTCGAGTGCGGCGTCATCGACGAGCGCCTCGGCAACCTTTCTAAGCAACGTCATACCGATCTCGGGGTGGTCGTTTTCGCGACCACGGAACATGACCGATACCTTGACCTTGGAGCCCTGACCGAGCAGTCGTTTCACGAGCCGGGTCTTGGCCAGCCGATCATGCTCGCCAATCCGCGTCTTCATCCTGACCTCTCGCAGCTCGTTGGTCGGTCTGGACCTGCGAGCCTTGCGTGCTTCGCGCTCCTTGCGTGTTGCCTCATACTTGAACTTTCCAAAGTCCATGAAGCGGCACACAGGCGGTTTTGCACCCGGGGCGACCTCCACAAGATCGTATCCCCGCTCGTCGGCGATCTGGAGCGCGTCGCGAGTGTCCATTACACCCAATTGGGTGCCCTCCTCGTCGATAACGCGAACCTGGGGGATTCTTATCTGCTCGTTGGCTCTGTAGTCCCGTGGCGGTATCCTGACACCTCTTCCTTACATTTTCACCAAAATAGGGCTACTCAGGCCCGAACCTGAGTTCCACAGAATATAACATAGATGTGACAGCCCGGCAACATCGAGAAAGGCGCCGATGCTGTATCAATCTAGTCGGTGGGAACATCACCCTCACCCCAACCCTCTCCCTCAAGGGAGAGGGAGTTACGCAAAGGTCTCAAAGCTGTCAGCCGGACCGCGATTTCGACTCGTGGACAATCCTGTCAACCAGCTCGGAGACCGGCGTGGCGCCGAGGTCTTCTCCCGATCGAAGTCGAACGCCTACTGCATCCGCGGCGATCTCACGGTCTCCGACGATCAGCATGTAGGGCACCTTCTGCATCTGGGATTCCCGTATCTTGAATCCCATCCGCTCGTTGCGCAGGTCGGTCTCAGCGCGCACGCCCGCGTCGGCCAGCGTGCTGCGCACCGTTTCGGCATACTCGTGGTGCCGATCTGCGATCGGAATGATCGCGGCCTGCACCGGCGCCAGCCATGTCGGGAACGCACCTCCAAAGTGCTCGATCAGAACGCCCATGAACCGCTCCAACGATCCGAAGAGTGCGCGATGGACCATGTACGGCTGGTGCTCTGCGCCATCGGTGCCGATGTAGGTCAGACCGAATCGACGCGGCAGGTTGAAGTCGAACTGAACGGTCGTGCACTGCCAGAGGCGTCCAATCGCATCCCTGATGTGGACGTCTATTTTTGGCCCGTAGAACGCGCCTCCGCCCTCCTCGACCTCGTATGCCATGCCGCGATCTTCGAGAGTGGACCTGAGCGAGGCGGTGGCAACGTCCCACTCCTCCTCAGAGCCGACTGCCTTGTCAGGCCGCGTCGAAAGCATGATCGAGTAGTCGGCGAAGTCGAACATGTCCAGCAGGTGGAACGTGAGGTCGAGAACGCCGTTGACCTCGGCCACGATCTGGTCCGGCCTGCAAAAGATGTGCGCGTCGTCCTGGGTCATACCCCTGACGCGGAGCATACCGTGGAGCGTGCCGCCGCGCTCGTAGCGGTACACCGAACCCAGCTCGCCGATTCGCATCGGCAGGTCACGGTAGCTGCGCAGACCGTTGCGATAGTACATGATGTGGAACGGGCAGTTCATCGGCTTCAGGTAGTAGTCCTGCCCCTCCATGTCTATGGAGGCGAACATATTCTCCTTGAAGTTCTCCAGGTGGCCGCTGGTCTCCCAGAGCGTGGAGCGCCCGATGTGAGGCGTATAGACGAGGTCGTATCCCCAACGGTAGTGCTCCTGCTTCCAGAGGTCTTCGACGAGACCGCGAACGCGGGCGCCCTTAGGATGCCAGATGATGAGTCCTGGGCCGGTCTCATCATGAACCGAGAACAGGTCGAGGTCGCGTCCGACCGTCCTGTGGTCGCGCAGCCTGGCCTGTTCGAGTCGTTCGAGGTGCTCGTCGAGTGCCTGCTCCGACTCGAAGGCGGTGCCGTAGATGCGCTGGAGCATGGGGCGGTTCTCGTCGCCGCGCCAGTACGCGCCCGCGACGCTGAGCAGCTTGAAGGCAGGGATACGCCCGGTCGACTCGACATGAGGGCCGGCGCAGAGGTCCTCGAAATCGCGGTGGGTGTACGTCGAGATCGGTTCGCTTTCAGGAATCTCCGCGATGACTTCAAGCTTTAGCGGCTCGTCCGAGTTCATTTCGTTCATCTGCTCGCGAGGGTACTCGGCGTACTCGAAGGCGTGGTCCTCCGAGATCACTACGCGCATACGGCGTTCGATCTCCTCGAGGTCTTCGGGCGTGAACGGACTGTCAATCAAGAAGTCGTAGTAGAAGCCGTCGTCGGTCGGAGGGCCGATGGCGAGCTTTGCGTCGGGGAACATGGTCGTAACCACGTCGGCCATCACGTGGGCCGTGGAGTGCCTGATCCTCTCGCGAAGGCCGGAGAGGTCTTGTTCGGCCAATTCGGATTGAAGTGTCATGTGTCGTCTCCTGGGTACCCGCCTTCAGGCGCGTTTCCCGCACAGCAAGGCGAGGCGGATATTCGATGCGATTGGAGAATTATATCGGCCCGGAACACACAAAGCCCCTCGCAGCGCCCCGGACCGGGCACGCGAGAGGCTATGTAGTAGTCGTGGTGATGAAGCTGGGGGGAGTTACGCGGTTCCCAACGTAAATGAGCCATCCATGAACTGGTTTACAGTCTAATTTTAGGGAGATGGCGTCACGGTTGGCAAGTGGGTTCGCAGCAAAGATGCTGTATCAATTTAGTCGGTGGCTTCGATAAGAGCGTTGCCCTGCCCCTCTGGATTCCGGCCTTCGCCGGAATGACGGCGCGGCTGATATGACACCTTCAGGCAGCGTACCGACTAAATTGATACAGGCTCGGTAACAAAGACCCTGTGGGGGATGTGCGGGCGGGACGCCCACGCTCCGGTGTGGGTTGGGTTAGGTCCATATCCTGGTCTCTCTTCTGTTGATCAGGTGGGTTAGCGCCCAGACCAGGGCATCCATGCGGTCGGGGGAGGTGTCGGCGGGACCGTGCGGGGTCCAGGTGCACATCTGGTCCTCGAGCTCTGTGAACATCCCGACGTGGTGGACTTTGCCCTGCTCGTAGAGAGCGGCTATCGGCTCGGCGCGAGCGTACTTGCCTCGGCTGGCGTTCACGGCCCGGAACGGCAGCGTCCTACCTTCTGACGCTGTGCGGAGTACCTCTCTGACGAGGTCGCCTCCGTTGTTGGTCTCGCCTATGATCTCGCCCGCCCTGTGCTGTTCGTAGAGAGCTATCGCGCGCCCAGCCCAACTGTTGGGACTCATGCGTCCAGAGCCGTCGGCCAGGACGTAGCAGCGCTTGTCGGAGTCGATCCCGGCAACGACTATACCGGTCTCGTTGCTGCGAGCGTTGGACGAGACGGCCGGGTCTATGGCGACCACCACCCGTGAAAGGCTGTCGGGGGCGCGTTTGATCCTGGAGTCGTCTATCCACTGTCGTTGCCATAGGGCGTCCTCGTCCTGGTCGAGTAGATCTGCGTATATTTCCTGTCGGCCTGTGCGGGTGCCCTCGTAGCGGGACCTGATCTGAGAGTAGAAGCTCGGAGCGAGGTTGTCCTCGTTGTCGTAGGTGGTGCCCCTGGTGACATGCACGTCGGGGCGGGCAACCAACTCCCTCAGAAGTGCGATGGGCTTGGGTGTAGTAGTGACGACGCAGCGTGGGTCCGGGCCGAGCCTGAGCGCGAACGTGAGGTTGTCCCACGTGTCTTTCGGGTACTTCCAGGATGCGAGCTCGTCGCACCATGCGGCGTCAAACTGCGGTCCACGGAGCTGGTCGGGTTCGTAGCTGGAAAACAGGAATGCCGTCGCTCCGTTGGGCCACGTCAGCTTTCGCTTGGTGGACTCGTACTCGGGCATGTACCAGGAAGGACAGATGTTGAGGAGTCCAGATTGACCCTGGATCATCGTGTCCCTGATCTCGGCGGGTGTACGCGCAACAAGGGCTATTCTGCCAGCCCGGCCTGACTCGACCTGGGCACGGACCCACTCGGCTCCTGTGCGGGTTTTGCCGAAGCCCCTGCCGGCGAGCAGTATCCACGCCGTCCAGAGTCCGTCGGGCGGTGTCTGGTTGTGTCTGGCAACAAGGGGCCAACGGTAGTCGAGACGTGTCCTGACACTTCGGGGCATGTGCTGTCCGGCAGCGCCGACGGCGTCGAGACGAGAACTGTCAGGAGACACTGAGTCGAGACGCGCGGCGAGGTCTGGCATGATGTGTTGTCCTCTGATAGTTGATCCTGGACGTGTGGCGACAGCTTCCAACCCTGCCATGGTGTACTCACCCTCACCCCCGTATCAAGTACGGGGCAGGCTCCAGCCCTCTCGCGCCTCAGCGCATCTAAGACCCTCAGGGAGAGGGGGTTTGTTGATTGACATTCATAGCTGACTGCGCATTTGCCTACCCCTGTCAGCCCGACCGGGGTCACAGGCCGTAGCTGCCGTACATAGGAGGAGCGCGGCCGTCGAAGTAGTACGGGCTGCTGCGATCATCCTCGGGGTAGTACCTGGGTTTGTTGCACACCGTGCACTTGGGATGTCCGCATTTCTTGTAGAAGTACGAGGTCGGTACGTTTGGTGTGGAGGAGATGTACTCGTGTTCTTCCCGGGTGGGCGGCGGGTCTGGGACCGGAGGCTCGTCGGGTTCGGACTCGACATCGACTTCAGCTTTGGCCTGTTGGGCCTGGCGTTCGGCTTCCTCTCTCCCCCTGCGCTCCCGGTCCTCGGCGATCTGCTTTCGGCGTTTGGCACGCATCTCCAGCCTGGAGTCGAACCTGGCGGCTCCCTCACTGATGATTGCCCTGTATTCTTCAGGACCCAGGGAGTCTTTCCACTCGTGGAACCACTTCTCGGAGTTCTCCCACGCCTCGTTGAAGGCGGAGAGATCGGGAACATGGGACGGGTTGTCGGGGTCTATCCCCTCTTCGGCCATCCCCGCCTTTCTGCGCTCACTTTCCTCCACGAAGGGATCCAAGGCTTCCCAGACCTTGTCCCAATGGGTTTCGTCGTCCGGGTCTGCCTCGGCGATCGCTACTGCGGTTGGGTCCTCTTCAGGGAAGTCGGAGTTGGATGAGGGAGTGGATTCCCGCCCCGTATCAGGGTACGGGGTGACGTTCTCTCGCGGGAATGACGAGTGGGGGGCCTGGTCACGCGCGGGCGTGCTCGGGGTGGAAGCTGGTCTGGGCGTGTGCGCAGCGGCCTCTGCTCTTGCGCCTTTGCCGAAGCCTCGGTTGAGAAGCTCCCTTGCTGCCGATATGCGGTGGTGGGGCTTGAATGCCCTCAGCTCTCCCTCCATGACGTTAATCAGGAAGCGGCAGACGGAGCGTCCGTCGTCGGTGGACTCCCTGATGACTTTTGCGAGCGCGGCGTCGAACTCAGACTCGCTCGACGCACCGGAGCCTGCCCTGCGACGTGAGGGTTCAGGGGGATTGTCGAGGATGAAGTCGAAAGCCTCGCTGCGTTCCGCCACGGCGGACTTTGCACAGCTACAGCCGTACTTGGTGAGCAGCTTGGCGGCGTCGAGCCTGTGACAGATCTTGAAGCCGTCACGCTCGTCCTGCATGACGTCGATGAGGAAGTCGACGACGGTCTCGCCGTCGTTGGTCCTGCGCTGGATTGTGAGTGCTACGGTCATAGGTTGTTGGTGATCCATGATTAGGATATATGTTCTGGTAGAGAGAATAGTAGATGGGCTGGGCTGCGTCAAGGGAAATTGCTTGAACTGGCGCCAGTCCCAACTTGTTAGGCGACCTCTGCGTGAGCCATTCCTTCAACTCTGGCAACTCTGGATACCGGCTTTCGCCGGTATGACGAAACAGCAGCGCCTACCAATCCGGGACAGTCTCGGAGGGAATGAGCCTGTGTCGGTTTTGTAGGTTGACAGTCGGCAGGGGCGTCCCTTGTGGGCGTCCTGAGCATTGTGACAAACGCGGGCAACCACAAGGGATTGCCCCTACAAGGGTCTGACCGACTAAATTGATACAGGCTCGGAGGGAATTGCCAGTTTGACATCCGCCCAATCGCAAGCTAGACTCGCACACAATACAAATACAGCCCCGGGGGAGCTTGGTAAGCCAGGCTGAGAGGGCAGCCGAAACGCTGTCGACCCCTTCGAACCTGAACTGGGTAATGCCAGCGTAGGGACTGTGGCAAAGTCCGCCGACCACGTGAAAACCGCCCACCCAGACAGGTGGGCGGTTTCCATTTGGGGTCTATGCGGACATTCGGCAAAACAGACGACAGGAAAACTGGCGCGACGCCTGTGACGCAGGCGCTGCGGTCGTCAGTTTGTGCCATCGAGACCGAGCGCCTCTCGAAGGTAATGGAACGGGACTCGCGCCCGCTTCCGGTGCTGCGTGACGTTGACTTCCACGCCGAGGAGGGAGAGTTCGTCTCCATTATCGGCCCGTCTGGATGCGGCAAGAGCACGCTACTGAACATCATCGCGGGCCTCGACAGTCCGACCGCGGGAAGCGTGGCTCTGCATGGAAGCCGGAGTAGGACACGACTTGGTTCCGTCGGCTACATGCAGCAGAAGGACCTGCTGATGCCGTGGCGGAACGTCCTCGACAACGCCACGCTGGGGCTGGAGCTCCAGGGTGTTTCCAAGCGAGAGGCAGGCGCCAGAGCCAGACAGCATCTGGGACGATTCGGACTCGAGGGCTTCGAGAACGCGTATCCCCATGAGCTGTCCGGTGGGATGAGACAGCGCGCCGCGTTCCTCCGCACTGTCCTGGCTGACCAGGAGGTGTTCCTGCTCGACGAGCCGTTCGGTGCTCTTGACGCTCTCAACAGAACGCAGATCCACCAATGGGTCACCGGACTGTGGGAGTCCATGCAGAAGACGATCATTCTCGTCACCCACGACGTGGACGAGGCCATTCTTCTCTCGGACCGCGTCTATGTCATGACCGCGCGTCCCGGCAGGATGAAGATGGTCCAGAACGTGGACCTGACCAGGCCACGGAGCATGGACGTGTTTTCGACTCCAGATTTCATGGCACTGAAGTCGGCGCTTCTGACTTCCATCAGGGAGGAGGCGAACCCGGGGGACATGCACCCATGAGCGCCGAAGTCCGACATTCCAGTGCCGTCGCGGGAAACGATACGGACTCTCTGGCCAAGTCTCTCGACCGCACGGCCAGGCAGTGGCTGCCTTCACTGATGATCGTGGTGGGCATACTCGTCGCGTGGGAAGCATACGTTAGGGTCTTCGACGTACAGACCTGGCTTCTACCCGCACCGTCCGACATTGGCGCAGCGCTTTACAACGACGCGGGGCTGCTTTGGAAGCATACGCGGGCGACCCTGTCAGAGATAATCGTGGGGTTCGGTCTGGCACTGGCGTGTGGAGTGGCGCTGGCGACAGCTATCGGGCTCTCGCGGACTCTCGAACGAGCCATCTACCCGTTCGTCATCGCGTCCCAGACCATTCCGATCATAGTCATCGCCCCCATGCTGCTCATCTGGGTCGGATACGGACTTGCGCCGAAGGTGATCGTCGTCGCGCTCATCAGCTTCTTCCCCATCGTGGTGAACATGGTGGACGGGCTGAAGTCCGTGGACCGCGACATGGTGAACCTCTTGCGAACGCTCGGGGCTCACAGGATTCAGGTGTTCTTCAAGGTGCAGGCGCCCACGTCCCTGCCCTACCTGTTCAGCGGGATGCGAGTCGCCATCGCGGTCAGCGTGATAGGGGCCGTGATAGGCGAATGGGTCGGATCGAGCGAGGGCTTGGGTTATCTGATGATCCGCTCCAAGCCGCAGTTCCTCACTGAGCGGGTATTCGCGGCGATCACGATCCTGTCAGTTATGGGAGTCGGGCTGTTCGCGTCCATAGGAATTGTAGAACGGTTCGCCATTCCCTGGTGGCGCGCGGCAAAGAATTCGGAATTGTGAATGTGGAATTAAGAAACTATCTCTAAAGTCCCTTCTCCCCTAGTGGGCTGACAGGGGTAGGCAAACCAATAAGTCGTTCGTCCTGAGCTTGTCGAAGGACGCCCCAGCCCCTGGATTCCGGCCTACGCCGGAATGACGCTTTGCGAAATGCCTACCCCTGTCAGCCCATCGAGGGAGAGGAGGCTAGTAGTAAGTTTCTTGAGATAGTTTCTAAGGAAAGATGAACTTAGATGAAGCGAAGGATCATTCTGACTCTTGTGCTGGCCGCGCTGTCAGCTATTGCGCTGGCGTGCAGCAGCGAGGAAGAGGTCGTGCCGGTCAAGCTGGCACTGGACTGGTACCCGAACGCCAACCACCTGGGCCTGTTCATCGCACAGCAGAAGGGCTACTTCGAGGACGAGGGGCTCGACGTCACCATGTACACGCCGTCAGACCCGTCAACGGTTCTTCAGACCGTCGCGTCGGGGTCGGACGACTTTGGGATGAACTACCAGCCGGACGTCATACTGGCACGGAACGCAGGCGTGCCGGTGGTGTCGATCGCGGCGGTCGTTCAGCATCCGTTGAACTCGGTGATGGCGCTGGAGTCGTCAGGCATCAACCGACCGTCGCAGCTCGCGGGCAAGAAGGTCGGCTACCCGGGCATCCCCACGAACGAGCCACTGCTCGACACGATGCTCAAGGCGGACGGAGTCCAGGGCGGACTCGCCGAAGTGGAGCTTGTAAACATCGGCTTCAACATCGCCGAGTCGCTGATCTCTGAGAAGGTAGACGCTGCGGTCGGCGCGTACTGGACACACGAGTCGATTCTGCTGGAGAACCAGGGGCATCCCGTCAACGTGATGAAGATGCAGGACTGGGGCGTGCCTGACTACTACGAGCTGGTGCTGGTGACGAGCGAGAAGTACCTGGAGGAAAACAGGGACGTCGCCGAACGGTTCGTGCGCGCCATCACCAAGGGGTTCGAGGAGGCGATCGACGATCCGCAGGCAGGCGTCGACATACTGGTAGAGACGAACCCCGACGAGATAGACGAGGCTATCGACAGGCCGGGCGCGGACCTGCTGGTTCCGCAGTGGCAGCTCCCGTCCGGCGGCGGGTTCGGAACGCAGGAGTCCGGCCGGTGGCAAGGCTTCGTGGACTGGATGAAGGAACAGGGAATGATAGACGGCGGATTCGTTGCTGCCGACGCATACGACGCCGACCTGACGGGGAAGTAGGAGACCATGTCGCTGATCCAGGAACTCAGAGAGCGCCACCACGAGTTGTGGCACAGGATGACCCATCATCCATTCGTTATCGAGATGGGAGACGATACGCTGTCAATCGAGCGCGGCAGGCGATACTTCCTCCAGGACTACGTGTTCGTGAACGACCTCGTCGCAATGATAAGCATGGGGGTGGCGAAGGCGCCCGACCTCGTTGCGGCCAGCCACCTCCACGCATTCCTGTCCGGGATACTCGATCCTCAGACGGCGGCGGAGAACGAGTTTTTCCTGCGCGCATTCGATGTGCTGCAAGCAACCGAAGAGGAGTACTCGGCGGTGAGCGCATCGCCCGTGACACAAGGGTTTGGCGATTTCCTGGTGAGGACTGGTCTGGGTGGCAGCTTCGAAGAGATCGTGACCGTCTGCTACGTCACGGAGGGGACGTATCTCGATTGGGGTTCACGACTCCTCGAACAGGGCAAGCGTCCGTCGAACCCTATCTACAGGCAGTGGATAGACCTGCACGGCCCCGCCATGCTGGGAGACTTTGTTGCCTGGTGCAAGGAGTACGTGGACGCAGCGGACCTCGGAGCCCGCCGTCCCAATATCGAGCGGGCTTTCCATACCGCCCTGCGCTACGAGTGCCTGTTCTGGGAGGCGGCCTACGACGGAGATTCATGGCCTGACCAGCAGAGCTAATGAAGCCGGCGACGATGCCGTACGTGGCAGTAGCGGGAACGCTTGGACTCGCCAGCGCGATACTCATAGAGGCGGCGCTGAACTTCCTTGGACTTGGCGTCCAGATTCCAACGCCGACATGGGGTAACATGATGACCGCGGCACAGTCGATTCACGTCATCCAGAACGAGCCGTGGCTGTGGATTCCGCCCGGTCTCGCAATCGCGCTGACCGTGCTCGCGGTCAACTTCGTCGGCGACGGCATACGGGACGCGCTCGACCCCAGAATACAGATCGAGTAGGTCGTCGATATGCGGACAGTGGTCATCACGGAGCCATACAGGGTGTCCATCGAACAGGCCGAGACTCCCGAGCCTGAGCCGGGGCAGATTCTGGTCCGAACGACAGTGTCGGGAATCAGCGCAGGAACGGAGATGAACCTGTATCGCGGCACGAACCCCGACCTGGTCAGGAGACGCTGGGGCGATCGGTTCGTCTATCCGTTCGTGCCCGGCTACCAGGCCGTGGGAGTCGTCGTACACTGCAGCCCGGACGTAACAGGCTTCGAGGTTGGAGACCGTGTCTTCACCGGAGGAAGCCACTCGGAATTTACCGTCGCGGACGCTCAAAGATGCTTCGGGCTGCCTAACGGTCTCAGCGATGAGAAGGCGTCTCTGCTCTCCGTCGCGCGGGTCGCACTGCACGGCGTCCGCAGGGGCAGGATCGAGTACGGGGACAGCGTTGCGGTAGTGGGCATGGGTCTGATGGGCCAGCTCGCAATCCAGCACGCCCGACTCGCCGGCGCCGCGACGACCATAGCTGTAGACATCGATCCGTGGCGTCTTGATATAGCCCGCGAACTGGGCGCCGACTATGTCATAGACCCCAGTTCTTGCGACCCGTCCGAGCAGATCGGACACTTCACCGAAGGCGGAGCGGACGTTGTGCTTGAGACCGCCGGAGTCTCTTCGGCCGTTCCCGTGGCGCTGGCACTGGGTCGATACGGCGCCAGGATCGTCATCGTCGGCTGGCATCTTCAACCCATATCTATTGACCTCGCCGAAGACCTTCTTTACAAGGAGCTAGATCTGCTTCCATCTCGCGCTGGGGGACTGAGCGACGAAACGCCCCCGCACATACTGAGATGGAACACTCGCAGAAACACGGAACTTCTCATCGACCTCATGCTCAAGGACAGCCTCAATGTGGACAGGCTTCTCACCCACACGAGTCCAGTTGAAGACATAGCGAGCGTGTACGAGATGATACACACCCGATCGGAACAGTCGCTTCACGTTGCACTAGATTGGAGACAGAGTTGACTGTCAACCATACTCCAAGGGCGACTTCGCATCCCACCGCAGCAGCTGCCAGAATGTTGCCGTACTCGGTCGTTTCATAGCCCACGCCACCAGTGGAAGCCAAGGATCGTGACTTCATAGCCAAAAACATTGACACTTTTTGTTGCGGCTCTTAACATACGGCCCAATAATGTGGGGGATTAGGTTTTTCGACAGAATGCCCGGAAGTTGGCCCACTCGGAGCCAATCATTCATTGGGAAGAGCAAGAGCAAAGTATACGGAGGAGAAAACATGAGTATCAAGAGGATAAGTCTGTTCCTCCCTCTGGTGTTGCTGTTCGCCGCACTCACGCTGGCAGCATGTAGCACTTCAGACGAGGATACGGCCGAACCGGCACAACCGGCTCCGGCCGCGGCAGCTACACAAGCTCCCGCGGCTCCCGCTCCGGCACCAGCAGCTACACAGGCCCCTGCACCCGCACAGCCTGCTCCGGCGGCCGATGCGCCGATTGGCGCAGCCTTGATCGGAGACCTAGAAGGGCCGGAGGTCATCACCGATCAGGGGATGATGCCCTCTTCATTTAGTGAGGCACCTCAGTTTGCCGAGCTCGTCAGCGCCGGAAAGCTGCCGCCTGTCGAGGAGCGGATCGGGAAAGACCCACTGGTAATCAAGCCTGTCCACTCAGTCGGTGAGTACGGAGGCATCTGGCGCAGAGGTTTCAGCGGACCTGCCGACAAGTGGAACGGCTACCGCTGCTGCACCGGCACAGACCACGTGCTGTATTGGGATTACACCGGTGGCAACCCGGTCCCCAACATCGCCAAGGGATGGGAAGTCGGATCTGACGGCAAGAGCTTTACGCTGTTCCTGCGCGAGGGGATGAAGTGGTCTGATGGCCACCCATTTACGGCCGACGACTTCGTCTTCTGGTTTGAGCACATGCACAACAACGAGGAGCTCATACCCGTAAAGACATCGTACTTCACCACTGAGAACGGAGCGGGAACGCTTGAGAAGGTCGACGACCACAGTATCAAAATCACGTTCTCCGACCCGTACTACCTGTTCATCGACGTTCTCGCGGGCGCGACGCACCTAGGCGGACACGCATACCAGGGGCCTTCGGCGCGCGGCATGTTCGCACCGGCGCACTACATGGAGCAGTTCCACCCTGCCTTCGTGGACCAGGCCGAGTTGGACAAGATGGTAGAGGACGAAGGTCTGGACAACTGGGTGAACCTCTTCAAGGCGAAGAACGACTGGGCCCTGAACACCGAGCTTCCAGTGGTAACTCCGTGGATCACGGTTGTTCCGATCACTGAGTCCACCTGGGTCCTGGAGCGCAACCCCTACAGCGTCTGGGTCGACACCGAGGGCAACCAGCTGCCCTACATCGACAAGGTGGTCCTGTCTGTATTCGAGAACCTTGAGGTCCACAACCTGCGGGCCATCGCGGGCGAGTACGACATGCAGGCCAGGCACGTGGACATCCAGAAGGTGCCAGTGTTCCTCGAGAACGAGGAGAAGGGCCAGTACAAGCTCTACCTTGACCCCGGAGACTACGGCTCAGACATGCAGGTCAAGCTCAACAAGAGCTACGAGGATGACCCAGAGGTCGGCGACCTGCTACGCAACGCTGACTTCCGCCGCGCTCTGTCCCTCGGAGTCGACCGCGAACAGATTAGCGAGACCTTCTTCCTAGGTATCGCTCCTCCGCGAAGCGTCGCTCCGGTGGAGTCGAATGAGTGCTACCCTGGCAAGGAGTACGAGACGAAGTGGCACACGTACGATCCTGATCAGGCGAACGCCCTCCTCGACGGTCTCGGGTACACCGACAAGGACGCAAACGGCATCAGGCAACGCAAGGATGGCAACGGGCCGCTTACGATTGTCGTTACTACTCTGGGCGGCCAGTTCGTCCAGTACACGCAAATCATGGAAGCGATCTCCGAGCAATGGGCCGATATAGGCATCTCACTGACCGTGAGCGAAGTCGAGCGCAGCCTTGCCGGGCAGATGTACCGGGGGAACCAGCAGCAACTCTCAGCCTGGAACAACGACGGCAGCGAGCACATGTTTACGTTCCCGGGCCACATCTTCCCGTTCTCACAGGGGAGCTCCGGAGGCACCCTGAATGGTCTGTGGTTCCAGACCAACGGCGAAGAAGGCATGGAGCCCGAGCCGTACATGAAACAGATAATGGCCAACTGGCGCAAGGGTTTCAGTGTACCGCGTGAAGAGCGAATCGCACTGTGCAAGGAAGTCTGGCAGCTTGCGGTAGACAACGTTAACAACATCGGAATAGTTGGACCGGGCCCAGCGTCGATGGGTGTCAGAATCGCCAAAACAGACCTGGGCAACATACCGTCCAGGCACTTCAACAGCCCTGATGTGAAGACACCAGGCATCTCCCGCCCCGTGACCTTCTACTGGAAGAGCCCGGAGAACAGGGAGGCACAGCAACTCGATATCCAAGATTAGTTCTAGCTGGAGAGTTCACCTGTGAAGTGGCCTCCCGTCCTGATGCGCAGCGCGCGCCTCGGTGCGGGAGGGCCCCATCGAACATCCCGTAAGAGTGTGAACACGACCAAATGTTAGCTTTTCTAGCAAGGCGTCTGGTGCTGGCGCTTATCACTGTGTGGGCGATCTCGCTCATAACATTTGCGATTATCCAGCTTCCACCCGGCGACTACGTGACAGCCTACATCGCCCAGCTCGAGACACAGGGCGACTTCATCTCTGAAGACGAGGCAGTGAACCTGCGCAACGAGTACGGTCTGGGAGAATCGTTCGCCGTGCAATACTTCAAGTGGGTGCGCAACGCGTCCCGTGGCAGCTTCGGCATGGCTATGGAGTACCGCAAGCCGGTGGCGGACGTGATCGGAGATCGGCTCGCGCTGACCGCCGCACTGACGTTCACGTCGATCATATTCACTTGGGTCCTGGCAATACCCATTGGAGTCTACTCCGCGGTGCGTCAGTACTCCGTAGGCGACTACGCGTTTACCTTAATTGGGTTTCTGGGCCTGGCGATACCCAACTTCCTGTTGGCGCTGGTGGTATTATATGCAGGCTTCATTTGGTTCGATGCGAGCGTCGGCGGGCTCTTCTCACCGGAAATGATCGACTCGCCGTACAATCTCGCCAAGATATTGGACCTGTTACAGCACCTGTGGTTGCCGTCGATTATCCTAGCAATAGCCGGCACGGCGCAGCTCATACGTGTGCTTCGGGCCAACCTACTCGACGAGCTCCAGAAGCCTTACGTTGTGACCGCGCGTGCGAAGGGACTCTCAGAGTGGCGGGTTGTACTGAAATACCCGCTGCGTGTGGCCCTTAACCCACTGATCAGCACCATCGGATACCTTCTGCCCCTGATCATCTCCGGAAGCATCATAGTATCGGTGGTCATGAGCCTGCCCACCGTTGGACCGTTGCTGCTAAAGGCGCTGATCGCCCAGGATATGTTCCTTGCGGGCACGATCATCCTGCTAATCGGTCTTATGACTGTGGTAGGGACCTTCATCTCGGATATCCTGCTGGCGTGGGTAGACCCTCGCATCCGGTTGGAGGGCACATAATGGCAGAGGAGACTATCTTCGAAGGTACCGGCGTACTCCCGGAGCGCAGGGAGCAGGCCGACGAGCGCGTATACGCGGCGTCTCAGTGGCAGCTCATGTGGTGGCGCCTGCGACGCCACAAGCTTGCGATGGCGGCGGGCATCGTACTTGTCATCTTTTACCTTACCGTCATAGGCGCCGAGTTCCTCTCCACGTCGGACCCGACAGCCTCGGAGGCGCAGCGGGGCCTCATGTCCCCTCAGCAAATCCACTTCTTCGATGGCTGGAAGCCCAGTTTGCATGTGTTTGCCATAAAAGGTAAGCGCGACCCGATCACGTTCAAACGCGTCTACGAGCCTGACCCTAACGAGAAGGTCCCCCTGCGGCTGTTCGCGCGGGGTTTCGAATACAAATTCCTTGGACTTATCACCATGGACCGACACCTGATCGGACCGGTCGAAGGACGGGCCGAGGACACGGTTTTCATACTCGGCACAGACCTCCAGGGGCGTGATCTGTGGTCACGGCTTATCATGGCGACCAGGGTATCGATGACGATCGGACTGGTGAGTGTGGCGGTCAGCCTGTTCCTGGGTGTGCTGCTTGGCGGCATCTCCGGGTACTACGGCGGCTGGATTGACATGGTGATCCAGCGCGTGATCGAGATACTTCGGTCCATTCCGACAATTCCGTTGTGGATGGGCATCGCGGCGAGCGTGCCCCGTGACTGGTCAATCATCAAGGTGTACTTCGCCATAACAATTATCATCGCGATAATCGGCTGGACCGAGCTGGCTAGAGTGGTCAGAGGCAGGTTCCTGTCGCTGCGCGAGGAAGACTTCGTAGCAGCAGCGGAGCTGGCGGGCGCCAGTCAGATGCGGATCATCTTCAGGCACATGGTACCCTCGTTCCTGAGCCACATAATCGCGGCCACGACACTGGCATTCCCGGCGATAATAATCGCCGAGACCTCGCTCAGCTTCTTGGGGCTAGGTCTCAGGCCGCCCGCCATAAGCTGGGGGGTGCTACTCCAGGCTGCCCAGCAGGTTCAGGCGGTTGCGTTGACTCCTTGGCTGCTTGTACCCGCGCTTCCCGTGATCATCGCTGTGCTGGCATTCAACTTCCTCGGAGATGGACTGAGAGATGCGGCCGACCCCTATGGCTAGTCTGGAATCATCGCTGACCAGTGCAGACTCGGGCCCGCTCCTGTCGGTCCGAGATCTGAGGACTCACTTCCCGCTCGACGAGGGGACGGTGATCGCGGTGGACGGCGCCTCTTTCGACCTGTATCCGGGCCAAACACTAGGCATAGTCGGAGAGAGCGGTTGTGGCAAGAGCGTGACGGCGCGCTCGATCCTGGGCATTCTGGACAGGCCGGGAGAGATAGTGGGCGGTGAGATCCTGTTCCGCAGAGGCAACGGCGGAACTGGCGATATGTTGAATCTTGCCGAATTCGATCCCAACGGGGCTGAGATGCGTGCCATTCGGGGCGGTGAGATCGCTTACATCTTCCAGGAACCGATGACCTCGTTCAGCCCTGTGCACACCGTCGGAAACCAGCTCATCGAAGCAATCCGGCTGCATCAGAACGTTTCCAAAGCAGAAGCACGCGATATGGCCATCGAGTCGCTGAGCCACGTGGGCATTCCGCTGCCTGAACAGAGGGTGGACGAATTCTCGTTCCAGCTCAGCGGTGGACTCAGGCAACGCGCGATGATCGCGATGGCTCTCTCGTGCAATCCGCGAATACTGATCGCAGACGAACCTACGACGGCACTCGACGTAACGACGCAGTCACAGATCCTCGATCTGATGATCAGCCTGCAAGGCCAGTACGGCATGGCGATCATGCTGATCACGCACGACCTTGCAGTCATCGCTGAGATGGCGGACTACGTGGTCGTGATGTACCTGGGCCAAGTGGTCGAAAGCGCACCCGTGGACGACATATTCCACAACCCGCAGCACCCGTACACGCGCGCCCTGCTGGAATCCATTCCAAGAATCCAGTCGGACGCCGCACAGGACAGGCTGGCGTCGATTACCGGATCTGTGCCTCACCCGTACGCCAGACCGAGCGGCTGTCCGTTCAATCCGCGGTGTCCGTCATTCATGGGCGGAGTCTGTGATACCCAGTCCCCCACACTGTTGCCGTTCGCCAAGAATCACGACGTGAGCTGCTTTCTGCACCACGGCCCGACAGGCAACGGCCACGGAGGAGAGTGAGCCTTGACTGAAATCGTCGATACGAACGGATCGGCAGATACGCTGCTCGAGATTAGCAATCTCCGTAAGTACTTCCCGATCAAGCAGGGCCTGCTGAGACGCGAGGTGGGTAGCATTCGCGCTGTTGATGACGTCAGCTTCGATATCAACGAGGGGGAGACTCTCGGACTCGTCGGCGAGAGCGGATGCGGAAAGACGACGACGGCAAGATGCATACTCCGCGCCATCGAGCCCACGAGCGGCGAGGTACTCTTCAGGTCAGAGGACGGATCAGTAGTGGATGTAGCCGCTGCTCCTCGAACGCAGCTGAGAAGCCTGCGCCGCGAAATGCAGATGATCTTTCAGGACCCGTTCTCTTCGCTCAATCCGCGCATGACGCTGCTGGATATCGTCGGTGAGCCACTCATAATCGACGGCGTGGGACGGAGTGAGCGAGAGGACCGGGTGGCCGAGCTCCTCGGCCTAGTAGGTCTCAGATCAGAGTTCATGCGACGCTTCCCACATGCGTTCAGCGGAGGCCAGAGGCAGCGTATCGGCATCGCGCGCGCACTGGCTCTCAACCCCCGGCTGATCGTCGCAGACGAGCCGGTGTCGGCTCTGGACGTATCGGTGCAGGCGCAGGTGCTCAACCTGATGATGGACCTCCAGCGCGATCTGGGCCTGACTTACCTGTTCGTCGCGCACGACCTGAGCGTCGTCAAGCACATCAGCGACAGGGTCGCCGTGATGTATGTCGGCAAACTCGTCGAGACGGCGCCGGCTGACGATCTGTTCGCATCACCGAAGCATCCATACACGGCCGCGCTGCTGTCGTCAGTGCCGGAGCCCGACCCCAGAGTGCAGAGAGAGCGCGTCGTGCTCCAGGGCGAAGTGGCAAACCCAGCCAATCCGCCAGCCGGCTGCTACTTCAACCCGCGGTGCCGGTTCGCGACCGACCAGTGCCGGTCGGAGACGCCAGTGCTGCGTGAGATCGCTCCCGAACACTTCGTGAGCTGCCACCGCGCCGAGGAGTTGGAGCTGGAAGGTGTCATACCTCCGGCAACAGCCGCGTAGTAGAGCGCCTGTCCGAACCCGTCGTCGGCATCTGACACCGACGAGTCAGGTATTGTATTCTAGATATACCTGAGGAGACGGACTGACCCTTGACGCCAAGCCCGAAGCTGCGCCGCAGGCTGCGCCCTACCTACGACGTGGAAGAGACCAAGCTATTCACCGTGACGCGTGTGAGGCTTGTCGTGTGCCTCGCGATCTACGGAGGCATGCTCGGAGGCGGCGCACTCCTGGTCAACCTCCTCTCACGCACCAAGTTCCCGCAGACCCCGGAGCATCTGTCGGTTGAGTCCACGGTCTTCATGTCGGGCGGAGCAGCGCTGGTGTGTGCGCTGTTGGCTGGCTTGATCGGTGTCATCATCAGCAAGTATGGAGAGCGGGAGCGATCACACAATATTTTGGTGTGGCTGGGGCTCGGATTCCTGTTCGGGGTGTTCTCGCCGATTCTAACAGGGGCATCGATCCCCATCAGCGGCGTGCTGATGAGTCTGAACCAAGGGGTCCTCTCGGCTGGCGACCTTCCGATTCAGCTCATAGAGGGTCTGTTGCACGCGCCCTCATTCGCGTTTACTCACGGCGTATTCGGACTATTCACAGGCCTGCTTGCCGGAACTTTGTTCGGCGTCGGAGCGGCCGCGATTGACAGTACAAACTACTTGTCCCATAGACTCATCTCGACATACGTGCCCTACGTTATTGCAGTGTCGCTCGGCATTTTGTTCTATAGCATCGCGGCCTTTGGACCTCCGGAGACGTTGGCTAAGCTTGGTTAGCTGCGTGCATTGGATCAGGCTGCGAAATTAGCGTGGCCTGGATGTCCGGGCATTCCGAACATGGGACAGCCAGCACACGTCCTTGGCTCTCCGCATGGGGCCGGGGACAGTTGAGTGTCCGCATCGGACTTAGACCGTCGATTGTCGACTCTGTCGGAGCCGAACAGGGCCATTCGCAGCTGCTTGGCCGCCGGAGGACGGTAGCCGGAGAAGACTATGAACGGCCATGCCCGCCTTCGCACAACCCCCATGGCCTGCAGATCTCTCCATGCGTCGATGCTGTGTCGTCCCCTTGTACTGACGATTCGCTGGGCCGATTTGGGCCCGACACCAGGAATGCGCAGCAATTGATCGTGTGTCGCCCGGTTAACATCCACAGGGAAGGCGTCGAGGTTTTCGGTCGCGATGGATGTCTTTGGGTCAAGGTCGAGCGGCAAGTTGCCATCGGCGGCGAATGCGAGGCCAAGTTCGTCGTTCGAGAATCTGTACACGCGCTTCAGCCAATCGACCTGGTAGAGACGATGGCTCCTCGTCATCGGGGTAGCTGGATGCTCCTCCAATGGCGTGTGCCGTACTGGGCGGAACGGCGCGTAGTAGATTCGCTTGAGGCGCCAATCTGTGTAGAGCTGGTCCATACGGTCGAACACGTCCCGGTCTGACTCATCGGCGGCGCCAACGACGAGCTGTGTCGCCTGCCCAACAGCACCGCCCGAACTGGACTCGGTGAGCTCGTTAATCCAGCGCATCGGAGCGAGGATGTCATTCTCGAAGTCCTTCATGGCGCTGAGTTTGCGCATGTGCTCGTTGGTGGGCGTTTCTATGTTGACGGAAAGGCGCGTACCCAGCCTGTGAGCGGCCTCGACGTGCTCGAAGTCGGCGCCGGGCATGACCTTGAGATGGATGTAGCCCTTGAAGCCGTGACGATTACGAATCGCGTCCACTACCTTCACAAGGCGCTCGGTCGTCTTGGAGCCATCGCCGGCTATCCCAGAGCTTAGGAACAGGCCGCTGACCATGCCTCGCTGTTGTGCCTCCATGAATACTTGTGCAAGCTCGTCCACCTTGAAGGCGTACCGCTTCCTCGGTACCCAGTGGCTGTTGGGACAGTAGGCGCAGTCCATCTTGCAGAAGTCGGTGAACATAACCCTCATCAGGTTGATGTACTTGCCATTGGGCAGCGAAGCGCGATAGACGCCGAACGAAGGGTTCTTCTTGGGCTGGGGGTATGGTCCTTTGCGCCCACCTCGCTGCTCAGGCGGATACAGGATGTCGTCCGTAGCCATTCCGCCAAGAATAGCGAGCTTTTCGTACCGGTCTGGCGTGTGCTTGACGAGCATGATGCGGAATATCCTCTGTTGAGATAGTACATATGTTCTCACAGCCACAACGAGTTGTCAAGCAGAGCAGCAAGAGGGATGCTGTATCAATTTAGTCGGTGGCTTTGATAAGAGCGTTGCCCTGCCCCTCTGGATTCCGGCCTTCGCCGGAATGACGGCGCGGCTGATATGGCACCTTCGAGCAGCGTACCGACTAAACTGATACAGGCTCGGCAAGAGGTACAAAACTCGGTTGGCGGGAGTCCCTGTCGACGGAGGTATGGACTGCCTGGGGTGAGCCACTTCGTGAGTTCCAGTGTGCGCTGGAATAGACGTCGACGGGTTCAGACGAGGGCAGGTTTCCGCTGGTATATCTGGATTCTGTGGCGGTTGGCCTCGGTCACGTATACGCGGCCCGTATCGTCGAGCTTTACGGACATTGGGGCCCAAAATAGGCTTTCAACGTGGGCTGACTGCGTGTGCGGGTCCTCGCCATACACATCAGGCAAGTCGGGCTTCAGGTTGGCCGAGGCCCTGGCCTCGGCCTCCTCACGGTTGGTTGCCATGAAGTTGGCCGCCCACTTGGACAGGGTCGCCTCGCCCCTCAGAACCTGGACCGGTACGCCGTCAGGGTCGAGCACCTGCACCCTCTCGTTGCCCCAGTCCGACACGTAGATATTGCCGTACTCATCGACCGCGACCCCCGATGGCCGTCGGAGTTGGCCGTCGTCTCGTCCCGAAGTGCCGTAGGTAGCGACGAACTCGCCCTCCGACGAGAATTGCTGTATCCGGTCGTTGCCCCAATCAGCCACGTACAGGTCGCCGTTGGGAGCCACGGTCAACCCCCAGGGCAGCCTGAATTGACCTTCTGAGGATCCCGGCGAACCGAAGGTATGGAGGAAGGTTCTCGACGAAGTGAACTTCTGAATGCGGTTGTTGTGGGTATCTGCGACGTAGACGTTATCGTCGAGGTCGAAGGCCAGTCCGGACGGCCCATTCAGCTCACCCTCACCCGAGCCGTGACTGCCCCAGTTAGAGACGAAACTACCGTCATAGTCGAATGCAGTGATGCGGTGCATGTAGTCGTCGGTGACGTAGATCTGCCCCCTGCAGCTCTCGGCCGCGCACATGGGGGAGATCAGTTGACCGTCGCCCTCTCCCAAGTGTCCGAAGGTGCCATAGTACTCGCTGTCCAGGTCGAGGACGGTCACCCTTACGCCACGCTCTCCAGAGTCTCTGGACCGGTTGAGCACGTACAGTCGCCCGTTCTTCGCTGAGACAGTGTCGGTGGGATACTCGAAGCCGCGTCCCTCCATCGCGACGATGCCGATGGTCTGAGTGTACTCAAGCATAGTGTCTATGCCAGCTGGAATTCTCTGGTAGAGGCAGAGAGTCTGAGCAGCTGCTCCACGTTCTGCCGGGCGTGTTCGCCCTCAGCGAACCGGACCAGCGCTTCGCGCGTCTCATCGCTCACCGAGAAGGCTCCCATCTCGTCCAGGCAGCGGTCTACGAGATATTCGGAGGAGAGTCGCTCGGTGTCGCCCTGGCAGATCCTGTCGATCATTGCACTGACGCCCGGCTTGGTCGGGTCCCCGAACTGTTCTGACGCGAAATTGATTCTCTCTATCAGGGTACCGGTGTCGATCCACTCAGTCCCCTGGTGCCAACCCTCCACACTCGGCGGATTGTTGAGCTCCTGTCCCATCCACACGCTCTGTCTGTACCTGGGAATCATATCCCTGCGCGGCATGTCGAACTCCCCTGTCATTCGAAGCACACCCACGAGAAACTCCGCGGGACCCTTTACCTTCTTGTACCGCACGTCCTCCGACCGGAAGAAGTCGGAGCTGAACAGCACACGCAATACCGACCTGATGTCGTAGCCGCTGTCGAAGTATGCGCTGACGAGGATGTCGATAGCCTCCGGGTCTCTCGGGGGTGTGTACGGCCAGGAAGGAACGGGAGGCTCGTCTGCGACGAAGAAGTGGTAGAGGTGCCTGGAGATGAAACGCGCCGTGGACTCCTGCCGGCACACGATGTCTATGATGTCTGCGCCGTTGAAGTTGCCCCGATGTCCGAGGAAGGTCTTCACGCCGTCGTCGTGGTCTTCGGGACGATAGTCGAAGTGATAGGCTATTCGACCGTATGGCCAGTCCGAATCCCTCTGTGAGCGCACCATCATGTACTCTGTGTTGCCGATGGTCCAGCCGGTAAAGGCCCGCGCGCACTCCTTGATGTCGTCCTCTGTGTAGTTACCGACGCCCATAGAGAACAGCTCGAGCAGCTCCCGGGCCCAGTTCTCGTTGATCGCATCGCCGTGATTCTCCTGGTTGTCCAACCAGACGATCATCGCCGGGTCCTTCGCAAGCCTCACAAGTATGGAGTCGAATCTGTCCATGCCGTGTCTGCGGAACAGGTCGATCTGGTCGTGCAGCACCCTGCCGTTGATGACCTTTGGGACTCCGGTAGCGAATATCCCGTGCCAGAAGAGCGCCATCTTCTCCAACAGAGGCGCGTTCGTAGTAATCATGCGATAGACCCAGTGCCTGGCGGAGCCGGGCGCGTTAATCATGCCGGACGCCTCAAGGTCGAAGCGCCTGACCATGTCTTCGCCGAGCCATTCGGTATCTTTTGGATTGAGCAGGTCCTCAACCGTGGCCTCATATCCCTTTGCCGCGTATGCGTCAAGCTCCTCACGAGTAGCGCCAAAGCCCGCACGCCGCATGAGGTGGGCAATGAGCCTGATGTCTGACCGGGTCATGGTCTCTCCTGTGCCAATTCTTCATGCGCAACGACAGGACGGCTTGAGGGGACGAGGGAATCCGCCGGATCGGTCACGGGGTCTCCCGAACGATTGACGATACTATATCCAAGGCATGACGCAACGGCAAGCGGTTCGCCCTCAAGAGCTGACGGGGTAGGCATTCGTGCTTTTCACCCTCGCCCCAGCCCTCTCCCTCAGGGAGAGGGAGTCAATTTGACTGAGGTTCAATCCTGAGAGTTGGCGCCGAGGTGAAAGGCACCGCTTCGCGAGTGCCCTGCCTAACAATCGATAAGACTCAGGCCCCCTAGAGACGGGCGCTGCGTCACTCCTACAATGGCGATTGCAAGACTCACGTCCATGAGCACGGATACCGCCACTTGAATCCAGGAGAGACGATGACCTCATCAACACATTTCACACCCGCCCTGTTCGAGTTCTTGTCTGAGCTTGCCGACAACAACAATCGAGAGTGGTTCCAGGAGAATAAGGCCCGATACGAGCGCGACGTTCGCGGCGCTCTCGTGCAGTTCGTATCGGACTTTGGGGACAGGCTCGGCGACATAAGCCCCCACATGGTCGCCGACCCGAGGCTGTCCGGAGGCTCGGTGTTCCGCATATACAGGGATGTCCGCTTCTCGAAGGACAAGAGCCCATACAAGACCAACGCAGGCGTCCACTTCCGCCACGAGGTAGGACGCGCGGTACACGGCCCAGGGCTGTACCTGCACCTCCAGCCGGGCCTCGTGTTCGCTGGCGCAGGCATCTGGCGTCCGAACTCCGCCACCGTAGGTAAGATCAGAGGATCTATCGTGGCGAACCCGGAGAGATGGCAGAACATCGTGGGCGACGATGGGTTCAGGTCCGTCTATGAACTCGAGGGCGAGTCCCTCAAGCGGCCTCCACGCGGAATCGACCCGGACCACCCACTGATCGACCACCTCAAGCTCAAGTCATTCGTCGCCACCACAACCTTCACCGAAGAAGACGCCTGTTCACCCGACTTCATTGACGTGTACGCGAACGCCTGCGAGATCGCATCACCCTTCGCAGGCTTCTTGACCACGTCGGTCGGCCTGGACTGGTAATGCCGTCATTCCTCCGCCATTGCCGCGAGGACTGCCGCCCCGATGCCTGAGCCATTGCGCACGTAAGCTACCCTGACTTGGCCCTCCCGGTCGCCGAGGAAGTCAGCGATTCCGCGCTCCACCTCGACCTGGTAGCTGGGATAGCCCCGGAACAGGCTGCCGTCGGCGGCGGCCAGATGCTCTCGCTCTAGCTTCGGGTCCACGTAGGTTGCGGTGGCGACTATGGCCATCGCCACGAGACGCGCGGACCTTTTGACGACATCCAGGCAGACTTCCCGCAGTCGTCGCCGGTCATCCTCGGCGGCGTCACGCACTCCCAACCCGTGAAGCAGAATTCCGGTGGCCGCAAGGTCGGGAGAGGTGTCGTGGGCAATGTCTGAAACGTGTTCGGTGGTAAAAGCATAAGGCTCCCCGAACACGCTGCTCCCCCCCAGCCAGCCCCGGAATCCCTCGCCCTGAGACGACCGGTGCTCGACGGTGAGACGGGCGATCTCGCCCAGGTAGCGGCCCGAAATCATCTTCTCCAGAAGCTGGCCCTCCGTACCAGACTCCGCATCCAGATTTCGATCGGTTCGAGTCTGTACGGACTTCACTTCGGAGAAGTTGCCGCACTCCATATTGAACAGCATCTCGCCAGCGTAACCACCGCTGGCTGGAATATCTTTCTGGATCATTCCGTGAGGAACCGCTACAGCCAGGTTCATGCCAGTTGCGACTATCAGCCCCATGTCGCAGCGGGAATCATGCAGTGCGCCGGCGGCGAGCACGCTCACCGTGTCGTTTGCCAAGGCTCCGATCTTCAGTCGCCACAGCGCTGGAAGTGCGTCCGATTCGTGTCCGATGGCGTCCTCGAGCAGTCTGACGACATCCTCGCCCTCCACGCCGGAGAATGCGAACTCCTTGGTCCACTTGGTGAGACGTCCATTGCGGACTCCGGTCTGCACCATCGGAAACGCGAAGATGAAGCCGAGCGTGTAGTCGCTACCGGCATCCAGCATCTCACCGACGAAACGCGCGACAGGACGGAACAGGTCATCAGCGGAACCGCTGGTAGATGGCAGTCGGAACCCATCGCTCTTCAGCACTCTGACAGAGCCGTCGCCGCGCATCTCCAGTACGGTGGCCCGGACGTTCGTGCCACCAAGGTCCAGGACTACAAACCGGCCCTTCTCTCGTCTGGACGGTCTGCCCATATAGGACGGGTGCATAGCGATGGAGCTCTGCTCCCCTGCCAATCCACGTCTGACCTCGGCCTGGAATGATGCGAGGAGCGAGGCCCAGTCTGAGGGATCGATCGAGAATTGGCTTGCCGGATTATACATCTGGCTAACGCCAAGAACAGGCTTTGCAGAGACACTCTTCAGAGGTTCGTGTGATGTGCTTTAGCCCGTCACGTTCGGAGTCTTTCGCCCGACCATCAAATCGATTGAATATCTTGTCCAAGACCTGACTGTCGTCCCGTTCATAGTATCTGAAGACAGCATAGGCTACGAAGTCCGCCAATTGAAGCAATCTAGTGTCACCCGACTGGCTGAAGTAGGGAATGTCGACGATGTTTCCGAGGTAGCCGTAACTGGTCCCTGACTTCCTGAATTCAGAGATTAGGGTTCTGTACCGATCTTCTGTACTCTGGGACCGATCAATTATCAACAGCCCCTTCTGCGGATTTCCCTGATTATTCAGTCGCACCAGAAACGTATTTGCTCGCTGAACAAGGTCCTCGAATGTATCTCTCAATGCCTGATCGCGGTTCTTAACAGCGGATATGTGCATCGCCGTAGCGAACAGTACCGCACTTGGATACGTTGTTCGGGCGATAGCATCGTATACGGCATCCAGCATCCGCTGACGATCATCCCGAGAAAACTGCCCGAAACGATTGCTCCCGTTGTTGATATCAACAGCATGAAACTTCAACGGTATAGATATACTTGGGAAGAACTCTGCCTGCACCCTGTCAAGACTGTCGCTGATCTGACGTATCTGGCCTTCATGAATGGCAATACCGCCAAGGACGAAGTGATCTTGGTTGTTGTTCCATCCATTGGGATCGCCAGACTCGTCCAGATATATGACGTACATTCTTGGTAGGATCGACCCCTTGACATAAAAAAGGCAACCAGGTGCGAAGACGCAACAGATCGATAGGTAGACCTTCCTGATTGCCCTTTTATGGTATGCGATTGCCGGGTCGCTGTCAAAAATTGTGAAGTAGCGGATGCTGTATCAATTCAGTCGGTGGCTTCAATAAGAGCGCTGCCCGGCCAACCCGCGTCTGACCTCGGCCTGGAATGATGCGATGAGGTCACCGCCGGGTCTGGCTGGGGGAAGCAACGGGGGAAGAATTCTCCACGGCTGCGGCGTCCTAAGACCGGTCCAGCTTAATCACGCGGCCACCGATCAGCCACTCGGCTACGTACAGGTTGCCGTCTGGATCAACAGCCAACCCGTGAGGGCTGTTGAACTTGCCAGTCTCCAGCAACGCGGTGGGTATGATCTGCCCCTGCTCGCCCGCATTGTTTGGCCACCCTTCGACGTCGCAGACCTGTTCGTTGTCACCAAGGTACGTGACCAGATTGTCGTTCAGGTCAGTGATTGCCAGGCGGGCGCGGAGCTCTGCGATGACCATCAGGTCGCCATGGGTGACGAACGCACTCGGCGTGGTTAGGAAGTCGGCGCCGAATGCGCGCTTGAAGCCGCCCTCGAGGTCGTACACCTGGACGCGGGCGTTGGCTCGGTCTGCCACGTACAGCTCCGCCTCAGACCTGCGCCGGTCGATGTAAATGCCGTGTGGGCAGTTGTACCTTCCGGCCCCTTCCTCGCCATTGATGCTACTTACGTAGTCGCCACTCCGTGTAAACCTGTGGACGTAGCTGGCGCCGTAGCCATCACCCACCCAGACGTCGCCGTTTCCTCCATGTCTTTCCTCGTTGACGGCCACGGTCGTAGGAGAGTAACGCAAGCTCTCGTAAACGGAGTGTGGAGGCGTCTCCAGCCTCATCACGACGTCGCCGTCCAACGTGGTCTTCAAGACCTGCCCGAAGGCGCTGTCTGCGCCCGGCGGGTAGCCGTACTCGTGCTGGTGACTCCTCTTGGAGCCGTTGTCTGCGATCCACAGGTACTCGGTTCCGCCCTCGTTGACCAGAGTGATGCCGTGCGCGTCGGCAAACTCGCCCTGCCAGGAGCCCAGGAGATTCCCGTCCCCGTCGAAGGTCATCACATTTGGATCGCCGGGGTGGCAGGTTATGACGTTTCCCGACTCGGTTACCACAATGCCGGGATGCGCCCAACCCATGCGGGAGCTCTCGGATTCGGGAATAGCTGCCCAGTTTTCAATCCACTCGTATGAATTCTCGCCGCTACCTACACGCATAGTCCAACCTCCATACACGGGATTCAACAAGGCTGAGGAAGTGAGTCACCTGCCCCGTCTGCAGCTCTTGGCAGAGGGGGCAGGTGGTTGAGATTATGGGTTGAGGATGACTTTGGTGTACCCGTCGATCCGCTTGTCGAACTTGTCGTAAGCATCGACGGCATCGTCCAGCGGCACCTCGTGGGATACGACAAAGCTCGGCGTCGCCTTACCGGAAATGATCAGATCGCGAAGATAGGCGTTGTACTGCTTAACGTTGCACTGACCCGTGCCCAGCCTAAGGCCCTTCTCGAACAGCCTGCCGAAGTTGATGGACAGAGCGCCCCGCTTTGCGGCCTCGTCAACTCCTCCAGGGTCTGAAGGTACGTACAGGCCGGGGATACCCATGATCCCAGTAGGATTTATGAGATCGATCATCTGGTTGAGGACCACGTTAGGGACCTCGTCCTGCTCACCGCCCGCTGCGGACGACCCCTGAGAAGCTGCCTGATAGCCTACGGCGTCGATCGTCTTGTCCACACCGTCGCCGCCCCGCATCTCTCTGATCTGCTGGACGGGATCGCCCTCGTCGAAGTCAATTGGGATAGCTCCGACCTCGCTTGCCTTGTCCAGTCGCTCCTGGACGTGGTCGATGGTGTAGACGTGGGCCGCGCCCCTGATGATGCAGCTGTAGGTGGCCATCAGACCCACCGGGCCCGCGCCCCAGACCGCGACACTCTCGCCCGGGCTCACGTCCGCGAGCTCAGCACCGTGGTAGCCAGTTGGGAAAATGTCCGCCAGCAGCGCGAAATCAGCCTCGAACTCGTCACCGGCGGGCAGGGGCAGGCAGTTGAAGTCGGCGTGCGGTACCTGCATGTACTCGGCCTGTCCGCCACGCCAGGGCCCCATGGCCACGTATCCATACGCACCCCCGGCGAAGCCAGGATTCACCGTGACGCAGAACCCAGTAAAGCCACGCTGGCAGTTCTTGCAGAACCCGCAGCCCACGTTGAAGGGCATCACGACCCTGTCCCCCGCAGACAACGACTTGACCGCGGACCCGACCTCTTCAATGATCCCCATATTCTCATGGCCGAAAATGATGCCTGGTTCGGCGGCGGTTCGACCCTCGTACATGTGCAGGTCGGAGCCGCAGATGCAACTCGACGTAATCCTTACGATCACATCGTTCGGATGCTGCAACTCCGGGTCTGGAACCTCCTCAACCGCGACGCTGAATGGTCCCTGGTAAACGACGGCTTTCATGAAAACCTCTCCTTCACTCGCAAGGAATACTTGCGCTACGCATCGTAGCTATCCTGGGTCGGCGCGAATTGTATCAGGATGAGTTATGCCTGTCTAAGCAGGCGAGAGATAGCGGATACAGTCATTTGGGGATTTATATCGAATCTTGCCTGCGCGTGGGATTGGCCCAAACGCTGTGTCCAACATTCAGGGGGCTTCAGGAGTATCCAGTATTCCCCAGATCAGGATAACTCCTTCGGCGTGACCTATTACCTCTCCAGACTCATCCTTGAAGTCGAATAGATAGTAGTTGGAAGGATTGGCCGCCTGTTCGATGGTCATGGATGCACATGCCTTAGTCACGGGCTCTGGCTGAACCCCATCCCTCGGGGCAAACTGAATTTTCACAGTTCGGCCTCCAACTGCAACACACTGGGTCATTATCCCCTCCGTTAGGGCAATGAGGTTAGTATTCAGGTTCGTATTCGTTTACTCTGCCTTCTTCAGTCGTTTCAGTCGGTCCCTAGCCACCTGACGTTCTTCGTCAGTGAACAGTGGTTCCCACTTGTCCTGTAAGATCAGAGCCTCCATGGAAGATTCAGCGATACCCAGTTCCCATAGCTGGATTAGTCCTTCCGATAGGTAAGAACCATGTTCAGAAGAGTAGGGGCCGGGACGCCGCAAGAGCCGCTTGGCCGTTCCAAGCCCACGATGCCTGTAAACCATCTGCAAAAACCGATTGGCACGGTATCCATGTTTAGCCCAAACCTGATACAAGTCCAGCATGGCTTGATGGAAGGCTTCATCGAGTGAATCAGTCATGCGAACAATCCGAGACAAGGGGCGCGAACCAGCATCGAGTCACCCCAGATTCTATACGAGGCGGTGAGGCAAAACCACACTGAAGTGCCTCAATTGGCCGGCGGGTAAGATTCGATATAATTCCCATCATTTGCAACAGGGCAGACCGTCGATGTTGCATGTTGCATGTTGCATGCTCGCCATCGCAGCAATTCAGGCGGCGTGCCGTCTCAGCCTAGAGCACAGCCTCAGCCATGCGCTCAAGCTGCTCAGCCATCTCTTCCTCGGTCTCGCAGAACTCGGGGCGTACAACCACCCGGTCTGCGCCGGCGTTCAGGAAGTCCTGGGCGTTCTGCCGGTCGGCGGGCTGACCGTAGACCGAGATGTTGATCGAGCTCGGATCGCGTCCCCGCTCTTCGGCGAGCGCGTCAAGCTGCCGCCTGCTGTCCTCGATGATCTCCGGCGTGACCCGGTTGGGCAGCCATCCATCTCCGACCTCTACGATACGCTGCAACACTCTTCGCGCCATCCCACCGATGAGGATCGGCGGATGAGGCTTCTGAGCAGGCTTGGGGTACATCTGCACTGGCGGGAAGTCGTAGTAATTTCCGTGGAACTCGGCTTCGTCCTTCGTCCACAGCTCCTTCAACGCCAGCAGCGACTCTTTCGTCTGCGTCCAGCGGTGATCGAAGTCACCGCCCATTATCGTGGTCTCTTCACGATGCCAGCCAGTCCCAATTCCCAAGATGAACCGGCCGCCACTGAACAGGTCGAGGGTCGATACCGTTTTGGCCAGCACGAGCGGGTTGCGCTCCGGGATCAGCGTGATCCCCGTGCCCAGCTTGATCTTGCTGGTGGCTCCTGAAGCCTGTGCGAGCGCGATGTACGGGTCTGCGAAGTGGGCGTAGGTCCAGGGAATCACACCGTCTTCTGAACTGGGAAAGGGGCTGTTCGACTCGACCGGCAGCACCGGATGCTCGGCGTACCAGATCGACTCGAAACCAAGCTCTTCTGCTTTCGACGCCATGAACGCGGCGGTGAGCTTGTAGGCAGGTAGTGGAGTAGATATTCCGATAGTCATGTCCGGCCTCCGTGCTGGGGCAGTCTAATCGACGTAGGTTACTGTTTGATTCAGGCAAGCGCACCCATCGGGTCCCACGGAGGAAGCACGATGGGATCGGTGTCGAGAGCGGCCAAAACGTCTTCTGACAGGTAGCTTTGAGGAGCGGCGATCTCAAACATGTGCTCGTCGAACCAGGAGTCGTTCATCAGGAAGAACCCTTTGTCGCCGACCTTGTCGCCGTAGCTGTTCTCGACGCGCCAGCGCCTGGGAGCGCCGTCCACAACGTCCACGCCCGTAAACAGCATCGCGTGGGTCATCTGCGTCTGTCCGTACTGGAGCCGCGCAGCCTTGTCCATCCCGAACTCCGTGCCATAGACGCCCGCATAATCGAACAGCTCCGCGTCCCACAGACCCAGGGTGCGGTGGTTCTGCTTCCCGGTGTCGCAGCCCATCCAGACTGGCCGCCCGTCCTCGATCTGCCGCCGCGTGATGTCCTTCATCACCTCTATCGGCACGTTCAGGTATCGCACCGACCGCGCGCCAACTACATTGCCCAGGTATCCGATAGTGTACGTCTGGAAATAGGGGTGCTCCGGTCTCGGGTCGTTCACGAGGCAGACCATGTCCCTGAATCCCGGCATGATATACCGCTCGGCGAACTCCAGTGGCGTCAGCTCACCGTCGCGATGGAACTCTCCGTCTCTGTCGCGCCACTGCCAGTCAACAGCCTCGGGCGGATCGCCGAGGTGTATGCACAGGATTCGATAGACGGACTTGAGCGTGTCGAGCTTCGCCTGACGCATCGCGTCCAGGCCGGCCTCCTCCTGGTACAGCCGCCGGATCGTTGCTGTACCCTGGCGCACCTGGTAGTACAGCATGTTGTTCATCTGGCGCGTGTTGCCCGAGCTCTCGGTCTCTGGCATCACCTCTTTGGGCACGACGCCGTACTTGTCCACGATGTTTACGAACATGTCCCACTGACCCGCGTCCTCCACCGGAGCAACCATCAGGTGCTGGACGATACGGTCGTCGAGTGGCCGGTCCGCAGTCTCGATCACTGCCTCGAGCACGAAGTTCGCGCGCTCCACCTTGTCCCAGAACATCATGTAGCTCTGGCTGAACTCAAACTGCCGCACGTCGAGCTTCTCCATCGTGTCCACGCGGAACAGATTCAGTCCGCTGAACAGCCAGCACCTGCCCGACGCGCCCTGTTGCGTCGGAGACCAGTCGTCGAGCATAGTCGAGAACGTGTGCGTCGCCTCAGTGACGATGCGATGGTCGAGAGCGACCTCGTTGACGTCACGCTGCGTGACCGTGTTCTGCATCAACCGGTTGCGCGGGTCGGACATGTAGTCGTCAGCCAGCCCGGCGAGGTCTTCTAATGTGAGCATCTGCCCATTGTCATTCGCGGTGGTCACTGCCCTGTCTCCCTGGTTAGAATTTTCGACCGACTTCCCTAGTTTACTTTCACGAGCTTCTGCATGGACCTCAGCTCGCGAGGCGGGTCC
Source organism: Dehalococcoidia bacterium (assembly GCA_965217725.1). Classification (GTDB taxonomy): domain Bacteria; phylum Chloroflexota; class Dehalococcoidia; order Lucifugimonadales; family UBA1123; genus VXRN01. The sequence goes on along the minus strand of OZ244564.1, from coordinate 408,723 downwards.
ATCTTGCTGCCGTAGTCGCTCCAGGAGACCTCGGCGACGTAGATGTCACTCTTTGAGTCCACCGCGATGCCATGTGGAGAGTAGAACCGGCCGCTCTGATCTCCGTAGCTCGCCCGGCCGACCCGTGCCAGCACGTTCCCCTTCGTGTCCATGATTGTGACGCGCGGACCGAGGTCGGTGCCGATGTCATTGGTCGCGATACCGCCGAAGTACTCGCCGATATAGACCAACTCCTGACCCGAGCGGTCGTCTATGCAGATGGCCGCGGCCCGTGACAGGTTCACCCACTGCGTCTCGAACTTGCCTTCTGAACTGAAAATCTGGATTCGGTGGTTCTCACGATCGGCCACATAGACCCAGCCTTCGCTGTCGGTCGTGATGTTGTGGACAATATTGAACTGGCCCTCTCCAGTCCCCGACTCGCCCCACGAGAACAGGTAGTCTCCGTCGGGGGTGTACTTGTGCACCCTCGCGTTTGAGTACCCGTCGGCCACGTAGAACTCGCCGGTGCGTCGGTCGATAGCAACGTGAGCCGGAACGCTGAACGGCTTGCCGCTCATCTTGGGCGCCGGCTCGTGCGCTGTACCGAGAGTCATCAGCAGTTTGCCGTCGGCCGTGAACTTGCGAACAGTGCTGTCGCCGTTGTCGACGCAGAAGACGGTGTCGTCCGGTGCGATCGTGACCCCGTGAGGATTGGCGAACACGCCCTCACCCCAGGAGTCGATGATGTTGCCCTCGGTGTCGAAGATTATCATCGGGCAGGTGCCGCGGTTGAACACGTACACCTGGTCCTTGGAGTTGACGTCTACCGCGGTGCCCTCTTTGTACACCCAACCCTCGGGCAGGGTTCCCCAGTTGATGCCTGACACCTCGTACTTGAAGTCACCTTCTCCGAGTACGACTGGCCCCTCGCCTCCGCCCTCGTGTCCCTCATCTCGTAGACCGTACTCCCAATCTTGATCGTGTGTGGTGGTCATTGGTCTTTTCCTTTCTCGGTAAGCGTTTCCGTTGTCGTCTCGCCGGCACGTTCGGAGGACTCGCCGCTCGTGGCTTGAGTGAACCGGATGAACCAGCCCGCAGGTATCAGCCTGTAGTCCTCAAGACCACGGAGCAGTCCTTTGAGTTCCTCCTGGGTGACGGGATCAGCGGCAGTTTCCTTCTTCGGCTTTCCCCACGGCTTGAGACCTTCCGCGACCGCCTGCGCCTCAATCCGCCCCAGGGTTTCAGGATCGTCCAGGTAGTGCATGAACTGAAGATACCGCTTGACGGAGTGAAGCTCCCTCTCGGGCAGACTGTCGATCAGCTCACTGATCACTTCTCTGCTGAGTTTCGGTTCCCTCGTGATTACCGTGGTCACTGGTTTCTCCCCGGCTATCTCCGGTACGCTTCCCGCCGGTGCAGAACGCGCCCGACCTCCATTGTTCGAGTAGTCTCGTCCTTGTCGAACAGCACACGCCAATCTCCGACACGCAGCCTGTAATCGAATTCGCCTGCTCTCAACTTGCGGACATGTCCTCTATCGGTTTCTGCATGTCTGCGAATCCTTCTCATGACCCGCTGCGTCACCTGTCGTCCGAGTCGTCGTAAGTCCCTTCTCGCTCTGGGAGAATACTCGACTCTCCAGGTCACAGTCCAAACTCGCGCTCCAACTCGTCTTGTGTGAAGACGTTGCCGGTTCTGAAGTCCTCTTTCGCTTCTCTGGTGGCGTCGCTGTAGTCTTCAGCGTATTCCTCATCATCCAGCGGCGCCTCATCCAGAGAGCGAGAGAAAAGATCATCCACAGAGCGCAGAAACAGCACGTACCGCGTGACGGCGTACACCTCGCCCTCGCCGAGGTCGTCAATCATGGCTTTCAACCGTTCCGTAGAGCACACGTCTGCCAATTCCAGGTCAGCCACATCAGTTTCCGAATTGGTCATATGAGTGTTCCCTATGCTCCCGGCTCTACGAACGTCAATATTGAAGCCGGATTGTTCACGAGTATGTTCTGGATCGACTCCTCACTGAACCCTCGCCTGCGCATCATCGGCACGATCTGCGCCAGGATGTAGAAGTAGCCGTGGCCGCCGTACTTGAGAAGCCTGTGCCTGGAGCAGATGTCGTGGGCTATCACGATCTTCTCGCCGTACCCCTCTGAAATCACCCACGCGATGTCCGTCAGCTTGGTGCCGTCATTGGGGTGTTGAATGTCGAGATTCATCCGGTAGTATGCGCCTTCGCTCCCGAACAGGTCCCACTCGAAGTAGCATCCTGCCTCTCCAATAGCGGTGAGCGTGGAACGCTCGAACACCGTCCGGTCCAGGTGACCGATGATAGTGCGACTAAGATCGGCCCCGGCCCCGTCGAGAATCTCCATAATCTGAAGAGGAGACGTCTCGTCACGCCCCGGGTGAATCAGGATTGGCGCTCCCGTAGCTCTCTGCGCGATGGCGGCGGCCCTCACCACCTTTAGCTCGCTGGCAGTCAGCGGCCACGAGCAGCCGACCTCTCCGATGACACCGGAGCGTATGCCTGTGCCGTCCACCCCTTCAGTCACGTCCCTGACGATCTGTTCCGCCAACTCCTCCTCGCTGCTCAGGCTGACGTAGTCGGGATGGGCGGGGTCCACGTAGAACGCCGCGCCCATAATTATGTTGACGCCCGTCGCTCGCGAGATGCGCGCCAGCCCGACCGGGTCGCGGGCGATCCCGATACTCGTGGCATCGACCAGCGACACGCCACCGTACTGCTTGTAAAGTGCGGCCTCGTCGATCGCAGTCTCGACATCGAGTAGCCGCGAGTTGTCGTAGTGGGGCGCGTGATGGAATCGAATGTATCCGAGCGTCTCGGACGTCAGCGGCGCATAGAAGAGGTCTCGCGCACTGGCCTCTACGGGCGGGGTGCTGAACAATACAGAGAGATCGATAAGAAGGTGCTCATGCGTGAGAGTGGTCCCGAGATCCCCTGGATCGATTGGCCCGAGAACCGTCTGCACCTTTCCAACAACGTCTGACGATGGCATGTGAAGTCATTCCTGAAAGACAGATTATGGGGCGCTTGCCCACATCGTGGTTGTACACCATTGCCATCAGCAGGTCAAACGGAGTCCGAGCCACACACGTCGTTGTCGACGGTTTGGCTGTCATGTACTCTAAGAATCTATCTCAAAAGACCTACCACTAGCCTCCTCTCCCTTGATGGGAGAGGATTGAGGTGAGGGTGACAGGTGTAATCCCCCCTCATCCTAACCTTCTCCCACCAGGGGAGAAGGAACTCTTGAGATAGATTCTTAATGATTTACGACCCTAGGAATGGCCGACTCGAACTGTATAGGGACTGAGAACAGACTACGCCTCCGGAGCGACCGCCATGAGAATTCTGCTCGTAGCCACCAACCAGACCGACCGGTTCATGGACCGCATGGTCGTCCGTCCCGTGCCGATCGGCCTGGCGTACATCGTCGCCGCCGTGGACGAAGACCGCCACCAGATGCGCGTGCTCGACCTCATGTTCTCCGACGACGGACCTGCGGATGTTGAGGCGTCGGTAAAAGACTTCCAACCTGACCTCGTCGGCCTCTCGATCCGAAACCTCGACAACCAGAGCTACTTCAACCCGGTTTGGAACCTTCCCAGCGTTAAGGGCATTGTTAACCGCATCCGCGAGTCGAGCGACGCAACTATCCTGTGTGGTGGGCCGGCGTTCAGCATCCTGCCAGCAGAGTGTCTTGAGTACGTCGGAGCCGACCTCGGCATCGCCGGAGATGCCGCCGAAGCTTTCTCGACCCTGGTGGACAGGCTGGAGTCCGGCGACGACTACACTGATATACGCGGAGTCGTGTACCAGCGGGATGGGCAGACAATCGTAAGCGAGGGCAGGTTCACGTCCGACTTCCATAGAGCGCCCAGGCTAGACCTGCTGGACATGCGCAAATACAACGGCTCCGGCTTCGGCGTGGGCGTGGTCACCAAGCTCGCGCAGGCATACTACCCGACATCAGACGGCGGATTCGACGGAAGCGACTGGCGGATTCGCGACCCCGATGAGGTCGTCGACGAGATCAGGAAACTGACCACCGAGTTCGAGATCAGCAAGTTCTTCTTCATAGACTCAGGATTCAACATCCCCGTAGACCATGCCAAGAAACTCTGCCGCGCCATAATCGACTCTGGTATCAAGATCAGGTGGAACAGCTATGTCCGCCCGGGCCACGGCGACGAGGAGTTGGTGCATCTGATGAAGAAGTCAGGCTGTTCCCTCGCGCTTCTGGCTGAGTCCGGCAGGGGCGGAGGAGACCTGGGAGACAGACTCGACGGAATTGGCGTCATGGGACACCTCTGCCAGGAGGCAGGCCTGCCGTTCTCGCTCAACATGAGCTTTGGCGAGCCCGGCGAGAACGCGGATACCGTGGATCAGAAGCTCAGCCTGCTCAGACAGGTCGAGCCCGCATTCGCCGTCCTGCGGCTCGGTTCAAGGGTGCTCCCCAACACGCCCGTCGCGAAGACGGCGGTCGCAGAGGGCATGATCGAATCAGAGTCCGACCTGATCCGGCCCGTCTTCTACATCGCAGAGGACGTTCGAGACTGGCTGCCCGACAGGCTGAAATCAGAGGCTGCGGGCAGGCCGAGGTGGAATCTGTCATAAATGAACGCGGGGAGTGCTTGTATTGTGCCTCTAACCCACGTCGTCACAGGAGCGTCCGGCTACACAGGCAGATATATCGCCCGACGGCTGCTCGACCTCGGACACGAGGTGCGCTCGCTCACCGGGCATCCTGACCGGCAGAGTCCGTTCGGCGATCGTGTTGCCATGCTCCCGTACAACTTCGACGATCCTGATGCGCTGGCCCGCAGTCTGGAGGGTGTGGACACGCTGTTCAACACCTACTGGATACGCTTGTCCTACAAGGACATGACCCACGAGCGCGTCGTCGGACAGCTGCGGACGCTGTTCGGCGCTGCGAAGGCTGCCGGGGTCAGACGTGTCGTCCATATCAGCATAACCAATGCGACCCTGGACTCCCCCCTGCCCTACTTCAGTGGGAAGGCGCAGGTCGAGGAGGCGCTCCGTGCCTCTGGTCTATCCTACGCCATGCTCAAGCCAACCCTCATCTTCGGCAAAGAGGACATTCTGCTCAATAACATTGCGTGGATGCTCAAGAAGTTCCCGGTGTTCCCGATACCCGGCTCCGGCGACTACCGACTCCAGCCAATCTGCGTCGAGGACATCGCCGACATTGCCGTCGAGATGAGCGACAGGGATGAGAATGTCGAATTGGATGCCGTCGGCCCCAATGCCTTCACCTACGATGAGATCGTCCGTCTGATAGGGCACAAGATCGGCGCTTCCGTTCGGCTGGTACACGTTCCGACTTCCGTGGCGCTGGCTGCAGCCAACCTCCTTGGCCTTCTGGTAAGGGACATCGTGCTGAGCCGGGACGAAATCGAGGGGCTGGCCGGCGACCTGCTGGTGTCGAAGTCCGGCGAGCCGCCCCCAGGCACAACCCGCCTCTCAGACTGGCTAGACGAGAACGCCCGCCACCTCGGCACGTCCTACTCCTCAGAGCTGGACCGGCACTATAGGTAGGGGCGTCACAGCCGAAAGTCCCCCAGTTCCGGCGACACCGCGAGAGCCGCCTCGGTGATCTCCTGTACGTCGTCCGCCGTCCAGCCCGGTGCAACTTCGGCCAGCACCAGACCGTCTGGCTCGACCCTGATTACGGCGATGTCGGTCACGATTAGGCTCACACACTCCGGTGCGGTCAGCGGGAACTCGCACTCCCGCACGATCTTGGGATTGCCATTGCGGTCCGTGTGCTCCATCGCAACGATAATTCGCTTGGCCCCGATAGCGAGGTCCATGGCTCCGCCGACGTTGCCGATGCCACGCTCGGGCAGCATCCAGTTGGCCAGATCGCCGCGCTCAGAGACCTGCATGGCGCCCAGAACCGCGACGTCTATATGTCCACCCCGGATCATCGCGAATCCCTCGACGGAGTTGAAGAACGCCATGCCCGGGTTGGGCGCTAGGAACTGCCCTCCGGCGTTGATGAGGTCTATGTCCTCGTCACCGGGTTCCGCCATAGGCCCGTAGCCCAGCACGCCGCTCTCGCTGTGGTACACCACGCTTCGCCCCTCGGGAATGAACTGCGAGCACAATGTCGGTATCCCTATCCCAAGGTTGACCACGTCGCCGTCCTGAAGCTCACGCGCTACGCGCATGGCTACGATCTCCCGGTTGAATCTCTCTTTCTGCATAACAGCATTCCTCAATAGGCGAGTCAAATGTTCTCTATCCGATTCTGACGATCCTATCCACGTACAAACCAGGTGTATGGACAGCGCTTGGATCGATCTCACCCGGCTCCACGATCTCGTCTACCTCCATCACGACGACGTCCGCTGAGGTCGCCATCACGCCGTTGAAGTTCCTCGACGTGCCCCGGTACTGTGTATTGCCGAGCGTGTCGGACCTGTGGGCTCGCAGCAACGCAAAATCCGCTTTCAGTGCCGTCTCCAGCAGATACTCGCGGCCATCGAACTCGCGAACCTCTCTACCCTCGGACATCAGTGTCCCTGCGCCCGTCGGCGTATAGAACGCCGGAATCCCGGCTCCGCCGGCCCTGATCCGCTCGGCCAGCGTACCCTGGGGAACTACTTCAAGGTCAACCTTACCCTCGAGATAGGCACTCTCGAACGCCGTTGGTCGCGATGGAGAAGGCGACACCGGGAACGACGCGATCACCTTTCTGATCTGCTCGTTCTCCACCAGGACGCCAATGTCAGTGGGCGTGTCTCCCGGAATCGTCCCGAACCCTATCACCGAAGCAAGTCCGGCCGTGTTGGAGATGACAGTCAGGTCACGCGCTCCGTGTTCACGAAGCGCGCGAATCAGGTTCTGCGGCGTGCCGCCCGGCCCGGCGAACCCATCGATCATCAGCGTCGCACCGTCCGGTATGTCCGCGACGGCCTCCGCAAAAGTCGGAACGATCTTGTTCAATGTCTCAAAGGCTCCTTCAGCCGCTGGGATAAGCCGTGCGACACTCGCACCCATCGGGCGCTTCTCCGGGGGAGAATCGCTCTAATGCGTCAAGTAGATCTTCACCAGATTCAATGGCCTGCTGTACTAACTCCTGAACGGTTAGCGATCGCCGCCTAAACCTGAAGGGCGGTACGAGTTCGTAGTCAGATTCCCTGCGTAGGATCATTAGGTCGTTGAGGAAACCACCCACATACTTGGCTTCCGGGTCATCAGAATCGTTGAATCGGTCTCTGAGTTCGGTATGTCGGCGGTTGATGTTTAATGGCCGAGATTGAGGATGTGTCCTGAAATAGCGGCAGCAGGCCTCATGATGTAGTCCGTAGTAAATCCGGTTCACGACTGTTCGTTGGACTGATTCAAGTGCTGAGTTCTGGGCAAGAGCGAGGCCCAGTCGATAGAATTCCAAGGGTCTCACGAGTGTGAAGGAACCACCCCAAAGTATACTCGTCGGCCGTAGTCAGCCTTCTCCTCTTCCGTCCGGCCCGTTAGCCACTCAGTAACTTTCACGAGTGTCTCATACCGCAGCGCCTTGATTGCATCCCGATCAGCGTCGACTTCAAGTGTCAAGTCCAGTGTGAGTGAGTCCTCTTCCCCCGGATAGCTCCAGACCTCAACTACCGCAGACTCCAGTCGGCCATCGGCTAGCTCCAATGCTGTTCGGTGGATGTATTTTAGGGCAGCGTCTCTGAATGGTGTGCGCATCACAACCGTCTCAGGCAGGAAGTCCAGATATGGCTCCTGTTTCTGATCGCCGTGCCCAGCTTTCTGAAGCCGCTTGTCTAAGATGTCACGACTGCTCACAACCTCATCTCCATTCACAGACTCCAATAGCTAACTATATTGACCAAACCCGCGCCAAAATTCAATCTGCCTCCAGTTCTCTGGACCTGTGTCAGATTGGTAGGCGGCTGCTGGGAGCGCAGGCGTCGCGCCCGCATTCGTTAGTCCTGAGCCTGCCGAAGGACGACTGTCTGCCGAGCCTCTGGCACAGGCTCCAGTTCTCTCACGCCCCCGATCCCCGAGGCGGCGCGAACACCACGAGCAGCTTTAGGTCTTCAGAGATCGAGTGAAACCGGTGCTCAACCCCTGCCGCAACGAAGATCACGCTTCCTGGGCTGATCTCTTCGTCCTCGTTGCCAATGCGTACCTGTCCGCGTCCCCCGACTACGTAGTACACCTCGTCCTCAGTGTGCGGCTGCTGAGGATCGACCGATCTCGCTGCGAGTTCGTAAACTCCGAGACTCATCGTCGACGTCTTGAAGAACTCGAGGTACAACTGCCCCGACTCAGCGCGCCGCGACAACAGGTCCGATATTTCGAATACGTCCATATCTGTTCCTTATGCTTACCGGCCTTACGCGGCGAGGCGCCAAGCATACACGACAATCTCGAAAACGCCCCGCAGACATGCCGAGAGCAGAGGCCACACGGACGGCTGGACTGCGCTAACTCGTCTCCGGACGGACGACGCGCACGGTGATGATGTCGGTGTCGTGATACTGGTGGTGCTCCACGGACGAGGCGTAACTGCGCAGTAATATGAGCGACAGCTCATGCTCAACCGGTGTTTCCTCGTCGTGCTGCTGGAGCTGGCGGACCTGGTCTTCGATGTTCTCCTCGCTACCTCCGCCGATGAATTCCAGGTCAGCGACCTCACCCTCGCTGGACGCCAGCACGACTAACTGACGCTCATCCCCGGCGTCTTTATCTCCATCGTCACCCAGATCCAACGTCAGATCGAGCGGGGCCAACGTCAGCAGTGTCTCTTCCCCAACTGCGCTCAACCGATCCTTCATCGCGTTGTCCCATCCCCTGCTGTCGGCGAACCTGGTGATAAACTCATTGAGCTCCGGCAACGCTTCGATGTCTAGCCGAGACTTAAAGCGCATGTGCCGCGGGTTGGTGAACTCCAGGTACAGAATCATGACCACCACAGCGAGGCCTCCGGTCGTTATGCCGCTTTTGAGCAGCGCTCCCCATATCGGACCAATATCCGGCAGTGAGAATAGTCCAAACTGGAAAGACGCGCCAATCCAGAAGCAGACCCCCGCCACCAAGACCTTCTGTCGGTTCTGCTCGGACTGGATAACCAGTCGTGCCCCATCAACAAACAGAGTCCCAGACATCAAAATGAGGTATCCTGCCATTACCGGCCCCGGAATGGTGCTCAGCAGTCCGGACAGTTTGGGCAGAAATGCTATTGCGATGAATATGCAGCCGATGCAGTATCCGACTCTGCGGGAAGCTACACCGGTTGTCTGAGTGAATGAAACTGCTCCAGGATTGATGATGTTGGGCACCGTGCCTGCGACGCCGGCCAGCAGATTGGTCACACCGGCGCCGGCCATTGCCCCCTGCACCTGTCGGAAGTCAACCGCCCGCTCCTGCCGCCATGCAACCCTCTGCTGGGTAATGGCCTCTCCGTTAGCCTGAATGGAGATGATCACGCCGAGGAACAGGAATGCTGGAAGCAGCGTCCAGAACGGTATGCCAAAGTCTAGTCCCAGACCAGGCCACTGGCTGGGTAGTCCAACCCACGGGGCCTCAATCACCCTCTCGAAATTGTAAAAGCCGAACACCGCGGCAACCACGCAGCCAGCGACTATGCCAACTACCGGCCCCCAAAGACGCAGTACGGCCGAGCCGCGCAGGATGAACACAGCAACTACGCCTATGGTAGCCAGTGCAGTCAGAGGCGCCCCGACAGGCTCGACCGAAGATACCTCGTCCAACAGGCGAGGCACTACGGAAGCCAGCGTGATCGAAAGTATCATCATTACAGTGCCGCCCAAGGTCGGTGTAACGAGTCGCCTCAGAATGAACAGCCACCTGGAGATAATCATCTGGGTGGCCGCAGTGACGAGCACGAGGGTTATCAACGTTGCCGGCCCCCCGTCCACCACTGCCGAAATGCAGAATGGTATGGAGAAAGCGGCCGTGAACATGGGCAGAACCGCTCCAGCCCCAATCGGCCCCAGCCGTCGTACTTGCAGCAACGTGGACACGCCAACGACAATCAGGGAGGCGAAGACCATCCACACCAAGTAGGAGTCATCCCTTCCCGACGCCTTGGCCACCACCACCGGAGTCACTAGCAGAGTGGCGGAAGCGATCAGGCTGAACTGAAAGCCATAGCCGAGAGTAGCCAGAAGGGGCGGATTTTCATGCGCCTCGTAACGGGGATTTTGAGAAGGCTGTGTGGCCATCAGGGTTGCCTTCCAGCCCCGGCTACGGGGTGGTTTGGGGGTAGCATAAATGTGCTACGAACTTCTGCGCAGGCGATTTTCATTATAGTCTCCATGACTAAAATCACAAGCCGACCCTGCTGCGAAACCTGACACCTAACGAATCCTCGTGATAACCTATGCGCCAGCAACTCTAGGAGGCATCCATCATGCGCGCCGCTGTTTACAATGGTCGTCAGCAGTTCTCCATCGAAGACCTGCCTGATCCCACGCCCGGACCCGGCCAGGTTGTTATAGACGTCAACTACTGCGCGATCTGTGGCACCGACGTACATCACTTCCTGTACGACATCGCTCCTCCCGGCACTGTGATGGGTCATGAGTACTCAGGTGTTGTTAGTAGCGTGGGAGATGGAGTCACCCGATGGAGTGTGGGCGACCGGGTGGTCGGCGGAGGCGGCGAGCCGCCGCCTGAGGTCCGAGCCGCAAGCCCCAATCGTGGGGAGAGGTTCAACTATCGCCTCGAGGGATTCTCCGGGACATCAGCGCGGGTGCGAGCCTACGCCGAAAAGGTGCTGCTGGAAGAGTGGGAACCTGTCCCAGTGCCGGAGGGCGTGAGCGACGAAGAAGCGGCTATGTGTGAGCCGTGCGCGGTCGCCGTCCATGCTGTTCGACTATCACAGCTCAAGCTTGGAGACTCTGTCGTGGTTCTCGGCGCAGGACCCATCGGCCTGCTCTGTATGCAGGTGGCACGCGCCGCAGGGGCGAGCAAGGTCATCGTGTCAGAACCGGCTCCCGCCAGAGCCGATGCCGCCCGACGTCTGGAAGCTGACGCCGTTATCAACCCACTCGAAGAGGATGCGGTGGAGCGCGTCGTGGAGCTTACAGGCGGCACTGGACCCGACCTGGTCTTCGAGTGCGCGGCCGCGCCGGGTACGCTCGATCAAGCTCTGAACATGGTCCGACGCAATGGACAGGTCGTTCTGGTCGCCATCGTCTGGAACGAGACGCCAGTGCTCCCACCCGACTGGATGGCACGAGAGATCAGCCTCAAGACATCCTTCGGCAGCCAACCCCAGGACTGGGGGATCGCGCTCGACCTCATCAGAACAGGCAGAGTCACGATGGAGCCGCTGGTCTCCGAAGCCAGCATCCTCCCCCTGGACGAGATCCAGGGAGCGTTTGAAGCCCTTTGCAACCCGTCGAACGAGGTCCAGATGGTAGTCAGGCACGGCTGACGATGGAGACACTGAAGTTTTCTCCCAACCAGTTCGGCGGCGTGGTAACCGAGGCCAAAGACCTCCCAGACGATCCCAGCGACTTCGAGAGGATACTGGACCACTCCCTGCGTTCCTGGACCCAGGACGGGTACAAGGTCGTCTGGCTGGAGCTGCCGGTCCGTAGCGCGGCGTTGGTACCGATAGCCGCCGACGCCGGATTCGAGTATCACCACGCCATGTCTGAATACGTCCTGATGACGCTTCAGCTAGTCCCCGGCTCTTACATTCCGCCCTACGCTACGCACTACATAGGCGCCGGCGCCGTGGTCATCAACGAGAAGCAAGAGATTCTTGTCGTCTCGGAACGATACAGGATGGGCCCCAGTCGCGGACCCGGATACAAGCTGCCGGGCGGTGCGCTGCACCCAGGGGAGCACCTCGTCGACGGCGCAGTCAGAGAGGTCCAGGAGGAGACCGGCGTACAAGCCAAGTTCGAGTCGCTCGCCTGTTTCCGCCACTGGCACGGCTACAGGTACGAGAAGTCCGACATCTACTTCGTGTGCAGGCTGTCGGCGCTCTCCACCGAGATCACCATGCAGGAAGAAGAGATCGCGGAGTGTTTCTGGATGCCGGTGGACGAGTTCCTGTCCGAAGAGTCCGGCATTCACCAGTTCAACAAGAGCATCGTAAGGGCGGCCCTTGATAACCCGGGCATAGTCCCCGCATCCATCGAAGGCTACGAAGACCCGAACAGGTTCGAGTTCTTCATGCCATCTCCGAAGGATGGTAACTAACCTCTCGGCTGAGGGTCCAGATGTATTTGGCAAGTGGAAGTCACATTTCGCACTAATCGGCTCAGACGATGTCATGAGAGCTTTCGAGTTGCGTCGCGCCAGTGGGGCCCAGTAGTCGCCGAGCGGTATATTCGACGGATCGAGACCCTCAAGGCGGCTACTGACTTCAACAATCTGATGGAAATCAGGTCACTGAGACTGCACCGGCTTAGAGGGGATAGAGAGGGTGAATACGCGCTAACAATCCATGATAGATGGCGACTAATCCTCATAAATGATCCATCCAACGACAGACTCACAATTCAGGAGGTGACCAATCACTATGGCGACTAGTTCCCACAGCACTTGGTCGGACCATGCTGTGTCCCCGGGCAGCGTACTCAAAGAAGAGATTGAGTATCGCGGCATGACTCAGAAGGAGCTCGCCGCTCTCATGGGCCGACCGACGCAGGTCATCAACGAGATCATTCTCGGCAAGAAGGCAATCACTCCCACCACCGCGAGCGAGATTCAGAATGCCTTGGGAATCTCGGCTCAGTTCTGGTTAAACCTTGAGACCGCATATCGGACGACGCTTGCCAAGCAGGAAGCACGCGTTTCCTCGACTGTACCGATACAAGAGGACGGCGCATGACCACCGGCCCGCAACTGTTCAGAATCAACATAAATGGCGAAGTCCGAGAGTCGAAAAGGGTTGAGGAGGTGGACTTTGCTCGGCTCGGCTTCCAGGAGAGGCGAGACATTCAAGAGTGGATAGCCGCCGATCCCGGAATCCTGGGCGAAGACCTGTTGATAGTTGGCAAGGAGTTCGGCGGCTTCGACCGAACCAACGAAAGGCTTGACCTGTTGGCCGTAGATGTGGACGGTAGGATGGTGGTCATCGAGCTGAAACGTGACGACTCCGGCACGAACGCTCACTGGCAGGCCATCAAGTACGCAAGCTACCTCAGAGATGCCAGTCAGGAAGCCATTGTCGGTATGCTTGCGAGACACGAAGATGTTTCTCAGGACGAGGCAATTCAGAAACTGTTGCAGCACTTGGGGGCTGATGACCTAAACGCGCTGAACAACGATCAGCGGATCATTCTAGCCAGCCACAGGTTCGCACCCGAAGTAACGTCCGCTGCGTTGTGGCTGAACGAGCAGGCGGCTAGAGATGATTTGATAACCTGTATCCAGCTTACGCCACACTACGACGCAGGATCCGGCTTGCTCTACATACAGGTCAACACGCTCATACCCTTACAAGGCGCTGAAGATCTGAGCATTGGCATAAGCGAAGGGCAGGACTCGGGGATACGCAGCAGCGACGGCATTGGTGATGCGTTGCGAAGAAGTTTCGCCCGAAGCCGGAGCGACGAGAGAACGCCGTTCTTGCGGAGAGTCGGTGATATAGTGCTGCAAGACATTCCAGAGCCTGTCAGGCCAGACAAACGAAGTAGATGGGCAGGCCAAGGTGGAGATCATAGGTACTACCACCTATGGTATTCACGACCACCGTGGGGGAATTGGACTACGTCATACCGAGTCGACCTGTACGAAGGCGAAACTCCAAAGTGGCGTGCCCATGTACATTTCGCTACTGGTACCAGTGAACTTATGGATAAGATCCAGGACTTGAAACTTCTAACCTCGGCATATCTCGATGGAGATGCGCTGAACGAATCCTTCTACAACGAGATTGCTGCCCAACTCAGAACTATGATAGAGGAGATCACGCCAGCCGTAGACGATTTCGAGAACGAGAGAAACGAAGAATCGACATGAACCTGCGGATTATCATTCCGCCGGTCAATGACTGACACCCAAGGAGAGCAACCCATGACCTCCCTGAAAGAGAAAATCGTGCGAGGCGACATAGTACTCAGCGTCTCTGTGCCCATCGACGCCACAAAGAGCCAGATGGAGGACATCCTCAGCAAGGACGACTACGACTTCATCAACACTGACTCCCAACACTCCCCCTACAACGAGGATAAGCTGGTCCAATACTGCGAGACTGCCAGGGAAGTCGGCATTCCCGTCCAGTTCCGAATAAAGCACCCGCGCCACGCCTACCTGGTGGGCAACATCCTCGACCTCGGACCGCTCGGGATCGAGGTGCCGCTCGTGGAGGACGAGGCTGTCGTGGATGAGGCGATCAACTGGTTCTACTACCCGCAGCTCGCCAAGCGAAGCTGGGGCGGCGCCGCTCGATACGGCGTCGAGGGACGGGAGGACCGTCTGGAATACGCCAAGTGGTGGAACGCCAACGGCATTCTCTGCATCCAGATGGAGACACTTCGCGCCGTCACCAACGTGCGACAGCTCGCAAAGCCCGGCATTACTTGTCTCACATGGGGTCCGGCCGATCTCACCTACGACATAGAGGCGCACCCACACCACCCGCTCCAGACCGTTGACGACTGCGTGCGTCACGCGCTCAAGCAGCTCGAAGGCACCGACGTCCGAATCAGCTTCCGCAACTACGACTACAAGCTCCGCGACCACTACCGCGAAATGGGCGTCACCGTCTTCATGGAGAGTCCAAAGCCGTAGGCGTCCGGGCAGAGTCTTCATGCCAGCAGGTGGGTTCCCCACCCCACAGTTGGACTGTCTGCCAATTTCGGCTGCGTCAGTGACATGCTGTGAGAACTTCACTTGCGCGCATACTAACTATTACGTTTCCCAATCGGTTGTTAATGTTGTGTTAATTGCTTATTAACACTATGTTCTCAATTCTGCGGTAATGTAAATATGATTCTCATAAGGAGTACGTGTTGAAATGAGAGAAATAGTTACAGCACAGAGCGCTCTGAGGGAGCACTCTGTGCTTTTCAGGTCCTGCATCCGCTGCAGCGGGGATCGCCAGATCCGCCGCGACTATGAAGGCTTCTACATTGCCTGCCTCGCCTGCGGGCATGTTTCATACCCGGAAGTCCACACCGACGAGGTCGCCAGACTGCTGGAATGGAAGACCGCTTCCTAGTCCACCCACTGTAGCCCCCGACCCAGTTGCCCCAGTCAACACGAGCTGACGCGCAAGACAGTCGCGCGTCGTTTACAGGGCGCAATTGGCAAATAACCGCGCAGCCCTGCCACGTCAGGATATAGGCGCGCGCATCTTCCCGCTTTCGCAGGACCGTCCAAACAGCCCATAGCTGCCTACGACCCTCTGGGAAGTCCCAGCCTACTCCAGAACGCCAGTGTCTTGTACCCGGCATGGCGCCTGCCAAATTGGCTACGTCCCGGATGGTCGTCGCCTCTTCAATGTCACTCCTGATAAGCGCTGAATGGCACTCTGGACGCCCACATATCTCCAATTGTGTGTTGACAGGTTATCTAAGTTAGCGTATCCTAACTCCCGCGATAAGGCTCTGGATATTCAGTCAGTTAGCCTGATCTGACTGCCTCGATAATTTAGACCTAATCGGTCTGGCGAAGGCGAGTTTAGCCGAACGCACAGCGTGGCCGCACAGGGGGACTCGGGATGCAGATCACCGCACCTATCCACCGGATTGCTTCCTACTCGCGCGATCTCAGCGAGCGAAGGGTCACCCAGGTACGAGGCCATAGGCAGCGCAGACCTCTGCACCTACCGTGGCAGCTCAACCTGGCTGCCACCGGACTCATCGGTCTCGGCATCGCGGCCTGCGTTATGGTGCAGATGTAGCCATTCCCGTGGGCTGATGGACTCAGACCGTGGCGCGCCCTGGTGCGGGACACTGCCACAATCACCTCTCCGACGATTCCAGTGCCTGTCTACCCGCCTCCAGCGTTTCGATAATCGCGTCCACGTCGAACACGCAGCCTCCCCACGTTCCCCCCGACGCGTGCTGAAGCGCGGCCCATAACCTGGAGTCGTCAGGGAGACTTGGATGCGGCGCCAGGTCATCGGGGTCCGGCCGGCGTCTCAGCTCGGCCTCACCCCATTCCGCGCCCCGGTTCACACCGTTGTCGCCCACGAGGTTGATGTCTCCAGCGAGCTCATTGCGATCAATCACGATCTCCACCATGTCGCCCTCTCGCACCTTGCCAATCGGTCCGCCTGCCAACGCCTCCGGTCCAACATGGCCGATGCACGCGCCGGTTGACACACCCGAAAAGCGCGCGTCGGTGATGAGCGCCACATGTTTGCCGTACGACAGGTGCTTCAGCGCCGCGGTGATCTGGTACACCTCCTCCATGCCGGTGCCAAGCGGCCCGCCGCAGGTCAGCACCATGATGTCGCCCGCCCTGATCATCTCGTCTTCGTCCCGGCTCTTGATCGCCGCGATCGCGGCCCTCTCTGAACGGAACACCCTCGCTCGACCGGTGTTGCGGTACACGCCGTCGTCGTCCACGACGGTCGGATCGATCGCAGTGCTCTTGATGACCGATCCTTCGGGGGCGAGATTGCCGGACGGAAAGCATACGGTGCTCGTGAGACCGCGTGACTTCGCCCTGTCCGGTTCCAGAATCACGTTGTCGGGATCGACGCCGGTAACCTCCCTCACGTAGCTGCGCACATGCTCTCGACGCTCCGAACCTTCCCACCAGTCCAGGTTGTCGCCCAGTGTCTGGCCGGTTACGGTGAGCACAGACGTGTCCAGCAGGCCCATGCGTCGCAGGTGAAGCATGACCTCCGGCACGCCGCCCGCTGCGTACAGCACCGATGTCGGGTGTCCCACAGGACCGTTGGGCAGCACGTCCACAATGCGAGGGGTCTCCCTGTTGACCCGGTTCCAGTCCTCGATGCCCATGCGCGCCCGACCAGCGGCGTGCGCGATGGCCGGAGTGTGCAGCAGCAGGTTCGTAGAGCCGCCGCAGGCTGCGTGGACAACCATGGCGTTCTCGAACGCCCCGTCGGTCAGAATATCCTGCGACGCAACGCCCCGCTTCTCAGACATGACCAGCGCCCGCGCCGACCGCCGGGCTATGTCCAGCCAGGCGCCGGTCCCGGATGGCGATAGCGCGCCATGAGTGATCGCCAGCCCGAGCGCCTCGGCTACCACCTGTGACGTGCCCGCGGTACCCAGGAACTGGCATCCACCGCCCGGGGACGCGCACGCCCGGCATCCCACGTCCTGGGCGTACTCCAGCGTGACCTCGCCCTGTGCGAACCGTGCGCCTATCGACTGGATCATGCCCGTGTCCTCGCCATGCTCGGGAGCCAGCGTGACTCCACCAGGCACGACCACCACCGGCGTGTCACGTAGTCCGGCCAACGCCATCATCATCGCTGGCAGACCCTTGTCGCACGACGCGACTCCCATCACCCCACGCGCCGTCGGAAGCGACCTCGCCTGCCTCCTGAACACCTGCGCCGCGTCGTTCCGGTACGGAAGCGAGTCCAGCATCCCCGTCGTCCCCTGAGTGCGCCCGTCGCAGGGGTCGGAGCAGAACAGCGCGAACGGTATCGACCTCTGCTCACGCAGCTCCAGCGCGGCGGCCCGCACCATCGTCGCAAGCTCGAAGTGACCGGTGTGAAGCCCGAGCGCCACCGCCGTACCGTCCGGCTCTCTCAGACCTCCCGCCGTGGACAGAATGACGAACTGCTTGCGCAGCAGCTCGACCGGATTCCAGCCCATGCCGGCGTTCTGCGTCATACCGAAGTGGTCGCCGGACGCGCTGTTGACGAGGAAGTCCTCGGTGAACGGCACGGTCCCCGTCGGGCCGGGCGCGTGGGTGAGAATCTGCGGCGGACCGCTTCCGAGAACGTCGTCAGTGGTCAGTTCGCGTGTATCGTGCTCGGGACTTATGCGAGTGGTCATGCTTCTCTCCAGTCTTCGAATATGGCGCAAGTATAACCTAAGCTGCGGGGCATGGCCCTGTGCCTCGTTTCGCCTGAGCCTGCCGGAGGACGCACCCCACGATCCGTCAACGCTCCATTCGGAGTATCATGTCCTCAAGCACAGCCTCAGAGGACTCCGCCACAGGGGAAGGACACCCATGACCACTGAAGCCGGGCTAATTACTGACGAAGAGCTCATTCACATGCCGGACGACGGTTACCGGTACGAGCTCGTCCGAGGAGAGCTCGTACAGAAACCGCTACCAGGGCATCGACACGGAAGACTGGTTGGGTACTTAGCAGGCCACTTGGGAAACCACGTAGAAACGGAAGACTTGGGAATAGCTGTCACCCTGACCGGATACCTACTCGGATCCGACCCGGACACCGTTCGCGCCCCGGACGCTTCGTTCATAAGCCGCGAACGGCTCGACGAGGTGAGTGAGACAGACGGCTATTGGCCTGGCGCTCCTGACCTTGTCGTCGAGGTCATCTCCCCGAACGACCGGTACACGGAAGTAGAGGCAAAGGTCGCTGAGTGGCTTGCCGCCGGCGCTCGCATGGTGATCGTCGTCAATCCGCGCAGACGCTCCGTGCGAGTGCATCGCTCCCCGACCGAAATAGACGACCTCGTCGAAGGCGACGTGATCGAAGGAGGCGATGTCGTGCCCGGCTGGAGCATACCGGTGAGCGGGCTGTTCTAAGGACAGCCTGCACTAGTGTCCCCGCAGCGTACGAAGCTCTGCCTCCAACTCCGCCACCCGTGCCTCAGCAGCTTCCTGCGCCCGCTTCCTCTCCTCGGAGTCGGGCAGGTACTCGCCCGAGCCAGGGTCGAAGAACCGGAACCACTCGCCGTTGGCGTGGAGCTCAAGGCCCAACACATCACTCGCGCCGACGTGCTTGCCGTCCGCCTCTCGCACTTCGGTCGGACGGTACTCGCCGTTAACTAGCACGTGCCCGCGCAGCCGCGGCTCCAGGACTCCCTCCTCAGTTGGGTCGTACAGCCAGTACTCCCGCACTCCCAGCCTCTCATATAGCTCGTGCTTGGTAACGAGATCGTTGTCGACCGATGTCCGGGACATGATCTCCAGCACCAGCTCGGGCACTCGTCCCTCTACCCACGTCTGGAAGATGTTCCGCAGGTGACTCTTGTGCGTCTGGGTGACCACGAACACATCCGGCGCAACCACGCTGGAAGGGACGCCTTCCTCGTAGTACAGGAACATGTCTGCGCCGACCCAGGTTGTCGGGTCGTCCTCGAACCACGACCTCAAGGCGGCGTGCGCGTAGGTGAGCGGAAAGAGTTGGTGCTCGGATTCGGCCAAGAGTTCGTCGTCGTCTATGGGATAGTACACATCATGGTGATGGGTGTGACTGAGTTGCTGTTTGAGGCGGGGTGTGGTCATTGCGATAACTCCACCGGATGGCGTTTCCAGTCTAACACACCGGCCTGTGCGTGACCGGGCGCTCAAAGAGCGCGTAGCCTGGAAAGGGACGCGGTATGCCCTCTATTTTCTCAGCAGCTCCGACACCGCCTCCTCCGCCGCCCTGCCCTCTTCCGACGTCGCCAGCCACTTTCGGATTTCCCGCCGTGCGATGGTCACAGTGACGCGGTCACGCTCCTCTCGCAGTTGTTCGAGCCTCCGAGCGGCTCCCTTCGAAGCCGCGCTGCCAGCCTCGGATATGTGCGTGTGTAGCGGGTCCCCATCATCGAACTCAGGGATGGGAAGCTTCCACAGATGCTTCTGCAGATGTCGCGCACCGTACTGACCTTTGGGCATCAGTCCAGCCACCGACTCGAACAGCGTACCGCTGTTGATAATCGCCACAAGGTATCGGGCTTCGTACACATCCTTGCAAGCAATCCAGTACAAAGTGTAGTCGACCAAGACTTCATCGCCACTCAGGACTGCGGCCGTTGGCGCTCCAGATTGATTGTACGCCACCCGAACGGGCCTGTCCCCCGAATCCTGCTGCCACTCCAGTTGCGACGCCAGTTCGCGGTGGAAGTCCAGTCGTCCTGACAGATCCAGCTTGTTGGCACGTGCCTTGTTACGCTCCCACAATTCGCTGACTGTGCTCCAGCGTCCGCGCATCCGTCGCTCCAACCCGCCGAGGTCTATGCCGCCTGCACCCGTATCATCAGTGGGCAGCTTCACGTCTGAGCGCTTGAACGGCAGCGCGGCTCGGAGAGGCGTAAGCATCACGTAGGGCGCAAGCGTCTCGCCAAGGTGAACATCGAAGACGTGCTGTGTCTCGATGGTCTGCCCCGTGATCATGGCCAGGTCGAGATCACGCCACGGCTTCTTGTCCTGACTGCCCCTCCTGGGGTTGACGGTGATGGTCTGCCCTGCCTGCACAGTGACCGCGCTCTCCGTCTCTTCGACGAAGAACAGACACCGCGGAACTATGGTCGCTCCCTGCCGCGAGTGTCTTGCGTATGGCGAGTCGACGACGACCGATGTGTCGGTTATCGGCGCCAATCCGCGCGTGATCTCAGGCGACCCGGAAGGACCGAGCCAGCGTTCCACGCTGCCCCGGAGCGGGTGTCCCTTCGCGGCAGGGTCCGGCCCAACCCATGTCGCGAACACGACCGACGCCGGTATCGGGAAGAACGTGTTGGGCGTGAGGCCTTCGAGGTCCCATGCCGTCTTGAAGTCGAAGTCCACCGCGAGCGGCCCGGCGCTGCCCGAAGCTCGCCACTGACCGGTGCGCCACTTCGAGTACTGGCCCGCCTGGAGCGCGCTGTGCGGCATTACCATGCCGATCACACCGCCCGGCTTCAGGTAGAGATCTACGCTGCGGGTGAAGAACAGCCCCGCGACATCCTGGTGAGTCGCATACCGTCCGCCTGCCCATATGCGGTACACATCGCTGCTCTGCCGACGCAGCTCGCTGCGCAGCGTGTTCGCGGTCTGGTTGTAGTTCAGCCAGGGCGGGTTGCCTATGATGACGTCCACCTTGCCGCGAGCGAGCGCGACGGGTCTGACGAGATTGCGCGTGTAGTACGCCCAGATGTGGTCGCGTCCGTCCGAATGCAGCAACTGGAGCGTGGCGATGGTGGACTCCAGGGTGGAGCGCTCGGCTGGGTCAGTGATGCCGTTGTCGTCAAGGGCGTAAAGGGGGTCCTCTCCACGCTCTATTGCGTCGGCGACGTGGTCCATCAGCGAGTCGAAGTCATTGGGACGTTCGACCAAGCTGACTGGGAAGACCAGCTCCGTGTTTTGGTCGTCGCCCACCTGGATCGTGACATTGTACTCGGCGAACATATCGCCGCTGCGGAAGCGTAGCTGGAGCGCGTCGCCCAGGTAGATAGGTACTGCCACGGATGCATCGTAACCGGAGGCAGTGGCGGCCTCGATTGCCGGGCGAGCCGCCAGCACCCATGCGGAGCGCGCGAGGTGGACAGCGACGGGATGGACGTCGATGCCGGTCACAGTGGTCGCCAGCCTGTCGAGCGCCTCCTTTGGCTCCAGCCCTGCGCTGTCCGAAGCTCGGATGAAATGGTTCACAGCCTCAGCGACGAAAGTCCCGGAGCCGCACGCGGGATCGAGAACGTGTTGGCGCAAAGGATCATCTACCAGCTCACGCACCATCGTTCGCGCAAGCCAGTCAGGAGTATAGTATTCGCCGAGCGTTCGGCGCTCGTCGGGCGGTATCACAGTCTCGTACAGGATCGAGGCGATGTCCGACGGAGGGCCTTGCCAGTCGAACCGGGCAATTCTGCGGGCGAGCGCACGGATGAGAGGCCTGCCGCCGACTTCCGTGGGCCACGCGAAGAAGTCGGACTCGATAACACCCTGGAGTCCGGTCGCGCTGCGAAAACTCGCGCCACGGAGCAGGTCCGTCGGGTCTTGCTCAGCTATCGCGCGGATGTCCACGCCGAACGACGCCTGCACTACCATACCGATAACCATGCTGAGGTAGGTGTGGCGGACGAACAGGTCGTCCATCTGCGACGGCGTGCGAGCCACCTCGCCCAGCGCGGCCCGTAGAAGGTCGTTCCAGAGCTGCCACTTCACCTGGATAGTCCGCTCGTCGCGACATCCTCTGAACAGCGAGTCGAGCGCGGTGATGTCTCGCTGATAAGACGGGCTGTTCGGGCCGAGGTATCTCTCGACGGCGTCGCGGTCAGGGTAGATGTCAACGAGCGACGTCAGCGCCTCGTCTCGCAGCCACTCGAACAGAGGCAGCCAGCTCCCAGCGTCGCGAAGCTCGAAGCCGTACGGTCTTGCCGTCTTGACCGCGCCGGCGCCCGGCCAGCGCAGCAGCCAGTATCTGCCGTCGGTCAATATGCCGGTGCGTACGCCCCTGCCTGAGTTGGCGGACTCGGCAAGATAGTCGTCGATCTGCTCGACGTACTGCGGATTCGGATCGAAGCCGCTGGTGGTACCTATCCTGCGCTTGACCTCGACGAACGTGTCGAGCGCGGTCAGATCGACTGCCAGACGGGAGCCATCTGCCGAGGGCGGGTTCTCCTCGACTATCTCCTCCGACCTGGCGAGGCTGGTAACGATAAGGAAGTCGCGCACGGCGCTGGTGATGTTCGCTTCACGCTCACCCGCATGATGCCTGCGAAGAATCTCGCCCGCCGCTTTGGAATACCGGTCGTCGCTGGGGTCAATCTGCGCTGGCATCGCCGGACGCTACCGCCCCCTCAGTCGCCTGAGCTCGGCTTCCAGCTCCGCCTGGCGCGCCTCAGCCGCATTGGCTCGCCCCTCAGCCGCATTAGCTCGCTCCTCGGCTTCCACCCGAGCGGCACGCTCCTCACCGGCAGTCGGCAGAAACTCGCCGCTGGATGGGTCGCGGAACCGAAGATCGCCATTGGCCCAGCACAGGTCGAGGCCCAGCACCTCGCTGTGGCCCCAGATCAACCCGTCCGCCTGGTGGGTTATCTCAACTGGCTCGTACTCGCCGTCCACCAGGACATCGCCAGCCAGCGCGGCGTCATGATACCTGCCGCCAGTCTGGTCGAAGCGCCAATATTCAGTAACACCGTACCCTACGTAGCCCTCGCGCTTTACCGTGTAGCCGTTGCGGCCCGTGCTGCGCGACGCAACCTCGAGAACGAAGTCCGGCGGCTTGCCAACCTCGCTTATCACGTAGCCGTTGCGGGCCACTATGGCGTCTGGGGTAACTCCGAAGGCCACCACGCAATCGGGAGCGAGTCTCTCGGCATTGTTGGTCGCTTCGTGCCGTAGGTATCCTTCACCCGAGATCAGGACGTCGTCGTGGTCAGCGAAGTGAGCGCGCAGGCTGTAGCTGGCGTAAGTCACATGCTCATGTTGTTGCATATCAGGCTCCCGCGGCGGATCGGGAAGCGGTTCGAGCTTGGTGTAGTCAACGGTGTGCGGTTGCTGTAGCGAGCTTTGGGTGGTCATAGTCGGTCTCTCCGCTGAACTGTGGATGCCGAACTCCCCATTCGGATGACAATCATAGCATGGCCGGGTAACGAATCGCCCCGCGATGTGGCGTCCTTAGAGTGAGTGCAATCCTCGTATTAGCTCCCTGAAGAGCGTGCATCTATGCAGTCGGGTTCGCATGACGTGTGGTTCGCCAACCAATCCGGGACGATCTTTCCCTCAGCCCCTACTTTGACACCCTGTAAACCCACGCCCTATCCTGTCGCCATGAACGGTACCGACGACTTTCTTACAGCCCAGCATCTCCGCAAGCAATTCGACGGGGTCACCGCGGTCGATGATGTCTCTTTCTCCATTCGACGACAGGAGATCGTCGGGCGGTATCACAGTCTCGTACAGGATCGAGGCGATGTCCGACAGAGGACCATGCCAGTCGAACCTGGCAATTCTGCGGGCGAGCGCACGGATGAGAGGCCCGCCGCCCACTTCCGTGGGCCACGCGAAGACGTCGGACTCGATAACACCCCGGAGTCCGGTCGCGCTGCGAAAACTCGCGCCCCGGAGCAGGTCCGTTGGGTCCTGCTCCACGATCGCGTGGATGTCCAGGCCCAGACCCTACTCTTCCCTCAGCCGACGAAGGTCAGTCTCCAAAGACGCCACTCGGGCCTCAGCCGCCTCTCTAGCGATTCGCTCAGTTTCAGCCCGCATTTCTGCCTCTCCAGCCCGAGCTTCGGCTTCCAGCCGAGCGACGCGCTGCTGTTCAGGCGTCAGCAGAAACTCTTTCGTCGACGGGTCGCGGAACCGCAACTCTCCGCCATTCCAGCACAGGTCCAGCCCCAGCACGGCGCTGTGGCCCCAGATCAGTCCGCCAGTCTCACGAACTATCTCCACGGGCTCGTACTCGCCATCCACCAAGACATCGCCGGCCAGCGCGGTATCGTGGAATCTGCCTCCCGTGTGGTCGAATCGCCAGTATTCACTCACTCCATACCCGGCGTAGGCCTCACGCTTGATCGTGTAGTCCCTGAGTCCTGTGGCGCGTGATGCCACCTCGAGAACGAAGTCCGGGGCCTTGCCCACCTCGTTTATCACGTAGCCGTTTCGGGCCACTATGGCGTCCGGGTCCACCCCAAACGCCACCACGCAGTCTGGAGCGAGTCTCTCGCTCGCGTTGCTCCCGTCATGGCGCAGGTATCCCTCTCCACAGACCAGCACGTTATCACAGTCGGCAAAGTGAGGAAGCAATATACCGTCAAAAGCGCTGTTCGTGATGCGCTGGTTCATATCAGGTTCCCGCTGCGGATCGGGCAGCGGTTCAATGTGGGAATAGTCAACGGTCTCCCGTTGTTTGAGTGAGCTTCGGGTGGTCATGTACGGACTCTCCGCTAAGCTGTGGATGCCGAACTTCCCATGCGGGTGACAATCATAACATGGCTGGACAATGAAACGCCGTTCGAT
This sequence comes from Dehalococcoidia bacterium, assembly GCA_965217725.1. Classification (GTDB taxonomy): domain Bacteria; phylum Chloroflexota; class Dehalococcoidia; order Lucifugimonadales; family UBA1123; genus VXRN01. Next base: position 383,931 of record OZ244564.1, on the reverse strand, counting down.
GCAGCACGCTGAACCTGTATCAACTTGGTCGGTGTGTTGATCTCGGCAGTCTTCACAGCCGCGCCGTCATTCCGGCGCAGGCCGGAATCCAGAAGGGGCTGGGAGTGACCCCAACGCTCTCATTGAAACCAACGACTAAACTGATACAGTATCTAGCGCGCTGAAGGATCGGAAGCAGCGCACCCACGTCTTGGCCACGCTATATGCAGCATATGTCGCTTTATATACAGCCTTGTGCCGGGAACTGTCTGATGACCAACGCTGGCCTTATAGCGAAGGGGGAGCCGCCGTCATGCTCCGCTTACGTCCGGCCCTTTGACACCCCGCCAACCCACATCCTATCCTGTCGCCATGAACGGCGCCGACGACTTTCTTACAGCCCAGCATCTCCGCAAGCATTTCGACGGCATCACGGCGGTCGACGATGTCTCTTTCTCCATTCGACGACAGGAGATCTTCGGACTGCTCGGCCCCAACGGTGCAGGGAAGACGACCACCATCAGGATGCTCTCCACAGTACTCCGTCCCGACGACGGGGAGATTACCATTGGAGCAAGTTCGGTAACGGGAGACAGCGACCAGGTCCGCAAGATCATAGGCGTCTGCCCGCAAGAGCTCGCACTGTACCCTGAGCTTTCAGCGACCGACAACCTGGTCTTCTTCGGAAGAATGGCGGGGCTGTCGGGCAGGGACGCGAAGGTCGCGGCGAGCGAGAACCTGGAGCGCGTGGGGCTGCTGGATCGGGCGCGCGACAAGGTGGACAACTTCTCCGGCGGCATGAAGCGGCGCGTCAACCTCGCCATTGCCCTAATGAGTAGACCGCAGCTCCTGTTCTTGGATGAACCCACCGTCGGCATCGACCCGCAGTCCCGCAACCACATCTTCGACACCGTGGAGGCGCTGCGCGACGCCGGCCTGACCGTCCTCTACACCACCCACTACATGGAGGAGGCCGACAGGCTGTGCGACCGGCTGGCCATCATGGACCACGGCCAGATAGTAAGGTTGGGGACTCCCCATGATCTCAAGTCGGAGATCGGAGACCCGGCCACCGTAACTCTTGAGACCGTCTTCCTCGAGCACACGGGCCGCAGTCTAAGAGACTGAAGTCCGGCACACTCCGATGCTGCTGCCGCTGCACATAGCTCTCATCGAACTGAAGCGCTACTTCGTCAACAGGGGTGAACTCGGATTCAGCCTCGCGCTGCCTGTCGTGCTGTTCGCCCTGATGTACGGTGCGTTCGGAGGAGAGGAGTCGTTTCACGCGACAGCCCACGTCATCAATCTCGATCGCGGCACTCACTCCCGCGCACTGATAGATCGCCTGGATGCAATGGAAGAGCTGACCGTCAGGGAGCGGACGCTCGAAGACGCGGACAGGGCTCTGGACCGGTCGGCGATTCTGACCGCCGTTGTTATCCCCTCAGGTTTCTCGGCGGCCCTTGAAAGTGGGGACACGGCAGCCATCACTTTCAGGAAGCGGGGAAACGGCGGCGACTCGGGTCAGATAGTCGAGGCCATCGTCAGATCGGTCGCTCAGCAGATGGGAGGCGAGGCCCGTGTGCACGCCACAGTGAGCAGCACACTCAGCGCCTCGGGCATCCCACAGGACAGGATCGACGCGGAGGTCGGTCGGCTGATCGAGGAGTCACGGCAGCGACCCTCAGTGGGAGTGGAGACCCGATGGGTCGGGGGAGAGGCGTCGGACCAGACCGATAGGCTCGTGCCCGGCCTGCTCGTCATGTTCCTGATGTTCGCGGTAACTCTGGGCGCCCAGGCACTGGTCGAGGAGCGCCAGAACGGCACACTGGAACGGCTGATGACAACCCGGCTGGGAGTCAACCAGCTGTTCATCGGGAAGTTCCTTGCCAGTGTTCTCAGAGCCATAGTGCAGGCGCTGATACTGCTGTCGCTTGCGTTTGCCGTGCTCGGAATCGGGGACGCGATCGACTTCGTAGAGCTGATGATATTCTCGGTGCTGGTCGCGATGGCTGTGAGCGCCATTGGGCTGGTCATCGGCTCTGCCGCCAGGGCGAGGGACCAGGCAACATGGGCGGCCGTCTTCTTCACAATGTTTATGACCGTGTTCGGCGGCACGTTCTTCGATGTGACCGGCGGCGGAGCGCTGGACGCGCTCTCGCGAATCACGCTGACGCGCTACGCTATAGACGCGATGTTCGCGATGCTGGCAAGCGGCGATTCTCTGGCGCAGCACGGACTGGCCGCGGCTGTTCTGGTAGGAGTCGCGGCCTGCGGCCTGCTGATCGCCCGGACGATGTTCAGGGTTGCTGGAGGAGGACGGTAGCATGGGCCTGATCGCGCGCCAGACGCTGCTCATGGCGGCAAAGGACACCAGGGTCTTCTTCAAAGACAAGTTTGCGGTCGGGTTCTCGTTCCTCTTTCCATTCCTGTTCGTCATCGGATTCAGCCTGGCATTGGGAGACATTGGAGCGGGGGACCAGCCTCTTGAGCTGGCAATCTCTACCCAGGAGGCCGAGGGTCTGAGCCACCAGGTCATCGAAGACGTCACTCAGGGGACACGGCGCGTAACGGTAGTGGACTACCAGAACGCTCTGTCCCAGGTCGAGGACGGCAGCCTTGACGGATTCGTGGCTTTCCCACCCGACTTCACAGAGAGCGTGACGAGTGGCCGACCGACAATGCTCGAAGTGGTGGCCGGCAGCGGCAGCTCGCCTGAGGTCCAGGCTGCTCTGCACGGTCTGGCGTCGTACATCGCGGATGACATAGAGAAGACCAACGTAACACTCGCCGCGCTGTTCGAGCTGTCTCCACCCGCGCAGGACGGCACCCTGTCATTCGACCCTGAGTCCGTTGTCCGCGAACGACCTCCAGCGGTCACCTTCGAGGTCGAGACCGTCGGGGAAGTCGCACCCGTCGGCGCCTCAAACTTCACCCTGCCGGCTTACCTGACGATGTTCGTCTTCTTCGTGGCTGCAATGAGCGCGGAGTCGATAGCTCGAGAGCGCCAGGGGCAGACACTGGAACGCCTGCTATCCAACGGAGCGCGACGAGAGTCAATCATCCTGGGCAAGTTCGTCGGCATCGCGTTCAGGGGGCTTCTGCAACTCGGGGTCCTGTGGACAGCCGGGATACTTATCTTTGGTATTGATCTGGGACTCTCGCCTGTCGCGGTGGTGCTCATTTCCGTTCTGATGGCTGTGACGTCAGCAGCATTCGGAGTGATGCTCGCGAGCTTCGTTGTCGACATCAGGGCCTCATCGACAGCAGGGGTGCTGGTCTCCCTGACCCTCGCGCCAATTGGTGGATGCTGGTGGCCGCTGTTCATAACGCCGGAGTGGATGCAATCGCTCGCCAAGTTGACGCCGCACGGCTGGGCCAACGGCGCGTTCAACAAGCTCATGCTGTTCGGAGCCGAGTTCGGAGACGTCTCGCAGGAAATGATCGCGCTAGCGGCATTCGGAGCGGCATTCCTGGCAGTCGCGCTGTGGAGGTTCCGACTGTCCGCGACTTAGGCCGGTCTACTCCACCGCCGCCTGTGACGATCTTCCGGGCACGCGCTCCAGGACCCTCCGAGCGACTGACTTCACCAACACAACACATTCCCCCTGTGCCTCGAATCCAAGCGCATCCAGCGCCGTCCCAAGTCGAGGTGCGTACTCCTCGACGACGGCGAACACGGTCCGCGTTCCCTTGAGCCTCCGCAAGCCAGCCTCGACAACCTCAGGTGTGAGCGCATCGTAGTCAGGATGAAGACTAACGATGAGATTGCCCTTGACAGACCGCGCCGACGTGCGCAGCCGGCCCTGTATGTCGTCTCCAACTTGGAGCACGCCTTCGTGGGGCCGTCCCGGACCGCGCTCATGTGATGCCGCCCACTGGTCGAAAGTCATGCCGACAAGCTGGCGCACTTTCACCGGCGTCGCTGCGTTGTACAGCCTGAACAGTGAGTGGTCGTCGTCCGACCTCCGCTGCCTGAGATGAGAGTCGGCGTCGAAGAGGCTGTGGCTCAGCCCTGGATGTACTGCCATTCCCTGATAGACGGTCTCTCGATGACTGGGAAAGTACCCTGCCAGCCGTGCAGTCGAGACGATCGGGCTGTCTGCATCTACCCTGAGAAACACCCTCTCCCCACCGTATGATCCAGCACCGGCGGCAGCCCGTTCCAGCAGTCGGACTACCGCTTGCGCCGAGCCGGACTCGGCGTACAGGTGCGATAGCTCCCAGCTCTTGGGTCCCGATCTCTGACGGATGCGCGCCAGTCCGTGGACGCTCCCCTGCTCCGCCACCACCCAGGTATCCCGCGCTCGGAGCGACACACTGCGTCTGGACATACTGAGAATTGACACTCGGAACGGACGAGGTCGGCACAGGCCTGTCATAGTGACGGCCAGGTTGGTCATCCCTTTTGGGCCGAGCAACACACAGCGCACCGAGTCGAGGGCCCCCAGGGGCCGCACATCAGTACCGCTGTCCGGTTGGCGACTCGTGGTCAGGCCTCTCCTGAGTTTGAACGGATTCTCAAGTCTCTCACTCAAGTATATCAGGGCATCCAACAAGGCGGTCCCGATGCGTAGTCGAGAACACGGGTATTGTTCAAGTTGGATTCGCAATGCAATAATCTAACCGTGAACGGACGAGAATTCATCAGGCGCGCCCGGCGTTACGCACGAAGGACCGGACAGCAATTCGACATCGACTCACGGCGCGGCAAAGGAAGCCACCAGATGGTCTACATTGGACATCTGAGAACCACCGTGCAACACGGTGAGATTCCCAATGGAACACTGGCAGCCATGCTTGCAGATCTCGAAATAGACAGAGAGGACTTCTGACAATGAAGTACGTCTATCCATGCGTTCTGCATCCTGAAGAAGGAGATGGGTTCAGGGTATCCTTCCCGGACGTCAGAGGCGCCAACACCAGCGGCGCGACTCGGGAAGAGGCACTCGAAATGGCGAAGGATGCGCTTGTCGCCGCTCTCGGAGGCTACTCAAGGCTTGGGGAGGAAATCCCACTTCCCAGCCCAATAACTGACGGCGCAGAACCTGTTCAGCTTCAACCACTCGCATCGGCCAAGGTGGCACTCAACTCAGCCATGCGTGAGCAAGGGGTAACGGACAGTGCCCTGGCCCACGAACTGGGTGTTAGTATTCCCGAAGTCCATGAACTGCTCAACCCCGACCATGACTCTCACGTCAGCCTAGTAGAGCAAGCGCTGCGGGCGGTTGGAAGCTACCAAGCGGCAACAACAACCGACGCCTCATTCTCAACGTTAGAGACGACGTCGGTGACTCCGAGGGAAAGCTAGTACCGTGTCCAGATAGTTCTGACCGTACAGGCAATTACCTCAAACTCTGGATTCCGGCCTACGCCGGAATGACGGTTGGGGCGGATCATCCGTCATTTTCATCTGGAAACGGTACTAGCTTTGCAGGAGCTGGATGAGTCGTGGTCGAAGTGGTACCGCTGCGCTGCGCCTGAGTCAGCCGACCTGTTCCACCATGCCGACGAACAGCTTGTGCATCCGAGAGTCGCCGGTCAGCTCAGGGTGGAACGCCGTGGCCAGCATGTGGCCCTGCTTCACCGCAACCGGTCGGCCGTCGTCAAGGCTCGCAAGCACCTCGACGCTCTCGCCCACGGAGACGAAGACCGGGGCACGGATAAACACTGCCCGATAGGGCGATCCGTCCATGCCGCTCACTTCGAGGTCCGCCTCGAAGCTGTCCACCTGGCGGCCAAAGGCGTTGCGGCTGACCACCGTGTCCATAAGGCTCAGTGGAGTTGGCCGGTGATCGGTTAGCTCACCGGCCATTACAATCATTCCAGCACAGGTGCCCCAAGTCGGCATCCGATCGTTAAGGACGCGATCCCGAAGCTTCTCCCGCATCTCGTAGATGTCTATCAGCTGGACGATAGTCGTGCTCTCACCGCCCGGCACTATCAGTCCATCGACATCGTCAAGTTGGTCCGGGAGACGGACCTCCCTGACCTCGACGCCTAGCTGCTCCAGCGATTTACGATGTTCGGCGAAGTCACCCTGAATGGCGAGCACACCAACTGTGGTCAAGAGCTACCACCCCCTGGTGGCGAGTCTCTCGGACTCGGGTATGTCGGCCAGATTCAGGCCCGGCATCGCGTCTCCGAGACCCTTGGATACTTGGGCGATCATCGAAGGGTCCTGGTAGTGGGTCGTGGCCTTGACGATCGCGTCGGCCATGAGGTCGGGCCGCTCCGACTTGAAGATGCCTGATCCTACGAATATGCCGTCAACGCCAAGCTGCATCATCAACCCGGCGTCAGCGGGCGTGGAGACACCTCCGGCGGCGAAGTTGACTACCGGCAGAATACCGCGCTCCTGGACTTCCTTGACCAACTCGTATGGAGCGCGTAGGTCGCGTGCGGTCGCCATCAGCTCGTCGTCGCCCATGTTCTGGATGCGGCGTATCTCGCCCAGCACTTTTCGAGCGTGCCTGACAGCCTCGACGATGTTGCCCGAGCCCGCTTCGCCCTTGGTGCGTATCATCGCAGCGCCCTCGCCGATGCGGCGGAGCGCCTCACCGAGGTCTCGTGCGCCGCACACGAACGGGACTGTGAAGTCGTGCTTGTTGATGTGGTTGTTCTCGTCCGCAGGGGTCAGTACTTCGGACTCGTCAACGTAGTCGACGCCCAGCGCTTCGAGCACCTGAGCTTCTACGAAGTGGCCGATTCTGGCCTTGGCCATAACCGGGATCGTCACGGCGTCGACGATTTCAGCCACCTTGGTGGGATCGGACATGCGCGCCACGCCGCCCGCCGCCCGGATGTCTGAAGGAACACGCTCCAGCGCCATCACTGCAACGGCGCCCGCGTCCTCGGCGATCTTCGCCTGATCGGCGGTGACGACGTCCATGATAACGCCGCCCTTGAGCATCTGAGCCAAGCCGGCCTTGACCCTCCAAGTTCCAGTTTCCGTTCGAGTATCGATTGCCATTCGGGCCCCTCCGTTGCGGTCACGCTCACGACTATTGGTTAGAGTGCATTATACCTTATACGTCGAACTGTCTGCCGCCGACGGGTAAGTATTTCAGCAAGTTACAGAATTCACGCGTCATCGTCAACGGGTCAGCTTCGGTTGGAAGCTGTCCAAAGTTGGTGGGCAGGCCACGTCACCCTCACCCTAGCCCTCTCCCCGAGGGAGAGGGGACTCTCGATCCCGTGTGGATGCGCCTACTATCAGGGACAGCATCTTTTCCAGGGACAGCATCTTTTCCGACCTCGAAATTGGCCTCGTGCGCCCGTTTGAGTTAAACTGCGCGCAGTTGGGTGACGAGCCGTTTCGCCCGTCACCGCAAACTCTCCAGGAGGCACCGGTTACAGAAATGACTACGTATGCCAGATACCTAGCGCACGGCGACGTGGCCTATGGCGTCGTCGAAGGCGACTCCGTCCACGAATTGACTGCCGCCCCATACGAGGACCACGAGGTCACAGACCACACTCACGGTCTGTCTGAGGTCAAGATCCTGGCCCCAGTCGTACCGGGCAAGGTAGTAGCTATCGGGCTGAACTACCGCAGCCACCTCGGCGATCGGACGCCACCCAGCGTACCGGAGCCGTTCTTCAAGACCACCTCGTCCGTGATCGGCCCTGGTGATGACATCATCATCCCCAGGGAGGCGATCGAGGAGAACGTCACGATGCAGCCGGAAGCAGAGCTCGCGCTGGTAATCGGCAAGAAAGCCAAGCGAGTGAGCGCGGACGACGCGCTCGACCATATCCTCGGCTACACATGCGGCAACGACGTGAGCGCCCGTAACTGGCAGGCCAACGATCTGTCCTGGTGGAGGGCAAAGTCGTCGGACACTTTCACGCCACTCGGCCCAGTAATCGTGACTGGACTCGATCCGTCGTCGCTCCACCTCGTCGGTCGCATCAACGGCGCTGTGGACCAGGAGCAGATGACCAGCGACCTCCTGTACGGCGTACCTGAGATCGTGGAGTTCGTCACCCGAGTGCTCACCCTCAACCCGGGCGACGTAATCATGACCGGCACCCCCGGCACGCCTGGCGACATTCACGACGGCGATGTCGTGGAGATTGAAATCGACGGGATCGGCAAGCTGACCAACACGGTCAGGAACGAAGCCTAGTAGGCAGCCCACATAGTTTTGATGGTCTGCATACCACCCTTCGACAAGCTCAGGACGAACGATTGTGACCATCAGAACTGAGTTGTCGATCCACTAGAGTCCCGAGATCAGCCGTCGCGGGCTTGTGAGCAGGCATGTTCGCGACGGGTTGGCCGGCGTCTAACGGAGCAGCTCTCCGAGCGTCAGCCAGTAGAACACGATGTAGGTGCCGGCCACTATCATCAGCCAGGTCCCGACCGGTTGTACGTACGGCATGACCCTGCGCATTCCGGTCACCATCGCTCCCCTGAACACGGCCATGCTGATTGTCAGCGCCAATATCACTGTGCCCATGCCGAGCGCGTACAGCACGAACTGTGCGAAGGACGAGGCCAGGTCTGCGGCCGCGAATGACGTGCCGACCACCGACAGGAATATGGGCAGCGTGCAGCTCAGTGATGCCATGCCGTAGCTGAGGCCAAACAGGAAGTACCCTTTCACGTTGGCGCTTGCCGGGTTGCCGAACCTGTCGGCAGCCTGCTGTGCTAGCGCGGTGTATAGCTTGCCCCCGCTCAGCAGCCAGGCTCCGGCCAGCACGAGAACGATTCCTATGCCCAGCCCGAGCCAGGGCAGTATGCTTTTCACCACTGACCGCGCACCTAGACCGATCACCGAGCCCGCAAGAGCGAACAGCAGTATGAAGCCGGCGGTCACGGAGACGCCGACAAGCAGCGCCTTGGCGAGCTGCCGAAGAATCGACACCCGTTCCTCGTCTTCGCCAGTGCCGAGGTAGAGACCCATGTAGGCTGGCAGCATGGCGAATCCGCAAGGATTGAATGCCGCCGCAACACCCGCTCCAAACGCGAAGCCAAGAGGAGCAATTATCCCCAGCCCGCCCAAGAACGAGCCAGAGTTGCCTGACAGAGTTTCCACGAAGAGGTTGATCCCGTCGATGCCTTCCCCGCCGCCGACGATGAGCGCAGCTACGAGGGCAATCGCCAGGGCGGCGACCGCCACGAGAACAGGGATCAGAACGCTCCTGACCATCGTCCTGCCGTCGGAGTAAACAGTCGTCTCATTCATAAGCCACGCCGCTCCCGATGTCGGTACGTCTTCAGTACATCTATTGTACCTATTGAGATGCACACAGAGCGGCCCGCGATTCTGGGCAGAACACCTGATGGGAGCCACAGATATGGGCAACGCCAGGCATGATTGCCAGTCGCATCTGGGCGTGCACTCAGGGCAATTGCACTTTGATATCGAGGTGTCAAATGCTGCCCGATTCTGGGTTCCGGCCTTCGCCGGAACGACGGTTGCGGAGTGCTATCGGGGCATTTCGCGCCAAGCAGAACCGCAGCTGGCTCTAAATGCGATTGCCCTGGGCGTGCACCTGCACTCGTGGACACCGTCTCATTGATGAAATACTCTTTCTTCACTCTAAAGACCTTGAACGGATGGCTGCGCTTGGGCGCTCCATGCGAGAAGCCGGTCGCGGCGCGTACAGAGGGAGACTGCCAATGCCTGAAGTCATGAAACCCGATACAGCCGTGATTGTCGGGGGCTGCGCTCGCCTGTCTCGTGTCCTCGGCTTGATGTACACGGCTCATGAGCGTTTCACATCCGTTGAGGTCAGGTTTCGCTCATGGTTCTATCCTGACGAATTCGATCCAACGAGGAGCGATGAGGTTGCTGGTTCGGATGGAGACGCGCCTCATGCTCCTTGGATCGTGGATAGTCGGCTTCATCTCAAAGTCGGCAGCGCACCTAATCGCAAGTTCGACATTGCGATACTAGATGAATCGGGTCCCCATGGGTATGCCGGGGCAATTGAATTTGTCCTGCTCCCCATGAGGTACATATCGGACTTGGACCTCATCAAGGTTGGTGAGACCAATATTGCCGGCAGGCAAGCCATTGAGATCAAAGCCGTCGCCCGCAAACAACACATGAGCCTCTCCGGTCGTCCCCTCGGAATTGGGCCGGATGAGCACCGGCTTGTCATGGACTCGGAGCGGGGGATACTTCTGAGCCTCAGATCGTTCCGACGCGGCCGCTCTGCATCTGGAGATGAGGTCCACTGGGTCAGGTTCGACGACCAGGTTACTGACGAAGTGGCGGCTCGTTTCGAGGAGACTTCGGAGGTCGTCCGACTGCTCTACTGTGCAAAACGCAGCTTTTCGACCGTTCGATTGTCGACACGCAGTTGGTATTCTAAGCTGGATTCTGAGCAACCGACGCGCAGAGACAAGGAGACTCATCTCTGGGTCGAAAACTCCACCAGGTTCAGAAAGGAGATCTACGGCCCAAAAGGTCGACAGGTTCATGTCGTGGACGGGAACGTGTGGTGGAGGTTGAGAACGACCAATGACGTTCTCACAAATGCTCCGCCTGAAGACATACGTGGCTTTGCATCCGTTTCGTTTCACGACCACCCGTCTACGCCGATTTATGAGGACGCCGAGCACGCGATGGTCTCCCAGTTGCACCTCGACCCTTCCTGGCTGATCTCCAGAATGTGGCTGACTCCAATTGAGCGCACAATGTGGCTGGGGCGAAAGGTCGTAAAGGTCCGGGGCGAACCCGTCAGACCGGACGGTCGCTGGGCCGATAACGCCGAGAAACTCTTGTGGCGGGATGGAGATGAGTATGAATTGCTTATCGACACCGAGCGCGGCACTCTGCTGAGGATGACCTGTCGACTGGACGGGGAAGAAACTAGCGTCGATGAGGTCACTTCGATTGAATTTGATTGCGACCTACGTGATACCCTATTCACACTCGTTCCGGAAGGTGACATGAGGGTGATGATCTGCCAAGCTAAGTGACCGGTCTCATCGAACTCCGATTCTCTCAACTCTGAATTGCCTAGCAACGACCAGTGCCCCAATAGTGCTCAGATCCGAACAGCACAAGGTTGATTGAGGGTCGAGTCACCTGCGCATTTGATGATCTCCACCCAATCCCGGGTCTGTTGTGCGCAGGTGGGTGGCATAACCTAGCCACTCTACCCGAACGACCCTTCTCCATCGCCATTGGAGTTATCGTCGTTATGATGACACCTGAAGTTCATTGCAGGAAGCCCTCTCGATCCGCGCAAAGGTGGAATCCCGCAGTGGTGCCGTGGAGGATCCTTAACGTTGTTTTGGCAAGTTTGGGATCAATTGGCCAGCGGTGCATGCAGTACCCTCAGTTTCCTCGTCTTCGACCAGTGTGCATTTGCAAAGCCGCGTTGCATTTGTTCGGGGCAATCCACCAGACGATTTCAAAACTGATAGCACGTCACGACCTTTAGAAAGTCTCTCAAGATGAGAGAGAAGTGCAAGTTTTCTAGGCGATGTGTTTTTCAATCACAATGGCTGCCCCTAGGAGAGCGACAGATGATGACTTGCCTCTGCTTGTTACAGCAAGTGACTTTCGCACGAAAGCCCCTTGCTTGACGCACTCGCCTCATTTGGCCAATAGCAAAGCCCCGCCTGCTGAATGCCTGGCGGGGCCGGTCCTTCAAGGCAATCTGCTAACGAGGGTCTTCCGGCTCCAGATCCTCTTCGACTAGCTGGTACCAGAAAGCCGCCTTCTCGTCATTTGCCTCAATGTACTTCACGAAGTCGTCAATAATGCGGCTCCTGTTTATGTCCCGGTCCAGCCTTACGGCCGCAACAACAGCGTAAGCGTTCCATCCAGTCGCGCATCGAAGGATCTTGGCATAGCCGGTCGCCTTCGACACATCATTGTCGTTTCCGGTGAAGGACGCTTCCACTGCGATGTAGAAACCTGGTATCGAGCTCTGCCTCGCCGCGACCTTGAAAATCAGGTCAGAGGTGGTAAAGGTTTCCCATATTGCATCTTCCAGTCCCAGTGCATCAATTGCGTTGTAGTTCTCATTGAGCATATTATCCAGCGCGGCGCTGTCGAGGACTGTGATCGCTGTTTTCCTCATACATCGTCGTTGAGAGAACATTCCGGCGATCGCAGCCCTGTTGCTTGTCGCAGCCTCAACGGCGTAGTGCCCCCGAAACCTTCCAAAGTCTCGCTGTTGTTGACGCAATATGCCATGCAACGCCCCGATGTCGCCGCGAAGGCTGACTTCCATCTTCCCGACGTCATCCCGCAACGCCCCGATCTCACCGCGAAGGCTGGCTTCCATCTTCCCGACGTCATCCCGCAACGCCCCGATCTCACCGCGAAGGCTGACTTTCATCTCCCCTTGCGCTCTTAACACCGCCAGAGTGTCCAGTATGGCGTTCTGGGTCTCCTGTAGAGCGTTGGTGTCCTGGCGTAGAGCGTTCTGGGTCTTGAGCAACTCTTCAAACTGTCTCGGCAGACCCAGGAGGTCCTCAGTCAGTATCTCGCGTCGCACCGCTGACCGCACTCCTGCGTCTTCCCGTACAACCTTGAGGAAGTCCTCTATGTTGTTGATGGCTGCCATGCGTATCTTCTCCGTGTCATTCCCGATTGTAGCTCACTGCTCCCTTTTGTGTGAAAGCTGCTAGTTACTGTGCGACAGCGACTCATGAAGCTGTATCAATTTAGTCGGTGGCTTTGATAAGAGCGTTGCCCTGCCCCTCTGGATTCTGGCCTTCGCCGGAATGACGGCGCGGCTGATATGGCACCTTCGAGCAGCGTACCGACTAAATTGATACAGGCTCCAATCGTCTCATCCGGTTGACACCCAAACGGCGTGTTGATAGATTAGTCTGGCTATGGCTAGCTTTCACAGCCATGTATCCATGTGCACCTGTACCCGCCCCATTTAGGGGCAGCCTCGGAGCTATCACACCCGAAGACCGTCCCGTTTCGCGCCTGTGAACGGGACGTTGATGTTTTCCAGCGACCTCCAATCAGTTAGTAAGGACCTCAGGGCAATGACTCAGACCAACTCGATCATCGAATACTTCCCCTCGGAAATCGAGGAGTTTGAAGCTGGAGTCAAGAGGTTCCAGTCGGGCAATTGGGACCCGACCGACTTCATGGCGTTCCGGCTCCGCCAGGGTGTTTACGGCCAGAGGCAGCCGGATGTCCACATGTTCCGCATCAAGATTCCATTCGGAGGCATGACCGCGGACATGCTCGACATGATGGGCGACATAGTGGACCGCTTCGCGCCGCTCAACAAGGGACACGTCACGACCCGTGAGAACATTCAGCTTCACCACATACCGCTCGAGGACACGCCTGAGATGATGAGGCTGCTTGCCTCGGTCGGGCTGACCACTCGCGAGGCGTGCGGCAACACCGTACGAAATGTGACAGGCTGCGAGATCGCCGGTGTCTGCGCCGAAGAGCCCTTCGACGTCACTCCATACGCCGCTGCGTACTCCAGGTATTTTGTGAGGCACCCGTTCACGCAGTCGATGCCGCGCAAGATCAAGACCGCGTTCTCAGGCTGCTCGCGCGACTGCGCGATCACCGGCATCCACGATGTCGGCTTCCTGCCGGCTGTCCGGGACGGCCAGCGCGGATTCAAGATGGTGATGGGCGGCGGCACGTCCATCATGCCTCGCATCGCCCCCACCCTGTATGAGTTCGTCAGCGCCGACGAGTACCTGAAGGTTACCGAAGCGGCGCTCAGGGTGTTCCACAACTCCGACGAACTCAGGCGCAGCAGAATGAAGGCGCGCGTCAAGTTCCTGATAGACCGCATCGGAATCGACGACTACAGAGACCTCGTCGAAGAGCAGCTCCAGGAGGACTGGGCGCAGCGTTCCATCGATCCCACCGGGCTGCTGTACATAGATGACGAAGAGGCGGACGCGCCTTCGCTGCACGGCGACTTCGCCACAGGATCGGGCCCCGAGTTCGACCGCTGGCTGTCCACCAACGTTAAAGCGCAGAAGCAGAGCGGCTACCACACGGTCACCGCCAAGCTCCCGTTGGGCGACATCGATCCCCAGCAGTTCCACCAGCTCGCCTATCTCAGCCGGACCTACGGCGCTGGCCGCGTCCGGTTGACCCACCAGCAGAACCTTGCAATCAGGTGGGTGCCTGAAGGCGCGTTGTACGAGGTGTGGTCGAAGCTCAAGGAGATCGGGTTCGGCGACGCCGGCGCGCTTGAGATCACCGACGTCGTATCCTGCCCAGGCACCGATAGCTGCAAGCTGGGCATAACCTCCTCGATGGGTATGGGCCGCGCAGTCGCCGAGGCTGTTTCGGTCATAGACAAGGAGGCCGACCCGCTGATCCGCAAGATGCACATCAAGATGAGCGGATGCCCGAACGGGTGCGGACAGCACCACGTCGCGGACATTGGATTCCACGGCGCGGCCGCCAAGGGTCCGGGCGGGCAGGTGCCCGCGTACGAGGTGTTCCTCGGAGGAGGATTCGAGGACGGCGATACGCGCATCGGCCTGAGGGTCAAGACCAAGGTGCCCGCAAAGCGGATTCCGGACGCGCTCACAAAGGTGCTCGACTTCTACAAGGCCGAGCGTGAGGACGACGAGATCTTCCGGGATTTCGCCGCGCGACTGGGACCTGAGTCGTTCGAGCCCCTGTTGGCTGAATTCAAGGAAGTGCCCGAACTGAACCGGGAGTCGCTGGACGTGTACATAGACTGGAGCCAGACAGTCAAGTACGTTCTGGAACGCGGCGAGGGTGAGTGCGCGGTCTAGCTACCGAGCCTCAAGAAAAGACCGAAGGGCGGGATTCGATCCCGCCCTTCCTGGTTATCTTGCGATGGCTCTCCGAGTCGGCTGTCACTGTCCCAAGTTGTTGGGCGGACCACGTCACCCTAGCCCTCTCCCTGAGGGAGAGGGGACTCAGCTCCTGGTAATCCGGCGCCTGATCCGGTCCAGCCAGGAACCGCCAGACGGCTCCATCTCTATGGACTCCCCGCGCCAGCGCTTCTCGATCTTGGGCGGCCGCACCAGGACCAGACCGTAGCCTATGATGCAGATCAGAAGACCGGCCCAGGCGAGTATACCCGCGACTCCGGCACTGAACGGCCTCACCAGAAGAAACGAGAGGAGCAGCACAAAGCCGAACAGCATTATTCGGCCCGGAGATACTGAAAAGAGGTTGCCGCTCAGCGACTGCCTAACGTAGAGCCACACCAACTGGCGAAGCTTGCGGCGGTCCGACCGGCGTCTGGGACGACGCTTTGGTCCGTCCTCGCCAGCTTTCTGGAGGATGTCTTCGATTTCCCGTTGGTACCTGCTTGGCATCCCCTGCTCCCGTCAGACTACCCTCAGCAGAATCGTAAAGAACAACTTTTGGGGTGTCAAGC
Source organism: Dehalococcoidia bacterium (assembly GCA_965217725.1). Taxonomy (GTDB): domain Bacteria; phylum Chloroflexota; class Dehalococcoidia; order Lucifugimonadales; family UBA1123; genus VXRN01. The sequence continues at coordinate 368,619 of OZ244564.1, read as the reverse complement.
TGAACAGGTCTGGCGGAAGCTGTATCAATTTTGCAGGTGTTTCAATGGGCAATCGCCCTTCGGCAGGTTCTGGACGAACGAATGCAGGCGAGACGCCCGCGCTCCGAAACCTCGTCCAACAGCCACACCTGCAAAATTGATACAGGCTCGGTCCAGGGGATGCTGTATCACTTTAGTCGGTGAATATGTCACCCCCACCCTAACCCTCTCCCTGAGAGAGAGGGGACTTTCGATCCCGCAGGGCGGCGTCGCCTAAACTGATACAGCATCGGTCGAGCAGTTTTCTGCAACGCTGCGGGGCGTCCATTGGATGTATTTTGCAATCTGGAACGGGGCTGCTCTATGCTATACTCGTCTAATACTAGTCGCGTTCCCAGGAGCCCCAATTGAAGATCACTCAAGATGAAGTTGTGGACAATCAGACGACACTCCACATCGAGCTTGAGGACGAGGATCTAAGTCCATATCTTGACCGGGGTTACCAGCGCATAGCTAACCAGATCGTCATTCCCGGCTTCCGCAAGGGCAAAGCGCCCCGCCGTGTCGTCGAGAGCATGGTGGGCCGCGAGAGCCTGCTGAACGAAGTGCTCGACAGCATGGTCTTCGAGGTTATCGGCAAGGCGATCGAGGAGCGGGAGCTGGACTCGGTCGGCATACCCAAGGTGGACGATCTGGACCTCGATCCTGTACAGTTCACCGCCGTCGTGCCCCTCAGACCGGAAATCGACCTCGGCGCATACGAGTCGATCAGGGTCGAGTACGATGACCCTGAAGTCACCGACGAGCAGGTGTCGGAACGAATCCAGTCGATCCGCGAAAGCCTGGGGACCTGGGAGACCGCTGAAAGGCCCGCCCAGTTCGGCGACATGGCTGTCATAAACATGAGCAGCGACGTCGACGGCGAGAACCGCTGGAACGGCGAGGAAACGTCGTTCTACATGGCTGAGGACGGTCGCTACCCGGTACCGGGATTCTCCGCCAAACTGGTCGATCTCGAAATCGACCAACCCGCGGAGTTCTCGCTGGAAATTCCCGAAGACTTCACAGACGCTTCACTTGCCGGCAAGGAGGCGTCTTTTAACGTCACGGTCACAGAGGTCAGGGAGAGGGTTCTCCCCGAGCTCAACGACGAGTTCGCGCAGGGCCTTCCGGACGGTTTCGCCGATCTGGACGCGCTCATGTCCACCGTCAAGGAAGCCATGACCTCCGAGGCGGAGATGCAGACCCGAATGGAGTACCGTGACAGCGTCATCGAGGCGCTGCTGGAGAGCGCGACGTTTACGATCCCGCCCGTCGTTATCGAAACTGAAGTCGAGCGCATACAGGACACCCAGCGCCGGTCGCTGGAGAACGCCAACATACAGGTGGCGGACTACCTGGCCGCGGTCGGCATGACCGAAGAGCAGGCCGAACAGGAGGCCGAAGAGCAGGCCGAACAGCGTGTGCGGCGCTCTCTCGTCATCAATAAGCTGGCCGATCTGCAAGAGGTCGAAGTTTCAGACCCAGAGATCGACGAGCAGTTCAACCAGCTCTACGCGGGCCAGCGGATGCGCAGGCAGGAACGACGCGATCTGCGCAACTCCCTCTCCGACAGGATCAGATACGACAAGACCATTGACGCCCTGGTCTCTATTGCCAAGGGCGAGCGCGACGGCGACGATACACAGAATGAAGAATCCGAAGTCCCCGACTCGGAAGGAGACCAGCAAGAAGATGATTCATAAGCCAGAAAACATTATCCCGATGGTGGTCGAGACAGGCGCTCGGGGTGAGCGGGCCTACGACATTTACTCGCTGCTGCTCAAAGAGCGCATCGTTTTCCTCAACTCGGCCATCTACGACCAGGTCGCAAACAACGTCATCGCCCAGCTCCTCTACCTGGACAGGGAGGACCCCGACAGGGACATCAGCCTGTACATCAGCTCGCCGGGCGGCGTAATTCCGTCGGGTCTGGCGATCTACGACACCATGGAGCTGATCCGGCCGGACGTATCCACGATCTGCGTCGGCATGGCCGCGAGCATGGCCACTGTTCTACTGTGCGCCGGCGCGCCGGGCAAGCGGTTTGCGCTGCCCAACTCGACGGTCCACATGCATCAGGCCCTCGGCGGCGCACAAGGGCAGGCGTCCGACATCGAGATAGCCGCGCGCGAGGTTCTGCGACAGCAGGACATCATCCGACGCATCATCTCCAAGAGGACGGGCCAGACCTACGACAAGATCGCGACCGACTCCGACCGCGACTTCTACCTGAGCGCAGTGGCCGCCAAGGAGTACGGGCTCGTAGACGACGTGCTGGAGACGTCGGTATCTTCTGCCGCCGCCGATTAACTCGAGGCATCTCTGAACAGCCCTCTTCCCGAACTGTGGGAGAGCCAGATGTGGGACAAGCGACTTGACGACTGACCGAGGCGGATCGACCACAAGAACCGGGCGGGGCGACTATCAGTGTTCGTTCTGCGGCAAGTCGCAGCGACAGGTCAAGCGCCTCATCGCCGGGCCCGACCACGTGTTCATCTGCGACGAGTGTGTCAATCTCTGCGACCAGATCATTGCCGAAGAGAGCGCCGACAGGAAGTCTAAGAGCGCCCAGACCAATCTGGCCGCAAAGGACCTCAATCCCAAGACCATCTACAGCAGGCTTGAAGACTACGTCGTCGGGCAGGAGCAGGCCAAGAAGGTCTTGAGCGTAGCGGTATATAACCACTACAAGCGGATCTGGTCGAACCACAAGAACGAGGACGTCGAGCTCCAGAAAGCAAACATCTTGATGCTGGGGCCGTCGGGCTCGGGCAAGACCCATCTGGCTCAGAACCTGGCTCACATCCTCGAAGTGCCGTTCGCGATAGCCGACGCTACCACGCTGACAGAGGCAGGTTACGTGGGCGAGGATGTGGAGAACATCCTGCTCGGACTCATCCAGTCCGCGGACTTCGACATATCCCGCGCCGAGCACGGCATCATCTACATCGACGAGATCGACAAGATAGCGCGCAAGAGCGCCAACCCGTCCATAACGCGCGACGTGTCGGGCGAGGGCGTGCAGCAGGCGCTGCTCAAGATCATCGAAGGCTGCGTCGCCAACGTTCCCCCACAGGGCGGGCGGAAGCATCCCCACCAGGACTTCCTCCAGATCAAAACGGACAACATTCTCTTCATGTGCGGCGGGGCGTTCGAGGGGATAAACGAGATCATCGAGAAACGCGCCTTCAAGGACCGAAAGCGCATCGGGTTCAAGCCCAACGTCGTGACCGACGACTGGGGTGAGCGCACCGCCGACGAAGTGAGGCGATACGTCAACGCCGACGACCTGATGGACTACGGATTCATACCGGAGTTCGTCGGGCGATTACCGGTGGTCGTGGGTCTGAACGCGCTCCACAAGGACGACTTGGTCAGGGTACTCACAGAGCCGAAGAACGCCATCGTCAAGCAGTACCAGACGCTGTTCCGCATGGACGGCGTGGAGCTGGTCTTCACCGACGACGCGCTGGATGCGGCGGCCGAGAAGGCCGTCAACCTGAAGACTGGCGCACGCGGCCTGCGCACCATCCTCGAGCAAACGCTTCTGGACGTCATGTACGAGCTGCCCGGGACCAAGGACATCGAGAAGTGCGTGGTGGATTCGGGAGTTATCCTCGGAACAACCCCCGTGTTGCTGGTCACTGGCGAAGGCAGGCAGTTCCCGCTTGGCCTAGACATCTCCGAACCGGAGCAGAAGTCGGCGTAGACGTCCTCGACGGTCAGCGCCTGCTCTGTAGCTGCACCATCAGCCTGATGGCCTGCTGCTGCTCAGACTCAGACCTGCTGAACCTCGCGGCCAGGGCCGCGTCCACGATTGCCCTGTCGATGTTGCCCAGCTCGGCCATCACCTCCGCCCGCTCAAGGTAGCTGGGTCCATACGCTGGGTCGATCTCTATGGCTTTGTCCAACTCGTCAAGCGCTGCCGTGAGGTTGGACTCGGTACGGTAATGCCTTGCCTCGCGTAGATGCGTCACGGGAGAGTCGCCGACATTGGCGTCGCCTACAATAACACCAGCTGCGAGGACGACGCCCACCGCCGGCAGCGCCCACCATCGTTTGACGATCGAGTTGGCGTCCACAACCTCCGAGACGAACCCGAACGTGTCCAGCACAGGAAGATAGCGCGGACTGAACGCGATCCCCAACAAGACGCCGCAAACGAAACCGCCTATGTGAGCGTAGTTGTCCACACCCGCCGTCATAAGACCGAACACCAAGTTGATCCCCGCGAGTACCAGCAGACCTGTGAGACTGCGGCGTCCCATGTCGCCCAGCTGGTTGCGATGAGACAGGAAGAACGCAACCAGCCCGCCAAGCACCCCGAATATCGCACCGCTCGCGCCAACACCGATCGCGTTGGACGCGAGGCTGAGGTTCAGCGCGTAGCTCGTAACGCTGCCGGCGAGTCCCGCCAGCACGTAGATTGCGATGAACCTGCTGCGCCCGTATAGCTGCTCAAGCTGCCGACCGAAGACGAACAGGCCAAAGCAGTTGAGTCCGAGGTGCATCCATCCTGAGTGAAGGAACATCGCGGTGAACAAGCGCCAGTACTCGCCGGCCGCTATCTGCTGGCCCTCCAATGCCCCCAGGTTCCTGAGAACGGCTGTGTTCATGGACCCTCCCGACGCCTCCGCGACCAAATGCATGGCCGCGATAAGTGCTAGAAGGGTCCAGGTGACGTACGGCCTGCGACCGAGTCCCGGCAACGGCACGGCGGGACTGGTGGGGACGTCGTCCTGTTGGTCAAGTCTGGGGAACAATGCGAAGCATCCTGCTGATTCCATTCTAGGATAGCAGGGGTGAACACGAGGTGGGCGTTGAGAAGTCCCGATGATGCTGTATCAATTTGGTCGGTGGCTTCGATAAGAGCGTTGCCTTGCCCCTCTGGATTCCGGCCTTCGCCGGAATGACGGCGCGGCTGATATGGCACCTTCGAGCAGCGTACCGACTAGACTGATACAGCTTCAGTCCCGATGGACCTGTACAGGACTTGTAGGCACCGATGCGGAGCGCGTGTGGCCCCAGCGCTACCGACCGCGCAGCCGCCGAATCTCCGCCTCCAGCTCCGCCTGCCGAGCCTCAGCAGCTTCGGCCCGCGCCTCAGCGGCTTCCTGCGCCCGCTTACGCTCCTCGGAGTCAGGCAGGTACTCGCCTGAGACGGGGTCGAAGAACCGGAACCACTCGCCATCAGCGTGTAGCTCCAATCTCAGCACCTCGCTCACACCGATGTACTTCCCATCCGCCTCCAGCACCTCGATTGGGCGGTACTCACCGCCTGAAAGCAGGTTCCCCTGCAACCGCGGCTCCAAGAATCCCTCCTCGGTAGGATCGTACAGCCAGTACTCTCGCACTCCCAGACTCTCATACACGCCGTACTTCGTCACCGTGTCACGGCGCACCGACGACGGGGACATGACCTCCAGCACCAGCTCGGGCACTCGTCCCTCCACCCACGTCTGGAATATGTTTCGCAGATGTCTCTTATGCGTCTGAGTGACCACGAACACATCGGGCGCAACCACGCTAGAAGGGACGCCCTCTTCGTAATAGAGGAACATGTCCGCTCCGACCCACGTTGTGGGATCGTCCTCGAACCACGTTCTCAACGCCGCGTGGGCGTAGGTCAGCGGGAAGAGCTGGTGCTCGGACTCGGCCAAAGGTTCATCATCTTCTATGGGATAGTGGACGGGGTCAGGGTGGCCGATTTTCTGCTTGAGGCGTGGTGTGGTCATTGTGATACCTCCACCGGATAGCTGCGCCAGTCTAACACACTTCAAATTCATGTCGATGTGGAGCCTCCAAACGCCTCCGCAAACATCGTCATGGGCAAAGTGACTCCATGAAGGACCAGGTGACGTACGGCCTGCGACCGAGTCCCGGCAACGGCACTCCGGGGCTTGCAGGGACTTCCTCGTGCTGGTCGGGTCTGTGGAACAATGCGAAGCATCCTGCTGATTCCATTCTAGGATAGGAGGGGCTGGTGTGAGACGCGCGTCGTAAACAGCCTCACCGTCTGTCAATCTAGATACCGGCCTTGATGCTGTATCAATTTAGTCGGTGGCTTCGATAAGAGCGTTGCCCTGCCCCTCTGGATTCCGGCCTTCGCCGTTATGACGGCTTCGCAAGGGCCAGACGGGCAGGACGGCGTCAGAGCTTTATGATGCCCTTCTGGAGGGCCTGCGTGACCGCCTGGGTGCGATGCCTGACGTTCATCTTGCTGAAGATGTTGGCGATATGAGTCTTCACCGTGCTCTCGCTGATCAGAAGCTCTGCGGCGATCTGCTTGTTGGCGGAGCCGCGGGCGACGAGCTGCAGCACCTGGACCTCGCGATCCGAGAGGCTGTCAGGATCCGGCTGGGAGAGCTCCTGAATGCGGGTGATGAGCCTTGCGGCAACGCCCGGCTCTATCTGCGACTCCCCTTTGCAGACGGCACGGACCGCAGCGAACAGCTCGTCTCGGGAGGTGTCCTTGAGCAGATAGCCATTCGCTCCCGCCTGCACCGCATCAAAGATGTACTCGTCGGTGTCGAACGTGGTGAGCACGATGATCTTGATGTCCGGGTCTTCGGCGCGGATTCTCCGCATGGCCTCGACCCCGGACATGTTGGGCATACGCAGGTCCATGAGTATCACGTCCGGACGGAGTGCACGGGCCACATCGACGGCTTGCACTCCGTCGCTCGCCTCACCAACAACGTCGAAGTCGGGCTGCCTGCTCAGAATCGTGGTTAGCCCCTCCCTCACAAGCGTGTGGTCATCGACTATGAGAATCTTGATCAGCTCCACGGCCTCGCCCTCGGCACACCGGATATAGCAGTTCGGAGTCTGCTGGCCCACTGTATGATATATGAAAAACCCTCGGAATTCCCAGACCGAAGTCGATACAATGGCCGGGATCCATGTATGTCAGGAGCTGGTAACCACATGAAATCCCTCACTGCTCCTTCGAGACCCAAAGTCTCGACCCGTCGGTCTCGAAGGTCACCGATCCGCTCTCGGCGGTCGTGAACAGCTGCGACTCGTCAACGACCGCGTTCAGCCTCTCGACCACTTCCGCGTTGGGGTGGCCGAAACGGTTGTCGCTCCCAGCGGAAATGACGGCCGCGACGGGGTCCACCGCATCCAGAAAGAGCTGCGACGACGATGTCCGACTGCCGTGGTGGGCCACCCTGAGAACGTCGCCTGCCAGCCGCTGGCCCGATGCGACGAGCCACGCCTCGCCCTCGCTGAAGACGTCGCCCGTGAGGATGAAGCTCCTGTCGCCGTACCCTACCCTGACGACTACCGAGCCGTTGTCAACGTCGGAATCGGTCCCAAGCAGGAGCGACGGCGGCGGCCCCAATACTTCTATCGTCACGCCGTCCGCGAGAGACAGCTTCAGTCCGGAGACGGCGGCTGTCGTCTCCGCACCCTCAGCTTCGACGAGGTCAGTCCACTCGGTGTGTTCCGGCGCCTCGAACTCCTGTCGACGCTCCAGCACTCTCCCGACTTCGTATCGCCTCAGTATCTCGTTCAGGCCGTTCAAGTGGTCGCTGTGCGGGTGTGTGAGGACGATGAGGTCCACGCTCCGATCCCAGAACGGAAGCTCGGCTCCGAGCACCTCGGCGGCGCGGAGCGGATCAGGCCCACCGTCCACGACGATACTGTGTCCCGCTGGAGTTGTGATCACCGTCATGTCGCCCTGCCCCACGTCGGCGAACACCACCCTGAGCTTCCCGGTCGGTTGGCTCAGTGCGGCGAGCCATACCAGACATGCGGCTCCGACCGCGACCGCCGTCACCTGCCAGGGCAGAGATACGCGCCGGACCAGCTCGATCGCCGTGTGAGATTCGGGACCGCGAAGTCGCCACGGCAGGTATCCGGTCAGCGCCAGGGTCAGCGCTCCGAGCGCGACGTAGTACGTCCACACCAGCGCGGCGCCCCCTTCACCCAGGGAAACCGTTGCCGCCGGGACTCGCGCAAACGCTGACACGATGCCAATCACGTACGATGAGAATAGCCACGCAAGCCAGCCAAACGGCTGCGCGACGCCAGCGGACATCAGGCCGACAACGGCAGCGACGGCGTGGAACGCCAGCGCGAAAGGGACGGCAGGAAGTACGAGCAGCGTGGTCGGCAGACCTACCAGCGGCAGCTGTCCGAAGTGGAGCGCCACCAGGGGTGCCGTGGCCAGTGTGGCGGCGAACGAGACGCCTACCGCGCCGACGGCCGCGCTTCGCAGTCCGCTCACGCCCGGCTGGAGCGCCAGCCTGTCGTGTACCCGTTCGACGTACACACTGATCCCCAGCATTGCCGCGAAGCTGAGCTGGAAGGAGATGCTGAACAGTATCGCCGGGTCGATTGCCGTCATCACGGGCGCGGCTAGCGCGAGCGCCGGTATCAGCGAGCGCGGCCTCCCGACCGCGATCGCCAGCAGGTACACCGTGCCCATTGCTGTAGCTCGCACCGCCGACGGAGAGGCCCCCGACAGCAGCGCGTACGACCAGATAGCAACGAGGGGAAGCAGCAGGTACAGCCCGCGTCTTCTTCCAAACGCGAGCGCGCCCAGTGATCCGGCCATCACCAGCGCCATGCCGACGTGCAGGCCCGATATAGCGAGCAGGTGCGACGCGCCCGTTCCGCGAAAGTCTTCCACCAGCGAGTCGGGAAGGCCGGCGCGCATCCCGAGCAGCACCGCTTGGCCGAATGCTCCCGCAGGCTCGGCCACTGCCCTCTCGGTCGAATCGGCCAACGCCAAGCGGGCTGCCGAAAGCCAACGCCTGAGCGGACTGCCATCTCCCTCCGAGATCAGTGCGACCTCAGGGAACGACGAGACCGACCTGATTCCCTGCGTCTCGAGATATGCGGGGTAGTCGAAGTCCTCGATGGACTCGGGAGACTCCAGTCTGCCCCGGACCTCCAGCCGGTCGCCGTAACGGTAGTACGGAGGACTCCTGACCTCCGTCAGCGCGACGGTCGGTCTCGCGGTGACTCTGACGTCGCCCGACACGTCCACCCAGGTCGAGTCGCGACCAGTGCGAATCCGGTCCACCGACAGGCGGAAGCTATGCGCTCCCCTGTGGTCCTTCGGCTGATCGACCACCAGCCCCTGCACGACAGCTCCGGACTCGTCGCGGTATGGCAGCAGGTCTGCCCCTGGAGGCTCGACGAGTCCGGCCCTCAGAAGCCCGAGCAGGACCGCCACGAGTGCCAGCGCGGGCAGCAGCGAGATACGTGCCGATCTCGAAAGCGCGACAAGCAGGACGACCGCAACTGTCAGCAGGGAGACAGCACCGAGCGGAGCATCCCAGACCTCCGCCAACAGCAGACCCGCGATGAACGACACCGCCAACGTCGGCAGCAGCGCCGCCCGCTCATCAGCGGTCACAGGTCAGGGATCAAGACGTGGCAGATGCAACAGCCGGACCGATGTCCGCGGCCTCTGAACGGGGAGACCGCTCGACTTCGATCCACAGCTCCTTGACGCCGCGGAGCACCACCTGTTCGCGGTATTCCGGCTCAGACAGAAGCGTGAGGGACGAGAACCGCTTCAGCAGGCTCGAAAAGGCGATCCTGCCCTCGAGAATGGCCAGCGGCGCGCCCAGGCAGTAGTGTATTCCACGGCCAAAGGCGATGTGACTCGCCTCCTGGCGGCCTATGTCGAACACGTCCGGGTTGGTGAACACCGACGGGTCCCGGTTCGCCGCGCCCAGCAGGCAGATGGCCCGCTGTCCCGGCTTGATGAGCTTCCCGCCGATCTCGACTTCCTCGGTCGCCATCCGACCGTCGAGCTGAACAGGGCTGTCGTACCTGAGCATCTCGTTAATCGCGGAGTCGATCAGGTCAGGCTCGTTTCTCAGGCGCTCCAGCTGGTCCGGGTTTCTGACCAGCGCCAGCGTGCCATTGCCGATGAGGTTGCGCGTCGTCTCGTTTCCGGCCACCAGCAGAAGCAGCAGCGTGGCCAGCAGTTCCTCGTGGGTGAGGCGGTCGCCCTCGTCCTCGGCGGCGATCAGCGCGGTGATCATGTCGTCCTGCGGATTCCGACGGCGCTGCTCGATTATCCCCTCGAAGTAATCGTAGAGCTTCTCGCCCGACTCCTCGATTCGGCGTTGCTGCTCGTCGTTGACCGTAGGCTCGACGCTGAGCGCAATGTCGTTCGACCACGACCTGAACACCTCAATGTCCTCCGACGGCACTCCCAGCATTTCGGCTATCACGATCACCGGCAGGGGATACGCGAAGGCGTCGATCAGATCGAACCTGTCCCGTCCCTCGGTCGCGTCTAGGAGATCATCCACTATCTGCTGGATGCGCGGAGCGAGATCGGCCACCGAGAGCGGCGTGAACGCCTTGGACACGAGCGTCCTCAGTCTCGTGTGGTCCGGAGGGTCCGAGCCGAGCATAGACCTGTACGCGCTCTTGCCCCCGTAGTCGCGCGAGAAGCGCGAGTCGTCCCTGAGCACCGCGTTGGCGTCTTCGTACTGCGTCAGTACCCAGGCGCTGATAGTTCGGAGCCGGTGGACCGGGTCCTTCCGGCGCAGTTCCTCGTACTTGTCAAAGGGATAGGCCCTGGTCTTGGCCGAAATCGGATTGTAGCTGACACCGGACTCGACGCGCTCCCACGCCGTCAGAGCCGGAATGATCGCCGACCTCAAAACACTGCGGGCCACCTGTGGAACTGGAGCCATCCGTCAACCCTCCGCGGTAGTGTGCCTGAGAAGAGTATATCGCGTTCCGCTGACTTCGGCGCGATTGGTGTTACTTAGAAGGTCCTGTCCCAGATGTCTCACTTCTGGCCTGTGATAGACTGGGGCACCCCACCCGGTGGAGGTAAAGCAATGACCACACCCCGCCTCAAACAGGAAGCCAGCCATACAGATCACATCCACTACCCGATAGAAGACGACGAACCGTTGGCGGAGTCCGAGCACCAACTCATTCCCCTGACCTACGCGTACGCCGCGTTGACAGCGTGGTTCGAGTCTGACCCCGCCACCTGGGTTGGAGCGGACATGTTCCTGTACTACGAGGAGGGCGTCCCTCAGAGCGTAGTAGCGCCTGACGTGTTCGTCGTCACGGAGACGCACAAGACTCACAGACGCAACATATTCCAGACGTGGGTGGAGGGACGGGTGCCTGAGCTGGTGCTGGAGGTCACGTCCCGGACGTCAGTGCAGCATGATCTTGAGACGAAATACGGACTCTACGAGAGACTGGGAGTACGGGAGTATTGGCTGTACGACCCGACTGAGGAAGGATTTCTGCAACCGCGCTTGCAGGGAAATCTGCTCGTAGGAGGGGAATACCGGTCGATTGAGGTAATGGCGGAATCAGGGAGGCTTGTGGGTGTGAGCGAGGTGTTGGGATTGGAGCTACACGCAGATGCTGAGTGGTTCCGTCTCTTCGACCCCGCCTCTGCCGAGTACCTGCCCGACTCTCAGGAGCAGAACCGCGCACGCAAGGAGGCCGAAAGAGCACGCGAGGAGGCCGAAAGGGCACGCGAAGACGCGGAGAGGGCCCTGTCGTCCGAACGGTATGCACGGCAGCAAATGGAGCGCTTGCTACGGGAACACGGCATAGAGCCGTCGACTGAGCTGAACAGCGATACGTCTTCCCTCCCCTGACGAGTTCGTCACGCGAGCGGCGTCTCGTAAGCGAGACCCATAAGGCGCCTGCGCCTAATCACGGATGTGCGGGGGCGCCGTCCTCGTGAGAGGCGTACAGCACCGGACGATATCGGTACGGGTATGCCTCGAACACTTCCTCATTGAGGTCCACGCCCAGCCCCGGCGCGGTGGGAAGCTCATAATAGCCCTCTCCCAGTTCCATCGGCTCGACCTGTATCTCGTCGAACACCGGGATTCTGGAGACGTGCTCAAGGATCAGGAAGTTCGGAATGGACGCGGCGACATGGATGCTCGCCGCTGTAGCCACCGGCCCCTTGGGATTGTGGAACGCCATATTGATGTAGTACGTCTCAGCCATCGCGGCGATGCGCCGAAGTTCCGAGATTCCGCCGCAGTGACACACGTCGGGCTGCAGCACGTCAACCAACTGACGCTCGATGACGTCCTTGTTTCCCCAGCGCGTGAGCAGACGCTCGCCAGTCGCGATCTCAGTGCCAAGTCCGGCCTGCCTGACCAGCGCCAACGAGTCGATGTTGTTGGGCGGGACCGGCTCCTCGAAGAACAGCAGATTGTACTCCTCGATGGAGCGGATGAGCTTGATGGCCATTGCCGGCCTCGACCGGCCGTGGTTGTCCACCATCAGGTCCACGTCCGGCCCAACCGCCTCACGCATCATCGCTATATGATCTTTGAACTTCCCGGGCTCGGTCCTCTCATCGAGGTCGATCATCGAGTATCCCCAGCCGGACTTGATCGCGGTGAAGCCCTGCGCGATGCCTGCGTGCGCGACCTCGACGGTGTCCGCACCCGTATAAGTGCGGATGCGGTCCCGGACCGCGCCGCCCAGAAGCTGGTACACGGGAACGCCTAGCGCCTTGCCTTTGATGTCCCACAGCGCCTGGTCGATCGCGCTGAGCGCCGAACTGATGATGACGCCGTTTCTGTACCGGTTGTGTAGGTACATGAGCTGCCAGGCACGCTCGATATCGAACGCGCTCCTACCGACTATCTGCGGGGCGACCATGCGCACGGCCTCGGCGATCGTCGTCGCCTGGTTAACCAGGCCGCCCTCACCCCATCCGTGGATGCCCTCGTCGGTCGAGACCTTGACGAACATCCAGTTGCGCCCAGCGCCCTCGGCCCACATGACAAAAGGCTTTATGTCGGTGATATTCATACACCCTCACCCCCGTATCGAGTACGGGGCAGGCTCCAACCCTCTCCCTGAGGGAGAGGGGGACTGTCAGTTGGTTTCCATGCTTGTCTGTACACTATTGCCTACCCCTGTCAGCCATGAGGGAGAGGGGGCAGTTGACTGAAATTCCACCCTGAAGGTCATATCTACCTACCCCCGTCCGCCCTGAGAGTCAGGGACCGATTGGCTGGTACTCAGAGCTGCCTTAGCCTGGGGTCCCACCTGTCCCGAAGCCAGTCACCGACGAAGTTCAGCGACATCACCACCAGCAGTATCGCGACACCGGGGAACACCGGCACCCACCAGGCGTCGACGAGATAGCTGTTGCCCTCGGCGATCATAACTCCCCACGCGGGTGTTGGCGGAGGGATTCCAGCGCCGAGAAAGCTCAGTGTCGCCTCTGTGAGGATGAAGTTGCCGGAGCTGAGGGTGGCTAGTACGACAATCGTGTTGGCAACTCCGGGGAGGATGTGCTTGATGATGATCCTCGGTGTGGAGGCGCCGGACACTCGCGCAAGGGCCACGTAGTCCCGCTCTTTGAGGGACAGCACTTCGGCTCGAACGTTGCGGACGAACCCGGTCCAGGCATTGAGGATCAGCAGCGTCATCACCACACCGAAGCTGGGGCCGGTTATCGACACCACGATCAGGGCAATCATGAGGAAGGGCACACCAATCCAGACGACGACCACGAACATCACGATTTCATCGAGCATCCCACCATAGTAGCCTGACACAATACCGATCGCGCTGCCGAGCACGGTGCCCGCCGTCAGCCCGATTACCACGACGGTCACCGAGATACGCGCGCCGTGGATTATCCGGCTGAGTAGGTCTCTGCCGACGTGGTCCGCGCCGAGCAGGTTAGCGGTAGTGCCCTCGTCGGCCCAGAAGGGAGGCGCTAGATGGGAGCGAAGATTCTGCTTGATCGGCTCGTGCGGGGCCAGCATCGGGGCGAAGACGGCGCCTACGACAAGCAGGGCAAGTATCAAAAACGGCACCATAGGCCAGCGCCTCAGCACATACCACACCCTGGAACCGAGAGTTGCCGTTGTCGCGGCGCGTTCGAAGATATCGGCTTCCGCCATGCTACTCCCTAGCTGTAACGGATTCTGGGATCCAGAATGGCGTAGATGACGTCCGAAATGAAATAGGCGGCTAGGTACAGCAGCGTAATGAGCAGCACCGAGCCAGTCAGAAGTGGGAAATCGTTGTTGTAGAGCGAACTGAGCGCGAGCCTGCCAAGTCCGGGCCAGGCGAAAATGATCTCGACCACTGCCGCGCCGTTCAGGTATCCGGCCAGCAGAAGTACCGAAACGGTCACCGGTGGGATCAGTGCGTTCTTGAACGCATGCTTCCACACAACTGCCGGACCTCGGATGCCCTTGGCGCGGGCGAGTTTGATGTACTCCGAGTCCAGCACCTCCAACATCGCGGAGCGGGTCAGGCGCAGGTATCCGGCGGCCGGACCCCATGCCAGGACTACTGTTGGAAGGATGAAGTGCTTGATCTGAATTGGCAGAGGGACGTCGGTGGGCCTTGTGGAGGTCGGCAGCCAGCCGAGCATGACGGAGAAGATCAGAATGGCGACTATGCCGAACCAGAACGCGGGCGTTGCCTGCCCGAATAGGGCGAAGACACGGCCTACGTAGTCCCATATGCTTGCCCTCTTTACGGCGGACAGCACTCCAAGCGGAATCCCGACGATGGTGGCGAGCGCCCAACCCGCGACGGCCAACTGGATTGTCGCGGGGGCACGCTCCAGCAAGAGCCTGGTGACGGGGCGTCTGTCGACCAGACTGTTGCCCAGGTCGCCAGTGAGGGCATTGCCAAGCCACATCAAGTATTGGACTATCAGTGGTCGGTCGAGCCCGAGGTACCGCTCAAGCGCCTCCATCTGCTCTGGCGTACGTCCATATCCCTCATTCGCATACAGCAGGAGAGGGTCTCCCATGGTGCGGGATAGCGTGAACACCAGGATGGTGACCGCGAATGCGGAGAGCAGGATGAACGAGAACCTGCGGATGAGAAAACGCTGCAATTGTGGCCTCTAATCAGTGAGACGCAGAGAGTGTGTGCGGAGGACACGACCGTCTCCACACACACACTCTCTGTGCGACTAAGACCCCGTCAGGGGATCTTGTTCCGGCTAGCGCGCCGGGACGATGAACTCAGGGAAGGCCATCATGTCAAGTGAGCTGGCCTGGCGCATAGGCCAGGACTCGATAGCCTTCGAGTTGAACATTATCAGGTCGGGCAGTGAAACTACTGCCGACCCCTGCATCATGCGGTGCATGTAGTCGATCAGCGCGGTGTTGATCTCCACCCGCTTGAGCCTGTCAGGTTCGGCGCCGGTGTCTATGATCGACTGAGTGATCTCGGCCACTTCAACGCCCGGGCCGAATCCACCGCGACCCAGCGAGGTCATCTCACCGCCCTTCGGCCAGTCGAACGGCCGGTTGGTGGCGGTCTCGCCAATGGCCTGGATGTTGATCTTCACGAACGAGCGGGCCACGAGTGACGGTCTGACCGTTGCGTACGAGCTCTTGTCCACCGTGGTGCGGATTCCGACCTCATCCCAGAAGCCTGCTACCGCATCGGAGATCGCGCCCACGTTGACACCGGAGCGGAAGATGTCGACATTGAACCGGACTCCGTCCGACCCCCTCGGGTATCCCGCCTCGTCGAGCAGCTGCTCGGCGCGCGAGGTGTCGTAGGGTATCAGCCACCTGTCCTGCCACTCGGGCTGGATGACTGATGCCGACCACATGTACTCTGGCCAGGCGAGGCCGTCCATTAGAGTCTCATTAACGAGGCTCCTGTCGATGGCCAGCGACATGGCCCAGCGGACCATTCGCGCCTTTTCCATCCTTTCATCGACAGTCATCGGATCGGCGACCGGCACCACCACTGCCCATGGAACGTTGGGGTCGTAGGTCAGGCCGATGGGAGGAAGCATTTCGCCTGTCCTGGGATCTATTGTCTCCCAGTAGTTGCCTCCCCAGAAGATTCCGGCCTTGCGGCCGCCTCCGGCGCTCGCAGTCTTGAAGCCTGCGTCAACCAGCCTCTTGAGATCCTTGAAGTCTGGCTTGGCGACGTCGATTTCACCTGTCAGAAGAGCCGAGATTCTCGTTGCAGGCTCAGGTATGGCAATGAGGTGCAACCTGTTCACCATCGGGGGCTGGCGCCAGTGGTCCGGGACGGCGTGGAGGAATCCGTGGTCATCTGTGACCCAGGAGTCGATCTCAAACGGGCCGGTCATGACGACGTTTTCCCTGGACCAGTCTTCGCCGTTCTGGTCGTACGCGCCCTTGCTGATGACGCCGAATGAGAACCCGAACATGTTGGTCCGGTTGCCATCCCATGCCGGATCGAAGTTCTCGAAGGGCAGATTGAACGTGGATTCGTCAATGGCGGACGCTTCCTTGAACAGGACCCTGAAGTCTCCCGCCTGGCCGTGAATGCTCTCAGGCGTCACGGCGGCGTTGGCGTCGTTCAGGCTCCAGGCCACGTCTGCGGCGGTCATCTCGCCGAAGCCCTTGTGGAACATGACGCCGTCCTGGATCGTGACGGTTGTCGCTGACAGGTCCGGCGCGATGACAAACGACTTCGCGAGCATCGGACCCTGGATATTACCCTCCGCTGTCGGCATGAACAGCGCCTCACCGATGCCCATGAAGTTGAACGCGTCACTGGCGCCGTGGCGGTTGAGGCCGACAGCGGGAGGTAGGCTCTCTCCAGCGATCTTGATGGTGCCGACAGCCGCTTGAGGTTCGGGCAGCGAGACCGACTCCTCCTTGGCCATCATTGCATCTTCAGACTTTTCCATGGCCATCGCCTCTTCGGCTGCGGCCTTGGCCATCGCCGATTCGACCGCCGCCTCGATGTCAGCCTGGGACATTCCCGGCATATCCATCAGAGCCTTGGAGATGGCAGCGGCCACATCGCCCTCGGTCAGACCAGGGGTCTGCTCCCTCAGAGCCATTGCGATAGCATCGACCATCTGGCCCTCAGTGGACCCCGACATCTGCGACATGGCACCCGCGATAGCGTCTGCCATCTGCGCTTCCGTAACTCCTGGCTGGGCCGACAGAGCCTTGCCGATCGCATCGGCAACTTGGGCCTCAGTGACCCCAGGCTGGGCTGACATTGCCTGCTGCACCGCTGAGGCCACGTCTGCGGGGGTGGCGCCCTGCTGCCCTGCCATGGCCTGCGCAATCGCGTCGGCGACATCGGCCTGGGTCACTCCGGGCTGCGACGACATCGCCTGCTGCATTGCCGAGGCCATTTCGTCCGCGGTGACACCCTGCGGCTGGGATTCGAGGGTCTTCTGAATCAGCGCCTCGAAGTTCACCGGAGTGGGCACAGGCGCGGGCGCGGCTTCCTGCGAGCTTGAACAGGCCAATGCCAGTACTGACATCACCAGCAGCGCAGCCGCTATCAAACCAAGTCTTGTTTTCGTCATCTGTCCGTTTTCTCACTTTCCTGGATTACTGTCAGGAGATTCCGGTATCCGATCGCAGGCATTCTAACAGACGTGGTCAAGTTTGGAATTCCTACCAGTCGGCCGGGGCCGGTTCATAAACACCACCGCATCGCGACACCTGCACACACACCCTTTAGGGTGTGCTGTTGTCGCGGTTGTCGATCTGCAACACTTCCGCGACAGTCTGCGGCACTTCTGCGACACCTGTATCACCTGGCCCTCAAACCCCGCTTTCTGTTGGGTAACCGAACGACCTGTCCTCCTTCCGGGCAAGCGTCGTTCGCACCGTGTTCGGGTTGGCGTCGATAGCTTCCGCCAGTGGGGAACTGCTCATCGCGCCTTCCAGTATTAGTACAAAAGTTCTTGCGGGGGAGTGTAACATACCAACAGGAGCTTATGTAGCGGCTTCTGTGATACGGACCTATGATACGTTAGACTTACGCAGCCATCCGGTGGAGGTATCACGATGACTACACCTCGCCTCAAGCCCGAAATCGACCAGTCCGATCACGAAGATGTGCACTACCCCATAGAAGACGATGAACCTTTGGCCGAATCCGAATACCAGCTCTTCCCTCTCACGTACGCGCACGCGGCCTTGAGGTCGTGGTATGAGGATGACCCGACCGTCTGGGTCGGAGCGGACATGTTCCTCTACTACGAGGAGGGCGTCCCATCGAGTGTGGTCGCGCCGGACGTGTTCGTGGTCACTCAGACTCATAAGAGACATCTGCGAAACATCTTCCAGACGTGGGTTGAGGGACGAGTGCCGGAGCTCGTGCTGGAGGTCATGTCCCGGACTTCCGTGCGCCGAGACACAGTGGAGAAGTACGAGATCTACGAGAGGTTGGGAGTTCGAGAGTACTGGATTTACGACCCGACAGAGGAGGGCTTCCTGGATCCTCGGCTGCGGGGCTATGTGCTTTTGGAAGGTGAATATCGCCCGATCGAGGTGCGGGAGGTGGACGGGAAGCACATCGGCGTGAGTGAGGTCTTGGGCCTCGAGTTCCACGCCAATGCTGAATGGTTCCGGTTCTTCGACCCCGAATCAGGAGAGTACCTGCCCGACTCCGATGAGCGGAAGCGAGCCCAGGAGGAGGCCGAGCGGGGGCAGGCCGAATCTGAGCGTGCGCGTCAGCATCTGGAGAGCCTGCTGCGAGAGCACGGCATAGACCCGACCACAGGGCTCCGGGGGTGACTACTCCTCTCCTTAGTGATGCTGGACTGATACGTAGTCTGAATATCAGAGCGTGAATTCCAGAGGAGGGAGATTGATGGGCAGTAGAAAGACAGGCGGCGGCGTTGAGAACGTCTATGCCGCCGCGCAAGAGTGGGTCGACTGTGCGCTGCGCAATGATGACTCGCTCTTCACACCGGGAACGTCAATCTGGACGAGCCAGCGGCTTGGGGAGTTGCGAGAGCGGTTTGACAGACCGGACGAGGGCGAGGGTGATTTCCACCAGAAGTTGGAGCAGCAACTAGCGGACAGCTCGCCGAAGGTCTATCAACTCATGGCGGAAGTGCTTTACGTCCATTATCTGATTATCTGGCACCAGAGCATGAAAGGTGACACGAAGTTAGACCGAATCGTCACGGTACTCGGATGGTCAAACCAACACATAAAAATTCCTGTTCATCTTGTCGCCGGTCTGATACCCGGCATAGCCAGTCTAGGGGCAGGCGCCACACACAGACGAAGCTATGTTAGATTTCTCATCAAATTCGTCGAGAGTTGGAAGAACATGGAGTCGAGTGAATGCGACCGACTACTTAAAGACCCCTGGGAGTTCAAAGATTTCGCAGCACTACCTGATGGCAAGACCAACGCACAGCGGGAGGCCCTGCTACATCTGGTTTTTCCTGACACATTCGAGGGAATGGTGTCGGTGTCGGATAAACGTAAGATCGCCAGTGCGTTCGCTCATCTCGTCAAAGAGCCAACTGACGATGTTGACTGCAAACTGATGCAGATTCGTCAAGGCATCGAGGCCGCACTCAAGATGGACTTCCGACTTCTACGACCCTGATGTCTGCGTCTGGCGACAGACAGACACCCCCACGTCAATTGCCGCAGATTGACCTCGCGATGCTATGATCCTCTCATGCAAGTCACGATAACAATTGACGAAGATGTCCTCGCGGTGGCCAGGGCACTAGCTGATCGGCAGGGCATCAGCCTCGGCAACGCCGTGTCTGAACTGGCGCAGCGAGGATTCAGAAGTACCTCAACCCGCCTGAGCAACGGTATGCCGGTGTTCCGAGTCCCAGACGATGCAGTCCCTATCACGAGCGACGACGTTTACAGGGCACTAAGCGATTGGCCGTGACCGCGCCGCTCGATCCAGACGTACCCCCTACCCCGTCAGACGCCTGACCGCGTCTTCGTCTATCTCGATGCCGAGGCCCGGGCCTTCGGGCACCGCGAGGTAGCCGTCCACCTGGTCGAACGGGTTCTCCGTCAGGCCCTCTCGGATCTCGGACGGCGTCCTGTCGAACTCCATGACCGGCTCCTGCACGAACGGCTCCGGCGTACCTGACGGCGGACATGGCGGAAGCGTCGCAGTGACATGGAGGCTGGCGGCTATCATCACCGGCGAGCCCCACACGTGCGGGTTGACCTGGATTCCGTGAGTGTTCGCGGTCATCGCGACGTTGCGCATCTCGGTCACGCCACCGACGTTGACCACGTCCGGCTGGGCGATGTCATACGCGCGCCGCGCCAGGAACTGGGAGAACTCGTACCGAGTGCGCAGGTTCTCGCCCCCCGCTATCGCCATGGGCAGCGCCGACTTGACCTGCAGGTATCCCTCGATGTCCTGCGCGTTCACCGGCTCCTCGAACCAGACGAGGTCGTACTCCTCCAGTCGTCTGCCTATCCGAATCGCGCTGGTCGCGTTGTACGCCTGGTTGGCGTCGACCATCAGCTTGACGTCAGGCCCGATGGCCTCGCGCAGCGCGGCGACTCGCTTAACGTCCTCGTCCATAGGCAGACCGCCGACCTTGGTCTTCATGCCCATGAAGCCCGCCTCGACGTACCCTCGCGCCTCGTCCAGCAGCCTCGTCGGAAACTCGCCCTCGGTGTAGTACAGGCCGGTGGCGTACACGGCGACACGGTCGCGGACCTTCCCGCCAAGAAGATTGTAGATCGGCTGTCCCAGCGCCCTGCCGGTGATGTCCCACAGGGCCGTATCGACCGCGCTTATGGCCGAACCGCCGAGTCCAACCGCAATGTTGCCGTTGTAGAGGATGTGGAACATGCGCTGCCACAGGCCGATGCGGTTGGTGGGGTCCTGCCCGATCAGCGCGGGTGCGAGCATTCCGTCGATCACTTCTGCTCCGGCTCCCTCTCCCCATCCGACGATCCCCTCATCCGTGCTGACCTTGACGAGGTTCACGCTCCGGTGGTCTATCCAGCCCTGTGACCATCCGAAGGGCCTCTCCAGCGGAGAGGAGAGATGAAACGTCTCTATGCCGGTTATCTTCATAAGCTAGTCCCGTGTCCAGATAGTTCTGACCGTACAGGCAATTACCTCAAACTCTGGATTCCGGCCTACGCCGGAACGACGGTTGGGGCGGATCATCCGTCATTTTCATCTGGAAACGGTACTAGTCTCCCGCGGCAGCGGCAGCGGACTTCTTGAACTCTGGGATGACGTACTTGCCGAACAGCTCGATCGACCTCATCACCTTCTCGTGCGGGATGGTCTCGGTCTGCATCATTATCATCATTTGGTCGATGCCGGTAGCCTCGTGCTTCTTGAGCGCCTCGATGCAGCTGTCAGGATCGCCCGCGATGACGACGCCGCGGTCGGCAAGCGTGTCCGCGTCCAGGTCCTCCCAGACCTTGTGCGCGATCGCCTGCCCGCCGGAGAAGTCCAGCACGTCGCTGACCTCTTCTTCATCCCCCTCGGACTCGACGTACCGCGAGAAGTTCTGCTTCAGGTGGTCGGGCACTCCGCCCCACTGTTCGAGCAGCCTCGCGTAAACGTCCTTCTGCCCCTGGACGTACGGCCTGTCCGGGCCGAAGAAGTTCTTCAGCGACGCTGCGCCAAGCTCGCGCGCCTCCGTGTTGTCATCCAAGCATATCCCAAGCGTCGAGTTGGCCCACTGATCGTTGACAAATCCTCCCACCGGATTCGCCTTCTTGACGTTCTCCCTGTACGCCTTGACATACGGTTCGAGCGAACTCGGGGCGCTGGAACCGAACGCCAGCACGCCGATTCCCTTCGACGCGGCGATCTCGTAGGTCGCGGGCTGAAGCGCGGCCACCCAGATCGGCGGGTGCGGGTCCTGGTAGGGCTTGGGAAGTACCTGTCGGGACGGCACCTGCCAGAACTTGCCCTCGTACTCGAACCAGTCGGACTCCCAGATCTTCGGGACCATGGTGAGAGACTCCTCCCACATCTCTCTGCTTTCCCTGGGGTCGATGCCCATGCCTGTGAGCTCGTATGGCGCGGAGCGTCCGGTGCCGAAGTCCACCCTGCCCTCGGACAGGTGGTCGAGCATCGCCACTCTCTCAGCGACCCGGTTCGGATGGTGGTACGGCAGTATTACAACGCCGAGACCGAGCCTGATCTGCTTGGTACGCTGGCTGAGCGCGGCGTACACCAGGTCTGGACATGGCGACGCCGAGAACCCGGTCAGGAAATGGTGCTCGACGAACCAGAGGTAGTCGAAGCCCACCTCATCGGCCAGAATGCACTGCTCCATCGTCTCTGTAAGTACCTTGTGGTCGTCAAGCGACGGCCTCTGCATCTCGTACTGTAGGGCAAGTTTCATGTTTACGGACCTCAGCGGTGGGGATAGCGCCCATTGTACTTCGTGTTAAGGCGGTTGTCAGTCTGGGGCTGGAACCGGGACACAATTCCCTGAACGCCTGAATGTTTCACGTGCCTGCACAATCGAGTTTTGCACTTTCCCTAACCGACAGCGCTCTGGGATGGAGACGCGCGCCATGCTAGAATCGAAACGTGAGAAACGCTACACATTAGATAGATGGAGAAGGAATCGGCATGAAGCTCGGAAGGGTCGTCATTCCAACAGCAGCCACTGTTGCCGTCGTGGTATTGGGAATAGCTGCCGTGGCACTGGTAGCCAGGGGAGTCATCGCGTCGGAACCTACGAGCGATCCCGATCCAACGCCCACGTCCGCGCCTGTGGTGGATAGCGGCACAGAGTCCACTCCGGTGCTGGAAGACACGGTCGAGCTGACCAAGCCGCCTACGGAAGACACAGTTGAGCTGCCCGAGACGCCTACGGAAATTACACTCGAACTGCCGGTGTTCCCGGACAAGTCTCTGTCGCCGAAGGTGCCGACAGCACAGCGCTCGACAGTATCGACTCGTTCCGAGCCGCCGCCCCAGCCTCAGGGCGAGACCTACACATGGCAGGACGGCGACAGGACGCTCAACGTTGTCCTCCAAGAAGACCTGGTCGTCCAGAAAACCTCAGAAGTCACGGCAGTTGACGTCGTCGTTGTGAAGGGACTGGCCAGCAGCATCGTAGAGAAGCAGGCCAGCCACGGCGACGATGCAGGACCGGTGTTCAAGTCTGAGTCGGGCGGAGAGATCATGACGCTGCCCGGCGGAGTTCTGCTTGCGCTCGACCCCGAGTGGGACGAGACGCAGGTCGAGGACTTCTTCGCTCAGAACGGCATATCGTCGGACAAGGTGTCGGAGCTTGACTTCATCCCGAACGGCTTTCTGATCGAGACCGACGCAGGATTCCCGTCTCTGGACCTGGCCAACGAACTGGCCGACCAGGACGGCGCGCTGATCTCCAGCCCGAACTGGTCGAGAGAAGTCGAGACGAAGTGACGGGTCCGACTCTCGTCCTATCTAGTCCTTGAGGGCAACCTACTCAGTTTCTGTGCCAGTGCGGAGATCTGTATCTCTGCCGCTAGCAATGAGGCTCCTCCTCCTAGCGGTCTCACTCTTCCTGTTTCTCATTCTGAACGCCGTCGGAGTTGGCGCGCAGACGGCCGACGACCACGGGAACACTTTCGGTTCCGCCACGCCCATAACTTTGGGGGCCTCGATAGCGGGACGTATCGATCCCGGCAATGATGTAGACATCTTCAAGCTGGACCTGTCCGGTAGATCAGGGACCACTGATGTCTGGATATACACTACGGGCGAACTAGATACCAAGGGCGGCCTCTACCACGTAGACTCTAGCAGTCCATTCTTGTGGAACGAAGACAGCTTCATCTCTGGTAGACGGTACAACTTTCACCTGCGAGCGTCTATCGCGCCGGGCATCTATTACGTCGCAGTTTTCAGCTTCGACAGACTTACAACTGGCGACTATACACTTCACGCAGAGGCAGTTAGCGATCCTGGCAGTACAATTGGTACTGCAAAGACCTTGAATCTCAGCGCTCCCACTGCCGGATCATTAGACTTTACTCGCGACAGAGACTACTTCAGGTTGGACCTGGCCACAAGTACGCATCTGTATCTCAACGTAAGGAGCGTACAAGGAGAGTCGGTCGTTGGGTATACGGTCGATGTCGGAGACAGGGTCGTTCCTGCAAACACCTATCTTCGGACCGACGGTTTCACCGTTAGAGACCACTTCGGCCCCGGCACTCACTACATCAGGGTCTTCACGCTCTTTAGAGTCGCGTCTAACCCTGTGCCCTATACCATCCACGCTTTCGAGGACGCCGGTTATCCCGCATTCTTGGAAGACTGCCAGGCAAAGACAGATGCGTTGAACGACCCGCAGATTGGGGACTCCCTTTACGGGTGCCAATGGCACCTGCGAAATCAGAGCGGTGAGGACATAAACGTCGAACCTGTCTGGGCAGAGGGCATCACGGGCGAAGGCATCAACATCGCCCTAGTTGACGACGGTATGGACTTCAACCACGAGGACCTGAGAGAGAACGTCAATACATCCCTCAATCACAACTACATAAATTTATTAGACAGCATCTTCAATCCCTACCTCCACCACGGCACATACATGGCGGGCATCATCGCAGCGCAGGACAACGGCGTCGGGGTGCGCGGAGTTGCGCCAAGGGCCTCCATTTACGGCTACAACTTCTTGGCTCAGCCCACGATCTTTAGCGAAGCCGACGCCATGACTCGGAACGTGGGCGTAACTGCCGTATCCAACAATAGCTGGGGACCTGTCGGTGGCCCCGGACTAGGGCACGCCACGTCCTTCTGGGAATTAGCGGTGGAGTCAGGGATCACGACGGGCTACGGCGGCAAGGGCACGCTTTACGTCTTTCCGAGCGGTAACGGGCATGTAAGGGGGGGGAACTCAAACCTTAACGAGTATGCAAATCACCATGCCGTGACTGCTGCCTGCGGGACGAATGACGTCGGCACCAGAAGAGTTACGTCGGAAATGGGGGCTAACGTCTGGGTTTGCGCACCTGCGGGCGACTACGAGGACGCACAGGTAGGTATGGTCACTACCGAGAATTATGATCGATACGTATACGGTCTACGAGGGACATCAGCATCTACGGCAATCGTCTCCGGCGTAGCTGCGCTGATGCGTGATTCCAACCCTAATCTGACGTGGCGTGACCTGAAACTGATCCTCGCCGCGTCCGCCCGCAAAAACGATCCCACAAACACCGGCTGGGAGGATGGCGCACGCCAGTACGGCACTGCCTCGGACTCGGACCGCTATCACTTCAACCACGAGTACGGGTTCGGAGTCGTCGACGCCAAGGCCGCAGTGGACATGGCGAAGGGATGGAACAGCAACCTCCCGCCGCTGCAGAGCTCCACGGTACAGTCCGGCAATCTGAACGTCCTGATTCCAGACGCTCCCGAATCCGGCCCACACACGACAATCATTCACAGTCTGTCCTTGAACACCGACGATATAGATTTCGTCGAGTTCGTCGAAGTGAACGTCGACGTCCGGCACCTAACATTCCGAGATCTAGAGATAGTGCTGGTTTCTCCATCAGGTGAGGAATCCAAACTTGCAGTTCCATTCGATACATTTGCTGACAATGACCCCTCCACCGGCGCGACTCCTCTTCTAGGCAATTTCAGATTCGGCTCTGCGAGACATCTGGGCGAAGACCCTAACGGCGAGTGGCAGCTGAGGGTAACCGACCGCCTCCATATCGTGGACGGGATCTTCGATTCATGGAGCATCAAGGTCTATGGGCACAGCAGCACGCCAGTTGACACGAGCGAGTGTGCCACTGGAGGCGCGGTGACAAACGCGTCCAGCAACCCGGGGCTGGTGTCCGACTGCGAGACACTGCTGGGGGCGCGAGACACCCTGGTGGGTACAGGCACGTCCCTCAACTGGTCGGCGAGCACACCCATGACATCTTGGGACGGTGTCACGATGGAAGGGACGCCTGCGCGTGTCACACAGTTGTCTCTCTGGAACAGGGGGCTGAGAGGGACGATCCCGGCCCAGCTCGGAAACCTGACCGCGTTGACGGTTCTGGACCTCATCACCCCCACCTGCGAAGGTGGTCCTTGCCCGAATGTGGCGGACCACGAACGCAATCAGTTGACCGGACCGATACCGCCTGAACTGGGCAATCTCGCCAATCTGCGACAACTTTTGCTCCACAACAACCAGTTGTCCGGAGGGATACCGCCGGCACTGGGTCGCCTCGCCAACCTGCGAGTGCTTGCACTTGGCTTGAACCAGTTGACCGGGCCGGTACCTACCGAACTCGGCAACCTCGCTAGTCTGCAAGAATTGTACCTATGGGGCAACAAGTTGACCGGGCCAATTCCCACAGAACTGGGCTACCTATCTAACTTGCAGCGGCTGTCACTCTCGCAGAACCAGTTGACCGGCACTATTCCTAACTCGCTGGGAAGCCTCTCCAATCTGCTGGTGCTGTCACTCTCGCAGAACCGGCTGACTGGCCCGATCCCCGAATCGTTGGGCGGCCTGTCCAAACTACAAGTCCTGAGCCTCTGGTCCAACCAGCTGACCGGCACCATCCCCACATCTCTGATCAAGCTCGCCAACCTGGAGCGGCTGTACCTCTCGCAGAACCAACTGACAGGGTGCATCCCATCGGCGTTGCAGAATGTGGCGGACAACGACCTCGCAGACCTCGCTCTGCCGTTCTGCGTCTCGCCGTCAGTAACCCTGAGCGCCTCCTCCTCCAGCGTTCTCGTGAGGATCAACTCGCCAATCCCAGTGTCGGTCACTTTCAGCGAGCCTGTGTCCGGCTTCACCGTCGGAGACATCACAGTGACCAACGGCTCCGCGGGCAACTTCGTCGGCAGCGACGGCGACTCGGTCTACACCTTCGACGTTGCGCCGAACGCCATCGGCACAGTGACTGTGGACGTTGCCGGCGACGTGGCTGTAGACACCGAGGGCAATGGCAACACGGCAGCGATCCAGTTGTCCCTGGGCTTCCCCTATGATGATGACAACGACGGCGCGATCAGCGGCATTGAAGTGCTCAACGCGGTTCGGGACTACTTCCGGGGTTTACTCACCGGACAGCAGATACTGGAGATCGTCCGGCTCTACTTCTCATCACCAGGCTGAGCCCGTTTGGCGTCCCTGTCCCAACCCCTCGCGTTGACACCCGACACTCCCGACAATACACTCTGAAAACCCTCGATGGGCACGATCCCCAGCTATAGACAGGAGTACGACATTGGGCAAGCTTGATGGCAGAGTCGCAGTGATTACCGGAGCGAGCCGGGGCATCGGCAGGGACATGGCTGTCGTGTTCGCGCGTGAGGGCGCGAAGGTGGTCGTATCGGCCCGCACCGAGAACGAGGGCGACTTCCGAATCCAAGGCAGCATTCAGACTGCCGTCAACCGCATCCGAGACGAGGGCGGCGAGGCCATCGGCATGCGCTGCGACGTCACGCAGGAAGACGACATCACGAAACTGTTCGAGCATACGAAAGAGCAGTACGGACGCATCGACATCCTGGTCAACAACGCAGCCATCCTTGTGCCGGGCACCATCGAGGAGATTCAGGTACGCCACTGGGACCTGCTCTATCGGGTGAACATCAAGGGCCCGTTCCTCGGCTGCAAGTTCGTTATCCCATACATGAAAGAGCAGAACTACGGCCACATCATCAACATCAGCTCGGTCGGCGCAGTCGGCCCCGGAGAGGGACCATACGAGTCATCGCGTCCCGACGGGACCGCCTACGGATCGGGCAAGGCCCACATGGAGCGGTTCACTCAGGGCCTGGCGAGCGAGTTGTTCAAGTACAACATCGCGGTCAACGCGCTTTCGCCCAGGGGCGGAATCGCGACCGAGGGCCAGCGCTGGTTCAGGGGGGAGCGCCCGTACACCGGCGCGCGTGAGGACGGCATCATCATGGGCGACGCCGGTGTCATCATCTGCGAGAAAGATCCGCAGTCGTACACCGGCAAGGTCCTCTACGATGAGGACGTGCTCACCGAGGCCGGCATCACCGACTTCTCCCCCTACCCGATCATCGGGGAGTAGCGCGAGTTCCTAGCACAACGGCCGCCAACTCGACCGCTCAAAGAGAGAAAGACAATGCTCGCAGACTTCGTCGAAGTTACCACCTCTGACGGCGTGCTGCTTGGAGGCGCGTACTTCGCACCGACCGTACAGCAGCGATCGTCGTCCGTCGAAGCCGTTTGCTTCTTCCACGGTGACGGCGGCCACTTCTACCGGACGCTCTACCTGGAGCTTGGAGCTAGGCTGGCGGCTGAGGGCATCGCATTCCTGGCGGCTAACCGGCGAGGTCACGACATCGTCTCCAACGGAGCGCCAGGAGGTCCGCTGGCCGGTTACGCGCACGAGTCGGTGGACGACTCCCGGCTAGACTACGCTGCCTGGCTCGAACTGCTGCGAGATCGCGGTCACAGCTCAGTGGTCATCGGCGGTCACAGCGGCGGTGCGGTCAGGGCCGCATACGCACAGTCGAAGGAGAGCTACCCTGGGGTAGTCGGCATCATCCCGGTCTCGCCGGGCGAGTACAACCACCTGGGGATCATCGAGCTTCACGCAGACGAGTTCACCAACGCCTACTCATGGTGCGTCGAGCAGGTCGAGTCGGGATCGCCGGACGCCTACATCCGCCCCGGGATTCCATGGGGGTCTTCATGGACCGCTCGCGCGTTCATCGACTGCTTCAACCCCGACAACCGCTACAGCGTCACCGAGCGCGCCGCCGAGCTGGACTGCCCTGCCCTGTTCATATTCGGGTCTGAGGAGTGCGGTGACGGCCCCCAGCGTCTGCCGGTCTGCGGAGCGGCGATGCGGAGCCTCAGGCGTGCGGACTACCCACACGTAACAGTCGAGGTAATAGACGGCGCCACCCACGGCTACGTCGACCGAGACCTCCAGCTCTTCGAGGCCATCCGCCAGTGGCTGACATCAAGGTAGAGCCCGCCGCCGAGTTCGGCTTTCGACCTTTTCCCAAGCGCGGCGTCGTCGTGACCAACGAGTTGATTGAACGTTTGCGGAATGAAGCTGGCGGTCTAGCGCCCCCTACCCGTCCTCGGAAGGCAGCTCGGCAATCGGCAGACCGGCGCTGCCCGATGGCGTCACCAGCTTCCGCACCGGGTAGTTGATCTCGATCCCCTCCTGGTTGAACCTTTCGTGCAGTCGCTTGATTAGCTCGTGCCTGACCACGAACGAGGCTGCGCGGTCCGCGGCCTGAAGCAGCAGGACGAAGTCGATGTTCGATTCCCCGAACGCCGTGAAGTAGATCAGCGGCTCGTAGTCGTCCTGGGCCTCCTCCACGTCGTCCCTGACTCCGCTCGCGACTTCCAGCGAGACCCTCTCGACGTGCCCTAGATCGGAGTCGTAGCTAATACCACAGGAGACCAGCACAGTCATGACCTTCGACTGGCTGTAGTAGTTGGTCATGACGCTCTCGATCATCTTTGAGTTAGGGATCATTATCAGGTTGTTGAACCGGTCCCTGATCTTGGTGCTGCGCCACCCCACGTCGATCACGAATCCGGACGGGCCCTTGTCCAACTCTATGAAGTCGCCCTCGTTCAGCTCCCCCTCGGTGATGAGGTACGTCCCTGAGAGGAAGCTGCTGAGTGTAGGCTGGATGGCCAGCGCGACCGCTAGGCCGCCTATGCCGAGACCGGCGACCAGGGGCGTAATGGAGATGCCCAGGAAGTCCAGAGCCATCAGGCCGCCGATAGCATAGACAAAGATCGGGGTGACCCGCCTCACCTGCGGTATCAGCTTCTCGTCCAGGTCGGTCGCGGTACGATCCGCGATGTTGTCCACGTACCAGAGCATTAGCGCCTGGAGCAGGTGCGACAGGAGGTAGCTGACCTCCAGCGCGACGATCACCAGCCAAATCCTGACCGCCCAGTCGCGATTGTCTCTCAGCAGGTGAAAGGTCGACAGATCAGACTCGGCGAGAACTTCGTAGCCCAGCAGTAAGCCAACTATGCCCAGGAAGAGCACCACAGGCCCTTTGAACGTGCCCACGACACGGGCAGATAGGGAATACTGGTCGATACGGCGTCTGTACCGTTCTATCGCCGTCAGTATGAGATAGACGACACCCCCCAGGATGCACAGGACAAGCACCACTCCGAGGGCGTAGAGCAGCGTTAGGAGTGCTGAATCATTCTCTAGTTCCGGCAGCATTGCAGCCTCCTGGGAGCAGATGTCGTCCGGTGGTAAGGTTGCGAGTTCAACGGGAATTCTCCTGACGACTTAGACTCTCCGTTCGTCCTGAGCCTGTCGAAGGACGGTTCATGGTACGACAAGCTCACCACGAACGAATCGGACCTTAGAAACACCCTGTTACGCTCCAAAATCTTGGGTAGCGACCTGATCAGCGGACCTCGATGAGGTGCCTGATCGAACCCAGAATCCCGTCTCCGATGCCGCTGACCTCCACGAGGTCGTCGACACGCTCGAACGGCCCGTGGATATTGCGGTACTCGACGATGGCAGACGCCTTTGCGACGCCGATGCCGGGCAGCGACTCAAGCTCATCGACCGTGGCGGTGTTTACATTCAGCTTACCGGAAGTGGTCGAGGCAGGAGCGCCAATCGGCTGACCCGACCCGACAGAAGGCACATGGATCTGGTCCTCGTCGTTGAGCCTCATTGCGAGGTTAATCCTGTCCAGGTCGGCGTCCGAGGTCGGCCCTCCAGCCGCGTTGAGCGCGTCGGCAACTCGGTGCTCGGAATCCAGCCTGTATACACCTGGGCGTATTACCTCGCCCGACACATACACCATGATCTGAGTGACAGGCTGCGACTCAGTCAGCGCGGGAGTCGGCGGCGGCAGAGTGACCTCGACTCCGCCGGGCGAACGCGAGTCCCGCAGTATCAGCACGCCGGCGCCCACAACACATGCCAGGATCGCAGCGCCAAGCACTATGTTCAAGACGAGCCTTGCGTTCACTTCACATCCGCCACGACGCGACCGGGTCTGTCACTAGAACCTGTACAGCGCATCTCCGGATGCGGGCTTGGCCGGGCCTCCACTGAACCCAGCGGGAGTGCCGTCAGCGCGCCAGCAGGCTGCGCCGTGAATCACTCCGCGCTGGTGGTCCAGCATCACACCGTTCATGCCTCCGGCGACCTTGGCGACCTCCTGGACGTCGTGTCCGAGCGCCTTGAGCTGCTCGCGAACACGCGGGGATATCCCGCCCTCGACCTCCAACGCCTGACCCTGCGTCCACACGCGCGGAGCCTCCACCGCCTCCTGGAGCGTCATGCCGTGGTCGATGACGTTGACGATTGCCTGGAGCACAGACGGGAATATGCGGGTCGCGCCCGGTGTTCCGAGCGCCATAAACGGCTTGCCGTCCTTCATTACTATAGTGGGCGCCATGCTGCTGACCATCCGCTTGCCCGGCGCGATCGAGTTGGCGTTGCCCGGATGCGGGTCGAATATGTTCATAGTGTTGTTCAGCAGCATACCGGTCCCTGGAGCGGTCACCCTGGACCCGAACGCCGCGTGGATGGTCTGTGTCGTCGAGACGACGTTGCCGTCGCCGTCAGCCACCGTCAGGTGAGTCGTGTCCGCGCCCTCACCCACGTACGCCGATGGGTTGCCGTAGCCGTAGGCCCGCGCCGTGCCGGTGTCGATCTCGCCGCGTCTCGAAGTCGCGTACTCCTTGGTCGTCAGCGCCGCCACCGGCACCTCGACGAACCCCGGGTCTCCCATGTACTCGAACCTGTCCGCAAACGCGATCTTCATCGACTCGGCCAGCAGGTGCACACCCTCAGCCGTGCCGAAGCCGGCGCCCGTCACGTCGAACCCCTCAAGTATGTTCAGCATCTCGACGATCGCCGTTCCGCCCGAGCTTGTCGGCGCCATCGCGACTATCTCATACCCCCTGTAGGTTCCCCTGACAGGCTCCCGCAGGTGTATCCGGTAGTCGCGCAGGTCGTCCGATGTGACGATCCCGCCGTTCGAGGCCATGTCGTCGACGACCATCTGGCCGATGCTGCCCACGTACAGCACGTCAGGGCCGAGCCGCGCGACCTCCTCCAGCGTCCGGGCGTAGTCAGCCCTGACGACCAGGTCGCCGACCGCAGGCGGCAAGCCGCCGGGAAGGAACACATCCGCCGTGGCCGGGAACATCGTCAGGTCTTCACGGCCCTGGTGAATGATGTCCACCAGGTACTGGCTGGCAGGGAACCCTCGCTGGGCGTATCGAATCGCGGGCTGGATGACCGTATCCAGTCCAAGCCTGCCGTACCTATCCTCCGCGTAGCACCATCCCTTCAGCGCGCCGGGCACACCGACCGCCCTGTATCCGACCAGGTTGGCGCGATCGGCAGTCTCCATGTAGTCGGGCCAGGTGTCCGAGATCGTCTCGTACATGTCCGGGGTCGCCGCGTGAGGCGCGACCGAGTAGTTGTCGATATTGACGAACTCGTCGTCGGAGGCGTTGTAGAAGTTGATGAAGCCAGCCCCGAAGATGCCGATCATCATCGGCTCCACAACGCTCAGCGCGAACGCCGACGCCACAGCCGCATCCATCGCGTTCCCGCCCATCGCGAGCATCTCGAGACCTGCAGCCGACCCCAACGGGTGGTTGGTGGACACCATCCCGTTCGTCGCAACCGCGTCGTGCTTGTACGTCTCGAACGGGCTGCCAGCGTGCTTCTTCCAGGACATTTTTTCTTCCTTGTACGCTATGTTGGCGGGTTGGCGCCGGACGGTCGTTGATCCGTCGCAGCTACTCTGATGGTACTACCGCCATCGCAGGCGGGCAACGCGAGACCTACCTTGACCCGAATTTCGGCCCAAACCTATAATCTGGACGCATCCAGCCAGTGTCCGGGTGGTAGAGAAGTACGAGAGTCTGCACGCGACCCGTCATTCTCGCGAAAGCGGGAATCCACGAAGTGGCTCGCCGTTCGGCAAGATGGACTCCCGCTTTCGCGGGAGTGACGAAATTGCTGGAGATTGCATTCAGCCAGTGCCCATATGGAGATCACATGAACGAGTCCGGAATCGCCAGTCAGATCGAATCGCTGCAATCGAAAGCGCTCTCGGAACTGGAGTCGGTCTCCAGCCTCGAAGCTCTCGACGAGTGGCGTGTCTCATTTCTGGGCCGACGCGGTGAGCTGACCCAGCTTCTCCGGGGCGTGGGATCGCTGCCCCGAGAGGACCGTCCCGCCGCAGGCGCCGCCGCTAACGCGCTGCGCCAGACCCTTCAGGACGCGATGACCTCCGCCGGGGACTCGCTTAAGCGGGCCGCATCCGAGCAGTCGGAGGAACCCATCGACGTCACCCTGCCCGGCTGGCCGGTGCCAAGAGGCGGCATCCATCCCACCACCAGGATCGTGCGCGAGATATGCGCCGCGTTCAGCTCAATGGGATTCAGCGTCGTCGAAGGCCCGGAAATCGAGTGGGACCACTACAATTTCGAGATGCTCAACATCCCAAGGGACCATCCCGCCCGCGACATGTGGGACACGCTCTGGATCGACTATGAAGACGACGAAGGCGAACGCCCGATGCTCCTTCGCACCCACACCTCGCCCATGCAGGCGCGGATCATGGAGAGCACCCGTCCGCCGGTGCGCGTCATAGTGCCGGGCAAGTGCTACCGCTACGAGGCCACGGACCCCAGGCACGAGTGGCACTTCTACCAGATCGAGGGCCTCGCTGTCGATCGCGGTATAACCATGACCGACCTCAAGGGCACCCTGTTCGAGTTCGCGCGCCGAATCTTCGGCGTCGACCGCAAGGTGCGCTTCCGCTGCGACTACTTCCCGTTCGTCGAGCCCGGCGTGGACATGTCCATAGACTGCTTCCTGTGCGACGGGCAGGGCTGTCGTGTGTGCAGCAACACCGGCTGGATCGAGATCATGGGCGCGGGCATGGTCCACCCCAAGGTGTTGGAGGGTGTCGGCTACGACCCCCACATCTACACCGGCTTCGCCTTCGGCATGGGCCCGGAGCGCATCTCCATGCTCAAGCACGGGATAGACGACATCCGGCTCTTCTACTCCAACGACCTCCGCTTCCTGCGCCAGTTTAGCTAGGGCCAAGTAGTCTAGTCGGGCTGACTCTCCCTGTCAGCGACGCCCAACCGTCATTCCCGCGAAGGCGGGAATCCAGAGGGGTATGCGTAGTGCGCGGTAGCTTGCGATCAATCCATTTTCACCCTCACCCCAACCCTCGCCCTCAAGGGAGAGGGGGTTATGCAATCGTCTCCTGTATAGTCAGACTTGACACTAGGCGATGCCGCGACAGACGAGCGCAGACATGACATCCACAGCCCACTGGACTGAGCCGAGCGCGAACTACGCCCTGGGCGAGCAGCTCGGACAAATGCTGCCCAGCTACGACGTGCTGTACGAGAACACGCGGCAGATCGTCGGTAACTCAGCCTTGCAGCCGGACATCCTCATCACCGCGCCCGGTCGCGCTCCGGTGGTGATCGAGGCCGAGCTCATGCCGGCTTACAAGGCCGAGACCGAAGCCAAAGACCGGCTCGGCCTGGAAGTCGTCGGCACGGCGCGACACATCGACGCCGCCATCGCGCTGCGATACCCGGACGGCACAGAGGACGCGGACGATCTCTCCGCCGCCGTCTCCAATGCGCGGCTGTCCTACTGCGTGTGCTACCAGGACGGCACACGCTTCCCCGCGTCCGGCTGGCTGGAGGGGTCGGTCGAAGACCTTGCCGACCTCGTCCGGCTGGTGTCCGTGCCTCAGCGAGCGGTGGACGAGGCCGCCGACGCGCTCGAAAAGGGCATAGACCGCACGGCCGCCATCCTCGGGCAGCTTGCCGAGTCCAGGCCGGACGTCGTCACCAGCATCGCGGGACTGCTAGGAATGTCCGAGGTGCTCCAGACCTACCGCATGGCCGGGGCCATCGTCGCCAACGCGATGGTGTTCCACGAACGGCTTGCCGGACTGCACGGCGTCAAGCCGCTGTCGCAGCTGTGCTCGACCTCCGTCGCCAATCCCAAGTCGAACATCCTCGACGCCTGGACGCAGATCCTCGAGGTCAACTACTGGCCGATCTTCTCCATTGCCAGAGACATCGTCGAGCAGCTTCCGGCGGCCGAGGCCTCCCAGCTTCTGTCCAACCTGCGAGCTACCGTCGAGGACGTAGCCGCCACCGGCGCGAACCAGGCGCACGATCTGACCGGACGCATCTTCCAGAGGTTGATAGCAGACCGCAAGTACCTTGCGACGTTCTACACACTCCCGGCGTCCGCGGCGCTGCTCGCAAGGCTTGCAGTCTCGAAGATGGACGTGGACTGGTCTGACTCCGACGCGATAGGCGGTCTGCGAATCGGCGACTTCGCGTGCGGCACCGGCGCGCTGCTGTCTGCGGTGTACGAGCAGATCGCCACGAAGCACGAGAGCACTGGCGGCGACCTCGCCGCGCTTCACCCCGTCATGATGGAGGAGGTGCTGTACGGCTGCGACGTGATGCCGTCCGCCATCCACATCACCGGCTCGACGCTGTCCGGCGCACAGCCCAACGTAGGGTTCGGCAGAACGCGGCTGTACACGCTCGCCTACGGCAGGCAGGAGGACGGCAGCGTCGCCATAGGCTCACTGGAGCTGCTCCAGTCGTCTTCGACCATGACCCTTTTCAACATGAGTGACCCAGCCATGCGTACCGGAAGCGTCGGCGAGGAGACGGCGGCGCAGGTCATTGCAGACGTGACAGACGAAGAATTCGACTTGGTCATAATGAACCCTCCGTTCACGCGGGCAACGAACCACGGTGGCGCACACGCCGATGTGACGAACCCCGCGTTTGCCGCCTTTGGAGCAACAGCCGCTGATCAGACCGCTATGGGCAGGCGGATAAATCAGTTCGGAAAGGGTAGCTGCTACAACGGAAATGCAGGTATGGCCTCAGCATTTGCAGCTTTGGCTCATCGCAAACTCAGACAGGGCGGCATCCTTGCTCTGGTTCTGCCTTTGGTTGCAACCGCGGGACTATCTTGGCAGAAGTTTCGCACGATGCTTGCAAAGGAGTATGTAGACCTGTCCGTACTTAGTATTGCCGCAGGCAACATAAACGACATTTCATTTTCATCGGATACTGGTTTGGGAGAATGTCTAGTCGTCGCGCGTAAGGTAGGGACGGGAAACACTTCGCACTCGAGACGAGCACAATTCACATCTCTGCGTCACCGCCCCCAGGGATTTGGTCAGGCCAGCGCAATTGCGAACGGCATCGTTGATTGCAAGTCTCCACGAGCAATTGAAGATGGGCCATATGGTGGTACGCCTTTGGTGGTCGGAAACGAGCCGATCGGGGAGTTGCTGTCTACTCAGCCGGATGAAGGGGGAGAGAACTGGGGCAGCGTTCGCCTTCTGGACTACACCGTTGCACAGGTCGCACATGCGCTATCGCAATCGCAATTGTGGCTTCCTGGTTCGGCCAAGACATTGACCCTAAAAACATCCAAGCTCGGTATTGTGGGCACACTTGGCCTAGTTGACCGCGACATCACCGGTCCAGCCCCACGCGGTCCATTTGAGAAAGACTCCCCTAGCCCTACCGCATCTTATCCTTCGCTGTGGAATCATGATGCCAAAAGAGAAACCCGGCTGATATGCACACCTGACTCGCAGTTGAGAGTTAGACAGGGAATGGAAGCGAAAGCCGACGTCGTTTGGGCGACAGCAAGCCGCGCACATGTGAATCGTGACTTTCGATTCAACTCGCAGCCAATCACGGTTGCAATAACTGAGTACAAGAGCTTGGGAGGCCGCTCGTGGCCAAACGTAAGCTTCAAGTCCGAGAGATTCGACTGTGCTTACGCGCTGTGGGGAAACAGCACCCTAGGAATTCTCCTGCACTGGTGGCACGCAAGTCGCCAAGACTCTGGACGTGGCGCCACGACCATTCGCTCCGCCGAATCCCTCCCTGTCCTCGACTTCCGAACCCTGACTGACGATCAGCTATCCACCGCCGAGTCCATCTTCGACGACTTCCGAGACAAGGACCTCAAGCCTGCCTACCTCGCCGACGCCGACCCCAACCGCGCCCTCCTGGACCGCCGCGTCGTCTGCGACCTGCTCGGCTTCGACGAGAGCGTATACGAGGCTGTCCGAAGACTAGCCGCCAAGTGGTGCGCCGAGCCCTCAGTCCACGGCGGCAAGAAAAGGCCGAAGGGGGCGAAGCTGGTGGTGTAGCGTAGAGTTGCCTTGTGTTCCATTTGATTGGATAATCACCTCACGCGACGGAGGGGCTGGAATACTGTGGACAGAGGAGACAGACACTGGCGTATCGAAGAACCCTTCTCAGCGACAACGACCGCAAGGAGCGTTTATCTTTCGCATACATCTCTGCCCTGTCTGCCTTCGTCGGTTACACCTGCCAATCCGGGCCTGACCCGGATAGATACAGCGTTGATGCCTCTGTCAGATCGGGTGAAACCATGAGGCCTCAGATCGATGTTCAGCTGAAGGCCACCTCGGTGCCGAACTTGCATAGTGATGGACTGCACTTTCGGTTAGGTTCGAAGAACTACAACGATCTATGTGGGTTTCCTCGGGGGTGTCCATTGATCCTCGTAGTTCTCGAACTCCCTGAAGATCCGGCTGAATGGATCAACTGGAACGACGAGGGGCTGACAATGCACCGTCGGGCATGGTGGATGTCGATTTCTGGACTCCCTGAAATTGACGAGGGCAGCTCCAGGACGGTTGTAATACCTCAATCACAGTTTCTGAACCCAGACTCGTTGACAACACTTATGTCTTGGGCACGGACCTGGGTCCCAACTGGGGGAGGAGCGCCATGAATGGGAGATTCGGTCAGAGTGACATTTTGTCCAATGTCACACCACGGGCGCTGCGCGCATACGTGGAGGCGCATGGCTGGCACAAAGTAGAACCCTACGGTGATTACGGAGACGTTTATGCATTCGGCGACGAGCCTTCTGAAATAATCGTGCCTGTATCGTCAAGATTCACGGATTACGGTCTCAGATTAGGACAGGTGATCACCATACTGGCCAACATGGAGGAGCGTGAGAAAGACGCTGTCCTGCGCGATCTTTCTCTGGCCGATGTTGATCTGGTTCGCGTCCGTTCGCCAGAATCTAGGGCAGACGGCTCGATATCCATGGACGCGGCCGCAGCGATGATTCAGCAGTCCCGCAATATGATGCTGGCGGCAGCCTGTTCAGCCTGGCGCCCAAGACGCGCGTTCAGGACGAACAAGACTAAGAAGGTAAAAGATTACGTCTCCACTGTGCGCTTTGGACAGACTGAGATGGGCAGTTTCGTCATTAACATACTTTCGCCTGCTCCCCCTGCACTTGGCCCCAATATGGCGGGTATTCCAACAGCCGAGCCATTTCCCAGGACGGTCGTGCGTAGGCTGGGTTCAGGATTGCAGGCCATCAGAAAAGCCGTGGATCTCGCGGACTATGAATATTTCGATACTGATCTTAGGGGATTTGAAGATGGGGTAGATGTTGGTGTGAGCGCGAACCTGTGCGACGCTGTTGCGGGAATGCTCGGCAAGGGAAACGAGAGTGAGCTGGACATCTCCGTAAGCTGGGCGCTCACGTACCCGTACCCTCGCGGCCGAGTCCGAGTTCAGTTCGACGAATCAGATACTCCAATACTCGAAGAAGCATCTCGGGTTCTGAAGGATCGGCAGGAACACCCGAACGCGCTGATCGAGGGCTATGTTATTTCACTTACACGTCAGGAGTCGGACTATCAAGGCCATGTGACAGTCAAGGGAATGATTAACGGATCAAGAAGGTCTGTCAGAGTGGGACTTGACCATGAGGACTATGAAAGGATTATTGGCGCTCATGATCGGAGACGGTTGATTTCTGTTAGGGGTGACCTGATGTGTGAGGGTCAGCGGTGGACTCTCGCCAATCCTAGCAATCTGGTGGTTCACGAAGATCGAGGGTGACACTCAGTGACATCCATCAAGTCATTCGCAGAATAGGTCGCTAAACAGTGCGGCGAGTTCGCCTACCACGGTAGGAAACCCAAATCGCAAGCCAAGACGCCGGTGATGTGACAACTCCCGATTGCGGTTGACACTCACCGCAATAGCAGCCTACTAACTCTCTCTTTCTATTGGGCTTGTAGTCGCCTTGGCCCCAACGCTATCGTATCCCCATAGAAACATCCTCCACACTAACCAAAACGGAACCACGCCCCATCATGCTAGTACCCATCTCCTGGCTCAAGAACTACGTCCCGGTCACCGACTCCCCTGAGGAGCTCGCCCACAAGCTCACAATGGCCGGCATCGAGATCGGCGACGTCGAGACCATAGGCGTGGACTGGGAACCGGACTCCGTTGTGGTCGGCCATATCCTGAAGATCGACCCCCATCCCAACGCCGACCGGCTCAAGCTCCCCACCGTGGACATCGGCAACGGCGAGACGGCCACCGTCGTCTGCGGCGCACCCAACGTCGCCGCCGGACAGAAGATCGCCTTCGCCAGGGAGGGCGCGTCGCTGTACAGCCCGCGCTCCGGCAAGACGGAGACGCTCAAGCGCGCCCGCATCCGAGGCGTCGAGTCCGCGGGCATGGTCTGTTCGGTGCTTGAGCTCGGACTCGGCGAGGACCACGAGGGCATCCTCGTGCTGGACGACGACGCTCCGGTCGGCACTCCGCTCGCCGACTACCTCGGCGACGCCATCCTGGACGCCGAGGTCACGTCGAACCGGCCGGACTGCCTCTCGATCCTCGGCATCGCCCACGAGGTCGCGGCCATCACGGGTGAGAGCGTGACCGAGCCTGACTACTCGTACCCCGAGGACGGCCCTGACATCGAAAGCCAGGTCACCATAGAGATAGCCGACCCGGACCTCTGCTACCGCTACACCGCCAGCCTGATTACCGGTGTGAAGATCGGCCCGTCCCCCCGATGGCTGCAGGACACGCTAATCAAGGCCGGCCAGCGTCCCATCAACAACGTCGTGGACATCACCAACTACGTCATGCTCGAATACTGCCAGCCGCTGCACGCCTTCGACTTCGACAAGTGCAGGGACGCGACGATCATCGTCCGGGCGGCCCGTGAGGGCGAGACGCTGACTACCCTGGACGGCCAGCAGCGCAAGCTCAGCCCGCCCATGCTGGCTATCGCGGACTCCCACGATGCGGTCGGACTCGCCGGGGTGATGGGCGGCGCCAACTCCGAAATGACCGAAGACACCACGTCCGTTCTGCTGGAGTCGGCCAGCTTCAACCCAGTCAACACGCGGCTTACCCGGACGGCCCTCGACCTGCGCACGGACGCCTCTGATAGGTTCGAGCGCGGCATTCGTTCAGCGCTCTCCCCGGTTGGCCTCCGGCGCGCGACTCAGCTTATGGTCGAGCTGTGCGGCGGCACTGCCGCCAAGGGCATAATCGACCTCTACCCCACCAGGCGCGAGCCCCCGACCGTCAGTATCAGCCGCGCCCGCATCAGGCAGGTCCTGGGCGTGGACTATCCCATGTCACAGGTCAGACGAGTGCTAGAGTCGCTAGGCTTCGAGGAGGCTGACGCGCCGGGCGGCCTGATAG
Source organism: Dehalococcoidia bacterium (assembly GCA_965217725.1). Classification (GTDB taxonomy): domain Bacteria; phylum Chloroflexota; class Dehalococcoidia; order Lucifugimonadales; family UBA1123; genus VXRN01. The sequence continues at coordinate 328,373 of OZ244564.1, read as the reverse complement.
ACCTCATCGAGGCGGTCGAGGCCGCTCCGTCCGCCGAACGCTCCGACACACTCTGGCTCAAGGTGCCCTACTGGCGCTCCGACATCTCCATCGAAGACGACCTGGTCGAAGAGGTCGCACGGACCATCGGGTACGACTCGCTGCCCACGACCATGCTGTCGAGCGCGATCCCGCACTGGCAGCCCCAGCCGATGACGCAGCTAAAAGACGTGGTGCGTGATCTGATGGCCGCGGCTGGAATGCAGGAGACCATCTCGTACTCCCCGACAACCCTTGAGAACCTGTCCCGTGTGGACGCGCTTGACGACACTCGTCCACCGCTCCGTATCTCCAACCCGCTCAGCCGCGAGTGGGAGTACATGCGCACGACCCTGCGGGCGAACGTGCTGGGCACGCTGTCGTACAACCGCAGGATCGCCCAGGGCGAAGGGGTGCGTATCTTCGAGGTGGGGCGCGTCTATATCCCCAAGCCGGAGGCGAAGGAGCGAGACCTGCCGGACGAGCTGGAGATGCTCGTCGGCGTGGTCTCCGGTCCGCGATTCCCGGAGTCGTGGGTGACCGAGTCGGGCGTAATGGGCTTCTTCGATGCGAAGGGCGCGCTAGAGTACGCCTTCAATAAGCTCGGTATCGAGGTCGAATACGAGCCCTCGACCGACTCGATCATGCAGACGGGTCGCACGGCCCGGATCACGTCCGTAGGAGCGGAGCTTGGCGTGATCGGCGAGCTGCGCGTCCCCTTGCTCGAGAGCTACGACCTGGAGGGCTACCCGGCGGCGATGTTCGAGATCAGCCTCGACGCGCTGCTCCCTGTGGTCGGAGACCTGCGCCAGACTCACGAGGGCGCCAGCAGGTACCCGGAATCCTACCGCGACCTGGCGGTTGTTGTGGACGCCGACGTTCCCAGCGCCGGCATACAGCACATCATAGACCGCCACGCGCTGGTGGTCCGCAGCGCGCCGTTCGACATCTACTCCGGCGAAGGGGTCCCCGAAGGACGAAAGTCGGTCGCCTTCCGAGTCGTCTTCCAGTCCAACCGCGGCACCCTGACCTCAGAGCAGATCGACCACTTCCAGCGCGACATCGTGCGCCAGCTCAGCCGCGAGCTGAACGCCGAGTTGAGGGGGTAACAATGTTCAAGTTCAGCACGCGAAGAATCGTTGAGCCTAGCAATCCCCCGAAGTCCATCGCCCCGATAACGTTCGAAAGTCTATGTAAGGAGATCCACGAGCTGATCGACATGCTCCCCGACGACATGCTGGAGGAGGCATCTGAGGGGGTCTTGAGCGTCCCCGACTTCCCAGAAGATTTCGATCCAGCCGACATCAAGAGATTCGAGAAGGCAAAGCGGGACTTCCGCAGCGGTAACCTTACCGAGACTCCACACGACCGTCCCAAGGAGGATTCAATCAGAGAATCGGGCGCGAAGTATGTCAAAAACGCCCACTCGATTCGAAAGAGCCTGCACAGGCTAGCTGAGTACATGAGTGGCGAACTACTGGACGAGGCAGTCGACGTACTCAAGTCCACAGCGCTGTTGGATATACCTTACGAAATGACGCCCGAAGAGTGGGCCGACCTCCTGGAGGGAGAAGAGGAGATAGAGCGAGGTGATTACGTAAGCTGGGAGGAAATCAAGAGAACCGGTGTATAAGATCAGGTTCTCCAGACGGGCGAGACGTTACCTTCAACGAGTTGACTCCAACATGAGACGTAGACTGAACGACCGCCTTGAGTTGGTTAGCGCAGACCCTGCTTCTCCCCTGATTTCCAGTCCATTGCGAGGTTATCCAGATTCTTATCGCACTCGCGTCGGGAATCTGAGAGTCGTCTATAGGGTAGACGAGATCAGGCGGTTGGTTCGAGTAACCACTATCGGTCCTCGCGGCGACGTTTACAGGAACCTCTGAGTAATACATGGACTTCTCATACGACTACACCGAAGAGCAGCAGCGATTCCGGGAACTGGCGTCCTCATGGCTCGACAGACACGTCCCCGACAACTTGGACGCGCTAATCGACTCTCCCGACAGCGCATCTGCGTTATCCGACCTGTCGGTCAAGCTCGGACGAGAAGGCTGGCTGGCGCCGTCCGAGCCTGCCGTAAGTGGTGGCGCGGGGTTGTCACCCGACCAGACCGTCGTTCTCCTGGAAGAGCTGAACCGCCGAGGGCTGCTGTCGCTGATCGATGGTGAGGCCCAGGCGCTCAGATGCGCCATAGGCAGTTGGGACTCCACCGGACGCAGGACCGACCTGACCCGATCGCTTACAGCGGGCAAGGCTACCGTCTGGAGACACCGAATCGCCACATCGCCGCAGCCCAACGGGGACGTGGGCCTGGACCCCGACTCCGTAGGCATCACCGCGGTTCCCGACGCCGACGGCTACCTCCTCAACGGTACGGGCATGTACACGGGGCATGGCACACGTCCCGACATCCTGTGGACCGTGGCATTGGTCCATCCCGGATGCGGCCCTCACTCTGATCTACCCGAACCTGTCTGCCTGGTCGTCGACGCGACCTCGGACGGCATTGCCTATCCTTCAACTCGGACGCTAAGCGCCGCCGCTCCGACTCCGGTCAGCTTCCAAGACGTCTGGGTGTTGCGCACAGATGCGCTGGGCCCGGAAGGAGAAGGTCACCGAGTGCTCAGCGCGAGGGTAACGCTCGACCCGCGCGCCGACCTGCCCTCATGGGTCGAGTCCGAGACAGACGCGCTCATCGAGTACGCTCAGGAGAACGAGCTGGGCGCCGACCCAATTCGCGCCAAGCTGCTCGTCGAGGCCTACATAGCCAGCCGCGTATCGCGCCTGTTGAGAATCCGCGCCGCATGGCTCGAACAGACGGGAGCGGAGGCCGGTACTGCAGCACCCCTTGCGTCCCTGTCGCGCCGGGCGGCGGCGTCCGATTTGGCGGATACGTCTCGGCAGGCCGTAGGCCCCCTCGCCCTGCTCGCGGCGACCGATCCGAGGGCCGCGGACGCGGGCAGATTCGACCGCGTATCGCGTCGCGAACTCGCCGAGCGTAACAGCGGCGCTACCGGCGATGCCGACCGTGAAGCAATCGCAGCCGCGCTCGAGTTGGAGAAACATACCGACTGATCTCTCCCCTACTCTTAATGAGAGAAGTGCAAAACTCCCAACTCCTACCCGTCATTCCCGCGCACGCGGGAATCCACAGGCTGGCCACCACTGTTCGCCATAGTGGACTCCCGCTTTTGCGGGAGTGACGAAACTACCGCGGATTGCGTTTTGCACTTCCCTCTACTCTTAATAATGCACTGTTGAAATGCCCGCCTGTCGTTTATAATCGTTGAAAGGTGCCTAATACCGGCAATCCCTGCGCCCAAGTGTGGCAGCCACGCCCTGAAGAGCGCGTTGATAAGGAGAGGACAAACACAATGCTCAGACTGGTAGAGGAAATCATCCTGCTTATGCTCAACGACGAGGATGGCAGGTTCGTGCGCGTCCCCAGCTGGTCGATGGAGTATGCCATCGCTGGCGGCGTCTTGATGGACCTCGCAATGGAGAACCGCATCGACACAGACCTGGAGCATCTGATCCTACTCGACTCCGCGCCCGTCGGTGACAACCTGCTCGACACGACGCTGGCCGATATAGCCAAAGGGGAGGAGAAGAACGATGTCCGATTCTGGGTGGAGCACGCGGCGCAGCATGCATACGAGATCCGTGAAGATGCTCTCGCCAGACTGGTAGATGTAGGCGTCCTGGAACGCCAGGACGACAAATTCATGTGGGTGTTCAAGTCCAGACGCTATCCGACTATCGACGGCACGGTCGAGCGCGAAGTAAAGCTCCGCATCATGGGCGTGCTGTTCAGCGACGAGATCCCCGATCCCAGAGACGTGATGTTGATTTGCCTTGCCGACGCGTGCGGTATCTTCCGAGAGCTGCTGTCCTCGCGTGAGTCGCGTCAGGCGTCCGATCGCATCGAGCAGGTGCGCAGGCTGGACCTTATCGGCCAATCAATGTCCCAGGCGATCCATGACATCGAGATGTCTATCGCCGCTTCTGTACAGGGACACGTCTACTAGAACCCCCTGCTCACCATAAACCCAACTCGAACAACAACACGCAGATATAAGGAGAACAAACATGGGCGCGATTCTGGGCGAAGGCGACTTCAGGTACGAGCATATTCTCGACTGGCACAAGCTGCCGGAGGAGGCCAGGCTCATCGAGACTCCGGGCGTCGCCGTCGACTCCCAGGACGACGTGTACGCATTCAGCAGGAATCCTGATTTCCCAGTCATGGTCTTCAACCAGGACGGCGACTTCGTTCGCGGCTTTGGCAAGGGCATCTTCGGAGACCGCACTCACGGCATCTACGTCGGCCCCGAGGACACCATCTACTGCGTCGATGACGGCATCCACACCATCACCAAGTTTACCCGCGAGGGCGAACTGCTCATGACCATCGGCACGACCGGCCAGTCCTCAGAGATATGGGGCGGCGAGCCGTTCAACCGCCCAACCCATGCCGCCGTATCCAGGAAGACCGGACACATCTACATCTCCGACGGCTACGGCAACTTCAACGTGCACAAGTACACTGGAGATGGCGAGTACGTAATGAGCTGGGGCGGACCCGGCATCGACCCGGGCGAATTTCTCAGACCCCACAACATTGCTGTGGACGACGGTGACCGCGTCATTGTCGCCGACCGCGAGGCGCACCGCATCCAGGTGTTCGACACCGACGGCAACGTGCTCGACGTGTGGAACAACATCCACATGCCCAACGGTATGACCATCGGCCCAGACGGCAACATCTACGTCGGCGAACTGCCTGGCTCGACCCAAGCCGATCCCACGCCGCCGAGGCACGGCCACCGCATCAGCATCTACGATCCCAGCGGCAGCCGTCTCGCGCTCTTTGGCGACGACGACGAGGGCACAGGCCCGGGCGAGTTCATCGCTCCGCACGGCATGGGCGTGGACAGCCACGGCAACATCTACGTGGGCGAGGTCTCCTTCACCATCCGAGGCGGGCGCATGGACCCGCCGCAGGAGCTCCGCAGCTTCACCAAGCTCGCGAAGATCTAGACGAATCGATACTGCTGTGCGGGCCTGCCGCCTTCAGGCAGGCCCATCGGCAGGTGCGCATTGATAAGGAAGGGGCGCTTCTCGTCCTCGACGACTCGTAGCCCCTCTGCGATAGTGTCCGAGATCTTCGACTCGTCTGTCAGGTCGGTGGCCTCCATGCCGAACCCATCGGCGATCTTCGTCGGGTCCATGCCCGTCAGCACGACTCCGCCGTAGTCGCCCGACTCGTGCATGTGTCCCTCGGCCCCGCCGAACGCGCCCGCGACTATCCCATAAGCCTCGTTGTTGGTGATGACGTACAGCACGGGAATCCGGTGATGGACAGCCGTCCACAGCCCGCTGTCCGCGTAGTACAGCGAGCCGTCTCCGACCAGTCCGACGACCGGCGTGTCCGGCGCGGCCAGTTTCGCGCCGATCGGTGCGCCGACCCCGTACCCTTCCGAGCCCCCGGCCGGCCGGATGTACATGTTGTTGCCCGGACCGTTTTCACCGCCGACCACGTCCTGCGGCACCGCGAACTGCTCGGTGGTGACGATCCCGCCGCCGATGCGCTCCAGTTCGGCGTCGAGCGACTCTATCAGCGGCAGCGGTCGCACACGGCCCTCTTGCGCTCCGATTGAGCCAAGCGCCGCCCGCCGCTCATTCCGCAGCCCGGACGCCGCCCCACGCGCCCACTCTCTCCTCTCATCGTACCGTCCCGGCTCCGTCTCGCTCTGCACAAGCGCCCCCAGCCGCTCCATCGCCCTTCGCTCATCCGCCAGGATTGCCAGATCGAGTCCGGGCATGTTCTTCAGGTTCTCGACGTCAGCGCCAATCGCCATCAGGGTCGCGTCGCCGGCGAAGCTGACGTAGTCCGACGCCGCGCCGCTACCGCTGTGACGAGAGCCGATGGACAGGATCAGGTCGGAGTTTAGCGCCTCGACCGCCCTCTCGAAATACCCCACGTGCTGAGGATGCTTGATCGGGACGCCTCGAAGGTCGTTGCGACCCGTCGCCACCGCGGCCCCGAACCGCTCGGCGATCGCCGTCACAGCGGCCTCAGCCCCGCTTTTCCAGATGCCGTCGCCCGCGTAGATCAGCGGCCGCTCCGCCTCGTGCAGAGCCAGCGCGACCCGTTCGATGTCGTCGTCGGACGGATATCCGGCCCTGACCTCCGGAATACCTCCTTCTATGATCTCGGTCGAAATCGGAGTCGCGCTGAGCATACTGTCATAGACCGCCAGGTGGACTGGCCCCACCGGGGGCGTCGTCGCAACGCGCACGGCGCGCTCGATCGCCGCTGGCAGACCCTCCGGCTCCACGACCGTCCAGTTCTCCTTGGTCACCGGAGCAGCGATGGACGTAGGTCCAAAGCTGTGACTCAGGTCCAGGCTGATCCGGTCGGCGAAGCTCCCTGTGTCGCCGGCGAACGTGATGACCACCACCGGCAGGCTTCCCCACCACACGTTGATGAGCTGCCCCATGCTCTGCGCGAGACCCGCTCCGAGGTGAACGACCATCACGCCGGGGTCGGCGGCAACCTGCGTGTACCCACCTGCCATCGCCGTGACAGACCCCTCGTGTAGTCCCAGGATGCCGTGTATGTCAGGATGCGAGTGCAGCGTGTCGAAGAACAGCGCCTCCCGCGATCCCGAATTGTTGAATACGTACTTCACGCCCGAGGCCGCGAGCTGCTCCACCATGACCTGCGATGGATGGGCCGTAATCGTTCGCTTCTGCACAAGTCACCTCCGCGCCGCAGCGCCGTTGTTACTGTTCGGTGTTTCCTGATTCTACCATCAGTGCCCAACACCAGACGCTTCCCACAAACACGGCGCGGTCTGCGCCTCTCACTGGAGCTGTATCAGATTGGTAGGCACAGCCCCTCCGTCATTCCGGCGAAAGCCGGAATCCAGGGGTGGTGGCGCAGCTTTTGCAGAGGCCACCTACCAATTTGGAACAGGTTCCCTCTCACTCCTATATCTTATCTCCTCGCTTAACACCTGATACACTCCGCCTGACAGCGGTGACATTCAGCAGACGGGAGCAGTCGATGGCGCTATCCACGAACACCGTCCTGTATGAAACGCGCAATCAGATCGCTTACATAACACTTAACCGGCCTGAGTCGCTGAACGCACTCAACCGCGAGCTTGGTGTCGGACTTCGGGAGGCGATGGACGAGTTTCGGGACGATCCGGACCTGTACGTCGCCATCCTCATCGGGAGCGGCGGTCGCGCATTCTCAGCCGGCATGGACCTGAAAGAGCGCGCCTCGCTCGATGCCGCCGGGGACATGGTGGAGAGCCCGATACGTGGCAGGCACGAGGCATCGTTCGCAGACAGGGGCGTGTTCAAGCCGATCATCGCGGCGATCGACGGCTACTGCGTCGCCGGAGGACTGGAGTTGTCGCTGAAGTGCGACATCAGGGTCGCGACGCGCCAGTCTCAGTTCGGCCTCCCGGAGCCGCGCTGGAGCATTTTTCCCGGTCACGCTGTCCATAACCTCTCGCGAATGATTCCCCTTGGAGAGGCGCTCAACCTGATGCTCACCGGTACAAGAATCGATTCCAACCGCGCCTACCAGATCGGGCTGATCCAACATCTCGTCGAGGACCGTCCCCAGCTTCTCGCCAAGTGCGACGAGATAGCCGAGGAAATCAAGCTCTGCGGACCACTCGCTATCCAGGGAATAAAGCACATCGTTTACGGAGGGAAGGACCAGCCCGTCGAGTACTCGGTCCGCCTCGGCGCACCCATAATGGAGAGCGTTCAGGCATCCGAAGACGCAATAGAGGGCCCTCGCGCCTTCTCCGAAAAACGCCGCCCAGTCTGGAAGTCCGAGTAGAGCCATCAACCACCGCGCACCGTTTAGTGTTCAGTAACCGCTGGAGGTATCCAAATGGCCCAGATCGAAGGAAGCGCTCTCGTAACCAAGTCAATAGCCAATGAGGGCATCACAACCCTGTTCGGACTCGCGGGCGGCCCCATCGTCGAGGTCATGGGCTACGGACCCGGCTTCGGCGTGCGCCCCATAGGAGTGCGGCACGAGCAGGCGGCCACTTTCTCAGCCACTGCCTACGGCTACGTCAGGAACGAGGTCGGAGTCGCGGTACTCGCCGCAGGCCCGGGCGTCACCAACGGAGTCACAGGAGCCCACGTCGCGTTCGACAATTGTATGCCGTTGCTGATCATAGGCGGCTCCGGTCCCCAGCACGGGCGCTACTCCGGTACTTTCCAGGAGACCGACAACGTCCCCATGTTCCGCTCCATAACGAAGATGGCCGTCCAGGTGGACAGCGCGGCGCGCATCCCCGAGTACATGTCTATGGCCTTCCGAAAGGCCAAGACCGGCAGGCCCGGGCCCGTGTACCTCGACCTCCCATCCGACGTGCTCCAGGAGATGGTGGACGAGGACTCCGTGAACTGGCCCTCCGGCTACTACGCCGGATCGCCGCCGCAGGGGAACCAGGTCGAGGTCGTCCGGGCCGCAGACCTTCTGCTCAACGCCGAACGTCCGGCCATGATCGTCGGAAAGGGAGTCCGCTGGTCCGAGCCTGTCGAGCAGCTCACCGAGTTGGTGGACAATCTCGGTATGCCGTTCCTGCCGTCCCCAATGGGACGCGGCTTCATTCCCGACGACCACCCGATGAACTTCAACGCGGCCCGCAGCACTCTGATGCAGGGAGCCGACGTGGTCCTGGTCGTAGGAGCGCGCCTCAACTGGATGTTCGACTTCGGACGAAGGTTCGCCCCGGACGCCAAGATAATACATATAGATATAGAACCCGAGGAGATCGGACTCAACAGAGCTGTAGACGTTGGGATCATAGGGGATGCTGGTCAGGCGCTCAGCCAGATCCTCGGCGAGATGGAAGGACGCACAGAAGGCTTGCGAGACAGGGCCGAAGAGGGCCCCTGGCTCACAGAGCTACGGCAGAAGGCCGCATCCAACGGCGAGTCCATACAGCCGTTCCTGGAGGCTGACACCAGCCCGATCCGCACCTACCGCCTTCTCAACGAGGTCAGCCAGGTCTTCCCCAGGGACACCATCTACAGCGTGGACGGGCAGATCACCCTTGCCACCGGACGGCAGGTGCTTCCATCCAACACGCCAGCCAGCCGTCTCAACTCAGGCACCAACGGCTGCATGGGCGTCGGAGTGCCGTTCGCCATAGGCGCGAAGCTCGCGCGTCCCGACGTCCCCGTCGTCAGCGTCAACGGCGACTGCGCATTCGGGTTCAACTCGATGGAGATGGAGACCGCCGTGCGCCACAGCCTGCCGGTGGTGTTCATCGTCAACAACAACTCCGGCATAGTCGGGGGCAACCTGGAGTCCCGCATGGGCCTGCCCGACGACTACGGCGAGCGCGTAGCGAGATACGTCCAGGACGTTCGATACGACAAGATGATGGAGGCGTTTGGCGGTCACACCGAGTTCGTCACCGACCCCGACGACATCCGCCCGGCCCTGGAGAGGGCCTACGCCGCCAGCCGGGACGGCAGCCCATCGTGCGTCAACGTCATCACAGACCCAATGGAGCAGATGATAACCCGCTCCAACCGCGCCAGCGCCCTTATGGGGTACTGATACGTTCTGACCTTTGTCTTAAAAATGATTGACTTGCCGCCCAGTCTGCCTTACCTTTAGACAAACGCCGTAATCCGTACACAAAACAGAGACTCGGTCATCGTTGTCACGCAGCGTCTTCAGCCTCAATTCACTCTGAAAGTGCGTTGAGGATAGGCCTGTCGAGACCTTGACAACAACTCTTTGCAAGGTGTACAAATCTTAGCGGTTTTATAATCTAAGTGAGGCGCAGATGCAGGCAACCGCCGCATCCTGTCAAAAATCGGAAAGGTTCTCCTCGGTAGGGGGCACACCCCCTTTCGAGTATTAGTGTGTTTACCAGCCAAATGGTCATTATCCATCTGTAGTCACGGAGACCTAAGGGGGTAGTTAAGTGAACAGTAAGACTCGGTTTATACCACTAGTGATAATCGGGGCTATCCTCTTGTCCCTACTCGCCGTCGTTCCGGCGTTCGGCGCGGGCGAGGTGGGCTTCATTGACCCCAACGATATCGACGACAACGGGGCGCTCTCCGACCCCACACCCGACGTTCAGGAGTGGGCACGTCAGGCCGGACGTATAGGGCTGATGCTCACCGATTCGGACTTGGATACGCCGGTTAGGCGTGTGCTCATCCCCAGCATAGACGCGAAGCCGGCAGGCCAGGGCACCATCGCGGCCCACCAGAAAACAATATCCGGCCTGAGCGCGACCGCACTCGCGAAGGACGACTACGTCCTGATCGGCATGCATCACGTCCGGAAAGTCGCGTCAGTCAAAACAGAGGACGGCGTCACCACAGTGACTGTGGATAAGGCGTTCTCTGAAGGCATGACCGAGACCGTCCATCGCATAAGGGACACAATAGCGAAGGCGTCATCGGGCTCAACAGTCCGAAAGGCTTGGGACGACAACTACTCGTCCTACGCTATGGCGGAAATGATTCAACGAGATCAACCCACTTTGAGGCGGGGAGATACTCGGTTCACCAACAACAGCGAATCCATTATCGATAGTGACGTCTCCAAAGGTATAGCGAACGCAGCCTCAGTGACGCCTCTGGATCGTCTCTCTGGTTCAGGTACGGGCTCCATTACCAGGAGCGACGTATTGCTGGTGAAAGTCTCTGGCTCCACTGTGACAAATGTCTCTGTGGACGAAGTCAGTTCTAGTGGCGAGATCACTGTATTTGATGTCCCGAACGCGGTTGCAGGCAACGCTCTGGGACTAGGAGCCGGTGAAAATGCGTATCTGGTCTATTGGGCCGCGGAGAGGAACGAGACGGGTTCCCTTGTGACCGTCCGTTCACAGGCGCACCAGGACCCGGTAACCTTGGTGCTTAAGGAAACCACCGCGAGTTCGGGCGAGTTCGTGCTCGAGATCATGACCGTCAAGCCACAGGACGACAGTAACCCTCCACAGGACGTCATGCCTGACACGGACACGACCCCACCCACCCTGCCGGTCAACCCGCGCGACGTGGTTACGCTGTCGCATCCCGATCAGACCGGCTCGGTCACGATAGAGACGACCAAACCTGTCTTCTCCGGCTTCGCGCCCGCCCACGGGACCTCGGGCAAGGACGAGAGGCCGGTGGTCAGCGCACAGGTCATTGACGGCGATTCCGGACTGACTGACAAGAGCATTAAAGTTCTCTTCCGCCTTTCTGGGGACCTCAACAAGGACGTCCCCTACAAGACCCCCGAATCCCAGGGAAACGTCGATGACATATCCGGCGGTTTTGAGTTCACACAGCAATTGCTTGGCAGCGATGTCCTAACCTTCGATGACGGCATGATCGAGTGGTGGGTTATGGCCACTGACAAAGCCGGCAACGTCGGCTACTCAGACCGCCAGCCAACTAAAGATGGCAATCCGGATGTGTGTACCGCGGACAGCGCCGAGATGAGCTCCGCGCAGCTCGAGGCCGCCAAGTGCCAGCCGTTCGCTATCCATGTCGACGGCACCGCGTCCAGGCTGCTCAGGGCTCAGACCGGCCGCTCCTGGAACTCCGGCCTCACGACCGGCAAGTCTGACGACAAGACCGAGTACCGCGTGTCGAAGGCCGACAGCACCAGCGTTCTGGTGGTGTTCGACGAACACCTCGATGACTCCACAATCACCGCCTCCGATTTCGAAGTTGACGACTCTGCACCAATAGAAGCCGAAGCGCACAACGTCAAGGTACGCAACGACGTGGACACTGACGCCACCATGGAAGGCATGCAGGGCGGTGACGGCAACAGCGACATCGTGGGCGACGACGTGCAGGACGTGGGAGCCAAGAGAGGCTACGTGTTCCTGACGGTCGAGGAGATGAACCCGAACGCGCGGCCGAAGGTCGAGCTCGTCGGTGAAGTCTCCGACATCGCAGGCAACAGGTTGAAGTCTGGTAAGGACAGTGACGCCGACGACCGTGTCGCGCCCACGCTGGCCGTAACCCTCATGGAGGGCGATCGCCCGGTCACGAAGGACAAGGTCAACCTGACGATCACGTCCGACGAAAACGTCGGCGCTCCCTCGGTCATGTACTACAAGGTAATGTCCGTCACGTCCGGCGACACCACAACCCAGACGCTCGGCGGCATGTTGAGAGCCTCGTCAGTGGTGTTCAAGTCGGCGACCGAGTACACAGCGGTTATCGACCCTGCTAATGACGGTCTCTACACCGTGTACGTGGCCGCCCCGGATGCCTCCGGCGGCAACGAGGGTTCCATTGGCGACAAGAGCCAACCTGTCGATGTGGAAGGCGAGACCAGCGCTATCCTGTTCGAGCGGGACACCAAAATCTCCGCTCCGGACTTCGATCCTGACAAGTCCGGCGTCAACGACAAGTTCAGCATTGACGACCCGAACGCCTTCATCAGGATAGACTTCTCCGGCGAGGGTGACGAGTACGATGCCCAAGAGAACGGCGACGATCTCGACACGCACGGCATGGTGACCATCGTGTCCGCCACGCTGGGCGGTGAGGACATCTCCGGCGGTCTGCAGGCGAACGATGCCAGCAACATCTTCCTGTTCCACGCCTCCGGTCTGGATCTGGGCGAGCACAAGCTGGAGATCACCGCTATGGACGAGGCAGGCAACAAGAACACCGCTCCGTTCAAGGGAACGATCACCATCACCGAGCGCAAACCTTACACGCTGAAGCTCAACCCGGGCTGGAACCTCGTATCCATCCCAGGCGAGCCGATGGATAGCGACATCAACGCCGTGATCTCGGCTGACCACCCGGCGATGACGGTTCTCACCTACGATCCGTCCGTCCCAGGTGGCTGGCTGACCGCACTGCGTGGTTCAGACGGCAGCTTCTCCGGAACGCTGACCGACATCACAGCAGGCCGCGCCTACTGGATCAATACGCCTTCCTTCCAGGGACTGAAGGTGGACATTCCCAAGCAGTCTGCGGGTGTCGCGCAGGTGTTGCCGACCATCTCCATCGCCGTGGGCTGGAACCTGATTCCGATCCTAGACGTGGACGGCGACTTCAAGATGGACGACGCTACCGCGGATGACAACTACTTCGACGGCCTGTCCGATGGTGCAGTGACGGGTATCTACACCTTCAACACGATCACCAACTCCTGGTCGAGCGTCGCTGAAGAAGACGTAGAGATCGGCAAGGGCTACTGGATCTATGCCAACAAGGCTGGAGTCATAGTCCCATAGCCGGTCCCTCGTAAATCGGACTTGCAGGACTAAGCAGGCCTCCCTCCTCGATTCGGGGAGGGAGGTCTTTTCCATTCAGATTGGATGCAGGAATCATGACAAAAGCAATCGCGGCGTTGGCGATGATCGCACTTGCCATCGCCACTGGCGCCTTCTCCACCGGTAGCCTCAGCGCGCAGTCGCTGCCCTCTGGGCCTTACATCTACTTTGGGACAGCGTCGGTTAACGGTCTGCCAGTCCCTGACGGCTTCTCGATATACGCCGAGATGGAGACATACCGAAGCGAACCGGTTGTAGTTTCCAACGGCGAATACTTCAGCCTCACCGTCGCGCCGGTCGAAGGCGTTTTCAACAACCAGACGATCAGGTTCTTCCTCGACGGGGAGCCGGCGATAGAGACCGACACATATCGACCCAGCGGCGTGCCGATAATCGAGGACAACTTCAATCTCACATTCGCCAAGCTGCCGGATCCCACGCCGACGCCCTCACCGATTCCGACTGACACGCCGACCCCTGCCCCAATACTACCTACTCCGATCTCAACGCCGACGCCGACCGTCGCCGAACCGATGACGTTCGCCGCGGGGCTGGTGATCGTGACTGGCGGCATTCTGCCCCCGGACGCGGTCCTGACCGCACGGATCGGTGACACCTATGAGTCTGCTCCGTCAGCGATTCTGACGTCGGACGGTCAGTACGGTGGCCTGATCGTTGATCCCAAGGACAACAGCTTCATCGGCCAGGACGTCGGGTTCTACATCAACGGCGAGGCGGCACGCACCACCATTCCGTTCGAGAGCGGGGGACTGCGCAGGCAGTTCGACATCATCTTCACGGCAGCCTTCCCCACTCCGACCCCGACTCCCGAACCGTCGCCCACGCCGAATCCGATTCCGACTCCGACGGAGACGCCAACGTCCACGATGACCACTGACGGTCGGACGACTACCGCCCAGGGTGCGGGTGACGTGCAGACTGATACCTTCAGCCTGGACGAAGGCATCGCGACATTCGACATCCGGCACGACGGCGACGGCGAGTTCATCGTTGAGCTCGTCAACTCTCATGGCCGCACTGAACGACGGCTCGTGAACACTTCCGGCAGGTACTCAGGGGTAGTTGGCGTCGGGATTATTAACGGGGACTCGGTTAGCGCTCCTGATCCTGGTGCATACTCGCTGAGTGTCGAGGCCTCAGGCGCGTGGCAGGTTGAGTTCAGCCAGCCGGATTGGAAGTCCGGCGACCGCGCCCCGATCTCCCTCAGAGGACCGGGAGACTACGTTGCAGGCCCGATCGAGCTTCAGGCAGGCCGCGTTGACTTCACTCTCGTCCACAGCGGCACAGGCAACTTCGTAGTCGACCTTGTAAAGCCGGACGGCGCACTCGTTGACAACATAGCCAACGAGCGCGGTTCGTTCAGGGGCACCAAACGATTGGGTGTCAGGGCGGGCGGCGCTCCGGGCGCTGAACCCGGACTGCACGGTCTGTTCGTCACCGCGGACGGCGATTGGACGATCTCGGTACAGGCGGAAGCCGTGGCGACTCCTACTCCGCAGCCCACGCCGACTGCCACTCCCGTTCCGCCGACTCCGGCGCCGACTCCGGTCCCACCGACCGCGACGACGGCCCCGCCGACACAGGTCCCGACACCACCGGCGCCACCCCCTCCGGGTCAACAAGAACCGACCGAAGAGGAAGAAGATTCAGGTGGCGGCTGTGGATCGGTTGGCCCGGTGTCGCCTGCTACGGCTGCCGCGAACATGCTTCTACTGATGGCGCCGCTTGGTCTGATAGCCGGCGTCCGCACTATCAGAAGACGACGCTAACGCCTGACCAGGACCACGAAGTAAGAAGAGACCGCTCCGGTTGGAGCGGTCTCTTCTTACTTCGCTATGGGGAGCGCAGACACAGTTCTTGTCCTCAACTCCTGCGCCGGGTTGAGGGCCTCTGGAGCAGCACCACCCTGGTCTCCCGGGGAAGATTGGTTTGCGTTACGTTCAGGCGAATCTGAGGGTCTGGACGCTCAACATTCATCTGTCGTAGGAGCGTGCCGAGCGGCGTCTCTTCGTCTGAGCCTCTCCCCTCCCCTTCTCCGTCCTCCCCGACAGGTATCACGATACGAGGACCAAGCACGTTGACCAGCCTTGAGATCTCCGTCGGTCCAACTTCTCCCCGCTGCTCCGCGGAGGCGATCAGCACGTCAACCGAACCGAGCGAGTCGAGCTGCCTGGCGCCCAACTTGACGCTCAGCGAACCCAGGTAGCACACCGATACTCCGTCCGATCGGATCATGTAGACCGTATTGATCCGTCTGTTGTCCTCTTCGTCGCTGAGCGCGGTGCCGATGCCGGAGATGTTGTATCCGAGCACCTCGTACAGCCCTGGGCCGTCGATGAGGTGGGGCTCGCCGCCAATTGCCTGATGGGCAGAATAAAGCGTGCCATCGTTCGTGACCGCGACTATGTGGACTTCCGGTGGGACATCCATGTCAGGGAACGGGTCGTTGAGCAGCACGACGTCGCTGCTCACGAGGCGCGTAGAACAGTGTCCGAGCCAGGTTATCTCCATGCAGATATTCTCCGTTGTCCGTTGGTGTCCGCAGTTCTTGCGTGTAGTATACTGGTAGAACACTACCGGCATACAGGAGACTGCAGCCGGCCCATTTCAGGGTTGGTCCCCTCTTACACATCGCAAGTGGTAACCGAACGCCAAAAGCATATTCTCAGATGCATCGTGAGCGACTACGTCCACGATGCGGCCCCAATCTCGTCGGAGAGCCTGGCTCGAAGCCACCAACTCGGGGTGAGCTCCGCGACGGTGCGAAACGAGGTCGCCGCGCTTGAAGAGCAGGGCTACATATCGCGTCCGCACGCCTCTGCCGGAAGCGTTCCCGAGGACAAGGCATATCGCCTCTACGTCGAGTCGTTCGTCTCCAACAGGGCGGACCGTATGCCGTTCCAGGCACGCGAGACGATCAGCAGCAGGTTCGCTGACGTCCAGGACGACGTCGACCGCTGGGGCAACGTAGCTGCGACGTTGATTTCTCAGCTGCTGGGCAACCTGGGCATAGCCACTTTCCCAAAGACCACTGTATCCCGTGTCAGACACGTCGAGCTTGTTCCCCTCCAGGACGTGCTCGCGCTGCTTGTAGTCGTGTTGGAGCAGGCGAAGCTCCGAAAGCAGCTCCTGCGGTTCGACACGCCCGTGGACAGGACGCACCTCGAATCGATGTCGACCCGTCTTCGCAGCCAGATGATTGGGCTTACGCTCGAGGAGATCGCCGAGCAGCCGATGTCGCTGACGACATCCGAACGTCGGGCAGTGGACGCCACTATGGTCATGCTCCAGGAAGAGGACGCATCCGGCCACGACGACCACTACGTAAGCGGTCTGCGCAACCTGCTGGACCAGCCGGAGTTCGTGGACTACGAAAAGGTGCGACCGATCATTCACGGGATAGAGGACGGCTCACTGGTCGAAGCCGCACTGGAAGAGGCGCCCGTGGGACAGGTGGTCCGTGTAGTGATCGGACGGGAGCACGAGGGAGACGTCTTGCGACCGCTGAGCGTGGTGATATGCCGATACGGTGTTCCAGGCCACGCCCTCGGAACCCTGGGGCTGATAGGTCCCACACGCATGGAGTACGACCGGGCAATCTCCGGGGTGCGGTTCATCTCGACGATCATGGACAGCATGGTGGAGTCCGTCTACGGCACTGGACAGCCCGAGTGACCTGCGGAACGCCGCTAGCGATTGGGAACTTGAATGTTTGAAGCACTCTCAGGAAAGCTGAACGACGTATTCGGCCGACTCGGATCGAAGGGACGGCTCACCGAGAAGGACATAGACTCCGCCCTGCGCGAAGTCCGCATGGCCCTCCTTGAGGCGGACGTAAACTTCCGAGTTGCTCGCCAGCTGGTGTCGAAGATCAAAGACCGCGTCTCCCAAGAGGACCTGCTGACCAGCCTGACCCCGGGCCAGCAGGTGGTCAGGATCACCAACGAAGAGCTGACGGCCATTCTCACCGGCGGCAATCACAGGCTCGCAACCGGAGCCCCCCAACCCGCCGTTATCTTAATGGCCGGACTGAACGGCGCAGGCAAGACGACACTGTCCGCCAAGCTAGCCCTTCATCTCAAGCAGAGTGGTCAGTCGTCGGTGCTGGTTGCGGCCGACCTGCGCAGGCCTGCCGCGATAGACCAGTTGGAGACTCTGGGACGTCAGACTGGCGTCGAGGTCTATTCGGAACGCGGCACTGCCGACACCGTCGCGGTGGCTCAGGCGGGAATCAGACGGGCCAGGGAAGTCGGCGCATCATGGGTGATCATAGACACATCGGGCCGCTTCCAGGTGGATGACGACCTCATGGACGAGCTCGAAACCGTCCACACGGCGGTCCAGCCGACCGAGACCCTGCTCACGCTCGACGCCATGACCGGGCAAGAGGCGGTCGACGTCGCCGAGAAGTTCCACGAGCGAATCAACCTGACGGGACTTGCGCTAACCAAGATGGACGGCGACGCACGGGGCGGCGGCGCGCTCTCGGTCACGACCGTCACGGGAGTCCCCGTCAAGTTCATGGGGACTGGCGAGCGCATGGATGCGCTCGAACAGTTCCACCCCGACAGGCTCGCTTCGAGGATCCTCGGGATGGGCGACATGCTTACGCTCATAGAGAAAGCCGAGCAGGGCATCGACGAACAACAGGCCCTGGAGCTCGACCGCAAGCTGCGACAGGCCCGCTTCGACCTTAACGACTTCCTGGAACAGCTTCAGCAGCTCAAGAGGATGGGTCCACTGAGCCAGGTGCTCGAGATGATTCCGGGGTTCTCGTCGGTCAGGGGCAAGCTGCCGGCGGACCAGCTTGACAACGACGGTCTGAAGCGAGTGGAAGCCATCATCTACTCCATGACGCCCGAGGAGCGCCGCAGGCCCGATGTCATCGGCGGCAGCAGGCGACGCCGGATAGCCAGGGGCAGCGGAACGACACCAAGAGACGTCAATCAGCTCCTAAACCAGTTCAAGCAGATGCAGCGCATGATGAGGCAGATGTCTTCCGGCAGGGGCCGGCAGGACATGATGCGCATGTTCGGCGGCTAGGTTACGGCGCGGTCGAGGTTGCGCCGCTCTCCACTCCGCCCATCCCATCCGCACTCGCAAGCAATTCAGCGACTATGTCGTCGATCGTGTCTGGGTCCGCCGCCACTGTCAGCCACACCCTGCCCGACTCTGACCGCACCTCGACAGCCATACCCTTTGCGGCGATGCGGTGCGCAGTCGCACCGTCTGCTGCCTCTTGTTCCGTCCATTCCTCGTCTTCAGTCAGACCCTGAAAGTACTGCATCAGCGCAGAGTAGAATTCGTCTGAATCTTCTACGGAATCCCATTCACTGATCGACACCAGGGCCTCACTTCCGGCCGGGTCTTCTAGCAGCAGGAAAGCATCGCCTCCCCATCCGGCAGCCGCCTGGCCTGCCACACTCACATCAAGCACTCCCTCGAGAAGGGCCGCCATGAACAGCTCTCCCATGACGTCGCGATCAACCTCGGACCAGCCGTCACCGAGCGTAGATACAAGATCGGGCAATGCAATCTCGATCGGCGAGTCCTGGCCAAGAAGCTCTGGATGCAGTATCTGCTCGGTCGACTCGGGCAGCACCTCGTACGCTCCGTCAATGATCGAAAAGTCACCTGTTAGCTGGTACATACTGATCGCGAAGTTGGCTCCTTCAAAGTACGGAAACGCGACAGTGCGCTGGATGAACGGTGGAGCCGCTCTGAAGGCAGAAAGATCGGCGGCCTGGGACTCCTCCATGTGAAGTTGACGCTGCCGATCATCGAACACCCGCAGCCTGTAGATGAGTTCAACAAGAGTAGCGTCTCCCTCAATAAGGGCCCTAATCGCCGACTGCCTGTCGGAGTTGTCCTCATAGGCGTCCCCGATGTCCTTAATGTTGAAGTGTTGCTGTTGCAGACCGTGTGCGACCTCATGGGCAACTGTTAGCTCATTCGAAGCTGTGAACTCGTCACCTTCAGCGAGCACGTACAGCACATTCTCATCAGTATCGAACAGGCCGACTACTATGTTCGAGTACACGTCAAGCAGAATGGCGCTCAGTGCAGAGTCGGGTTCGATTATGCTAAGTATCGTGTACAACCGGTCGGCAATCTCTACGTCCTCGGCATCTTCCGCGAAACCTTCTTCGATGATCTGCCTCAGCTCTTCAGAGGAGACGAGGTGCCGCTCGAACGAGTCTCGATTGGTGAGGCCTCGGATCGCCGCTGCCTGGAGGCTGATCGCATCCAACTTTCGCTCCAGATCTGGAGGGAAAGCTGCTGTGGGAGTCGGTGTCTCGACTACGACCTCCACCGTCGGCAGGATCACTGGCGCAGGCGCGAACGTGGGAGTCGGCTCGGGCGTGCTTGTGGACCTCGGGGTAGAAGTGACTGCGGGCGTGGGAGTCGGTTCAGGCGTGGACGTAGGAGGTGGGGTCGGAGACGGTTGCGGCGTCGATGTTGGAGCAGGAACTGTTGTGGGAGCGGGGGGCACAGGATCGTCGGAGCAAGCCGCCGTCAACAGGATCACCACAATAAGCGTGACTACAACCCTCAATCAAGCCTCCATATGTGGTGATTCCACCGTGAGCCTTCGGTCGGCGACTCGCCAGAGAGTATCGTAGCGTCGGGTTTGCGGTGTCAAGGCGGAGAGCCCCATTGGATCGTATAGTTCGACAGAAACGCCGCAATCAGACCGAACAGCACCGAAAACGATGCGAGTACGATCAGATCGTCGGACAGTCAACGCAGGCCCGCCAAGAGAGGCAAAGCGATGCAAAATTCGCGAATCATGACAGCGGTTCACCTTGACATACCACATGACCGAACTTAACATGAGACCATTCCCAAACCGCCTGTTGGCGTGGGAAAAACAAAGGAAGGTGGGGTCGCATGGAAAGCATTATTGCGCTGCTCGCCGTCCTTATAGGCCTATCGGTAGGGGCTGGAGCCGGCTTTTATGGTCGTCGGCTGGTTTCAGCGAAACGAATCAACAGCGCTCAGGTTGAGGCTGACCATATTGTAGAAGTGGCGCAGAGCGAAGCCCAGACCTTGGTCATTGAGGCTAAGGAAGAAACGCTGAAGCTGCGCACCAAATGGGAAACCGAACAGCGGGACCACAGGTCTGAACTCAAACGATCTGAGCGAAGGCTGAGAAAACGAGAGGAGAATCTCGACAAGCGGGCCAATAACTTTGAACGTCGCGAGCGAAAGCTGACCCAGCAGGAGAACCTCACTCAGAAGATACAGGACGAGATCGAGGACAGCAAACAGCAGGCACTCGCGAAGCTGGAAGAGATTTCTGAGTTGAGTCTCCCCCAGGCTAAAGACCTGCTGATGCGGGAGGCCGAGGAAGAGATCCAGCACGAGATCGCCCGGCGGTATAGAGACATCGAGGTCCAGGCCCAGGAGGATGCCCGGGAGGTTTCTTCCAAGATACTGGCAACCAGCATTCAGAGAATGGCTGCCGATGTCGTCTCTGAGATGACAGTCACCTCAGTTCCCCTTCCGAACGACGACATGAAAGGTCGTCTGATAGGCCGAGAAGGACGGAATATAAGAGCAATCGAAAAGAACACAGGCGTCGACCTGATTATCGATGACACGCCGGAGGCCGTAACTCTGTCGTGCTTCGATCCAGTCAGGCGCGAGGTCGCCAGAATCGCCGTGACCAAGCTCATCGCCGACGGCAGGATCCACCCTGCGCGCATCGAAGATATGGTCAACCGTTCCGAGAAAGAGGTCGAGAAGTCGATCTGGTCTGCGGGAGAAGAGGCGATATTCGACACTGGGGTGCGTGGCATGAACCCTGAGATAATCAGACTGCTGGGGCGTTTGAGGTTCCGCTACAGCTACGGAGAAAACGTACTTCAACACTCGTTGGAAGTTTCGCACATCGCGGGCATGATCGCGTCCGAAATCGGCGCCAACATCAAAGTCGCCAAGGCCGGCGGTCTGCTCCACGATATCGGCAAGGCCCTCACCCATGAGGTAGAAGGACCGCACGCTGAGATCGGAGCGGAAATCGCCAACAAGTACAACGTATCCGCCAGGGTCTGCGCGTGCATCGCGGAGCACCATGACGACGTCATGAACTCGCCGGAGGCATTCATCGTGGCGGCCGCCGACGCGATCAGCGCGGCCAGGCCGGGCGCGCGCAAGGACACCGTCGAGAACTACATCAAACGCCTCCAGGCGTTGGAGGACGTCGCAAGCGACTTCGAAGGAGTGGAGCGGTGCTTCGCCATCCAGGCGGGGCGCGAAGTGCGCGTTATGGTCAGGCCGGACTCGATCGACGACATCATGGCCTCCAAGCTGGCCCGGGACATCGTTAAGAAGGTCGAAGACAACCTGGTGTACCCAGGACAGATCAAGGTAACGGTGATCCGCGAAAGCAGAAGTGTCGAATACGCGAGATAGCACCTAGACGGCAATACTGGCTCCAGAATCATTATGTCCAACGGCAATGAACGCAGCGGTCGGGGCAATCCGGCCGCTGCGTGTGTTTGACGGGGACACATGGATGCCTGCCACCATCTCCGGGACCAATCATGACGATCGACGTTGACCTACACCTACACACGCGCGCATCGGACGGCACGCTGACTCCCACCGAGCTGGTCAAGTTGTGCGCGGCCCGCGGACTTGAAGTCATAGCTATCAGCGATCACGACTCCACTGAAGGATTGAGCGAGGCATTCGCCGCCGCGGAGTCAGAGACCGAGCTGAGAGTAATTCCAGCGATCGAGCTGAGCACCGACGTGCCCGGTTCCGAAATACACATTCTGGGGTATTTCATCGATACCTCGGACGAAGACTTTCAGAAAACGCTCGCGCGATTCCGAGAAGGACGCTTCGACCGTGGCCGCGCCATGGTCCGGCGTCTCAATTCGATGGGATACGACATCGAGTGGAGTCGAGTTCAGCAGATCGCGGGCGACGCCTCTATCGGAAGGCCGCACATCGCCAACGCAATGGTCGAAGCCGGGTACTTCAAGTACCCCAACCAGGTGTTCGACGAGTTGATCGGCCGGGACGGTCCAGCCTACGTCGAGAGGATGAAACTGACCCCTGAAGACGCTATCCGAATGCTCAGGCAGAACGGCGCGGCCCCGGTTATGGCGCATCCGACCTACTCGCAGATCAAGTCCAGCAGGGGCGAGGTGCAGCATCTCGACGAGACCGTCAGACAGATGAAAGAGTACGGGATAGTCGGGATCGAGGTATTCTACGGAGACTACACTCCCGACCAGGTGGCCCACCTCAAGCGCATCTCGGACGAGCTCGACCTGATTCCATGCGGCGGGAGCGACTACCACTGTTCCGGCAATCCGGGCGAGCCTGAGCCTGGCTCCGTCGGACCGCCCATGGAGACGGTCTCAAGGCTGGAAGCCGCACATATGGGCATCATGCGGCCAGTTCAGGGGAGCTGACGACAGGGGTATGGTCGAGGCCGCACTTCTCATCGTCGGAGCCTACCTGATCGGCTCGATCCCTACCGGCTATGTGATCTCCAGGTACGCCGCGGGAATCGACATCAGAGAATACGGCTCTGGCAACGTCGGGGCTTCCAACGTCATCGAGCACGTGGGCAAGTGGCAGGGCATCATCCAAGGTGCGTTCGATTGCCTGATAAAGGGATCCCTGCCAATTCTGGTGGGAAATCTGATTGGCGTGGATCTGTGGGTCCAGGGAGCTGCTGGCTTTGTTGCGGTCGTGGGACACAATTGGTCCCCATACCTGCGACTGACCGGCGGCAGGGGCGTATCGGTTGCCGTCGGAGCCGCGCTCGGACTTGGCATGTTCTGGGAGATACTGATCCTGGGACTTGCGGTGTTCACTATCGGCAGGCTGCTGACTCGCGACACCGGATTCTGGACGTTTGCCGCACTACTGGCGCTCCCTCTGGCCGGACTCGCGTTCGGGCGAGAGCCCGAGGTCATCCTGACCATTGTCGCCATCTGCCTTATGATGTTCTTGAAGAGACTGACAGCAAACTGGGAGCGTCCCCCTTCAGAGTACCCTCTGCGAAAGGTCCTCGTGTATAGGCTGGTGTGGGACAGGGACGTTCCAAAAAGGGCAGAGTGGACGGAGCGCCGTCCAGACTGAGGTCGTTGGGGTATGTCACAGACGATGTTCTGCAAACGCCACTCCGGCGTTGAAACCAGCATTACATGCGGACGCTGCGGAGACGCCATCTGTCCTCGGTGCATGGTTCACGCGCCGGTTGGCGTTCGCTGTCCTGACTGTGGCCGCACCAGGCCGATGCCCACGTTCGACGTTTCGCCAATGTTTATGGCGAGGGGCATCGGGGCCGGTGTGATCGTGGGTGTCGCTGGAGGAGTTGGCGCCTCTCTTGCTATTAGGTTCTTCTACTTCCCGTATATTCTGGCCCTCTTGATCGTTGGGCTTGGATATCTCATCGGTGAGACGATCAGCCTTTCGACAAACAGAAAGCGCGGAACGAGGCTGAAACTCGCGGCCGGACTTTCTATGCTTCTCGGATATACCCTGATCACCTACCTGACGGGCGGGATGACGTTTAACACAATTAACTTGCTGGCAGGTGGAATCGGATTCTATCTTTCCATAAGTAAGTTTTAATCCCACATATACGCACTTTAGTATGTCATATGCCACTCACGTAGAATCATTACTGATTGCCAATCTCGTCCACGTTTACGGGCAGCGTTTCGTGGAAAATATGAGCCGTAACGCCCAATTCTAGGCTTCAGACACTTCTCATAGCGTCCAATAGTCGCTATATTGGACGTGGACACTTCCTAAAACGAGGCTTACCCAATGGACAGAATCGACGTGGCGATTGTTGATATATTGAGCAGCGACGGACGAGCGTCCAACGCTCTGATCGCCCGCCACGTAGGTGTCAGTGAGGGGACCGTCAGGCGGCGTCTCAGGAGGATGGTGGACGAGGAGGTGGTGCAGATCCGGGTCATCTCCGACCCCAAGGGTCTTGGGAGACTATCCCAGTGCATGGTGGGCGTGACGGTCGAACCCGCAGAAGTCGACTCGGTCCTGAAGGAAGTGTGCAGCCGGGAAGAAGTGACCTTCGCCGCATGCACAACGGGCAGCTACGATCTGATGCTGTGCGTAAGCGTGGACAGCTCAGACAAGTTAGGCGAATTCCTTCTGACCGATCTGGGCTCTATTCCCGGCATCCATCGGATTGAGAGCTACATGCTTCTGGCCGTGGGCAAGGACAGCCTGGGCCAGTTCGCCGGATAACTGTCCGGCAACTCTCAAACCCGCCCGGCGCCGGCAGTGACCCACGTTCCGACCTGGGCCTGCGTCGCACGAGCTGACAGTGGCATTGAAGGCGGCGCGAGCTCCGGTTTACACGTCGCACTGAACCCGGCTATCATCACTTGAAATCGTGGACGCCGTGTCTGCGGTCCTCCCCACACTCACCTATCCGAGGTGTCGCCTTGCTCAAGTCGATAAGTTGCGGAAGTCTCAGGACTGAGCACGCCGGTCAGTCCGCTACTCTGGCCGGATGGGTGCACCGGCGCAGGGACCACGGCTCGCTGATCTTCATCGACATCAGGGACCGTGACGGTCTGACACAGGTCGTCTTCAATCCCGAGATCGCCCCGGACGCTCATCGCACCGCTGAGCGCTTTCGCAACGAGTGGGTCATAAGTGTCTCGGGAGAGGTCGCTCCCCGACCTGAAGGCACCGAGAACCCGGCCATTCCGACAGGTTCGATAGAGCTGATCGCCTCCGAGACTACAGTGCTCAACGAGTCGCTCACTCCGCCCTTCTACATCAACGAAGAGTCCGAGGTAGATGAGCTGCTGCGTATGCAGTACAGGTATCTTGACCTTAGACGCCCTGGCATGAGGGACATGCTGATCCTCCGGCACAAGGTAGTCAAGTTCATTCGCGACTTCCTTGACGAGCGCGGATTCCTTGAAGTCGAAACGCCCATACTCATAAAGAGCACGCCGGAGGGAGCGCGCGACTACCTCGTGCCCAGCCGACTGTACCCGGGCAGCTTCTACGCGCTCCCACAGTCTCCGCAGCAGCTCAAGCAGCTGTTGATGGCAGCGGGAGTCGAGAAGTACTTCCAGATTGCCCGCTGCTTCCGTGACGAAGACCCGCGCGCGGACAGGCAGCCGGAACACACGCAGCTCGACCTGGAGATGAGCTTCGTCGAGGAAGACGACGTACTCGGCCTGATCGAAGAGCTGTACATCGCGCTCATCGAGACGGTCACGCCGGACAAGCGCCTGCTGCGACCCTTCCCCCGCCTGACCTATTCCGAGTCAATGGCCTCGTATGGCACGGACAAGCCCGATCTCCGCTTCGGGATGAAGATGGCCGACCTCTCAGACGTTGCGTCATCAACGGACTTCCGCGTGTTCACTTCGGCGGTAGAGAGCGGCGGCACGGTGAAAGGATTCAGCGCGCCGGGCTGCGCTTCATACTCGCGACGCCAGACGGATGAGCTGATCGACTTCGTCAAGGCATGGGGCGCGCGAGGCCTGGTGACGATTGCGCTTACAGGAGACGGCTCCATCGACGACCTGACCGAATACCAGGTGCGTTCGGCGGCGGCGCGATTCCTGTCTCTCGATCAGATCAAAGAGATAGCCAGGAGGACCGGCGCGGGTATGGGCGACATGGCGCTGATAGTCGCCGGACCCGAAAAGACCACCAACCAGGCACTGAGCAGCCTGCGTCATGAGATGGGCCGCCGACTAGAAGTGGCAGACCCCGATCTGATCGCCTTTGCGTTCATAACGGACTTCCCTTTGTTCGAGTGGAACGAGAACGAAGAGCGATGGGACGCCATGCACCACGCATTTTCCATGCCCAAGTACGGCACCGCGAAGTTCATGGACACCGACCCCGGACGTGTGACCGGACACCTCTACGACCTCATTGCGAATGGGACCGAACTTGCCAGCGGCAGCATCAGGATCCATTCGCGAGAGCTCCAGGAGAGGGTATTCAAGGTGCTTGGCTACACGGCAGATGAGGTTGCCGAGCGGTTCGGGCAACTTCTGACCGCGTTCGAGTACGGCGCGCCCCCTCATGGAGGCATCGCGCCCGGAATCGACAGGCTGCTTATGGTGCTCACGCAGAACGACAACATCAGGGACGTGATCGCGTTCCCGAAGACCCAGAACGGGATAGATCCGCTCTTCGGCGCTCCGGGCGAGGTCGATCAGACGCAGCTGGATGAGCTGAAGCTGAGGGTGGTGACTCAGTAACCAAACAACGAGGCAGGGCAATCGCATCTGGACTTCAGCCTGCCATCTTCAATCGTCACTCCGGCGAAGGCCGGAGTCCAGCAGGGTGGCGTAGGAGGCCCTGTCAAAGCTGGCCCCGGTTAAGTGCGATTGCCCTGAACAACGCGGTCGTCTGGTCACTAGCCGCGCCTGATGTATGTTATCATTGTGATAGATTTCGCTAATCGACGAGGGATCGGATTTGCCTCCACTCAGCGCAGAGGACAGCACCCGGCTGCGACGCGCTATCAGTAACCAGCGCCGTCCCACCGTCACCGTTCTTTCGTCGTTGCTGGCAGTCCAGGACGAGTTGGGCTACATCCCCGATGAAGCCATCGAAGAGGTGGCCGTTCTGAACAATACAACAATCAACGAAGTTTGGGGCGTCGCCTCTTTCTACACCAACTTCAGGTTTACTCCTCCCGGCGCGCATACCGTGGAGGTCTGCTGGGGCCCCACCTGCCATCTCAAGGGAGCGTCCCACATCCTCCAACGGGTCATGGACCAGTTGGGGCTGGAAGATGAGGGCGAGACAGAAGACGGCAACATCTCATTCAAGTTCAACACCTGCCTCGGAGCTTGTTCCGTCGCGCCGGTTATGAGCGTTGACCATCGCCTGATCGGACGCGTGACACCGGAGTCGGCATCCAACCGTGTGCAGGACCTGTAAGGCACTTAGCAAGTCGCGATTCAGCGCGGGCAGCGGTCGCCAATGACCACCTACGAAGAGATAAAAAAGACCGCCGACGAACGGTGGAACACGCTCACCGCCGGTCCGGAACCATGGATCCGGGTGGGCACTGCCATGTGCGGCCATTCCGCCGGAGCGTTTGACGTCATAGACGCGCTCAAGGCCGATCTCGACAGCCGCCAGATCACGGCGAACATAGATGAGGTCGGCTGTCTCGGCCTATGCTACGCTGAGCCGTTGGTGGACATCCTGCTGCCCGGCGCCGAGTCGAGGCTGTTCTTCGGCAACGTCACTCCCGAAGACGTCGGCGCGATCGTAGACTCCTACGTGGTCCGGGGTGTAGTGCCCAGAGACAAAGTCCTTGGCTACCTGGGCAGCGAGCCTATCCAGGGTGTGCCGAGCCTTCAGGAGCTGCCGGGAATAGGTCGACAGCAGCGAATCGCGCTGCGAAACGCCGGTCACATTGCACCTGGCGACATCCACCAGTACATCGCCAACGGCGGATACGCTGGTGTCCACAAAGCCCTAACGCAGATGGAGCCTGACGACGTCATCAAGGAGATGTCCGATTCAGGACTGAGGGGCCGCGGGGGAGCCGCGTTTCCGACCGGCGTTAAGTGGAGCTTCATGGTGAGGTCGCCGGGACCTCCGAAGTACATGCTGTGCAACTGCGAAGAGGGAGACCCTGGCGCATACAACGACAAGGGCATACTCGAGAGCGACCCGCACACACTCCTTGAGGGCCTGATGATCGGCGGGTACGCCACCCGCGCGACGAACGGCATCGTCTTCGTACGCCACGGACACGACGGTCCCATAGACCGCACCGAGGAAGCCATCAAGCAGGCCTACGAAGCGGGCATCCTGGGCAAGAACATCTTCGGCACCGACTTCAGCTTCGACATCGAGGTCGCGCTTACGGGCGAGTCCTACGTCGCCGGCGAAGAGACTGCTCTGATGGAGGCGATAGAGGGTAAACGGGCGCAGCCGAGGTTCCGGCCACCCTTCCCTGCCGCATTCGGCGTCTGGGGACATCCATCCACCATCAACAACGTAAAGACCTACTCGTACGCCCCCGAGATCATCTCGCGCGGGGCAGAGTGGTTCAGCTCCATAGGCGTCAACCGCAGCACGGGCACGGCGATCATCTGCCTCAACGGCAACGTCGAGTACCCCGGCCTGTACGAGGTGCCCATGGGAATGACGCTTGGCGAAGTTGTCAACGACATCGGAGGCGGTGTGCCGGACGGCAAGCAGCTCAAGCTGCTGCAGACCGGAGGTCCGCTCGGCGGGGTGCTCAGCTCCGACAGCATGGCGGTCCATCTGGACTTCGACGAGATGCGAGACGCGGGCGCGATTCTCGGCTCAGGCGGCATCATTGTCGGTGACGAAGACGTGTGCGCCGTCGACCTCACGCGCATACTCGTGGCCTTCTGCCAGTTCGAGTCCTGCGGCAAGTGCTTTCCGTGCAGACTGGGGATGGAACACCTGCTGGAGATCACCGAGCGCATCGCGCGCTGTGAGAGCCGTCCCGGCGATCTGGAGCTGATGCGGTCGGTCGGGACCACGATGGAGGCGAGCTCGCTGTGCGGACACGGACAGCTTGGCTTCGGCCCCATCAGGTCGGCGCTGACCCACTTCGAGTCTGACTTCATCGCTCACATCGAAGAGCGCAGGTGTCCTACCGGCAGTTGCCTCGGTCCTCACATTGCCCCGAAGAACACAAGACCATACGCCCTCGACTTCGTACCCGGAGCTCAGAATGGCTGACGACATCACGATCTCAATCGACGGTCAAGAGATTCCGGCGAAGCCCGGCCAGATGATTATCCAGGCTGCTATGGACGCTGGCCTGTACATCCCTTATCTCTGCTACTACCCGGGGATGAAGCCGTTCGGCGCATGCCGCATGTGCGTGGTGACCGCCGAGGCTCCCGGACCGGACGGCAGCTATCGCGCGCTGCCCGGCTCCCCGGCGTCATGCACGACGCCCATATCGCCCGGCATGAGAGTGACCTCCAACAGCGGCGAGCTTCAGGACCTGCGCAAGGGCATCATGGAGCTTCTGCTGTCGGAGCATCCCCACGGATGCCTGACCTGCCACAGGATCGAGCTATGCGGACCGGCAGACATCTGCCTCCGTCACGTCTCCGTAAACGACCGATGCGTCACCTGTCCCAAGAACGAGCGCTGCGAGCTCAAGGACACGGTGCGGTATCTCGAAATGGAGATGGATACCCCGCTCACCTACAACAACCGCCACCTGCCGATGGCAACGCAGGACCCGTACTGGGACATGGACATGAACCTGTGCATCGTCTGCGCGCGCTGCGTGCGCGTGTGCGACGAAGTCCGCGGGGATTCGGCGCTGACGCTGCAGATGCGGTCCGGCAGGAGCCTCATCGGCACCTCGCAGGGGACCAGCCTTCTGGAGTCCGGATGCGAGTTCTGCGGCGCATGTATAGACGTCTGCCCCACCGGCGCGCTCGTGGAGCGCGACTATAAATGGGACAAGGCAGTCGAGACAGTCAACACCATCTGCCCGCATTGCCCGGTTGGCTGCGAAATGACCTTGGAGGTCAACAAGCGCGACCGAATGATCCGCGCCATACCGGACCGTCACGCGGCAGCGAACCAGGGACAGGGTTGCTTTAAGGGCAAGTTCGGCCTGGAGTTCGTGAACCGCCGAGACAGGATCAGGACTCCGCTCATCCGCAGAGACGGCGAGCTTCAGCAAGCCACGTGGCCCGAAGCCCTGGACCTTGTCGCCGAAAGACTCGACGAATACAAGAACGGTCAGTACGCCTTGATCGCCTCGCCCAGAGCGACGAACGAGGACGCCTACATTGCCCAGAAGTTCGCGCGCGCAGTCATGGGCACCAACAACGTGGACACGGCCTCGAACACGCGGCCGGATATGCTGACACCCCTGATCGATCAGCTCGGGTACGGCGCGGCCACAAATCCGATTTGGGAGCTTGAAGCCTCAAAGCGGTTCCTGATCGTATCTTCCAATATGACGGAAGAGCAGAACGTGGTGGCGATTCCCATAAAGAAGGCTGTGCTCCACGGGGGCGCGTCGCTAATCGTCATAGATCAGCGCGAGACTGAGCTCGCCCGTCACGCCAAAGTGTGGCTCAGACCAGTACCTGGTAGCGAAGCTGCCCTGATCGGCGGAATAATCCGGGCCATCTGGGACCAGTCTCTCGACGATCACGAATTCCTGTCCCAGTACGTCGATAACGTTCAGGCGTTCAGAAACTCCATCATCCAAGAGTTCGACCTCACGCGCGTTGAACGACTTACGGGCGTCTCCCAGGATGACATACGAGCGGCAGCGGTCAGCTTTGCTGAAGAAAAACCCGGAGCTATCCTTTACGGGTTGGAAACACTCCCCGCCGAGATGCGAGAGGCCTGTTCCAGGGCATTGGTCAACCTGGCCCTTGTCACCGGCAACATTGGGCGACCCTCATCCGGGCTGTACCCGCTTCGCACAGGCGCCAACGACCAGGGAGCGCTGGACGCCGGCTGCGTCCCGGACTTCCTGCCGGGTCAGCGCGCCGTCGAGGACGATCGTCAGCGCCGGAGATTTGCGGGCGCATGGAAGGCGGATATACCCGAGACCCCCGGCATCGGCGTGCGAGAAGTGCCGCGGGCTGTCGAATCCGGTCTCGTCAAGGCCCTTCACCTGGTTGGAGACAGCCCGACATACACCAACGGCGAACTGGCAGGGTTCATGGAAGCCGTCGAGCAGGCCGACTTTGTAGTGGCCCACGCCACGTTTACCAATCAGATTACTGAGCGCGCCGACGTTGTCCTGCCGTCGCTCACGTTCGCCGAGCGATTGGGCACCTACACCAATTTGGAGAGACGTGTTCAGCTGCTGAGACCCGCGCTCGCTCCCAAGGGAGATGGCGACGCGGACTGGCGCATCCTCTCACAGGTCGCGCGGCGAATGGGCGCCGTCGGATTCGACTACACCCAGGAAGAGCATCTCTTCGACGAATTCAACAACCTTGTAAGCACCTATGGCGGGATCACGTACGGCAGACTTGAGGCCGGAGGCATCCAGTGGCCGTGCCTGGCCGCCGACATGGCGGACACGCCAATACTTTACGAAGATTCGCTTGAGACGAACCGACCTAAACTGGCGGCCATGCCTCTGGAGGCAGCCGCAGTCCACCATGACGATGACTACCCGATGCTGCTTGCCCATGGTCGCGTCCTTCACCAACCCGAAGAAGAGATGGAAATCATCCAGATCGACGGTAGGAACGCGATACGTCGCGACGAGACCATCGAGCTGCATCCGGAAGACGCTGCCGATCTCGGAATCGCATCCGGGGACTGGATCGAGGCAATATCTGCCCGAGGGCGTGCGGCTGGGGTCGCGGACCTGACCGGACCGCAGCGTGGTCTGGTCTCCATCACTACGCTGTTCGGCGATCTCGCGACCGCACTGGCGCAGAGCGACGAACCCGACCCGATGTTGAACGTACCGACACTACCACTGATCCCGGTCCGGCTGGCCCACCTGGCCGCCCAGGCCGCGGCAGACTGAACCTGGGGAGTACACGTACTTTGACCACAACCCGCAGGAGACCTCAGCGTCCGAAGCTAGCCACAACATCGATCACCTCCCGCGTGGACATAACCCACGACCTATGGAAGGTATGGATCGAGAAGCCGGAAGGGTACCAGTTCAAGCCCGGACAGTACTGCACGATAGGCGTGGACGGAATCGAACGCGCCTACTCGATAGTTTCCGCGCCCTATGAAGACGAGCTCGAACTGTTCGTTGAGCTAGTTCCTCCGCCGGACGGTAACCTCACACCGCTTCTGCACGAGCTGAAAGAGGGAAGCACGGTCACAATCCGACCCAGGGCCAAGGGCATTTTCGTATTTGACCCCAGCCTTCCGAAACAGCTATTCGTGGCTACCGTGACCGGCGTCGTTCCATACGTCAGCATTATTCGACAGTACCTGTGGGATGGCCGGTCTGGGCACAACTTCCATGTGCTGATGGGCGCAAGCTACGCGGACGAGTTCACATACGACGGGGAGCTGCGGAAGCTCGCAGAGGAACACCCCGCCCTTGTCACGTTCGTACCGACGGTCAGCCGCCCCGACGAAGAGCCGAATGCCAACTGGAAAGGCGAGACCGGCAGGGTCAACAGCATAGTCGAAGCCTACGCCGACCGCGCTGGCCTTGCCCCGGAAGACACGATCGTGTATGCCTGCGGACATCCCGGAATGATCGAGGACGTCAAAGACAGGATGATCCCCAAGGGCTACAACGTCAAGGAAGAGCGCTTCTGGAAGGACGATTGAGTTCTTCAGGGCGTCCCAAGCCGCCCGCTGGTTAGTCCATTCAATCGCCGAGAGATGGCTCCCCGCCATCTCTTGATCGTTCATGCAACGCTTTCCGCTTTCGGCCCTTCGATTGTGAAGCGTAAAATGACGCCGGGATACTCTGAATATGACCACCCCGGCACGCAGACAGTACCTGCGCATCAAGAGCGAGCATCAGGACGCCATCCTGCTGTTCAGGATGGGCGACTTTTATGAGACCTTCGACGACGACGCCCGGGTAATTTCGCGCGAGCTTGAGATCGCGCTGACGTCCAGGGAGTTCGGCGCCGATTCCCGGGTGCCGCTGGCTGGGATACCCTACCACGCCCTGGACACGTATCTCGCCAGGCTCATCAGACAGGGCTACAAGGTCGCCATCTGCGAGCAGACGTCGGACCCCGCCAAGTCCCGGGGGTTGGTGGACAGGGAGGTAGTGCGCGTCGTCACGCCCGGCACGATTTTGGAAGAGTCGCTGCTGGACGGGAAGTCCAACAACTACCTCGCCGCTGCCGTCCTGGACGGCGACCTCGCCGGCATAGCCTACGCGGACATCACTACAGGCGAGTTCGCGACGACCCAGACCTCGGCGGATGAGATGGCCGTCGAGCTGGTCAGGCTGGAACCAGCCGAGCTGCTGGTGATCGATGGCGATATCTCTATTGAAGCGGGTGGCAGCACGACGGTAACGCCGATCGGAGCGGAGTCGTTCGACCTGGACTGGGCGACGGAGTCGCTGCAGCGCCACTTCGAGGTGAGCAGCCTGGAGGCGTTCGGCTGCGACAGGCTTCCTCTGGCGGTCAGGGCCGCTGGCGCGGTCATCGACTACCTGTCCACAACGCAGGGGCCGAGCTCGGCCCACTTGACCAGCCTGCGCACCTACTCTACCGAGCGCCACATGGTCCTCGACCCGCAGACTCGCCGCAACCTGGAGCTCTTCGAGGGCGGACGATGGGGCGACACATCCTCATCGCTCCTGTCCGTGCTCGACCGTACCAGGACATCCATGGGAGGACGCACTCTCAGGTCATGGGTCGGTCACCCGCTGCTGGACCTCGTAGAGCTCCAACGAAGACAGGGAGCCGTGACCTGGTTCCACAGGAGCGGCATCCGCAGGGAACGTGTCATCGCTCTCCTGGACACGGTCTCCGACATCCAGCGCCTTCTGAACCGCGTGCGCGGTTTCGGAGCGTCGCCGCGCGATCTGGTGTCGCTCGCCGCAAGCCTTGAGGCCGCTCCCCACGTGAAGGCCATTCTGGGCGAGGATGATGACTCAGAGGCCGTGGAGTTCGTCGCAAACGGCATCCGGGACACATCGGAAGTCGTGACTCTCATCCGCTCGGCTATCACCGACGATCCGCCGGTGTCGGCCGGTGACGGCAAGGTGATCCGTCCCGGATTCTCGTCGGACATGGACGCGGTCCGCGACACAACGCTCAACGCTCAGCAGTACATCGCGAACCTCGAGTCGCGGGAGAGGGACCGCACCGGCGTCAAGTCGCTCAAGGTAGGATACAACAGGGTATTCGGATACTACATCGAGGTCAGCAACGCCAACCTCAAGGCCGTCCCCGATGACTACGTACGCCGACAGACCCTCGTCGGAGGTGAGCGTTTCATCACCCCTGAGATGAAGGAGTACGAGTCCCGGGTGCTAAACGCACAGGACCGGATGGCCAAGCTTGAGACCGAGCTGTTCAGAAGCGTATGCGCGCAGGTGGCCGAGCACACCGGCCCGATTGCTGAGACCGCCGAGGCTATCGCGCTGGTTGATGTCTTCTGCTCCCTCGCGGAAGTCGCGTCCAGACACGATTACGTGAGGCCCGAACTGAGCGAGTCGGACACGATCGACATTCGGCAAGGTCGCCACCCGGTGGTCGAGAGGGTGCTTGAGTCCGGGGAGTTCGTGCCCAACGACACGGATCTGGACTGTGCCGAGAGCCAGCTTGCCGTCATTACCGGGCCGAACATGGCGGGAAAGTCAACGTACATCAGACAGGTGGCTATCCTGGTGCTGATGGCGCAGATCGGCAGCTTTGTGCCCGCCGAGTCCGCCTCGATCGGGCTCGTGGATCGGATATTCAGCCGAGTCGGTCTTCAGGACGACCTCGCGCTGGGACAGTCCACGTTCATGGTGGAGATGGTGGAGACGGCGTCGATCCTGAACCACGCCACACAGAGGTCGCTGATAATCCTGGATGAGATAGGACGCGGCACCAGCACGTTCGATGGACTGGCAATTGCGCGCGCGGTCGCCGAGTACATACACAGTCACCCCAAACTGGGGTGCAAGACACTGTTCGCGACCCATTACCACGAGCTCACCCAACTGGCCGATCACCTGCCGAGGGCGTGCAACTACAACGTAGCTGTTTCCGAGGAGCAGGGTCGAATCGTGTTTCTGAGACGGATAGTGCCGGGCGGCGCGGACCGCAGCTACGGTATTCACGTCGCGCAGCTCGCGGGAATGCCGAACGCGGTGGTCAACCGGGCGTGGACCGTGCTGAGCGACCTGGAGTCGCAGGACACCGATGGCGCACGCAATGCACGTCGCAACGCTGGCGCTTCTCAGCCGATGCAATTGTCCCTGATGCCGATGTCATCACCCGCCCTGGACGCGCTGAGGCAGATCGACGTGTCCTCGATCACCCCGATAGAGGCGATCAACAAGCTGTACGAGCTCCAGGAGCGTGACAGGGAAGCGGGAACGAACTAACCCAGACCCATCGCAGCGGACGTGAGGTATAATCGGGAATCAGGAGATCAGTCGAACAGATCGGCGCAGTTCCTGGCGGTTGAGACCGCCTACTTCTAGGCATACCCGCCGGTGAGGTGAGATATGACCACACTCAAGACTACCGGGTCCCAGAGTCGATTCCGGCTGCCGGACCCTCCCCCACGCGAGCCCGATGAGATGACCAGCGTTAAACACCTCACCGTCACAGGCAGCGCCCACTACCTGATCCGGCACTTTGGCAATTCCGACGCCACGCTGGTAACTGCAGAGCTCTATATTTCCCAGTCGCCGCGCTCTGGCAGAAGGGGGCGAAGAAGGCCCGATCTGCTCATAGCATTTGACGTAGACCCTGCAGCCTACTACCGGAGCAA
Source organism: Dehalococcoidia bacterium (assembly GCA_965217725.1). Classification (GTDB taxonomy): domain Bacteria; phylum Chloroflexota; class Dehalococcoidia; order Lucifugimonadales; family UBA1123; genus VXRN01. The sequence goes on along the minus strand of OZ244564.1, from coordinate 292,626 downwards.
CGGGTACGTTATCGCCGAGCAGGGCAAGCCACCGGACTTTGTACTCGAGGTTGCGTCAGAGAGCACCGCCGAGACTGATCTGGGAGCAAAGCGCGACGACTACGCTGCGTTTGGGATCCCGGAGTACTGGCGTTTCGACGAGACTGGCGAATACTACGGGGAACGGTTGGTCGGGGAGTGCCTTGTCGAAGGCGAGTACCGCTCGATACCGATCGAGCAATCGTCGGAAGACACTCTACAGGGCCACAGCGACGTGCTGGACCTCGACATACGATGGCACGACGGTCAACTGGAATGGTACGACCCCGCCACCGATCGTCACATCGTGACAGCCGACGACGAACGACAGGCACGCATCGAGGCCGAAGCTCGTGCCGACGATGAAAGACAGGCCCGAGTCGAGTCCGACGCGCGTGTCCGCGAGCTGGAGGATGAACTCCGGAGGCTGCGGGGCTCCTGACCACGCGGGCGATCTGCTGCTCTATACAGTATGTGCCTACGAGAGCAGACTTGCTTGTGCCTTCTGGGCCTACTTGCCAACTTGACACAAGCTCCCCTGATTCCCCCAATCCTTGACGGTCTGGAAGGCGCGTACTATTCTAGCGATGCCGGACACTCTCCGAGCAGTTCGAAGCTATTCACCCAGTCAGGAGCAAGACCATGCAGTTGACAGCGCTACCCACCGAGCCGGCAGAGGTCCGTGAGCTAATCAGGGAAGGGAGGCTGGTGCAGCCGACCGCGGGATTCGCGCCCGGGCGCGTTCAGGCGAACCTGGCTATCCTGCCCAGAGACCTCGCGTTCGACTTCATGCTGTTCTGCCAACGCAACCCGAAGCCGTGCCCACTGTTGGAAGTCGTAGAATCGGGAGAGGTCGAGCCGGCAGAGTTTGCGCCCGGCGCAGACCTTCGCACCGACATCGCGCTCTACCGCGTCTATGAGCACGGCGAAATGACCGCCGAGGTCGAGGACATATCTGAGTACTGGCGTGACGACTTAGTGTCGTTCCTGCTCGGTTGCAGCTTCTCGTTCGAGACGGCGATGGTCAGGGCCGGAATACCCCTCAAACACATCGACCAGGACAAGAATGTGTCCATGTTCATCACGAACATCCCAACAACTCCCGCCGGGGCGTTCTCTGGCCCGATGGTCGTCTCGATGCGAGCTATCAAGCGGGAGCAAGTCGTCAAGGCAGTTCAGGTGACCTCGCGCTTCCCGGCGACTCACGGCGCCCCCGTCCACATAGGCGACCCGGAAGCTATCGGCATCAGCGACATTTACAAGCCCGACTTCGGCGAGCCGACCGACTTCCAGGACGGTGAAGTGCCCGTCTTCTGGGCGTGCGGAGTCACCCCGCAGGCGGCGGCCATGCAGTCCCGACCTCCGCTCATGATTACCCATGCGCCGGGCCACATGTTCGTCACCGACAAGAAAGACGAAGACATGTCGGCGCTTTAGGCCCATGCTTTGTCCAGCGAGAGCGGCAGGTCCCACAAGACCGCCCGAAGGGAGCAATCAGTGACCATAGAAGACATCATCCTTGACCGGGACCGGCGCGGGATCTCCAAGCTCAGGCCCCACCTTCCATCGAACTTTGCCACCGAAGCGGCGCAGCTCATCCTGGACAACCCCGGCACTGCAATCGTCGTGACCGGCTTCTACATCCTGGACGCGGGCTACGCCGAAACGGACGGCCCACCCGGCGCCGTGGTCATCGGCAGCGCGCTCGATCAGCTTGGCTACGAGGTCATCCATGTGACGGACCGCTACGCCTCCGACATCATGGACAAGACAGGCGGCGACTACTCCAGGGTCGTCGAGTTCCCGATTGCCGACGACGACGAGAGCAAAGAGTTCGCGAGTGGCCTACTTGACGACGTAAAGCCATCCGTTGTGATCGCCATCGAACGCTGCGGCCTGACGGACGAAGGTAAGTACCGCAACATGCGCGGCAGGGACATCTCCGACTACAACGCACGCATCGACCACATATTCCACTCTGACATACCCTCGGTGGGCATAGGAGACGGCGGCAACGAGATAGGCATGGGAAACCTCGCCGAGGAGGTCACTCAGGTCGAGTCGCTGGTCAAGATACCGTGCGTCACGCAGACGTCGAAGCTGGTCCTGGCGAGTGTGTCCAACTGGGGCGGCTATGGACTGGCCGCCGCGCTATCGGAGCTGTCCGGCCGAAACCTGCTGCCGTCCATCGAGGAGGAGCAGGCACTCCTGAAGCAGACAGTGGACCTCGGCGCAGTCGATGGCATGAGCGCCCAACAAGAATACAAGGTGGACGGCTTCACGCTCGAAGAGAACAGCGAGACCGTCCAGGCCCTTCACGACTACTTGGCATCCAAGGGCATCTCATAGCGCCACTTGGCACGCCACACCCACCCACTCCGCGCTCCCGCTGACAGGGGGGTACGTAAATGTGCGCTCAACTGGGAAGACCAACCAACATGCCCCCTCTCCCTCAGGGAGAGGGTTGGGGTGAGGGCGAAAAGTACGAATACATACCCTGTTAGCTGCGCTCCCGAAGAGGCTGTCACCCTACATAGGGCTGACCACTCTTTGCTAGAATTCTTCGCGTGAAAGACGCGGGGCATCACTCCTACTTCAACCTGATTTCCAAGTTCAGGGGAGCCTTCTACGGCTGGAAGCTGGTTGGCATCTCCGTCTTTATGCTGGCTCTAATGTCGCTTACGGTGTTCCAGGGGCTTGGCACCTACCTGGTCGCACTTGAGCGTGGGTTCGGCTGGAGCCGGACTCAACTGTCACTGGCATTCTCACTGGCGCGGGGGGAGAGCGCGGTCCTAGGCCCGTTCGAGGGCTGGCTGATAGACAAGCTCGGCAACAGGACGATGATTCTCATCGGCTATGTTGTCATGGGCATCGGGTTTATCTGGTTCTCCCAGATCGAGTCCCTCGCCAGCCTCGGTCTGTTGGGACGGCTCGACTTCTTGGACGAGAGGCTCGTCCACTTCTACCTCGCGTTCATGATAATTACGCTTGGCTCCGGACTCGGCGGCTGGCTGGCGATGATCAGCATGGTCAATAACTGGTTCGTGCGCAAGCGGTCGCTGGCAATAGCGACAGCAATGTCCGGCGTCCACTTTGGCGCGTACCTCGTCCCCCTGTTGGCTTGGGGAGTGGACAACCACGGCTTCCGAGTGACGACGCTACTGATCGGGATTGTCCTGCTGGCGTCAGTCGGCCCGGTGGTCAAGGCGGTCCGAAATCGGCCCGAGGACATGGGGCTGACGCCGGACGGCGACCGCGAGTCGAGGGCCGCTGGCGCGTCTCAAGCGAACACGAACGCGGACGACGAGCCTGAGTTCACCGTCGCCCAGGCCCTCAGAACGAGCGCGTTCTGGACGCTCACCATAGTCCACCTCTCCTCAACCATATCCATCGTCACCCTTTCGATTCACCTGGCTCCCAAGCTGACCGACATGGGCTTCTCCCTCACGGCAGCGGCGCTGGTTCCGGTGGTTTACACTTCGGTCGCCCTCCCGGCGCAGTTCATCGCCGGATTCGTCGCCGATAGGTTCCCAAAGCCGCTGGTGACGTTTGTGTTCCTCCTCTTCCAGGCCGCCGGAATCTTGGTGATAGCGTACGCGGAGTCTGCGCCGATGGCGTACCTGTTCGCCATTCTGTACGGCATCGGCTTCGGGGGGCGCATACCATTGCTCACAGCCATAAGGGGCGAGTACTTCGGGCGCAAGGCGTTTGCCACCATCATGGGCCTGTCGCAGTTCCCGAACAACATCGCTATGATCTTCGCGCCTCTGTTCGCGGGCTTCATGTACGACCGCTACGAGTCTTACTTCATCCCGTTCTTCGCATTCTCCATACTCGCTTTCTTGGGCGCTCTGCTGATGCTGACGGTCAGAAAGCCGCGGTTGGCCGAGAGCCAAACCGCCAGCCAGCAGGAAGCGGCGGCGGACTAGCCATGAGAGTCCTGGGTCGCGACCTTGTCGATCCGTTCACCGAGTTCTGGGAGGCAGTCTCGCATGAGCTGCCCGTGGACTCCGATTCGATCGAACGCGGTCTCAGCTCGGTCTTTGGCGACCAGGGAGTCGAGTTCGCTGGTACCGCGACGCCGCGCTGGATGTCTCTACCGGACGACGACCTTGCCTACCACGTTGCACACGAGCTGACGCACACGCTGATGCGTGAACAAGGCTACCCAAAGACCGTCAGGGGCATCGGATACCCACCCGATTCCGCCGAAGCGAGGGTCGGGGAGGACCTCGAGGAGATGGTGCTGCACCCGTCGCTCGAATCGATCCTGGAGCCGTTCGAGTTCAGGCACGACTTCATCGTCGGCAACATGGCATCCGGAGCTATGCGTGGGCTGCGTTCCGCCCCTGTTCCCGAGTACGGCACGCCGTGGCACTTCACATGGGCAATCCGGTTCTGCATGATGCAGATGGAGCTCCCACTCGAACTGTGGAGTCCGCTGGAAATCATCTATACGGAACGCGCCCCCGCAGCTGCCGCTCTCGGGCGCGAGTTGGTGCGCATACTGACGGACGCGGGCTGGGGCAGCCCGGAAAAGGCCCTGGACGCGATGATACGCACGAGGGACGCGCTGGGCTTGGACGTTCAGGACAAGGTATTGGTGTTGGACCCCGCGACCGGGCGAATCACTTGACACCCAGGGTCTTTCGGTTAATTGAGAAACCGGCTGGTCATTCAGATACTTGTCCCCTCTCATTGAGGGAGAGGGCTAGGGTGAGGGTGATTGACACTGCTTCGTTTGTGCCGTGCCCAACAATCGAAAGACCCTGACTTGACACCGGCAAACAATGATTTGGATGTGCAAAGTACAATACAATTATCAAAAACAGGGCGGCTAATTGCCTTTCTCATACACACGGCCCGTGATAGCATCGTTCACTATGCGAGATGTAGAATCCGAACTGTGAACGCTGGCACATTCGCGTTGTGCCGTCCTTCACTGGTAAGGCTCACTGGCTGATTCGGGAATCGAGCTTGACGACACGGATAACGGGAGGTTCGCACAGAGGACGCCGACTGAGAACCCCAGCGGGAGCGGGTCTGAGACCTACATCCGAGCGTGTGAGAGCGGCCCTGTTTTCCATAATCGGCAGCGAAGCCGTTGACGGAAAGCGAGTGGCAGATCTGTACGCAGGAACTGGGGCCATCGGACTGGACGCTCTGAGCAGAGGTGCAGAGTGGGTGGATTTTGTCGAGAGGGACCGCAGGCTTTGCGGAGAGCTCGCGGATCGGCTCCGCTCATGGACCATGGATACCAGGGCAAAGGTGTACAGGGGAAGGGTTCTGAACATACTCGGTAGCTTGCCCGGCGGCTATGACCTTGTGGTGGCCGACCCCCCGTACAACTCAACTGAGCTTGTGGGAGTCGTGGACAGGCTGCAACCGGCGCGGATGGTCAACCCTGGCGGGCTGGTCGTTCTGGAACACCGGTCTGGATCGAGCGAAGAGTTCGCAACTGGAAGGTTTGTATTGGAGACCACGAAGAGATACGGAGACACTGAGTTGACCGTGCTGTCGGCCGGGGCTGCAGATGGCTAGAGCAATCTATCCAGGCAGCTTCGATCCAGCGCACCGCGGGCACATTGACATAGCCAAGCGCGCGGCGTCAGTGTTCGATGAGCTCATCATCGCGGTGTACAAGTCGCCACCGACAAAGCGGTTGATGTTTTCAACCGAAGAGCGTGTCGAGATGTTCGCTAAGTCCGTCAAGGACACTCCTAACATCAGCGTCGTCCCGTTCACCGGCCTCGCGCCGTCGGTTGCCCGCGACAACGACGCCAAGTTCATTGTTCGGGGTCTCAGAGCCGGTTTCGACTTCGAGCTGGAGTTCGAAATGGCGCTCATGTGGCGCCACATCGCACCCGACATCGACGTAGTCTGCATTATGAGCTCGCTGGAGTACCAGTTCATGTATTCCAGCCGCATCAAAGAGGTAGCGACATTGGGGGCGGACGTTTCCGAACTGGTCCCGCCCCATATCGAAGAGGCCCTGCTCAAGAAGATAGGGCACTAGGCTGGACACAGTCCGGCCAGACACATCGACTGACGACCGCAAGTCCAGATATTACCAAGGAGGGAACAGGTGGATTTTGAACAGGCATACGGCGAACTGCAGCGACTGTACTCCAGCGCCAATCGCGTACCGGGTCTCCGCCGAAAGGTAATGGTGGACTCCGATCAATTCGCGAGGGTAATCAACGAGCTTCGAACTGCAATGCCGGCAGACATACAGGAAGCACAGGAAATCATCCGTCAGAAGGACAGCATCCTGAACCAGACGTACCTAGAATCACAGCGTCTGAAGTCCCAGATCGACGATGAAGTCTCGGCCCAGAAGCAGGCATCCATGCGGGAGCATGAGTCTATGGTGGGCGACTCTGCCATCCTCAAAGCTGCCGAGGGCCGGGCCGAGGAGATTCGGGAAGAGGCGCAGGGCGAGGCCGAAGAGGTCATCCAGGATGCCCAGCGCCGTGCTTACCGGATAGTCACCGAGGCCGAAGACATCGCGTCGGCTCGCCGCGAAGGCGCGAACCAGTACGCGAGCGAGGTACTATTCAGCCTGGAAGAGCAGCTGTCTGAGATTCTGGGACAGATCCGGCGTGGCATCGATACTCTCCGGCCCGAGGCCGACGTGCGACGCCCCGCCAACAACGATAATCTTCACGTGGGCGTATAGCCCGCAAAGTGACTGAGCCGTATCAGGCGGGGTGACCAGCCCCCTGACCTCTTCCTGGAAGATCGGCTATTCGCGACAGTTCCGCTGGCGCTCAGACAGGCTTGACCGCACTGATGTTCATGCTGTGGATGTTTGAGCGCCACCCCTCTTCATTCCAGGGAGCCGACGAGACTATCTGGACGTCGGTGAACCCTGCGGACTGCATACGCCCGAGGTAAACGTCCTTCATCTCGGTCCCGGCAAGGCATGAGACCCAGTTCGCGGTGTCTTCCGCCTCCTCCTGTGGTATCTCATCGATCTTCACCAGGTCGGAAACCATCAGCCTGCCCCCCGGCCTGAGAATCCGGTAGGCTTCGCGGAACACAAGATCTTTGTCCGGGGCCAGATTAATCACGCAGTTGGAGATGATGGCGTCTACGGTATCGTCTTCGAGTGGTGTGTTCTCCATCTCGGAAAGGTGAAACTCGACGTTGTTGAGGCCCAGTCTGGTGGCGTTGCCTCTGGCGAGGTTGATCATGTCCTCCGTCATGTCGATTCCAACCACCCTGCCCTGCTCTCCTACCGCCTTGGCGGCTATGAAGCAGTCGATTCCGCCGCCGCTGCCAAAGTCCACAACCGTCTCGCCGGCCTGAAGAGTTCCGATGGCGTGAGGATTGCCGCACCCCGCGGACGCGGCCAATGCCTCCATGGGCAGGCCATCGGTCTGATTCGACGTGTACAGCGGCATAATGGAGTCGAGATCTGTCTCATCGCCCGAACAGCAGTCCGTGGAGCAACAGTCTGAGACGGTGGCAGTAGTGGAGTTCCTGGCAAGCTCTCCGTACCTCTCCCGCACTACTTCCTTGATCTGAGTATCGTCTAGCTGTGTCATTGCGTTGTCTCCCATGGTCGTATTCTTCTCTCCCATGAGCGTAGCATAGATTTCGCCGGCTGCCACCCGAGGAGGTGCTAGGCGTGTCAGCCATACCCTACAATCCAGCACAGCATCCGAGTGTACACGAGGTGACCGTGCACAGAATCCCGACCCGGATAGTTTGTTCTACACGTGCATACCAAGATTGTCCAGCAAGTAGGATCGGAGGCTCTCCTATGAAACTCTCTTGACATTCTCTGATAGTATATGCGGAAACTGGTCCACTGATCTCCTCGTACCTTGAGTTAGTTTGTCAGAAATCCTCGGACTCAGCCGTCTATCCTGAATTGGATAAACTTGAAGTGTCCCACCAGAGTTGACGTTACAGGGATGTGATGTTCATAAACCTTGCAAATAGCGGATTTGACCATCTGCACTTGGGTTTGACCCTTGAGGCTGACTACGATGTAGTTAGGCAGGCATGGGAGACCGTGGACTTCAGTCCGCCACATAGTTCCGATGCGGGAACTCACCACTTGGTACTGGCTAGATTCCGCCGAGGTAGGCGATCCTATCAATTGTTCGCTGGTACTGGCCAGGGATGAAGGCAATGAGGCTAGGTTCTCACTGAGTTACAGCTACGGGGAAGGGCGAATCACCAAGGAACATCGTTCCAATATGGATAAACTAGCGCGAGTGCTAGATAACTTGGCAGCTCCATGTTCTGTAGTGTGCCTTGCCACTGGCGATTTCTCGACGGATACCTTGATGCCAATTGTTGGCCTACCACTCATGCGATTCCACACGTCCCATTCACATTTCGACGAGATCCGCGGGATTCGCTTGGTAAGGCTTGAGGGTGACATCGAGAGTTCCAGCGTGGTCATAGACATGTACCCAGAAAATCTCCTGCGTGTTTCGACCGAGACAACCTACAATGCACTCACGAATTCTAACATGCCTGCAGATGCACTTAGGCGATTGACAAATTTGAAAGACCATGCGGTTGTTGAAGTGCCAGCCGCGACCCAGGAGGAAGGATGACGACGGAGCAAGACCTAGCTGGGCCGCAGTCCAACAAGATTCCAATAATGTTCGGCGGTGTATGGAGAAATCCCTCATCGAAAGACATTCAAGAGGCTATGGCAAGGGAGTTTGTGGAACACGGGGGCATGGTTCCAGAGGAGAGTCTTTGGGCCACATTTGCGAAACGAATACATGCAACCCGAGTAACAACAGAGACTTCAGATGCCCCCCCACGGCTTGACGACCGACTCATTGAGTTGGAAAAGAAGATCAATGTCGCCATAGACATTGGGCTTGAGAACCGCACAATCTTGCGGCAGCTACAAGAAACTGTCGAACAGGACCCACAGAACGGCCTTGGGGCTATCCATAGCCTCAATGGGGGCCGTGTTCAGTTGAAATACCCCTTCGTATACTACCTACAGGCATTAGACGGCGAAGTCGTCGCCGGTATAGACAAATTGAGTGCTTATGGCGTAGGTGCTTCCGAATGTGACGCAGTAGCAGAGTTGCAAGAAGAACTGTGGGACATGTTCGAAGAGCTTGAAAAAACTCCTCCTGGCGAACTTGGGCCCCCGCTTACTGAAACACTGCGTACTCTCAGAGCTAGGATTCGACCCAATGCCGTGGATGCCTGATGGGTCCGATATAGAACGAGGCTTCAATAAGCTACGTCGTCTCAATAGACAGGACGAGGAACAGGGTCTTGTCATACGTCAATCATCAGAAAAGTATGGTCACTACTTAATTGATGGCGAAAGGCGGCTATTAGTGTCGTCCAAAGCTAGAACCTCACGTTCTGTTGGTCGCGGACGGTTAAGTACACTCCGTAAGTACCTGCGCCTCAAGCCTGACGAGTTTCAGAGACTATGTGAGTGTCCAATGTCGGGACCGGAATACCACGAGCTGATCAAGGAGCGCCTTGGGACGCTACCATCTTCCCCAACTAGGTAGCCATCGCTTAACTCATTAGCCACACTGGATTAACCCCCAGTCAGTCGCGGGCACAGCACTCTGTGCAGAGTGTCATAACTCAAGACTACAAGCGCTTGGTACCTTGAGACCGTTCCACGTTGCACGCGAGATCGTTCACCGCATATTCTCGCCAGGAGGGACAGCGAATGAAGATCACGGATTTGAAAGTCTGGGTCACCAGACCGGAGCCGCAGGGCAGATCGTTCGTGTTCTTCAAGATAGACACCGACGAGGGTGTATCCGGAGTCGGGGAGGCGACCAGCTCCGGCGGCGGCGGCAGTATCGTCGTCGGGAGCATGGCCAGATTCCTGCGCGACTCGACAGTCACCGAAGACTTCAGGGAGTCGATCATCGGCCAAGACCCGCAATACATCGACCGTATCTGGCACAAGCTCTATCGCCGCTTCACGGGCGGAGGTGGATTCGGAGGCTTCGTCACGACGCTGCTGAGCGGCATAGACATCGCGTTGTGGGACATCAGGGGCAAGGTGGAGGACAAGCCTATCTTCCGAATGTTCGGAGGCCCGATTTGGGACGACGTACCCATGTACACTCACGTCGCCCCGGGAGACCCGGTCGCTGCCGCTCGTCAGGCCAAGGAGCTCGCCGATGAAGGATTCACCGCGCTGAAGACCGACCCGTTCATGCCCGAGATGCGTCAGCACCACCGGCGCTACCTGAAGGGAGAGATCTCGGCAGCCGGCGCCGCGCTGGGCGTCGAGACTATTGCCGCCATGCGCGAGGCAGTGGGGCCGGAGGTCGAAATACTGATCGACGCGCACGGCAACTTCAATGTGCCGACCGCTATCAGGCTCGCCCGCGCTCTTGAGCCGTATGACATCGGCTGGTTCGAGGAGCCTGTGCAGCCGAACAGCAACGAGGCTCTCCGAGCCGTGAGGGACGCCGTGGACGTGCCGCTGTGCGTGGGGGAGAGGCTATATAGCCGCTGGGACTTCGTTCCAATCCTTCGAGACCGCTTGGCCGAGTACCTGATGCCGGACATACTATGGTGCGGAGGCATAAGCGAGATGCGAAAGATCGCGAACCTCGCGGAGTCGTTCTACATCCCGGTCAGCCCGCACGACGCGAGCGGCCCAATTAACATCTTGGCTGGCGCGCACACGATGATGACGGTCCCGAACTTCTATAAGCTGGAGTTCAACCATGCCGCCCTGGATGTCCACAACAGGCTGATCGACCACCCTCTGGACATACGCGACGGTGTGCTTCACCTGTCAGAGCGACCCGGCCTGGGCGTGGACCTGGACGAGGAGTTCTTGGATGCGCACTCAGATCCCGACTGGCGCGGCAATTAGCCGGGGGACGCGTCCCTACCGCTCACCCTGAGCCCCCTGGGCGGAAGGACGACTCTCCGCATCTGGCGCTCCTACCCCGTTTTCATACCCGGGCGGGACCTCACTGGGCTGCTGTCCCTGGTGCCGTACTACGCCCCGGTCGACGTTGTGCTTCATCCGCTCGTACTCGGAGCATATCTCCGCGCCCAGCAGCACGATCAGGCTGCCCACGTAGGTCCAGAACAGCAGCACGATCACCGGCGCGATAGACCCGTACACGTTCTGATACGAAGCGAACCTGTCCAGGTATAGGATGAAGAAGTTCTTGGAGATCTCGAACAGAACGGCAGACGTGATCGCCCCCGGCCAAACGTATCTCCAGTAGGTCCTGGTGTTCGGCAGCAGCTTGTACATCAGCAGGAAGATGATGATCATCAAGCTGAGGGACAGGGCCTGTAGGATTAGTGCACCAATAGTGTGGATCAGGAAGGGTGGTATGGGCAGATCGGACTGCACGATTTGCTCGGACGTCCTCGCAATGGTCGCACTGGCCACCGAAATGCTGAAGAGCATTCCGACACTGAGCGCCATCAGAAGCTGTCTGGGCTTGCCTATATAGATCGGGCGGTCGTTGGGAATGTCCCAAGCCCGGTTAATTGCCCGGTTCAACGCCCCGAACATCGCGCTGGCCGACCACAGCATACCCAGCAGCGACACCAACCCCAGCGCTCCCCTGAGGCGGACAACTGCATCAACGTTGTCCCTCACAAACTGCTCCGAGCCCGGCAGGAAGTTGGACATCAGATCGCCCATCAGCGTCTGTATCTCCTCCGGCTCCAGCAAAAAGCTCATAATCGAGATAAGCCCCAGCAAAAGCGGAAAGATCGAAAACAGCGCGTAGTAGGCTACGCCAGCGGCCATGTGTGTGATGTCGTCCTCTGACAGCTCACGGACCGTTCTGATGGACAACTCGACGACGAAGTTCTCCCGGATACGGTCGACTATGCCGCCATAGCGCCGATTAATCCGGTCCGATGCGCGCTCGACGGCGCGCCGAATAGCTCTTACTGAATCCTGGTCAACCATTTACGATTGCTGCCCTGAATGCGCTCGCTATCCGTTCGTTGCTCTGCCTGAGAATCGTGGTGTTCACCGTCAGGTGCGGCGAGACTCCATCGTCTCCACCCACGCTTACGAATACGCGAAACTCGGCCAGCCGGTTTGCGAACCCTTCCAGGTCCACACTGGGCGACAACGTCATAGGAAATATGTTGGAGCCTTGCTCATAGGCGCAGACTCTCAACCCTGGTATCTGATTGATCTCGTCGAACAGCCCGTGGGCCTTGGCCATCGCCTTAGCGAACCTGTCCTCGAACCCTTCGAGTCCCTCCAGCGCTAGGGCAGCCGGCAAAGCGGCGCTGGACAGTCCACCCCCGAACATCCTGCGATGGTGGAACAGGTCTCGGCAGAAGTCCGCCGTTCCGGCAAGTATCGCCCCGAACGGCGCGCCGAAGTACTTGTACAGAGATACGTACACCGTATCGAACATCGTCGAGTATTCGGCGGGAGAGACTCCGGTAGCCGCGCTCATCATGAACAGACGCGCGCCGTCCAGATGTGTGGGGATTCCCTGTTCTGAGCAGTAGGCTGCGACACGGCTCATCTCGTCCAGAGGCATGATCTGTCCTTGCTGTCTGCGTACAGGACTCTCGATCATTAGCGCTCCAACGGGAGTGACGACCCTCCCGCTTACCGATCCTTCTACCGCATCTCGGACTTCATCGAGAGTGAAGTACGGCCGTCCCGCGGCCAGTGGCACCATGTTGATTCCGCTCAGCTGCTGAACGCAGTCGCCCGTGTCATGGTAGAGATGGCTCTGCTCCTGGACGATGGCTCGCGGCTTGCCGGCGCACAGCATTCTTAACGCGAGGTGATTGGCGAGCGTGCCGCTCGGCATGAAGACCGCATCTTCTTTGCCCAGCAGACTGGCGAACCGCTCCTCCACCTCCCGCACGACCCCTCCGTTGGAGTAGTTGTCAGCCTCGATTCCCCGACTACTGACGATCTCGGAAAGTCGCGTCACAAGCCCCTCAGGCGTCTTGGGTTCGCCATCGCCACGGAAAACCACGGCATCGGCGGCGTTGATTCCGTCGTCTCCAACAGTTTGCGCACTTGGATTCTGTGTCTGAGCTACCATAACTACCTCCGTGGTGAATCATTCTACATCGGAACGGCGTTCGCGCTCACCTTTAGGAGATACTTTCTAAAGTTGCCCCGAGACTATTGCGCCAATCGACAGGGCCATGGACCTCATGTGGGTCTGGGGACTTCTGAAAGTCTCTCACCTTTGGATAAATCGGTTGACTGTGTTCGGCCCAGTATGTAGCATCCCGCATCGGAGCTAAGGGAGGGAACATGTCCCACATCGAACTGGTCTGCGTGGAGTGCGGCTCGTCTCATGATGCCGATATGATCGCGTTGAGCTGCCAATCCTGCTGTTCTCCGTTGGATGTGAACTATCGTGATTCAGACCTTCACACCATGACGTTCGCCGACCTCAGGATGCCTGTGCCCTTTCACTCGACCTCCCCCACCGTGACATTGGGAGAGGGAGGGACACCCCTGGTCGCCCTTCCAAGCGTCGAAGATGCGATAGGCGGGGTCCGGGTGATCGCCAAGCTCGAGTTCATGAACCCGACCGGTTCGTTCAAGGACCGCGGCACCGCGACTATGCTGTCCGTAGCGATGGAGCACGGAGTACGAGCCGTGGTCGAGGACTCTTCCGGCAACGCGGGAGCATCCGTGTCTGCCTATGCGGCGAGGGCCGGCATAGCCGCGCACGTCTTCGCGCCTGAGTCGGCGCCGGAAGCGAAGCTAGGCCAGATCAGAGTGTACGAGGCCGAGACACACCCCACTCCCGGACCTCGTGAAGCAAGCACAGAGGCGGCGGTCGCGTTTCAGCGCCAGCACGGTATGGTGTACGCCTCACACAACCTCAGCCCGTACTTCGTCGAGGGCACCAAGACATTCGTGTACGAGATCGCGACCCAGATGGCTACCGCCCCGGACCACATCGTCATTCCGGTAGGGAACGGGAGTCTGCTGCTGGGAGCGTGGAAAGCCTACAGGGAGCTGATCGAACGGGGTGCCATCGCTCAAATGCCCAAGCTGCACGCCATCCAGGCCGAGGCGGTCATGCCGCTCGCAGCCGAGTTTATGGGAACGGAGTGGAGACCTGGTGCGACGACAATCGCGGGCGGAATTGCCGTGGGCAGCCCTCCCAGACTACGCCAGTCACTAAGGGCGATCAGAGAGTCCGGCGGAACGTCGCTCGCGGTAACTGACGCCAGCATAATCAGGTGGCAGAAACTGCTGGCAGCGCGGGAGGGCATTTTCGCGGAGCCGACCTCGGCCGCGGCGTTTGCTGGTCTGGAGCTCATGGCAGAGCGAAGCATCGTGAAACGCGGGGAAGTCGCGCTGCTGCCCGTCACCGGTTTCGGACTGAAGGACGCGCTGCCTACGTAGGCGTTGACCTTAACATCAGGAGTCGCTGGCCGCCGCCATGGCCTTCCTGAAGCCCGGTATCGACCCCTCAAGGGTCTGGTCGGTGACGCAGAACGAGATCCTGAAGTACCCGGGCATCCCGAATCCCATTCCCGGGACGACCAGGACATTGTGCTTCTGAAGCTCAGCAACGAACTCCACGTCGTCGTCAATCGGAGCCTTCGGGAACATGTAGAACGCTCCCTGCGGCTTTAGAACGTCATATCCCAACCCCGTGAGTGCGTCGTACATGAAGTCGCGCTTGGCTTGGTACTGCGAGATGTCCACCGTAACCGCCTGCAGCTTGGCCACAATGTGCTGCATCAGCGCCGGCGCGTTGACAAATCCGAGCGTCCTGTTGCAGAAGACCAGCCCGTCCATCAGCTCGGTAGCGTCGGTGTAGTCAGGGTGGACCGCAACATAGCCGATGCGCTCCCCCGGCAGTGCCAGGTCCTTGGAGTGCGACGTGGCAACTATGGAGCGAACGTGGTGATGATAGACGTGGGAATACTCAAGGCCGTCGTACAGCAGCCGGCGGTAGGGTTCGTCGCTGACGAGGAAGATTTCGCGCTCGAACTCCTCTTCCTTCTGTCGGATCACCTCTGCGAGACGTGCCAACACATCCTCGGTGTATAGCGCGCCTGACGGATTGTTCGGGGAGTTTACCAGCACGATCCGCGTGCGCGGGCCAATAGCTGTCTCGAAAGCGTCCATGTCGGGCAGGAAGTCTACGTCCGGAGGGACAACCTTGCATGAGCCGCCGTGATTGTCTGCATAGAAGAAGTACTCAACGAAGTACGGCGCGAATATGACAACCTCGTCGCCTGGGTCAAGCAGCGTCTTGAGGACCACGTTCAGCGCGCCACCCGCGCCGCATGACATGATCACATTGTCTGCGCCGAAGGTCAGCCCCGTCTCCTCACTGAGCTGCGCGGCAACCGCCCCACGAGTCTCCGGGTACCCGGCGTTGGGCATGTACCTGTGCATTCCCGGGGACGGATCGTCAGCGATGCGCTTCAGCTCCTCGAAGAATTCCGGCGGCGGTTCCATGACCGGGTTTCCCAGAGACAGATCGAACACGGCGTCCGCCCCGTACTTCTGGCTGAGAATTATCCCCTCTTCGAATATCTTGCGGATCCACGATCCCTGCTCCATGAAGTCGTGGATCTTCTTAGCGACGGCCATTGCGTGTCCCCTACTCGCTGATTCTGCGGCGACTGTATCGCCGCAGCACATACCTGTCAATCACAAGAGAGAAGTGCAAAACTCCGTGACCCTACCCGTCATTCCCGCGCACGAGGGAATCCGAAGGCCAGCAACCACCGTCCTCCCTAATGGGCTCCCGCTCCCCGTTTTCACGGCGACAGGCTTCGCGAGAGTGGCGAGACTGCCGCCGATTGAGTATTGAACTTCTCTCCACCAGAGCACGCGCCTTGACACTCTCTCAGGCCCTTCGTTAGTCTAGGATTCACCCTCACAGTCGCAACTACCCGCGACTCCCCCATACGTGGGCCTGTAGCTCAGTGGTAGAGCGGTCGGCTCATAACCGATTGGTCGCAGGTTCGATCCCTGCCGGGCCCACCTCACCTCGATGCCGGACCTCTATAAGTTGATTGAACATTATTGTAATTCGATTACGCGCGGTCTCAATCCAATTAATTTAGGTACCCTGCTCCAGATAGCCTCTGACCCCTAGATATGGCTCCGCGTTTAAGTTTAGGTGTTTGACCGCGGCTAGGATGTAGTCACGGAGGTCAACTTCCTCAGTCAATATTGCACGGAGATCGTAGCCATGCATGAGGATTATCGCCTTTACGGTGTTCTGTTTGAGCAACTCAGGGACATTCTCCGACCACCCATTGATGGAGAGAAACAATCCCATAGTTTGTCTTCCGGACCGTGATATTTGCCCTGCCAGGCCATCCACTTCCCTCGTATCGCTAAGTTTCTTACGCCACCGACACTCCGTAAGGTAGAACCATCCATCAATCTGGAAAGCACCATCAATCTGCTCAGCGCCCTCGTTACGGGTAAAACTCCGATGAACGGGGATTTCAAACGCATCAAAGAGCCTGTTCAGTAGATACTGCAGACGATAACCTCTTTCCTGAGCGTTTTCTTCTCGTCCGGCTAAATCGTCGAACATCGCTAGAAGAAGGCCTAGCTCCCGCTTTCTAGCCAACAGATGCTCTCTGGTTTGTTCCTCCCTATCGGCCTCCCTCCGGGCAGCTTCTTCAGCTTCGAAGAGTTGATGCCTATGCAAGATTCCTTGCGCCTTGGCTTTCACAGCTCGGGCTTCATATTCCCTGTCAGAGAGTTCAAATCTTTCCCAGCTAGCAGCAATCTTGACTACATTTAGGACTATATCGGCATAGCCGTCCCTTTTCTCCAAGGCTTCAAGAATCAATGGCGCTATGTTCCTTTTGGACATTAGTCGACCAGTAAGGTCATCACGTTTACGGGAAAGGGGACGGTAAATTTGCTGCGGGACTCCCGCTGGCTTGAGAACGAAATTCACCATGTCAGATTTGCGGTATGCCAGACTCGCGATTGCTTCAATAACAAGACCTCTCTCGTCAACTCCGACTCTCATACCCACGTTCCCTTTGATAGTAGTCTTGGCTCGCCAAGCGTGCTAATTAATTATAGCCCTCCGGGGAATCACCAACAAAGACTAAACTAAAGCCTAGCTGGGATACACATTTGACCTGCTCCGAGGAAACGGGATCAGGCTAAATGCGAATCTTGTGGGATGATCTACACTGACTTGATGAGGAGGACCGTCCCATGAATAAGGCCCCGTACAACCCGGAACAGGTCGTCTTCGACCTACTCCTGAGCCAAGGGATGCATACATCCTGTGAATCGGAGACTGGCCGTGGTAGTGGGTGGGACGGGCTAACACCAATTATGAGTGATGCGGCCATATTCCCACTGGCCAGACTCTCTGGATTCCCGCTTTCGCGGGAATGACGGGTGCAGTGCTGTGCCATGGAAGCTGTATCAACCTAGTCGGTGGGCACACACCGTCAGTCGTCATTCCGGCGAAGGCCGGAATGCAGAGGTGGCTGGGGCCAAGCCTTTTTTGGAGCCCTCCGACTAAACTGATACAGACTCTGTGCCATGTGATTTGCGGCGTAGGCAGAACGAATTGGTATGACATTCGGAAACGGACGTAGTATAGCGGAGGCCATGACGTGGACCTAGACTCAAAGCTGAACCACATGACAACCCTGATAATCACGGAGACACCGCAAGGAGCTGCTCAAGGCTCAGGATTCTTCTACAGCGTGTCGGACCGACCAGATCCTGATGGACCTGAGTATCAATGGGTTCGAACGGACATTTGGTTGATAACAAACAGGCATGTCGTCATGCCGAATGTGAGTGGTGTGGAGTCGTACCCATCCGCAATCACGGTTCATTTGCGGAGGTGGGACGCATCTGGACGACAGGGTTGGGCTCGGGCGGTCCTATCCGGCAACGATATCAAGGAACGGGTTAGACTCCACCCGAACGAGCGTGTAGACGTTGCCGCTATTAACGTGTCGGAATTGTTGGGGCGAGAGGTAGAGTCCAGCAAGGACCGGTTCACCTACGCCTCTCCATTCTGTCTCGACCGCGGCCTCCTTGCGTGCAACAACAAGGAAATTCGGATCGAAGCGTCCAGCGACGTGCTGGTCGTAGGCTATCCGAGGGGATTCTACGACAATGTGAATCTGTTCCCGGTAGTAAAGTCGGGCATCGTCGCATCCAAGTGGGGAGCCGGGTTCCAAGGTGACCCGTGCTTTCTCATTGATGCTAAGCTGTTTCCCGGGTCATCTGGGAGCGTGGTCATCTCAAAGCCGATTGATATAGTTATGAAAGATGGGCGACTTCTGGCACTCAAGAATGATGAAAAGGCGTTCGCGCTCCTTGGAGTGTTTTCTGGCGAACCCCAAACTCAAACTGAACCAGTGACAGTGGGAGACCTAACAATTGCCCAAACCCTAGAATATGGCCTCGGTGTCGTTTGGTACGCCGAGACCATCGAGGAACTCCTGAAGGGATAGGGCTGGCCGAGGCTAGGGAGTGGGATCCCATGACTTTCGGTGCATTGTCCACCAAATCTGAACGGCGCCGGTCGGGTGGCTCTCTCGATGCGAACCTTTACAATGCATGACGGGGCACATCGGGGATCGGCTAACTGACGCCTCATATTGGGTCCTCCCACCGAAAAGTTAGCAATACGGTACACTTGGGCCCACAATATCTTGACTTCTGATTTCCCCCGTCTAATTCAGACGCGCGAGGCGTGGATTGGAGTGAAAGCAATGGCCGACAAGGCGTCCAAGAGGTCAACGACGAATCTATGAAGACCCCCGAGAGCGCCTGCAGGGAGGTAGTCCTTCCTTGCAGGCGGCGATCCTCAGATGGCGAAGGCCGACGCCCCCGCCCCCGTGCAGGCCTACATCGCAGCCATACCAGAATGGCAAAGCGATGTCGGACGCAGCCTCGACGACCTCATCGCGCGCAACGTACCTAGAGTGCGCAATGGTCGGTAATTCACAATGGACTCCTGAACTGAGCCGACGCTGGGACCAGGGAATAGTTCGTTACCCGGACCCGGCGGTGGAGGTCCTGGACCCACGCTTCCGCGCCTACAGAGTCGGCAATACAGCCGTAGAGCGACTGTATACCGGAGCGCGCTGGGCCGAAGGCCCGGTGTGGTTTGGCGACTTCAGGTCTCTGATTTTCAGCGATATACCCAACAACCGGATGCTGCGATACTGCGAGATAACCGAAAAGGTCACACTGTTTCGTCAGCCCACCAACTACAGCAACGGCAACACCCGAGACCGGCAGGGGCGTCTGATTACCTGCGAGCACCTGACACGCCGGATTACCCGCACCGAGCACGACGGGAGTCTCACCGTGTTGCTGGACCGCTTCGACGGCAAACCCCTCAACGGCCCAAACGATGTGGTTGTTCACTCCGACGGAGCAGTCTGGTTTACCGACCCCGGCTATGGAATCTTGGTGTCGTACGAGGGAGAGCGAGCCGAGGCCGAACTGCCCACGCAGGTCTACCGACTGGATACTGAAACCGGTGCAGTCACGATGGTAGCTGACGACCTCGTCAAGCCCAACGGGCTGTGCTTTTCCCCGGACGAGTCGCGGCTGTACATTTCCGACACCGGTATCTCCCACGATCCCGATGGACCGGGGCACATCCGGGTTTTCGATGTAGTGGAGGGGCGGAAGCTGCGTGGCGGCCAGGTTTTCGCCGATATGTCCCCCGGATTCGCCGATGGCATTCGGACCGATCGCGACGGCAACCTGTGGTCCAGCGTAGGCTGGGCCGGACCAGGGACGGACGGCGTGCACTGCCTGACCCCTGACGGTGAATTGATCGGCCGGATCGTCCTTCCGGAACCCTGCTCAAACCTGTGCTTCGGCGGCGTCAAAAGGAACCGTCTGTTTATGACCTGCAGCCAGTCCCTGTATTCGTTGTACGTAGAGGCCATCGGCAACCCAAGCCCCTAGCAATTGCTTCCGCGTTGAAGAGGTCCGCCAAGCTCAAATACAGGTTGACTCTGTCGTGCCTCTTGCTGCGTAGCGTGTTATTGACCTGTCCGGGGCAGAGTATCAGGCACGAGTGAAGTACAGGATTTTTCCTGGCGTTTATTGATAGGGGCTGTTTCTAAAGCTCGCAGTACAGAACGTGTAGGCCCACCAACCACAACGCTACCGGACCTCGAAACCCTCCGACTCGAAGTCGGCGTCGTAAGCCAACGCTATCCCGACTCCGTACTTCCTCATGACAATAAAGCTCATGCAATCGACAAGGCTCAACCCTCGCCGGTTCCGATCTGCCAGGAGGCTGACAGCATCAGCGTGGTCAGCCGGAGTGATCCAGTGGACCGTGAACTGCTCGGCATCCGACAGGAACGCGAGCGCACTCGCGAGTCCGACCCTGCTCTGAAGTAGGGCGGCGGACTCCACCAACACATAGCTGTGGGTTAACAGAGAGTAGCCCTCCGATACTGCTCGCGCAAGCGAGACAACGGTCTCGGCGTGATGATCGTCGCGGGTATCCGCCAAGGCCAACACGGCGGACGTATCCAGGAATATCACCCGCCGAAGTCCTCGGCCAGCGCGTCATCGTGACGCTCGGACAACGGGCTCGGACCCACAGGTAAGGACTCTCCGGAACCGATGAAGGTAAATCTATCCATCCCCTCGGAACAGTCTCGCGAAGGCGTGAGATACTGCGTCAGCGCATCCCTCACAACTGCGGCCAGGGACTTGTTCTCAGCGAACGCCCTTTGCTTCACTAGGGCATAGGTTGTCTCGTCCAACTGTATCTGCGTACGAATCATCGCCCATCAGCCTCCAGGATGCGATGATTACATCATGCCATCATGATGGTACTATTACAATGGCGCTGCTTTCACAGGAAGCAGCGTCAGAGTGCGCATACTGCGGATGCGTGTTCCTGAATTGACACGGGGTGTGCATTGCGCATGTGTAGAAAAACGTGTGGAATCGCCCCAGAGGGGATGATCACCGCCAAATGGCCCAACCTGTGGTAGCGTTGGCAAGTCGACAACTAAGCGAAAGGAATTGGACATGAACTCAACCCGAAAACCGGTCGCCGTTGTGGTGGGGGCGACATCCAAGTGGCAGTCGGACGGTCGCAACACCCATTTGATCCACGGCAGGGAGCTCGACGACAGCGACCTGCCCGTCGGTGTGCGCTGGGGTGTTGGAGGAGCCATCTCCCAGAAGTTTGCCAGCGAGGGCTTCCTGGTCGTGTTGACCACCCGCAACGCCTCCAACGCCGCTGCTTTGCAGGCTGCGATCGGGGAAAATGGTGGGGAGAGCATAATCGTCGAGCTGGACCTAGCGTCCTCCGACTCGATTTCAAATGCGTTCGCCCAGATTCGCGAGCAGGCTGGCGATCCGGACGTCCTGGTCTATAACGCGGGCTATCTGGAAGGTCGCGACCTTCCGCCGGAACAGGAGCTGCTGGAACATATCCCCTTCGAAATGTTCGAGACGGCGCAGCACATCGCCAGCAGCGGACCCTTCCTCGTCGCCAAAGAAGTCTTGCCCTCCATGCGAGAGAGAGGCGAAGGCTCCATTCTGATCTCCAATAACTCGTCGTCGTTGCGAGGAAAAAAGCGGTACACCGGACAGTCGCTATACTACCCGCGCGTGTTGATGCGGACGCTGGCCCAGGCGCTGACCGAGGAGTATTCCGAGTTCGGCGTGCATGTCGCCAACGTCGTGATCGACGGCACCATCGACTCGCCTGGCACGAGGGCCATGCCCCGCGGCCAGCAGCACCCTGAATTGCTGATAAACCCTGTCGCCATCGCTGATGCCTTCTACTATCTGCACACCCAGGACAAGTCCTGCTGGACCCACGAGCTCCAGCTGACCCCCTTTGCCAGCAAGCCGAGCTTCTGACGCCCCCTGGCCGCCGACGCCGGGTGCAACGAAGTCGTCAGCTGCTGCGGTCGGCGAACTCGACCTTCGCGGCCTCCACCAACGTCGTGTCGAGCAACAGATCGCTGGCCGTCAGGCTCAGCGTTTTGGCTACCGACAACGCGTTGGAAAGGGCCAGGTCGGTAACGGCAGTCTCAGCCATCTCTCTTGTATGAGAAGCGACCGGTTCTTCGCTGACCGCATACCTCAGCTCGAAAGCTGGCATGACCTGGCTGACGTTTCCGAAGTCAGTGGACGCTCCACTGCCCGGCCGGCCCGCCACCGGTTCGTCCAGTCTGATGCCCAGAGCCTGGGCATTGGCTCCGACTGCCTGTGCCAGCACCACGTTGGGCTGAACATTCTCGTAGAAGGGATAGAATTCCTGGACCTCCAGGCGTGCGCCGGTCATGGACGCCGCCCCCTCCGCTACCTGTCCCACTTTGCCCACCACCACGTCGCTCAGGTACTGCCGGTCCCGGCAACGCAGCATGAAGTTGGCAGCGGCGAACTCGGGGACCACGTTGGGCGCCATGCCCCCATCGGTGATTACTCCGTGGATGCGAACGTCGTCCCTCAGGTGCTGTCTCAAGGCATCGATTCCAGTGAACAGATGGATGACCGCGTTCAACGCGTTGATGCCGGCCTCCGGGGCCGCGGCGGCGTGAGCGGCCCTCCCGTGATACATATACCGGTAGCCGACCATCGCCAGGCTCCAGCTCTCTCCCATCGGCGCAGCCGCTGGCACTATGGTGCGGTTTGAGAAAGGGTGGGACGAAAGCGCGGCGTCCACGTCGTCGAATACCCCCGCCTCTAACAGCCGTATCTTGCCGCCGCCGCCCTCTTCCGCAGGCGTTCCTATAATCACCACGCGCCCGGGCAAGTCTTGAGCGTTCGCCTGCAGCCCCAGGGCAGCGCCCATTGCGGCCATCGCAATGAGGTTGTGTCCGCAGCCGTGGCCAATCTCTGGCAAGGCGTCGTATTCCGCCAGGACGGCAATGGTTGGGCCTTCGCCGCCTCCGCCGGGGATAGTGGCCCGAAACGCCGTTTCCACACCGCCGATACCTCGTTCCACCTGAAGGCTGCGCTTCTCGAGAAACCCGGCAAGGGCGTTGGACGAGTAGTATTCCTGGTAGTTCAGCTCAGGATGGGCGTGGACTTCTTTCGAGAGGTCAAATAGGGCTCGTCTCGAGACCTCAATCGCCGAGTTGGAGCTGGATGCGATCTCTTCTTTCTGTCGGGTAGATTGGCGAGTCATGATATGCGTTCTCCTATCGGAACTCCCCAGTTCGAAGGCCGTATGGCTAGCGTTTCTGTCATAGGGGGACCGCCCAGCAGCCTCCAGGCTACGCTGATTACACCATGTCATGATGATAACTGATCTGATGCGAGCCCTCACAGAAAACCCCGTTGACGCACGGCTGCCCACGTAGCGACAATGACTGCGTCCTACCATGCAGCCAAGGAGCCGCACCTACCATGTCCGATCGGCCCAAGACGCTGATTCGCCCACTCTGCACCTCAGCAGCGCTGGCCGTGGTCGCCGTCTCGCTTGCGCTCCTACTCCCTATTGGCGTGCACGCACAATCCGACGAGGCGTTCGAGCCGCTGTTCACGCGACAGGAAGGCCCCTTCGACATCGCCATGTCCTGGGTGCCGCCAGCGCCGCAGGTGGGATTCATCAACATCGGAGTGAAGCCAACGCTGCTGACAGACGGCTCCCCGGTTACCGACGCCCGGATAGTGCTCGTCGCTGAAACCGAACCTGGGCACCCCGACTTCGAAGTCGTAGCGGTAAACACTCCGAACGACCCCGAGGTCTATCGCGCGAACCTCAAGTTCGAGGAGGCGGGCAACTGGGTGCTGCACGTCCAGGTCGACAGCCCGACTGTGGGACAGGCCGACTTCAGATCGCCGCTGGTGATACTGCCGGCCCCCATCCAGCCCGGACCCGAGGGAGGCTGGGTGTTCTTGGGAGTGTTCCTGGTACTGGCTGCCGGCAGTGTGTGGATTGTCATGGCGATCCGGAAGGCGCAAAAGACCCGTCAGATGCGTCTTGAAGGGAGACTATGATCAGCACGTCGCCGGACTGCCGGTAGGTTACCTCGACTGGGTCCCCAAGGAGCATGTGCTCCCTGACATGAGCGGGCGTGAACTCCTCGAAGCGCCTGCCACCCGCGTGAAAGTCCAGAACGACTCCCGCCGCGTTGGCAACCGTGATCGACTCGAGCTCCAGCAGCGACTCCGCCTCAAAGCTCATCACCGTTCCATTGAAGCTGCGGTAGCCCTCTACCGAACTCTCAGACGTTTCACTACAGCCTCCCAGCGCGACCGCAGCGAGCGTTATCGCCACTATTCCGAACAATAGCAATATCTTGTTTAGGAAAAAACTAGGACTTCTTTCACGTTGACTGCGCAACAGGTCTTTCTTAATGTTTACTTCGGGAAAAGAATACCATGCGCTTTCTGTCAATATTCATACTTCTAATCGCGCTTACCCTGTCAGTGGTTCTGTCCGGTTCCTCCGGCGAAGCAGAGGCACAGGGACAGTCGGACGCGCTTACTCTACTGGTGGTGGACCGGCAGGCGATCTCCTCCGACGAGTCCACCGTCGACCTTGTGAACTCCCTGCTTGGCCTGATGTTCAGGCTGAAAGAGGGGCAGCCGTTCGCGGTTGTGTTCGGTGACGATTTCTCCACGGTCTATGGCCCACTGGACACCAACGCCAACGACTTTATTCAACTGCGCCGATCTATCGAGCAGAAACTGGCGTCGCCACCACCGATAGAACCCCTCGACCTGGTCTCAGCGCTGGCTGAGACTTACAATTACCTGAGCGGCCTCGTGGTGAGCTCGGAGACGTCGATCTACGTGATAACGGGCGATACTTCCGAGACCGATCCGGCTGCCAAGCTCGACGAGATCGATCCCGTCCTGAGCCTGGCAGAGGAAGCGGGCTGGCCCATCTTCAACGTGACGACACCTGAGACCGATCCCGGTCTCAAGTCCGTCCTCTCCGAAATCGCGCGTAGGACGAGCGGTGAGTCGTTCGAGCTGTCGATCCCCAATGGACTTGAGGAGCTGACCAACCGGACCCTCATCAGAGAGGGGAAGGGCGCTCTGCAGGTGATGGGGAAGACCATCTTGGCGCCGGATTCGATTTTCGAGACCGACCTCGACATCGTGCCCGGTACGGGCGAGTTGAACATGATCTTCTTCCGCGAGGACGATGTGACGTCGTTCAAGCTCAAGAACCCATCCGGGCTCGAAGCGTCCGCGGGAGACCGGAAGTCTTCAACGACGACAGAGTTGCCTAACGTCGCTATCGTGGAGGTCCTCGAGCCAACTCCCGGACGATGGTCCCTGGAGGTTCGAGGCGATGGCGGTCTGCTGTCGGCCCACCGGTACTCGGTAAACCGATACCGCATCGAGCTCCAGATGCAGGGCGCGGTCCCCATTGGGATACCGGTCAACATCATAGCGTCGGTTACTGACGACGGCGGCCTGGTCTCCGTGGACGCAGGTCTGCTGGCTCGCATCACCGACCCCAACGGGATATCGGTTCTGTACGATCTAAATGACGAGGGCGCAGGCGGCGACGCCATCTCTGGAGATGGCTACTATTCCGCGACACTGCCATCGCTCACTATCGACGGCACATACAGCGTAGAAATGCAGCTGCAGTGGCCCGAGATTGCTCACACCATTACAACGCTGTCTACGTTCGATGCGCGGCTGTTCCCCGCCGTCACTCTCGTTCCGGAACCGCTCGAGACGCTTGAACCGGGTGTGCGGACGAAGATCGCTGAGCTCTCTGTGGGTATCGGGAACCAGCCGTTCTCGGTGTCGCCGAATGACTTGGTGGCATCAGTCGCGACCAACCAGGGCGATCCTGGCGCCGTGGATCTGGTTCCCCAGCGGATAATATCGGAAGGAAAGGCGTTCGAGTTTGACGTGTTCTACACGGCTCAATCCGAGTCCCTCGCGACCGTCGCCATTTCAATGGACGTCGAATACGCTGGTCAGCAGTTCATGCGCGGCGTGGACCCGATGGTCGTCTCGTCCATCTCACCTGCTCAGCCGCTGCCGACACCGCGTCCGCCCGCGACGCCGGCGCCCGCACCGACCACAGCGCCGCCTCCGCCCGTTGAAAGGGTGGAAGACTCCGGATCGGCGACTACTGTCTTCATAGTCATTCTCGCGCTGATAGCCGCGGCGGTCATCGTGCTGCTGGTCAACTATCTGGCGAGGGTCGCCCCCTTCGGCGCCATCTACACCGAAGACGGTCGACTGGTCATCAGATTCAGCGAAGTCGTGCGCCCTCCGTTGAGAAACCTCCTGACCAGGAATCGCCTTTCGGGCGATGAGTTGGGCATCACTGGTTTCGAGTCACTCTCGTTCAGATTCTATCGCGACGAGGTCTTGATCGAACCCCACGAGTTCTCAACCAACACGGTCAGGCTGAACAACCAGCCCGTCACCGATCTGACCAACATTCATGAAGGAAGTTGGTTGGGAGCGATGGGGCGTCTGTACTCGTTCAGCTTTAGTGACGCAGGCGAAGGACACACCGAGGCGCCCGCTGCTGAAGGCGATCAGGAGGAAGCCGCCGAGGGAGCTGATGAGAGAGCGTAGGTCCGATTTCTACCGGTCTGACCCTACTCTTCGACGATCCTGATGGTGGTTATGACGTCGCCTGGAGTCGTAGCGCTAGACGGGTCTCGGACCGAGATGCCGCTCACTACGTCCATCCCGGAAGAGACCTTACCGAACACAGAGTGGCAGGACACGCCGCGAGTTGCGCAGGGCTTCTCGGAACCGTCCGGGTTCAGACCGTCAAGACGCTGGTCGGCTCTGAACATGATGAAGAACTGACTTCCGTTCGTGGATAGGCCCCCAGCGTTAGCCATCGACAGTATGCCAGGGCCGTCGTGTCTCAGATCGGGGTGGAACTCGCTCTCGAAGCGATAGCCCGGGCCGCCCGTACCTATGCCTGTGGGGTCCCCACCCTGGGCCATGAAACCAGGGATCACGCGGTGGAACATCACCTCGTCGTAGAAGCCCTGTCGGGCCAGGAAAACGAAGTTGTTGACGATCTTCGGCGCCTCGGCGGCGTATAGCTCTATTTCGAACTCCTCACCCTTGGCGAGCTCGAAGACCGCGGTGTACTTCTTGCTGGTGTCAATCTCCATTGCCGGAGGCGAGTCCCACTGCTTGGGTCCGCTTGGAGCGGGGGCGGGGGCGGGCTGAGACGGCGCCGGCTGAGTTGTGGCCGGCGGAGCCGGAGCGGGAGCAGGCTCCTCGGATTCGGAGCTGCATGCTACAAGTGCGACCATAAGGACGGTCGCTGCTATCAGAGACAGTTTTGAGATCATTGTTGCCAAGGGCCTCCGGCGAAAGACTGCGCGACGACAAACGGCCGCGAATGTTGCGCCACATTTTACAGATGTCGCGATCAGATGTCAGCGGTCGGCCCAGCAGCCCCCTCTCTCTCAGGGCTGACAGGGTAGGTAATAGGTGTACAGCCAAGCATGAATACCAGCCGACAGCCCCCTCTCCCTCAGGGAGAGGGTTGGGATTGGGGTGATTGACGCCGCTTAACCTGCACGATGTCCAACAATGAAAAGACCCTGCCAGCAGCCGGACAGACGTCACTCGATGGACATGAAGCGACGCCAGCTACGGCCCTTGACTGCATCGGAGACCTCGTCGGATTGACGCAAGATGTGTGTGCCCGCCACAAGGAACGACAGGACGATGCACAGAACTATCTGCCCTGTCGCCTGCCCGGTGGCAATCGTGAGTGCGTTGAGTACGATAAAGACGCATGTCACAGCCAGGACCCCGTGCCGGGTCAGCAGCAAAACGATCAGTCCGGCGCCACCCGATATCGCTGTGATCTGCCATAGCATGAAGGCCGAAATCCCCAACACGGTCGCCGCGCCCTTGCCTCCCCTGAATTTGAGCGCAGGCGAGAAGTTGTGGCCGAGTGTCACTGACAGGGCCGTCAGGTAAACCCATACATCGGCAACCGACATCGCTTGGGCAACGATGACAGCCAGAATGCCCTTGCCCGCGTCCACGAGCAGAACGACCAGCCCAACGAGCTTGCCGTACTGCCTCACCGCGTTCAACGTGCCCGGATTTCCGCTGCCGGCGTCGCGGATGTCGCCCCGCGACAGCAGCTTTCCGGCGACAAAGGCCGTCGGAAAAGACCCAAGGGCGAAAGCGATCAGCAGTACGAGTATGCTCTGAGCCACTCTTTACGGCCCCGATCTAGCCCGAACTCAGGGAATCCAGGACTCCTCGCATCCCGAGTTGGTACCCCATCAGACCGAAGCCGGTGATGACCCCCCTGCAGACTCCCGCCACCTGCGACTGTCCGCCGCGTGCGGCCGGGTTGGAGATGTGTATCTCGTACACGGGGAAGTCAACCTGCGCGATGGCGGCGAGGATACCCGGATGGCCTGACGAGTACGCTGCCGGATTGAACAGGGCCGCATCGACATCGCCGCTGTCGTGAGCCTCGTACAGCCTGTTGACCACTTCACCCTCAATGTTCGAGTGGAATATCTCCACTTCGACGCCCAGCTCCGAGGCGCACTGCCGGATGTACCCGTCGTACTCATCCAGGGTCTGGGTGCCGAAAGTCGCGGTCTGCACCTTGCCTCGCATGTTCATTCCGAGGCCGTGCAGGACAAGAATCTTCGCCAATGTAGTTTCCTCCCAGCGTCTTACAGTTCCAGGGCCGCGTAAGCAGCGGCCATGATGTTGTCCGAATCGATCCGGTACTCCTTGTACAGCTCCCTCATCGAGCCGGACTGCCCGAACTCGGTGACTCCTACTGGGATCACCGGCGTTCTCAGCGCGCTTCCTACCCATGACAGTGAATGCGGGTGCCCATCCTGAACAGTCACGACAGGAGCGTTTCGTGCGTTGGGTGAGATGGAATCGGCCATGAACATGTCCAGGCCGCCTTCACCGTCCATCGCGTCGTACACTGACTGCTGAAATGCTCGATACAGCGGTCCGGGGCCGGTCACGTTGATCACGTTGGCGAACACGCCCTCTTCGAGCAGGGCGTTGCTGGCAGCCACGGCCTCCGGAATCATGGCGCCGCTCGAGAGAATGTGGACCACGTTGGTTCCTGGCTTGAACCCCCTGCTCCGACTCCTGTCTATG
The DNA here is from genome assembly GCA_965217725.1 of Dehalococcoidia bacterium. GTDB lineage: Bacteria > Chloroflexota > Dehalococcoidia > Lucifugimonadales > UBA1123 > VXRN01. The sequence goes on along the minus strand of OZ244564.1, from coordinate 263,585 downwards.
AGCCTGTAAGCGCCGTTGAGCACCTGCTGGCGCATTCGCTCGCGCGCCGCCGGCCCGTCTGGCACCTTGAGGAGACCCTGATCGACTCGCTTGCTGGTGAGCCTCAGATAGAAAGACCGCGATCGGTTTCTGATCTGCTCGAGGGCCGCCAACATAATCCACTCAAGCTCCTGGCCGAAGCATGGCTCGTAGAAGTCCATCTCCGGGATTTCTGTGCCTATCGACGGCGTAATCATGGACTGGTGCGCACCACCCTCCGGAGCCAGCGATAGGCCCGACGGTGTTCCCACCACGATGAACCTGGACCCTGAATAGACGCTGTACACGAACGCGTCGAGCCCGCGCCTGACAAACGGATCGTACAGCGTGCCAATGGGAAAGAGCATCTCGCCGTTGGCCTCGAAGGACAGGCCGAGCTGCCCGAGCATCATGAACAGGTTGTTCTCGGATATCCCCAGCTCGATATGCTGGCCACGCGAGTGCTCTTCCCATCTGAGCGCGCGAACAATGGACTCTTCCGGCAGCGGCTCCTTTTCTTCCTCATGCCATACGCCAACCTTGTTGATCCAGCCGCCGAGGTTGGTGGAGCTGGCAACGTCCGGGCTGACGGTGACAACCCGCTCGGTTACGTCCGGCAGATTACGCGAGATGGCGGTCAGAATCAGACCGAACGTCTGCTGTGTCGCCATGTTGCCCGTGTAACGCTGCCCGAAGTCGGCGGGAATGTTCATCTCCGGTACGTCGAACCTCGGCTTGCGTCCGACGCCGAGCATACGCCCCGTATCGACGCACACCCGACCGGCAGGAGTGTCGGTCGAAAGCCGCTCCCACTCGCCGTCCGGCGCCACGTCGAGCTCGCTCCTGAGCTGCGCCATCTGGTGATTGGACAGGACCACCGAGTGGTTCTGAGGATCTCCGATCGAGGGAAGTCTCCACCCCTTGAGCGTATAGGCGAAAATAATGTTCGGCCCGGAATCGAGCTCGGTCTGGGCAAAAGCATCGCGAAGCATCGCGAAATCGTGCCCGCCGAGGTTTCGGAACGAAGCCTGGAGCTCATCGTCGGGCCATCGCGCGATTAGCCTCGCCATGTCCCTGGGATACCGGCTGGTCTTCGGGAGCCACTCGCGCAACTGTCCCGGCGGCACCCGCAGAAGCCTCTGGTACACTTCGTTGGACATCTCGTCGATGGCGAGTCGGAGCAGCTCGCCGTTGGGTTCGGAGAACTTGGCCTGGAGCCGCTTGCCGTACTTGGCGTCTATGACCTTCCACCCGTTCGCGTCGAACATCTCGCGCCACGCCCGGACGCGGATGCCGGGTATTACGCGGTCCAGGCTCTGCCTGTTGAGATCGACCATCCAAAGAATGTTGGGCTGACCGTGCATGGCAGGCTCCGCGATCGCTTCCCACACTGAGCCCTCGTCAAGCTCGGCATCGCCCACCACCGCGATGTAGCGACTGTCCGCATCCGATCCTGAAAACAGGTGAGACCTGTTGTACTTCCCCACCAGGGCGGCGAAGTTGGGCGCGACCGGTCCGAGCCCGACCGATCCTGTCGAGAAGTCCACGTCGTCCGGGTCCTTGGTGCGGCTTGGGTACGCCTGGAGACCGTGGAACTGCCGCATCATGGTGAGATACGACGGGTCGAGATTGCCGAGAAGGTACTGGATCGCGTGATAGACCGGCGCAGCGTGGGGCTTGACCGAGATCCGATCACCCGCGCGCATGAAGTCGAAGTAAAGCGCGGTCATAAGTGTGACGACCGACGCGCTAGAGGCCTGGTGTCCACCCACCTTGAGTCCGTCCGGGTTGGAACGCACGTTGTTCGCGTGATGGACAAGGTTCATCGCCAGCCATAGCACCCGGTCCTGGATCTGCTCCAGCACCTGATCGCGGTCCACGAAGCTGTCAGCGTCGATATCAGGCGTTGAAGTTGCCAATCTACTGCCCTTTCGTCGCCGTCATCCGCTCACGGGAAAGTGTGCCGGAAGACGCGACTAGATGAAGTCCCGAATCCATTCGAGACCATCCTGGGTTGTCGATGCCGGACGATACTCGCATCCAATCCATCCTGCGTATCCAGACTTGTCTATCAGGTCGAAGAGGAACGGGTAGTTGATCTCGCCCGTGCCCGGCTCGTTTCGTCCGGGATTGTCGGCGAGCTGCATGTGGCCGATCACGTCGAGGTTCTGCTCGATGGTCCGCGCCAGGTCGCCTTCCATAATCTGCATGTGATAGATGTCGTGCTGAATGAGCAGGTTCGGGGAAGCGACCTCGGAGATAATTGACCTCGCCTGGTATGTGCGTGTCAGGAAGAAGCCCGGGATATCGATCGTGTTGATCGGTTCGATCAGCAGACGGACGCCCGCCGACTCCAGCTCTCCCGCCGCGAACTTCAGGTTCTGAACGAAGGTGTCGTGCGCGACCTGCGCGGATACACTCCGGGGGACTATTCCCGCAAGACAGTTGACCTGCGGGCAGCTAAGCGCTCTCGCATACTCTATCGCGTTGCCGACGCCATCCTGGAACTCCCCTACCCTATCGGGGTCGCAGGCGATGCCCCGGTCTCCACCGTCCCAGTCTCCCGCGGGGAGATTGTGCAGCACCTGAGTCAGCCCATGCGTTGAAAGCAGCTCCGCGAGCTGGTCCGCGCTGTAGTCGTATGGAAACAGGTACTCGACGCCGCTGAATCCGGCTCCGGCGGCAGCCTCGAATCGGTCGAGAAAGTCCACTTCGTTGAATAGCATGGTCAGGTTGGCGGCGAATCTGGGCATTGGCGTCCTTTCCGAGTCTGCGATGGTGTGATCGAATTATATGACCGGAACCCATAAGCCTCAAGGCATCGGGAGAACGACCCGATCAACTAACTTCCGAAGGCGCCACCCATGAGCGCGTGTCGGACGCCTGGTACATCGCGAGGATTATGCGGAGCACGTCCTCTGTAAACTCGATATCCATCATCGGCTGGCGATCGGTGAGAACACCGTCGATGAAGTCCCTGGCGGCACCGTTGAAGCTCTCGATCCAGTCCATCGGAAGCTGGTACGAGACGGTCTCGCTGCCCGTGTGAAGTACCAGAGGCGGCATGTCGAGCATCTCACCCGTGCAGCGCGTCACCCACAGGATACCCCTGGAGCCGACGACCTCCATGAACTCGTCCGCGGGGTAGTAGCGCGTGCGAAGGGGCATTTCAGCGGCTCTCGCGTACTCGATGCTCGCAAGACGATCGGGGGCTGAGTACTTCCACGTAGCGACAGTGGGCGTCTCGTCGATGAAATCATCGGTCCTTGTGACCAGGGCTGATACGCTGTCGACGTCACCGCCCCACCACATCGCGGTCGCGACCTTATGCCACCCATCGTCGTAAAGCAGGCCGCCGACGTTGCGGTCACGGTCCTGCCTCCAGACGTACGCGCCCTCCGTGACCGGGATCGCGGACTCCGATCCCCCACCGCGAACTGTGCGGATTCGCACCAGCGAAACGTCTCCCAGCGTACCGTCTAGGATCAACTCCTGCGCCTTGACTATCGGGGGATAGTACAGGAAGTTCTCAGTGGTCCTGTAGTAAGTGTCGGCCCGAGAGACTGCGGCGGCGATCTCGCGGATTTCATCAAGGGTATTCGCCGCAGGCTTCTGACAGGAGACGTGCTTGCCCGCTGCGAGGCCGTCGATTATCTGCTGGGGATGCAGGAAAGTCGGCGTGAGAAGCTCGACGGCATCGATGTCAGAGTCGTTGAGCAGCTGCTCGTAACTGGTATATATGCGCGGATCGATTCCCCACTCGGCGGCGCGCTGACGAGCGCGCTCTTCCACCGGGTCGCACAGCACGACCACGTCGCAGCGTTCATCAGCGAGATAGCCCGGCGCGTTGAGCTGCGAGATCGTCCCGCATCCGACGATACCCAACTGAACCTTGTCCATGATGTGACCCCTGCCTAGAGAAGTGGCACTAGGGTATCAGGATTGGCGGCGGACATGGAGCGGAGTATCTCACCGGTCTTGAGGGTTTGCGTCAGGTAGGCAGCCTTGTGTCAGGGTTCTTGAGAAGTCATCCGTCCGGCGTTGCCCAGTTATCTGATTCCCACTGCGCTCTCAAGACGCAGTGCGAGGGCGTCAAAGTCCTCCGGGCATTTCTGGCGGATGGCGCTTATGCGGCGAGCGGCTTCACGTCCAAGCACATCTCGACCACCGCCAAGCTGATCGGCAATGTTCCGATCGCGCACCAAGACTTCAAAGTACATCTCCTTGACGTCTTTCTCCGCCCTCACGTCTGCCCAGCGCCAACTGTTGGGCAGGTTCAGACCTGCCAGAACCCAGGTCTCGAGCTCCTCCCAAGCGTTCTCAGCTAAGAAAAGCGGACCACCTTGAAATTCCCCTTCGAGTTGATCAAGTCTCTGACGCCTTCCTACCTCACCATCGCGGTCCACGCACAGCACGAAGACGTCTACTCTACCCCTATATTTTTCCAAGATTTCCGCAATGCGTTCTGACTTCAACGCTTCCCCGACACCGCCGAGTAGCGGGTCCCGACAGATCAGAATATGTACAGAAGGCCTGACTCTTACAATCCTGTCGAAAAGAGGCTTGAGGATGTACTGGTCCTTACGAAAGTCTTCCGGGATGACGAGTACGTTCACCCTCTTGCCTCATCATCCTCGTTCTTCCATGCTTCCAGATTGAGAATGTCCTCCATCCAGCCAGATGAATGGAGCCTTCCAAGTCCTTGGGACTTCCGCAGCTCCTTCACATTGTGCAGGCTATTGAGAGGGCGGATGATGGCGTCATCTGTTTCCTGGAGTCGGGAGACGACGGACGTGTTCTTGAAGGTCTGATCACTGATGTAGTTGAGCAGGTCAGGTGAGTGGGTTGTGACAATAACCTGAGTATCGTTCTTCTCTGTCTGTTTCTCGATCAACTCCAAAAGGAGCCACAGCCGATTAGGATGAATTCCTGAGTCAAACTCTTCGAAGAAGTAGATGCCTGACGAGTCGTAACTCAACAGTGCAGCCAGCATTGCAACAAAGCGCAAGGTTCCGTCCGAAACGCTGTACGCGGATACAGTACGACCATTTCTTTCACAGACTTGAAGGTGGACTCTGCCGCTGGGGTCACGAGGAAACGCAAAACCATCGATATCCATCGGTGTAAGTTCCTGTAACCAGGACATCAGGATACTCTTGCGTGTGGGATCGGCACAGATTGCCTCTAGCACTGTTGGCAGGTTCTGGCCGGAGTCACTCAAGACATGGGCACCAGGCAAAGAGGGTTCTCTCATACGTTCAGAAGATAGTTCCATGAAGCGTATATTGCCAAGTAAGACAGTTAGGGCTAACAGGTCCTTAATGTCGTGAAGCTGATAGCGTCGATCAATCTGTGCAAGTGCAGGCTCCGACTTGTTCAGGCCATACGATCCGCCAGTGACTGGGTTTTCAAATGTCTTGATTCCTGGACCATCGGTGAGATTGACCGCATAAATCGTTTCCGATGCCGTCCTCAGTTTCTCCTCCAATAGAACGAACCCAGAGGTTGGATCGAATCCGACTTTGATGAAGTAGAAAAGTCTCTCACCGCTCAAGTCGATCTCCACTTGCACGGAGAAGGTAGACGACTGATGAGGAAAGCGCGGCTCAAAGCGCACAACCTCATTTGGAGCGCCACGGATGCCCGTCCACTCGACATAGCCGCCGTCGCCGTGTTTACCGCCCATGATCTCCGCCAGCGTGTATCCGCGCCCGATGCCGTGCAGAAATCGGAAGGCATCGCGGATATTGCTCTTGCCGCTGGCATTTGCGCCCACGATCACGGTGAACGGGCCGACGCGCAACGTCTCGTCAGCGAAGTTCTTGAAGTTGACGAGTCTGAGCGACGTAATCACGGTTCTACTCCGAGGTGGTCCGTCTTCCCTTAACGTATTCGCCGGGACATCCCACGATGCTTGATTTCACATCCATATTCTATTCGACGGTGCCCCATCATCGTCAGGCCAGTCCCAGGTGAGTTTGATCCGTTCGAGGCTCATGCACTAGCTGATAGCCAACCTGATTATCTAGCCATGTATACCCCATAAATGGGGAAGTGAACTTCCGTAGACGTCCACATAAACCTCATTTAATCTTTATGTATCAAGCATTATTCATATAGTTATCTTAATTCTATAGAATGCCCGAAAGGAGGCATCATGACAGCAACGACGACAAGACCCAGCGGATTGAAGCCTCCTGTATTCGTCAGGATAAGCGCATTGGGGTTGATGGTGATACTCGCCATCGCGCTGACTCTTGCCCCGATCGCGATGGCCACCTCCAAGCACGACTCTGCTTTTGCTGACTCGCAGGCTGCAAGTCAATCCAACACGTTGCAAGGGAACATGGATGTCCAGGATGTCGCGCCCGATCGTAGCGGCGAAGACCCCAGCCCGACAGTGGGCCAACCCTCCCGCGGGAACCCAGTGGCTGCCGGTGAGACGAATCAGATGGCTATCTGGCTCACGACCTTGGCGGTCGGGCTGAGCAGCGATTCATCCGTTACCTACCTTGCATACATATCTACCCTGTCTCACGAGCGGGACATCTCGACGACAGCGAGTTCGACTACTTTGAAGTGAAAGACGACGATACTCTGAGGGGACCGGTTCTGGCCCGGAACCTCGACAGGAGCGGTTCGCTCAACAAAGCACAGAGGCCAACGGGCTTGAATACCCATTGGCCTCTATTCTTTGTCCTGAATCAGGAACACGCTTCAGAAGTGGTGGAGACGGGGGAGGGTTGAACTCCCCGTCCAGAAGACTCTCCGACTAGAACGTCTACAAGCTTAGCCGGTACTTAGGGTCACTTCGGCGCGTCCGTACCGGCGGAGCTCGCGCTCGAAGCTAGCCGATGGTCTTGAGTCCCGGACATCGGCGTCACCGGAACAGCACCCCGATTTACGTCGCCCCTTCGACCCCCTCAGGGATAGAGATCGAGGAACGTAGCCGCCCTTAGGCGGCTAGAGCGAACTGTCTGTCGTCAGTTACTTTGTTTGCCACCTGATTAACGAGGTTGATGGCGCCTCGGCTTGCAGTCCCGCGAAGGCATCCCCTGTCGAACCCACGCGTCCCCACATACACCAATTATAGCACGCAGCACCAGCCAGTTTCCCATCGGTTAGAATTGTGGAGCCTGTCCCAAGTTAGTAGGCGACCACTGCGTAAGCGGCCACTCCACCCCTGGATACCGGCCTTCGCCGGTATGACGAAATGCCAGCGCCTGCTAATCTGGGACAGGCTCAGAATTGTGGGAAGCTGTATCAGTTCAGTCGGCGCCGCTCTGCGGGACCGAGAATCCCCTCTCCCTAAGGGAGAGGGTTGGAGCCTGCCCCGGCGAAGGCCGGGGGTGAGGGTGAAATGTTCACCTACTGAACTGGTACAGCATTGAATTGTGGACAGAGTAACTGACTTGACGGGAGAAGAAATGTCCAACTCTAACCTGATTACACCGTTCGGAGGCGACCTCATCGATCTGGTTGCCTCCGCAGAAGCCGCCGACGAACTGCGCGCCGAGGCCGGCCGTCTGCCGTCAATCCAGATCTCGGAGCGCGCCGTCTGCGACCTTGAGCTGCTGGCCACCGGAGGCTTCTCACCGCTCGACAGGTTCATGTCGCAGGACGACCTTCGCTCGGTCATCGATGACATGAGGACCGCCGACGGCACGCTCTTCCCTATTCCCATTACGTTGCCGGTCGATGGCGACGCGGGCATCTCCTTGGACAGCCGTATCGCGCTCAGAGACTCTAACAACAACGTCCTCGCCGTCATGGACGTCGAGGAGGCGTACGAGTGGGACATGGAGGAGATCGCCCATCGGGTTTACGGTACGCTCGACCTTCGACATCCGATTGTCGCCGAGATGCACCAGTGGGGGCGCTACAACATTTCGGGCCGACTCCAGGTGATCCAGCTTCCGCAGCGCCACGACTTCAGCGAGATGAGGTTGACTCCGGCTCAGACTAGGAGCGCGCTGGAAAATACTGGTCGGCAGAACGTGGTGGCGTTTCAGACCCGAAACCCGCTCCACCGTGTACACGAGGAGCTGACGAAGCGGGCCGCGGCAGCCGTTGACGGAGTGCTGCTGCTTCATCCGGTCGTCGGACTCACACGGCTGGGCGACGTAGATCACTACACCCGCGTGAGAACCTACCGGGCGCTCACCGAGCTACACTACGATCCTGACCGCGTACTGCTTGCTCTGCTGCCGCTCGCGATGCGCATGGGCGGCCCACGAGAGGCTGTGTGGCACGCGATTATCAGGCGCAACTTCGGCGCGAACCACCTGATCGTCGGCAGAGATCACGCGGGGCCAGGCGTGGACTCGCGGGGAGAGCCATTCTACGGGCCATACGACGCTCAGGAGCTGGTCGAGACACACACCGACGAGTTGGGCGTCAAGGCCCTCACGTTTACCGAGCTAGTCTACGTGCCCTCAGAAGATCGGTACGAGGAGGTTTCTGAGCTCCCGCCGGATGCCGAGACATCGTCCATCTCCGGGACACAGGTACGCGAAGACTATCTCAACGTCGGGAGGCCGCTGCCCGACTGGTTCACCCGGCCCGAAGTAGCCGAGATACTCGCGGACACCTATCCGCCCAGGCACCGCCAGGGCGTCTGCGTCTGGTTCACGGGACTCAGCGGCTCGGGCAAGTCCACGACCGCCGACGTGCTCACCTCACTGCTGATGGAGCACGGCAGGCAGGTGACGGTCCTGGACGGAGACGTGGTCCGTACCAACCTCTCCAGGGGACTCGGCTTCAGCAAGGAGGACCGGGACACCAACATCCTTCGCATCGGGTACGTCGCCTCCGAGATCGTCAGGCACGGCGGAATCGCCATCTGCGCGGCGATCAGCCCCTACATCGCCACTCGTGACGCGGTGCGTAACATGATGGGAGAGAGCCAATTCGTCGAGGTGTTCGTCGATACGCCGATCGATGTCTGCGAGTCGAGGGACACCAAAGGCATGTACGCGAGGGCAAGGGCTGGTGAGATCACCGGCTTCACGGGCATCGACGACCCCTACGAAGCGCCTCCGCACCCTGAGCTGACCCTGGACACCGTCGCCAGCACACCCGTGGAGAACGCGGCGAAGATCATAGATATTCTGACCGAGGACAGGTTTCTCAGACAGTCGGTCTGACCCCGAATCATGGAGCGCGGGCGTCTCGCCCGCTCACCAGGGTAACAAAGACCCAAGCCCGATGGCTGAACCGAGCCTGCCGACACAGCACTCGCCCGACAGATACCGGAGCAATGCGGGCGGGACGCCCGCGCTCCGAGTACATCAGGACATATCTAACTGTCGGCGGAGTCGAATGGGATGGCGTTACCCAGGAAGCGCTGGGGGTCGGAGTCGGCCGTGCTGGCGGCTGCGGCGTCGGCCATCCGGTCGTACCTGGGGTCAAGCTCGTTCAATCGTGCGCTGAGCGACTTATGGAAAGCCACGCTGGAGATTATGCGGTGGGTGTTCTCACCCCGGCAGCCACGGCAGGATATGCTCTCTGGCGCGTCGAACCCTCTGACCAGCTTGGCGGTCTTCTCGCGGCAGTCTTCGCACCTGTACTCGTATATCGGCAATGGGCTACTCGAAAGTCGTCTCGACCTGTCCGGCCAGGTCGAAGAATCGCTGGATGGTGATGTGATACCTGGGGAAACTGTTCAGTCCGTATGGATTGGACGATTCGACTATTCCGCTCTCGACGTCCAGCGTGTTGAAGGTGTGCTCGGAGTCGGCCCCGCCGTTCTCCATGACGTTGGTCAGCAGGGATCGCCACGCCTCGGGCGCCATGTCCAGATAGAAGTCGACGTCGCGCAGAGCGTACTCCTCAACCCGCGATACGCCAGCGCACTCGAACGCATCGAAGTCCAGCACGTACACCTGCTCTCCGACCTTAACGCCCACGTGCGCCTCGGCGGTGCCGAGTCTTTTGAACGCAGGATCCATGTTGGCGGCACTTCTGACCGCCTCAAACCACTCTAAAGAAGGGAAGACCGGCACAGTCTCAGACTCTCTCCGCGAACTCGGTGGACACCCTTGACGATAGGTCGAAGAAGTACTGAAACGTCTGGTTGTACCTGAAGAACAGGTCCTGCCGGTACTGGTCTCCAGTGTAGGACACAGCCAGCCCGTTCTCGCTATCCAGGTCTATGGTATTCAGCGTGTAGTCGAAGTCTGCTTCTCCGTTCTCCTGGATGTTCGCCAGCATGTCCTCCCAGTCCTCTGGGGACATATGCAGATAGAAGTCGGTCGATTCCAGATCGGCCTCTTCGATCTCGGACGCTGAAACGCACTCGAACCCATCGAACACGAGCAGGAAGATCGAGTCGCCCACGCGGACGCCAACCCTGGCGTCACACGTGCCGCCTCCGCCTCCGCGAACCGACTCCTCAGTGTTGAACTCCCGGCGGACGGCGTCGAACCACTCCACTGACGGAAACAGCGCCAAGCTAGTCCTCCAGGTACTGCGCGAGCTCTCTCGGGAAGGCGGCGCCCCGCTGAATGCCGATCCACTCGGCCATAGACAGATAGCCCCGGACCCAGTCGGCCATCATTCGCCTGACCCGCTGCATTCCGACCGTGGCTCCCTCGATGCCGCCGCCAAATATGATGGCCAACGGTTCGAGCAGCGCGGGCTCCCCAAGCTCGCGTACGAACACGCGCTCACCAATGTTCAGCAGCCGCTCGAACACCAGCGCCTTGTCGTCCTTGTGGGTCACCGCGTAGCGCAGATGCTGAAGACTATAAGCAAGGTGCCGCGCCTTGTCCTGCATCGAGAGTGCGAACAGCACCTTTTCAGCAGGGTTGTTCGCGTAGCGCTCGCCGTAGCGGTAGATCGCCATGATGAAAGTGCCCCGGAGCAGGTGGAGCAACAGGCTGGTCTCGGACCAGCCTCCCTTGCTTTCGAGGATCATCCGGTTGACCTCACCGCGGCTTTCGAGCCCCAGTCCGCCGCCGTTCGACAGCGCCCGCTTTCTGAACGCCTCGTGGTGCCGGCCCGCGTCGAACATGTTGGTCGCCAGAAACAGCTTGACCTCGTGGTAGCCGAACGACATGTGCTGAAGCCAGTAGCCGATGGTCTCGAACTCGACGTTCGCTGCCTGGCTCAACTCGGTGCAGAGCTGGCACATTGCCGCCTCGACGTCGTCGGGCAGTGGCTCGATCGTGTTCCAGGGGATGTCAGTGGCCGGGACCCAGCGTCGCTGGATAGCCTCTTCGTAGAGGTCGGCGGCGTTGTCGGCCCACAGGTCGCGCTTGCTGCGCAGCGCAATCCCTATCGGTGGAACGCCCGGCATCGGGTAGGCGCCCCGGGGCATCCTGGTCTGTTCCTCCCAGTGGTCAGGGATCTCGCCGTAGATGCCGACATTGAGGTCGCCGATCTTCAGACCGCCCTTGCCTGGCCGGACTCGTGTGCCCCACTCCAGGGTGCGCGACTTCCACTCCAGAGACGGCTCCTGGACCTCTACATTCTCATCGAGGACCAGCCTTCGCCGACCCCGGGCGGATCTAGGTGTCTCGTTACTTGCATCCATGGATCAGCCGATCAACTTCGATATCGCGACCGAAGCGCCTGCGACAGCCACGACGACACCCGTCAACTGGACGAGCAACTGGTTCTTCATCCGCTCTAGGTCTGCCTTCGTCGCCAAGTGGATCCTCTCACCCTCAAGTCGGCTGATGCGGTCTGAGTGCTCGCGTATACGGTCGGAATCCGTCATTGTCGTCATACGACAGTCTCTCCAATGTCAGCGCAGGTTAATTCCTGACGTATTCCATCAGCTCGGGCAGAGCGCGCCCGTTCTCGAAGCGCTCGCCAAATCCAGCTGAACGGATACGCTGGACGTACTCCTTGGCCTGCCGCTTGCGTATGGCCAGCAGCTTCCGGTAGCCCTCGTCGTAGTTCTTCTCACCACCTCCAAGCAGCACTGCCAGCGCCTCGCCCTGGGCCGTGTCGCGCGCTGCCGGATTTTGGTTGCCGGCCACCAGCGCGCGTTCTCCCTCGTCCAGGTACTCATGCACCTCTTCCTTGCGCTCCGGCTCCGTCTCCGCCAGGTAGCGCATGTGCATGACGCCGAAAGCGACGTGTCGAGACTCGTCCTGGGCCGCCAGCCGATAGATACGCTTCTCGGCCTCGTTGTACGCCATCAGCTCGCCCATTCGGAAGATGGTCAGCACCGCTCCCTCTCCCGATATGTGGAGCCTGGAAGACATCTCGGTGAAGTCACGGGACAGATCGATGCTGCCGACCACTCCGCTCGTGGTCACGTTGGGACGCTGCATCAGCCCGCCCCCGTTCGCAAGCGCGCGCTTGCGAAATACGTCGAGGTGTCGAGACTCGTCCATGATCTGAGTAATCAGGAACATTCGAGGCTCGAAGTAGTCGGGCGAGGTGCTCGCGACCCACCGACCGGGCACGTCCGCGGCTACGAACTCGACCTCTGTAAGGAAGGTGGCGAGCTGGCACTGGGCGCGTTCGACATCGTCGGGAAGCGGTCGAATCGTGTGCCAGGGAACGTCGGTGGCCGAGCTCCACTGGCGCTGCAAAGCCTCTTCGTAGAGCATGGCGGCGTTGACCAGCCAGATGTCAGACTTGGTTCGCACCTGGTACCCGCCGATGCGGAAAGCGTTTGGCCTGGCAGCGGCTCCGCGCGGCCTGCCCGTCATGTTATCTGACGTGGGCGCCGGGTCGCCGTAGCTCCCGACCTGAACGTCGGATAGCGTCAGGCCCTTCTGTCCATCGGAAGACGCCTTGACGCCCCACTCGCCCTGCTGATCGATCCAGTCGAGCTTCAGCCCCTGGTCGTCCGCGTACTCCTGGATGCCATTGAAGTTGTCGTTGGTCGTGGTCATCGCGACCTCCCCACGCTGTATGCCGTCTTGCGTACTATAACGACAAAATTCGTAGTTGGGAATGGGGACGTTGTACATGACCGGGTCAGCCATAGTACAATCATGAGTGGACTGCGAGTGAGTTCACTCGCTTGTTTTCCTTTGCAGGAGCGTAGCTCAGGCTGGTAGAGCATCGGTCTCCAAAACCGAGGGTCGCGGGTTCGAATCCTGCCGCTCCTGCCAAGTTCCCCATATTGTGACATGTTCGCGCTGTGCCCGTGTCGCGCCATCGACACTGCACGTACTCTTCCAGTGCGTAATTTGAACCGCAGGGCGATTACAGGGACAATGTGGCTATGGATAAGACTCCCGAGTTTCCAGACCGCCTCTTTCGTCGTGTGGACGAGAGCGACGACAGGCTGTTCTACACCGCGCCGAGGCTCGTGGTCCACATCGACGAATACGCCATCGCGGCGATCAGGGGCTATTTCTCGGAAGCTCTGCCCGAGGACGGCTTGATACTGGACCTGATGAGCTCGTGGCGCTCCCACATGCCGGAGGACGCCGGCAGGCGCAGGGTCTTGGGGCTGGGAATGAACGAGGTCGAGATGCGGGACAACCCACAGCTCGACGAGTACGTGGTCCACGATCTCAACCAGCAGCCCAAGCTGCCCTTCGACGACCAGGTCTTCGATGCCGCCGTGGTGACGGTGTCGGTGCAGTACATGACACGTCCGGTCGAGGTGTTCTCGGCGGTGCGACGCTCGCTGAAGGACGGCGCCAGCTTCCACGTTATCTACTCGAACCGGATGTTTCCCACCAAGGCGGTCGCCGTATGGCAGTCGCTGGACGACTACCGGCGCGGTCAGTTGATCGGCGCGTACTTCATGAGCAGCGGCGGCTGGGATGACGTTACGATCAGGGACATTAGCCCGGAGGTGGACCACTACGCCGATCCGGTGTACGTCGTATCCGGTCGGAGGTCTGCAGAGACCTAGCCAACGCTGGACATTCGCGGAAACTGGGCTAGAATCGATTGGCGCCCCATTTAGGAAGCGCACGGTTACGCCTTACCTGGGGACGGCTGTCAGGGGTAGGTAGATGTAACTTTCAGGATTGAACTTCAGTCAACCTGGCCCCCTCTCCCTCAGGGAGAGGGTTGGGGTGAGGGTGAAAAGCACGAATACATACCCATGTCAGCCGGGGGACGGTGAGCATATTGGAACGAGCAGACCTGCTGAAGAACTTCTCCGAAGTCACCGACAGACCGGACCACGAGATTGACGTGGCGCGGGCGGCGTTGCTCCTGTCGGCCTCCGAGTACCCCGACATCAGTGTCGATCGAGAGCTGTTCACGTTTCAGCGTATCGCCGGCTCCATCTCGAGCAAGCTGCTGGATGACGATGACCCTCTGTACTGCATGAACACGCTCAGCGAGGCTCTGTTCGACGAGGGCGGGTTCAGAGGCAATAACGAAAACTACTACGACCCGCGCAACAGCTATCTGAACCAGGTGCTGGCCAGAAAAGTGGGAATCCCGATAACTCTCGCAGTGGTCTATATGGAAGTCGGACGTCGGCTCAAGGTGCCGCTGGTGGGTATAGGTATGCCCGGCCACTTCCTTATCAGGCACGTGGAGATCGACAACCTGTTCGTCGATCCGTTCAACGGGGGCTATCTGCTGTCCCTCGACGAGTGCAAGAAGCTGCTCGAGGAACGTATGCAGGGTCCGGTCGATTGGGACGAGAGTCTTCTGAGCCCGGTCTCGAACCGGGAGATTGTCGCGCGGATCATTCGCAACCTGAAGGCCATCTACATGCACGACGAGGACTACGTGCGTGCGCTCGACGCTGCCGACTTTGCCGTTGCGCTCGAGCCGCATTCAGCGGCGAATCACCGCGACCGCGGCGTGGTGCACTACCAGCTCGGGCATAGCGGCGAAGCGCTCGATGACCTTGTCCACTATCTCGACCTCGTCCCCAACAGCGCGGATTCCGAGGGAGTCCACGCCATCGTCGCGGAGCTTCGCAGCTTCCTGGAAGACTAGGCGGCGGGCATTTTGCGCCCTGAACGGCTCTCGCCGTTCATTGGTCCGAGGGAAAGTAGTCCCACTCTCTGAAGATGCCTGCCCGGTTGTCGCGCAGGTCGTTGCAAGAGATCGTCATGTCGGTCGTGTCGATGGCGCTTATCGCGTGCTCCCGTGATCCGGAGATCAGGTTATCGCGAATGACGTAGCCGGTTGAGGGATCGTCGCCCACATCGGAGGGTGCCCACCACAGTCGGACCCCGTTGCGGTTGGCCTCGATGACGTTGCGCTCGATGACATTGGCGCTGCCGTGCTCTATGGCGATGCCATCCAGCCGGTTTGACCGGATACGGTTCCCCCGAACCACGGTCTGTCTGGAGTATCCGAGCCAGAAGCCGTAGTTGGAGCAATCGGCGACGTTGTCCTCAAATACGTTGCCGACGGAGAACACTGCCTCGAAGGCGTTGTTCGGCGAGTGGCTGCCGTCGTTCCGGGCGATGTAGTTGTGGTCGGAGGAGTTCCGGTTGTTGGCGCGAATGAACAGACCGTCGCCGGAGTACCGCAGGCTGTTGTCGATGATCCGGTTGTGGTGCGAGAACTCCTCGATCAGGATTCCGGCGGAGTCGGCGGTGTCGTTCCAGAAACGATCGGTGAATCGGATGCAGCGCTCCGCCCTGCTGCTCTCCACAGTGCAGTGGCTCGAACGCAGCAGGTGAATGCCGACGTTTGAGCTATGGGAGGTGTCCGTCTCAAGTACCGTGACACGACTGCACCGGACAAGGTCGATTCCGTTGAAGTTTCCTGTGACAAGGCACCGCTCTATCGTCGAATCCGAAGCGCCCAGCAGATAAATGCCTCCGCCATTGCCGTCCTCGTTGGGATTGTGGATGTCTTCAAGCCAGCCAATTCCGTGCGGATTGTAATTGTCGGACACTACACAGCCCTCGATGCGCAGGCCGCGCACGTTCTCAGCGCGGATTCCCTGATAGAAGCCACGTACCGCTCCTCCACGTATCGTCACGTCGACGCAGTCGTGGACGTGGATGCCGACGCCGGTGAAGTCATTTCCGTCAACGACGCACCCTGAGAGATTGAGCGTCACGCCGCTGGTGGCGACATCGAAAACGGGCTGTGTGCCGCTGCCGACGTAGCGGTCCGGCGTCAGTCTCATGGAGTCGGTTACATGCACGGTTTCACGTTTGCCAAGCGCAATTGGGCTGAGTACAATCCGGTTCACCAGAAGTCTATGACAAGCCCCCGGAAGAAGCGACAGGTCCGCAGGTCAAAGAAAACGTTTCGGCGCAGCGGAAGCGTGAAGAGAAGCCGCGCGCGCCAGAACGACTGGACCGCGCGCGTCGAGCAGGACTGGGACGAGATCGACTACGACCCGATTGAGCGGGTCATGCCGAGGGACGAGCGCGACCGTCGCAAGCAGATAGACCAGGCTGTCATCGCGTCTCCGCTCACGTCAGATCAGGACGCTGCTGCCGCTCGAAGTGTGTTGGAAGCTGACGTGCACACAGCGCTGGTGACAGAGGTCGCGGGGATGTCGGCGCGCGTCGACATCGACGGCGTGGAACATCCGGCGACTGTCAGGGGACTTCTGACCGAGATCGACACCGGGTACATCAATCCGGTCGCCGTCGGGGACCGCGCGATTATCACTGAGGACGGCTCCGGGGCCTGGGCCATCGAAGACATTCAACCCAGGCGGACCGTACTCGCGCGTCCTGACCCTTTCCTCGCCCCGCGTCAGCAGGTGATTGCCGCCAACGTCGATCAACTTCTCATCGTGTCGTCGTGGCGGAGTCCGGACCTGTGGCTGGAGCTGATCGACCGTTATCTCATAGCGGCCGGACTGTCTGAGATCGTCCCCATAGTCTGCATCAACAAGGCCGACCTGATAGGCAACCGCGCGGGGTACGAGTCGGCGACTGCCATCTACCGCCGGATGGGTCATGCGGTGATGGTTACGTCTGCGACGACGGGGCTCGGAGTGGACGATCTGAGGGACGCGCTAACGGGCAGGCTGACTGTCGTCGTGGGACTGTCCGGGACGGGGAAGAGCTCGCTTATGACCGCGGTACAGCCGGGTCTGGACATCAGGGTGGGCAGGATCAGCGACGCCCATCGGCAGGGAACGCACACCACCACACAGTCAACGTTGTACAAGCTGGATGTGGGAGGGTACGTGGCCGATACTCCCGGAATCAGGGAGTTCGGGATTGCCGGGCTGACCCTTGGCGAGCTGCCGCTGTACTTCCCGGAAGTCGACGAGTTGGCCGCGGAGTGCAAGTTCAGCAACTGCTCGCACCTCGAAGAGCCGGAGTGCGCCGTCCGCACAGCAGAATACGAAGGCAGGGTATCCGCTTCCCGAGTGGCCTCATACCGCGCCATATTCGACGAGCTGGAGGTGTAGGAGCCTGTATCAATTTTGTAGGTGTGGCTGTTGGACGAGGTTTCGGAGCGCGGGCGTCTCGCCCGCCTTCGTTCGTCCAGAACCTGCCGAAGGACGATTGCCCATTGAGACACCTACAAAATTGATACAGCTTCGAGGTGTAGTACGGCCTTGACTTCATGGCCGATACCGGCCATGTTGGATTACGCCGCCTTGTATGGACATCGTGCCCACAGACCACGCTGTCAACCAAATGCGAAGGCGGCGGATCACCTTGAATGACATACTGCTTGTACTACAGTTCGGGGTCCACGTAGACGGTCTGCAAGAGGGCACGTTGGAGGCATGTGCAGAGATCGATGGACGGCCGATTACGGTCGTCTATGACGAACTGGAGTATAGAATCCGAGGGGTGTACGTAGTCGTGACGGTTGTGAGGAGGAAATGTCGGGAATGAGAGCAGTTTACGACCAGCGTTCAGATTCGCTCGCGATTGTTCTGGCGGACGCGGAAGTCGAGGAGACTAGGAACATCGCGCCGGGAGTGGAAGTGGACTACGACTCATCCGGTCGTGTCGTGGCTATTGAGGTGCTCCACGCAAGCGACAAATACGATGTCACTGAAATGAACCTGGAAGCGCCCGACCCGTATCTATCACTTGCAGAAGCCGGCGAGATGGTTGGAATCAGCCCAACGACCTTGAGGCATCAGATAGCGCGCGGAGTGCTCCCTGGTACGAAGATAGGACGCAACTGGGCGGTCCACCACCAGGACCTGTTCAAGTACGCGACGGAGAGAAGTGTTAAGAGCGTCAAGCACTCCAGGCAGCCAGTAGACTGAATTCTGAATCACTCTAGGTTGCTGTATTCAGGGCATGAGGCCAGCCCCTATATCCCCGGCAGCCTCGGCTGGACAACCGGCTTTCGCTGCTCCCGATTGTCGTCGAATCCCGAAACGCCGACGCCAACGAGCCTGAACGTCCTGCCCGGCCCTGTCTCGTTTCGGACTAATATCCCCGCCGCTTCGGCGATCTGGTCGGACGCCTGGACAGCCTCGGCAAGAGTCACCTGGCGAGTGAACGTCGTGAAGTCGGACAGTCTGAGCTTTACCTTCACGGTGCGCCCCCAGAGCTTTCGTCGCTCAAGCGAGCGCGACACGTCCCTGCTCAGCCTGTTGACCAGCTCGCGGAGCGCCTCGGGGTCGCCGGTGTCCCTGATCAATGTGGTCTCGGAGCTGACCGACTTGGTATCCCTGCTGGTCTCGACAGGACGGTCGTCCTGTCCTGAGGCCAGGCTCCTCATGTACGCCCCGTTGCGCCCGAAGCGGCTGGTCAGCCACTCATCGGTCCGCTCGGCCAGGTCTCCAACGGTGGTTACTCCCTCGGAGCTGAGTCGCTCCTGCGTCTTCGGTCCGACCCCCGGCAGCTTTCCAACAGGCAGCGGAGCCAGGAACGACCTCTCGGTACCGGGCAGCACCACGGTCAAGCCGTCCGGCTTCTCAAGGTCGGACGCAATCTTCGCCACCGACTTACTGACGCCGACTCCAACGGAGATCGTGAGTCCAAGCTCGCGCCTCACACGCTGCTTGAGCCTGCGGGCGATGACGTCGGCGGTCAGGCCGGGTGTTAGTTCGGCGGTTATGTCCAGGTACGCCTCATCGAGCGAGAGCGGCTCCACCAGAGGCGTGACATCGTTGAAGATGTCCATGACCATTCGGGAGACCTCCCTGTAACGGGGGAAACGTGCGCCGACACGGAGCAGGCCTGGGCAGATATTGAAAGCGGTGCGCATTGGCATCGCCGAGCGCACGCCATACTCACGAGCCTCGTAGGATGCGGCAGCGACGACGCCCCTGGACTCAGGCGTGCCACCTACGGCGAGCGGCTTGCCTCTGAGCTCGGGATTGTCGAGCTGTTCGACCGAGGCATAGAACGCATCGAAGTCTGCGTGAAGGATGTGGCGCATCTGTCCCATCCGATACCGTTGCCAGGGTGGATTGACCAAATTCGGTTCGAATTAGGTCGAAATTGGCCTTGAACATGCGTTCTATCACCACTAACATTATATTCGTGTTGTGGCTGAAATCCAACCGCCCCAACAACAACCCATACCGGCAACGCGCCGGAACACATCATAGCACCCAGGAGGTGTTCGTATGCCCAACCCAGTAGTCCACTTTGAAGTCCAGTCCGCGGATGCGGACAAGAGCAAGGCGTTCTTCAAGGACGTGTTCGGATGGAGCATCACCGATGCGCCCATGCCTGGCGACATGACCTACGGTCTCGTCGATACCGAGTCTGGGTCCGGCATTAACGGGGGCATCGGGCCGTCGTTCACTGGCGAGACTTGTGTCGCGTTCTACATCGAAGTGGACGACATCCAAGCGTACCTCGACAAGGCGGTCGCCGCTGGAGGTCAGGTCATGATGCCGGTGACGGAGATCCCCGGCGCGGTTACGTTGGCCTTTTTCGCGGACCCGGCCGGCGCAAACGTCGGCCTCGTCGCCAGCGAGACTCCACCGGCAGAGTAGCTCCTCGCTCGTACAGGATAACTAAAGGAGGCCCCGGGCGTCGCAACGTACCGGGGCCTCTGCTCGATGCAGGGACCTTTGGAGCGGAAGCTGTTCCAGATTGGTAGGCATTACTATCTCGTCATGCCGGCGAAGGCCGGTATCCAGATGTGGACTGACAGGGGTGACTTTCAGGCTTGAGCCACAATCAACTGGCCCCCTCTCCCTCAGGGAGAGGGTTGGGGTGAGGGTGAAAAGCACGAATACCTACCCTTGTCAGCCAGGTGTGGAGAGGAGGCTCGCTCAGGGGCCGTCTGCTAGCTTGGGACAGCTTCTTTGGAGCGCTTGCTGTGTCCATACGGCTCCGAATACGTTAAGCTTTGCCGCCAGACCACCGGAGTCGGGGACGACATGAACATCCTCATTACAGGCGCATCGACACAGATTGCCAGGCTGTTAGCCTCAGCCCTTGCAGAGTCGCATAGTGTGACGCTCACAGACCGCGTTCCGTCGCCCGACCTCGACAACTTTGTCCTGTGCGACCTGAATCACGACACGGACACGAACGACCTGGTGAGAGGCATGGACGTTTTCATCCACTCGGGCCAGGTCGATGCTGGGCTTCCGGTCTCCGAGCAGTTGGACAGTGGGATGCGGTGTGCGTACAACCTTGTCCGGGCCGCAGCCGAGGAGGGTGTGCCGCGGTTGGTCTTCCTCAGCTCGCTCTCCGTGATGGGTCGCTACGACGAAGACTACGTTGTAACTGAACGTTGGCTGCCCTCACCGACTACCGAGACCGACGTGCTGTGCTTTCACCTTGGGGAGTTCATCTGTCGCGAATTCGCGCGCGAGCAGCAGATTGAGGTCGTATGCCTTCGGCTTGGGGAACTCGTAGGAGACGAGGACGCTTCCCTGTCCACGTCCGCGCTGTATCCAGATGACGCGGTGCAGGCGGTAGAGAAGGCGCTGACGGCGGACATATCCGAGGGGTATGCCGATTCGCGCAGCTGCTGGGCCGTGTTTCACATCCAGTCCGACATGCCTGACCGTCGTTTCCTTACCACGACTGCCGAGACACGCCTCGGATACCAGCCGTCAGGCCCACGGCGAGCCTGAAAACCATGGGTGAATGCTGGTCAACGCTCCGGACATAGGCTATGCTCAAGCCAGTGTTCTCGCGGAGTTACTCGTCCATGATTCGTCAACTCACTACGGTGCCGAACGAGGCATCGCAATGAACGTACTGATTCTGGGAGCCAACGGTATGCTGGGCCCCCACGTGGTTAGGTCGCTCGAAGGAGAGCACACGCTGCGACTCACGGACGTCAACGACCCCCCGGATACGCCTCACGAGTACTTCAACCTGGACGTGTCGGACTTGGATGCTGTTATCGTGGCCGCGGCCGGGATGGACGCGATAGTCAACCTGTCCGTACTGAGACCCGATCGACAAGTCGCGTTCGACGTCAACGCACGAGGCACTTACAACGCCTGCGCAGCCGCGGTGCATCACGGCATCCGCAGGGTCATCAACACGGGCCCGCACTTCACGATCACCGGCCCAACGTACGAGAACTCCGACCACCTAATTGGACCCGACGTGCCGTCGCAGTCAGGTACTCTGCTATACGCGATCACGAAGTCGCTTGGTCAGGAGATCTGTCGCGTCTTCACAGAGAACCACGACCTGTATGTACTGACGCTGCTGTTTTACAACTTCCACTACGGCAGCGAAGCCGAAGGATACGGCAAGGACTTCACACCGTTCAACATTACCTGGAAGGATGCTGGAGAGGCGTTCCGACCCGCGCTGAATATCCCGCTCGACTCGCTCCCGTCGAGGTGCGAGCCGTTCTTCATATTTGCCGACCTTCCACACGGGAAGTTCACCAACGAGAAGGCCAAGCGATTGCTGGGCTGGCATCCGACCGACAACCTGGAAAACTTCTGGAAGAAGCAGCCGCCCAACGGCTGAAGTCGCCTTCCGAGCACGCTGATACGCTGCTGACGTACGCCTGAGCTCAAGTTCGATACCGACCCATACAGAAAAAGGGAGAGGCAGATGACAACCTCAATTACCGCTTCGGCGATGGAACAGGGCAACATCGGTCAGCAGGCGACCGGTCGTCCGGTGGTCTACGGGACACAGGGAGTCATTTCGAGCGGTCACTATCTGACCTCGATGGCAGGTATGCGGATGCTGCTGTCCGGCGGCAACGCGTTCGACGCGGTCGTCGCAGCCGGTTTCGCCGCGGCGGTTACCGAGCCAATAGCCTCCTACTCGCTGGCGGCGGAGGGCGTGTTCATGCTCTACCACGCCGAGAGCGGAGACCTGCTTTCGCTGAGCGGTCAGGGCACGGCTCCCGACAGGGCCACCGTCGACTGGTTTCGCAGCCTGGGCCAGAGCGAGATTCCAACCGGCCCCGGCTCACTCGCACATCTCAGCTTCACTGTGCCTGGCGTGGTTGCCGCGTACCTGTCACTGCTGGAGAGGTACGGCAGGAAGACCGTCGGTGAGGTGCTTGAGCCATCAATCCACTACTCTGAGCGCGGCATCCCCAACTACGAGTACATGCTTGAGCGCATCAGCAGTCCGGTTACCGTGAGCCAGTTCGAGCAGTATCCACCGGGCGGGTTGGACATATTCTATGACGACGGAAAGACACCCGAGCCCGGCTCAATCTTGGTCCAGAAGGGACTCGGCGACATTTTCCGCAAGCTGGTGGAGGCAGAGGGCGTCGCTGGCGGTCATAGAGCGGACGGCGTCCGCGCGGCGCGTGACAGCTTCTATTCTGGCGAGATCGCGGAGATTATCGCGGAGTGCAGCGAGAGAGTCGGCGGCGTTCTGGACATGCCATCTATGGCCGCATACGAGGCCAAGTACGAGACGCCGGTCAAGACCGGCTACATGGGGTACGAAGTCCACGGCCAGCGGACATGGACCCAGGGCGCGGTGCTGATGCAGTCGCTGAACATCCTCGAGAACTTCGACCTCCGGGCGATGGGCCACAACTCAACTGCATACGTTCACACCGTTAGCCAGGCAGTCAACCTCGCCTTCGCGGACCGTCAAGCGTACTACGGAGACCCAGACTTCGTCACAGTTCCGATCGACGGGCTTCTGTCCAAGGAGTACGCACGCGAGCGGGCCGCGCTGATAGACCCATCCAGGGCCATGCCAGAGCTGCCGCCTCCGGGCGACCCGTGGAAGTACTCGACCCAGTCCGGCTCAGCCGCTGTCATCAGGGAGCCCGTCGCGGCTGCCGGCGATGGCGATGGTGGTTCCGACAGCGGCACGACGCACATATCGTCTATAGACCGCGATGGCAATATGGTCTGCGCGACGCCGTCAGGGGGAGGGTTTGCAAAGTCCGTCTTCTTCACGGAGCTCGGCTGTGCGCTCAGCACACGTATCGAGATGTTCAACTTCGAGGACGGCCACCCGAACAGGCTGGAGCCGCGCAAGCGTCCGAGGACGACCCTGGTCAACTACATCGTGTCGAAAGACGGCGTGCCGGTCATGACCGTCGGCTGCCCAGGCGGAGATCACCAGGCGCAGGCCAACATGCAGCTGGTCCTGAACTCGGTGCTGTGGGGAATGAACCCGCAGGAGGCGGTCGAGGCTCCGAGGTTCGCCAGCCAGGGAGTGACCAACAGCTTCTACCCGCATACCTACTATCCGGGTCAGCTTGGCGTGGAGCCGGGCATCCCTCAGAGTACCAGAGACGAGTTGACCGGAATGGGTCACGACGTAGTTTCAGTCGCCAGCGCCGGTATGGGCGCGACGGTGTCCACGCGAGACCCTCAGACCGGCGTCCTCGCCTCCTCGGGCGACCCACGCCGCGCCTGCTACGCCCTCTCGTGGTAGTACAGTCTGGCGAGCCTGTCCCGGATTAGTAGGCGCATCCACACGGGATCGAGAGTCCCCTCTCCCTCAGGGTGAGGGCTAGAGCCTGCCCCGTACTTGATACGGGGGTGAGGGTGACGTGGTCCGCCCACTAACTTGGGACAGCGACCAGTCTGGCACGCTTGGGCCAGCAGCGAGTCTGGTATGATATGCACACAACACAAGGTGAACGATGACGACTACGGAACGAATAAGTAGGCTCGAAGGCGCTTACGAGCAGGTAGACCGGCGTTTGGATGACATGAGCCGGGCTATCGACTCATTGCGCGACGAGATGAACAGACGAATCAACAATTTGTACCTTCTGATATTCGGCTCCTGGGTGACGATCATGGTCGCCATCATCGGACTGTACGTGAAGGGTTAGCAGAGTGTCGGTCCAAGAAACGGCTATCAGCTCCGAGCCGCTACACATCAATGTCTCGGACGTTGTAGCGCGTCACGGTGAGCCTCCGTGGGCTGAGAAGCTACTGTCAGACGGTCGCAATGACGCGGTGCTCATATGCAACGCGCCGGGCCAGCAGAACGACGCTCACATTCACACGGACTTCGTCGAGTGGTGGATCGTTCTCGCCGGAGAGCTTATCTGGGAGGTAGGCGACTATCCGCCTATCCGGGCCACCAAGGGCGACGTGGTGATGGCTCCCAAGCGCCAGCGCCACGCTATACGGACTGTCGGGACTGAAAACTCTCTCCGTCTGGGCATCACGAGTCCCGCGTCAAACCATGACACGACCGGGCCGAGGTCAAACATCATCAAGCCCTTCCCGGAACAGGACGGACCGCCGAACCTGATCCACACCACTCTCGACTACATGCTTGAGAAGTTCGGCGAGCCGCCCTGGGCGACATCGATCCTGCTGGACGATCGCAACAGCGCGAACCTTATCTGTCACGGTCCGGGCATGACGAACAATGCCCACTGGCACCCCGACTTCAACGAGTGGTGGACGATCCTGGGCGGTGATCTGACCTGGAACGTCGGTGAGGGCAGGCCCCTGATCCATGCCTCAGAAGGGGACATCGTGTTCGTGCCGGAGGGGATGCGCCATCACATCAGCTCGGTCGGAGACGGCATCTCATTTCGTTTGGCCGTAACGACACCCGATCAGCCGCACATCTACACCGACGAAGATAACGCCGCTCCACCGCCGGTTGTATAGACGATGACCTGCGGCTGACGCCCAGCAGACTACGAGTCGGACGACGACAGGCCCCGTTCTCTGGCGCGCCGAACGCCGCCCATGTCCGCGCCGTCCAGGGGGACTGTTCCGATGACTTGGGTCGATTCGAGCTCGGCCAAACGATCGTCGCTCAGGCCCACCAGGTCTCCGAGCACCTCTGTGTTGTGCTGCCCCAGACAGGGAGCCGGCTCGTGTCGCGGCTCAGGCCGATTCGTCATGCGCCAGATCGGCCCGCTCAACAGATGAGTTCCCGCGTCGGGATGGTCGACCGCCTGGAAGTACCCGCGATCCTGGAGATGCGGATCGTCGTACGCATCGCCGCCGCAGTCAAGGACCGGACCGGCGGCAATGCCGTGTTCCTGGAGCAGATTGGCGACCTGATACCTGTCCATCTGTCGCGTCCAACGGCTGATTATCAGGTCCATCTCGTCCTGGTTGCGAAGACGTGCGGGCAGCGTCTCGAAACTGGGGTTGTACGCGAGCTGCGGCATCTGCATCGCCTGACACATACCGCGCCACTCCTCATCTGTTCGAACTGAGACCGCAACCCACTGGTCGTCTCCGGCGCACGGGTACGCTCCGTGAGGCGCCATGCCCGGGTGCCGATTGCCCCTCCGACTTCGAGGCGTTCCGACTATGGAGTGTTCCAAGAAGACCTCGCCGAGGTGGGGCATGAACGCCTCTGCCTGCGACAGGTCTATGAACTGACCCTTCCCGGTGCGAGCACGATTGTGGATGGCGAGACAGATCGAGAACACGGCGGTCGCTCCGGCGACAGCGTCCGGGTGGTGGACCAGGGAGTTGCGCGAGACCTCCATGTCGGGATAACCGCGCAGCGCGGTGTGGCCAGTTATCGCGTCGATCACCATGCCCATGCTGCGAAACGTCTTGTAAGGTCCCGTGTTGCCATATCCGGGGGTGAACAGCGCGATGATGTCAGGCCTGACCTTCCGAAGCTCCTCGTATCCCAGTCCGAACTTGTCCATCACCCCAAAGGCATAGTTCGTGAACACGACGTCGCTGACGTTTACCAACTCTTTGAACGTGTCCGCGCCGGTGGCGGTTGTCAGATCGAGAGTTATGCCCTGTTTGTTTCTGCTGAGCACGTTGAAGTTGGCGCTCCTGTTCCAGGGCCTCTCTCCCGGCTCGCCATCAGGGTAGCCTGACGCTCCAGGACTGGGCCTGATAGACCCTCGTGCGATCCGTTGGATCGCCTCGACCTTGATCACCTCGGCGCCCATGTCGGCCAACAGGGAGCCGCAGAACGGCCCGGCCCAGATCTCGGCGAGCTCTAGCGCGCGGATTCCAGACAGCGGTCCGGGTAGGGACGCCGATTCGTTAGCCACAGCTGGTGACTCCCCTCTCTACGAGCTTCGCCAGCTCGTCGTCCGACACGTCGAGCAATTCGGTCAGCACTTCCCTGCTGTTCTGACCCGGACTGGGCGCTGGCGACGGCGGCGTCATCTCAGCGTTTGCCAGACGGAACGGCAACCCAGTGTGGCTATGCGTGCCGTGCTCCGGGTGTTCGATTCGCTGAAAGTAGTCTCGTGACCTGAAGTGATCGTTGTCCGCCGCTTCCAAAGCCTCGAGTACAGGCCCGCCTGGAATTCCAGCCTTCTGAGCGGCGTCGAACACCTCCATCCTCGTATGTCGATCGAGCCAGCCCTGGAAGATCCTCTCCAGTTCCACGCGGTTGTCGCTCCGGTCCTGGGACGTGAGGAATCTCGGGTGTTCTCTCAACTCGGGCTGGCCGATCATCTGGGCGATGTTCGGCCACATTCTCGGGCCAAGGGGCAGGAAGCTGACGTAACCGTCCTTGCACCTGAACGTCCCCACTGCGTACGGCTCGCGGCCGCCGGCCGCCGAAGTGCGAGGCTCGATGCGAAGGTCCATCTCGCCGGAGTAGGCGAACGGAGCCCGGCGTCCGATCTGATGGGGATGGCCGGCCATGGCCTCCAGTATGGATATATCTATCCAGTCGCCGATGCCGGTTAGCGCGACTCCGGCCAATGCGCCCATCGTAGCCGCGGCGGCGGTAGTGCCGGCGAAGTACTGCGCGATCTCGCCGCCATACTTGAGCGGGTACCTGTTCGGTAGGCCCTCTCTGTGCATCGCGCCGGTCATCGCGAACAGCGTCAGCTCTGTGTAGCTCCACTGGCTGTAGGGACCGTCCTGGCCGAACGGTGTGACTGACGTCATCACGATGTCGGGCCTGGACTGCGCCAGTGTGCGGTAAGCGATTCCGAGGCCCTTGACAGTGCCCGGCCTCATGCTTTCGACCACGACGTCGCAGCGAAGGGCCAGCTCCTGCAGAAGCTCCCGTCCACGTTCCAACTCCAGGTCGAGCGTCACGCTCTTCCTGTTGGTGTTCAGGTGAAGGTGGAGAGCCTTCCGCTCGGCCTCGTTGATCTCTTCGTATGGATGGACGACAGGTATGGGCGGGGCGATCCTGATGACCTCGGCTCCGTAGTCGGACAGCATTTTGGCACAGTACGGTCCGGCGATCCCGTTGGTCAACTCCAGTACGCGTACGCTATCGAGGGCCACTTGTGGCAAGTTTGAACTCCGCTGCCGCAGACGCGGCTCGGCCATTCTCTAATCGTTCACCTGGGGTGTCAATGTCGGTTGGCAAGTAGCCAGGGGCTTTCGATTGTTGGGCACAGTCTAACGAAGCGGTGTCAATCACCCTCACCCCAACCCTCTCCCTGAGGGAGAGGGGGCAGTTGGTTGAATTTCATAGCTGAATGCGCATTTGCCTACCCTTGTGAGCCCTGAGGGAGAGGGGGCTAGTTGACTGAAGAATGAAAAGACCCTGGGCAAGAAGGTGGGACACCGCAGCCTTCACCGATCCCTGCGCTGTTGTAGCGCTGCTCTCTGGAGATCGGCCGGTGACGGGATGCCCGTGAGATGGGACTCGTCTCCGTCTGATCGGTCTTCGTTCGAGTTACGTCTCCATCCCCACAAGATGCTCCTCCTACGCTCCCTGGGATCGGGAGGAGACGGAATCATCACCGCCGCCACAGACAGGGTCATCAGGAAAGACAATGAAAACACCACGAGCGCGAGCCGTGAGACCAAAGTGGCCTGCGGGCCAGGGGTGTACATGCCGGCGCCCAACGTGCCTGCCAGGAACGTGGCCAGCAGCAGCACTCGAACGCGTTTCCGATTCCTCGCCCTTCGGTGCGCTGCTTCCGACTGCTGCAATTGTCTGCCCTCCAATTGACGGGCCAGCCTGCTAGTACCATATCCAGGTAGTTTTGACGTAGGGGTTCGCCGCGGCGAATGGCTGCTCTATCCAGTACATGGGCGCCCACAAGGGACGCCCCTACGGGCTGCAGGCTATCTTATCTTAGTCATATTCAAATGGACGTTGTACTAGTGGCCGAGACTACATGAAGTCGCTCATCAGGTCGATGTTGTCGGCGTCGGAATTCAGGCCGCCTGATTCCACCTGCTTGATGAGGGCGGTTATCCGGTCGCACGCCGGGGTGGGTATGCCGACCTCACGTCCACGACCGGCTACGTAGCCGTCCAGGTACTCGATCTCCGTCCTTCGACCCTTCATGACGTCCTGCAGCATGGACGGCCTGCCCGCTCCCAGCTCTCTCGCGGTCTCGGCAAGCTGTGACTTGAGGTCCTCCAGCGCGGTCGCGTCTTGAGCTGCTTCGACGTACTGTTGGGCCGGCATGTTGTTGATCGGCTCGACGTCCACGCCGAGGGCCGTGCCGACGCGCACCACTTCAGCGCCGATCTTGACCGTCACGTCAACGACGCCCGGCGTTTCGCGGGACGCTCCAGAGGAGAGGCCGGTCAGGGCGCAGATCGGGTTGGCCATGGAGTTGACCGCCAACTTCGACCATCGCTGACCCCACAGATTGGAGGTCACCTTCGTTGGGCCGACCACGCCGAGCATGTCCGCGATCGCGTGTGCCCTGTTGGACTGGATTCCGCTGGGCTCGCCGATTGTAAACGCCTGTCTGTCGGCCACGCTCGTCCTGGTGGGATTGGCAGGCTCGTACATGCCAGCACCAAGGGTAATCACGCATCCGAGCACCTTGCTCCAACCGGCGATTGGGCCAATGCGCTCGTCGTTGATTCCATTCTGTGCCGACACGATGACGCCGTTTCCGGTCATGTGGGGAAGAATGAAGTGAGTCGCCCACCTGGTGTCGTAGGACTTCATCGCGAGGAACACGAGGTCAAACGGCTCGACGATATTGCAGACTTCTCCGAGGTGGACGGCGTTGGCCTCCACAGTGAAGTCGCCCTCCTGGGTCGATACGGTGAGGCCCTTGTCTCGAATCGCATCGACGTTCGCGGCCCACTGGTCAATCAGCGTGACGTCGTGACCGGCCCTGGTCAGGTAGCCGCCGATGATTCCGCCAATGGCCCCGACCCCAAGGACTGCAACTCTTTCAAACATGGGCGTGTCCCTCCAAGGATGTAATTCGGCACGGGAGCGATTGTATCAGGTCGGGGTGGCGGGTGTGCTCTGGGGAGGGAGTTGCATGAGTACTTTCACCCTCACCCCAACCCTCTCCCTGAGGGAGAGGGGGCTGCTGCCCTGCCCATTGGCCTATCAACTGCAAAGTGAAAAGACCATTGGGGGGTTGTGCGGGCGGGACGCCCGCGCTCCAGTGTAGGTTGGGTTAGGTCCATATCCGGGTGACTCTTCTGTTGACTAGCTGGGTGATGGCCCAGACGAGGGCGTCCATGCGGTCGGGGGAGGCGTCGGCGGGGCCCTTAGGAGTCCAGGTACACATCTGGTCCTCGAGCTCGGTGAACGTGCCGACGTGGTGGACTTTTCCCTGCTCGTAGAGGGCTGCTATTGGTTCGGCGCGGGCGTACTTGCCACGGCTGGCGTTCACAGCGATGAACCTGAAAGTGTGTCCGCCGGACGCGGTGTGTAGTACCTCTCTGACCAAGTCACCTCCGTTGTTGGTCTCACCTATGATCCGGTCGGCGCTGTATTTGTCGTAGAGAGCTATTGCGCGCTCAGCCCAGCCGTTGGGAGTCATGCGACCTGAGCCGTCGGCGAGAACGTAGCAGCGCTTCTCGGAGTCGACCCCAGCGACGACTATGCCGGTCTCGTCGCTGCGAGGATTAGAGGATACGGCAGGGTCTATGGCAACCACGACTTCCACGAGACTATCAGGGGCGCTCTTTGCCCTGGAGTCGTCGATCCACTGTCTCACCCAGAGGGCGTCTTCAGACTGATCAAGAAGGTCAGCGTGGATCTCCTGTCGTCCCGTGCGCGTGCCCTCGTACTAGGACCTGATGTGGGAGTAGAAGCTGGGGGCGAGGTTGTCCTCGTTGTCGTAGGTGGTGCCCCTGGTGACCCGCACGTCGGATCTCGCGACGAGCTCCTTGAGCAGGACGATGGGCTTGGGAGTGGTCGTGACTACACAGCGCGGGTCGGGGCCGAGCCTCAGCGCGAACGCCAAGTTGTCCCAAGTCTCTCGCGGGTACTTCCATGAAGCGAGCTCATCGCACCACGCGGCGTCGAACTGCGGGCCCCTGAGCTGGTCGGGCTCGTAGCTGGAGAACAGGAACGCTGTTGCACCGTTCGGCCATGTGAGCCTTTTCTTGGTGGACTCGTACTCGGGCATGAACCAGGGTGGGCAGATGTTGAGGAACCCGGAATCGCCCTGGATCATGGTGTCCCTGATCTCCGAGGGAGTGCGGGCGATGAGGGCTATTCTGCCGGCCCGGCCCGACTCGACCTGCGATCTGACCCACTCAGCGCCAGCGCGAGTCTTGCCGAAGCCGCGTCCGGCCAGGAGTATCCATGCAGTCCAGAGTCCATCGGGCGGAGACTGGTTGTGCCGGGCGACGAGGGGCCAGCGGTATTCAAGCCCTGTCCGTTCGTGTTCCGACATGTGTTGTCCGACGGCGCGGACGGAATCGAGACGGACAGCGTCCGCATACACCGAATCGAGACGTGTGATGAGTGATGGTGTGTCTGGCATGGTTGGTCCTGGGGAACTGTTCAAGGGCTGCGGCCCGGTCAGGGGAAGTGCCCTGGTGTGGGGCCCTTACCGTACTGGACAGAGCCACGGAACCTGCTTCTGTCCTCTTCGTGCAGATCGCAGTCGGGATGGTCGCAGTCTACGTAGATCGAATCTCCAAGAACGAACATCAGCTTCCGTTTGTGCTGTGAGCGTGTGGGTGGGCCGGGTTCAGGTGGCTCTTCGGACTCGTCCGCCCCGGCGGATTCAGCCTCTGCCTGCTGGGCCAGTCGTTCGGCCTCCTCTTTCGCCCTGCGCTCACGATCCTCTGCAATCTGCTTGCGGCGTTCGATGCGCAGCTCCAACTTCCTGTCGAATCTGGCGGCTGTCTCCTTGATGATCGCCTGGTACTCCTCGGGATCGATGGAATTCTTCCACTCCTCGAACCACTTCTGGGAGTTCTCCCATGCCTCGTTGTAGGCTGAGAGGTCGCGGGCATAGGGTATGTTCTCAGGGTCCTTTTCTGCCTGCTCAGCCATGATTCGATCTGATTCTTCGATGGCGTCGTCGACTATCCTGTTGACCTCGTCCCAGTTTGTTTCGTCTTCGGGGTCGGGTTCGACTGTCGCGATGGCGACCTGAGACTCTTCTGTCGAAGAATGGGGAATTTTGAATGGGGAATTGTGAGAGGAGTGAGAACTCTTCGAGGCGGCCGGTGATCCAGGGGTACAGGCGGCCTCTGCTCTTGCGCCCTTGCCGAAGCCTCGGTCAAGAAGCTCCCTGGCTGCCGCTATGCGGTGATGTGGCTTGAATGCCTTTAGCTCTCCGTCCATGACGTTGATCAGAAAGCGGCAGACTGAGCGTCCGTCGTCGGTGGACTCGCGTATGACCTTTGCAAGCGCTGCGTCGAACCGCGTCTCGCGAGAGGAGCCGGAGTCGGATCTTCGTCGGGAGGGATCCGGAGGGTTGTCGAGGATGAAGTCGAAAGCCTCGCTGCGTTCCGCCACGGCGGACTTTGCACAGCTGCAGCCGTACTTGACGAGCAGTTTGGCGGCGTCGAGTCTGTGACAGGGTTTGAAGCCGTCGAGTTCGTTCTGCATGAGAGCAACAAGGAAATCGACGATGGCGATGCCGTCGTTGGTCCTGTCTCTGATTGTAGTTGGGAGGGTCATGGGGTGGTGTTCCATGATAGTACGTATGTTCTGTTGGAGAGAGTAGTGGATGGGAGTGGTGGCGTCAATGGCGATGTCTGAACTGTGATTCGGGTGATTTTGGGATTTATGTGATTAGCGTGGGGGTGACCGTTGGCCTGGCGGCATCTGTTTATGTCGGCGGGGTGGATTGGCAGGCGGGGCGTCGATTTGGCGGGCTCTGGCCAGTGTCGGGGGCGGTGTGGTGGGAGGTTCGGTGGGTCCTCACAAACTCGTTTTGGTCCGATAGAATGCCGGTCCCAGAATCTATGAGGGAGGCAGATCATGGGGCTGGATGTGGGAGTTGTGCAGATCGACTACTCACAGTCGCGACCGTCCGGCGTGGCCTACAAGTACGCATGGGAGCTCATGGCTTATGATGACGGCGACTGCTGGAAGGTGTCGTCTGGAGGGCAAGTCTTCATAGAACTCGGGTACGAGACGATGGCCAATCACGCGATGGAGTTCATAGAGTCGAAGGGCTTGACCTCGCCCGAGGCGCATCAGGTCATGCGCTGGGTCAGGGGTCTGCCGTGGCGGGGCGGGGCGGTGTTGCAATGCTTCATCTGGGGTGGTGACACGATCCCTCCAAACTCAAGACGCGGTCCGATTAAACGGCTGGTCCGTCATCCATCGTGGAGTCTCGACATCGTGCTGGATGTAGATGCTGTCATACTCGGTTACTCAGTGAGCTCAAGCAATGCTCACTAGAAGTCTGGCCGAAAGCCCCCCGGTTGCGATGTTCGATATTGAAAAGACCCTGGGCGTCAGGGTTGGCCGGGCGGTCTAGGCATATACCCTACCGAACGACGAGCCCTCCATCGATCGTCATCATATGTCCAACTACGAACGAGGCCTTGTCTGAGCAGAGCCAGATGACGGCCTCAGCAATCTCCTCGGGCTGGGCGGTACGTCCAATCGGCTGCCAGCTATCGGCTTGCGCCTTCAACTCGGGGTTGCTCGCATAGATACGTTCCATGAGGGGCGTGTCGACCAGACCCGGACACACGGCGTTGATGCGGATACCCCTGTCGGCGTACTCCACGGCGGCCGACTTGGTCAGTCCGGAGACCGCGTGCTTGCTGGCTACATAGATCGGTTGGTGAGGTATACCGACCAAACCCGCGACCGACGAGGTGTTGACGATTGCGCCGAAGCCCTGTTCCAGCATCTGCGCGATCTCGTGCTTCATACAGAGCCAGACACCTTTGAGGTTTGTATCGATCACTGATTGGAACGTCTCCTCGGCGTATCGCTCGTCCGGGTTGGTTAATTCGCGCTCAAGACCTGCGTTGTTGAACGCGCAATCGAGTTGACCATAGGTCTGGACCGCCTTGTGGACCAGGGCCTCGACCTCGTCCGCTAACGATACGTCGGCCTTGACGAATATTGCTTCTCCACCGGAGCTCTTGATCATGCGGACGGTCTCGCCGCCGCCGTCGACATCTACGTCGGAGATGACCGTTCTTGCTCCTTCACGAGCGAAGGCCAGGGCGGTGGCTCTGCCGATGCCGGATCCTCCACCAGTTACAAGTGCGACCTTGCCTTCGAACCATTTCGTCATTGTTTTTCCTCCTATGTGTGTCTGTTTCCTTCGCCGGCGCGGAGTCCTTCGGAATTACTTCAATACTCTCCGCCATCTCTGATAGCTGAGAGTATAGACTCTACCTACCACTTTTCGGCCAGATCTCTAGGGCCTGTTCACACTACGTAATTTGAACAGGCCCTAATTTGATACAGGTTCGGTCGACCCTCGGCACCTTGAACTGCAAACTCATCACGGATATCATATGACTAGTTACATAACTAGGGTCGGATGACAGGTCATGTAGAATGCCTACTATTTCAAAAACCAAGCTCAAGGCTAACATGCTCCGCGTGTTTCGCGAGATAGAAGCCAGTGGTGAGGAGCTGATCGTGACGGACAGGAACCGTCCCGTTCTTCGTATTCAGCCCATTGGTTCGAAGAGGTCGGTAGAAGAGCTGTTCGGACCACTTCAGAGTCAGCTCGTCTTCCACGAGGACGTCAACGCCCCGACCATGGACGATTGGCCGGAGACATAGTGGTCGTCCTAGACACTTCCGCGCTGCTGTTCTGGACCCTGGACCGGCGGCGACTTTCGGTGCCTGCAGCGTCGGCTATCGCAGATGCCGACCGCGTCCTGGTCAGTTCCATCTCCATCTGGGAGATTGGAATCAAGGTGAGCAAGA
The DNA here is from genome assembly GCA_965217725.1 of Dehalococcoidia bacterium. Lineage (GTDB taxonomy): Bacteria > Chloroflexota > Dehalococcoidia > Lucifugimonadales > UBA1123 > VXRN01. Next base: position 229,362 of record OZ244564.1, on the reverse strand, counting down.
GCAGGCTATCCATCCCGATCCCCGTAAGGGAATATGCGGAGCGATTGCAACTTGTGGATCGTGTTGAGGTCCTTCCCATGGATGCTGAGACCTGGCTGACCAACCTAGAGCTTCAATGGGAGCACCGCGATCCTGCTGACCGCAGTATCGTCGCGACGGCACTTTTGAAGTCATGTCCGCTAGTGACTTCGGATAGGACGATCCGGGCATTCTACCCACAGTCAGTCTGGTGAACCTGCCAGCCCGCTGAGGTCGTCAGGGCGATCGCACTTAACCGGAGCCAGCTTTGACACCACCCTGCTGGACTCCGGCCTTCGCCGGAGTGACGATTGACGGCGGCAGGCTGGAGTCCAAATGCGATTGCCCTGGAGACATACTCTGCCCTGATACCGGACTCTCGACACCTGATATAGAATGTACTTGGCAAACCAAGCTGTCAGACCCTAGCCGTTAACAGGAGTCCATCATGAGATTCGGTATGTTCGACGTAATCAGGTGGCATGAGACCGTATCCGGCGAGGACACGATCAGCAACGCGCTGGAGCAGGTGGAGTTCGCGGACAAGCTCGGGATCCAGGACATCTGGCTTGGGGAGCACCACTTCTCCAGGCATGGCATACTCTCCGGCATCTTCTCGTTCATGGGCGCGGTGGCGGCCAGGACAACGCAGGCGCGGATCGGCACGTCAATCGTCATTCTCCCCTTCCATAATCCGGTGCAGGTCGCTGAAGAGGCGGCGATCATAGACATCGTCTCCAACGGCAGGTTCAACCTCGGCGTGGGCGCGGGATACCAGGCCCAGGAGTTCCACGGCATGGGGGTCGACATCGCCAGGTCCAGGGAGCTGTTCAAGGAGTACCTGGACGTCGTCAAGAAGTGCTGGGAGGATGGGAAGCTGACCTACAAGGGCGAGTTCATCGACATCGAAGACATCTGGGTGATTCCGAAGCCGATCCAGAAGCCCGGACCTCCCATCTACATCGCGGTCAGCACCAGCCCGGAGAGCGTCGATTACGCGGCACAGATCGGGGTGCCCATCCTGGTCGGCGGCCCGACGACGACGCTTGGACAGACGCCTCGCATCGTGGAGATGTGGCACGAGCGCATGGAGCACCACGGCAACCCGCATGAGCACATCGATCTACCGGTGAGCGCGAACGTCTATGTCGCGCCGACAATGGAAGAGGCCGAGAGCGACATAGCAGGACTCGAAGCGTCGATCAACGAGGAGTTCTACCGGATCGGCAATCCAGCGGACAAAGACGGCAACATTCCCGAAAACTACAAGCACTGGGTCCATCGCGACCGCGACCGGCTGCTTGCCGCAGAGCGCGCCCGGAAGGAGGGGATAAGTCCCCTGGTCGGGACTCCCGAAGTGGTGTGCGAGAGGCTGGAGGTGCTGAGGTCGAAGGGAATCAACCGCATCTTCGGTAAGTTCGGCGCTGCCGGACTGGACCAGGGCAAGTGGCTCCGCTCCATCCAGATGTTCGCTGAAGAGGTGATGCCGGAGTTCGCCGAGGAGGCGATAGCGGCGGACTAATACTATTTCCATATAGTCCTGACCGTAAAGGCAATCGCCTCAAACTCTGGATTCCGGCCTACGCCGGAATGACGGTCGCGGGATGACGCATCTGTCCTTTTCAAACTGGAGACGGTACTAGCTCCGTTCCAGAAGCTCGATCCTGACGTCACCGGGCGCCCTGACGAACGCGATCTTTACGCCGGGGCGCAGCTGGAACGGCTCGGTGGAGAACTCGGCGCCCTTGGACTTGAGGTCTGCCGCGGCTTCGTCGAGGTCGTCCACACGCAGGCCGAAGTGGTCCAGACCGAGGTGCGGGTCGACAGGCCCGGCTGGCGTGTCTTCGTCCGCTGCGGCGATGAAGATCGTCAGGCCGTTGATGTCGAGATCGATGCGGGGCTGGCCGTCGGACTGAACCGACTCGATGATCTCAGCGCCGAACATCTCGTTGAAGTAGCGGGCTGTCGCCACAGGGTCCAGGCTGCGCAGGTGTATGTGGTCGTATGAGTAAACTGGCATTTCGCTCCTCCGGTTGCTTGACTCGGTCTTAGCAATTTTCGATTACAACTCTATTCGACACACGCGTCCGCTGGGGTCGCAGCAGAACCAGAGCGCGCCTTCGTGCATCGTGAGGCCATGAAGCTCTGGCGACTTGACCTCTATCTCGTCGTGGACTTCGCCGTCTTCGGGGTCCATGCGATGGATCTTCTGCATGGCCCTATCCGCGCACCAGATCGTCTCACCGTCCCAGGCGATGCCGTGCGGCGCTGCGCCAGGTGTCGGTATCGAGTGCCGGACCTCCAGCGTCTCGGTGTCGACCAGATAGAGCTTCAGGGCAGGTTTGGCGGCCACCCACATAGTATCGCCCATCCACTCCATCCCGTGCGGGCGGTTGTAGTCGGGGCCGCTGTCGCGCGGATCGCGGATTCTCGTTCCCGGAGGCTCGTGGAAGCTGACTGTCGTTCCGTCCTCGGTTAACTTGTAGAGGCGCGAGTTGTGCGTCGACGCGACCCAGACGTGCCCTCCGCCCACGGTGAGGCCGCTGGACTTGTAGGTGTCGGTGGGGGCGTCGAAGATCGCCTCGCCGGTCTCGTAGTCGAGCTTCTGGAGCCTGCTGTCGTCGTCAGCCGAGATCACCCACAGGCCATCGTCAGCAGCCTGAAGTCCGTTCGGCCTGGTGCATGGGGTCAGCCACATGTCTTCTACTCGGGCCATTTGATTCTCCCTTAATGTTGTGAACTGTTGCAATTGTCTCCGCCCTCGCGCGCGTTGACAAGGTACAGACCCAATGTTACGCTCACGCAGACTGTCATATCTATAACTGTGTGTTTGTCATTGAAGCTGGGTTACAGGAGCCCGCCAGGGAGGGAAACCATGGGCAAGTCCCAAGTATATTGGATGGACGCTCACTCGACGTCCACAGAGACTAGCCTAGTAGCGAAGATGACCACGGTCTTCGACGCGGCCGGGCTCGACAAGATGATCAAGCCCAACGACGTGGTAGCAATCAAGATCCACTGCGGCGAGTGGAACAACACCGCGTACCTGAGGCCGGTGTATCCACGCGCGCTGGCGGACCGAATCAAGGAGCTGGGCGGCAGGCCGTTCGTGTGCGACACCACGACCTCCACTTACGCCCCATACGGTTCCCGCTCCAGCCAGCTCGACATCCTGCTGACCGCTGAGCGCAACGGCTTCAACTCCGCAACGCTTGGCTGCCCGTTCGTATGCGCGGACGGCTGGCTCGGCACCGCCGACTTCAGGGTCGATATCCCCGAGGGATACCTGTTGAAGGAGGCATACGTTGCTGAGGCAATCGCGGCGGCCGACGTGCTCATCGCACTGACCCACTTCAAGGGACACGGCATGGGCGTCATCGGCGGCGCACTGAAGAACCTGGGCATCGGCGCGCAGTCCAAGCGCGGCAAGCTGAACGTCCACATGGGCGGTCACCCCAACTACGGACTCGGCGGCGCGGCTGTCTTCCACCCTGAGGCGTTCAAGGGCAAGGCCAACACGCCCGATTGGGAGCTCCTCGAAGACTGCTGCCCATTCAACCTGTGGAACATCAACGAGAACGACGAGCTCGAGTGGGAGCGCGAGAAGTGCGCTACCTGTCTCGGCTGCTTCGGGGTCATGGGAAGCAGGGGAATCCTGGAAATCCCGCCCGTCAACTTTGATGCGGTCGATATCGCGATCGCCGACGCCTGCCTCGGTGTCGAGAAGGTACTGAACGGCAAGGTTGGCTACATCAACATGGCGATCGACGTCGCGCCTCGCTGCGACTGCGGCAACCATTCCGACGTTCCGATCGTGCCGCACCTGGGTGTCTTTGCGTCCACCGACGCGGTCGCCATCGACATGGCCTGCGTGGACGCGGCCAGGCGCTCCCCGGGTATGCCCGGCTCCGCCGCCGAGATGATGGAAGCCCACCATCCCGGCGACCGCAAGTTCGAGGCCGCAGCGGCGACGTTCCACTCCCAGAGCGAGGTCGCGAGCATCAACACCGGCCACGCCATCGGCCTCGGCAGCCGCGACTATGAGCTGGTCGACGTGGAGCCGCAGCCCGAAGAGATGCACAGGTTCCCATACGACCGCAGGGCCAGCCGACCCCGTTACATGGAGAAGTTCGAGCGCTTCATGCCGTTCCCGTACGATCGGCACGACGGCAAGGGCTTCGCCCGCAACGACGAAGTCGATATCGACGCCATCAAGCACCACTACGAGGACTCCACCAACGGCCACCACGTAGGAGCCGAGCTTGAGGAGCTGGTGCCAGCCGACGACGATGACGACTAGGCGATAGCGCGTCTGACGGCGCGCGCCGCCAATCGTAAGTTAGTATGAATCATAGGGGCGGGTCCTGTACCCGCCCCTAATTGAATACGGAGGATAACGAGACAATGCCACCCTCTGGACAGGAGATGCTCGAGCAGAGCATCTCGACATGTCAGCAGATTGCCGACGGCCTTGGAGAACATAGCGATGACTGGGAGACCTCGGTCGTCGAGATAGTCGATAAGTTCGGCGAGGTCAGCGGGACCTTCTTCTTCCAGACAATGCCCTCGGTACCACCGACGCGTACCGCTATGCGCGATGCCGACTCTGCGCTCAACCTCAAGAACGACGGGGACTGGGACGCGTTCGGCCCTGCGCTCACAAAGCTAATCACCAGCGCCCAGGATGTGATCGAGAAGGCAGGGATGAAGGGGACAACGCTTACGTGACCGTCCCGGTACTCATCACCGGCGGCGCGGGCAGCGTCGGGCGACAGCTCGTCGAGATGTTCGCTGAGGCCGGTCGTGCAGTGCGTTTGTTCGACCTTCCGATGATGGACTTCTCTGGACTCGAAGGGCGCGACGGCATCGAAATCGTCAGGGGCGACATTACCGACGCCGACGGGGTCCTCGCAGCCGTTGACGGCGCAGACGCCGTGCTTCACCTGGCTGCCCTGCTCCCCCCAAACAGCGAGAGAGATCGCGATCTTACTTTCAGGGTCAACGTCGATGGAACGCGGAACATCATCTCGGCGCTGGAGCAGACAGACCCGGAGACGAGGCTGGTGTTCACGTCTTCGATAAGCACCTATGGGGACACCAGCGGCGGCGAGCCGCCTGTGCGCGTTGGCCACTCACAGAGCGCAATAGACATCTACGCGGATAGCAAGATCGAAGGCGAGAGGCTGATTCACGAGTCGTCCCTGAGCAACACGGTAGCGCTCAGGATAGCAGGCATCGCGGTCCCAGCGTTTCTTGAGCCGCCCGTACCCTGGCCCTTCATGGATGACCAGCGAGTGGAGATGGTCCATCGCGACGACGTGGCGGACGCGCTGTTCGCATCGGCGTCAGCACTGGAGGCCGGGGGCAAGATTTTCAACATCGGAGGAGGCCCGACCTGGCAGCTGTACGGCCGGGACTACGTGAAGGACTTCTTCGATGTGATGGGAGCGCCTGTCGAGATGGCCACGTACCGCGACACGCCAGGATGGATGGACTGGTACGATACGGAAGACTCGCAGTGCATTCTCGGCTACCAGAATCGCAGCTACCAGCACTACATCGGAGAGATGCAGGCGATCATCCAGGAGATGATGGAGGGGTAGGATTAAACGGTGGTGGACAGCCAGTTACAAATCCGAGATGTGCAGCAGCCGCTCCTAGAGCTTCTTCCCGCTGAACATGGCGACGGTGCCCCACAAGAAACTTCAAGTGAGTCTGTAGTCGTCTGCCAAGATAACTTGGAGTTCATGAGCGGACTGCCCGATGCTTCAATGAAGCTCATCGTCACCTCACCGCCTTACAACATTGGCAAGTCCTACGAGAAGCGGTCTTCTTTGGACGACTATCTAGCGTGCCAGTGTCGTGTCATCGCTGAGTGCGTCCGCCTCCTTCATCCGACTGGATCGCTCTGCTGGCAGGTAGGCAACTACGTAGACGACGGGGAGATCATCCCACTCGATACAGCGCTCTATCCGATCTTCAAGTCGCACGAACTCAAACTCAGGAACCGAATAGTGTGGCATTTCGGACATGGCCTGCACTCCAGCAAGCGCCTATCGGGACGTTACGAGACGATCAACTGGTTCACGAAGACGGATGACTACACATTCAATTTAGACTCAATCAGAATCCCGTCCAAGTACCCGAACAAGAGGCACTTCAAGGGGCCGAACATCGGGAAGCTGTCCGGCAACCCATTAGGCAAGAATCCCAGCGATGTCTGGGAGTTTCCGAACGTGAAGAGCAACCACGTCGAGAAAACCATCCATCCATGCCAGTTTCCTGTCGAGCTTGTGGAGCGGTTAGTTCTGTCCATGACCAATGAAGGCGATTCGGTCTTCGACCCGTACATGGGAGTGGGCACATCTGTCGTTGCCGCTGTGAAGCACAACCGTGTCGGATACGGTTGTGACATCGTCCAGGAGTACGTTGACATAACCCACGAGCGATTGAGAGCGTTGAGGAGTGGAACGCTCAAGACACGTCCGATGGGCAGGCCGGTCTACGATCCATCAAAGCCCGGAGGTGGACACTAATGCGGGTTGCGGCCCGCTACTCGCATCTGAACGGCGAGGAGTTTCTACTCGTTCATCACAGGGAGCTTTGGGATGAGATTCTCGAAGTCATAGCATCGGTAGATGCTGAGGCGTGTCGAACTAAGGTCTCTCGCGAAAGGACCATGGTAGGAAATCTGCTCTATTCGCCGATAGACATGAACAAGGCTATGGCTACCGGATTCAGGGAACGCGGTTGGGCACAGCGAAGACAAGGATTTTGGGTAACTGCTGAAGAAAGGATCGTTCGGGATATTGTCAACTTACCACCGGACGAGCAGCGATTGGCTATTGAAGAGGCCGGTCAGGAACCGATCTATTCGTACAACCAGACCGACTTCGTCAAGGATCGCGTTGCAGTCGAGGTGCAGTTCGGGAAATACGCGTTCGTTGCACATGACCTATTTGTTAAGCACATGGCGTTCTTCGTTTCCGATGTGATTGACGTCGGGATTGAAATCCTACCCATGAAAGAGCTTGAGAGGGACATGTCATCCGGTGTGCCGTACTACGAGCGGGACTTGCTCAATGTCATGAGGCAAGGAAGAGGAGTTCCTGCCGTTCCTCTGGTACTTATAGGCGTGACACCCTAAAATATTCCATGAATCTGAAGGCAGCAGATGACCCTCACCGACGAACATAAGGCAGTCAGCCGGCGATTTATCCAGCAAGCTGATGAAGAGTTGGAGCGCCGCGACTATCTCCAAGCTTCGGAGAAGGCGTGGGGAGCGGCAGTTCGAGCCGTCAAGTGCAGCGCAGGGCAGCGTGGATGGGAGCACGACAGCCACAGGCATCTGTTCGCGGTTGCTCATCGGCTGGCGGATGAAAGCGAAGACCCGGAAGTTCGAGTGCTGTTTGGCGTGGCAAGCAGCCTTCATGTCAACTTCTATGAGGGTTGGATGGACACAGAGACCGTGATAGCGGGTATCGAAGATGTGAAGCGACTCCTCAACAAGCTGGAGATGCTAGAAGATCTCTCAAACTAGTCATGTAACTCTATCGGAGACGAACCGATGGCAACCCAGACAGAAGTCCAAATAGTAGATAGGCAAGCCGCCGAGAAGAAGATGGGTGCGCTGCGCGGGATCCTGCGCGAGATGGACACTGTCATAGTGGCCTACTCGGGCGGGGTGGACAGTGCGTTCCTGGCGGCGGCGGCGAACGACGTGCTCGGTCAAAGGGCGCTGGCCGTAACGGCCAAGTCTCCGAGCCTCGCGCCGTCGGAACTCCGCGATGCTGTGGAGCTTGCTGAGCGGCTCGGTCTCAACCACCGCGTTATCGAGACTCACGAAGTGGAGCGGGACGACTACGCCGCGAACAACCCGAACCGCTGCTTCTTCTGCAAGGACGAGCTGTACACCTATCTTTCGGCGTACGCCGAGGAAGAGGGCTACGAACACATTACCAACGGCACAAACACGGACGACCTTGGCGACTTCAGGCCCGGCCTCAACGCCGCCAAGCAGTACGGCGTCCGCAGTCCGATGGTCGAGGCCGAACTGTCCAAGGCCGAGATTCGCACCCTGTCCCACAGCATGGACCTCCCAACATGGGACAAGCCCGCGCAGGCATGCCTGTCGTCGCGGATACCGTATGGGACACCAGTGACGGTGGAGGCTCTGACTCGCATCGCTCAGGCGGAGGAGTTCCTGCACGACGAGGTCGGCATCCGGCAGCTGCGGGTGCGGCACCACGACACTGTCGCGCGGATCGAGGTCGAACCGGCGGACTTCTTGACTCTGACCGAAGAATCGACCCGGGCGAAGGTGACGGAGTTCTTCAGGTCGATAGGGTACTCTTATGTCACTCTCGACCTGGAGGGATTCAGGTCTGGAAGCCTGAACGAAGTTCTTGCGGGGCTGCGGAAGAAGGCCCAAGCGGAGAAGTAGTTCACTATCTCGCCTGAGTCGATCGCCTTTCTTATCGAGTGACTGCCCTCGCAGCAACGCTGACCATGTTCAGCGTCCGCGAGCAAATGACGCCTAAAGCCTGGAGGCCCGACATGCAAACCCTTGACGCCATCGCACACATTCTCAAGAAGGAAGGTATCGAATACCTGAGCGCCTTCCCGACCACGCATGTGATCGAGTCTGCCGCGGACATCGGCATCCGACCGATTATTTGTCGTCAGGAGCGCGCAGGGGTCGGTATCGCGGACGGATACAGCCGGGTCACCAATGGCCGTCCAGCTGGGGTCTTCGCGATGCAGTACGGGCCGGGGGCGGAGAACGCCTACGCGGGCGTCGCCACCGCGTTCTCGGACGCCGTGCCGATGCTGCTGCTTCCGCTTGGATATCCGAGTGATCGGGACGGTGTGTACCCAAATTTCAGCTCCGTCAGGAGCTACGAGTCCGTCACCAAGCACGTCGAGCGACTGAAGGCGTCGAATCTGGTGGTTGAAACCATGCGCAGAGCATTCGCGCGTCTCAAGATGGGCCGACCGGGCCCTGTCATGGTGGAGATTCCGTCTGACGTCGGCGCCGAGGACGTACCGGACAGCCTCGTGGACAGCTACCGCCCGGTCAAAGTCGCTACTGCCGGGGCGAACGTGGCCGCGGTGGACGAAGCGGCCGCAACGCTGCTGTCGGCGTCCAACCCCATTATCTATGCTGGACAGGGCGTAATGTACGCCGAGGCATCCGATGATCTCGTAGAGCTGGCTGAGCTGCTGCAAATACCTGTGACGACCAGTATGGCGGGCAAGAGCGGCTTTCCGGAGAAGCATCCGCTGTCGCTTGGATCGAGCTCTGGCGTGATGAACGGCGCAGCGTACCGGTTCATGGGACGAGCAGATGTCGTCTTCGCGGTCGGGTCCAGCCTGACCAGGCACGGGATGACTACGAACATTCCGAGCGATAAGACCTTCATACAGGCAACTAACGACCCCATCGACATCAGCAAGAATTACGACGTCGAGCACCCACTGCTGGGCGACGCCAAGCTCATCATCCGTCAGATGATCGAGGCGTGCAGAGACCGACTCGGCGGCAAGTCCAGGGACGGCGAGACCGCCGAGGAGATCGCCACGGTGCGCCAGGCGTGGCTGGACCAGTGGGCGCACAAGCTGAACTCTGACGAGGTCCCCATGACCCCGTACCGGGTGATTTCGGAGTTCATGCAGAACGTCGATCCCAACCATGCGATAGTCACCCACGACTCCGGCAGCCCCAGGGACCAGCTCATGCCCTTCTACCAGGCCGGCGGACCTCACACCTACCTGGGCTGGGGCAAGTCGCACGGGCTGGGTACAGGGCTCGGTCTGAACATGGGGGCCAAGCTCGCGGATCCCGACAAGTTCGTGGTGAACTTCATGGGTGACGCGGCGTTCGGCATGACCGGTCTCGACTTCGAGACGGCCGTGCGTTCGGGCATACCCATCCTGACGATCGTGCTGAACAACTCGTCTATGGCGATCGAGACGTCCGCCATGGCCCGCTCGCACGAGCTGTTCAACACACGCGACCTTGGAGGCAGCTACGCCGACCTCGGCGCCGCCATGGGCGGTTGGGTTGAGCGAGTCGAAGACCCTTCAGACGTCGGCCCCGCCATCCTGAGGGCAAAGGCCGCCACCGAGAACGGCCAGGCCGCGCTGCTGGAGTTCATAACCAGCGAAGAGGGCGAGTTCAGCCACCGCAGGCCCTTCGGATAGGTCGTCCCGAATGATAGCTTGGAAGACAGGGCGGGAGATGATGTTACTTCGACTCCCGGCCTTGACCGCTGTGGCCGCAGCGTTGCTGCTGACCGCTGCCGCCTGCTCCAGGGCCACCGAAGTCGAGCCGACACCCGCTGTCGCGCCCAAGCCAACCTCTGTCGCGCCGAGTCAGCCGCTTGCGCCACCGTCGGTGCCCACAGGAATGCCGGATCCGATAGCGGTCGCGGTGGCGTCCACAGACCTTGCGGTGGGAGACAACCGGGTCGTCTTCGGCCTCATACGACAGGGGAAGGGCCCAATCAAGGACGCCCAGGTGAGGGTCGAGACGTTCCTGCTCAGATCATCCGGTCCGGACGGTCCCAGGCAGACTGTCCCCGCCGGGTTCCAAGTCTGGCCCGGAGGCGCAGGAGGCGTGTACATAACGAACCTGACGTTCGACGAGACCGGCGAGTGGGGACTAGGCTTCAGGCTGAGCTTCCCGGACGGCTCGGAGTCTCAATCAGGCACAAGGGTACAGGTGAAGGCGACGAGCGCCACTCCTGCATTGGGGTCAGCCGCGCCTCGCAGCCAGAACAAGACGTCCCGGGACGTGGGCGATCTGGAAGAGCTGACGACCGACTCCGACCCTGATCCTGACCTGTATGCCAAGACGATTGCCGAGGCGCTTGACGAGGGCAGACCCCTGGTGGTCAGTTTCGCCACGCCCGCCTACTGCAAGACCGCCACCTGCGGGCCGCAGCTAGAGACGCTCAAGCGATTGAAGACGACGCTCTCGGAGCGGGTCAGCTTCATACACGTCGAGGTGTACGACAACCCGCCCGAAATCCGCGACAGTGGCATATCCGTCGCTAAACTCTCGCCCACGCTCGCCGAGTGGGGACTCCCGACCGAACCCTGGACCTTCGTCATCGACACCGACGGCATTGTCAGGGCAAAGTACGAGGGCTTCGTCAGCTCGGAAGAATTGGAAGAGGCTGTAAGCTCGGCACTCGGAGGCTCATGACAGCCATGAGACCACCTCCGACGAAGGCTTTCGCCTGGAGTTCGGGACCGCCTTAGCCTTCCCGATGAACAGCGCGCCGACCATCGCCCAGTCCGATTCCGCGCCGAGAGTCTCCGACAGGCGCTCGTGCTGCGTCACGCCGCCTGTGCTCCAATCCAAGGTCAGACCTTCGGCGACAGCCGCCAGGGCCATGTTCTGGACCGCGCAGCACGAGGTGGCGTAGTTCTCGCGGGTGACCTCTTCATCGTCGCCCGGAACGCTGTACACGTAGACCGCAGCCGGAGCGTCGAGTACACGGTTCCTGCTCGCGTCGGCAGACCGTCGCTTCTGTGCCGGGTTGGGGTTGACCACGTTCCTGTAGGCGACCTCGGCGGCCAGCTCTGCCACACGCTCCCGCGGGTCGCTTCCCTTCCCGAGCACGAAGAAGCGAGTCGGCTCGGTGAGCCGATGGTTGGGGGCCCACACCGCCGCGTCGAACAGCCTGTTGAGAGTCTCGTCGGAAACGGGATCGTCCATGAACTCCTTGGACATCCGCCTGCGGAATATGGCGTCGTAGACGCTCACTGACGTCGCGGGGATGCTGACGTCGGTACTGCTTACATGTGTTACGGCCATCTGCTCACCTCTACCCGGAGTTTGGTTAAACGTATCAGATGCCGCGCCGGGTCGTCGAATGTTGCGGGAATGATGAGCCTGTCCCAAGTTAGTAGGCGACCACTGCGAAGCGGCCACTCCACCTCTGGATACCGGCGTTCGCCGGTATGACGAAGTGCTAGCGCCTACTAATCTGGGACAGGCTCGGGAATGATTTTTGAAATAGATACGGCCCGCTGATGTGGCCATGCAGCGGGCCGTTTGCTAAGGGGAGGGAACAAGGTTAAACGGGAGTGTAGGCCATCTCACTTTCAATTGCGCCAAAGATGCTCTCAGACGCGAGGATGCCGACCAGACTCCCCTGGTCGACAACGGGGAGATACTCGAACTCGCCGTCGATGATGATGAGCGATGCGTCTCCTACGTGGGTATCCGGAGCGATGATCTGGCACTGGGCCGACATGTGACGCTCAACCTTGCACTGCCACGGGATGTGACTGTCAGCCATACAACCGACCACCATGTCGCTCTCGCTGATGACGCCCTCTATGTTTCCATCGTCCATCACCACCAGACACGCCGTGCCGGTGTCGCGCATGAGCCTTGCCGCTTCCGTGACTGTCGTCGTCAATTCAACTGAGATGGAGGTCGGGTGCATGAGTTCACTTACGTTCATGCTCTGTCTCCCTTTCACGATGCACGGCTTTGAGTAGCCCTTGCGGAACCGGCGATATGCCCTTCTGGTGCAACATTACTTCATTCGTGAGGTGCTTCATCTAATACTGTACATGAGTTGTGTTAATGCCATGTTAAGTAGTTGTTACATGTGTGTGAAATGTTGGACCTCCTGAGCCGCCTACTACGAATGACTGCACTTGTGATATATTGCACATACGATGGCACAATCCGCTGTAGCTCCCATTCCAGCCACGGGCCGCGTCCGCCGAACAACCGGCGACATCTTGCTGATAGCCGGCGCGCTGATGATGGCCCTCACGCTGTACATGGTGTACATGTGGGTCCCCACCGAACAGAACCTCGGAATATCCCAGCGCATCTTTTACTTCCACGTGCCGCTCGGCTGGATCGGGATGGTATCGATCATAGTCGTGGCGGTAGCGAGCATCCTGCACCTGTACACTGGGAAACAGAAGTGGGACGACCTGGCGTACTCGACCGCCGAGCTCGGCATCATCTTCGCCAGTCTCATACTGATCACTGGCGCGATATGGGGCAAGCCGGTCTGGGGCGTCTGGTGGACCTGGGATGCCAAGCTAACGACCACGCTGGTGCTCTGGTTCATCTACGTCGGCTATCTGATGGTGAGGGCATACGGTCCCGCCGGAACGCAGGGCAGACGCTTCGCGTCAGTCATAGCGTTGATCGGGGCGATCGATGCGCCGATCATCTATAAGGCCACCGACTGGTGGCGCTCTGCGCACCCCGAAAGAAACGTCCCCTCCGACCTCAACGAGCAGATGGCGCTGACGCTGCTCGTTTCCGTGTTGACCTTCACGGTTCTGTACGTGTACCTGCTTATGGAGCGTTACTCGCTGAGACGATCGGAATCAGACCTAGATGAGCTTCACCAGAGATTTGCATAGCCACATCCGTCTGCGGCTTACGACGCTCGGCGCGGTCATTGCCATGAGTATCGTGGCTTTGTCCGCAATTGGAGTCGCCGGAGCCTACGAAGGACCGCTACAGGCAGTTGCGCAAGCTGCGACACCTGCACAGGAAGGCGGTGGCCCGGAGGCGAATCTACCCTTCCTGTTCGCGGTCTACATCATCACGTGGGCGGCATTCTTCGCGTATGTCTTCTACGTTTCTCGCCGCCAGCGCGAGTTGCGGGACGAGATCAGGGACCTGAGGCGAGCACTCGAAGAGCGTGACAGGCAGACCGCCGAACAGTAACATCGGTAGCGAGCAACTTATGGCAGAAACTCAAATCTCACAAACCCTACCAGCGGACGATGGCCCAGTATCGTCTCACCGCATCAAGCTGATGATAGCGTTCGTCGTCCTGGTCTCCGCGCTGGGCTACTTCGCCTATACGTCATTCGAGGGCGCGACGGTCTACTACTACACCGTGGGCGAGATGATCGATATCGGCTTCACTCCCGAAGATCGAATGGTGCGAGTGAGCGGGAAACTGGTGCCGGACACGTTCCATCGCGCCGATGGTTCCACTCTTGCCGAGTTCAATCTGACTGACGGGACGAAGAACCTGTCCGCCGCACACACTGGCGTTCTTCCCGACCTGTTCTTCAACGAGCACTCCGAGATCATCCTGGAGGGCCGCTACCACTCGGACGGCATTTTCATGAGCGAAAACGTCATCGTGAAGTGCCCATCCAAGTACGTAGCCCTAGAGGAAGAGACGGGCTGAGTGTACGGCGCGGCGGCGGCGTTTTTGGCTGACGGCGTAATTTGATTTCAACCAGACCTGTGACATCCACAGGTCGCACTGAAAGCGACCCTGGCGATGGCGGCAGGCTCATCAACTGAAATCTTCTCGCGGCTGGCCCCCTCATTCGCCTTCCGCGATTTCCGTCTGCTGTGGGTTTCCACCCTTCTGCAGTCGACCTCGATGGGGATGAATTGGGTCGTTGTTGGCTGGCTCGTATTCGAGATCACGGACTCCGCGTTCATGGTCGGTCTGTCGTCGGCGCTGACAATGCTGCCGTTCTTCCTGCTCGGACTGGTGTCAGGCGCGGTCGCCGATCGTGTGGACCGCCGCACCCTGCTCATTACAGTCACTCTGGGCGGCGTGGTGGTGTCGCTCGTCATAGCGATCGTGCTGATTTCCGATGTGGCGCACCTGTGGCACATTCTTGTCCTGATAACGGCCTCCGGCTGTGTGACCGCCTTCCAGATGACTACCCGGCAGTCGCTCACCTACGACATCGTGGGGCCCCGACTCGCGTTGAACGGGATGTCTCTGAACTCTGTCAGTATGCAGGTCGGTACGGTGGTGGGTTCGCTTCTGTCCGGCGTAATCATCTCGGCGTATGGCGCCCGAGGGCAGTTCCTCGTCATCGGAGCGATCTACTTCGCTTCGGTGGTTTTCCTGTTGCCCGTCAGCACGCAGCGCGGGGTCCCGGTTGGACAACGGCCATCAGTAACACGCAACCTCGCCGACTACGTCGGGATCATGAGAACCAACCGCATCCTCGTGACGCTGATGGGGCTCGCCGCGCTGACCGAGATTTTCGGGTTCACTCACATGAGTCTGCTGCCGGTGATCGCCAAGGACGTTCTGGGTCTAGGACCGATAGGGCTGGGCGTGGTGACAGCTATCAGGCAGATCGGTGGCATCGCCGGGCTGCTGGCACTGTCTTCCATGGGAGAATACCGGCATAAGGGGCTTCTGATGTTCGCGCTCATGGTCGCCTTCGGCGTTAGCCTGATGGCGCTGGTTATTTCAACCAACCTGATGCATTACGTGGCAATGCTGACCCTGGCCACGGGATGCGCAATGGCTGTGGACACGCTGTACATGACTCTGATGCAGGAGAACGTGCCGGACGAGCAGCGGGGCCGGGCAATGGGAGCGTGGACGCTCAGCATAGGTGTCGCGCCAGTCGGCCACCTGGGTCTCGGCGGACTAGCCGGAGCGGTCGGCGCGCCTCTCGCGCTGTTTGCCAGCGGATCTGTGCTGGCAGTGGTGAGCCTAATCACGGCGGTCACTCTGCCGCAGATCAGGCGGCTGGGTTGAGGGAAGGAGGCTGAACATCTCTTATATTCATGGTATGAACATCAGCTGCCATTCAGGAGACATTAAATGAGACCGGACACCATCGAGTTCTGGAACGAGACTTGGTCCACCATGGACAACACTTTCGCCGATTATGATGAGGCGTTGGCAGACCATGCCAAGGGGCTGAAGCCAGGTCGCGCCCTCGACCTCGGATGCGGCTCGGGCGGAAACGCTGTATGGCTGGCCGAGCGGGGCTGGCGGGTGACAGCGGTCGACTTCTCTGGGGTTGCCATTGAGAAGGCGAGGATGCAGGCTGCTGACAGAGGAGTTGAGGTGGAGTTCGCGGTCTCAGACGTAACCACCTACCAGTCGAGGGGCCAGTACGACCTGATCACGTCGTTCTACATACAACTATGGCCGAAACAGCGAATGCAGATGCTGTCCATCGCAGTCGAGTCACTTGCCCCTGGAGGCACGCTTCTGTTTGTGAGCCACGATAGATCGTCGCCTCCGTCCGGATGGAGCGACGATGAACTGGCCTCGCTGACGACACCTGACGAAGTTGTTGCCGAGCTTCCCGATCTGGTGATTGAGCGCGCGGAGATTGTCAAGGATGACGCCGCTCACATGGCGCATAAGCCCGACTCGGAGGAAGAAGGCGGACACGAGCACCACCACTGCTCGCGCGAACATACCGAAAACGCGGAGCATTCGCCCGACGCCAGTACCGTAGTAGTAGCCATAAGGCCGGGGTAGCCGTGTAGCTCAGCCTCCTTCCTTCCTCGGCGACTACGGGACGAAGGGACTGCTGATGTTCGGGATCACGGCGGTCTCCCTGCCGCGGATCAGGCGGCTGGGTTAAGGAAACCCAAGAAAGCAAGAGAGGTCGTCAGCAATAGGCGTGACAAAGCGGAAATCTGTCAAAGCGGAGCAGACGGCGTGTGAGACCTGCGACGGCACCGCAGAATTGCGCTCCAAGGCTGGCACGATATCCGCGGGCCTGTTCGATGGACTGGTTAAAGGCAGCATCCGAAACATCGGCACGCTTGCACTCAAAGACGAAGTACGGCTCCAGCAGTTCGTTGTCTTTGTACACAACGAGATCCGCATAGAAATTAGGAGTGAGGGATGGCCATGATGTTGCACGGAAGCCTGACGGATTCCTGGCTAGGAGCCGGACAGCCACTCCCTGAGTGCCCGGATGTGGTCGGGTCTCGTGCCGCAGCACCCTCCGATTATCCGCGCCCCCTGATCACTCCACCCCTTGGCGTATTCCAGGTACTGCTGTGGGTCCAGGGGATTTGCCTTATGGGTTGGGCCACCGGGGCGGGGGAAATGGGCGTAGGCGCCGAAGGTTCCCGACCAATTCTTCTTGACTAACTCCAGCCCGGGCCCCGTGTCGTCCACCGACGTGTGCATTATGAACACCGATGCGATGTCCTTGTCCTTGATGGCATCCATGGCATCTTGAAGGGTCTCGCCTCCATGCCTATCTTGGATGCCCAGGTAAAGCCCGTCTCCATCCCGGACCAGGGAGAGCCCGACCCACACAGGGAGACCCAACTCCGCTGCCGCATCTATCACCGCCAGCGTGTCTGATATCCGGACCAACATCTCGCCCACCGCCACGTCTGGGCCGCCTTTGGCCAACTCTCCCAGCTGCTCCCGGTAGGTCTCCAGAGCTTTCTCGTAGGGTACAGGAACTTCCGCGTGTGCCTTGGGTTTCATCGTAGATACGGAGGCCGCAATGACCACCGAGTCCTCTGTCCCGGCGTTTATCCTTGCCTGTACCGCCGCTTCGATTCCCAGCTTGTTGGCCTCGGCTACCTTATGCTCGAGGCCGCCCTCTTCCAGCACGTCACGCCCTGTGCTAAAGGTGTTTGTGATGATAATCTCGGCGCCCGCTTCTATGTATTCCTGATGAATATCCCTCACCAACTCGGGATGGGTGAGCATCGGACCGCCCGACCACATAGTGGGGCTTGCCAGCCCCCGTCTATCGAACTCCGAGCCCATACCCCCGTCCATCAAGATCGTCTCCCCCGCTGCCAGGCGGCGCTGCAATTTCTCAAAGTTGCTCATGTTTCTCTCCTGGTGAAATCCGAATCTGCCGTTCCATTCGGGCGCTAGACATACATCCCAGAGGCTTGGGGCACGGGCTTATGTCATCCATGTAAGCGTTAGGTAATTCGCCAAAAGACTTGGTATCAATCATATACCGATCCGGAGGCGAGAATGCGAGACAACAGCAATGACAATACGGTGGAGCGCAACTACGTTCAGAAGTGGCGTTTCCTCATCAGCGAGTACGAACTGGTCAAGGCGAAGAAACACCCTCGGTTCCGGTTCGTACAGGACTTCTACAACTTCCATGGAACCAACAGACAGACCTTCGCCAAGTACTACAACCGCTTCCGACAGTTAGGGTCCGGCCTCTCAGCAGCCTTCTATCCCGCTCTCAGAGGGATTCTTCCGCAGCCTGCTAGGTTTGCTAAAATCCTACCCCAGTCCGGCCAGCGCCTCCGTCTGGCGGCTTACGCGGCTCTCGCGTTCGTCGGCGAAGCGCTTGATGCCGGCGTAGATGGAGTCGGCGTCGAGGTGGGCTTCGGCTATCACGTCGGACTCGCTGCCGCCTGTCAGCCACTGGTTGTCCCAGTCGGACGTCAGTGAGTACTCATCGGTGAGCGGGCCGACGTTCTGGACCGGCCACATGCGGCGGGTGCCGGTGGTGACGATCATCATGTCGTACTTGGAGCCGGCGGGCATAACCGAGTCCTGGTACTCCTGTGACTGTCGGGTGAACAGCTCATCGCTGATCGCGGCGATGACCCTGACGTTCACGCCCTCTTCTTCGAGGCGCGGCAGCACGGAGACCAGGTTGACCGTAGACGACGATCCCTGCACCACCACGTTGCCGTGCCTGGGCTTGTCGGGGTCGAAGTCTCGGATGAGGTAGAAGCCCTTGGCGGCGGCCTTGAGGTCGGTGTCGGCGAAAGTACTGCGGTCGGCCACTGGGAAGTCCGGCCTCGCGACTTCCAGCACGATTACTCCGACTTCCTTTTCGCGTGCCGCTATCTCTGCGGCGGCGAAGTAGGCTGGCGCGACATCGTTGTAGTCCCAGAAGCTGAGCGTGATGGCCTGTCCGCGCGGGAAGAGCTTCCACACCTGCGGAGAGAAGATGCCGAAGTGGGTGCGCGCGTCGGCTGCCGTCTCAGGGCCCGAGTGGCCCGCGAGGATGTGCAGCACACCGGTCCTGAAGGGGCTGTCCTGGTTCTGCTGGCTCCATACGCGGGATGGAAGGTACTTGAGCGGGGTGAACGCGCCATAGGTGCCGCTGAGCGCCCAGACTCCAACGTGCTCGTCCGGGTCGAGCGAGACCGACTGGCCGACGAGTCCGATGGCCGTTGATGCGTTGCCCGCCTCCTGGATGGCAGCCTTGAGCCTGCCTCCGCTGGGGTTGGCGACGGGGTCGAACGTGTCCCAGATCGCGCCGTGCTCGACGTTGATCGACTCAGCGAGGTCGGCCGCAACCACGATGAACCGGTTGTTGGTGACGTAGTTCAGCCACTTGATGATCTCGGAGATCGCCCTCCGGGTGCCGCGCACATTGCCCGGCTCCTCGAACAGCTTGATCGAGAGGTCTTTCTCCTCGCCGGACGAGGGGTTGGTGACGGAGAGGTTCTGCGGTTCGACCGGAAGGTTGTCCACAGAGAGACGTGAGTCCTTGAACGGGTTGGTGGCGCGGTCGATGCGCAGCGGCAGGCTATCGTCCACACTGTCCCCGATTTCGACCAGGCGATCGGCGATCCAGTCGCCCAGCCCGTTCTTCTCGAGTACGGACATGGCGACGTCCATGTTCTTCTTGAACTGGATGAGCCGTTCGCGATCGTCAGAGACGGCGCCGTCGCGGATACCCTCGAACTCGACCCCAAAGCGACGCTCGAAGGTCTCGGCGAGGCCGACAAAGTAGTCGCCGTTCATAGCGAGATTGTAGGGATGGCTGTGGTAGCTGACGACCTGCTCGCCGTAACCGGGTATCTGGCCATCGACGGCGGCGGGCCACCAGCCTTTGACGGTCTTGCCGACGACGATCATGGGACGGTTGTCCTCGTGGTCCCATTCTTCCATCGTCTTGAAGACGGCGACCACCTGGTCGTAGTCGTTGCCGTTGTCGAGGGTCATGACGTTCCAGCCGTAGGCGGCCCACTGGTCCTCGATGCGGTAGGCGTCGTAAACGGGGCGGATGACGCTGCCTACGAGCTCGTCGTCGATGCCCGCGTTGTTGTAGGAGAGCAGGATGCGCAGACGCTTGCCGACCTGCTGTGCCACGGCGGCGGTCTTCATCTCCTGCGAGTGGCCGGAGGTCATGGCGAACTCGCCCTCGATCGCCATGATCTTGAGGCTGTCGGGAGCGCCGACGATGTCCCAGAAGGCGGCCTTGCCGGCAGAGGTCGCGATGCCGATGCCGGACGGACCGCCGTTGACGTCGTTGGTCAGGTCGGTGGTCTCGGAGTGTCCGGCGAGCGACCTGATACCCCTGATCTTGGCCTGTTCCATGAGCGGGTGGTCTATAAGATCATAGTCTTTCAGAAGGGTGTCCAGAGCGCCTTTGCCCCGGCGGAATCCGAGGGCGTCGATGGAAAGCATCGAGGTGTTGGGGTCGGCGGCGTAGCGATCGTCGCCGGTACTGGCGTGCTTGCGCGCGAGCGCCTCGCCCAGAATCATCCACATTGCGTAGGTGACAGGCGCGTTGTGGCCTCCCGCCAACATGAAACGGTCGGCGTAGGGGTGCTTGGGGCGACGATAATCGTACCTGAGTCCGCCGAGGTCGGGGCCGACCAGGTGGGATGTGACGGCATACGGCGTGTACGCCAGCGGCCCGCCGAAGTGCCCGGTCTGAGCGTAGTTGCCGAGCAGCACCAGCGTCATGGCGGTCAGGAACCCGACGTCTTCGAGTCGCTCCTTCTCGTAGTCCGGCAGCTTGACTTCACGCGCTGTCACGCCGTGTGACAGGGAGAGGGTGTTGACTATCGCCGTAGAGCTTCCGCTTGTTGCCACCATGAAGAGTTCTCCGTTCACGCAGGTCTTGTTGAGTTGGGATTCGATAGCTTTCGCGCACGTTTTGATGGCGCACATCGGCACGCGCGTCACCAACTTGAATGATAAGCGTTAGAGTTGGGCGGTTGCAAGATTATCGGCCTCGTGAGAGACGAAACATGAACGCGAGCCGTACGGCGTTCTATACCTTACAATTGCGCCATTGGACGGCAACGACTCGCGAGCACACAGGGGGTGACACATGAGGCTTGAGGGAAAGGTAGCGTTGATTAGCGGCGGCGCGCGTGGACAGGGGGCCGTCGAGGCCAGAATGTTCGCCAGCGAGGGCGCCAAAGTGGTGATAGGAGACATCCTGGACGATCTGGGCAGACAGGTCGAGGCCGAGATTGCAGAGTCCGGAGGCGACGTGACTTACGTCCACCTCGACGTCACCAGCGAGGCGGACTGGAGCGATGCGGTGCGGGCCGCTGTGGACAGCTACGGCAAACTGGACATCCTGGTGAACAACGCAGGGATTCTGATCCGCGCAAGCGTCGAGGACACGACCGAAGAGGACTGGGACCGGATCATGGACATCAACGCCAAGGGCGTGTTCCTGGGGACCAGGGCCGCCATTCCGGCGATGCGCGATGCGGGTAGCGGGTCCATCATCAACATATCGTCGGTGGCCGGACTCCAGGGCAGCCCGCAGTCGGCGGCGTACAGCTCGACCAAGGGAGCGGTGCGCATCCTGACAAAGTCAACGGCGGTCCAGTACGCGAGAGAGAACATCCGGTGCAACTCGGTCCATCCCGGAATTATCTACACCGACATGACGAGCGACTCGCTCGACACCGAGGAGGGACGGCAGACCTGGCTGGGCAGGGTGCCCCTCGGCTATGTGGGCCAGTCCGAAGACGTGGCCAACGGAGTGCTGTTCCTCGCCTCAGACGAGTCGTCTTACATGACAGGCAGTGAGCTTGTGATCGACGGCGGCATCACCGCCCAGTAAAATTCCGGCGCTTTAGAGATCGTCGCAGAACGGGAGATCGCCGAGAAAGCCGTCAACGTCTCGCAGGAAGTCCGGCAGACAGCCTGTCAGACTCGTATCGTGGAGGCTCAGGTACGTAAGCCTGGTGAGGCCGTCCAGCTTGCCTGTGATCGAGCCTGTCAGGCCGTTGCCCGAGATCACCAGCCACTCCAGGCCCTCAAGGGCAAAGAGTTCAGCCGGAACGGGACCGGACAGGTCGTTGAAGCTCAGGTCCATCCAGGTCAGGTTGGCCATGTCACCCACTTCGGGAGGTATCTCGCCTGTCAGCCGGTTCGAGCCGAGGTCCAGGATCGTGAGGTCGGCAAGTCGGCCCAGCTCGGGCGGTATCTCGCCCGTCAGCTCATTGCCGTAGAGATGCAGCGCCTGAAGCGCTGACAGATCGCTCAGTGAAGGCGGTATCGCGCCCGACAGTCCGCTGGCGGTCAGGTCCAGCGCAATAACTCGTACAGGGTCTCCCCCCGCAATGACTCCCGGCCATTGCGTGACGGGGACTTCGACACTCCAGTCCAGGTCACCGCTGCCCGCCAGAACAGACCCCGCCGACAGCAGCGTCGCGCAGTCGTCAGCCAGCCCGCCTTCGGCCGTCGGGTACTTACCCTCGGGAGCTCCCGGGCACACGGTAGGCGGTGCCGACCCCGACTGAATGATGGAGAATCCGGCTGACGGCGTATCTGATTTCTCAAGAGGCGAGGCTCTGCCGAAGAGTCCGCGGTCCTCGGAGAGACCCGCGCCTGCAACGACAGCCACGACAGCCGCCACGATCACGATCTGCGCGATGAGGTATTCGCGCGACCATGAGTGGTCACGGTCATCGCCGCTCCCGCCGTTTGCGGGAGGAGAGTCAGACCCGTCAGGAGAAGGTGTCGGTTCCTCCTTACTATCCGAGTTCAAAGGCAATCAGTGCGCCAACGAGCTGGCGACCCATCCACCGTACAGTGGGTACTGAGAGCACAGGAACTCAATATAGGAAGGCTGCCCCGACTCGTTGGCCGCAAGCGCGCGCTCCAGTGCGGGGATTACCTCCGATGGCTCCGACACACGCTCGGCATGAAGACCCAACTGGCCTATGACTTTGGACATGTCCACGTCGTCCGGGCCTAGAACTACGTGCGTGTAAGGATCGTGTCCGGCGCCCCAGAAACCGGGGCCATATCCGGCGAATCCTCCGTTGCTTATGTGGGCGACGGTGATACCGATTCGCTCGCGGACGGTGACCTCCAGGTTGCCGAGCATGTACCCGACTCCTGCGTCGCCCGTGACCGCGACGCACTGCCGGTCCGGGAAGGCCAGCTTCGCCCCTATCGTGGAGGCCAGGCTGAAGCCGAGTGTAGAGACGTTGCCCCATCCCAAGAAACCTCTCGGAATCAGCGTGTCGTACACGGTGCTGAGCTGATCGCGCGTGTTGCCCGAATCGTGCGTCACGAAGGAGTTGTACGGGTCGAGCGCCTTCATCATGTCGCCATAGACACGGTAAGGGTTGATCGGCGTGTCGTCCGACGCCATGGCCTCCCGGTAACCGGCAAGCGCGGAGTTACGTGACGATTCGATCTCCTCCGCGACGCCGGGGGCAGTGCGACCATCGCCGCCCGTCCTGGACGAGACCTCCCTCGCCAGAGCATCGAGAGTGAACCGGGCATCTCCGATCACGGCTTGAGCGGTCGGGTAGATGCGGTTGACATGAAGCTCGTCCAGGTTGCACTGGATGATCTTCTTGCTCGCCGCGTCCGGTATCGCATGGCTGAATCGGCCCGGCGACAGGCTTGAGCCGACCGCAAGAATGACATCGCTCTTCGCGAGGAACTCGGCGGGAGCGTCTCCACGGACTCCAACGAACAGCGGATGGTCTTCAGGGAAAGCGCCTTTTGCCTTCAAGGTGGTAATGACCGGGGCGTTCAGAAGCTCTGCAAGGGACTTGAGCTCCGCCGAAGCTCCGGCGTAGATTACGCCTTCGCCCGCGTAGATCAGGGGGTTCTCAGCGTCCAGCACTATGTCGGCGGCTGCGGAGACATCCGAAGGATCGGGCGCCGTCTTCCAGCCCTTGACCGGGGAGTACGGATCGGCAGCTTCGTCGTACTCGCCCGATGAGTCGGGCACGGACAGCACTACAGGTCCCGGCCTGCCGCTTCTCAGCATCGTGAAGGCTCGGCGCATGAACTCCGGCACCCTGGACGGTCTGTCGATATAACCGTACCACTTGGACACCGACTTCAGGCTGGTGGTGACGTCGAACTGCGAGTTCTCCGAGCTGCCGGCCGGTACCCCGTCGGTGATGCACAGTATGGGAGACCCATCCTCGTAGGCCTGAGCCAGTCCCGCGTAGGCGACCTGGATCCCGGCCGCGTTCACGCCGCCCTGAACGGTACACACACCAATTCGTTCGCCCCCGGTTACGCGAGAGAAGCCGTCCGCCAGCGCGATGGCATAGCGATCGTCGCGCATCATCACCAACGGGACGCCCTCGCGTCCGAGGGCGTTGTTGACCCTGCACACAGGAAAGGTAGAAACCCACTCGATCCCTTCCTGCTTCAGAATTCTCGCGATTGCCGTTGCGACGTCTATGGTCATTTGGTGCTCCTGGTAAGCTGGTATCGGAGAACGCTCTCCCTGGTTGGGGTTTGTCAGTTGAACTGCCTTAGTCCGCGGCAAGATCCGCCAGTCTCGGCATCACCTCCTGGGAAAGCAGCCGGACGGACTTCTCGTAAGCTTCGCTGTCTTCGGAATGGTCGAACGTCAGCCACAGCAGCGTCCCGAACCCGCCGACGGTGTCGTACAGGGCTCGCAGCTTCTCCTCGACCGTGTCAGGTGAGCCGACTATCCACAGGTTGTCCAGCATGTATTCGAGTGTCACGTCGTCATCCGGAATCGAATCGTCGTGCTTCATGAAGCTGAGGAACGGGTAGGCGCCGAAGGAGAACAGCGGATGCAGGTATTCCCGCCAGGCGCGACCCAGCATTCCGTTCATCGCGCCCTCGCGCGCCTCCTCGTCGGTGTCGGCAACCCAGACGTCGCGGACGATGCGCCACTCGTTGCGAGAAGGCGGCTCCCGGCCGGCCGAGGCCGCTCCCTCCTCCACCGCGTCCCAGTGGCTGGCTACATAGACCGCGTTGAGTCCGAGGCTCATTGGAATGTAGCCCCGCTCGCCGACTATCTTCAGGGTATTGGAGCCTGGGCTGGCCCCCGCGACTCCTATAGGCGGGTGAGGTTTCTGGAACGGCGTCAGGAACGTCTTGAGCGTGGCGTACTCGTACTCGGCTGGGTCCGGAATGTTGACGTTCCAGAACTGGCCCTTGTACTTGAAAGGACCTTCGATGTGTTCCCACAGGTTGAGGATGATGTCGAGCGACTCGCGCGTTCTTGCGTGGTGCTCACCCTCGTCGAAGTCCACATCGAACAGCTCGTGGTCGGAGAGCAGCCCGCCCGAGCCGATCCCGAACATGTAGCGACCCTGCGCGAGGTGGTCCAGGTAGGCGACCCTGTGCGCGAGCTCCACCGGATGATGGAAAGGCAGCAGGTGCGCGCCGGTGCCGAGCATGATGTTCTTGGTGCGCATCAGCGCCTGGGCGATCAGCAGGTCGGGCGTCGGCACCGGCTCCCAGGGAGCGGTGAAGTGCTCGCCAATCCACGCCTCGCTCAGGCCGTACCGATCGGCCATCTCCAGACAGTCAAGGTCCCACTGGTGCGCATCCCAAGTCGAGCGCTCCGGCGGGTGGGAAGGCATGAGGAACAATCCAAGCTTCATCGGGCACCTCCGTGGCTGGCGTCAAACGACGCACTGATGAGTCTTGGGACACAGTATATCCTGTGAGCCGTTCGCTGTGGGGAGCGCATCGCGTCTTCACCGCGACAGAGACCAGCGTCAGCCGCGGTCGAAAGCCGCAAGCCCACCCGTCACGGCAGAGGTCAGCAGGCCATAGTCCGGTCCGTACTGAATGAACGTGAACCCCTGCGACTGGCGCTCCCGTAGCCCCTCGGGAGTACTGGCCGACACGCCGATCTCGACCCCGTGCCGGCGAGCTACCTCGAGCGCGTTGACGGAGATCTCTTCGATCTGAGGCAGTGGAAGCTGCCGTGGGTCCAGGCCCAGCTCCAGCGAGAGGTCCCACGGACCAATCGTCAGCACATCGACTCCGGGGACAGCGCAGATGTCATCGAGGTTATCCACGGCGTCTTTGGTCTCCAGTATCAGAGAGACGAGGATGTTGTCGTTGGCGCGTTCGAGGTAGTCGTCGCTGTCGAGAGTATAAGCCGACGCTCTGAGCGGCCCCCAACTCCTGATGCCAACCGGCGGGTATCTGGTGTAGGAGACGATCGCGCGAGCCTCTTCAGCTGTTCTGACACCGGGTACAAGGATGCCCATTGCGCCCATGTCGAGCGCGCGCTGGATGAACACCTGGTCCCGGTTTGGCACGCGGACGATCGGCACGGCGTCGGTATTTCCGATCGCCATGAGCATCTGCTGAATCTCGCCGGAGTCCAGTGCGTTGTGCTCGGTCTCCACAACGAGCCAGTCCATGCCCGCCAGTCCCATCATCTCGGCGATGGTCGGGCTGCCAAGCCCAAGGAAACAACCGATGGCCGGCTTGCCGCTCTTTACGCGTTGGCGCGCCTTGTTGTCCTTCATGAGTAATTCCACGCCCCGTGAGAGTTTTTCGCAGTCTATGCAGAGAGCCGAAGGCGTGAATGCTTTCGGCTCTCTTTTTAGATTGCGACTGTCTGAGAAATGCTACTGCGCCTCGGAGCCTCGGAGTCTGGGGTCCAGCACGTCTCGGATCGCGTCTCCGAATATGTTGAAGCTGAGCACGGTAATCACGATAGCCACCCCAGGATATACTATCCGCCACCAGTGCGGACTGATAGCTTGTCCTACCGCACTTCCGAGCATATTGCCCCAGGATGCTGTTGGCGGGGGTATCCCGATTCCCAGGAATCCCAATGACGCTTCGACGACGATTGCCGTGCCGATGTGTGCAGTCAGGATTATCAGGAACGGAGCCACACAGTTTGGGAGGACGTGCCGCATCATCACTCTGAGCTCCGACGAGCCGACCGAGCGCGCGGCGTCAACGTACATAAACTCCTTGACCGCGATCGCGACTGACCTGATCACGCGCACGCCATATGGAACCCGCGTGAACGCGACAGCAATGATTACTGTATGCAGTCCCGCACCAAGAACCACCAGCAGCGACAGCGCGAGCACGAGGCTCGGGAAGCTCATCCACACCTCGACTGCACGCTGGGTGACGAGGTCGAACTTGCCGCCGAGATAGCCGCTTGCCAACCCCCATACTGAACCTACGGTCGTTCCGAACACCACCGAGGTAATACCAACAATGAGTGACACTCTTGAGCCGAATATCACGCGGCTAAGTATGTCGCGGCCAACCTCGTCGTATCCCATCCAGTGAATCCGATCCGGAGGTTCCCGGGCCATCAGTGGAGCTGTATCGAGCGGGTCATACGGCGCTACGAATTCCGCGAACACCGACATCAGGACTACTAGAACGATGATGGTTCCCATGATTGCGCCGAGAGGCTTGTTCCTGGCGAATCGCAGGAGAACCTGGAGCAATGAGCTGCCCGACGTTGTTATGGTGGTTACTGCTTCTGCAGAAGATGTCTGCATCGAATGTCTGCCGCCGGTTCCGGGCTATATTTTCCCTATTCGTAACGAATTCTGGGGTCTGCCCAGGCGTATGAAAGATCTATAAGCAGGTTTATCAGAACAAAGGCGGTCGCATAGATCATGACCAGATTCTGAACGACGTTGAAGTCTTTATCTATGATAGCTGTGAGCATGGTGACCCCAAGCCCGTTAATGGCAAATGCGTACTCGACCGCGACTGAGCCGCCAAGCGTGAATCCCATCATAATGCCCGCAATCGTGATAACCGGCAGCAACGCGTTCTTGATTACGTGCCGCCACATGACGACCCTGCTAGCGAGTCCCTTGGCCATTGCGGTCCGAACATAGTCCTCTCTGAGAACTTCCAGTATTGACGACCTGGCCATCCTCGCGATCATGGCCGCCATGCCAAGTCCAATCACTATGGCCGGAGCTGTCGTCTTGGCCAGATTTGCCCCCGGATCGTCCCAGATATGGGAATAGAACAAGGGTGGGTAGTATTCGAAGATCAACACACCGAACAAGACGATAAGAGCGGCCAGCCAGAATGACGGGATCGCAAGGAATAACACAACGAAGAGCCTCGTTGAGTAGTCCATAAACGAGTCCTGTCGCGCGGCGCTCAGAATACCCACCGGCAATCCTACTATCCACGACAAGGCAATTGCCATAATGGAGATCTGAAGAGTGACCGGACCGTGGTTCCGCAGCATCTCGGACACTTCCTGACCTCGGAAGAACGAGTCGCCCAAGTCTCCAGTCAGTATCCCCGTGGCCCAGCGTAAGTATTGTTCGTACAGTGGGCGGTCAAGCTTCAGGTCCTCCATCAGCTTCTCAATGGCGGCGGGGTCAACCATCTGCACACCCTCGCCGCCACCACCGCCGCCGCCGCCTAACATCGTCGCCACAATGTTGCCGGGGATCACGCGCAACACCACAAAGATGATCATCGAAATGACCACCAGTGTGGGGATGGTCATGATTAGTCTGCGGAGAATGTATTTGCTCATGGTAAAGGAAAGTGGTGAAGAGGGAGGGAGGCCGTCATTGTGTGCCTCATACCTCCCGCTATGTCACTCAAGAAACCTGGTTAACCGACCCTGCGGCCTCTTGAAGACCGCAGGGTCGGCATATCGAACTTGTGCGCTATTCGCGCTCGCGCTCGAACCAGATGTGTGTCCAGCGACGGTGCATAGAGTTGTATCCACCGTAATATATGTCGGTCATGCCCGGACCGCCCAGGTACGTCCGGTATATGTCGTATCCGCCATGATAGTTGAACAGCATTATCGGAACGATCGCATCCAGCAGGAGCTGCATCTCGCGGACGAGTTCTACACGCTTATCTACGTCCTGCTCTTCGTTGATCATCGTCATTAGTTCGTCGGTTCGCGGATCGGACCAGCCGCCATAATTCCAGCTGCCGCCGTCTGCCAGGAATCGAGTGAACCACGGCCCTGGGTCAATAATCTCGGCGGCGGTGAAAGTTCCGGTCGTGTCAAAGTCCTTATTCAGCACACGGTCATAGTAACCGCCCTCGTCGGTGAGTTCGATTTCCATTTCCACATTCAGGTTCTTCCTGATCATGTCCTGGATGGCGGCGACGGTCGCGCTGGGCTGGTTGCCTCGCTGCAGGAACGATATGTTAAGTCCGGCGCCATCTGGATATCCGGCTTCGGCCAGCAAACTCTTGGCCTCGGCGACGTCCTCTGCGGTGGGAATGCGGTAGCCCGGAGTCATTGCGAGCTCTTCACCGGACCGGGAGTACGGCGATCCGCCTGTCTGCCAGTCGGGAAGGAACCACCCTCCCGGCTCTTCGCCGTTGAATCCCGTCTTTCCGGTCAGTTCGTGTAGCGTCATTTTGTCAACAACGAGGTGGACCGCTCTGCGGACTCTAACGTCATCGAACGGTGGTCGGTTAGCATTGAACGCGAAGATTTGGCCGTTGAAGAAGTTGCCGATCTGCGAGTGGTACTTCGCGGGGTCGTCCCAGGCTCGCTGCATATCCTCCTTGGTGATCTGCATCACCGCGTCAACCTGGCCCCCGTAGACAGCCGCGGCGCGTGCCTGCGCCTGCGCCAACGCGGCGAGGTCCAGCTTGTCGAAGTAGGGAAGGTGCTCGATGAAATAGTCAACGTTCCTATCCATCTTCCAGCTTTCGCCGGGAGTATGCTCAGTAATGACGAACGGCCCCGTGCCAGGAATGAAGGCCGAGTCGCGCATACTGTTGTTGACGCAGTCCAGATACTTCTCGGATACGACCATGTTCCAGCCGCTCGCCAGCGCTGGCACCAGGGTAGTACGCGGGCTTCCCAGGACGAACTTCACCGTGTGGTCGTCAATGGCGACGATCTCGCGGAGGTCCGCGCCGTCCACCATCAATTCTTTCCTCAGGCTGATCATGCCTTCGGGTGGATCTATGATGCGCTCGTAGGTGGCAACCACGTCGTTGGCCGTGAAGGGACCGCCGCCGCATTCGAACTGCGGGCCGTCGTGCCACTCAACCCCGCGACGCAAGGTGAATGTGTACTCTTTTCCGTCGTCCGACACGTTCCACGCGGTCGCGAGGTCTGGAGCGATGGTAAGTCCGCCGTCACGGGGGTCGAACTGGACCACAGTGTTGTACATCGGTTGCTGTGCTGTCAGGTTGTTATGGGTGGGCGACTGGTGGAAGTCGTACATCGAGGGCTTCGCCCGTCCGCCCCACTTGAAAGTCCCGCCAGACTTGGCATTCATCGGATTCTGGAAATATTCAGTGAAGGACGCCGCCTCGGTAATCTCCGACTGGATAGCCGGCACCTCGACTTCCTTGACAATTTCCTTGATGATCTCTTTTTCTACGATCTTCTCGACCTCAACCTCTACAGGTTTTTCGACCTCGACGATCTTTTCGACCTCGACGACCTTTTCGACCTCGACGATCTTCTCTATGACTTCCGGCTCGCTGCTGCTGCAAGCCGTTAATCCTACGGCCACTAGCGCGCAGACAAGAAGAGTCAGCACAAGACCTCGTAAACGTAATTCAGACATTCTTGAACTCCTCCTGTTCTCTCAGAAAACGGATACATTCAATCCAAAGCTGAGCCGTTTGTATCACGCCCACCCCCCATTTTGTCAAGCTATTCCTGAATTGGCATTCAGTGTGAAACCCGCCTGCGGGCAATTGCGGGCGAGACGCCCGTGCTCCCAAGTGTACCTGCCAAACTGGTACAGACTCCCAATTGACCCTCAAAATGCAAGGTGCTAGGATTATGTGAGACCATTCACAATCAGGCCCATACCGTGGTTAACTGTGCCCCGGGGCCAGGCCTACCGGACTGTTTTGGAGCCGTGGACGCGGCTCAACAACCAGGGGGAATTCGGTGAGGAAACTTGCAGTAGCGGCGCTCCTGGTAGTCGCCATCGTAGCTGTGGCATGTGGCAAGCCGGCGCCATCTGGGCCGTCCATGACCATCATTCAGCGCGCGTCGCCTCCTATTCCGGCCCCAGCCCCCACGACGGCGCCGGGTGAAGACGCGGACATGGGTCCAGAAATTGACGGCACCAAGGTTGCCGTGCAGATGGTCGACAATGGCGGCGTTGGGCCGTTCGCGTACGATCCCATAGACTTCAACTTCAGTGTCGGCGAGGGCGTGAACTTCACGTTCTTCGCCGAAGCGGCGTTCCACACGTTCACGGTCAACGATCTTGACATCAACGTCGAGGTAAACGCCGGAGAGACCTCGGGCCTGGACTTCATTTTTGAGGAGCCGGGCACGTACGCCCTGGTTTGTGTGCCTCACGAGGCGCTGGGGATGACCGGCACGATCATCGTGCAGTGAGCAGCATATTCTCAGACTTTGTGCTGACTAATATGCGTGGAGCCGCGTTAGTCCTGATAACCCTTGTGTTTGTCGGACTGTCCGCAGCGTGCACGGAGCCGACCGCGCCGGCTGCTCCCGCCGCGCCAGCAATCCCGACAGCCCCAGCTATACCCACCGCGCCGGCCGTTCCAACCGCCCCATCTATCCCGAAGGCCCCATCCATACCGACCGCGCCGGCAATCCCTACCGCTCCCGCAATTCCAATTGCTCCTTCCGCCGTATTTATCGAAGACGCCACTGTTGCCCGGTACATCGTTGGAGAGGAGCTCAGGCGACTCGATCTGCCAATCAAGGCCGTCGGAGAGACTTCAGAGGTTTCGGGGGCCATTGTATTCGACGAGGACGGCGAGGTTGTTTCAGATTCGTCACTCCTGGAGGTCGGACTCTCGGGGTTCAGGAGCGACGAGGACAAGCGCGACCGGTGGGTCAGGTCCAGCTTGTTCAACACCAGCCGGTTCCCTGACGCCGAGTTGGCGGTCACCGGATTCGATGGGCTGCCGTGGCCGCTTCCCGAGTCCGGGGAGGCGACTTTCAAGCTCAACGGCGATCTCACGATTCAAGAGGTCACCAGCCCTGTCACTTGGGATGTTACGGCCCAGTTCGACGGCAGATCGGTTACAGGTCTGGCCAAGACAATGGTCACGTTCGAGCAGTTCGAGCTGCCCAAGCCCACGTTCGCGTTCATCCTGAGCGTGGACGAGGAGATTTTCTTGGAGATCGACATAGTCGCGTCCATCGAGTGACGCTATAGTGCCGCATCGGAGCGATTAGCTCTCGGATAGGGCATCCGACCACGGTCATGCGCGATCCAGTTAGTCCCAAGTAACTCTTATGGGCTTTACGTGTGCCCCGTTTACGTTGACGGTCGAAAATCGCGCCATCTATACTACTCGGCAACTCAAATGGCAGCGGTCGCAGTGACGGTGGGTAGTTGACGTGGACGAGCCAGGCGCCCTGCCAGAGAAATCCGAACTACGAGGATGTAACCAATGCAGCTTTCGTGTCTGCAAGAGAATCTCAATCGCGGCCTATCAGTCGTGCAGCGAGCCGTCGCGACCAGGACGACGCTCCCGATAACCCAGAACGTATTGATGGCGACCGACAATTCACGCCTCAAGCTGTCTGCAACCAACCTCGAAATAGCTATCAGCACGTGGGTCGGCGCGCAGGTCGAGGAGGAAGGGTCCTTGACGGTCCCCGCGAGGCTGCTGACGGAGTTCGTCAATTCGCTGCCCGCGGCGCGCATCGACATCACCTCCTCAGCGCAGCCACTCAACCTGGGCCTTAGCTGCGCTCGCTTCGAGGCCAACATCAACGGCCAGGACGCCGACGACTTTCCTCCCATCCCTACCGTGGATGAAGGAGCCGTGGGACGGATCGAAGCAGCAGTCATGCGCGACGCCATCAACAGGGTCGCCTTCGCCGCCGCGACCGACGACTCACGCCCGGTCCTGACCGGCATCAAGGTGGAAATGTCTGGAGACAGCTTTACGTTCGCCGCCGCTGACGGCTTCCGGCTGGCGGTTTACGATGGCAAGCTCGCAGATCCTATCGCGGAAGACATCAGCTTCACTGTGCCCGCTCGCGCGCTGCAGGAGGTGGGTCGCCTGATTAGCGCACAGTCCGACCCGGTAGAGTTCACCGTTACACCGCAGAAGAGCCAGGCCCTCTTCAGGATGGATAACGTGGAGCTGGTATCACAGCTCGTGCAGGGAACGTTCCCCAACTACCGGCAACTTGTACCCGAATCGTACGACACGCGTGTAGTGGTTGCCCACGAGTCGTTCACACAGGCCGCGAGGGCGGCGTCAACGTTCGCCCGCGATGGATCTGGTATCGTCCGGCTGAACATGACGACGAGCGAGGACGGGGCTGAGGGCAAGCTGGCCATATCTTCAAGGGCGGAAGAGCTTGGCGAAAACGTCGGTGAGATAGACGCGAAGATCGAAGGGGAAGACGCAAAGATCGCCTTCAACAGCAGGTTCCTCGGCGATGTGCTCGACGTCCTTGGCGACGACGAAGTCGCGCTCGAAACGACAACCCCATCGAGCCCGGGCGTCATCAAGCCCGCGTCCGATTCCGAGGCCTACACGTACACGCACGTCGTCATGCCGATGTTCGTTCAATGGTAGTTATTTCGGGGTTAACGAACGCCACAATCTTGAGAGCTCTTTTGGTCGCCCACACCTTGACTCCGAATGCAGCGAGGGTTTGGCGCTTTTGATCGAAGTCAACGACTGAATTGATGTTCTCGCCAATCCTCTGACAGTATTCGGCGATCTGCGCCTGCATTTCTGTGGCCTCATCACGGCGCGCCTGCTGATCCTCCAGGGTCGTCAGTGCTTGCTCAAGTTCCCGACGCAATGCAAGGACGGGGGCGTTCTGGGTGGCTGCTACCTCTATGTCGAATTCAGGCCTCTTCGCAAGTGCTGCGAAGTTAGCCTCTTGACGGCGCAAGTCCGCAATTTCCCGCTTTAGCCGGGAGATTTCATCTCCGATATTTCCATCGCCTTTATCAAAGTGCTGCTGCAAGTCACGGATGAGAACCAAAGGGTTCTTCAGTACATTAACCACCTCGGCCCATACCAGAAACTCGATACCATCCGCTCTGAAATAGCTTTCTTGGCAGGTCGCGCCAGAAACCGACGTTCTGTATGTCGCGCGGCATCTATATTGTCGAGCCTTCCCCATTCTTGATGCTCCGGTAACGGGCGTGCCGCATGTGCCACACACCATGAGTCCAGTCAGCAAATAGGGTTGAGGCGTTGCTCTCAGTGCACTAGGCCTGCCTAGACGTTCTTTCGCCGCCAAATACATTTTATCGCTGATTATTGGGGGAGTGAATTCCCTAATCTCGATCCACTCCTCTTTCGGACGCTCGACCGCCTTTCGCCTTCCGTTGTCATCCATGTAAGTCCTTGTCCGACCGTAGTGGTCAAGTCCAAAGTACGTGGTGTTGTCCAGCATGCGTCTGAGCGTTATGGGGTGCCACTTCTTCCCACTCTTAGTCGGGATTCCTTCCTCGTTCAGTTTGATTGTCATCCCCCACACAGATGTGCCGGATATGATCTCTCTGAAGATCCGACGAACAATGTTAGCTTCTTCTTCGTTGATTGTCCTCTCCTTTGTCAGAGGATCGTAGTCGTATCCGTATATGCCAATGCCCACCCCGTTTGGTAGTCGACCAGCCCGTGCTGTGGCCAACTTACCCCTTGAGGTCCTCTCAGCTATCATCGCCCTCTCTTGCTTGCTAGCAAATCCGGTGACGAACCTAATCAGGTCCGCGTACTCGTCATTGCCCTGGGGACCAACTACGAAGTGCAACTGTACACCTGCGCTTGAGCAAAGGCGGCAGAATATCAAAAGATCGAGTGGTTCGCGTGCGGCGCGATCAGGGGCATGAATGATGACGTCCGAAAACATCTTGTCTTCGATGTGCTGCATAAGCTCTTGTATTCCGGTTCTCATTAGAGTCGCACCAGATGCCTGCTCTTGCCATATGTGGGCTTCGTCTACCTCACACCCAATTTCGGATGCCAAGTTGAGACTGCCAGCCACCTGAGTCTCAAGCGACGTTCCCTCTTCCTGCTTTCCAGTGCTGACACGAGCGTAGATGGCCCCATTCCGCATTGTCTTTGCTCCTCTTTCTTTACACCCTTTCCGATGTATGGACTTAGTAACTATCTCAAAACGTTGGTCAGGGTTCAACACTTCGGGTAATCTGTAACCAGATCCAAGGCGAGGTGGAGAACTGATTATGGCCAGACAGGATGTGCTTGATACGATCTGGGAAGCGCCGGATGACCTTTGGAAGGAGATTGAGCCGGTGATTGAGGAACTCGATCCCCAAAAGGCGACCGGACGCAAGAGAGAAGACCCTCGGAAGATGCTCAACGCAATCATATTTCGGATGCGCTCGGGCTGCCAGTGGAACAGCCTTCCGAAGTGTCTGGGCGATGACAGCACCATCCATCGCACTTTCCAGAGGTGGGAATCGGCCGGGGTGTTCCCCAAGGTCTGGTCCGTTATCCAAGCCCACTGCGATGAGTTGGGAGGTGTGGACTGGGAGTGGCAATCGGCTGACGCGGCGATGGGCAAGGCTCGTTTGGGGGGGATGAGGTTGGACGGAATCCGACAGACCGAGGCAAGCCCGGGACCAAACGCAGCATCCTAGTAGAAGCAAGCGGTGGACCATTGAGCGTTGTGGTGGCCGCTGCGAATGTCCACGATACCAAACTACTGGAGAGGACTCTGGAATCGGTGGTGGTCGAGCGTCCTGTTCCGAGCAGGAATCGGCCTCAACATCTATGTCTGGATAAAGGGTACGACAACCCCACAGGACGCGAGACCGCGTTGAGACACCGCTATGAGCCGCACATCCGCAGGATCGGGGAGGAGAAACTGGACAGGTTTGGCCACAAACGCTATCCCGCGCGGCGGTGGGTGGTGGAGAGAACGTTGGGTTGGCTCTCAAAGTGTCGTGGAATCCTGGTGAGATATGAGAAGAGAGCGAGTAACTACCTTGCGATGCTGCAACTGGCGTGTGTCCTGATATGGTATCGTCGATGGTATCAACTTAAGGTTTTGAGATAGCTACTTAGTCAGTCCAATCAGCGCCCCTGCTGATCTAAGACTTACTGCAACATACGAACCAAGCAGACTATGCGGCTGACTTGGGCTCGCCGGGAACTGACATTCGCTCAATCCACCTTCTTCTCAGCTCACTTCGTTTTCCACCTGCAACGATGGTAATCACGCGCATGCCATTGACTTCGCGCCATCCGGTGTCTGCGACAACATCCTTGAAGTTGTGCTGGTCTTGTATCGAGCCACCAACTCCTTTACCCTTTGATTGAGTCATGTACCGTGTCTCCTGTGTGAGGGCTGTCCGTCGCATGCCCTAGAAAAGCGCGACGGATGGCCCGATCCTGTGCCTCTAATAGTTCAGTCCTGACCCTCACTGCCTAGCGTGCAACGCCGTAGTATTGAGGAGGACAATGTGAAATGCCTCGTGATGCCCGCCCTGCACCTCTGTGACATGGCCTTGGATGTCTACTAAATTTGCCACATAGGTAATGTCGTGACATGTCCACAAGGTCGGGATGTGCTGACAGAGTGCGGTCTCTACGCCCGGTCGTCCATTCAGCCGCAGACTTACGCACAAAGCCTGCGATTGTCGGCGGACATCTCGGCACGAACGCCGCCATCGCGCCAATGCTCCGCGATGGCTTCTGCGATTCGCTCCTCCGTCACCCAGACGCCAAAGTAAGATGCAACTGTCGGCAGTTCTGGGCGTGGTGTGGTATTGATCACGTTGCCCGCGTTGGGCCAATGAGATACCATACAGCAAGGCCATATGCTCCTTTCGTCATAGTGAGTGTGGTCTTTCAGGATCGCCGGACTGGTACTCTGGCGATTTCTGTTTATGTCCGAGAGCGTTAGCATCTGGACACTTCCTAGTCTTCCGTCAAATCCTTCCTCCTCTCTGCCTGCCGTGTCGCGGCCTCCTCAACGACGACCTTCAAGACTCTCTTGAGATCTTCCTGTTCGAGTTGTGCCTCAGCCATTATCTGGACAATTCGCCCAGCCAACTCTTCCCTGAGAAGGTACTGACTTACGGTTTCCCGGATCCTTCCCGACTGCCGCATGAGTAGGTCGAAATCCACATCAAGCCTTTGAGATATCGCCCACAGGACTCTTTCCGTGGGCGTTCGAAGGTCCCTCTCAATATCGCTCAGGTAAGCAGGCGCGATTTCGATCAGGGCGGCGAGATTCCTCAGGCTGTAACCAGACCTATATCTTGCCTCTCTTATTGTGTGACCTGCCGACAGATCAAAACCTCACTTTGAATTATAACGGCTGTCTGCGTACTAGCGTACAAGAAGAATGTTGCCCCGTCAACAATGCATGTCCGACTTCATTGTCGCCAACGACTAGCATCATTTTGCTATTATATTCGCGTCATAACACAAGTTACGTCTCGTTAATTGCCAAAGGAGCAAGTGCAGCTTGGTTGACAATAATCAAGAAGAAGAAGCTCCCGCGCAACTGCAGATGGCTCTGGAGGAGCTCCCGAGACCAACTAGCCCGAGCTACAATTACCAGTGGAAGCACTTCCAGTCATGGGCAGTGGAATCTGGAAGAAGCCCTCTCCCTGCCTCTCCGAAGGACGTGGCTGAATATCTCGTCGTAAAGTCCGGCCCAGGTGGCAGCCCTTCGACACTGAGAGTAGTGACCGCAGCTATAGCACGCAAGCACAAGGATGCTGGACAGGTCAATCCTTGTGACCACGGCACTGTAAAAGAGACTCTCTCTAGCCTGATGGTGATGGGAAGACCCAATCCCAAGAGTGTGCATCCCCTGCAACTAGATCATTACCGTGCGATCAGAGAGAAGGCACACGAGCCTCGCAGAGGCAAGGGCGGTCATATGGAGCGCGAATCTAATTCCCGCAAACGTGGGGCGATTGATGTGGCGATGATAGGCCTGATGAGAGAAGCACGGCTCAGCGCTAGGGAGGCGTCCGATCTGACTTGGAGCGACGTTGAGAGAGTTAGAGGAGGGACAGGTCGGGTCTGGGTCCGGAGCACAAAGGAGTCTGAGCAACGCGTTGTCAGTTCTGACGTGATGATGATGCTATCGTCTATACGTCGCGGCGCCGACACTAATGAAGCAGTCTTCGGGCTGAGCGCCAGTAGGATTGCCGTTAGGATTAGAGCAGCTGGCAAGCAGGCGGGTCTGGGCGAGGGATTTGGCGGGGATAGCCCGCGACTGGGCATGGTACGAGACCTAGAGACACTAGGAGTATTTCTGCTGGCGGAGCAACTCAATTGTACCCACAACCGTCAGAAAGGCCGTGAGTCAGACCGGTCAGAAGAATGACGCCCAAGCCAGAACGGTTGACGCAGATTGGTCGGCCGTCGAGCGACGGATCCGATTCGTAATACCCTGAGAATCCGGCACTCGCATACAAGCGGTGGGCAGCTCGAGCATCACCAGCCTCGCTCCCGGTTCATCAAGGATGCGACAGAAGCCCCCTTTTCCGCTGCAGAGTGCGAAACTGACATCTACAGTAAATTGTTGAATAAATCCCGCGAAAGCCGGAACTCAATGCAGGCAGCCTCATGAATTACAGTCAATTCGCAGAATACATCTTGTCACAACAGGCTGTCCTTAATGTCAATGTCGAATGATCCCCTACAACCAGACACCATCATCGAGGGTCCATTCTGGCCCGGTCCAGTTCGAGTACTGCGCGTGCAGAATCATAGGGCCGCAGTGCAGATCGAAGCCGTAGGAGTTTCTGACTCCCAGTACTCCAACCGCACGATTCCAGCTGATCAGTTCCACTTGTCGGTGAGAGAAGTCTCAGGCGGCACGTACACTTTCGATGCAGAGCCTAGTAGTCTAGCATGGTTGTATTGATGGGTAGAGTGACTTCAGCCTGATGCGCGCATCCTCGGTGGTGAAGCGCCAGTTCACACGCACCGCGTCCCGATTGCGACACTCCTGCCACGCTTCTACCTCACGATGCAACACTCCCCTGTCCGGTATGCGACGCTCCAGGCACTGCCGAGCCAGTACACCTATCTCTATCTCAGCCATGTTCAGCCAACTGCCGTGTTTGGGAGTGTAGTGTATCTCCAGCCTCTCAGCGATACGCCTTGCCTCAGAAGGCGCGAACGCCTCGTACAGTGAGGACAACCTGTGCGTGTTGAGGTTGTCCATCACCAGTACGATCCGATCTCTGTCACCGTAGTCCTCATCGACCAGTCTCTTTATGACGTGCGCCCAGTCCACTTTCGTGCGACGCGCTCTGACCTCGACCCGACGCCATCCGTCCAGCGGCGCAAACAGCATGAACAGACTGCTCACCCCATTGCGCTCGTATTCGTAGTCGTAGGCCGACACTGCCCCGGGCGCTGGGGGACGTGGCGCTCGCGTCTCCTTGACCTGCTGCTTGCTCGTCTCGTCCATGCACACCAGCACCTCATTCCCATCGTATGGGCGCTGGTAGACCTCCAGCACGTCTTCCATCGCACAACACAAAGTCGGCGCTCTGAGTCGGAGGTATGCACCAACTCTGCTTCAGCCAGGGCTTGAGTTCGTTTTTTTCAACACCCCACGTACCGTCTCGGTGCTGATGGTCTCCACTATCTCACATTCCACCAACCGGTCAGCCAACAGCTTCAGGGTCCATTTGGCACGACCCTGTGGGGGTTCGCCGCAGGCTATCGCTATCAGGCGGGCTTCACCTTCACCATCCAGTCTCTTCTGACGCCGCCGTAGCTGCTTCTTGCGCTCCAGTGCCGACTCGATTCCCTCCTCCACACACCGTCGCCGCACCCGCTCCACCGTTGACACACCTATGCCGAGCGCGCTGGATATGTCTGCATCCCTCATTCCCCAGCCGTGGCCCCCGTCGTGGCGTGACTCGTCACTCATCAGCAGGATGCGCGCATGGGTCTGTTTATACGCCGCAGTCCGACCTCGGGAGACCAGTGCCTTGAGCTCCTGTTGTTCGTGTGTTGTCAATCTGACACGGTACTTCTTGTTAGCCATGGTGATCCCTCCTCGGTTCAATCATATGATTGAACCTCCCTGAGAAATACACCTCTCAAACCCTTTATTTCAATGATGTCCGCGTACTAGGCTGTTCCGTCTGGCCGTTGAGGCACTGAGGACTCACCTAGCTCACGCGTTTGATCCTCAGTTCGCGGTGTCTGTTTCTCAGGTCGATCCACTTCCTCACCAGGTCGACGCCGTTTACAGGCACATACTGCCTTTGCCTAAGATTCGCTTCCTACTAGCGGACGACCCTGGGGCGGGGAAAACGATCATGGCCGGGCTTCTCATGCGGGAGCTGATGCAGCGTGGTGACATCAAGCGAGTCTTGGTTCTATGTCCTAAGGCACTGACCGACCAGTGGCGGCGGGAGATGTGGGAAAGGTTCCGAGAGAGATTCGTTCTCATAACAGGAGAGTTTATCTCCACCAGCTTCGGTCAGAACGCTTGGGTAGAAAACGACCTTGTAGTTGCATCAGTCGATTTAGCGATCCAAGACCACATCCTACCGGGAATAGACCGGTCTGAGTGGGACCTGATTATCTTCGACGAGGCTCACAGACTTTCAGCTTACCGCTACGGTCCTAGAGGAAGAATAGACAAGACCAAAAGGTACCAACTTGCTGAAAGGCTCGCTGACAGAACTAAACATCTCCTCCTGATGACGGCTACTCCCCATAAGCCCCGATCCACCGAAAAGATGAGTGCCGTGGCGTGCTGAAGGGGTAAGAAAATGCTCCTTTGCATCTGGGATAATGGTTTTCGAGAGAGCAAACCAACCAGAAACAGGGAGCACCCAATAGATGCTACCACGCAGCCACCCCGAACGCATCCAGATCGCCTTCGACGATCACCGCCTGGTGGCCAATGCCGGGCTGATCCTTCCGGCCACCCTGGCCCAGCATCTGGGCCTGCCCCAGCTGGTTGATCGACGCCTGGACCTGGGCGATGCACCAGGCAGAGCCAACACGGGCGACAAGATGATGACCCTGGTGGCGTCAGCGCTGGCCGGGGGCGACTGCATAGACGACGCCGACGTGTTGCGCACCGGCGGGACGGCCCGCACCCTGGGTGTCACGGTCAAGGCGCCATCCACTCTGGGGACTTTCCTGCGCAGCTTCCGGTGGGGCCATGTCCGCCAACTCGATCGGGGGAGCAGGGAACTGCTGGCCCGCGCCTGGGCCGCTGGCGCCGGACCCGGCGATGCGCCCCTGACCATCGACCTCGATTCCACGGTCTGCGAGACCTACGGACTGGGCAAGGAGGGGGCCCGACATCACGGATACACCGGACAGAGGGGCTATCACCCGCTGCTGGCCATTGCCGCTGGCACCGGCGACGTGCTGATGGCACGACTGAGACGGGGACGGGCCAACACCGCCCGCGGCGCAGCACACTTCCTGCGAGAGACCATCGCCAGGGTGCGACACGCCGGCGCCAGCGGCCAACTCACGGTGCGCGCCGACAGCGGCTTCTACACCCACGACATCGTCGCCGCCTGCCGCAACAACGATGTCCGCTTCTCCATCACCATCCGCCAGCACAAGAGCCTGAATCTCATAGAGGACATACCCGAGGACGACTGGACGCCCATCCCCTACTGGATGGACGGCGCCGCCGCCGTGGCGGAGACCACCTACACGCCCTTCGGGGGTGAGCCCGACGCCACACCGGTGCGGCTCATCGTCCGGCGGGTTAGGCCCACGCCCGGTTCCCAGTTGGCACTCTTCGCCACCTACAGCTACCACGGCTTCATCACCGACCGGGACGGGGAGACCCTGGAACTGGAGGCCGACCATCGCCGACACGCCGAGATCGAGAACGCCATCCGAGACCTCAAGTACGTCGTCGGCCTCAACCATCTCCCATCGGGCCGCTTCGCTGCCAACGGCGCCTGGCTGGCGGTGCAGGTCATCTCACACAACCTGGCCCGCTGGACGGCCCGGATCGGGCTGGGCGAGCCGATAGTCACCACCAGGACCCTCAGGCGGCGCTTCTTCTCCCTCGCCGGCCGGCTCACCCTGCATCTCCCACGGCGCTGGCCGTGCCAGGACAGCTTCGGTCGTGCCCTGGCACGGCTGCGAGCGATCCCACTCCCAGCCTGACCACCTGTCTGCAACTGACCCAACATCCCCGCAAACTCGCGCCACGCCGGTCCGCGAGTGTCTCTTGCTGCGTCCTCTCCCGCCATCTCGCCCTACGCAACGTCCGCAGACGGCCACAAGGTCTCCCTGCGGCGAGTGAAGC
Source organism: Dehalococcoidia bacterium (assembly GCA_965217725.1). Lineage (GTDB taxonomy): Bacteria > Chloroflexota > Dehalococcoidia > Lucifugimonadales > UBA1123 > VXRN01. Next base: position 187,452 of record OZ244564.1, on the reverse strand, counting down.
CGGACCCCGGCCCCTCTACCCGAAACCGTGCCAGGACCATCCACTCCTCTTGCCCCTCATCGCCCATTCCTCTGCTGTAACGTCATCGCTTCGGTGGATTCGGGCTTAGTGATGATCTTCGCTACATCGTGCGGGGGCCTTTCAAGGTAGGGCAGGATTGCCAAAATGCTGATTGCGCGCGTCTGGCGCGGTCTCGGGGGTCTTCTTCTGCTGGGTACGTAGTCATTACGAAATGTCTGTGCCCCTCCACCTGACATGGTGCCCAGGCTGAATAAGTCATCTCGTCCCCAAATTTGACATAAACTAGACCTGTCCCACCATTGACATATACTTTTTCCAATTGAGAAAATCCGTCTTGCGTACGTCCGGCGATTGGCATGGCTTGCGTTTCCCACTCTAGCCCACGCTTGAGAGGGTTACAGTTATTCAGGGGAATGGGGCTCTGATATGGTGAGGGACCCTGTCCAATAACCAGCGACCCGGCCCATCAGACACCTGCGGAATGAGGTATTGAATGTTGAACCAGACGTCAACCACAGCGATAGCAAGAACCCTCCTGCTGGCAGGAATCCTGCTGGCCGTGACGGTGCTAGCAGCTCGTTCGTTCTTCCCGGCGTTCGCGCAGGAAGGGCCGATTGAGTACGCCGAGAACAGCATGGATGCTGTGGCAGTCTACACTGCCACCGACCAGGATATGGGCGACATACTTGATTGGGACTTCAGCTTGGTCCCCAAGTTTGATCTAGACGGTGTCCCTGGCAACGACGACGAAGACGTATTTACGATAGTGGATGGCGTTCTCCGCTTCGCAAAGACCCCCGACTACGAAGCGCCATTCTCTAGTGCTCAGAACCAGAGCCTAGAAAGGCTCAACACCTACACCGTTACGATAACAGTCACCGACGATGACGACATGCCTGCAATGGACTCGGAGACAGTTGTCATCAAAGTCACCAACGTAGACGAGCCTGGTTCGGTGACATTGTCCACGTTGCAGCCACTTGAGGACGTACCCTTCGTGGCGACGCTCTCAGACCCTGACGGCCAGGTCGACAATAAGGGTGTGGTCACCGACCCACTAGACATTGACACTGACTTCACCGACGCTACTCCCGCAACAACCACTTGGCAGTGGGCCAGGTCACAGGACGGCCAAACGGGTTGGACGAACATTACCGCAACCTCGACTGCCAACGAGATGATCGACGTCAACACACGCACTCCCGAATCGGACGATATAGGCCACTTCCTGCGGGCGACCGTAACTTACACCGACGGCTTCGGGGAAGAACGCAGAGCCAATGCGGTTTCCGGTGAGCCGGTACTCAAGAACCTGGAAAATGACGATCCAGTTTTCCGATATACAGAAGCCGACGCCGACGATCTTCCTGAAGGCGCCGAAGTGGGCGACAACCTGGCCGGCACCGCTACATTGACCAGGAGACTGCCGGAGAACTCGCTAGCTGGCACTAACGTAGGCGCCCCCGTTGTGGCCTACGACGAAGATAACGACGTGCTGACCTACATGTTTAACGGTGAGATAAACAATGACAATCATAATTCCTTCGAAATTGACAGAGAGACTGGTCAGATCAGTCTGAAAGCTGGTCATACTCTAGATCTCGACTATGACCGCGGTGGACGACAACCCTTTACGGTTACCGTCATTGCCACGGACCCATCCGACACTCCGGACACGGATGAATCTAGAGACTTAGTTCAAGTCCTTATTGAGATTTCCAATATACTCGAGGCCCCATCCATCGCTGCGGAGGATCTAAATGCGGGGACAGGGTTGACAACAAAGGATCACCCTGAGCAGGTCGAACCCCCCAATACTCAAAATCCTGCTTACGACAGGGATGTGGCGACCTACAGCGCCACCGACGATGAGGACAATCTCGCTGGTGCGGCACTCACTTGGTCTCTGGAAGGAGACGACTCAGACAAACTGGAATTCTCAAGTGCCACTGGCGCATCCACAGTTCTGCGCTTCAAGGATCCACAGCCAGACTACGATAACCCAACTGACCGCGGTTCCAATCGAGTCTACAATGTGAGGGTCAAAGTTACCGACAGCAACAACATGACAGACACAAGGTCTGTTGCCATCACAATAATCAACTTGGATGAGGATGGCGTTATTGGATTCTCCCACATTAGGCCAGAGGCAGGGTCAAGGATAACAGCCACACTTGATGATCCTGACGGCGCCAGGGGCGTCAGTTGGCAATGGTACGTGGGAAACACTAACACCGAGGCTGAAGGCAGCGGGGCTAGGACGGCAACTTACACTCCTACGGCGACTGACACGCCCAGTGTCCTTATTGCCATGGCGAGTTACACGGATGGCGAAGGTCCTAACAAGGATGCCGATGAGCGAACCGCCAATGGGGTCCAGAACGAACAGGACCAAGATGCAGACCCGGAATTCCCTAGCGATGACGGGAGTGGCCTGACTCGGAGCGTGAATGAAAACTCAGCTGCCGGAACGGACGTTGGTTCCAGCATCAGCGTCTCGGACTCTGATGACAGTGATCTAATATTCAGACTTGGAGGTCGCGATGGAAGCTCCTTCAAGTTGGAGAACCGGACAACGCCGCTGATCCAAGTGGGCGATAACACCGAGTTAGATACGGAAAGAAAGTCCAGCTACTCCGTGACACTTACTGCAATCGATCCTTCTGGCGACGATACAAGTGTAAACGTCACTATCGATGTCACTAACGTTGAGGAGCGACCTGTGTTCACAGGTGGCGACGCCGTGGTTGAAGTCAACGAGAATAGCCCTATCACCACCGTGCTTGATACCTATACAGCAACAGATGATGAGGATCGCAAGAGAAACCGCGCTGTAAGGTTTATCTTGGATGACAACGTTAGATTTGCCATCGGAAACACTTCTAGTAACCGAGGAAGGTTGACCTTCACGAGCGTTCGAGACTACGAGGCTCCAGCATCCGGTGTCAATTCTGGGACTCCCGAACAAAGAAACACTTACACAGTAGAGATAACGGCAAGAGACAACGGCACTGATGGCAACCCAGCGGCTACCAGGGATTCCGAACAACCTCTGGTGGTCAATGTCATTGTCAAGAACGTGGATGAGCCGGGAACCATGACTCTGTCCACCCTGCAGCCACTACAGGACATTCCGTTAGAAGCAACACTTGCCGACCCTGACGGGCAGGCCGAGGCATCCGGGGACACGCGGTTCCCTATAAATACTGACCTGACACTTCATGCTTCGACAACTTGGCAATGGGCTCGGTCGCAGAGTAGGACGTCCGGCTGGGTTGACATCGTTGCTACCACTACGGCCAACCCTATGATCGACATCAGATCTAGGACCCCTGAAGCGGCAGACATTGGCCACTATCTCCGCGTGACGGCGACGTATGTCGACGGCTTCGGTAGCGATCGAACCGCCTCAGCAGTTTCTGCTGAGAGTGTTCGAAGGAATCTGGAGAACGATCGGCCCATCTTCGTTCATGAAGAAGGTAACGAGTACACAAACCCTGCAGGTACCGTTCAAGATGAACCGTCTGTCACGTTGGGTATGGAAATAGATGCTATCCAACTCCGGTTGGTGAGGAGGATTGACGAGAACTCATCGGCCGGCGCCAATGTGGGCGACCCGGTAACTGCCTACGACGAGGACGGCGATACCCTAACGTACATGTTCGACGAATCAGATGCCAACGAGGACTTTGGCCTGTTCGAGATTAACAGGAGAACTGGACAGATAAGCGTCGGCAATAACACCCCGCTGGACCACGAGAATGACGACGAAGACCGCTACACCGTTACCGTCATCGCGACGGACCCTTCTGACAGGCCGGCTGTCGGCAACACGGAAGCGGTTTCGTCAAGAGATGACATCACCATAACCATCATCGTCGAGGACGTTGAAGATGATCCGTCCGTAACGGATGGTGCAGACGAAATAGCCGTCACAGAGGATGACGTGGACGATGACGACCTTACGTCGTCCATCACACTGGACGACAGCGACATCAGCACGCCCGTGACCGTAGATGCCAATACCGGGCTGTTGGAATTGGCTACTTACACGGCTACAGATGACGACGACAGAACAGCCGACCCCAGAAAGGAGTTGGTATGGACGCTGTCTGGAAACGACAGTGACGACTTCGACATCGCGACAACCACAGGCTGCACAAATCCAACAGACAATGACTGCGCCATTCTCTACTTCAAGGGTGCGCCGAACTTCGAGGCTCCCAAGGACTCTGGCGGTAACAACATCTACAACGTAACTGTCGTAGTCACCGACAGCAACGGTGACGCCGACACCCACGACGTGGAAGTCACGGTCGAGAATGTGGAGGAAAATGGCGAAGTTACGCTGTCTCACCTCCAGCCTGAAGAAGACGTTGCTATCCGTGCTGAACTTGAAGACCCCGATCGAGGTGAAACCGGCGTCACATGGCAGTGGTATGTGTCGGATGGCGTTGATCAGAACCCTGAGGAAGATGTAGAAAGCGACTGGAGCCTTATCAGTAATGCCACGTCTGCCGCCTACACTCCAGTGACTGACAACGTCGAGAAGTTCCTCCGAGTGGTGGCGACATATACGGATAGTCACGAGAATGCTACGCCCCAGGACAAGGATACTGCCAGACTGAGGTCCGCCGGCGTCGTCCAGGCCAAGCCTGACGCGAACGAGACGCCGCAGTTCCCCGACCAGGATCCAAACACCGCAGGGAAACAGGCGACGAGGATGGTGGACGAGAATATCAAGCGTGACCTCAACGCGAATCCTCCGGTTGACGGTCACGTAGGGCTGCCAATTGTGGCAACTGATGTAGACACGACTCTGTTGGCTCCTGCTGGCGATGTCTTAGACTACACGCTGGGTGGTCAGGATGAAGACACGTTCGAGATCGACAGGACCGGCGGACAGATCCGTCTGGCCGACGGCATCGAGCTTGACTACGAGGCAGAGGACACCTACGTGGTAACGGTGACGGCCACGGACTCGTCCCTAGCCAGCGACACCATCACGGTAACCATCTCAGTAGTCGACAAAAACGATAAACCGGAGATTATGCAACGGGGCCTGGTAGTAGTGGGTCGCCAGAGGATCTCATACCTTGAGAACAGGACGGACGCCGTGGAGACCTACTCAGCCACAGGTGCGGACTCAGCGGGCGCCACCTGGTCGCTCGAGGGGGCGGACGCTAGCGCGTTCAACATAACGAGTGGCGGTGAGCTCAGCTTCCGTTCCTCACCGAACTTCGAGGCTGCGACGGACCAGGGAGGCAACAACGAGTACAACGTGACCGTAAAGGCCACGGCATCCGTTGGAAACCTCTCTATGTCCCGCAACGTAACCGTCACCGTCACCAACGAGGACGAGCCAGGCTCGATCACATTCACGTCGCTTGGTGGAGAGGTCAAAGTAGGCGTGGAGATAACTGTAGAACTCGACGAGGGCGACGAGGAGACCAATGTCACCTGGCGGTGGGGCAGAACAGCGGTCGACACCGACCCTTGCACCGCTATCGCTGGCGAGACTAGCAACACCTACACCCCGGTCGAAGCAGACGTGGACAACCACCTGTGTGCCATGGTCACCTACGACGACCCGTTTGGCACCGGCAAACCGCTCACCTTTGTGACAGAGGACACCGTCGCTCCGGAGACTGCCGCAGACACCCCGGGCACGGTCAACCTATCGCCTTCAAACGGACTGGTGAGCGCCGACTCGGTCACGGCCACGCTGACCGACCCTGACAACCCGACCAACCAGGTGTGGCAGTGGCAACGGTCAGCAGACGGCTCCACCAACTGGACGACCATCTCGGGCGCGACGTCGGCTTCGTACACGACCACCAACGACGACGGCGGTCACTACCTCCGCGCCTCGGTGACGTACGACGACTCCTCCGGCACCGGCCAGACCGCAGGCCCAGCCGCGACTACAGGTCGCGTGGCGATCGATTCATACGACGCCGATGCTGACGGTGCCATCGACGGCCAAGAAGTCCTCCAAGCTGTGAGGGACTACTTCGATGACGTAATCACCGGTCCGGAGGTACTGAGGGTCGTAAGGCTCTACTTCCAGAACGTCTAGACCCCAGAGGGGACGGGGAAGACAGTCCCGACAATTTGAGTGGCGGCAGGCCCATCGGAAACGGTGGGCCTGTCGTTCTTTTAGGTGTGAGTGGAGAGGGTCATTTGCCCCCCTGTCGTTTCGGCGGAGGCCGGAACCCAGAAACGTCATCTTACAACCCACGGACCCACTGGATACCGCCCCGGTGTCTGGGTACAGGGTGGGTATGTCCATGCGTATGGGGGTTGTCTGGGATCTCTGGGTTCAGGCCATCGCCGGAACGACGATGTGCGAAATACCTACCCCTGTCATTCCTCAAGGAGAGGGGACAATTGACCCGCGTAGAGGCCCGTGGGGAGAGATGAAAGAAATGGTGGGCCATCGTGGACTCGAACCGCGGACCTCAGTCTTATCAGGACTGCGCTCTAACCGTCTGAGCTAATGGCCCCGGTGAATGTGCGCGGCTTAGTCTGCCGGCGCGTCTGCCGTTTCGGGATCGTACTCGACGACGATCTCGACCGGCGTGTTCCTCGCTACTATCAGCTCCATCGGCTCCGACGTGCTGTCGTTGATGGGCTGGTGTACCGAGTTGGCTGGCACGTAGATGAAGTCTCCGGGTCCGATCTCGTCGGCGTTCTGAAGATGCTCGCCGGACAGGAACCGTCCCCTACCCTTCACCACGTATATCGCGGATTCGCAGTTGACGTGGTAGTGGGGACCGGCGGCGCACGCCGGAGGGATCGTGGCGATCGCCATGTGTATCCCCTCGGTGCCCGCAAGTGCCTTCGACACGCCAGCCAGCCGGGTCATGCTCCCAGAGGAGACCTCGACCTCAAGGCCGTCTGTGCGCACCACATTGCATTCTGCTGTCAGTTGCGAATCCAAGAACTGCTGGTTATCTTTAGGCAGAGACAGGGTCTGCGAACTGGCACCGTGGCGAATGCATGTCTGACACTGTAGTGTGTGCTGTGGATCCAGGTGACCTTCTCCATGATGGGATGATCCACAATGGAGAAGGTCAGGACTTGGCGGCTCATGCTGTTGTCAGGAACCGGCGGTATACCCCATAAGAGGATCCCGATTGTCGCTCAATCTCCTAACCGAGCCCCTGATCCGTTTCCACATCAGCGGCAAGCGAACGATGGCGTCTCTGCCGAATGTGTTTGCCACGCTCATGGATGACAATGTCATCGCCTTCCCGGCCCTTCGCCCTCACCAACGTCACGCTTGGCACGCCTTCCTGGTTCAGGTCGGAGCGTTGGCCATGAGTCGAGTCCGGTTGGATACACCTCCTACCAGAGCGGCTGAGTGGGCCTGCCTGATACGTGGCCTGACGCCAGACTTTCCGTACGATGAACCATGGCATCTGGTGGTGGAGGACAGCACCGTGCCTGCATTCATGCAGCCGCCTGCCGGATCAATCGCCCGTATGCGCAGCTACAGGACAACGGTCAAAACCCCAGACGATCTGGATATCCTGGTCACTTCCAGGAACCATGATCTGAAGTCAACGGTCGCCATCCGGGCCGGCGTGGATGACTGGCTGTTCGCGTTGATTACTCTTCAGACGATGGGAGGCTACGGGGGCTATGGGAACTACGGTATCTCCCGTATGAACGGCGGTCTGGGCAACCGGCCCGCGTTTTCGCTAGCGCCAGCCTCTGGAGGCACGGGGGCACATGTGCGGCGTGACATACTCGCACTCTTGGAACATCGTCAGATGCAGCTGTCCGGCGGTCTGTTGCCCGACTGCGGTTCAGCATTGCTGTGGACCCTGCCGTGGGACGGTGGACGAGACGAGGCCTTGAACATCGCACAACTGGACCCGCTGTACATTGAAATCTGTCGTGCCGTCCGGCTGCGTCTTGACTCGCGCGGTGGACTGCAGGGAGGCAAGGCAACAACGGAATCGGCTCGCCTGGATATCAAGAATCTCAAAGGCAGGACAGGGGATCCGTGGACACCAGTCAGCACCACGCGAGATGGTCTGCCGCTGACCCTGGGTCCGGGCGGCTTTACCTACGGGCGAGTTGCCGATTGTCTCACTTCGTCGGACTGGGAGCTGCCGCTCCTCTGCCGGCCCACCCGGGCGGAGCGGGACTCACAGAGGATGCTCCGGCTGGTGGCACGGGCGACGGTGCGTGGACAGGGCAGGACAGAGGGCCACCACGAGCGCAGCATCATCATTGGTCACGGGCTCAAGACCGTGCTGTACCAACCCGGTATGGCTGAGGAACTCGGAGAAACCGCCAGGTCGCGGATTGAACAGGTCGGTCGGGTCCAGCAGATCCTCGGTCACGCCATCGAAGTGTTGGCCGCGCGGGGGGACGAAGAGCGGATCAGTCCCGAGAACAGGCATCTCGGACGTCCCTGGCTGAAACGGCTGGACGAACTGGTGGACACTCACTTCTTTGAATGCCTTCAGGATGAGTTCGAGGCAGAAGAGAGCCAACGCCAGATCTTCCGGAAGCGGTGGCTGATGAACGGCAGTGATGGGGTGATCGACCATGCCCGAGCCCTGCTGCGGGATGCCACGGACACGCTCCCCACACCTGTCATGCTACGTTACAGGGCCAGGGTGAGGGCCGAGGCGCTGTTCGAGAGAAGACTTCGTGTGACCAATGGTCTGCCGTTCCTGTTCTCAGAAGTCGGCAGAGGTGGAACAATGACAATTGAGCAGATTGTAGAGCGGACCGACGTTCCCGATACGAGGGACCGAAGCTCTTCCTGGGCAGATGTGGCTGTCAGGTTCGCGTACAGAATGGCCTCGGCTCACTTTCCCAGGGGAGATCTCGCTAACCTCCGGCGGATGAGACCCGACAGGCCCGGTCCGGCGGTCTACTGGCGGCTCATGGGCCAGGAAGAGCTTCTGGGCAGCCCCATCCTAGAGGTCAAATGGGCACTGATCCTTCACGGCATCGCGTTGATGACGTCGACGGTCCCTGGCGATTCTGCCAGCCGCAACGCCCACGATGGCTATATACCAGTGGGAAGGGCGCTTTTTCTGGGTAAGGACACGCAGCGGAGCACAGCCTTCTACAATGATACTAGGCTCCTCCGCCTACTGACAGCACGTGGTTCGAGTCTGCATTCTCTCCTCGCCCGGATGTTTCGCATAGCTGCCTCGTCAGGGGTGCGATTTAACTGGCGAGAGATGGCTCGGTTCATTCTGCGCGAAGGCTGCGACAATGAGGCGGTAGAGTGGTCGCGCCGCCGCATCGCGAGGGAGTATTATCAGGCCGAACGGCAATCGTCTCTCGCCATCAACTAGCCTGATTGCAGTTCTGGAGTTCAGTCATCCCCATACCAAGATTCCTGCAGATTCACACGCTGCATTCGTACCCGGCGGCACTTCTGAACCGAGATGATAGCGGCTTGGCGAAGCGAATGCCCTATGGAGGCGCGCTGCGTACCCGCATATCATCGCAGTGTCTCAAGCGTCACTGGCGCGTGGCGGATGACGAGTTCTCATTGCGCGCGATTGATGGAGCCACCACGGCTTTACGCTCACGAAATACAGTTGAACGCATAATAATCCAGCCCCTGCGCGACTCAGGCGACCACAGAGAGGATGTTCTCAACGCTGTGGAGGAAGCCTTCCACATTGGCGTATATGGCGACAGTGGCACTACCGAAAGGGGGCGTCAACCCTTGCTGCTGGGTCTCCCTGAAGTCCAGCACCTGCACGAACTTGCGGACTCGATCTGTGCTCAGTTTCCCGATGACCCCAGGGCCGCTGGGGATTCGGCAACTGCTCTGTTCAGTGCCCGGCGGGGTAGGGGCAACAACTTCAGGGCCCTCCTGGAGGCAGCGCGGCTCCCTGCCGGTCTGGAAGGAGCCTTGTTCGGGCGCATGGTCACTTCCGACCCCGGTGCGAACATTGATGCTGCAATACATGTCGCCCATGCATTTACGGTCCACGAGGAGGAGAGCGAAAGCGATTACTTCTCAGTGGTGGACGACTTGCAGCGCGATGACGAGAACGCAGGGGCAGCCCACATAGGCGACACCGAATTGACGGCAGGCATCTTCTATGGGTATGTGGTAGTGGACGTGCCGGGGTTGGTGTCAAATCTTGAGGGTTGCGATACCGTGGACTGGGAAGGTGCCGACAGGGCCCTTGCGGGTCGGGTTGTCATGCACCTGCTGCATCTCATCGCAACGGTCTCCCCCGGGGCCAAGCTCGGCTCTACGGCCCCGTATTCCTATGCCGATCTCGTATTGGTGGAGGCGGGGTTCCGTCAACCGAGGAGTTTGGCTGTCGCGTACCGCAGGCCAGTTCCAGCCCAGATCGACGCGGCGACGAGGGCACTCTCCGATCATCTTACGAAACTTGATTCTGCTTACGGTGTCCATGAGGCACGCCGCTTGATGTCCGTGGACTCCGTGCATCTACCCGCCGCCGAATCCTTTAACCTTGACGCCCTTGCGGACTGGGCATCTGAGACCGTACTGAGGGCGATTGCCACCTGACCCATGAGGCATCTCATTGTTAATCTGGAGTCTCCTCTCATGTCCTTCGGGGGAGAGACCATAGACAGCCTGGGAGTCACCAGGTCGTTCCCCTCGCTTTCGATGCTAACTGGCCTCTTTGCCAACGCTCTTGGATTTCGCAGGGTGGACCGTGAGGCACATCAGCGGCTACAGGATCGTATTGTGTTCGCCGCACGGATCGACCGGGAACCGGCTGGTGGTACTCGCCTTCGGGACTTCCAAACTGTGCAACTCCGCGCGAACGACCGTGGTTGGACAGCTCTTGGGGATCCTCAGGGACGTGCCGGGGGCGCGGCAACCTACGACTCGTCGCATCTCCGCTATCGCGATTACTTTGCAGACATGCGCGTCACAGTTGCAGTACGGCTGGAGCCCGATGACGAGCCGCCAACGCTGGAGATGCTTGCGGAGGCACTGTATGAGCCAGCACGACCCTTATTCATAGGACGCAAGCCCTGTCTCCCATCCACACCCTTGGTGGGGCCGTTCGTAGATGATAGTACGGTAATGTCCGCTCTGGTTTCGACCCCTTTGGCTTCGACAGAAGACGCACCCGAGTCGGTTAGGATTTTTTGGCCAGATAGCGAAGGCTACCCGGGTGTCCTCGACTACCAGACCTACCTGTTGACCGATGAGCGCAACTGGATGTCTGGTCTGCACGGTGGGGGACGGAAGGTATGTGAGGGATCAGTTCCGCGCTCTAGTTTCCGGCAGCCCTGGGCTGGTGGCGTGGAAGAAGTGTGACTGGAGATGGCAGCCTCAACTCCAGTAACTTCAGGATTGACTGTCCCCGACAGCGCAATCCACATGGTCCGAATGGACGTGGATCTCAAGTCGTTTCAACGATGGTCCGGGTCGCGTCAACTCATCAGTCGCAACTTTTTCGATGAAGGATTTGCCATGCACTGCCTTTTGATGGAGACATTTGGAGGGATCTCACCAAAACCGTTCCGCCTACTCGCACCGCGTCAGAGTGGGGTCTCGCGTGGCGTACTGTACGGCTATGCCGAGGTGAGTGCGGATCAGCTGGTGGACTCTTCGGCCAACTTCGCAGATCCCCTGCAAACACTCGTGTTGCCCAAAGAGTCCATCCAGACCAAGGTCATGCCGTTAGACTGGGAATCGGGCAGACGACTGGGGTTTGAGGTCCTGGTGAGGCCGGTCGTGCGGCAGACCAGAAACGGCGAGCATCCAGGCGCAGAGAGGGACGCCTACCAGCGAGAGACTGAACAGCTCGAAAAGGGGACACCTCCGCCCAGTAGGGAGGATGCGTACGTGCAGTGGCTTTCTGATCGACTCTCGCGGCAGGGAGGAGCAAAGTTGGAAGAGTGTAGACTCCGGACTTTCCGTAGGGTTCGTGTATTACGAAAACTACATGGACCATCGATAGACGGTCCATGTGCGGTTATGCACGGCACGTTGACGATCAGCGAAGGGAGGAAGTTCTCGAAATTGCTGAGGAGCGGAATCGGGAGACACAGATCGTACGGGTACGGTATGCTTCTTCTCAGACCCCCGCACACGCGGGGATAGACCTGAGGTTCCGGACGTCGCACCTACCCCCCCGCACACGCGGGGATATAGCAGGTTCAGCATCGGTGGGTGCTTCCGTTATCGGAGTCAGCGGGGCTGGCGGTTCGAGATGCAGACTGAGTCACCGTTCTCAGAAGTAGTCAGCTGGAACCCTCAGAACCTGATCCTCTCGATCTCGTCCAGAGTGATCCTGTCGCCGGTGCGATCGTAGAGCCGTATGCTCTCCGATGACTCGTGCGCGGCGATGGCGCGTGCGTCCTCCAACGAACTGCCGCGAGAGGTAGATGGTGAGCCCGTGGCGCGGAAGCTGCGGCAGTTGATGGTTGGAGGCAGCCCGGCCCCCTGGCACATCGTCTCACCATCTGAAAGACTATCTGCCTGCTCATTCGCGTGCCCCTGAGCCGTGACTTCGTGATGTCGAGCGCCTGGAACAAGGGCGACATGGGCGACTCCCAGAGACCCGTTTCGTCCATGTACTCACCGAGGTACTCGACGAGCCTGCGGTGGGCCGGGACCTAATGTTCCTTGCTGCCCTTCTCGTGAAGAAGCAATGTCCGCTGGTGGTTGCTGAGCCTGTAGTCCTCGACATCCATCTCTATGACCGCGCCGACCCGGCCGAAGGTGTAGAGCATGGTGCCGATTAACGCTCGGTCGCGGAGGCCCGCGACCATATCGGTGGGGATTGTAAAGGGCGGCAGGAGGATGTTGATACCAACGAGTTTGCGGATAATCCACTTCGGCACAGCTTGCGAATAAGGTACGGTTAACCCCTTATGGAAAGCGTAAACCACAAGTACTTCATCTGCATTCAAATGCTGGCTCTGTTTTGAACACGCCTACTGCCTAACCCAGAGTGGCAATGTACTGGCAGAATCTGGCAAAATTTCGCCAATTTTCGACCAACAGCGTTAGCCAAATGCTATCATTGGTGTGTTAGCTGGCTCAGGAGGTAACCGTCATGCTATCTAGGCATTCACCCGTGCACTCGGTTCCATACCCTGAGCGTCACTAATGCGAGCGCCCCAACGCAAACGGCCACAGAAACGAACCGTGGCCCCACCATGTGATGTTGATTTATCCGAAGTGGCCAGGAAAGCTACATATGTGGGTAGCCAAGAACACTCATCCATTCCCGGCTTGGCGCTGCCGCAAAAATGGAACCCACACTCTACACGTTGCCCTCCAGAGATCACCGACAAGGAACTGGTATTGAAGTGGTTGCGTTGCGCGATTAGATTAGGGGCGGTATCCGCACTTTGGGAACCCAGAATCCAAAGAAGATTTCCTCGCTATGTTTGGTATATGGATGGAGATACCGTCTACGAAGGTCGCCTCGTGAACAGTGGGAACGGCTCGTACAAGGGCTACCCGATTACTAAAGAAGAGTGGCCAAAGGGCATAGAGGATATATATGTCGGAACTTAGTTTCGATTTCGAGTGGCTGGATACAGAAGGAGCGAGGTTCCGAGGCCGAGAGTTGTTCTCGACTTGGGCATCCCTGCGAATTCAGGTTGGCGGATGTCCGATAACTCGGATATGGGATGAACCTGAAAGGGTGGTCCGTGATTCCGTGCATGTCCCCCTTTACCCACTTGTGGAGTGGTTGGCGACGAATTGGTGGTTCCTAACACACGAGTTCAAGAATCCGACCAAGGAAGGTGATAGCGACTTCCATCGTCGACATGCACTGAGTACCAACCGAGAAGGATATGCCTTCCCCGGGCTGGTGGTCTCTCCCTCAGGCACATTTACACACCTTAGCTGGGGGATGAACCCGCCACTTCGGACTTCAGTTGAGTTTCTTGAACATGGAGAGGCATGGATTGAAAGCGAGCAGTTCCAGGATGTCTGCATTCGTTTTATCAATGAGGTAGTCGGACAACTCGATTCCTGTGGCATCACTGATTCACTACTTCAAGAAGAGTGGAACGCAATTCAGAACGCTGACGAAGAGGAATCCAGGTTCTGTGAAACCGCAGCTGGCCTAGGTTGGGACCCCTATAACCTGGACGACGAAAACCTCAAACGTGTCCTCGGGCTACCTGACAGATTGGGAGAATTGACAACAGAAGCAGTCCCGGTACTGGACACGGGGACCTTGGATTCAGCACTGTCCGCAATCGGGCAAGCCGTGAGAGATGCTAAGAAGCAGGGCCTTCCCCTGCAAAGTCTCGAGTCCCTCCACGCCCAAACTAGTTGGGACGAGGTGGGCCGACTAAAGCCTTGGGAAGTAGGATACCTCTTGGCGCAACGGCTGAGAGAGAATCTCAGTCTAGGTTTCACTCCGTTGCGGACTATGAAGGAAATCGCCGACGCACTTGACGAGCGGGTCGAGTTGGTCGAAAAGGTGATGGAGCCCGTAAAGTCCTTCAGTGAAGTTCCACTGATTGACGGTGTCGTCACACAGGATGACGATAAATCTCCAGCGTTTGCATTCCGTGATCGTAGCGATGACGTGGCCAAGCGTTTCCACTTCTGCCGTGCCTTAGCCGAAGTGTTAACGCCGTCTATTTCGGATACACTGATCACGAGAGCGACTTCCGAGCGACAGCAACGTAACCGTGCCTTCGCTGCTGAGTTCTTGGCTCCTTCACATGGCTTGAGGAGTAGGGTGGCTCACACGACGGTGGTGGATATCGACGATATTGAAGAGATGGCAGTGGAGTTTGGAGTTTCCCCGCTTGTTGTCTCGCACCAAGTCCAAAACCATCGAATCGCCCGCGTATTGTAGGATAGTCAGATATCTACACAGGTCTCACCATTCGGTGCGTTCAGTTAAGGCAGTTATGTCCTGCTCAAGCCATTCGCAAATCAGATCATAGTTTTCGGCCGAAGGAGTGTACCGACCATCTTCCCAATTCCTTATTGTCAGGTAATAGACTCCAAGGTAGTCCCCCAACTCTTTTCGAGTCATTCCCCATTCATTCCTCTTTGTTCTCATGCGCTCAGGAAGTTCTGACAGAGGTACCCTCTCAATTGGCAAGAGCACCTTCAAGGACCCTTTGGAAGCCTGTGTTTGAGAATTGCCCTCGTTGAGCCAAGTTTCAATACGTATCCTATGGGTAAGGAGCGGAATCTGTATGTTTAGCTCCCACTTGCCTATAGCTCGTGCACTGACTCCGAGTACTTTGGCTAATTCCCGCTGACTCCATCCCAGCCGACACCTCTTTTCCCTGATGGCGTCACCTATCCGATAGGGCTTGGGGTCTGTCTTCAACGCTTTTGACCTCATTGGCTTTGCGCGAGTATGCTCGAACGAAGTCAAAGGTGTAATGACAAGGGCAAAACTATTATTTGACAGTAATGCCGATGTTCGTGCAATGGTAGTAAATTTCTGATCCAGGATCGAGGGGTCGACGACGGCCGTGATTGACAGGTCGCCTCGGGTCGCGGTAACACGAACATTGAAAATGGTATCACCAGACATACTGGGACTCTACTCCAAGCGTCGCGTGTGCCACGGGACTGACTGTACACCGTCCCCGCTCATGGTATTCTTAGAGGGCGCAGAGTGGACCCAGGAAGGGGGAAAGCCATGCTGATCAAGCCCTCACAGAAGACTGAAGATATCCCTCAGGGCCGCATCCTCACCGAGCAGGAATTCTTGGCGATGAAGGAAAAACTCGCCCGAACGAAGTTCGGCATGAGTCTAGAGGAGTTCACGAAGGCGTGGAAGGCCGGGGAGTTCGACGACGAGTCAGACAGGCACGGCGACGTCGTTAGCTTGGCGATGATGTTGCCCGAGTACTGGACCGAGTGACGCTTGGCAGAAGCGCCGCAGAGGCAGTCAACGACTATCGGCACAGCATCCAGAGGCTTGTATCCTGCGTAACGGACTCGGTGATGGATGTAGCCGGCGGCTATTATCTCTCCCCGATTCCGCATACTCTGGCTATGAACGGTGGACAGCCCACCGCCCTTGGCGGACCGTCAAGATTCATGCTCGCATTGCAACAGAACTACCGGATCGTCGAATCCGGCCCGTCCGAGGATACATATCGGGTGGAGATTGCGGGCTACAACTACGTGGTCTATGACTCGGAGCGCAGAGAGATCCTGATCTATCACTGGCATCCCCGCGGTAACAGCCTAGTCGTGACGCCTCATCTGCACCTTAAGCAGGGTGCTCAAGTCGGTCGATCCGAGGTGCGGGATGCCCATCTACCGACCGGTTATGTCCCTCTAATCTCTTTCCTTCGGCTACTCATCGTGGATCTCGGAGCGCAACCTCGGCGGCCTGACTGGGATACAATTCTGACCGACGTACGCTAGCGGTGATATTCGCACTTCGCACGACATTGAAGACAGCGTTTCAGCGGAAAAGGACACTCAAGACTGTCACTCACCCTTGCGAGGCTTGATGACCAAAGCATAAGCCTGACTTGACAGTGATTCCAATGGTAGCGTCGAAGTAACGCCAACTTGGTATATCCCCATACTCGTTCGTCCTGAGCCTGTCGAAGGATGGCTTAGCGGCGAGCCGACTACGAGTTCAAGCCCGCTATCGCCTCCCGCTGAATCGCTATTAGCTGGCGTATGCCTGATTCGGCGAGGGTCATCATGTCGTCCAGTTGGGCGCGTGTGAAAGCCGCATCCTCGGCTGTGCCCTGGACCTCCACGAACTCAGCCTGGTCCGTCATGACGATGTTGAAGTCGACGGCAGCGCGGCTGTCTTCTTCGTAGCACAAGTCGAGTAGCGACTCTCCGTCCACGATGCCGACACTGGTGGCGGCCACGCCCGTCTTGATGGGAATGCTGTCCAGCTTGCCACGATCTCGAACGGTGGTCAGCGCCTTGTAGAGCGCGACGTAGGCACCGGTGATGGAGGCGGTGCGAGTCCCCCCGTCGGCCTGGATGACGTCGCAGTCGACGGTAAGCGTGATTTCGCCCAGACGGTCCATGTCCACGGCGGCGCGGAGAGACCGGCCAATGAGTCGCTGGATCTCCTGAGTGCGTCCCCTGGGTGTGGTCTCTCTTCTTCTGCGCGTGTGCGTGGACCGGGGAAGCATCGAGTATTCGGCGGTCACCCATCCCTGTCCCGAACCCCGGAGAAAACGTGGGACTCCGTCCTCGACGCTTACAGCGCAGAGCACCCGCGTGTCGCCGGCTGAGATCAGCGCAGACCCCTCAGCGTACTTCTGCGCGCCGATCTCGATGCTCACCGGCCTGAGCTGGTCGTTGGCGCGACCGTCCACTCGAACCACTGCTGTCACCTCCAGAAAAGTCCGCCGGAGTATAGCACAGGGGGTGTGGCAGACGGGCCAACGGATGACGTTGACACCAACAACTATTAGACGTGAGGACGGCCCTGTAGTACTCAGCTGAGTGATGAAAAATAGAGGCTGACCATTGCCAGGATCTGCTCTGCGGTGATTAAGCCTTTGAAGTAGTCGCTAACTGCAGTGAGGACTTCGCCCCCGCTTATCGCTCCGTCGTTGTCGTCATCGTAGGGAAGCCCCAAGGACAGGCGGGGGGCGGCTGTGCTGCCGTTGCCGTCGGCGTCCACGGCAACGGCAGAGTAGATGTCCACCATCACTTCTCCGAGACCGTTGGGCGTCACATTGAATGTATAGACGGCGTCCCCACTACTTCCGACAAGACTGCCAATGGACCCATTAATTGAGTTTATGTCATCGACGGTGAATGCGAACACCGGCTCGCTGAACGTGACAGTCACAGGGATCTTCGTATTTGGTCGCACCAGCAGCACTTCGTGCCCATTGGTGTAGGGTAATTGATTAGCGGCTTGGAGTCGGGGAGGAGCGGCAGGGGACGGGAGCGCCACTGAACACATTGCAGAGGCCATCCACCAGCGACTGATCGCCACCCTTCCGAGCCAGGGTCCTGAGTACGCTCGTGAACGCACCGAACGCATCGGCGCCAGCCTCGGTCTTGGAGCAGTGAGACACCTTGCGCGCTATCACCGCCCCACGCAGCGCTCGCTCTGCCCGGTTGTTCGTAGGCTCTATTCCAACACCGTCCAGAAAGCGCAGCAGGTTCCCACGGTCATCGTGCCAGCCAAGCTCGTTCTGAAGCCTCCCGTTGTCACGATCAGGCCCCCGATCGGAGTCGAGGGCAGGCATCGGGCGATCTCGCAGATGATAGCTCACCTCTCGTCTCAGCCGCTCAGTCTTCCCAGCATAGTCCACCGACTCTCCACGTCGTTCTGACTCCCTCAGCTCCATTGCCTCTCTAGCAGCTCACTCAGTCGCTTCCCGAAGCTCCTTCCTCTGCCCACCTTGGTCTCGACCACCTCACTGATCGAGCGCAGCACGTGAGCCAGACCCGCCGCGGCGGGCTGTCTCACTCCCGACAGAGCCCGCGCATCGTAGCTCCGCGCTCGATCGGTCACCATCACTCCCGCATAGTCGGCAGGTACAACCTCCCTGACCTCCTCGTTACGGTGACGACCGCGCACCTGGTACACCGTGGCATCATCGGTCTCGAACGCCATCAGGAACGCGCCCTCTCCGTCCACTCGCCAGCCCGTGTCGTCGGTGTGCACCACCGCGCTCTCACGCACCGACTCCCGAAGCCCACGGTACACATCTCCCACAGCGCCCCGCGCACGGCGCAGTGCGTCCTGGGTGATCGCGCTCTGGCTCAACTCCACTCCGGTCAGCGCCCTCAGCACGACGGGAACCCTCCGCACTGGTATGCCCACTCCGTAGTGGAGCACATGGGCCGCCGCCATCACCCGTCTCCCCATACGGTGCGCACTCGCCCCGTACTGGTCCGGACCAACCTCGGCGTGGCGCCCTCGTACCCGTCTGCCGCAGCCACGACACCGACACACCTGCACCCGGTACTCAGTCACCTGCGGTCTGGGCATCGCGGGGATGTCGGTCACGTAGGCAACATCCTCCCCCTCCTGCTTGAGCACGCCTCCACATCCGGGACAGTTGTAGTCGTCCACCGACACATCCACGGGCGGCCCCGACAGCTCATCTGCAGAGGGTGGCTTGCGGTAGCTGAAGTTCCCCATGCCAGGCTTTCGACCCGGACGTCTGGGCTTGTCGGTCCGTCCACCCTTGGAGAACGGCGCCGCCTGACGCTTGCCGGACCTCTGGGCGGCGGCGAGCTGCCTGCGAAGCTCCTTGTTGGCCTCGGTCAGACGCGCGTTCCGATCTTGCAACCGGTCTACCTGAGCGATCAGGTCGTCGTGTTCACAGGGTGGGCGGTCTCTGTCCGTGCACATAGCCGGATTATAAGAATGTGCCTAGCTTACCACAACGCCTCAGCCGAAGCCGCTAATCAATTACGGTGTAGGACATTTCGACACTCGGGGCAGACTGTACGGTTATGCTTGATGCGCCTGTCACTGGCCGCGTAACGAAGCCAAAGCCCAATGATGAGCCAGAAAATGAATACGAACCCTCTTTTGTGGATGCGGTAACTTTGTATTCGAATAGGGATCTGCCGAGCAGAGTAACCCGGATTGTTCCACCCGAGACTGTGATAAAGTGGCTCACGTTGCTGGATACGTATGAGAAGCCGTCTGGAATTCTCTCCCATATATAAGAGACAATGCCAAGTCCGGTGGTAGTAACCGTTACAGAAACCTCGCCTCCCGGCTGAACACGGCTCTGGGAGAATGACCGTATGGCACTGACGGTTGCCGGAATTCCGGCAACCTCGGAGAATGTTTCAGACCAAGGGCCATCACCCACAGGGTTAGACGCTCGCAACTGCACATCGTACTGAGTTTTGTCGGCGAGACCGGCCAGGTCGTGGATAAGTGCGCCAGAACCGATCGTCCAAATCTCGTCCACAATCGTCCAGTTAGACTCCTCCATCTTGTCTGCCGAGGATTCAATAAAACGTAGGTCATAGCTGAAGACCGCTGAGCCGTCGGCCTGTGTAGGGGCGCTCCAGAAGATGAGAAGGGAACCCACCTCTCCAGACATTGATATGACGGTTGGCTCGGCCGGAGCACTTGCCGCAAATAATGAGGGTTTGAACAGGTCGAGCTCCGAACAACCAACGCTATTGCAGGCTGAAATCCAATAGTAGTTGTCGGACTGGTTCGGACTAGTGTGCAAGAAGGTCGTTCCAGCGACGTTTCCGGCCAGTTCCTCGCAGGAGCCCGGTCTGTCGATTGAACTAGACCCGCAGTTCAAATCTATAGAACTGTCGTGATAGACCCTGTAGTGGGTGGCCTCTGGGGAGGCATCCCAACTCACCACAATGTTTGAGCCGTCGCGGTTGTGCCAGATATTGCCCGGGGGAAGTGGCGGGAGGTCCGCCGCAGTTGGCGTCCCGCTGACCAGAGCCGACCACGGGCCGTGGCCGACAGCATTGACCCCGCGCAGTTGCAGGTCATACTGAGTTTCGTTGGTCAGCCCCGTAAGCTCGTAGGTCAGGGATCCGGAGCCTGTTTGCCAGACGCCTTCCAGTAACGTCCAGTTGGGCTCCACCGTCTCGTCTGCCTGGGTCTCAATGTATCGCAGATCATATGCGGTGATGGGCGGCCCGTCGATCCGGCGCGGCGCACGCCAGAATATCCCCAGAGAGCCCATGCCCGGCCTGACCGAGCTTATGAATGGGCCTGTGATCGGCTGTGCAGTGCACGATGGCAGACCGAGCAGATAGAGATCGTTGCTAGTCCCAACCGGCAGTTCTTCGGGGAGGCACCCGGTCAGATTGTTTCCAGAAAGATAAAATACTCTCAGTTTGGAGAGGTTCCCCAGCGAGGGGGGTATCGACCCGGTCAACTGGTTACTTGAAAGATCCAGCCATTTCAGGTTGGAGAGTCCGCCGATCTCTGATGGTATATGCCCCGTGAATTGGTTACTCGAAAGATCCAGAGTGAGTAGACTGGAGAGGCTGACCAGTTCTGACGGTATATTCCCTGAGAGTTGGTTATCCGAAAGGCTTATCGATCTCAGTTGTGTTAGGTTGAAAAGTTCTGACGGTATGCGCCCGGTTAATTGACTGCCGTTTAGTGCAAGATGCTCCAAGCTTTCCAAACTGCCCAGCCACTCCGGTATGGATCCGCCCAACGGATTCCCTGAGAGGTCCAACACTTCTAACCTATCAAGGCTGGACAACTCGGACGGTACTGGCCCGACTAGGCGGCTACCTCTGAGTTCCAAAACCTTAAGGCTCGTCAGTCTCCCCAACCACTCCGGAATTGGCCCGGGCAACCAGTTCTGTGAGAGGACCAACTCCTCTATTTCGCCGAGGTTGGACAACTCGGATGGTATTGGTCCAGTCAGGTCATTCCTCCCAAGGTCAAGCACCTTCAGATGGGAAAGATTGCCAAGTTGTGCCGGTATCGTCCCACTCAACTCGTTTCCCTTGAGCTTTAGCAGTTCCAAATCTGAAAGGTCGCCAAGCTCTGTCGGTATCGTGCCGGTCAGGTCGTTAAATCCAAGATTGAGTTTCACAAGACCTGAGAGGCTGCCCCATTTCGCCGGCATTGACCCTTTCAAGTCTCTGTGTGCCAGCTCGATCTCTGTAATGCGTTGCGCGGCTCCGCCGATCGTGACACCGTCCCAATTCTCAATGGGCATATCTGCCGACCAGTTCAGGGACCTAGTTCCCGCCAGAGTATCCCGCCCCGCCAGCAGCGCCTCGCAGTCCGACACCAGCCCAGGGTTGTTGTCCGGGTCGGGTACGGCGGCTCCCGTCACGCAGGTGCTCGTCTGTGCCGCCACAGACGAAAAGCTGGCACCCCAACTGCCCGCTACTGCCGTCAGCAGCGCAATCGAAACAACGGCTATCGTCGGAATCGCAGGTACCAATCTCAGCATTTCAGCACTTCCCAGAAATCCAGACTCAATCTATAGCATTGAAGAAGTAGAGCCGGACGACCTCCAGAATCTGTTTCCCGGTGATTAGGCCGCTGAAGTAGTCGCTTACCGCTGCAAGTACCTCTTCCCTACCGATCACGCCGTCGTGGTCATCGTCATAAGGGATGCCCAAGGATATGTGGGCGGGCACATTTCCGTAGCCGGTCCCTTCAGCGTCTCCAGCTACTCCTGAGAAGATGTCCACTGTCACATTGCCGATAGCGTCCGGGATCACGTCGAAGGTGTACACCATATCGCCGTCGCTGCCGACA
The DNA here is from genome assembly GCA_965217725.1 of Dehalococcoidia bacterium. Lineage (GTDB taxonomy): Bacteria > Chloroflexota > Dehalococcoidia > Lucifugimonadales > UBA1123 > VXRN01. The sequence continues at coordinate 165,280 of OZ244564.1, read as the reverse complement.
AAGTTGTCTGCTGAGCCGTTGGTCACGGTCACGTCGTCGACGGTAAAGTTGATAACCGGTTCGCTGAACCAGGTGGTCACTGGGATGGGTGAGTTGATCCTCACCGGGATGCGTGTGGGGGTGGAGCTCAGAGATACTGCTGACAGAAAACAGAAGGGCAGACTTAGGCTACGAAGGTCATGATATTCAACATCACGCAGACTCTCAGGGATGCACCCTACAAACTGGTTCTCCCTAATTAGCAGCCATTCCAAACTCGAGAGGCTACTCAGTGAGGCAGGTATCTCACCGCTCAATTCATTAAATGACAGGACCAGGGTCTCAAGGCTGGATAGCCTTCCCAGTTCGGCGGGTATGGGTCCGGTTAACTGATTATCGTTGAGGAACAGTTCGACCAGACGGGAGAGTCTGCCCAGTCCAGGAGGAATGGGACCGGTCAGCCTGTTGCTACCGAGGTTTAGGAAGTCCAAATTAATGAGGCTGGCGAGTTCTGGTGGTATCGACCCGCTTAACTCGTTGTTGTCAAGATCCAATGTCTGCAGGTAATTGATTAGCGGTAGTGGTTGGTGAGATTGCAGTCGGCAGGTCATGTTCTTATACTTCGGCCATGTGTACCGACAAAGACCGCCCTCCCTGTGAACACGACGACCTGATCGTCGACCGCTTGCAAGGCCAGGTCGCGCGTCTGACGGCGACGATCAAGGAGCTTCGCAAGCAACTCGCCTCAGCGCAGCGAGCGGGCAAGCGCCAGGCAGCGCCATTCTCCAAGGGCGAGCGGACCTCAAAGCCAAGGCGTCCGGGTCGAAAGCCCGGGAAGGGGAACTTCAGCTACAGAAAGCCGCCGGCGGTGGACGAGCTGACAGCACCGCCTGTTGACGTTGCGGTAGCGGCGGAAAGCTGTCCCGGATGTGGAGGCATACTCGAACATGAGGGAGAGAGCCTTGCGTACGTGACCGACATTCCCCCGATGCCCAGACCGCAGGTGACAGAGTACCGTGTGCAGGTATGCCGATGCGTGTCGTGCGGCAGGCGTGTGCGAGGGCGGCATCCCGACGTTGGACCTGACCAGTACGGTGCGAGCGCCCATCGGGTGGGAAGACGAGTGATGGCTGCGGCTCACATGCTCCACTATGGAGTGGGCATACCGGTGCGGAGGGTACCCGTCGTGCTCAGAGCGCTGACCGGAGTTGAGTTGAGCCAGAGCGCGATCACGCAGGACGCTCTGCGACGAGCGAGGGGCGCTGTGGGAGATGCGTACCAGCGGCTTCGGGAGTCTGTGCGTGAGAGCGCGGTGGTCCACACTGACGACACGGGCTGGCGAGTTGGCGGAGAGGGTGCCTTTGTGATGGCGTTCGAGACCGATGATGCCACTGTGTACCAGGTGCGCGGTCGTCACCGCAACGAGGAGGTTAGGGAGGTTGTTCCGGGCGACTATGCGGGAGTGATGGTGACCGACCGAGCTCGAAGCTACGATGCGCGGGCTCTGTCGGGAGTGAGACAACAGAAGTGTCTGGCTCACGTGCTGCGCTCGATCAGTGAGGTGGTCGAGACCAAGGTGGGCAGAGGGCGCAGCTTCGGGAAGCGTCTGAGCGGCCTGCTCAGAGAGGCAATGCAGCTGCGTGAGTCACAACGACGTGGAGAGGTGGCGGACTATACTGGGGAGACCGAGCGGTTGAGACAAGAGGTGAGCTATCATCTGCGAGATCGCCCGATGCCTGATCGTGACAACGGGAGGCTTCAGAACGAGCTTGGCTGGCAGGACGATCGTGGGAATCTGCTGCGTTTTCTGGACGATCCTGGGATAGAGCCGACGAACAACAGAGCGGAGCGGGCGCTGCGTGGAGCTGTGATAGCGAGGAAGGTCTCGCACTGCTCCAGGAATGAAGCTGGCGCCGATGCGTTCAGTGCGTTCACCAGTGTAATCAGGACACTGTATAGGAATGGTGGTGGTCAGCCGGTGGTGGATGGTCTGTGCGGTGTGTTCAGCGCCGAGCCTGTCCACGCCCGCTCAATCTGAACCTCCTCCCCCCTCCGACTCCGCTAATCAATTACGTCTGCAGATTGGTGAGGCTGGCGAGTTCTGGTGGTATCGACCCCGTCAACGCGTTGTGGGAAAGCCCGAGCCACTGCAATTCAGTCAGGCTGCCCAGTTCCGCTGGGATCGGCCCATTGAAGCTATTGCCCCTCAAGTCTATAACCGCCAAATTAGAGAGGTGGCCGAGTTCCGTCGGTATGTGACCGCTCAACTCGTTCTCTCTGAGGATCAGCCACGCCAGAGCGTACAGGTTCTTCAGATCAGTGGGTATCGACCCGCTCAACTCGTTTCTCTCCAGGTTCAGACCAGTCAGCTTGGTGAGACTACCCAACTCAGCAGGTATCGACCCGCTCAACTCGTTCTCTTCGAGCGATAGCGAGTACAGTTCAGTGAGCTTGCCCAGTTCCACCGGTATCGACCCATTCAACTCATTCCCGGCGAGGTCCAGTCGTTCCAGACTGGTGAGGTTACCCAACTCTGAAGGTATTGTCCCAGTAATCTCGCTCCCTGAGAGATCCAGCACTTGCAGACTGGTGAGGCTGCCCAACTCAGTCGGAATCGTCCCAGTGATCTCGTTCCAACTGAGGTCCAGCCGTTCCAGGCTGGCGAGGTTACCCAACTCTGAAGGTATTGTCCCAGTAATCTCGTTCCCTGAGAGATCCAACACTTGCAGACTGGTGAGGCTGCCCAACTCAGTCGGAATCGTCCCGTTCAAGCCTCTCCTTCTAGGGCTGATGCCCGTGACCCGAGGCGGAGTTCCTCCTATGGTGACGCCATTCCAGGCCATGATGGGGATATGGGTCACCCAGTGCAAGGTTACGTCACCTGCAATGGTGTCCCGCGCCGCGAGGAGAATCTCGCAGTCGAACACAAGGTCAGGGTTGTTTTCCGGGTCGGGCACGGCAACGCTAGATGCACAGTCGAGAGTTTCTGTCAAAGTACAGAACGGCAGCCCAAGCTCATCGAGATCATTGTCCTCCACATCTCGCAATCCCCCGAGGATGCACCCGGTCAGCTGGTTTCCGGCGAGTTCCAGCAATGTCAGATTGGCGAGACTCGCCAGCGAGGCCGGTATCTCACCCGTCAACTCGTTATACGAGAGCACCAGCTTTTCGAGACTGGAGAGGCTGCCCAATTCCGGCGGTATCTCGCCGCTCAACTGGTTGTCATTGAGCCACAGCGTTCGCAGGTTGACGAGGCTGCCCAGTTCAGACGGTATCTCACCGGTCAACTGGTTCGTATTGAGTTCCAGCAATTCCAGGTTGACGAGGCTGCCCAGTTCAGACGGTATCTCACCGGTCAACTGGTTCGTATTGAGTTCCAGCAATTCCAGGTTGACGAGGCTACCCAGTTCCGCCGGCATCTCACCGGTCAATTGGTTGCGGGAGAGGTACAGTCCTTGCAGATTGGAGAGGTTGCCCAGCTCAGCCGGGATCTCTCCGGTCAATTGGTTGCGGGAGAGCCCCAGCCCCAAGAGATAGAAGAGACTACCCAACTCCGACGGTATTGACCCGATCAGTTCGTTGTCGCTGAGGGACAACTCTTCCAAATTGGAGAGCGCACCCAGTTCCGGCGGAATCTCACCGCTCAACTGGTTGCTGGTGAGCCACAGTGTTCTCAAGTTGGTGAGCCCGCCCAGTTCCGGCGGAATATCGCCCGTCAACTTGTGCCGTGCAGCCACAGTGTTCTCAGGTTGGTGAGCCCGCCCAGTTCCGGCGGTATAGTGCCGCTCAACTGGTTTACGGCGAGTCTCAGCGATTCCAAATTGGTGAGACTGCCTAGATCCACAGGAATCTCACCGGTCAAGTGTCTCCCTATAAGATCGAGATCAATGACCCGTAGTGGGGTTCCATCGACAAAAACTCCAACCCAGTCCTCGATGGGTCTGTCGGCCGACCAGTTCAGCGATGCATCCCCAGCCAAGGTGTCCCGCCCCGCCAGCAGCGCCTCGCAGTCTGACACCAGCCCGGGGTTGTTGGCCGGATCGGGCACGACGATTCCGTTCGCACAGGTGCTGGCCTGCGCCACGTCGGCAGCCGTGGCTACTTGGGACCCGTCGCGTCCCGCCACTACCAAAATCAACAGCAGCACTGATACAACTGCGACTGTCTGAATCGCAGGTCTCCCCTTCAGCACATCGGTCCTTCCAACAGGTTTGACGGTCGCACCTCTCACTCCGCCTGAGTGTATCACGGTAGGTTGCAGAGACCGGCCCGATGCTATGATGTCGTCAGCAGTCCCACTTACTCCCAACCCCGTTCGCCCGAGCGTGGGTGTCGCACTTCACAGAGAATCACATGCCCTACGTCCAAAGCTCCGGCTCACGAATCCACTATCGGGTGGAAGGAACTGGGCCGCCCATCGTCATGGTCCACGGGTTCAGCGACAGCCTGGTCGACTGGTACGAAGCCGGATACGTGGACGCGCTCAGGGACGACTATCGGCTGGTCATGATCGACTGTCGCGCACACGGCCTGAGCGACAAGCCGCACGCGCCAGAGGCGTACTCGATGGAGATGCGGGTCGCGGACATCCTCGCCGCAATGGACGAGTTGGACATAGCCGCAGCCCACTACTGGGGCTACTCGATGGGCGGTCGAATCGGGTTCGGAGTGGCGGACAGCGCCCCAGAGCGCGTGCTCGGAATGATAATGGCAGGCATTGACCAGCACGGCACCGACGCCAGCCGGTTTCAGAACCGTGTTGGCTTCCTCAGCAGGGGAATAGACGGCTACCTCGAAGGCTTCGAGGCCCGGTTTGGTCGTATGAAGCCAGATGCAAAACGCGGTCGGTTTCTCCGTAACGACTACCTGGCGATGATCGCGAGCACCCTGGCCCTTCGCGACCACGTCAGGGACTACAGCGACCTGGCACAGCAGATGACGATGCCGTGCCTGTTCTACGACGGAGACGCCGACTCTTTCCACGACAACGCTCGGAACTTCGTAGAAGTTCTTCCTAACGCGAGTTTCCTCTCGCTTCCCGGTCAGGACCACGGGGGCACTTTCACACGCGGCGACCAGGTGCTGCCGCATGTCCGCGAGTTCCTATCTGGGACTTGCGCTTGAGGCTCACCGGAGCAAGCCTGTCCCAGATTAGTAGGCGCTGGCACTTCGTCATACCGGCGAAGGCCGGTATCCAGGGGTGGAGTGGCCGCTTATGCAGTGGTCGCCTACTAACTTGGGACAGGCTCCACCGGAGCAGCCGACTTGACGCGCCGAAGCCGCTGGTGGTTAAGATAGCTTCAGCATCTTCCGAAGGGACCCTCAGCCATGCCCGCTCCTATCTCCCCCGAACTCGTGTACAACTTGGTGAGCGTCGCCTCTCCGTCGCTCTCTCCGGACGGCTCTAAACTTGCTTTCGTGCGTTCTCACGTTGACAGGGAGAGCATGAAGACCAGATCCCAGGTCCTGGTCATGGAGATCGCATCGGGTGAAACCGCGCCGTTCACCAGCGGCACGAGCGACTCCAGTCCGAGGTTTTCGCCCGACGGTCAGCATCTCGCGTTCGTCCGGCCCGATGCCGCTGGCAACTCCCAGATCTGGACGATGCCCACAGGCGGCGGTGAGGCGCGCAAGCTGACGGACGTAAATGGAGGCATAACGGACATAGCGTGGTCACCAGACTCCAGTGCGCTGGCATTTGTGTCGGACGTGGACCCGGACCGCGCCCCGGCTGACCACGACCCTAAAAAGGACCCCCGTGTCAGTGTGGTCAGGCGGATCAGGTACAGGGCGGACGGCCTCGGATGGAGAGGCGAGGCGTTCAGGCACATATTCGTGGTTGACCATAAGTCAGGCGCCATTCGGCAGTTGACCGACGGCGAAGGCGACGACAGCGCGCCATCGTGGTCGCCGGACGGTGCGTCCATTGCGTTCGTCGCGGACAGGAGACCCGACCGTGAGGCGGCGTCCCACTCCGACGTTTACGTGGCCCCCGTCTGTGGCGGCGACCCCGTATCGGAGTACGGGGCAGGTATGAAGCTGAGGTCTCAGGGCCTCTCAAGCGTCGCCGCGCTGTGCTGGTCGCCCTCAGGCGAAACGGTCGCGGTAGTGGGCTCGGACGACGAAGTGGCCGGTGCAGGCTGGCAGTCCTGGATTTTCGTGGTCGAGCCGGGCCAGGCTCCACGGAAGCTGACCGACGACTCCATCAGCGTGGCAGGCGGATACGCTCCGCTGGTGCCCGCACCCGACATGCGCTGGACGGACAATGGTCGCATATCGTTCATCGCAGACGCGCGCGGCGAGTCGGCCATCTACCAGGTCGATGCCGGCACCGGCGACCTGCACAGGGTGTCGGGCGGCGGTCTGATGTCACAGGTCTCATTCGATGCCGATGCAAAAACCGCGGTCGTGCTTACGACCCCTTCAGACTCAGCCGGAGATCTGCACTCGGTGGACATGGCGTCAGGCTCCGCAACCCAGTTGACAGACTACAACAGCGGTTACTTCGGGGAGCACCCTCCGGCCAGACTGGAGAAGTTCACCCACAGCAGAGCCGGATTCGAGATAGAGTCCCGGCTGCTGTTCCCGCCCGACTTCGATGCCAGCTTGCGTTACCCCCTCGTGCTGGACATTCACGGAGGGCCGCACGGCGTCTTCTCAGACAGTTTCAGCGCCCAGCAGCAGGTGTTGGCAACCGCCGGGTACATCGTGCTGGCTGTCAACCCTCGCGGCTCATCAACTTACGGCACGGACTTCATGAAGGCTGTGCTCTGCGACTGGGGAGGCGAGGACTACCTGGACATCATGTCGGCGGTCGATCTCGTCTGCGAACGCGGCTACGTGGACGAGTCCAGGATAGGCATCACCGGATACAGCTACGGCGGGTTCATGAGCTCCTGGATCATCGGGCACGACACCCGTTTCAAGGCCGCTGTGGTGGGCGCACCCTGCATCAACCTGTCCAGCATGTACGGGACGTCGGACATCGGCGTGCGGTTCGGAGAGGTGCAGTGGGGCGGCAAGCGCTGGGACGCGCTGGACGCATTCATGGAGCACTCCCCTCTGACGTACGCCCCGAACGTCGAGACTCCCGTGCTTCTCATGCACGGTGAGGCCGACCATCGGTGCCCAATAGAGCAGTCCGAGCAGTACTTCGTGACACTCAAGCGGATGGGTAAGGAGGTCGAGCTCGTCCGTTTCCCAGGCAGCTCCCACGGCTTCGTCAGGACGGGCCATCCCAAACTAAGGGAGGAGTATCTGGCGCGGCTGCTCGACTGGATGAGCAAGCACATTCCCTGCGGGAAGTAGCTTGCTCTTATCAGCATCCCAACTCCGACTTTTCTACGGCGACATCGAGGTGTTCGCCGGCGTCGACGCCGACGTACAAGAGCACTCGCGCATTGGGCTCGTGGGCGCCAACGGCGGCGGCAAGACATCGCTGCTTCGTGTGCTCATCGGCGATCTGGAGCCGGACGCGGGCGCTGTCTCGACAAGCTCAGGGCTGCGGTTGGCATACGTCCCGCAGCTCGCTGAACACGACGCGCCCGGCACTCTGCGCGACGGCGTCGAGTCCGCATTCGCCCGACTGTTCGAGCTCGAGGCGGAGCTTGCCGATACCGCGCTCCACATCCAGCAGAGACAGGGGAACGCACGCAGAGACGCGGAAGTCCGATACAGCAAGCTGCTGGAGGAGTACGAGTCCCTGGGCGGTTACGACTATCAGAGCCAGGTCGACCGGGTAGCACAGGGAGTCGGACTGACCCAGGAGACGCTTGATACACGGACTGCTGTTGCCAGCGGCGGAGAGCGAACGCGGGCGGCGCTGGCGCGCGCCTTGCTCACGGACCCCGATCTGCTGGTGCTGGACGAGCCGACCAACTACCTCGACTTCGACGGCCTGAACTGGCTGGAAGAGTTCCTGTCGGAATTCAGGTACGCGGTGCTGGCGGTATCCCACGACCGTTACTTTCTCGATCGCATCTGCACAGAGATATGGGAGCTGGAGCATGGTCGGCTCCAAAGCTTCCCTGGAAACTACGCGGCGTATCGAGAGCTGAAGCAGGCCCAGGTGGTACGTCAACAGCAGGAGTACGAGCGTCAGCAGGAATACGTTGCCAAGGAAGAGTACTTCATCCAGCGATACAAGGCGGGGCAGCGTTCACGCGAGGCCAGGGGCCGAGAGACCCGTCTCGCCCGTCTGGAGCGCATCGACGCTCCACAGTTCGAGCGAACCATCAACATCGGAAACTCGTCGGCGTCCCGCACCGGTCACGTAACCGTTAGACTGCGAGGGGTATCCGTCGGGTTCTCTAACAACGGAGTCGAAACCAAGCTCCTGTCAGTGCAGGACACAGACCTTCAACGAGGTTCGCGCACTGCTGTGGTCGGCCAGAACGGTATAGGCAAGACCACGCTGCTGCGTACGATACTAGGCGATCTCAAGCCGCTGTCCGGCACGGTGAACCTGGGTCACAACGTCCTGACCGGCCATCTCAACCAGGGCACATGGGACTTGCCGGACGACAAAAACGTACTCGACGCATTTCTTCAGGCGAAGAACATTCCGATTGGCGACGCGCGCGACTATCTCGCCAGATTCCTCTTCCAGGGCGACGACGTGTTCAAGATGGTCTCCATGCTGTCCGGCGGGGAGCGGACCAGGTTGTCGCTCGCCAGGCTGCTGATCACCTATCCAAACGTGCTTGTGCTGGACGAGCCGACCACTCACCTGGACATAGCCAGCCGCGAGGTGTTGGAGGCAACCCTGGAGTCATACGACGGCACGCTGCTGTTCGTGTCCCATGACCGCCACTTCATCAGCATCATGGCGGAGCGAATCCTGGTGCTTGAAGACGGCGCGGCGCGGCTGTTCGAGGGCACCTTCAATGAGTGGGCGACCATCAACCGCCCTCCAAAGCCGGAGCCGGCGTCCCGGCGCGCCCGCGCCCGGCATCGCAGACGCGAACGCGAGACCAAGCGGCGAGAACGTGAATCAGGGTCGTCCGCAAGAGCACAGCCCATCGACTACGAGGCGCTCATCCAGCAGCTCGAGGCAGACGTCACCGATATAGAACGGCGTCTCGCGACCGCCTCGGCAAATCAGAACATCAAACAGATCGAGCGCCTAGGCCGACGGCATGCCAAGGCGCAGAAGGCCGTCGAAGAGGCATGGGCAAGGTGGGAACAGGCGTGAGTGGGTAGGCCTCACACATCTGAGCGGCGAATCCAGAGACTACTCCTTGTTCCCTCGGATGTTAGGATGAGTCCATGACAAACACCAGCAAGCACGAACACCCGCTGAGCAAGGCCTTCTTGCCGCCTGTTATGGGTCCGGAACACGCCTCGTCTGTCATCGACCGCGCCCTGGACTTCCGTGGCAAAGCGTCCGACAGCGTCCGAAGCAGGCTGAATTCCGCGATAAAGGACAGCGTCAGCATCCAGGGATTTCGCGACGCGAGCATAGCGCCACGCCAGCAGCTGCGGGACCCCATCCTGGCCGCAATCGTGATGAGTGAGAAGCAAAGACTCGCCGTAGAAGTCCTGCGTACTTGGGCGGAGTCGAATGACTCTCTCAGAACCCTCGTGACAGACCATCTCAGAAGCATGGGCAACTCCGCAGAAGGCCCGGACTTGCAGGAGGGCATATTCTGCTCCACCTGGCCCCGACACGAGTGGACGACCGAGTCCGAGCTGATCGCCAACAAAGCGTCCAATGGCCGGTTCGACGGCGACGACGTCGGTCTAATGCTCTGCTACGTGTCAGGCAGGGTCCCGGTAGAAGCGCAGGTCGAGATGGAGTCTCCCATATTCCAGGAGTGGCTCGACGAGTTGAGCGAGCTTCCACCGGAAGCGCCCGAATGGGACTACGCGGACGAATTTGCCACCTCCGTGGCAGGCCTCGCCTTTGCAAAGATCGCAGAGCGCAGGACCGTTCAGATCGAGGCTATCGCCAGCTCCATTACCGAGATAGTGCAGGAGTTTGACGACGAACTGCAGTACCTGGAGATAGATATCAGCTCGTGGTCCGCGGACGATGTCGTGAGGTCACACCTGATCGAGACAGCGCTGGGACAGCTAACAGGCCTGAAGTCGGCACTGGCTGAGTATCGACCAATTCGGACGCAGGCGCCCTCCCGAAGCGAGGAGTCGCTGCGAGCCCCCGAAAGGGAGAGGTGCGAAGAGCTCATCCTCGACATCGCTGCCACATGGGACGAGACGATGAACGTCCTTGAAGAGCAAGACAACGATCCGGTCCCGCAGGCTTCCCAACACCGTACGGCAGAAGGAGACAGCGACGCCCTGTCCACTTCCGAAGAGCCAAGCGTCGACAACCCTTCCGCTGATGAGACTGACACAGTACAGGCAGTCTTCAGGGCAATCCAGGACGCCAATCCTATTAGCTCGGAACTCGACCGCCTTCAACAGGACAACGAATCGCTCAGCTCCGAGAACGATCAGCTCAAACAGGGCAGCGAGCACCTGCGCGCGGACAAGACCCAGCTCGGCGACCAGATCAGTAGTCTGAAACGCGAGTTGTCCCAGAGCCGGGAGATGCAGGAGTACTGGCGAAGGACATACGTTTCCACAAGCGCCGGGCAGGTACGCATCGACCAAGATCAGCCTGTGATCGTGTCCAGCATCAGGGATGCTCTAGAACTCGCGGAACAGAGTTTCCCAGACCGACTTCGCATCTCCCTCAACTCGAAGTCGAACAGGAACACCCCCTTCCAGAAGCCCGAAGAGGTGTTCGACGCTCTCGCGTGGCTGGCGACTGAATACCATAGGCGACGCTCGAATCCGGGCACCGCGCCAAACTTCGACAAGCTCATCAAGGAAGCGTGCCCTGGCTGGTCATACAAGTCCAAGCAGACCGGGGTAACGAAGGAGCAGTTCACTGAGTGGTACACGACCGCCGTTGACGGCAAGTCCTACGAGCTGGACGCGCACATCGGCAAGGGCACCAGCTTCGATCCACAACAGACTATCCGCATTGCCTTCGACTGGGACGATGAGCTAAAGCAGGTCATCGTCGGATACCTCGGAAGACACCAGCGCAACCGTCGCTCATAGTGTCCCGACCCGCCATAGAATGTGATAAACGAAGTGTTATACTATGCGGGCGACGAAATACGACTGCAGGAGATAACAATGGTGGATACGGTCGCACCGATCATGGGTTCGATTCTGATGGTTGCGGGACTGGCGGGCTTCGTAATTGGACTCGTCATGCTGTTTAAGGGGGCTCGCGGTTAGAGGTCGTGCCGCAAGCTACCCCAAACTATTCGCAGACGTTGCCAATCCTCATCATGCTGTCTGCAGTGGCTGTCGTTGGACTGGGCATCCTGATCTGGATGTCTCAGATCCAAGCTGGTGACATCACTCCCGCTCAAGACAGGCTAATGAACATCGCAGACTGGATGGTCAAAGCCGCCATTGGTGCGATTCTAGGTTACTCTGGGGCACGGCTGGCTGCTAGGAGCGGCAGTCAAGACGCTTGATACGCCCGCAATCATACTGCCGGGGAACTGTTGTCGCTCACTCCCCGCCCTTATCTTCTCCGCGTTCTTCAGAGCCTCGCGACGAGATAGCGGGCTGAGCCGGTCATGGTGACGCTCGACGTAGGATTCCACGGTGCCGAGGTCCGTCCAGGCCAGATCGCGTAGCGCCCAGCCTATGGCCTTTCGGACGAAGAAGTCGCCGTGCGACTGGTTCGGCTCAAGACAGTCGAATAGCAGGTCGAGGTCAAGGTCGTCCTTGCGATTGATCTGGCAGATGATCGACGATCGTCGCTTCCACAGGCTTCGGTCGCGACTCCACGATCTCATCCTGCGCGACATTCCCTTTGGGTATCGTTCCAGCAGCTCACGCAGTCGGTGCGTCGCGATCTCATCCACGTAGTCCCACCATGCGCCGGTCACCACCATCTCCTCGAACATTGGCAGAGTGTCGAAGGTACGGTAATCGACGTACTGCCTGGCGCCGGCCAACTCAAGAGCGGCGTACCGTTCCTCGCGATACTCCGCGTCGCGCCACAGCTCCAGCACAGTCTCGCGCCAGTCGTGCTGCTCGGAGAGTGGGTGACTCCTGAAGATCGCGCGGAACAACTTCCGTCTGACAGGAGTTCGCACCCCGCGATACGGCATCTCCGACTTCATGTAGGCGCGCATCCCCACGGCCCTTTCGCCGTCGGCGTTGTCGGCGAGCGTTCGTCGGATTTCACGTACGAGATCGGATGTCATCGTGTCACACCCCGCCTTCAAGCGCGACCGTAGGTCTGATAGGCCGATTCGTAGGCCTCCGGGGTGTTGAGGTCCAGCCGGACCATCGGGTCATCGAAGCGGACCTCGGTAATCTCGGCGCGATGCCGCTCGAATACCTCTCGCAGCCCCTGGTTCTGCTCCGAGATCTGCCTGAGCTCCGGCATGAGACGCGTCGAGAACATCAGCGGGTGTCCCCCTCGTCCCTGTAGTCGAGGTGAAGTCAGCAGAGCACCGGCCCCGACGTGAGTATCCACCACACGCACGACGATCTGCGAGGTCCGCGGCTGATCGACTCCAAGCAGTATGACGTCGTCTGTATGCTCTGGGACGGCATCAAGGCCTGCCTTGATTGAAGACGTGCGGCCTTCCCTGTATCGCTCGTTGACAACGAACGCCGCCCCGGACCGCTCGACGTATGGGGCCATCTCCTCCGACCTGTGGCCCAGAACCACGACCACCTCAGACGCGCCGCCTTCCAGCAGTATGGAGACCTGGTGCTCGAGGAGCGTCACGTCCCGCCATTGGAGCATTGGCTTAGGTCGGCCCATGCGTGAGCTGAGTCCGGCGGCTGTGAGGACAGCGGCGATCATTCGACGACTACAGATATCCGCCGGGATGAAGAAAAATCAGTCGGCGACGGCGACAGCGGGCTGCTCGGCTTCCACCTTGGAGATGATGCGGTCTATGCGGTGCTGCTCCAGCTTCATCTCCTGACCGGTGCCTCCGAGCCTGAACATGAGGATCTCGCCTATGATGCTGATCGCGATTTCCTCGGGAGTGCGCGCGTGGATGTCGAGGCCGATCGGCGACCTGATCTCGCGCAGCCGCTCTTCGCTGATGCCCATGCGCACGAGGTCTTCGTAGATGAGAATCGTCTTGCGCTTGCTGCCCATAAGTCCGACGTAGCGGGCCGACGTGTCGGCAGCGGCCGCGAGCGCGACGTTGTCGAACCTGTGGCCGCGTGTCGCCACGACAATGAACGTGTTGGCGTTGATCGGAAGCTCTCTCAGCGCGTCCTCCGGCTTCTCGGCGACGACCATGTCGGCCTCGGGGAAGCGCTGCGGGCTGGCGAACTCCTCGCGATCGTCCGTGATGAACAGCCTGAATCCGAGCGGCTTGGCATGGCTGGCAAGCGCCCTCGATACGTGGCCGCCTCCGCAGATCACAAGCTGGGGCGGCGTCGTGTACGCCTCGATAAAGTACTCCACACCCTCATCGGCGATGACGTACTCGTTCCTGCCCATAGCCATCAGGCTGCGCGCGCGCTTGACGGCATCGCGGTCCAGCCTGAGATCACCAAGCGACCCCTCAGTAGAGCCATCTTCGCGGATGAACAGCTTGGAGCCTATAGAGCCGCGCCCGTTTGCGGTCTTGATAAGGCTCGCCAGCGCCACCGAAGGGCCTCCCTCGTAGGCGTCGTCGATCTCCTTGGCAAAGTCCAGGTACTGTTCAGGGCGATAGACCGGGTCGATGAGGAAGAACATCGTGCCGCCGCAGACCAGACCGTCTTCGGCCGCGAGGTCTTCGTTAAGCTCGTACTCACGATACTGAGCGTCTCCGCCGCGTCTCATCAACTGGCTGGCGGCGTACCAGATGTCTCCCTCGACGCAGCCTCCGCCCAGGGTGCCGACCCCGGTGCCGTCGCTCCGCACCAGCAGCTTAGCGCCCGGCTTCTGTGGCGTGGACCCCTTGGTGCGGATAACGGTGGCCATCACCAGCTGCTCGTCTTTTTCGAGCAGGTCAACAGCTTCGTGGAAAACGTCTTGCATCGTGGCTTCCCGCCTTTGTGGACAATCGCAGTCGGTCGTTTTGGTCTCACTTCCAGCTTACCACAAGTGGTGTTGCGGGTGAGGATAGGAGTTGGGGTTAGGTCCATATCCTGGTCTCTCTTCGGTTGACCAGTTGGGTGAGCGCCCAGACGAGGGCGTCGATGCGATCGGGAGATGTGTCGGCGGAGCCGTGTGGGGTCCAGGTACACATCTGATCCTCCAGGTCGGAGAACATACCGACATGGTGGACTTTGCCCTGCTCGTACAGGGCGGCTATCGGCTCGGCGCGGGCGTACTTTCCCCGGCTCGCATTCACAGCCTGGAATGGAAGGTGATCCCCACCAGCTGCCGTTCGCAAGACCTCCCTGACGAGGTCGCCTCCATTGTTGGTCTCGCCTATGATCCGGTCAGCGTTGTGCCTGTCATATAGGGCCATCGCACGCCTGGCCCAACCGTTGGGAGTCATGCGTCCAGAACCGTCAGCGAGGACATAATAGCGTCTGTCCAAGTCCACTCCGGCGACCACGATACCAGTCTCGCTGCTTCGTGGATTGGATGAGACCGCGGGGTCTATGGCAACGACAACCTGTACGAGGTCTTCGGGGGTATGCTTGGCCCTGGAGTCGTCTATCCACTGTCTCTGCCAGAGGGCGTCTTCGGACTGGTCGAGGAGATCGGCGTAGATCTCCTGCCGTCCTGTGCGCGTGCCCTCGTAGCGGGACCTGATGTGCGAGTAGAAGTTCGGGGCCAAGTTGTCCTCGTTGTCGTAGGTTGTGCCTCGTGTAACTCGCACGTCGTGGCGGGCGACAAGCTCCCTGAGAAGCGTGATTGGCTTGGGCGTGGTCGTAACGACGCACCTGGGGTCCGAGCCAAGCCTGAGCGCGAATGCGAGGTTGTCCCACGTCTCTCGCGGGTACTTCCAGGATGCGAGCTCGTCGCACCATGCGGCGTCGAACTGGGGACCCCGGAGCTGGTCGGGTTCGTAGCTGGAGAACAGGAAGGCTGTCGCGCCGTTGGGCCAAGTGAGCTTCTTCTTGGTGGACTCGTACTCTGGCATGAACCAGGGTGGGCAGACGTTGAGAAGTCCTGACGTACCCTGGATCATCGTGTCCCTGACTTCGGCGGGTGTACGGGCAACCAGGGCTATTCTCTCAGCCCTGCCAGACTCCACCAGCGAACGAACCCACTCAGCACCGGTGCGGGTCTTGCCGAAGCCTCTTCCGGCGAGAAGTATCCACGCAGTCCAGGCTCCGTCGGGCGGCGCCTGGTTGTGTCTCGCAATGAGAGGCCAGCGGTAGCTGAAGCTCGCCAGCGGGCGCTGGGACAACTCCCGTCGCATGGACTGGATGGCATTGAGCCGGACGGCGTCTGAAGTCATCGTGTCGAGACGGGCGACGCGAGAGGGTATGTCGGACATGAGTGATCGACCTTTGAATGCTGGGAGCTGGGGGATTTTGCAGGCGGGCTGGAGACTCAAGGCCCAGAGCGACCTTGGGAGAGATCCCAATGTGCCCATTCACGAGCCTGTACACATTGTTCGGAGTGACCCCGACCGGGGTCACAAGCCATAGTTGCCGTACATAGGAGGAGCGCGGCCGTCGAAGTAGTGCGGACTGCTGCGGTCGTCTTCGGGGTAGTACCTGGGATTTACGCACACCTTGCACTCCGGGTGTCCGCATTCCACGTACATCGAATTTCCAAGAACGAAGCCGAGTTTTCGCTTGTGCTGTGAGCGTGTGGGCGGGCCCGGCTCAGACTCCTCCTCGGGCTCAGGGTCGGGCTGTTGAGCCTCGCGTTCGGCCTCCTCTTTTTCCCTGCGCTCCCGCTCCTCGGTGATCTCCTTACGTCTCTCCACCTTTCTGTCCACCATCGCGCAGAACTTGGCTGCCTCATCAGCGATGATAGCCTCGCACTCGCTGGGGTCCAGGGAGTTCTTCCACTCCTCGAACCGTCTCTCGGAGTTCTCCCACGCCTCGTTGAAGGCAGAGTAGTCGGGGACGTAGGGTAGGTTGTCTGGGTCCGCTTCAGGTTCGGGTTGTTCTGCTTTCCTGCGCTCCTCTTCCTCAAGGACAGGTACCATCTCTTCCCAGAAGGCTGCCCAGCCTTCGTCATCATCTTGGGTCTGCTCGTGTGTGCCGGGATCAGCCTCGGCTATCGCGACTGCGGCTGGGGCCGCTTCTGAGGAGACTGGAGATACGGGATGGGATTCACCATTGTCCGACTGTCGGACTGGGGCGCTTGAGGTAGGGACCGGGACAGAAGGATGATTGGAAGCGGCCGCTGCGGCCTCTGCCCTCGCGCTTCTGCCGAAGCCGCGGTCTAGAAGCTCTCTAGCTGCCGCGATGCGGTGATGGGGCTTGAACGTCGTTAGATCTCCCTCCATGACGTTGACCAGGAAGCGACACACGGAGGCTCCGTCGTCGGTGGCCTTCTGGATGACCCTGGCGAGAGCGGCGTCGAACATCGACTCGTCGGAGGAGCGTGAGCTTGCCCTGGTGCGTGACGGCTCCGGCGGGTTTTCGAGGATGAAGTCGATAGCCTCGTCGCGTTCCGTCACGTCGGACTTGCAGGCGCAGCCGTACTTGGTGAGGAGCCTGGCGGCGTCTAGCCTGTGGCATATCTTGAAGCCGTCGCGCTCGTCCCCGTATCGGGTACGGGGCAGGCTCTGCATGACTTCAATGAGGAAGTCGATGACGGTGTCGCCGTTGTCGGCCTTTGCCTGGATTCTGTGTGCTAGGTTCATGGGGTGTTGGTTTTCAGTCACTAGTACTTATGTTCTGTTAATGATGGTAGCGCGTGGCGGGGGCTGGGTCAAGGGGAATTGCCTGAATGGACCAGTCTTTCCTATATTGCGATCATGGCGGCTGCGGTCTCTATATGTGTTGTTGAACTGGGAGGTTATATTTTGATTCTCGCAAAAGACCTGAAAAGGCGACTGGACAGGAAGTGGAACGAGCGGGACGAGAAGATTCGCCAGGAGATAAATGAACTCTGGATGAACTGGAATAACCGCCGCTTAGAAGCCGAGAGCCGGGGTGAGCCGTTCGATGAGCCGCTGCCACACATCAACAGCCACAGACTCTCGTGGTCGCTGACCTCGCCTAATTGAATTGTAAAAGGACAAGGCCCTGATCTTATGCAACCAGGGCCTTGTCTTTACAGGTCGCTTGTGCGCGGCGTTGTTCCTCGTCTGAACTGTGATTCGGGCATTTGGGCAGACGATCGCTACCCCCTACCCCACGCGCTCGAAGATTGTGGCGACTCCCTGGCCTCCGCCTACGCACATAGTGACCAGGCCCATGCTCTGGTCGCGCATGTCGATCTCTTCCAGCAGCTTGACGGTCATAACCGCGCCCGTGGCTCCGACAGGGTGGCCGAGGCTGATCCCGCTGCCGTTGACGTTGGTCTTGTCGAGGTCGAGGTCCAGCTCTCGGATGCAGTAGAGCGCCTGCGCGGCGAACGCTTCGTTGAGCTCGATAAGGTCTATGTCGTCGACTTCCATGCCGGCCTTGCCAAGCGCCTTCTGGACGGCCGGCACAGGGCCGATGCCCATGATCGCTGGATCGACTCCGGCGACGCCCCTAGCGTGCCATCGCAGCCTGGGAGTCACGCCGAGCTCCTTTGCCTTCTGCTCAGACATCAGAACGACTGCCGCCGCGCCGTCGTTAATGCTCGAGGCGTTGCCAGCGGTCACGGTGCCGTCACGCTTGAACACCGGGCGCAGGGTGGCCAGACGTTCCAGGCTGGTGTCCGCTCTCGGGCCCTCGTCGGTGTCCACTATCACAGGATCGCCCCGGCGCTGGGGAACGCTTACCGGCGTGATCTGGCGGTCGAATCGACCATTCTCAATTGCGGCAACCGCTCGCTGGTGGCTGATGAGCGCGAGCTCGTCCTGCGATTGCCGGGTTACCTCGAACCGCTCGGCCACGTTCTCGGCGGTCACGCCCATGTGGTAGCGATTAACCGGGCAGCCCAGACCTTCTACCAGGCCGTCGCGGAGAGTGCTATCGCCCATTCGCAGCCCGTCGAACCTGACGCTCGGGTCGAGCATAAACGGCGCCTGCGTCATGTTCTCGATGCCCCCGGCGACAGCGATGTCCACCTCTCCGGTCCGGATGAGCTGGGCGGCCATGTTGATCGCCTCCAGCCCGGACGAGCACTGCCGGTTGACGGCGATGGTGGGCGTCTCCTCGGGGATGCCAGCGTTGAGCGAGGAGAGTCTCGCTGCGTATCCGGCCTCCTGAGCCTGGAGCGCGTTTCCCAGCACCACCTCTTCGACCATGTGCGGCGATACCCCGGCACGTTCGAGCGCGGCCCTGATCGCCGCCGCACCGAGGTCGGGGGCCGCTACGTCCTTGAAAGACCCACCGAACCTTCCCATAGGTGTTCTCGCGCCGCTGACGATAACCGCGTTCTGCATCACATATCTCCTTGTTGGGTTAGCTGGTGGTTGGCCCGATTATACGCCTTTTCGAGAGGAGTGAGCGGAGGCTGTGGCAGTTTGGTAGGCAGCTACTCCATGTAGGGGCGGTTCGCGAACCGCCCCTACGGCGTATGCGGGCGAGACGCCCGCGCTCCAGAACATGGTCGTACAACCGCACGCTAAATTGAAACAGGCTCGGTCATGTTGCAATGTGGTACAGCGTGGGGTATAAATTGCGTCGGCCAAATTCAACACGGCTGGAGAGAGTTCAGATGAGAGCAGCCCGGATCAGCGCACCCAAAACATGGGAAATCATGGATGTCGAAACGCCCACCATAGACGACGGCCAGTGTCTCATCAGACTGGAACGGTGGTCGGTGTGCGGAAGCGACATCAGACACGGATACGGCCCCGTCTATCCTGAAGAGGACTACCCGATGCGAGTGGGCGGGCCGTGCCACGAGTGCGCCGGCACTATCGTCGAGAGTCGCAGCGACCAGTTCCACGAGGGCCAGCGAGTTATAGTGCTGCCAAACCAGAGCGGCACCGGCGGGCTCGTCGAGTACATGGCAAGCGCTCCCGACCGCATGGTAGCGCTTCCCAACGAGGGCGACCTCGCCGAGTGGGTCATGTGCCAGCCTTCGGGGACCGTGCTCTACTCCTGCCAGCAGATGGAGACGATCCTAGGCAAGCGCGTGCTCATATTCGGGCAGGGCAGCATTGGGCTGTCGTTCACGGCGATCACGGCGCGGTCGGGCGCGAGGCAGGTCATCGCGGTGGACCTAGAGGACTACCGGCTGGAGTACGCGAAGAGGTTCGGCGCGACCCACACACTCAATCCGACCAGGGACAACCTGGACGATGCGATCGCCGAGATAACGGGCGGACGCGGCGCTGAGATCTCCGTCGAGGCCGCCGGATATCCAGACACCTTCAACAACACGTTCAAGTACGTCTCCAAGTTCGGCAGGTGCATAATCTTCGGGCTTGTCGGCGGGACAGAGGACATGGCCCCGCTCCATTACCGGCAGTTCATCATGAACACACCGACCATAATCCCGACACTGGGCGCCACCAGCGGCGACGCGGTCGGGCACATCGAGAGAATGGTGGAGCTGAAGCAGCGCGGATGGTGGGACCCCGGAGAGATGGTCACCCACCTGATGCCGTTCGACGACGTCAAGAACGCCTATGATATGTATGAGAACCGCGAAGACGAGGTCGTGAAGTCGGTGATGACGGCGTAGGCTGAACAGGGACAGTCGCACTATGGTTGGTATCAGAGTAATCACCCTCACCCCCGTATCGAGTACGGGGCAGGCTCCAGCCCTCTCGCGCCTCAGCGCATCTACGACCCTGAGGGAGAGGGGGCGAGCGCCTGTCCCAAGTTAGTAGGCGACCACTGCGTAGGCGGCCACTCCACCCCTGGATACCGGCCTTCGCCGGTATGACGAAGTGCCAGCGGTATGACGAAGTGCCAGCGCCTACTAATCTGGGACAGGCTCAGAGAGGGCTAGTTGATTGAGGTTCAGGCCAATGACGGCTAGGCTTGCAGCAGTTGGTCTATTCTCAGAGGAATGCGGTCGATAACAGGAGCAAAGGACGGAAATGAGAGCAGCGAGAATCAGCGCACCCAAGACTTGGGAAATCATGGACATCGACACGCCAGCCATAGACGACGGCCAGTGTCTCATCAAGTTGGAACGGTGGTCCGTGTGCGGCAGCGACATCAGACACGGATACGGTCCCGTACTCCCAGAGGAGGACTACCCGATGCGCACGGGCGCGCCATGTCACGAGTGCGCGGGCACAATCGTCGAAAGCCGGACGGACGAGTTCCAGGTCGGACAGCGTGTCATAGTGCTGCCCGGTCGAGCGGGAACGGGCGGACTGGTGGAGTATCTACCGGGAACGCCTGACCGGATGGCCCTGGTGCCCGACGACGGCGACCTTGCCGAGTGGGTGATGTGCCAGCCGTCCGGCACTGTGCTCTACTCGTGCCAGAAGATGGGCACGATTCTGGGCAAGAGCGTTGTAGTGTTCGGGCAGGGCAGCATCGGCCTGTCGTTCACCGCGATCACGGCTCGCGCGGGCGCGCGCGAGGTGATCGCCGTGGACTTCGAGGACAATCGGCTGGAGTTCGCCAGGCGATTCGGCGCGACACAGACCATCAACCCAGCGAGGGACGACCTCGACGAGGCGATGGGCGAGCTGACCGGCGGAAAGGGAGCCGACATCTCCGTGGAAGCCGCGGGCTATCCCGACTCGCTAAACAACAGCCTGAAGCACGTGAACCAGGACGGCGGCAAGGTAATCATCTTCGGAATCCAGGGTGGAGGCGGGGACGGCACTGTGCCGCTTGTGTTCAGAGGACTGTTCAGGGAGGGGATCACCGTGATACCAACCCAGGGCGCCGCCAGCCCAGACGCCATCGACCATATCCGAACGATGATCGAGTTGAAGCAGCGCGGCTGGTGGGACCCCGGGGAGATGGTCACCCACCGGTTGAGCTTCGACGACCTCAAGGCAGCGTACGATATGTATGAGAACATCGAAGACAACGTGGTGAAGGTTGTGATGGGAGAGTAGAGATGGGTACGTTCGACGGCAAAGTGGTGATCGTAACGGGCGGCGCTCTCGGCATCGGCAGGGCCACCGCGATCGAGTTCGCAAAAGAGGGCGCCAGCGTAGTAGTCGCGGACGTGAACGAGGAAGCAGGGCGGGCCGTTGAGTCGGAGTTGAATAGCGAGGGTTCGGGCGGTCTGCTAGTGCTTGCCGACGTCGGGCACATGAGCGAGTGCAGTCGTGTAGTCGCAGAGACGGTCGAGGCGTTCGGCGGCGTGGACGTGCTGTTCAACAACGTCGGCATCCAGTCGCCCGACTCGTACAGGAACGTCGAGGACACGCCGGAAGAGATGTGGGACCGCATCCTGGACGTGAACCTCAAGAGCTACTACATGATGTCGAAGTTCGCCATACCCGAAATGCGCAAGCGGGGCGGCGGCGCGATCGTCAACACGGCAAGCGTTCAGGGTCTCCAGTCGCAAAAGCTGGTGCCGGCTTACGCGGCGAGCAAGGGCGGCATACTGTCTCTGACACGCCAGATGGCGCTCGACTACGCGGAGGAAAACATCCGCGTGCTCGCGGTCTGTCCCGGCACCATCGACACCGAGCTGGTCCGAACTGTCGCCCGCATGGAAGAGGGAGACCCGGACCAGACCATCGCTGATTGGGGCAAGGGACATCCCATCGGCAGAGTCGGCCAGGGGGTGGACGTCGCCAACGTCGTGCTGTTCCTGGCCAGCGAGAAGGCCAGCTTCATGACGGGCGAGCACGTCAACGTTGACGGCGGATTCATGGCCCTCGGCGCGTGGGCTTCAGGCGCGGGCGCGTCGGCGGAGCAGTAGTCTTAGTGGGTTGTCCCAAGTGCCTTCTCCCTTAATGGGCTGACCAAGGGTGGGGTATTCACCCTCACCCCCGTATCGAGTACGGGGCAGGCTCCAGCCCTCTCGCGCCTCAGCGCATCTACGACCCTGAGGGAGAGGGGGCCTGTCGGTAGGTATTTGTGCTTGTCTGTACACTTCTACCTACCCCTGTCAGCCTTCGAGGGAGAGGGGGCTGTCTGTCATCAATGTTGCCGAGAGGAGGTGGAGTATGGAAGGCAAGGTAGCGATAGTCACCGGCGGCGCTGGCGGTTTGGGGTCGGAGATATGCCGCAAATTTTCGGCGCGGGGCGCGGCTGTCGCCGTGGCCGATATGAACGCCGAAGCGGCGTCGGAAGTGGCCCGGTCAGTTGCCTCGGGCGGCGGCCATGCAATCGCGGTGCAGGTCGAAGTGACCGATGAAGACTCAGTGATTGCTGCCGTCAGGACAGTCGTGAACGACCTCGGTCGGGTGGACTACCTGGTGCACTGTGCCGGCACGAACATCAAGGCACCGGTACTCGAAATGTCGCTCGCCCAGTGGAACTTTTCCCTCGAAGCGCACCTGACGGGAGCGTTCCTGTTCTGTCGAGAGGCAGGCAGGCGGATGGTCGAGCAGGGCGACGGCGGCAGCGTCGTATTGATGTCGTCAGTGGCGGGGACGGCGCCCGCGCCTGAACGGGGCGCCTACGGCCCGGCGAAGGCGGCGCTCATCAACTTTGCCGGACAGCTCGGCCTCGAGTGGGCGCGGTACGGGATCAATGTAAACGCGGTCTGTCCCGGAGTCGCGATTACGCCGATGACCGAGATGGTGTACTCGAGAGAGCCGCAACTTCGGGAGCAGAGACTGAAACGATTCCCGATCAAGCGCGAGGTGCTGCCCGAGGAGGTCGCCGACCTCGTGCTGTTCCTGTGCAGCGACGAGGCGCGCTACATCAACGGCGTCGGCATTCCCATCGACGGCGGCTTCCTCAACTCCGGGTTCTACCAGGAACCGGAGAGCTGAGCTGCTTCGCAATCCGGTTGGAGGAACAGGCATGGCGCTGCTGAATAACGATACCGACGTCTCAGTCCTCGTCGACGGACTCGACCACGTCGAGGGGATAGCCTGGGGACTGGATGGATACTGCTACGCCGGAGGAGAGGCCGGCCAGCTCTACCGTATCGACGTGGAGCGCAGGGAGGCGGTGCAATTCGCCGACACCGGCGGGTTCATACTCGGTCTGGCCCTCGACGCTGACCACAACATCTATGCGTGCGACACCGGCAACAGGGCCGTGATGAAGATCACTCCAGGCGGACTCGTGACCGCGTACACCACGGGCGCGCCGGACGAGCCGTTCAACACGCCGAACTACCCGGCGTTCGACGCCGACGGCAACCTGTACGTTTGCGACTCAGGCGACTGGAGGTCCGACAACGGCAAGATGTACAGGGTCAGGCCCGGCGGCGGCACGGAGGTCTGGAGCCGGTCGCTGTGCGAGTTTCCCAACGGCCTCTGCGTGGGGCCAGACGGCACGAGCCTGTTCGTCGCGATGAGCCTGAACCCACCCAGGATTTCCGAGATCGAGATAGCGCCGGACGGCTCAGCCGGTGAGGTGCGAACCGTCGTGGAGATCCCCGGTACGGTACCGGATGGCGTGGCTTTCGACACCGACGGAAACCTGTACATCGCCTGCTACCGACCTGATCGGATCTACCGGTACAGCACCTCCGGCGTGCTCGAAATTCTTGCTGACGACTTCGAGGGCACGATCATCGCCGCGCCGACGAACATCGCATTCTGCGGAGTCGAGCGAGACGTCCTGCTGAGCGCGAACCTGGGCCGCTGGCACATCACACGGTACGAAGCGGGCGCAAGAGGCATCTCGCTGCATTACCCCCGCATCAGGTGCGGGGCAGGCTCTGACGCGGGCTAGAGAGTCCGATTTTCGGAAGGAGCGGAACATGACTCAATACCAGATCGAGCGCAACCACGGGTGCAGGGTCTCCGACGCCTGGACCTTTCGCGGACTCAAGACGGCCGTAATCGAGAATGAGCTACTGAGAGTTGTGGTACTTATCGACAAGGGCGCCGATATCTACCAGTTC
This sequence comes from Dehalococcoidia bacterium, assembly GCA_965217725.1. Taxonomy (GTDB): domain Bacteria; phylum Chloroflexota; class Dehalococcoidia; order Lucifugimonadales; family UBA1123; genus VXRN01. Next base: position 141,336 of record OZ244564.1, on the reverse strand, counting down.
GTGCACAAGCCCTCGGATACGGACTTCCTCTGGCGCTCGCCCTGGGGCGTACGCGACCCGTCGGTACGTATGTCAACCACGGGTTCCGGCGAGGGACTGTGGATGGACGTCTATGAGGGAGGCTGGCAGACTGTGCTGCCCGGCGGCGGGTTCCCCACACAGTACATGGGCGCCGACATGGGCCTGCACGCGGAGGTCAACACCGTGCCGTGGGACGCCGCGATCGTCGAGGACACGCCCGAGGTCGTCTCGATGCGTTTCTGGGTTCGCGCGGCCCGCACCCCGTTCTTCTTCGAGAAGACACTGACGCTTCGAGCCGGCGGCGGCGTGCTTGAGATCGAGGCGCGACTCACGAACGAGGGCGAAGAACCCGTCCACTGCGTATGGGGAGAGCACATTGCGCTGGGTGCGCCGTTTCTCAGCGAGGACTGCGTCATCGACCTTCCGGGCGGGACTCTCATAAACGAAGAGGGGGACGACTGGCACCCGAACAACAAGCTCAAGGCCGGCTTCAGGGGGCCGTGGCCCATGTCTCAGCTCAAGGACGGCACACCGAGGGACCTGAGCAGGATTCCCCCCAAGAGCTTCAGGTCGTACGACATGTCATACGTCGCGGACATGCCGGAGGGATGGTATGCGGTAACCAACCAGAAGACGGGAGTGGGATTCGGACTCCGCTACCCAACGGACGTGTTCAAGTTCCTGTGGTACTGGCACTCGTTCGGCGGCGGGTTTGGATATCCCTGGTACGGGCGCACCTACAACGTGGGTCTGGAGCCGTTCACGAGCTACGGCAACGGCGGACTGGCGGGCGCGGTCGAGAACGGGACCGCGATGCTGGTGCAGCCAGGGCAGACCGTGGAGACGTCTCAGCGCGCCGTGGCGTTCAGCGGGGCACACCGCGTGGCATCGATCTCCCAGGACGGCGAAGTTACTTTGCGATAGCGCTCAATTGTGGTGTCCCGGACACGGTATGCCTCCTGTTCAGGGCGGTCGATGGCGACACTAGGGCAATCGCACTTAGCCGGGGCCAGCTTTGGCAGGGCCTCCTACACCACCCCGCTGGACTCCGGCTTTCGCCGGAGTGACGATTGACGGTGGCAGGCTGAAGTCCAAATGCGATTGCCCTGATGGCGGCACGTATCCCATCGCACGGTCTCACGATTTGCTGTCGTTGAGTTCGTGAATTCCTTGTCACTGCTGAGACCTCGGTGTTAGACTCGTGTGACACTCCTCGATCTCCCCGCGTGGCCGGTCTGCCGCAGTGCGCCGTGAGACGGAAGGATAGGCGACTTGGCACAAAGATCAGCCGGCAATGGGATCTTCTACGGATGGTTCATACTCGCCGCAGGGTTCTTTGCCTTGTTCGTGTCCATGGGCGCGAGGAACGGGTTTGGCGTTTTCGTCGTCCCGATGACCGGCGACCTGGACTGGACGCGCACCGAGATATCAGCGGCCATAGCCGTCGGCATCCTCGTGAACGGCCTCTCTCAGCCGTTTCTAGGCAGACTGTACGACCAGTACGGAGGGCGTCTGGTCATATCGATCAGCTTGCTGGTGCTTGGCCTCGCCACGATGCTGCTCGCCTTCACCAGCAACTTCGGCTCTACATTCGCGTTCAGGCTGAACATCGGCGTTGTAGATGTTACGCTCTCTGCCAGCCTCCTGTTCCTGGTAATGGTATACGGCCTCGTGATGTCAACCGCCTCCAGCGGGGTATCGCTGGTGACAGTCCACGCCGTTATCGCCAAGTGGTTCTATCGGAGGCGCGGCATCGTGCTAAGCCTCTGTACGGCCGGAACGTCCGTGGGCGGACTAATACTGACACCATTTGCCGCCTCCCTGATCATCTGGGCGCATTGGCGCGTAGCCTGGGTCGTGCTGGGAGCTTTCGTACTGATACTCGCGCTGCCGCTGGTCGCTGTCATAATGAGAGACAGCCCGGATGAGATGGGGGAGATTCCAGACGGTCGGGAAGGCACGTCAATGAGCCCCACGATGGCGCTGGTCCTCAGAATTGCATGGATGGTGGCATGGTTTGTCATCCAGCTTTTCGCGTTGCCACTGGTCGCTTTCATCAGGCTGGTCGCATTCATCACGAGAGATAAGACGGAATCCCTGTCCACAACCACAAATGCCCCTCCCCTGGAGTCGGAAAGCTGGAAGGACTCGTTCAGGTCTCCACCAATCTGGCAGCTGTCCGGCGCATACTTCGTTTGCGGCGTGACCACGCTCATAATATCGACCCACTACGTGCCATTCGCCATCGATCTCGGCATCAGTCCTGCCGTAGCCGCGCTGGCTTTCGGGATGATGCAAGGGCTCAACGCCGTCGGCGTACTCGTCGTCGGCATCCACGCGGACAAGTTCAGTCGCAAGAACCTGCTCGGGACCATCTACTTCATGCGGTTCTTCGCGTACGTCATGCTTGTCGTCCCCAGCATCCTCAGCGACGTCTTTGGAGTTGGCATCCCGCCCTCGATCGGTATCTGGGGCTTTGCGTACCTTGCCGGCATGTCCTGGATAGCCACGCCGCCGCTGACAACGTCGCTGACCGCCGACATCTACGGCACCAGGAATCTCGGCACGCTGGGCGGTTTCACTTCGTTCGCTCACCAGATCGGCGGCTCGCTCAGCGTGGTAGTGGCCGGCATCCTTTACGACCAGACCGGGACCTACGTGGTGCCGTTCGGACTCGCGGGACTCACCCTGTTGGGAGCTACACTGGCGAGCTACTCGATAAAGGAGCGCAAGTACTCGATGCGGTACCAGACGGCGACTCCGACCCCGGCCGTGGCATCCGCCGCTAACGGCGACTGATGTTACTCCTGTCCGCGCTTACCCACCACGGGGAGCCGGGCGACCCCGTGCTTCTGCAGTGGATCAACGACCAGGTTAACGCGATACTCGGACTCGGCGATCTCGCAATGGTCGCGGTGTTCGGCGCGGTGATCGTCGCCATCCCTATCGGGATATTCGGGTTTCTGGCACTCCAGCGGCTTCGAGGCTGGCGCTAGATGAACATCAAGGCCACCCGAGAGTTCCGTGATCCCGTGCATGGGCTGATCAAGTTGACCGACCAAGAGGTCAACATCATCGACCAGCTACCATTCCAACGGCTGCGTAGGATCAAACAACTGGCTATGGCACATTTGGTTTACCCGGGTGCGCTACACACTCGGTTTGACCACAGCCTAGGCACTCTCCACGCAGCCGGCCGCATCTTGGACAAAGTTGCAGATTCAGCACAGATGTGCGAAGATGATGTTCGTATAGTAAGGCTCGCAGCCTTATTGCATGACATCGGGCACGGCCCATTCAGCCATGTCTCAGAGTACTTGCTTGACGAAAACTACAAGCCCCAGGCGCCCGCGGTCAGCACCCGAGAAAAGATCCACGAGAGGCTCACTGTCGACATAATCACTTATGAGCCATCCATCGCCGACCTGCTAACCGATGACCAGCGCGAAGCCGTTTGTGGGTTAATCCGGGGCTCCAACCGTAGAGACATAAGACGCGACATCGTAAGCAGTGACTTGGATGCTGACAAAATTGACTATCTTACCCGCGATGGCCACTTTACGGGTGTCCAGTACGGAGCTTTCGACCTCGAAAAGATTTATGATTCGTTTGCATTCATCTCCTGGGGCGGCCAGACTTATCTAGGCATTGATGAGTCGGGAATATTTGCAACTGAGCAACTCATTCTTGCCAAACATCACATGAGTCACCAAGTGTATGCTCACAGGATTCGCGTGATAACTGACTATATGATAGTTAGAGGGCTAGAATTAGCCATTGAAGATGGTCTAAATGAAATTAAAGATCTATACGAATATGATGGGTCCCCTGACTTTTGTCAGAATTACGTCACATACCACGATGACCGACTAATTACTTCCTTAATAAATTGCAAATTACGCAGACCAAAAAGTATCTACGACAGACTTGATTCTCGGCGCCTCTATAAACAACTGGCAAGAATACGGATTAACAAGCAAGAGATCTCTAACCCCCTTTTAAGATCTCAATATGCAAGCCTAGTACGGGAATCCAGCGGAAGTTCTCAAAGACGCCAAAAACTGCAAGAGCTGATCGCAAATCGGATAGGATGTGAGCCTTGGGAAGTAATTGTGGAGGTGAAGGACGTCAAAAATCCAGCCTACCAAGCTCCAAACACATTGGATCCAGAAGCTATAATGGTCAGCGATCGATATGGTGAAACCCAAACTATGGATGCATACGACGAGTTGGTTGTGGGCCAACTGCCATACTCAAATACTCTCTATGTGATTGCACCATATGACTGGAAGTCGACTGACATCAGATCGGAAAGACTTCACATTGAACAAGAAATAAGAAATGTTATAGATGAATATCTAGGAGGTTCAGCATGAGTGTGTCCGATGCCGTCCTAGCAATACTTGATGCAAAACCAACTCAGCCGTCTTCTGAGACGGGAGTCACCCGCGGCAGAACGCTGATTCAAAAGAAGATGTATTTCTTGTCAGTGCTCACATGCGAGAATTTCGGATTCAGGCCGCATTTCTACGGCCCGTATAGTTCAATCGTGTCAACAGCATTGGGCACACTGATTGAAGCAGATTTCATTGAAGAGACTCGAGTCCGTTACGGCATACCTACCACTTTTGGAGAAATGAGCCGCTTTGACTACAGCCTTAGCGAATCGGGCCAACGTGTTGTCAATCAGCGGCCAGAAATCGTGGACCCATACCGTCCATACCTCGACAAGATCAACGAGTCAGGTATTGCTTCAGATATCAACACCATCTCTATAGCAGCAAAAGTCCACTTTATTCTCTCTGACCGCGGCGAGGCTACTATCGGACAGATCAGGGGACAGGCTGACGATCTTGGCTGGAACATCTCAAGGCCGAGCGTAGATAGAGTTGTAGATTACCTTGAAAGGTTGGATTTGGTAACGTACGAGTAGGGCGAAGACGTCTCCGATCATTGAAGTGAGAGGCTGGCGCTAGAGCCCCAGCGTTTCTCCTATGCGGCGGCGGTGGAACCTGGGGTCTCCCAGGTAGTGGTAGAGGGTGCGTGACATCTGCGTGTGCAGCGTCAGGCCGTACTCTCGCACGACACCAATACCGGCGTGGACCTCGTGAGAGTGGTTGCAGCCTTGATAGTAACCCTCCGATGCCACGGCCTTGGCCAGGTGGACGCTGGTGGGGTCCGGTCGGCCCGCGTCGAGCTTCCAGACCGCCTCGTAGGTCGTCCAGCGGGCAGAGTCCAAGTGGTTTACCATCTCAACTATGTGGTCCTGGACGCGCTGGAACCTGCCGATCGGAGTGCCGAACTGGATGCGCGTGCGCGAGTACTCCAGGGTCATGTCGAAAACCGACTGCGCGCCACCCACCTTGTAGGCGCAAAGCACCGGGATCGCCTTCTGGAACGCCCGCTGCAAAGGCTGCCATCCGCCTCCCACCTCACCCAGAACCGCGGCTGCCTGAACCTCTACGTCCTCGAAGGTCACCTCGCCTACCCACCCCATGAACCCGGACAGCAATCTTGTTGAGAGGCCCGGAGCGCGGGCATCCACCATCATCAGCGTGACGCCCTCCTGTCCACGTCCGCGGACCGCGCAAATAAACGTCGTCGCCGCGGAAGCGTCATGGACGAACAACTTCGTGCCGCTCAGAGCGTACCCTGAGTCCGTCGGCTGGGCGCGCATCTGGATGCTGCTCGACTCCCAGCCGTAGTCCGGCTCGGTCAGCGCCAGAGATACGATCTCGCGTCCGCTTGCGATATTGGGGAGCCAGCGTCGCTTCTGTTCGTCAGTCCCGGCCTCAGCGACGATCAGCGCCCCAAGCACTCCCGACGAGAAGAATGGGCCTGTCAGCGGTCCGGCGCCGAGCTGCTCATAGACGACTGCCGCGTCAGTCAGCGAGCTGCCCGAACCCCCGTACTCCTCCGGCACCATCATGCCGAGCCAGCCGATGTCCGACGCCTTCTGCCATACGTCGTCGGAGCAGCCGAAGTCGGACTCGTCGAACTCCAGCAGCGCCTCCTTGGAGCACTCCCTCTGCATGAAGTCGCGAGCCGTGCTTCTGAGGAGTTCTTGCTCTTCCGTTAGGGATAGGTCCATTCAGCTTTCCTCGAATTCCTGTAGCAGCTCGGAGGCTTCCCTGTAGAGGGTGATAATGTCGCTATTCACAACTTGCCACACTATCCTGTTGTCCACAGTGAAAAATGTGTGTACCAATCGATTTCTGAACGCAATGATCCGAGGGTAATCTGTTATACGAAACGCTGCTTCAGGATTGAGTCTCGACAATACGTTGACCGCTTCTCCAACGACTATGAGTTGCCTCTCCACCGCCGACTGCAGCATCACGTTTTGGTTGTACCCTGCGAAGTCCTTTGTCTCGATGAACTGCAAGATCAGCTCCGCAGCGTTCTGTAAGTATTGTAGAAGCTTTACCGCATCAGGCGGCGGCATAGAGCAGCTCCTTCGATTCTTCTATCATCCGTTTTAGGTACGGGTCGCCTAACTCACCCTCCACTGCCACAAGCAGATGATCCGCATGTCCTTCGAACAGATCCTCCAAGGCGACTATGAAATTGAAGTAGAGGGATCTTAGACCTTTTCGATACGGATCGGGGTCATCGAACCTAGCGAGAAAGTCGAGGTCGCGCATACCGGTCTCATGCAGGCAGTCGCTCACAGACCCGATAACATGGAGCCTGTTTACTTTGTGTTGCTTACACAACGCGACGATTTCGTCATGTTTGTCTCGGACGATCTTGTCCATTTTCTTCACCATTCAAACTGGGTGTCGAACTCTGCCTACTCCAGTCTTCCTGCCTGCTCCCTCACCTGGCGTCCGATGCCGAGACGGCGGGCCATGATGACCTTCTGTATCTCAGCCGTGCCGCCGGGATGCATCGCAACGATGCTCGACCGCTGGAACACTTCCATGTGACCATCGGACTGGTCCCACTTGGGATCGTCGGTCAGCGCATAGGGGCCCAGCACCTTCAACATGGCCTCGGCTGACCTCAGACCGGACTGCTTCCTGTACAGCGAGTGCTGAGGTCCTTCGTGAGCCAGCTTCTGACCTGCGTGGCGCATCCAGTAGTTGCGCAGACCGAACAGGCGTGAGATCTCAGCCTCCACGAGCACGTCCACCAGCAGCTCCCTGATTTCAGGATCCCCGGTCAGAGACTGACCGTTCTGCTTCAGGCTGGCGGCGTACTCGAACAGTCTGTCAACCAGGCGATTTCGACGGATAGTGCCGCCGGAGCCGTGTTCGAGCTCCAGGTGCGTGGTCGCAACCTGCCAGCCTTTGTTCTCCCCGCCGATCAGGTTGAACGCCGGCACGCGCACGTCGTCGAAGAAGATCGTGTTCTTGGCGCCGGTTCCGGCTCCGCCCTCGCCGCTGGTTATGAGCAGGTCCATCGGCTGTATCGTGATGCCCTCTGTGTCAGTCGGCACCATGAACCAGCTCAGATTGTGGTGACGCTCGCCATCCGGGTCACTGCGCGTGATCGTCCACAGCATCTCGGCCCCGTGCGAGCTGCCGACGTACACCTTCTGTCCGTTGAGTACGAAGTCATCGCCGTCTCGTACGGCGCTCATCTGCACGCCTGCCAGGTCCGACCCCGCGCCGGGTTCGGTCAGAAGCTGCCAGGTGCGCACCTCTCCCCTGAAGATGGGCGGGAGGAAGTGGTCTTTCTGCTCTTCGGTGCCCCACACGAGAACGCTGGCGCCGCCGAGTCGACCGCCGCTGTCATAGTACGGCGGCAAAGATAGATCGTACCCGTCGAGCTCCTCCTCGATCACGATTGCGTGGTCTATGGAAAGCCCGCCTCCGCCGTACTCGGTCGGAGCGGTGGGCCACAGCCAGCCCTTCCCTCCCAGCCTTCCGCCCAGGTCTCGCAGCTTTAAGTAACCTTCATAGCTGAGGTCCATCGAGTCCGCAGGATACTCGAGACCGTCCGGCACATTTTGTTCCAGCCAGTCCTTGACCTGCTGCCTAAACTCCTGCTGCTCCGGCGTGTATCGAGGCTCGAAGTCCATAGTCCTGACACTCCTGGGAAGTCATGTGTCCACGGTGGGGGAGATTGTAGTACCGAAGTGAAGGAGGGTCAAACGGAGGCCCGCTTGAGATTCGACCGGAGCGCTGAGCACTAGATATTCAGAATGCGCCTTGCAATCTCCCTTGCCTCGTCCAAAGTTTCAACTTCGTGGTCTTCGGGAACACTCTTCAGAACGTTGAGAGCCCGAATGGTCTCGGCGGACGGACCTGAAAGCCCGATCACGATGCACTCTGTATCCTGCGCTATGGCGGAATCGATCATCTGCTCCACAACCAGAGCGGCGCTGTCGTCGATGTAAACGGAGTCGGAGAAGTCAAGGATGACCACCTCGTGGTCTCGGATGTCCACGCTGATCGTGTTTATCAGCTTGTTGGACGACGCGACGGTGAAACTGCCCCTGAGCGCCACGAGACCGACTTGCGCTGAGAATGGGTCCAAATCGTCCGAGTGTTCCAGATCGAAGAAAATCTGGTCGAGCAGCGGCACGGAGATCACACTGTCCAACTCGAGGCGCTCGAACTGGCGCGCGCTGGCCATTCCAGCGGCGATCAGCCCTATCGCCACGGCCGTAATCAGATCGAGGAACACAGTGAGACTCAGTGTAATGAGCATTACCAGAAGGTGTTCCCGCTGAATATGGCGAATCCTAGTCAGAAAACGCCAATCTATGATGTCCCAGCCGACCTTCATCAGGATACCCGCCAGGGCCGCATGTGGAATCGCCTCGACGTACCTTCCAAGACCCAAGACCAGCGTCACCAGAATCGCCGCCCGTATGACTCCCGAGAGCTGTGTTCGTCCACCCGCTCGTATATTCACCACCGTTCCCAGCGTCGCCCCGGCGCCGGGTAGCGCCGAGATGAACCCCGCGGCCATATTACCAATGCCCTGGCCCATGAGCTCCCTATCCGGGTTGTGGCGCGTGCGGGTCATCGAGTCGGCGACCAACGAAGTGAGCAGGCTGTCTATCGATCCCAGCAGTGCGATCGTCAACGCCGGCTGCACCGCGTCCAGCAACACGTTGAGCGAGAGGTCCGGCAGCTGAGCGATCGGCAGACCGGTCGGCACGTGGCCAATCAGCGGCGTATCCTTCAGCCACAACACACCCAGAAGCGTCCCCGCGACCAATGCGACCAGGGTTGGAGGAAGATACTTCCTGAGCCTTTCCGGCCAGACCACACCCACGATGAGCGTCACGGCAGCGATAATGAGTGCCCCGTAGTTGAGGTCGCTAATGGCATCAGGCCATGCGCGGATGGCCCCAATCGGTCCGCCCGTGGCGACGGTTTTTCCCAGGAAAGGCAGGGTCTGTATCAATATGATGATTATTCCGATGCCCGACATGAACCCCGATATGACCGAGTAAGGGGTGTAGGACACGAAGCGGCCGATTCTGAAAGCGCCCAGAAGGATCTGTATCAGCCCCGCCATGATGACTATCGTGAATGCCTTGGCGAGGCTGTCCGCGTGGATTGTGACGATGACCGCCATCGCGACGGCCATAGGACCTGTGGGGCCGGATATCTGGGACCGCGTTCCGCCGAACACGGCAGCGAGGAAGCCTACGGCGATCGCTCCGTAGATGCCGGCTAGCGCCCCCAAGCCTGACGCAACGCCAAATGCGAGCGCCACAGGAAGACCGACCACCGCCGAGGTGACGCCTCCGAAGACGTCCCCACGGAACGTCTGTAGGTCATAGCTAAACTTAGCTCTCAACGATTTCAAATAGTAAGACTCTCACGACGCACGTGCCCCGGTCGTCGCTGTCGAATCTGTTTCAACTTAGAGGAGGCTTATCCCAAGCGAAGTTCGGCATTTCGCACAGGACGGCGAGTACCGGACAATCGGGAACAAGAGCCACTAAGTTGGAATGCACTAAGCATCAATGGTTAATTATCTGAAACAGGCCACTGTGTCAACCACACTGAAACGGTCGGATGCTGTATCAATTTGGTCGGTGGCTTCGATAAGAGCGTTGCCCTGCCCCTCTGGATTCCGGCCTTCGCCGGAATGACGGTTGGGCGGATCATCCGTCAATTTCATCTGGAAACGATACTAGTTTTGATGAGGTGCAGAGCCAATCAGCCCCCCGACTCCAGTCGGCGGAGCCGCTCACGCAAACGCCTGGTCTCGACGCGCTCTTCCTGGAGCTCCGCCTCCATCCGATCGAGCTGCTCGCGCCCCGTTTCGATAGCCTCCTCACTCTGTCCAAGCAGCTCGCGCACCTCGACCGCACTGCGCAGATATTCGCCGGTCGCCGGGTTATAGATACGCGGCCTGCCATCGCCCCAGCACAGGCTGATCCCAAGTGCGTTGGAATACCCCTTCAGTATGCCATCCGGTTCCGTGGTCAATTCAATGGGCTAGTAGATTCCATCGACCAGCCGTTCACCCGCCAGAGGCTGTCCGTGATATTCGCCGCCCGATGGATCGAACCGCCAGTACTCTGAGATGCCGATCCCGGCGTAGATGCGGCGTTTGCGGCCCGTATCCACATGACTGGTGCTCTCCGACACGACCTCGAACACCCAGTCAGGCGGCTTACCTACCTCCCAGGGCAGGTACAGTCTGCGAGAGCGAATCGCGTCCGCATCCACCCCTAACGCAACATAGACGTCGGGCGCGACCCTGACATTCAGATTGCGCCGGTCGTAACAGATGAAGTTGCCACTGTCGATGAACACATCGGGTCTGCGATAGAAATCCCCCAACCACGCCTGGATCAGATCCAGAAACTCCCATATTTCTCTAACTTGCTGCATGTGGTCGGGTGGTCGCTCACCGAGATCAGGATCGAATTCGAGACTGGAGTAGTCGATGTCACCCTGCCGCTTATAGGGCAGCATGGTCACACCGGCTGCGCTGGTAGTCATGGCTGGCCTCCCAGATCGGAGACGAGGCTCCCGATCTTCACGATTCGCATTATACCGCAGTCTCACGTCAGCAGCGGGTCGCGGGCGTACCTTGTGAGCGCGGGTATCATCCCCAGGTGATAAGATCGTCGTATGACATACACCGCCGACCTGCATGTCCACTCATCCTACGCATACGCGACAAGTCGAGACCTGAACTTCGAGAACCTGGCTAACTGGGCAAAGTTAAAGGGCATCGATCTACTGGCGTCTGCGGACTTCACCCAGCCAGAGTGGTTTGAAGAGTCCAGCACCAAGCTGACCGACACGGGCAACGGGCTATACGAGCACGGCGGCGTAAAATTCATTCTCGGAACCGAGGTCAGCTGCGTCGCTCGCGTTGACGGCCGCGGACGGCGGACCCACATGCTGGCGTTCGCGCCCAGCCTCGACACTGTTGCCGCCATCAACGTCGCGCTCGCCGACACCGGCGCCAAGCTGGACGGCGACGGCAGGCCGACGCTGAAGATGTCACCCCGTGACCTTACGGAGATGCTGCTCGACATCGACCCTCGCTGCTTTGTCATCCCTGCCCACGTGTGGACGCCGTGGTTCGGACTGTTCGGCTCCAAGTCCGGTTTCGACTCCCTAGAGGAGTGCTTCGGCGACCTCTCGCAGCACGTCATCGCGGTGGAGACGGGCCTGTCCGCCGATCCCACTATGTGCTGGCGCGTCCCCGACCTGGACAATCTGTCTATCGTGTCGTTCTCGGACGCCCACTCGCTGCCCAAGCTGGCCCGCGAGTTGACCGTCTTCAAAGGCGATCTGAGCTACGACGGGCTGGTCGAGTCGCTGAGGTCGCAGGACATCGCATACACGATCGAGTTCTTTCCTGAAGAGGGGAAGTACCACCTCTCAGGACATCGCAAGTGCGGTGTCCGATACGATCCTGAAGAGGTCGCCACCATCGGCAAAGCCTGCCCTGTCTGCGGCCGCGCAATGACGCTCGGCGTGACGCAGCGTGTCGAAGAGCTCGCTCGTAGAGAGGCTAAGTCCGCTGTGGACGAGGACGGGCTGGTCAGCTCCGCCGACGGCAGACCGCCGTTCAGGTCGATGGTATCGCTGCAACAGGTACTCTCGGAGACGCTGGGCGTCGGCGTGAACACCAAGCGCGTTCGTACAGCGTACATGAGCCTCGTGGAGACGTTCGGCAACGAGATGAAGGTGCTGTTGGACGCGCCGATGTCTGATCTGGCAGATGCTCTTCCATCTCATGGCGACCGGCTCGCCGAGGGCATCGAGCGGGTGCGGTCGGGCAGCATCCACATAGAGCCTGGATTCGATGGGCAGTTCGGAGTGGTAAAGGTATGGCCAGACGCGAACGAGTCCGACACGTCCATCCAACCTTTGTTAATCTGAGTGTAAGAGTCACAAACAACAGATGAAGGCAGGGATTGGAGGGTGACATGACAATATCCGCAACCAGCGAAAAGCTGCTGAGAGTCGGAACAGTCGAGGAGGTCAGGGAGCGGGGATGCAGAGTGGTCACCGGCGGCGGTCACACGATTGCAGTGTTCCCGTGGGGAGACGAGTTCGCAGCGGTGGACAACCGCTGCCCACACATGGGATTTCCCCTGGACAGGGGCACTGTCAGCAACGGCATTCTCACCTGCCACTGGCACCATGCCAGGTTCGACCTGTCCAGCGGCGGCACGTTCGACCCGTTCGCCGACGACGTTCGCTCGTTCCCCGTGTCCGTCGTAGACGGGGAAGTATGGGTCGATCCGAGTCCACCCGAGTCGGACCCGGTCCCACGATGGTCGCGCAGGCTCGAGGACGGGATGGAGCACAACATCCGGCTGGTAATCGCCAAGTCGGTGCTCGGCCTCAACTCCGCGTCAGCAGACTACACAGTGCCTCTGACGATCGGCGCGGAGTTCGGGACTACCTACTCCGACAGTGGCTGGGGCCAGGCGCTGAGCATGATGACCTGCTCTGCGAACATGCTCGACTATCTCTCTCCAGAGGACCGTGCGCTCGCGCTCTACCAGGGAATCAGGCACGTGGCGGCAGAGTGTTCCGGAAGACCGCCGCGATTCCTAGTCGATCCGCTGCCCACGGGCGAGACGAGACCGGAGGTGTTCAAGCAGTGGTTCCGGGGATTCATCGAAGTCCGCGACGATGAGGGAGCGGAGCGCTGCCTGAGAACGGCGATCGACCTCGGCATCTCCCAACGAGAGATCGCCGACATGATCTTCGCCGCGGCAACCGACAGGATTTACATAGACGCTGGACACGTCGTGGACTTCTGCAACAAGGCGTTCGAGCTTCTCGATCACATTGGCTGGGAGCACGCTGGCCTTGTGCTGACAAGTCTGGTCCACGGAATGGCGTCCGCGCGCCGCAGCGAGGAGCTCAACTCCTGGCGCAACCCTATTGATCTCGTATCCCTGGTCCAAGAGGCACGGGCGGCGCTCACCGACCTGTGGGCCGAGGGTGAGGCCAACAGGGGCAACCAGCTTAAAGCTGGACATGTAAAACAGGTCGATGAGGAGTCGCTCGTCGCGACTATCCTGGAAGACGATCCAGCCGCAACAATGTACGCGCTCAAAGAGGCCGTACGAGCCGGCGCGACCGCCGAGCAGCTCGGAAGCGCGGTCGCGTACGCCGCGTTCCTGAGAATGGCGCGGTTCCACACGTCCAACGAATTCGGAGACTGGGACACGGTGCACAACACGCTCACCGCGGCCAATGCGCTCCACCAGACGCTCATCCGGGCACCGTCGGTTGAGCTGGTCCGAGCGGTGTTCGACACTGCGATCAGCGTGTACCTTGACCGGTTCCTGAACATGCCCGCACAGCGGTTGCCCGAACCGAATGGGGCGGGAGCCACCGGAGACCCCGTATCGGAGTACGGGGCAGGCCTAGGTCAGGAAATTCTGGACACCATGAACTCTCAGCAGCAGGTCGAGCAGTCGGCCAGGCTCGTGACAGACTACGTGGCCGGGTCGGGCGATCCTGACGGTGTGCTCGCTGTTCTCGCACACGCGATGCTGAGGGAGGACTCAACGTTCCACCACTTCCAGATAGTCGATGCGGCGATCAAACAGTACGAGCTTCGAAGAGGCACCGACTCAGCGCGGCACGTACTGGTCGGCATGTCGAGGTTCCTAGCCGCCCACTACCCGACTCCCAGGTCCGTCAACCAGACGTTCAACATCGCCGTCCGACTAAACCGCGGAGACGAGATATTCCGGGAGGAGTAGCGGAGGCTGTCACCTGGGATGCGGTAGAATCTGGCGTGTATACAACGATCTTTAACAAGGAGAATACGTCATGCCGGACCGACTCGCCGAAATCGTAGAATCATCCGAGCCTGAGCAGCTCGCCACAGGGTTCCAGTTTACTGAGGGACCGCTGTGGCACCAGGACGGCTACCTGTTGTTCGTGGACATTCGGACGAGCCGTATATTCAGGCTGGAGCCTGGGGGAGAGCCGGAGCTGTTCCGTGAAGACAGCGGAGAGTCGAACGGCATGACATTCGACTCGCAGGGCAGGCTCGTGGTCTGCGAGATGGTCAACCAGAGGGTGACGCGGCGGGAGGATGACGGCTCCTACACCGTTCTCGCGGACGCATGGAACGGACAGCGGCTGAACCGCCCGAACGACGTCGTGGGCAGATCGGACGGCAGCCTGTACTTCACCAACCCCGGCAGGGAGCGCCTCGATCCCTCACAGGTCGATATGCAGTTCAACAGCGTCCACCGGATCATGACCGATGGCACAGTGGACATGGTCGTCCCCGGCATCGAGTACCCCAACGGCATCGCCTTCTCGCCGGACGAGAGCGTCCTGTACGTCGCCAACACGAGGCCCGGCCAGTACATCCTCGCGTTCGACATCGACGAGAGCGGGGACGTGTGCGGTGTGAGGCATTTCGCCGACATGCCGTCAGAGACTGCCACCAACGGCGTGCCGGACGGCATGAAGGTGGACGTGGAAGGCAGGGTCTACTGTACAGGCCCGGATGGATGCTGGGTGTTCGACCCCAGCGGCGAGCTAATAGGCGTTATCCGACTGCCCGAGTACCCGGCCAACTGCGGATGGGGCGGACCCGACAACAGGACGATGTTCTTCACCGCCAACACGTCAGTGTACAGCCTGCGAATGACCACGCCCGGGACTCAGATTCCGAGAGGCTGACGACAGACGTCCTACAACCCGATCGTCCACTCTGGCGTTGTATCCTGTGCAAGGAGGAACGTCGCGAGTATGAGACTTGGACAGCTTCGAGTAACCTGCTGGGCTGCCATCGGTGCAATCGCGCTCATCATGGTCGCCTGGACTATGGCCGCGTGCGCGGATTCGGTCGCTCCCGAGGCAGCTCCCCCGGGCGTAACCGGAGCAGCTGCCAAGCTCACGACCCAACCAACAGCCACCATCGCACCCACGCAACCAACCCCCAGTCCTACACCCACCCGTGAGCCCACGCCGGAGCCCGTCAGCCCACTCCCGATATGGCCCACGGTGACCGTTTGGCCAACCGCAGTACCGCAGCAGACGACGCCGGGCCTCCCCGCTCGGATTGTGGTGAATCAGGGCCAGAAGCCGGACCGGGACCTCGCCGAGCTCGCCGTCAGGCTGCGCGGAGTTAAGCTCGACGACCCTCCGGCAACAACCGCGACGCCAATGTCCGAAGGCGACAAGCAGGACTTCTGGATAACCAACCTAGACGATGGCACCGCCAGACCCATCACCGCGACGCTGCAAGTGGTCAGCGAGCACGCCTACTGGTTCGTGGACGACGCCACTAGCGTAAGCCATGAGGACCTGGCTCGCGCCGCCAATGTCTACGAGGAGCAGGTGAGGCCCGCAGTAGTCGATACTCTAGGCGACATCGCCAGTCCAGGACAGGACGGCGACCCACGTCTCGTCATCATCCATACCACGCTGAACGGCGCCGCAGGCTACTTCGGGTCCAAGGACTCGTTCCCGACTGAAGTGCATCCGCACAGCAACGGACGTGAGATCATCTACCTGGACACGCGCGCGGTCGAGCACGGGATAGATACCCATCTGGCCATAGTCGCGCACGAGCTGCAGCATGCAGCCCACTTCAACAAGGACGTCGGAGAGGAGTCCTGGGTCAACGAGGGACTGTCAGAGGTCGCCACCGAGTTGGCCGGATATGGTGTGCAGTCGCCGCGTGCCTTCATGCGTCGTCCGCACACCCAGCTCAACTACTGGCCTGACTCACCACATTCTACAATCCCGCACTATGGCGCGTCGGCCCTCTTCTTTGCGTACGTCGCGCAGAGGGTTGGGGGCGCCGAGAACCTAACAGAGTTGGTGACGGAGCCCCTCGACGGGATTGCTGGAGTCGAATCGTTCCTGAACGATCATGGCCTCCTCTGGACGCAGGTGTTCGCAGACTGGGTCGTCGCCAACTACCTGGACGCCGACGATGACCGCTACGGCTACGCCGACCGCGACGTCGGTGTGGGACCCGTTCGAACGCTGATCTCCACCGAAGAGCAGCGCGATCAGATCCCTCAGTATTCGGCGAGATACTACCGACTGGATGCCGACTCCAGCTCCGGGGCCATCAGCTTCAAGGGCGATCCCGAAGTCCGACAGGTGAACACCGACTGCGCACATGGTCCCACCTGCTGGTGGAGCGGACGCGGCGATGGCATCGACACGAAGCTGACTCGCGAATTCGATCTAACCGGACTCGATAAGGCGACCCTACAGTTCAATGTGTGGTACGAAATCGAAAAGGGCTGGGACTACGGTTACGTAGAGATCTCCGACGACGATGGTGAGACCTGGCACATCCTGGAGGGCGCGCACACGACCGCTGACAACCCGAGCGGGAACGCCTATGGTCCAGGCTACACCGGGTCGAGCCGCGTCTGGAAACAGGAGTCGATTGACCTCACTCAATTCGTCGGAGGCCCTGTCATGATCAGGTTCGAGTACGTCACCGACGACGCGGTGTACCTCGACGGGCTGCTGATAGACGGCGTTACCATCCCTGAGCTCGGCTCCATCGAGGCCGACGGCTCCGGCGCCGAATGGCACTCAGAGGGGTTCAGTAGGGCTGGGGCTCAGCTCACGCAGAGCTTCATCGTCCAGGTAGTAAGCACCAATGCGGACGGAGCATACACGGTCTCGCAGGTCCCCCTGGACGAACGGAATTCCGGTCAGGTCGGACTGACTGGACTTGGCGGCGGCGTAGAGGCAGTGGTGATAGTGTCTCCAACAACCCCCGGAACAAGGCACGAGGCAGGGTATGTGCTGGAGTTCGAGGAGAGCGAGTAGCTCCATTCACGCATTTTGTCCTACCATTCGGTAGGCTTGGTGATCGTTCCAACGTCGTCAGTAAGCGTGTCTGGGAACTGGCACTCAGACAACTTCGTGGCGCGTATGTGACGCTGGAATGTGCTTGACTCAGTGAGCATCCTTGTTGGTCCCTTTGGGGCAGGATTGACTACTCCGACAGGTAGCCCGACCACATCACGGACCTTCCGTATCGCGAGCGCCAGATCTGAGTCGTTCGATACGACCACGGCTTGTTCGTAGTCACCTTGAAATCCGTCAACCAAAGTCTCTATGGCCTCTACAGTTCTCCCCACACCAGGGATTGGTCCGGCCAGCGGTCGTCGTCGGCGATGAGTCTGAAACCGTCCTTGATGAATGCTCAAATCTGGTATAGTACGCAAAGCGCGCAGGTAAGTATTCTGTCGTTGCCCCTGACCTAGACGGTCTGGCCTATCCACTACACGAGCGGTGAAATACCGAATCCGCCTCACTTCGTGTCGGGGAACAAGCCGCGAGCACAGTCTGCCCAAGTCAAGCCACTTGTACGGACTACTCCTTGCCAGGGCACCAAAATACAGGTTGAATCCATCAATGTAGAAGTTCGTACGCATTAAACTCGAAAGTCCAGAACAAAAACAAAGGCTGCCTTGCGACAGCCTTGACCCTGCCGGCGAACCAGTCAGGGGGGTTAGTAATGTACGATTATCGCTGATAAGGGGTGTTGTCAAGTCTTGCATAGAGAATGATGCTGTATCAATTTGGTCGGTGGCTTCGATAAGAGCGTTGCCCTGCCCCTCTGGATTCCGGCCTTCGCCGGAATGACGGCGCAGCTGATATGGCACCTTCGAGCAGCGTACCGACTAAACTGATACAGCCTCATAGAGAATCTCAGCCCAAAGAGGTAAAAATGACCACATCAACCCGCGAGTACAAGGTAGTCGGCACAAGACCAATCAGACATGACGGCGTGGACAAGGTCACCGGACGCGCCGTCTATGGCGCGGACATGAACCTGCCCGGAATGCTCTACGGCAAGGTGCTGCGCGCTCCGTATGCACACGCCAGAATCAAGAGTGTCGACACCTCCAAGGCGGAGGCGCATCCGGACACGCGCGCGATCGTGACATCGTCTGCGTTCTCCCCCTCGGACCCGGTCGGTCCAGTCGCAGTCCTGGGACAGATGCCCACAGACAACGTTCTGGCCAGGGACAAGGCGCTGTACAAGGGCCACGCAATCGCCGCTGTGGCAGCCTCCAGCGCACACGCCGCTGAGGAGATTCTGTCTCTCATCGAGGTCGAGTACGAGCCTCTCCCCGCGTACAGAGACGTACAGGAGGCGATGGCCGAGGACGCCGTGCCACTGCACGACACCTGGCCGAACAACCCGGACCTTCCCGGAGGCATCAACGTGGCCGCCCAGGAAGTGTACGACTTTGGCGACCTTGACGCCGGTTTCGAGGAGGCCGACCATGTCTTCGAGCGTGAGTACACCACCAAGACCGTTCACCAGGGATACATAGAGCCCCAGAACGCGACCGCGTGGTGGGCTCCCGACGGAAGGCTGACTGTCTGGTGCTCCAGCCAGGGCCACTTCGGCGTCAGGGACAACATCGCCCGCATCCTGGGAATGCCGGTCTCGCAGGTCAAGGTCGTTCCGCTGGAAATCGGCGGCGGTTTCGGCGGCAAGATACCTCCATACCTGGAGCCGGTCGCCGCCATGCTCTCCAAGCAGAGCGGGCATCCGGTGAAGATGGTCATGGACCGCACCGAAGTGCTCCAGGCAACCGGCCCGACTTCGGGCGCGCTGGTCCGGATGAAGATCGGTGTGACCAATGAGGGCAAGATTACCGCAGCGCACTGCTGGATGGCGCTGGAGGCAGGCGCGTTCCCAGGGGCTCCCATAGGGGGCGCAGCCTCAGCCGTCTTTTCTCCGTATCTCATCACGAACGTCCGTATTGAAGGCTACGACGTCGTATCCAACAAGCCGCGCACACAGGCCTACCGCGCGCCCGGCGCGCCGATTGTGATGTACTGCACCGAGTCTCTGCTGGACGAGATTGCCCAGGCGCTCAATATCGACTCCGTGGAGCTGCGCCTGCTCAATGTTGCACGACAGGGCGACCGCCGCGCAGACGGCGTCATGAACGGTCGAATCGGAGCGGAAGAGGTCATGCAGGCCGTCAGGGAGCATCCCCACTTCTCCGCGCCACTTGACCAGGTCGAGGGCAAGCTCCGAGGACGCGGCTGGAGCATGGGATTCTGCCGCAACAACACCGGCATGGCGTGCGTGGTCGCGAACGTGCTCGGCAACGGGAGCGTCAGCCTCGTAGAGGGATCGGTTGACATCGGCGGCACCCGGACGGCCATCGCTCAGCAGTTCGCTGAGGTGCTTGGCATCCCGGTGGAAGACGTCAACCCATCGATCGGCGACACCGACACCATTGGATACACTTCAGTCACCGGTGGCAGCGGCGTCGCGTTCAAGTCCGGCTGGGCCGCTCACGAGGCGGCGATGGACGTACGGCAGCAGCTCATTGTCCGTGCCTCCCTCCTGTGGGATACAGACCCAGACAACGTCGAGTACGCCGACGGAGCACTTCAGCACAAGTCGGACTCCGAGCTCCGAATGTCGTTCCAGGAGATAGCCGGCAGGCTTCCCGAGACAGGAGGCCCGGTCGTCGGACGGGCGAACATGAACCCCGGCGGTTCTGGCGGCTCCTACGCCGCGAACCTGGTGGACGTGGAGGTCGATCCCGGCACCGGCAAGGTGGACATCCTCCGATACACCGCGTTCCAGGACGCCGGATTCGCCATACATCCCTCATACGTAGAGGGACAGATCCAGGGCGGCGCGGCGCAGGGCATCGGCTGGGCGCTCAACGAGGAGTACTACATGGGCGACGACGGCTCCATGATGAACACGAGCCTTCTCGACTACCGGATGCCGACTAGCCTCGATCTGCCCATGATCGACGCGGTAATCATCGAGGTCGGCAACCCCGGCCACCCGTTCGGAGTTCGAGGCGTCGGGGAGGCCAACATTGCTCCGCCTCTCGCAGCCCTGTCCAACGCGATCCACAACGCCACCGGAGCCAGACTGAACAGCCTCCCGATGAACCCTCAGTCCATAGTCGCCGCGCTGGAAGGGTAGGAATTGGAGTTCATTCCAGCCTTGTCAGCGCCAGGGTGGAAAAGCTACTTTTCACACCGTTCCCAACAATTATGATCTGAGCATTCTCAGGACAATGTTAGGATGTCGAGTTACGGAGTCCCCATATGGTGTCTTCCGTAGCCTGCTAATACCAATTAGCCGTAACCGCACCATAAACCACTCGATGTGAACATAGAGCAGGGTTCTCTGGTTCCATGTCGCAGGTCTTCGGCGACTCGAAAAGGCTAGTCAACGACTATATGGCGGCGTCACACGCAATTGGTATAACATAACCTGATAGGCTGCAAGCGCCCATGAGGCCTCGACAATGATAGATCAATTCGATGAGCTTGAGTCTAGGGATCTTATCACCGGGACGGACGACGACATCCTTGATGAGTCGGACACTGATGAAGCGGTACCACCTCTCAGGTATGACATCACCAGCTTCGGAATCGATTTTGATGTTGCAGGGATTGTTCGGCGGCTTAACGACGACGGGATAGTTGTACCAGGCTGGCAGCGACGCTATGTCTGGAGTACAAGACAGGCCTCCAGCTTCATCGAATCACTTCTATTTGGATTACCTGTTCCCGGTGTTTTTTTGGGTAGGCAAACTGAGTCTGGCCGCCTATATGTCATTGACGGTCAACAGCGTCTCAAGACACTACAGTTCTTCTATTCAGGAGAGATTCCTAGACCGAATACTCAGCACAGCAGCACGTTATTCAAGCTGATAGGAGTTGATGGCCGCTTTGAAGGTTTGGCCATTGGAGACCTGAAAGAAAGAGATCGCCGCAATCTGGACGACTCACTGATCCACGCGACTGTTGTTAGGCAGGAGGCCCCGCCAGACAACGACACGAGCATGTACCAGATATTCAAACGACTTAATACCGGCGGCAGTAAGGTGAATCCCCACGAGATAAGGTGTGCCGTTTACCAAGGTGACTTGATAGACAAAATTCAAGAAATGAATGACTCGCCAAAGTGGAGAGGAATCATGGGCAGGCCAAACCCTCGTCTCAAGGACCAGGAGTTGATACTTCGGTTCATGGCAATGTGGCACCAAGGTCACGAGTATAGCAAGCCTATGGTCGAATTCCTGAATGTCTTCGCCCAAAAAAATAAGAACCCTGGAGAATTGTGGCTGAAGGATACATCGGCGCTATTCAAGCAAACTATTAGTGGGTTTGCCGATGCGAAAGCCCGACCGTTCCGGCTTAGTGAAGGTAGGGCGGTGAATGCCGCAGTGTTCGACTCGATGACAGTTGGACTTGCTAAACGGATAGCAAAAGGAAGAATACCCAAGCCTTCAGAGATAGTGGCTGTACATGATTCTTTGGTTGAGAATGACGAGTACTTACGATCTGTCATACAGGGTACGTCGGACGAAAGTTCGGTCCAGAAACGCATAAGAGTCGCTACAACCGCTTTCAAGAATGCGTAATCCTGTTTTGACCCGGCAGTTACTTCAACTGCGGCGGTTGATCAACCAGACCCAGATAGCTACACAGGACATCGAATTACAGGCCCATTGGGGACGATACTTATGTGTCGTCGCTGCTGGATTCTTGGAGAACAGTCTTCAAGCGCTTTACTCAGGATTCGCCGCTCAGTCCTCAAGTCCTCAAGTTGCGCGCTATGTATCTGGACGTCTTGCGCGAGTGTCGAACCCTAATTCCCAACGATTCGTTGAAGTTGCGGGGGCGTTCAATCCGTCCTGGCGGGATGAGTTGGAAGAATACCTTAATGAAGACGCTCCTTACAGAAGAGACGCACTCGACTCGATTATGAATAACCGGAATCAGATTTCTCATGGAGGAACAGTAAGGATCACCGTACATAGGGTAAGAGACTACCTCGATCGCTGTGTCGAAGTGTTGGAATTCATCGAAGATCAATGCGACGGCATACGTCATGATTGAATCTTGCTCACCTGTCACCACGCTTAGACGCTTGAACGTCCCTAGCCGGGCTGACTAGTAGTTCAATATGTAGTGTCAAATGGGCAACTCGACCAGATAGGTGTCGAAAAAGTCTTCCTGCTCGATGATCTGTCACACGACGGCGCAAACTGGACTGATTTCGTCAATGAGGTGTTCCACTACACGGTTCGCATTATGGACACTACAGTTAACTAGCTGCCAACCTACAGCCCATCACTCCAGAACCCGCCGCAGAGACTTTCCGAACTCCTCCCGCTGCCACTGTCGCACTTCAGGGTCTCGCAGCTCCGACTCCAGTTTGTCGGGAGAACGCGCTATCCGCTGCAGGCTCTTCATCGGCCAGAGCAACGCCGGGTCGAGTGACAGGTGCTTGCCATGCCCAATCCTCCATTGCTTGAGTTTAGATAGGCGGCTGCTGATCCCCTCGCGCTCACCTCGTGGTATACGGGGCTGCCGGGGCGAGGTCGGACGCTTGGGAGGCTTGGCCGACTTGCCCTCTGAAATCGCCTTCCGAATGCCCCTGGCCAGACTGCCGCGGGCGAACTTGCCGAGTCCGCGAACGCGGCTCAGATCTGAGTCGGGCTTCTCAGCCAGCGTTACCAGAGCCATGTCGGGTATCACTCGGAAGTGCGGTCTGCCCAGCCTGACCGCGTGGTCCTCGCGGTAGTCAACCAGCGCTTTGAGAATCGCGAGACCCCGACCGTCGAGGTTTCGCGAGCCTTTGACGTTAAAGACCGACAGTTCCGGGTCCGGTGGCTCGTACCGGATCTGCGACAGTCTCCGGCACTCCTCCCGTACCCATTCCTCCCGGCCCAACTCCCGCAATCGACTTCCCAGCGCGTCCCTGAGCTCAAATAGGTAGCGCACGTCGTTGGCGGCGTATTCGAGCGCCTTGAGGCTGAGCGGACGATGGCTCCAGTCCGATCGCTGGATGCGTTTTTCCTTGGGAATCTCAACGCCTAGCTCCTCTTCCAGAACCGAGCCCAATCCGAGCCGTCCCATGCCGACGAACGCCGCCGCAATGTTCGTGTCGAAGAGTGTGCCGATTCGCATACCCCAATCACGGTGCAGACTGAGGACATCGTGGCTGCCGGCGTGCAGGATCGTCTCGACTCGCCTATTCGCCAGCACCTCACCTAACGGACTGACGTCGCCGACGGCCAGCGGATCGATCACGAACACGTCTTGAGATGTGGAGATCTGGACGAGACAGACGCGCTCCGGATATCTGAAGAACCCATTGGACTCCAGGTCAAAACCAATGCGCCGCTCCCGGGAAATCGCATCTATCGACTGGCAGAATCCAGCTTCGTCGTCTATCAGCTCGTACTCGTCAATCAAGTGGCTACTGACTCCATGAATCCAACTCCAGTGCGCCTACACCGTCCATGATACTACCTTTTCCAGCCTACATTTTTGGTATCGGCCTGCCCACACCTACTGAAACCTCGCTAAGGCAAAATAACCTTAACGAGAGTGTAGCTAGTACTCCTCCCACCTTCCTGGCTTCGCTTGAGTATGCCACGCTCCACGAGATTGGTGATGTCACGGAGAGCTGTATCCTGAGAGCACTTCGTCAGCCTTGCCCATCTGGACGTGGTCAACTTGCCTTCAAATCCATCCAGAAGGTGATTGATGACGATACGCTGCCGTTCGTTAACTGGGAGACTCGCGATCCCCTGCCAGAAGCGTGCCTTGTTTAGCACCGCCGAGAGCGTCGTCTCGGCACCCTCTAAGGCTCGTCCCAAGCAGGACACAAACCAGCCTAACCACTCGGAGACATCGATCGTTCCCCTCTGGGTTCGCTCCAAGACCCTGTAGTATTCGGATCGCTCCAGACGTATCTGTGACGACATACTGTAGAAGCGCTGAGGGCTGTCTTCAGAACGAGCTAAGGCCATGTCAGCGATCGCCCTGGCGATGCGTCCGTTACCGTCGTCGAATGGATGGGCCGTAACGAACCAGAGGTGAGCCAGCCCAGCCTTGAGGACGTCGTCAGTATCGGCCGGCGCGTTGAACCAGTCCATGAAAGTTCTCATCTCATGGTCGACTCTCGCCGCCGCCGGGGCTTCGAAGTGAACCCGTTCCCGGCCAATGGGGCCTGAGACAACCTGCATCGGGCCGGTGTTATCGTCACGCCAGTCACCCACCCTTATCCGCCGCAGGCCGCTTCGCCCCGTGGGAAACAGAGATGCGTGCCAACCGAACAGTCGCTCCTTTGTGAGGGGCCGGTCATAGTTCTCCGTAGCGTCTAACATCAGTTCAACGATGCCTTCGACTCCGCGATCACTGGAGCCCAGGCCAGCGATCTCCATTCCGAGACGACGAGCGACAGAAGAACGTACCAGATCTGTATTGAGTATCTCCCCTTCAATCTCGCTTGTCTTAACCGCATCCTCGGTCAGTGTGTTGAGAATGGCTTCCTGACGGAGGTCAAACCCAAGGGCCTCCATACGCCCCACGAAACGGCCCTGTCGATGTCTAACCGCAGCGAGTTTGCCAATTAGCTCCTCCTGCCGCCACTGGAAGTGAGGCCAGTCGGGTTGTTCGTGTATATATATTCGCCGCATCATTTGCGGCCATTATAGGACCTAATCACCGCAAGGAACAATGTCGGGGGTTGATGGGAACACGGCTACGACTCACTTTGCCATCCCTCGATTGCTGTGTTAGAATATCGTACGCATGTTCTCATATTCAACCAAGACGACTCTATGGCAAAATAGTATAGTTATCCATCTGGCGAAATCCCCGAATAGTTCACTGAGGTAACCTTGCCATGCGAGTCGTATTCTTGGAAGATGTGCCCGGCGTAGCCCAGGGCGGCGATGTCAAAGAGGTCAAAAACGGGTTTGCCCGGAACTACCTCATACCGAAGAGCCTGGCGACTCCGGCCACGCACAACGCGCTTCAGCGAATCGCGAAGCTGCAGCGAGGCGCCGAGGTTACCCGGATCAAGAGGCTTGAGGACATGAGGGAGTTGGCTGCGGAGCTCGACGGCGCCCAGATCAGCGTCGAGATGCGTGCTGGAAGCACAGGCCGACTGTACGGCTCGGTTACCGCTGCGATAGTCGCGGCGAGACTGGCCGAGTTGACCGAGAAGGAGATCGACCGCCGCACCGTTTCGCTCAGCGAGCCTATCCGAGACCTTGGCGCTTTCGATCTGACTCTGGACCTCCACCCGGATGTGCGGGCCGGTGTCTCGGTCCTGGTCCATCCGACCGGGACGACTCCCGAGGACTTCGCGGAGTCGCTGAGGGCCGCCGAAGAGGCTGCTGCGGCAGCAGCAGCCGAAGCCGAAGCGTTAGACGAAGAAGATGACGAGCAGGACGACCCGGACGAAGAAGAGGGCTGATCGGTCCGGCCTCGCATAGCGAGGTCCCCAGCCCCGCCCGGGCAGAGTATTGATCCACCGTGCGGAGGCAGCCGTGGTTAGCGACCGTCTTCAACCCCATGACATTGGCGCCGAGGAGTCGGTCATCGGCTCTATACTGATCGACGGTGAGTCGATCGCGCGCGTCACCAGTATCCTCAGACCCACAGACTTCTACAGCCAGCGCAACCGCAAGTGCTACGACGCGTGCCTGGCGCTGTATGAGAGAAACGGCGCGATAGACCAGGTCTCCGTGGCGCATGAGATCTCCATCGAGGAGGGTGCGCTTGAGCAGATCGGCGGAGCCGAGTACTTGGCTCGCCTCGTGTCGAACGTCCCCACGTCCATCCACATCGAGCACTACGCCAACATAGTTCATGGCGCCTCTGTCCTAAGGCACGTTATCCGAGCGGGTGGAGAGATCGCCGACCTTGGGTACGAAGGCGGTCCGGAAGTCGGGGAAGTGCTGGACAAAGCCGAGGAGGTCGTGTTCGGCATCCGGAGCGGGCGCAACGCGAAGGGCTTCACCCACATCCGCGACTACCTCGATAACTACATGGAGGAGACCGGCGCGCTGCACGATCCGTCAAGGATCTCGCTCGCGCCCGTGGTGACCGGTTTTCCCAGCCTTGACGAACTCCTGGGCGGCGGGCTTCAGCGCTCGGACCTGATTATCCTCGCAGCCCGTCCCAGCCTCGGCAAGAGTGCACTCGCGCTCAACATGGCGCGAAACGCTGCACAAGGGGGATTCTCGGCTGGTCTATTCAGCCTGGAGATGAGCGGCGAACAGATCGCTTCCCGGCTTCTGGCGTCCGAGGCCGAGGTCGACAGTCACCGGCTGCGCATGAACCTGATCAGTGACGTCGAAGAGGTACGCGTTCTCGATGCGGTCGGCCTACTTTCCGACCTGCAGATCTTCGTGGACGATACTCCATTCCAGTCCGTCATGGAGTTGCGCAGTAAGTCGCGCCGGCTCCAACAGGAGAGCGGTCTCGACCTGCTGATCGTGGACTACCTGCAATTGATTGACGTGGGAAGAAACGACAACCGCGCGGTCGCCCTGGGAGAGGTGTCGCGCTCGCTCAAGGCCCTTGCCCGGGAGCTGGACATCCCAGTGATGGCGTGTTCGCAGCTCAGCAGAGCGGTCGAGCAGAGGCCGAACCACCGCCCACTGCTATCGGACCTTCGCGAGTCCGGGTCGATCGAGCAGGATGCCGACGTGGTGGCGTTCATTCACCGCGAGGACCAGTACACCACTCGTGAAGAATGGGAGCGCAAGTTCCCCACCGACCAGTACCCCGAAAACATCGCGGAGGTAATCGTCTCCAAGCACCGTAACGGGCCGGTCGGCACCGTGCCCCTATACTTCCGCAATGATCGAGTCCGCTTCGAGACGCTGACGGAAGTGAGCCAGGCGCGATCTATGGAGTACGCGCCGACATGAGCCTGAACCCACCACTTCCGCGCCGCCAGAGGATGCCCCACTGACTCCCACACCCAAGCAGACGGAGACATATCCCGGCTTTCCGAGAAGGGTACACAGGGTGCCGGTGCCCGCGCCGCTCCTCGGCTCTCTGCTTGTCCAGATCGATGACATGGCGGAGCTGAAGTGCACTCTCAGAGCGGTCGCGCTGCTGAGCCAGAAGCGCGGATATCCGAGGTTCGTCACGCTACGCGAGCTGCAGGCCGACGATAGTCTCGTCCGAGCCATGCCAGAAGACGGCGAATCTCAGCCCGCAACGCAGATCGAAAGGGCGCTGGGCAGCGCGGTACGACGGGGAACACTGGCCTTCGCAGTCGTCGTAAACGACGGCAAACGTCAACCCATATTCGGGCTGAACTCCGAGGCGGACAGGTCGGCCCTCGAGAAGCTCGCGTCGCAGCCCACACGTTGGTCGGAGACGTACCAGGAACCACCCGACCCGTCCGTAGAGCGACCAAACGTGTTCGAAATGTACGAACAGAACATAGGGATGCTCAGTCCGATGATAGCCGACGCGCTGCTGGAAGCCGAGGACATGTATCCCGAGGAGTGGATAGAAGACGCGATCAGCGAGGCAGTGGCGCAGAACAAGCGGAGCTGGCGTTACATCTCGAGAATACTCGAACGATGGGAGCACGAGGGCAGGGGATCACGCGACGTGGGTGGAGCGCCTCGGATGGCAGGCAGGTATTAGGAATTGCATAACCTTGAAGCCTCTGGTCAGGCCTCACGTGTGGTACTGATCATCCGCACAAACTCGTGGTCTTCGGGCACTGGCCTTCATGTCCTACCACCGGCAATGGCGATCGATTGATACAGAAGTCACCAGTCCCAACACTCGATAATTGAAACAATTATGGACTCTCAAGTGCCCCAACTATTAGTTAGAGGCTATCATGGAACGAGTTCTGAAGTCGCTGATATTATTGCGGCTGAGGGATTCCAATTAAGTCGGAATACTTACGATTGGCTTGGCGATGGTGTCTATTTCTTTCAAGATGCACCTCTCAGGGCGTGGGAATGGGCAATAGACCGACATGGGAGTAACGCAGCTGTGATGGGAGCAGAAATCCAAATTACGGACTGCTTAGATTTGCTGGACTTACATTGGAACCAAGTCCTATCCGATGCTTATGATGCGTACCTGAAACTCCTTCGAGAGGCAGGCCTCATCGTACCTACGCAGTCTGGAGGCTCACACTCGCTGGATCGAGAAGTGATAAACTACACTGCAGCAGTGTTAAATGAGAGCGGGATTAGGATTGCCTGTGTGCGTGCAGCCTTTAGAGAAGGTCGTCCTGTGTATCCTGACTCTGCATTCTTTGATCGGACACATGTCCAAATAGCTGTTCGTGACACTGGAGCCTGCGTGCGACAAATCTGGCGGGAAAGTTATCCCTGAAAGGGCATAA
Source organism: Dehalococcoidia bacterium (assembly GCA_965217725.1). Taxonomy (GTDB): domain Bacteria; phylum Chloroflexota; class Dehalococcoidia; order Lucifugimonadales; family UBA1123; genus VXRN01. The sequence goes on along the minus strand of OZ244564.1, from coordinate 112,725 downwards.
TTATGGTTAATCCTCACAATGCTCAGAAAGTGTTGAGCGAGCATTTTAGGCAGATTACTCTCGACGAGTTTGAAACCCGGCATCATAAGTACATTGATAAGGAGCAGGCGGCCTTACTTCCAACTGCTGACACAGCTGAATCTAATCAGATGATCCTGTACCAGCGTGATGCTGCGCCCCTGAAATTGGAAGCTTACTTGGCCTCTGCCCTTACGGGGTTAACAGATGTGCAGCAAGACCACCTAGTAAAAGTGTCAGATATTGTGGCGTCGATCTGCGAAGATCTAGACATTAACTTGTACGAACCACGAAAAGCCACTGACCCAATTCAGCATCCTGACGTGTCTGCTGAGGACGTATTCAATATCGACAGGGAACGTGTGCTAAGTTGCGATCTCCTTATTCATGTTGCCGATTTCGCAAGTACGGGAGCTGGTGAAGAGTTGGACTTCGCCCTCGGAGCCCTTATTCCCATTATCTTAATTGCACATGGAGATACGAAAGTAAGCAGGATGGTCACTGGTATTCCAGCATTCAAACTTATGATTACATACAGGGACTTCGACGAACTTGGCCTCGAACTGCGGCAACGCCTCACAGAGATACGTCCGATTCTTGAGCAGAGAAAGCTTGTCTTCTCAAACTTTGACAAAAACATGGTAGGAAACAAGGTGAGAATCACGCGCGAAGAATCCCGACTTACGAAGGAGGACGTAGCCACTCACTCTTTCAAACTCCTAACCGTTGATAGACTCCGTCAAATTGAGAGCAGCCGCGACAGCATATCAAACCCCTCTCTCTTGGAGTTACGGGCCCTTGCTGCGATTCTGAAAACCACAGTGGCAGATTTAGTGGAGCCAGACCTAGATGAACGAATGATTGCTCTATTAAAGGAATGGATGCTCAATGGAGTAGCAGCTCGCTTCACAATGAGCGAGCGAGATCAACGAACCATACTGCGTCGCATTCTCTACCGCATCTTGGACAGTACCGAGGAATGATGCCCACCACCACAGATCCTGAACAAGTCTGCTGGCAGTTACTGGAAGCGGCCGGCCACAGAGCACCCCCTACAGACCTTCATGCCATTTGTTCCCTTTGGCCTGATCTCCGCGTCGAGGAAGAAAATCTCGATCAAGAAGGGTATCTTATACCGCTCGGCATACATGGAGCTGAAATACTTCTTCGGAAACACGATCCTCCTGCTAGGAAGAAATTCACTTTGGCTCACGAGTTAGGCCACTGGACAAGAGCACACTTGAAAGCGGGTAAAATCTGCTTAGGTAAGACAACTGAGCCCAATTTATCGTTCCAATCACACCAAAAAAGACATACTCCTGAAGAGATATGGTGCAACAAATTTGCTGCTTGTCTTCTGATGCCTTACGAGGACATACGCAGCTATCTGCAAGATTCCAAAGGGGGTAATATAGCAAATCGAGTTTCAAGAGGTCATTCGGTTTTTCAAGTCGCCCGCGACCCCTTTCTGAACAGGATCTCAGATACAACATCCATCAATATATTTGAAGTAGTTAGTGCCGACACGAGAACCAGAATTAGACGTAGCTTCCTTAGTAATTTCCAGTATGAGGCTTCAGTTAAACAGACTTTGGACGAGTTATTGCATCTCTTTCGCGACAAACGTGATCCGTTCGAAAATCAAACTGTTGTGAACAATTACCAGATTTCATCTAAATTAACGCACAGTTCGCGATACAGCAGTTCTTGGTTAGTGTTGATAGCTTCTGTTGCTGATATCGACTGGGCGTGCCAAGAAGAGACATTGAACTAGTCGTCGAACGGCTGGGAATCAAGAGCGGTCGGAATTATTTGGCATCCTCAAGTGAAGTGTGTTGATCTACTATGGAGAATCTCGGAGACATCCTAAAACGAATGCGGGAGAACCAGCCGATCAACGGCGACGCCGCTGATTCTGGTAACGGCATCTCGCCTCTTGAAGAGTCAGAGGAAGACGTCTGCCCAATCTGCGAGGGCAGACTGTGGCTGGCAATCGACGCGCCGGTCGGACACCCGGACTTCGGCAAGGCCGAGCCGTGCCAATGTCAGAACGAGATCGATCTCAGTGAGCGTTCGGTCAGGCTGCGGCGCTATTCCAACCTCGGCCCACTCACGAGGTTGACTTTCGGGTCGGCCGATCCCGAAGGCATGGCCATCGATCCTGAGAGCAAGCGGCTGTTCAGAATGGCTTACGAGGCTGCGTTGGCTTATGCCGAACTGCCATTGGGCTGGCTGGTTCTAACGGGTCCGCACGGCTCCGGGAAAACCCATCTTGCTGCTGCGGTCTCAAACCACTGCATCGAGCAGGGACGACCAGTCTTCTTCGTCCATGTTCCCGACCTGCTGGACGACCTGCGTTCCACCTACTCACCCATGAGCGAACTCTCCTACTCAGACCTGTTCGAACAGGTCAACGAAGCGCCGCTGCTGGTGCTGGACGGGCTGGGGTCGCAGAGTCCCACTCCGTGGGCACAGGAGAAGCTTCAGCAGATATTCAACCGCAGGGCGAACTCCGAGCTCCCGACAGTTGTTACCACAGCCGTGCAAATCAGCGACATCGACCCGTACATCGCAAGCCGCATGACTCGCCCCACCCTCAGCCGCGTGGTAGAAGTTCGCGGTGTTGTCCATGAACCAACCAGGCGTCTGGGACGCGTACCATCCGAGATGGTCCAGCGCATGGCGTTCGATACGTTCGACACACGCGGCAACTCAGCGTCCGCGGAGCAGCGCAACAGCCTGACGACTGCGTTTGACAGCTCAAGAGCCTGGGCTGAGGCTCCAGATGGATGGCTCACCCTGTTCGGTGAGACGGGCGCGGGCAAGACCCACCTCGCAATCGCGATCGCGGAGACTCGCCTGTCACAGAGGCTACCCGTATTCTTCGCGTTCGTGCCCGAGTTGATGGACTACCTGAGATACACCTTCCAGCCCAACAGCGGCGTGGCGTACGACAGGGTCTTCGACGAGGTCAGGAACGCGCCCATGCTGATTCTGGACGATCTTGGCGTTGAATACCGCAGTGACTGGGCTTACGAGAAGCTCTACCAGATCATCGTCCACCGCCACAACCTGCGATTGCCCACGGTCATTACCACCAGTATGCACGTGCTCGACACAACCGGACCAATCGTGTCACGCATACGGGACGAATTGAGCGGGATGCTCATCCGCATCGATGCGCCGGACTACAGGGTGAAACGGCGCGCTGGTAACAGACAGGGAACACCCGAACACCGGCCACGGTGGAGCAGTCGCCGGTAGATGACCGAGTACTGCACCTTCTGCGAGATAGTCGCGGGGCGGCTGCCCTCCAGGAAAGTCCACGAAGAGCCTGACATCCTGGTGTTCCGTAACCAACTGGACTGGTTCCCCATCCAGCTTCTAATTGTGCCCACCGAGCACATGACACAGGATGAGTTGTGGGCGAGTCCAGAGATGCTGGGACGCATCGGACAGCTTGCTGTCAAGCTCGGAAGCGAGTCGTGTCCAGACGGGTACAGGGTCGTCTCCAACTTCGGCCGAGACGGGCTCCAGACCCAGTCGCACGGACACGTCCATGTGGTGGGCGGCGAACCGCTCGGACTCTACGTGATGGGAGAAATCCCTATGGGTTTCCACTACTCACGCCAACCTGAAGATTCTCGCGACTCTGATCGCTAACATCAGCAGAGGCATCAGCAGGTCGCGCATCCTGAACACCACGTAGGTGACAGGAGCAGCGATAGCGGCGCCCGCCAGGATGTCCAGCGAGTAGTGGACGCCGGCGTAGACCCGGGCCAGGCCGTATAGGCTGGCCGCCACTATGGCGATGTATCCTAGCCGGCGGTTGACTCCCCAGATACCGAAGGCCAGTCCGAAGACCGCGGCAGCCGCGTTCGACGGAAACGAGGAGTCAGTCGGCTTGTAAAACAGCAGCGCGACATCGGCGTTTACGAAGGGCCTGGGCCTGAAGTAGAACATGTTGAGTATGAAGACCGCCCAGCTGGACAGCGCCATCGAGGTCAGGGCGACAAAGACACCGAGCTGGCGCTGGACCCGGATCTCCCGATCCCTTTCTGCGAACCACATGAATATGAGCGCGAGCGCGAGCGCGATGGGCATCAGGTAATCGCTCACGATCCACTGGGCGATCCTGTCGACGAACGGCGCCACGCCGACGAAGCCGTTTATCAGCTGAAACAGCTTCATGTCCGCGGTGTTCAGCGCTTCCAGCAAAAGTTCCACCAGTACCTGACGCTGCGCGCCAGGGAGAGAACGTAGTTGGTGTCCCGCAGACTGTCGATGCCGGAATCAGGTCCCGCTTCAGGACCGCGCATCCGGCGGTTAATGACCGAGGTAAGCGCGAGCGTCACTATCACCGCGGCCAGAGCGCCATAAAAGAAGAAGAGGGCCTGTGTCGGAGCATCCAGACCGCCTTCGTAGTCGTTGATGTTTCGCGCGCCGGTGGAGAAGAAGAGCACGAACCCGCCAATCGCCATTGCCAACCCAAGTATCCGCGCGACCAGCGGTGACTTAAAAGCAAGCAGTCCCCTGATGTCTCCTACTGAGAAGGCAAGCTGCAGCACGCCAAGCGTCGAGACAAAGACAGCGATAGAATAGTCGGTTGCGAAGGTGAACATGGTCGGTAGTGGGTGGGCTTGGGGCCGGCCGCTACAAGCCGACTACACTGGAAGCTACTCCAGCGGAATCTCAGTACACCAGTCCCGGTACTTGGGATTGCCACCCCTGATCAGGTCAACATAGGTGTCGCTGATCTTCTGAGTAATCGGGCCGACGCCACCGTCGCCAATTGGCCTCCTGTCCAGCGAACCCACCGGCGTGATGTGGGCCGCCGTACCGGTCAGGAACACCTCATCGGCCAGGTAGAGCTCACTCCGCCGTATGTTGCGCTCTACAACATCGATGCCGAGCTCTTCGTGAGCGAGCGTCATTGCCGAGTCGCGGGTGATTCCGGTGAGGTTGTTGTCCGAGACAGGCGGTGTGAAGATCTGGCCGTCGTTAACCAGGAAGAGGTTCTCGCCCGATCCCTCGGACACGTCGCCTCCCTGCGTCAGCATGATCGCCTCGTCGAATCCGGCCAGCGTGGCCTCGGTCTTGGCCAAGATCGAGTTGACGTAGTGACCGCTTATCTTGACCCTGGGAGGAATGATGGTGTCGTCTATGCGCCTCCAGGAGGAGGTCGTGCAGTGGATTGCGCCCTCGACATCTATGTAGCTGCCAAAAGGAATGGCGATCAGAGTGAAGTCACTCGCCAGCTCCTGCAGCTTGAGGTTCGCGACCAGCTCCTGGCTCTTGTAAGCCAGCGGCCTAATGTAGAGGTCTTGCTTGTACCCACAGCTCTGGAGCAGATCGACGGTGATGTTGCACAGGTCCTCTGTGGTGTACGGGATGTCCATCAGCATCATTCGGCATCCCTGGAGGAGCCTGTCGAAGTGCTCGGCCATTCGGAAGACGTAGAGCTTGCCCTGCTCCTCGTTCCAGTTGCCGCGTATGCCCTCGAAAACGGCGGTACCGTAGTGCAGGGCATGAGTCATAACGCTTACCTGAGCGTCTTCGATTGGGACTATCTGTCCACGGAAGAAGGCAAGCGACTGAGACATCTGGCAATACTCCCTAGGTAGTTGGGTCGCCGCACATTATAGCCAATGGCTACCGCTCGGACAATGAAGAACGGGGCTGCGATCGGGGCCTTTCGGTTTTCCAGGGTCGCTAATACAGCAACTCATGGATTCCCGCTTTCGCGGGAATGACGGACGATGCGAACCCTTTCGATCTATAACGAGGCTTTCCGGCCTGCAGCAATAGAAAGGCCCAAAGCTGCAAATTGAGACGTTAAGCGTCTTAGCTGTCGGGTTGCGGGACTGGGCCTATGCAGTAATAGGCGCTGTTGTCGAGCAGGCGCTGAATGACCTCTGGGGACGTGTTTCGCGTCATGGGCCACCTGCTCGAAAGCTCGGCGCTGACCTGCTCGGCGTCCATAGGCTCATTGGAGTTGCCCAGCAGCACACGAAAAACGGCCTCTTTCATGGGCGTATCGGGCAGAAGGAAGTCCTGTTCGTTCGAGCAGTGACCGACAATGACATCAATGAAGTCCTGCGGGTCTGATACGACGACCTGGTCGTCCTCGTAGCCCTGCCGGCACACATAGCACAGTCGGTTGGCAATCAGAACGGGCAGAGAGCGTCGTGACGCCTCGGCCTCGTCAGGGTCAACAAAGTATGTTCGAATCTGGGGACCTTCGTCCGCAGTCCTCATGGAGTCAATCATTAAAAAACATCCTCGGGCCAGTCTAGCATCTGCACCTCGACGGTCTCCCCAGTCTCTTTGACGGGAAGGTCTTCCGGGCATACGGCGAGTCCGTTGGCGCCTGCCATGGAGGTCAGCAGATTGGAGCTCTGATTGCCGGTCAACCGGGCACGATATACGCCATTGTCCTTTGTAATCATGGCGCGAGCGTACACGCGGCGACCGTCGGTATTGTATATCGGCTCGTCAAGTACCGCCTCAATCCTGGGCTTCAGGAATCCGCTCTTGCCCATCATCTTATGGATGGCCGCGCGCCCGAACTGCTCGAAGGTGACCATCGCGCTGACGGGATTGCCTGGCAGTCCCAGATGGGGGACATTCCTACCGTCGTCGGAGTGCAGCAGTCCGAACGCCAGCGGCTTGCCGGGGCGCATTCTCACCGACCAGAAGTCTATCTGGCCGTGCCGGGCGAGAACGTCTTTCACCATGTCGTAGTCTCCCTTGGAGACTCCGGCGGAGGTTATGAGGAGGTCTGCCTTCAGGCCCTCGGCGAGCTTGGAGTTCATTGAGTCGAGATTGTCGCGGGCGATTCCGAGCAGCCTGGGAACGCCTCCATATCGCTGAACGCTGGCGGCCACAGAGTAGCTGTTTGCATCGTATATCTTACCGGGGGCGTAGTCGTCGCCCGGGTGCAGGAGCTCGTTGCCAGTGGAGAGTATAGCGACCATCGGGCGGCGCACAACTTTGACGGCGTCGAATCCGAGGGAAGCCAGCACGCCGATCTCAGCGGGTCTCAACGTTGTGCCCTTTGAGAGCACCGGAGTGCCGCTGCGAACGTCCTGGCCCGCAGGTCGTATGTCGGCGCCGATTCCAACAGGGAACCGTATGCCGATCTCGTCCAGTGTGTTGCCGGCATTTCGACGATCGATCTCGTCCGTGTCTTCGAACGGCACGACAGAGTCAGCGCCCGCAGGGACGGGGGCTCCGGTCATAATGCGTACCGCAGTGCCGGGCACAACGGTGTCGCTCGGAAGGTCTCCGGCAGTGACGAGGCCTATCACCTTGAGGGTGACAGGGGACGACTCGGAAGCGCCGGACACGCTCGCGGCCTGTATCGCGTAGCCGTCCATCGCTGAGTTGTCCAGCGGCGGGATGTCGTGTGTCGCCGTGGCATCCTCGGCAAGTACCTGTCCGAGAGCGTCCAGCAACGGCACTCGCTCGGTCTCAAGGACGTCGAAGTAGCCCAGAATCCGATCAAGCGCGTCTTCCACGCTGAGCATGGACTCATGATGGTGCCTGTGTCCGTGTTCGTGGGGGTGCATTTTTCTATCGTCTCACCCTGCTCGGTAGTTACTGGTGGCTGTGTCAGTTTGGCAGGTAGGGATATCTCACCCTCACCCCCGTATCAAGTACGGGGCAGGCTCCAACCCTCTCCCTGAGGTAGAGGGGGCCGGTTGATTGTGGCTCAAGCCTGAAAGTCAGCTCTGCCTACCCTGTCAGCCCTGAGGGTGAGGGGGTCCTTATCTTTGTTCGTTTCGCTGGTCTCGAAGGTACTGGTAGATGCTCTCGATCGTGCCGTCCTCGCTCACCCTGAAGGCGACGCCTCCACGTTCGGCCTCAATGACCGACATGGCGATCTCCCAGCCTTGGTAAGGCGGCCCGATGCGGCAGTCGTCCGGTACGAAAACGTCGTCGAACGTCACCCTGCGCTCGCTGCCCATCAGGAGTCGCATGGTGCGAATCTCCAGTCCGGGGCTGTTGGCGTCGACCATGAAGACGCCCAAGTTGGAGCGCCGAGGGCGTTCGGGATCGGTGTTGGCGAGGGTAATCAGGTAGTCAGGGTCGAAGCGTCCGGTAATGAACGCTTTCTCTCCAGAGATTCGCCAACCACCGTCTTCTGGGGCGGCGCAAGTGTTGACCGCGGCGAAGTCGGACCCGGACTCAGGCTCGTTGAAGCACTGCCAGGTAATGGTTTCGCCCATTAGACACGGAGGTATGAACCTCGCCTTCTGCTCCTCGGTGCCCCACACCATCATGGCGGGTACCCAGCGATTGTTGTCCCCCATGCTGGGAAGGGGCAGGTTACGCATCTCCTCCATGAGGACGACATCGAAGCCGGCAGTCAGGCCGCCACCACCCAGATGCCTGGGCCACGATGGGGCGAGCCATCCCTTCTCGCCGAGCATGCGCCTGAAGGTCTTGACCCTAGCCTGGTTCTCGGCATCGAGCGGACTGCCGTCTGGGGGTATCTTGAGATCGCGTGGGAAGTGTTGGGATAGCCAGGCGCGCGCCGCGGCACGGAATGCCTGCTGCTCCTCGGTGTATGGAGATCGGAAGTCCACGAAGTCCCCCTGCGACGACGCCCAGCTTGCTGGGGCCACATTAACGACATCCTATTCTATCTACGCGGGGTGGGGTTGTCGAATTGAAGGATGAGAAAAGAAGATTGCATAAGTCGGTCACTCCGGCGTACGCCGGAATCCAGAGGGGTATGTACAGTGCGCGGTAGCTTGCGACCAATCCATTTTCACCCTCTCCCCAACCCTCTCCCTCAAGGGAGCTGACAGGGGTAGGCATTTCGCAAATCGTCATTCCGGCGTAGGCCGGAATCCAGGGGCTGGGGCGTCCTTCGACAAGCTCAGGACGAACGACTTATTAGTTTGCCTACCCCTGTCAGCCCTCAAGGGAGAGGGGGTTATGCAATCGTCTCATGAGAAAGTGGAATTGGGTCTATCCACTAATGGGTGTGGCGCGGGTCTTTGAGGATGTGAGCCTAGAACCTGCCGCGGAGCCTAGGGTCGAGCACGTCTCTCAGGCCGTCGCCGACGAAGTTGAACGAGAGCACGAGCAGGAAGATCGCGATTCCGGGCGCGAACGAGAGCCAGGGGGCGCTGTTGAGGTTTCGGAACGCCATGTTCAGCATACCGCCCCAGGTGGCTATGGGCGGCTCCACACCCACGCCGATGAAGCTCAGGCCGGCCTCTCCGAGGATCGCGAACCCCATCCCAAGCGTCGCCTGAACAATGACGGGCTGTATCGAGTTTGGCACCATGTGGAACAGCAGCAGCCGCCATGGGGGAGTCCCGATCATACGGGCCGCCATGAAGTATTCGCGCTCCTTGACCGAAAGCGCCTGACTCCGCACCAGCCGCGCCTGGGTCGTGAACAGATTGATTCCTAAGGCGATGCTTACCGTGAACACGCTGCCGCCCATCACAAGCAGCAGGAGGATGGCGAACAGCAGTCCAGGTATGGCGATCATGGCATCCACCATCCGCATTATGGAGTGGTCCACCCAGCCGCCGGCATACGCAGCGATAATGCCCAGCGGCACGCCGATCAGGATCGCCACGCCGACCGAAAGCAGTCCCACTATGAGCGACACCCTGGCGCCGTATATCAGACGGGTGAACTGGTCGCGCCCCACGTGGTCCAGCCCGAGCGGGTTCGACAACGTTGGGGGGGCGAGCGAGTTTATGGGGTCTATGGCATAGGGGTCCGCCGGCGATATAACGTCGGCGAGAATCCCAACGAACATCACGAGTCCGATGTACGACAGCCCTATAACCGACAGCCTGTGCTGCAGAAGCTGCCGGACGGTGTCCCTGGGAAAAGCGTCCAGCGCACGGCCGATGGCGCCGGCCCGGGCGGTTGTGGTTGACCCGCTCTCCCTCATCAGTCGTACCTGATCCTGGGATCGAGATAGGCATATGTGATGTCGGTCACCAGGTTGGCAACCAGGATGGCGACAGCGGACATCATTACTATGACCTGCACCACCGGATAGTCGGCGCGCTGAAGGGCGAACACCGCCAGCCGTCCCACTCCCGGCCAGCTGAACATCGTCTCTATGATTACCGAGCCGCCCAGGATGTTGCCAAGTCGAAGACCCAGGATGGTGACCACTGGAAGCATGGAGTTCCTAAGCGCGTGCAGCCAGATCACCCTGCGCTCGTACAGTCCCTTGGCCCTGGCGGTTCGGATGTAGTCCTCTCCCATAACCTCAAGCAGCGACGAGCGTGTCTGTCTCATGATGGTCGCCGCGCCGTTCAGCCCCAGGGCCATGGCCGGCAGTATCATGTGCTTGATGCCCTCGACGGGACTCTCCCAGACCAACTCGGAGCCAAAAACAGGGAGCATGTTCAGCGTTACACCGAATAGCAGAATGAGCATCAGCGCGAACCAGAAATCCGGGATCGCGATGCCGAACATCGCTCCGGTGGTGGCGAACATGTCCATTATGGAGTTGCGTTTCAGGGCGGCAATGACACCGGTGACGATGCCCAGCACAAGTGAGACGAGGAACGCGGCCGCGGCCAGCTGCAACGTGTGCGGCAGCCTGGTGGCCAGCTCATGCGCGACCGAGCGCTTGTTCTGGAAGGAGTTGCCCCAGTCGCCAGTCACCATCCCTGTGACCCATTTGAAGTACTGGAATGGGAGGGGACGGTCCAGACCCAGGTCGCGCATCATCACAGCGCGGATCTCCGGTGTCAGCGCTTCGCTGTCCTCTCCGGCCATCGAGTAGATCGGGTCGTTGGGGAGAACTCTCAACAGCAGGAATATAATCACGCTGATGATGAAGAGCACCGGGACCATCTGGATGAGGCGGCTGGCTATGTACCTGCGCATGTCTTGCTCGGGGAGGCTGGGTGAGGGTTCATGTCGCCCTGTTCACCCTCACCCCAACCCTCTCCCTGAGGGAGAGGGGGCTGTCGGCTGGTATTCATGCTTGGCTGTACACTTTTTCCTACCCATGTCAGCCCATCAAGGGAGAGGGGGCTGTCGGCTGGTATTCATGCTTGGCTGTACACTTTTACCTACCCCTGTCAGCCCATCGGGGGAGAGGGAACTTTACTAGCGTTCCAGCCATACGTCGTGGATCTTGAGCGACGCATCGGACGGATAGCTCACCCACTTCGAATCGGGGGCCTCCGCCCACTGAACCCAGGACTGAATGTACTGGTAGCCAGGACCCGCGGACGTGCGCACCCCGCCAAGAGCATTCTCCATGTAGAGCCGCTGCGCCTGCTGGTACAGGTAGTTCTGGTCGGCCTGATTGAAGGTCTGCGCAGCTTTTCTGACGAGGCGGTCGATCTCCAACTGCGCGTCGCTGGTGCCATAGCCACCGTTGTTCCAGTATCCACCGTATCCGAGATAGGAGTTGAACGTTCCCGACGGGTGCGGTCTCAGCCCAAATCCTCTCAGCGAGAAGCTGGCTTCCTTGGTCACGAAGGTCCGTTTGGCCTCATCACCCGATCCAATGTCCATCTCCACCTTGAACCCGACGGCCTCGTAGTATGCCTTTGACAGCTCCGCGCGCGCGACATTGTTCGGGTGTGAGGTCGTTGTGATCGTGATCGGACGCTGCGGAAGGTCGTGGCAGCCCAACTCCTTCTGCTCCGCCGTGCACGTGAAGGCGGACATCGTGCTGATCGGCAGCTCGATGCCCACGTCGGCCGCGTACTCCTCGAGCAGCGCACGGGCCCTATCCGGGTCGTACTGATACGGGAACTCGGATTCGGGTACCGAGAAGCTGGCCGCGTGATTGGGCGGCACCAGGGAGCCTCGATAGACGATGCCTTCACCGCTGTGCATGGACTGGTCCCAGGCGTGGCGGTCCATCGCTATCTGCGCCGCCTGCCGGACCCTTATATCGTCGAAGGGCGCCCTCGCGGCGTTGAAGTGGTCCATCCTCGGACCGGCAAACGTCTTGAACTCCTGGATGCCAGGAATCTCACGTATGGTCTTGATCGCGTCCTGAGCGGATGCGCCGATCCCAGTTACGTCAATGGTCGCGGTCTGCAACCCGGCTGCCCTGAGCTGCTCCTCAGGAATGACGACCCAGCGCCAGCCGTCCAGGTACGGGAAGCCTTCGCGGTGGTAGTCCTCGAACTTCACATAGTCTATGTGGCTGCCGGTTACCCACTCCTGGATCATGAACGGGCCGGTCGAAACGGTGCCGTGGGCCTCCAGATCATCTTTGCCCCGCTCGTTGAACGCGGTTGGAGAGACCGGCATCCCCGCCGTCATACCGAGGTTGGTGATGATAGGGGCAAAGACCTCGTCGGTGGTGATGGCCACGGTCAGGTTGTCGATGACCTCCACGTTGCTGATGGACTGGATAGCGGGCCTGGTGACAGCGCCGTTCTGCTTATCCAGCACGAAGTCCAGGCTGAACTTGATTGACTCTGCGGTTACGTCCGTCCCGTCGTGGAACAGCACGCCCGGCTTGAGGCTGAAGGTGATCGTCTTCTGATCTTCGCTCATTGAGAACGACTCGGCGAGTGACTTCTCCCTGAACCACTCGGAGTCCGGCCCGTAGGCGGTGAGTGGGTCGCCAACCGTCATGCACCATGCGGCACACGCTCCACCGCTGTACGTGAGGTGGAATATATGCTCCACATTCGGCCCCGTCCCATACATGAGGATTCCACCGTATCTGCCCATACCGGCGTCCATCGTGCCACTCGGTGTGGGAATGGCCATGGACACCGCGGATTGGACCGCCGCCTGAATGTCCTCTTGGGTGACGCCCGGCCTGTCGGCCAGCGCCTTGGCTATGGCTTGCGATACCTCAGCTTCAGTCAGCCCTGGTGTCTGGCGTGTCAGAGCCTCGGCTATGGCACCCGCCACCTGCCCCTCGGTGACTCCGGGCTGGGCAGCAAGAGCCTTGGCAATAGCATCCGCCACTTGCCCCTCGGTGACTCCGGGTTGGGCGGCCAGAGCCTTGGCAATGGTGTCGGCGACCTGCGCTTCGGTGACTCCCGGTTGGGCGGCCAGAGCAGCCTGGACCGCGGAAGCGACTTCATCGGGGGTCGCGCCAGTCGGCTGCGACTGCATGGCGTTTTGAATCAGCGTCGCAAAGTCCGGAGTCGGCTGGGGCGCAACCGTCTCGCCACTCGAACATGCTGCCGCCAATACCGACAGGACTACTGCCGAGATCAACAGTGTCATCAATCGTACTCTTCTCACTTTGGCCTCCTCGTCGTCTCGCGAATCTGCGGTTCGAGCTTCTCGCTCCTGGATCCCCATTCCCTCTACGCTTGGCCGCCATTATACGAGAAAACTGCACTTATGCAATTTTGGAGTGGTTAGAAGTGAGAGTCGCCCCCAACTGCCCCTGTGACGGCGTATTGGGACTTTTGCAATTCCCTTCAGACGCTCCCGCGTTACAGGGTGTAAGCTTCTGGTGCAATCCTATCGACCCCGTATCGGAGTACGGGGCAGGCGTTGGGAGATTGGCGAATGAACAAGTACCTGATATTCAGAAGTATGGACATTCAGACGCGGGAGGCTATGCTGCTGCGCGTCGAGCGACTGACGGAGCTGCCGCTGCTGCTGCTGTCCTTCGCCATGATTCCGCTTTTGCTGGGCCCCTTGATGTGGGAGCTTTCAGACTACGACGAGACGCTGTTCTTCACGCTGGACGTGTTCATCTGGGCGTTGTTCACGGCAGACCTGCTGGTGAAGCTGGCAGTCGCGCCGAACGGGTTCGTCTATGCACGGAGGCACTGGCTGGAGGTGCTCATCGTCCTTATTCCGTTCTTCCGGCCTCTGCGTATTCTGAGGCTGTTCCTGTTCGGCGCGCGGGCGTTTGGCGGAGCGAGGCGGCTGGTGAACGTCGATTTCCTGCTCGTCTACGCGATAGGCATGGTTATCGTCGCGGCTACGGTCGTGACCTCAGTGGAGCACGGCCACGACTCTATCACGACTTTCCCTGACGCTCTGTGGTGGTCTTTCGTAACCGTAACTACAGTCGGGTACGGCGACCTGTCCCCGGTTACGCCGATGGGACGAGCGGTCGCGGTCGTGCTGATGTTGGTCGGGATTGGGTTGTTCGGAGGTCTGACGGCGAACCTGGCGTCGGCTATCATGAAGTCAGAAGAGAATGTCGAGGAGAACATAGAGACCCTGCTGGAGGAGGTACGCGCGCTGCGGGCGCAGGTCGGCGGGCTGGAGACGACAACGGTGGCTGCCGTCCAGCGCATCGAGTCGCAGGCGGCCTCCGCTCCCCAGGGGTTTTCATTGCCCGGAACCGCTAATATAATTCGAGAGCGGCTGTCCGGTGCGCTCAGAAGACTGAGAGGCGGCGGTTCGCAGACCGCTGAAGAAGTAGAGCCAAGAGGTGAAGACATGCCCGATGCACAGACGTTCCGATACGCGTGGGGGAAGTTCGCCTCGGGCGTGTCCATAGTCACCACGGTCCGGTCGGACGGCGACGTGCACGGCATGACCGCCAACGGAATCAACTCCGTGTCGCTTGACCCCCTGCTGGTGCTGGTCTGCGCGGGTCACACGACGACCTCTTACCCGCTAATCCAGGACTCCGGCCGCTTCGCCATCAACATACTCAGCGAAGACCAGCAGGTTATCGCGGAATACTACGCTCGGCCCACGGACCAGAAGACCGGTGACCTGGAGATCCCGATCAGCATGACCGAGCGAGGGTCGGCAATCGTAGATGGCAGCCTGGCGCAGATGGACTGCAAGGTGGTCACCGAGCATGTTGCCGGAGACCACACGATCTTCATCGGCGAGGTCGAAGAGATCAATGTCGGCGACGGCAGACCGCTGCTGTTCTTCGAGGGCCGGTTCGGGCAGATAGCCGAAGGCTGAACAGCCCGGATGTGTTAGCGTATGAGAACGTAACAGTGGTTTGTTAACCCTATGCTTCCCCCTACCGAAGCAGCACCCAGAGGAGTAAGCGATGGTACGCCAGCCTCGAGATTCCATGGGAGAATTCTCACAACCCCATGATAGGGCTAAAGAGTCAGACGAACTGATTCTATAGGCGAGAAGAGTCACGAACGAGCAAGCCCAATTGGCCAAGTGGACACAGAATGATGCTACCGTCCGAAGTTCGGACGACGAGGATTTGGACGACGTGTTCTCCGAGGGCCGGTTCGGGTAGATAACGGAAGGGTAATCAGCCGCTAGGGTTGAGCCATCTCATCGCTTGGTCCACGATATCCAGCCCTGCCATCTCGCTCCACGCCGCGAGGAGCTGCCTGCTCACCGGGCCTGGGTCTGAGTGTCAAGAACGATCATTCAGCGCATCCCAATCACTGACCGGAATAGCAGGGGCATGTGGACGTTCGTATTTCGCAACTTTGCCCCTTAGAGGGTACCGCCGCTTGTCATACATTGCGTTCAAGACATCTTGCAGTTTCGCTGCCAAATCCCTGGACGAGGTACTTTGCGGTGGACGCGCTCCCACCGAGAACTGTTTGGTGGGAACACCTACTGTCTCTGCCCCTTCCAGAACATTGATTGCTCCCATCCCGAACCTCAACTCCTCCGCACGTGCCAACGCTTTCGCGCGCTGTTCCTGCTGAGTCGTATCGTCATCCTCCGGATCTACAATCAGTTGGTAATCACCAGAGCGGGGAGGTCCTATACGCCACGCTTTTGGTTCTTGACCTCTCTTGACATAGTCACCTATCTCGTGGTGTTCCAACGATATGCTGGAGTTTGCCGGGTAAACTCCGATTGTGTTTTCTCTAAATTCCCCCTCGGGAACCTTCAGGTGCTTCATTAGGTGACGCCGTTTCCAAACTCGCGGGATCAGCCCTTCCTTGCGAAGCCTATAGACTTCTTTCCAGAACGTCACATCGTTCACCTCACCTATACGGCATATGAAAGCATGTTAAGTCAGTCATATTTTCTTGACAACGCAATTGACGCGTTGCTGCGATTCCGATGCTCAAATCCCTTAGGGGGTGTCGTCAAAACAATGAGAGGGTGGTAAATTGCGTGAAATAGGGAGAGTGTGGAAGGTGGGGAGTATGACGGCAGCGCACCGGCGCCACGACATGATTGATGCCGTTTGGGAGCGGCTGAGGCCGCATCTGCCCGGGGGAGAGGGCAAGAGAGGCCGGCCGGCCCATGACAACCGGCGGTTCATCGACGCTGTGTGCTGGATTCTGCGCACCGGCGCTCCTTGGCGCGATTTGCCCCCGGACTACGGAGACTGGAAGAACACCCACCGCCGCTTCTGCCGCTGGCGGGACCGGGGTGTGTGGGCTGGACTGTTGGAGACGGTAATGGATGACCCTGATTTCGAGTGGCTGATGATAGACGCCAGCTATATCAAGGCCCATCCCCACAGCGCCGGCGCCCGGGGCGGAAACCAGGCCATTGCCCGCACAAAAGGGGGCTGAACAGCAAGCTGCACCTGGCGGTGGACTCCCACGGAATGCCGGTAAGGCTGGCGGTGACCGAGGGTACGGTTGCTGACTGCTCCCAGGCTTTGCCTCTGATTGAGGGCATCGAAGCGGAGTGCCTGCTGGCGGACAAAGCCTATGACACCAATGAAATCATAGCCACCGTTCGGGAATTGGGAATGGACCCGGTGATACCGCCCAAAAGCAACCGGAGGGAAAAGCGGGACTATGACCGGGCGCTGTACAAGTTGCGCCACCTGGTGGAGAACGGCTTCCTGGAATTCAAGCAGTGGCGCGGGGTGGCGACCCGTTATGCCAAGAGAACGGCGTCATACTTGGCCATCTGCCAACTCCGGGCAGTGATGGTCTGGAGCAAACTCTTTTGACGACACCCCCTAGTGAAACAGGCTGATGCCGGTTCCCCTCGGACTTTGGCTAGTCGTCCCGCTGTGTCTTGACAGCAGCTTTGGCGTGGAAAGGGCACCGGCAGACGTTGGTGGAGGACTACTGAGTTGTCCCACGTAAAGTGTCTGCGCTGCCGTGGATGTGACGGCAGGCCGCTGCTGTTCTTCGAGGGCAGGTTCGGGGAGATAGCGGAGGGCTGACCGGCCGGGTCTGTCAGCCAGGGCAATCGCATTATGGTCGGAAACAGACTAATCACCCTCACCCCAACCCTCTCCCTCAGGGAGCTGACAGGGGTAGGCATTTCGCAAATCGTCATTCCGGCGTAGGCCGGAATCCAGGGGCTGGGGCGTCCTTCGACAAGCTCAGGACGAACGACTTATCGGTTTGCCTACCCCTGTCAGCCCTCAGGGAGAGGGGGCTAGTTGACTGGGATTCAAGCGTGATGGTCAGCTCTGCCTACCCCTGTCAGACAATCGAGGGAGAAGGGTAGTTGACTGGGGTTCAAGCGTGATGGTCGGCTCTGCCTAGCCCTCTCAGCCCATCGAGCGAGAGGGCTAGTTGACTGGGGTTCAAGCCTGAAAGTCAACTCTGCCTACCCCTGTCAGCCCATCGAGCGAGAGGGCTAGTTGACTGGGGTTCAAGCCTGAAAGTCAACTCTGCCTACCCCTGTCAGCCGCTAGGGTTGCGCCAACTCAACGCCTGGTCCACGATGTCCAGCCCGGCCATCTCGCTCCATGCCGCGAGAAGCTGTCTGCTAATCGGGCCAGGTATCTCATCGCCGATCCTGCGCTGGTCCACTGTGCTCACGGGCAGAATCTGATAGCTGGATGTCGTCAGGAACGCCTCGTCGGCCGTGTAGGCATCGTACGGCTGAAGGTCCTCTTCGACGACCTCTATATCCAACTGTTCCGCGAGCTCCAGCGCGACCTTCCGCGATATCCCCTGGAGAATACTGCGGTCCTTGGATGTCCTGAGAACGTTGTCGGTGACTATGAAGAAGTTGGCGGCAACGTTCTCCGAAATGTTGCCCTGCTGGTCCAGCAGCACGGGGTAGGCATGGGGATCGATGGCCGCCACCTGCAACTGTGCCTGCACGAAGTTCGCCCTGCTGTAGTGCTTCGCCTTCGGGTCCATCGTGTCGCTCGAGTAGCTCCGGATCCCGGGGATGACCACCGACGCTCCCGTCTCGTAGTAATGCGCGTAGAGCGAGAAGTCAATCGCAGAGACCATGTTGATTACTGTCGGCGTGAGATCGTCCGTGACGTTCCCTTGTGAGCCCGTGCTGGTCATCCCCCTGGTCACAACCTGCCTTACCGTGAAGTCGCCTCCCGACGATCGCAGCGGCTCGTTGCGGCGCACCAGCTCCAACGTCAACTCGGTCATCTCAGCCCGGGTCATGCCGGAGTCCATGTGCGTATACTGTAGGGAACGGTAGAGCCTGTCCATGTGGTCTTCGAGCCGGAAGACCTTTCCATCGAAGGTACGTTCGACGTCGAACACGGCGTCGCCCATGGTGAACCCTCGGTCGAACGGGCTGATTACCACTTCGCTGTTGGGGACCCATTCGCCATTGAAGTAAGCCGTGAATTCAGTCATCCTGGACCTCCGGTTCCTGCGTGAACACGCTCTTGATTGCGATCGTTTGCGATTGTACCAGCCCCGGCACGATTTCGGGGCCTCTCACCACCCATCACAGGGCAATCGCATTCGGGTTTCAATACGTTGAATCCGCCCGATTCTGGGTTCCGGCCTTCGCCGGAATCACTCATGCAGCCTCGCGGTCTGCACAACGAGCGATGAAAGTCCTATCTTTCACCCTCACCCTAGCCCTCTCCCTGAGGGAGAGGGGACTTTCGTGCCAACGACAGATATTGGGCATTATAGGGTTGTGCTCGCGCCGTCAGAACCGTGGTGGGGCTTAAATGCGATTGCCCTTCCACCCATCATCCAACACGGGAATCATCGTTGACTTGGGGACAATTCCCGCGACTCGCGACGTCACACCGAGATCAGGAGGCGAGGAACTCGGCCCACGCGTCCTGGAACCGGCTGGGGTTGTTGACCGGTCTAAAGAGAGAGAACGTGTCGGCCCACTCCTCCGCCTGGTAGGCTTTCAGCTTCTCAACACGGCTCTTGAAGTCGGCGGAGTGGCCGGAAAGCAGATCAAGCGCCTTCTTGTTGGTCACCGCCAGCCACTGTTCCTGCTGGATGGTGAACTGAGATTCCGCGCTGGCCCAGTGGTCCAACCACTTGAGCGTCGATTCCTTGTGCTTGGCGTTCGTCACCACCATTCCACCGTCGACCCATCCGATGGTCCTCTCCTTGGGCACGGCGAATTCGATGTTGTTGTTGCCAGCGTCCACGGCCTGTAGAGCATTGATGTTGTTGCCGAAAGCGAGCCAGATTTCCTCGGTCGCCAATGCTCTCGTAAGAGCGCCGCCCGATCGCCAGAGCAGCTTGAAGTTGGACTTTCTCTCGATCAGCGTCTTCTTGGCCTGCTCAAGTATGTTGTCGGGGAGGTCCCATCGAGAACCGTCGGGAGTATCGACCTCGTATCCTTCGAAGCCCTGGAGTGCGGCGGTCATGATGAAGTTTCTGTTGAAATTGTCCCTCAGGGCGACCTTCCCCTCGTACTTCGGGTCGAAGAAGACCTCGAAGCTGGGCGGGTCCGGCATGTCGACTTTCTCTTTGTTGTAGAGAATGCCATACGGTGACCACGCATGCGGCACCGCCAACATTCCACCGTCCACCTGCCAGGGGGCGTAGTCGGCGAACTTGGGGAAGAACTCGCTGTAACTGTTGAATGCGGTGAAGTCGAACGGTTCAACGAATCCGTTTCTGTGGTACTCCAGGCACCATAGGCCGTCCATGAAGATTGTGTCGTACGCGTCGGTACCCGCGACCTTGATCTTCCCAAATGCCTCTTCGTTGTCGTTGAAGTCGGTGCTGATGACGTCAACACCCGTGTCCTCTTTGAAGCGACCCTTCACGTCCGGATGGTCCTTGTCAGACCATGCGAGCATCCGGATCGGGCCAGTCAGCTTATCCTCGCCAGCGCCACATGCGGCGAGGAGGGCCATGATCGGCCCGGACAGCATTACCGCGCCACCTGCCAGGGCAGTGCCACGCAAGAATTGACGACGTGTGACTTCTGTGACCATGGGATTCATCGCTCGCCTCCCTCAGTGCCGCCTCCGCAGCATCCATCTATCTATCTTCCGTATCTTCTGAGACCCGCACGATTTCTGTTAATCAGTCTGATTGCCGCGTCCCACGGCCTAATGAGTATTATCAGGAGAACGAGTACGACCCCAACGATGATGAGTGTTCCAAGTGCGTTAGAGGAAGGAGAGGTTCCGGCCTTCTGCAATCCGAAGATGTACAGCGGCAGCGTCGATTCTCCGGACGTCAGGATGAAGGCGACGACGAAGTCGTTGAAGGAGATCGTTATCGCCAGGAATGCTCCCGCTACCAGTGCGGGCACCATCAGCGGCAGTACGACTTTCATAAAAGTCATCAGAGGCGTCGCGCCAAGATCTTTGGATGCCTCCTCGATATTTCGGTCAAACCCGTACTGTTGAGCGAGGATGGTCAAGAACACGAATGGCAGCGCCAGAGTGACGTGGCCCAGCACGATGGTCTGGAGAGAGAGAGGAACGCCCGTAGTGATGAGCAGAACCAGGATCGCCAGTCCCAAGATGATCTCAGGAATGAGCATCGGAAGCAGGCTGATGAAGAGGTATGCGCCGCGACCCGGGAACCGATGCCGTACCACGGCATACGCCGCCGGTGCGCAGAGCATCAGGGTAACAATCGCGGTTTCGATGGCGACGATGATGCTGAACCGCAAGGCGAGGAGCATCGAGCCGCTGCTGAAGAGGTCCCGATACCACTGGAGGGTACCGCCCTGCATCGGGAACACCGCTGAAGAGTTGTTGCCGAACGAGAAGAGCACCATACTGAACAGCGGCAGGTAGCTGATGACGAGTACGACGATCACGTAGATCAGCAGCCAAACGCTCTTCCGCTGAGTGGCGCGCGCGACGTTCGATCCGACACCAGAGCGATAGAGATTGTCGATGTTTATCCCTCTGCGGAGGAGGAAGACCATCAGCATCAGGATGGCGACAATGGGCACGATGTACGCGCCGCCCTGCGCGAAGTCCAACACGTCTCTCACGACAGGCATCAGAGCGGTCGCCACCATGGCGCCCTCGGTGCCACCGAGCATCATCGGAGTGACGTAGAACGCCAGGGTGGGCATGAAGATGAGCAGGGCAGCCGTCTGATAGCCAGAGGCGGACAACGGGAAAATCACCTTCATAAAGGTCCCCAATCGGCTGGAGCCCAGATCCAGCGACGCTTCCTCTACCTCGTTACTGATGTTGCCCATTGTGGCGTACAGCACCAGTACTGCGAACGGCAGCGCGAGCGTTATGCCGACGACGATGACAATCTCAAGGGTATAGATGATGTCCAGCTTGGGCAGACCAACCGCCTGCAGGACCGTATTCAGAACACCGTTATTGGTAATCAGCGCAATCCAGGAGTAGTTTCGGATGACGACGTTCATCCATAGGGGGAGCACTGTTACGAGAAGAAGAAAGATTGCGAGGCGCCGCCCGGCAACCCGGCTTACGTAGTAGGCGAAAGGAGAGCCAATTAAGAGGGCGCCAACCGTGACGACCACGGCGATTGTGAGGGTCTTGATGAACAGCTTGGCGTAGTTGCCCGCCGTTACAAGGTCGATATAGTTCTGAAGCGTCCAGGGCAGCTCCACACTGTAGAAGACATAAGTCTGGAAGCTGTATACCAGCATGAAGATGCCCGGTATGCCCACGAAAAGCCCCACCCAAACTGCTAGTGGGAGGCTCGGAAGGCCCTGGGCGGCGCGGCGAATGATCGCCTGACTTGTAGTCGTCTGGATGAACTGCTGGACTGTTCTTGTTGTATCCAAAACTACTCTACCCGGAACGCTGTCCTTCGGAACGCGGCCCCTTATCCGTATGTTCAGCTAGTGAATAGTCTTACGTCGGCGGGCCTCCACCCGACGGTCACTTCGCTACCCAGATCGATCCCATCACCATAGAATTGTTCCGCAGATATAACTGATCTGAGCTGCTGGATTCCCTCGACCTCCACTACCAGATCTACGTGGTCCCCGTAGTACAGGAGTTGATCGATCTTGCCCCGCCAGACCTGGCCATCTTCGGCGTTGAGTCGGGCTCCAAGTCTGACGTCGGATGCACGCACCCAAAGTGTCGCCTTATCGCCAACCCGCATTCCGTCCTGTGAAGGAACGCGGACGACGGTCCCGTCCCCACACCGCACCATCAACGTGCCGTTCGATCTCTCGACGCACTCCCGCTCAGGAAATTGCCCACACCGACGAAGTCGGCCACGAATTCGTTCCTCGGATTTTCGAAAACATCCCTTGGAGTACCTTCTTGTTGGATCCTACCCTCGTCCATCAGCACAATGCGATCCGACAGGCTGATGGCCTCCTCCTGATCGTGTGTAACGTAGATGAATGAGACTCCAGACTCGCGCTGAATGCGCTTGAGCTCGAACCGCATGGCAACCCGCAGCTTTGCATCCAGAGCGCCCAGGGGCTCATCCAGAAGCAGTACGGCTGGTTCGTTCACCAACGCTCTGGCGACAGCGACACGCTGTTGCTGCCCGCCACTAAGCTCGCTGGGGCGGCGTTCCTCCAGCCCTTCCAGGCCGATCAGCGTAAGCAGGTTTCCGGCCCGCTCTATCTGAACGTCTTTGGGCACCCGATTATTCTTGAGACCGTAAATGATGTTGTCGTAGACCGTCAGGTGTGGGAACAGAGCATAGCTCTGGAACACCATGTTGGTGGGCCTCTTGAAAGGTGGGACGTCGGTTGAATCCTGGCCCTGGATGAATATGCGTCCCGAGGTCGGCTCTTCCAGTCCGCCTATCATGCGGAGGGTTGTGGTCTTTCCACAGCCGCTCGGTCCCAGCAGTGTGATGAATTCACCAGCTTCGACGTCCAGGTAGAAGTCATCAACTGCGAGAACCGACCCATAGTACTTGGTCACACCGTCTAGCTTGAGTTGCTCCACAGGGCAAGGCCTTAACATGACTAGGTTCGCGGCTGTATATCGTGATGGAAAGCTTCAAAGCAGAGCCTGCGACGAAGGGGGTTTCGTCCTCAGTTGGACGTCGGAAGAGGCTCACACCAACACTTATCATAGCGTCACTTTCGAGTCAAGTTAGCTGGATTCGTCGAACCTGTCCCAGATTAGTAGGCAGTACGAAGAAGGCGTCGCAGCCCAGTCGCCCACGGTCGGGAGTTGTGGGGTCCAGTCAACGCGGGCACTGACGCTTTGGCCCAGTCGCTGGCACGCGTTGTGGCCATCGATTGGTCGCGCGGAGGCGGACTCAGCCTCCCCCGTACCGGTCGCCTGTGACAGAACCTCGACAACTCTCTGTTTCGACTCAGCTGGATCGTCTTGCCCATTCGATTCGCCCCGCGTATGGTCCAGCTCATGCCCCGCTTCTTCATCCGGTTCGCCCCCGGATCAAGTCCGGGGCAGGCTGTGAGCTTGTCTCCGTTCGATTCCATCGTTCCCAGACCTCGAGCGTCCGGCGGAGCGTTGGGGACACGGTTGCGCCAGTCCATTGCGTTGACCAGGTTGGATTCGATGTACTCTCTGTCCCGGATGGCCGTTTTGGTCTCGGCAGCCACAGCCGCACTCATCAACGCGCTAGCGAACGATTCCGATCCTGAGCGGATCGCATTGTAGATAGCCGGACCGATCTCTGCACCGTAACCTCGACCACAGGCGCGAGACAGGTGGAAGCCGTCCATCTGGAAGATAGCGTTGCCGAACTCCTCTGTGCCCCGACGTATCCAGTTGGCTCCGTCACCGTCCACCACGAACAGATTCACCCCATCCAGCGCGTACTGCCTGGCCCACTCCAGACTCGCACCCTCCCAGAATGCGATTGCGTCGTCTCCGTGCACGTACACTCTCTTGCCCACCAGTTCGTAGCGCTCTTCGGCCACGCGTCGCCACCCGCTATAGACTATGCCGCTCTTGACCTCGTAGTGCTTACGCGCCTCGCGCTGAAGGTGTATCCATACCCCCCATCGGCCTCGGTGTAGAGAATGTCCGCTCTGTGCTGTCCTTCGCTCATGTCCTCACCACGCTCGAACTGCGCCTCCCACCGCTCACGATCTTCATCGAGCGCATCCTGCCCAACGTCTTGCAACAGCCGATGCACTGAAGACTTCGACAGCACGCCCGCAGTCAGAGCGCTCACGACCTCGGCCACCACACGAAATGGCATCTGTGCAGCCATCTCCACTATGCTCTCGGTGATCGACGGACTCGCCTGTTGCTGAGGCTTCCATCCCAGATACTCGTCCAGCAGAAACACCGTTTCGCCATCGGTGTCTCGATACAGCCGTCGTTCGACGGTCACATCCCCGAACCGAGTCACCAGCGTCCTGCCGCGTGATCCCACCAACCGCAGACCCTTCGGCCTGTTGTGCATCAACTCGTCGTCCAGAGTCTGCAGACGACGCTCGCCCAACTCACGAGCATGGGCGCATCCCGCTCGATAAGCCTCTTGTTCCCAGTCCATGCCCGCGTCTGAATGGTCTTCGCCCAACCATTCATGTACTCTCAGTTTTGCCATCAGTCTTGACCGCTCCTGAAGTCTTGTACTCCTTCTAGGATAAGTCCAAGACTGGTGGCGCCTACTAATCTGGGACAGGTTCGATTCGTCCGAGCCTTTCCCAAGATAGTAGCCAGTTTCAGTTGGGATAGCGTCTTGAAATCTATCTATACCCCTATGAGGGTCTGCGGACAGAATGCGCGCGCCAGAACCGGCCCCTGTTACTCAGGAACGGTCTCCTGCCGGCCAACTTTTCTTGACATTGCGATTGGCGCGTTGCTACGATTCCGATGCTCAAATCCCTTCCTGTAGTGAAACAGGCTGATGCCGGTTCCCCTTGGATTACGATTCGCCGTCCCGCTGTGTGTTGACAGCGTTCCGACGTGGAGCGGACACCGGTTGCCGATGGTGGAGGAGTGCGGAGTTGTCCCACGTAAAGTGTCTGCGTTGCCGTGGGTGTGACAGGGAGTACCCTGTCGAGGCCCTCAATGCGTGCGACTTCTGCTTTGGACCGCTGGAAGTAGAGTACGACTACGCCAGCATATCCAGGGTGGTGAGCCGCAACAGCCTCTCCGAGGGGCCTCCCACCATGTGGAGATACCACGACTTTCTGCCAGTGGACGCGGACAAGGCGCTCGACATGGGCACGGGGTTCACGCCCCTGATTCACGCGCAGAACCTGGGACGACGGCTGGGTCTCGAAAACCTCTACATCAAGAACGACAGCGTCAATCCGACCTTCTCGTTCAAGGACAGGGTGGTCTCGGTCGCCGCTGCCAAGGCGCTGGAGTTCGAGTTCGACACCCTTGCTTGCGCGTCCACCGGCAACCTGATGGGCTCGGTCGCGGCTCACGGCGCCAAGGCGGGCGTTCCGACGATGGTCTTCTTCCCGGCGAACCTGGAGAAGGGCAAAGTTCTGGGCGCAGGCATCTACGGCGCGACCCTGATCGCGGTGGACGGCACCTACGACCAGGTGAACCGGCTGTGCAGCGAACTGGCTGATAACCACAGGTGGGCGTTCGTCAACGTGAACATGCGCCCATACTACGCCGAGGGCAGCAAGACCCTCGGGTATGAGGTCGCCGAGCAGCTCGATTGGAAGGCCCCCGACCACTGCATAGTGCCGGGCGCGTCGGGAGAGCTGTTCACCAAGATACACAAGGGCCTGATCGAGATGGCCGACGTGGGGCTGATCGATGATGTCGATACCCACATGCACATTGCCCAGGCCGAAGGCTGCGCTCCCATAGTCCAGGCATACGACAGGGGCGACACCGAAGTGCTGCCCGTCCGTCCGGACACCATCGCGAAGTCGCTGGCGATCGGAAATCCGGCTGCCGGACCCTTTGCGTTGAAGACGATCAAGGAGTCGGACGGCTCAGGCGTGATCGCACTGGAGAGCGAGGTCGCGGAGGGCATCAAGCTGCTCGCCGAGACCGAGGGGATATTCACCGAGACTGCCGGCGGCGTCGTGATCTCAGGTCTCAAACGCCTCGTCGAAAGAGGGCTCATCGGCTCTGAAGACGTCACCGTAGCCTACATAACCGGCAACGGGCTGAAGACCCTGGAAGTCGTGGAGCCGGTGGTGAGCACGATCCAGATCGCGCCCACTTATGACTCGTTCGAACAAGCAATGGCGGCGAGGTAATCTCCGCCGGGCGGAAGGAGCGCGTGGGATGGCTAGAAGGCGCGTCAAGTTCACGTTCCCGACCGAGCTGATAACAGACCCGATCATCTACGAGCTCGGACATCGGTTCAAGGTCGTCACAAACATCCGGCGGGCAGACGTCCGCGAGGACATGGGCTGGGTCGTTCTCGAACTCGAAGGTTCTGAGGACGAGGTGGCCAACGGCCTCGAGTGGGTGACGAGTACCGGTGTACGCGTCGACCCCGTGAGCGGGGACGTGATCGAGGGCTAAAGTCCCTGGCAGATCGCGGAGACGTGACCAGGGAAACGTAGAAATTCCAAGAGAGGCTTTGGAGGTCCCAACGGATATGGCTATTACGGTGAGGATACCTACTCCGCTCCGGCGAGTGACGGACGGTCAGGACAAGGTGGACACCGAGGGCGAGACCCTCAAGCAGATTATCGACTCCATGGAGAGTCAGTACCCCGGAATCAAAGAGCGGCTCTGCGACGAGGATGGCAATCTGCGCAACTTCGTCAACGTGTACGTGAACGGGGAGGATGTCCGCTTTCTGGACGGGGTGGACTCCGCGACCGGCGACGGCGATGAGATCAGCATCGTTCCGGCCGTAGCCGGGGGGATTTAAGTCCTCCGCGAAGGGCGCTAAGTACACCAAGTCTCTTATATGACTTAGTGCGGGAGGAAGCCTGGCAGGCCTCGGCAGCTAGAACGAGGTGTATCCTCCGTCAACCGGCAACGATACGCCTGTTACGTAGTCCGACGCGCTGCTTGCCAGGAAGACGGCAGCTCCTCCCATCTCGTCGGGGTCGCCCCAGCGTCCGTGCGGAATGCGCGACCGTATGTACTCGTAACGGTCCGTGAACTGGGTGCGAATCGGCTCGGTCAGATCGGTGTGAATCCATCCGGGCAGGATCGAGTTAACCTGTATGTTGTCCTTTCCCCACGCGACGGCGAGGCTCTTGGTGAGCTGCACCACTCCGCCCTTGCTCGCCGAGTATGAGGCGACCCAGTCCGATCCGAACACGGACGTCATCGAGCCGATGTTTATGATCTTGCCGCCTCCGGCGCGCTTCATGTGCGGATAGGCCTCGCGCGAGCACAGGAACGTCCCGTCGAGATTGATCCCGACTACCCGCTGCCACTCTTCGAGCGAGTAGTCCTGCGGCGGCTTGCGAATACCGATACCGGCGTTGTTCACCAGGATGTCGATGCCCCCGAACTCGTCGGCGGCGACCTGCACCGCTCCGACGACGCTGTCCTCATCTGCGACGTCTATGTCGAGTCCGATTGCCTTGACGCCTGTGCCGCTGAGCTCGTCCACGGCAACGTCTGTCTTCTGCCTGTTGCGCGCAGCGACGACTATGTTCGCGCCAGCCCCGGCAAGGGACCTCGCGATGCCGAGTCCGATGCCGCCGTTGCCCCCTGTAACGAGCGCGGTCTTTCCAGTCAGATCGAACATGTCGGCCATATCGTGTCCTCGTTCTCAGTGAATTAGCCTGAGACGCAATGTCAACTACGGAAAGGTAGGCTGCACCGCGCAACGGTCTCAGAATTGTACACGCATTGGCGCGCGGCGGGTGCGGTCAGGCGATCCTGCGCATCGGCCCATCAGGACGATGCTCATCGAGAATGGCCGACGTGTCCGTGTGATGCTCCACTCCCGACTGTCGCTGTTTCGCGAGCAGGTCGAGCGCGAAGTCCGAGAGCTTCGGCTTGATCCGAAGCTCCTCGGGAATGTATCGCATACATCGGCGCATCATCACCTGAGCAGGGCGGCTGGTCCGCTCACTGCATCCGTAGGCATAGACGCACATGTACGCGATGCACTTCGTCGTCTCTCTGTATATGGGGGGCACATGGCTCGACGACGGAGGCACGTGGCTACTAAGGTACTGCTCCAGCGGGCTGTCCAACCGCTGGGGCAGTGGAGTAACGTGTCGCATCTGCAAACCTCGCCTAGAACACAAATGCTGGAGGGACGTTATTATCTTTCTTAGACTATTGCAAGGCGCTGTCAGGTCAATTCAGTACGAATTTCAAGACCTGCCCAGACTGATAGACTGACCCAGAGAGCGGGACCTGAGCAGAGCGATTTGCCGCTAGCGAGTATGAGCGAGTATATTCGTATCCGGTTCCCGCAGTCGCCGAGCAGCCGGCGATGAGGCAGCCGACGCTACTACACCAGCCAAGGAGAAGACAATGCCCATTCTGGACAAGAGCGGCGTTTCCATGACGGAGATGTATGAAGGCTTCAAGCGAGTGTCGATGGTTGACGGCGAACGCGGTTCGACGCAGCTGTCGGTCGCCGAGGTGCTGATGGAGCCTGGCTCCGCCCCGCCGCTGCACGCTCACCCTACCGAGGAGGCAATCCTGATCGCGGACGGCGAGCTGGAGGCATATCTCGGCGACGAGACCTACACCGTGGCGGCAGGCCAGTTCGTACTCGCGCCTCCAGGGGTCAAGCACGGCTTCTCAAACAAGTCCGGCAAGCCCGCGCTCATCTACGGGATCCACCCTACGCCGGCAGTCCAGACCGAGTGGGACCCGGAGTAGGAAGAGGGCCACTCCAAGGTTTTTCACAATCGAACATCGGATAGGCGAAGCAGAGTAGATTGTCCTCACTCTAGCCCTCCCTCATCGGAGGGCGGGCGGTTGCTCTGTTGACCGGCCTGTTTCCTGAGAACTAAATCCCCCTGAGGACCAGTCCGTCTCTGTTGACATTACCGAGTGGGAGGATATAATACATTTGTTCTATACATAGATGCGATGTCGCAGGACGAGGGGAATAACTCTCCATGAGTCAAACATTTCCAACTGTGAACTCGACTGGAACAGGTCGGCGGATTGCTCGCCGAACCTCCAAACGCCGCAAGCGGCTAATTGCGTTTGGTTGGTATGGAGGCAAATTCAGTCACCTCGATTTTATACTGCCAAATATCCCACTGGACGGTAGACACTTCTGCGATGTGTTTGGCGGGTCGGCCGCAGTTTTGATCAATTTGCCCCCCGCCCCAGTTGAGACCTATAACGATCTCGATTCAGAAGTGGTCACCTTCTTTGAGGTTCTCAGAGATCAAGGTCCGGACTTAATCAGAGCCATAGGGCTGACTCCGTTTTCTAGAGAGGAGTTGGCTAGGGCCTGCGAGTATGAGCGCGGTCTATCGGATATTGAACGCGCTCGCCGGTTCTTTGTCAGAGCCCGGCAGACCCGGACCGGCCTAGCGCAGACTAGTAGCGAAGGTAGGTGGGCCCACTGTGTCTTAACGTCCCGCGCCGGAATGGCCGGCGCCGTATCAAGATGGCTGGGATCCGTCGATGGTCTTGCCGAAATAACTCAGCGCCTCCAGCGTGTACAGATCGAGAATGCGCCGGCTCTGGAAGTCATACTCCGCTACGACTCAGCAGACACAGTGTTTTACCTCGACCCTCCGTATGTTCACTCGGCGCGAGGAGACACATCTGCATACGGATACGAAATGAGCGACGAAGACCATATTGATCTCTTTGAAGTCCTCTCCTCGATTCGAGGTCGAGCCGTCCTGTCGGGGTATCGTACAGACCTGTATGACCGTCTGTATCGAGAATGGAGACGTGTGGATGCGCCTGAACGGAATGCCAACTCCGTGCAAAAGCCCCGACAAGAATCGATCTGGATGAACTTCGACCCTTGAATGACGAACAGGTGACAAAGTGGTTGAGTGAGAGATGGACAACGATCACCAATGAGCCATCATCCGGCGATGATCCAGAGATCGACCAGTTCATCAACTCTGGCCTGACTAGTATCCGTTACGCATTCTTTACGCAACTGCTAGGAAAGTTCGCCGTGCCCAGCCGAGATATACTTTGCCTACAGATGGGGTCGTCTGACCCTGAATCAGGGGCCGCCGGCAGATGGGACCCGAGAAGCTTTTGCGCCAGAGTCGTCGTGCCGTGGGTTCAGGCAAACCAAAACGTCATAGGAAGCAGCACCGACCCCTATGTCAGTAATCCACTAAGAAGACCTCGACTTGACCAGAATATGGAGAGACTTAGAAACCGACATGATTGGGATGCGCTGGTTGAAGTCCTCTCCCGCATTGACAGCCCTTCAACAGCCTCGGAAGTGCTAGATAGATGTCTTCGCAGCATCGCACGAAGGTTGTCTGAGCAAGAGGTTGTCTATCCAGTGCCTTTGCGCATCAGCCTTGAACAGCTATGCTCCCTATTCGACGAATATCTGATGACCCTTAGCGGAGGTCTCAGACCACAGATCGTTGCGACGGCGCTGCTTCGCACCACAGGAATAGCGTTTTCCATATTCCCGAGAGTCACGAGTCAAGGCGTGAATGAGCCTGATGCGGCATCCGGCTCTCCAGGTGACGTGTTGTGCTATGGGCCTGACGATTCGCTGGCGCTTGCGGTTGAAGTGAAGGGTAACTATCTCACGCTGGTCGAGCTCGAAGCCACAATCATCAAGGCCCGCTCCAGTGGCGTGGCTAATATCCTGTTTGCTACGCCTGACTTTGCTCAAGAGGACCGGGACGCAATTGCCGCACGTATCACTGAGGAGTGGGTGCGAGGGAGTAACATCTATCAGACCTCAATACAGTCTCTCACCCGGAGCTTGTTTATGCTGCTGGATGAAAAGTGGCGAGTGACCCTTCTACGTGAAGTCTGCCACGAACTCGACTCCCGAAGCGCCCTGCCTACGGACAGACTGGAATGGGCGGCACTTCTCGCAAGTAGCTGACCGCCTGACTCGCCCTGTTCCTATGTCGTAGCAACCCCTAGTCCCGGTAGCGCCTGCCCAGCTCGGTTGCGTCGGATAGCTGGCCGTCGCGGATCTCCTTCACCTCGTCCGCCATTGCGAGCAGCGTCGAGTCGTGAGTGGCAGACACGACGCTGATGCCGCGCTGCTCGACCATCTCCTTGAACAGCCCGAAGATGGAGCGCGCATTATTGGAGTCCAGCTCCCCCGTGGGCTCGTCCGCCAGTATCAGGGGCGGCTCGTTGACGATCGCGCGCGCAATGGCGACGCGCTGCTGCTCACCGCCCGACAGCTCGTATGGCCTGTGATTTGCGCGGTTCCAGAGGCCGACGATCTCGAGCGCCTCGCGGGTCCGCTCCTCCCTCTCTCGGGTCCGTGCTCCGGCGATGCGAAGCGGCAGCTCGACGTTCTCGAACGCGGACAGCAGCGGGAGAAGCCCGAACGACTGGAAGACAAAGCCTATCTTGTGGCGGCGGAGATCGGTGAGGTCTTGCTCGCCCATCTCAGCTATGTCCCTGTTCTCGAAGAGGACCTGTCCCGACGTGGGCTTGTCGAGTCCCGCCAGGATGTTGAGCAGGGTCGTCTTGCCGGACCCCGAGCGTCCCACAACCGCGATGAACTGGCCCGGCATAACACTGAAGTTAATGCCGCGCAGAGCGTCGATCTGCTCTGAACCGAGGAAGTAAGTTCTCCTGAGGTCCACTGTGGTAATCAGCGGAAGCACTCTGCTCATCTGGTCCTATCTCCTGAGTATGCGGTGGGCGAGAACGACCGTGTCGGACTAATCGCCCGGTCTTATCGTAACGATGCCGTCTTCGACCTGGACCCGCGCCTTCTCTCCGATGTTCAGCTCGTCGAGTAAGTCTCTCGGAATCTGTACGCGCCCGTTGCCGTCTATAAGAACGAACTCCTCGAGGGGCTGGTCCACTTCCACTTCTCCCCGAATTCGCTGGTAGGTGACCCTGCGGCGGATCTCGGTGGACATCTTTCCGTCACGGATCATCACGACGCGGCCCACCTTGTAGGCGATGTCGGGGTCGTGTGTGACTATCAGAATGGTAGTGCCCATCTCCCGGTTGACCGTTCCGAACAGGTCGAGAATCTCGGCGGCGGTGGCGTCGTCCAGCTCGCCGGTGGGCTCGTCCGCGAGGAGTAGAGGCGGGCGGTTCGCGAGCGCAACTGCGATCGCGACGCGCTGCTGCTCTCCGCCCGACAGCTTCTCAGGAGTGTGGTCGAGCCGATGGCTGAGGCCGACCAGGCCCAGAAGCTCCTCGGCCCTCTCTCTGCGCTCCGAACCCGGCGTGTTGGTGAGCATCATCGGGAGCGTCACGTTTTCAAGCGTGGAGAGATACGGGAAGAGGTTGCGGCTGGTCTGCTGCCAGATGAAACCGACATCGACGCGACGATACTCCTCGACCTCGCGAGACGCCATCCTTAGCAAGTCTTTCCCGCCCACCATCACGCCGCCGGCGGACGGAGAGTCGTACCCGGCCAGTATGTTGAGCAGCGTGCTCTTGCCGCTGCCGCTCGCCCCAACGATGGCGACCACTTCACCCGCGTCGACGGCGAGGTCGAGTCCCCTGAGCGCCACTACCTCTAGGTCGGCGATCTTGTAGATCTTGAATACGTCCTGGCAGAAAACGTATGGGGAGTTGTTCATCCCGTATCGAATCCTTTGCATACTGTCTATTAGTAGATTGTAGCGCACGTGAGAAGAGTCAGTAACCAGGCTGTGTCGACTGGTCGACATCACACCTCGCCTAGTCTCAGGATGCGCTGGAGCGAGATTCGGCGCACCAGGATGATCACGCCGGCGATGATGATCGCAAACAGCAGGCCCATCGCAATGTACGTGATGGCGAGCGTTCCCCAGTTGATGTCCACGACGAACGGAGGAAGCACGCGAGTGCCCCGGTCGTCGTGACCGAGGAACGGCATCATCGTCGCTCCCAGCCTGCCTCCCATCCACGTGCCAAGCGCAAGCCCAGCGCATATCACCAGCACCTGTTCGAGGAGTACGAGCGTGCTCAGCTGTCTCATCGAGAATCCGACAGTTCTCATCAGCGCGAACTGCATCTCCCGGCTCTTGAAAGAGACGTACGCATGCACCAGGAATCCCAGACCGCTCAACACCAGGACGGCGGCGAAGGCCACGAACAGCAGCGCGCGCCATCCTGCCTCGACCAGCGGGTCGAGCGTGGAGTCGGACAGCACCTGGACACGGTCATGTACCTCCCTGCTTGGGAACGGCTGGCTGTCCTCGAGCAAGGATATGAGCCGGACCCGGTCTGACGACGATCCGTTGGTCGTCATCCATACCTCGTTGGGACGCAACTCCCCGCCGGTTGCCTCCAGGTTGGCGTACGCACTTACCGAGTCAAGGTCGGCGATGAGGTACGAGCGCCTGAACGTATCCAGTGTGGGGAAGAAGTCGATCACGTCCGAGATTGTCACGTCGACGCGATGACCCTGCGCCGAGACTTCGATTGTCTCGCCTATGCGATGGTCGTTGACCCGCAGGAACCTGCTCGTGGCGAGGACAGGGAGCGGATCGAGTGTTGGACCGTGAAGTATTCCTCGGCTGACCAGTGGACGCCCCTCCACCCAGATGAACGAAGCCGAGCCGCCCGTGCCGTTGAGTCCGTCCGTAGATGACTTGAGCACATCTGACTGTGACTCCGGCACCGCTGTGAGTGTGGTCCAGTCTGAAACAGAGTCAAACGACTCCAGAACGACCATCCCACCGTCGGAGCGGGTCGTGAATATCTCGTCTATAGCTATGGAACCCGCCCTGAGCCGATTCCGTCCGTTGGTCTCGAACACCGTCAGCGAGACAAGAGTCAGAGGGGCAGTCGGCTGAAGTGTGGCAAACTGCCGTACTCCGGTACGGCTCAGCGGCTGCTCCAATGTCGTCCAGGGCGCTGTGTCCAGCTCACCCATCAGGTACGTGAAGTATCGGCCGTTGGCGTCCCTGGCCCTCAGAGCGAGCGCCACGCTCGGATGCGGCCGGTCGGGCTTCACCGTCACACCGATCGAGACCGCGTCTGAGGGAAGCTCAAGACCCACCGGGAGCGTCTCGGACTCGAGCGACGACAGCATGGAGTCCATCGACGATTCGGAAAAGTCGTCCCTGAACCACCCCATGTCCTTGATCTTCTCACCCTCGACGGCGAACATGGTGTACGAGTCGGCAAGCAGCTTGGACAGGTCCGAGCCGAACCCGCGGAACGCCAGGCTCGCCTCCTCCACCGCGGGAAGCTCCTGGTAAGAGTCGCGCATCGAGACAGACGTGCCCCTGGTGTTCAACAGTGCGCCCACCAGCCGCACGTCGGTGCCGGTCGAGTACAGCGCTCGCTCAGTGAAGCTGCGCTGGAGCGTACCACCAAAGCTGGCCGCGAATATTCCGAGTCCTGCCATCAGGATCAGCATCAGCGACAGTCGAGCGTAGTGGGTCGGATTCCGAGCCATCTGCCAGATGCCGAGCACCAGTCCAGCGGACAGGAACGACGACAGCATCGCGCTCGACACCCTCATGAAGAGTGGAAACAGCCTGAGCAGCACTAACGCCGAGGCAACCAGAACGACGGCCGGTACGGCCAGCAGCAGCTGGTCGGTGGCCACCTCCCCGAACACTCCGACGGCCACGACCGACCCCTGTTCCGAGAGCTGCCTCAAGAGGAGCGCTCCGACGATCAGGAGCAGGATGTCCAGGTAGTAGCGCTGGTAGAACGGCTGCGCGTACGGTCGGGCGGACTGGTGGCGGAAGGTTGTCACGCTCATGCGCGATGCGTGGACCGCGGGGACCATCAGCGCGGCGAAGCTGAGAAGGCCGCCCAGCCCGCTCATCGCATAGGCGCCAGGGGACAACGAGACAGACAGTAACTCTCCGCCGCTGAGATCGGAGAACGCGGGCGTGACGCCCAGGAGGCTTATCATAGCCGCTGCTAGCAACGGAGCGACCACAATCGCCAGGACAGCTATCGTGACCCCTTCCAGGACGTACACAGAAAGCACCTGGGCCGCGCTCGATCCCCGGCTTTTCAGCAGCACGATCTCGCCCCGCTGCTGTTCGACAACCAGCGAAGACAGCGTAATCACGTAGTAGAGAATGACCACCGAGATCAGTATGAGAATCACGAACATCGGCAGCTTGGAGAAGAACAGCCTGACGTCGTACCTGAACAGGGAGTCGTCGAGCTCGGTAATCTGCCGGTAGCTGAACAGGTTCGTGGAGAGCCGGTCCTCCATCGCGTTAATGGACTGTCGCGCAAAGGTCGCGTTCCTGGCGTTCAGCGTGCCCACATCCATCATCAGCAGCCAACTGAAGACGCTGTCGAGCTGCCTGAAGGTGTCGCCCAACACCTCGTAGTACGCCCTCTCCGTGAGGTAGAAGGGCAGCGTCTGGAAGCTCCTGGCAGTCGCCGCATTGAAAATCTTGTCGTTCAGGTACCAGAACTCATCGTCCGGGCTGTTACGGGTGAATGTCCCGGTGATCAGGACATGGATGAACGGTGAAGAGTCCGACCAGTACGGCACCGCGGCGAGGCGGTCCCCGACTTCCACTCCGAGGTCTTTGGCGGCTTCCAGCGGCACGACAGCTTCGATCGTCGGCAGTCCATCCGGGGAATTGACGTACCCGTCCCCCGACGCCCGACCTCCGGGCTGCAACGTGACGTGATCGTATAGCCTCGGCAGATGCCCAAAGAAAGTGCGAGGACTGTCGGTGTCTGCGGTTTCCTCCTGTCCGACTTCCGACAGGAAGAAAGTGGCGGTCTTAACCCCTGTGGTCTTATCCCTGAGCATCCAGGAGACGCGGTCGGCGATCTCACGCTCGGTCTCCGCAACAACCTTGTCCCGCTCCGCATAGGTCGTTGGGCCGCGATCGGACTTGATCGCGATGTTTGTATCGTTGACGCTGAGAGTGCTCAGAGCGTTCTTGAGGGCAAGCTCCCTGAGCGCGTCGAAGTAGATGACCGTTCCGGCCATTATGGTGGACGCGAGCAGAACGCCCACTATCACCGTGGACATGAGCTGCCAGTTGGCGAGAGTCCGACGGGCAACCTGGGGCCACGCCGCAATCAGCCTGGAGATGAGTGCCATCACTCACCCTCCAGGCGAGACATCTCGTGAATGTTTACCCTCGACACCGAGCGCGAGAGCCACAGCAGCGATCCAACGAACGTGACCGCCAGCACTACGTAGATCGGCCCCATAAACCCCCAGTCGGTCGTCAGTATGAACGGCGGCACCACTGGAAAGCCGTCTTCAGTCACCGCAAGCGCGGTCACCATGATATTGCTCATGCCGAAGCCCGCGGCAGTGCCGAGCGCGAGGCCGATAGAGACGACCACCAGATGCTCGGAGCCGAGGAGGCGCGTCATCTGGCTGCGGCGGAGTCCGAGAGCCTGCAGGAAGCCCGTCTCCGCCCTGCTCTGCCCGGCGAACGATATCAGGTAGGTGATGTACCCGAGCGCAGACACAAACACGATAACCGCGAAAGTGACAAGCACCATCGCGCGCCATCCCGCGGTTATCAGGGGGTCGAGACGCAAGGTCTCCAGGAGCCGCGTGCGATCATGCACAAGGTGCGGCGAGCGCGCCAGCGCCAGGCCGTACATGTAGGGTTCGTCTCCCGCTCCGGGCGCTTCCTTCAGTATCAACTCGTTCGGCCTGATGCTTCCAATCGGGCTCAGAATGTTTAGGTGGCGCAGGAGGCTGTCGAGGTCTGAGATCAGGAATCCGTTGCCAGCCGGGTCCATGGTCGGGAAGTAGTCAACTGTGTCCATGATGCGGACCGGTATCAGCCTGCCGAATATGTTGACTATGACGGCATTGCCTACGACGGTCCCTGTTCGCCTGGTGAAGCTAGCGCTGGCGACCACAGGCACGGGGCCTCCGGTTGGACTCCTGTAAAACCCCCGTATACCCCTGTCCGTATCCTTGCCGAAAGTGAACACTCCCGAGCGCGCGCCGTTCTTGACCTCCTGGCGCGTGTACCCGAGGGTGTCCTTCGAAATCATTGACGTCGAAAGAGGAGTCCACATATTGAGGCCTTCGAAGTCGTCGAGCATGTGCCTCTCGTCGCTGCCTCTCACGGACGCCTGGATGTCGTCCAGCAGCAAGGCGCCCGCCGTGCCCGCCGGGCCGAATGCAGGCTCGTAAATCTGGACGCTTATCAGGCTCACAGGCGACTGCAGGTTGAACGGAATCCTGGAACCCCTTAGCGTCCAATCGGTACCACTCACAGGCCCGAAGGTAATCGTGTCCGTGACTCCACGATGGTCCTGTACCACCATCCACAGGAACATGTTGGGGTAGTCGTCCATTGTGCGAGTCCAGACGTACAGGTTCTCGGCTCCTTCGGGCAGCTCGATGTTCGGCTGGTTTGCTCCGGACCTGAGCAGGCTCATCACCTGGGGCAGGGGACGCTCGGAGAAGTCGTCCCTGTACCAGGTGACGTACGGGAACTCGTCTGACTCGACCGCCAGCACGCCGAAGCTGTTGCCCGAATACGATGCTCCGACCGATCCCTCGCCCCTCAGAGCGAGCGAGACCGAGCTAACCCCCGACATCGTCAGATACCTGCGCTTGATCTCCTCAGTGCCCTGCGCGAAGTGCGTGGGCACGCCGGTCACGCGCAGGTCGGAAGCCACCTCGTACAGGATGCGCTCCTCGTAAGAGCGGTTCAGGGTGCCCCCGACCGTGGTCGCCAGTACGCCCAGTCCAGTGACCATCACTATCAGGAGCACCAGCCAGCTGTACTGGAGCGGATTCCGGGCCATCCGCCAGATAGCCATGGACATCCAGACCGGATACACCCTGGACAGGCTGCGGAGCGCGACAAACACGACCTGGGCCGGCACGAGCGCGCCGAGTGTGACAGTAGGGATATAGGCGACCGCGCCAAGAACCGGGACGTCGCCGTAGATGAACAGAGCGATCAGCACGGCCTGCGCCACTAGCCCCAAGATAAAGAGAATGCGGCCCCGCCCATTCCAGGTTCCGTAGTAGACCAGTCCGATAATCACGAGGTGAGCTGCACGAGTCAGCCAGCCGAATCCATCGCCGGCCCTTATATCCTGCACCGCAATCACGAGGCCGAGGCCCACCAGCGTAACGGCCGCGACCAAGTGCATTAGCGCGGGTGAATCGCCGCTCAGGTATCGGACTATCAGCGGGAAGAATCTCATGAACAACAGCGCGACCACTGTGAGCAGCAGCACCGGCGCAAACAGAAGCGCCTCGTTGATGCCCCTCTCGCCAAATAGCCCGCCGGAGATGATCTGCCCTCGGGCGAACAGCTCCCAGAAGACCAGACCACCGATCACCATGAGTCCGACATCGATGAAGTAGCGCTGGAACAGCGGCTCTGCCGGCGGACGTGAAGACCGCAGCTTGTGTACGATCAGTCCTGTCCTCGCGCCGACTACGCCGGGAACGACAAATATCGCCAGACAGAGAAGACCAACGCCGCCCGATACCAGGAACGGCGTCACCTCCAGCGAGACCGGGAGGTATTCTCCGAGTGTGATGTCCTCGAAGTAGCTCAGCTTACCCGCGAGCACGATGCCCCCCATCGCGACAAACGGCGCGATGACAGAGGCAATCGCAGTGATTCCAATGCCTTCCAGGGCGTAGATGCGCGCAAGCTGCCATGAGCTGACGCCCCGACTTCTGAGAAGCGCGACGTCGGCCTCACGGCTGGACACAAGGTAAGAGACCATCATGAGAATGTAGTACAGCACGGTCATGGCGGTTACGACGAGCAGCAGCAGCAGTGGCACGCTCGTGAAGAAGCTCCGCTTGTCGAAGCTGTCCAGCATGCCCTTGATTCCCGTCAGGACAACCGAGCCGGGCATCCCGATGGACACCTCCATTTCCATCTCGCGCAACCGAGACCGGGTCTCGTCCTTGTCCCATCCCTTCAGCCCCTCCCTGTCCACGAACACGAACCAGCTCGAGTTGACAAGGGTGCCGGGATAGGCCCTCCCAACTCCGTCCACGAGGGTCGGCTGTGTAACGAACACCGGCAGCGGCGGTTCGTCAGGGTCGACTTCTACTTCGGCGTCCGGCAGCTCCTCCAGGGGAGCCGGGTCCAGGAAGACGTTGGGGTTCTGCTGCCAGTACTCTTCTGTAGGATCGGTCGGCTCTACGATGCCAACGATCTCAACCACCGCCCGCATAGGGTCGCTCAGAGAGGGCGCGAACACGACCGTGTGGCCAATTTGGAGATCGAACGCATCCTTCGCCGGCTCGCCGACAATGGCTTCCATCCTCGGTCTGCCGTCTTCCCAGACGACCTCGTCGGAAGCCATTCGTCCCTGCAGGAACGTGACGTGACTCTCAAGATCCTCGATATGCTGGAAGTATCCGCGTGAAACGCGGACACCCTCTTCCGGTACTTGGGAGATGAGGGTCAATGGCGACTGCGGCGTCCCGACCAGGAACGTCGGCGTCTTCAGGTAGCGCACTCGGCCCCTGTAGATCTGCGCTATGTTGTCGTCTATCGCTTCGTCGAACGCCCGATCTGTGGCGTCGAGTGAGTTACCGTCCAGAGTTATGTAGGGGGAGGCCGCATAGATGTTGAGGTATGACTGGTTCGCGCGGTCAATGGCCGTGTCGATGCCCTGGCGTTCGAGCGTGCTTATGTAGATCGGGGCCCCGGCCAGCAGGGCGGCGGCAACAGTGATTCCCGTGAATATCGCCGCGAGGAGTTTCCAGTCGTCGGACAGACGCTTGGAAATGAAGGATATGATCGTCATCCCAACCACCGCGCACGGATATCCATCACATTCGCCTTCAACGGCCGGCCGGCCGTGACTCAGCTATCGGCAAAGCACGAGATCATGTTGTTTCACAGCGACGCGACCGAAGGGGGAATCCCAGCCAGGCCGACTTCGTCTCGGGAGAACTCATAGCCCTATAGCGGACGCCACCCCTTCGAGGTGAAGGTCGGCGTCTCCGAACATCAGCTCAGCAGCCTTCGCCCTGCGGGAGTACAACTGCAAGTCGTACTCCTTCGTGAATCCGACGGCTCCGTGACTCTGATGACCAAGGGCACAAACACGCTGGTAAGCGTCCGAGACCCACGCCTTGGCCATCGAGACCTCCCGGCCGGCCGGCAGACCTTGCGCAAGTGTCCACGCCGCCTGGTAAGTGATGTAACGGCACCCATCGACGTCAGCAGCCATGTCCGCGGCGTGGTGCTGTACGGCCTGGAACGACCCGATGGCCCGCCCGAACTGCATGCGCTCCTTTGCGTACTGAACGGTCATGTCCAGCACGCGCTGCGCTCCACCCAGCATCTCGGCGCACTTGCCGACCGCGCCCCATTTGAGCACAGTGTCAACCGTGGCCCACCCGCCGTTGAACTCGCCCAGCAGGGCAGACTCGGCTACCATGACGTCATCGAAGGAAAGCTCCGATTGCCGGTCGGAGGCTATGGTCTGGAGCAGTGTCTGGCTGAGACCGTCGGCGTTGGAGGGTACGATGAACAGGCTGACGTCAGTATCACCCTCTCCGGTCCTGGCTGCGACGATGACGTAGTCGGATACATGCGCGTTCGGCACGTACAGTTTAACGCCGTTGATGACGTATCCGCCGTCGGACCGTCGAGCGTTCGCTTCGATTCCACGCGGCTCCCAGAGTCCGCTTGGCTCGGTTATGGCCAAAGTGGCGATGAGCTGGCCGCGCGTTATCCGCGCCAGGTACTCGTTCTTCTGGGCCTCAGACCCTGCCTGGGCGAGAGCGACACCTGCCATTACCACCGTAGAGAAGTAGGGTCCGGGTAAGAGCGCACTCCCCATCTCCTCCAACAGGATCGCAAGCTCGACGAATCCGAGACCCTCGCCTCCGTACTCTTCAGGGAAAGCGAGGCCCAGCCAACCCATTTCGGCCATCGCGCTCCACAACTCCGGGGAGTAGCCGCGTTCGTCCTGCTCCATGTCTCGAACGTACGAGATAGGACACTCTGCCTCGATGTACTCACGAACGCTGTTTCTCAGCATCTGCTGAAACTCATTCAGACCAAGGTCCAATGTGGAGCCTCCAAAAATGCGTAGGGGCGCACATTGGTGCGCCCCCGGCTGATTCGATCCCGTATCAGAGTACGGGACATGTCTTCAGTTGTTGCCTTCTCTGCGGCAAGCCGGGCCTATGAGCCGCCCACCACCATGCAGGTCACGGTCCGGACGATGCCCGCTACTGTGTGGACCTCACGCGTCACAATCTGACCGACCGCATTCAGGTCATTCGCTGAAACGACGGCGATGATGTCGTAGGGGCCAGTCACCGTATCTACGGCGTCCACGCCAGGCAGCGATCGGAGGGCATTCGCCACGTCTTCGGACTCACCGACGGCAGTCTCTATCAGAACATAGGCTTTGGTGCTCATTGGCTACTCTCCGTGCGCGGTGTCGCGCAGTGTGTACTCAGCTTGGAAAAGTGCCTGCATTCTAAAGTTGGGTATCGAACGGTGTCAATTCGGGATACTCGTTCGGGAAGTTCATCAGTTTGAACCGTGTCAGGTGCTAGAGGACGAGTGTACCTCCTCTGCTCATGCCCTCATTTGCCCATCTATTCCGGGACAACCGAAATCTGGTGGCATCGCGCCTCTGGGCTTTGCAAAAGCGCTGTTTCCCGTCTTGGAAAGGCCCTGGCGCCTCCTGCGTAAATTGACAAGCACCTTGGTGCGCTGTATCGTTCGGACGCACAAAGCAGTCCACCAACAACACTGATTGTAACGTGTAATGCTACTTGTATAGCGGCACCCTATATTGCGGTCGGTAGTTGAGGTGAGGAGGATTCCATGCGTGTACTTAGTCCCGGTCTTGCAGCGATTGCGATTCTTGCAGTTGCCTTGGTGCTTGGCGCCTGTCAAGGCAGTGGCGAGCCAGAGGTAGTTGAAAAGATAGTCGAAGTCATAAAAGAAGTACCAGTCGAAACGGAAGTCGTAAAAGAGGTCATCAAGGAAGTACCTGTTGAAAAGGAAGTCGTAAAAGAGATCCAGGTCGAGAAGGTAGTCGTAAAAGAGGTCGTAAAAGAAGTGGAGGCGAAGCTCTCCCCTGCGATGGCTCTGGAAGCAGCCAGGTATGGGGGCGACCTCAGAGTGGTGGCCCAGGCGAGCATCAAGTCCCTCGACTGTGACTTCACGAGCGCGTACGTGTGCGGCTCGGTGCACCTCCACTATCAGGAAGGGTTGCTCGCGTACGACAACGACTTCAATCCCAGACCACAGCTACTTGAGGAGTGGTCGGTCTCGGGTGATGGAAAGGCCTACACGTTCACCTTACGCGATGGGCCGACCTTCCATAAGCTGGGCAGGCCCATCACGTCTGACGACTCGATCGCCAACTTTGAACGCTGGATGAAGCGACAGGCGGCAGGCAAGT
Source organism: Dehalococcoidia bacterium (assembly GCA_965217725.1). Classification (GTDB taxonomy): domain Bacteria; phylum Chloroflexota; class Dehalococcoidia; order Lucifugimonadales; family UBA1123; genus VXRN01. Next base: position 70,451 of record OZ244564.1, on the reverse strand, counting down.
CCCTGAGCCGAGTGCTCGCTGACAACGGGCTGGAGAAGGTGGATGATCAGGTCTTCAGGATCAACCTGAAGCAGCCATACGGCGCCCTGATATCCCACCTCGGTCAGCTTCGGAGCCGCAACATTCAGTGGCCGGCGGAAATTGCCGTGCTGGAACCTACAGAGGACGTTGGCGTCGAAAACTACATCGGCACCGGCCCATTTGAGCTAGAAAACTGGGAAGTCGGCAACAGGGTCATCCTCAAGCGCTACGAGGACTACGTGCCCCGGTCTGACCCACCCAGCAATTTCGCCGGTGCACAGATCCCATACGTGGACCGCATCATCTGGCTGGAGATCCCGTCAGAAGAGACCAAGATAGCCGGACTGAAGACTGGTGAGTGGGACATCGTTGACGGCGCGAGCCTCGACTTCTTCCCTGAGATGAACGCCCACCCAGACATCGACGTGGCGCTCGACAAGCCAGGCAAGGCATCCCAGTTGGGCGTCAACCACTCGAAGTGGCCCACCAGCGAAAGGAAGTTCCGGCAGGGAATCCAGTACGCCATGAACTCAGCTGAGTTCATGGCCGCGTTGGGGCCGGAAGAGCTGTGGACGCTGTGCGCGACCGCATTCCACTGTGGCACTCCCCTGGAGTCCCACGAGGGAGATGACCGATACAACCAGAACAACCTGGAGCTGGCGAAACAGCTCATCGAGGAGTCAGGCTACAACGGCGAGCCGCTCATACACATGAACCCCAACGACTACGGCACGATTACCCCACTGGGTCCCGTGTTCAAGAAGCAGATGGAAGCCGTCGGCGTTAACATCGAGCTGCCCGGAATGGACTGGGCCACTCTCATATCCCGTATCGGCGACCTCGATTACTGGCACTTCTTCAGCACCTGGGGCGGGTTCTATGGCATTCACGACCCCATCACCGACGGCAGCGTGAACGGCTCCAGCCGGACAGGCTTCCTCAATGATAGGATGGTCGAGCTTTCGGAGGAATACGCCGCTGCCATGGATCCCAAGGAGAAGGCCAAGATCGTCAGCGAGATCGAGGACATCTGGTGGGACGAGGTCCCGTCCCTGCTCATCGGGCAGTTTTTCCTGACTACTCCATACCGCAAGTGGGTCAAGAACTTCACAGTAATCAAGGGGATGCAGAACTACAACAACGTCTGGATCGAAGGGCGCGAGTAGGTAGCGTCGCGCACCCCTGGGCCAACCTGGCAACAGGTTCAGCCCCTGTAACTCTATCCGGGGCCGTGCGAGACGCGCCTCGTCGCGCTGGCGACGCCGACGCCTCCCACGGCTCCCCGATATAGATTCTGTGCAAGAGGACTAGAATGGCTGGATACGTAATCAGGCGCGGTCTGGCGACCGTCCCGGTGCTCTTGGTGGTGTCGCTGGTCGTCTTTGCGCTCATCCGTCTGTCGCCGGGCGACCCAGCAGCTCTCATCGCTGGTCACGAAGCCCAAGAATGGGAAGTCGTGGCGATTCGAGAGCAACTCGGCCTCAATCGACCCCTGCCGGTCCAGCTTGGGATATGGTTCAGGGATATCCTCCGTGGTGATCTGGGCAGGTCGATTGTTTCGAAGCATCCGGTAGCCGACCTCATCCGCCAGTGGGCGGTGCCCACGGCGTCTCTGGCATTCCTGACTGAAGTGATCGCGATAAGTCTGGCGATCCCCTTGGGCGTCCTCGCGGCATGGAAAGCCAACACCTGGATCGACCGCTCCGTGATGGTCTTTGCCACGTTGGGATTCTCCATACCCGTGTTCTGGCTCGGTTTTCTGATGATATTTCTGTTCGCCGTAAAGCTGGGGATATTTCCAGCTGCCGGATATATTGCCCCGACGGAGGACTTTGGAGGCTATCTTCACAGGATGATCATGCCCGCGCTCGCGACCGGTGTGGTGCTGATGGCGCTGATAGCGAGGATGACACGCGCCACAGTCCTCGAAACCCTCAACGAGGACTACGTCCGCACAGCGCGCGCAAAGGGTCTTGCAGAAAGGGCCGTCCTGATACGACACGCGCTGAGGAACGCCGCCCTTCCGATCCTGACCGTGATCGGCCTAGGTATAGCCGGAGTCATGAGCGGGGTCGTCATTACAGAAAGCGTCTTCGCCATTCCCGGCTTGGGCAGGCTCCTGATCAACTCGATCCTCGCTCGGGACTACCCCATCATCCAGGGCGTTATCCTGGTTGTATCCGGCGTTTACGTCTTTATAAACCTGCTGGTGGACATCTCGTATGCCTACTTCGACCCGAGGGTCAGGTACTGATGGTTAGAGACAGGCAGGCTGCCACACTGATGGAAGTCCGCTCCCGCAGGGAGAGGCTGTCCCAGATCGTCAGGAATCTGTCATATCAGACCCGCCGGAACCCGACCATGGCGGGCGGGATAGTGGTCGTTCTGATCATGGCCCTGATCGCTCTTTCCGCGCCGCTCCTGACTTCCGTCGACCCCAGATATGTAGACCCGTTCAAACGTTTCAGTGAACCGGGTTCCGAGTTCTGGTTTGGCACCGACAACCTGGGACGCGACATCTACGCACGCACTATCTACGGGACCCGTATATCCCTGACTGTGGGCTTCTCCGTCGCCATCGTCACCCTGTTCACGGCTGTTTGCATAGGTCTGCCCTCGGGATACTATCCCAAGCTTGACGCGGTAATCATGAGGATCATGGACGGCCTGATGTCGATCCCCTCGATCCTGTTGGCAATCGCAATGGCCGCGCTGCTCGGCGGCAGTATGCAGAACGTAATCATCGCACTCACTGTGGTCGAGACCCCGCGCTCGGTTCGCGTGGTAAGGTCGTCAGTGCTCAGCCTGCGCGAGCAGATGTTCGTGGACGCCGCCCGCGCGACAGGCGTACCTCCGCTCCGAATCCTCGCCCGGTATATTCTGCCGAACGCGATGGCGCCCCTCATCATCAATTCCACGGCCATTTGCGCCGCGGCGATCCTGACCGAAGCCGGGCTGAGTTTCCTGGGCGCGGGCTTGCCTGAGGAGGTGCCAAGCTGGGGCAACGTCATGGCTGCGGGCCGAAACTACATCTCGAGTGCGGTGTGGGTCATCTTCTTCCCCGGACTGTTCCTGACCATAACCGTCCTTGGGGTCAACCTTGCAGGTGACGGCCTCAGAGACAGTCTCGACCCTAAGCTGAGACGCCGGATGTAAAACCTGTCCATGAAGCTTGGCGAGATCACACATATGCGCCTTCTATTTCTGGTCCTATTGACCGCTGTTGGTCTGCTTCTAGCATCGTTTGCCTGCGGAGGCGGATCTGAAGATCAGAACGGGGACGAACAGGATGTCCTGCCCACCCCCATGGTCTTGATAGATACCCCCACTCCCCTGCCCGCCAACAGCATGTCCCTGGCCCGCGGAAATCATACTGTCGTCCTGCTTCAGGACGGCCGCATGCTGATTGCGGGCGGCGATGACGGCGGCGGACGACTCGACGCGATTACCGACACCGCAGAGCTGTACGATCCAGCCACTGGACGTTGGGAACCGGCAGGTGTCATGGGCCGCCAGCGCACCCAGCACGCCGCTGTTGTGCTCAACGACGGTCGGGCATTACTTGTAGGAGGCGCGGGCGTCGCTCAGGCCAAAATCGACGAACAGCAGCTGGACCAGCCGCTCGTTGAGACCGACGTGTTCGACCCAACCACCGATTCGTGGTCACTCGTCGGTGAAATCAGCACTCCTCGTGACGCTGTCGCTGCAACCCTACTGTCCAACGGATCGGTCCTAATAGCTGGTGGGGACGACGGCAGCGGCACAGACGAGTCCCTTCTTGCGTCCTCCGAGGTGTTCGATCCCGCGACCGGACAGTGGTCGTCCACGGGTGACATGTCCCAGCCTCGCCAGGGACACTCCCTGGTACTGCTCGACAACGGAACGGCACTGGTTGCCGGAGGAGACGCGGGCGATGACCCCTTCAAGTCCGCAGAGATATACGACCCCTCTACCGGCGCCTGGACCAGCGCCGGAGACATGGCCGATGCGCGGGAGCGATTCGCGGCGGTGCTGCTGGAAAACGGTGGAGTCCTCGTAGCGGGTGGTGGCGGCGAGTCCGGACGCCTGGCGTCCGCTGAGATCTACGATGCGGCCAGCAGCTCGTGGTCACCAACCGGCGAACTGAGCACGGAGCGTCTGAAGCCCGCTGCGGTGCGATTGCAGGACGGCCGAGTATTGGCCGTTGGAGGCTTGGGTGGAGGCCAGTTCCTGTCTTCTGCGGAAGTGTACGACCCGGCCGAAGGTACGTGGTCGGATGCAGGCTCTCTGGAGGTCGGCCGTGGATTCCACACAGCGACACTCGCTGACGATGGGAAAGTGGTTGTGACCGGTGGGTTCGGATTCAGCGGCCCCCTTGACTCCACAGAGATCTACGATCCCGAAACAAACAGCTGGTCACGTGCCAACCCCTGATCGTCTGGCTACTTGACGACACCTTTCTTAGACTTTAGAGCTGATGAATAGCCCAGGCATAACCTCGGTACCCGGCATTCGGGTGGGACACTACACTGACCGGCTGCACGCGACGGGCTGCACGGTGGTGCTGTCCGAGGATGGCGCTGTGGGCGGAGTGGACGTTCGCGGTTCGGCCCCGGGCACGCGCGAGACCGACCTCCTGTCGCCAACAGCAATGGTGGACAGGGTTCACGCAGTACTGCTGAGCGGCGGCAGCGCCTTCGGACTTTCCGCAGCAACCGGTGTTGTCGAGTACCTGGAAGAGAACAACATCGGCATAGTGTTCGGCAACGCGACCATACCGATAGTTCCCGCCGCCATACTGTTCGATCTTGGACTGGTAACCCACAAGGTCCGCCCCGACGCAGACGCGGGCCGACTCGCGTGCGAGGCGGCGTCCGCAGGGACGATCGCCGAAGGCAGCGTCGGTGCGGGCACCGGAGCCACAGTGGCCAAGCTGCTGGGTCGCGAAAGATGCGTCAAGGGCGGCATCGGTACGGCGAGCGTTCATCTCGGCGACGGAGTTACGGTAGGCGCGATTGTCGCCGTCAACGCCGTCGGCGGCGTGGTCGATCCGGAGACTTCACAGATCGTTGCGGGACCGTTAGCCGACGACGGTGTTACCATGCTGAACTCAATGGACCTGATAACCGGTTCTGGTTATGAGGAGTCGCCAACACGGCCTGGTGAGAACACTACAATCGGAGTGATAGCAACCAACGCGGACCTGACGAAGGCGCAGGCCAACAAGCTGGCATCGGTCGCACATGACGGGCTGGCGTTGACAGTCAGACCGGCGCACCTGATGAGCGACGGAGACACCCTGTTCGCGCTGTCAACACGCCAACACAACGGTCCGGCGAACATGAACCGGCTGTGCGCCGCCGCGGTAGTGTGCGTGAGCAGGGCGATAGTGCGAGCCGTGCGGAAAGCAACAGGATTCGGCGGCGTGAAGGCCGTCTCCGAGATGGAACATGGATATGCACGAGATAGACAAATGACTGTCGAAGAAGCTGCAAGAATACTCAGCGATATGTATCGCAATGCACCAGAAAGTAGGCAAATGACCTACCTGATTCTGTTTGGGGTCATATACGCCAATGAGCTCAGATCAATGCGATTAGCTAAAGTGGTTGAACGCGCAGGTTTAAAGGCCCACTTCTACACCGAAATTCGATATGGAATCAACCTGTCGGAGTACGTAGAACTCAAGCAGGGAATCGAGTTGTAAACTTGCGTCCTTTCGACACATCAACACCTATAGGCTTCATCGGCGCCGGCGCGGTCGGTGGCTCTCTGGCGGTTGCGCTCCATAACGCGGGCTACCCGGTGGTCGCAGTTGCGAGCCGGACGCACGCCTCGGCACAGTCCCTCGCGGACCGCATACCCGGATGCGTACCCTACCGTAGCCTCCAGAAGCTCGTCGACTCGGCGGGATTCGTCTTCATCACTACTCCTGACGACGCGATCACGACCGTCTGCGAATCGCTAAGGCTTCGCGAAGGACAGGGTGTGGCGCACTGCTCAGGCGCGGCGAGTCTCGAACCCATCGAGTCGGCGGCGGAACAGGGCGCGGTCATTGGAGCCTTTCACCCGCTCCAAGCGTTCTCCTCAATTGATGAGGGCGTACAGAACATCCCCGGAGTCACTTTCGGCATAGAGGCGTCTCCGGAGATACGCGACTACCTGGAGCGTATGGCGCTCGACATCGGAGGCAATCCTATATTCCTGCGACCAGAGGACAAGGTGCTGTATCATCTGTCGGGCGTGCTGATGGGCAATCTGCTCGCTGTGCTCGCCTCGGTAGCGTCGTCTGTGTGGCCGAAGTTCGATCACACACGCGACGAGGGAATCCGTGCGCTCACTCCAATGATGGGCGCGGTCGCCAGGAACCTTGACGCCAGCGGAGTGCCGCAGGGCGTAGCCGGGCCCTACCCTCGCGGAGACGTAGGGACGATACGGAAGCACCTGGAGGCCCTGAAGTCGAACGCCCCTGAGTACATGCCGCTGTACTGTGAGCTGGCGCTGGCAGGGTTGCCGTTCGCGGTGGAGAAGGGAACGCTCAGCGCGGACCTGGCCGGCGAGATCGAACGAATAGTATTGGAGTACAGACCACATACATAGTCGGGACATAACAGACGGACTTCACTCAATTCGAGGAGGTACCAATGCGAGTTACGATCCGAGATCTCAGACGGATGAAGCGGAACGGGGAGAAGATCCCCATGATTACCGCATATGACTACACCTCAGCGCAACTGGTCGAGCAGGCTGGAATCCCGCTAGTCCTCGTTGGCGACAGCCTCGGTCAGGTGGTTCTAGGTTACGATTCCACAGTGCCGGTGACCATGGACGAGATGGTCCATCACATAAAGACCGTCGTCCGCGGCACCCAGCGCGCCCATGTGGTCGGAGACCTGCCCTTCCTGAGCTACCATGCCGATCTACCCGAGGCTATCCGCAACGCGGGGCGGCTTCTGAAGGAGGGCGGAGCGCAGTCGGTCAAGCTGGAGGGCGGACGCACACAGGCTGAGACAGTGAGCCGCATCGTCGAGAGCGGCATCCCGGTCATGGGCCACATTGGGCTGACGCCGCAGGCGGTCAACCAGCTGGGCGGCTACCGAGTCCAGGGCAGGAGCCTCAAGGACGCGGTGCGTCTCATGGAGGACGCGCGGGCGCTGGAGGAGGCTGGAGCATACGCCATAGTGCTGGAGTGCGTTCCAGCTCAGCTTGCCCGCATGATTACCGAACGCGTCGGCGTTCCAACCATCGGCATCGGCGCGGGCGCGGGCTGCGACGGCCAGGTACAGGTCTTCCATGACATGATGGGACTGTACCAGGACTTCACACCAAAGCATGCGCGGCAGTACGCGCAGCTGGGCCAGACCATCGTGGAAGCGACCAGGGGCTACATCCAGGACGTCGAAAACGAGCGGTTCCCCGGCGACTCCGAGAGCTTCAAGTTGAGCGACAGCGTACTCGAAGCGCTGTCGGAGTACTCCGCGAAGCCGGTCTGACCAGGTGACGTCGCCGGCAGACCTCGAATCCATCATCGCGGAGACGACCGCCGCGATTCGCCGCGGCGAAGGCGACAACGCGGACGCCTGGTTCAGACGAGGGAACGCTCACTCAAACAGGGGCGAGTACATCCAGGCCAAGTCAGACATGGAGCGAGTGATCGAACTCGACCCCACGAACGCGATGGCTCACAACAATCTGGGTGTCGCCAACTTGTGTCTCGGCAGCTTCCAGGACGCCGTGGCCGACACATCGCGCGCCATCGAACTCGACACCGACTACCGCGACGCACACCACAACCGGGGGTTGGCCCACTCAGAGGTCGGCGATCTGGAGCTCGCTTTGGCCGACTTCAACCGGGCGATAGAACTCGACGCCGAGTACTGGCCCGCATACCGTCACCGGAGCGTCGTCCATCACCTACTGGGCAATTCGGACGCCTCTTACCGGGACTTTCTGAAGGCACGGGAGCTTGAGCTCAGTTGATAAGTCTGGCGAATTCTTCCCTGGAGACGTAGGCATCTCTTAGAAGACGCCTGAGGATGCCCCTTCCCAACTCCCTATGTCTGGGCACGGACAACCTAGGTAATGTGGGATGGACCAAGATCATGTGGCTGCCTCTGATGTGATCGAGGGAGTGGCCTACATGGCGCATCGCTCTGACAAACTCGTCACCGGACACGACCGGAAGACGGGCCACCCTATAGCGCTACATCGATTTCGTACAAGTCAGACTCTATGGGCAACGGTTCCCCATGCTTACGCATGCTGGCAATTACCCCTTCGATCGCCTCTCTGATATTGGCCAAAGCTTCTTCTCTGTTGCAACCCTGGGAATGGCATCCGGGCAGAAGAGGGCAACTAGCCACGATGAACCCGTCTTCATCCTCTTCGAGTGTCACCAGGAACTTCATGCGTCCTCCGATCCCATACAGCGTCGTTAGGCCCCACCAGTGACGGAAGTTTTTGGCCTGAAGATGCCGAACGAGCTGGTGTAGCCGTGCAGGTACGTCGAGCCCGACACCTGGCCTATCTCGCCGTTGCAGAAGAAGCCGGCCAGCGGTATGTCCCCGACCTTGTCTCGGAACATGTCCGTATCGTGGTCGGGACGGCCGTACAGGTATTCGCCGCGTCCCAGACACTGGAACAGCAGCGCGCCACTCCCTGAGGCCTGAACGCCGTCGGCCGAGTACTGGTTCAGCATGTCGTTGAGGTCTTGCGATGATGTCTCGGCGTCCCGCAGGTGGAACTGGACGATCTGACCTTCTTTCAGGTACTCGCCCACGGCCAGAGCCCCACGCTTTGCGTCCATGCCGATGATGTTCCTGATAAGAAAGTCTCCGAGCTTCGGTTCGTCGTTGAACTCGTCCATGACTACGCCGAGGAACAGCGAGTGCTGGGCCAGGCGCTGATCGCGCTCGCTCATTCCCGCAAACAGCTCCCTCAGCACGTCGAACGTACCTCGGCCGTCCAGCTCCATCAGCATGTTGCGGTCCGACCCGGTTATCTGCATCCGGCCACCGATGGGACGACACCCCTGGGCAACGATCGTATCGACAGCCACGTTTCCGTGCAGCGCAACGCCTACCGCGCCGGATTTATGGGTCTGGTCCCCGAAGTACAACGCGTTCGAGCCGGGTTGATTTCCCCCGGACGCCAGCCCGCCGATCTTGGCGCTGCGGGGAAACGCATAGTCGAGTCCCATCAGCAGGTGCTCACCCTGCACGCTGAACGGATCGGACAGCAGAAGGAACTGGGGGTCGTCCTGGGCAGTAACGCCTATCAGGTTCTCCCACATGTGAGGCGGAGCGTCCCCATCAGGCAGGTCGGAATTGTCGATGTGGAATGCCGTCACTTTGGTCTCCGGCAGCACCGCGGCCGCGATCGAAAATCCGGGACGGTTCTCAACTTCTCTACCGGCTCCGATGACCCCTCCGCCTGAGCAGCCAATGAGCACGCACTCCCCGATCATGTCTCGCACGAGCGCCGGGAGCTCCTCGTATCGAGCGGCGTGGTGAGCGGAGACGAATGCGACCGCGAGGTCAGGACGCTGGTCTCCCAGTGCCGCCTTGATCTCGGTTGCGCACTCAGCCAACGCGTACTTGAGAAACCTGTGCTCCGATACGGCAGTTACCCACTTCATCGTCCGCCTCCCGATGAATTCCAAATCCCGGCGACCCTCAGGGACGCCATTGTAGCAGGGGTGTCCGGTCTTGGGCGGAGCTGCATCAACGCAGACTTGATCGAGCTCGTCGCTTTCTTCCTGTGGCTCCTGGCAATCGACTTTATGCTCGCGAGCGAGCGGGCGGGCATGGATCCAGGGTGAAGGGTTCAAACAGGCCCACTCGGGGCCGAGGGCAGACTTTATAGTTGGACACGCGCGTTTCAGGGGCTACGATGTCCGGCTCTCTTCAGAGCCTCGACAGGCCAAGGCAGCCGTCTAAGGTACAATGTACCCGGCCCCCGGCGCCGACGACTCAACCTCAGACTTTAGGGAAGATCTATGCTATCCAACAGGCTTCAGGACGCAATCAACCGGCAGATCAACGACGAGCTGTTTTCCGCGCACCTTTACCTCTCCATGTCGGCGTACTTCGAGTCGCTCGACCTAAACGGGTTCGCACGCTGGATGAAGCTCCAGTTCGAGGAGGAGACGGCACACGCACTCAAGCTGTTCGACTACGTAAACGACAGGGACGGACGTGTGACGCTGCACGCCATCCAGCAGCCGCAGGTCGAGTTCGAGTCGCCCCACTCCGTGATGCGCAGCGCGTTGGAACACGAGCGGCTGGTCACGTCGATGATAAACGACCTGTACGCGCTTGCGATCTCCGAGCGCGACTACCCGACGCACGTCCTTCTGGAGTGGTTCGTGTCCGAACAGGTGGAGGAGGAGAAGGTCCTCAACGAGATCGTCGCTCACATGAACCTGATCGGCAACGACGGCACGGGACTGATCATAATGGACCAGCGCCTCGGCTCCCGCACCGGCGAGGCTGCGGCAGGTGGGGAAGCGGAAGCCGCCGACGGGGCATAGGTCTCTCACACGTCTACCGGCATAAGCGCCATGTACCTGCGCTCGATTTCAGTATGAAATCTCTCTGGAAGTCTGGCCCAGTCTCGCGCCCCAATCAGGAACGGGATGGTGGAGTCGTGTGCTAGACTGGCACGGTCTCACCCGAGGTCCGCGCTTGCTCAGTCACACACTCTCACGCAGCCCGCACTACAAGTGGTGGGTATTCGCCGCGGTCGGTCTCGGCTCTTTCACCGGAGTCATGACCTTCGGTACTGTCAACGTCGCATTGCCGACCATCGCGGGCTACTTCGAGACCGATCTGCCGACTGTACAGTGGGTTGTCATTGCCCAGACGCTGACGGTCAGCGCGCTGCTGCTGCCGATGGGCAGGCTGTCCGACATGGTCGGACGCAAGCAGGTGTACATAGCTGGCCTGTTGCTGCTGATGGGCGCGTCGGTCTTTGCGGCGACATCTTCCAGTGTCTTCATGCTCGTGCTGTCGCGCATCGTCCAGGGGATGGGCGCCGCGATGACGCAGGGCACGGGCATGGCGATGATTACTTCGGTGTTTCCCGAGGATGAGCGGGGCAAGGGAATCGGCACCCACATGAGTGTGATCGGCACCGGGGGTATGGTCGGGCCTGTGCTCGGCGGCTTCCTAGAGATGCGGACGAAAACCCCTGTCGTGAAGAGCAATTATGCTGGTGAGGTCCGCGTTGTCAGGGTCTGAGATCCCGTCCGGCTGGTGCGAGTGTCATTCCACCAAGTCTTTGATATGACGGCGAGAAACAGGGCTGAGAACAGAGAGCGGTTTTCCGACGCGCCTTCTCCCATCACACCCATCTTGCCCGCCACCAGCGTCAGGTTTGCCACAGTCGCCGCCATCAGCAGTTGGAACAGCGTCTTGGCTCGTCCGAAGTATCGAGCCTGTCTCATTCCGAGTTGCACGAGGCGGGCCAGTCTGTGTTCCACCACCACGCGCCGCCGGCTATACTTCGTAAAGCCATCGCTCCTCTGCAACTCGCGCGCCTGCTGAAGCAGCGCCTCCTGAGGGTGCAGACTCACCGTTCGTCCCTTCCCCTCTCCCGCCGCCACGCATCGATGTCTCAGCGCACACCCTCCACACACCGCAGCGTCGAACCGGAAAGCTCTCAACTGGTGTGTGCGTCCCGTGCTGTCTGTCCGGGTCCCCATCCTGTACACCCTGCCGGTGGTATGACCGGCGGGGCAGGTGCAGGTCCCGGACTCAAGGTCTATCTCGAAGTCCTCTTTCGGAAAGTACCTGCGTTCAGGTCGGCGGGGCAACCTCGCCACCAGTGGACGACCGGCGTCGGCAAACACCTGACGTGTGACGCCATCCCCATACACCGCGTCCCCAATGGTCTCCTCAACCACTGAACCTGTAACGTCTTCGCTGCGTTCCACCATCGCAAGCGCACCAACATTGTCAGATGCGTTGCCCGCCAGCACGTCCACGGCGGTGATCAACTGAGAGTCGGTGTCCACCGCCACCGACGCCTTGTGTCCATCGAACCGCCTGCTGCTGCTCTTGTGCCCGTGTCGCATGTCGGGGTCGTGTACCGACACCATCCGGTCACGGCTCACTCCCCGCTTCAAAGACACCACATCATCTGCGCGCTCGACGTCCTGAAGCAGCAACCGCCCCAGCAGTTCCGACGCTTCCACTATCCCCCGTCTTTCGGAGCTGTCCGCATCACGCACAATCTCTCCCAGCAGCGCAGCGCGAGCGGTCCTGTCGTCCCAGTCTATGCACGCATCCCCCTTGACGCTGGAGCCGATGTACCTTTGGTATCCGTTCGCCGTCGCCCACTCTACAAGCTCGCTTCCCTCTACTTCCGACAGAGTTCGCATCAACTTCACTATCGAGTCCGAAAGCAGGTTGTAGGTGTCCTTCACAGCGCCCCGACCCAGTATGTAGGTCGTGTCCAGCGCCACCTTCATACGACGATCCCTGATGTATCCTGTCTCCCTGGCGAACCTTAGACTGCGCTCGAACACCTCCCTAGCCTTGTCGTGAAGTATCAGACGAGCACGGAACAGCTGAAGCGTGCTCTTGGCGAACGGCCTGTCCTCCACCTCAATGCCCAACGCCACCTTCCAGCGTATGTCGAAGTCCGCTCTCTGCTTGGCCTCGGCATCGCTCGCCCTATCGTAGGTCTGCAGCAGCAGCGCGGTCGCCAGCAGACTGGGCGGCACGCTGTCCCTGCCGTTGTCAGCGCAGTACAGTTCGGCGAAGTCCTCGTCCCGAAACAGCTTCCCTCTCATCGAGGCCAGCAGCCCGTAGAAACTCCCCCGACCCACATGGTCGAGGTACAGACTGTCAGCTTCCCACAGTCCCCTCTGATCTGATTGCCTTCCAAGCATCGGCGATCTCCGCTATCTCTGATAGCGCTAAGTATAGACCCTGACACGGACACTTTTCGGCCAGATCTCTAGTTGGCACCTTGGGATGGCGATGGGTGTTCCTCATCAACCTGCCGCTGGCGTCCATTGCGCTGATCGGGGCGCTGCTGCTCATGGACTCCAAGCTGTTCTTCCGGGAAGGTCGCGGCGTGAGGTTCGACTGGCCGGGCGCGGCCATGTCCACCGCCGCGCTGGTCACCTTCCTGATGCTCATGACCAACGGCTACCGTCTGGGCTGGGGTTCGCCAGCGATCGTCGGCGCGGGCGCGCTCTTAGTCGCCCTTCTGGCCGGGTTTATCTGGTGGGAGCTCCGCGCACCAGCTCCGATGCTAGATCTCACTCTGTTCAAACACCGCGTCTTCTCTCTGGGGGTGCTAGCCAGCTTCATATCGTTCCTTGGCGTGTCGTCTGTGCGCTTCATCATGCCGTTCTACCTACAGGGCGTGTTGGGCTACAAGCCGAGCCAGGTGGGACTCATCATGCTCCCCACGGCGGTCACCATGACGATCATGGGACCGATCGCTGGGCGGCTGTCCGATCGCTACGGCTACCGCGCCTTCAACGTGGCCGGTCTAATGCTGGCGGCGGCGGGCATATTCACCATATCGCGGGTGTCGGAGACCACCCCGCTTCCGGTGATCATCGGCGCACTGATGATGCAGAGCGCGGGGACAGCTCTGTTCGGGTCGCCCAACTCAGCGTCCATATTCAGCGCCGCGCAGGGCAACCGGCATGGCGTCGTCTCGGCGCTGCTCAGTCTAGTGCGCAACTCCGCCAACGTCACCTCTATCGCAGTTGCAACGGCCGTCGTGACAGCCACGATGGTGTCGATGGGCTACGTGCCCGATCTCTCAAACGTGAGCGGAGGTGAGGACCTCGGCCAACTGCGGTCCTTCGTCTCCGGCATGAACATGCTGTACCTGGCGATGGGCAGCCTGCTGCTGGTGGGCGTGGTGGCGTCGTTCCTGAAGGGGCCAGCGCCTGCGGGCACAGGCAGACGTCGACGGCCGGCTGGGATGCCGGCGGGAGACTGAAGCACTGGGCACGAGGCGCTCTCACACATGAATAAGGAACCTCGCCTTCCTGCTGGTAGGTTTCGGAGGTATGACCTCGGCCATTGTGGACAACATCCCGTTCACGGTCACTATGGTCCAGGTAGTCGGGGGATTCTCAGGCGACGGCTCAGGCGGCATCTCTCCGCTGTGGTGGGCGCTCGCGTTGGGGGCAGACTTGGGTGGCAACGCAACTATAGTCGGCGCGTCAGCGAACGTCATCGTCGTCAACCTATCTCGCGCCGGCGGATACCCCGTCAGTTTCATGCAATTCCTACGGTACGGCGTTGTGATCAGTGCTCTGACACTGATGTTTCCATCGGGTACCTGTGGCTGCGTTACTACTGATAGCAGGAGCGATCTACCAAGAACGCGCCAAACCGATTGACCTCAGCCCAAGCCGAACGCTAAACTTCCGTTGGCTATTTCCGGCCTGATCTCCAAGGCCACTTGCACATTCCAGGAGCCCTGAACCTGACAGAACAGACCAACATCGGCAGACTCTGGTTGACCATAGCGATCTTTCTGGCGCTGGGTGTACCTGCCATCGTACTGGGTGCGCCCGCGCTGCTGGGCATCACTGGGCCACACGTTGAATCCCCTCTCATTGCTGTGCTCATCTTCGGCATCGGCATTATTGCCGGCGCATTCCTGCTGTCCTGGGCCGCAGAAGTGGCGCAGATGGATGTGTCCGCGTCCCTAGCGATTGCGGTGCTGGCTCTCATCGCCATCCTGCCCGAGTACGTCATCGAGTTCGTCCTAGCGCGAGAAGCGGGAGCGTCGTTCAACCTGGTGACCTATGAGGTCACCGACGAGATATCCAGGGTCGCCGCGAATGTCACCGGCGCGAACCGCCTGCTGATCGGCCTGGGCTGGTCCGCGGTAATTCTCATCTACTGGATAAAGCGGCGGCGGGCGCTCGACATGCGCGGCGAATTGGGCCTGGAGATAACCATGCTCACGATCGCCACTTTGGTGACATTGATCATCTTCTTCATGCAGCAGGTCCACTTCATCCTGGCGATTGGACTAATCGGACTGTACGTGGTCTATCTCTGGATCAGCTCCACCAAGGAGGCTGAGGAGCCGGACCTGATCGGCGCTGCCGCGCTGATCGGAGCGCAGCCCACCGCGCGACGCCGCGCCATTGTAATCTTCCTTTTCGTTTACTCTGCCGTGGTAATCATTATGGCGGCTGAGCCATTCGTTCACGGGCTGATCGAGACCGGCACCGACTTCGGCATAGACGAGTTCACGCTGATCCAGTGGGTCGCGCCACTGGCGTCTGAGTCTCCGGAGATAATCGTGGCCGTGCTTTTCAGCCTGCGCGCGAACCCTATCGCGGGCCTGACCGCGCTGATCTCGTCCGAGGTCAACCAGCTCACGCTGCTCATAGGAAGCATGGTGATCGTGTTCAGTGGAGCGGCGGGCGACTCGCTGATGACGCCGCTCAACTTCCCGCTGGACTGGCGGCAGTCGGTCGAGTTCCTGCTGACAACCTCGGTCTCGCTGTTCGGGCTGCTGCTGATAGCCAAGCGCGTGATTCCCTGGTGGGCAGGCGCGATTCTGCTGGCGCTGTTCATCGCGCACCTGCCGTTCCTCGACCCCGCGTTCAGGCTGGGATTCGCCGGCGCGTACTTCGCGCTGTCCATTCTGCTCGTCGCCGTGGACTGGCGACGGGTCAAGTTCCTGTTCCGCGAGGAGCCACAGGAGTTGAAGGCCTAGCCTCCCTGGACTATCCAATCAGCGGCGCGCTCGGCGATCATGATCGTCGTGGCGTTTGTGTTCGCCCGGACAACGTCCGGCATCACGGACGCATCCACTACCCTCAATCCCTGTAGACCGTGGACTCTCAGATACTGGTCCACCACAGCCATCGAGTCTGCGGCAGGCCCCATCTTGCAGGTGCCCGACGAGTGGTGCTGGGTGCCGACGTTGGCCAGCAGCCATGTGTCCAACGTGTCGTCGGTGGCGAGGTCGTCCTCGGTGGGATTGATGCGCTCCTCGATCACCTCGGACAATGGTGCCTGCTGGGCAAGCTCGACGCATGTCCTGACCGCCCCTCGCATCCGCTCCCTGTCCCACTCATCCACGAGATAGCGATAGTCCAGGTGGGGTTGAGTGCCAGGGTCTGTGGACGTCAGCGTGATCCGCCCGGCGGAGCGCGCCTTCTGGAGCGCGACGCTGAAGCCCGTATACGTCTCGCCCTCGGGTATGTCTATCGTCGTCGGGCGATGCTCGCTGGTTAGCAGAATCGGACTCATCTGCATATCGTTGCGGTGCGACGAGCCTGGTGTGGTGTACCGCATCCCGACCTGTATCGAAGGCGCGCCCGGCGGCGGATCTTCAACGTTGGCTTTGTACAGCATGAACGCGGCGGGGTGGTCTCTCAGGTTCTCTCCGACACCCGGCAGATCGCGAACGACGGAGATGTCGAAAGAATCGAGATGCTCACGCGGTCCCACACCGGAAAGCATCAGCAGGTGGGGCGAGTTGATCGCTCCGCCAGACAGGATGATCTCGTCACCGAAGACCTGGAAGACGTCTCCTCCGCTCTCGGCCTGTATGCCGATGGCGCGATCTCCATCGAACAGGATGCGATGGGCGAGCACGTTGGCCCTGATCGTCAGGTTCAAACGGTGCCTGGCCATAGAGAGATATGTCAGATTGGTGCTCATCCGAACACCGTCCACGTTGTTCAGCGGGCGCGGCCCGACCCCCTCGGCCTCCGGGTGGTTCTGGTCGGGAGCCTCCGGGTATCCTGCGGCCAGGCAGGTCTCCCAGAAGCGCAGCGGCACGGGCAGAATCTCATCCCTGGAATAGCGGCGCACCGGGATGGGGCCGTCGCCGCCGTGGAAGTCGTCGGCTCCGAACGTGAGGTCGGTCTCGGACTTTCGGAAGTATGGCAGTATGTTGACGAACGCCCACTCCGGGGAGCCGAGCTCGGCCCACTCGTCGTAGTCCTCGGGTATTCCCCTGAAGAAGACCTGTCCGTTGACGGAGCTTGAGCCGCCGGTGAGCTTGCCACGCGGCAGCGGGAACGGCTCGCGGTCAGGTGTGGCAGTCGCCATGTAGCCCCAGGTCTCAGCCTCGGGACCGTAGGCCGCGGGCCAGACGCTGTTGCCGAACTTGACGCTGTCCGGCATCGTATCGAAGTCCCAGTAGTCCGGCCCTGCCTCCAGCAGAAGCACCGAGCGCGCGGGGTCTTCAGTGAGCCTGGATGCGAGAACCGAGCCGGCCGACCCGGCTCCAACGATGATGTAGTCGTACTGCATGGTTAGTTTCCTCACGAGAGATTGGGTCAGACGATATATCTACAGCCGGGGTGCGTCAACATTAGGGCCGTGCTGGCCGTGACTGACAGCAAGTGCTATGGCGACTCGGGATCGGACACCAGGCCTTAGTTGGATCCCAGCTGAAAAGTAACTTTGACGGATCTTACCAAGGCGTCGTGGTCAAGTTCGGGTTCGGTCCCATTGAACTCACGCATTGCCCTACGCATTATTGGCCATCCTCTACCTCTTTGCTCCATGAGTCCCTTAACCACCATGAAATTCGCCATTAACTCGTTCCGTGATCGTGGAACACCACCGGCGCGAACGCTCTCCACACTCATGTGATTGGGCAGTGAGCCTGGACTGCTTACATCAACGCGATCTGCGAAGACCTCAAATAACACCTTTGACCCAGTGATCGCGTAATCCCTATGCACAACTGCATTGACCAGCGCTTCCCTAATTGCCAATTCAGGCAAGAGCCAACGATCCTCACGAACAAGGCCACTGTAGGACTCAAACCGACCCAACCCCAGAAACCAACCAACAGACCGTCTGACCTGATCATCCAGGGTCCCGCGCCCATCCGCCACCTGTAGCACATCGGATGCTCTATCCTCACCGTTGTAAGCGACACACTCGACGCGGAAGTTTCCGGTCTGTGGACAACGCTGAGGCTCCTTGCCAAACGCTATGATTCCATAGAGGGTGGGGTGCAAAGTACCGCCCAAGTCAGCTATTACATTGCGGTTACGAAGGTCGCTTTGCATATTTGGTTGTGGTTCTTCATCGGTTTCCAAGCCCTGTCCAGCAAGATAAGACCGGAATGCTTGGACATCAATTTCATCTACGGTCGCAGTCTGGATGACGCGCTCCTCGGTCACAAAGGTCCCAAAGATGTTGTAGAGATCTTGTAGTTCGGACGACGAAGGTTGAACACTACTACGCGCCCGGCGCACGTAGACTCGGCCTGAGTAGCTCAACGGCTCGAAGCCGCGTTGTCGAGGAACTTCGATCCAATGCACCCACCCATTCGGGTCCTGATGACTGCGTATATTTGCAGATACCGGAGAGCTGCAACCTGTCTGAAGAAAGTCTGTCAGACGCTCTTGAACGGTCTCGGGGTTATTCTTGACTCCCACGATTTGTCGCGCGTCACTGATGCCCAGAATGATGACACTACCTTCGGTGTTTGCGAACGCGCAGACTGCCGGGCCAATTGCCCTTGTGTCGAGTCCACTCTTGAATTCGGCCCGATCACTTTCGCCGGATTCGATAAGCTGGAGAATGTCCAGCCAGTCCATGCTAAGAACCTCAGAACCCGTACTTGAGCCGACGTAGGCGGAAGGCCTCGTCACCGCCGTCAACGGTCCGAACTATGGCATCTCGTACGGCTGGGTCCTCGATTGCTCCCGCGCACGCGACGCGCCCCTGCGTCGATGTGGCCTCAAGTTGAATAACCTGATCGGCGTCGCCATTGACGACGATGTTCGCGTTGTGAGTAGCGACGATGATTTGGCGCCGTCCTTTGAGCCGTTTCAACGCCGGCAGCAAGGTCTCGAACAGGAACCGGTTGTCCAGTTGGTCTTCAGGCTGGTCGATAATCAGGGGACGGTCATCCTCTGTCTCCATAAGTAGAGTGAGCAGGGTATTCACGCTCTGGCCACCGGACAGGCTGCTCAGCGGCCGGTAACTGCCTTCACCCACTTCGAATTCTATGACGTAACTGTCACTGCAGCGAATGGCAGCCAACTCTCGACGCTTCGGCAACGTTAGAGACTCGCGAAATGTCTCTTGTACGGCGACGCTCATTCCTAGGTCGGCCAACTTACTTACTTGCAACTTATCAAGCAACTCACGAGGCGAGGGCTTCTGACCGTCAGACAATCCGTTCCACCACCTCGTGATTCCTCGCAGAGTCAGTCCATTTATGAAGCTATCAAGAGGGCCACTGAGTCCATTGTCTATCCGGCGAACCATTATTCGTCCGCCGGACTGATCCCTAACTGTCTCGATTACCCGGTCGTACGCGCCCCGAAGACTACTGACGACAATCTCTCTTTCGGCCAGCCGCCTTTCGAAAGACCGCTCTGCATTGGCGAGCCTCGCGCTCAAATCATCGAGAAGTGCGGCGTAGCTCGGCATCAACGACGCCTGGCTGTTCAATGCCTGGAGTTGGCTGATTCTGGCCCCGTCTAGGCCGCGAGAGGCAAGCTCACGATCCACCCGCACACGGATGTCGCGCTCTCGAGCATTCATGTAATTCGAGACGTTACGAATATCTGCACCAGCACTCTTTAGTTCGTCCCTTGCCGATTGCAAAAAGTCGACAATGCGATCCCACCGTTCTCGGATACCAAGATCGTTGTCCGATTTATCCCCACTCTGGACTTCAATTGCGAGGTACTCGTCGGTCTCAGGAAGATCAATCGCCTCTACGTTTTGCAGAACCTGCATTAAATCGTCCCAAATGCCTAAAGCTGTTTCAACAGATTCCTGCCATCGACGTGAATCACTTGATGCACGATTCAGCCTCTCGACACCAGCATCGGCGAAAACGTCAAGTTCAGAAGCAGCTCTTTTGCTTCTCTCGAGAGCCTGCTCAGTATCGGCGACATCCTCATACAGCTTTGACAGAGTGCCAGCCGCACTCTTCAGATCCCTATCAAGAGCGTCAAGCTGCGTCTTGAACGCCACAATGGTCTGAGTCTCTGAGGCTGCCAACCGCGCCAAGATGTCTTCCACAGCATCGGCACTTTGGGACAGCTGTTGAAGCTCACTCTGAGTGTAGAAGACTGCCGGCCACTGCTCATGAATTGCAGCCGTCGGGTCACGGCCCGGGCATTCGAGTACGACATCTGGAGACCCTCCGAGAAAGCCGTCCCTACCACGTTCTGCGACCAGTTTTGCTAACGCATCTCCATCGGGCATGGGTGCCATTACGTGAATTCGCAGCCCGTCCAGCAGTGTGCTCTTGCCCGTCATGCTGCCGCCTATGATGCAGGTCAGGTCAGGGCTGAGATTGAAACGACTGTCTGATTCGCCAGGGCCGCTTCCACCAAAGAACGAGGCTCCTCCTGAAATACTGACAGACTTGAGCCACGGACGATTGTGCATAGTTACGTCCGGTGGATTACGTATCTCGGTAAGCTCTCCGTCCGTGCTCCGTTCGTACGCGATTCGTATTCGGGAGTCGCTGGCGATGAACGCTTGACGAAGCGCCTCAATTCTAGGAGTTGCAAGCTTGACCCAACTGTAACGGTCTCCGATTTTCCCTACAGAGTATGCGTCTGTGCTGTGATAAAACGCCTGACGGTGCTGGGACATCGCCTCCGGCAGCCACGGTCGGTTCCTGACAGTGTCCGCCGGTATCTTGTGGTCACCTAATTCCAGCCCAGCAACTTCCTCGTGTTGAAAGAGCTGCAGCACCTGGGCCTTCTGTGCATTTAGCAGCCCCTTGTCACTATCGATGTGTGGAGCCAGCCCGATGTAATTCCAGCGGTATGCACCGTCGCTTGTCTTGGGGCTTTCTCGCCTGTGAAAGTCGCGAAGTTTCTGGAAGGCGTCTCTAGAATTCTCGTTGGACACTTGGAGTATGTCATCACTCCACGGCGAAACCCCTGCCATGACCAGTTCAAACGCTCTGAGATAGTGATCGCGACCTATCTCGGGATCGAACAGGAACAACAGATGCAGTCCGCTCCGGCCATCTTTGAGCTTCGGCTCAAATCCGGGGTAAACCGCATATATCTTCTCCCTAAACGGGACCCCATCGTCGTCTATCCCCGTATTCCACTCTTCCACTATCCTCCAGACGGCACTAGTCTCAGGGCTTGTCCCTAGTCGTGGTGAGTGAGGAGTGATACCGAGGACTCGTACTTCTCGGCTTGCGGCCTCTTGAAGAAACCGTCGAGCATAGGCAGTGAGTGTCTCTGACGATGTAGGGAGACCGTTGATGTCAGAAGGAAACTTAGCCCTCCCACCTGGAAGGTCATCTACCGTGTGGATGTGGAGATCGGCCTTGAACCACCGTGAGCCCGGCACTTCCTCGTGCCAGTTGTCGGCAATCTGTCGTGTGAACGTCATCCTGAATCTCCGAGTCCGCAACTGGGCTCCTCCTGATGTTACACGACGCACTCAGGTGTAGTCAGGCTAGGGTAGTCTCAAGTGAGGCTGTTCCAATCGGATGTCCTCGCTCATCTGCTTCAGCAGCGCGTCTACTTCTTCGGAGTAGGACTCCTCACCCGCCGTCTGAGGCAGAGGTATGTGCGATGACAGTACCCCGATCTCTACCAGCTCATCCAGGGCGTCAGCCCGCGACTCCATGTACTCGGCGCGCTCATCAGCATCTCTCAATTCGGCCAGCAGGTCCGAGAACTCTTCAGACACGTCGGTCAGAGCCTCCGTGACCTTCGCCCGCGCTTCAGCGGCATCGTAGCGCGCCGCTGAGACGCCCTGCCTAGCAGACCGCACGGCGATCTCGCTCTCGAGTCTATCACTGGCGCTCGCGAGAGCCTGATCTTCCAACATCACGCGGGCTAGCTGCCCATCCAGAGACCGTATCCGTTCGAGCGCCGCCTGCCTTCGATGCAGGACCATCCTGGCCGCATCCTCGCGGCCAGCCTCCACCAGACGCCGGGCCTCGTCGAGAAGGTCCGCAACCTCCCCGCGCGATGAGGCGACAGCGTGCTCCAACTGCTCCTGGATGGTCTGTACACGTCCACGAGCATCAGTCACACGCGCCAGGAGGTCTTCGTGCCCACGCCGAGCGGCGCTCTCACTCTCTCGTGGGTCCGGCGCCGACTCGAATAGCGACTTCAGCAGCTTCACTAGCATGTTCCATATTCGGCGAAACATGACTCCACCCCAGACCCCTGTTAAGCAGCCTCGGCCTGCTCGTCAAGCCGCCGACGCCTCTGGATGCGCCAGAAGTAGGCCGCCAGAATGCCAGCGGCCGCCAGGGTTATCAGCCTCGCGATCAGCGTCTCGATCGCCTCCATGCTGGACAGGATACCTGGCTCGGACACGACCGATACCAGCGCGTATATTCCAAGCACGCAGACCGTGAACGCGATGCTTATGCGGGGACGCATGATGAACGCGAACGCTACCAGCGCAGGGAAGTACAGCACGAACAGCCCACTGCCTACTACGGAGTTCGAGGGCCATAGCATTATGAGGCCCGTAATCAGCGCTACGTCGATTGCCGCAGCGATAGCGACCAGCGTGCCGTTCGCCGGCCGACTCGCGAGGTAGCGCCCATGAAGATAGAAGTTCACCACCATCAGCCCGACAACTGGCAGGACGCCCAGGATCAGTCTGAGGGTGTCCACGGAGGTCCACAGCACCAGCATCAGGGCGGCGCCTATTATGGACCACCGAGCCCAGTTGGCCACGACCTGTCCGAAGTATATATCCTCTCCCGAGGCTCTCTCATCAGTGCGATACGCATTCATCGTTTTCTCTCCTTTAGAAGTCCGGAATTGCGCTCGTCCTTTTCACGCGGTGAAGATTAGAGCGACTCGCCAGCCTCGCGCCGTCGTCCGCGCTCGATGTTCCTGTAAACGATTCCGCACGCAACTACCGCGACCATCATGACGAGCCTTACGACCAGCATCGCGTCATCGCTGCTGCCCATCTCGGTAGTCAAAACCAGCCCGTACGATCCGATGGCTCCAGCCGACAGCGCCAAGCTGGCTCCGACCGGGAACGCGACTGCAATCGCGATCAGCGCCGGGAAGTAGAACGTGTACAGCCCCGAAGCCGCGCCTCCTGAGACCACCACAATGGCCGTGATCGCGGCGATGTCGGCAGCGCTGGCAAGGTAGGCCACCCATTTCCTGGGGGGCTGCTCCCTGAGCATCTGGACATGAAGGAAGAAGTTCGCGACCGCGAGGGTCAGGATCAGGCCGATCTCGACCTTCAGCTCTCCCAGCGCGTCCGGGTTCCACAGCGCCAGCAGAAGACCGGCGCCGACAAGAATCCACCTGGCGGTGACCAGTATGCCCTGACCGTCCATCAGGTCCTGCGCGTCTTTCGTCCAACCGGCGACTATCCTGTTCGGCCAGCTCGGTTCGGACCGCACCGGGCCTCTCTCGTGCGGTTTGCACTCAGCGCAGGCTTCATACGGCGACGGCCTTCTGCTACCACACCGCCCGCAGTACACTTGCGCCTCCGCAGAGTGACCCGCCACAGCTTCAGACGTACTCATCATGACCTCCTTTGCGACTGCCGTTCATCTCCCGTGTCCCAACTGGGGAAGATTCCCTCCCCGTCGGGACCACAGCCCGACTATGTCACGCTCTAATAGGCGTCGACAGGTCGCTTGATACCGAATCTCCGGGGTACGGCTGAACCTTGATACGGCGATACACGCTCTAAATCGGTCGGATCGCGCACTGACGTTGGTCCTATCAGTCAGCACTCAGAACAATGCCAAATGCCAAGCGAATTGGAACAAAGTCTGAGCGTCTGCAAGGTCTTGCGGCCCATCTGTTGACTTGAACGGCGTCGAAACCACACGTATGCTGGAAACTGGGGTAAATGCTGGAAGAACCGAGTTGAAATGACTCCAGAGCAAGAAGCCAGGGCAAATATCGACAGGCTGCTGGGGTTGGTGGGTTGGGCCATTCAGAACTCCGACTCGATCAACCTTTACGCAAGCCGAGGGGTCGCGGTGCGCGAGTTTCCACTCAGGTCGGGACATGGCACAGCCGATTACCTGCTCTACGTGGACCAGAAGGCGGTCGGGGTGGTGGAGGCCAAGCCCACGGGCTTCACTCTGACGGGCGTCGAGGCACAGTCCGAGAAGTACAGCACCGGATTGCCCGATGAGCTGCCCGCACCCAGACGGCCCCTTCCCTTCGTCTACGAGAGCACAGGCGTCGAAACCCAGTTCACCAACGGGCTGGACCCCGAACCCCGCAGCCGCCTGGTCTTCTCGTTCCATACGCCCGAAACTCTGGCCGGTTGGATTGAGCCGTCAGGCGGTCCGAACGGAGCTTCTGGTGCAGATGGAGGCACTATCGCCGATCCGCAGGGGACATACCTTGCCTACTCGAACCTGCGGCAGCGATTGCAAACCATGCCTTCGCTCAACGCCGCCGAACTGTGGCCGGTACAGGAGCGGGCGATCACGAACCTTGAGCAGTCGCTGGCGGTGGGAAGACCGCGGGCGCTGGTGCAGATGGCCACGGGCAGCGGCAAGACCTTCATGGCCTGCAACCAGATATACCGCCTGATTAAGCACGCCGGAGCGCGCCGAGTGCTCTTCCTGGTGGACCGCAGCAACCTGGGGCGTCAGGCGCTTCGCGAGTTCCAGGGCTTCTCCGTTCCAGACGACGGCCGCAAGTTCACAGAGCTGTACAACGTCCAGCTCCTTCAGTCGGGGCGTATCGACCAGTTTAGCCATGTCTGCATCTCCACCATCCAGCGAGTCTATTCGATCCTGAAGGGAGAGGAGCTCGATCCGGACCTGGAAGAGCTTTCAGGATTCGACCTGGAATCGGTGCGTCGTGAGCCGCCACCGGTCGAATACAATCAGGACGTACCCATCGAGAGCTTCGACGTCGTCATCGTCGACGAGTGTCACCGCTCCATTTACACCCTCTGGCGGCAGGTGCTCGATTACTTCGACGCCTTCCTGATCGGTCTGACCGCGACGCCCTCCAAGCAGACCTTCGGCTTCTTCCAGCAGAACCTTGTCATGGAGTACAACCACGAGCAGGCAGTGGCCGATGGGGTCAACGTGGACTTCGACACGTACAGGATCCGCACAGACATAACCGAGCAGGGTTCGACGGTGGAGGCCGGCTACGCCGTCGACCGCCGCAATCGGCAGACCCGGAAACTCCGCCAGGAGTGGATCGACGAGGACCTAGCCTACACGCCCAACCAGTTGGACCGGGACGTCGTAGCCGTAGACCAGATTCGCACAGTTATTCAGACGTTCCGGGACCGACTGTTCACGGAGATATTCCCCAACCGTCAGGACGTACCCAAGACCATCATCTTTGCCAAGGACGACAGTCACGCTGACGACATCGTGCGCATGGTACGGCAGGAGTTCGACAAGGGCAACGACTTCTGCCAGAAGATCACCTACAGGACCACAGGAGTTCGACCCGAAGCCCTAATCACGAAATTCCGCAACAGCTACAACCCGCGAATCGCCGTGACAGTGGACATGATCGCCACGGGCACCGATATCAAGCCGGTCGAGGTGGTCTTCTTCATGCGCAACGTGCGCAGTCGCAGCTTCTTCGAACAGATGAAGGGTCGCGGAGTGCGGACTATCTCCTCCACCGACTTCAAGGCCGTAACCCCCGACGCCCTGAACAAAGACCGCTTCGTCATCGTGGATGCGGTGGGGGTCACCGAGACCGACCTGTCCGATTCCTACTCGCTGGAGAGGAACCGGACAGTCCCGTTCGACAAGCTGCTCGATTTGGTGAGCATGGGGAGTCGCGAACCCGAAGCGCTCTCCTCGCTGGCAAGCCGACTCGCTCGCCTGGACCGCCGGTTGACACCCCAGGACCGTCACACCATCGAGTCGCTCTCCAACGGAGTCTCCATTCGCGAGCTGGTTTCGGGCCTGGTAACCGCCACCGACTCTGACGCTGCCCTGGACGCAGCACGACAGGCAACCGGACTGGAAGAGCCGCCGGAAGGGGCGGTCGCACAAGCTCGCCAGCAGCTTCTGGAAGACGCGGCGCGGCCATTCGCGGCCAACCCGGAGCTGCGCCAGCGGCTTGTGGACATCCAACGCTCCTACGAGCAGACCATCGACACAGTCAGCGCCGACACACTGATCGAGGCCGGATTTTCGGACGCGGAGGCGACCACACTCGTACAGTCATTCGAGGAGTTCATTGAGGAGAACCGGGACGAGATCACCGCTCTCCAGGTCCTGTACAGCCGTCCATACAGGCAGCGGCTGGACTACGCCGACATCAGAACCCTGGCCGACGCCCTACAGACTCCGCCGCGCTCCTGGACTCCCGACCGTCTGTGGCAGGCCTACCAGCAGTTGGACAAGTCCAGGGTGCACGGCTCCGGGCAGAGAGTTCTCGCGGACATCGTTTCGCTGGTGCGCTACGCCATAGGCAGCGAGGGTGAATTGGCCCCCTTCGCCGACGGTGTGCGCGAGCGGTTCCGGGGCTGGCTGGCGATGCAGCAGACCGCGGGCAGCTCATTCACCGCCGAACAGGTCCGGTGGCTGGAGTCGATCCGAGACCACATCGCGGGCAGTGTCAGCATAGAGCTCAGCGACTTTCAGTACGCCCCCTTCAACCAGCAGGGCGGCCTGGGCAAGGCATACGAACTGTTTGGGGATGAGCTGCCCGACCTGCTTGAAGAGCTCAACGTGGCGCTGGTGGAGTAGTACCGCCGCCGGCACAGTCGTTCCGTATTCGCCATGACGCGCATTGAACGCCGAAACTCGTTGCCCTATGCTGGAAAGATAATTCAGGGAGGCGCGAACGATGGTTGCGCGTGAGAAGTTTTCCAGCCGGGCCAGGCCAGAGCTGCTGTCGAAGATGCGCGAGATCGCCCGGAGCGATGGTCGGCACTTCGATGACGTGCTGGAAGACGCCATGATCTGCTACATCGCGGGCAGGGCAGGAAAAAATGTTCGTCCCGAGGTGATGGCGCACTACCGGGCAAGTCTGGAGAAGAACCGGCTTCTGGCTGAACTGCTGGCCCAGTGATACACAGCTTCCCGACAGTCGAGGAAGTTGTTGCCATTCATGACGATCTGATTGCACAGTTCGGCGGCTCAATGGGCTTGCGTGACATGGGAGCATTGGAGTCGGCGCTCTTGCGCCCGCAGATGGGGTACTATAATGGCCCCATCGAGGAGGCTGCGGCCCTGATGGAAAGCCTCGCCATGAACCATCCCTTCGTGGACGGCAACAAGCGCGTGGCCTTCTTTGCTACGGCTGCATTCCTTCGGCTGAACGATGCCTTCATCGACTGCGACAGCAAAGAGGCATACGACCACTTCATGCAGTTGTTCGAGACGAATTCGTTTCGATTCGCCCAATTGCGTTCGTGGCTTGAGGAGAATGTCAAACTGCTACCAGGGTCTTGATGGTATGCCGGGGTCTGAACTTCTGTCGAGGATGAGCGTGAATGATTTCGACCGTAGCGGAACTGCAGGAGGCCATTCTGGGCCTATCCGAGGTCGAGTACACCGAACTACGCCGCTGGCTGATCGACCAAGACTGGGAACGATGGGAGCGGGAGTTCGACGAGGACGTGCGGGCTGGCAAGCTGGACGCTCTGGCGTCTGTGGCACTGGAGGCCAAGGCAAAAGGTGAACTCAAGGAACTCTAGGTGCGCGCAGAACATATTCCCATTTCTGGCGGCCCTTCCATGAGTTGCCCACCTCGGTGCGAACTGCCCAGCGGATGGGCGGCTACCACTTTGGGAGAAGCCTGCCTTGTCATTCAAGGACAATCGCCACCTGGCAAGACCTACAACACCGATGGACAAGGCCTGCCGTTCCTGCAAGGAAAGGCCGAGTTTGGGCCAGTATACCCGGACGCGGTGAAGTGGTGTTCTGCTCCTTCCAAGATTGCTGAGTCTGGCGATGTACTCATTTCCGTACGTGCGCCTGTAGGTCCGACCAATCTGTGCGGCGTGCAGTCTTGCATCGGACGAGGACTGGCGGCAATTAGACCATATGGTGGAGTGCCGGATAGATTCATCCTGTACGCATTGCGCGCCACGGAAGAGGAGTTGCGTTCGAAAGCAACTGGTACAACCTTTGAGGCAATTCGCGGCGACGATCTACGAGCTCACCCAATAGGGATCCCACCTCTCCCCGAGCAGCGCCGCATCGTGGCTGAGATCGAGAAGCAGTTCACACGGTTGGATGCGTCTGTCGATGGGTTGAAGCGAGCCCAGACCAACCTGAAGCGATATCGGGCTAGCGTCCTGAAAGCCGCCTGCGAGGGCACACTGGTCCCCACCGAGGCGGAGCTTGCCCGATCCGAGGGCCGTGACTACGAACCCGCCGACCGTCTCCTGGAACGTATCCTGATCGAACGCCGTTCCCGGTGGGAGTCGCAAGAGAAGCGTCGGGGCAAGTACAAGGAGCCTGCAACGCCGGACACATCCAATCTGGAGAATCTGCCCAAAGGTTGGACTTGGGCGACCATTGGACAGATTTCATCTCGCATTCAGTATGGTACTTCGGCCAAGGCTAATGCTGATGCTTCAGGCACTCCTGTAATTCGCATGGGGAATATCCGAGAGGGCGATCTTGACCTTTCTGACCTGAAGTATCTTCCAAGAGAACACCCGGAAACTCAGAAGACACTACTCGCTCCGGGCGATTTATTATTCAACAGGACCAATAGTTCTGAACTTGTGGGAAAGAGTGCAGTTTACAAAGGCATCCAGCCAGCCGCTAGTTTTGCGTCCTACCTCATACGCGTGATTTTCCTGGCCAGACTTTCCCCAGATTACGCCTGTGCATACATCAATTCGCAGCATGGTAGAGCTTACATTGGCAGGGTGAAGAGCCAACAAGTGGGGCAGGCCAACGTGAATGGAACCAAGTTAGCTGCCATGCCAATACCGCTACCACCACTCGCCGAGCAGCGCCGCATCGTCGCCAAGGTAGAACGTCACCTATCGGTTATCCAGCAGGCCGAGGCCGTGGTGGACACCAGCCTGAAACGGGCTGAACGCCTGCGCCAGAGCATCCTCAAGCAGGCGTTCTCTGGACAGCTCGTACCCCAGGACCCGGACGACGAACCGGCGTCTGTACTGTTGGAGCGAATCCGCGCCGAGCGTGCCGTGGCCACGGCCGCGTCAAAAGCCCAACGTAAGCCAAGGCGTCGCAGGTCGAAGTCGGAACCTGCAAGGCAGCTCAGCCTCTCGGTTCTACCACAATCTCAAGATACAAGTCGGAGGCTCCGAGAATAGCAGTTGACCCCATCCCCAGCCCCTCTGGATTCCGGCTTTCGCCGGAATGACGGGCGCGGCTGTTGTAGTTCAGGAGAGCGGCACACCGACCAAGTTGATACAGGTTCTCTCGGAGGGGAATCCATGACCACTTCTTCTGCCATCGGCCAGAAACTCTGGAACTACTGCGACGTTCTGCGCGACGCGGGCCTCTCCTACGGCGACTACCTGGAGCAGCTCACCTACCTCATCTTTCTCAAGATGATGTACGAGCTCAGCCAGCCGCCTCATACCCTGCTGCCAGATTACCAGTCACCCCCGATCCCGGACGGCTACGACTGGTCCAGCCTGGTCTCACGAGACGGCGACGAACTGGAAACGCACTACCGTCACACCCTGGAGACGCTGGGACGTCAATCCGGAACCCTGGGCGTCATCTTCAGCAAGGCGCAGAACAGGATCCAGGAACCGGCCATGCTGACGCGGCTGGTCAAGGAGCTTATCGACAGTGAGAACTGGTTGTCGCTCAGCGCAGACGTCAAGGGGGACGCCTACGAGTCGCTGCTGGAGCGCAACGCGCAGGACGTCAAGACCGGAGCGGGACAGTACTTCACGCCAAGGCCGTTGATCCAGGCGATCGTCGACGTCATGTGTCCCGGGCCTGACATGACCATCAGCGACCCTGCCTGCGGCACCGGCGGGTTCCTGCTGGCGGCGCACGACTACATCGTCGCCAACAATCCGCACATGGACAGGGACCAACATACCCACTTGAGAAACCACTCTCTCCACGGCTGGGAGATCGTGGACAGCGCGGCCCGTCTCGGCGTGATGAACCTGTACCTTCATGGAATCGGTGGAGACGAGACCAACATAATCGTCGACGACAGTCTTCGCTCCACCCCAAGTACCCACTTCGACATGGTGCTCACCAATCCCCCATTCGGCAGGAAGTCCAGCCTCACGTTCGTGGGATCGGACGGGACCGCCGAACGTGAAAATCTCACGGTGGATCGCCCCGACTTCTGGGCAACGACCAGCAACAAGCAGCTCAACTTCGTGCAACACGTACAGACCCTATTGGAGATGCACGGAAGAGCCGCTGTCGTCGTGCCGGACAACGTTCTGTTCGAGGGCGGCGCAGGGGAGACGGTGCGGCGTCAACTGCTGAACGACTGCGACGTTCATACGCTGCTGAGACTGCCGACCGGGATCTTCTACGCCCAGGGCGTCAAGGCCAACGTGCTGTTCTTCGACCGCAAGCCCGCCAGTGAGACCCCGTGGACACGGGAGCTGTGGATCTACGATCTGCGCACCAACCACCACTTCACGCTCAAGGCAAATCCACTGCGGCGATCTGACCTGGACGACTTCGTAGCATGCTTCAACCCCGAAGACCGGATGTCGCGCAAAGAAACAGAGCGGTTCCACAGTTTCGAGTATGACGAGCTGGTCAAGCGAGACAAGGTAAACCTCGACATCTTCTGGCTGCGTGACGAGAGCATGGAGGACACAGCCAACCTCCCTCCGCCGGGGGTCATCGCCGATGAGATCCTGGAAGACCTTCGCGCGGCACTGGACCAGCTAGAGGAGATCGCCGCAGACTTCGCCTCTGAGCCTGTGTAGGCTGACGGGGTAGGCAAGCCATTAAATCGTTCGTCCTGAGCTTGTCGAAGGATGCCCCAGCCCCTGGATTCCGGCCTACGCCGGAATGACGATTTGCGAAATGCTTACCCCTATCCGACCCCGTTTAGTTCAGAGGTGGCAAATTAGGGTTCCCCCGTACCCAACCCACGGGGTACGGCTGAACCTTGACGCCGTGATCGCCTGTTATACACTTCGACTCACTTACACGGCAAACTTATATGTCCAGCTTTAAGCTGGCTGAGGTCGGCAGTCTGAACACCGCAGTCAATAAGAGCGAAGTGTCCTGGTGGGCGTTCCACCGGATCGACTCCGACGATCTCCGACACAGCCTGCGCATTGCTGTGTGGGTGCGCTGGTTCGTAGGGATAGCCTGGTTCGCGCAGTTGAACTATCGCGCCGACTTCTCCCATCACGCCTATGTACCGAACACCCTGTTGGCGTTGTCGCTGCTGGCATTGAACGGCTATGTCCACTACCGCATCCGGGCTAACCGCACGATAACCTGGCACTGGGCGCTCGCCCTCAGCGCGCTGGACGTCGCAACTATCACGGCGGGACTCGTTATCGCCAGCGGATTCAGAAACGAGTTCTACGTGCTGTACTATCCGGCGCTCGCCGCGTTTGCCGTGGTGTTCGCGTCATTCAGGCTCAGCTTTGCCTGGGTCACCATCACAGCCGTCCTGTACGCCGCTTTGAGCCTTACGCTGTACACAGGCGTGGACTTCGAGAACAAGCTGGAGAAGGTACTGTTCATCAGGATCGTGACCATGTACGCGGTAGTCGCGGCGGTCAACCTGATCTTCCGACTGGAGAGGATCAGGAGGAGAGAAGCCATCGAACGGGAGCGCGAGCTGCAACGGGAGCGAATCGAGCTGTCGCAGACCATCCACGACACCATAGCGCAGTCCGCGTACATGATCGGCATCGGAGTCGAGACCGCGATAGAGCTTGCGGGCGACCAGCTTAAAGCTGGACATGTGAAACCGTCGCACGCGCTCGGCGGGGTCAGCCCGCCGCGGCGGGACGAGCTTATCGCAAAGCTGCGGGCTACCCATGCCCTGTCGAAATCGACCATGTGGGAGCTGAGGCATCCCATCGATGCCGGACCCATCTTCGAGGGCCGCGAGCTGAGCCGTGTGCTGAGGTCGCACGCCTCCACGTTCACCACCATCACGTCGATCCCCACGGACTTAGTACAGAACGGGAGGGAGCCTTTTCTCTCCACGGTCACACGGGGGCTGCTCTTCTCCATAGCCCACAACGCGATGACAAACGCGTTCCGGCACTCGCGCGCCGGCAGGGTCACTATTACGCTGGACTACGGCGATGATAGTCTCAGTATGTCCGTGGCTGATGATGGGATCGGACTTCCAGACGACTACGCGGACCGCGGCCACGGCTTCAGGAACATGAGAGCGGACGCCGAGCGTATGAGCGGCCGGCTCGAAGTGTCTGCCAACGAGTCCGGGCGCGGCGCCGCTGTAACATGCACCATTCCCTATGACACCCGCCGCGGCGGGAGGAGGCCCGTAAATTGACGACAACCAGACAGACGAGGGTATTGCTCGTCGACGATCATGAAATAATGAGAGACGGGCTGCGCGAAGTGCTCCAGCGTGAAGGCGACTTCGACGTGGTCGGCCAGGCCGGCGACGGCGCAGCAGCCGTGCGAATCGCCCAGCGGCTCAGGCCCGACGTGATCATCATGGACGTAATGATGCCGCTGAAGAACGGCATCGACGCCTGTAGGGAGATCACCGAGATGCTGCCGGAGACGAGAGTGCTTATTCTGACCGCCTCGGCGGAAGACGACGCGGTGATGGAGGCCGTGGCCGCGGGCGCGACGGGATACCTTCAGAAGTATTCGGGCAAGGAGAAGCTGCTGGGCACGGTCAGGGACGTTGCCCTGGGCGAGTACCGGATTCCCGGCGAGGTCATCAGAAGCGTCTTCGCCGGCATTCGTGCCGCCGCCGAGCAGAACAGAAATTGGGAGCGCGACAGGCTCACACAGCGGGAACGCGAAATACTCACCCTGTTCGCGCAGGGACTGTCCTACGCAGAGATCGCACAGGTTAGGAGCAACCAGCCATTGACGATCAGAAACGCCATCTACGGAATCCAGGACAAGCTCGGTATCGAGACCAAGCAGGAGCTGGTGGTCTGGGCGGTACGCATGGGTCTGCTGGACGACTACCAGCTGGGGGTATCGTAAGCCGATGAAACTGGGCAATCCTATTCGCGTCGTCAACGGCGTCTTCCAGATCCGCGCGCTCGGCTCCAGGGTCACAGCGTTGGTCGGAGACGACAAGGCGCTTCTGGTAGACGCCGGCATGAAAGGCAGCGCGGGGCTGATCCTGAGCGGCCTGCATGAGCTCGGAATCTCCGCCGACAGCGTAACCTGCGTGGTCGTTACCCACTATCACCCCGACCACGCAGGCGGGGTGCGCGAGCTGGTCGCCGACCGCGACATAGAGGTGATGGCCCACAGAATCGACGCACGCATCCTGACCGGCGCCGAAGAGCAGCCCAACCCGTTTCAGTACAGGTTGATGGCAAGGCTCGCCGCCCCCGTTATGGAAAGAGTAAACGGGCCTCCGACGCCGATCGACACCCAACTGGAAGACGGTGACACCATTCCATTCGATTTCCCGATAAAAGTCGTCCACACACCGGGTCACACCGCCGGCAGCATATCTATCTTCCTGCCAGACCAGAAGCTGCTGATAATCGGCGACGCTCTCCAGTACAGGCTGGGCAGGAAACTCACCCCCCCGGCCGCGGCCGTTACCCAGGACTCTGAACAGGCAATGGAGTCGCTCCGCAAGCTCCTGAAGCTGGACTTTCACACGATCTGCTTCAGCCACTTTCCACCATTTCGCGGCGGAGCCCGCCCCGCGCTGCGGCAGATGATCGGCACTTATACGCTGTGAAGATATTTCGGTAAACGCCCAAAGTCCGTTCGTGGTGAGCCTGTCGAACCATGAACCGTCACCCTTCGACAAGCTCAGGGCGAACGTTTTGTATACAGGAGGTTAGAAGTGACGAGCAAGCCCATGCCCAAACCGTCGTCAGGCACCATCGTTGAGTTTCTCAGAAGGGCTGTCGACGCCCACGGCCCACATGACGCACTGCTATTCAAGCCCGGCTTTCGATACCAGCGCTGGTCGTACGACCGCCTGTGGTCTGAGTCGGGAAGGGTAGCAACGCTACTGCAGCGCCGGGGGCTGTCCAAGGGAGACCAGGTGATCGTCTGGGGACCGAATTGCCCGCAGTGGGTGCTGATATTCTTCGGCTGCCTGAGGGCCGGTGTAATCGCAGTCCCCCTCGATCTCCGCAGCGCGCCGGACTACGTGGAGCGTGTGGTTTCCAGGATTACCCCTAAGCTGGCGTTTACGTCACGCTACACCCCCAAGGACGATGTAAGCCTCGGCCTGCCGGAGGTTACCTTCGAGGACCTGGAGAGCGAGATATACGACCTGCCGGAGCCGGAGGATGTCGGGATCGAGCCGGACGACCTCGCTGAAATCATGTTCACTTCCGGCACAACGGGCGACCCCAAGGGCGTGATGCTCACGCACCGGAACCTGACCGCAAACATAGAGGGCATTACCCAGTACATCACCTGCAACACGTCCAGCAGGCTCCTGTCCATTCTGCCACTGAGTCACATGTACGAGCAGATGGGCGGACTGCTGACTGTGCTGAACTTCGGGGCCAGCGTCACGTATCCTACCAGCAGGCAGCCGACAGTGCTGGCGCGCACGATGCGAGAGCGACAGATCACGACCATGCTGCTCGTCCCGCAGGGGCTGGAGCTTCTGATGAACGGCATCGAACGCGAGGTCAGGCGACAGGGCAAGGCGGCCCTGTGGAGCAAGCTGCTGAAGATCGCCGAGCGAACGCCCTACCCGCTCAGGCGACGCCTGTTCGGGAGGGTCCACAAGCAGTTCGGAGGAAAGCTCGACTTCATAGTTTCGGGCGGCGCGGCGCTCGATCCGGAGCTAGGCAGAAAGTGGGAGCTGCTGGGAGTCAAGATCGTACAGGGTTACGGCGCGACCGAGGCATCGCCGGTAATCAGCAACCACACACTGCACGAGCGCAGGCCGGATTCGGTTGGACGGCCGCTGCCGAACGTCGAAGTCAGGTTGAGCGACGACGGGGAGATCCTCACGCGTGGGGAAAACATCTCGCCCGGGTACTGGAACTCGCCCGAACAGACGGCCGCAGCCTTCGACGGCGACTGGTACAGGACCGGCGACATCGGACTCTTCGACGACGACGGCTACCTGCACATCCGAGGCCGCATGAAGGACATGATAGTCCTTCCCAGCGGGCAGAACGTCTATCCAGACGACATCCAGGCAGTGCTCAACAGGCATCCGAATGTCACAGACTCAGCCGTGGTCGGACTTCAGCAGGGTTCGTCAGTCGAGGTCCACGCCGCCCTGATTCTCGACGGCGCTGACGACGCGGAGCCGATAGTCGCCTGGGCCAACGACCAGCTCGCCGAGCAGCAGAGGGTGAGGGGCTACACCATCTGGCCGGAGGAAGACTTCCCTCGCACTCATACCCTCAAAGTCAAGAAGCCGCAGCTCATCGAGATGCTGGAGGGCGGCGTCCAGGCCGACGCGCCCGCAAGCCCATCGACACCGTCCAGCCCCCGGGACGGCAGCAGAGGCCTGTTTGACATAATCGCTGAGGTGGCCGTGCTGGATGCCGCGTACATCGCACCCGACATGACGCTGGGCGACGACCTCAATCTCGACTCCCTAGGCCGGATCGAGATGCTGTCGGCAATCGAGGCCGATCTGGGCGTGTATCTGGATGAGAGTCAGATCGGGCCGGAGACCACGGTTAGGCAGGTGCAGGCGATCCTCGATGAGGGCGCGAACAACCCGCCTGTCACCGAGTTCCCCGACTGGGGCATGGACTGGTGGTGCCGCATGATGCGCGGGTTCATCCAGCGGGCGCTGATGTTCCCGATCCTGAAGCTCCCGTACGGTCTGAGGGTGATCGGACGGGAGAATCTGCGGGACCTGGACGGCCCCGTGCTGTTCGCGTCGAACCACAGCCTCGGACTGGACAACCCGCTGATAATCGAGGCAATCCCACCCCAGTTGCGGAGAAGGCTGGCAATAGCAGGCGCGGCCAGACTGTGGCGAAATCCGGTCTTCTGGGTGCTGAACCCGCTTCTGGGAAACGGGTTCCCACTCGCGCAAGATGGCGCCATCAGGCCCAGCCTTGAGAACATGGGCAAGATCATCGACAACGGCTGGTCGGTGTTGATCTACCCCGAGGGCGAGCTAACCATCGGCGGCCCGATCAAGTCGTTCATGAACGGCACCGGCCTCGTCGCAGTAGAAGGCAGGATGCCAGTGGTGCCTATGAGGCTGCACATCAACCGCCTGGGCTCGCCAAAGCGCTTCCCGATCTTCAAACGTGGCTCAGTCGAGATACGGTTCGGCCAGCCGCTCGAATTCTCGCCCGGCACTGACTACCTGGAGGCGACCAGCACGATCGAGGACGCGGTGAGGTCGCTGTAAAGTGGGGGAAGGTAACCTCACGACCACCCGTGGAAGTCGTGGAGGTCATGGTGGGAATTTGGGCCACTGAAGATCAACGAATATGATCCAGTGACCCAGGACGGGCGCTCCAGGTGCGGTTACACCTGTCGGAGCGCCCGTCCTGATTGACTTGGTTAGGCTAGCTGGCCTTGCCTATCTTGAACATGGTGGTCCCGCAAGTCCCGCACTTTCCTCGGGTGGCCGGACGACCATTCTTCATCGTGACCTGCTCGGCCTCTTCGATCTCTCGCGACTCTCGACACTTCATGCAGTATCCAGTCATTAAGTACCCCCCTGAGAAAAAGTATGAATTTCGAGCGGCAATAATATCGGAACTCGGCTTGCTATGCCACATGCTCCGACAAGAGAAACTACATCATCCTTTGGCGTATGTCTAGTCTTTCATCCGAGGAGATCTGCTCCAACACCCATGCCCGTTCACACTGCCACAAGAGGAATGCGAAAATCACAGCCGTCCGGCAGGATGTCTGTATGACAGCTTGGCCAGCGGAACCGGAGACGGGCGAGAACCAGCAGAAACACACCTGGGTTGTACGCTATAACAGCTTGATATTTAGGTCAGGTTGGTACGGCGAGTAGTTCGGAATCTCGGCTTGAAAGCCGCGTCGCAGAGTCCTATATTCCTACATGCCGAGCCAAGTGGACCCACGAGTGGGTCCGCATCGCCCGTTAGCTCGACAGAGGGACGCGCACACGACTGATGGATGAGGCTATAGTCTTCGGAGTCCTCTTTCTCGCCCTCGTCCTGTTCGTGACGGCCAGGTGGCGATACGACGTCGTCGCCATGATGGCCTTGCTCATCCTGGCCGTCGTGGGCATAGTGCCTCCCCTGGAAGCCTTTCAGGACTTCGGCCATCCGGCGGTGGTAACCGTGGCCGCCGTCCTGGTCCTGAGCCGCGCTCTCCAAAACTCCGGCGTCGTCGACATAATAGCAGGATGGCACTCGCGGATACCCGATTACGTGAGCGCGCGAGTGGGGTCCCTGTCAGGTCTTTCGGCTTTTCTCTCTGGGTTCATGAACAACGTGGGCGCTGTCAGCCTCCTCTTGCCGGTGGCAATGCGCGTGTCGAACAGGAGCAAACACCCTCCCTCGCTCTTCCTGATGCCGTTGGCTTTCGCGTCGCTCCTAGGCGGCATGACTACCCTCATCGGCACACCACCCAACGTCATCATCTCGAACTTCCGACACGATGAAGTGGGCGTTCAGTTCAACATGTTCGACTTCACGACAGTTGGCCTCGGGGTCACCGTGGCAGGTGTGCTGTTCATCGCGCTGGTGGGCTGGCGTCTCATTCCCTACAGGCGGGCCCCGGTTGCCCTGGGTGAAACACTGGACATCGAGGGCTACATGACCGAGGTGCGTGTACCCGACGATTCAAGATTCGTCGGGCAACTCGTGGGCGACCTTGAGGAGCTGGCCGAGGAGGACGTTGTGATCGCAGGACTCCTCCGTCGGGGCATAGTTTACGGCGCTCCATCCAGCGATCAGATCATAGACTCCAACGACATCTTCATCATCGAGGCCGACCCCGGGCAGATCTGGACATTCATCGACAGAACGGGCTTCGAACTTGAGTGGTCCAGAAACATCGTCTCGGAAATCGATCAGACACTCAGCTCGGAAGATGTCTCCACGTTGGAGGCCATCGTCAGCCCGGATAGTATGGCCGCGGGCAGGACCGCCAGGGGCCTCCACCTGCACGCCGCGTTCGGCGTGAACCTGCTGGGACTGTCCAGACGAGGCACCCGACTCGTCCGACGACTTGGCCATATGACATTCCGCGCAGGCGACGTGCTGCTTCTCCAGGGCAAGACCGAGGCGGTCCAGTCCGCTTTGCCGAGGCTCGGCCTGCTCCCCCTCGCCGAGCGGGAACTCCGAATCGGACAGCCCCGACGGCTCGTCTTCCCCGTCCTGGTTTTCTCAGCAGCAGTCCTTCTCACGTCACTGGAAGTCCTTCCCGTCCAGATATCGTTCACAGCCGCAGTGGCAGTCCTTCTGATGAGCCGGTTCCTCTCCCTGCAGGATGCCTATCAGTCCATAGACTGGCCGGTCATCATACTGTTGGGAGCTATGATCCCGGTGGGCGCAGCCCTCGAGACAACCGGAGGCGCGGCGCGAATAGCAACGACCATTACAGACCTCGGCGGATCCCTGCCGCCGTGGGCGATGATCGGCATCGTTCTGGTAACAACCCTGCTGCTGTCAGCCGTGATAAACAACGCTGCCGCCGCGATCCTGATGGCGCCAATCGGTGTCAGTGTGGCAGAGACTCTCGGGGCGTCGCCCGACCCGTTCCTGATGGCCGTGGCCATAGGCGCGTCATCCGCATTCCTGTCGCCTATCGGCCACCAGTCCAACACCATCGTAATGGGCCCCGGAGGCTACCAGTTCGGAGACTACTGGAGAATGGGCCTCCCACTGGTGATTGTCATAGTCTCGGTAGCCATACCGCTCATCATGTGGGCGTGGCCACTGGGGATTTAGAGGACGAGGTCACGGACTCAATACAAGTAAAGGCGACAGTATGCCAGGATTCAATTTGCTTGGGCGGCATTGAGGCCCGGTCATGTTCCTAGTTCAAAATTCCCATGCCGCAGAAATAAGTGGAACTTGGCATTCTCATCTCAAAAGCCAATACCTTATAGCAGACGGATACCCAACGCTAAGGTCGATCCTTCCATATTGACAACTTCGCCAAAATCGCCGCGTGCTTGTTGCGCTTCATTTTGTCTGTGGTGGTATCTTGAGGAAGTACTATGTCGGCATGAGCGGGATTTTTGTCCGTTCGCGAAGAGGCAACGCTTCGACCATCCTTACTGGCATCTTCGGCGCGGATTATAGCCCACCCCAAGAAAGTCCTTTTGGGGTGGCGGTGACTGGCTCTGCATTCACCAAAGCGTACGGCTGTTGCCAAATCTAGGAAATCAAATCGGTCAACGGACACATCTCGTCGGTATTCTTCCGTCTTCTCTTTACTCTTCGGAGGTACAAACGCATCAAATACTGCCCTAGCACGCAGCCTGCTGCCTGAAACAGACCGAGCTAGCTGTTCATCAGAAGCAACATACTTTGGTATAGGCGACGATTCAGTATGTTCGTTTAACATACTCTTACTCAGTCGCCCTCCAATTCAGAAAGTGCACGACGCAGAAATACGTAAGGAATATCACTCGCGATAGGCGAATGCTCTTCATGACACTCGCCATTCACCCAACCAATGTATTGCACGTCGCCGTCAGGGTAGCAAAATACCCCAATGCGAGTACCCTGTTCACCCCCATCAATTGCTATTTCACCATCGGGCATGGGGTATATGTGGTATCTCATAGGCCTTATTAGAAACATTTCCCTGACCAAGAGACGTGCGCTCTCGATAGCTCCCCTGGTTGGAACCAAATAGCCAGCGTCTCTTGCTTCCGTTTCAACTTCTGATAGATCATTCAGCGCTGCGCCCAGGTCCACGCCGCCAGTGCCAGCATGATGGGGAACAAGGGCAGGGTTATCTCCCGGCCTGCCAAATAGCTGCCCTTGGTCAGACTTCTGTCTGGCAATCATATCTGGTTGCCAGAAGGGTATTGACCACGCCGGAGGTTCCTTCAGCGTATCGGTCCGTGACCCCGTGCCAGAAATAAGCGTAGGAGCAACCTCCTCTCGAGGCAGCCTAGAACTCTCCTCTTTGCTATCTGGGAGTAGATATCGCGATGCCCGTTCGCTAGCATTACCATAGAGAAAAATACGAACGGCGAAGCGTCTTTTTCGAGAATCTGAAGAACGGATCCGATTACTCTTCCTAAGAGTATCCAATGTTGCCATTATACGTCGCCTTCTACCAAGAGATAGTTAATCGCTCGTTTCAACAATTGCAACCGATTAGACCAGTGATCAGTTGCCAACGCCGCCTCGGCGACCACTTGTTCCCTTGTACTTTGGGCGTAGCAATTGAAAACTGTCGAATCATCAAAGGTTTCGTACTGGCGTTGTACTTGGTCGTTCTGCACGGTGATTTGGAATCTCGCACCATCGCTTGAGAAATCCAACACAGGCTGCATTCCAGTAATGGGAGCTTCTTCCGGCCACCCCTTTGTTAGGAAGTTATCTAACATCCATTGGTGTCTGTTGGAATTGACCGAGGAGATGCGCCAATTGAACCACACGCTCGTGAGGGGAGAATAGGGAACTCGTTCTATATAACCTTTTGCCATGGCAGCTACGAGATACTTATCTGCCATACTAGCCCGAGATGACACAGGGCAGTCTGGGAACATGCTGATCCAGAGATCGCTCTCTGTCATACGCCAGTGAATGGGGCCATATTGGATATCCACTACATCCGGTTCGCGTTTTGCGCTCCGGCACATCCATTCGTCAGGCACAATTTGATTTGCCAGCAGAAACTCCGGCGTGAAACTCCAGATGTCGTGGGACTCGGCACGGATGACTGCGCTTTCTCGGTGTACCCAGAGATCTGGTGCACTATTCATTTCTCCATCCACATCCTCTACTCCGGTATTGAAAGACCTTTCCCTGACATGTGCCTGTCTTGCATGCTATCCAAGGTATGCTGTTGCGACATTATAGCACCCTAGGTTGGACCTGATGACTGGCCCCGGCTTCTGAACTGGACGAACACATCGTCATTTGCGACAACAGATTCAAGACCGTCGTGACCGATTACGACGGCAATTCCACACGCGGCTTCGTTTGCTTGGCGTGGAGGGTTAGACATGCACCTGGCTCGCTTTCTCCATGCCGCCGAAGCAAGTTGAACCAAGTCCAAGCGTCGCCGTGCAATCGCCATCACCGATTGCTAAAATCACTGCCACCGCAAGACTCTCCGTGCGATACGAAACGCTGCGGTCTTTGACACAAGCTCGCCTACCTCGCAGACAGCTACTTTGGAGAGTTATCGAATGGCTACGGACCGACTGACCGACAAGATCTACGGGTGCCTCATGGGAGGACTCATCGGCGACGCGATGGGCGCTCCCACTGAGGGGATGCACTACGAGAAGATAACCGAACAGTACGGCCCCGACGGCGTCACCGACTTTGAGGGAGTCGGCACAGACGATACCGCCATCCGTGGTCAGCTCATCGACGCCATATTCAAGAGCGACGGCCATCCCACGGTCGACCACTTCGCCCAGTCGTTCAAAGACTTCAAGGACCAGAACCGACACCTCTGGTTCATCCCTGTGCGGAACGCGTTCCATAAGTACGAGCAGGGATTGGAGCTCCCCGCATACGCCGGGTGGGGCAACATGCAGAGCTCCTCTACCGCCATGGCCATCTCCCCAATAGGAATCATCAACGCCTGTGATCCCAGGCAGGCAGTGCTGGAGACCCTCGATGTGGCGTCGTTCATCCACCACGGCGGCAACTCGGGCTACTGCCGAGACGCCGCCTGCGCGATGGCTGCATCGGTGGCGGCCGCATTCGACGCTAACGCGACGGCTGAGACCGTCGTGGACGCCGCGACCCGCTACCTCCTGCCCGTGAGTGCCGGCAAGATCAAGCAGGCCATCGCCGAAGCGTTGGACCTTGCAGCCGAGACGGACTCATACGAGCTCTTCCGCGAGCGATACTACGCCAACTACCAGAGGACAGTGCTGACGGACTCGATGGAGACCATTCCAGCGACGCTCGCGATACTGGCGCTGGCCGAGGGCGACCCCGTGCGGGCCATAACATGGAGCGCCAACTTCGGTCGCGACGCAGACACCATTGCCACGATGGTCGGAAGCATAGTCGGCGCGCTACACGGCGCATCCGGGCTGCCGTCCTCTTGGGTCGCCAAGGTGGAGGCAAACCCCGCCTTCACCTACCAGGACGACACACAACGGCTGGCGCAGGTAGTCCGCAAACGAATCGAAGAGTCCAGGGAGACCGCAGCAGCCGTAGAGTCGCTGGGGTAGAGGTGTGAGCCACAGTGGTCCCGCCATGAATGACGAACTCGTCCACTTCTTGGCGCCCTTGACCCCGTTCACTGAGGCGACCGTGGAGTGGACGATTGGAACGCTCCACCTTGCGTGCTACCTGACTGAAAGTGTGCCTCCTCCTCGCTACTTAATGTCAGCACGGGCAGTCGTGACGGACGGCCAGAGTGTGGTCGTCGTCGAAGATCCCGAGAAGAAGTACGTCCTGCCCGGCGGAAGGCTTGAAAAGGGTGAGACTCCCGAGGACGCCATGCGGAGAGAGGTGCTCGAAGAGACGGGTTGGAGCATCACAAGCTTCCGCCAGATCGGGATTCTTCACTATCGCCACCTCAAGCCCAAGAGAGCAGACTGGTCCCATCCGCACCCAGACTTCCTGCAGATCGTGTATGCCGCTACACCAGGGGACTACAAGCCTGAGCTGAGAGAGGTGGGCGGGTACGAACTCGGCGCTGAGTTCATACCGGTACCAGAGGCTCGTAAACTCTCACTTGACCCGTGGGAGCGAGTCTTTCTCGATGAGGCGGTCGGGTGTGTATCATCTCATCTGACACTAGGGCGACTGCCTAGTACAGACTCAACTCCCCCGTCCTCAGTTGACGGTCAAGTATCCGTCTGAACACCCAGACGCCCACGACTCCTATCAGGACGGTGGACCCGGCCGCTATGCCGCACTCCACCGGCAGCGGCAGCAACAGCGTAGAACTGGACAGCGACCCGCGAAACGCGTCTATCGCATACGCGAGCGGGTTCACCATCGCCAGAAGCCTGAACGGCTGAGGCAGCAACTCCACCAGGAAGTACGCGCCGGTCAGGAGCAGGAACGGTCTGTGGATCACCAGCAGGGCCACAGAGCCGTCCCTCATCACCAGCGAGACTGCCGCCATGAGGAACCCCAATAAGATCGACATAAGCGACATCGCGATCAGCAGCCCCACGGCGACGGCGATTCCCGGAGTCGTAAGTGCGAAGTCCAGATCCAAGAAGAGCAGACTGGCCGCCAGCACGTACGCGACGTGGAACAGGTACAGCACGGCGTAGTACAGTCCGGTGCCGATCACGAGAGCCTCGCGAGGCATCGGAGCCAGCAGGTTCCGCTCCAGCACTCCTGTCTCCTGGAGCATTCTCATCGTCCAGGCGGCCCCTGTGTAGTGCATGATCGGATTGCCCACTCCAAGAGCCGCGACTGCCATGTACCCCAACATAATGAACGTGAAGTGGTCCGGCAGCCCAACGGACTGCGCGAGGTTGCCCGACTCCCGCCCAGATGTCAGGAAGTAGGCGGTGAGCATGATGGGGGTGAGCGCAAGCACCGGGCTGAACAGGTCCAGCAGGAACTTCGTTCGGTACCTGGTCTGAAGGTGCAGCTCATTGCGAGCAATCACGAACACCGCTGCCGCGAATTCGCGCGATCGACTCGGAGCGGGCCGGCGGAGGTCTGTCATCAGTAGATCCCCAACCTTCCGTTCCGTTTTGAGTAGTTGAGCATGAGCCTGAAGCAGCCGTAGCCGATTATCCACCAGACCAGTGTGAGCCCCAGCAGGACAGCCACATCGGGCAAGATGGAGGGCAGCGGCTCGGCTAGAAGGAAGGCCCGCCGCTCCAGGTCAAACGCCCAGGTGAACGGGATCAGCCTCGCCAGCCACTCAACCCAGTCGGGATAAATAGACAGTGGGAAAGTCGCGCCTGTGAACAGCCCGAACACCACCCGGGACAGTGCAGTCTGCACGATGAACGCGTCTTCGATCCACAGGAACATGCTGGCAAACGCGAACGCCATCCCATACACCGCGAGCAGGTGAGCGGCTATCACCACGACAGCCGATACCGCGTCCACATGCACTTCCAGGCCGAGAAACATGAACGACAGCCCCGCGAGCATGCCTACAAACCAGACCAGAAACGTTCCGTGCGAAATGCAGCGACCGATCAGCAGCGACGACGGGAACTGGATCGAGACCAGTACCCTTTCGAGGGTGCCCGCGGTCTTCTCGTGGTGCAGCTTCTGGGACACGTTGGAGAAAACCGTGTTCATTGTGTTCAACGCTATGAGCGGGATAATCAGCCACCCAAGGTAGTT
This sequence comes from Dehalococcoidia bacterium, assembly GCA_965217725.1. Lineage (GTDB taxonomy): Bacteria > Chloroflexota > Dehalococcoidia > Lucifugimonadales > UBA1123 > VXRN01. The sequence goes on along the minus strand of OZ244564.1, from coordinate 26,031 downwards.
GGAGTAGCCGGTCGCCTCGAAGAACGGCTCGTTGAACCTGCCGCCTGGACCGACGAGATTCTCCGCCATCAGCACAAATGGAGCCATTAGGAAGAACGGCCCTATCGTCGTGGTCAGTATCCAGCCGTAGGAACGCCTGTCCACGAGCAGGCCGTACTTCGCGGTGGTTACGACTTCCATCAACACGGCACAATCACTCCGCGTCGCCGGTGTCGGAAATGGAGGAGCCCGTCAGAGCGATGAATGCGTCCTCGAGCGTCGGCTGCACCAGGTTGACGGAGTGGACCTCCACTCCAGGTAGGCGGTCCTCGAGCGACAACTGCCCCACTGACCTCAGCGGCTCCCAGGTTCGCAGTCTCACATGCGACGTGTTGGCCTCCTCACGCACCGACAGCACTCTCTCCACGATCGGGTGCTCATTTAGCACCGCGATGGGATGTCCCCCATCGGCGCCGATCTCCATTTCGACAACCCGGTCGTCACCCGCCGCAGCACGCATCTCCGACGGCGTACCCTCGGCAACCTTCCTGCCGTGATGAATGATCGCCACACGGTCGGACATGTCGTCCGCTTCCTGCATGTAGTGGGTCGTGTAGAGGACCGTGACACCTTCTTTCTCGCACAGCTCTTCCTTGATGAGAGACCTCAGAGCACGCGCGCCATGCGGGTCCAGTCCGATCGTAGGCTCGTCAGCATGAGAATCGTCGGCCTGTGCACTAGGGAGGCTCCGATGGCAAGACGCTGCTTCATCCCCATGGAGTATCGTTCGACGTAGTCGTCGATTCGGTCCTCGAGTCCGACGATGCGGGCGACCTCTTCGACGCGAGTTTGCGCTGCCCTCCCCCGAATGCCGTACAGGCTAGCGAAGTACTCGAGGTTCTGTCGGCCAGTGAGCCTCCAGTACACGCTGCGCTCGCCCCGGATGGAAACCCCGATCAGCCGCCTGACCTCCCTGGCATTCCTCACAACGTCCAGCCCCGCGACCCTGCAAGAACCGCCATCCGGCAGCAGTAGAGTGCATAGTATCCTGACGGTAGAAGTCTTCCCAGCGCCATTCGGACCCAGCAGGCTGAAGAACTCGCCCTCGCCAATGTCCAGGCTCAGACCATCGATGGCTACGAGCTCCATAGTCTCGGGGCGTCCAATCATCTTGCGCCAGATGCTGGTCCTGCCCACGTTCTGAGTGAAGACCTTTCTAAGGTCGCGTACTTCGATCAATTCACGTGCCAGACCGAGATGGCGTCCAGTGCGTCTTCATAGAACGGGCTGAGCACGAAGTGGAATAGTACGACGACGGCCATGAGACCGAGGACGATGGAGAGGGGCTTTCTGATCGAGTCCATAACGACATCTCCTCATGATTAGAAGAATAGCGCGGGCCAGGTACGACCAAGACACCGGCTAGTATACGCCCCATCGCCCCCAGGCCTGCGATTCGAACACTGTGGTATTCCTGATGACGTTCCAGCTTTTCTCTTGGTAGCCAGCAGCCCAACATGAGCAACATCGGCCTCGCAGTCATCGGCTCGACCGGCGTGATCGGTCGCGTCCACATCGACGCAATCAACCGGCTCGACAACTGCCGACTTGTCGGTATCACCGCCAGGCGACAGGGACCGCTCCGTCAGCAGGCCGAGGAGCTCGGCGTAGCCCGCTTCCCTACCCTGCAAGACGCCCTCTCCCACCCGGACGTTGACGCCGTCGTCATCGCCACTCCGCACCCTTCACACCGCGACATCACGCTGGCATCAGCGGCCGCAGGCAAGCATGTGCTGGTCGAGAAGCCGATGAGCGTAACCCCGTCTGAAGCGGACGACATGGTCCGGGCGTGCAGAGAGGCCGGAGTCAAGCTCGGCGTGCTATACAACAACCGCTTCCGGTCAGAGGCCCTCAAGATGCGGGAGCTGATCGACCAAGGAGCGATCGGCAGCATATACCGAGTCGTCATGACGTCAGCGATGATACGCAGCCAGGACTACTATGACCGCCTCGACTGGCGCGGCACTTGGGCCGACGAGGGCGGCGGCGCGCTGCTCAACCAGGGTATCCACGCGATAGATATGATGCAGTGGCTCGGCGGGATGCCCCGGACAGTGTTCGGAATGCTCTCGACGCTCCGCCACGACGCAGAGGTCGAGGACTTCGCCACAGCCATCCTCTCCTACGACGGAGGAGGCCAGGGCAGCATGCACTGCAACACCTCTCAAGCCCCGAACCACCAGCGGCTTGAGCTCTGGGGTGAGACAGGCGCAATCGTAATGGACGACTGGACTATCACTCTTCACCGGCTCGACACCTCCGTCCAGGACTTTATCGACTACGACAAGTCGCCCACGTACGACAGCCCCGGGCACCGGACCGAGACCTTCAACCTCGACCCGGTGCCGAACACACACGTCCCCGCTATCGGAGACTTCGCGTCCGCCATCCTGGAAGACCGCGACCCTGCTATAACCGGCGAAGATGGTCGCAACTCCCAGGACCTGGTGGCCGCGATCACTCTCTCCGGCTGCACTGGACAGGCGGTTAATCTTCCCGTAGACCGCGCCCGGTACGACGCCCTCCAGAAGGAGCTCGCCGCGGCCAAAAGGCTTCCGACCATCTGATATACTCCAAAACGCCCCACAATGCTGCCAAGGAGGGCCCAAATGACCACCGTTCACGAGAAGCAAGATGTCGCTCTGATGGCGCACCTGCTCAGGCGCGCGGGATTCGGAGCCACGTCGGATGAGCTGGACCACTACATGGGTATGAGCTACGAGGACGCCGTCGAGGAGCTTCTCGCCAAGAAAGCGTCCGAAGACATCCCCCACGACCTCATCCGCCGGTACCATGTAGACCAGTCCGACCTTCGCAACGGACAGGCGGCAGGCGCCCACTGGGTGTTCAGGATGGTCAACACCGACGCCGTGCTTCGGGAGAAGATGTGCCTGTTCTGGCACCGGGTTTTCGCTACGGCGGCCACCAAGCTCATTCAAGCGCGGATGGTCACCAACCAGGTCGACATGTTCCGCGAATACGGCATGGGCAGCTTCCGCGACCTCCTTGTTAACCTCTCTCGCGACCCCGCGATGCTAATGTGGCTGGACAACCAGGACAATCACAAAGAATCGATCAACGAGAACTACGGGCGCGAAATCCTCGAGCTGTTCTCGATGGGCGTGGGCAACTACACCGAGGACGACATACAGGAGTGCTCACGCGCGTTCACTGGATGGCGCGTCGTCAACCCCGCCTACATGTCGATCAAGATGAGGAACAACACGGCCAGGCCGTACGGCTACATCGCCTGGCAGTTCGAGTACGACGACGAAGACCACGACCACGAGGACAAGAGCTTCCTCGGCGAGACAGGCGACTTCAACGGCGAGGACGTCGTGGACATCATCTGCAGGCAGCCCGCCACAGCACGGTTCATCGCCCGACACCTGTACCACTTTTTCGTCGCCGACGAGCTTCCGGTGCCACAGTGGCCGCACTTCGACCCGATCGACCCCGAGGCCATTGAGGTGATGTCTCAGGCGTACTTCGACTCCGGCTACGACGTCACCGCCATGCTGAGAACCATGTTCAACTCCGACTTCTTCAAGTCCGAGGCCTCCAGGTTCGCGCGCATCAAGAGTCCGGCTGAGATGGTGGTCGGCACGCTGCGCCTCGCCGGACCCATCGACCTTCCATCAACCGATACCTACGCGGCCGCCGGAGCGTGCGCCGCGATGGGCCAGGGCCTGCTCAACCCTCCAAGCGTCGAGGGATGGCAGGGCGGCAGCGAGTGGATCAACACCGGCGCGTACGTCCAGCGGGTCAACTTCGCCAGCCGCGTGCTGAACGACCCGAACAAGCCGGGCATCCGCGCCATTATCGACCGGGTCGCTGACCGCGCCGCCGGACAGCCAATGTCGCCAGACCGGGTCGTCGACGCCTGCCTCGACATCCTCGGCCCCCTTCCAGTCGTCGAAACGACAAGAGCCGGCCTGATCGACTACGCATCCAAGTGGGGCGACATGTCGTTCCCGGACCCCGACACCGATCGCCACATCGTCACCCTGATCCAGCTCATCGTGACGACCCAGGAGTACCAGACCGCTTAACGCAGTATGCCTTGACCCTAGATACCGAAAACTGAGTCCAGAGATTGCACATGACTACGTCAACGAAATTCCAACTCAAGCCCGTCACGACCGTCGGTTTCGTAGCCGACCAGGGTGGCCGCGGCTTCCACCTCCCGACTGACTTCGTCATCCGCTCCGACGGACGCGTTTTCGTAGCCAGCCGGAGCAACACGACGGCTCTCGACATAGTCGGCATCCAGATGGCGACCATCGACCATGAGTTCTTCGGACAGATCGGCGGCTACGGCAGCGCGCCGGGCCTGATGATCTGGCCATCCGCGCTCGCGATGGACAGCGACGAGAACCTGTACCTCGGCGACGACTTCCTGCAACGAATCACGATCTACGACCGCGACGGTCAGGTCCAGTCCACGTGGGGCTCCAAGGGCACGGATGACGGCGAGTTCGACGGTGTTTCAGGTCTCCTGCTCGACCAGGACGACAACATGCTGCTGGTCGATCATCGCAACCACCGTATCCAGAAGTTCACCAGGGACGGCCAGTTCATCGACAAGTGGGGCAGCTTCGGAGACGGAGACGGCGAGTTCAACCTCCCGTGGGGAATCACCCAGGCACCTGACGGCCACATATACGTCGCCGATTGGCGAAACGACCGCATCCAGAAGTTCACGAAAGACGGCGAGTTCGTCGCCAAGTTCGGCACTTCCGGTGGCGGTGAAGGCGAGTTCAGCCGCCCCTCAAGCCTCGCAGTCGACTCCGAAGGAAACATGTACGTCGCGGACTGGATGAACCAGCGCGTCCAGGTGCTCGACCCCGATGGCGGCTTCATTCAGAACCTCCGGGGCGACGGCACTCTCGGAGTATGGGCGGTCGAATACCTCAACGCCAATGCCGACGAGCTCGAAGCCAGGTCCAAGTTCGTCCCCGTCTTCGACGTGGACACCGACGATCCGAGCGAGACGTCAGCCAGGATCGAGCCCTACTTCTGGGACCCGGTCAGGGTGGCCCTCGACGATCAGGAGCGGGTGTACGTCCTCGAGACAGGCCGACACCGCTTCCAGGTCTACGAAAAAGCGTAAACAATCAACACGACACATAGAGTCGTACACAAGCCAGCGTGGGGATACAAACAAGGAGTGAGTCCAAATGGGTGCAGGAAAGAATCGCAAGCTCGTCGTAGTCCAGCTCTCGGGCGGCAACGACTACCTCAACTGCATTGTCCCGTACACCAACCCTGAGTACATAGACAATCGCCCCAACGTCCGCATACAGCAGGAAGACGTCATTCCGCTGGACGACCAGTACGGCTTCAACCCGTCCATGGGTCCCATCAAGGACCTGTACGACGACGGCAAGGTCGCCATCATCCACGGCGTCGGCTACCCGGTGCCCAGCCGCTCCCACTTCCGCTCGATGGACATCTGGCACACAGCCGAGCCGACCAAGGTCGGCGACGAGGGCTGGCTCGGACAGGCGGTCCGCCACATGCACCCCGAGGCCGACAATGTCGTGGCGGCCGTCAACTTCGGCGCTGCCCTCCCCAGGGCGCTGGTCGCCAAGAGTGCGCCGGTTGCGTCGGTCTCGGACCTCTCCTCGTACGGCCTCCTCAGCCACATGGACGCCGACGACCAGCGCACCGAGGTCCTGGAAGCGTTCCGAAACATGTACACCCACGCCATCGGCAGCGGGCCGGTCATGGACTTCCTGAGTCAGACCGGACTCGACGCCCTGCGCGGCTCCGACATCCTCAGCTCGGTCCCCGACAGGTACGAGTCGAACGTCGAGTACGCCTCCAACCCGTTCGCGGCACGCGCCCGCGACGCGGCGCAGGTGCTCACCGCCGACATCGGCACCCGCATCTGCTACACCCAGCACGGCAGCTTCGACACGCACACCAACGAGGTCTCGCTGCTCAACAAGCTCTGGGAGCACGTCGCCGGGGGCATCTACGACCTCTACACCGACCTCAAGGAGCACGACGCCAGCGAAGACGTACTGATCTTCGTGTTCTCCGAGTTCGGACGGCGCGTCAAGGACAACGGAAACGGCACGGACCACGGTTCGGGCGGCGTCGCCTTCATGATCGGCGACGGAGTCAACGGCGGCAACTACTCCGAGTACCCGTCACTCGCCCCTGAGACGCTCGTCGAAGGCGACCTCGCCTTCAACCTCGACTTCCGCAGCGTCTACACCGAGATCCTCGAAGACTGGCTGGAAGTCGAAGCCCGGCCCATAGTCAAGGGCGAGTACGAAAAGATCGGGACGCTGAGGGTCTAGGAGTCAGCCAATCTCACTCTACTCGACTGGAAGCGAGAGGGTTCCGCATGACTCAAGTCAGTCCCCCAGTTACGGCGAGCGACCCTGAAGAAGCTGTCCAGCAGTGGTTTGCGCTGATGGGGCGATACTGCGCCAGCGTGGACTACGATGCTGCCGAGCGTATCTTCGCCGAAGATGTCGTGTCGTTCGGCACCGCGATGGACATCGTGAGCGGGCGTAAGGCGCTGCGGGAAGGACAGTGGGAAAGCATCTGGGGCAACATCACTGACTTCAATATGGACCTGGACAATGTAAACGCGCGCGGAAGCGGCAATCAGGCCTGGGGCGTAGTCACATGGACCTCTACGGGCTTTGACAGCGACCACAGGCCGTTCCATCGTCCGGGACGAGCGACCGTTACACTAGAACGGCGCGATGGCGTCTGGCTCGCAGTTCACACCCACTTCTCCCTGTTCCCCGGCACACCACAGCGCACTTACGGCGCGGGGGCGTAGCTTCAGAACAAATCACAATGGAGGGGCGTTGCATCTAAACTGCCGTTCGGCGGCTCTTCGTGGCTCATTTATAGACACGCCGCCAACTTTATCGACAAGCGACCGAGTTTAGAGACAGCGACCAACTTTATAGGCAACACCGAACAGTGCGACACTAGGAGCGGCTGTACCTACGGCGCAGTGGACCCCGCAGGTTGGACGAGGGGTTCCAACCGTGTGCCACCTGTAACGGCCCAGAGGAGATGCACATGAATGGATTAAACTTCGACGCGATAGATGTGGAGACGGCCAATGCGGACCGTTCGACAATCTGCCAAATCGGGATAGTGCATGTCCGGGACGGCCAGATACGCGACAGGTGGGCGTCCCTAGTCGACCCGGAGGACTGGTTCGACGCCTGGAACATAGATATCCACGGCATATCGGCGGAGACGGTCGAAGGTGCCCCAACCCTGCCGGCGTTGGACGGTGAACTCCGCGCCCGACTCGGCGAGTCAGCTGTCGTCAGTCACACTAACTTTGACCGCGTGGCTATCGAACGCGCCATGGAGAAGTACAGCTTGGGCCAGCCTCAGACCACGTGGCTGGACAGCGCCAAGGTCGTTCGTCGAGCATGGCCAGACCGCTACTCCCGTAGAGGCTATGGACTGGCTTCGGTCGCTAAGGATTTGGGGATAACCTTCCGGCATCATGACGCCCTTGAGGACGCCACCGCAGCGGCAGAGATCGTAATTCGAGCTTCGGAGGAAACCGGACTGGACATTTCTGGGTGGCTCAAACGTACCGCAAGGCCCATCAATCTCAAGCAGAGCAGCGGTGGGAGCGCAATCCAGATTGGAGATGCGAACCCAGATGGGCTCCTTTTCGGAGAGACGGTGGTTTTCACCGGAAGCCTAGGTGTAACCCGCCAGCAGGCCACTGACTTGGCGACTCAGGCGGGTTGCGAGGTTCGGGGGTCAGTGACGAAACGCACTACAATCCTGGTGGTGGGATTGCAGGACAAGGAAAGGTTAAATGGATACACCAAGAGCTCGAAGCACAGAAAGGCTGAGAATCTCGTTAGCAATGGTGCTGGCATCCAGATACTGTCTGAAGCAGACTTTCACGGGATGCTTAGTGTCATCAACAGGTAACCATCGCTAGTTGCATCAAGTAGATAATCCCCGAACCAACTGGATCTAGTAACCTGCACTAATGTTGGGACTTTATAGACAGACTCCCGAGTTTAGAGACAGCGACCGACTTTAGATGCAACACCCAATAGAGGCAAGGACTATGAGGGGCAGGCCTAGAGCCTGCTCTTCGTTTTGTCTGACACCCCATTCCCGATTCCTGATTCCTGAAATACACCTTGAAATCTGATCAAAAAAAGTCCAGTATGCGTGAAGCCAATTGCAGGGAGGTTCAACCGAGCATGAATCCAGTATCGCTTTTCGACATGGAGGCAATGGCCAAGCAGGTGATGCCGCACAACAAGTGGGAGTTTGTGGACGCTGGCGCCGCCGATGAGATCACCGTCCGAAGAAACCGGGCGGCATTCGAGGACATCACGGTCAACCCGAGATTCCTGGTCGACGTGTCGAACAGGGACCTCTCGACCGAGGTACTGGGTGAGAAGATCGACTTCCCGGTGATGATCGCCCCGGCTGGGGGTCAACGCGACATTCATCCCGACGGCGAGCGGGCTACCGCAGGGGCGGCAGGCGAAATGGGCACGCTCTACGCCCTTCCCACGGGGTCGGGCTACTCAATCGAAGAGGTTGCCGAAGTCGCCACGGGACCTCTCTGGTTCCAGCTTTACCACTTCGACGACGAGGTCACCGAGATACTCGTGACCAGGGCCAAGGCCGCCGGATTCAAGGCGGTCTGCCTTACGATCGACACTCCCAGCCCGAGTCCCAAAGAGCGCGACGTCCGCAACGAACACACTCGGCCACCGGGACTCTACTGGGGCAGCCTGCGCGACCGCATGGACCTGGTCGAGCGTCGCGAAGTTGGAATCCCCGACATGGCCGACTGGGCTCCCCCCAATTATACCGGACTCACCTGGGACCGGCTCGACTGGCTCAGGGACCTCAGCGGTCTCCCCCTAGTCGTCAAGGGAATCAGGACAATCGAAGACGCCGTGATGTGCGCCGAGTACGGGGCCGACGGCGTTGTCGTCTCCAACCACGGCGGTCGCCAGCTCGACGGCACACGGGCCAGCATCGAAACACTTCCCGAGATTGCCGACGCCGTGGGCGATAACCTTGAAGTCTATCTCGACTCCGGCGTCCGACGGGGATCGGACGTGCTCAAGGCCATCGCGCTCGGTGCGAGGGGGGTATTCGTGGGAAGACCTCTGTTCTGGGGTCTTGCCAACGGAGGCCAGTCTGGAGTCGCGGCGATGCTCGAGATCTTGCGAGCCGAGTTCGACCGGGCGATGGCCTACTCCGGCTGCCGCACCGTCGACGACATTCACAGGGGTCTGGTATCCCTCAATTCCGACTTCAGGACCAGGGTGTAGTAGCAAGCCGCCGCCGCGTACTCTTACAAGAGTGAGGAGCCAGCCATGAAACTCGGTTACTTCACAATGCCGCTTCATCCTCCGGGATCCAATGTTACGCAGACCCTTGCGGACGACCTCGACCAGATAGTCACGCTCGACCGGCTCGGTTACCACGAGGCATGGATTGGCGAGCACTTCACGTTCGAGTGGGAGAACATCCCCAGTCCCGACCTGGTGATCGCGCAGGCCCTGGGAATGACCGAAAACATCATTCTTGGCACCGGCGTCAACTGTATGCCCAACCACAACCCTATGATGCTCGCTCACCGCGTGGCCCAGCTCGACCACATGGCCAAAGGCCGGTTCTACTGGGGCATCGGCTCCAGCTCCACTCCCGGCGACTACGAGATGTTCGGCTTCGACCCTGAGACCGACGATCGCCGCTCCTACACTAAGGAGGCGCTAGAAATCATCCTGAAAGTATGGGAAGACCCCAAGCCGGGGACGTACGAGGGCAACGGTTGGTCGTTCAAGATACCCGAACGGGTGGACGACATCGGCCTCGCGTTCCACATGACGCCCTACACCAAGCCCCACCCGAGGATCGCTGTGGCCGGCGTCTCTCCGAGGTCGGACACCCTGATTATGGCCGGCGAGCGTGGGTGGATTCCGATGAGCACGAACCTCGTCCCAACCTCCATCGTCAAGACGCACTGGGACTCTGTCGAAGAAGGGGCACGCAGGGCCGGACGCATAGCGGACAGGGCCGAGTGGAGAATCACCAAGGAAATCTACGTCGCGGACGACACCGAGACAGCCCGACAGCAGGCGCTTGAGGGCGTACTCGCCCGCGACTACACCCACTACTGGCACCCGCTGATGTCCCGGTCGAAGAACCTCGACCGCATGAAGATCGACCCGGATATGGCTGACGAGGACGTGACGCCGGAGTACCTGATCGACGCGCTGTGGATCGTCGGCGGCCCGGAGGACGTCGCGGCCCAGATCGAGGAGATGTACGAAGAGGTCGGCGGCTTTGGCGTGCTGGTCGCGATGGGCCACGAGTGGCGGCCCAGGGAGCAGTGGCTCAACTGCATGAGGCTGCTCGCCGACGAGGTCATGCCGATGCTCTCACATCTCACCTAAGCCTGATCCGACAGCGGTACCCATTACAGAAAAATCCGATGTGATAACGCCAACCCGGAAGCGGGGACCATAGCAAGACCGCCTCTCCCTCAGAGCCTGCCCCGTACTTGATACGGGGGAGAGGGTTGGGGTGAGGGTGAAAAGGGCTTGAATGCAAGCCACAGGGCACCACACACACTCCTCTGGATTCCGGCCTTCGCCGGAATGACGAACGATGGCGAATTCTCTCAATTTGCAGCAACCGAATGACCCTGGCACACGAATGCCCTGTACACGGATGTGGGATCGGAGGAGACAGTGAAGTACGACGTCATCGTAGTAGGCGCAGGATCGGCGGGCGCGGCAGCGGCATCCCGTCTGTCGGAAGACCCCGAACGCTCAGTGCTGCTGTTGGAGGCCGGACCCGACTATCCCGACTTCGAGACCCTGCCCGAGGAGCTGAAGCTCGGATACGCTACCGGCACCGACATCATGGTCAGCGACGAGCACAACTGGCAGTTCACCGGCAAAGGCAACGACGTCGCCGAACCGATGCTGGTCCCAAGGGGCAAGGTCACCGGGGGGACGAGCGCGATCAACGGCCAGGTCTTCCTGCGGGGCCAGACGCACGACTTCGAGGACTGGGCCAGATACGGCAACGACGACTGGAAGTTCGAGAACGTCCTGCCGTTCTTCAGGAACCTGGAGACCGACACGGACTTCCACGACGACTTCCACGGCACAGAGGGCCCGATCATCTGCCACCGATTCAAGCAAGATACGTGGCTTCCCGCCCAGACCGGATTCTACAACGCCTGCATAGACGCTGGATTCCCGGACATCGCCGACTTCAATCAGCCCGATGCCCACGGTGTCGGGCCGATCCCGTGCAACAACCCGGACGGCATACGATGGAGCACAAACCTCGGCTATCTCAGCCAGGCGCGACACCGGCTGAACCTAACGATAAGGGCCAACTGCATGGCGCACCGGCTCCTGTTCGACGGCAAGAAGGTCACCGGCGTTGAGGTCGAGAGCAGCGGGGAGAAGTTCGTCGTGGAGGCCGATGAAGTCGTCCTCAGCAGCGGCACAATAGCCAACCCGCTGCTGCTGATGCTCTCCGGCGTGGGCCCGGCAGACCACCTGAGAGAGTTCGACATCCCAGTCGTGCATGACCTGCCCGGCGTGGGCAGGAACTTCAGTGACCATCCGCTCATCTTCATCACAGCCAGCGTCAAAGATGGCGTCGATCTGGACGGCTTGGCTCCACGCATCCAGGTCGGCCTCCGCTACACCGCCACCGGCTCCTCCCGTCCTAACGACATGATGCTGTGGATGCAGTCGTTCGCCTCTGAGCGCGTCAACCGGGGTGGAGACCGGATGATCCCTCTCGGAATCAGGATGACCGGCTCGATATACCTTGCAGCAAGCAAGGGCCGCATCACCCTCACGTCCACCGATCCCCACGTCCAGCCCTTCCTGGACTTCCATCTGCTCGAGGACCCGGAAGATCGGAGGAGGATGAGGGAGGTCGTCAGGTTGGCCGTCGATATTTTCAAGCACCCCGACCTTGCCGATCTGGTAGATGAGCGCCTGGAGCCGCTGGACTCGGACCTGGAATCCGACGACGCGCTCGACCAGTGGATGCTGAGAGAGGTGACGACCGGCCAGCACCTGACCAGCACCTGCAGGATGGGGCCGGCGTCGGACCCGCTCGCGGTCGTGGACCAGCGGCTGCGTGTACACGGAATCGAAGGGCTGAGCGTCGCGGACGCCTCGGTCATGCCGGACACCGTCCGGGCCAACACCAACGTCACCACCATGATGATCGGAGAACGCCTCGCCGACTTCGTGAAGAACGGCTAGGTCAGATAAGGGCCGGTTCGGATTACTTGATAAATCACTTGTACAATTGTACAATTACTTTATGGAAGTGGTTGTAGATACTTCTGCGGTTATAGCCGTCATCGCAAACGAACCTGAACGGGAACCCATCTTGGACCTTACCGCTGGAGCGGATGTGTTTGCTCCGGAGTCAATGCAGTGGGAAATCGGGAACGCATTCGTGGCAATGTTGAGACGGCGTCGGATGGATCTGGCGCAGGCGAGACTTGCACTCCGCAGGTACGAACAGATGCCATTTCGTTTCATGGACATTGACCTGACCCAAGCGATTGAATTAGCGCATCAGTTCAACATCTACGCATACGATGCCTACGTTGTAGCCTGCGCGCTGAATCTGAGGTTGCCGCTCATTACACTCGACAACAGAATGATTGAGGTGGCGCCGCTGGCAGGAGTGCAGATTGTGGAGATAGACAATTGAAGGTGTACACTTATTCGGAGGCCAGGCAGAATCTGTCGGCAGTTTTGGATGTCGCTCAGGAGGATGGCGAAGTACGCATACGTCGTAGAGACGGGCGCATGTTTGCCCTGAGACCAGCATCAACCGGAGGGTCTCCTCTCGACGTTGAAGGCATTGATATCGAAATCACCACTGAGGAAATCGTTGACATTGTCCGTGAGTCGAGAGGGCGTTTCGATTGAGGGTCTGCGAACTCAGTCAGATATGGATATAATGGCTTCGTCCTTGAATCTGGACGAAAGCAACGATCAATAGCAACGGAGGGCAAAACAGTGGTACAACAACAAGCTGCAATTCTCAGACCGGAGACAATGGTCGCGGAGTTCAAGAAGAACAGCGTCACACACGTCGTCACCATCCCGGACTCTGAGACAAACTACCTTTACGAGCTAATGGAAGAGCAGGATTGGCTGGAGGTGGTCCCCGTCTCTCGCGAGGGCGAGGCGTGGGGCACCGCCATGGGCTTGAACATCGCGGGCAAGGTGCCGGTCGTGCTCGTCCAGAACACCGGCATGTTGGAGTCCGGAGACTCTATTCGAGGCATGGCGATCGACGCGGGTTTCCCGCTGGTGATGGTCATTGGCTACCGGGGCTGGAACCGTCGCGGCGTCATCACCGACTCCGTCGCCAAGTACACCGAGCCGTTCCTCACCGCCTTCGGCATCAACTACTACCTGGTCGAGCAGAACGAAGACGGCGAACGGATTTCTACCGCTTTCGACGAAGCCAGAGCCACGAGCAGGCCGGTTGCTATCCTCATCGGCGACGAGTACCACGGATTCAACCGATAGCAAACTGACACCTTACTGAGGAGTCCATCTTGATTGACCCAAGAGACGTATTCAAAGCATTTCAGGAACACAGAGGAGACGCCATAGTCTCGGCGGGGGGTACCGCAGGACGTCACTGGCGTGACTTCAGTACCAACGAGCGGCGCGACATCGGGCTCGGCGGCGCGATGGGACAGACCACGTCGGCGGCGTTTGGCCTCGCGCTGGGCCTGCCCGACGAGAAGGTCGTCCTGTTCGACGCGGAAGGGTCGCTTCTGATGAATCTCGGCTCGCTGGCGTCCATAGCCGGTATGAAGCCGAAAAACTTCTACCACTTCCTGCTGGACAACGAGTGCTACGCCACCACGGGCGGTCAGCCCGTACCGAACTCCCAGGACATCGACTACGCTGTCATGGCCCAGGGAGCGGGCTACGCCGCCACGTACAACTTCGACGACCTCGAAGAGTTCAGCACCAGCGTCGCCGAGATCATGGAGCAGACCGGCCCCGTGTTCGTGGCGATCAAGGTCATTCCAGAGGTAGAGAACGCGCCCATTGGGCTGCGAGAGCGACGGCCCACCCGCGGTCGCGTCGAAATGGTCAACACACTGAGGGAAGAGCTGGGCATAGCCTGATTTCAGATACGCCATCTCCCACGAGATGGCGTATTTCACTGTCCGGCAGGATGGACATCGCGAAATGAGCAGCAGCGCTGACGTACACTTGATGGCTCATCTGATGCGGCGCGCCGGCTTCGGCGCGACACGCGACGAGATAGAGTCCGCAATTTCCGACGGCTACGAGAACACCGTGGACGCCCTGCTGGACACGTCCGGCGCCTCGGCTATGCCGGACGACATCATCAGACGGTACCACGTCGACCAGTCCGAGCTGAGGCTCGTTGAAGTCGCGGTTACCAACTGGCTGTATCGCATGATGACCACCACGAGCCCGCTGCAGGAGAAGATCGCGCTGTTCTGGCACAGCCTGTTCGCCACCGGCGAACGCAAGGTCAACAACGTAAAGACCTTGACGAGCCAGGTAGAGACGTTCCGTAAGCACGGCCTCGGCAGCTTCCGAACGCTGCTGGTCGAGATCTCAAGAGATCCCGCGATGCTCCACTGGCTGGACAACCACGACAACCACAAGGACGCCGTCAACGAGAACTACGGTCGCGAGCTGCTTGAGCTATTCTCGATGGGGATCGGCAACTACACCGAGCAGGACGTCAAGGAGGCCGCGCGCGCGTTCACGGGATGGACAGTCGAGAACGCCGAGTACATGGCGCTGCGAGCTATGAGGGCTTCGATATGGCCGTACAGCCGCGTCGCGTGGCAGTTCGAGTTCAGGCCTGACGACCACGACTACTCTGAAAAGACCTTCCTGGGCGAGCGCGGCAATTTCGATGGCGAGGACGTTATAGACGTCATCGTCCGGCAACCCGCCACAGCCCGTTTCGTGTGCACTCGGCTGTACCAGTTCTTCGTCGCCGACGAAGTCAACGAGGCCGGGGAAGCCCTGATCGACAAGCTCGCCCGGACCTACTTCGACTCCGGCTACGAGATCGGAGCGGTCCTCAGAGACTTGTTCAACTCCGAGCACTTCAAGTCCGACGCGGTCCGGTTCCGCAGGGTAAAGAGCCCCGCGGAGCTGGTCGCCGGCACGCTGCGTACCGCTCGGCCCTTCCCGCGTCCGTCAGTAGAGATGTTCCAGGTAGCTCTCGCCACCAACTACATGGGCCAAGAGCTGCTGAACCCGCCGAGCGTCGAGGGCTGGCACGAGGGCGCCGAGTGGGTCGACAGCGGATCGCTCGTCGAGAGGGTCAACTTCGCCTCCCAGTACCTGGGAGATCCAGGATCACCCGGCGTCCAGGCGATTGCGGACAGGCTCGGCGCAGAACAGCGGCCACAGATAGACTCCGAGCAGCTGGTCGACTCCTGCCTCGATCTTCTGGGGCCCATCGAGGTCTCCGACGAGACGCGCGAGACCCTCGTGGAGTCCTCCGAGGCGTATCTGCATGACGAGTTGGCGCTGCGCGTCGCCGAGACGCTGCGGATGATCGGCTCGACACGGGAATACCAGCTGGCCTGACGCGGACCGCGCCACTCAGACCAACCGGAGCTGCACTCCCGACCTCTCTTCCTGGAGTCTGAGGAATGCCGAGCTGTCCAGGCCGCCCCACCCTCGCGTCACGGCCTCCTCCATCTCAGCCTGGCAGACCGCGGTCAGATTCATCGGGACACCATAGTGTTCTGCAAGGTCGGTGGCCAGCCGCATGTCCTTCAACGCCGTCTTCAGCGCGAAGCGCGGCTCGAAGTCGCCGCTGAACAGCGTGTCGGGAAGCCGAGTGTGCAGGTTGAAGTTCCTGCCTATGGCGCACTTCTGGAACACCTTGATCAGCACAGCAGGATCCACGCCAGCGCGCACGCCCATCGTCAGGCACTCGGCCGTCGCCATGTCCAGTGAGAACGTCGCGCAGTTGTGCGCAATCTTGCACACGCAGCCCGCGCCGATGTCCCCGACGTGCATTACGGTCTTCGCGATCGCGTCCAGCACCGGCCTGCAGCGTTCGACCGTGTGGTCGTCGCCCCCGACCAGCATTGTCAGATCGCGCGTCCTCGCCCCTTCTGCGCCCCCGCTCACCGGCGCGTCGAGCATCGCCACCCCTGCCCTCTCCAGCGTCCGGTGCGTTTCACGGACGAGTTCAGGTGAGTTGGTCGTGTGATCGACCAACACAGAACCCGCACGGATCCCCTCCAGCACACCGCCGGTACCGTAGATCACTACTTGGAACTCGGGCGGCCCCGGCAGGCAGGCGCTCACCACATCACACTGCTCGGCAAGGGACCTCGGAGACTCAGCCCACTCCGCTCCGCGCTCGATCAGCGAAGCCGCAGCCTGCCGGTCTATGTCGTGGACTATTAGGGAGAACCCTGCGGCGACAATACTCTCCGCCATCGGCCTGCCTATGCTCCCTGTCCCAATAAATCCAACGCGCATCGGTTCACCCCACATTCGTCATTCGGAAGCCAAGCTGAACACCTGCGTCCGTCCGCTGTCAACTCACCTGTCGTTGCGGACTCTTCCGTCATCCGATACCTTGACCCGTGGGAGGTTGGCAGGAAGATGGCTGCAAGACAGGTGCTGAGATATGACCGCACGCTCGGGATCGTCGCGATGGAGGGACGCGGATTCAACAACCCCGTCGACATCGCCTTATCCAGTGACGAGCGCCTCTACGTCCTCAGCCGCAGCAATGCGCTTCACACCTACGGCATCCGAGTCGGCATCTGCGACCTGGACAGCAACTACTTCGGCGACTTCGGATCCTACGGGTCCGGCCCTGGCCAGTTTGTCTGGCCCACCGCCGTTGCGATCGACTCCGACGACAACCTGTACATGGCCGACGAGCACAACCACCGCATCACCGTTTTCGACGCCTCCGGCCGCTACATCAGTCACTGGGGCGACCACGGCTCCGACGACGGGCAGATCGACGGGCCCTCCGGGCTCGTGTTTGACTCCTCCGACGCAATCCTCATCTGTGACAGCCTTAACAATCGTGTACAGAAGTTCTCAGGGGACGGAAGCTTCATATCGACCTTTGGCACTGGTGGGACCGGCCCTGGTGAATTCGACATGCCCTGGGGCATCACACTCGACAGCGACGACAACATCTACGTCGCCGATTGGCGCAACGACCGCATTCAGAGGTTCTCCCCAGAAGGCGACTTCATTGCCGCGTTCGGAGAGACAGGGAGCGGCGACGGCCAATTCCACAGACCGTCCAGCGTCGCGGTCGATGACGAGGGGCTGATCTACGTCGCAGACTGGGGCAACGAGCGCGTGCAGGTGCTGGGTCCGCAAGGCGAGTTCCTGGAGAAGCTCAGGGGGCAGGCGACCCTGTCCAAGTGGGCCGAGGACTTCTACGAGGCTAACTCGGAAGAATGGGAGGCGCGCCTCAAATCCAAAATCATGGTAACCCTTGCTCCCGAGGTGGAGACCGCCCACGAGGAGTCCGCGAGGATAGAGCCATACTTCTGGAGTCCGATCTCGGTCAAGCTGGACCGGCACGGACGACTTTACGTCACAGAGAGCAACAGGCACCGCATACAAGTATACGAAAAGCTGGGAGCACGACCATGACCTCGAACGTACCGGCAATCCCAGAGTTCGGAGGCAGACCGTTCTACGGCTACGACTCCACAAGCGTGCAGCAGGGCTACACCAACCGTGACGCCCACGAGGTCGCCGACTTCCTGGTCCCTCGCCTGTCTGAAGGTATGAGCGTGCTCGACTGCGGGTGCGGCCCAGGCCCGATCACGCTCGGACTGGCAGAGATCGTCTCACCGGGACGGGTCGTCGGCATCGACATCGAGCCGACCATGATCGACCGGGCCAACCGACTCGCCGCCGAGAGCGGAGCAGACAACGTCGAGTTCAGGGTCGCCGACATCTACGATCTTCCCTTCAGCGTCGGAGAGTTCGACGTCGTGTTCTCCAGCGCGGTCACCGAGCACCTGTCCGACTCTGTCCGTGCGCTCAGAGAGATACACCAGGTCACCAGGTCCGGCGGCCTGGGAGCGGTCATCCGCACCGACTGGTCGTTCCCGTTCATCGTTCCCGAGTGCCCGGAGCTCAGCAGGTTCTTCGAGCTGTTCGAGGGTGGGTTCAACCGCATCGGCGGCTCACTGAACCGGGGCCGGTTTCTGAGGTCGGAAATGCGGGAGGCAGCCTTCGACGTAGTCGAGTTCGTGGGCCGTATCTCGAACGTCATGGGACTGGAGGCGACGAGGGCGTCCGCCGAGGGATACGTCGCGTGGATAGAGAACATTCCGCTGTTCCAGGAGTCCGTAGAGCTGGGCCTCACCACGGAAGCGGAGCTCAGGTCGATGGTCGACGGAATCAGAGAATGGGGAGAGCACCCCGACGCCTACCTATCAGTCGCCAGAGCCCACGCCATCGGAGTGAAGAGCGAGTAGGCATCTAGTCAGTACAGACGGGCTGTTTGCGAGGCAGCAGCATGGAGGGGACGCGCTGCACCTCGTCGAGGATTGCACGCTCCGAAAGCCCAGCAATAAAACCAGCCGGATCAGCGTTGGCAGCAGCCCGGGCAACATCGTCATCGAAGTTGATGTAGTTGTATCCAATGGAGTCGCCGACCATCCGGGCGAGGGTGGTCTTGCCACACTGGCGCGGGCCGTGTACGAGAACGGCGGGCGAGTCGGACAGCGCTTCCACCAAAGGACTTTCGGCGTAGCGTGGATAGAGCGATGTGGTCTGCATCGTCCGATTGTAAACTCGAGATGCGTCTGATTGCAACTTTAGAGAACGTACAATTGCAAGGTAGTGACGCTACAGCCGAAGGCGGTAAGCCATTCATTGGCGACCTGTTCGACGTCGGCCGCGGTGAAGGTGGTCATGGTGCGGTCTCTGTAGGGGCGGTTCACGAACCGCCCCCACTCCCAAGATATGAGCCGTCAAAGACTCACGCTAGCGCGGTATCGCAATGACACGAACCCCCGTCACCGCACCGTCTCGTTACTCAAGTCCAACGCCCTTTCGGCCACTGTCGCGAGCATACGCCACGAGGTCTCGTGGTGCGTTGTGGCCTCGACGTCATCGAAGTAGGTGTCCAGCAGCACGTACTCGCAGCCCAGGGCCTCCAGACCCTCCAGATCGCTTCTGATCTGGTCCAGACTCCCCTCGCCCGCGATGCGCTGGTCGTCGGGCAAAGACGATTCGGTGATGCGCAGCCGTATCCTCGGGCAGAACGCAGGCATCGGCATCCGCTCCCGGTCGGCCATCTCCCGCAGCCGGGGAATGTTCGTCTCCCTGAACTCCGACACGCGTATCCTGATCGGATGCCAGCCATCTCCGTACCGCACAGTTCGGCGCAGCGCAGCGTCGCTGGCGCCCCCAACCCAGATCGGCGGGTGGGGCTCCCGAATCGGACGCGGCGCGGTATCGACGTCCATGAAAGAGACGAAACGCCCCTCGTACGAAGCGACGTCCTGTGTCCATAGCGCCTTAATCGCCGCCAGGTAGTCGTCCGTGATGGCCCCACGCTGGCGGAACGGGACCCCGAGCGCCTCGAACTCCTGCTCGGCCCAGCCGACGCCCACGCCCAGGATGAACCTGCCCCCGCTCAACACATCGACGTTCGCACCTGCCCTCGCGATCTCCAGCGGACTCCGATACGGTAGGATGACGACCGTCGTCCCGATCTCCATCGACTGCGTGGTAGCGGCCAGCCAGCCGAGCGTCGTCAGCGGCTCGTAGAACGGCGCGGGATACCTGGAGCTCACGTCTGGAGTGACCGCGATGTGGTCCGAGCTCATGATCAGGTGGTAGCCCATCGCCTCGACAAGCCTTACCGTACGACTCAGCGACTCCGGGTTAGCGCCGGGGCCGAAGTTGATAAGATTAACGCCGACTTTCATCTGGTTTTCCTTTCCGACTCGCTCACTCGTGTTGCGGCTCTAGCCGCGATGGATGACAATCGAACAGAGATATCAGGAGAAGTACCAATGAGTTACACCCTAGCCGATCTGGACGCCATGAGCATCGACGCTGCCCAGGCGCTGCCATTTGAAGATAGAGACGCGCTTCTGGACCTCATTATCGCAGACGGCCGGCATCAGACGACGGAACTCGACTCATACCGTGTAGGACTGTACGGCGACTACTTCGACGAAGACCTGACCCGGATGCTGAAGGTGAAGGCGATCAAGGTTCACGTCAGGGGAACGACCGCGTCCGGCTTCGACGGCGTGCTTGCTGGAGAGTCCGATGTAGAGCAGTACCGCGCCGCCTTCCGTCATGTGCAGGCCTCGCTGGAAGCGGCCGGAACGGACTACAGTCGAGTCGTCACGCTGGTCGTCTTCCTGACCGACATGGACAACTGGCCGCTGCTGAACGAGATCTACAGCGAGTTCATTTCCAGCTCGCCCTGCAGAGCCGTCATCGGCACAACCGGCCTGGCGCAGCCGCCGCTGAGCATAGAGATCGTGAACTGCATAGCCTATCGGGTGGCTCCGTAGTCCGCCGGCGATAGGCCCGAGGGATAAGTTTGAGCTACACCAACCCCTCGTCCACCGCAGCAGCCTCGATCAACTCCCACCCGTGCTCGATACCGGGAACGAAGCTGTCGCACGCCTCGCCTCTCAGCACGATCTCTTCTACTTCGTCGCGACCGGTGATGGATAGAAACGCCTCTTCGATCTGGCCGACCAACTGGGCGTCCATGCCACTCTGCGCTGTGAAGCAGCAGTGGCTGTACGGAGGACTGGACCAGAAAGACTGGACCTGACGTACGGACTCGCTGCCGTCCTCGGCCATCGACACGAGAGTACTTCGGCTGACCGCTCCGACGTCGAACTCGCCCGAGTGCACACGCTCCACCACATCCCGCTCATCCGAGCTGATCTGCGACTCTCGGTCCTCGTAGAAGCTGATCTCAGCGAGGTCATTCTGCGGATTCAGTCCCGCCTGCTTCAGCATGTGATATGGGACGAGGCCTGCCTGCTCTGACCCGCGCCGCCCAAACGCGAACCGCTTGCCTATCAGGTCCTCTACGGTCAGGATGTCCGTGCCTGCCCCGGCGATGAAGTGGGTGACGAAGCCGACGTCAACGTCGCGCATCGCGATCACGCGGCACGGGTCGTCCAGAAGGCGCTTGATCTTTACGTAGCCCAGCGGGCCGTTCCAGGCCAGATCGATATCGCCGTTTACGAAAGCATCCACCATCGCGTCGTAGTCCGAGTACAGCACCCAGTCCAGGTCTATGCCCCGTCGCCGGAAGAGAGTCTCCAGACCCTGAAACACGTCGAAGTGCGATTGAGTAGCCGAACCGCCTAACCTGACCATATCGTCACCTCCACTCACGCCGCCGCGTTCTGCGATTCAAGAAATACGAAAAGCTTCTGGGCCAGCGTCTCTTACCACAATTCGTCATTGCCAATTCTAAATGCCAAGCAGCCCCTCCAGGTTTCGCCAGAGGATCATCTCCTTCTCATCGTCGCTCAGGCTCTCCAGGCCCATAATCCACGACACCGGCCAGTCGATGCACATGTCGTAGGGCCAGTCGGTGCCGAATAGAACGCGGTCCACACCCACCCTGTCGATGATGTACCTGAGCGCTTCCTCGCTGTGGGTGATCGTATCGTAGTAGAACCTGTCCAGGTACGCGCTCGGCGGCTGCGAGATGTTGCCCCGGGCCTCGGGCCGTACCTGCCATCCGCGGTCCATCCTGCCGATGCCGAAGCAGGTGTAGCCGCCGCCGTGAGACAGGCAGATCCTCAGGTCCGGGCACGCGTCCATCACTCCGCCGTACACGAACGCGGCATACGTCACAGCCCTGTCCGCGAGGTTGCCTATCGTGTTCGGCAGGTGATACTTGCTGGACCTGGGACTGACGATCGTCGGGCCGCCCTGGTGGATGAGAATCATCGCGCCAAGCTGCTCGCACGCCTTCCAGAACGACATGAACTCCGGGTCGTCGAACGTGCGACCGTTAATGTGGTCGCCCATCATCGCGCCCTTCAGCCCGAGCTGTGTGACGCACCTCTCCAACTCGTCGATCGCGGCTGGAATGTCCTGCATGGGAAGAGTGGCCAGCCCGGCGAACCGGTCGGGATGGTCCACGGTAAGCTGAGACACGTAGTCGTTGCAGTCGCGCGCCATTGCCGCTGCCGCCGCGGGGTCCTTGTCGTAGCTGTACAGCACAGCGTTCGTGGACAGCACCTGCACATCTACCCCGAGAGAGTCCATGTCCGCCAGTCGCTCTTCTGGCGTCCAGGTCGTCCGTGGATTGTGCCGATGGGCGGGCACCGCCTCGGACGTGATCCCGTGCCAGTTCTCGCCGGCGTTCATGGCCTCTATGAATGGCTCAGGCGAAATGTGTGCGTGTATGTCTATCGTTCGCATGTTGGATTCCTTCAGTTGATAGCTGCTATCTGCTTGGACTCATGAGCGTGACGCCGCCGTCGACGGGCATTATCAGACCCGTCACCCATCTGGCCTCGTCGCTGGCGAGATAGACCGCGGCCCAGCCTATGTCCCACGGGCTGCCCTCGACCCCGAGCGGCGATGACGTGCGGCGCGTCTCACGACGCTCGTCGGACATGTTCGGAGCGACCATCGACGAGTACACCGGCCCCGGCAGGATGCAGTTCACCCTAATGCCGTCCTTCGCGTGATCCACGGCCATCGCCTGAGTCAGCGCTATCACGCCGCCCTTGGACACGGTGTACGACGTCAGACCACGCGGCCTTATCGCCGAAATCGAGGATATGTTGACGATCGCTCCGCCGCCGCTCGACGCCATGATCGGCACCGCGTACTTGCTCATCAGCATCATCGACTTTACGTTGACCTCCATGACGCGGTCCCATTCGTCCGGGTCAACGTCGACCACCGAGCCCGAGCCTCCTATCCCAACGTTGTTGTGAAGGATATCCAGCCGACCGTACCTCTGCACGGCGGCCTCGACCATAGCCTGGCAGCTCTCCGCCGAGGTCACGTCTCCGATGAAGACCGACGCTCTTCCGCCGTGGGACTGAATCGCGTCAAGCGTTCTACTCACGTGCTCTTCGCTGCTATCGACAAGTAGGACACTGGCCCCCTCGTGCGCGAACAGGATGGCTGCCGCCTGGCCGTTGCCAATGATGTCTCCGCGCGAGCCCGCGCCGGTGACGATCGCGACTTTGCCTTCGAGTCGTGGCTGCCTCTGCAGCTCGGTGCCCATAATCTCTGCCATTGCGCCCCTCATGCTCAGTCATCGCTCCGATACTACACGACGCCCGCACCATGCGCCACGCGGCCAGAAGACGTGAGGCTGCCCACTGGCGACCTGTCAGCCACCCGCGACATATAGTATCTTTCAGGCACAGACGACACCCCAATGCCGACCAGGAGAACAGCCATGCCCGAGAAGCTGACACAAGGCGACCGGCTTCCCACGTTTGAATTGGACCTCACGGATGGCTCGACGATCACGCTCCCGGAGCAGATTTCCGGGCGATACCTCGCGCTGCTGTTCTACCGGGGCGAGTGGTGACCGTACTGCAGGCGGCAGTTGGCCACCTACCAGAAGAACCTCGACGAGTTGGAACAGCTTGGAGTGTCCGTCATCGGCGCCACCGTGGAAGACCGCGACACGGCGGCGCGCATGGCTGAAGAAGTGGGACTCACGATTCCCATCGCCTACGGTGTCACTGAAGAGAGCGTGAAGGTTCTCGCGCCGTGGTGGACCGAGGACAAGGCCCACGGGCGCTACCTTCAGCCGATGGAGTTCCTCGTCCTGCGACACGGCATCGTATTCGGCTCCATGTACGCCTCAGGCCCCATTGGTCGCATGGGGATCGACGAGGTAATTGCGTCAGTCAGGAACCGCGAGCGCAGGCGGCTGGGAAACTGACTCATCGCGGCGGCGGCCGGTCAAACCGCGTTCCGCGACGCCTCATCTCTGGGTTTCCCTGGTGGTACACTAACATTGGCGATATGGTGCGCCGGCCGGGGAACTTGGCATCAACAGCCCATTGGAGAGTCCCACCATGACATCCCGAAGCGCCCTCAAACAGCCGCATAACATTGACTACTCTCATCTTGAACCCCTGCCCGATCCGCAGCGGGAGCCGGATATGCAGCAACATGAGCATGTAATTTACGCAGGCTACAGCATGCTGGCGCACTTCGCTGACCGAGACGACGTTCTGGTCTCAGGCGCAGGATACCTCCGGCACGAAGCGACCAACGATGCAGAGAGGCTCGCTCCCGATTGCGTGGTGGCCTTTGGAGTCAACCCCCGATTCATAGTAGCCCGCAACGGCTACGTGATAAGCGAGGTTGGCAAGCCCCCGGACTTTGTGCTGGAGATAGCATCGCGCAGCACTGGTCGTAACGACTACACGACTAAGCGCGAGGGGTACGCAGGCTACGGCGTGAGTGAGTACTGGCGATTCGACCACACTGGCGGCAGGTACCACGACGCTGCGCTGGCTGGCGACAAACTGGTCGAAGGCGCGTACGAGCCTGTGGAGATAATCCATGACTCCGACGGACTGGTCTGGGGTCACAGCGAGGTGCTAGGCTTGGACCTGTGCTGGGTCGAGGGTGAACTGAGGTTCCGCGACTCATCGACCGGAGCGTACCTACCAACGGCCGAGGAAGGACGAGCATCTCAGGAAGCCGCCGAGGCGCAGGCCGAGAGGGAACGCTCCGCCCGGCTTGAGGCTGACGCGCAGACCGAGAGGGAACGCTCCGCCCGATTGGAGGCGGAGACACGGATCGCCGACCTGGAGGCTGAGTTGCGACGGCTGCGCGGCGAATAGCCTTTGGGCAGCCTATCCTCAGGTCGGTAGGCACTACCATCTCGTCATACGCGCGAAGGACCGTCACCCCGTACTCCGATACGGGGCCCGTATCCAGGAGTGAGGGCGTCTTGCGCAGAGCCCGCCTACTTATCTGGGACTCGTTCCAGCCTGAAATGAGCCTGCATCAATTTTGTAGGTGTGGCTGTTGGATAAGGTTTCGGAGCGCGGGCGTCTCGCCCGCATTCGTTCGTCCAGAACCTGCCGAAGGGCGACTGCCCATTGAGACACCTACAAAATTGATACAGCTTCGCCTGAATTTGCCCACTTATACAACCTGTAAACTTGTGATATATTGCAAGCAACAATCCCGTGGGGGGGATTGCGCTTGGCTATTCATTGCATTCGGATGTTTTAGAAGCAAACACCCGGATCGCACCGACCGGATACAACAACGTTAGGGGGAGGCTCTTATGACCACTGCAACCGCTGATTTGCAACTGCTGGCGCACCTCATGCGCCGCGCCGGATTTGGGACCAGTCGGAGTCAACTCGAGTCGCTTTCGGAGCAGGGATACGACGGCGTCGTTGACGCCCTTCTGAACCCGTCACAGTCCAGCGAGATGACCGACGACCTGATTCGCCGGTACCACCACGAACAGTCCGGCATGATGGGTCAGCTCAGTCCAGGCTCATACTGGATATACAAGATGGCGACCTCCACCGATGCGCTGCGCGAGAAGATGTCCCTCTTCTGGCACGGCATCTTCGCCACGGGCTACCCTAAGATCACCAACGGCAAGGTGCTGAGCGACCAGATCAGGATGTTCCGCCGCTACGGTATGGGCAACTTCAAGACGCTGCTAACCGAGCTGGCCAGGGACCCCTCGATGATCGTATGGCTGGACAATCACGACAATCACAAGGGGGCCATCAACGAGAACTTCGGCAGGGAGTTGCTGGAGCTCTTCTCGATGGGTGTCGGCAACTACAGCGAAGAAGACATCAAGGAAGCGTCCCGCGCGTTCACCGGGTGGACGATCGGCAACACCGAGTACATGGCCCTGCGTGCAGAGAGAGACTCGATCTGGCCCTACGGACGCATCTCCTGGCACTTCCAGTTCAAC